>NZ_JAOQOS010000001.1:0-3585000 GCF_025961995.1 Sphingobium sp. B8D3A | reverse complement strand
CATAACGGACACACGACCGCGCCATGATCGCGTCCCTAAGCTCGCTCAAGCTATCGCCAAAGGCAATCTGCATTGTCTTAGGCGCCGTGTATCTAACAGTTACGTAGCGTTCTAAGGACCTCTAAGGCGGCCGAGCAGTTCTTGCTCCCCGCGTCGGTAAGGCTCGTCCGTCGGACTGGCATGCCGTCCTTTGGACGCCTCGCCGCCGCCAGCGCCTACAACCGCAGCTCGCCAATCGGCTTGGCACTCTGGTGGCGCCTATGAACCCAGAGAGCGGCGCTTTCGAGTGCGAGGGCGCGTGACTGTCACCAGACCGAACTTCCGTCTAGAAGCGCAGCGTGAGAGGGCTATCTGATAGCCGAAGACCATGTCGGACGGTCGACGGTGCCCTGTTGGAGTTTATAGCGCCACGCGTCGCGAAATGGCTGGGACCGCATAGGTCTACGCCACGACCTCAAATGAGTTGGACGCGCGCAGGGTCGGCCGTGGTCATTTACCTGGGCGGTCCCCCGCCATCGGTGGCCGCCCGTGGCCGCCACGCTCTCCGCATGGACCGAGCGCCTTTTCAAATCTCGATGTCCGATCGCCTAGACAGAGCGCTCCCGAGCGCTGAGCGACCAGATCGCCGCGCCGCAACGAAGAGCCGGCCCGAAGGCCGTTCAATCATGTAATTCTTGAAAAAACTGGAGCGGGCGAAGGGATTCGAACCCTCGACCCCAACCTTGGCAAGGTTGTGCTCTACCCCTGAGCTACGCCCGCTCTGGCGGACCGGGGCAGTGCCTTCCGGTCGGGTGAGGCGGGCAACTAGCATCGCCTTTGGAAGGCGGCAAGCCCCTTTTGCGCTTTCTCCAAAGATTCCCTGTCACCCTTGCAGAGCGTTGGCGTTCCACCCCATATGGTCTGATCGAACGGACAGGCAGCAGGAGATATGACGTGGCCACCCTCGGGTTGAGCGAGCAGGACAAGCAGGCCGTCGAGGCGTTCCGTCGCGACGTTGTCGAGCCTTCGCAAACGAAGCTCGTCATGGTCGACTTCTGGGCGGAATGGTGCGGGCCCTGCAAGCAGCTCTCGCCCATCATCGAGAAGATCGCGGCCGAATATGCCGACCGGGGCGTGCTGCTCGTCAAGATCAATGTCGATGAGAACCGATTCATCGCCAGCCAGTTCCGCGTCCAGTCTATCCCCACCGTCTACGCGGTGTTCCAGGGCCAGCCAGTCGCGGACCTGACCCAGGCGCGCACCGAGAGCCAGTATCGCCAGATGCTCGACCAGATCCTCGCGCAATTGCCCATCGAGAGCGAGGCGGGGCAGCGTGCGCAGGACATTGCGCCATTGCTGGCCATGGCTGAAGACGTGCTTGCGGGCGGCGATGCGGAGCGGGCGATCGCCATCTTCGCCCAGATCAGCGAGATGGCGCCGGACAATGCCGAGGCGCTGGGCGGGCAGATCCGCGCCCTGGTGGCGGCCGGGCATCTCGACGAGGCGGACGGGCTCGTCGCCAGCCTGCCCGAGGCGCTGGCTCACGACAAGGCCATCGAGCGCGGACGCTCGGCCATCGCGCTGGCGCGGTCCGCCACGCCGGGCGTGGACGTGGCACCGCTGCAGGCCCGCATCCAGGCCAATCCGGACGATCATGACGCGCTGTTCGAGCTGTCGGCCGCTCATATGGCCAATGGCGACCGGGATGCCGCCGCCGAGGCGCTGCTGACCAGCATCGCGCGCGACCGCAGCTGGGAGGATGGCAAGGCGCGGACGCAGCTGCTCCAGCTCTTCGAGGTGGTCGGGCTGGAAGATCCCTGGGTTGCCGGCCAGCGCCGTCGCCTCTCGCAAATTCTCTTCGCCTGAAGCTGTGATGCAGCGCAGGCTGGCCATCTTCCCGCTGGGCGGGGCGCTGCTGTTCCCGCGCATGCACCTGCCCCTGCACATCTTTGAGCCGCGCTATCGGGCGATGGTCTCGGAGGCGATGGCCAAGGACCAGCGCATCGGGATGATCCAGCCGAGCGGACCGGGCGAGCCGGCCCCGCTCTTCTCCATCGGCTGCATGGGGCGGATCACCGAGATCGAGGCGCTGGATGACGGGCGCTTCAACATCATTCTGGCCGGCGAGGCGCGCTTTCGCGTGCAGCGGGAGCTGGATGTCCCCACCGCCTTCCGTCAGGTTGAAGTCGAGATGATCGAAGGCGTCGAGGATGAACCCGGCGTGCTGGCGCCCAGCGAGCGGGCCGCGCTGGAGGATGAGGCCCGGGCATTCGCCGCGTCGCTTGGCTATGAGGTCGAGTGGGACGCGGTCGAGACACTGGACGACGAGATGCTGGTGAATGCCATCGCGCAGATCGCACCCTTCGATCCGGCGGCCAAACAGGCCCTGCTCGAAGCCGATGCGCTGCGCGACCGCAACGAACTGATAATCCAGCTCATGCAATTCGCGCGGCGGGGCGACGGGCAGGGCAGCCAGCGCCTGCACTGATCGTCAGGCAGGCGCGGGAGCCGAATAGGCTCAGGCGGCCAGTGGAAGGGGCTGTGGCGCGTGAGTGCCCTGATCGATGGGCTCTGCAGCCGGCTCGGCGTGCGCGGCGTCTGTGTCGACCACCACAACATCCGCGACTGGGCGCGATGGCGCAGGGAACAGCCAGCGGCTGACGGCCACGACAAGCCCGAGACCGAGATAGATGGCCGCCGTCGCAGCGAGATTGAAGAAGACACCACAGGCCAGCGCCGCCCGGACCCAGGTCGGGTTAATGCCGAGATCCTCGCCAATGGCCTGGCAGATTCCCAGCAGCGTGTCGGGGCGTGCGAGCATCGAGGGGGGTGAGGCGGACATCGGTTGGCTCCTTGAAGGCGGGCCGATCCGTTCGACCCGCTGTCCTCTCCAAAGCATGTGTCGTGCCAATTTGTGGCTGGGGCCGCTTTTACGCCATTTCGCTGAACGTCAGCGGGACGGACATGGCAGAAAGGTGTGAAAATTTTCCCGACGTGTGGGAGATTTCACTAACCTTGCCCAGTCCCGAGGCATTCCTTTGATCGCGGCGCTAGACCGCGATATCCATGGCGGGGCTGGGCGCGAGCAGGGATCGTGCAGCCCGGAGCAATTCCTCCGCACTGAACGGCTTGGTCACGATCGGTTGGCGGGCGAGCAGGTCCGGCAATTGCGCCGCACCATAGCCGCTGACCATCAGGAACGGGATGGCGCGGGCCTGCAGCAGCGCTGCGATGTCCTCGACCGTCTCGCCCTGCAGATTGCCATCCAGCAGCACGAGGTCGAACTGGCCGGTGCGGGCCTGCTCCAGCGCTTGGTCATGCGTGGTGACTGGCCCGATGACCTGCGCGCCGCTCTCGCCCAGCACCGTTAGGATATCCAGCGCGACCAGAGGCTCGTCCTCCACGACGAGCACGGACTTGCCGTCCAGCGAGCCTTCGGTGGCAACCTGGAGGACGGGCTGGGGCGCCGTCCGTGGGATCGCGGCGGGGGCGGACTTCCTCACGACGGTACAGGGCAGGGTCAGGGTCCAGCGCAGCCCCTCCGCCTCGTACGTGGCGGTGGAAGCCCCCCCCTCGCTGCGCAGGCTGCGCTCGATCAACATGCTGCCGAAACCGGTGCGCGATGGCGGCGAGACGGGCGGCCCGCCACGCTCCACCCATTCCAGATGCAGTTGCTCATCCTCCAGCGTCCAGTTCAGCGCGACGTAGCCTTCTGCGGTGGATAGCGCGCCATATTTGAGGGCGTTGGTCACCAGTTCGTGCAGGACCATGGAGAGATGCAGGGACGGCTCGGGCTCCAGGTCCACGTCGGGCCCGGACGCGGAGAGGCGGTCGGGACCGACCACGCCCATATCGAACTGGCCGTGGATCAGCTCGCGCAGGCTCGCGGCTTTCCATGTCGCTTCGCTCAGCAGCGAATGCGCCTTGCTCAGCGCATGGATGCGACCAATGAAGGTCGGCGCGAAATCGGCGGGATCGGCCGAATGGCGCAATGTCTGCGAGGCGATGGCCTGCACGGAGGCCATGGTGTTCTTCACCCGGTGGTTGAGCTCGCCCACTAAAAGCCGCTGGGTCTTTTCGGCCCTTCGGCGCTCGGTCACGTCGAGAATCTGCACTTCCACCGAAAGCAGGCGGCCGCCGGCACCGTGCACCGCGGAACAATAGCATTCCGTATCGATGTCTG
Source organism: Sphingobium sp. B8D3A (assembly GCF_025961995.1). Classification (NCBI taxonomy): domain Bacteria; kingdom Pseudomonadati; phylum Pseudomonadota; class Alphaproteobacteria; order Sphingomonadales; family Sphingobiaceae; genus Sphingobium; species Sphingobium sp. B8D3A. The sequence continues at coordinate 3,580,838 of NZ_JAOQOS010000001.1, read as the reverse complement.
TCCCCTGCCGGCTGTGCAGGACGAGGCTCAGCATATCGCGCTGTTTCACGCCGGCGCGGAAGTCCGCGAACAGGCTGTGCAGGGGGGCAGTGCCATCGGCATCGCTCCAGGCTGTCGTGGCGAGGTCGCCGCCCAGCATTTCCCGCTCGCTCCAGCCGAACATGCGCTCGGCGCCCTTCGACCAGCCGACGATCCGCTCGCTGTCATCGAACTCCACGATGGCGAGCGGGCTATTGTCCCGGTGCGCCTGCAGTCGGCCGAGAGCGCGGCTCAATTCATCGCCATGGCGCGCCAGGGCCTGCCGATGCCGGTGAAGCTCGACGAACACCTCCACCTTGCTGCGCAGCACGAGGGAATCGATCGGCTTGAGCAGATAGTCGACGGCGCCGGCTTCATAGCCGCGGAACCGCCGGGTCTCGTCGGTTGCGACGGCGGTGAGGAAGATGATCGGGATCCGGCGGGTCCGCTCGGTGCCGCGCATCAGCTCGGCCAGTTCGAAGCCATCCATGCCCGGCATCTGCACATCGAGCAGGGCAAGGGCGAACTCGTTGACCAGCAACAGCTCCAGCGCCTCGGCGCCCGAACCGGCGCGGGCCGTCTCCACGCCGTCATGGGCCAGCAGCGCTTCGAGCGCTTCGAGATTTTCCACCACGTCATCGACGATGAGGATGCGGACCGGATCAGGCGACATGGCCGGGCTCCTGTGACGGGACGAGGTTGCGGCGATAGATTTTTTCCTGAGGCACGAAGTCATCAAAGCAGCCGGACGTCCGCGAGAAGCGCAGCGTCTCACGCGAGCCTAGGCCGAGATAGCCGCCGCGCACCAGCGAATTGGCGAAGAGATCGATCGCGCGGTCCTGCAGATCGCGGTCGAAATAGATGAGCACGTTGCGGCTGGAAATCAGATGCGCCTCGGCAAACACCTGATCCGTCGCGAGGCTGTGCTCGGCGAACACCGCGCGCGACCGCAGCGACTTGTCGAACACCACGCCGCCATAGGCTGCGGTATAATAATCGGAGAGGGATGTGTGTCCGCCGGACAGCCGGTGGTTCTCGGTGAACTTCGCGATGCGGCTCTGCTCGTAGACGCCGCTCTGCGCATTGTTGAGGGCGCCGGGGCTGATGTCCGTGCAGTAGAAGATCGTGCGTTCCTCCAGCCCTTCTTCCCGGAACAGGATGGCCATGGAATAGAATTCCTCGCCATTGGCGCAGCCGGCGATCCACACCTTGATCGAGGGGTAGGTCCGCAGATGCGGGATCACCTGCTCGCGCAGGGCCCGAAAATAATCGGGATCGCGGAACATCTCGCTCACCTGGATGGTCAGGTAGCGCATCAGCTCGCCAAAGGCGGCGGGGCTGCGCAGCACGATATGCTGCATCTGGGAGAAGCTCTCGCAGCCAAGATGCGGCTGGGCACGCAGCAGGCGGCGGTGGAGCGAATTGCGCGAGTATCCGCGGAAGTCATAATGATAATGTCGCCAGATCGCCTCGATGAGCAGATCGGCTTCCAGCACGTCCAGCGGGGCAAGCTCGGCTTCGGGGGTCATCGCGGCATCCACACGCGCACCAGCGACAATAGCTTGTCCACGTCGAGCGGCTTGGAGAGATAATCATTGGCGCCCGCTGCCAGACATTCCTGCTGGTCGCGGTCCATGGCCTTGGCGGTCAGGGCGATGATCGGCAGGTTGCGCCACTGGTTCTGCCCGCGGATGTGGCGGGTAGCGGTCAGGCCATCCATCTCCGGCATCATCACGTCCATCAGCACCAGATCGACCATCGGCGCCTCGCCCTTTGCGGACTGGTCCAGCGCGTCGAGCGCCTCCCGGCCGTTGCGGGCGATGCGAATAGTTGTGCCATGCGGCTCGAAAATGCTGGTCAGCGCATAGACATTGCGAATGTCATCCTCGACCACGAGGATGGTCTTGCCATCCAGCGCGACATCCCGGTTGAGCGAGCGGACGACCATCTCCTTCTGCGCCTCGGGCAGTTCGGAAACGACCTGGTGCAGGAATAAGGTCACCTCATCGAGCAGGCGCTCGGGGGACTTGGCGCCCTTGACGATGATCGACTTGGAATAGCGGCGCAGGCGCAGCTCTTCCTCGGGGGAGATATCGCGGCCGGTGTAGACGATCACCGGCGGGAAGCCGATCGTCTCATCCTCGCTCAGCCGTTCGAGCAGATCGAGGCCCGGCGTATCGGGCAGGTTGAGGTCCAGCACCATGCAGTCGAAGCTGGTCGTGCCAAGCCGGTCGAGGCATTCGGCCGCGCTGTGTGCGGCCACCGTCTCGACATCGCGCGAGCCCAAGAGCAGGCCGATGCTCTCGGCCTGGCGGGCATCGTCCTCCACCACCAACACCCGGCGCACCCGCTGCGAAATGCGCGTTTCCAGCGCTTCGAGCATGTCGACCAGCTGCTCGCGCCGCACCGGCTTGAGCAGATAGCCCACGGCGCCATTGGCCAGCGCCGCCTGCGCATCCTCGCTGACCGAAACGATATGCACCGGGATGTGCCGCGTGCGCACGTCGCGCTTCAACCGGTCGAGCACGGAGAGGCCAGTGTGGTCGGGCAGGTTCATGTCGAGGATGATGGCGTGGGGCAGATATTGCCGGGCCAGCAAGACGCCTTCGTCCGCCGTTCCCGCGACGAGGCACTGGAAACCGAGTTCGTGCGAGAGGTCGGCGAGGATTTCCGCAAAACGCGCATCATCCTCCACGACGAGGATCAAGCGGGAATCGCCCGAAAGTACCTCGCGATCATCCGCCACCGGCGACTGGCGCGGCAAGGCTGGCATCGCCGGCCCACGCGCGGGTTCCGGCAGGGCAGGGCGGGATTGCGAGCGGCCCTGATCGAGCGCGGATGGCTCCAGCTCGAGCGGCAGCGTCAGCGTGAACACGCTGCCTTCGCCGGCAGCGCTCTCGACGCCGACCGAACCGCCCAGCAGCCCGGCCAGTTCGCGGGAAATCGACAGGCCAAGGCCGGTGCCGCCATATTTGCGGCTGACCGTCCCGTCCGCCTGCCGGAAGGCATCGAAGATGATGCCCAGCTTCTCGGCCGGAATGCCGATGCCGGTATCCCGCACGCTCAGCGCGATGCCGCCGCCCGGCGCGGCCGATGCGCGCAGCGTTATCTCACCGGCGGCGGTGAACTTGATCGCGTTGGAGAGGAAGTTCTTGAGCACCTGCTCGACGCGCTGGGCGTCGGTGCGGATGTCGGCTGGCAGGCCGGGGTCGATTTCCGTCCGCAGCGCCAGCCCCTTCGAGGTCGCGCCTGCGGAAAAGGTCGCGCTCAGGCGTTCGAACATGGTCGAGAGCTTGGCCGGGCGGATGTCCAGCTCCACCTTGCCCGCCTCGATCTTCGAGATGTCGAGAATGTCGTTGATCAGCGCCAACAGATCATTGCCGGAGGATTCGATCGTGCGGGCGTGCTTGACCTGATCGGCCGAGAGATTGCCTGCCCGGTTCTCCCCGAGCAGCCGCGCCATGATGAGCAGCGAATTGAGCGGCGTGCGCAGCTCGTGAGACATGTTGGCGAGGAATTCGGATTTGTAGCGGCTGGCCTTCTCAAGCTCGGCGGTCTGCTCCTCAAGCGAGGCCTGGGCCTGTTCCAGCTCATCGCGCTGGGCCTCAAGCTCATGGGCCTGATTTTCCAGCGAGGCGTTGCTCTCCTCCAACTCGGCCTGCTGCGCTTCAAGCCGCGCCTGCGATTCCAGCAGCCGCTGGCTCTGCGCTTCCAGCTCCTCATTATTGGCTTGCAGCTCTTCGCCCTGCGCCTGCAGTTCCTCGGCCTGATGCTGGGTTTCCTCCAACAGCGCCTGCAGCTGCGAGCGATAGGCTGCCGAGCGGATCGAGACGCCAAGCTGCGCGGCGATCCGCGTCATGAAAGCTTCGGCATCTTGCGTGGTCTTGCCGGTCAATCCCAGTTCGATCACGGCGTTGACTTCGCCATCGGCGCGCGCGGGCGCGACCAGAATCTGCTGCGGGACCGCCCGGCCGAACGCCGAGCCGTAATAGAGATAATTTTCCGGCACCTCGGTCAGCAGAAAGCTGCGCTTGTCGCGTACGGCCTGACCGAGCAACCCATCATTGGGCGTGATCTCCTGCGGAATGGGGGCGTCTTGCGGAACGCCATAAACGGCACGGCGCTGAAAGGTCGCTTGCTCGCGGACGAACAGGGCAGCCGCTTGCGCGCCGAGATATTCGGCCAGATAGCGCAAGGCACGCTGGGAGACCTCTTCGATCGACAGGTCGCCAGCAACGGCATTTCCAAGCCCGACCTGCCCGGCCTGCAGCCAATCCTGCCGGGCGATTTCCAGCTTGCTGCGGATGAACATGACGCCAACAGCGGCCAGCAGCCAGTTCACGGAGGCGCCGATGACGCGGTTGACGATGGCGATGTTCGGATCGACTCCATCGCGCGCGAAGAAGAAGCCCATGATCGTCAACAGCGTTGCCAGCGACGCGGTCACGAGCGGCGCGAGGGGAGCGGACGCGAGGAAGGCGAGAACGGTAGGGAGGAGGTAGATGACCCAGACAGCGGTGCCGAGCGGAAAGATCAGGTCTCCGGCGAACGGGATCGCCAGAAGGAAGGCGATGGCGGCATAGAGAAACACTTCGCGATTATTATGAAGCACTTAATGCCCGCCCTTTCAGATGCCAAAAGGGCAGATAGCTCAGACCCCCGAGGGGAACGCCAATCAGGCATTTTGGTTCCCGCACCGTTTAAATGCGTGAAGAAATTTCTCGGCGGGGCTGTTCGGCGCCTTGATAACCGGGGAATCCGGACAGGCAGGATGATGCGCATGGCCGGGCCTGGCTGACCCGGCCATGCGCGTTGTGCGTTTAAAGCCGCCTCATGCGGGCGCGCTTTCCGCCGCTGCGGCGATGGCGTCGTCGAGATCCTTGGCGCTGTGTCGCTCGGCGATGCCGCCGCCGGGGCGTCCTGCAGCATTGACGAGCAGGCCGCGGCTCACACCCTTGCGGGCATGGAGTTGCGTCACCCAGCGGTCGACATTGCGATACTCATGGACCGAGAGGAACTCCTGCGCATCATAGGCACTGCGCATCATCGATCCATACCAGGGCAGGATGGCGAAATCGGCGATGGTGATCTCGTCGCCGATGATGAATTCCTTGTCGGCCAATTGCTTGTCGAGCACGTCCAGTTGGCGCTTGGTTTCCATGGCGTAGCGGTCGATGGCATATTCGATCTTGATCGGCGCATAGGCATAGAAGTGCCCGAAGCCGCCGCCGACGAACGGCGCGGAGCCCATCTGCCACATCAGCCAGTTGAACGTCTCGGTGCGCTTGCGCACGTCGGTCGGCAGGAAGGCGCCGAACTTCTCGGCCAGATAGACCAGCATAGAACCGCTCTCGAACAGGCGCAGCGGCGGGTTCTGGCTGTAATCCATCATCGCCGGAATCTTGCTGTTCGGGTTGATCTTCACGAAATCGCTGCCGAACTGCTCGCCGGTGTAGATCTTGATCAGCCAAGCATCATATTCCGCGTCATAGCCCGCGGCCAGCAGCTCCTCGAGCATCACCGTGACCTTCTGACCATTGGGTGTGCCCAGCGAATAGAGCTGGAGCGGATGTTCGCCGATGGGCAGGGTGATGTCCTGCCGCGCGCCCGCCGTCGGCGCATTGATACTGGCGAACTGCCCGCCATTCTCTGTCTCGTTGCGCCACACCTTGGGCGGAACATATCCGGCGGGCAGATTGTTGGCGGGGTCGCTGTCGGCCATGGTCTTGTCTCCTGTGCGCGGTGTTATGCCGCCAATCTAGCGCATGCGCGCGCACAGACCAGCGCTGCGTGGGATGAGTTTGTCTCTGCCCGCGCAAAGCGGCGCTTTACCTGATCGGTGGATGCGCCGCTCGCGTGGATGCTCAGAAGGGCAGCCAGTTGCGCTTTTCGGTGAACTTCATGTAGCCGGCGTTGACGCCCAGCCGATAGCCGACGCCCAGCCGGATGGGGATGAGCACGATATCGCCCCAGCGCATGTAGCTCGCGTTGAAACCGCCAACGAGATAAGCGGCGCCCTCGCCGGCCGGGAAGCGCTTATAGAGCTCCTGGCTGTCATAGAGATTGTAGACGAGCACGAAGGTCTTCGCGGCATTGCCGCCGAGGTCAAAGCCGATGGAGGGGCCTGTCCAGTAGACGTCGCGCTGGCCCTCGATCTTGTGGAACAACGTCCCTGATCCGTAGCGCAGGCCGATACCGATGGCGCCCGAGGCCTCGCGCCCGGCGATGTAGGCGATCGGCTCGCCCTGATCCTTGAGGATGTTCTCGATGATGCCGGCGAGCCCTTCAGCGCCCTTGCCGAAAACGCCCTCGGCCGCGCCGATCAGATCGTCCTTCTTGTAGGTGTTTGCGGCGGCATTCTCTGGCACGCCGGCGGCCTCGGTCGCTGTGGTTGCGGTCTGAGCCGTGGTGCTCGCCGGGGGCGCGGGCGGCGGGCTGGTTGCCGGATCGTTATAGACCGGATCGGCTGGCGGGTAAGAAGGCGCAGGCTCGGATGGCAGCGGCGTCTGGTTCGCCGGCGCGCCGGGCGCGAGATCCGCGTCGATCTGCGTGTTGGGATCGACCGTGTTGATCTGGGCCGCGGCAGGCGCCGCCACCAGTGCCGCGCTGGCCACCAGCCCGATCGCCCAAGTGATGAGAGGCTGGATCGGTGCTCTCGTCCGGTTCATTCAAATGTCTCCCGCAATCGCAGATCGGCCAGCGGTCGTGCCGCAATATCGCTGGCACGATCAGACCCCCGCTCGAGCTTAGCTATCCGTTCGCCCGGATGAAACGACAATGAACGAACGGTGAGTCGAATCGATTTCGCGTCAAACCGAATCGATTTCCGGCCCGGGCGCCGGTCCATTGAGGCTGTTGATCGCCTCGAACAGCTGGCGTTCCGCTTCCGCACGAGGCAGGCCGGGCGGAATGAGCGGCGCCAGCCGATAGGTGATGACGCCGGAGCGCTTCAGGAAACTGTTGCGGGGCGATAGCCGGCCCGTATCCAGCGCCACCGGCAGCACGGGCACGCCGAGCATGGAATACAACCCGGCAAAGCCAGCCTTGAGCGGGGCACGCTCACCATGCGGCACGCGCGTCCCTTCCGGGTAGAGCAGCACGGGGCGGCCCTCGGCAAAGGCGGCGCGCGCTTCGGCACGGATGCCGCGCAGCGCGCTGGCACCGCCTGCCCGGTCGACGATCATCAGCCCATAAGCCCGCGCCACCGCGCCCCAGACCGGGATGTCCCCCAGCTCGCGCTTGGCGGCGATCACCGGGCGATGGAAGAGGATCACGGCGTCCAGCGTCTCGAACATCGATTCATGCTTGGAGACGATGAACACCGGTTCGTCAGGGAAGGCGCCCTCCACGACGATCTTCTGGCCCAGCACCCAGCGCGCCAGGAACCGGTGAATGCGCGACCACACCGCCGCGAGCGGCACGACCTTGCGCGCCCCGAACGGCATCACGCTCAGGCAGGCGAGCAGCAGGAAGACGGTCATGCCGTAGAACAGCACCGAAAACAGCGCCGAGCGCAGCGCCGTCACCAGCGTGCCGAGCGGGGACAGGGGTGGCATGGGCTTTCCGTTCCCGCTCAAATGCCGAGCAGACCGGCAATCCGCCGCAGGGCGAACTTGTGATATTCGCGGAACAGCACGGTCAGGCTGGGGTGAGACCGCACCGCGTCCGGCACGATGCGGACCGAAGGATCGATCTGGCGCGAGAGTTCGTATTGCGCGCGGCGCATGTGCCAGTCGGTGGTGATGATCCGCACGGAGGTGTAACGGTTGCGGCGCAGCCATTGCGCCGTCTCGATGGCATTGGAGCGCGTGTCGATCGCCTCACGACCCAAGGTGATGCAGCAGCTCATCAGTGCCGGTGAAACCCTGTAAAGCGCGGCAAATTCGCCGCGCCGCACGTCCCGATCCACACCGGAGACCAACAGATGGCGGCTCTGGTCGCGGCGGAGGAGGGCTAGTCCGCGCTCGATGCGGCCTGCCGAACCGGTGAGGACGACAATTGCATCGGTCTTTTCATCGTCCTGCGGCTGGGGCAGCAGCAGGGCGAACCAGGCAAAGCCGAACGCCCAGACCAGCAGGATGATCGAGAGAAACCGCCGGATCACAAGGAGCGCTCCAGCGCCCGCCGCAAGGTGAGGCGTGCCGACAGCGACGCGACGCCCACACCCGCCACCGGCAGCAGCGGGAAGATGATCCACGCGATGCCAGGCAGCGAGGCACTGCTCATCAGGTCGGACGCCACAGCCGCCATCGAGCGGCCGACGAGGATGATGACGAGCGTCGCCGCCGCGTAACCTACAACGCCGCCGAACAGCGCATCGAGCATCATCCGCCGCTGGAACAGGCGCACCACCTGCGCATCGGTGGCGCCCAGCATGTGCATGATGTCGATGGTACCGCGATGGGTGGCGTGCGCGCTTCGTGCGGCCAGCACGACCACGGCGCCGGTCGCAAAGGCCATCAGCGCGACGACGGCGAAGGCCACGAGGCCGATGGACCAGACAAGCTGCGCCAGCGGCGAGAGATAATCGCCATGCGGCTCGACGCGGGCATGGGCATTGATCTCTTTCACTGCCTTGTCGAGCACAGCGAGGCGCTCGGACCGGGCGCTCTCCAGGGTCAGCAGCTCGGCATCGATCAGCGCTGGCAGAGGCACATCGGCCAGCTTGAGGTCATTGCCGAGCCAGGGCGCGAGTTGCGCCGCCAGTTCACTCTCCGGCACGACATGCACGGTGCCGACATCCTCGGCCTGATCGAGCAGGCCCACGATGCGGCGCACCGCCTGGCCGCGCGCCTGCGGATCGGCCTCGGCCACCTGCACGGTCACGCGGCCGGAGACCTCATCCACCAAGGCTCGCGCGCCTTGATTGAGGGCGAGGCCGGCGGCGGTTGCCAGCACGGTCAGGAACATCATGATCGCGATCACCCACGGCATCGGCCCGGTCAGCCGGCCCTGCGGCAGCAGCGGGCCGGGACGATAAGGGCGGCTCATGCCTTCAAGCGGATTGCGCGCCATGGCTCAGGCTTGTCCCGGCTGATGGGGCGCTGGACGATAGGGCGAGGGGAGCGCACTGACGCCATCCTGCCCCTCGATCGGTGCCATGCGTCCGCCCTCCAGCCGCATGGTCCGCGCGCCGGAGACCTTGCCGAGCAGGGCGGTGTCGTGCGTGGCGACGACGATGGTGGTGCCGAGCTTGTTGAGCGCCTCGAACAGGGTGATGAGCCGGGTCGCCATGTCCCGATCCACGTTACCGGTCGGCTCGTCCGCCACCAGCAGTTCGGGGCGGCCGATGACGGCGCGGGCAATAGCGACGCGCTGCTGCTCACCGCCGGAGAGAGTGGCGGGCAAGGCATGGGCGCGGTCGGACAGGCCGACCCAGTGCAGCATCTCCTCCACCGGCGGGCGGATCTGATCTTCGTTTACACCGGCGATGCGCAGCGGCAGCGCGACATTATCGAAGGCCGAGAGGTGCGAGACGAGCCGGAAATCCTGAAACACCACGCCAATGCGACGGCGGAAACTCGGCAGACGTGCGCGGGGCAGGGTGACGATATCGGCATCGAACAGGCGGATCGCGCCGCGGCTGGGGCGCTGGGCGAGATAGAGCAGCTTGAGCAGCGAGGTCTTGCCCGCGCCGGACGCGCCGGTGAGGAAATAGAAGGCCCCTTCGTCGAGCGAAAAGCTGAGGTCGGACAGCGTCTCTGGGCCGGGCCCATACCGCAGCCCGACATTCTCGAACTGGACTATTCTAGCCATCGCCGCGATTGCATGTCCCCATTAATGGCGCGCGGCCACGCCCGCCGATGATCTGCCGCGCCGTGCATGGCACAGGCCCCCATTGCGGGCAAGGTGGCGGATGGTGCGCCGGCCTCGCGCGCGTCCCACAGGCCCTGCCGTCCGTCGCTGTGGGGATATCCCCGGCCACGTTCAAACGCCCGCTTGCCCTCTGCGGGAAACCGGTGTTTATGGAGCGCGATGATCCTCGTCTGCCCTCAATGCGCCACACGCTATGTTGTGCCCGATAGCGCGATTGGTGCTGCGGGCCGTCAGGTCCGGTGCGCGTCTTGCCGCCACAGCTGGTTTCAGGAGGGCGCACCGGTGGAGCGCCCCGAGCCGGCGATGGCCGATGCTGCGGCGGACGCCGGCCTTGCGCCGAATGAGGTCCCCGCATCCGCACCCGTCGAGAGCGCCGAAGCGCAGGCTCCTGTGGCGCCGGTCGCGGTCGGCACTGAGGAAACCGCCGCCGCAGCGCCCCCGGCTGAACCGCGTCACGACCCGATCGATCCGCCGCCTGCTGCCGCGCCGTCGCAGGAGTTCGTCCATTATCCCGACGAGCCAGCCGAGGCGCCGACGCGTCCGCGACGCAATCCCGCCAGGCTCTGGACGGCCGCGGCGCTCGCCTTCTTCGTCGCGGTGAGCCTTGCCGGCGGTGCGCTCGCCTATTTCGGCCCGCCCAACTGGGCCGTTGCGCTCGGCTTTGGCGGTGCGCCTGCGACCTCCGGCCTCAATTTCTACCTGCCTAAGCCGCCCGAGCGCCGCAACCTGCCGACCGGCGAGGAATATTTCGCGTTCAGCGCCCGCATCCTCAACGATAGCGACCAGGAACAGACCGTTCCGCCGGTGGTGGTCGAGCTGCGCGACGATCAGGGTCGGCTGGTGTTCAGCTGGATGACCAAGGCGGACAAGTCCACGCTCAAGCCCAATGAGGAAGCGCGCGTTTCCGAGAGCCGGCTGGACATCCCCAAGAACGCGCGCAACCTTGAACTCAGGTTCGCCGATAACGCAGGCTGACCTGCCAGAAGCGCGCTGCCTGCAGCACCATCGCCGCCGCCATGCCAAGCGCTGCGGCGAACGCCAGACCCGCCGATCCCCAGCCCTGCGCATGGCCGTACCAGCCCATGACGCCCATCACGCCAAAGAAGGCGATGATGCCATTGACGCTGGCGACCACCTGATCCCCCAGTGAGCGCAGCGCGGCGACGAAGATCGCCTGGATGCCATCGCACAGGATGAAGGGAGCCAGAATGAGCAGCATGATAAGCGCTTCCCGCGCCACGGCCGGTTGCGCGGTGAGTCCGGCGACAATCGGCCGGCCGAAGAGCAGATAGGCGAGCACCACCGCACCCATGAACAGGATGGAGAGGCCGCACGCGATCATGGTGCGGCTGCGCGCCTCCCATGGCTCGCCCGCGCCCACCGCATTGCCGACCCGCACGCCTGCCGCCGAGCCGAGCCCCAGCGCCAGCGCAAAGCCGAGATTGTGCAGCGAGAGCATCACCTGAAAGCCGCCGGCCACGATCTCGCCCATCCGCGTGGAGAGGATCATGAGATAGGAGAAGCCGAGCACTTCCATGGCGGCGCCAATGCCAGGCATGGCGCCGAAGCGGACGATCGCGCCGATGCCGCTCAGCGCGCTGCGCCAGGCCGCCAGGTCGAGACGGCGCAATCCGCGCTCGCGCGCGCTTGGCAGCGTCCACGCCATATAGGCCATGGCCAGGCCGCCGCCCAGCGAGGTCAGCGACGTCGCCAGCGCGGCGCCGAACGCGCCCATCGCCGGGAAACCGAGATGCCCGAGCGCCATGGCCCAGGTCAGCACGGCGTTGACCGGCAAGGTGGCGAGGTTGACGATCAACACCCGGCGCGGCGCGCTCACCCCTTCCAGAAAATACGCACAGCCGATCGAGAGCATCTGCCCGGGCAGGCCCAGCATCATCGCGGCGAGCACATGCGCGCCGGGATCGACCAGCGCATCGGCGACGCCGGTCAGCGCCAGCAGGGGCTGGGCGAACAGCGCGATGACGACGGCGCTGGGCACGCCGAGCAAAAGGCCGGTCAGCACCGCTTCCCGCCATAGCGCCCCGGTGCGGTGCAGGTCTCCGCCGCCATCCGCGCGGCTGGTGAAGACGATTACGCCGGACATGCCGGCCAGCAGCAGCATCAGGATGACGAACATCACCACCCGGCCGGCCGCCAATGCCCCGAGTTCGCTCGTGCCGGCATAGCCCACCACCGTCACATCGACGAGGTGCATGATCGTCCAGTTGAGGTTGGTGAGGACGATCGGCCAGGCCAGCCACGCGATGCGGCGGGCCTCGCTCAGCAGGCCGGTGTGGCGGGGCGGCAGGATGGTGTCAGTGTCGGACATGAAGCTGCTTGATCAGGAGAGGAGAGGAAAGAGGGAGGGGGACCGGGAGAAGTTATGCATTCCGCGCACGCGTCGGGCATACTGATTCGCGCGGCGCAGGCTGTGGATCATCGAAGTGACGGAACGCATAGTCAGCACAGCCGCGTGGCATCGGATCGGTCCTTCCGGCGCAGCCATGACCGGGCTTCTGGCGCCCGCGACACAAGGACTGCAAAAATCGTGATAAAAGCGCGTGCATTGGGCACGTCAGCGCCCTGCTGGATCGCCTGCAGGGCCGCGCAAGTCAAGCCAACAGCCCGATCCCGCGGCGCGTTTCACGCTATATCACGATGAAGTGCGAAGGATGGTTGCATGCCCCGAATCCCTTTGCTAAAGGCCGCCGCCTACCCGGGGGCCATCGGCTCCCACCTCCCTGATGTGCGGTCGTGGCGGAACTGGTAGACGCGCAACGTTGAGGTCGTTGTGGGCGAAAGCCCGTGGAAGTTCGAGTCTTCTCGACCGCACCATTCCCAGTCAAAGATGAGCATTTAGGCCTTCTTTGAAGCGGCGGCGGAAATCGCTGCAGTCTGGATGCTGAATTTGGCGCCATGCTGCGCATCGGCCGCTTAGATTTGGATTTCTTTGCCGGGCGGCTTAGTATCTCGCTGTCGAGTCCAGTCCTCTTCGTCGGCAGTGTTTAGTCAGGCTCATCTCCAAGCGGCCGGCCACCCCCACATGGCCCACCTGCGCTACGAATGCCCCTGATATGGATGGCGCACACTTTAATCAGCGTCAGCGTGCGACCCAGCGGTGCACGGATTCTCACCATTGAAATCGCCGCCGATCATGGGGTCTTCACTCGGCTCACCGCGCTGGAAGTATTTGATTAACATCGCATCCCTAGCCCGGTCGCTAAGGAGCCTGCTATGCATCGCATTTTATATATCAGCACTGTCCGTCGAACGCTTTCGGACGCGGAGCTTGAGGACATTTTGGTTGCGTCCCGACGGAATAACCGGCTCGCTGATGTAACGGGCTTGCTCGTGGTAGGGAATCGGCGCTTCCTTCAGGTTCTCGAAGGCCCTGAAGACGCCGTCAATTCGACGTTCTCCCGCATTTCAAAGGATCAGCGTCACTATGCTGTGGTCCAACTGAATAACAAGGCAATCGCGGCACGGTCGTTCGCGCGTTGGGAGATGGGATTTCAGCGGGGTGGCGACGTCAACGAGGGCTCGACCCTTGAAGAGCAGGTGGCAAGCTTGCTTGAACCTGTTACCGACGCAAATTTGAAAGCCTATTTCAGCGGTTTTGCTAAATCCCATAGTCAGCCGGCCTGAGAAACCACCAACATTCGTCATTAGCGGATCCAAGCTCAGGAACCACCCGCATGTTTCCTCATAGGAAGCCCAATAGTCATCTTGGGCGCCGACGATTGACACTCATCGTCCAATCCTCAGTTGGAGCAGAGCGCGGCCTCCATGAGAGCAGAATGCCTCGCAACCATGGCTTGGCCGCCGCGACATTTCTTCGTCGCGCTCAACTCAGGCCGTCCAGCGCTGCTCCACTAAACCTCATTCGCGTCCGCCTAAACCGCCTTCGGTAAGCGCGAGAGATGCTTGTCCAAGGTCATCGGATAATCGCGCAGCCGCACGCCGGTGGCATTGTAGATGGCGTTGGCGACCGCGGCTCCCACGCCGCAAATCCCCAGTTCCCCAACGCCTTTCGCCTTCATCGGCGTGGACCAAGGGTCGGTGGTATCGAGGAAGATGACGTCCTGATGCGGGATGTCTGCATGGACCGGGACCTCATAACCCGCGAGGTCGTGATTGACGAAGAAGCCGAACCGCTTGTCGACCACAAGTTCCTCCATCAGTGCGGCGCCTGCGCCCATGGTCATGGCGCCGATCACCTGGCTTCGCGCTGACTTGGGATTGAGGATGCGACCGGCATCGCACACAGCGAGCATTCGCCTGATGCGGGTTTCGCCCGTGAAGGCATCGACCCCGACCTCCACGAAATGACCAGCGAAGGTGGATTGCTGCGCCCGGTCGGCAAAGTCGTCGGCATAGTCGATGCCATCCTCGGCAATGAGCTCCCCATCGCGCGCGGCGTCGCGCAGAGGCACGGCGCGATCGCCCGAGCGGACCTCGCCGTCGGTAAACGTCACATCCGCATTGTTCAGCCCCAAGCGCGCCGCCACCTGGTCGCGCATCTTGATGCAGGCGGCATAGACGCCGGCTGTCGAGTTGGCCGCGCCCCATTGGCCACCGGAGCCCGCCGCGGCGGGGAAATCAGAGTCGCCCAATTTCACGATGACGTCGCCCAGGTCCACGCCCATCATCTCGGCGGCGGTTTGGGCGATGATCGTGTAGGTGCCGGTGCCGATATCGGTCATGTCGGTCTCGACGGTGACCTTGCCGTCGCCCGAGAGGCGGACCCGCGCTGCGGATTTGGTCAGCTGATTGTTCCGAAAACCGCCTGCCATGCCCATGCCGATCAGGTAGCGACCCTCACGCACCGATGCAGGGGTCGCCTTGCGCTTGTGCCATCCGAACCGCTCCGCGCCGGTCCTGAGGCACTCGACGAAATGACGCGCCGAAAAGGGACGCTCGGGCTTCATCGGATCGACCTGCGTATCGTTCAGGATACGAAATTCCACCGGATCCATCCCCAGCTTCTCGGCCATTTCATCCATGGCGATCTCCAGCGCCATCAGCCCCGGCGCTTCGCCAGGCGCGCGCATCGCATTGCCTTCCGGCAGATCGAGCTGCGCCAGCTTCATGGCGACTTCCCGGCTTTCCCCCGCGTAGAAAAGCTTGGTTTGCTGGACGGCGGTCTCCGGCTCGCCATCCGGCAGATTTCCCGAAATGCTCTCATGCGAGATCGCAAGAATGCGCCCATCCTTGTTCGCGCCGATCCGGATATGCTGCAGCGTCGCGGGCCGATGGGTCGTGTTATTGATGATGAGCGGACGCGTGAGGGCCAGCTTCACCGGCCGCCCGACCGTTTTGGCCCCCAGCGCCGCAAGGACGACATCGGAGCGCAGAAACAATTTTCCGCCAAAGCCGCCCCCGACATAGGGGGAATCGAGCCGCACCTGCTCGGGCTTGAGCGATAGGGCCTTGGCAAGATCGCGCTTGCCCCAGGCGATCATCTGGTTCGACGTCCAGACGGTGAGCTTCTCGCCCTCCCACGCGGCGATGGTGGCGTGCGGCTCCATCATCGCATGGCTTTCGTCCGGCGTGCTGTAGCGCTGGTCGAGCTTGACCTCAGCCTTGGCGTAGCTGGCCGCAAAATCGCCGGCTTTGTTGGTCTCGTCCTCGTCCGGAACGGGCTCGGCCCGGGACGCCTCGCGCTCGAGATCGAATTTGCCGTCCTGCCGGACATAATCGACCTGAATCAGCGACGCGGCCGCGCGGGCCTGCTCAAAGGTCTCGGCGACCACGAGCGCAATCGCCTGATGATAATGCTGGATTTCGGCTCCACCGAACAGGTTGGCGGTGTTCTGGCCGCCGAGCGGAAGCGGCTTATGGTCCAGCGTGGTGATGATCGAGAGCACGCCAGGCGCGGCCTTGGCGTCGACCAGATCGAACGACCGGATCGTCCCCTTGGCGATGGCCGCGCCGACGACGAAGCCATAGGCCTGGTTCGCGGCGACCTCATGCCGCTCATAGGCATAGGGTGCGCGCCCCGTCGTCTTGAGCGGCCCGTCGATGCGATCGGTGGACTTGCCGACGACCTTGAGCTGGTCGATCGGGTTCTGGGTAGCGGGGGCATCGAACTTCACGGCATCAACCCTTCGCGTCGTGCAAGATGCCGGCAAGCGTCCGCTCGACCAGCTCGATCTTGAATGCATTGTCCCTGGTCGGCGCGGCGCCGGCGAGGAGGTGCCGGGCCACTGCCTCCGCCCCTTGCGGGAGCGCGGCATCCGCGGCGTCCGTGCGCCAGGGCTTGGGCGCGATCCCGCCCACCGCAACGCGGCCAGAGCCATCCGGCTGGAGGATCGCCGCCACCGACACGAGCGCAAAGGCATAGGAGGCCCGGTCACGCACCTTGTGGTAGACATGCTGGCCGCCAATAGGCTTGGGCAGCAGCACGGCCGTGATCAGTTCGCCAGGCGCCAGCGCGGTTTCCACATGCGGCGTCTCACCGGGCAATTTGTGAAAGTCGGCAATGTCGATCGACCGGACATTGCCCTGTGCATCGACCGTCTCCACGCGCGCATCCAGCAGCCGCATCGCAACCGCCATGTCGCTGGGGTTCGTCGCGATACAGGCAGCGCTGCCGCCAATCACCGCCAACTGGCGGGAGGCGCCCTCAATGGCCGCGCAGCCGGTCCCGGGCTGACGTTTGTTGCAGGGTTGGTTGGTATCGTAGAAATAGGGACAGCGGGTCCGTTGCAGCAGATTGCCGCCGGTTGTCGCCTTGTTGCGCAGCTGCCCGGATGCGCCAGCCAGAATGGCCCGGCTCAGGACCGCATAATCGCTGCGCACGCGCCGATCCGCCGCGAGTGCCGTATTGGTGACGAGCGCGCCGATCCGCAGGCCGCCATCGGGCTCTTGCGTGATCTGATCGAGCTTCAGATCCTGGACATCGACCAGATGGGTCGGCGTTTCGATCTGCAGCTTCATGAGGTCCAGCAGGTTCGTACCGCCGGCAATGAAGCGCGCGCCCTGCTGGCTGAAGACGGCCGTCGCGGCCTGAGCGGGCGAGGTCGCGCGCTCATAGGTGAACGGCCTCATGCCTTGGCCTCCGCGACTTCGGTAATCGCCTCGGCAATGTTGGAATAGGCGCCGCAGCGGCAGATATTGCCGCTCATCCGCTCGCGCAGTTCCGCATTGCTGAGTTGCGGTTGGGCCGACAGATCATCGGTGACATGGCTCGGCACGCCCGCGGCAATCTCATCCAGCATGGCCACCGCAGAGCAGATCTGGCCCGGCGTGCAATAGCCGCACTGATAGCCATCATGCTTGACGAAGGCGCGCTGCATGGGGTGCAGCTGTTCCGGCGTGCCCAGTCCTTCGATGGTGGTGACCTTGTCGCCATCATGCATCACCGCGAGCGTCAGGCAGCTGTTGATCCGGACACCGTCGACCAGCACGGTGCAGGCGCCGCACTGACCATGATCACAGCCTTTTTTCGTGCCGGTGAGTTTGAGCTCTTCGCGCAGCGCATCGAGCAATGTGGTGCGCGTGTCAGTTTGGAACCTGTGCGGCTGACCATTCACGCTCAGGGTAACCTCGACCATCGCCTCGCGTGGTTGCGGCAAGGGCTGCCGAGCATCGGCGTTGTTCAGGCTCATGGTAGCCGCCGTGGCCGAGCCGCCAACCAGCACGCCGCGTCGAGAGACGTGCCACTCCTCCGATCGATCCATGGCATCGTCGTCCTTCGCACCTGCTGATTGGATAATCCCATGCTGGCCGAACGCAGCAGCCGCGAATTGGCTTCCAAATTATCGTGGGTGGCAGACAGGCGCGGCACTGCCCGCCTGTTCGGCACCGCTCGGGACAGGTTGGCTTTACAGGCTCCCACTGCCAATGTGCGGGATGACCAGCGATCCATTCGATCTGAACCGATTTGTCGACGCCCAGCAGGGACGCTACGCGCAGGCCCTCGCGGAAATCCGCAGCGGTGCAAAACGAACGCACTGGATGTGGTTCATCTTTCCGCAGATTGCGGGCCTGGGGACCAGCCCCACGGCGCAGCACTTCGCGATCCGCTCGCGCGCCGAAGCCAAAGCCTATCTGGCGCACCCGGTCCTCGGCCCGCGCTATGAGGAATGCGTCATCGCATTACAGGAGCTGCATGGCTCCAGCGCTGAGCAGGTCTTTGGCGCCATCGACGCGATCAAGCTCAGGTCATCACTGACGCTGTTTAACAGCGCTGAGGACAGGCCGATTTTCCGTGCCGCGATCGAGCGCTGGTTTGACAGCCCTGACGAACGCACCGTCGAAATTCTGGGGCAGATGGGTTCATCAGCCTGAAAGAGGGCGGTTGATGAAGGAGGCTCATATCGCCCGGCGAACGTATCGCAAACCTTCCTATAAAAATTCGCCCCAACGCCGATTTCAACCCACGCTTGTCACAGCCGAACCTCCCGTGTATTGAATGGCAATCGATTGCAAAATTGCTTTCGGGCCTACGAGTTCGGGCCGCCCGAACCCTCTGCCCGGCCATCCTGCACACCTGGCCGGGCAGAGTTGGGCGACCCCTGCGGATAAAGTCCCCAGCCGCCGGATGAGGGATTGACTTGCAATCGATGGACAATAGCCTGTCGCACATAATGTGGCGGGCGAGGGGAGTGGCTGATGGATCTGGATGGCGATCATGAACTTGCGGCCATCAGTCGCGATCCGCACTATCAGGCTCTCGTCCAAGCTCGTGGCCGCCTCGGCTGGATTTTGAGCGGCGTGATGATGGCGATCTTCTTCGGCTTCATCCTCCTAGTGGCGTTCGGGCGCACCATTCTTGGCCAGCCATTGCCGGGCATGACGACGACCATCGGCGTGCCTTTGGGAATGGCGGTGATCCTCTCGGGCATCGCGCTGACCGGCCTGTATGTGTGGATTGCCAACCGCCGGTTCGATGCCGAGCTGGATGCGTTGCGGGCGGAGCATCGCCTGTGAGCGGTTCGCGCTGGGCGGCGCTCGCCCTCATGGTGACCATCGGCGCGTTGATGCCCGGGATCGCCCGTGCGGCGACGCCGGGCAATGCCGGCCCAAACATGCCGGCCGTGGTCACCTTCGGCCTGTTCATCATCGTCACATTGGGCGTCACGGCCTGGGCCGCACGGAGGACGCGCACGACGAGCGATTTCTATACGGCTGGCGGCGGCATCAGCGGTCGGCAGAACGGTCTGGCCATTGCCGGTGACTATATGTCCGCCGCCTCGTTCCTCGGGATTTCCGCGCAGATCTATGCCGATGGCTATGATGGGCTGATCTACTCCACGGGCTTTCTGGTCGGCTGGCCGATCATCCTGTTCCTGCTCGCCGAGCGGTTGCGCAATCTGGGCCGCTACACTTTTGTCGATGCCGTCGCGTTCCGCTTCGCGCAGACGCCGGTGCGCATTTCTTCCGCCTTCAGTTCGCTGACCGTCGTGCTGTTCTATCTGATCGCGCAGATGGTCGGCGCGGGGCAGCTCATCCAGCTGCTGTTCGGCATTCCCTATCCCTATGCGGTCGGGATCATCGGCCTCGCGATCACCGCTTATGTGCTGTTCGGCGGGATGATCGCGACGACCTGGGTGCAGATCATCAAGGCAGTCATGCTGCTCGGCTGCGCCACCTTCATGTCGCTTGCCGTGCTGTATCGCGTCGGCTTTTCGCTGGACACGCTGTTCGAGCAGGCCGTCGCCGCCAAGCAGGCGATTGCGCTGGCCGCAGGCGCCAGCGCAGATGCAGCGGCGGCGAGCGCGCGAGGCATTCTCGCACCCGGCGGCTTCATCAAGGACCCGCTGTCCGCCATTTCGCTCGGCATGGCGCTGATGTTCGGCACCGCTGGCCTGCCGCATATCCTCATGCGCTTCTTCACGGTGCGCGATGCCCGCACCGCCCGCGCCTCCGTGCTGTGGGCGACGGGGTGGATCGGCTATTTCTATGTGCTCACCTTCATCATCGGCTTCGGCGCGATCGTGTTCGTCGGCAGTAACCCGGCCTATCTCGACGCCCTGAGCGGCGGGCTGCGTGGCGGCAGCAACATGGCGGCGGTCCATCTCGCGGACGCGGTGGGCGGCGAGGTGTTCATGGGCTTCGTCTCGGCGGTCGCCTTCGCCACCATATTGGCAGTGGTGGCCGGGCTCACCCTTTCCGGCGCCTCGACCATCGCGCATGATCTCTACGCCTCGGTCATCCGCAAGGGCAATGTCGACCAGGCGACCGAACTGCGCCTCTCGCGGATCACCGTGCTGGTGCTGGCCCTGATCGCGGTCGGGCTGGGGATCGCTTTCGAAAAGCAGAATGTGGCGTTCATGGTGAGCCTGGCCTTCGCCGTGGCTGCTTCGGGCAATTTCCCTGCGCTTCTGCTCTCCATCCTGTGGAAGGATTGCACGACGCGCGGCGTTGCCTGGGGCTCGGCCATCGGCACGCTGACTGCGCTGGCGCTGACCATCCTCTCGCCGGTGATCTGGGTGGGCCAGCTTGGCGCCGCGCACCCCATCTTCCCGCTGGCCTCGCCCACATTGGTGTCGATGCCGCTGGCCTTCTTCACCATCTGGCTGATCTCGACGCTCGACCGCAGCGCGCGGGCACAGGTGGACCGCGCGGGCTACACCGCGCAGCGCATCCGGTCCGAGACCGGCATCGGCGCCGCCGGCGCCAGCGATCATTGATCTGACTCATGCGACAGGAGACGCATTCATGAAGTTTCTGAACCGATCCTCGGCCTGGCTGGTGGCGACGCTGCTCGCCACGACCGGCCCGGCCCACATGGCCAGCGCCCAGCCGCTGCCCGATCCCGCTGCCGTCGCGGCGGCCCCGCTGAGCGCTGAGGACGCGGCCAAGCTCGCGCCCGTCGCGCCGGAACTGCACGGCGCCGCCCGCATGGCGCTCTATTACTCGACCCTGATGGGGCAAATGACCGAGGACTCGGTGCGCGCGTCGCGCAAGTCGGGCAATATGGGGCCCCCCCCGCCGCCGCGTCACCGGGACGTTCCGGTCGTCGAGCAGATGATCCCCGGTGCGGCCGGCGCGCCGCAGGTGAAGCTGTATGTGATCAACGCGCAGGAAGGCGCCTGGCGCGGCGGCATCCTGCACACCCATGGCGGCGGCTACATTCTCGGCACGGCCGCGACCGACGTGCGCCGCCTGCAGGAGCTGGCCAAAGAACTGAACGTGGTCATCGTTTCCGTCGAGTATCGCCTCGCGCCGGAAACGACTTATGCCGGATCGATCGAAGACAATTATGCCGGCCTGCGCTGGATGCATGACAATGCCGCCAAGCTCGGCCTCGATCCCAAGCGGATCGCCGTGATGGGCGAGAGCGCCGGCGGTGGCCATGCCGCGCTGTTGGCGCTGACCGCGCGCGACCGCGGCGAAATTCCGGTCGCATTCCAGGTGCTCATCTACCCGATGCTGGATGATCGCACCGGCGGCGTGGTGAAGGTACCGCCGCACATCGCCACGGTCGGCTGGGATGCGCAGCAGAACCAGCTCGGCTGGAAGTCATTCCTTGGCCAGCAGCCGGGCACGAACAAGGTGCCCGCCGCCGCCGTGCCGGCCCGTGCCGCCTCGCTCAAGGGTCTGCCGCCTGCCTTCATCGCCGTCGGCGGGGTCGATCTCTTCGTGAGCGAGGATATCGATTATGCGCGCCGCCTGACCGAGGCGGGCGTGCCGACCGAGCTGCTCGTCGTCCCCTCGGCTTATCACGGCTTTGACGCCATGGCGCCGGACTCGCCGCAGGCCAAGCAATTCAACAAGGCCCGCATCGAAGCCCTGCGCCGCGCTCTGGCGACGCCGGAGAAATAAGACCACAGCTTGATCTGCAGGGTCAGCCGGCTCGTTGGAGTCGGATGAAAGGGACGGGGGGCGATCACAAGGTCGCCCCTTTTCCTTGGCGCGCTCGCGATTCCGCCGCAGCGCCTCACGATCGCGCAGGATCAGCCCCTGCTACGGCGCCAGCCGGAGAGGCGGCGGAGCAGGCCGCGGTTGCTGAGGGCTTCGAACATGTCGTCCGGTCCTTCCGGGTCGAGGATCTGGTTGTCCGCCAGCCATGCCTCGACGCCTGTGAGATCGGGAATCTCATAGGGCACCAGCGTGCGCCGACGGCTCTTTGCGTTTTTCCGGCCCTTGAAGCGGAGCGCCTCGATCGTCTCGATCAGCGATCCGCTGGCGGCCAGCTTTTTCTCGACTTGCGCGATGCTGGCATCGAGATGCTCGGCAAGCAGGTCGTTGCGAACCTCCGCGATGGCGGCGCTGCATCCAGAATTGCTCGGCCGGGAGCAGTCCACGGCCACGTCGCATTCGGTATCGAGCCGGAGGGAGCGTGCATTCATGTTGGATGAGCCGACGCGCAGGATCATATCATCCACGATCATCACCTTGGCGTGGACGTAGATCGGCTCCTGATCGCGCGTGACCGGATGGTAGAGCCGGAACCGGCCATGCTTGTCCCGCCGCCGCAGCGCGGCCACCAGTCGGGCGCGCGCGGTATCCATGGCCAGCGGTTCGAGCCAGCCCTGCGCGGCCTCGGGATTGACGATCACGATCTCCGGCCCGTCCGGCTCGTCCAGCCGCCGGGCCATGGCTTCGGCGATGCGGCGGGAGGCGAAATACTGGCTTTCGGCATAAATCCACCGCTTCGCCCGCCCGATCTGCTCGATATAGAGCTGCTCGATCTCGGTCACCTCGCGCTGGTCCGGCATTTTGGGTGCCGTGCGGGCGATGAGAACCTCCACATCCTCGAATTGCACCGGCAGCGCTTCCGGCCAGACGTCATGCTTGCTGCGGATGCCGGCAATGGTCTGCCCGGTCGCCCGCTTCCAGCGGTCGCGCGAATGCTCGCCCAGCGCCGCCGCCGCCGGCCCCTGCAGCGCGGTCGTGGCATCGTGCCAGGGCATGTAGGCCGGCCCTTTGCCGGGGCGATGTCGCTCGGGTTCCTCGTCGCGATGCGCGCGCGTGTCCCACCGGTCGCCGGTCATGTCGATCCCGCCGCAAAAGGCGAAGCAATCGTCGATCACGACGATCTTCTGATGATGCGACCCGCCGGTGGGGTGATGAGCGTCCAGCTTCACATGGATGCGCGGATGGATGGCCCATTTGGCCACGGTGAAGATGGTCTTGCCCCGGAACAGCGACCCAATGGCGCCGAGATCCCAGCGCAGCAGATAGACTTCGAGCTCGGGATTGGTCTCGACCAGCCAGTATATGAGATCGCCGATGGTGGTCGGTTCCGGACCATCGGGTTGCCCGTCTTCCCGGTGCGCCAGTTCGATCCGCGCATCGAAATCCCAGCCGACCAGCATGATGCGCTTGCGGGCGCGGATCATGGCCTGCCGCGCGAACCGGAAATAGTCTTCCGCGTCGACGATCACGCAGGCTTTCGCGGCCTTGGCGGCGCGCCAGTAATTGCCCTTCATGCCGGCGCGCTCCCCGCGGCCCCCGCCTCAACGTGTTGGCGAGAGTGGGGCTGTAGGCGGCCTGCTTCGATCATGCTTTCCCCGTTTCAAATCGCCATCGGAACCCTGAGGCGTAACGGCTATCATTACGGTTGCAACGCAAAAGCGTGCCCGGAGCCTTGCCACTTTTCGCGCGGAACTGTGCGCGATGGCTCGCGGGGGGGCGGAGTCTGTCCGTCGCGCCGGCGACTCGGTTCGTCCCCGCAACGTTGCTGCTGCGGAACCGCACGCTTAGCCAACGCGAGCCCAGTCTCCGGAGTTTTCAAGATGACGACCATTCGCACCGCCCTGATATCCTGCACAGCGCTTGCGCTAGCGGGCCTTGCCGTCCCCGCGCAGGCAGAAGGGCTGGGGGCGGAGGGCAACTATGCCCGTGCCAATGGGCGCTGGGGTGCTGAACTGGGCGCTGGTTATGCGGTGGATTTTGCAGGCTTCAGCCTCACGCCGGGCGCCGGGGTTTATCTGCGCGATGGCGGCACGGCAGCCTATGGCCGGGTGGAAGCGGCATACCAGATCCCCATGTCCCTGCGCATCGGCATCGGCGCGCGGATCAGCGGCGAGGAGCCCCGCGTCTATGGCACCGTCGCCATGCCGGTGCTGCCCCGGGTTGCCGTGAAGGGCAATGTCGGGGACCGTTATGTGTCCGTGGGGCTAACGGTCGGCTATTAAGGGTCGACGATGGCGGTTGGCTGACAGCCGAAAGTCGCGCAGAGAGACGACATGCCGACCATCTTCAGCCACGCCGCCCTATCCCTGTTCGCCGGCGGTGCGCTGGGCCCGCGCCGGATTGCGCCAGCCCTTGTCATCATCGGTGGTGCGCTCGCTGCCCTGCCGGATCTCGATGTGATCGGCTTTCCTCTCGGCATTGGCTATGCCAGCCAATGGGGGCATCGGGGTTTCTCCCATTCGCTGGCGTTTGCGCTCGGCGTGGCCGGCCTGATCGCCCTGGTCTGGCCGCGCGCGCGACATCCAGCGGCCTTTGCCTTTCTGTTCGCCTGCGCAGTGTCCCATCCTCTGCTCGATATGCTGACAGATGGCGGCCAGGGCGTGATGCTGTTATGGCCGTTCGACCATCAGCTGCTGTTCCTCGACTGGCAGCCGATCCGCGTCTCCCCGATCGGCGCGCGCTTCTTCTCGGCGCGCGGGCTGGAGACGGTCTACTCCGAACTGCTGCTGATCTGGCTGCCCGGGCTGGCGATGATGACCGCCGCGTGGTTTTGGCGCCGCAGGCGCCGCCCCAAAGCAAAGTCGTCACAAAATCGCGCATAAAGAAAGGCCCGCGCCGATCGCTCGGGCGGGCCTGTTTCTTTGAGCGCGGGGGGCTAGGCCCCGCGCTGCCTCAGAAGCGCTGTTGGCGCTCGTAAAGCGACTTGTAATGCTGGATCCGCGTGACCCGCAGCCCCGGCATGCCGGACCGGTCCACCGCGCGCTGCCAGCTGGCGAATTCCTCGAGCGTCAGATCGTAACGCGCACAGGCTTCGTCCACTGTCAGCAGGCCGCCATTGACGGCCGCCACGACTTCCGCCTTGCGCCGAACGACCCAACGCGTGGTCGATGGCGGCGGCAGCGAGTCAAGCGTCAGCGGCTCACCGAGAGGGCCGACGACTTGAGCAGGGCGAATCTTCTGGTTCTCGATCATTCTTTCCTCATTCACCGACGGGGATCGGTCTGACACGGTCTTCTTGCTCATGATGTTGACCCCAAAGCTTTTCACTCCGGCTAACCGCCAGAGTGAACGGCGCCTTCACCATTGGTCCCCACCGCCATGAATGCCGCCACGGATGCATTGAACGATCCCGCCGCGCGTCGCAGCGCTGCGGGGCTCGGTGTGTCCGATGCAAAGATCAGGCTCAGCCGTGACGGCTCATCCGCAAGCACGACCGGAAGATCGGCTTCACGAATGGCCCGGGCCGTCGGTGTCGTATCCTGGCGCGCGGCGTGAACCGTGAGCAGCAGGCGCAGATCCGGAATCCGGGGGCTGCGTCCACTTGCCAGGGCGACAGGCAGGGCCTGATCATCGAGGTTGGCACTTATGTCCATGGCCACCCTGCTAGCAGCCAAAAGATAAGCGCTCGTAAAGGCCGTGGTGACAGGTTGTTAGGTGAGATTACCGGTGCATAGACCGCGACGGACGGTCTTTACTCGCTGGTCATCGGTTGCGGGTGCTGGTCGCTGCGCCCCAATGCGCTTATATGGCGCCAATGGACGGACTTTTTCAGCTTCCAACCCCTTTGCAGCGCAAGCGGATCGTCGTTGCCATGTCCGGCGGCGTGGATTCCAGCGTGGTCGCGGCGCTGGCCGCACGGTCGGGCGCGGAAACCATCGGCATCACGCTGCAGCTTTACGATCATGGCGCCGCCGTGGGGCGGACGGGAAGCTGCTGCGCCGGGCAGGATATTCGCGATGCGCGGGCGGTCGCAGACAAGCTCGGCATCGCGCATTATGTCTTCGATTATGAAAGCCGCTTCCGCGAAAGCGTAATGGACCGCTTCGCTGATGAGTATCTGGCCGGCCGCACGCCCATTCCGTGTGTCCGCTGCAATATGGGCGTCAAGTTCACCGACCTGTTCGCGCTGGCCCGCGATCTTGGTGCCGATTGCCTGGCCACCGGCCATTATGTCCGGCGCGTGGTAGGCCCTGCCGGGGCTGAGCTGCATCGCGCTGTCGATCCCGCGCGGGATCAGAGCTATTTTCTGTTCGCAACGACGCAGGATCAGCTCGATTATCTGCGCTTTCCGCTCGGTGGCATGGAAAAGCCGGTCGTCCGGCAGATCGCGGCAGAACTCGGGCTGGGCGTCGCGCTCAAGCCGGACAGTCAGGACATCTGCTTCGTGCCGGATGGCGACTATGCCGGCGTGGTGCGGAAAATCCGGCCCAAAGCCGATGATGCGGGGGACATCGTCCATGTCGATGGCCGCGTGCTGGGGCCGCATAAGGGCCTGATCCATTATACAGTCGGCCAGCGGCGTGGGCTGGAGATCGGCGGCCTCGCAGAACCGCTCTATGTCGTGCGGCTTGATGCAGCGCAGCGCCGGGTGATCGTCGGGCCGAAGGCGGCACTGGCCGTGCGCGCCGCGCGCCTTGACGAGATCAACTGGCTCGGCGGGACGTTCCGTGGAAGCTTGAGCGCCAAGGTGCGGTCCATGGCCCGTCCCGTTCCCGCCCGCCTGGATGGCGACCGGCTGATCTTCGAGAGCGAAGAATTTGGCGTGGCGCCGGGTCAGGCGGCAGTGCTCTACGATGGCGACCGGGTGCTTGGCGGCGGCTGGATCGCGGAAACGGAAGGCGCGGAGATGGCCATCGCATAAGGGCCGCGAGCCCTACCGTGAAACAAAACGTCAACTCCCATGGCTTAGAGGTGAGTGGCGGCTTGCGGAGTGCGTCCATGGCAATTTTGAAAAGGATCAAGGGTCGGGCGAGTCGGATCGCCAGGAACCTTTCAGGTCGGGTGGTGGATGTTTTTCACGATCGGGCGATCGATCCCAAAATCGCCCGCTTTCGGGCTTCCGAGCACTTCCAGTCGATGCCGAGCTTGCGGGTTCTCGTGGTCGGCGTTCAATCGAACCGCTCGCCGCAATCGCTCGGCGAAATCTATGGCCGGATGCAGAGCGACCGTCATCGCATCACCTTCGACAGCAAGGGCGTCGATAATCTCGGCAAGCTGGACAACACCAACGTCCTCTTGGCGCGGCATGATCTCAACGCGTTTGACTGGGTGGTGATGACCGATGACGATATCGAACTGCCCGACCAGTTCATGGACACCTTCCTGGCGCTCGCCGAATATGCCGAGCTGAAGATCTGTGGCCCGGCGCAGCGCGGCTATTCTTATTGGAGCCGCGAGATCATGCGCCGTCGCAAGGGTGTACTGGTGCGCGAGACGAACTTCGCGGAGGTCGGTCCGCTGGTCGCCTTCCGCCGCGAAGTGTTCGACATCGTCTTTCCCTTCCCCTCGCTGAAATATGGTTGGGGCGTCAACACCGTCTGGCCGGTGCTTGCGGAGAAGGAAGGCTGGAAGACCGGGGTCGTCGACGGCACGGCGCTCCGACACACCAAGCCCATCGGCGCGACCTATGATTTCCGCGAGGCGGCGCGCGAGGCGGAGGAGTATATGAACCGCTTCGGCATCGTTACCGGCGTGCATGTGCTGCACACCTATCGGACATTTTACGAGGCGGGCTGACGGTCCTGTGCGTTTTGCCGTGAATAAAACGTCAACTCCCATGTCGTAGGGCGAGTGACGGTTTGCGGGAGTGCGTGCATGGCAATTTTGAAGAGGATCAAGGGTCGGGCGAGTCGAACCGCGAGGAATCTCTCAGGCCGGGTGGTGGACGTTTTCCACGATCGGGCCATCGATCCCAAAATTGCCCGCTTTCGGGCTTCCCAGCACTTCCAGTCCATGCCGAGCTTGCGGGTTCTCGTGGTCGGCGTTCAATCGAACCGCTCGCCGCAATCGCTGGGCGAAATCTATGCTCGGATGCAGAGCGAGCGACACCGCATCACCTTTGACAGCAAGGGCGTCGATAATCTCGGCAAGCTGGACAACACCAATGTCCTCCTAGCGCGGCATGACCTTAGCGAATTCGACTGGGTGGTGATGACCGACGATGATGTCGAGCTGCCCGACCAGTTCATGGACACCTTCCTTGCGCTCGCCGAATATGCCGAACTCAAGATCTGTGGCCCCGCGCAGCGCGCCTACTCTTATTGGGGCTGGGACATCATGCGGCGGCGCAAGGGCGTGCTGGTGCGCGAGACGAACTTTACGGAGGTCGGCCCTTTGGTCGCCTTTCGCCGGGAAGTGTTCGACATTGTCTTTCCCTTCCCCTCGCTGAAATATGGCTGGGGGTTGGACCCGGTGTGGCCGGTGCTTGCGGAGAAGAAAGGCTGGAAGACCGGGGTTGTCGACGGGACGGCGCTCCGTCACACCAAGCCCATCGGCGCGACCTATGATTTCCGCGAGGCGGCGCGCGAGGCGGAGGAGTATATGAACCGTTTTGGTATCGTCACCGGTGTGCATGAACTGCATACCTACCGGACATTTTACGAGGCGGCCTGACGATCTGGCCGGCACGCCCGTGGCCGGTTAGTTGATCACCGGGATGAGGTCGTCCTCATTGGAGGCGGGCGTGTCAGCCACTTCACCGATGCGCAGCATGGCGAAGATGACGCAGCTCAGCACCGTCATTGCGATCAGGATGCCCATCAGCCAGGCAAGGCCGCTCGCGCCATAGATCCACGCATAAAGGCTGGCGCCCAGCGCGACCGGCAGGTTGGACAGCGAATTATAGATCGTGAACTGGGTGGCGCCGACCCGCTTGTCGGACAGGCGCATCCGCAGCGGGTTGGAGCTGATCGACGTCAGAATGTCCGTCGCCTCGCGCCCGATGGAGAGCAGCACGAAGACGGTGCCGATCATCGCGACCTCGGGCGAGAGCAGGAAGACCAGCGACATGACGGCATAGCCGGCATAGGTGATGACGGTCGCGCGGCGGGGCCCGATCTTCCCGACGAGGAGGGAGCCGACGCCCATGCAGGAGATCGACACCAACAGGCCGACCGTGGCGACCATCCCCGAATAGCTGCTGGTGCTGAAATTCGCCTGTGTGGTCGCGAAGACCGGCCAGAAGGCAGTGAATGCCCCACCCACCGCGCGGCCAAGCACGCTGGCGGCGAGCAGCACCAGACTGTCGCGCTTGATCATCGAGCGGAAGGTGATGGCGAGGATGCGCAGCCAGGGCAGGCCGTGGGCGCTCAGCGCCTCGGCCGAGGCGCGGCCTTTTGTCCATGGCAGCAGCTTCTCGCCCGGCCGCTCGCGCAGCACCAGAGCGAGCAGCAGGAAGCCGGCATTGAAGGGCAGGAAGGCGGCAAAGGCGATCGCGGCGCCATAATGCTGGAGCAGATAGCCCCCCATCGCGCCACCAATGGCCATGCCCAGCGCCTGTCCGCCGAACATGAAGGCGCTGGCCGTTCCCTGCTCTTCATCCGGGAGAATATCGACCGCGAGGCCATCGACTGCCACGTCCTGAATGGCGCCGCCGGAGAAGATGAGAACGCCGAGCACGGTGATGAGGCCGAGATCCTGCGGCCCCGGCGCAGCAATCGCGGCGACGGTGAGGCCGATCAGGATGACGGCCTGGGAGCCGATCAGCCAGGCGCGCCGCCGTCCCATCGGCAGATAGGCATAACGATCCATCAGCGCCGCGCCGATGAACTTGAAGCTCCACGGCAGATAGGCGGTCGCCACCAGCGAGGCGATGGCGGCAGGCGGCATCTGGTTGGAGGCAAGCCAGGCTGCCACCGCGGTCAGGAAAAGCCCGAGCGGAAGCCCCTGCGCCACGTAGAAGGTCATCATGCTGCCGATGCGCAGCCGCTTGCTCTCGCTCAATATCAGGCTGATGACGCGTCCCCTGCGGCTTGATTGTCCGGCCGCTCAGGATGCTAGAGATTCATCGGCAAAGTGCAATGGCCTGGCTGACGACCCAGCCGGCAGGGCGCGGTCAGCGCGTGGGGCGCGACATGACCTGCGCATTGCCGTCGGGCTGGACCATGATGAGATGAGCATCGCCCTGATCGCACTGGGCGCGCCAGGTGGGCACGCCGCCTTCCGGCTCAAGCCGCTCGACCTTCGTGACGTCGCGGCACGAAATATCGGCATCGCGAATGGCGCGCAGGAAGACCGCCTGCTGCTGCGTTTCGGAGAGGTTTTCGATGGCCGCGACATGGTCGATCGCGTTGGCGGCATTGTCCATCGCATTGCTGGCCAGCGCGGCATTGTTGGCTGCGCCTGCGCTATTCTGTTGGCTGGCGCCGCCGCCACAGGCAGCGAGCGAGAGCGTGGCCAGGCCGATCAGGAAAACACGCATGGGTCTATCTCCGGGGCGTTCTTGCTAGGGCGGGCATGATAGGCCGGCGCGACCGCGATTGCGACCCTTATCGCCGGCTTATGCCGCGCTCAGCGCGCGAAGAGCGCCTTGAGCCACTTGTCGAGCACCGGCGTGGCGGGATAATCCGGGTCGCCCAGCCGGCGATTGATTTCCATGTGGCCCTGCAGGCCTTTGCCCTCGAACCGGTCGACCTGCACCGGCGTTCCGGCCTTTCGCAGAGCCTCGGCCAGCGCGCGGGCCTGCGCGGTGCCATCCTCGCGGTCGACATGGAAGATGAGGAAGGCCGGCGCATTGGGCGCAGCGGCGTGCAGCGTCGGAGAGAGAGCCCTCTGCCGGGCCGGATCGTTGCCGAAGGCCTCTGTGTAGGTCTTGCCCATGATGCGCGGCCCGGACTTCATTTGGGCCGGCACGTCATATGCGGCGCCATCCAGCGCCACGATGCCGGCGGCGGCATCTGGTGCCAGACCGGCCTCGCGCAGATAGCGCGGGTCCGTGCCCACCAAAGCGACGAGATGCGCGCCCGCGCTGTGCCCCATCAGCAGGATCCGCCGGGGGTCGATGTTCAGCTTGTCCGCGTTGGCGATGACATAGGCGAGGGCGCTGGCCACATCCGCCGCCTGCTGCTCGACCGTCGCCTGCGGCACCAGCCGGTAGTCGATGGAGGCGAGCGCATAGCCCTGCGCCGTCAGATGCGCGACCTTGCGCTGGCCCGTGGCATTGGTCTTGTTGCCATGCTGCCATCCGCCGCCATGCACGAAGATGACGAGTGGCACCGGCGCGGACCTCTGCCCAACAGCGGGCCAGAAGGCGAGGGTCTGCGCCGGGTCGCGCCCATAGGCCATTTCGCGCCCGTCCACCGTCTTGTCGGCTGCGATATCCTGCTGCATCCGCCCGGCCATGCGCTCGCGAATGCGATCGCGCAGGCTTGCATCGGCGGGCAGGCTGGTAACACCGACCGTGGCCGCGATTGCGGCGATGAGCGTGACGCGAGGTAAATGAGAGCGAATCATGAGCCTGACTTTCAAAAATGCCAGGCCTTTTGATCGGGAACTTTGCCTTACAATGCGATGAACGGATGTTCGCCATGGGTGAATTGCCCGATCTCCTGCCATGCCTGCTCGCCGCACCTGCCTTGACGGGAGGTCCGTCGAGCGGCTAACGGGCGCCCCGGACCGGGTGCGATGGCGCGCCCGCTTTGATCCAGTCCGACCACCGAGTCCTGTCGAAGGGTGGTCGCGATCCGCCCGGCAGGCGGAGACGTGTATCCATGGCAAATGTAACCGTGATCGGCGCCCAGTGGGGCGATGAAGGCAAAGGCAAGATTGTCGATTGGCTGGCCAGCCGCGCCGATTGCGTCGTGCGCTTCCAGGGCGGTCACAATGCCGGGCATACGCTCGTCGTCGGCGAGCAGGTCTACAAGATCAGCCTCGTGCCCTCCGGCATCGTCACTGGCACGCTCTCCATCATCGGCAATGGCGTGGTGCTCGATCCTTGGGCGCTCAAGGCCGAGATCGAGAAGCTGCAGGGGCAGGGCGTGCATGTGACGCGCGACAATTTCGCCGTCGCCGACAATTGCCCGCTCATCCTGCCGATCCACCGCGATCTTGACGGCCTACGCGAGACGGCGGCCGGCAAGGGCAAGATCGGCACCACGGGCCGTGGCATCGGCCCGGCTTATGAAGACAAGGTCGGCCGCCGTGCGATCCGGGTCTGCGATCTCGCTCATCTTGATTCGCTGGAGCCGCAGCTCGATCGGCTCTGCGCCCATCATGATGCGCTGCGCGCCGGCTTTGGCGAGCCCCCCATCGATCGGACCAAGCTGATCGCCGATCTGCGCGAGATCGCGCCCTTCGTGCTGCAGTTCGCCGAGCCGGTGTGGAAGCGGCTGCGCGATGTGCGCAAGGGCGGCAAGCGCATCCTGTTCGAGGGCGCGCAAGGCGTGCTGCTCGATGTGGACCACGGCACCTACCCGTTCGTCACCAGCTCCAACACGGTGAGCGGCACGGTCGCCTCGGGCTCCGGCATGGGGCCGAGTGCGGCGGGCTTCGTGCTGGGGATCGTGAAGGCCTACACCACGCGCGTTGGCTCCGGCCCGTTCCCGACCGAGCTGGTGGACGAGACCGGCGAGCGTCTCGGTCAGCGCGGCCATGAATTTGGCACCGTCACGGCCCGCAAGCGCCGCTGCGGCTGGTTCGACGCGGTGCTGGTCCGCCAGACCTGCGCGCTTTCCGGCGTCACCGGCATTGCCCTCACCAAGATCGACGTGCTCGACGGGTTCGAGACGATCAAAATCTGCACCGGCTACCGGTTGAATGGCGAAATCATCGATTATCTGCCCGCGCACGCGGCCGATCAGGCCGCAGTCGAGCCGGTGTATGAAGAGATGGAGGGCTGGGAAGGCACCACCGTCGGCGCCCGCTCCTGGGCGGACCTCCCGGCGCAGGCCATCAAATATATCCGCCGCATCGAAGAGCTGATCGAATGCCCGGTCGCCAGCGTCTCGACCTCACCGCAGCGTGAGGACACAATCCTGGTGCGCGATCCGTTCGAGGATTGAGGACAGGCGGGGCGCGCGTTGGCGCGCCAGCATGCTTTCGTAAGGAAAAAGGCAGATCGACGCCGGACGGAGCTTCCTGTCCGGCATCGGTCCGCCTTCATGGTCTTCAGGTCAGAAGAGCAGGTAGAGCAGGATGATGATGGGAATCGGGATCCCGATCAGCCACAGCAAGATACCTTTACCCATGTCATCAGTCTCCTTCTTATCTCTTTGACCAATGCCTCGGGCGCCAATCCGTTGCCTTGAGGAGCGAATGCGGCCCGCAATTGCAGTTTCGCGCGTGAGGGCCTAAAGCGCGCCGGCTATGAGCCGCTCCATCACATTCGCCATTCCCAAGGGACGCATTCTCGAAGAGGCCCTGCCGCTGCTGGCGCGCGCGGGCATCGAGCCCGAGGCGGAGTTCCATAAGAAGGAAAGCCGGGCGCTGCGGTTCGCGACCAATGTCGAGGGCCTGTCCATCATCCGCGTGCGCGCGTTCGATGTGGCGACCTTCGTCGCGCATGGCGCGGCGCAGGTCGGCATCGTGGGATCGGACGTGATCGCCGAGTTCGGCTATTCCGAGCTTTATGCGCCGGTCGATCTCGATATTGGCCATTGCCGCCTGTCTGTCGCCGAGCCGGCCGATGCGGTGCCCGAGGTGCTCGGGGCGGCCAGCCATGTCCGCGTCGCGACCAAATATCCGCATCTCACCCGCGCGCATTATGAGGCGCTGGGCATCCAGGCCGAGTGCGTGAAGCTGAATGGCGCGATGGAACTGGCGCCCTCGCTCGGGCTGGCGCGGCGGATCGTCGATCTGGTCTCGTCCGGCGCGACGCTCAAGGCCAATGGCCTCGTTGAAACCGCGAAGATCATGGACATTTCCGCGCGACTCATCGTCAACCGGGCGGCGATGAAGATGCGCGCTGCCGAGCTGGTGCCAATGGTCGAGCGCTTCCGCGCTGCCGTGGAGGCCAGCCGTGCCGCTTGAGCTGGATGCCCGTGATGCGGGGTTCGCTGCGCAGTTCGAGGCGCTGGTCAACGCCCGGCGCGAGGCGGATGAGGATGTCGCACAGGCTGTGCGCGATATCGTCCGGCGCGTGCGGGCCGAGGGGGACTCCGCGCTGGCCGACCTGACCGCGCGGTTCGACCGTTTCGATCTTGATGCGCAGGGTTGGTCGATCAGCGCCGAACAATGCGCCCAGGCCTATGCGCAGATCGATGCGCCGCTGCGCGATGCGCTCAATCTCGCCGCTGAGCGGATCGCCACCTATCACGCAAAGCAGAAGCCGGAAGATGCCGGCTGGACCGACGAGGCCGGCGTGCGGCTCGGCGCGCGGTGGAACGCTGTGGAAGCGGCAGGCATCTACGTGCCGGGCGGGCTGGCCGCCTATCCCAGCTCGCTGCTGATGAATGCGATTCCGGCCAAGGTGGCGGGGGTCGAGCGCATCGTGATGATGTCGCCGACGCCGGGCGGGCAGCTCAACCCTGCCGTACTGGCGGCGGCGCACATCGCTGGCGTGAGCGAAATCTGGCGCGTCGGTGGCGCGCAGGCCGTCGCTGCGCTGGCTTATGGTACGGCGCGGATCAAGCCGGTGGACGTGATCGTCGGGCCGGGCAATGCCTGGGTCGCGGAAGCCAAGAGGCAGGTTTACGGCGTTGTCGGCATCGACATGGTGGCGGGGCCGAGCGAGATCGTGGTGGTCGCGGACGGCAAGAACGATCCCGAATGGATCGCTGCCGATCTGCTCAGCCAGTCGGAGCATGACGAGACCAGCCAGTCGATCCTGTTCACTGACGATGCGGCCTTTGCCAAGGCGGTGGCCGCGTCGGTCGAGGACTGGCTCAATCGGCTCGAAACCGGCGCTCGCGCGCGGGTGAGCTGGACCAATAATGGCGCGATCATCCTGGTGCCGGACCTTGAGGCCGCGCTGCCGCTGGTCGACCGGCTGGCGCCCGAGCACCTCGAACTGGCCGTGGACGATCCGCAGCCGCTGTTCGACAAGGTGCGCCATGCCGGATCGGTGTTCATGGGCCGGATGACGCCGGAGGCAATCGGCGATTATGTCGCCGGGCCGAACCATGTGCTGCCGACCGGGCGCCGCGCGCGCTTCTCCTCCGGGCTTTCCGTGCTGGACTTCATGAAGCGCACCAGTTTCCTGCAGCTCGATGCGCGGGCCATCGGCGCCATCGGCCCGGCAGCGCTGGCGCTGGCGCAGGCGGAGGGGCTGCCGGCCCACGCGGCCAGCGTGGCGGTGCGGCTGAAATAGACAGACCCGATGCAGGGGCGCGCGGAACGGGATGGTGAAATCCCGTATCCATCGCGCGCCCGAACCGATATGAAGGACGCAATGAAGCCAACGAAATCAAAGTCCCGCTCTGCGGCGCGGCTAGCGGCCGTGCAGGCGCTCTACCAGCAGGAGATGGAAAGCACGCCGTTGCCGCTGCTCCTCCACGAGTTCCATCAGCACCGCCTTGGCGCAACCATCGAGGACGTGACCTATCACCCGGCCGAACAGGCCTTCTTCGATGATGTGGTGAAGGGCGTGGACGCGCGCCGCGACGAGATCGACCAGCATATCATCGACCGGCTGGCCAAGGGCTGGTCGATGGAGCGCCTCGACAAGCCGATGCGGCAGATCCTGCGCGCCGGCACCTATGAACTAATCGCTCGCGCCGACGTGCCGACGGCGAGCGTCATCAGCGAATATGTCGATGTCGCCCACGCCTTCTATGACAAGCGGGAGGCCGGCTTCGTCAACGGCCTGCTCGACGGCATCGCCAAGAGCGTGCGCACCTGAGATGAGCGGCGAGGCGGACCTTCTCCGCCGTCTGCGCGCCATGGCGAGCGACCCCGCGGCGCGCGGCCTGATGGACGATGTGGCGGTGATGCCCACCATGGGGCAGCAACTCGTCATCACCAGCGACACGATGGTCGAAGGCGTGCATTTCCGCGCCGACGATCCGCCCGAAACCGTCGGATGGAAGCTGGCGGCGGTCAATCTCTCCGATCTCGCCTCCAAGGGCGCGGTGCCTGTTGCCTGCCTGCTGAACTACGGATTGACCGGTCAGCCCCGCTGGGACGAGGGGTTCCTCGATGGGCTGGGGCGGGCGCTGCGCAGTTTCGGCATGCACCTCATTGGCGGCGATACCGTAAAGCTGCCGGCGGGCGCGCCGCGCGTGCTTAGCCTGACCGCCATGGGCGAGGTGCCCGCGCATGAACAGGTGCCGGCGCGCACCGGCGCGCGACCGGGCGACCGCTTGTTCGTTTCCGGCCCGATTGGCGATGCGGGCGCCGGGTTGGCGCTGCTCGCTGAGGGGTTGAAGGAGCCGGCGGAGTTGATCCGCGCCTATCGCGTGCCCACGCCGCACATCACGCTCGGGCAGACGCTCTCGTCGCAGGCCCATGCGATGATGGACGTCTCCGACGGGCTGCTCATTGATGCGCAACGTATGGCGCTGGCCAGCGATTGCGCGGTGGAGATCAATCAGGTGCCGCTGTCCGATGCCTATGTGTCGCTGCGCGGGAACGGCATCGAGGCGCGGCTTGCTGCTGCGACGGCTGGCGATGATTATGTGTTGCTCGTTGCCTTGCCCGGCACGCTGGCGCCGCCGCGCGGACTGCTGGAGGTCGGGCGGTTCAAGCATGGCGAGGGGTTGACGCTGCGCCTTGATGGCAAGGCAGTGCCGTTGCCGGCGCGGCTGGGCTACGAGCACGGCTGATGGTCGCGCTCCAGCTTCCGTTCCTGCTGAGTAGGCTCTGAGTAGCGCCGTGGCGCGTATCGAAGCGCCGTATCGAAGCATCGCGCCCTGAGCAGTCCTTCGATACGCCATTTTGGCAGGCTCAATGGCTACTCAGGACGAACCGACTAGGAGGTGGACGCGGCCGCTGGGCCGATTGCAAGGCCGATGCCCCGTTCGTGTCGAGCCCTTCGACTGCCCGCAGGGCGGGCGCTCAGGATAAACTTCAGCCGTAAGCTGAAGTCGAGACACCCCGCCCAGCGGGCGGCGCTTGCGGCATCTCGACTTCGCTCGATGCGAACGGACGCATAGTCCCGATCCCGCCCCTTCCGTTTAACCGCTTGACGGCACGGGAGAGCGCTTTACCTTCCGCTCCAAAGCCGAACATGGGCGGTCAACGCCCGGGCACCGTCACAGGGGAGAACGCGATATGACCTCGGTCTTGATCGCCATTGGTTGCGGCCTGCTTGCCGTGATCTATGGTCTGGTGACCAGTCGCCAGGTGCTGAGCGCGCCGGCCGGTAGTGCCAGGATGCAGGAAATTGCGGGTGCCATTCAGGAAGGCGCCAAAGCCTATCTCGGGCGACAATATACCACCATCGCTATCGTCGGCGTCATCGTCGCCATCATTCTCTTCTTCACGCTCGGCCTGCTCTCCACCGTCTCGTTCCTGATCGGCGCGGTGCTCTCGGGCGTCGCCGGTTATGTCGGCATGAACATTTCCGTGCGGGCCAATGTCCGCACCGCGCAGGCCGCGAGCGAATCCCTGCAGGGCGGGCTGACGCTGGCCTTCCGGTCCGGCGCGGTGACCGGCATGCTCGTGGCCGGCCTCGGCCTGCTCTCCATCGCCGGGACGTTCTGGTATCTGACCGGTCCGGGCGGCCTCGCGCCCAATGATCGCTCGATCATCGCCGCGCTGACCGCGCTGGCTTTTGGCGCCTCGCTCATCTCCATCTTCGCGCGTCTGGGCGGCGGCATCTTCACCAAAGCGGCCGATGTGGGCGCCGATCTCGTCGGCAAGGTCGAGGCCGGCATTCCCGAGGACGATCCGCGCAATCCGGCGGTCATTGCGGACAATGTCGGCGACAATGTCGGCGACTGCGCCGGCATGGCCGCCGATCTGTTCGAGACCTATGTGGTGACGCTCGGCCTCACCATGGTCTCCATCGCGCTGCTGGTCGATGCGCCGTCTGCGCAACTCATGGCGCTGATGTCACTGCCGCTGGTCGTCGGCGGCATCTGCATCATCACCTCGATCATCGGCACCTATTTCGTGCGGCTGGGCAAGTCGCAGAACATCATGGGCGCGCTCTATAAGGGCTTCTGGATGACGGCGGTGCTCTCGGTCGGCGGCATCTGGTACGTCACCTGGCGCGTGCTGGGCGACATGGATATGGCGATCGGCGCGGGGCTGGATGGCACCGGTGGCTATACCGGCATGGCGCTGTTCTGGTGCATGTTGATCGGCCTGATCGTCACCGGCCTGCTGGTGTGGATCACGGAATATTACACCGGCACTAACTATCGCCCGGTCAAGTCCATCGCGAAGGCGAGCGTCACAGGCCATGGCACCAATGTGATCCAGGGTCTGGCGATCAGCCTGGAATCGACGGCGCTGCCGACGTTGGTCATCACGATCGCGGTGATCGCGACCTACCAGATCGCCGGGATCATCGGCGTGGCCTTCGCGGCTACCTCGCTGCTCGCATTGGCCGGCATGGTCGTCGCGCTCGATGCCTATGGCCCGGTGACCGACAATGCCGGCGGCATCGCGGAAATGGCGGGCTTGCCCGATGATGTGCGCCACCGCACCGATGCGCTCGATGCCGTGGGTAACACCACCAAGGCGGTGACCAAGGGCTATGCCATCGGTTCGGCGGCGCTGGCCGCACTGGTGCTGTTCGGGGCGTACACGGCGGATCTGGAAATCTACTTTCCGGACATCGCGGTCGATTTCTCGCTGAGCAATCCCTACGTCATCGTGGGTCTGCTGCTGGGGGCGCTGCTGCCCTATCTCTTCGGTGCATTCGGCATGACTGCCGTGGGCCGGGCAGCGGGCGCGGTGGTCGAGGATGTGCGTGAGCAGTTCCGCAGCGATTCGGGCATCATGGCGGGCACGTCCCGACCCAATTATGCCCGCACCGTGGACATCGTGACCAAGGCGGCGATCAAGGAAATGATCATTCCCTCGCTGCTGCCGGTGCTGACGCCCATTGCGGTCTACTTCATCATCACCGCCGTGGCCGGGCAGGCGCAGGGCTTTGCTTCACTGGGCGCGCTGCTGCTCGGTGTCATCGTTTCCGGCCTGTTCGTCGCTATCTCGATGACCAGTGGCGGCGGCGCCTGGGATAATGCCAAGAAATATATCGAGGATGGCCATCATGGCGGCAAGGGCTCCGAGGCCCACAAGGCTGCCGTGACGGGCGACACGGTCGGCGATCCCTACAAGGATACGGCCGGTCCGGCGGTCAACCCGATGATCAAGATCACCAATATCGTGGCGCTGCTTCTGCTCGCCGCACTGGCGCACGGGGCGATGTAAAGATCCCGGCGCACATCCCGGAAACGGGAGAGGAGGAAAGCCCGTCCGGATCTTGTCCGGGCGGGCTTTTCACGTCTTGGCCGATGGGCCCTCTCCGCGATGCTGGCGAGCCGGAGGCGCCGACGCTATAGCGCCCGCCATGTCTTCTGCGCTTGCCTCCTTCCAGTCCCAGCTTGACGCTTTGGAGCGTCGCGCGCGCCGGCGGCGCCTTATGCCGCGCGCGGGCCATGATTTTGCATCTAACGACTATCTCGGCCTTGCTAGCGACCCGGCGATTGCGGCTGCGGTGGCCGATGCGCTGGCGCGGGGTGTGCCGGTCGGGTCGGGCGGGTCGCGGCTGCTGCGCGGCAATGCGCCGGAGCATGAGGCGCTGGAGGCGCAGGCCGCGCAGATATTCGGCAGCGAGGCGGCTTTGTTTCTGGCCAATGGCTTTGCCGCGAACATCGCCATTCTTGCCGGCCTGCCGGGGCCAGGCGATCTTGTCGTCGCGGATTCGCTCATTCATGCCAGTGCCCATGACGGGATGAAGCTCGGCAAGGCCCGCTCCGTGCTCGCGCAGCATAACGATGCCGACGCCTTTGCCGACTCCATTGCCGGCTGGCGGCGCGAGGGGGGCACTGGGCGGGTGTGGATCGTCGCCGAAACGCTCTATTCCATGGACGGTGACAGGGCGCCGGTCGATGACCTTGCTGCCGTCGCTGCGCGGCATGATGCGATGCTGGTGCTGGACGAGGCGCACGCCACCGCCGTTCACGGGCCGGGCGGGCGGGGCCTGGGCGCGCATCTTGAGCCGGCGGAAAATGTCATTGCGCTCCACACCTGCGGCAAGGGGCTGGGCGCGGAGGGGGCGCTGGTGACGGCCGCCCGGCCGATCATCGATCTGCTGGTCAATCGCGGGCGCAGCTTCGTCTTCTCGACGGCGCCATCGCCGCTGATGGCGGTTGCGGTGCAGGCCGCGCTGGCGCGCGGTCTGGAGGGCGACGATCTGCGCGCGCGCCTGAGCGATCTGATCGACCATGCTGCGCAGCATTTATGCGCGCCGCTGGGGCTTCCCGCGCCTGCCAGCCAGGTCCTGCCGATCGTGCTGGGGGACGATGCGCGGACGATGCAGGTTGCGGCCTTGCTGCAGCAGGCCGGGTTCGATGTGCGCGGTATTCGCCCGCCCACGGTGCCGCGCGGCACCGCGCGCCTGCGCGTGTCGCTCACGCTGAATGTCGATGAGCAGATCATCGCAGAACTGGGGGAAGCGTTGCAGCAAGCGCTCGGACAGGTGCCGGCATGAGCGGCGCCCTCATCGTCTCGGGCACAGATACCGGCATCGGCAAAACGGTGGTTGCGGCCGGTCTCGCTGCGGCTCTGGGCGCTTCCTACTGGAAGCCGATCCAGGCCGGCACGGCCGATGGCACGGACAGTTCGGATGCGGTGACGCTCGGCGTTGCGCCGGGCCAGTGCCTCCCGGAGGCGTATCGGCTCGCGCTCCCGGCCTCGCCGCATCTGGCCGCCGAGCGGGAGGGGCTTGTGCTGGACCCGTCCCGTCTAACCCTCCCACCTGCGCGTCCCCTGATCGTCGAGGGGGCCGGGGGCCTGATGGTGCCCGTCCGCCGCGATCCGTCGATGCTGATGATCGACCTGTTCGCGGGCTGGGGCGCGCCGGTGTTGCTCGTCGCGAGGACGGGGCTCGGCACGATCAACCACAGCCTGCTGAGCATCGAGGCGCTGAAAGCGCGGTCCATCGCCATTGCCGGGCTGATCTTCGTCGGGGAGGTACATCCTGATAATGAGGCGATCGTGCCGGCGCTGACGGGCGTGCGCAGCTTCGGCCGTCTGCCGATGCTGGACCCGCTCGATGCGGCGCATCTGCGGCAGGCCATGCACGCGCATATCGATCTGGCTGCCGTGCGGATGGCCCTGGGTGGGCCGTCATGACCTCCCCGGTCTGGCATCCCTTTACCCAGCATGGGCTTGGCGAGCCGATCCCGCAGATCGTCTCGGCCTGCGGCGCGTGGCTGACCTGCGATGACGGCCATCGGCTGCTCGACGGCATCTCAAGCTGGTGGGTCATCACCCACGGCCATTGCGAACCGCGCATCGCGGCGGCCATCGCGGCGCAGGCGGGCACGCTCGATCAGATGATCTTCGCGGGCTACACCCATCCGCAGGCGGAGGCGCTGGCCCGGTCGTTGGTGGCGCTGACCCCGCCCGGCCTCGACCATGTATTCTTCTCGGACAGTGGGTCGACGGCTGTCGAGGTGGCGCTCAAAATGGCGCTCGGCCATTGGCACAATCGCGGCGAGGCGCGGCACCGCCTGCTGGTGCTCGAGCATAGCTATCATGGCGACACGATCGGCACGATGTCGGTGGGCGAGCGCGGCGTGTTCAATCGTGCTTATGCGCCGCTGTTGTTCAACGTGGAGACGGTGCCCTTTCCCGCGCAAGGGCAGGTGCAGGCCAGTCTCGATGCACTGGAACGGCTGTGCCGGACGGGCGAGAAGCCCGCCGCGTTCATCGTCGAGCCGCTGGTGCTCGGGGCCGGCGGGATGCTCTTCTATCCACCCGAAACACTCCGCGCCTTTGCCGAAATTTGTGCGCAGCATGATGTGCTCTTCATCGTGGATGAAGTGATGACCGGCTGGGGCCGCACCGGCACGCTCTTTGCCTGCGAACAGGCCGGCGTGGCGCCGGATATCCTCTGCCTGGCGAAGGGGCTCACCGGAGGCGCAGTCCCATTGGCGGCGACGTTGGCCAGCGCAGCAATTTTCGAGTCGCACCGCAGCATGGACCGCGCGACGATGTTCTTTCACTCATCGAGTTTCACGGCCAACCCGGTCTGCTGCGCGGCGGCCAATGCCAATCTGGCGATCTGGCGAGACGAGGATGTGCCGGGGCGCATCGCCGCGCTGGGCTTGGCCCTTGATGAAGGGCTGGCAACGCTCGCCGGCCATGGCCGCCTGCACAACCCCCGGCGGATCGGTGCCATTGCGGCCATCGACATGGTGGTGCCCGATGGCGGCTATCTCTCGGACGTCGCCCCCCGCTTGCGGGCGCATGCGCTGGCGCAGGGGCTCTTGCTTCGGCCGCTTGGCAACACCATTTATCTCATGCCGCCTTATTGCACGACGCCGGCCGAGATTGCGCAGGCTTTCTCCGTCATTGCGGACGCGGTGGATACCCGCCCGAACTGGCACACGCGCTGAAATTCACCGGACGGCTCAATCGCTTCCCAATCCGCGCTTTTGCGGCTATGGGGCGCCATTCGCGAAAAACTGGAAGATTATGGCCAAAGAAGAACTCCTCGAGATGCGCGGGCAGGTGGTTGAACTGCTGCCCAACGCCATGTTCCGCGTCCGTCTGGAAAATGATCACGAAATCCTCGGTCACACCGCAGGCAA
This sequence comes from Sphingobium sp. B8D3A, assembly GCF_025961995.1. Lineage (NCBI taxonomy): Bacteria > Pseudomonadati > Pseudomonadota > Alphaproteobacteria > Sphingomonadales > Sphingobiaceae > Sphingobium > Sphingobium sp. B8D3A. Next base: position 3,538,491 of record NZ_JAOQOS010000001.1, on the reverse strand, counting down.
GATGCGCAAGAACCGCATCCGCGTGCTCGTCGGTGACGAAGTGTTGGTCGAGCTGACGCCCTATGACCTAACCAAGGGCCGGATCACCTATCGCTACATGCCCGGCCGCGGCGGCCCTGGCCCCGGCCAGCCCTGATCGGCAGCGCGGCGGCGCCTCCGCCCCGCGATAGCCGGACAGGCGACTCCATGCGCCTCATTCTCGCATCCGCCTCGCCGCGCCGACTGGACCTTCTCGCCCAGATCGGCGTGACGCCCGATGGCGTGGACCCTGCCGACATCGATGAAACGCCGCGCAAGACCGAACTGCCGGCGCCCTATGCCGCGCGCATGGCCGCGCAGAAGGGCGCGGCGGTGGCGGCACGTCATCCCGGCGCGCTGGTGCTGAGCGGCGATACGGTGGTGGCCTGCGGGCGGCGCATTCTGCCCAAGGCGGAGGATGAAGCCACGGCGCGCGCCTGCCTGACGCTGCTTTCCGGTCGGCGGCATCGCGTGCTGAGTGCGGTCACGCTGATCGATGCCGAGGGCAAGGCGCGCCACAAGCTCTCGACCAGCACCGTCACCTTCAAGCGCCTGCACCCGCAGGAGATCGACGCCTATCTCGCCAGCGGCGAGTGGGACGGCAAGGCTGGTGGCTACGCCATTCAAGGACGCGCGGCGGGACTGATCCGCGCCCTCTCCGGCAGTCCGTCCGGCGTGATTGGCCTGCCACTTTACGAAACGCGCACGCTCCTCCTTTCAGCAGGCTATTCTTGTGACTGATATACCCACGACGCTCCACTGGCTCTATGAAGAGGGCATTGGCGAGGCCCGCGCCGCGCTGGTGAGGGGCGGGCGGATCGTCGAGGCGCAGATCGAGCGGGAAGACAAGCGCGCCCGCGCCGGCGGCATTCATTCCGGGCGGCTGGTTCGCACGCTCATTGCCCGCAAGCGCGGCATCGCGCGGCTGGATAGCGGCGAGATGGTCCTGATCGAGCCGATCCCGCCCAAGGTGGCGGAAGGCGCGCCCGTGCGCGTCGAGATCCTGCGCGAGGCTATCGCCGAGCCGGGGCTGGACGAGGCGCGCGAAAAGCTGGCCAAGGGGCGCATCGCGCAGCTCGGCGTGCAGGCCGGTCCCGGGCCGAGCCTGCTCCAGCGGCTGCAGGCGAGCGGCGTGCCTATCGTGCCATGCCCGGCGCATGAGGCCGACCGGATGGAAGCGGCCGGCTGGAGCGAATTGCTGGCCGAGGCGATGAGCGGTGAGGTGGGCGCCGAGGATGCCGCATTACGCATCTTCCCGACGCCGGCGATGACACTCATCGATGTCGACGGTGCCGCGCCGCCCGCCCAGCTCGGCCCCAAGGGCGCCAAGCTTGCCGCGCAGGCGATTGCGCGCATGGGCATAGCCGGGTCGATCGGCATCGATCTGCCAACGATGAACAACAAGGACGAGCGCCTGATCGCGGCGGCGCAGATCGACAAATATCTGCCCCAGCCCTTCGAGCGCACGGCGGTCAACGGCTTTGGCTTCGTGCAGATCATCCGCAAGCGCGAGCGGCCCTCGCTCATGGAACTGCTGCGCGCCGACCCAGTGCGCGCGGCGAGCATGGCGGCGCTGCGCGCGGCTGAGCGGCAGGAGACCGCCGGCGGCGGAGGCGGGCCGGTCGTGCTGACGGTGCCTGCGGCTGTCGCGAAGGATATCCGCACCCATCCGGACTGGATAAAGCTGCTGGAGCGCCGGCGCGGCGGGTCGCTGGACCTGCGCATCGACGACGCCCTGACGCTCGGGACGCATCATGCCCATTAAGAACGTCTGCCCCTTGTGCCGCCAGCCGAGCGTGCAGGAATTTCGCCCCTTCTGCTCGCGCGGCTGCCGCGACCGTGATCTGATCGGCTGGATGGATGAGGGCTATCGCGTCCCCGTTCGTGCCGATGATGACGAGGATGGCGAAGGCGGCAGTGCCGGTCCCGCCAATGAGGACGCTTCGCGGGGCTGACCGGCGCGCAAGGCCCGCCAAATGCGGGCGGAATGCGCATCTTCGGCTCCCGTCACTTTCTTGAACGGAAAAGGGCGAAACGGGGCTGGACATGCCCCCGCGACCATGCTTATAGCGCACGCTCTTTCGCCGGGTCTTGCACCAGAGGCGATCCCCGTGCCCGGGTAGCTCAGTTGGTAGAGCATGCGACTGAAAATCGCAGTGTCGGCGGTTCGACTCCGTCCCCGGGCACCACTTTCCTCAGCATCTGAAAGTCTGCTGCCCGTTGCAGGCCGGCGCTGCGCTATTGCAAGTTCTTCTGCCGCACGACCCAGCGCGGGTTGCGGCACAGCCCGCAATCGGTGCCAACGAACATGGCGCGCGCTTGTGAATCGCCCTTCAGGCGCCAGTCCAGCCAGGCGACGGCAACCTTGCCGAATTCGCCGCCATTCTTCTCCCAATAGGTGCCCTCATGCGGGGTCTGCTTGCGATAGGCGCGCAGGGCCTGGATGTTCGGCAGGTGGGCGAAGTCGTCATTCGCGTTGGGGAAGGCGACATCCATCTCATCGCCGCTGATATAGGCGACCGCGCCATGCAGCTTGGCCAGATCGGCCTTGACCAGCGCCTTGCCGCCGGCGGTGGCATTGAGGCCGGAATCGTCAGGGAACAGGCCCATATTCCACACGACGGTGGTGGTTACACGCCGGTCGGCACCTGCCTCGATCGCCTGCACGCCGCCGCAGGACATGCCCATCACTGCGATGTTCGCCGTGTCGATGCGGCCCTGATAGGGGCTGCCGGCGCGGCTGTTCTCGGCGATGGCCCAGTCGAGGGCGGCGATCAGCTGCCGGGCCGATGTCGGGGCGGGCGGTGCCGTCGCCGGATCGGGCGGGCCCTGGTTGGGCGCAGGCTCGGGCCGCCAGCTTTGATCCTCCAGCGCGCCGATCTTGCCGTTCGACACCACGAGATAGCCGTGGGAGGCGATCTCGCTGAGGAACCAACGGAACCACGTGCCCTTGTCCAGACAGCCGCCAACGCCCCACACGACGATAGGGAGCTTCTGCTTTGGCTGCGTGCGCCCCCGCAGGGGATCATAGATCGTGTGATCGGGCAGGCGCGCATCGGTGGACGGGGTCACCGGAAAAGGGCCGGAGCCGAGGGGCGTCTCGTTCGACACTGCCTTTGGCAGACCACTGGTCGCGCAGGCGCTGAGGCCAGCGACGCCCGCTAAAGCCATCATGCCGGAGAGGATGATTTTCCGAACAGCCTTCACTCGCAACGCCCTTGTTCTCACGATCTTCATAGGGCGCACAGTGCCGCGCGGGGCGGGCATTGGCTACATAAAATTGTTAGGCAATGCAGGTCGTCTTCAGCTTGCGCCGCCGATTGCTCCGGGCGTCAGCACCAGCGCCAGCAGGATGAGCGCGGTGGCGATATAGGCCCAGACGCCCATGCCGGCCCAGGCCGCGCGCAGGGCGCCGCCCTCCATGCCGTCGGCCTTCTGCAGCCGGCGGGCGTAGATGATTGTCCCGGTGACCGCGAGGCCGGTCATCAGCACGCCGAACAGGAACCAGACGAGCTTGGTCGGCAGGCCGCCGAAGTCGCCAAAATGGAGCGGGTCGGCCATTTCCGAGATGCGCTGATGCACGTCGAGGTCGCGCCCATCCAGCAGGGCGGTCACGCGGCCGGTCGCGGGATCGACGGCGACGCCATTGGCGCGGTCCCGCACCAGCCAGGCCTGATCCTGCCCGAGGAAGATGACGCCATTGTCCGGCGTGAAGCGGATTTCCCTGATCGAGAGTGTCGGCTTGGCCGCATGGGCGACCGCGACCAGTCGATCCAGCGCGGCGCCGGTCGGGGGCGGCGCAGTGGCGGCGGCGATCTCGGGCAGTTCCGGCACCGGCGCCCGACCGCCGAGCGTTTCGACCAGATACCAGAGCCCGGTCAGCGTGATGAGCGCGACGAACCACAGGCTCCACAGGCCGGCGAGGCGGTGCAGGTCGCCATGAAAGCGCCGTGAGTCCCCGCGTCTTGGCGCGCGGAAGAAGCCGCGCCACCATTTCTTGTACGTCACGATACCCGTGACCAGCGATGCCAGCAGCACCAGCGAGAGCGCGCTGACGATGGGAATGCCGATCTTGGTCGGCAGCATGAGGTGGCGATGCACTTGCCGCAGGAAGCGGTGGACATTGGCCCAGCCATGCGTGCCGGTCACCTGCGCTTCCCAGGGATCGACATAGACGCGGCGAGGCGAACCCTTGCCGATGTCCACCCACGCCTCCGCGGCGAACCAGGGATCGAGCGGGGCGTGGACCATCTGCAGCCGCCCCTCCGGCTCCGCGCGGGCGGCCGCCTGCGCAATGGCACCCCAGCTTGCCACGGGCCCATCCTGCTGGGTGACGCGCATGGCCGGGGTCACCAGCCAGTCGATCTCATGCGCAAACACCGCCAGCGTGCCGGTGGCGAGAATGAAGGTCAGGAAAATCGAGAGCTTCAGCCCCGCCCAGCTATGGACGCGCCACCAGATCGAACGGGGTTTGGGCTTCCGGGCGCTTGTCATGAACGCTTAGAACTTGAACCGCAGCTCGGCGAGGAAGGTGCGCGGCTCGCCGGGGAAGTGCCCGCTCTGCGCGCTGAAGCCCGAGGCGGCGTAGACCGTGTCGAAGATGTTATCCACCCGCAGCAGCACCTCGGCAAAGCCCAGCCCCTTGGTGATCGAGGCGTCGAAGATCGTGTAGGGCTTCACCGTCTGCCCGGATAGGCTGATGCGGCGCGAGACATGCTCGCCGCCGAAGGCGAAAGCGGTGTCGATGACGGGCAGCTGATAGCGCGTCCAGAAGCCGACCTTGTGGCGCGGGGCATTGGCGAACCGGTCACCGACGGCATTGGTAATGGCTTGGCCGGGGGCCGTGTCGGTGATGCGGGCGTCGTTATAGCCATAGTTGACGAGCAACACCCAGTTGGGCGTGATGTCTGTGGCGAGGTCGATCTCGAACCCCTTGCTGGTCACTTCGCCGATGGGCGCCAACTGATCGACACCGTTGACTGGCGCGCGGGTGGCATCGACCTGCAGGATGTTCCGCCGCACGATCCGGTACACGGCGGCATTCGCCTGAATGCGCCCGTCGAGCAGCTCGGTCTTGATCCCGCCTTCGATTTGATTGCCAGTCACCGGCGCGAAGGGGCCGCCCGCATTGGCGTCCTGACTGGCAGCGCTCTGCGGCTCGAAGCTCTGCGACCAGCTTACATAGGTCGAAACGTCCGGTCGGGGTTTGAAGATCAGACCGGTGCGGAAGCTGACATCATTATCGGTGTAGGATGATCGACTGCTGACGGTCCCGCCGGTGCTGGTCGTCACCTTGTCCTGGAACCAGTCGTAGCGCATCCCGCCGACCAGCAGCAGCGCATCGGTGAGGCTGATCTGGTCCTGCAGATAGACGCCGCGCCGCTTCGAGCGTGTGTCGGTGGTGGTGAAGGGCAAAAGGGCGGCGCGGGCGGCATCCCCCTTGCCTGCACCGTAGATCGGGTTGGAGAGGCTGAGCGAGCTGACCCCGGCCCGCAGGATGCGGGAGTCGAGAAGGTTCGTCTCGTCATACCAGTCCGCACCCGCCTGGAACTTATGTTCCATGCCGAACAGATCGACACGCGCTGTGGCGTTGGCCATGAAGGACAGGCCATCGACCGGGCGGATCTGGTCGCGGAACTCACGGCGGACAAGATCGGAATTGTTGGGGTCCAGCCCACGCGGCTCATGATATTGCTGGACCTCGCGCGCGGTGAAGTAACGCACGCCGGCATCGAAGGTCACCCGCTCGCCGATCGCGGTTTGATAGCGCGCCTGATAGGCTTCGCTCGTCAGGTGCAGGAAGTCGGTCGGCTCATTGGCGTTCCAGCGAATGTCGGTGAGGAAATTGCCGGCATCATCGACGAGCACGCCGCGCAGGCGATTGGCGCGCAGCTCATTGTCATAGATGGTCGCCTGCAGCGTTAGCTTGCCGCCTTCATTGGTCTTGATGGCGATGCCAGCGTCGGCGATGCGCGACTTGTTCTGAGTGTTGAGCCGGTAAGGGTCCATGGACTCATAGAAGCCACCCACGCGATAGGTGACGATGCCCTCGGCATCGATCGGCCCTGTCGCCTCGGCGGAGATACCGACGCGGTCGTAATTGCCGCCGGTCACGACCATACGCAGCCCGCGCTTGTCGGATGGTGTCTTGGAGACATAGTTGATGATGCCGCCGGGCGAGCCGGGGCCGAAGAACAGGCCAGACGGCCCCTTGAGCACTTCCACCCGCTCGATGTTGAACAATTGCGGCACGGAAAAGCCGATGAACGGGTTGCCGCGCTGCCCATCGTAGAAGGACTGGTCCTGACGGAAGCCGCGGAAGGTGACGCCGGCATAGCTGAAGGCGCTCACGCCGGAGATGTTGCGATAGATGTCGGTAGCATCGCGCGCGCCCTGATCGGCAAACAGCTCGGACTTGATGACCTGCACGGCCTGTGGGATGTTCATGGGGTCTTCGGCGGCCTTGCCGACCGTCGTCTCATCCGCGCGGTAGAGGCGCTGAACGCGGCCCGTCACGATGATCGTGTCGTCGCTATCCGCGCCAGCTTCCGCCGGGGCGCCTTCCATCTGGGCCATAGCGGGGGCAGCGGACAGCGCGACGGACGCCAGCAGAACGGATCGGAGAAAAGACAAGACAGCCCCCTGAATGAATCGATAATGCGAGTAAGTCGCAACTATGTCGATTGTTCGGGCGATGCAATCCCTTGCCGCAAGAAAAGGAGAATTGCGCTCGGTTCAGGATTTAGGGCTACGTCCGATTAGGCCGATAGGCTGGCGTCCCGCTTGAGCGCGCAGGCCGCGCGCCAATAATGGAAGGCAGCCAGCGCATAGAGCGCGATGCTGGCCAGCAGGGCGTGGCGCACACCCCAGGCCGAGGCTGTCGCGCAGGCGCCGGTCAGGCGGGGGGCCGTGCAGACGCTCTTGAAGCCGGGCATTGCGAAACCGGCGAAGATGTCGCTCGCCAGGCCGATGATCGGCGGGCCGAGGCCAACGCCGACCAGCGTGGCGATGAAGAAGTAGATGAAGGCCGCCGTCGTCCGCGCGTTGGGCGCGACGAGGTTCTGCAGGGCGACCAAGGTCGGCACCGAATAGAAGAACAGGAAGACGCCGGCCACGGTCAGGCAGACGAGCGCCGGCAGCGGGCTGCCCAGCGAATAGCCGATCAGATAGAGCGGCACGCTGGTAGCGATGCCGCAAAAGGGCAGCAGCGCATACCAATGCTGTCCGCGCCGGGCGATGAAGTCGATCCCGACGCCGCCCAGCACCATACCGGCGGTGGCCGCCGTGGACGAAATGATCGCCACATAGACGCCGGCCTGCGTAATCGAGAGATCATGGACGCGCATGAAGAACGGCGCCGTGAAAGCACCGCCGGCGTAGAGCGCCATGCTAGAAAGGGCGAGGCCGATGAGCAGATTGCGGAACACCGCCTTGCGCGCCATCATGCTCATCACCTCTCCCATCGGAGGGGGCGGCGTCGCGGCTTTGCTGGTCGGCCGGGCGCCGTTGCTCAGGCCATCGCTTAAACCTCTGGGCGGATCGCGCAACAACAGGCGGAAGAGGAGGGCGACGATGAGGCCGGGGCCGCATACCGCGATCATCGCGGTCCGCCAGCCATGGTCCTTGGCGATCCACACCGCCGCCAGCGCACCGATGAACGAGCCGAGTGGGGAGCCGAGCCGCATCATGGTGATTGCAAAGCCGCGCTGATGCGGCGGGAAATGATCGCCGATGAGCGAGGTGCTGGGTGCCTGCACGCCCGCCTCGCCGATGCCGACGCCGATCCGGCACAGGAAGAGCTGCCAGAAATTTGCCGATAGCCCGCACAGCGCGCTCATCAGCGAGAACAGCCCCACCGAGACGGAAATGATCGTGATCCGGTCGCGTCGTTCCGCCAGCCGCGCGATCGGCAAGCCCAGCGTGGAATAGAGGATGGCAAAACCGAGCCCGCCCAGCAGCCCGAGCTGGAAATCGGTGAGGCCAAGATCCTCCTTGATCGGCTGGCCCAGCGTCTGCACGATCACCCGGTCGATATAGGCGAAGGCGGCGACCAGCATGATCAGCGCCAGCAGCATGGCGCGATAGCCGGGGCCATAATGTCGCTGTTGTGAAGGTGTCGAGGCGTCGTTGGTCATGGGGCCTGCGCAATAGGGGGTGGGACGAAGGGCGCTTGCCTGCGCGCAGACGGTATAGACCGGCCAGTCGGCGACGCAAGACTGTTGATGACTCAATGAATTGCTTTTGGCGCGCAATTGTTGCAGTGGTAGGATTTCGCGACGTGGCTTGGGCGCGCGGAGGCCGCAGCTTGACCGCTGGGGCGTGGGCCGGGCAAGGGGGCAGCGATTTGAATGATGAGCGATGAGAAAGCGCAGTCGAAGGTGAGCGGTCGTAAAGCAGGCTCGGCGGACGAGGTCCAGCTCCCCGGCTGGAACCTTGATGAGCTGAACTATCCGACGTTCCGGATGACGCTGATCGCCAAGATCATGGATCGGCTGACCATTCGCAATCTCGCGGAGATTGAGGACATCACCTATGCGGAATGGCGGGTGATGGCGCGGCTCGCCACGATGCACCAGGGCGGAACGGTTCGGCAGGTGGCCGAGATGGCCTGGGTCGATCGGGCCGAAGTCAGCCGCGCCGTCAGCACCCTCGAAGAGAAGGGCTACACGCTGCGCATGGAGAACCCCCATGATCGGCGGGCGCCCATTCTCAAGATGACTCCCGTGGGGCTGGAGCGATACCGCGCGGCGCTGGCCGAGCGGAAAGCCTTTCATGAACTGCTGACCGCGAAACTCTCCGACAAGGAGTGCGAGACGCTCAACCAGCTGCTCGCCAAGATCGGCGAGCAGCTGGTTGTGCTTTCGCAACCGGTGTCGACCGACGCGGTTAAGTGATCGCGTAATAGCGGAACAGCGAATGGTCCGGCGCGTCGTCGGGCGTCAGTTTCGGGCGACGCTGCCCAACGCCGACGATCACGGTGCGGTTGAGCCAGCCATGCGGCCCGTCCGGCGCGCGGAAATAGGGCGTGCAGCGGAAATAGGACGATGTCTTGGTGCCATCCGGTAGATCCAGCGGACCGTGCACATAGCCAAGGTTGCGAATATAGATCAGCGCGCCGTCATCCGCCTCGATCATATAATGGGCATTGAGCTCCACCACCTTGTCGGTGCGGACCACCGGCCAGTCTGCGCCGCTATAATCGACCAGCTTGCCATTGAGGCGGGGCCCCTCGACGGTGCTGCCTTCGCCTACGGACGTGTAGCCGTGATTGGGGCCGCCCGCATGGATGGCGCCAGTCGCCCAGCGCTTGTCGAAATTGATGCGGATGTCGAAGACATGATCGCAGCGAAGGGCGAGGGGATCGTCAGTCATGAATGTCCTTGCGGCTTGTGTTGATAGATCAACTTATAGAGCAGGCGGGCGACAGTGCGACCCTTAAGGTCGTGCTTCACGCTGCCACTCGTGCGCCGCGCAGCAAATCCACGAGCGAGGCTGCATCATCGATGGCGTCACCGCGCCAAGCGACATGGCCGTCCGACCGGGCCAGCAGCAGGCGGTGCCGGTAAACCTTCGGCACATTATCGAGCGCGCGATCCATGGCGAGGACCGTGAGCGGCATCCCGCAAGCCCGCGCCGCTGCAACCAGCGGCTCGACGTCCGGCGCGGCCTCACCCTCGTCCTCAACGCAGATCAGCGTGTAGCCCGGCCCGCAGAGGTCGTAGAGCGAGCGCCCGTCCGCGAGGAAGAAATGCGGCACGCGGCACCCCGGCGCGGTTGATGGGGTATAATCGTGCATGGTGTAGGCGGGCGCGGCTTCGCCATCATAAGCGATGATCGGCGAAGCATCGTAGAAATAGCCGTAGTTCAGCCCGGCGCAGGCATATTGCTGGACATTGAGCGCATAGGCAGCGGCGCCCACGTCCCGCCGCGCCGCCTCGCCTTCGGGCGTGCCGTCCTCGATCTCCGGCGGCAGGGTATTACGCTCCTTGATGGCGCCGCTGGCATGACCCATCGCAAAGCGGGAAACCTGTTCGGTGATGGGCTTGCGCTCTGCGACATAGGCATCGAGGATTCCCTCGGGTGCCCAGCCTTGCAGGGTGGCGGCGAGCATCCAGGAGAGGTCCATGGCATCGGCAATGCCGGCGTTCATGCCATAGCCGGCATAAGGCACCCACAGATGCGCGGCATCGCCGGCGATGAAGACGCGGCCTTGGCGGAAGCGGTTGGCGACCAGTCGCCGGCCGATCCAGTCCTCGTTGGAGAGTGGCGTGAAAGGGAAGTCCGGCCCGACGCCCAGGATGTGCCGAATGCACCGATCCCGGTCGACCTCCTCGAACGTCTCCTCATCGGGCCGCAGATAATTGTGGACGAGCCACCGCCGCTCGCCATCGATGGCGAGCACGGTCCCGGCCCGGTCTGGATTGTAATTATAGTTCATCCACGCCGGGGTGCTGCCGAGTGCATCGAGAAGATCGGGCGCGTCGATCAGGGTGGATTGTACGCGCTGGACGACGGCATCGCCCTCTAGCTTTCCGCCGATCTGCTTGCGCACTGCGGAACTGCCCCCGTCGCAGCCGACCATGTAGCGGCAGCGGATTTCTCGGGACGTACCGGCGGACAGGTTGGTCAGCTGCGCGTACACGCTCCCCCCCTCGTCCCGCACACTGTCGAACCGCGTCTCGTTGAGCAGCGTGATGTTAGGGTGCTGCGCAGCATGGGCAAAGAAGATCGGTTCGAAGAAGATCTGATTGACCCGATGCGGCGGTTCGGGGGTGGGCCACCAGCCATCCGGCCCGCTCCTGTCCTGATAGCGGTTGCGCCGCGACGGGATGGGGATGCGCGCGAGTTCGGTGCCGGTCATCCGCGTGCGGAACACGATGTCATTGGGGTAATCGTGCGGCAGGCCGACCGCACGCACCTCCCGCGACAGGCCGAGGCGGCGCAGCGTCTCCATCGTGCGCGAGGACACATGGTTGCATTTCACGCTGGGTGGCTGACCGGCTGGGCGCATCTCTGCCACGACGACCTGGATCCCCCGCGACGCCAGGTCCAGCGCGAGCAGCAGCCCCACGGGCCCAGCGCCGATAATTAGAACTTCGGTGTCAGTCATCCGCCCCTCGTTGAGTAATCAACGAAACCGATAGCAGATGCGGAAGCGGGATCAATTTCTTTTTGTTCGTCTCTCCAGGGCGTTGAAGCGGGTTAGCCCCAAAGGGCAAGTGGAGCCGGGAACCCGACGCCCGCACGGCCATTCAGGGGCCATCGAGCTTGGGGAAAGATCAGTCCGGCGACAGCGATTCAAGGGATTCGCCTCTCCAGCATCGTCATCTTCCTGACAGCGGCAAGGGGACTCGGTTCCAGTTCCGTAGGCGGACGCGACTTTGTCCGACGGATGACGACCGAGAAGAGCTTGGCGTTAATTGCCCTCTTGCGTAAGCAGGGCGTCCAAAAAAATGGCTACGGACGTAAGGGAATCTTGGAAAGGAAGGAGGTTGATGATTGAAGAAGGAAACGTTTAAAATAGTCAACAATAATGGTCAGTACGCAATATTTAACCTATAATTAATTCTATTTAATTTTACTGGAAATTCCTGATTTGTTAGGAGTCTCGTGTATCCGACCTGCTTCTGAAATACGGCGCTCGACATGCGGGACAGGCAGGGTTCATTTGAGCCGTGTCAGGCTCCAAATCTGCCGGTCGTTAAGGGTTTCTTGCAGCGCAGCATTGCTGGGTCGCACCATGCCGGTTTAAAGTCGGATGATGACAACATAAAACGGGTAAGGCATTGAAAATGAATAAAACTACACGTTACAAAATACTGAATACTGTATCTTCTGGCAACAGCTTCGACGAAATCCATTAAATTATTTAATTATCGATCTGCTTTTAACGTCGATTTAGCCCGAGCCAATAGCCGGCCCACGCCGTCTTACACTTTGAAAAATATAGAATATTTCTCGCCCCTGCCTTGACCGGCAAGGAGAAGGCCGAGAGCGCAAACGCCCTTAACCTTCTGCCCGTTTACGACTGCCAGGCGCTTCCGAGCGTGCCCGTCACTCCCTTCAGGCCGATTTGGCGCCGACTCCGCTGGCGTGGTCTGCTTCCCCACATGCGGCTCGCAATCTCCAGTTCCTCCCGCCCAACGGCGCCTGTGTAGATGGCGGTGGTGCTGATGTCGGTGTGCCCCATCCACTTCTGCACCATGTTCAACGGCACACCCGAGTGGATGGCCGATACGCCAAATCCGTGTCGAAAACCCTTGGCCGTCGCCTGCATTCCCTTGATGCCGACCGCCTGCATGATTGCGTTGACCTTTCGCCACGCTGTCATTCTCGACCAGGTCCATAGCAGGCTGTCGTCCGCGCCCCTGCCCCGGCCATGCACCTTGTGGATCAGCTTCACCAGCTCCAGCGGAGCCGGAACGGCGCGGTAAATCCCCCTTTTCCGTTTCTTGAGGCTTTCGATGATGATGCATTGCGAGCGCAGATCGATGCTCCTGAGCGTAAGCGCCAGGGCCTCCGAGATCCGGCATCCTGTCACGGCGAGCACCATGCAGAAGGTATAGGTCTCGGGCGCTTCGCGTGCGGCGTAAGCGAGCACGGCGGCCCGCTCTTCCTGGGTCAGATATTTGCGCTGCCCTTCATTGCCGTAAACCATGTTCAGCATCCCGCATCTCCCTCTCGGAGAGCCGCCGCCGGGACCGCCATCCAGGCGTTTTCGCACTGCAAAAGGATGCAAAAACAGTCATTTGAAACAGTATTCAGTATTCTGTCACGGACTCAGAGGGGTTTGGGATGCTGGATATGGCGCAACGGATGGCAGACGATTTCGGGGTGCCGGTTAACCTTTCGGTGGGGCCGGCACCCGAACTCGTGATGGTGGGGTTCAGGATCGATAACCTGTCCCACCTTGCCCAGGCTTATGGCGAAGCTGTGCGTGAAGGCGCGCGCGCTCTGCTGGCCGCTCTGCTCGGTGAGGTGCTCGGCGGCGACGGGGTCGTGATGCCGGTCTGCGATGACCTGATTACGGCGGTGGTCTGGTCGCCGACGGCCTTCGGGCAAGCCTTCACGAATGCGGCATGTGCGGACTTCGCCCGGCGCTTTGCGGTCGCGGTCGCTGGTCGGCCGCTCCTTCACGCTAACGCGGACCTGCGGCTCGCCGTCAGTGCAGCCTGGTCCCTGCTGCCCGATGTCCATTCCGACGCCGATCTTGGTGCAGCGCGGGACGATCTGGCGTGTCGCCTGACGACCCAGCGTTTCAACGGCAACCCGATCGATACGCAGGCCGACTGGGCGCAGCGTTATCGGGCCGACATGGCGCAGGCTGCGTCCCTGCTTTCGGCGCTGGCGAACGGGCGGCTGCTTCCGGTCTGGCAGCCGGTGCGCAGCGGCGCGCAGGGCGACGCTGTGCTCTATCATGAATGTCTGCTGCGGATGCTCGAGGACGGGCGTCAGGAGACGGCCGGCCCTGCCATCGGCGCTCTGGAGCGCTTGGGCATGGTCGGCGTGCTGGATCATTATGTGGTCTCGACGGTGATCGAGGAACTGCAGCGCGATCCCGACGTGTGCCTGGGCGCCAACATCTCTGCGCACAGCGCCTGTCCCGGTGGGTGGTGGGATGAGCTGATGCCGCGCCTGCGCGACATGCCGTCCGTCGCGCGCCGTCTGGTCATCGAGATCACCGAGACTGCGCATTATCCGGACATTGGCGAGGCGACATGCTTTGCGGCGCGGCTGCGCAAGCTCGGCGTGCGGGTCGCGCTGGACGATTTCGGCGTTGGCCATGCCTCGCTGCGTTCGCTGCTGGCGCTGCAGCCCGACATTATCAAGATCGACGCCTTCTTCCTGCGCCGGGCGGCCAGTTCCGAGCCGGATCGCGTCGCGCTGCATCATCTGATCGGCCTGGCGGGCAGCTTTGTCCGCGATGTCGTGGTCGAGGGCGTGGAAACGCGCGCGGAGGCCGATCTGGCCCTGCGCGCCGGCGCTGTGTGGCTGCAAGGCTATCACACGGGCTATCCCTCCGTCGTCCGCTCCTGGTCCGGTCCTATGGGCGGCACCAATGTGCTCACGCTGTTCGATCAGCCGCAAGCCGGCTGGTCCGAAACGCGGAGGGCGGTCGGATGAGCGGCCTTGCGGATGTTCGTGCCCGGACAGGCACGCCCCTCGGTGATCCTTGGTCTGCGCCGGATGTGGTTCAGCCTTCGCTGGCGCGGGGCATTCTCCTGGGTGCTCCGGTCAGTCTGCTGCTGTGGTGGCTTCTTCTTCAACTGGTTGTGCGGGTCGCTTCGTAGCTTTGGCGCGGGGTGGTTGGCGATGTCGGCACAAGATCAGGATATTCAGGGTGATTTCGATGTTTGAGGGGGTTGGGACGAGGCGCGCTGCGACGCTGTGTCGTGGTTTGCGCGGTCCCGCAGGGCGCGGGGGCGGGCTGATCGGCTGCGCTGTGCTGGGGGCGGTGCTTGTTGCTCCGCTTACGGCCTTTGCGCAGCAGGGCGATGTTCGCGCGCCGGCGGCCGTGGCCGCAGCGCCGGGCTCGGTCTCTGAGCCGTCCTCTCTGTCGCTGGATGATCTGATGGCGCAGGCCGCGCGGAACAATCCGCAGGTATTGTCGCAGACCGATGGCGCGCGGGCTTCGGCTTATGAGGTGGCGAGCGCGCGCTGGGCGTATTTTCCCGAGCCGGCGTTCGAGAGCGAGCGGGGGCGGCGGGGCTATGTCGTCACGGGCACGCTGACGCAGCCGGTGTGGACGTTCGGGCGGATCGGCGCGAACGTCGATGCCGCCAAGGCGCGGCTCTCTTCGGCGGAAGCGGCGATCGACGCGACCCGCTACCAGATCGCGCTGCGGGTGATCGACAGCTATGGCCGGTTCGTGGCGGCGCGTCTGGGCGCGCAGGTCTATGCGGCCGACATTGCCCGGCTGGAAGCGCTGGAAGGCATGATGCGCCGGCGGGTGGCCACGGGCCTGTCCGCGCCGGTCGATCATAATCTGGTGCTCACCCGGCTAAGCCTCTCGCGCAACACGCTGACCAACTATCAGGCGATCGAGCAATCGGCGACCGAGGCGCTGAGCCAGCTGACCGGGCGGCCGATCGATCCGGCGCGGATCGCGTTCGACGTGGCGGCAGGCGACGAGCCGCTGGATGTGCGCAGCGAGGATCTGCTGGCGCGCACCATCGAGACCAACCCGGCGCTGCTGCGCGCCGAGCAGGAGATCGGCGTCGCCAAGGCCGAGGCGCGGGTGGCGTCCAGGGCGATGATGCCGACCATCTATGCGCGGGCCGAACAGCGCTTCTCGGACGATCGCTATTATGCCTCGGCGCTGCCTGACACGCGGGTGGTGGTGGGCGTGAAGTTCGCCTTCGGCTCCGGGCTTGCCTCGGTGGAGCGCATTCGGGCCTCACAGGCGCTGGAGAGCGCGGCGCGCAATGCCCGCGATGCCTATCGGGCGGATCTGACGGCGGAGGTCGCGGCCGATCTGGCGAGCTGGCGCGCGGCGCGCAGCCTGGTGCGCGAGCTGCAGGTCAGCCGGGGCGTGCAGCAGCAGACCTTCGAATCCTACAACCGGATGTTCCTAGCCGGCAAGCGCAGCTGGCTGGACGTTCTCAATGTCACCCGAGAGCAGACCGACATCGAGCGGAGCCTGAGCGATGCGCAGGTCCAGCTTTTGATCGCCCGCTACCGCTTGCGCCTCAAGGAAGGGGCCTTCCCATGGAACTGATTGCAGGGCCCTCACCGGCCGAGACTCCCGCCGGGGCGCCTGAGAGTGCGTCCGAGGACGTCCTCTTCATGGGGCCGCCGCCCGCGACGCCCTTTGCCGATGGCGTGATCTGGCTGGGCGGGCGCCTGGCGACGGCGCTGGAGTGCCAGGGTGGCCTGACCCGGCGCGACGGTCGCCGCATCCGCGCGCTGTTCAGTGCTGGCGCTCCCGGCGAGGAAAGCCGCATTGCGGCGCGCGCGGCGCTGGCGCTGTGCGAGACGCTGCGGCTCAAGCTCTCGCGCTGGCGGCGCGAACCGCATGAGGCGGACCTGCCGATGATCGCGCTGGTGCCCGGCGCCGGCTATCGCATGGTGCTGAGCCTGAGCAACGACGGCACCTGGCTGTGCGAGGGGCCGCAGGGTCGCGAGCGGATGGCGGCATGGCCCGAAGGCACGATGTTCGCCGGCGTCACCCCGCGTGGCGAGATCGCCCATGCGCGCACCGCGCGCGGCGTGTTCGAGGCGATCATGGCCGTCGACAAATCCTGGGTGGTGATGGCGGCGCTGGCCTCGACGCTGGCGAGCATTCTGGTGCTGGCAACCTCGCTCTACTCGATGCAGGTTTATGACCGGGTGATCGGGCAGGGCGGCGTGGCGACGCTGATCGTGCTGACGATCGGCACGGCGATCGCCATCGGCATTGAGTTCGCGCTCAAGCTGGCGCGTTCGGCGATTGTCGACAAGGCGGTGCATCGCATCGATCTGGAGGCGGCGATGAGCGTCTTCCAGCGGATGCTCTCGACGCGGCTCGACCAATATCCGCCGAGCGTGGGGACGTTCGCGGCGCAGGTGCGCGGCTATGAGGGGGTGCGGGCGTTCATCGTCGCGCGCAAGCTCTATCTGTTCACCGACGTGCCGTTCGCCTTGTTCTTCCTGGCGGTCATCTTCCTCATCGGCGGGCCGTTCGTGGCAGCGGTGCCGGCCCTGGCGTTCGTGGTGGCGGTCGCTGCCGGGCTGCGCTCGCGCCGGGCGATCGAGGCGCACAGCGCGCGGGAAAATCTGGTCGGTAACCAGCGCTATGGCCTGCTGGTCGAGACCATCCAGGGCGCCGAGTTTTTAAAGGCCAGCGGCGGCGAATGGCAGATGCGCAACCGCTGGAACGATCTTTCGCGGCGGACCGCCGACGAGATGACCGAGATCCGTCATCTCAACGAGACAGCGGGCTATATCTCGGGCTTGGTCCAGCAGATCAGCTATGTCAGCATGGTGGCGACCGGCGCTTATCTGGCCGCGACGACCACCAGCCTGACCGTGGGCGCGATCATCGCCTGCTCGATCGTCTCGGGCCGGGTCCTCACCCCCGTCAACGCCATTCCTGGGCTGCTGGTGCAGGGCGCCAATGCCAAGGTCGCGCTTGACAATCTCGAGCGGCTTTACGCTTCGGAGCAGGACAATGACGGCATCAATGCGCCGCTGGTGCCCGATGCGATCCAGGGCCGGGTCGAGGTCGCCAATCTGGAGTTCGCCTGGGCCTCGCAGCCTGCCCCGCTCAAGCTGCCGGCGCTGACCATCGCGCCGGGCGAGCGGGTGGGCATATTGGGGGCGGTGGGATCGGGCAAGAGCACGTTGCTCAAGCTGCTCGCCGGGCTGGTCAAGCCTGAGCGGGGACATGTGCTGCTCGACGGGCTCGATCTGCAGCATATCGCCAGCGAGCGGCGGGCCGAGCTGATCGGCTATCTGCCCCAGCAGGCGCGGATGATCAGCGGCACGCTGCGCGACAACCTGACCATGGGCCTGCCTTATGTGAGCGATGAAGAGCTGGTCGCGGCGATCCAGGCGACTGGTCTTGCCGGCTTCCTCGCCGGGCGTCCCGAGGGCGTGCATCTGCGCATTGCCGAAGGCGGCGGGGGCCTGTCGGGCGGTCAGCGCCAGCTCATTGGCCTGACCCGGCTGCTGCTGGCCCGCCCGCAGGTGTGGCTGCTCGATGAGCCGACCTCGTCGATGGACGATGGCACCGAGGAGCGCTGCCTCTCGGCCCTGCGCGCGGCGGTTCAGCCTGGCCAGACGCTGGTGCTGGTCACCCACAAGCTGCGCCTGCTCGAGCTCATCGACCGGCTGATCGTGCTGACCCCGCAGGGCATCGCGCTCGATGGCCCGCGCGACGCGGTGATCGAGCGGCTGCGCCAGGGTCCGGCGGCACAACAGGGGCCGGCTGCACAACCGGGCGCACAAGCTGAGCATCACAAGGGAAGCGTGGCATGAAGATGGAAGATCCAAGGGCGATGCGCGCGGGCCTGGGCAGCGTGCGCCAGCAGCTGGCTCGGCTTCCGCTGGGGCCGGGGGGCTGGTTCATCGTGATCACCGGCCTTGGCATTGTGGCGCTGCTGATCTGGGCAAGCGTCTCGCAGATCGACCAGCTGGCCCGCGCCCGGGGACAGGTGATCGCGCTGGCCCGCACGCAGGTCATCCAGGCGGCGGACAGCGGCGTGCTGGCTGAGATGAAGGTCGAGGAAGGGCAGATGGTCCGCAAGGGTCAGCTTCTGGCTCTCATGGACCAGAGCCGCGCCTCGGCGGCCTATGACGACAGCCGCAACAAGGTGGCCGCGCTCAAGGCGACGCTCGCCCGGCTGCGGGCCGAGGTTTACGGGCAGGCGCTGGTGTTCCCGCCCGAGCTGGAGGCTTATCCGGCGTTCCGCAGGAACCAGACCGATCTGTTCAACCGGCGCCGTCAGGCACTCAACGAGGGCATTGGCGCGCTCGTTCAGAGCCGCCGGCTCGTGCAGGCCGAGCTCGATATCACGCAGCCGCTGCTGGCGGCGGGCGATGTCGGGCAGGCCGAGGTGATCCGCCTCAAGCGCGCGGTCGCCGAGCTCGACGGGCAGATCGTCAATGCCCGCAACAAATACTTCCAGGACGCCCAGGCCGAGATGACCAAGGCCGAGGAGGATCTCGCCACGCAGGAAGAGGCGCTGCGCGAGCGCTCGGCGGTGTTCGGCTTTACCGAGCTGCGCGCGCCGCATGACGGGCAGATCCGCAAGATCAACGTGACCACGCTGGGCGCCTCGGTGCGGCCGGGCGATGCCATCATCGAGATGCTGCCCACGACCAGCGAACTGATCGTCGAGGCTAAGTTCAGCCCCGCCGATCTCGGCTCGGTCAAGGTCGGCCAGTCCGCGCAGGTCAAGCTCGATGCCTATGATCCCAGCATCTACGGCAGCCTTGCCGGCGAGGTTGTCTACATCAGCCCGGATGCGCTGAGCGAACCGGGGCCGCAGGGTAGCGAGCACTTCTATTACCGCGTCCATATCCGCCTGAAGGATCGCGGCGCGGGTAACGCGGGCAGCAAGCCCATTCAGGTCAGCCCCGGCATGACCGCCACCGTGGAAGTGCGCACCCACAAGCGTTCGGTGCTCACCTACCTCACCAAACCCATCACCAAAACCGTCGATGAGGCGCTCGGCGAGCGCTGACCTCAACCGCACACAGCTTTGAAGACACAGCTTGGAATACAGGGAGCCAATGACATGACCAACAAGAGCGAGACGCAGGCCCAGATGCAGGCCGAGATGCAGGCAGAGATGCAGGCAGAGCTTCCGGCAAACGCAGCCGTTCCGGCCGAGCAGGCCCAGGCTGTGGCCCAAGCTGCACCGGCTCCCTCCGCTCAGGCCGCCGCCGGTCATGCACCTGTGGCGCCCGCGGCCTCACACGCGACCCTTGCCGCGCACAGCGCCACGCCCAAGAAGGTGAAGGCACGGACGCACAAGAAGGACGACGAGGACGAAGCCGCCCAAAATGGCGACCAGAAGGATGCCGACGCTGCGCAGGCCGACGCGGATCAGCCCGAAAGCGCCGTGCAGGCCTCGGCCGCCGGTGGACAGGGTCATGTCGGTGAAGGCCAGTGGGCCGATCGCGTCTATGCCCAGGGTGCTGCCGGCGCCGGCGCTGGCGGCGGATCGGGCAGCTTCTTCTCCACGCCCGCCTTTTATGTGCTGGGCGCTGCCGGTGCGATCGGCGCCGGGTTCGCCATCTTCGGCGGCGGCAGCGATGAGGCGAGCATCGCTGCGCCCAAGCTCGCGCTGAAGACCGACACCGGCGCTTCGGCGACCGACTACATCACCCAGGACGGCACGATCAACGTCTCTGCCATCACCGGCACCAACGCCTGGGAATACTCGACCAATGGCGGCTCGACCTGGACGGCCGGCACCGGCACCAGCTTCACGCTGGCCGAGGGCAGCTACGCCGCCGGCGCTGTGCAGGTTCGCCAGAAGGACGCGACCAGTGGCAAGACCAGCGAGGCCGGCAAGATCGCCAACGCCATCACGGTCGACAAGACCGCCGCCGCCGCACCGGTCATCAACGCGGTCGCCGGTGACGATCTGGTCAACCAGGCCGAAACACAGGCCCCAGTCAGCGTCTCGGGCACGGCCGAGGCCGGCACCAGCATCACGGTCACCTGGGGCACCACCAGCAAGACGGTCACCACCGCCGCCAATGGCACCTGGACGGCCAGCTTTGCTGCCAACGAACTGCCCGCCGACGGCGCCTATACCATCACCGCCAAGGCAACCGACGCCGCCGGCAATATCTCCGCAACAGGCTCACGACCGGTTACGGTCGACAGCAGCAACTACATCACCGGCACGGTCGCGGCGGGCCCGGTGATCGCCGGCATCGAGATCAAGGCCTATAAGGCCGATGGCACGCTGCTTGGCTCCGGCGTCACCGACGGCAATGGCGCGTTCAGCATCGCGGTCAAAGGCTATACCGGCTACGTCATGGTCGTCGCGACCGACCCACTCGCGAACGCCCAGGGCTATCTGAACGAAGCGACCGGTCTGCAGGCGGACATCGACGTGGCGCTGCGTGTCGTGACGACGATCGAGGCCGGTCAGGATCTTGTCGTCAACATCACGCCGTTCACCGAGGCTGCGGCGCGTCTCATGGGGCTTGCGAGCGGCAGCTCGACCATGACCGGTCTGACCGCGACCGCTGTCACGCAGGCCAATGCCACCGTCGCCACCTTGTTCACCGACGATGTGGACACATCGCTGCCAGCACAGCTGGCAAAGCTGGTCATCGACAGCAATGGGGCCAACACTGCGGCCTCCGCGAACGTTTACGGCGTTTACCTCGCCGCGCTTCAGGGCTGGGCGCATAGTGAAGGCCTGACGCTGGATCAGGCGATCCAGCAAATCGTCGATGCCATCACCACCACCGCCAACGGTGCCAACACGACGCTGGCCGACCTGGGACAGGCTCAGGGCCAGTTGCTCGCCGACATTCTGATCCAGGGTTTTCACGATGTCACCCAGGTCAATCCGGCCTTGGCCAATGCCTCGCTGCCGCAGGCCCAATTGCAGCAACTCGGCATGATCAACGACACGACCGGGCCGGCATTCAGCGGCGGCAGCACGGTCATCGTGTCCGTCCTCGAAACGGCGGCCCCCGGTACGCTGCTCTACACCGCGACGGCCTCCGATCCCTCGGGCAAGACGAGCTATTCGATCGCCTGGGGCAGCGGTCCCGCGCCCTTTGCCGCCTATGACATCGCGGATTTCTTCACCATCGATCCACAGACCGGCGTGATTAAGACGGTCCAGACCCTCGATTATGAGGATCGCGCCAGCTGGTCGATCGAGGTCACAGCGACGGACTTCTGGGGCAATCAGAGCGTCCAGGCGGTCACCGTGAACGTCGGCAACGTCAACGAAGCGCCGGTTCTGGATCATCCGCTCGCCGATCAGGTCGCCACGGCCAATCAGCCGTTCAGCTACATCATCCCCAGCGACGCCTTTTACGATGTCGACGGCGATACGCTGACCTACGCCGCGCAGCTTGTGGACGCTCAGGGCAATGTCTCGGCCCTGCCGAGCTGGCTGACGTTCAATGCGCAGACGGGCACCCTCAGCTCGACGGCCGTCCAGGCGCTGACCGACCCGATCACGATCCGCGTGACAGCGTCCGATGGCAGCCTCACCGCCACCGACGATTTTACCCTGTCGATCGCGAGCGCGCCGGTCGTCACGGAAATCGTCGCGAACAAGGCGGTTGCGATGGGAGCGAGCACCGTGACGTTCACGGTCACGCTCAGCGAGGGGGTCACTTATCCGTCGAGCCCTGCTCCAGAGGTTGTGCTGCGGTTCGTTGCGACCAACACATATCTTGCGACAGCCACTTTGGACGGAGCCGCCACGGCCGCGTTGAACGACCCGACGAAGCTGGTGTTCACGGCTCAAGTGCCGGTGACGGACACCACGGAAGTGCGAATCCTGGCACTGAACTTCACGGACGTGACGGGTCTGGTGTCCGGCGAGCCGGTCTCTTCGGACTCGGGTCAGCTCGTGACCTACGGGGCGCTGCCGTTCGTTGTCGACAGCACGGCGCCTGCCCTGACCAGCGCGACGCTCACCGTGAATGAGAACGCCACTGCGGTGGGGACCCTCTCCGCCAGCGAAGCGGTGAGCTGGGCCCTGGCGCCCGGCGGCGATGCTGGCCTGTTCACGCTGAGTTCTTCAGGGGCGCTGAGCTTTACCGCGCCGCGCGATTACGAGACGCAGGTCCACAGCTACACCATCAACGTCAACATGACGGACCTGGCGGGCAACATGACGTCGCAGGCTGTCACGGTGAACCTGGCCAACGTCAATGAAGCGCCGGTCGTCGCGCATCCGCTCGCAGATCAGGCAACCGTGCAGGGGCAAGCGTTCAGCTACACCGTGCCGTCCAACAGCTTCTCGGACGTGGATGCCGGCACGACCCTGACCTACACGGCTCAGCTGGTGGGCAGCGGCGGCGCCCTGTCGGCCTTGCCGTCATGGCTGACCTTCAATGCGGCGACCCACACATTCTCCTCGACGTCCGCGCCGGCGCTCGCCAGCCCGATCACGGTGCGGGTGACCGCGTCCGACGGCAGCCTGTCGGTCTCGGACGACTTCACCGTCTCGCAGGCCTCGGTCCCGGTCTTCTCCACCAACCTGAATGGCGTCACCAATCTGGATGTGCGGTCCGACGTGGTCTTCAGCGCGAGCGAGAACATCGCACTAACGACGGTCGACGGCACGTACACGATCAAGCTGGTCAATGATGCCAACAGCGGATCGAAGACGGGCTATTCCGGCACGCTCGGGGAATCCATCGACAACACGCAGACGCTGGTCGTCACTGTCAGCGGCGGGGTGGCTTCCGCCAAGTGGAACGGCGTGACGGTGAACGTCAACGATGTCCTCTCCGTCTCTGGCAACAAGCTGATCATCGATCCGGTCTACGACCTCGATTTCTCGAACAATTACCATGTCGAGGTCGGCGCGGGACTGTTCATCGGGCAGACCTCTGGCCTTGGCAACGCGGCGGTGGCGAGCGGTGCGACCTTCGCGACCGTCACGCCCAACACCACCGGTTCGGGGGCAGCGCTGGTCTCGGGCGGAGCGGCCTCGCAGATCATGCATGCAGACGGCACGCTAGCCGCCAGCCATAAGTGGGTGGGGATCGATAACGTGGGCAACACGGCGGTTGCCTCGGCTACGTCCATCGGCAGCCTGTCTGCCGCGGGCTATGCGCTGGTGGTCAGTGACCGCGACGCCTCCGCTGACATCGGCACCTGGGACTTCTGGGTCCGGGCGACCGACTTCGGTGCCGACGATCTGGTGTATCTCGATAATCAGCAGAACGGCACTGCGGGCTGGGATTTGTCTACCACATCCTTTGCAAGTGGCGATTCGCCCAATGACAACGATACGCGCGTCGGCTTCGGCACTTACAACGTGACGGCGCCGTTCCCGAACAGCAGCCAGTCGTACATCGACCTCGATATTGGTGGTGAATGGCGTGAAACGCCTGACGCTGTTCAGACTTATTTCCAATCTGCGACACCGCTTTTCGTAGGCGGGTGAATATCCATCAGGGCCGGATGAGCATCCGGCCCTGAACAGTGGGAACTGTGGGATAATCGAAAGACGAAATATTCAATTTTACTTTCGTAGGGGGCAAAAATGGCCACGACCTCAAAATATATCATTATGAGTACTGCTGCCGATAATTCCAACATTATCGACTTCGGCCTGAATTACGGTACGCTTTCGCTGGACGGGCAGGAGATGCAGTTTCTCGGTTCGGCTCTGGTCGATGCCGTCTTCGTCCGACCGGGCGCGACTTATTCCCTCAGTATGGGTGCGGGCGCAGATCGCATATATTTTGAAGGGGCACTGGCCGACTATACGCTCACCAGATCTGGCGCGACGCTCACGCTGACGCGGACGGCTCAGGGCAAAGTGGAGACGGTCAGTCTCGCCGGCGCTAACTCCGCGACGACCCCTGATGTGCTGGTGTTCTCGGATGGCAGCGTGGCGGCCAATGCGGTGTACAATCATGTCTCGAAGGGCGACCCATTGCCGGTGCCGTCCGGCGAGACATCTGTCGCGCCGAGCGGACCGGCCGCGCCGGCGGCAGTCCTGTCCGCGACGGTCAAGGTCGTGTCTTTCGACGGGACCGGCGAGACGATTGCGCTGTCCAAACCGGGCATGAAATTTCAGGTGCTGGGCAATGCCGGCGTCGATGTCGTTTACGTCTCTGATGGTGCGACGGTCGATGCCTCGGCGCTCGGAAACAGCACCGATATTGTCTACATGCGAGGTCACTGGGCCGATTACACCAAAGTGGTCTCGGGCTCGAAGATGACCTTGACCCGGACAGTTGGCGGTCAGCTCGAAACAGTTGTCGTCTCGGCCGCCGGCAATGCGCTCAACGATCTCCTCGTCTTTGCTGACGGCGCCGTGCGCTCACAGGTTGCTGGCACGGCTGTGAAGGCGGACGCCAACGTCGCGATTGCGGCCATCTCGGGCTACGATGCAGCGACGATCACGCCCGGTCTCAATGAGGCGCCGGTGCTTGCCGAGGCACTTGTCGATCAGATGACGGTCGAGGGGCAGGCCTTCACTTACAGTATCGCGTCCGGAAGTTTCACGGACCCGGATGGAGATGCGCTGACCTACACGGCGCAGCTGGTCGATGCGCAGGGCAATCTTTCCGCATTGCCGTCCTGGCTGAGCTTCGATGGCGCCACCGGCACCTTCTCGTCCACGTCCGCGCCGGCACTGGCCAGTCCGATCACCGTTCGCGTCACGGCCTCGGATGGGAGCCTGTCGGCATCCGACGACTTCACCATCGAAGCGCATCCTGTGCCGCTGCTTTCGACCAATGTCGATGGCGTGACCAACCTTGATGTGCGGTCCGACCTCGTCTTCACCTCGAGTGAGGACATCGCTCTGACCGCTGTCGACGGCGTTTATGAGATCAAGATCGTCAACGATGCCAACACGTCCGCTAAGGCGGGATATTCCGGCTCGTTGGGTGAAGCGATCGACAACACGCAAACGTTGGTCGTCACCGTCGTCGACGGCGAGGTCTCGGCGACCTGGAACGGTGCGACCGTTGCCATTGCGGATGTCCTCACCATTTCGGGCGACAAGCTGATCATCAATCCCAAATATGATCTCGATTTCTCGAACAATTATCATGTCGAGATCGACGCGGGCCTGCTCGTTAGCGCGACCTCGGGTCTCGGCAATGCGGCCTTGCTCAGCGGCGCGACCTTCTCGACCGTCACGCCCAACACCAGCGGCACCGGAGCCGCGCTCGTTACCGGCGCTGCGGCTTCGCAGACCATGGTGGCGGATGGCTCTCTGACCGCAGGCCACAAATGGGTCGGCCTCGACGGTATTGGCAACACGGCGGTCTCGGCTGCCACGTCGATCGGTAGCCTTGCCGCGGATGGTTATGCGCTGATTGTGACGGACAGGGACGATTCGAGCGTGGTCGGTACCTGGGACTTCTGGGTCCGTGCGACCAATTTTGGCGCTGACGATCTCGTCTATCTGGACAACCAGCACAACGGAACGAGTGGGTGGGATCTCGCAAGCACCTCGTTCGGAAGCGGCGATGCCGCCAACCCGAATGACACGCGCGTCGACTTCGGCACCTACAGCGCAACTGCGCCATTCCCAAACAGTAGTCAGGCCTGGATCGATCTCGATATCGGTGGCGAGTGGCAAGATTCGCCGGCCGCTGCGCAGGCTTTCCTACAGTCACAAACAGCTCTTTTTGTAGGCGGTTAAATCATGACGGGCCAGATCGAAATCTGGCCCGCCTTAACGCGTTTCCTCGAGAACATTTTCTAGCAGAATTTTTTTGAAATTCTCTTCCGGAGTCAAAGGTCATGGCAATCACGTCGAAATATATCATCATGAACACCACCAATGGTGGAAACTTCATCGATTTCGAGCTGAATTACGGAACGTTGTCTCTGGATGGGCAAGAAATTCAGTTTCTGGGCTCCTCTTTTGTGGACGCCATCTTCATCCGTCCCGGCGCGACCTATTCGCTGAGCACAGGTGCGGGCGCGGACCGCATCTATTTTGAAGGATCGCTGGCGGATTATACGGTAACGCGGACCGGTGCGACGCTGACCCTGTCTCGCACGGTCGAAGGTAAGGTCGAGACGGTCAATCTCGCCAGTGCCAACTCGGCCACGACGCCCGACGCGCTGATTTTCGCGGACGGCACGGTCGCGACTAACGCGCTGTACAATTATGTGTCGAAGGGCGACCCGCTCCCGGTGCCGTCCGGCGAGAACTCGACCGCGCCGACCGGCGCTGCGGCGCCGGGCGCGGACCTGTCCGCCACCGTCAAGGTCGTGTCCTTCGATGCCAATGGTGAAACCATTTCCCTCTCCAAGCCGGGTGTGACTTTCCAGATTCTCGGTAACAACGGTGTTGATGTCGTCTATGTGGCAGATGGGACGACCATCGATGCATCGGCGTTGGGTGGCGGCACGGACGTCATCTATTTCCGCGGTCGGTGGAGCGATTACACCAAGACGGTGAGCGGCTCGCGTATGACGCTGACCCGCACGGTGGGCGATAACGTCGAGACCGTGACGGTGTCGGCAGCGGGCAACACGCTGAACGATCTGCTCGTCTTCGCCGATGGCGCGGTGCGCTCGCAGGTCGCGGGCACAGCGGTCAAAGCCAATGCCACCGTCGCCCTCGCCGACCTGTCCGGCTACGATCCCGCCACGGTGACGCCCGGCCTCAACGTGGCGATCCAATCCATCGCCCAGCCGGCCGCGCCGAGCTGGTTCAAGGTCGGTGACACGCTGAGCCTCACGCTCAATTTCTCGCAGCCGGTCGTGCTGGCCGAAGGCAAGACCGTCACGGTCGTGGCGTTGATCGGCGGGCAGGAAGTGCTGCTGACGGCAACCGGCACCAGCGCAACGGCGGCTGGCGTGCGCGGGCTGGAGTTCACAGCGGCGCTGGCCGGCAATCTCTATGATGGCGACGGCATCACGCTCAAGGCGGACAGCCTCGCGCTCGGCACTGCCACGACCGACGATTTCAAGGGCGAGGGCGGCCTGCCCGTCGTGCTGACGTCACCGGCGATCCAGGCGCCCAATATCCGCGTTGATACCGGCGCGCCGGATGCCGCGACGCTCAACCTTGTCGGGAATGCGGTGAAGGGCGTCGACGCGGCGCTCTCTGTGGATGGCGTGTTCTCGCTGACGGCTGAAAACCAAGCCACCGTGCAGATCGAATTCCGCAGCGCGAACGGCGTGATCGTGCGGACCGTCACCGGCACAGGCGCCGCGCAGGCGATCACGCTCAGCGCCGCCGATCTGGCCGAGCTGGGCGATGGCCCGGTGCAGGTCTCCGTGCAGGTCACCGATGCCGCGGGCAATGTGTCCGCGCAGAGCGACCTCAGCTTCACCATTGACGGCGAGGCGCCGGGCGCACCGGTGCTGGCTCTGGGCACGGGCGTGGGAACGGGCGCGACGGCGGCGGAAGCCACGTCGGCCAACGGCGTGGTCCTCGTGACCGCCGAGGCTGGGTCCAGCGTGACGGTGACGTTCACCAACGGCACCAGCAGCATCACCAAGCAACTAAGCGCCGACGGGACGGCGCAGGCTGTCGTGCTGACGGCAGAAGATCTTGCGACGCTGGGCGATGGCGAGATTGCCGTGTCGGTCACGGCGACGGATGCTGCCGGCAATGTCTCGGCGGCGACGCCGGTTGCCTTCACGCTCGATACCGTCGCGCCCAGCGCGATGGTGGCCAGCGCGGATGCGCAGAGCGGGATTATCGCGATCACCGGTCAGGAAGCCGGATCGACCATCGAATATAGCATCGATGGCGGGCAGAGCTGGAGCCAGAGCTTCGCGGCGCAGGCCGGCACCAATGCCGTTCAGGTGCGCGAGGTGGACGCTGCGGGCAATGCCTCGGCGCCCCAGTCGCTGAGCTTCGATCTGGTGACGGCGCTGCCCGTGCTGTCGGTCGGGCTGACGCAGGACAGCGGCCCTTCGGCGATCGACGGGCTGACCAGCGACGGCAGTCTGCAGGTCTCCGGCGTGAGCGCGGGCGCGACGGTGGAATATAGCGTCGATGGCGGGCAGAGCTGGACCAGCGCCTTTACGGCGGTGGAAGGGCTCAACCAGGTTCACGTCCGCCAGACGAACGGGACAGACGTCTCTCCACCGGTCCTGCTGGTGTTCACGCTCGATACGCTCGCGCCGGAGGCGCCGGCGATCACCGTCGCTGCCAACGTCGCCAATGGGGCGACCGCTGCGGAAGCGCTCTATTCCGGCGGCGCCGTGCAAGTGGCGGCCGAAATCGGCACGTCCGTCGCGGTGACCTTCGCCACCGCGCAAGGGAGCGTGGTGAAGACCGTCTCCGGCATCGGCGCCGCGCAGGCGGTCGTTCTCGATGCCGCGGATCTCGCCATTCTGGGTGACGGCGAGGTGGCGGTCTCCGCTATCGCGACCGATGCATCCGGCAATGCATCGGTTGTCGCGACGAGCGCATTCACGCTCGACACCACGGCCCCAAGCGAACCGCTTCTCGACCTGATCGGCGATGCGCAGAAGACCGCCGCAGAGGCGACGGGCACCGAGGGCGCCATGGCGGTGACGGCGGATGTCGGCACCAGCGTGCGGCTGGTGTTCAACGGCACCAGCGGGACGGTGACGAAGCTCGTGCAGGGCACGGGCTCGGCGGTCGCAGTCAGTCTGACGCAGGCCGAGCTTACCACGCTCGGCAACGGCACTGTCGCCGTTTCGGCCACGGCCAAGGATGGCGCCGGCAATGTGTCGGCAGCATCCGCGCTGAGCTTCGCTCTGGACACGGGTCTGCCCGACGCGCTCGTCGTCGAAGGCAATGAATATACCGGAATCCTCAGCATCACCGGCCAGGAGCCGGGCGCTCTGATCGAGTTCAGCGTCGATGGTGGCGCGACGTGGAGCAAGAGCTTCACGGCCAATCCTGGCCCCAATTCGGTGATGGTGCGCCAGACCGACGTTGCCGGCAACATCTCGCCGGCGACGCTGGAGGAGTTCACGCTCGACCCCTCGATCACCCTGACGTCGCTGTCCCTCTCGCTCGGCAATGATACCGGCGTCTCGAACACGGATGGCGTGACCTACGATGCCAGTCTGGTCGTCGAGGGCCAGGAGAGCGACACGGCGCTGCAATACAGCCTCGATGGCGGCGAAAGCTGGAGTTACGACATCGGCAATCTGGACGGGGCGACCCTGCTGGCGGTCCGGCAGTTCAATGCCGTAAGCGGCAAGTTCTCCGCCGCGTCGATGATGAGCCTGACGGTCGACACAGCGCCGCCTGCCGCGCCGACGGTCACGCTCGGCGCGGGCGTCGCCGATGGCGCCTCGCTGGATGAAGGCACATCGAGCGGCGGTATCGTGCGCGTCACTGCGGAAGCCGGGGCCACCGTGGTGGTGACGTTCACCGGCGCTGACGGCGTCGTGGAAAAGACGATGACCGGCACCGGTGCACCGAAGGCGGTCCTCCTCTCGGCTGCCGAACTGGCCCAGATCGGCGATGGTCCGGTCGCGGTCACGGCCGTGGCCAGCGATGCAGCCGGCAACACCTCGCTGAATGGCACGGCCAGCTTCACCCTGATGACGGCGCTGCCTGACTCGCCGCTGCTGCAAATCGTCGGGAGCGAGACCAAGTCGCTGGCCGACGCCCTCTCGACCGACGGCGTACTGACGGTGACAGCCGCAGCGGGCCTCGGCGTCCGCCTCGTCTTCACCGGCGTGAGCGGCACGGTCGTCAAGGTCATTGCCGCAGCGAGCGGCGGTGAGGACATCATCGCGATGACGTCCGGCGATCTTGTGACGCTGGGCGATGGCCCCATCCTCGTGACCGCGCTTGCGCTGGACGTGGCCGGCAACGCTTCGGCGCCCGCCACGCTCGACTTTAGCCTGGATGCGGTGCCGCCTGCGGCGCCGCTGCTCACGCTCGGCGTGGGCGTGGAAAATGGCGGTGCGACCTCGGCCGAGGCCAGCGCCGGCGCCGTGCTGGTGAAGGCCGATACCGGCACCATCGTCACGCTCACCTTCACCCATGGCAGCAATGAGGTTGTGAAGGCCATCACGGCCAACGGCGCCTCGCAGGTGATCCGTCTCACGGCCGGCGACATGGCGCGGCTGGGTGACGGGCAGGTCCAGGTGACGGCTGTCGCCACGGATGTCGCCGGCAACCAGTCCGACCCGGCTCAGGCGGCCTTCATTCTCGACACGGCCGTGCCGGTTGCGGGCCTCACGCTGGTCGGTGGCAGCACCAAGTCCTCCGCTGACGCGCTCTCGGTGGACGGTGTCGTGCTCGCCGCTGCCGAAAACGGCGCGGCGATCAAGGTGACGTTCAACGGTTATTCGGGCCGCACGGAAACGGTCAATCTGATCGGCACCGGCACGGCTCAGGCGGTGACGCTGACGGCAGCCCAGATCGCGGCCTTGGGTGACGGCGTTGTCCAGGTCTCGATGGTCGTCACCGATCTGGCGGGCAATCAGTCCTCGCTCGAAAGCCTGACGTTCAATCTCGACGCTGGCGCGCCGGAAGCACCGACGCTGACCTTGGCCACTGCCGCTGCGAACGGCGCGACGGAAGCGGAAGCGACGGCCCCCACCGGGATTCTCACGCTCTCGGCCGAACCGGGTGCCGTCGTCTCGGTGACCTTCAGTGGGTCTGTCGGCAGCGTGACCAGAACGCTGGTCAGCGATGGCGCACCCAAGACGATTGTCCTCACCGCGCTGGAACTGCAGACGATCGGTGACGGCGCCGTGGCCGTGTCCGCCGTCGCCAGCGATGCCAGCGGCAATGTCTCCACCCCGGCGACGTCCAGCTTCACGCTGGACCGGCAGGCGCCTCTTGCGCCCACTCTCGCCCTCGGCGCCGGCGTCGCCGGCGGTGCGACCCAGGCCGAGGCGCTCGCCAGCACCGGTGTAGTCACCGTGCGTGCGGAAGGCGGGTCGGCCATCACGGTCACCTTCGCCGGGTCGCAAGGCACGGTCTCGAAGCAACTGGTTGCCACGGGTGCGGTTCAGGCGGTGACTCTCACTGCGGCTGACCTTACCACGCTGGGGGATGGCGCCATCTCTGTGACCGCGACGGCGACGGACGCAGCAGGCAATGCCTCGCCTGTGGGCGCGTCGCTCGAGTTCGCGCTGGATCGGGTGGCGCCCAGTGCGCCGACCCTGGCGCTCGGCACCGGCATCGCAGACGGTGCGTCGGCAGCGGAAGCCTCCTCGCAGGGGGGCGTGGCTCTGGTCACTGCCACGGCCGGGCTGACGGTGAGCGTCACGTTCAAGAATGGCAGCAACCAGATCGTCAAGGAAGTGGCGGCCACGGGCGCGGCGCAGGCGGTAGTCCTGACCGAAAACGACCTGGCGACGCTGGGCAGCGGCACGATCTCGGTCAGTGCCCTGGCCCGCGACGAGGCGGGCAACGCCTCGACGGCCGCCACGTCCAGCTTCACGCTGGATACGGTGGCGCCGGCGGCTCCGCTGGTCTCGCTGATCGGTGCTTCGGCCAAGACCAGCACCCAGGCTGCCAATGTGCTGGGCGTCGCTCAGGTGACCGCGGAGAATGGCTCGGCTGTCACGGTGACGTTCACCAATGGCATCAACAGCGTGGCCAAGACGCTCACCGGTACGGGAGCGGCGCAATCCGTTGTGCTGACAGCCGGTGACGTCGCATCGCTCGGCAGCGGCACCATTGCCGTGTCCGTCACCGCGATCGACGCGGTGGGGAACATCTCGCAGTCCGGCAATGCGACCTTCGTCATCGACAACACGCCGCCTGCTGCCCCCGTCATCGAGCTGGGTGCAGGCGTGGCGGATACCGCCTCGCTGGCGGAAGCCACGGCGAGCACGGGCGTCGTAACCGTCGCGGCGGAGGACGGCGCGACGGTGACTGTCACCTTCACCCGCAGCGGCAATACCGTGACCAAGACGGTTACCGGCACCGGCACGGCAAAGGCCGTGGTGCTGACCGCCAGCGATCTGGCAGCGCTCGGTGACGGGACGATCTCGGTCTCCGCCATCGCCAAGGATGTAGCGGGCAATACCTCTGCCGCGGCGACGGCAGCGAGCTTCGTGCTGGATCGGACGCCGCCGACGGCGCCCGTGCTGGCGCTCGGGTCTGGCGTCTCCAATGGCGCGACGCTCGCCGAGGCCAAGGCCGCCACGGGTGTGGTGACCGTCACGGCCGAGACTGGCGCTGCCGTCACCGTGACCTTCACCAATGGCGTGAACAGCGTCACCAAGACGCTGACCGGTACGGGCTCGGCCCAGGCTGTCACGCTGACCGCCGCCAATCTGGCGACGCTCGGCAACGGCACCGTCTCGGTGTCCGCGGTGGCCCGTGACACGGTCGGCAATGACTCGGCGGCGACGAGCCGGACCTTCACGCTCGACATGACCCCGCCCAACAATCCCACGCTGACGGTGGTCGGCTCCACGGAGAAGTCCGGCGCTGCCGCGAGCAGTTCTGCAGGGGCCGTGACGGTCTCGGCGGAGCTCGGCTCGGCCGTCACCGTGACCTTCACCAATGGCGCCAATGTGGTGACCAAGACCATGACCGGCACAGGCGCCCCGCAGATCGTGACGCTGAGCACGACCGATCTGGTGACGCTGGGTGACGGCTCCATTTACGTCGCGGCAACGGCGACCGACACGGCGGGCAACGTCTCCGCTGGCGGCGGTTCGGTGCAGTTCACGCTGGATCGGGTCGCGCCGAACGCGCCCACGCTGACGCTGGCCGCGGCCAGCGCCGACGGCGCATCCATGTCCGAAGCGCTTGCCGAAACCGGCGTCGCGACCGTGATGGCCGATGCTGGCTCGCTGGTTACCGTCACCTTCGTGAACGGTTCCAACAGTCTGGTGAAGAATGTGGTCGCCACAGGTCTCAGCCAGGCTGTCACGCTGACGCAGGCGGATCTGACGGTGCTTGGCAATGGTACGATTTCGGTGTCGGCGGTCGCCACGGATGCGGTCGGCAATGAATCCGCCGAAGCCAGCCGCACCTTCCTGCTCGACATGACGCCGCCCAACCCGTCCGTCCTCGCGCTGGTGGGCTCGCCGGCCAAGACGACGGCGCAGGCAACCGGGGCCAGCGGTGTCGTCAAGGTCACCACCGAGCCGGGCGCTACGGCGACGATCAAGTTCACCAGCACGGCAGGTACGATCACGAAGACGCTCGTCGGCACCGGCGTGGCGCAGACGGTTCTCCTCTCTGCTGCTGACGCTTCCGCTCTGGGTAACGGCACGGTGAATGTGTCGGTGCAGGTGCAGGACTCGGTCGGCAATCTCTCGACCGCTGCCACGACCAGCTTCACCATCGACGATGTCGCGCCGAATGCGCCTGTCATCGTACTAGGCACCGGCGTGGCCGACATCGCTTCGGCGGCGGAAGCCACGGCGGCAACCGGTGTCATCACGGTACAGTCGGAAGCTGGCGCCGCCATCACGGTGACCTTCACCAATGGCAGCAAGAGCGTCACCAAGGCGCTGACGGGCACGGGATCGGCGCAGGCCGTGGTGCTGAGCGCCGCTGACCTTGCGACGCTGGGGGATGGCACGATTGCCGTCAGTGCCAGCGCCAAGGACGTCGCCGGGAACACGTCTCCGGCAAGCACCAGCAGCTTCACGCTCGATAGCATCGCGCCGGTTCCGCCCACGCTCGCTTTGGGCGCGGGCATGAGCGATGGCGCCACGCTGGCGGAAGCCAGAGCTGCGACCGGCGCCGTCGTGGTGACGGCGGAAGTCGGCACGACCGTCACGGTGACATTCACCAACGGCAGCGCGACCGTGCAAAAGTCGATCGTGGCAGCCAGCGGTTCGAACCCGGTGACGCTCTCGGCATCGGATCTCACCTTGCTCGGCAACGGGACGATTTCGGTCTCCGCCGTAACCAAGGACGCGGTAGGCAACGCCTCGACGCCGGTGACCGCCAGCTTCACGCTGGATATGGTCGCTCCGACATCGCCGACGCTTGCCTTGCTGGGTGATGTCACCAAGTCGTCCACCGGCGCTGCGGCCCCTTCGGGCGTGGTGACGGTGACGGCGGAAGCCGGTGCGGTCGTGAAGGTCACCTTCGCGCGTGGCAGCAACACGGTCGTGAAGACCCTCACCGGAACTGGGACCGCACAAAGCGTCGCGCTCTCGGCGGCTGAAGTGGTCGCCCTGGGCGATGGCACTGTGGCCATCACGGCGGTGGCGACTGACCCGGCGGGCAACGCTTCGTCCATCGCCTCGGGTGTCCAGTTCACGCTGGACCGTGCAGCGCCGGGTGCACCCACGATCACGCTGGGCACGGGCGTCGCCGACATCGCTTCGGCAGCGGAGGCCACCGCGGCAAGCGGTGTGATCAGCATCACCGGCGAAATTGGCTCCAGCATCTCCGTGGTGTTCTCCAACGGCTCGAACAGCATTGTGAAGACGCTGACGGCGACTGGTTCGCCCCAGGCGGTGACGCTCACCAGCGCGGACCTGCAGGCGCTGGGTGATGGCACGATTGCCGTCACCGCGCAGGCGAAGGATCCGGCGGGCAACGAGTCGGCCGAAACGGCCAGCAGCTTCGTGCTCGACCGGACGCCACCGGCGACGCCGACCATGACCCTCTCGGACGGCATCGCCGGTGGTGTTACCGCTGCCGAGGCGCTGGCGAGCACGGGTGTGGTCAAGGTGACGGCGGAGGCCAATGCGCTCGTCACGGTCGTCTTCACCGCCGGGGCCAACAGTGTCACCAAAACGTTCACCGGCAATGGCCTCACCCAGACGGTGTCGCTGACCGCGAACGATCTGGTGAAGCTGGGCAATGGCGCGGTGTCGGTTTCCAGCTTCGTGACGGATGCGGTCGGCAACCAGTCGGCAGCCGCCACCAGCACATTCACCATCGACACCGTGGCACCGACCGGCCCCACGCTGCTGCTCTCCGGCACGGCGTCGAAGAATGCGGCGCTGGCGGCCGGCACGGTGGCGACTCTCACGGCCGAAGCGGGCGCGACCGTCAGCGTCAAGTTCGTCCAGGGCTCGGTGGAGATCACCAAGACCCTGATCGGCACCGGCGCTGCACAGGATGTCGTGCTCACGGCGACCGACGTGGCTGCCTTTGCCGACGGTGCCATCACCTTCTCCGCGCTGGCGCGAGATAGCGCGGGCAACCTGTCGGTGGCCTCTTCGACCCGTCAGTTCACGCTGGATCGTGTGGCACCTGCCGCGCCGGTTATCGGGCTGGGCGCAGGCGTTGCCGACGGCGCGTCGTCTACGGAGGCGACGGCTGCGGGCGGTGTGGTCACCGTCACGGCAGAAAATGGCGGCACGATCCAGGCGGTGTTCATCGGCACGGCCGGTTCGGTGACCAAGACGGTCGCTGCGGATGGCACGGCAAAAGCCGTCGTGCTGACCGCCGCCGATCTCACCGCCCTGGGCAATGGCGATGTGCTCGTCTCGGCGCAGGTGACTGATGCCGCGGGCAACGTCACCACCGCTGATCCGCTCACCTTCCAGCTCGATACCGTCGCGCCGGCCGCCCCGGTCATTGGCTTGCCGGCGTCCTATGCGGGCGGCGCTTCTACCGCTGAGGCGCTGAGTTCCGCTGGTGCTGCGACCGTGACGGCAGAGGCCGGCTCGGTGGTCGCCGTGACCTTCACAGGCACGCTCGGTACTGTGACGCGGACGGTGATCGGCACCGGTTCGGCACAGGCGGTGACGTTGGATGCCTCGCAGCTCACCACGCTGGGCAATGGCAATGTCACCGTGACGGCGACCGCGACTGACGCTGTGGGCAACATTTCCGCGACAAGCGCAAGCGGCAGTTTCTCACTCGACACCGTCAATCCGACTGTCACCCTAACTGCCGGTAACGGTGCAAACACCAACAATACCAGTGTCACGTCCTCGGAACTGGGGACCGTCTACGTCGTCAACACGACGATGATCCCGACGGTGTCCAAACTTGAGGATATTACCAGCGTTGACGGGAAGTACTGGAATTCCGTCAGTATCGCGACCGCCAACAGTTCCACGGCCATAAACATGCTTGGTCTGGCGAGTGGATCGTACAAAGCTTATTCAGTTGATAATGCAGGAAATATTTCTGCAGTCAGTACAAACACCTACACAGTCAATGCCGTGGTCGAGGCCAGTGCCTTGAACCAGGCCTCCGCTTCTGTGGGTTTTGCCTTCTATGGCTCGTCAAGCAATGAATTTGTGGGCAACTCAATCGATTATGCGGGCGATGTGAATGGCGATGGCTATGGCGACTTCATCGTCGGCTCCATGGCAACTGGCAACTGGGCCCGCGCTTACGTCATCTACGGTGGCCCCACCAATCTGAATGGCGCGTATAATGTCAATCAACTCACGGTCAGCAACAACACGCTGGGCTTCTACATCAGTGCTTCTCAAGGAAATGAATATGCGGGCCATTCCGTGTCCAACGCCGGTGACGTTAACGGCGACGGTCTGAACGACCTTCTCGTTGGCGCTTGGGGACGCGACAATGGCAATGACCTGGCCGGTGGCGCCTACATCGTTTACGGCAAGACTGGCGGGACGTTTGTCGATCTGGCCGCGCTCCCCGGGGCGGTCGGCGCGACAAAGTCGAACGGCTTTGTTCTGATCGGGAGCAATACGGATGGTCGTGCAGGCATTTCTGTCTCGGTCGCCGGGGACATCAATGGCGATGGCTATGCCGATTTCCTCGTCGGAGCCCATCAGCAGGATGTCGGGTCTGCCAATGAGGCCGGGCGCGTCTACGTCGTCTACGGTCGTTCGAACAATAGCACCATCGACCTGTCCGCGCTCACTGCGGCCAGCAACAGTCTTGGGTTCATGGTCGAGGGGTCCAGCACCAGCGATCAATTGGGTCTTAGCGTCAGCGATGCCGGGGACGTCAATGGCGACGGCTTGAGCGATTTCATCGTTTCGGCTTTCACGGCCGATACCCCTGGGAGCAACTCCGGGGCGGCATACGTCGTGTTCGGCCAGACTGGCATCAATGGCGCCAGCCTGAATGTGTCTGCCCTGACGGCCGCAACCAACACGCGTGGCTTCATGATCAGCGGATCAAGCGCGGGAGACCAGACCGGTTTGGCTGTCGCGGGTTCCGGAGATATCAATGGTGATGGTCTGTCCGACCTGGCCCTTGCCGCCACCTACGCGGACACGTCTGCCTCGAATCCGGGCAAGTTCTACATAGTCTTCGGCAAGTCGGACGGGGCTAGCGTCGGTGCCAGTGCCCTGTCGGTTGCTGGCAACACGCTTGGCTTCGTCATCAATGGGTCGAGCGCGGACGATAATGCCTCCAGCATCTCGGTGATCGGCGACGTGAACGGCGATGGACTGGCCGACTTGCTCGTTGGCTCGCAGGTTTCGGATTCGAACGGTCAGTTGGACGCCGGCAAGGCCTATGTCGTCTTCGGTAAGACGGACAGCAGCACCGTGGAGCTTTCCGCCCTCTCGGTGGCTGGCAACACGCAAGGCTTCGCGATCCACGAATCAGGCCAGGCCAGTGCGTTTTTGGGCAAGTCCGTGTCGGCGGGCGACCTCAACGGCGACGGCCTGGTCGATCTGATGATTACCGCGCATTATGTGGACTACTGGAACGTGGAGGGGGGCGGCGTATCCGTCATCTACGGTTCGACCTCGGGCGTGTTCTCCACGACCAAGGTCAGCCAGATGGGAACCAGCGGGGCCGACACGCTGACCGGGACTTCCGGCAACGACTCGCTTGTCGGTGGCGTGGGCAACGATGTGCTCCAGGGCAATGGTGGCGTGGACGCGCTGTATGGTGGTGCGGGCAATGACCGGATCATCATCAACGCGGACAACGTCGTGAAGCTCGGCCAGTCGGGATCGAGCATCCAGGGCGGCCTTGGCACCGATACGCTGGCGCTGGACGGCGCGGGCATCACGCTCGATCTCACCACGCTGAAGGATGCCTTCGTCAAGGGCATCGAGAAGATCGACCTCACCGGATCGGGCAATAATACGCTCAAGCTGAACGTGACGGACGTGCTCAACCTGCACGATCCGGAAGAGAGCGCCTTCAACGAGTTCGAGGCGCTCACCGGCAAGGTCGGCAAGCAGCAGATGATGGTCGATGGCAACAGCGGGGACGTGCTCCAATTGGTCGGCAGCTGGCTGGACAGCGGAACGGACGTTCAGGACGGCACGCGCAGCTACAGCATCTACAATTATGCGGGGTCTGCGGTGCAGTTGCTGGTGAACAACCAGGTCACCGTGACGGTGCAGGACAATGCTGCTCCGGCGCCGACCTTTGCGGACACAAGCGTCAGTGGAACAGGCACGGACTTTGCCGTTGTCCGCTCGACAGAGGTGGGCACGCTCTATCTGGTGAACACCACGGCTATTCCCACAGTCACCACGCTGGCCGATATCACCGGCAAGGACAGCAAATACTGGAACTCGGTCGCGATCACGGCCGCCGATACCAATACCAACCTCAGCCTGCTCGGCCTGGCCAGTGGAACGTACAAGGCCTATGCGGTCGACGCGTTGGGCAATCTCTCCTCGCCGAGTGCCAACAGCTTCACCGTGACGCCCGTCATCCAGGCGAGCGCGATCATGCAGGCCAGCAATTCGCTGGGCTATATGATCGCCGGTTCCAGCGGCACCGAGTCCTTCGCGGCATCGGTGAGTGCGGCGGGCGATGTGAACGGGGACGACTATGCCGACTTCCTCGTGTCGGTGGGGGGCGCCAACCAGACCGCCTCGAAATCCTATGTCGTCTTTGGCGGACCCAACAACATCTACGGCAGCGTGATCGACAGCATCTACACGGTGGCAACCGGAACGGCAGGCTTCGCCATTCTGGCCTCGTCGGCAAGCGATTATCTTGCCAATGCGGTGAGTGCAGGCGACGTGAACGGTGACGGGCTGGGCGATCTCATCGTCGGCGCCACGGGTGTCGACAATGTCGGTACGAATGCCGGGGCCGCCTATGTCGTCTATGGCAAGACCAGTGGCGCGACGGTCGCATTGTCGAGCCTGTCCACTGCGGTATCGGCAGGCTTCCAATTGCTGGGCGGTACGGCGAATGAACAAGCCGGCTTCTCCGTGTCCGCCGCTGGCGACATCAATGGCGATGGCTATGCAGATCTGCTGGTGGGGGCGATCTCGACCGGCGCTAGCGCTCAGGGCCGGGTCTACGTTGTCTATGGCCGCGCCAACAACAGCAGTATCAACCTGTCGGCGCTGACGGTGGCGACGAACACGCTCGGCTTCATGATCGATGGCTCCAGCGCCAACGACCAACTCGGCTGGAGTACGACCGCACTTGGCGACGTGAACGGGGACGGTCTGGCCGACTTCCTGATCGGTTCGCCATACATCGACGCGAATGGCACGACGGACGCGGGCGCGGCTTATGTAGTGTTCGGGCGGGCAGGTACCAGCGGAACGCCCATCGCCCTAACCGCGCTGACCGCGGGGGGCACCAGCACCCTCGGCTTCGCAATCAGCGGCTCGGTTGCCAATGATCATACAGCATGGTCGATCGCCGGCAGTGGCGATATCAATGGCGACGGTCAGATGGATCTCGTGATGACGGCCCGTCTCGCGGATGCGTCCGCCGGTGGCGACGCCGGCAAGACCTATATCGTTTACGGCAAGACCGGCGGTGCGGGCATTAATCTGAGCGCGCTCTCACTCGCCACGAACACGCAAGGGTTCATCATCAATGGGTCCAGCGCGAACGATTTGCACAATAGAGTTTCGGTGATCGGCGACATGAATGGCGATGGTCTGGCCGACCTCGCAATCGGGTCTTGGCAGGCGGATACCAGCCTTGGGACCGATGCCGGCAAGGTCTATGTCGTCTTCGGCAAGACCGACGGTAGCGGGGTCGATCTTTCCGCGCTCAGCGTGGCTGGCAACACACAGGGCTTTGTCATCGAAGGCAATCAGGCCGGTACGTTGACCTTTGGCGCGGTGGCCGGCAGCGACCTCAACGGCGACGGCCTGGCCGATCTGATCATTGGCAGCAGCAATGCGGATGTGAATGGCCTGACCGACAATGGTGCTGCCTTCGTGGTCTACGGCTCGACCTCGGGTGTCTTCTCAACCACCAAGGTCAGCCAGATGGGCACCAGCGGTGCCGATACGCTCACCGGCACCTCAATCAATGACTCGCTGATCGGCGGTCAGGGCAACGACGTGCTCTTCGGCAAGGGCGGCATCGATACGATCTATGGCGGTAGTGGCAATGACCGGATCGTACTCAATGCCGACAATGT
This sequence comes from Sphingobium sp. B8D3A, assembly GCF_025961995.1. Taxonomy (NCBI): domain Bacteria; kingdom Pseudomonadati; phylum Pseudomonadota; class Alphaproteobacteria; order Sphingomonadales; family Sphingobiaceae; genus Sphingobium; species Sphingobium sp. B8D3A. The sequence goes on along the minus strand of NZ_JAOQOS010000001.1, from coordinate 3,498,174 downwards.
GGTGAAACTCGGCCAGTCCGGTTCCAGCATCCGGGGCGGTCAGGGCATCGACACGCTGGCGCTGGAGGGAACGGACATCATCACCCTCAACCTCACCACCCTGAAGGACGGTGTGATCAAGGGCATCGAGAAGATCGACATCACCGGTGCGAGCAACAATACCCTGAAGCTGAACCTGACCGATGTGCTCAACCTGCATGATACGGACGAAAGCGCGTTCAACGCGTTCCAATCCATCACCGGCGCGACTGGGAAACAGCAGTTGATGATCGACGGCGATGCTGGAGACTCGGTGCAACTGGTCGGGGCCGGCCTGTGGGTAGACAGCGGCCAGGACTATACCGACGGCGGTGTCAGCTACAGCTTGTACAACTACAACGGGGCTGCGGTTCAGTTGTTGATCGACAACGCGGTCACGACGACCGTTCTGGCAGCTTGAGGTCGCTGATCCATGTTCCAGGGGCAGCGACCCGATCCGGAGCAGGCGGTCAAGGCCCAGTCGCGTGGCGACTGGGCCAGGGCGGCCTCGCTTTATGAAGACCTGCTTGCCGAGCAGCCGGACGATCCGGTGTTGCTCGGCAACCATGGCCAGGTGCTGCGCAAGCTTGGCCGGGATGACGAGGCGCTGGTGCAATATGGCCGGGCGATCGAGAGCCCGGAGGCACCGGCGGCGGTCTGGTTCAACTATGGCAATGTGCTCTACGACAAGAGCAAGTGGGAGAAGGCGCAGGCCGCCTTCGAGCAGGCGCTCGCGCTGGAGCGGGCGGATGGCCCGGCCGTCGTGCCCGCGACCATCCAGCTCGCCCGCTGCGCAGTGCGGCAGGGCGAGTATGAGGAGGCGCGGCGGCTGTTCAGCGATGTGCTGCGCCGCGACCCCAACAACTTCACCGCCTGGCTGGAAGCGGGCAATGTCTGCCGCCACCATGGCACGCTGGACGAAGCGCTCGATTTCTATCGCCGGGCCGCCGAGGCAGCGCCCTCGCGCTATGGCGCGCATTTGAGCGTTGCCCGCGCGCTCGAACAGGTCGGGCGGGAGGATGAGGCGGTGCTGGCCTGGCTCAAGGCGCTGGATTGCGCGGGGCCGGACGATCATGCCGATATCCACCACCGCATGGGGCTGGGCCGGGCAGAGCGGGGCGAGTGGCACCGCGCCGTCGAGGGCTTCCGCCACGCGCTGACGGCAGCGAGCGATTTCCACGCCGCGCGGATCGATCTGGCCGATGCGCTCATGCAGATGGGCGCCACTGAGCAGGCCGAGCCGCTGTTCGCCCAGCTGGAAGCGACGGACCTCGACGAAGACGATGAGATCAGATTTGCCGGCACGCTGATGAAGCACAATCAGTTCGACCGGTGCGACGCAGTGTTGCGCGCGCGGATCGAGAAGGATCCGGACAACTGGCGGGGCCATTTCAACCTCGGCAAGGTGCTCATCGAGGGGATGCGCACCGAGGAGGCCGAGGCCTGCTTCGCCAAGGTGGATGAGCTGGCCGGTGATGACGCGCCTGACCTGCGGGCGATGCGCGGCTCGATTGCCGGCAAGCGCGGTGATGTCGATACCGCGCGCGATATCTATACGGAGCTGGGCGAGGAAGAAGGCCCGGAATCCCCGTTCCGTGGCTCGGCGGCGATGGCGGCGCTGTACAGCGAGACGATGACGGCGGAGGAGACCCGCGACTTCCATCAGACGCTGTTCGCGCCATTGGCCGAGGGTGCGAGGGCGGCGACCTCGTTTGCCAACGATCGCTCGATCGGGGCCGGCGCTGCCGATGCCGCCGGGCGCAGCCGGCGCCTGCGCATCGGCTATGTCACCGCCGACATGCATGGCGAGCATCCGGTCAGCCTGTTCATGCGGCCGGTGCTGGCGCGGCATGACCGGGACGCCTTCGAGATCACGGTCTATTCGCTGAGCCCCCTGACCGACGACATGACCCGCCGCGCGCGGGGCCATGTCGATCGCTGGCGCGATGCCGCGAGCATCAGCAATACGCGCCTGGCACAGATGATCGAGGATGACGGCATCGATGTGCTGATCGACCTGATCGGCCACACCGGGCGCAATCGCGCGCCGCTGTTCGGCCGCCGGGCGGCGCCGGTGCAGGCGATGTTCCTGGGCTATCCCTCGACCACCGGCATTCCCAATATGGACTGGCTGATCAGCGATCCGGTGACCTCGCCGAGCGACCATGCCCATCTCTACACCGAGCGGCTCGAGCATGTGCCGGGCTTTGTGTTCTGCTACGCGCCGGAACGGGAGTTTCCGTTCCCCGATTACGGCAAGGCGCATCTCGAGCGCCCGCTCACCTTCGGGTCGTTCAACAACGTCTCCAAGCTCACGCCCTATACCATCCGCCTCTGGGCCAAGGCGATCGTCGCCACGCCGGGATCGCGGCTGGTGCTCAAGGGGCCGAGCTTCCTGGATTCGGTGGCGGTGAACCGCTTCGGCGACCTGTTCGTGGACGCGGGCGTTGCGGCCGACCGGCTGGAGTTTCGCGGTCCATCGAGCCTCGATGAGATGATGGCCGAATATGCCGACATCGACATCGCGCTCGACTGCTTCCCTTATAATGGCGGCACGACGAGTTGCCAGGCGCTGTGGATGGGCACCCCGGTCATCACGCTGGCGGGTGAGAGCTTCGTCCAGCGCATGGGCGCGGGGCTGATGAGCGCCATCGGCCGGCCCGAATGGGTGGCGCAGGACGAGGATGCGTTCGTGGAGATCGCCGTCCGCCTTGCCTCGGATCGCGCCGCGCTGCTGGAGGAAAAGCGCAGCCTGCGCACGCGCTTTGCCGCATCGCCGGCCGGCGACATCGATCGATACACGCGCGCGCTGGAAGACGCCTATCGCCGCATGTGGACCGACTTCGCGGCCGGGGGGGCATGACCCGCGAAGAGTTGGAAACCGGGGAGACCAATGGAGCGGCCTCGCGCTTCATGCTGGGGGCAGGGTTATGACCATATTCGATAGTGACTTCGAGAGCGTGGGGGCGGCCGTACCGCGATCGGCCGCCGGAATCGCGCTGATGGTGCGGCGGCTGGGAACGATGGAATCGGCCTATGCGCGGCTGATCTGGTCGCGGGCCCTGGCGGAAGCCATCGAGAAGATGGAGCACGCTTCTGCGACCGACCTGATCGACAGCCGGACGGTAGAAGGCGATGCCCGCCGTTCCGCGCGTCAGGGCGACACGCAAATCCTGCGGATGCTGCAGGCGCATATGAATCTGCGCAGCCCCAGCGCCGTGCGCCTGCTCATGTGGCTGATGGCTAATCCGGATGTGTTCCACGCGCCGCACGAACTGCGGGCGAGCCTGGGATTTGCGGAAAGCTCGATCAAGGTGTTCGTGTCCGAGCTGCGCAAGGCGTTTCGCAACAAGAATATGCCGGACCCGATCGTCTCCTTCTATCGGCGCGGCTATTGCGTTCCGGCCGATTGCGCGGCGCTGATCAAGGACGTCATCTCCCGCCTCGCGCTTGAGGAGACGAGCCTGGGACGGATCAAGAGTCCGTCCTGAGGGAGATGCATCGCGCGGAAGGTGCATGACGGGGTGGTTGCCGCACCACCCCAACCCCTCCTCTGACGAGGAGGGGCTAAGATTGTGGTGATCAGAAGAAATAATGCTCGGTTGCGGCAGGGCTGGCATTGCGCCGGGCTGCTACCGATCCGGCACTGCGGTGGTTGGCGGATGGGACGCGGCGCGGCGCGAGGTCGCCGGCGCGGATGCGGCTCCAGATTCGCTCGACGATCTCACGCTCCTCGGGGCCGACCGCTACCGCATAGATGCTCGTGGTTTCGATATTGGCGTGGCCGAGCCATGACTGCACGAGATTAAGCGGCGCGCCAGCTCCGAGCGCGGCGACGGCAAAGCCATGGCGCAGGCCGCGCGGGCAGGCTTGCGGGCCTCTGATATGCGTCCGGTCCATATGCTCGTGGACGTGGCGCCAGGCGGTGGTGCGGGACCAGCGCCAAAGGGGGGCGGCGCGATCATTGCCGGCAATATCGGTAAGCAGGCGCACCAGCCCCGACGAGATCGGCACGCGGCGGAAAATGCCTCTCTTCCGCTTCTTGAGGCTTTCGAAGATGACGACACAGGCAGCGGGGTCGATCCGCCCGAGGGTCAGGCAGAGCGCCTCCGAAATGCGGCACCCGGTTTCGGCGAGCAAGCGGCAGAAAGCATGGACGGAAGGCGGGGCAGTCTTTGCACTATCGAGGAAGCAGCTCATTTCGGATCGGTTCAAATATTTTCGGCAGCCATATTCGTCGAATACAGACCAGTTCATCGATTTCGTCCCCCGTTGATGATCATTCTAATCTGGAACAGTTCCGTCATGATTTGGATCATGACGGATGCTGCTCAAATTATCGTCCCGTTAACCATCAAGTAACAAATTTGGACTTGGGAGGAAGGTCTCGCCGATCCGAAATGGATGCAATAGCACTTGATCTGCGGACGGAATGCGCGCGGCCGCGTCGCGCGGCGCAAGCCGTGCGGTGAAGCATCCGATATGGCGTAATATCCCCACCGCCTGTCGATCCGGTCCCGCTTGCGATGCGGGCCGGGCCAGGCAGCTTGTCCTGTGAGCGTCAGGCGGTGGCCTAGAGGCGCGGGCCTTGCACGGCGCCGCTGACCTTGGGCTTTTCCGCGCTGTTGAGCAGATCGATCAGGCCGCTCATCGGCGCGCCGGCCTTTGCGTAATCGAGCGCCGACATGCCGGCGAGTCGGTCGCGGCGCAGCGGGTCGGCACCGTTGGTGATGAGCAGTCGGACCATCTCCATGTCGCGCATCTGCACCGCGCGGATCAGCGGGGTTTCGCCGCTGCTGTTGGTCTGGTTGGGATCGGCCTTGTGGGCGAGCAGCAGCTGCGCGCCTTCCACGAAGCGGCGTTCCACGGCGAGCATCAGGGGCGTGCGGCCGTTATTGTCGGTCAGGTCCGCGCGCGCGCCCTTGGAGAGCAGATAATTGGTCATCATCACGCTGCGCTGGCCGACCACGATCAGCAATGCGGTCTCGCCGCTGGTGCGATCCTTGGTGTTGATCGGGGTGACGCCCGGCGTTTCGAGCACTTCGGCAATCTTGGCGGTATCGCCTTTGCGCACCGCCTCGAGGAAGCGGTAGCTGTCGGAGAATTGCGCCATGGCGGGCTGTGCCGTCACCGCGCCGATCAGCGGCGCCAGCGCGAGCGCCAGTGGGCTGCCCATGCGGACCAACATTCCCCTGCGCCGATCGATCTTCACCCTGTACCCCCTTCGCCTTGCGTTCGTGTCAAGCAGTTGCCTTGGCTCCAATAGCAGGGCATGGCTGGCCCTGTCATGAATAAAGCCTGCAAAAAAATCCTCGCGCTTTCCATCGGCTTGGCGCTGGCCGCCTGCCAGGGCCAGAGCGGCGGCAACCAGGCCGGCGGCAGTGAGTCGCTTCCTGCCGAGGGCAATCTCGTCGGCGCCCGGATCGGCGGCGATTTCACGCTGACCGACCAGAATGGCAAGAGCGTGCGCTGGGCGGATTTCCAAGGCAAATATCGCCTCGTCTATTTCGGCTACACCTTCTGCCCGGATGTGTGTCCGCTCGATCTCAACCGAATCATGCTCGGCTACCGGATGCTGGAGAAGGACCATCCCGAGGTTGCGGCCAAGATCCAGCCGATCTTCATCACCGTCGATCCCGAGCGTGACACCGTCGATGTGGTGAAAGGCTATGTCGCGCATTTCCATCCCCGGCTCATCGGCCTCACGGGCACGCCCGAGCAGATCGAGAAGGTGAAGACGGACTTCGTGGTAGTCGCCAGCAAGGAGGGCGATCAGGCCGCCAAGCAGGATTATCTTGTCAACCACACCCGCACGCCGTTCCTGTTCGGGCCGGATGGCAAGCCCATCGCGCTTGTGCCGGTCGAGGAACTGGCTTCCGCGGATGAGACGGTGGCCAAGGGCGTGCACGATTTCCTCGTCCACTATGTCCGATGAGCTTCTGGGAGCAGCCTCTCGAAACGCTTGACCGCGCGCAGTGGGAGGCGCTGTGCGATGGTTGCGGCAAATGCTGCCTGCACAAGGTGGAGGATGCCGACACCGGGCGCATCTACCCGACCAATGTCGCCTGCCGACTGCTGGATCGGAACACCGCCCAGTGCAGCAATTACCGCCAGCGCCGCGCGTTCGTGCCTGATTGCCTGCGGCTGAGCCGGGCCAATCTGCAGGAGATCGAATGGCTCCCGCAGACCTGCGCCTATCGCCTGCGTGCCCATGACGAGCCCCTGCCGGACTGGCATTATCTGATCTGCGGGGATCGCGAGGCGGTGCATCGTGCCGGCCAGAGCATTCGCGGCTGGACGATCTCCGAGACGATCGCGGGCGATCTGGAAAATCACATTGTCGACCGCGCGCTCTGAGCACAGGCTCACGCTGGCGGACGGGGCGGCGCTGTCTGTCGTCGTGATGCGCCATGGGCGGGCGCGGCGGATGAAGCTGCGGTTCGATGAGCTGGGTGACCGTGCCCTGCTGACCATTCCCCCGCGTGCCTCCCTGCCGCGCGCCTTGGACTGGGTCCGGGCGCAAGGGGCGTGGATCGAGGGGCAGCGGGGCCGCAATGGCGGGCTTGTCACGCTGGCCGATGGCGCGCTCGTGCCCTTTGAAGGCACGCCGCTGCGCATCGTCGCGACCGGCGCGCGTACCCGGCAGGTGCGGGCAGAGCAAGGCGAGCTACTGGTGGGCGGACCGGTCGATCTGGCCGGCGCACGAGTGCTGCGCTGGCTCAAGGCGCAGGCGCGCTCGGCACTGACGACCGAAACGCAGGCCCTCGCGACCCGGCACGGCCTGCCGCTGCGTCAGGTGGCGATTGGCGATCCCCGCGCGCGTTGGGGCAGTTGCTCGGTGGACGGCAACATCCGCTACAGCTGGCGGCTCATTCTGGCGCCCCCGCATGTGCGGCTGGCCACCGTGGCGCACGAGGTCGCGCATCTGGAGCATATGCACCACGGCCCTGAATTCCATGCGCTGGTGCGCGCGATTTCGCCGGTTTGCCCGGATGCGGCCCGCGCCTGGCTGCGCGCTGAAGGGCGTAGCCTGCATCGCTATACCGCCTGAGCGACCGCGTTTTTGATCTGTGAAAAACGTCGAAGGGCGCGGCTCGCACCGCGCCCTTCCGTCGTCCTGGCTATGCCCGCTCAGAAGCGGCTGCGCACCGTGATGCCATAAGTGCGCGGCTCGGCGAGATAGGCCGAGAAGAGCTGGTTCGACATGGCGCCGAACCGACCCAGTTGCGCGCGGGACTGGTGATTGGGGCTGGAGCTTTGCAGCGGGCTGTTGAAGGCGACCTGGCTATAGTCGCTGTCGAACAGGTTCTGCGCCCACAGCTCGATGGCCCAGGCCTGCCCCGGGCCGCGCAGGCCGATGCGGGCATTGGTGACGATGTAGCCGTCCTGCGCCTTCTCGGGATAGAGGTCCGAGCCGGTGTTATAGTCGCCGGTGATCCGGTTATCGACATAGACGAGGCCGCTGAAGCCACCGCCCAGCTCCGGTGTCCAGGCAATGCTGCTGGTCGCCACCCAGCGCGGCGCGTTGCTGTTATCCTGCCCTTCGAGCAGGAACAGCGCGGGGTCGAGCGGCACCGAGCCATCCGCATTGCCGACGAGCTGGTCGGCAAACTTGGCGCGGGTATAGGTCACGCCCGCCGTGGCGCGGAGCGAGCGAACCGGCTGGACATAGGCCTCGATCTCGACGCCCTGGCTGATGAGGCCGGGCTTGGTCTCGGCGCAGGTGCCGTTCGCGGCCTTGGCGCCATCGCAGCCATTGATGTTCTGGACGACAAAGCTGGTGCCATTGAAGGTGTTGAGCTGGAAGTTGCTGAACGCCTGACGGAAGGCGGCGAGGTTGAAGCCCCATTCGCGGCGCGCATATTTGAGGCCGATCTCGTAAGCGTCAACCGTCTCCGCGCCGAAGGCTAGGCTCGCCGCATCGGCATTGCTGCGCGGTGAGAAGTAGGTGATCGGCGCGATGCCGGTGCCGACCCCGGTATTGCCCAGCTCGAACCGGTCCAGATTGTAACCGCCCGCCTTATAGCCCCGCGAATAGCCGCCATAGACCATCAGGCCGCCGCCGACCTTGTAGGAGAGCACGGCGGTGCCGGAGAATTTGCCCTCGGTTTGCCGGTCCTGCAGGTCGAGCGCGTTGAGGCCGGTGCTGGCATTGCCCAAGCAGCCGAGCGTCAGGATGCCGCCGGCCAGTTGCGCGGCCGAGCCGAGCGCCGGATTGGTCGCGATGCCCGGCAGGGCGGAGGCCTGTAACGCGGCACAGGTCGCATTGTTATTGTTGAGATCGCCCGAGAAGCGTTTGGTCTCGCGCGTGTAGCGCACGCCCAGGGTCAGATCGAGCGCATCGGTGAGATGGATGATGTTGTGGGTGAACAGCGCCCAGTTCTCGCTGCGCTGATAATAGCGACTGTCGGTATCGCCGGCACCGTTGGGGATGGTCGCCAGCGCGGTAAGGCCGGTACCGAGGCCACCCGAGATCGCGCCCGCCTGCGCTGTCGCGGTCGCATTGGCCACCGTCGGCGAGGCACCCTGGCTGATCGCCCGGGCGTAGATGGAGGCATAGAGGCCAGCATTCAGACTGGCTTGCGTTGCGCTGATCAGGTTGCCGACGTCCGGCGTGAGCGCGTTGCCGTCGATCGGCGCGGCGCACAGGCTGAGCTGGGCGGGTGAGAGATTGCTGGCGGCGCCGGTGCCGGCCATCAGGCGGCAGGCTGCGAAGCGGCCATAATCAGCGCCGAAGCGGATGTTGTCGCGCAGCGTCAGCTTCTCGTTGGCGTAATAGCCGCCCACCAGCCAGTCGAGCATGCCGCCCAGCGCCGAACCCTGCAGGCGCAGTTCCTGCGTGAAGGTGCGGAACTGGCGGAAGGTGCCCGGGTCGCGATAGAGCAGGTCGGCGGTCGAATAGTCATAATCGCCGTAATCCGACGACTTGTAGTCGCGATAGGCGGTGATGCTGGTCAGCTTGGCATTGCCGAAATCATAATTGATCTCGCCCGAGAGGCCCCAATCCTCCAGCTTGCTCACATAGTCCCGGCCCGGCGTGATGCTGATGTTCCGCTGATAGGGGTTCTGGGCATAGGGCGTGGGGCCATTGGGGAAGCGCGTGCCGAGCGCGCTCAGGATCGTGACGATGCGGTTGGTGGCGTTCTGCGTATAATTGGTGGGCGAGCTGCCCACCTCCTCGCCGGTGTCGATATAGACGGCGCCGCAGCAGCTTTCGTCGCGGTGGGTGTAGTCGCCGATCAGCCGGACGGAGAGCGCATCCGAGGGCTCGAAGAGCAGCTGCCCGCGCAGGAAGTAGCGGTTGCGGTCATTGGTGTCGCCGATTTTGGCGCCCGAGGCATCCACGATGTTCAGGAACCCGTCGCGCCGCGAATAGACGCCGTCGATGCTGGCGGCGATGGTCTCACTGAGTGGGCCGGTGATCCGGCCGGCGAGCCGCCAAGCTTCATAATTGCCGAAGCTGGCTTCCGCGCTGCCGCCCCATTGGAATTCCGGCGCCTTGCTGACGATATTGAGCAGGCCGGCCGAGGCATTGCGCCCGAACAGCGTGCCTTGCGGGCCGCGCAGCACTTCGACGCGCTCGATCTCGCCGAGATCGGTCAAGCCCGCGCCTGTGCGGGATCGATACACGCCGTCGATGAACACCGCGACGGAGCTTTCCAGACCCGGATTGTCGCCCACCGTGCCGACACCACGGATGCGCGCGGCGCCATTGGCTTCCGATCCGGTGGAGGAGACGAGCAGCGAGGGCGCAAGCTGGTTGAGCTGGCGAATGTCGTTCGCGCCGCTGTTCTGCAGCGATTGGGCGGTCACGGCTGAGACGGCGATCGGCACATCCGAGAGCGGGCTGGCGCGCCGCGTGGCGGTGACGATGATCTCGCCCATATTGCTCTCATCGTCGCTCTGCGCGGTCGCATCGCTGGCGTCCTGAGCAAAGGCGGGGGTCGCAAGGGCGCATAGCAGTGCGGCAACACTGGCAGACGCAATGAGGGATGGCTTGGGCATCATTCGCTCTCCTGCACGTTTGTCCGGTCCGGCATTTGTGCCGGTTATTCGAGAGCATATGCCAATAGCCATAGGGCGCAACTCCCTCATTTCCGGGATTTAGCGGTTTGTTGCATAAGGGTTACAGCCGGCGGAGGCCGCTCATCGCCAAAGAGCGAAACGCAGCAGCCGATCCTCCAGCGCGATAAGCGCTTCGCTGTTCCGGCCGACAAGAGAGGCGATTGCCGGTGACGCTGCGTCAAGGCCGCCGGTGAATGCCCCGAAGGCAGGCACGATGATCTTGCTGCCGCCCTTCACGAAGCAGCGCCGCGAGATATGCCGCCCGCGCAGGCTCATCCGCAACTTGGGATGAAAATGTCCGGAAATTTCCGGTCGCACCTCTCCGGGCATGGCTTCATGGCGCAATATGACGCCATCGACGAGCGCTTCTGCCCGATTTTCACCCCCCAGCGGCGAATCAACGCCCGAGGCGCCGAGGGGGTCGTGATTGCCGGTGATCCAGGTCCAGCGATAGGTGGCGGTCAGCTGCGCGATCCGCGCGCGCGTCTCGCCGCTCATCCGCTCGTGCGCGCCGCCATCGTGGAAGCTGTCCCCCAGGCACCAGATCTCCCGCGGTTGGGTGAGGGCGATCACCGCCGTCAGCGCATCCAGCGTGGCGCGGCTATCATAAGGCGGCAGCATCTGGCCGCGCCGGGCGAAGGCGCTGGCCTTCTCGAAATGAAGATCGGCAACGATGAGCGCGGCCCGCTCCTGCCAGAACAAAGCACCTTGGGGCAAAGCCTGCCAGCTCTGGCCGGCAAAGCTGAAGGCCGGGCCACAGCCTGCCGCGCGCGGCATGGGTTGATCGATGAGTGGGGACGACCTCATGGCCCTGCTATGCCGTCGCAGCGGGCAGGGCGCAATCGGGCAGTTGAACAAAAGTGGAACTTTTGTGATGTCCCGCAGGCTCTGGCTCTCCCCGCTCGGCTGGTGTAGGCGCGCGCGCATGTCGCACGAACCCGCATCCCTGCTGACCGTCGCTGCCTTCTACCGCTTCGCGCCCTTGCCCGACCCGGAGGCGCTGGCGACCGACCTGCGCGCACTGGGCGCGACGCTGGGCCTCTCCGGCTCCATCATCCTCGCGCAGGAGGGCATGAACGGCACCATCGCGGGGTCGGCCGAAGCAGTGGAGCGCCTGTTCGCGCGACTGCGCGCCGAGCCGGGCTTCGCGCCCCTGGCGCCGCGCCTGCACAGCACGGAGCGGCATCCGTTCGCGCGCTGGAAAGTGAAGGTGAAGCCCGAGATCGTGACCATGGGCCGGCCCGGTGTCGATGCGGCGCAGGGCGCGGGCACGCATGTGCCGCCGGCGCAGTGGAACGCGCTGATCAGCGATCCGGACACGATCCTCATCGACACCCGCAATGATTATGAGGTGGCGCTGGGGCGGTTCGCCGGCGCGGTCGATCCCATGACGGCGAGCTTCGGCGACTTCCCGGACTGGTTCGATGCGCAGGCGGCGCAATGGCGCGCGGAAGGCCGCAAGCCCCGGATCGCCATGTATTGTACCGGCGGCATACGCTGCGAGAAGTCGACGGCTTATGCCCGCGCGCAGGGTTTCGAGGAGGTCTATCACCTCAAGGGTGGCATCCTTGCCTATCTCGCGGAAGTCGAGGAGGCCGCGAGCCTGTGGGACGGCGCCTGCTTCCTGTTCGATGAGCGCGTCGGGATCACCCATGGGGAGCGGGTCGTCCCGGCGGCGTTCTGCCCGGCCTGTGGGCAACCGCTTGCCGGAGGCGCCGATGAGGGCGGCTCAGCGCCCGTTTGCGTCCGCTGCACCGGTATCTGCGAAGTCTAGCCTGCCACGCTGCCGGGCATTGCCGCCGGCGAGGTGGAAATCGACATGCCGCTGGCCGAAATCGATCGCGATCCGGTCGAACAGGCGCAGCATCCCCATGCCGAGCAGCATGGCTGGCCGCTCGCCCAGACCAAGCTCGGTAAAGGGTGCGGCATCCAGGAACAGCATCGGCACATTGTCGAGCGTTGCGTCGCCGATAGTGAGTTGGCGCACGACGGCGAACTGGGCCGGCACGTCGACGCCGGTGACGCTGGTCAGCACAGTGGGCGTTGGCGGCACCACCAGCCGCTTGGCCTTGAGGCTGCGGAACAGCGCCATGTTGCCGACGCTCTGCTCCGCACCGGTGTCGAGGATCACGTCTACCTTACGCCCGTCCACCCGCGAGTTCATCAGGATCAGCTGGCCATAGCGGCTGCGCGCGCGCACCACGATGGCATCCTTCTCGTCACGCACGGCGGATGAGCGGCGGCTGCGGCTGAGTTCCATACGGCGCTGGTTGAAGTCGAGGATGAGACGCTTGTCCGCGAGGCTGTCCAGCCCGATGATCCCCAGGCTGCCCATGTCCGCGCGAGCGATAGTGAGCGCGGCAAGCGAACTGACCGCATGGTCGCCAAAGCGCAGATCGCTCAATTGAACGGATGAGACCGTGACGCGCCCGGCCATGCTGATGATCTCGACCGGCTGGAGCGGCGGCAGCATCAGTCGCGTGGCCAACTCCGTGGCGACGATGGTGCGCTGGGAGCCGGTGTCGATCATGAACGGATAAGGGCCGCGCTCGCCGATCCGCACCGGCATGGTCATCCGCATCCCCGGATCGCCGCCGATAGGCATGACCGGCTCGTTGAGGTCGAAGGTGCTGGGATCGACCGGTATCTCAGGGCCACGCGGCGCGATGACGAAATGCTCGTTTGCGCTCGGGATCTGGCTCGCGATGCCGAATGGCCCGGTCAAAGCCGCAGCGGCCGTGATTACAGCCTTTGCCAGGGTCAGCCGAAGCGTCGAGCCGAAAACCATCCCCAAGGTCTCCCAAGACGCGCAGCTTATCACGATTTTGCGGTCCCGCCAAAAGGATCGAGGCGGGCGCGGGCGACGCTAGCTGGGTGGCGCGTCGGGCGTCATGGCAATGCGGGCGAGCGATTCGGCTTCCGCGAGCAGGCTGTCGTCGGTCTGCGGGCCAGCCACATGCTCGCGCCCGATCATGATCAGCACCGGCACGGCCAGCGGGCTCACCCGGTCGAGCGGCTTGTGCAGCATGGTGGCGCTGGCCCGGTCGATCAGCTCGCCGAGCCTTCCGACATCGGTCATGCGCGCGCGGGCATCGGCCCAGGCGGCCTTGAGCAGCAGATGCTCCGGCTCGTAGCGGCGCAGCACGTCATAGATGAGGTCGGTCGAGAAGCTGACCTGCCGCCCGGTCTTGCGCGCGCCCGGCTGCTGGCGTTCGATGAGGCCGGAGATCACCGCCACGTCGCGAAAGGCCCGCTTGAGCAGGCTGCTTTCCTCGACCCAGGCGATGAACTCACGGTCCAGAATGTCGGCGGAAAAGAGCGGGCGGGGGTCGGTAACGGGCTCCAGGCCATAGACGGCCAGCGCATAATCGTTGGACACGAAGCCGACGGGCTTGAGGCCGCGCTCTTCCATGCGGCGGGTGAGCAGCATGCCGAGCGACTGGTGGGCGTTCCATCCCTCGAAGCTGTAGACCACCATATGGTGCAGCCCCTCATGCGGGAAGGTCTCGACCAACAACTGGTCGGGCTGCGGCAGGACGGAGCGGACCGCCTGCATCGCCAGCCATTCATGAACGTCGGGCGGAAAGCGGTTCCATTGCGTCGGATCGGCCAGGAAAGCGCGCACGCGGCCGGCCAGATGCGTCGACATCGCCATGCGCGTGCCGCCCCAGCTGGGAATGCGGGCCTGCTGGGATGTCGCCTTGACGAACAGTTCGGCCTCGGTCTGGCGGACCAGCTCCAGCGAGAGGCCGGAGAAGAAGAAGCGATCGCCCGGGCTGAGCGTCGCGGCAAAACTCTCCTCCACCGTCCCGAGCTTGCGGCCGTTGCTGAAGCGCACGTCGAGCGCGGGTTGATCCACGATGATGCCGGCGTTGAGCCGATGTTGCTGGGCAAGGCGGGGATGGGCAATGCGCCAGAGGCCTTCGGGCGTGCGGACGAGGCGCTGGAACCGGTCATAGGCGCGCAGGGCATAGCCACCGGTGGAGACGAACTGGAGAATGTCCTCAAGCTGGGCCGCGTCCAGCCAATCATAAGGCGTGGCGGTGCGGATTTCGGCAAGTAACGCCGCAGGATCGAGCGGGCCGGCGCAGGCGAGCCCCATGATGTGCTGGGCCAGCACATCGCGCGCGCCGGGGCGGAAATCGTCGGCATCGCGCTCGCCGCTCATCACGGCATCCCAGGCAGCCTGCGCTTCGAGATATTCGAAGCGGTTGCCGGGGATGACGATCGCCTTGCTCGGCTCGTCCATCCGGTGATTGGCGCGGCCGATGCGCTGGAGCAGGCGCGAGCTGCCCTTCGGCGCGCCCATCTGGATCACGCAGTCGATATCGCCCCAGTCGATGCCCAGATCGAGACTGGCGGTGGCAACAAGGCCGCGCAGCTTGCCGGCCGCCATCGCGGCCTCCACCTTGCGACGCGCCTCGCGGGAGAGGCTGCCATGGTGGATGCCGATGGGCAGCGTATCCTCATTCTCCGCCCATAATTCCTGAAAGATGAGTTCGGCGAGACCGCGCGTGTTGCAGAACACCAGTGTCATGCGGTGCTGGCGGATGATGTCGATCACCTGCCCCGCCGCATATTTGCCGCTGTGGCCGGACCAGGGCACGCGGTCCTGCGGCATCAAAATGGTGAGGTCCGGCGCGGCGCCCGGCTCGCCTTCGACCAGCGCCACTTCCGCCTGCGCGCCGGCGGGCGCCAGCCACCGTCGATACGCATCGGGGTCGCCCACGGTTGCTGACAGGCCGACGCGGCGAAGGCCGGGGGCGATGCTCTGCAGGCGGGCGAGGGACAGGGCCAGCAGATCACCGCGCTTGCCGCTCGCGAAGGCATGGATCTCATCGATGATGACGGTTTTAAGGGACGCGAAGATCAGGTCCGCATCGGGGTAGGTCAGCAGCAGGGAGAGCGATTCGGGCGTCGTGAGCAGGATGTGGGGCGGCTTGGCCCGCTGCCGGGCCTTGCGATCGGACGGCGTATCGCCACTGCGCGTCTCGATGCGGATGGGCAGGCCCATCTCACTGACGGGGGTGAGCAAATTACGCTGCACATCCACGGCCAGCGCCTTGAGCGGGGAGATATAGAGGCTGTGCAGGCCTTCTGTCGGCGCCTCCGCGAGGTCGGCCAGCGTGGGCAGGAAGCCGGCGAGCGTTTTGCCGGCTCCTGTGGGCGCGACGAGCAGAGCATGGCGCCCCGCCTGCGCTGCCTCCAGCATCCCCTGTTGATGGCGACGGACGGACCAGCCCCGCCGGTCGAACCATTCGGTAATGAGGGGCGGCAGGGATGGGGTCATGTGCGCGCGGGGGGCCATGCCTTCAATGTGGATGCCCCGCCATGCTTACTCAAGCCCGCGTGGAAGAGGGCTCCTTACCATCCCGGCGCTTGTCTTCACGGTCGAGACTGTCGCGCAGGTCCTTCGCGGCGCGGTCGCTTCGCGCTTCGTCGCCCGGTTTGGTATCGCGCTTGTTGCGCCAGATCGCGTAGACCAGCACCGCGGCAAACAGGACTGGCCCGACAACGGTCATGAGGCTCCAGAGGCTGCCCATGTTTCTCTCCTATTTTCCAAACCCATTGAACGCATGGGCGCCGCCTGAGTTTCGCGGCTGGCCGCGCAGCCGGTTCGGCGCGCCTCGCTGCGTGGCGGATGGCGGGCGGCCAGCCAAAAAAAAGGCCGCCCCGAAGGACGGCCTGGAAGTTTTAGGAGAGGATGCCTGAAAGGCAGGAACTGTATGCGTTACATACGAATTTCCTGCAATTGCGAAATGAAGAGTGTTGATTGCACAATTTGCAATCGACCTCTTCAGTCTACGCATCTGGTTGACGTTAATGCCCAGCGGCGGGACCACGCTCCAGACCAGAAAGTGCAAGCTGTTCATCGACTTGCGCCAGCAGGCGGTCCAGCGCGTCGGCGTCGCGCGCCTCTGCGCGGGCGACCAGAACGTCCTGTGTGTTGGACGCACGCAGCAGCCACCAGCCGTCCGGCGTGGTCACCCGGGCGCCGTCCGTTGCGTCGATCGTCGCGCCGGATTCGGCGAGTCGGCGCAGCACTTCCTCGATTACGGCGAACTTCCGGCTCTCATCGACCTGAAAACGCAGCTCCGGCGTGTTGACCATGGCCGGCATGGCGCCGCGCAGCTGCGTGACACTGCGCCCCAACGTGCTGGCAGCGCGAATCAGGCGGACGGCCGCGTACAGGGCGTCGTCGAAGCCATAATATTCGTGCCTGAAGAAGATGTGCCCGCTCATCTCGCCGGCAAGCGGGCTGCCCGTCTCCTTCATCTTGGATTTGACGAGGCTGTGGCCGGTCTTCCACATCAGCGGCTTGCCGCCCAGTTCCGCTACCCGGTCGAACAGCGCCTGGCTGGCCTTCACATCCGCGATGATCGTGGCGCCGGGTTCGGCGGCGAGCACCGGCTCGGCGAGAATGGCCAGTAGCTGGTCGCCCCAGATGATGCGCCCTTCGCCATCGATGGCGCCGATCCGGTCGCCATCGCCATCGAAGGCGAGACCGAAATCGAGGCCCTTCTCCGCGACCAGCGCGCGCAGGTCGACGAGGTTCTTCTCCTCGGTAGGGTCCGGATGGTGATTGGGGAAATGGCCGTCAACCTCGGTGAACAGCGTGTGGTGCTCGCCTGGCAGCAGCTTCACCAGCCGGTCGATCACCGGGCCGGCGGCGCCGTTGCCGGCATCCCAGCCGATCTTGTAGGCTTGGCCGTCGAAGCCCTCCATCAGCCGGGCGACATAGCGGTCGAGAATGTCGACCTGCTCGCTGCCGGCGCTGCCCTCGGCCCAGTCGCCGGCCGCCGCCATCCTGCCCAGACTCTGGATGTCCTTGCCGAAGAAGGGGCCCTTCTGGAGCACCATCTTGAAGCCATTGTAATTGGCTGGGTTGTGGCTGCCGGTGATCTGGATGCCACCGTCCACATCCAGCACGGCCTCGGCATAATAGAGCATCGGCGTCGGGCCGAGTCCGATGCGGACCACATGAATGCCGCTGTCGTTGAGCCCGCGCACCAGCGCTTCCTCCAGCATCGGCGAGGAGAGGCGCCCGTCATAGCCTACAGCGACGGCCCGACCGCCCAGCCGCGCGACGCGGGTGCCGAAGCCGCGGCCGATGGCATAGGCATCTGCCTCCCCCAGAGTCTCGTCGATAATGCCGCGAATATCGTATTCGCGCAGAGTGGTGGAGTGGAATTGATGAGTCATGAAAAGTCCCGGATAATGTCGAGCGATAGCGAACCGACTAGCTTATGTTTCTTGCGATTTTAGCAATGTCTCGCGCGCGGCGTTAATCCGCGCGGCAAGGCCGGGCGATCCGCCGGCATCTGGGTGGTTCTTGGTGATCAGCTTGCGATGGGCGGCGATGATCTCCTCGCGGCTGGCATCGATCGGCACCCCGAGCAGGTCGGCGGCTTCCGCCCGGCTGAGGTCGCGCGCGGTGAGCGGGGCAGGCGAAGCTGTGCGCCCGCCGACGAGGCTCTCTCCGTAGCGCAGCCACAGGCCGGAGCCGGTCGCGATCAGCGCGCCGATGACGGGCATGCCCTTGGTCATCATGATCGTGCCGATCAGCGTGCCGGCGATGCCCAGCCACGCCGCCGGCACCTTGCGCCCGCTTTTGCGGAGGCGATACCAGAACCAGAGGCCCAGCCCGCCAAGTGCGACAGCGAGCAGCAGCATGCCTTAAGCGGCGCTCTTTTTCTGCGGTGCTCCGCCGAGCATCGGCAGGGCGAGGCCGGCGATCATTTCACGCAGTTCCTGCCGGGCGGCGAGATGGCTGACACCCAGTTCGCCGAGATGGCCGCGATCGAGCAAGGTCAGGCCCGAGGGGAACAGCTCGCGGAAGATCACGCGCTCGGAGAGGCCGGGGATCACGCGGAAGCCCACACGGCGGGCAAGTTCGGAAAGCGCATCGCCGACGCGCTTTTGGTTGCGCGCTTCCATGTGATGCAGGCGGTTGCGCAGCACCACCCAGTCGATCGAGGCGCCGTCCGCCTTCGCGCGGGTCTTGCGGGTCTCCCACATCAGCTCGGAGTAGAAGCTCAGCCGCTTGACCTTGAAATTCTCAGGATCGACCTGCCCGATGAGGTCGAAATCGACGAAACTGTCGTTCATCGGCGTGACAAGCGTATTCGCCGCCGCCGCCGCATAGCGCGCCATCGGGTCGTCGCGGCCCGGCGTGTCGATGATGACGACCTGCGCCTGGCTGGCGGCCTTGGCAATGGCCTCGTTCAGGCCCGCCGTGCTGTCGCCATCGTAAACGGCGTAGCTGGGTGAGGGCAGGTCCACCTCACGGCGACGCGCGGTCGCCTCACGATTCTCGAGGTAGCGGGCGGAGGTGCGCTGCCGATGATCGAGGTCGATCAAGGCCACCGACACATCTTGCGCGGCCAGCGCGACAGCGGTGTGGACGCAGGTGGTGGATTTGCCTGTGCCACCCTTTTCATTGGCAAAGACGATGAGATGCGGCGCGGCGCTGGACATGGATTGGGTCGAAACTCTTCCTGGGTGGTTACGGCCTCTTGACCGTCCGGTCAGGACAAGCGAAGCCAGCCCCGACCTTCTCCGCTGGCCTTATCGGAGCCTCGTGCCGCGTGCAAATCTTCCGTGACCTCCCCTCGCTCAGAACCGGTCTCGCCTCGTTGCGGGCGGATGCGGGGCGGATCGCCTTCGTCCCGACCATGGGCGCGTTGCACGATGGGCACATAGCGCTGATCACTGAGGCGCGGCGTCGGGCGAGCCATGTCGTCGCATCGATTTTCGTCAATCCCGCCCAGTTCGGCCCCAATGAGGATCTGTCGGCCTATCCCCGCCGCGAGGAGAGCGATGCTGCGATGCTGGCGCAGGCGGGCGTCGCTGCCCTGTGGCTGCCGGACGTTGCCACCATGTATCCCGCCGGCTTCACCAGCCATGTGAATGTCGATGGCCTGTCCGCCCGTCTCGATGGCGAGTGGCGGCCCGGCCATTTCGAGGGGGTGGCAACGGTCGTCACCAAGCTCTTCAATCAGGTCCGGCCGGACATCGCCTGTTTTGGCGAGAAAGATTATCAGCAGCTGGCCATCATCCGGCGGATGACGCGCGATCTCGATCTGGGAGTCGAGATCGTCGGCGTCGAGACGCAGCGCGATTATGATGGCCTCGCCCTCTCATCCCGCAACGCCTATCTCACCGCCGAACAGCGCGCGCGCGCATCGGCTTTGCCGGAGACGCTGGTGGGGGCAGGAGAAGGCATCAGCGCGGGTGAGGATGTGGCTGCCGTGCAAGCCTGGGCGATCCGCTACTTGCTCGATTCGGGCTTCGATTCGGTCGATTATTTTCTGCTCAGCGATGCCGACACGCTGGAGCCGATGACCCGACTGGACCGGCCGGCCCGCCTGCTGGTGGCCGCGCGGATCGGCAGCACGCGGCTGATCGATAATATCCCCATTCATCCCTGAAGACATGCCCGAGCAAATCCGGGCGCAAACATCCCTTCTGCTACGTTAACCATTTCGCAAGAGCTGGCGTGCTTGGTTGCGGTATCGCGAACCTGTTTTTGGGGGGAATTCGTGGGTACAAGCATGAACAATGCCAGGGTCCTGATCGAAAGCCGCACGCGCGCCGCGCTCGGCAATGCGCAGGCCTGTTTCGATCTTGGCGTGGCCTATAGTTGCGGCACCGGCGGCCTGTCCGTCGATCTTGTCGAAGCGCATCGCTGGTTCAATTTGGCCGCACAGGCAGGCAGCCGCGAGGCACAGACCTGCCGCGCTGAAATCGCCGAGGAAATGACCGCGCGGGAAATCGCCGAGGCCCAGCGCCTCGCGCGCGCCTGGACGATCGAGACCAGTCAGCGTGTCGCGGCCTGATCGGCTTTAGCCCGCGTCTCCGCCCTTGCGGAACGGCGCGCGTTCATCCAGCCATTCGCGTTCATCCGCGACGGCGGCAGCCTCGCGCTCGACGAAGTCGGCCACGGCGCGCCTGAAATCGGGATGCGGGATGTAATGCGCTGAATAGGTCGGCACCGGCCGATAGCCGCGCGAGAGCTTGTGCTCGCCCTGTGCGCCGGCTTCGACGCGGGCAAGGCTCCGCGCGATGGCGGCGTCGATCGCCTGATAATAGCACAGCTCGAAGTGGAGGAACGGCACCTCCTCGTTGCAACCCCAGTAACGCCCGTACAGCGCATCGCCGCCGATGAGGTTGAGCGCCCCGGCAATCGGCCGTCCGTTGCGATAGGCGAAAATCAGCAGGACCCGGTCTGCCATGCGGGCGCCGAGCAGGGAAAAGAAGGCGCGGGTGAGATAGGGGCGGCCCCATTTGCGGCTGCCGGTATCCTGGTAGAAATCCCAGAACGCATCCCAATGATGTTCCTCGATGGCGTCGCCGGTCAGGTGCCGGATGTCCAGCCCGGCCTGCGCCTTGGCCCGCTCTTTGCGCAGATCCTTGCGGTGGCGGCTGGAGAGGCGGGCGAGAAAATCATCGAAGCTGGCATAGCCTTCATTGGCCCAGTGGAACTGGCTGCCCTGGCGGATGAGCCATCCCGCCGCGCGGTACAGCGCGCATTCCTCCGGCGTGATGAAGGTCGCGTGGGCGGAGGACAGCTCATTCTGGTCCACCACCGCCTCGATGCCCGCGATCAGTGAGGGGCCTTTACCGGCGTCGCGCAGCAGCAGGCGCGGGCCCGGCACGGGGGAGAAGGGCGCGGCGATCTGCAGCTTGGGATAATATTGCCCGCCCGCACGCTCCCAGGCGTCCGCCCAGCCATGGTCGAAGACATATTCGCCCTGGCTATGGCCCTTGAGATAGGCCGGCGCTGCGGCGATCAGCTTGCCGCTGCCGTCCTGAATGGTGATCGGCGCTGGCGACCATCCCGTGCCGGGGCCGACGCTGCCCGATTCTTCTAGGATGGAGAGGAAGTCGTGGCTGACGAAGGGATTATCCGGGCCGGCGCAAGCGTCCCACTGCGCCTTGTCCAGCGCCGCGACGGATTGGGTGAGGTGGACGGTCAGCGCGTCGCTCATGAGGACGGCGCCTCTCGGTGCGCCAAGGAGGGCGGAGAGCGAAACGGAGCGACGTCGTGCAGCACGT
Organism: Sphingobium sp. B8D3A; assembly: GCF_025961995.1. NCBI lineage: Bacteria > Pseudomonadati > Pseudomonadota > Alphaproteobacteria > Sphingomonadales > Sphingobiaceae > Sphingobium > Sphingobium sp. B8D3A. The sequence goes on along the minus strand of NZ_JAOQOS010000001.1, from coordinate 3,477,033 downwards.
GCCGAACATGGGGCGTCTGGCGCAAAATTGCCAGTGCCCGCAGGTCCATCGCGCCCAAGGCCGCCAACATGCCGGCTGGGCGCGGTAGCTCAGTCGCGAATCTGCACGATGGCGTCGATTTCCACCGATGCATCCAGCGGCAGCACTGGTACGCTCACGGCGCTGCGGGCGTGGCGGCCGGCATCGCCGAAAATGCGGACCATCATCTCCGAGGCACCATTGGCGACCTTGGGTTGATCGGTGAACTCAGCGGTGCTTGCGACAAAGGCGCCGAGCTTCACGATGCGCTCGACCCGGTCGAGATCGCCGCCCAGCGCCGCTTTCATCTGCGCCACCAGCATCAGGGCGCAGCGTTCTGCAGCCGCGACGCCCCAATCGAGATCGCGCTCGCCGCCGATCTTGCCTTTCATCAGGGCGCCATCGGCCGCGAAGGGCAGCTGGCCACTGATGTGCAGCAGGTTGCCGGTCTGCACCGCAGCCACATAAGCGGCGACGGGAGCGGCGGCTTGCGGAAGGGAGATGTTCTCCGCGGCGAGGTGTTGGTCGATCTTGCTCATGGGCGGAGCCAGAGCATGAGCCCGCAGATGCGTCAAGACCGGCTAGGACAACGCCCCGGTGGCAATCGCGTCATACTCGTCGATGCGGGCCATGATCCATGCCTCGGCACGGTCCCAGTCGTCGATCCGCTCATGCGCCTCGCGCACCGGCTCGACATGGGGGGCGAACTCGGGCTCGCCGACCATGTGCAGCCGCCAGCATTCCGGCACGTCCCGTGCCACGGAAACGTGATTGGCGCCCAGATCGTCTATGAAGATGCTCAGGCCCGGCTTGCGCTCGTCCAGCAGCTTGCGCACCGCCGGCCCCTTGCCGCCGCGATTGCCGATCACCGGATAGGGGAGGCCGTGCGCATGGATCTGGTCGGCGCGGGCCTGCGCGCGTTCCTCGCCGATGTTGGTGACGATCACGATGTCCGCCCGCTGTGCGATTCGGGCCATCGCCTCCACCGCGCCGCGAATCGGCGTCTGGCGATGCATCTCCGTCTCGAAGAAGGCGCCGAGCAGGGTCCAGACCAGTTCGCGCTCGATCAGGTTGCCGCTTGTCTTGTGGCGCAGCGCGCGCTCGAAGCCGCCGGAGAAGCTGAAGTCGATGCCGTGCTGCTCTTCCAGCCAGGACCGGAAGGGGACGACCATGTGCATCAGCACTTCGTCGCAATCGCTGATGATGAGCGGACGGCTCATCGGCCGAGCCGCTCGCGTGCGGCGACGAGGTCGGCCGGCGCGACCGCCAGTGCCTCCGCGCACGCCAGCAGGTCCGGCTCGTGATTGATGACGAAATCCATCAGCGCACCCAGCGTTGCAGGATCGGTAAGGGCTTGCCGCAGCGCATCCGGCTCCAGACCGGTGAGGCTGAGCATCCGTTCGGCACGGACCGAATCAGCCACAATCCATCCCACGAGGCGCAGCGCCATGGTTTCATCATCTTGAGGGATCGGATAGGTCCGCATTGTTCACCTGTATGCCGGGCAGCGGGAGGTTCTCCCCTGCGCGGCTGCAAAAATGGCTTCGTCCATCGGCATAAGGACTGTTCGTGTCAAAACGCATATTGGTTGTCGAGGACAATGAGCTCAACATGAAGCTCTTTTGCGACCTGCTCCGCGCGCATGGGCATGAGACAGAGCCGGTGCGAGACGGGCGGGAGGCCTTCGCCCGCGCATCCGCCTTCCAGCCCGATCTCATCATCACGGACATCCAGCTGCCGCATGTGAACGGTCTGGACCTCATCGCCTCCTTCCGCGCGGACGCAGCTCTGGCAGAGACGCCGATCATGGCTGTGACGGCCTATGCCGCCCCGGGCGATGAAGCGCGGATTCGGGAGGCAGGGGCGAATGCCTATGTCTCCAAGCCGATTTCGGTGCTCATGTTCATGAATGTCGTCAACGGACTCATCGCGCCGACTGCGCTGGCGAGCTGAGCCTACCCGGCCCGCCATCGCCCCACTTCATCGTCACGCTGCCGCACGCAAAAAGGCCCGGATCGCGCGATCCGAGCCTGAAGCGTCATGCACAAGCGAGCGGACCGACAGGCCCGCCGCGGCACTTACTTAATCTTGGCTTCCTTGAACTCGACGTGCTTGCGCACGACGGGATCATATTTGCGGAAGGTGAACTTCTCGGTCTGCGTGCGGGGGTTCTTCTTGGTCACGTAGAAGAAGCCCGTGTCAGCGGTGCTGACCAGCTTGATCTTCACTGTGGCGGGCTTCGCCATGGCCAATTCCTCAAATAATTGAGCGACCTCCCTGCAGGCAGGTGCGGTGCGCTGACATACATGCAAAAGACGGGCTCCGCCTCTGGCGAGACCCGTTCGGCGGCGGCCAATGCGGGAAAAGCCGGCCCTTGTCAAGGGAAGGAGTCGCCGCAGTCGCCGCTCTTCGCTGCAAAACCGAAGCTTAACGATGGGCGCTTATGGTGCCGTTGTCACAAGCCTGACTCGCGAGGCTGGCAAGAACCGATTCGCGATGGACAAGGCGGGATGGGAGAATCGGGATGTATCAAGGCTCGGACCGTCTGGTTCGCGATCAGATGCTTGGCCGCATTGAGGCACTGGAGGGGGCTTGCACGGGCCTGTCCCTCTTCTCCCTGTGCGAGCGGCTGGAAGATTTGCGGCTGTTCGCGCGCCGGCATGACTTTGCCGCGGTGGAAGGACTGGCCAGCCTGCTGGAGTCGGTGGTGGCCTATAACGGCCACCGCCAGGTCGCGCAGACCTATCTCACGCTCATGCGGGACGCTGCCCAGGGTGATTCGGCTGCGCCCCAGACTGCGCGCGTCTACCTTGCCGCGGCCGCCCTGCGGGGGTGTCGCTGATCGCTTCATTGCGCCGGCGCATAAGTGTTGATTGATTTCGTCGATCAATCTGTGCGGGCCTATCTGTTCGTCATTCCGAGTTCCATCTGGCATAAGCGGGGCGTGGGGAACGTTCGACGTTCCGAAATTTACGTCAGACACATCAACCATTGGAGGCCTTTCATGACAGACAAAGCGCTCAAAACGCCCACGGACCTGAAGGGAAATGCCATCAAGGCCGTCGCCGACGCGCTGAACGGCCTGCTGGCGGATAGCTATGCGCTTTACCTCAAGACCAAGAATTTCCACTGGCATGTCTCCGGCCCGCATTTCCGCGATTATCACCTGATGTTCGACGAACAGGCGGCCGAGATTCTTGCGACGACGGATCTGATCGCCGAGCGGATTCGCAAGACCGGCAACACTGCGCTGCGCTCCATTGGCGACATCGCCCGCAAGCAGAGCATTCAGGATAACAATGACGACTTCGTCTCCGCTGCGGACATGCTGGCGGAGCTGCGGGCCGACAATATGGCGCTGGTGGAATCGCTGCGTGCCGCCAAGGAACTGGCCGAGGCCGCCGGCGACAATGCAACCGACGGGCTGATCGACGACTGGACCGATCAGGCCGAGCAGCGGGCGTGGTTCCTGTTCGAAACGAGCCGCAACGGCTGATCCATTTGGACTGAGCCATCGCCGCGCTGCAGTTGTGGCGATGGACACACAAAAAGGGCCGGGATTTTCATCCCGGCCCTTTTTCTTGCGAAGTGAGTCGCCTGTTACTCGGACTTGGGCTCGAGATTCACGGCGGCGTATTTGCCACGACGGTCGACTTCCAGTTCGAAGTCCAGACGGTCGCCTTCCTGCAGCGAAACCATGCCGGCACGCTCGACAGCACTGATGTGCACGAACGCATCGGGCTGGCCGTCATCGCGCTGGATGAAACCGAAGCCCTTCATGGCGTTGAAGAACTTCACCGTGCCGCTGGCCCGCTCACCCGTGAGCTGACGCGACGGTCCGCCACGCTGCTCGGCCGGCGCGCGGTCTGCAGCGCGCTCGGGAACCGGGAGCGGCTCGCCGTCGATCACCAGATCGGTTGCGGAAATCTTGCCGCCACGGTCCACCAGCGTGAACTTGAGCTGCTGCCCTTCGGCGAGGCCGGTCAGGCCAGCCTGCTCGACAGCGCTGATGTGCACGAACACGTCTTCCGCGCCATCGTCACGGACGATGAAGCCGAAGCCCTTCTGGGCATTGAAGAACTTGACCGTGCCGGAGCCTTCGCCAACGACCTGCGCGGGCATGCCGCCACGACCGCCGCCGCCGCCACCACCGCCACGGAAGCCGCCGCCACCGCCGCCGCCGCTGCGGAAACCGCCGCCGCCACCGCCGCGGTCACCGAAACCGCCGCCACCGCCGCCGCCGCCGAAGCCGCCGCGATCGCCAAAACCGCCGCCGCCGCCGAAGCCGCCGCGATCACCGCCGCCGCGAGGTCCACCGTAACTGCTGCCACCATATTCCGGAAAGGCGTCGAACTGGGGTTCTCCGAAGCTGTCCCGCTTGTCCCTGCCGCGACCGCGGCGCCCTCTATCAAAACTCATGCCCTGTTAATCACTTTCGCTCGTCCACTCTCGATCCGCACCCATGCCGGACGACATGCACAGGGACTCGACCAAGGCCACACTCGGCCAAGCATCGCTATAGCGGCCTTTTTCGCAAAGCGCGAATGATTTTGGCGCAATTGCCGCGCTGAACGTCGATCCCGCTCGCGGGCGACATCGGCCCGATCCGCAGCGTTGGGGAGGCGCTCTGCCGTCTTGCCTTTTTCGGAGGTTTCCCTGGCCCAGTCATGCAGCTAAGAGGAGCGGCATGACCGTTTATTTTCATGAAGAAGACCTGCCTGCCGATGTGCTCGCGCCGGGCGCCGTTGCCATCGATACCGAGACGATGGGCCTGATCACCCCGCGCGACCGCCTGTGCGTCGTGCAGATCAGCGATGGGCAGGGCGATGAGCATCTCGTCCGCTTCTCGCCGGGGAGCAGCTATGCCGCGCCGAATCTGCGGGCAGTGATCGCCGATCCCACGCGACTCAAGCTCTTCCACTTCGGCCGCTTCGATATCGCGGCGCTTCAGCATTATCTCGGCGTGCTGGCGGCACCGGTCTACTGCACCAAGATCGCCTCGCGCATGGTGCGTACCTATACCGATCGCCACGGCCTCAAGGAGCTGGTCCGCGAGCTTCTGGGCATGGACATCTCCAAGCAGCAGCAGAGTTCCGACTGGGGCGGCCCGGTGCTGAGCGAAGCGCAGCGGGATTATGCCGCATCCGACGTGCGCTTTCTCCACCAGTTGAAGGCGGAACTGGACATAAGGCTCGAGCGGGAAGGGCGCACCGCGCTCGCCCAGGCCTGTTTCGACTTCCTGCCACACCGGGCGCTCCTGGATCTCGCCGGCTGGCCGGAGACAGATATTTTCGCCCATGCGTAAAGGGCGTGCCCTGCGCGGGACGTCCCGGTCCGAGGACGAGCTGGCGCCGTCGGCGCTGGCCCGGGCCGAGCACAGCCGGCTGCAGCGCTGGGCCGCGCCCGGCGGCAGTCACGACCGGCTGGTGACCCTGCTCAAGCGGGTATTGCCGATCTCTGCCGGTGTGCTGGGCGCCTTCCTGCTGGCGGCGCCGTTCACCCACCAGACCGAGGTCAGCTTCGTGCTCGACAAGAACAAGGTCGATGTTGCGAGCGAGCGGTTGAAGGTGACCGAGGCGCTGTATCGCGGCGAAGATGGCGAGGGCCGGCCCTTCTCGCTGCGTGCCGGCTCTGCGCTGCAAAAAACCTCGCGCGATCCGATCGTGCAGCTCAACGAGCTTGAGGCGCGGTTGCAGATGGAAGGCGGCGGGGCCGTCGTCACCGCGCGGCAAGGCAATTACAACATCGAGAATGAGACGGTCGCGGTCAACGGGCCGATCCAGTTCCAGAGCGCCAATGGCTATCGGCTGACCACGCGCGATGTCGACATTCGACTGCAGGAGCGGGACTTGCGCAGCCGGGGCGATGTCGAGGGGCGGATGCCGACCGGCACGTTCCGCGCCGATCATCTTAAGGCCGATCTGGAGGGGCGCACCGTCACGCTGGAGGGCAACGCCCGCTTGCGCATGGAGCAGGTCGGGCGCTAAGGGCAATGTCGATGCGCAGACCCTTCCTTCTTGTCGCTGCCGGCGCCCTGGCCGGGTCCACTCTGGTCGCGATTGCCGGCGTTGCCGATGCGCAGGTTCTGCGGGGGCACAACACGCGCGCGCCGGTGGATTTCTCGGCGGACCGCATTGAGGTGCAGGATCGCGCCGACCGCGTCGTCGTCTCCGGCAATGTGCAGGTGACGCAGGCCGGGATGACCATGACGGCGCAGCGCCTCACCGTGGCCTATCACAACACCGGCGGCATCGAGATCGACCGACTCGATGCCTCGGGCGGTGTCGTGGTGACGCGCGGCAACGAGCGGGCCAGCGGCTCGGTCGCCATTTACGATCTCAATCGCCGGCTGATCACAATGATCGGCAATGTGCAGCTCAATCAGGGCGGCAACCGCCTCACCGGCTCGCGGCTCGTCATCGATCTCGCCAGTGGTCGCTCGACGGTGGATGGCTCTGCCGCTGGCGGCGCGCCGGGCACCACCCAGTCGGGTGGTCGCGTCTCCGGCACGTTCCAGGTTCGCCAGAGCGGCGATCAGTAGGAAAAGGCCGGACGCGGCGCCAAAAAGCTTGCCTTTTTCGCTGCCTTGAACGATTCGGTCTCCATGCAATTTTCCTGCCAGATCGTGGAAGCTGCGGAGGAACGTCGGTTCGACAGGGCCGGCGATCAGGATGATCTGGAAATGAGGACAAGGCGATGAGTGAGGCAGACACGATGCGCGATCCCGCAGTCGCGGACGACCCCGCCGGCGCGGCAGAGGATCATCGCCTGCAGGTCATTTCCATCGCCAAGAGCTACGACAAGCGCACCGTCCTCGCCGATGTCAGCCTTGAGGTCGGCCATGGCGAAGTCGTCGGGCTGCTCGGGCCGAACGGCGCAGGCAAGACGACCTGCTTCTATTCCATCATGGGGCTGGTGAAGCCCGATTCGGGCCGCATCCTGCTGGAAGGTACCGATATCACCGGCCTGCCCATGTATCGCCGCGCGATCCTGGGTCTGGGCTATCTCCCGCAGGAAACCTCCATCTTCCGCGGCATGACCGTGGAGCAGAACATTCTCTCCGTGCTGGAACTGGCCGAGCCGGACAAGGCGGCGCGGGCACAGAAGCTGGAGACGCTGCTGGAGGAATTCGGCCTGGCGCGGCTGCGCGCGAGTTCGGCCATGGCACTCTCCGGCGGTGAGCGGCGGCGCTGCGAAATCGCGCGCGCGCTGGCGGCCAATCCGTCCATCGTGCTGCTCGATGAGCCCTTCGCCGGCATCGACCCGCTCTCCATCGCGGACATTCGCGATCTGGTGAAGGATCTCAAGACGCGCGGCATCGGCGTGCTCATCACCGATCACAATGTCCGTGAGACGCTGGAGATCGTCGATCGCGCCTGCATCATCTACGATGGCAAGGTGCTGTTTGCCGGCAGCCCCGCCGAACTGGTCGCCAATGCCGATGTCCGCCGCCTCTATCTGGGCGAGAGTTTCTCGCTGTGATGGCGGGCCGGTCGCGGACAGGCTGAGGGGCAGCACAACCCATGGCGATGGCGCCTCGCCTCGATCTTCGGCAAAGCCAGTCGCTGGTGATGACGCCGCAGCTCCAGCAGGCGATCAAGCTGCTGGCGCTGTCCAATCTGGAGCTTGAGGCATTCATCGGCGGCGAGTTGGAGCGCAATCCGCTGCTGGAAGCCGGCACGGACATCACGCTGCCCGCGCGCGAGCAGGCTGAGCTGCCGGACGGCGTCGAGCCGCAATCGGGCCCCGACGCTCCGGCCGACGTGCTGATCGGCAAGGGCAGCGGCGAGGCGGACGGGCCGCTGGACGTCGATCACGGTGCGGAGACCTTCATCGATGATGGCCCAAGCGACCGCGCGCTACCGGGCGGGGCGGACCCCGGCCGGTCCGCCGCTGACTTCGGTGCGGACGGACCGGACTTCGACAGTTTCGCCGCGCCCGAGCAAGGGCTTTACGAGCATCTGATGCATCAGGCCGGCGCAGCGCTCTCCGGCCGGGCACTGATGATCGCCGAGCAGCTGATCGGCCAGATCGACGATGCCGGCTATCTGGAAGCGGACCTGCTGGAGACCGCCTACCGGCTGGGCGTTCCGCTGGCAGAAGTGGAGGTGGTGCTGGCCGTCATCCAGGGGTTCGATCCCGCCGGCATCGCGGCGCGGAGCCTCAGCGAATGCATCGCGCTGCAAGCCAAAGAGGCGGACCGTTATGACCCCGCCATGGCAACGCTGATCGCCAATCTCGACATTCTCGCCAAGGGCCAGATCGCGCATCTGCGCCGGATTTGCGGGGTGGATGAGGAGGATATGGCGGACATGATCCGCGAGCTGCGCGGCTATGACCCAAAGCCCGGGCTGCGCTACGCCAATGATCGGCCTGCCGCCGTGGTGCCGGATGTGCTCATCGCGCCTGCGGGTAATGGCTGGTCCGTGGAGATCAACGGTGCGACGCTGCCGCGTATCCTCGTCAATCGCCGCTATCATCACCAATTGGCGAGCGGCGCGCGGGACAAGACGTCCAAGGCCTGGGTGTCGGATTGCCTTGCCAGTGCCAACTGGCTCATCAAGGCGCTCGACCAGCGCCAGCGCACCATCTTACGGGTGACCGAAGAGATTCTGCGGCGACAGGAAGGCTTCTTCCGCCATGGCGTCGCGCATCTGCGGCCGCTCACGCTGCGCGTGGTGGCCGAGGCGGTGGGGCTGCACGAGTCCACGATCAGCCGGGTGACGAGCAACAAATATCTGTCTTGCCCGCGCGGGACCTATGAACTCAAATTCTTCTTCACCAGCGCAATCGCCGCGGCCGATGGCGGCGAGGCAGCCTCTGCCGAGGCGGTGAAGAGCCACATCAAACAGTTGATCGCGGATGAGCCGCCAAATGCGATCCTCTCTGACGACTCCCTGGTCGATCTGCTACGTGAGCGCGGCTTCGACATCGCGCGGCGCACGGTGGCCAAATATCGTGAGGCCATCGGGCTGGGGTCGTCCGTCCAGCGCCGCCGGCAGAAAGCCCTGGGCGGGCGATAACCGCGCCGCTTAGTCGAGCACGCGGGACATACGGCGGCCAGCAAGGATGCCGAGCACCAGGAAGATCCCGAACAGCGCAAGGGCAATGAAGAACAGCACCTTCGCAATGCCGACAAACGCCCCCGCCACGCCGCCAAAGCCCATCAGGGCGGCCGCACCGGCAATGAGCAGGCTGAGGATGGCAAGACGGATCATGACGGGCTCCTGTTGCTGACAGGGTTTTAACGTCTCGCGCCGGGCGGCGGTTCCCGGCGGGGTGGGGGAGGACGAGACGCGCGCGGCTCTCCCTACGCAAATCTGCCGAACCCGCCCGGACGGGGCGCCCAACGGCGGGCGGCATTGCTTCGTCACCGTTGATGCGAAGGCACCTTGCGAAAGCCGCGCGACCCCGCTAGGGCGCACGGCTCCAGTGCATGCGGAGCGGTGGCCGAGTGGTCGAAGGCGCTCGCCTGGAAAGTGAGTATACGTCAAAAGCGTATCGAGGGTTCGAATCCCTCCCGCTCCGCCAGCAGGCCGTTCGCAACAGGCCGCGAAAGTTCCAAAAATACCGGAAAACAGCCATTTAAAGCCGCTGCCATCATTCGTGCTCGTGCAGGATGGTTCGCATTTGTTCTCACCGTGATATGGTCTGCCGTATGGTTTCCGATTCGCGGTGTATGGTATTTGATGTTGAGTGATGCTCGGGTGCGGGCAGCAAAGGCGGCCGATAAGCCCTATAAGTTGACTGACGGCGGACAGCTCTATCTGTTGGTGACCGTCCATGGCACGCGCAGCTGGCGCCTGAATTACAAGTTTGGGAGCAACGCTGCGGGTCGGCCGGCCCAGAAAACGCTGGTAATTGGGCAGTATCCCGCCATGTCACTAAAGGATGCCCGTGAGGCGCGTGATCGGGCCAAGGCGCTGCTGGCGCGGGGTGTCGAGCCGACACATGCGAATGTTTTCCCGGTCGCCAAGCAGCTTGAAACAGTCCTCACGTTTCAGGAAGCCGGCCTCGAATGGTATCGGCTGCAGAAGGCGCGATGGTCGAAGGTCCATGCGGCGGATGTACTAGCGAGCCTAGAAGCAGATGTGTTTCCACGCATCGGTGCGATGCCTTTCGACCAAGTGACGGCGCGCGCCATCATGACCGTGCTTCAACCCATCGCCGATCGTGGTGCAGTCGAGACCGCCCATCGCACGCGGCAGCGCATCAGCGGCATCTTCGTTTACGGCGTCGCTTTGGGATTGATCGAATCGGATCCTGCAGCGAGCCTTGCGGTCGCCCTTCCGCGCAAACCGAAGGCCAAGGCGCAGCCAGCGATTACCGATATGCGAGAGCTGCGACAGCTGTTGATTGATTGCGAGGCAGAACGGTGCCGGCCCATCACAAAATTTGCCCTGCGCCTGCTGGCGCTGACGGCCGTTAGACCCGGCGAACTGCATGGGGCGCGGTGGGAGGAGTTTGAAGGGCTGGATGGCCCGACACCTATTTGGCGCATCCCGTCTACTAGGATGACGGGTGATCTAGATCGCAAGCGCGAAGCTGGCGGCGACCATCTTGTGCCTTTGGCACCGGCGGCCGTCGAAGTGATCGAGGCGGCAAGCGCCCTGACCGGCACCGGACCATTGATTTTCCCATGTGACCGGCATTCTCATCGCCCGATGAGCGAGAACACCATACGGGCGTTGCTCATCCGGGCCGGCTACTATCAGCGTCACGTGCCGCACGGGTTCCGGGCTGCATTTTCCACAATAATGAATGAGCGTGCCGAACGGCAATGGCGCAGCAGCGGGCATGCGGGCATCTCACCCGATCGCGCGATAATCGATCTCATGCTCGCCCATATTCCGCAGAACAGGGTCGAAAGCGCCTACAATCGTGCGGCTTATATGGAGAGGCGGCGCGAGCTGGCCTGTGAATGGGCCGAAATTCTGCTGCAAGACATGTGGCCACCGCTGTTGCATCTCGGACAACCTATGAGATGGGCAGCGACCGGGCCGAAGAGGCCCGGCTCGCGCCGATAAATGGCAGACTCACGTCCCATGCTCGCCCATGATCCAGTTGTTTATCTCCTCTTCACGCCACCGAGAGCATCGCTGACTTAGCCTGACCGGTGCTGGAAATATGCCGAGTTTGATCCGGGCATAGATGGCTGTTTTGCCCAGCGCGGTCCGCTCCTTGACTTGGGCGATGTTGAGAAGGCGAGGAATGTTGTTCATTATGCGGCCTTTCCGTTGGGCTCGGCGACAGTTGAGTATGCGCCGCGCGGTGCCAGGGTGATCGGGACGAAGTGGGCGCGATGTTTCGCGTAGGCTTCGCGAAAAGTCTGATGATCGCGGTCTGTCATGCTGGTGGGATCTTGCCGGTGCTGTTCCAGCCCATCCGGCCACCATGCTCGGCCGAGTGCCCAGTAGTAGAAATGGGCGGCCTCGAGCCGCTCCAGCTGGGCTCGTAGGTCGGCCGGCGAACGATCGCCGGTGGCGAGCATGCGCGGGTAGAATTTGCGGCGCATGGCGATCTCGCGGCGCAGGCAACTCACCAGCTCACCCCAGCCGAACGACGCGAGACGTTCGTCAGCCTCTCGCCTCGCCTTGGCAGCGGCGTCCTCAGTGCCGGGGGTGAGCAGGAGATCAGCGGCCAGATCTGCATGAATGGCGGCCATGATGCTGATCTCTCGATTGGCACCCTCGCGCGTCATTTTGCCGCTAGCGATCCTGTCGGGATAATGATGGCGCCGCATGTGCAGCTCGCGCGCCAGTTCCTCCACGATCGCCGCTTTGGGCACCGTGAGCGGATCTGCGCTTTCGTCTGACATGCAGCGGAAAAAGAGATCGAAGCTCATCGCTTGTCTCCGGAAATGCGGGCGATGCCGCGTGCGAACAGGAACGGGATTGCGATCATGATCGCGACGATGAGCAGCGTGCGCTGCAGGGCGACCAGCATCATTCCATTCCCAGCGCGCACAGGTAGGTTTCGAGGATGGCCGCGTCCTCGAGGCGGGTGCTTGGATCAAGGCTGCGCAGCCGCAAGATCGCTCGCACGGCCTTCACGTCATAGCCGGTGGCTTTGGCTTCAGCGTAAACATCCTTGATATCGTCAGCGATTCCGCGCTTTTCCCCTTCAAGGGTTTCTAGCCGTTCGATGAGCTGGCGTAGGTTCTGCGCTGCCGCATCGGGATTCGCGTTGATCGGGTCCGGCGCCGGCCGAGCCTTCTTTTTGCCCTTGCCGGCAGCAGCGGAGGGAGAGACGGGCATAAGCTTGTGGACGGTGCCGCCCATGCCATCGGGCACGGCCATCATCCGCATTTCAACGGGCGTGGAAGTCTGTGGCTGCATGATTGCGCTCTCCTATGGATGGCTGCTGGTGGAGCCGGCGGGGCGCTCGAACACCCAGCAGGCTGTGGTTTTGCCTGTCACGCCGGAATTGATCGGCTTGTAGGCGATGAATTTGCGGCTTCTGCTGGTACGCAGCAGGCGCTTGAGTTCATTGATAGGCGGCAGCGAGAGGCGCAGGTCGCCGCACTTCTGCTCAAACTGCACGAGGTTGACCGCGATCGTGCCATCAATTCGGCTGTGATTGATCCGGTGCGTCGTGCTCTCGGTTTCCTGCCCCTCAATGTAATCGAACCGCTCCCAGAACAGCTCAACATGCGGGTGATCGTTCTCGGTAAGGCGCTGGCGTTCGGCCAGCATCACGCGAAACTGCACCTGCACCTCGCTCGCCACATCGTCGGGAATGTTGGTGAGCACGATGCGCATCGCATCGAACATCGCAGCGAGCTGGGCGTGATTCTTCGCCAAGCGGTCGTTGCGGATGCCGTCCTGCCTGAGCATCTGCTCATAATGGACGGCGAAGCGCTCGCGGTAGCGCGTGAGGATCTCGGCCTCTCGCTTGACCATGTGAACGATGAAGCCGCTCACCTGATCGCGCTCATAGCGATTGATCCGCTCGGCCGCCTCGCGTGTCTGCGGCCCCCAGCCATCCTTGGTGATGCACAGGCCCATGATGCGCTCGCGCAGCGCGGGCGATGCCTCCACGGCGTCATTCTGGACGATCGCGATCGCGCCGCGAAAAGGCGGCTCGAATGTCTCCATGCCGCCATTGGCGATAGCGCGCGTCCGGACGGCCCGCCCGTTATAGGCCGTCTTCAGCTCGTCCCACTCGAAGCGGCGGCTGTGGGGCGTGTCCTGATTGCGGTCGCCCTCGATCAGCACAACCGGCAGATTGCCGACTTGACCCAAGGTGCGCGCGATGCCGGCATTGGTCGCCTTGGTGGGATCGAAGCCCTCATAGTTGCCGACGCGGCCCATCAGCTTCCAGAGGAAGGCGATCAGGGTCGTTTTGCCGGTGCCGGGCGGGCCGGTCACCTCGAGGAAGGCGAGCGATTCCTGCATGGCGCGGATCTGCTCGGCAAAGAGCGAAAGGCCCCAGAAAGTCATCACTGCGAGGCCCTTGGCGCCCCACGCGCGATAGATGTCGCCAGTCCACCGGATATCGAGCTTGTCGGGATCATATTTGATGGAGAGCAGGCGATCGCTGGTGCGCAGCTTCACCGCTTTGCGGGAGAAGACGAAATAATCGTCCTCGTTGATCTTGGCGACCTTGCCTTTGGAGACGCCCAGATCCCCCAGCAGCCAGCCCTCATGGTCAATCGAATAGCCGGTGAACTGGATCGCCTCGACCGTCTGGATATCGGTCCACTGACGCAGCATCAGCTTATCGAGCTGGTAATTCGCACCAACCCATTGTGCCCCCGGCGCGACCGCCGCGAGCCGCTTCTTGAATTCGCCCGAGGATGAGCAGGCAGAGCCGGAAAACGGCGCCTTCACTGCATCCTTGCGCGGGCCGCCCTTCGTCTTGGGGAAGTCGATGCGGAAATAATAGGCGCCCTCTTCCATGTTCGTATCGCGCTGAAAATAGAGCGTGCGGAAGGTGCAGTTCGCCAGCTCGGCAATGTCCACGGACTGGCGCGCGGCCAGCTCCCATTGTTCGCCGTAGGGAAGCTCCGCAATTGAAGGATCGGCCTCGCGCAGCTGCTCGAGGTGCTGTTCGATTCGCTCCAGCGAAAAGGTGGCCCAGAGTTGGCGTCCGTTGAACACCAACGGGAAGGACGCCGAGCGATGCTTCTTGTAGATCAGGAACGCCTTTTCATCGGCGCTTTGCGCAATCGTTACGTCGCCTGCCCAAAGATAGTCCTCGATGTGCTCTGGCTTGAGCTTGTCGGCTTGAAACAGATCGTTCCAGTCGGTCTTCTTGCCTTCGCCATCCACGCGCACCTGAGCGGCGCCCACCGGCCAGCCTGCCTCCCGCGCCTGCTTGGCAAAGCGCCGTGACCATTCCACGCCGGCAGCGCCCTGATCGAAGGCCCAGATGATCTTTGGCATCGGTCGATTGAGATCGGCACAGGCCTTGCGCAGATCCGCGAGAAAATGCTCAGGCCAGATGTTGCACGTCATGGCCGAGACGGCGGCAATGCCCGCCTGCCTCAGCGCGATGGCGTCAAAGATGCCCTCGGCGATCCAGATTTCGCGCTCAGCGGCGAGTGCCTCGAAGCTGTCGCCGGGGTAGAGCCAGCAATGGCCGCGATGCTTTGAGCCGGGGCTGAAGGTCGCCTTTTTATCACCGAAGCGGCCGGGTTGATCGATCAGGCGTTGCCAGTAGCCGCCGCCGGGCAGCGGGAATCGCACGGTCGCCGAACTGATGTTGAGCTCGGGATCCTTGTACCATTCCTGCGCGTAGCATCCGGCAAGGGGAGCCAGATTGAAGCCCCGCGCACTGCGCAGATAGGCATCGGCCGCCGCGTTGGGCTTCTCGGGCGTCGGCTTGTGGCGCTTCGACCAGTCATCGAAAATGTCGGGATAGCTCTGCTTGACCGAGATCTCGGCGCCGCAGCTGTCGAGGCGGCCGCAGCGAAGCATCCACGGGTGTTCCGCATGGGTGTAGAGCGATTTCTTGGCGCCGCATTCAGGGCATTTGCCCTCGCGCAGCCACTCCCCCTTTTCCGCAAAGCCATAGTCGCGCTTGAGGCGAGGGAGCAGTTCATTGAGCAATTCATCGCGCACGGGATGGCATCCAAAAGGCAAAGGGGCGGCGTTCCCGGAATGAGGCTTTCCGGGCGGCGGTATTCAGTCTGTGAGGTGCTGGGGCCGCTAGGCTTTCAGCGCGCCAGCATTCGGCTCAGGATTGGGGGAATCGTCGTTCGCCGGCCCCCTGCGCCACTCTGAGATCGGCAGGGGATGGATCGGCGGATTTCGCTGGCTGACGCGCACCGTCCTGATCGCGGTGAGTTCGGCCACGAAAACATGACCGCAGCCCAGCTCGTCGCGGCAGTGATAATAGATTTCGCGATAGGTGAGCGCGACCTTGCCCACCCGGCGCGCCTTTGCCCCGCCCCCGCAGGCCGGGCAGCTTGCGCCCGGCATCCGGTGATTTTCTCGTGCCAAACTGGCCTCCTCATGCACAAAGCCGCCCCGCGCGGCTTCCCCGTTGTTTCGCGCCGCCATCATGAACGATCATGCTGTTGAGGCGGGCGCGGACGCGATTGAGCGCGTCAATTCCTTCATTTACCTCTCGCTGGGCGCTGCGCATGTCTGGCAGGGTCGCACCGGGCTGGATCAAGGTGATGCTGATGCTGATGCTGATCGCCTCGGCCGTCTCGCGCGTGGCGGTGGATATGTCTGATGCCAGACCGGCAGGGCAGGGACTGCTCGTCCAGTTATGCAGGTCAAGCTGATCGGCATAGGCCTCGAGCAGCGGGGCATGGTTGCCACCGGCGGCGAGATAGGCGCGATCAAGCGCCATGGCCTGCTCAAGCGATGGCCGCGTGCGGTGGTCTTCATCAGACCAGTAGCGAATCAGTCGCTCTGACTTGCCGAGGATCTGGGCGAGCTGCGCCCAGCCCACCAGCGATCCCACGGTGTTGACGGCTGCAGCAAAGCTCAGCGGTTCGCGGCGCTTGGTCATGTCATCACCTGCTGTTCATTCACGGTGAGCGTGAACGAACGGCCGCCAGTGATCAGGCGAACCTCCGTCCCCCTCCCCCGGTGATGCACCGTCACGGCCTCAATATCGCAGCGGCGGTCCCGCTCCTCACGAAGTAGCGCAGCGACGAATTCCGCAGCTTTGGCGATTGTGGTAGGGGCTGGCACTGTGGGTGGTGCGCCAGCCCCCCCGCGCAAGGTGAGCTGGGCAGGCTTGATTGTGGGAGAGGCGGGAGCCTCAAGCCTGTTCAGCTCATCGAGCGCGATTTCTTCGCGCACGATGGCGCGGATGGTTTCCTGATCGACACGGGAAAAGATCATCAGCCTTGGCCTCCCAGCAGAAGGGCAAGGGCGAGCAAACCGCCGCCAACTCCAAGGCCAATCAGCCAGTAGCGCAAATTATCGCGCTGCTGCTCGGCGAAGCCATAAGGGTCGCCAACCTTGTGCGTGCAGCGGACGCGGATAAGCCGCGGCACGGCCCAGGCGGACGAGTGGACGTTCTGCAATGTGCCCTTGCCGTGGCAATAGCGGCACTCGTTCGCCGGCATGATCTCGCCGGGCCGGTAAATTCGGCTGCTGATCATTGATTTGATCCTCCGTGGAAAAGCGCGGAGAGGGCGGCACGCGCCTGCACCCGGTAATCCGCGCCGGTTTTGATGATCGTGACGAGGGCAGCGACCCCGGCCAGTGGAAAAAGGATTGAGCAGAGGGCGAGCATCAGGCTTGCCCCTCACGCTTCAATTTGGCCTTCCGTCCGAAACAGACAGAGTCGCTTTGTGCGGCTATTTCGGACGGCGTGGCGGCAGCTGGTCGTCCCAACGGAAAAACCACATGCTCGGCGGTGATCTGAAGACCCAACTCTTCCCCGACCTCCAGCACAGAGCGCTGCTTATCGGGCGGAATACGCCCCGCGCGCTTCCAGCTTGCTACGTTAGACGGCGCTTCACGGATGGCGCGTGCCATAGGTCGAACGCCGCCGAACATTTCGAAAAGGGAAGGTGTGCTTTCCATGAAGACAGCATGTCCGATATTTTCGGACAGCAGTCAATCTCAAAATAAGGACAGCATGCGTGCGAAATTTTCGCATGGTCGCCAAATGACATCTGTGAGCGCGCGTCTGCGAGACCTACGAATGATGGCGATGCCCCGACTTTCGGTCAGGTCGATGGCGGCTGCTCTCGATTTGCCATTGGGCACCTACTCAAACTACGAATCGTCCAGGTACAAGAAAGCCACTCTCCCGCTTGACCTTACGCGCCGAATTGCCGCCGTGCTTGCTCGCCACAGTGTGGATCCCGCTGAGGTCATGAAACTGGCCGGTCTCGCAGAGGATGAGACCGAGCCGGAAGTTCGCAACATTCAAGATGCTCAGCCTCAGCTGCAGTTCGTGACCTGCACGATGGTAATGCCTAGTGAAGAAGCGCTGGCTGATATGTTCCAGAGCTTGCTCGCACTGGTCCCAGTGGACGCAACGAGGGCCGAAGCCGCGCGAATTCTCGCTCAGCGCCTTCCAGCTGGCTTTGCAGCGATCGGACCTGTCGTGCCCGATCAGGGCAAGGTCCCAATGATTGCGCCCGCAGAAGCTGCTCGGTCTCTCGCCACAGATCGTCCCTGACCGCCGCAATCGTCGCGCACCGAACACTGCATCGCTCGCACGCAAACTCGCATCCCGGCGTCAACCGCCACGTCTTTCCCGTCACCAACCTTTATCCGTTTGTTCCTGATTCGTTCTTGCCTAAATGGGCCAACTCCCTGTAGGAAAGCAAGAAATGTTCAGTTGTGAGCACAACACGGATTTACGTTCAGAGGTGTTGGTGAGAAAATCGAGGCATGAATAGCTTGCAGGTGACCGGAGTGCTTGGCGCTGCCGCGATCGTCGGCTTGGGCATCGGTGCTCTCAGCTCGTTTTCGGGCCGGGGAGGGGGCGGTGTCTCGCAGGAACTCGCCCCAGCTACATCCGTCCAGTACGACATCTGCGGCACCGCCCGCCGGAACTGTGTGGTGGATGGCGACACGCTTTGGATCGGGGAAGTGAAAGTTCGCATCGCCGACATCGACGCCCCCGAAATCAGCTCGCCGCGCTGCAGCCAAGAGCTGGAACGTGGCGAGCAGGCCAAGCGCCGCCTTCTCGAGCTGGTCAACGATGGCCCGTTTGAAGTCCGCAAGGTCGGGGACCGTGATGCAGACCGGTATAATCGCAAACTCCGCGTCTTGCTTCGTGACGGCCACTCCCTCGGCGATCAGCTCGTGAGTGAAGGCCTCGCCCGCACATGGACCGGCCGTCGGGAGCCTTGGTGCTGATCGACGATTGATGACGTAAGCAATCCGCGAAACTGCGTGTCGATGATGGAGCTGGCGATTATGCTTTCGCAGGCTCCACAGGTTCGGATTGCCCCTCGTCGGACGGAAAAGGCCAGTCGGGCGGCAAATAATCGAGATACTCAACACCTAGCGCGGACACGATGTGGGGATGGAGCAATTTCGTTAGCGAGCCATAAGGCACTAGCGCCGTCTGCGGCCCCTCGGCGTACGATGCAATCGCGTAGGGAGGAAAGAGAAATTCAATTCCAGATTCGCTGAATACGAAGTTCTGAAAATCTTCCCAGCCTTCCGTGCCCCGGATGACCCATTCTCTCGAGAATTCATTGCAGCCGCTTCGCTCATTTTCATCGGTTTTATTCGACAGAAAATGTGCGCGGACACTGTGTTGAATCACAGGCAGAGCCTTGGACGCATCCACGAATAAGCTAGCTGCGCTTCCTAGCTCAATGAGGGGGTCCAACATGAATGAGAAGGTTCTAAAACAAGAATTCGGATGAGCTGCGCCAGCGTAATACCACCACACTGTATATGCTACAGTTAATACTCTTTCCTTTAATTTCGGCTCGCCGCATGAAGCGTCCCACGTGTTCTTCCGAAAGAAACGACTTTGACCAAAATTATGAACTGCCGGACTCTGTTCAAATTTCACTAGTCGTTGCTGCATTGTCTGGCCGACAAGCCATCCTTTCAGCCTCTGTGTGATCTCATTGATCTGAGGATAAACCTCTGACTGGAAATAGGGCAGCTCAAACGAGGTCTCGTAACCAGGGAGCCCGTCCCAACTATCCCTGTGTGTAGTCATTGACCACCTGAGTTCGCTCTCGCCCTGAATGCGGGCAATCTCCGCGCCGAGACGTTCAAGCTGAGCGGTGATGGCATCTGCCACCAATTCAAATGCATCCCCATCGGCCGGGCGAATAATGTGAATAGATTCCAATTCCGGAGGAATCGGTACTTCATCCAGCATCACAGGGATAAGATATATATCATCGATCAGCTTGTCTCGCGAGTGATCCAACGCGGACCTAATTTCGCGCTGAGCATAGCCTCGCCGATCGACCGAGTTGGCGGAGAGGAACACAATTACAATCGCAGCCTTTTGAAGAGCCCGCTTAATCTCAAAATCCCAGTTTTGCCCGCCCTTGATGCGGCGCTTATCCATCCAAGTGTCGAACCCCTTGCCCGACAGCCAATCATGCCATGCGAAAACCCGATCGCGATCAGGCGAAGAATAACTTAAAAAAATCAAGGGCGCATCTTGCATGACTTCTACTTATCATCACTCGTTCAGATCCCCAATATCTGCCGGAAATCTCGAGTAAGAAATTCCTTTAGGGCATGCATTCCGCTCGCAACGCCGATGTATAACCGCCGCTCTTGTCGAGCCGATGCGTTACCTCGGTGATCAGCCACCTCGTGGCATCGATTTCATCCTTGAAGCCGCTCACCGTAAATCCAGCTTCCGGGGTCGCATCCGGGCGCCCCAGAGCGAGGGTCAGATCGAGCGTGGCTGGCGCTCGCTTGAGCCGGTCGCGCTCGGCGATCGCTGCTTGCGTCGCGCTGGCTTCGTCAGGATAGACCTTGCGCAGGCGCTTGGCGTCCTTCTGCGCGCCCACGGTCACACTCTTGCGTTTCGCCTCGCCGCGATCGTGCCAACTCGCCGCGACGCCTTCTTGCCCCTCTCGCTTCTGCCGCTGCCATGAATGGCTCGAGACATGGCTGCGCGGGATCTCGATTTGCGGGAGGGCCTTGCCGCTGGTGGTGGCGCCGGCGCCTTTGCGCGCAAAGATAAGGTTTCCACTCTTGATTGTGGACACGGCATCATGCTCGCGGCCGAGCCGGCGCAGGAACGCCACATCGCTTTCGCGGCTCTGTGCGATCGATGCCAGGGCGATCGACGACAGATCCGGCGCCACCTTCGCGGTAAGGCCATTGCGGCCCGCCACGTCGCGCAAAATCGCCCCCAGCGTGGTATCCTTCCAGCTGCCTTCGCGCCGGTTGCGGATCTCGGATGTAAAATCCGCCGACCGTGCGCGGATCGTGATCTGATCGGGCGGCCCGGCATGGGTCACATCATCCACCTTGAAGCTACCCTTGTGAACAAGGCCGATCGGCACATTGCGACCCTGCTTCCACCCGATCTCGACGCTCAACACCGCGCCTTCTCTGGGAATCGCAAGGCCGCCATCGGTATCGCTCAGCACGATATCGAGTTGATCGGCCTCATCGTCGCGCCGCTCGGACAGGCTAAGCGAGACAAGGCGCGGGCGCAGCCGGTCGGATAGATCGACGCCGTCGAGGGTTACGCGCCAGTCAGCGATATTGTGGCCGCTCATTGCGCAGCCTCGGGATCCTCGGGCGCCGGATCATCCACGCGCAGCAGATCAATTGCGAAATCGATCCGGCGCGGTCGGCCATTGGCCATCAGATAGGCATGGCGCTCATCGATCGCCTCGATCACGAAATTGCCAAGCACCTCGCCGGCGCCGCTTACCAGTGGAACGGCATCACCGGCGCTGGCCATCTCGCGCAGCTGATCGATGCTCACCTGTCCATCGCTCAGCTCGGCATAGGTGGTGCCCGATAGCGAGATGGTTTCGGTGCCCGGCCCGGTGAACTGCACCGCATCGCGCGCGCCCATGCGCGGCGCGCGGGCATGTTGCCAGTCTGCCTTGCGCTGCAGGTCATCGGGGGCGAGCGACCCCATCTCGAAAACGAACATGCCCAGAGCCATCAGATGCATCGCGCCGCCTCCTTAATCGTCGCCATAGCCGCGCCCGCGCCTCTCGCGCTCGATCTGCTCAATGGCCCGGCGCACGGCATCGGCAATGTCCTCGGGCACGCCGACGCCGCTCACCTTGATCTCGATATGATAGGTGGAGGGTGCCGCAGCCGGCGCAGCAGATGCACTGGCGCCTCCTTGCGCCGCAGCTGGTCCAGCGATCGCCACGGCCGCCCCACCGGCGCCGACGGAGAGCGCGCGCGTCATCTGGCCCGATAGTTGGGAGATACGCTGCAGCGGCCCAGCGGTGTTCGCAGCGAGGCCCTGATCGAGGCCCTCCATCACGAACCCGCCCAGCCCCGCGAACACGCGGGAAGGCGAATGAATGCCGAGCTTTTCCTTGAACCACTTCGCCACGCTGCTCGCCGCGCTGACGATCGTTTCCTTGAGTGCAGCCAGCTTGCCGAGCATGCCGTTGATCAGGCCCTGAATGAGATCCCGGCCGATCTGGCCGAAGTCGAGAGAGCGCAGGAACCCCACGGCGTTCCGGATCGCGTCAAGAATGCCGCTCCAGATGCCGCTGAAATAGGCAACGATGCCATCCCAGCTGTCATAGATGAGATAGGCAGCAGCAGCGACTGCGGCGACGGCGGCCACGATGAGCAGCAGCGGGCCGAGCGCGATTCCCAAGGGCGCGGCGGCAGCGGTGAGCGCCGCAAAGCCGAGCGCCAACGTGCCGAGCAGGATCAGCAGCGCCGCGCCGGCGCCGACGAACATCATGATGCCCTTGGCCAGCACCGGATGCTCTTGCGCCCAGCTACGCATGGTTTTTGCCGCACCGGCGACCATGCCAGCGACCTTCACCACCGTGGGGAGCAGATATTGCCCCATGGTGATGTTGAGCGCCTTGAGGCCGTTGGTGGCAAGGCCGGTGGCGCCCTCGGCCGTGGCGATCGCGCCGAGATATTCCGCGTTCATCGAGCCGGCATAGCGGCTGCTATCGCCAACCAGTGCGAAGTTCTCCCGCAGCTGATCGAGATTGTTGAGCATCGGCGCGATCGCGCCCACGCTCTCGGATCCGAAAAGCTGCGTGAGGGTGGAAGCCTGGGCTTCCTTCGACAGCCCCTGCAGGCGCCCGAGCACATCGAGGATCGCCCCGCCGGCATCCTTCTGCATGGCTTTGCCCACCTGCTCGGCATCAAGGCCCAGCGATGCGAACGCCTTCTGCTGCGATTTGGTGGCGGCGCTGCCCTTGGTGAGCGCCAGCATCATGTTCTTGATGCCGGTGGCGCCGATCTCGCTTTCAACGCCCACGCTCGAGAGCACTTGGCCCATGGAGGCGATCTGGGCTGCAGCCAGGCCACCCACCTTGCCGAGCGGGCCGATGCGCGTCACCATTTCGGTAACGGCGCTCACATTGCCGCCATAGGTGTTGGTGAGCGCGTTAATCTGATCGGCCAGCTCCACCACGCCATCTTGCGGCAGCTCGAACGCAGTCCGCCACTTGGCCATTGTCGCGCCGGCATCCTCGGCCGTGCTCTCAAAGGCCACGCCCATTTTAGCCGCATCCTCCGCAAAGCGCAGCAGTTCCTCGCGGGGCACGTTCGCGCGCCCGGCGGCCGCCACGATCGCAGCGATGCCCTCGGCCGCCATCGGGATCCGCTCGCTCATGTCGAGGATATCGCTGGTCATCTGAGCAAAGGCCTGCGGGGAATCGAAATCCACCACCTTGCGCACATCAGCCATCACCGCCTCGAGCGTCATGGCCTGTTTGGTTGCCATGACGATCGGCGCGCCGGCGGCGGTGCCCGCGGCCACCATGCCGAGGCCAAGGCCGGTCGCCTTGGCGCTCACCTCATTGAGCCGATCGGTGTTGCGCTGTGCCTTCGCCACCTTGTCGAGCTGCTCTGTCTGGCGCTTCAGGGCCTGATTGGCATCATGCGTGCGGATGGCCAGATCATTCTCATGGCGCGCGAGATCTGCCACATCAATGCCAGCCTCGCCCAGCTGCCGGGAGAGCTGCTGCAGCTCATCGCCGCCCCTATCCACCTTGGCCGTGAGCAGAGTGGTTTGCTTTTCAGCGCGCGCGAACTCATTGCGCAGCTTCTTGGTCGGCGCCTCGGTCTTTTCGAGCGTCGCGCGCAGCTCTTCCATTTTGGCTCGCTGTTGGGCCAGTGCCTGAGTGTCGGCGGCAAAGCGGCCCTCGGCCGCCTTGTATTTGCCGACCTGCTGCTGTGCCGCATCGAGCTTTTGCAGCTGCTTGTGCGTCTCGGCCAGATCCTTGCGCGCATTGGAGCTGGCGCCGGTGATCGCCTTGAGCGGTGCGGTCACGCGATCGAGGCCCTCGAGGATGACCTGCAGGCGAAGGTTCTTCGATGCCATGACTAGCGCTTTCCGGTTTTCTCTGGGGGCCTTGATCGGCGGGCGGCATGTTCACGCCAGCCCAGCAGCTCGCTCACGCTCATTTCGTCCATGACGGCCGGCGACCAGTGAAAGGTGATCGCCAGATCCGCCATGGCATCCTCGATCAGTCGTGGAGCACCGCCATCTGCGATTTCTGCAACAAAAAACTCCCGATCTCCGCACCGCAGGCGAGCAGGTCGGACGGATCCATGTTGGCGACCTCGGCCTGCGTGAGCACGGGGTTGGAGATACGCGGCAGGATCTTGGTGAGTGCATCCACCTTGAGCTGGCCGAGGTCGACCAGCGAAAGGCCGCGCAGCTCGCCCGACTTGGGTTTGCGCAGCTGGATGCTCTCGATCGACTGCTCGCCACGCTGGATAGGCGTGTCGAGGGTGACGGTGCGAAGGATCGGCTCGGCCGGGGTGGTCATGATGATGCTCTCCAAAAGGCAAAGGGGGACACGGCCCGACCGATGAGGCCGGGCCGTTCAGGCTTAGAAGATGCCGATGGCGTTGCGCTGGGCTGCGAGACGATCGACGCCGTCCACGATCTCGATCATGTTGATGGGATCGATCTCGATCTCAGTGCGGCCGTTCCAGATCAGCTTGTAATAGGCGATCGCCACCGTGGCGCTGAACTCGCCCGGCTCGCCCACCTCCTGATCGCCCATTTCGATTTCGCTGTATCGACCGCGGATCACCACCTCGATCGCGTCCACGGCGGCGCTGTCATCTTGCTGATAGGCGCCGGCGAAGCGCAGATAGACGCCATCGACGGTCTGGACGCCGAACTGGCGCAGGGCGTCGCGCAGCGGGCCGCCGGCGGTGAAGGAAGCCGAGAGCGCCTCCATGCCCATATCGAGGCTGATTGGCGCGGCCATGCCCCCGCCGCGATATTCTTCCATCTTGCGGGTGAGCGTCGGCAAGGTCACCGCCTTGACTTCGCCCAGATAGGCCGAGCCTTCGTTGAACAGCATCATATTTTTGAGAGTGCGGGGCAGGCCCATGATTTGCTCCTATGATCGGGGAAAGAGGATGGCGGGCGATCAGGCCTCGCTCAGCGCCGCACTGAAATCGGCCAGATATTTGTCCGTGATGCGCTGATTGAAGCCGAGATCCTCGAGCGGCGGCGGCACCGTGTAATCATAATCGATGCGCAGCTTGCCGGCCTTGAGGCTCTCCACCGAGTTGAGCGCGGAATCGAACCACGCATTGGCGCCCAGCACCACGCCCTGCGCTTTGAGCTGGCGGAAAAAGCCGTTGATCGTCTCGATGATATCGCGGGTGAGCGACGGGGTGAGCGGCTTATCCACCGCCCACAACATGCCCTTGGCAATCGTATCGGTGAGCAGCTGCGCCACGCGCACCGTGCTCTCATACTTATAGAGGCTGGTATCCGCCGCGCAGGTGCGGTTGCCCCAGAAGCGATAGCCGGCATCGGTGCGGATGAGGCTGGTGACGTGCGCCTGATTGAGCACCCCCACATCGCTCGCCATGTTCTCGATGTCCCAATAGAAATCCTTGGTGATGCCAAGAACGCTCGGCACCGGGACATTCGAGAGGGTCTTTTGCGGCCCATATTGCTGATCGATCAGCGCGCGCATGGCGCCGGCATAGGCAGCGGCATGGCCGGTGCCGTTGGCGCTGGTGACCGTATCCCAGACCAGCCAGTCGGGCGTGACGAGCATCAGCTCGCGCTCATCAAAATTGGCGCGATAGAGCCCGGCCTCGGCAACCGTGTCGCCGACGACGCGGGCATAAGCGAAAGCGCGCAGCTTCTTTGCCACCACGGCCAGCGCCTTGGTGACCGCCTGCGTCTCGAGGCCGGGCGCGATCAGGATCTTGGGCTGAGCCATCGTCTGGGCGCGCGCTGCGAGCAAGGCCTGCATGCCGGTCTTTTCGCCGGCCACGTCGCCTCCAATCACATTGCTGGCCGTCTCGGCTGCATCGCCGCCCTCTTCCACGCGCACCACAACCACGGGCGTGCTCACGATCGCGCTGATCGCGCGCAGCGAGCTGGCGAGCGTGCCATTGGTGCCGGCCTTGCTGATCGCATCCGCAAGATCCGTGATCAGCACGGGCTTATCGAGCGGGAAGGTCGCCGCGTTCGCATCGCTGGCGATCGCGACAAGGCCGATAACGGCGGTGGCCACGGCGCTGATCGTGCGCGCGCCGGTATCGATCTCGGTGATGGTGATGCCGTGCTTGAAAGCCATTGCTCGGTTCCTCGAGTTTAAGCGTTGAGGGGGTAAGTGAGGCGCAGCCGGGCGTTCGGCGCTGGGGCATCCGTGCGCTCGGCATCGATGGTGAGTGAGGCAGTGCCAGGACGATCGCCCGCAACCAGCTGGACACGCCGCAGGCGCAAGCGTTTTTCCCAGCGCGAGAGCGCCAGAGCCGTGGCTGCATAGAGGCGCAGGATATTGGGCGCGGTCATCGGCCGGTCGATCAGCTCGGGCAGCAGCGACCCATATTCACGGCGGCCAACGCGCGCGCCGATGGCGGTGCCGAGAATGTCGCTCACGGACTGGCGGATATGGTCTGGCCCGTCGAGCGGGGCGCCTGTGCGGCGATCCATCCCGCTCATGCCGGCGGCCCGCTTTGCGCGCCGCCCGCCGTCACGCCGCTGTGCCGGTGGTTCTTGAGGCTCTTGCCGGCCGCCAGCACATCCTGCTCGGCCGTCAGCGTGCCGCTCATGCTGATATCGCCCTCGAGGCTGATATCGCCCTCGATCGTCACATCGCCTTTGATGGTGATGCCGCCGGGCGCCTCGATCTGCGCCGTGCCGCCGGCGGGCAGCGTCGCGCGCAGCGCATGGGCTGTCTGATCATATTCGATCACCGCGCCGTCATTTAGCGCCAACTGGACAAGATCGGGATTGGTCGAGGGTGCCGGGTGCGCGTTGCTGTAGAGGCCCAGCACCACCAACCCGTTGGCCAGATCGCCCTCGGGCGCCAATACCACGCATTGCTCGCCAACTGTCGGCGGCGACCATGAGCGCACGCCGCCGGCACGCTGGGCGAGCCATGGCAGCTCGCCGGTGGTGATCTCGCCAAGGGCCACGGTGCAAGTGGCGTTTGCGGGATCCACGGAGGCAATCGCGCCCAGCTGGATCACTTCGCCGGTCATCTGTTCAAGGTCGGAAGGGTTGCGCATGGCCAGACCATGCCGCGCGGTTAGCGCTCAC
The DNA here is from genome assembly GCF_025961995.1 of Sphingobium sp. B8D3A. Classification (NCBI taxonomy): domain Bacteria; kingdom Pseudomonadati; phylum Pseudomonadota; class Alphaproteobacteria; order Sphingomonadales; family Sphingobiaceae; genus Sphingobium; species Sphingobium sp. B8D3A. The sequence goes on along the minus strand of NZ_JAOQOS010000001.1, from coordinate 3,450,402 downwards.
GCGCGGGGCTTCATCGGGTGAGAACGTCTCGCCCGATGAAGATGATTGAGATCAAACAGTGGTAGCCAGGGGGCTGTTGCCCCTCAAACCCATCCGAGGCGTTCCGGCACGTTGACCGATACAGTTGAGGCCGATTTTCGCCCCAAGGGACAGGTACTGCGGCGCAGCTTATCAGGCTAGTTGCGCCTCATGATCAGACTTCGAGTTCGGGACTCCGGGATGCGCCTATTGAAGCAAGCTTGCGCCGAGATGGCAAAGAAAATGAGTGATAATGAGCTGGCTTGGATGGCACGACGAAGTGCAGCGGCCGATTGCGTGTCTGCGCTTCAAGCTGCCGTTCTGGAGGAAGCAAACCGCCGCGGCATGCGGCCGCTGTTGTTGTCCAGCGTGGGACAGGACTAAATGAGCATCGCCACAACCGCGAGGACGGAAATGGCGAGCAAGACCGCTACTAACGCAAAATGCCCTCCGCAACCGGAAGAGGGACGACGTTCAGGATCATTGTTGCTTGATGTCATGAATTCTCCGCCGGTTTCCAACGCTTAGGCGCGAAAAGCCCAGCGGATTTCGAGACTAAACTGCAGTTTTGAGAGGCTCGGGCTTTTTGCCATCAGGGAGAGTGGCACGAAGATGGTCGTGGACCATTTGAGTGCTGAAGGGCTTGGCAACGAATGTCGCGCGCTCCGGCATGTCGCCCGGCTGAGGCGTTATTCTTCCACTAGCAATGACAATTTCGATGTGTGGCCAGTTCCCGGCCACATGACGTGCCAATTCAAAGCCATCGATGCCGCCGGGCATTTCGACATCTGAAAAAAGCAAAATGATCGATGCGGCATGCCCGTCGAGCATTTTGACTGCAGCTTGCCCATCAGATGCGTCGAAACAGCGAAATCCTGCGTCCTCCAGAATATTGCAGGCATGCATGAGGATCAGAGCGTCATCGTCGACCACAAGTGCATAAGGGGTTGTTGATTTCTCCATTTCCGGAGAACAAACTTAACAAATGTTAGTTTCACTGATGCTGATGAATCATCATCTAATGGTCGAATGAACAATTCACTTGGGCGCTATCCTTATCAGCGATGCGAAGCGGTAAGCCTCTGCCAAGGCAGATGGCGCGTCAAACTAGGGCGCAGTTTTACTTAGCATCCGGCGAGGGGGGTGCTGCGATGATACCGATCCTGATCTTTTCGGCGACCCCACGCGCCACCTCATCGACGCGGGCGATCGTGGCCGGGCGATCATGTGTGCCGTCGTTTTTCAGCACCGCGTTGACTGCGCGGCGATGCACAATGTCGCCTTGGGTAAATGTCACGGGGACTGTGGCAGAAGCGCGATCAAGCGCTCCCACGCGAATCTCCAAATCGCTCATACAACCTCCTGTTACACTCCCAGAATGCGGACATAGATGCGGACCGCCGAATTGCTTGCGGTGTAGAGCCAGATGCCGGTCAGCCCCACGGACGTGATGCCCGTAACCTGGCTGGCATTATCTTCGCCGTTCACCACGGTGACACTGATCTGCGGGTGGACCCAGTTGCTGAAGGCCACCGGATAATCCCAATAGCCAGAGCTATTCGCATTCAGGACGATCTCACCCCACGTCTCTTTGATGCCGTTTGCATAGAGGAGATAACCGCGGTCTTGTTGCAGCCGCGTGTTCCCATTGAGCCGGAGAAAAGCGTCTGCGTGGTAGCCGTCGAGCAGGTCGGCATCCATGCCGGAACCGGAGCCGTCATTGCTTGCCCCCCAAAGCACGCCTTGGTTGGGTGACGCGGCATAACCGGTGGAGGTAAGCTCGAGCCCGGTCACAAACGATGACGAAAAACTGTCGTTGCTATATTGCAGATAGAGACTGCCAGCGCCCGCACCTACAGCGGAAATCATCCGCCACCCAAGCGAGCCGCCCGCCGAAAACCGTATTTCCTGACTTCCGGCGCGCAGGAGATGGATGGCCCCCGTGAACGTTTCACCTGCCTTATTCGCCGGAGTGTAACCAAGGCGCGCGGGGACGTCTGAGTACCAGCTACCTTGCTGGCCATCGAGCAAATCGGCGTCGATGCCGGAGCCGGCGCCGTCCACAGTTAGGAGTTTCGTGCGAACGTCTGCGGCGGTGTAAGCCGTTGAATTGAGAGGTGTATAACCCAAACGCGCGGTAATATTCGTGTAGTAGCTGGGGAGCTGGCCCGCCAGCAGGCCGGCATCAAGGCCAGAGCCGGCGCCATCATTGGTCGGCCCCCATGGCGTAAAGCCGAGGCGGGCGGGAATGTCCGCATAATATGCGCCGTGCTGACCATCGAGCAGATCTGCATCGAGGCCGCCGCCGGCGCCTTCATCCTTGAGCGCGCCGCTCTTGATCCCGAGCGCGACGCGCATTGCAGCTGCCGAGGCGGTAGCGAGCAGCCCTTTCATGAACGCCGAAGGATTGCCCTCGCCGAAGCGGGCATTGAGCCAGCTGGTGACGGCATCCTTGAGGCCCTTGGGATGCACCGCGCGAGTCGCGTCCACGCCGGTTTCGGTTTCCGCCGGCGTGGCCAGCTCCACCACGCCCTGCGCTTCCTCGGTCGCAGGCGGGTTGATGAAATTGGCATCGCCAAAGCTGATTGCGGCGGCATCGATATCGGCAAAAGCAATGTCGATCGCGAGCAGCATCATCGCCTGCGATGACTTCTCCATAACCGGCTCGGCTTGCCCATAGATGGCGAACAACGTGCCATCGCCCAGATAGAGGCCAAAGCTACGCAGCGCATAACTGTCGGCCGTTTCGTCCCTCACCACGAGGTGGATCATGTCATCGGCCACCACATCGCCGGAGATTGTCGAGATCCGCTTGATCTCGCCGGGAACGGCGGTGGCGCCGGGCGAAGGCACGACGGCGGTGGCAGTGATACCCGCCTGTGTGATTACCACCGGATTGGTGCCGTTGTTCGCGGCGTTGACCAGAGCAGCACGCCCGGCATCGGTGACAATGATTGAGAGAGCCATGGAACCTCCGATTAGGCGGCCGGCGCGGCGCAGCTGAGCCGGGCGAGCAGAGCAGGCCTCGCGCGCGCGACAAGGCCGATACCGCCGCGTGCCGTGATGCCCTGGGTGAATGTGAAGTGAGAGCGAACCGGCTTGGCGCGCTTCACCTCGGCAATGACCTGATCGACAAAGGCCGCGCTCGCCGGGGCGCCGGCCTGTTCCAGATTGAGCAGAAGCTGGAATGTGTGCGGGACCCCGCGCGGCACCTGCTGCCACCACTCGCGGATCGCGACCGAGCCGCCAAAGCTTTGCACGACGCTGCGCACGCTGGCGGCGGTGCCTTTCTGCCGCGCGATCGGGATCGCCTTGCGCACGCGCTCGCGCTTGATGGCGTCTGACCAGTCCGATGACCAGTTATCGAGGCTCAGGCCCCAAGCCAGCCATGGCAATAGCTCGATGGGGCATTCGTCGGGCGACCATACCTTGCGGATCGGCGCCGGGATATCGAGCGCGCCGGTGACCACCTGCTCAAGCGCCTTCTCCAGCGGCGTGGAGCCAGATGGCAGAATGCTGGGCACCGTCATTCGCCGGTGCCCGCATAGGTGAGCGATATGCCGGCGCAGTGCGGCGCTTGCGTGCGCGTCACGATCAGGTCCGCCACCGGCGCAGAGAGCACGACGTTCTGCACGCCTTCGGCATGAAGCGCGGCGAACAGCCCGGAGCGGGTGATGTCGCGACCGAGGCGATGGCTGGCCGCCACATAATCCTCAAGCTGCTGGCGCGCGGCCTCGACCACCACGCTGCCATCCGGCCCGCTATAGGTGGTGAGTGTGGCCTGCACCGCATAAGGCACGATCTGCGCGGACTGGACGCTCACGAAATCGGTGAGCGGCCGGCGCGTCTCATCCGACACGAAGGTGGCGACGGTGGCGAGCAGCGCCGGCGATGCGGTGCCGTCGCCTTGCCGCGAGAGGACGGACACGATCACCTCGCCAGGGCTTGGGCTGGTGGCGCTGGCGTCCAGCACGTCGGCATCGGCGCTCAGCGCATGGAAGATATAGGCGCCTTCCGGCCCGGCGACGGAATATCCCTCGGGCGCCAGCACCATGCGCCTGCGGAAATCGGCATCGCTTTCCATGACGGCCGGGATCCCCAGCGCGGTGTTGGCGGGCGTGAGCGTGAGGCGGGCGATGCCGAACAGGGCAGCGATGTTGTCGAGATCCGCGCCGGTGGCATAGGCCGGCATGACGGCACGGGCGGCATCGTTGACGCGCTGACGCAGCAGTTGGGCGAGATAGGCGGTGACTTGCAGAAGCTTGGTGGCGGGGTCACTCTCCCGCGCCTCAAAGTCAGGCGTGCGCGCCTGCATCTGCGCTACCGCATCGGCGAGGATCGTCTCAAAGTTGAGCTTTTCGATCACATCGGGCGCGGGAAGGCGCGAAAGATCGACTGCGGTGAAAGTTGCATCGGCCATGCCGGCTATTTCGGCCGAGGCTGGCGCCCTATTCTATGCGGCGCATCGGGCGAGACGCTCTCGCCCGATGAAAGTGCTAGGTTGGCTTGGGCAGCGTCGAGGTTTTCGGACAATTACTGTCTGCTTCGAGCGGTTCTTACACTATAAGTCGCCGGTCCGGACGCGATGACATTGCGGAAATTCTCACGTTGTGAAAGGATAAGCCAAAGGCGGAAAGGACGGCTGTTGTTTGGGAACGAAAAAACCTCTTTTAAGCGACTAGGTGCGAGGACAATTCCCCTGTTGCTCTGGTGCATAATATTGACAGCGGACTATCTGATCCGAGGAAATGCGACTTGGTCGCTGATCTTCGTAGGTGGCTGGGGCACACTCTACTTTGCAGCGAAGCTAACGCGGGCAGTCGGGGCGGAGCGAAGATGATTCCTGCTCGACTTGAAAGCTGGCAGGCCACTTCCCACGCCATCTCAGCCATAGCACTCAGCCGCAGCAATCATCAAAACCCGCCGTCCGTGCAGCCTTCCGCCGATAGTCTCGATTTAGGATTTATGCGCTCAAAGCTGCCTTTCCGGACACGACGACATTGCGGACGTTCGCCGTCGGCCGGTGGAGTTCTTGGATGGCGGACCTGGCCATTTCGCAATATGATGCGCGAATGCGGCTGATAACGACCCTCACCTTGGCTTTGGCGCTAGGAGGATGTGGTAGTCCAAATGCTATGGAAATTCCCAAAGGCCCGGATAATGCCTTCCAAGAAGGCCACGTTTTACGGGTCACTCGTGCCGGAATCGTTGAGTGGAACGGGACTCAAATCAGCGACGCTGAGCTGAAAACATACCTCCGTCAATACGCTGAATTGCCAAAGGACGCCGGTCTCCTGTGGGTGGAGTTTAATCCTCAAGTTCCGTCAGATCGTGCTCACTTTGTCCGAACCGAGGTAATCGAGAGTGGCTTATGCCAACAAAGGCGCTGTGTCGAAGGTACGTGGGGAGCAAAGCGGCCTGTCATTTATTGATGTCCGCTTTCCACCCTGTTGCAGGCGTTCCCCGATGCTGCCCTTCTCCCAAAAGTAGTTACCCCCGGAATCAGATCGACCGCGCTAAAATTTGCAGTTCAATGGCCCATTTTGCGAATGTCAGCGGCGCACGCTATAAACGAGTATGGATCGATATAAATCGCTCTCTCAACAGATCAGAACTTACTTTGCTGATGTGGAAGCCATGCCAGAGTTTGCTGACAAGCGCTTATGGCTGACGTTCTATCTTTCCGGCCCCCTCTTGAACTTGGAAAGTGTGTCACATTTTCTCGCCAGGGAAGGATGGGCGAACACCGACGGGTGGGACTTTGGATTTCTCTATCCAAAGCTGGAGGTTGAGAAGACAGTGCCTGCCATCGTGGCTGTCGCCGTGAAGATGCACGATCTCTGCAGACCATATGGGATCGATATCATCAATATCGATGCCGACACGTCGCCAGATGTTACGACATCTAAGTTTGTGACCCTCTACGACGCAGATTTGTAATGTCAGGTCTCCACGCCATTCTGGGCGTCCGATAAACTTACCAGCATTGACGAAAGCTGCCCTTGGATCACCCCAATCACGTCGAGCCGAGTTGTTGATACAGCATGTCAATCAGCATTTCCCGATCCGCCTCGGTCGCCCCGATCAGTTCTCGTTTGGGGTAAGAGATCGCACGAGCGCGCAGCGACGGCTTATCGCGCAAGCCGTGCTGGTGGATGCCGGCGATCTCGCTCGCCTTGCCGCTAAAGCCCACCCAAAAGCCGCGATCGTCCACGCCAGAGCGCAGATAGCGACCGGATGAGAGTCGCCTGAACATGGCGCGGCGGCGCAGGCCGCCCTTGCGACGCAATGTGCTGCCGCCGCCCCCGCGATATTCCTCGGGCACGGGAAGCCACTTCACCACCTTGTCGAAGCGGAAGGAACGAATGCCGCCGGCTTCCACATCGAAGCCGGTCATCTTGCGATCGCTGTCCCATGAGAAGCCGCGCATGATGACGCGGCGCACGCCGCTGCCCGATGGATAGAGGAAACATGCCGGGCCGCGCGACGGAATGGCAGGCGTCTTTTGCTTGCGAGGCTCGAACGCGTTGCCATCTGGAGCGCGCTGGGCGGCGATGCGCTTGCGCTGGCTCAGGACGAGGCGCTGGGCCATCTTGCGCAGCATGGAGCGGCGCTCGCCGGCGCTCAGCGCCCGCACAATCGCGCCGGCCATCGCCTCCAGCTCGAGCAGTTCCTCGCTCATGCGTCTGGCGGGATTGCCGGTGTCAGGATGACGCCTGGCGCTTCGCTTGCCACAAGCGGCTCGGTGCCGCCCCAGCCTTGAAGAAACGGATTATCGACGTCGGCGAACGACTGGAACGTGGGCGGCTCAGCCGGGTGCTCTAGGTCAAAGCCGGTGCCATCCTCGCGGAGCTTGGCGATCACGCGCTCGGTGAGATCGATCGAGATCAGGATATCGCTGGTGTCGCTGTCCAGCAGCTCGGCCTCAAAGGTGAAGGGCGTTGCATCGCGATCACGGAGGCGCTCGGGCTGCTCTGTCTCCAGCCAGATCAGCAGCGGCAGCATGAGGCTATCGGTCGAGCCGGCAAAATCCCAAAGCCCCACCTGCAGCTTGTAGGCATATTCAAAGCTATGGGAGCGCGACTGGAGGGCGCGCACGCTGCCGCTCTCGACGTAGATAGCGAGGCGATCCGGGTGCGACTGCAACTCGGGCAAATAGGCGGTGAGGTGGGCGCGAAGGCTCGCCGGCTTTTTCATCGGCGCAGATCCGCGCAGGCGCCCGGCTCATGCCAGCGGATGACGCGCAGCAACTGGTCGCGCGTGTCCGCATAGGCCGTGGCAAAGGCAATGAGCGCCGATCGCACCGCCGGCGGGATTGTGGCCGTGGCATCGCGCGGGAATGGCGCAGGCGGCGCCGGGCAGGCCAGCAGATCCGCCTGGGGCGTGTCTTTCACTTCCACCGCAATGACGGCCGGCGCCGTTTCAATCTGGCGCTGGGCGCAGCCCTGCAAGGTCATTGAGGCGATCAAACCAATCACCCCCGACGCGATCATTCGGCGCGATCGTTTCATCTGCTTTCTCCATGGCTTGAACATTGGCGGTTCGGCGGGTGGCCTGCGCGGTTGCAAGGGTGCGATCGGCGGTGGCCTTCGCCTCGGTGCGCTCAGCTGCGCGGGCAAGGGTGGCAGCGGTGATGCTCTGCGATTCCCGCTTATAGGCAGCAAGGCTCGCCACCAGCGCGGTGCAGCCGTCCAGCTGGGCTTTGGCCTTGGGCTTGGTGCCGGTGAACTCGCTGCCGGCGGCAAGGCAGAGCTGCTGCGCCCATGCTTCCAGGCGGTCGCGCTCGGCGCGGCCGCTCGCCCCCCAGGCATAAAGCCCGGCCGCCGCACTGGCGAGGCCCAGCAGGATCAGCGTCTCACGCGAGCCGCTCAGCATGGCCCAGGCAGCCTTGAGGATCCCAAGCGCCCACTTCACGACAAAAGGCCTGTGAAATAGGTGCGGCGGGAATAAGTGAGGGCCTCATGCCGCAGGCGCCCGGCGCGATAGCTCACATGGATCCAGCCACTATCGTGCTGGCCCCGCACATAATTTTCGAGGATGAGCTGATCGAACGGCAAGGAATCGCGGATGAAGGCGGCGGCGGTGAAGTTATCGACGCCGACCACCTCGAGATCGGCGGCCTCGCCCTGCGCGTGCTGGCTCGAGGTGGTGGATCCGACCGCAAGGCAGAGCGCCGGCGATCGAAAGCCGGAGGTGACGCGCACGGGCTTGCCATAATGGGCGCGCAACGGCTCGAGCACCTTGGCGCAGAGCAGCTGCATCGCAGCGATCTGCTGCGCGTTGGGGCTGTTGTCGATCTTCTGGGCCTTGGCGGTCGCTGATGCGGTGAATTCGGCCAGAGAGAAGTTCGGCGAGAGCTGCATGGCTCAGTCCTTCCGTTTGCCAAAGATGAGATCGGAAAGGCGGCCCGGCGCATGGGTGAGCGTGTCAGAGGCCGAGGCGATCACGCGTGGGGTGGCGTCGAATGCGACCAGCGCGATGCCAAAGCCGATCGACTGCGCGACAAACTCATTCCAGCCTGTGAAGGCGACGATGCCTTGCGTGGCGTAATAGCTCACCGTGGAGCCGACCACCCATTGCACGAAGCGCTGGCGCCAGCTCAGGCCCGGCTTCCACGCTTGGGCGACGGCCGAGCCGATGAGCGCGGGCGTGAGCGAGCTGATCGTTTCCACGGCGGCCGGCAGGATCGATTTGGGGTCCATGATCAGTCCCAGAGTTGCGTGAGAGGGCGCTGGCGGGTTGCCTCGGGCGCCTTGGAAATCGGCACCATGACAATGGTGCCGAGCGGGAGGATCGGGCCAAGATCGGCCAGACCCGGATTGGCATCGAGCACCGCGCCGATCGAGCCGGAGCCAAGCCCGGCTTCGCGCCAGATCAGTGCATCCACGGTGTCGCCTTGCAGGGCCGTGAGGGACTGCATGCGGGCCATCAGATGAGATCCACGGTGGTGCGCGTGCGGCCCAGCATGTCGCGGATGGCATGCGCGGCATCGCGGCGCAGCTCGCGCACGCTCTCATCGAGTTCATCGCCCTGGCTTGCGCCGGCGGCGGTGGTATCAAAGTCGCGGTGCCGATCGATCAGCTCGGCCTTGGCGAGCAGAGCGATGATGCGGCGATAGCGGATCAGGTTGCGGCTCTCCCCGCCGAGCTGCGGCGCGGGAACGTCCGCCAGCGTGGCATGTCCCTTCCCCGTCTGCTCTGCCACCCATGCGCGCAGATCGATCTCTGTCGCATCCATTGCGGCAAGAATGGCGCCGCGCAGGCGCGGCGCGGTGATGCTTGATGTGATGCGCGCCAGCTCGCGGATCTCGCGTGGATCGATCGCGGGGAAAAAGCCATCATTCTCGATGACGGTTTCCGCCGGCGGCGGGCCGCTCTCGGGCGCCGGGGGCTTGGCGACGAAGCTCATGCCATGATCGCTCGCGCGAGGGGCGCCATTCCCCCGACCATGATGCCGATTAGGGCGAGCAGCAGATAATCGTAGCGCGTCAGCATCCTGCGTCCTTTCCGGCTCTCCGGCTTACGGGGGTGAGGATCGGGACAGAGGGCGGCCCTTCGGTTGTAAAAACCTCCCGCCTCGCGCGATCCGCCCCCGAGCGCCGGGGGCGAGCTTGTCAGGCGGCTAAGCCGCCTTCGTGGTTGGGTTGCGTTGTGGTGGCCGCCGCAGCGGCGTCCTGCGACGCGAGCAGCTTCTCGGCGCGCTTGATCTTGTCCTTCACGCCGATGCGATCATTGAGCGCCTGCGCGGCCTTGAGGGACACGAGCGCCGCCTCGAGCATCGCCCGGCCTTCGGCATTGGCTTCCATTTCCTCTGCAATGTAGAGTTGCTGCGCGCCGGTGGCCTTGCGCAGCTTGGCGCGGGCCTGATCGTGCATGTCGATCGCGTCTGTCAGCTCGGCCACGCCGAGCAGAACGCCCAGATCGAAATGGGCGCCTGCATTGTGCGCCTTGAGGGCTGCCTCCGCGATCTCTTCCACCACGATCGTGGCGGCATCGCGGTTGTAGCGCGCCGGCATCTGCACATTGTGGCGCAGAACGAAGGGCACCAGCTCGAGCGCATCATCAAACGCGCCCACGTCGATCAGCCAGACCATGACAGTGGGCAGAACTTCGGCAGAAACGCCCGTCCCTACGCCGGCATCGGCATCGAGCAGGCCTTTCACCCAATCGGCATATTCGGGCAGCATTTCGCGCTTGGCGGCGATCTTGAGATCCACGCCCTTGATCTCATGGAGGCGGCGCAGATCATGCGTGAGGCGCATGGCGATCTGGGCGGCGCCTCGATTGGCCTGGCCTTCGCCAGTGCCCCCCGCCGCCGGGAGAGGTGCGACGGCGGGGGTGGCCGCTCCAACATTGGGAGCGGACGCAACGGTTTGTGCGGCAAGGATGCGATCCCTGTGGCGGCGAGCGAGGCTCATTGTGCGTGTCCTGTCAGTTGGAGCGAAGGGGATAAGGCGCCGCGGATCAGGCCGGCTTGGCGCCCATCACGATGTTCTCAACGAGGGCGCAGCGGCCGTAATCCTCGACCACAAAGTCCTCATTGACGCTCTCGTAATTCTCGATCTGGTCGAGGGCCGGCTCATCCTTGATGTGGCGGCGGCGCGTCTCTTCCTGCCAATAGATTGACAGGTTATCGAGGCTGGTGACCAGCAGGCTCGTCTCCGGGAAGAAGGGGACGATGATGGCGCGCTTGCCGGCGAGCTGCTTGGGCAAGGTGAGGATGCGATGGGCCGCTTCGCGTTCGGTGGCCGTGTCGCCCGCCGCCTGCAGCAGGTTCAGATATTTGTCCTTCACCAGCTGCCAGCCAACGATCACCACCAGATCGGTGTCACCCCGGTGCCAGGGGTCGAGCAGATCCAGCGCGTCGAAGGCGAGCGCATCGAGATTGGCGTAATCGGCCTTGGCGGTCGGAATGTTGGTCCCAGCGGCATTGACCACTTCAACCCCCGCTGCGACGTAAATCGCCTTCTCCGGATCGTCGACAAGAGCGCCGCTGTCGAGCCAGCGGGCGGGCGCCTTGGTGCGGATCTTGTGCAGCCAACCTTCGTTCACATCCTGCAGGAGCGGATTGTCAGTGCGATTGGTGGTTGCGGCCGCCGAGATGCCGTTGAAGCCGATCATGATCCGGTCGCGGCCCTGCTGCTTGATGATCACATCGCGCAGGAGGGTCTGGAATTCGGGCTTGTGGCGCCAAGCGTCCAGCTTGGCATAGGGAATCGCATGGTCGTAGTTGGTCTGGCGACAGAAATAGCCGCCTTCATCCGAGGTGTCCGTGGGATCGGTCGGCGTGCGACGGTTGCCGCCAGCGGTGTTGGTGCGACCGGCAAGCGGGCGGGTGACGCCGACGCCGACTTTGTTGCCGCTTTGCTGCACGACGGGCTGGATGTTGATCATGCCGAGGAAGTCGCTCGACTCCTTGATCTTCTCTTCGAGCTTCTGCTCGACAACGGGCGCGACGGTGAATTTGGTTTCTGCGGATGCCACGCCATTGATGAGCGCGATCTGGCTCACATAGGCGGCGAACAGGAGGCGGGTTTCGTTACGCATGGTCAGGCTCCAGTGGGGCGGGTGCGGGAAGGGAAGCGGGGCGTGTGATCAGCAATCCGTGACCACCGCGCCGCTGCCGCCGGTGGCGGGCGTGCGCGTGAACGTGCCGGGCTGCTCCGTCTTGGCGAGCTTCGCATCGAGCGCGTCGAAGCGCGCATTGATCGCCGCGATCGCATCATTGGCGGGCTTGACGGCAGCCGCGACCTGATCACCGATGGCGCTCGCGAAAGCCGTCACATCGAAGCTGTTGTCGTTGGCCGGCTGCTGCTTAGGGGCCGCCTCTTCCTTGGGCTTCTCTTCCGAGCGCGTGAACAAGGCCGCGACGCCGGCGAAGCCGGACTTGATCGCCTCGGCGATGCCGGCAGCCTCGATCGGCTCGGCCGTCAGCTCGAGCGATGTTTCGAGCGCGTTGGTGAACAGGTTGGGGCGCGTCATGGCCGCAAATTTGAGCGGTTCGGTGCCCAGTGATGCCGGCTGATCGGTAACAGCCAGGCCGACCAGATAGGCCTTGCCGCTGTCCGCAAAGTTGGGGTGGATCTCACAGCTGGTGAACAGCTTCTGGCCGGCCTTGTTGATGGCGAGCAGCTGATCGTTCGCCTCGATCTCGCCCTCGAGCGCCAGCTTCTTGACGGTCTGGCCGCTGATCTGCAGCTCAACCTCGGCCGTGCGCAGGGCGCGAATGGTGCCATAGGCGTTGAATGGCTTATCGGGGCTGTAGCCAGCGATATGCTCGCAGTTGATCCGCGCCGTGTACGTCTTGGGATCGTAGCTGGCGGCCATCTGCTCGAGCCATTCGCGCTGGATCACGCGGCCATCGACGGTTTCACCTTCAACGGCGATGCGGAAAAACTTGCTCTTGGCCATGGGGGCGGGTTCCCTTGCTTTGGATCGGCGGTGCAGGCGCCAGAAGGGCCGTACGGGGCGGGATCCTCAAGCCAGTCCATCGGGCGAGAGCTTCTCACCCGATGGAGAACCGTGATCTGATCGGCGCGGACGGCATGGTCAGGCGCGATGACTGTTGCCCAGCCTTTCACTGCCCCAGCAGGGCCGCCCAGCTTCTGGCAGTTCGATCCGCGCCGGCATGCGCGCAGCCTCTACTGGCGTGGCTGGGGCGTCGCGCAGATTGCAGATGAGTTCGCGCTGCACGGCATCGTCAACGACAAGGGCAGCGCGATCCCGCGCGCGACCATCGACAGCTGGAAACAGCGCGACCGCTGGGATGACGCGCCCTCGATCAGCAAGATCGAGGACAGCCTCGAATGCCGGTTCATGGTGCTGGTCGCCAAGGAGAAGAAAACCAACGCGGATCTGGCCGAGCTGGACGCGCTCTCCCGCTCGATCACCGCCATGGCCCGCGTCCGCCGCTATCAGGCCGAGGGCGGGCATGAGGGCGACCTCAATGAGAAGGTCGCCAATCGCAACGCCGGGCCGCGCAAGAAGGCGAAGAAGAACCACTTCACAGAGGAGCAGGCCGCCGAGCTGAAGCGGATTTTCCTCGAAGGCCTGTACGATTATCAGGCCCAATGGTGGGAGGCGAAGGATCAGCGCACGCGCATGATCCTCAAGTCCCGCCAGATCGGCGCGACCTATTATTTCGCGTTCGAGGCGCTGATCGACGCGATCGAAACCGGGCGCAACCAGATCTTCCTCTCTGCCTCCAAGGCGCAGGCCCATCAGTTCCGCAGCTATATCGTCAGTTTCGCCAAGCTGGTCGGCGTGGCGCTGACCGGCGATCCGATGCTGATCACGTCCGATCTGCGCCCGGCGGAGGAAGCGGCGGCCGAGCTGCACTATCTCGGCACCAATTTCCGCACGGCGCAGGGCCGGCACGGCAACTTCTATTTCGATGAGTTTTTCTGGGTCCACTCATTCGAGGAGCTGAACAAGGTCGCCTCGGGCATGGCGACGCACAAGAAGTGGCGCAAAACCTACTTCTCGACGCCATCGAGCGTGGCGCATCCGGCCTATCCCTACTGGACGGGCGAGCGCCGGAACAAGCGGCGCAAGAAGGCCGACCGGATCGAGATCGATGTGAGCCATGCGGCGCTGGCGATCGGTTCGGTCGGGCCGGATCGCGTGTGGCGCCACATCGTCAACATCCGCGACGCTGAGGCCGGCGGTTGCGATCTTTTCGATATCGAGGAGCTGCAGGACGAATATGCGCCCGACGAGTTCGCCAACCTCTTCCTCTGCGAGTTCGTGGATGACAGCCTTTCGGCCTTCCGCTTCAACGATCTGATCGCCTGCGGCTGCGATAGCCTGGTGGAGTGGGTGGATTTCGATCCCGACGCTCTGCGTCCTTATGGCAATCGCCGGGTGTGGGCCGGCTATGACCCGCAGGAGAGCGAGGACGGCGACAATGCCGCGCTGGTGATTGCAGCGCCGCCGGAAAAAGAAGGCGAGCCTTTCAGGATCCTCGAGCGCCATCAACTGCGCGGCCTCGATTTCGAGCAGCAGGCCGAGTTCATCAAGGCGATGCTCAGCCGATACAATTGCACCTATCTGGGCGTTGACGCCAAGGGCGTGGGCGCGGGCGTTTATCAGCTCCTCGCCAAGGTGGGTGCCATGCCCGGCTGCACAGTCGCGAAGATCGAATATTCGCTCGAGCTGAAAGCCCAGATGGTGATGAAGGCGCAGAATGTGGTGCGCCGGGGCCGCCTCGCATTCGATGCCTCCATGCTCGATCTCGTTTCGTCATTCGTGTCCGTCAAAAAAACGCTGACGGCAAGCGGGCGCAGCATGACGTTCAAGGCCGGGCGCGGCGGCAATGACGGCCACGCGGACCTCGCATGGGCCACGATGCACATCCTCATGAATGAGCCGCTCGACGGCAAAGAAAAGCCCAAGGGCACAATGGAGATAATCGAATGAGCAAGCGCCTATCTCGCCGCCAGACTGCCCGCGCCCTGTCCGCCGCCACGCCGGCCATCGGGGGCGAGGTGCAGGCCTTCAGCTTCGGCGATCCCGAGCCGGTGCTGAGCCGGGCCACCATGCTCGATATGATCGAATGCTGGCACAATGGCCGCTGGTATGAGCCGCCGATCTCGCTCGATGGCCTGTCCCGAGCGTTCCGTGCCTCGCCGCACCATTCCAGCGCGATCATGCTCAAGCGCAACATGCTGGCCGCCAGCCTCGAGCCGACGCCATGGCTGAGCCGCAAGGTGTTCGCCGGTATGGTGCTCGATTATCTCGTGCTCGGGAACGCCTATGCGCAGGAGATCCGCAACCGCTTTGGTGATCTGCTGCGCCTCGATCATCCGCTTGCCAAATATACGCGGCGTGGCGTCGAGCCGGGCGCCTTCTGGTGGGTGCCGGGGTTAAAGAATGAAGAGCAGTTCCCGCTCGGCGCGGTCCACCAGCTTTTGGCGCCCGATCTCAATCAGGAGATCTATGGCGTGCCGGAATATATCTCGGCTCTGCAGTCAGCCCTGCTCAATGAGAACGCCACCCTGTTCCGCCGCCGCTATTACGAGAACGGGAGCCATGCGGGCTACATCATGTACGCGACCGGCGAATTTGCCGAGGGCGATGTGGACGCGATGCGCAGCGCCCTCAAGAAATCGCGCGGGCCGGGCAATTTCCGGAACCTGTTCGTGCACTCTCCCAACGGCAAAGAGAACGGGATCAAGCTGCTGCCCATCGCGCAGATGGGCGCAAGCGATGAGTTCCTTGGCATCAAGAACACCACGCGCGATGATGTGTTGGCCGCTCACCGGGTGCCGCCGCAGCTGCTCGGCATTGTGCCGGCGAACGCGGGTGGCTTTGGCGATGTGACGAAGGCGACGGACGCCTTTTTCGAGCTGGAGCTGGCGCCGCTGCAGTCGGTTTTTCTCGATTTGAATGAGGCGGTCGGGACTGAGGTTGTCCGGTTCCGGCCACGCGATATGTGATTGGCATATCGACTACCGGATAAGAATTGAGGGGCGCCGCAGAGCGACGCCCCTCTTTCTTGGCGGTTATATCCGGGGGGGATGGGCACCGCCAAGCAGGGCCAACAGAGTCGGCGCCTGCAGTTTTGCTTTTACGACAGTTGGTCGCATCAGCCAAGTTTCCCGAGATTCTTCCATTGACCGAATCGTATCATGTTCCACATATGTTCTCTATCAGGAGAACATGCACATGGACAGAATTGACGACATTCGCGACGCCGTCGCGAAGGCGCTGGAAGAGCGCGGCCACGGTAACCGCCAGTTTTTGGAAGAGATCCGCGCAGGCGCGCGAGACGAGGGACCGTTTATGTTTGGCGCGCTCGCATGCGCGAAGCTGCTGAACACTGCGCGATGAAGTGGCCCGCTATGTTGGCGACATAAGGGTCGCGACGTGTATTTTTGAAGCGGCAGCATGGCACAACGCCGTTCGCGTGGTGTGCCGGTGCGGACATGCGGCGCCCTTCGATCCGCACGGGCTATGGTGGTGGTTTCAGCAACGCCATTGGAACGACACGTTTCGCGCGGCCCGGATGAGATTTTATTGCCGGCGATGCTCCGCTTCTCGCGGCCGACGCGTGCGGCCCGTGCTGATCGAAACGAGCCAGGACAGGGAAACAATCTTGCTCCCGCTTCCAGATGAGCTCGTCTGGAAGAAAGCTCTGCGGAGATACCGCACCTGACGTTCAGGCGACTGCCATAAGCTGGCTGGGAAAGGGCTGTGCGAGAGCGCGAGCCGCATCCAGATTGCCGGTCAGCCAAACCTGATAGTCGTTGGGATGTAGAATGACCGGCATGGCCTTCGGGTGAAGCGGGGCGACCAGCGGGTTGGGTTCGCAAGTAAGGAACGCGAACACGATCCCGGCCTCGCTCGGGCGCCAGATCCCGGCGAAGCATGACACCGGCTGCTGATTGATCGTGAACCACCACTCCTCACGCCCTTGGCCGATCTTCGGCTCGGCAAACTGCGTGAAGGGCACAAGGCAACGCTGCGCCGGCGCGGCGATCATTGATCGCCAGAACGGACTATCGAGATTGCGGACGTTGGTGATGTGCTTGGTGATCGTCGTGCCGGGGCGCTTGCCGGGCATCTTTCGCGGGACGCCCCAGATCATCTGATCAACGATGGTTCGGCCTTCGCTATGATGCGCCACGATCGCCGGCTTGCGGGGCCAGATATCGAGGGATGCCTCGTGCACCTCGGACTCGGGAAGATGGGCGCCGATGTATTGTGCCCACGTCGAGAGCTTGGAGGGATCGGCCCGGAAGTGATTGCAGATGGCGGCCTCCATCGATGCCAGCGCTGATCGCATGACTAGCATCGATCCGCAGCCCGACAAGCGCCTCTACGCGCCGGCCCCCCGCGAAACGCGCTTTTCCCCCCGCCTCGCCCGCGCACTTTTTGTGTCGGTATTCATGCACTATGCTAGCAACCGGAAATCGACGCAGCTCTAAGGCGGGCCGGCAATTCTACCGCCCCCGCAAAAGTTGCGAACTCATGCACCTAAAGCGCTCCATCTGGGCAAAGTCGGTCCATCTTCCGTGCGCCGGAATTCGGTCGATGATTTTTTAGAATTTTGCTCTTCGGGCGAAAGCTGGGGCAGGGGGGCGGGGAAAACATAATATCCATAATGTCTCAGTACAAAAGTCTTGAGACCCTCAGAAAAGTGCCATTTCCGAGGTTATGTTTTTGCCATAATTTTTGATAACTTCGACGGTCGAAAAATATAATGTCATTGAAAATAAAGAGCTTTTTTGAATTCGCGCATCACTCTGAAAAGACATAATCAGATTATGGTAATATTATGGTAGAAGTTATGGCGTAAGCCTTTGAAATTGCATCCATGTTATGAATGTTATGGTTTTCCCGACACTCACCTAAAAGACTGAGAAATTCGAAGGAAGCACGAGCCGGTTCAACGCGAAGTTGCAAATATGGCGACGCTACGCGAAACTTTTCTTCGTCAGCTTAAGGGCGCAGATTAGCCACTCGGCAAACCGACCGTTGGCCTCCCCAGCCCGGTGGTGAAGAAATTGTGTGGAGTTGATTGTTTGCCGTGCGGGAACGAAGGCTGTTAAAACTTTAGTACGCCGTGCACTTTTCATAAAGCCGGCGCGGAAGAGGTCCATGATTGAGGCGATCACAGCCTTTTGCGCTGGTGCAATTGCGAACATTGCGAGTTCCATCACAATTGGGAGTACCGCGTCGGCGATCGTGGGAAATCGTGCAGATGCGCTTTTTATGCGCGTGCTCATGTCGTTGTCGGGGGCCTTCGACAGGACCAGATCGCGGGATCATGATACCGGCCTAGTTCCCTCGATTCTCGCTGCTTATCGCGCTAGCCTTGAATATCACTTGGAAACGCTTGCGGGTCAGTGTGAGACTTACTCTGATCGAACGATCGTAGACGCGCTGCACGCACATTTGGGGGCGAGCTTCCCATCTAAAGAAGAAGCGCTTCCAGAAGATCTAATTTCCGCACTCTCAAACGTTTTGACCTCGGACGCCTATGCCGAAAGCAACTGGAACGCGGTCGTGATGGATCAGACTGTACGCTCTGTCGCGAAATGGTGCGAAGCAGCAGTAGGCGTCGACTTGCCGGTTCATTTTATGGTGCTTTTGACGCGACCGGCTCCCAACGGCCGAAAATCTTGGTTTGACGCGTTCCGACAAGAATTAGCGCGCGTCGTTTCAACCGATGACGCGTTTGCGCGATTGTTTGTTTCTGCCAAATTGAGTGAGATCCTCGGCCGCGAGCTAACGGCCGAGAATATTGCAAACACAATTTCCCGTAGCGTCGATCAAATCGTAAAAGCGACCAGTTCTATCGAACGTAAAGTCGATCACCTAGTGGAAGGGCAAGCTCGAGACAGCGCTAACATTGCCATTCTCGCTCAACTTTTGGTCAATCACTATGGGTACTCACGCGAGAGCAGCGAGCGCTTGTTAGGGTCGCATAGCTTTCAAACTGCATCAGCACCGTCAGCCATCGTTTATGTGAAAGCCTTTGGAAACAATAACGTCAGGCTCTTTGGTCGGCGCAAAGTTGCTCTTCTCATCGCTGAGATTGGTCGGCGCCTTGAGAAGGCGAGCTCTGATATGTTCGTGCGGCATGTTGACGGAGACGATTTCATCATCACGCTGCCCCCAGCGTTGAATCGCGATAAGATTGTCATACGAGCTGACGAAATCATGCGAGCAGTTTCCGGCCTTTATTTGGTCGATAATGAGCGCGTCTTGCTGGAGCCATTGGTGTCGGTCGCTCGAGCACCCAGGGACGGGCTCGATTTCTCCGAGCTGGAGCGCAGCGCACAGTTTGCGCTGGAGAATGCGACTCCGAGCGTCCCGTGCTTCTTTGAGCCGGAAATGCGCCTTCGTCAAATTGACCGAACAGAGTTGGAAGCCGATCTCAGCGTTGCCTTGGCAGAAGACAGTCTTCACCTCGTCTACCAACCCAGCATCAGTTGCGCGACGGGTGAGCTCACAGGATACGAAGCTCTTCTCCGATGGCAGCATCCAACGCGCGGCATGATATCGCCTGCGGTGTTCGTCCCGATGGCCGAGGACGCAGGCCTGATATCCATGCTGGATGATTGGGCGCTACGCCGGGCGTGTTTCGATGCCGCCAGCTGGCCCTCAGACCTTCGTATAGCCGTCAATGTGTCCCCCCGCCACTTTGCAACCGACAGTTTCCCAGCGGTTGTGGAACGCGTATTGGCTGAGAGCGGACTATCGCCCAGACGCCTCGAGTTGGAAGTTACGGAAGGCAGTGTTCTTTTCTACACGGCCGACGAGGTCAGCGCTAAGTTTGCAAAACTCAAAAGTTTAGGGTTGCGACTTGTCCTTGATGACTTCGGGACAGGCTTTAGCTCCTTCAGCTATCTGAGGCGCATCTCCTTCGACAAATTCAAAATCGATAAGAGCTTTGTCGATGGCGGCTTGGACACGCGCGATGACCGGAGCGCGATCATCAAGTCGATTGTCAGTCTGGCTAAAGCCCTTTCAGTTGAAGCGGTCGCAGAGGGCGTCGAGACAAAAGAACAATTCGAGTTCGTCCGAGCGCTTGGATGTGATGAGGTGCAAGGCTTTTTCATTGGCAGGCCTGTCCCGTCATCACAGATCGCCAGTGCATTGGAGGAAGAGCGGAGGACCGAGATGGGTGTGGCCGTCACCCCGTTTGATATCGATGCCGACAGAGTCACGATAATTTACCGCGGCGAAAGCGCCCGCGCGCGGATTTCGTCTTATTCCGCCACGGGAGGAATTATTGAGAACACGCCCGCAATGCCTGAGGGTGCGAAGTTCTCAATATGTTTGAACAATAGCATCATCCTCGAAGCTGAGGTGCTCTGGTCATTGCGGGACCGCTTGGGTGTTAGATTTTTAGACGGTTAGGTTGCTGCATTGGAAGGACAGATAGCTGAGATTGCGGCAAACCGGTTTGGCTGCCACGTTGTCTGCCTATTCGTCATCCGCCGCCATTTGGCTCAAGCCTGCTCTTTCGGAGAGACTTCGGGAATAGTTCGGGACTCTCAGGTCCACCTGGGGTCGGAAGTTGCCTTTCCGTTCCGCATCTGTGCTCTTGACCGAACGACAAAAAACCTCGAAGGCGCCTGAATTCCCGCGAGGGGGCGATTAGCTCAGTTGGTAGAGCGTCTCGTTTACACCGGAGCTTTCGGCGGCGGCGACATCGATCCCTTAGGTCGTAGACTCATAAACACGCAGCCACAGCCGCATTGAGGCGAGTTGGACCATGGCGAGGAAGTTTTCGGCTATCTTGTCATAGCGGGTGGCCACCCTACGGAAGTGCTTCAACTTGGAGAAGAAGCGCTCGATCAGGTTTCGTTCGCGGTAGAGCCATGTGCTGAAGTAGGGCTTTGACCGTCGGTTGGACTTGGGCGGAATGTTGGCGAACGCCCCTTTCTCGCGGAGAGACGCCCGGATGCGGTCGGCATCGTAGGCCTTGTCCGCCAGAACGATTGTTCCGGCACCAACATGCTCGAGCAGATCGTCAGCAGCTTGCCCGTCATGACTTTGCCCGGCGGTCAGGCTCAACCGGATCGGGAGGCCTTGCCCATCGACGACCGCGTGAATTTTCGTCGTGAGGCCGCCTCGGGAACGACCGAGACAATGATCTCGATCCCCCTTTTTGCCGTCGCAGCTTGTTGATGGGCGCGAACGGAAGTGCTGTCGATCATCTGGAGGTCGCCGTCGTGGGCAGCGGTGATGGCATCCATCATCCGATCCCAAACGCCAGCTTTTCGCCATCGCACGAAGCGGTTGTAGCAGGTGGTGCGCGGACCGTAGCGCTCCGGCAGGTCGCGCCATGGCGCGCCAGATCGCAGCACCCAGAATATGCCGTTGAGCACACGTCGGTCATCGACACGTGGGACGCCTCGCGGCTTATTGGGCAGCAGCGGTTCGATCACGCGCCACTCAAAGTCGGTCAGATCATATCGGCTCATGCCGACGCTGAATCAGAGTTCCGATTACGGGTAAAGTCCGCAGTTTGGTCCATGCACGCCCAAAGATCAGCTTGCAGACACAGCTTTGCATTGCATGTCCGTCCGACTGTGCCCGGAGCCGCGCGGCGGTCGATGCTTCACCTTCCACCCGTCAGATTCTTCCTGACGAACGAACTGCGCAGTGCAATTGAGTCGGTCAGGGGCTGCTTCGTTGAAGGCCATCCGCACGCCGCCGTCACGCAACAGTGTAAAGGAGCAACGATGTCCCTCGCGGTTGCTGCCACAGGACATATCCAGAATGTGGAGGTCAGGCGTCTTGGTGTCTTCCTGACCCGCATTGTACCAAAGCGATGCCAGCCAGTTACCGTTGCCAATCATGGCGTTGAGTTGCAGATCGTTCCAAATCGCAGCGCGAAGCTGACCGGCTAACGGTTCCTCGGGCGGAGAGAGACTCGCTGCGGCCATGATGGTCAGCATGAACAACATGCGGCCAACGATACCACGCCAGACGGCCCTTTCCACCCCATCTGCAACGAAGCCAATTTATGGGTTCACGACCTAGTATGGTACTCGATATGGTATCACGCCGGAGGATCGACGAGAATTTACAAAAAAACTATCGAAATTTCATGGTTTTGTGTGTTCTCGTTTAGTTGCCTCCCGCTCCGCCATTCATCGTTGAGGCTGATATATGCCTCCCGGAAGATCACCCGTCGATTCAGGGTTCTGTGCGCGCGACAATCAGACGTTCGCAGGAAACTCCACCAGTTTCCGACCCGGCGACCCGCCGCCCTGCGCGCTCAGGCTCAATGCGCCACCAGCGCGCATAATTCCGGCACGCTGCTGATCCCCAATCGCTGGTAGGCGCGCTTTCGATAGGTCATGACGCTCGTTTTCGCGATACCCAGATCCAGCGCCGTTGCCTCGACCGACATGCCGGCGGTCGCCCGGGCGCAGACTTGCCGCTCGCGCCGGGTCAGATTTGGGAACAAGTGCCGCAGTCGGCTTTCGATGTGCTGGGCGGAGGAGAAGCAGGAAAGGGCGCGCCGGCGGTTGAGGGGCAGCATCGGCAGCGCCAGCCGAGCCAGGCCGACCAAAGCGTCCAGCTCGCCGTCCGTAAACAGGCCGGTGGAGCGATGGCGCGCGACATTGATGACGCGCCAGGCCTGTGGTCCGCGCTGGATGATCGAGACGCGCTCAACGATGCCGGCTTGATCGAAGAAGCGCCTGCGGAACTCATCGGAGCTGATGTCCGGCGGCCGGATGCGCTGGATGGCGAGGTCGCTCACGCACGGCGCTGCGCTATAGGCGTCGCATACCGGGTCGATATTGTGATAATGCTGGCTGTAGGCTGGCAGCATTGCTTCCACGCGTGGTTCGCCGAAGAAATATTGCAGTTCGCTGGTTTCTCTGCCCGTCGCCTCGAACAGGTAAATTCTGCGCGCGCCACCGGTGACGGTCATGACCGAATCATGGACGGCGGTGCCGAACTGGTCGGTCCCGGCGGTTTCCAGCAAGCGTTCATAGATGGCACCC
The DNA here is from genome assembly GCF_025961995.1 of Sphingobium sp. B8D3A. Classification (NCBI taxonomy): domain Bacteria; kingdom Pseudomonadati; phylum Pseudomonadota; class Alphaproteobacteria; order Sphingomonadales; family Sphingobiaceae; genus Sphingobium; species Sphingobium sp. B8D3A. The sequence continues at coordinate 3,427,910 of NZ_JAOQOS010000001.1, read as the reverse complement.
ATGGAGACGGGGGCGCGCCATTCCTCGATCTTGCGGATGTAGGACATTCAGCTCTCCTGCCGCCTCTGGGATTATAGCCCCTCAGTCGCGACTCTACGCCTCTTGAACACTTTCATGGCCGTCAACGCAATCGCTGCCGCGATAGCCGGCACCGCAAAGGAGGCCAGAATGGTGGTCTCCGCAATGCCCGCCTCAAGCTGCGCGCCAATCAGCACCGGCGCCGCGACCGTCCCGATGCGGCCGACGCTTTTGGCCCATCCGATGCCAGTCGATCGTAGGTGCGGTTGGTAGAAGCTGGCGAGGATGACATTCACGCCGCCATACGCGCCGAGGGCAAAGAAGCCGCATGCCGCGAGCACGAGTTGAAGGACCAAGGCCGAGGACGCGCCCACAATCTGGCCGGCCACGAAGAAGAGCGCTGCTGCGATGAGCAGGGACGAGACGAGAACGCGATAGGCGCCGTAGCGGTCGATCAAAAGCCCCATGCAGAGCGCCGCAGCGATGCCGCCGAAGGAAAAGATGGACAGCGCCAAGGCTGCGAAGGCCGGCGCATAGCCGAGCCGGACGAGCAGAACCGGCAGCCAGGAGCTGAGGCAGTAGCTGATGGTCAGCATGGCAATGAAGACGAGCCACAGCATCGCCGTGCCCAGCCGATAGTCCGGCGCCAGAAGGCTCAAGGGGCTGGCGCTGGGCTGGGGCGCATCGCTTTGCGGTGCCACCTCCTCGGCGTCCCGCAGAACCATGATGGTGATGACGGATGTCGCGAGGCAGAGCAGTCCCACCGCGCCCATCGCCACGCGCCAGCCGCCTAGTCCGGTAAAGGCGATGGCGACGATGCCCGCGATGGTGGCGCCGAGGCCGTAGCCGGTGAACAGGAAGGCGATCGCCAGGCCACGGCGTTCGAGGGGGGCGGCTGCCGTGACGATTGCCAGGCAACTCGGCAGACAGCCACCCAACAGGACGCCGGTTATCAGCCGCATCCAGAACAACTGCTCGCCACTGTTCGCCAGACCCGTCAAGGCCTGAGCGGCGCCAAAGCCGGCGAGGGTCAGCCCCACCGTCCACCGGTCGCCAAACCTCGCGGCCAGCGGGGGAAACGCAATCAGGCCGATGCACTGGCCGATCAGATTGGCCGAGAAGATCGGGCCGAGATCGGCATCGCCAAGGCCCAGCATCGGCGCGAATTCGGGGGCGAGCGGACCCATGATCGTATGGACCAGCCCATCCAGAAAATAGACCATCGCGCAGATCGACACGATCAGCAGCGTCGGGGCTTTTGCGCCGGGCTGTTGGAGCGATGCGGGTGAAATCAGAATGTGCCCGACAGTCGCACGCCGTAGGTCCGTGGCGGACGAAGCGACGTCGCGACCACACCAATGGTCGAATAGGCCGGGTTTGGCGCCACATTGTTGACGACGACGTCATCCTCGATGTTGTTGACGAATGCGCTGATGCTCAGGCCCTTGCCCTCGAACGCATAGGTCAGCACCGCGTCCGTGCGGGTCGATCCGCCAACGCGCGTTTCCGGCGTGTAGGCCAGATCCAGCTCGCGCGGCCCTTCATAGCGGCTGAAGATGTTCGCGATGATGCGGTCGCCCGATCCGAGCGTGAAGCTTTGTTCCAGCGAAGCGGCGACCACCCACTCCGGCGACTTGAGCGCGCGAAGCCCGCTGCAATCGACCGTGGTGCCGGCGGTGCGGCATTGTGAGGTCGGGCCGGGGGTCGAAACCGAATTATAGACGAGCTTTTTCACCCGGGCATCCAGCCATTGGGCCTGCAGCCCGATCCGGGTGGTCGGGGTGACCAGCAGTTCTGCTTCAGCCTCCACGCCCTTGGTGCGAACCTGGCCGATATTCTCCGTCACCAGAACTACGGCCGGGGGAATGAGCTTCACATAGCCGAGCTGCTGATCCTTATAATCCAGCAGGAACGCCTCCACGTTGAGTTGCAGGCGGTTGTCGAGGAAGCGGTTCTTCGTGCCGATGGTATAGGCGGTCACCTTTTCCGGCTCGAAGCTGTTGGCGCCCGGCGGGCCGAGGAAGAAACCGCCCGCTTTGAAACCGGTGCCGACATTGGCATAGATCAGCGAGCGCGGCCCCGCATCAAACTCAAGGCCGGCACGCCATGTGACCGCTTCAAAGGTCAGCGATCGATCGACCACAAATGCCGGCGCGCCGACCGGAACGAGCGGAATGACCGGGTCTGGCCCGGGGGCATTGCGGATGGTGTACCGCTCGCTGTCGCTGGTCTTGCGCTCCCAGGTGTAGCGCAGGCCCCCGGTCACGCGGAATGTGGGCACGATCGCAAAGGTCAATTGGCCGAAACCGGCGGCGGTCTTGCCCGATGTGTCGATGATCTGATCGCTATAGGTGAGGGCGGCCGCGCTTTCCGTATTGGAGCGGGCGGTGACATGCGTGTCGAGATAGTAGGCCCCGATCAGCCAGCCAAAGCGATTGCCCGATGGCGAGGCCAGCCGCGCTTCCATGGAGATTTGCTCGGGCTGCTGCTGCTCGATGATCTGGAAGCCGGTCTGGGCGCTGTTGTAGCTCAGTCTGGATGTCCGATAAGCGGGGATCAGCGTCAGCGTGCCGGCATCGGTCTCGACATTCACATTGGCGAGCAGCCCATAATAGTCGCTGTCGATGAACGAATTGTCGGTCTGCCGCGCGAGTGGCGCGAATGCCGCATCCTGCTGGGATAGGCTGGTGCGTGGGTCGCCGAAATAGCAGATGTCCGGTCCGCAGCGCTTGCGCACGGTCGAGCCGCCGCCGCGGCCGCCCTGATGGGTATAGTCTCCGACGATGTCGATGGTGACGGCGCTGCTCGGCTGGAGCCGATAGGAGAGTCGGACGGCCTGACCGCGCTCATCGTCGAGCCCGTCCGAGAAGAAGCCATCGCGTTGCAGGATCTGGAATGCGGCGCGGAAGGCGCTGTTCTCGCCGACCGGAAGGTTGACAGCGCCGGACGCGGCAACCCGCGCATAATTGCCGACTTCAAAATTGAGTTGCGCGCCACGCTCACCGATGCGGGCGTGCTGCGGCAGGATGTTGATGGCGCCGCCCGTCGCGTTGCGGCCATATAATGTGCCCTGCGGGCCTTTCAGCACCTCGACGCGCTCAAGATCATAGAACAGGCCCTGCACTGCCGTGGGGCTGGCAAGATATACGCCTGAGAAATTGACGGCGATGGCCGGGTCGGAAAAGGCATTGCCGCCAAAGTTGCTGACGCCCCGGACCGTCAGGACGGTATAGGGCCCGGTTCCTGCCGTTACCTGCAGCGCAGGAGCCACCTGGGTCAGCGCCGCTGCCGTGGTCACGCCTCGCGTCGTCAGATTTTCGCCGGAAAGGACGGTGACAGAGACGGCCGCGCGCTGCAGATTCTCTTCCCGCCGCTGCGCCGTGACGACGATATCCTCAAGCCCTGCTGCGCCATCCTGTGGGGCAGAAGCCGTGACGACTTGCGCATGCGCAAGGGCGGGCATGATGCTCAGGGCTGTGCCCGATAACAGCGCGATTAGCCGGCTCGACATACAATCTCCCTTTGTTTCTATTTATTCTTGCGACGTAGCGGCTCCGCGGGCGGAAATATGTCCTTCATCCGAAGGACAGGCGGCCTCATGATTTGAGGCCGAACCTTGCCCGGGCTTCCTCGACAGTCGCGGGCTTTGCGCCATAGAGCGCCGCGATCTGCGCGGCGGCGCGCACCATGTCGGTATTGTCCCGCGCGATCGAGCCGTCCGGCATGTACAGGCTGTCTTCCAGGCCGACGCGCACGAGATCGCACCCCATGGCGATGCCCAAGGTGACGAAGCGGAACATGTCCTGCCCGGTGGCGGTGACGCCGACGATGGCCTTGGGGAAAAGCCGCAGGCCCTCATCGATCGAGAAGATCACATTGCGGGCGATGGCCGGCGTTGCCCCGAAGCCACCGCCATGGAGCAGCCACATATTGTCCCGATCACGATCGAAAATGCCCTCATTGGCATAGCGCAACAGGCGATGGAGGGCGCTGGCTTCCACCACTTCATATTCAAGTGCCGAGCCGCGTTCATAGACCGCCTTGATCGTGCTCTTGAGCAGTTCGGGCGAATTCACATAGGGCGTTTCGCCCGGATAATTGCCGCCCGGATTGTAGAAATCCGCCGAGCCCGCGGCGATGCCGAACAAGTCCTGCGACGGCTCAATGGCGAGGATGCCGAGCCGCTCCTTGTCCGACGGCCAGTGCAATTGCCCGGTCAGTTTGTCCCGGCGAACGCCAATGCCGTTGGTGGTCTGCACAAGGATCGGCGAGCGGGCGCGAATTTCGCGGATTGCCTCGGCATAGATCGCTGGATCACCGCTGTTCATGCCATCGGGGCCGCGTGCGTGGAAATGGACCATCGCCGCGCCCGCCTCATAGCAACGCGCGGCCGCTTCGCCGATCTCGACCGGCTGCTTGGGCACCACCGCTCCATCGCGGTCCTGCTGCATTCCGCCGTTGATCGCGACTGTAATTATGACCTTGTTGTCAGCCAGCATTCCGCTCTTCTCCAGATGATGTCTGGAGCAATATGGAAGCGCCGCCGCGCCGTCTGTCCTTCGGATGAAGGACAGCATCGGGGCAATGAGCCAGGTCCAAGCAGCACGTTTCGCAGCAAGCTGGTGACCAGTTCGCTACCGCAGTGTCCCGCCCTGATCTCCCCGCGCTCGCGATTTCCGGTTGGCTTTGGCGCGTTTCATTGCATAACGCGCATCATGTCGCGAGAACCGGAATTATCCGCTGGCAAGGCGCCCGAGCGCACGCCTTTTGGCAGGCTGATCAACAGTCTTCTGGCGACCGCGCAGATGTCCAGCGCGCGGCAGATCGATGCCGAGCTGGATCTGGCCAATCTCGATCGGCGGCTGCTGTCGTTGATCGGCCGGCGGGGCAAGGTGACCTTCACGCAAATTGCGCGCCTCTCGGGCATTCAGCGTGCGCAGATCAGTCGGTCGCTGGCGCATTTGACCGCCAAGGGCCTCGTCCACCGCCCCGACGTGCGCTCGAAGGCGGAGTTCACCGAAAAGGGCCGGGCGGTCTACGAGGAGATCCTCGCGGTCGCCATCGCCCGTAACGTCGAGGTCTGCGGCGGGCTCGATGCGCCGACGCGGGACTTTTTCATCCGTGCGACCCGCTTCATGATCGACGAGGCAGCGGCGATGCTCGACGCGGAAATCCAGCTGTCCGGCGGCACGCAGGAGCCGGGGGCCGAGCGCAAGTCGGAACGGCGCCCCAATGAGCGGAACGAGCCGGGCATCGCCGATGCGCGCGTGCATGTGATGGTTCTGCCGCCGTTGACGACGCTGGCCTCCTACCTCAACCGCACCGCCACCCTGCTGGCCAAGCGGGTCGGAGCGATTTCGTCTTTCGAAGCGGATATGCTGGTGCTGATCGGCAAGAACGAGCCGATGACCCAGCTCAGCCTGACGCGCACGACGGGGGCCAGCAAGAGCCAGATCGTGCGCGCGTTGACGCGCATCGAGAGCATCGGGCTGGTCAACCGCACGAAAGTGCCTGGCCGCCGCGATATCCTGCTCGATCTTTCGGCGGAGGGGCGCGGTTTGTGGCGCCTGCTGACCACGGCGGAGGCCGATCGCGATGCGCGGTTGCTGGGCGTTCTGGAGCCGGGAGAAGAGGCCCGCTATCGCGCCGTCCTCACCTTGCTGATGGAAAATGCCCGCGCGATGGCGCGCGGCTGATCAATCGATCAACCGGTCCCCGGCGATCGTTCGGCGGTATTCAAATCAACAACGGCATTTAGGCAGGAACGCGTCGCGCAGATGTGCGTGACGTGCTGATTCTGGCTGGAATGCCGCTGATTTCCGGGGAACTGTTATGGCTGTTCAGGACCTCGTTAAGCTATCTGCCTGAACGGATGCTTCATTTCGTTATCAAAATCAACAAAACTCTTGTGCATCGATAATTGGCCTGCAATACCCCTCCCTGCTTCGGTCACCGACAAGGTGCGGGGCCGGAAGCCAGAGGTTTCCATCTAGGGGAGGTTACATGCAGATCGTTCGACGGGCGCCCTTGCGGCGCAATGGATTGCTATTGGCTGGCGCCGCGTTGATAGGGGCGGGCGGCGTCTCTCCGGTTTCCGCGCAAGACGTTGATAATGACGATGAGGACAAGACCTCCGTCATCCATGACATCGTCGTCACCGCCGAGCGGCGCGCGATGAACCTGCAGGATACCCCGCTCTCGATCGTCGCCGTGAACGAAGAAATGGTGGAAGCCCGCGGCATTGAGGATCTGGAGGATCTGGCCAACCAGACACCCAATCTCAGCATCGCCCCGCAGCGCGGCGGCAGCACATCCACCCCCTCCTTCACGATCCGCGGCATCGGCGGCGGCGGTGGCGCACTCGGCGAGCGCGGCGTGGGCCTGTATATCGACGGCATCTACATGCCGCGCACCGCCGGCTCGGTTCTCAAAGTGATCGATATCGACCGGATCGAGGTGCTGCGCGGCCCGCAGGGCACGCTGTTCGGCCGCAACTCCACGGGCGGTGCGGTGCGTTACTTCACCAAGCAGCCGCGCCTCGGCGAGACGGAAGGCTATGCGCAGGTGACGGCCGGCAATTATGACCGGGCGGATATCGTCGGCGCGATCAATATTCCCATCGGCGATACGCTGGCCGTGCGCGCGCAGGGCGCCTATCTGCATCAGGGCGGATGGGTGCAGCGCGGTACCGAGAAGAACGGCGCGTCCACGGACTATGTCGGGCGCGTGCAGGCGTTGTACGAACCCAATGACCGCTTCAGTGCCACGCTGGGTTTTCTCTACACCGATTCCCGCGCCAACGGGTCGCCGATCGTCACCGAGGAGCTCGATCTGCGACCGGGCATCGAGCCCGCCCCGGGCTTTGTCGGCATTCAGGGCAATTATGGCGACTGGCTCAACGATGCCTTCAAGTCCGTCGGTCAGGCGCCGATTGCGCCTTATAACGATCCGCGCGTGGTGACCGGCGACAAATATCGCCAGCACGACATCTGCCTGCTCGATGATTTCAATCCCGACTTCGGCGAAGAGTGCGTGCAGCGGAACACGTCGGTCTATTGGCAGGCCGATCTGCGAATGTCCTACGAGCTGTCCGATGATGTGACCCTGTCCTCGACCTCGGGCTTGTCGAAGCTCGATTTCAACGGGGTGATCGATTATCAGCAGTTGGGCACGGAAAATCGCAAGCTCGATACCGGGTCGAGGGTTTTCTATCAGGAACTGCAGCTCAACGCGGCGCCGTTCGGTGGCGCGCTCGATGTCGTCGGTGGCCTCAATTATTTCTACGAAAAGTCGGATGAGCAGGGCCTAACCATTACCCGCAAGGGCACCAGCGTCTATCCGAACAGCCCTAACGGCAATGCCGATGGCGGCCTGGTCCGCCGGCAGGACGCCGACACGACGCAGGTGGCCAACTCTTTCGGTGCCTTCGTCAGCGCGACCTGGCACGTGACCGACCGGCTCAATTTTACGGGCGGCCTGCGCTATGCGTATGACCGCAAGCGGATCGAATCGATCGAATATGCCTCGTCGGACTTCACACCGGCGCCCGGCACAACATCGACCTTCGTCGACAGTTCGCGACATTGGCAGCAGGTCGATTATCGCGCGACCATCGACTACAAGATTACGCCGGATATCCTCGCTTATGCGACGATTTCCAAGGCGTACAAGGCCGGCCTCTATAGCTTCTCGATCGCCGACAACATTCCCGGCCCGGCGCAGAGCGGCGACGGCGTGCCGACCGTGCCGCCCGAGACCGTCCGTAACTATGAAGTCGGCCTGCGTATGGCGCTCTTCAACCGGGCGTTCATCGTCAATCCGACCGTCTTCTACATGCAATGGGGCAACCGGCAGTCAGCGCGTCGCGTGACCTGCACGACGGGGCCGTCCTGCCCGCTGGGGTTCAACCTTCAGGTTGTCGACGCCGGCGACATCGACGTTTACGGACTTGAACTGGATAGCCGCCTGCGCCTCTCGCGGAACTTCTCGCTCGATGCCAGCGGCTCGCTGACCGGCGTCAAGCTCGATCCGGTTCGTAATGGCGGACCCTTCCTCTTCCCGGATATCCCGCGCAAGCAATTGAGCCTCGGCGGAACGCTCAACGTGCCGGCCGAATTCGGCGAGTTCACGGTCAACATGAACTGGAGCTACACCGACGACCAGGCCACGCTGAACCTCGACAACCCAGATTCGAAGTACCAGCTTCCGGCCTATAGCCTCGTCAACGCCCGCATTCGCTTTATGCCGAAGAATGTGCCGGTGGTGATCTCGGTCTTCGCGAACAATCTGTTCGATAAGACCTACGCGACGGGTGCCACCCGCTTCGGCGGCGCCTATTTCGACAGCTTCACGCCCACCGGCGTGGGCGCGCCGCCGCGCAACATGCTCTCGGTGGTGCGCGGAAAGCCACGCATGATCGGCGCGTCGATCCGTTACGACTTCTGACGGGGGCGGGTGCCCCGGCACCCGCTAACAACATTGCGGCGGGCGGATCGGGTAATCGATCCGCCCGTTTTTTATGAGAGCTGGGCTTGGAACGGCTGGGCGGCGGGGGCGTGGATCGGCAGGGTCCGTCATCGGCCAGCGGGATCGTTGTGAGATTTTGAAGACAAGCCCGGCGGGTCTCGTCTGGCCGCTTGCGGTTAAAGGCCGAGCACCTTGGCGATCTTGGCGCGGATGTCCTCCGGTGCATTCAGCTTGCCGACCGTGCCTTCCGGCAAGGCGCCGGCCTCGATCCACCAGCCGATGACCGCGACTTCATCCGGGGTGAGCGGCGTGCGGCCGTTCTTGGGCATTAATTCCTTGTGGTCGGCGGGCAGGGTGATGCGGCGATACAGGTCGCTGCGCTGCTTTTCGCCGGGATCGATCACCGCGCCGCTCTCGCCGCCTTCCATCAGGCTCTTGTAGGTCGCCATGGAGAGGGCGCCGCGGCGCTTGTCATCACTGTGGCAGGAGGCGCAGCGCGTCTGCAGGGTGGGGTGGACCACATCGAGGAAGATGTCCGCATCGGCAACATTGGTCACCGGAGGCCGGCCACCGGGGCCAGAGCGTAGCGGGCCGGGCGCGAATTCGGTGAGGTAGGTCGGGCCGTGCGTCAGATTGCCGCCGAAATGGCCGGTGGCCACGAGCAACCCGCCGGTGATCAGGCAGGCGAGTGGCCAGCCTCGGTCGTAGATTTTCGGGAATTCGCGCTGCCAGGCCCAGACCAGCAGCGCGCTGGCTGCCAGCAGCACGCCGCTCCAGCGGTGCCAGTTGACCGCCTCGCCGGTGAAGCCGGGCTCGCTCGCGTGCATATAGCCCAATGTCACCGTGAGAAAGGCACAGAGCGCGCCGATCAGCCATGTCGCCGATACGGCAGGACGCAGGGTGGCGAAGCGCGGCCAGCGCGTCGCGATCTCCAGCCCGATCGCCAGCATCAGAATGCCGATCGGCAGGTGCAGCACGAGAACGTGGAAGCGACCGAGGAAGAAGATGAAGTCCTGCACGAAAATCCCCCGAATGATGCGGTCCGCTGTGTCCGGACGATGTCAGTTGATGCCGCAGGATTGCCCGGTGCGCGCGCAGACCTGCTCGATCAGCTTCATGGATTCCGGCTTCGGCTCTGCGGCGGTCGTCGCCAGGAACACGCCCTTCGCCCAGGTGTAGGGCGTGCGGCCCTCGGCATCCCGAATGTCGAAGCGCGCGCCCTTGCTCGCCAGATAGGCCAGGATCTTGTTCGATCCGCGATTGGCAGCGCCATGAACGGCGGCCAGCCCCATGGCATTCGTCGCGTTCAGATCCTGCCCGAACCGCTCGTGGCAAAGGCGCACGGCTTCGAGCAGCTTGTCCTCGCCCTCGTCGAAGGTCTGGAAGAACACCCAGTTGATGCCCGCGGCGGCCATGAGCGGCGTGGTGCCGTTGTTCGTCGTGATATTGGGGTCGGCGCCCTTGCTGGCGAGCAGCTTCATGGCGTCCACATCGCCGGAGAGGGCGGCGCGCAGAAACGCCGTCTGCCCGGTGAAATCGACCCAGGACAGAGAGCCAGCCGTCAGCAGCCAGAAGCGGGTCGGCGGATAGCGCGTCACCCGCGCATTGGGGTTGGCGCCCTTGTTGAGCAGCGCGCCGATGAACTTGAGCGCACGGGAACGATCCACGCCCTTCTGTTTGGCGGTGTCGGTATCCAGCTCCATGTTGCGCACGTCGACAGCGGCCCAGAGCGGCGTGCGGCCGTACCAATCGGCGGCGTTGGGATTGGCGCCCTTGTCCAGCAGATATTGGGCAACCGGCACATTGTCATTGAGCACCGCCACGAGCAGCGGGCGCGCATCATTGGCCTCGGGCTGCTCGATCTTCGCGCCGGCCTCGACCAGCGCCTTGGCCATCTCGACCGTGCCCTCGCGCGCGGCGAGGTGGAGCGGGGTGATCTTGCCGGGCCACTCGGCGCGCGAACCCTCGGGCGGCACGCCGCCGCGCACGATGCCATCGCCATGCGAGCCGCCGCCTTCGCCGGGCGCGCGGAACTCGGGCTTCCTGCCCAGCTTCGTGGCCGCATTGACGTTGGCGCCGGCCTCGATGAGCGCCTGCACTGCCTCCACGCTGCCGCCGCGCACCGCGAGCATCAGCGGGGTCTGGCCATAGGCCTTGTCGGTGAAATTGGGGTTCGCGCCGGCCGCCAGCAGCGCCTTGACGTTGGCGCCGTCCCCTTCGCCTGCGGCAATCATGAGCGCGGTCTGGCCGGTGTGGGAGAGGGTATCCACAGGCGCGCCGGCCTTGAGCAGGCGGCGCAGCACTGCCGACGCGCCAAATTCGGCGGCCACATGCAAGGGCGTCAGGCCATATTCGTTCGCGAGCCCCGCATTGGCGCCAAGATCAAGCAGGCGGTCGACATCGTCCGCGAGGTTGCGCCGCGCCAGCCAATGCAGCGCAGGCGTGCCGTCGGGCGAGCGGGCATCGAGATTAGCGCCGCTATCGACCAGCTCGTACATGCGCTTTAGCTGATTGTCGCGCGCCGCCGAGGCCATCTGCACGCCCAGCTCCTGCGCCTTGGCCGGCGGCAGCACCGGGCGCTGCGGACGCAGCAGCAGGAAGGCGACAAGGGCGAGCGCCAGGAGCGCCAGGCCTGCCAGCGCGATGCGTTTGCTTGTGGCCGGCATCAGATGTCGATCGTGCCGTCGCTGTCGCCGAAGCTTTCCACCGGTGCGCCCGCCTTTTGCAGGATGGAGAGCAGCAGGTTGGAGAGCGGACGATCCTTGCCGACGCCGCCGCTGATGTGGCGCTTGCCAGCGATCTTGCCCGAGCCGCCACCCGCGACGACGATCGGCAGAGGGCCGTGATTATGAACGTTGGAATCGCTCATCCCGCTGCCCCACATCAGAATGCTGTTGTCGAGCAGCGAGCCATTGCCATCGGGCGTGCTGGCCATTTTCTCGAGCAGATAGCCGAACATGGAGACGTGATAGGCATTGAGCTGCGCCAGCCTGTCCTTATTGGCCGGCACGTTGCTGTGGTGCGAGAGCGGATGGAAGCTCTCCATCACGCCGCTGCCCGGGTAGATGCGGTTGCTGTTCTCGACGGCCAGCATCAATGTGGAAATGCGGGTCAGTTCCGTCTGCCACGCCAGCACCTGCAGATCGAACATCATCTTGATGTGCGTTTCGAAATCCTCGGGAATGCCGATGGGCTTTTCCGGCACCACGATGTCGTGGCTGGTCTGTGCCTGGGTCAGTTCCAGCCGCCGTTCGACCTCGCGCACGTCGGTGAGATACTGGTCGAGCCGCCGCCGGTCCTCGGCCGGCAGATCGGCTGAGAGCTTGCGCGTCTGGTCGGTCACCGTGTCCAGCATGCTGCGCGATTCACTCCAGATCGCGGCGCGTTCCTCCGGCGTGCCACCGGCGCCGAACAGGCGCTCGAACAGCAGTTGCGGGTTGCGCTGGATCGGCAGCGGTGTGTTGGCGTCCTGCCAGCTGATCGTGTCGCGATAGGCGCAGCTCCAGCCTTCGCCGCAGATCGCCGAGGGCTCCTCGATGCCGAGTTCGAGCGAGGGCAGGGGCGTATCCTGGCCCAGATGCTTGGCGGCGACCTGATCCGCCGTCATGCCGAGCTTGTTCACATTCTTGGTCATCGCCGTGCCGGAGAGGTAGACGGCGGAGGAGCTGCTGTGATTGGCCGCAGCCGAGGCATCCTGCGTGTAAGCGAGCGGCAGCGTCAGATCGCTGATGACGTTGATCTTGTCGTGAAAGGCCGCAAGCGGGCGCAGCGTGGGCGACAGCTCGAAGCCGGCCCCCAACGTTGCCGGCCGGAACCTGTCCATCACCGCGCCATGGGGCACATAGAAGAAGCCCAGCCGCGTCCGCGCCGGTGGCAGCCCTGATGATGCGGCGGGTATCATCGATTCCAGGAAGGGGAGCGCAAGACAGGCGCCGGCCCCGCGAAGCACGGTTCGGCGCGAAAGCGATTTGCGGGTAAGGTAGGTCATCGACGTCTCCAGACCTCAGAGCCAAGCGGAAAAGGGCGGGGCGGGCCGGCGCATCAGCCGGCCATCTTCATCGTGAGCGGCAAACCATTGGGATCGAGCAGGCGCAGCGTGCCGGGCGCGGAAGGGAGGATGACTGCCCCCATCTGCGCGAGCGCGGCGGCGACCTTGCCACTGTCGAAGCGGCGGCAACTCACCGTCCAGTCATCCACGGCCGGCTTTTCCCGGCCCACCGTCTGGCGGATGGCGATGGGGGTGTTCGCGGCGGCGAACCAGCGCTGGCCCGGCACCGGCGCGCGCATCTCCTTGAAGAAGAGCGACATGAACTTGCTCGTCGCAGCCAGATCGCTGACGCGCAGCAGGATGCTTTCCATCTTGAGCGGGGTGACGAGGGGCGCGCCCTCCACGATGTTTCCGGCCGGCACCGTCGTGCTGGCGAGGCCGGCCGGTTCTTCCAGCAATTGCAGGCCAATGTGATCGGGATCGTAGACGATGCCGCGCATCGCCGGGGCCAGCCCTTCACGCTCGAGGCGCGCATCCATCGCCTTGCGGTCGTATTTCTCGAGCAACACGCAATAATGGTCGATCGCCGGATCGGGCGCGGTGGCGCGCGATCCCAGAGCGATATAGCCCTTGCCCAGCACGACATAATAACGCAGCGGCGGATCGGCCTCCTTGTGGACCGCCGGATTGAACAAGCGGCCATAGAATTGCGCGGCCTTCGTCACGTCCGGCACCAGCATGCCGATATGTTCCAGACCCGTGGTGCGCAGCGGTAGTTCGTCACCGCGCAGGGCTTCCGCGGCCATCGCCACACCCGACGAGAGCGCCAGCGAAAGCAGCGAGCCGGCGGCGATCACGCTGCGCCGGTCGAATATGCCCGCGCCATCGCCCGAAAAGTCATCGCCGTTCATCACTTCTTTCTCCCAATCATGGCGGGCGGCTGCCGGCTGGTGTTCCAGGTCAACTGGCTGGGCGACACGCGCAGCCGATCTTTCTGGCTGCCCGCCGGCATCCGGAACTGCCGGCTGGTGACGACGCCGCGCAGGATCGTCTGGAAGCGATCGCCATTGCCGGCGCTGGTCCGAGCGATCCGGCGTACTTCCGGCATGTCGGCAAAGGTAAGTTCGCGGCCGATGGCGAAGGTCATCAGTTTCTCGATGAAGGTGTGGGTGAAGGCGTCCGAGCGGGCGAGGATGGCGTTGCGCAGATCGCGCGGGCCATTGATCTTGGTGCCGTCGGACATCACGCCGGAGGCATCGACCGGGAAGGCGCCGTCCCGCGTCCGCCACTGGCCGACCAGATCGTAATTCTCCAACGCCAGGCCGATGGGGTCCATCATATTATGGCAGGAGGCGCACACCTTGTTCTCGCGATGCACGGCAAGGCGCTGGCGCAGGCTCGTGGCCTCGGCATTCGCGTCGAGATTGGTCTCCACGCCCGGCGGCGGCGGCGGCGGCTTCACGCCGAGGATGTTCTCCAGCACCCACGCACCGCGAATGACCGGCGAGGTTCTGTTGGCGACGGAGGTGACGGTGAGGATCGCACCTTGCCCGAGCAGGCCACGGCGCACGCTGTCCTTGGGCAGGCTGACCTTGCGGAAATAGTCGCCGCGCACGCCGCTAATGCCATAATGCTGGGCCAGCCGCTCGTTGACGAACGTGTAGTCCGCATCGAGCAGATCGCGGATCGGGCGGTTCTGCAGCATCACATAGCGAACGAGGCCCTTGGTCTCATTCTCGAAAGCGACGCGCAGATTGTCATCGAACGCCGGGCTCTCGCGCTGGACCGAGCGCAATTCGCGCAGATGCAGCCACTGGGTCGCGAAATTGTCGACCAGCGCTTCCGCCCTCGGGTCCGCGAGCATGCGGTTGACCTGCTGGTCCAGCACGGCCGGGTCGCTGAGCTTGTTCTGCGCCGCCAGATCGAGCAATTGCTGGTCGGGGATGCTGCTCCACAGGAAGAAGGAGAGGCGCGAGGCGAGGTCGAGATCGCTGATCGCAAACTTGTCCTGCGCGACCGGCTGCTCGAACCGGTAAATGAAGCGGGGATCAACGAGAATGTAGGAGAGGCCCGCGCGGACACCGTCCTCGAACGTGCCTTGCGCCCGGCCCGCGTCATACATTTTCATGATGGCGTCCACCTCGCCGCCCATCGGCTTGAGCGGGCGGCGGAAGGCAAGGCTGCCGAGGCGCGTCAGGATCGCGCGGGCGCAGGGCTTTTCCTCCATCCAGCTTTTGGGGCGGCAGGAGAAGACCGTGGCGCGCGGCGCGCTGCGGCCCGGCCCCTGTGTCGTGAATGGCCCGTTGACCGCGACGTTGAGGACGAGGCCCTTGGTCAGATAATTGGCGTAGATGTCGTTCACGCCCGCGCCGGCGACCTCGTCGAGCAGCGCCGCCGTGATCGTGCGCCGCCCGGCGCCCAGCTTCACGCGGACCTTGTCGCCCTTGCCCAGCGCGACCCGGCGGCCATCGATGGTGAGGTTGACGGCCGGCATGGGGGCCGGCGCCCGGCGTCCGGCGATGAACCCGCCGGTGCTGGTGCGCACGCTGATCTCGTAGGTGCCGTCCACCGGGAAGAAATGGTTGACCCGCATCCCGCCCCGGGTGCCGAGCGGCAGTCCTTCCAGATGCTTGGTCTGCACGAGTTTGCCGGGCGCGTTGTAAACAGTCCGCGTCAGTTCGAGCGTTGAAGCGCCCGTGGCGATGCTGCTGATCTTGAGCCCGGCATTGAGATAGCCCTGAATGAGCGCCGGGGAGGTGGTCAGTACGCTGGAGATATTGTCGAACCCGCCGGTCGCGGCATCGGGCGGCAGGAAGTCCGCCGGATTGATTTCCAGCCCGATGAGATCGCGCACGGCATTGGCATATTCGGTTCTGTTCAGGCGGCGCAGGTTGGCCGAGGGGAGTGGCGCGGGCGTGGAATCGAGCCGATCGGTCAATTGGCCCAGAAAGGAGGCCAGTTCGCTCGCCTCGGGCCGAGGGCTGTTGAGCGGCGGCATGGCGCCCGCGCTCACCTTGCGCACCACCTTTTCCCAAATGGCCGCATTCTTGCCGGTATGGTCGAAGTCCATGCCCTCGAAGGAGAGGCCAGCCACGCGCTCCTCCGAATCATGGCAGGACATGCAGTATTTGCCGATCATCGGGTGCGGCGCATTCTCCGCCACGGCGGTCGGCTCGTCGCCCTGCACAGGGAAGGCAGCGCCGAGCGCGGCCAGATAAACTGCGCCCGCCGCAAGAATCACAGCAGCGCCCTGGCGTGATCCGCCGAACCGGGCTGCCTCTCCTGCCATCGCGCTCATTCTCTTGCGCGCCGTTTCAGAAATCCCCTTCATGAGTCTCGGTATACAAAATCAATTTTCTTTTGTCACGCGATGAAGGCAGGATTTCTAATATATG
This sequence comes from Sphingobium sp. B8D3A, assembly GCF_025961995.1. Lineage (NCBI taxonomy): Bacteria > Pseudomonadati > Pseudomonadota > Alphaproteobacteria > Sphingomonadales > Sphingobiaceae > Sphingobium > Sphingobium sp. B8D3A. The sequence goes on along the minus strand of NZ_JAOQOS010000001.1, from coordinate 3,412,043 downwards.
GAAGGAGGGCATGGCGGCGTTGAGCAGCGAACATGATTTCCGAAATCAACTCGTCGCGCAGTGCTGCTCAACCCTCCTCATTCGCGGTGCGCACGTAGAGGCGCGAGGCTTGCCAGAAGCAGGCACCGGCACAGAGCGGCGTGATCGCGATGAGCAGCAGGGAATAGCGGATGGCCGACTGGCCGAAGTCCGCCGCCAGCACATCGTTCAAAATGCCGACCGCCGTCGGGCCAATGATGTTGCCGACGAGGCCGCCGCCCAGCAGCAGCATCGCGATGGCCAGCGCGCGCTGGTCGGGCGCTACCACATTGACGACGGCGGCGTAGATCGGCCCCTGATGCAGCAGGGTGAAGAAGCTGGCGCCGGCAAAGCCCAGCACCCAGATCGCGGTCTCCTCGCCGAGCAGAAACAGCAGTTCCGCGGGGCCGATCGCCAGGCAGGCGAGCGCCGGAATGCCGACCCGCCAGCGCAACTGGCTCTTGCGCAGCCGATCGACCAGCAGGCCGCCCAGCAGAATGCCCGCCGCGCCGAGAAAACCGCGTGAGGGGCCGATGATCGTCGCCGCTTCCGCCATGGTCAGGCCGTGGACGCGCTGGAAAAAGGTCGGCGTCCAGGAGCCGGTCGCCCAGATGTTGGACCCCATGAACGTCATGCCGAGCAGCATCCAGGCATAGCAGCGGTTGGCAAGCAGCGCGCGCACGTCGGTTTTGATCGCGGCAATCGGCGAGCGGTTGTGCGCCGGCCGAGCAGCAGTGCGGGCCGGCTCGCGGACCGTGAGCCGAAAGACCAGCGCTGCCACGATGCCCGGCACGCCGGCGGCAATGAACATGGCGCGCCAGCCATAGGTTTCCGCGATCCAGCCGGCGACCGGGAACAGTACGATGTGCGAAATGGTCGCCGCGACGCCGTAGATCGCCAAGGCCAGCGGGCGTCTGGTGGGGTGAAACAGGTCGGCGATCATGGAATTGGCCGGCGCCGTGCTGCTGGCCTCTCCCGCGCCCAGGCAGAAGCGTGCGAAAGCAAGTTGCCAAATGTTGGTAACCCAGCCAGTCGCGAGTGTGACGGCGCTCCAGAAGGCGAGTCCGATGGAAATGATCGTACGGCGATTGAACCGGTCGGCCGCCCACGCGATGGGCAGGCCCATCAGCGAATAGATCACGATGAAAGCAACGCCCGAAACCAGCCCGAGCGCGGTGTCGGAAACGCCCATCTCCGCCTTGATCGCCGGCAAGGCGAGGCCGAGCAGGGACCGGTCCAGATAGTTGAAGATGGAGACGACCATCAGCATTGCGAATGGCCAGGTCGATTGCCAGGGCCAGGGCGCCCGCTGTTCCTTGGGCAGAGGGGATGGGCCGGCCGCGCTCTCCCGGCCGATGGGCAGCGGCTCAGTAATCGGGCGCACGGCGCTTGCCCTGTAATCGGCCAATATGTGTCACCCCGCCTCTCCCCATTGCGCACAGTGTGCAGCTCTGCCTGCCAGACAGGGACGGGGCCCCCATGGCGTCAATCCTCTCAATGGACATCGGGGCGCAATTCCGGAATGTGGAAGGGATGGGCGCGCCCTGTGCTGTCGGCAGCGCGGCCTGCGAAGCTGTTCGCGGCCCTCACCACGTCACGGACGAGATCGGCATCGCGCGCCGCGTGGAAGCGGGGCAGGGGCATGACGACGCCGAGCGAGCCGATCAGCCGTCCCGCGCCATCGAAAACCGGCGCTGCGACCCCGGCGAGGCCAAGCTCCTCATCCAGATTGCGCGCGACGCCCTTGTCGCGGATGCACCGCATCTGCTCGAGGAATTGGGCGCGCTTTGCCGGCGGTCTGCCCGCGATGGGGCTGCGGGTGATGGACCGGAAGATGGCCTCGCTCTCACCCGGTGGCAGGCTGGCGAGAATGGCTTGGCCGAGCGATCCCCAAGGCAATTCGATCTCGATGCCTTCTTCCAGCGCCGGGCAATGGTCGCAGGCGGCATTGGCCACAGCGGCGACCACGGCGCGGCGCCGAACCGGGGCATAGAGGCATAGCACGGCCGTCTCCGACCATTTGCGCACCAGCCCGGCAAGCAGCGGCCGCGCGCTGCGCACCGGATCGAATTGTGCCATCAGCTGTGAGGCCAGCCGCGTGAGTTCGCGCCCGGTGCGGTAGGTCTGGCCATCGCCGCGCTCGACGATGCCCTCGGTGAGCAGAGGGCGCAGCAGGCGGTGGACGGAACTGAGCGGCAGGCCCGACCGCTCCGCAAGCTCGCCGAGCGTGAACTGCTCGCTGCCCTCGATCACCAGCCTGAGGAGATAGATGACTCGCTCTGCCGAGCCGCGCGGGCTGGTCATTCCGCGTGCATCCAGGCGGCGCGCGAGGTTGGTGCGTGCGCCCGGTGCTGCGTAACCCATGGACATGAAAATGCCGCGCCGATCCGGCCCCGGCTTTGCGTGCCGCCCATCATTCCCCTCCATTGCGCGTGCTATTCGGATAGCACTGTCAATCAGCACCTGTCAGTTTTCCGAGTGACGGAAAAACGCAGTGCAACGTCATGATCCAGATACAAATCTGTTCGCAAATCCGTCAATGGAGTTCACAAAGTCAATTGAAAAGTCTCGGGGCAGACGGGGAGGGATCACATGCAATCGGGAGCAGCGGAGGATATTGTCGGCGGAATCGGGCGGCGTGCGTTCATCGCCTCGCTCGGTGGCGCGGCCGCTGTCGCGGCGATGAGCGCGGAGGCTAAGGCCGATGCGCTGGAACATGCGCTGGCGGATAATCTTGGTCCAGTGGGGCGCACCTTCCCCAGCGTCGCGCAGGTCGATGCGCAGATCCCCACGCGCCACTACCGGCGGGGTGTCGGCAATGTCTTCATCGCCGAGCAGGGGACTGTCGACGTGTTGGCGCCCATGCCGGAAAAGCCCAAGCTCGCCGATTTCATTCGCCTGCGCTTTCAGAGCACGTCCAACCACTGCCTGCAGAGCGCCACGCAGGCGCGCAAGCGCAACATGGATGAGGATATCGTCTTCGCCTGCCTCGTCCATGACCTGTCGATGGCGATGATGCGCGCGAATCACGGCTTCTGGAGCGCGCAGCTTTTCGAGCCTTATGTCTCCGAGAAGGTCGCCTTCGCCATCCGGCATCATGCCGCGCTGCGCTTCTTCCCGGACGCGGAGACGGGCTACACCTATCCCGATATCTACCGCGAGATGTTCGGCGAGGATTATGTCCCGCCGCCGCATGTGCAGCGCGAATTCGCGATGGTCCGCAAGCACCGCTGGTACATGGCGGCCCGCCTTGTGACCGTGAACGATCTCTACGCCTTCGATCCCAGTGCGCAGGTCTCGCTCGATCCGTTCGAGGATGTGATCGGCCGCCACTTCCGTCAGCCCGCGGAGGGCCTCGGATTCGATAGCAGCCCGAGCGCCCATATGTGGCGGACCTTGTTCAATCCGGATTCGCCGCTCTGAGCGCCCGATATCCCTACGCCTTTTCTTGACTGGTTGGAGGACCGTGGAATGATGAAAAGAACGAAGATCGCTCTGGCGACCGCATTGGTGGCCCTGCCGGCCATTCTGGTCGTGGCGCCGCTGGCCGCGCAGAATGATGCGCAACTGCCCGGGCAGAAGGATGTCAGCCGGGTCGCAGCCGGCACCTACAAGGCTGATGCGGGCCATACGCTCGTCGGCTGGCGCGCCAACCACTTCGGCTTCAACGACTATTTCGGCATTTTCGGGGACATCACCGGCACGCTGGAGATTGATCCGGCGAAGCTCTCCGCCGCGAAGGTGGATGTGTCCATTCCGGTCGCACGGGTGGTGACGGCCAGTGCCGGCCTCAACGGCCATTTGCTGCGCGCGGGCAAGGATGGCGGAAAACCTGACTTTTTCGGCCCCGATCCGGCGCCGGCCCGCTTCGTCTCCACCAGTGTGGTCGCGACGAGCGCCACGGCTGCAAAGATCACCGGCGACCTGACGCTCAACGGCGTGACCAAGCCGGTGGTGCTTGAGGCCGAGTTCACCGGGGCCGGCAAGCATCCGTATAACGGCAAGGCGACGCTCGGCTTCGAGGCGACGGCGGCGATCAAGCGGTCGGACTTCGGCATGACCTATGCGATCCCCATCGTGTCCGACGAGGTTAAACTGACGATCAGCGCGGCCTTCGAGAAGTAAGTCGCGCCAGCGCTCAGCGGCGGTTCAGCTTGCCGGCGCTAGTGCGGCGGCATGAACTCCGGGGACAAGCGTGGGGCGGCGGCAGCGCTGATGATCCGGCGTGCCAGTAATGGCGCGCCGTGACCGTAGCTCCGCACCTGCCGCCCTTGGACGATCCTCACCCTGCCACGCCTCGGGCCGCGCGCCGTCGCCGTCCGCTGCTCTGGGCAGCGCTGGCCGTGCCGCTGCTGGGTTGGGCCGGACTGGCCGCCGGTCTTGGCACCACGCTGCTGCGCGAGCCGATCGAGCGCCGGGCGAGCGCCGCGCTGGGCCGTGCCGTCGCGATTGAGGGCGATGTCCGCCTGCTGGTGACGCCTTTCTCCCTGCAACTGGCTGCGGACGATGTGCGCATCGCCAATGCCGGTTGGGCGCAGGCGCCCGATCTGCTCAATGTCCGCGCTCTGACGGCGCGCTTCTTCACATTCGATCTGCTGATCGGGCGCCCTGGCCCGCGTGCGCTCGGCTTGCGCGGCGGCACGCTCGATCTGGAGCGACAGGCAAGCACGGGCGCGGCCAACTGGAAGCTCGGCGGCAAGGATGGGCTGTTTGCCGTCGTAGGCGTGCAGCGGGTGGACGCGGACGATCTCGTGCTGCGTTACCGGGACGAGCGTGACGGGATCGAGAGCTGGCTCAAGCTGGTCGGCAGCGGTCCGGGCGCGGTGCGTTTCACCGGGCGGGCCAGCCTTGCCGGTGATGCCTTCCGTATGAGTGGCTCCAGCAACTCGGCCGAAGGGCAACCATTTCGATTTGCTGTGCGTGCGGGCGCGGAGACACTGGACCTGCGGCTGGAAGGGGAAAGCGACAGTCCCTTCCGGCTAGCCGGGGCGGACCTGCGCGTGACGGCGCGCGGTCCCGACCTTGCCGCGCTGGCGGCACTGGCGCGCATCGATCTTCCAGCCGCGCCCTCCTTTTCGCTGACGGCCCGGCTCGCGCAACGGCGTGGCGGCTGGCATTTCAGCCGCATCGCAGGGCAGCTTGGCGAGACCGATCTCAGCGGCAGCCTCACGCTCGATCAACGCGGCGCCCGTCCGCGCGTCGTCGCGTCTCTGGCGTCCGGGGCCCTGCATCTGGCGGACGGCATGGCTGTGCTGGGGCTGCGCACTGCGACGTCCCCATCCGATGGCGAAGGTCCTCAACCCGTCGCCTCATTGCTGCCGGATGCCACCCTGTCTTCCGAGGCGCTGCGCAGTTTCGATGCCGTGGTCGACTATAAGGCCGAGCAGATCGAGGGCATCGGGGACGCGGCCTCCGCGCTCAAGCCCGCGCATCTCGCCATGCGGCTCGCGCTTATCGATGGGCGGTTCATGCTGTCGCCGGCCAGCGTTGATCTGGCGGGCGGCTTCGTCTCATCGGATATCTACATCGATGCGCGATCCGCCCCGGCGCTTGCCCGCTACGATATTCGCCTCTCGCCGACGCCGATGGGGCCGCTGCTGGCCGGCTGGGGCCTCGCCCCGCGCGAGACGACTGCGCTGGCGCGCGGGCGCATCCAGCTGAGCGGGCGCGGCGAGACCCTGCGCGAGACGCTCGGTCATGCCGATGGCCGCATCGCCCTGGTGCTGCCGGCCGGGCGCGTGGGCATGGCGCGGGCAAGCGCCTCGGAGCTGGATATGACCAATCTGCGTGCTGCGATGTTCGGCACGCGCAGCGGCAACGGGGTGGATTCGGGGGGAGGCATGTTCTGGGGCCTCGGTCAGCGCCTCAGGATCGGCGGCGATAAGGCGGCGGTAGATGACGCGACCCACCTCAATTGCGGACTGATCGCCTTTTCGGTCCGCGACGGGCTGGCAACGGCAGACCCGATCCTGATCGATACCGATGGTCATGTCGTCACCGGGCGTGGCCAGTTCGATCTGCGCGGCGAGCGGCTCGATCTGCGCTTGCAGGCGCAGGGCAAGAGCCGCGAATGGTTCGGTCGCCCCGCGCCGATCCTGATCGGCGGCACGCTGGCCGCGCCGACCGTGCTGCGCGAGCCGGTCGATCTGTTCCGGCCGCAGCGCTTCTTCGGCTTTTCGATGATGCTGCCGGATGTGCGGGCCATCTTCGGCTTTGTCGATCCGGACGAGGCGCAGGCGCCGGCTTGCGGCACGCTACTGCGCGGCGGAGCGACGGCCGACGCGGCGGCGGCTGGCCCGGCGCCGAAGCCTGCGGAACTGGCCTTGCGCTAAGCGGGCGGGGCGGCTGCGGCGTGGCGCCGGTCCGCCAGCCAGAGCGACAGGCCGGTCAGGCCGTGCAACAGAACGATCATCGTGAGCAGGAAGAAGGTGGCGCTGACAAAGCGCGGGAGGAGCAAGAACTCGACCGCGCACAACAGGAACACCGCCATGGTCAGCAGCAGGTTGGCGATGGAGGATGCCCCGCGCCGCGTCGATCGCACCACCTCGACCAGCAGGAAGACGATGGTGAGCAGCAACAGCATGTCACCCCAGCTCAGCATCAGCACTACGCCTGAGAGCATGGGCAGCGTGAAAGCCTCGCCCCGCATCACGGCGGCCAGCGCCGGCTCGGTCTGATCCGGCTGCGGCGCGCCGGCGAACAGCGCCACCAGATTGTAGATCAGCACCGGAATCAGCAGCAACGGGAAGCTGTTGAGCAGGTCTACGGCCCGGCGATTGTTGCGGTCTTCCATGCGGTCTCTCCCTCAGGCTCGCCAGCATGGGACTTTTGCGGCACAAAGGCCAGAGCCGCCGGCACGGGACGCACGGGCGGAATGGAGAGGGGAGAGAGCATGAGGGTTTTCGCACGCATTCCGACCATCGCGGCGCTGTTGGTTGCCATGACCATGGTCACCAGCCCGGGGCATGCTCAGGTCGCTGCCTCGGCCGAGGCGCAGCAGGCGATGCTCGCCAGCCCGGACCCAAAGCTCGCCGCCAACAAGAAGCTCGTTTACGACATGTATCGCCATATTGTGCAGGGTGGCCATGCTGATCTGGTCGAGCGCTTCTTCACGCCGGACTATATCCAGCATAATCCCAATGTCGCCTCGGGCCGGGATGCGCTGGCGGCCTTCCTGCGCGGCTCGCGCCCCGCCCGCCCGATTTCGCCGACTATCACGCTGCCGATCATCAGAATCGTGGCGGAAGGCGATTATGTGCTGGTGATGAGCGAGCGCCCGATGAAGGACGAGGGCAAGCCCTATGTCACCAGCTGGTTCGATGTGTACCGGATCGAAAACGGCCTGATCGCCGAACATTGGGACCCGGCGCTTAAAAGCGCGGCGATGCTGAAGTTTGACCCGAATGAAATGGGGAAATGAAGGCGAAGTAACTGGCGGGGCTCAATCGCCCAGCATCTCCGCCAGCGCAGGGCTGATCCATTCACGGGTCGTCGCGCCGTCCTGGGCGAGCATGTGGACGGCCAGCCCTTCGCGGATCGCCAAGGCGGCGCCGGCGTGGAGCCCGAGCACGGTGAGCGCGCTGGCCCAGGCGTCGGCATTCATGGCACGGGCGTGGAGGACGCTGACCGAGGCAACGCCGTTCTCCACCCGCCGCCCGGTGCGCGGATCGAGCGTGTGGGCGCCGCGCACATAATTGCCGGATGTCGCCACGGCCAGTTGATGCAGGGCGATGCGGATCGGGCGGGCGCGCATGGACGGCGGAATTTCAAGGTCGACCCACCACGGGTCGCCATCCGGGCGCATCCCGCGGCCCACCAATTCGCCGCCCACCTCGACGAGGCAATGCGCCACGCCGCGCTCGGCCAGCAGGTCCGCCACGGCATCGACGGCATAGCCCTTGGCGATGCCGGAGAGGTCCAGCCACAGGCCGCCCGGCTGGCGCAACCGGCGGGTCGTTGGCTCGAACGCGAGGCGTCGCCAGCCCGATTGCGTCAGCGCCTGCGCAAGCGCTTCGTCCGTCGGCTCGCTTTGCATGGGGTTGGGGCCCAGCCCATAGAGATCCGTCAAGCGCCCGATGGCCGGATCGAACGCGCCATCGGTACGCTCGGCAAGAGCGAGGCCGGTCGCCATCACGGCGGCAAAGTCGGCGGACAAGGTGGTCCAGTGCCCAGCCGGCGCCGCGCCGAAGCGGCTGAGGGCGGAATCCGGCGCCCAATGGCTCATATCCGCCACGATGGCATCGAGCCGTGCCTGCACATCCTGCTTGAGCGCATCGGCATCCACGTTGCGCGGGGCGCAGAAGCGCGCCCGCCAGATGGTGCCCATGGTTTCACCGCCAATCTCCCGCACCGGCGCGCCCGGGTCGATCCCGGCGAGGGCGCCGGACTGGATCGGGGGCACGACGATGCGCGGGACGGCGCCGAGCACGCTCAGGGTGCCATCACTTCCAGCGTGGCGGTGTAGCTCATCCGCCGCGCGGTGACGCGCGGGGTCGCCGACTTGTCGTCGCTGAGCGCGGCATTGAGCCAGATCATGCCCGCCATCGGCCAGTTCACTATGGCCACGCCGTCGGCATCGGTCGTCACCTCGAACACGCCTTCATTGTCGCGATAACGCTTGCCGCCCGGCACCAGCGTGACCTTGAGGCCGGCCGCCGGTTGACCATCGACCAGGAAGCGCAGCTTGGCCGGCTCGTCCTGCACCAGCTCCGCCGGGTGGGTGATCGGCACCATCTCCAGCCCCTTGCCCAGCGGCTTGATGGCGCTCGGCTCGCCCTTTGTGGCGAAGAACTCGTTGCGGCCGCTTGTTTCGGTCAGCTTGAGGTCGGTCGCATTGGCCGGAATCTCCGCGACGCTGCTCACCTGATTGGCGGGCGCCTGCGCGCCCGGTGCCGGCGGCGGTCCGCGCCGTCCACCCAAGCGCCACTCCACGCCATCGACCTTGAACGTGCCCATCACGCCCGATTGCGCGCTGCCGATCCGCCAGGTGCCCGGCTGGTCGAGCTGCACGTCGAACACGGAGCGATAGCGCCCCGTGGCGGCATTCTTGATCTGAGCTTCGCTGCCGTCCGGCCGCCAGGCCTTGACGGCTTCGAGCCGCATGGCGTTGTGATCGGCATAAAAGAGGTCGTTGGAGCTGGCCGCGTCCACCGTCACCCACGGGTCTTCGCCCGAGAAGATGGTGCCGGAGGGGAGCAGCCACTGGCGGTGAGCATTGGCAGGCATCGCCGTGGCGGCGATCAGCGCGGCGGCGGCAAGCAGAGCGGTCTTGATGCGCATGGGGTCGTGGCCTTTCGGGTCTTGGAAAGCTCAGCGAGCGGAAATGGTGATGGCGCCCAGTTCGGACTTGCCCGTGGCGGAGGCGCCCTTGGCGGGCACCTGCAGCGGAATGGAGACGATCTCGCGGCCGCCGGTTTCGCGCGCGGCTTCTACATAGAGCGTATATTGGCCCGGCTTGAGCGTGGCGGGCAGGGCGATCTTGTGGGTGCCCGGTGCGCGGGTGGCGCTGCTTACGCCATCGGCGGGCAGCTTGAGGCTGCGGCCGCCCTTGCGCCACCAGGTGCGCAGATCGGAGAGCCACTTCGTGCCAGGCTCGCGGCCCTGCAGCTTGACGTCATACCAGACAAAGATGGTCTGCGCCGCGCCGCCGCCGGTCGGCTCGACCCATGCCGCGACATAAGGCCGGTGATATTCGGCGACATTGAGGCGGGGAATGGTCACGCTGATCGTGCCGGCCGTGGCAGGCGTGGCGACGAGACCGGCAAGGACGAGGGAAGTCTTCTTCATGGGAGAGCGGGTCCTCAGTGAATGAACAGCAGGGCGATGACGAGCGGGATGAGCAGCCCCAGCCCGACCAGCGGCCAGGTGGAGGGGCGATGCCGGGCGTGAAGCTGGAGCAGCAGCAGGCCGGTGAGGGTGAAGACGATGCAGGCGACAGCAAAGATGTCGATGAACCAGCTCCACGTGCCGCCGGTGTTGCGGCCCTTGTGCAGATCGTTGAAGTAGGAAATCCAGCCGCGATCGGTGCGCTCGGCCGTCACGGCGCCGGTCGCGCGATCGATAGTGATCCACGCATCGCTGCCGGGGCCGGGCAGGGCGACATAGACCTCCTCATCCGACCATTCCGCCGCGCGCCCGGTTGCGTCGAGCGAGACCACCTGACGCAGATGGGCGGCGACCGGCGCGGGCAGCGGCGCATCTCCTGAAGCAGGCGCCGCCTCGATCTGGGCGAGCAGGGCGGACGGCAGGGTCGCGGTTCGCTCCTCGACCTTCGGCGCGGCACCGATGGAATCGGCGTGGTTGAGCGTGAGGCCGGTGATCGCGAACAGCATCATGCCGATTAGCGAGATCGCCGCGCTGATCCAGTGCCAGCTGTGCAATTGCTTGAGCCAGAAGGCGCGCGCCTTGCGCTTGCCCGGGGCCTTGTGCGTGGGCCGAGCGGCGCTGGAGGGAGATGCCGACACGGACGCCCCGCGCGCGATGGCTGCCGCGCCGCCGCTTGCCGCTACCGGCTCATCCGCCCGCTGCCTGTCCACCCGCTGTCCGTCCACATGCCCCCCGACGATGATTGGCGACGCGCAGCGATCAGCCTGCGCGAATCATATTCGAGCGCCTCCATTGCATATATTGAGAAGCATTCGCAAGACGAGATGGCGGTATGGGGCCGCTCGGCCGCGTCGAAAGAGCGGGCCGACCAGTGAGGGGCCTAGCCCTCAACCGGGGGCAGGCTGTAGCGGCCAGTAGGTCGCGTAGCGTTCGTGGCGGATCTGATAATAAGGGATCAGCCGCACGGGGCGTCCCTCCCGGTCGGCGATGATGAATTCCAGCGGGGCGGTGCCGGGGCGGAGCTGCGCCGCAATCGTCTCGGCATCGCCCACCAGTTGGGGCGGGGAGAAGGGCGTATCGTTATACTGGCCATAGAGGCGCTCGTTGACGACCACATCCGATCCCGGTGCCAGCCCCTCCGTCCCGAGTGCGCCAGCGAGCACGACCGGCCCATAAGTGAATGCCACGATTCCCGGCGCCGCCGGCGATTCCTCGACGCGGACCTGCATGTCGAGTTCGAGCGTCAGCATGTCGCCATCCCGCCAGTTGCGGTCCAGCTCCAGATAGCTGCCCGGCTTCGTCGATTGCGCCAGCGCGGCGCCGTTCAGGCTGACGCGCGCCGTCCGGCTCCAGCGCGGGTGGCGCAGGCGCAGGGTCGCGCGGGTGGGGCGGGCCAGAGACCAGCGCAGGGTGGTGGAGGGCTCCTCGGGGAAGCGCGTGGTCTGGGTCAGTACCGCGCCCTTCTCCCGCCAGCGCACCGATGAGGGGATGAACAGGTTGACGACCAGCGCCTCGGCATCATGAAAATAGATGGAGTCCCGATACTTCGCATGGTTCTCCATGCCGGATCCGGTGCAGCACCAGAAGGAATCGATCTGGGTGCAATAGAGCTTCATGTAGCCCGGCCGCGCGCCCTGAAAATAGGTGACGAGGCCGGTCTCCGGGTCCTGTGACGCCAGAATGCCATTGTAGAGCGCGCGCTCGTAAAAGTCGGCCAGCTCCACCTGCGGATCGTGCAGGAACAGCGCGCGGGTGAGCTTGAGCATATTATGCTGACCGCAGGTTTCAGAGCCCTTGGCCGAGAAGACATGTGCGGCGAAGTCTGCCGGCGGATAGAAGAACTCGGCATCGCCATGGCCGCCGGTCGCATAGGAGCGGGTGCGGGCGACCGTGCGCCAGAAGAAGGCTGCGGCATCGCCATAAGCCTTCTCGCCATTCACCTCATAGACGCGCTGGAAGCCGACGAACTTGGGCACTTGTGTGTTGGCGTGCATGCCATCCAGCAGGTCCCGCCCCTTGGCGGCCGGCTCCATCACCGCCTTCTGGGAGAAGCGCTCGGCGAGGGCGCGATAATCGGCCTTGCCGGTCAGCACATAGAGATCGGCGAGCACCTCGTTCATGCCACCATGCTCGGTAGCAAGCATCGCCTCGAAGGCGGCGGCGCCGAGCGGCCGGGTGGCGACCACCGCCCAATCGGCCATGCGCAGCAGCACGAGACGGGCGGTGTCGCTGCCGGCAAGCTGCCAGGCATCGCGCAGTCCGGCGAAAATCTTGTGCAGCGTATACCAGGGGACGCCGGTGATCGGCTCGCCCCGGATATGCGCGGCGACGAGCGCGGCGCCTTCAGGAAAGGCGCAGACCAGCCCCACGCCGGATGCGCGCTGGCAGGCATCCAGCTCGTTAGCGATATAATCGATGCGCTGCTTGAATCGCCCATCGCCGGTGGACCGGAACATCAGTGCGCAGGCGGAGAGATAATGGCCGAGCGTGTGGCCGTGGCAGTGGATGTCAGCCCAGGTCGCCTCGGATTCCCAACCGCCATAGACCGGTGCCTTGGGAGCGAGCCCGGCATTTGTGCGGAAATTGGCCAGCATCCGGTCCGGCTCGAGCGAAAGCAGATAGGCTTCCGTGCCCCGTTGCGCGGCGAGAAACGGACTTTCCAGTAGCGTCACATCGGCCATGTCGAAGGGCTGAAGGCGCGGCGCTACGCTGAGCGCGCCCCTGGGCTGAGCTGACGGCAAAACCGCACGCGCGGTCACTCCGCTCCCCAGCGTCACCAGCGTGGCCGAGGCGACCGAAGCCAACAACTCACGGCGAGACGCCGACACGCCCCTTGCATGCATATGACAGGACATAGCCGCCATCTAATCCTCCCCAGTCGCGTTCAACTTCGCGTTTTGATAACGCTACCATAAACGAGGCGGGCGGGAAGGCAATTCTTTCGATCGGATGGCGATCATCCGCCACTATCGGCGAGGCCATCAACGCAGATGGTTTGGCCCGCGCGCCTGTCGCGGGCCATCAGGGCTCAGTCCTGCTTGGCGTCTTCGAACCAGGCCTCGACCGGGCCGGAGAGCTTGATGGTCAGCGGCTGGCCATGGCGGTCGCGGGTCTTGCCGGCGGCGACGCGGATCCAGCCTTCGGAGATGCAATATTCTTCCACATCGGTGCGCACCCGGTCCTTGAAGCGGATGCCGATGCCACGCTGCAGCGTCTCCATGTCGAAATGCGGGCTGCGCGGATTGGTGGAGAGGCGGTCGGGCGGCGTCTCGCTCTGCGGTGCGGCGGGCGTGTCGGATGCGGGAGTATCAACCATGGCTCGTCCTTGCCGAAGAGCTTTCGGCCAGTCAACGCTTCTCAGGAGCGCGCATGGGGCAGTCCGCGAGGGCGACCGGGCCGGAGGCTGTCCGGCCCGGTCGTGCGGGTGGCATGATCAGCGGCAGATGCGCACGCGATACCGCTCGCCGCGCCAGCGATCCCAGCGGGTTTCGGTCCAGCAGCGGCGACGGTCGTTATAGCCGTAGCCGCTACGATAGCCGCGGTCGTGACGTCGCCAGTCCCGGCGGTCGCTGCGATAAGACCGTTCGCGATAATGGCGGTCGCGGCGGACGTCGCGGTAGCCATCACGATAGGCACCACGATCATAATCCCGATAGCTGATCGACAGGCTGCTCTGGGCCTGAGCCGGTGTCGCGGCGAGCGGCATGAGGCCGAATGTGGCCGCAACGGCGAAGGCGACCGAAGCGAGGCGGGGGGTAAGAGGCATTTTCATTCTCCTATGTCCAATGTCGGCGTTGCGCGCGGCCTTCGCTCGTCCGATCCATCCTTTCTGCCAGACCGGCCTGAACGCCCGCGAAACAGGCCGTTCATCTGCCCATGGGGCGTGCCCTGGATGCGGTGATATGTGGAAGGATGGTCGCGAAGGGCGTGGGACGCGTAAGGCGTTAAAAGCGGGTTCAGCCGCGACGACCTAGAGGTCTGCTCTATGCCCTGTTTCTCCTTTCCCTCCCTGCTGGTCGTTCCGCTTGCTGCGGTGGGGCTTCTGATTCCCGCATCCGGTTTCACGGTTCCCGCGCGGGCTCAGGACGCCGCCCGCCAGGTCGTACCGGCATTTGACGAGGCCGGCCGGCGCTTGCTGACCGATCTGCAGGGTGCCGGGCAATTGTTCGCGGCGCAGGCGCTGGCGAGCTGGATCACCGCCTCGCGCAACGATGCGGTGGCAGCGGGTGTCGAGCCGATCCCGCCCGCCATTCGCGCCCGGCTGCGCGGCCATATGCCGGACGCCCTGCTGGACCGCGTGCGCTATCGCGTTGGCCAAGGTCACGAGTTCAGCCTGCAGACCAATACCTTCAACCGCAGCAACGCCGCGGCGATCACGCTGGACGATGTGGTGCTCTTCCGCTCCGCCGAGGATGCCGCCTCGGATGTCGGCCTCTGGGCGCATGAGCTGCATCATGTGCACCAGTATCGCCAATGGGGCGTCCAGGGCTTCGCCCAGCGCTACACGCGCGATTATCAGGGTGTCGAGGCGGAGGCCCATGCCGAGGCGGACCGGGTGGTCGCCGCGATGCGAACGACTGGGACAGCAACGCCCACGCCTGCGCGCTAGGTTGCAGGGACGAAGTGGCGCGGGTCAAATTCAACCTTCTCCCCTTGAGGGAGGAGGATACGGCGCCTTGTCGCCATCTGGCGGTTAGGCGGAGTTGGATGAGGGGTGGCGGATCTTTGATCCGCGCGATCCTTTGGATCGCTTACCCCTCTCCCAGCTTCGACTAAGGCCGCAGGCTGCCAAGTCTGCGCAACCCTCTCCCTCAAGGGGAGAGGGTTGGGAGCTTGTCCCTCGCGCGCAACGCCCTTGAGCGGGACTGGGAATGGGGTCGTTCGGCGCACGCCGCCTCTTCCCCAAAAGAAAAGGGCGCTCGTCCGGCTGGACAAGCGCCCCTTGGATCAGGCGGCCTTGGACCGCGAAGCGCGCTTGCGCTCGTTCGGGTCGAGGTAGCGCTTGCGCAGGCGGATGGTCTTGGGTGTCACCTCGACCAGCTCGTCATCGTCGATATAGGCGATGGCCTGCTCCAGCGTCAGCTTCCACGGCGGGGTCAGGCGGACGGCGTCGTCCTTGCCGCTGGCGCGGAAGTTGGTGAGCGCCTTGGACTTCATCGGGTTGACCTCAAGGTCTTCCGGCTTGGCATTCTCGCCGATGATCATGCCTTCGTAGAGCGCCTCGCCCACGCCGACCATCAGCACGCCGCGCTCCTCAAGGGGCCCGAGCGCATAGGCATTGGCCTCGCCGGCGCCGTTGGAGATCAGCACGCCGTTCTTGCGGCCTTCGATCTTGCCCTTGTGGGGACCGTATTTCTCGAACAGCCGGTTCATGATGCCGGTTCCGCGCGTATCGGAGAGGAACTCGCCATGATAGCCGATGAGGCCGCGCGAGGGTGCCGAGAAGGTGATGCGGGTCTTGCCGCCACCCGAAGGCCGCATGTCGGTCATCTCAGCCTTGCGCTGGTTCATCTTGTCGACCACCGTGCCCGAGAATTCATCGTCCACGTCGATGACGACCGTCTCATAAGGTTCGGTGCGGTTGCCGTTTTCATCCTCGCCGAACAGCACGCGCGGGCGCGAAATGCCGAGCTCGAAGCCTTCACGGCGCATCGTCTCGATGAGCACGCCGAGCTGAAGCTCGCCGCGACCGGCGACCTCGAAGCTGTCCTTGTCCGCGCTCTCGGTGATCTTGATCGCGACATTGCTCTCGGCTTCGCGGAACAGGCGGTCGCGGATCATGCGGCTGGTCACCTTGTCGCCTTCACGGCCCGCCATCGGCGAATCGTTCACCGCAAAGCGCATGGAAAGCGTCGGCGGATCGATGGGCTGTGCCTTGATCGGCTCGGAGACCGAGGTGTCGGCAATGGTGTTGGCCACGGTGGCGACGGTCAGGCCGGCGAGGCTGATGATGTCGCCGGCGCGCGCTTCATCGACCGGCACGCGGTCGAGGCCCTGGAACGTCATGATCTTAGAGGCGCGGCCGGTCTCGATGACCTTACCGTCCATGTCCAGCGCATGGATGGGCTGATTGATCTTCACGGTGCCGGAGGTCACGCGGCCGGTGAGGATACGACCGAGGAAGTTGTCGCGGTCCAGCAGCGTCACGAGGAAGGTGAACGGCGCGTCGATGTCCAGCGCCGGCGGCGGCACATGGTTGACGATCGTCTCGAACAGCGGCGTCAGCGTGCCTTCGCGCTTGGTCGGGTCGGTGCTGGCATAGCCGTTGCGGCCGGAGGCATAGAGCACGGGGAAGTCGAGCTGCTCGTCGGTCGCGTCGAGGCTCACGAACAGATCGAACACCTCGTCCAGCACTTCCTGGATGCGCTGATCGGGCCGGTCGACCTTGTTGACGACCACGATGGGACGCAGGCCGAGGGCCAGCGCCTTGCCGGTCACGAACTTGGTCTGCGGCATCGCGCCTTCGGAGCTGTCCACCAGCAGCACCACGCCATCGACCATCGAGAGGATGCGCTCCACCTCGCCGCCGAAGTCGGCGTGGCCGGGCGTGTCGACGATGTTGATGCGCGTGCCCTCCCATTCGATGGAGGTAGGCTTGGCGAGAATCGTGATCCCGCGCTCCTTCTCCAGATCGTTGGAGTCCATCGCCCGCTCATCGACGCGCTGATTGTCTCGAAAAGTGCCGGACTGGCGGAAAAGCTGGTCGACGAGGGTGGTCTTGCCATGATCGACGTGCGCGATGATGGCAACGTTCCGCAGAGCGTTGGGACGGGGGCTCATGATAATCTCTCTGGGCTTGTGGACGGCCGACACGGGTCATCCGGCCGGAATTTCTCGCGGCCCTTAGCGGAAAGCGGCGCTCGGCGCAACGGCCAGCAACGCGGATGGTCCGCGGCCTCGTCATAGTCGGTGCGGCCAGCCTAAGTGCTTGAAGGCAATGACCATCGTTGCGCATGGCCGTCAAGCCATTAAAGTCCTTGCGACGAAGCGATGGTTGCGGCGTCGTGCGATGCCTTTCTGGCAGAGACGCTGCAACATTCGCGTTCCGCACCATAGGATTTCGCCTCAACAGGAGCTGCCATACAGGATGCCGCATTACACGCCGCTCATCGCCACGGTGGTCGCCGGCCTCGTCGCTGCCTTTTTCATGGGCGCGCTGGCGATGCGGCTGCGGGTCTCGCCCATTGCCGGCTATCTCGTCGCCGGTGTGATGGTGGGACCGTTCACGCCGGGCTTTGTCGCCGATCCCAACCTCGCCAATGAACTTGCCGAAATCGGCGTGATCCTCCTGATGTTCGGGGTCGGCCTTCATTTTTCGGTGAAGGATCTGATGGCGGTGCGGCGCATCGCCGTGCCCGGCGCGGTGGTGCAGATCGCCACCGCCACCGTGCTCGGCATGGCGCTCGCCTGGCTGATGGGCTGGGGCCTGCTCTCGGGGTTCATCTTTGGCCTGGCTTTGTCGGTCGCCAGTACCGTCGTGCTGCTGCGCGCCCTGCAGGTGCGCGATCTGGTCGAGACGGAGCGCGGACGCATCGCCGTCGGGTGGCTGATCGTCGAGGATCTGGTGATGGTCCTGGCGCTGGTGTTGCTGCCGGTGCTGGCCGGCATCGCACTCGATCCGCAGAGCGAGGGTCTCTCGGCCATCGGTTGGCCGGTTCTGGTCACGATCCTCAAGGTGAGCGGCTTTGTCGCGCTGATGCTGCTGGTCGGGCGGCGGATCATTCCATGGGCGCTGCACTGGGTGGTGCATACCGGCTCGCGCGAGCTGTTCCGCCTTGCCGTGCTGGCCATCGCGCTGGGCGTGGCCGCCGGATCGGCCTTCATCTTCGATGTGTCCTTCGCGCTCGGCGCCTTCTTTGCGGGCATGATACTGGGCGAAACCCCGCTCAGCCGGCGCGCGGCGGAGGAGACGCTGCCGCTGCGCGATGCGTTTGCGGTGCTGTTCTTCGTCTCGGTTGGGATGCTGTTCGATCCGATGGTCATCCTTCGCCAGCCCTTGCCGCTGCTCGCCACGGTGCTGATCATTACGATCGGCAAATCGCTCGCCGCTTATGCCATCGTCCGCGTTTCCGGCTATCCGCGCGAGACGGCGATGACGGTTGCCGCCAGCTTGGCGCAGATCGGCGAATTCTCGTTCATTCTTGTCACGCTGGGTTTTGGGCTCGGCGTCCTTCCGTCCGAGGCGCGCGATCTGATTCTGGCCGGCGCGATCATCTCGATCTTCCTGCACCCCTTCCTGTTCTCCTACATCACCCATCGCGCGAGCGAGGCGGCCAAGGTCGATGCGCCGCCGGTCGCCGCGCCGTCCGCCACGCTCGTGCATGTCGTGCTGGTCGGTTATGGCCGAGTGGGCCGGCTGATCGCCAACGCCCTGCGCGAGCGGAACAAGCCGCTGGTGGTCATCGAGAGCAATGCCGAACTGACCGATGCCGCGCGGCGCGACGGTCATGAGGCCGTGACCGGCAACGCGCTGGACCGGCGGGTGCTGGAGGCGGCCGGCATCGACCGCGCGACCAGCCTGCTCATCGCCATTCCCGAAGGGTTCGATGCCGGCGCCATCGCCCAGAAGGCGCGGGCGCTGCGCCCCGGGATCGGCATCGTCGCGCGGGCCCATTCGGACGGCGAGGTGGAGCATCTGATCAAGCTGGGGATCGGTGACGTGGTGATGGGCGAGCGCGAACTGGCGGCGCGGATGCTGGAGCTTGCGCTGCGCGGAAACATGGAAGCGCAAAGCATTTGATGTCGCGCGCATCACCGCTCGACAGAGGGACGGGACATTGTCATCTATTGAGCAAGCGGCCTGCCGGACAGTCATGACGGCAGGGGCCGCATCATGGGTCGGGAGACAAAGGCATGGGTGCCGATAACAGCGGGGTGGGGATCCAGCAAAACTGCTGAAGGCTGGGCAGGCGACATGGGGCGCAACTGGCTCGCCAATCTGGATCGGCTTGAGGGGATGATCGACCCGATCGGCGCGTTGGCGCTGGCTCGGGCGGACTTCCAGCCGGGCGAGCGCGTGATCGATGTCGGTTGCGGCGGTGGTGGCACCAGCCTTGCGATTGCCCGGGCGGTGGCGCCGGAGGGGCATGTCACCGGCGTCGATATCTCGTCCGATCTCATCCTGTCCTGCGGTGCGCGTGCAACGCTCAGTGGCCTGCAGAATGTCAGCTTCGTCTGTGCAGACGCTGGCGCGGCGCCGATCAACGGCGCGCCGTTCGACCGGCTGTTTTCGCGCTTCGGATCGATGTTCTTTGCCGAGCCCAAGGGGGCGTTCCGCAATCTGCGCGGACAAGTCCGCGACGGCGGGCGTATCGATCTCGCGGTCTGGGCGGCGCCACCGGAAAATCCCTGGATGCAGCTGATGCAGCAGGCGCTGAAGGATCTGCTGCCGGCACCGGATGGGCGGCCGGACCCCAGAGCGCCCGGCCCGTTTGCGTTTGCCGATACGGCATGGCTGGGAGAGGTGCTCGCGCATGCCGGCTTCGCGGAGATGGATGTGGCGCCGTGCCTGCGGGACCTGCCGGTCGGGGGACCCGGCGCGAGCGCGCAGGATGCTGCGACCTTCGTGCTGTCGGCCATGCACATCGGCAATCAGGTCGCGCCTGACCGGATGCCCGAGGCGCAGGCTCGCCTCGCGGCGGCCTTTGCGCCGCATCATGTGGCGGGCCAGGGCGTCATGCTTGCCGGCAAGGCTTTGCTGGTGAGCGCCGTCGCCGCCTAGATCGGAACCGGCGCGCCTCGATTGGCCACGTCGCGCACAAAAAAAGAAGGGCCGGCGCAAGGCCGACCCTTCCCGTTTAGCGAAAACGCTGGATCAGAACTTGCCGACGAGGCCGACCATGACCTGATGGCGCTGCATGCTGATGCCGGTGTCGACGTCGTCGAACTTCAGCTTGCCATAGTCGGAGAAGCGATACTCGCCACGGATGCCGAAGCGGCCGAAGCTGTACTCAACGCCGGCGCCGAGACGATAGCCGTCGAGATTGTCGCCGTCGCTGATCGAGTCGACGCCGTCGGTGTAGCTCACTTTGAGGCGGGCGTTGGTGTAGCCGGCCTTCGCGTAGATCAGCGCGTTGGGGGCGAGCTTGGCGCCAGCGCGGACGCCGACGTACAGATCGCGCGCGGCCGACAGGGACAGCTCATCGCCCGTCACGAACTGGTCCGTGACCGATTCCTTGACCTCGGAGTCAGCGGCTTCCACTTCGACGCCAACCACAGCGGAACCGAGATCGGCATTGTAGCCGAGGCTCACGCCATAAGCGAAATCATCGCTGCTTCCATTGTCGACGCCGTCGCTCAGCCGCACCGAGTCATAGCCGCCGAGGACCGCGAGGCTCAGGCCGGAGAAGGTGGGGCCTTCCTGCGCAGCGGCAGGGGTGGCAACGATCACGGCGGCTGCGGAAGCCAGAACAGCAAGTTTCATTGTATTTTCCTTGTTTTAATCTCGCCTTCTGCACGAGGCGGACGGGCCGCTTATGGAGCCCGGTTAACGGGGTCAACCTTCTCGTGGTTGCGATGCATCACTAGTGGCGCCGGATTGTTGCAAATATGCAACATATCTAGCCAAGCGAAACATAAGGATTTTTGTCCGTCCTCGGGCGGACGCTGAGGCCTAGCTGTCCCGCGTCAGCTCGTCAGGCTTGCCGGGTTGGCGCTCCAGTTCCTCACTGAGCGGATCATGCGCCAGCCCTTCCAGCCGCGTGCCGGAAACATAGGCAGCGCGGCCGAGCAACTGCGCGCCGATCGGGAGGGTAATGAGCAGGAACAGGATCGTCAGCCCGCTGGTCCAGTTCAGCTCCGCGACGTCGGCCGCCAGCACGACGCCGAGCAGCATCAGCGTTGCGCCCAGCGTGCCGGCCTTGGTGGCGCTGTGCATCCGCTGAAGGGGATCGCGCAGCCGCACGATGCCAATGGCGGCGATGAGCAGAAAGGCGGTGCCGGCAATCAGCAGGGCCATGGCGAGGATCATCATTGCCGCCTCCGCTTGCGTTCCAGGAACACGGCGAAGGCTGCCGTGGCGACGAAGTTGATCAGCGAGATGCCGAGCGCAATGTCCAGAAAGGCGCCGCGCCCGGTCGCCAGCGTGGTCAGCGCCGCGAACCCGACGGCGATGGCGGTGAGCATATCGAGCGCGACGAACCGGTCGGCAAAGCTCGGCCCGGTCACCATGCGCCAGCCGGCCAGCAGGAAGGCCAGCGCCAGCGGCACGGCGAGAACAGTGGTGAGCGTCGCCATATCGATCATCGCTCCAACTCCATGATCCAGCGCTCGTAGATCCGCTTGAACCGCGCGATAGTCGTCGCGGCATCGGCGGTGTTGAGCACATGGACGTAGAGGCTGCGTTGGTCCTCGGAGACATGCAGGCAGGTCGATCCGGGCGTGAGCGACATGAAATAGGCGAACAGGGCCACGGCCCAGGGCCGCTCCAACTCCGTCTCCACACGGATGATCGCTGGGGCGGTGCGGATGCGCGGTGACAGGACAATCCTGGCAACCGCGAGCGAGGCGACGAGGAGATCCCACAGGAACATCGCGACCAGCGTCAGACCGGCGCGCAGGCGGCGGGCGGGCCTCATAAGCCGCCTCCGCTGACGACGGCCAGCGCGCGGCTGGAGAGGAGCGAGAGCGTCCACAGGCTTTGTGGCAGCAGGCCGATGGCGATGGTCGCGCCGGAGAGGATCGCCATGGCGATCAACCCCGCCAGCGGCACCTTGCGCACCGGCTTGCCGCGCGGTTCCTTCCAACAGGCATCGGACCAGAAGATGGACATGGAGACGATCGTCATCAGCCCGCCGATCAGCGCGATAATGCCCAGCCAGGCCATGCCGGCATCGAAGCTCTCGCGAATGACGATGAACTTGGCCCAGAAGCCGGAGAGGGGCGGGATGCCCGCCAGCGACAGCACCGGCACGGCGAGCACCAGCGAAAAGAGCGGGTTCGTCCGCGCCATGCCGCCCGCTCGGGTGAGATCCCAGCTGCCGCTCGCCCGGCGGATCAGGCCTGCGCCGAGGAATAGATTGGCCTGCACGATGATCGAGTGGACCATATAGAACACCGCGCCGGCAATCCCCTCGCGTGTGGCGATCGCCAGTCCCATGGTCATGTAGCCCACTTGCGCGACGATATGGTAGGCGAGGATGCGGCGCATGTCTGTGTGTGCCAGCGCGCCCGCGCAGCAGATGAGGATTGTCGCAGCCGCGATCCAGCCGAACACCGGCACCATCTGCGCGGCGCCGATGCCGCCCGCGCCCACGCCGAACACCCCGGCGAAGACGAGCAGCAGCGCGTAGAAGCCCATCTTGGTGAGCAGGCCGGCGAACACGGCGACGGCAGTAATCGGCCCGGTATGATAGGAGGCCGGCAGCCAGAGGTGGAAGGGAAACAGCCCGGCCTTGAGCGCGAAGCCGGCCATCAACAGAGCGGTCGCAGTGGCAGAGGCGAAGCTGGGCGGGCGGCTGGCGAGCGCAGTGGCGGCTGCGCCGACATCCAGCGTGCCAGTGATCCCGTAGATCATGCCGACGCCGAGCAGGATGAAGGTCGCCGCCAGCATGGAGAAGCTGGCATAACGGATGGCGCCGTCGATCTGCGCCGGGCGCCGGTCCAGCGTCAGCAGGCCCAGCGCGGCGATCAGCGCCAGCTCGAACCAGACGTAGAGGTTGAACAGGTCGCGCGTCAGGAACGCGCCGTTCACTGCGCCGGTCATCGCCAGCATCAGCGCGTCATAGCCGGCGCGGCGGCGGCGCGGGCCGACGTCGACCAGCGCATATATTGCGGAAGCAAAGGCGATGAGCGCCGTGACGACCACCAGCACCAGCCCCGGCATCGTCGCCGAGAAGCTGATCGAGATGCCGTGCGGCCAGCCGCCGAAGACGGTGAGCGGGACGAGGTTGCCGCCATTGGCCTGCACGAACAGCAGCAGCGAGACGACCAATAGCAGGCCGTTCGTAATCAGGCCGATGGCGCGGGTGAGCGCGATGCGCGCGCGCAGGATGAGCACCAGGGCCGCGCCGATGAAGGGCAGGATGACGGGCGCGGGCAGCAGCAGCGCATCAGTCATCGGTCAGTTCCCGCTCCTGCGGCGTGCCCAGCGCCTCGGCGGAATCGACGTTGCGCGCATCGATGCTGTGGCTGTGACGCCAGGCGCGCAGCACCAGCACGGCGAGCATCACCGTGAGCGCGAAGCCGATGACGATCGCGGTGAGGATCAACGCCTGCGTGATCGGATCGGCAGACTCGCCCAGCGCGCGCTGGCCTTCGCCCACAATCGGCGGCTGCCGACTCTGGATGCGCCCGGCCAGGAAGATCAGGATGTTGACCCCCGTCGCCAGCATCGAAAAGCCGAGCAGCATCTTCACCAGATTGCGCGAGAGGATCATGTAGAGCGCGCAGGCGATGATGCCCGCGCCGACGGCGCCATAGAGCAGGGTCATCGCGTCGCCTCCCGCTGGAGGCCGAAGTGGAAGGCCAGCACGGCGCCGAGCACTACCAGGTACACGCCCAGATCGAAGATCAACGTGGTCGAGAGGGCCGGAATGAGGCCACCCGGCTCCCACCAGAGATGGGTGAGGAACGGCTCGCCGGTTATCAGGCCGGGCAGGCCAGCGAGCAGCACGCATAGCATGCCAAGGCCCACCAGCGTCAGGGTGCGCAGGCGCAGCACGCGCTGGGCGTGATTGACGCCATAAGCCAGTGCCAGCAGCGCAAAGCTGAGAGCTGCGACCAGCCCGCCGACGAACCCGCCGCCCGGCTGGTTGTGACCGCGGAACAGAATGACCAGCGAGGCGAGCAGCAGCAGCAGGCTGATCCAGCGCCCGGCGACCTGCAGGGAGAAGTGGACCGGCTCGGGACCGGGCACCGGCCCTTCGCTGCCCCGGCTGCGCAGCAGCGAGCGTGCCATGACGGCGGCAATGGCAATCACGATGGTTTCACCCAGCGTATCGATGGCGCGGAAATCCACCAGGATGACGTTGACCACATTATGGCCATGCGCCGCCACGAGGCTCATCTGGCCGAAGAAGCGGCTGGCGGCGGACACATGCTCGCGCGCGGCCATGTCCATCACTGCCAGGAACAGCAGCGCGCTGATGCTGATCGCAAGCAGGGCGTCGCGCTTGCGCATCGCGCGGGTGCGCGTCGCCGGGCTGGCGAGCGGTACCGCCAGCAACAGGGCCGAGAGCAGCACGACGAGCAGCGCTTCCACGGTGAACTGGGTGAGCGCCAGATCGGGCGCGCCGTTCATCAGAAAGGTGATCGCGGCGGCAAAGCCCGCAAGGCCGGTGGCGATCATGCCGCTCAGCAATGTGTTGGCGCGAGCAGCGGCAATGGCTCCGCCGAGCCCGATGAGCGCGACCAGCGCCTCGCCCGGCCGGAAATCGCCGGGGAATGGGATGTCAGGCGCGACGCCGCTCTTCGCCACCGACCAGGCGATCAGCAACCCGGCGCCGCCGACCACCGCCAGCAGATAGCGGCGCAGGTCGCCATGCTGGAGCGCGTCCGTCAGCTTGCGGGAGGAGAGGATCAGGTTGCGCAGGCTGATTTCCCACAGCGGCTCGATCTCATAGGTGTTGAACTGCTTGGTCTGCCGCAGCCAGATGTGGATCTTGCGCCAGAAGGCCACGATCAGCGCGCCGATGGAGACCACGACAAAGCTCAGCAGCAGCATCGGCGTGAGGCCGTGCCACACCGTCAGGTCCACCTCCACGGCGCGGCCGTAGACCGAGGCGACCGCCGGGCGGATGGCGACGCGCGTGATCCAGTCCGGCGCGAGGCTCATGAACAGGCCGGCGGCAGAGAGCAGCAGCGGCGGCATCACCAGCGAGAAGGTCTCGCCATGCTGCACCTTGTTCACCTTGCCGCGGCCCATGAAGAACGGCCGCAGCGTCACCACTCCGGCCACGCCGACCATGACGGCGTTGACCATCACGGCGATGGCCAGCGGGATGACTTCCCAACTGCTCTCCAACTGCGCTTGGAACAGGAATTCCTTGGAGATGAAGCCGATGAACGGCGGAATGCCGGCCATGGAAAGGCTGGCACCGAGGCAGGCCAGCGCCGTCAGCGGCAGATGCCGGGCAAGCCCGCCCATGGCGCGCAAACTGTAGAGGCCCGTCGCGTGCAGCACCGATCCTGCGCAGAAGAACAATGCCGCCTTGTAGAGCGCGTGCGCGAACAGGAAGCCGATCATCGCCACCGACGCCGCCGGTCCGTCCAGCCCGACGAGCAGCACGAGAATGCCGAGTGATGCGACCGTGGAATAAGCCAGCGCGGATTTGAAGTTCTCGGCCCGCAGGGCCTGCAACGCGGCGACGAGCATGGTGACGCAGGCCACGGTGATCAGCGCGCCCCGTCCCCAGCTTTCCGCGCCGATCACCGGCTCGAACCGGGCGAGCAGATAGATGCCGAGCTTCACCATCGTCGCCGAGTGCAAATAGGCCGAGGCGGGCGTTGGCGCCTGCATCGCGTTGGGCAGCCAGAAGTGGAACGGGAATTGCGCGGACTTGGTGAAACCCGCGATCAGGATGCACACGACGATGGCCGCGCCCCACGGGCTGTCATGCAATTCGCCAACCCGCGCCACCGCCTGCGCCATGGAGTAGGTGCCGAGCACATGGCCGATCATCGCGACGGCCATCAGCAAGGCGAGACCGCCGAACGCCGTCACCTGCAGCGACATCAGCGCCGCCCGGCGGGCGCGGGCACTGCGTCCCTCAAAGCCGATGAGGAGGAAGGAGAGAATGCTCGTCGCTTCCCAGAAGACGAGGAAGACGAGCAGATTCTCGGCCAGCACCGCCCCCAGCATCGCGCTGAGAAAGAGCAGGATGTAACAGAAGAAACGGGCGCGTTCGGCCGGCGACTTGTTGGTGAGATAGCCGCCGGCATAGATCGTCACCAACCCGCCCAGCCCGGTGATGAGTAGGCAGAGCAGGAAGGAGAAGCCATCCAGGCGAAGCGTGAAATCAAGGCCGAGCCAGGGTGCCCATTCGGCTGCTTCCCCCTTCACCCAGCCCCGTTCCACGAACTGCGCCATGTTTACGAACGCCGCGAGCAGGCCGAAGGGGAAGAGGGCGATCACCATGCCCGCACCACGCCCGATGACGTAGGCCAGCAGCGGCATCAGGCAGGCGCCGAGGAAGGAAATCAGCAATATCGTCAGCATCTGACAAACCTAATGCACAGTTTTGCCTGATGATGCAGCACCCAATGGCCGCGCGGGGGCGTTTTCTCGCTCAGAATGCAGAGGCAACGCGCGGCGCAGTCAGGAAGGGTTGGCGAAACCGGTTCGTCCCGCTTATCAAAGTGGGATGATCGATCGTCGCGATTTTGCCCTGGCTATGGGTGCGAGTGTTCTGCTGGCCGGCTGTGCCGACAAGCGGGAGGGGATGAATGACCCGGTGGCCCGCCTGCAGGCGATGGAGCGCGCGATCGGCGGCAGGCTGGGCGCGCTCGTGCTCGATACCGGCAGCGGACGCAGCTTCGGCTGGCGGACTGACGAACGCTTCTGTCACTGCTCGACCTTCAAATTGTCGCTGGCGGCAATGACCCTGCGCGAGAGCGACGCCGGGCGCCTCGATCTGGCGGAAGAATTGAGCTTCAGTCAGGCGGACCTCGTCGCCTACGCGCCGGTGGTGGAAGAAAATCTCGCCAGAGGGCGCTTGCCTATCCTCACCTTGGCCCAGGCGATCCAGATCACTAGCGACAATGCCGCTGCCAACATCCTGATGCGCCGGCTCGGCGGCCCGGACGCGTTGACCCGCTTTTGGCGGGAGATTGGCGACAGCACGAGCCGACTGGATGGCTATGAACCGGAGATCAATGTGATCCCGCCTGGCACAGAGCAGAACAGCACGACGCCAGCGGCGATGGCGCAAACGGTGCGCAAGATCGTGCTCGGCGATGTGCTCAGCGCCGCCAGTCGCGACCGGCTGAGGGACTGGATGGTGCAGACCCAGAGCGGGCGCAATCGCATCAGGGCCGGCATCCCCGCCGATTGGCAGGGCATGGACAAGACGGGCACCGGAATGCGCCAGGGCGTCGGCAACAAGACCAACGATCTGGCGGTGTTGGTCCCGCCGGGCGGGCGCAGTCCGTTGATCGTGATCGGCTATGTCGAGACGCCGACCTTCGCCGAAGATGTCCGCCCGCAAGACGAGGCCGCCCTCAAGGCGCTGGGCGCCCTCGCGGTCTCCTGGAGCGCCTGATCGCCATCGGCGAGTGGGCGACCAGGAATTCGTCATTCCCGCGTACGCGGAAATCCAGTTCCACGCCTGCGCCGGGAAGCAACGTCCATGCTGGATTCCCGCGTGCGCGGGAATGACGGAGGTGAAGCGCCTTCGCGATTAACCCCCTGACCCTAAAACCTAATCCACGAACGCCCGCTCGATCACATAATCCCCCGGCTTGGCGTTCGAGCCCTCCTCAAAGCCCAGCGCGTCGAGGCGGGCGGAGAAGTCGCGGATCATCGCCATCGATCCGCACATCATCACCCGGTCGGTTTCCGGGTCCAGGCGCGCCGGGCCGCTCAGTCCACGGAACAGCGTGCCGTCGTTGATCAGGGCATCGAGCCGCCCCGTGGTGCGGAAAGGCTCGCGCGTCACCGTGGGGCAGTAATGGAATTGCAGCAGGGCCTGATCCTGCACCAGCGGATCGCCGGCGAGTTGGCTTTCCAGATCGGTGCGGCATGCCAGATCGGCGACCGTGCGCACGCTGTGTGCGAGCATGACCTGGCCGAAATACTCATAGACATCCGGATCGCGCACGAGGCTGAGGAAGGGCGCGAGGCCCGTGCCGGTGGAGAGCAGGAATAGGCGGCTGCCGGGCCGCAGGGCGTCCATCACCAGCGTGCCGGTGGGCTTGCGGCCAAGATAGAGACGGTCGCCGGGCTGAATCTTGCACAGGCGCGAGGTGAGCGGGCCACCCTCGACGCGGATCGAGAGAAATTCCAGTTCCTCGGCATAAGCGGGGCTGGCGATGGAATAGGCGCGCAGCAGCGGCCGCCCATTCTCACCCGGCAGGCCGAGCATCACGAACTCGCCGGAGCGGAAGCGGAAGCTCGCCGGCCGCGTGATCGCGAAGCTGAAGAGATGGTCGTTCCAGTGCTTCACCCAGCGAACGGATTCCACGCTGAGTGCGCCGGTCGGCTCGAGCTCGAAGCCGTGATGGGTCATGTCATTCATTGGGGAACCTTACAGTGGCGGGATCGAACATGGGCAGCGCGGGCCAGAGTTCAACCGCCCGTAGCGCCGCGCCGAGCGAATCCAGCGCCATACGTAGCGCCGGGGCGCCCTCGGGCTGCACGACAAGCGCGACCGTCGCGGGCGTTCGATCTGCGTGCGCCCCGCCCGCCAGGCGGATCAGGCTGAGCAGAAGCGCCTCGCCATCGCTGAGCCGGGGGCAATCGACATCCGCAAAGGACAGCTTCTCGCGCGCGTGACGGTTCAGCACCGCCATCATCATGTGGAAATGCGGGAAGCCGGCCATGAGATCCGCCTTGTGAAAGACGGGGCCGACATCGCCGCACGGGCAGCGCCCGCAAGAGACCGCCTTTGCCCAATGCCGCATGGCCCAGACGAGCAAACGGCCGCCACGATCAAGCGAGGAAAGCGGGCAATCCAGAAACGCATACATGGGCAATCTCTCCCGTGGCAGGCAGGGGCGATGGCAGGCGGCGCTGGCTCCGGCAAGGCAAGCGCGCATATCGCCGGTGGAAGGACGTCCCCGGCCTGCTGCACCTGCAGGCCGGGAACGTCCGCGCCGCGCGAAGAGGGGTTCGCGCGGGTGAAGGCGTTGCGACTGCATCATCTGCTAATGACAATGAATCGCATTAACAGCGTCATGCCGATCCCTGTGGACGTCGTCAAGCGCGATCTGCATCTTTCGCTTCATCCGAGCGCCGAGCGGTGATGCGAAGGATCAACTGGCATCCCGCACCATGCCCCGCTATGCGCGGCCAGCAGCGATTGCGTGGCATCGAGTCAGCGCCGTCGCACGAACGGGCAGCATCAGGATGCGCTGCCTGAAGCAAGGAGAACCATCTATGCCCGCCCTGCGCCCCGATATCGATCCCGATGGCCTGCTCGAATATTCGGTGGTCTTCACGGATCGCTCGCTCAATCACATGAGCCAGGCTTTCCAGGGCGTGATGCGCGATATCCACGCCACCTTGTGCGAAGTCTACAAGGCCGAGCGCGCCGTGGTCGTCCCCGGTGGCGGCACCTATGCGATGGAAGCAGTCGCCCGCCAGTTCGCCACTGACGAAACCGTGATGGTCATCCGCAACGGCTTCTTCTCCTATCGCTGGACGCAGATTTTCGAGGCGGGATCGATCCCCGCGTCGGAATCGGTCATGAAGGCCCGCCGCATCGGCAATGGCGGCGCGGACCAGCCTTTCGCGCCCGCGCCCGTCGACGAGGTCGTCGCGGCCATCCGTGCCGAGCGGCCCGCCGTCGTCTTCGCCCCGCATGTCGAGACCGCGTCGGGCATGATCCTGCCGGACGATTATATTCGCGCCGTCGCGGACGCGGTGCATGAGGTCGGCGGCCTCTTCGTGCTCGATTGCATCGCATCGGGCTGCATCTGGGTGGACATGGTCGCGACCGGCGTCGACATCCTCATTTCCGCCCCGCAAAAGGGCTGGTCCGCGCCGCCGTCGGCCGGGCTGGTGATGATGAACGCCGCCGCGCTGGAGCGCTGCCGCGCCCGCCAGTCGACCAGCTTCGCGATCGATCTCGCCAAGTGGAACAGCATCATGGAAGCCTATCTGAACGGCGGCCATGCCTATCATGCCACCATGCCCACCGATGCCCTGCGCACCTTCCACAAGGCGATGATGGAAACCAAGCAAATCGGCTTCGAGACGCTGCGCGCCGCGCAATGGGAGCAGGGCAATGCCGTGCGGGCGATGCTGGCGGAGCGCGGCGTGCGGTCGGTCGCCGCCGATGGCTTTGCCGCGCCGGGCGTGGTCGTGGTGTTCACGGAGGATGCCGCGATGCAGACCGGCAAGCCCTTCGCCGCGCTCGGCCTGCAGGTCGCCGGCGGCGTGCCACTGATGGTGGATGAAGGCCCGGATTATCGCAGCTTCCGCATCGGCCTCTTCGGCCTCGACAAGCTCAAGGACGTGCCCGCCAGCCTCAAGCGGCTGGAAACGGCGTTCGATCAGCTGTTCTGAGCTGGTCCGTCAGCCCTCTCCTGGAACAGGAGAGGGTTGGACTGGGCTGGAAATCAATGCTGCTCTTCAACGGAGTGAGAGCAAAAGGGGGCCTATTTGGAACCCACGCCATTGCGGACGATCAGCTTTCCATTGTCTTCCGCGATCAGAGCTCTGTCGCCGTTATAGCGAATATGGCCGCGCGCCATTTTTGCACATTCGGCGTCATGATTGATTTGGCGCGCGACCCATCGTTTCCAGGCAGGCTGCTGCAAAGCCCGGCACTCGGCTTCATAAATGCCGCAACTATGGGCGGCCCGCATTTCTTTGATTAACAGCAGCCAACGACTTCGATCTTTCGGAATGCCCTCCTCTGGAGGCTGGCGGTCATAGTCCACACGGTCTTCTGGGCTTTCCATAAGCCGATCATAGCGATCACTTTGTTCACTGCCCATGCCTTTTCTGAGATATTGCTGTGGGCCACAGAGCATCAAAGTGGACTGACTGCATCCCCAGCAGGTTCTGCCAGCCGACATGGCCTGAAGCCGCTTCCTTCAGCCGTGCCAGGCCTGCGAGCCATTGCCGCAACCCCGCCCGCTACAACAGGCCGTGTTCGGCGAAGCTGAAGACGGCCTGACCGGCAAAAACCCAGTGGTCTGCGACATGAATGTCCAAGGGGCGCGCCGCTTTGCAGATTTGGTCCGTCATGATCCGGTCGGCCTTGCTGGGTTCGGCGATGCCGGAGGGGTGGTTGTGGGCAAGAATGATGTGCGCCGCCCCGAGGATGATCGCGGTCATGACGATTTCGCGGACATAGACCGGGGTGCTGTCATATCCCCCGGACCAATGAGTACGGCTCTCGATGACGTGTTTGAGCTGGCTCAGATAGACCACATGGAAGTGCTCGATCCGGCAATGCCCGATTTCCGCAGCAAGGTGACGCTTCAACTTTTCGACATCGAGGGGCTGCGTGGTCTTCAACGCTTCGGATGCCAGCACGCTGAGATGAAGGCTCCGAAAGTCCTTGATCGCGCGTATCTGCGCCTCCGAAG
Source organism: Sphingobium sp. B8D3A (assembly GCF_025961995.1). NCBI lineage: Bacteria > Pseudomonadati > Pseudomonadota > Alphaproteobacteria > Sphingomonadales > Sphingobiaceae > Sphingobium > Sphingobium sp. B8D3A. The sequence goes on along the minus strand of NZ_JAOQOS010000001.1, from coordinate 3,381,005 downwards.
CGCCCCGCAATTTGAGGACGTCCGGTGGAGCGTGGACCAGCTCAGCCAGCGAGGCGAATTGCCTCGAAAGCTGCTTTGCGATCGCCCATGGCCGCGGCAGGCCGTAGAGCGCAAAAAGACCTGTCAAATGGCTCAAGGAACGCTTCATCGGCCGTTTGATGATCCGTTAAATGGTCATGCTTCTGAGATGCATTAACCATAAGAGGGACCCTAGGCGCCTGTAAAGCGGACTTATGTCTACAAGTGCACATAAGCTGTGGACAAATTTCTACCCTTACAATTCCCGCAGGGCCCGCGAGGGCCGCAGCGACATCAGTGGGATCGATCCCGCCAGCCCGATGCCTAGCGTGATGATCGCGCCGCCCGCCAGTGTCGCCAGCACCACGCCCCAGTCCGGCGCCCAGCCGAACTCGAAGACCTGCACGATCACGTACCAGGCCGCGCCCATGCCCAGCGCCAGCGAGACCAGCGCCAGCGTGGCAGCGAGCAGCGCATATTCCATCGCCTGCGTGCCGAGGATCTGCCAGCGCGTCGCGCCCAGCGTCTTGAGGATCACGCTGTCATAGCTGCGCGCCTGCCTTGAGGCGGCAATCGCGCCGATCAGCACCGCGACGCCCGCAAAGATGGCGATGGAGGCCGCCGCCACGATGGCGCCGGACATCTGCTCCAGCAGGCCACTGATCTGCTCAACCACTTCGGCCACCGCGATCACTGAGACGCCGGGGAAGGCCGCCAGCAGCGCGCGCGTCACGCCCGCGCCTTGCGCCTCGTCCATGGTGATGGTGGCGGTAAGGCTGTGCGGCGCGCTCGCCAATGCGCTTGGCGAGAAGACCATGACGTAGTTGAACCCCATGCTGTCCCAGTTCACCTTGCGCAGCGAGGCGATTTTGGCTTCGATCTCGCGGCCGAGCACGCTCACCGTCATGCTGTCGCCGATCTTGAGGTTGAGGGTCTTCGCCGCTTCCTCGTCCAGCGAGATGAGCGGCGGGCCGGCATAATCGGGTGCCCACCACTGGCCCGCAACCAGATCGCTCCCTTCCGGCAGCGCCGCGCTATAGGTCACGCCGCGCTCGCCGCGCAGGAACCACGCGCCCTCGGGCAGTTCCTCCATGTCGGCGACGCGCTGCCCGGCATAAGCCACGATGCGCCCGCGCAGTGCCGGCACCACGTTCAGCTCCGCCGCCGGCGCCTCTTGCGCCACGATCTGCCGGAAGCGCGCTTCCTGATCGGACGGGATATCGAGCACGAACTGGTTGGGCGCCTTCTTGGGCACCGTCCGGTCGATCTCGGCGGTGAGGCTGGTCTGCACGCCGGCCAGCGTGACGAACAGCGTGAGCGCCAGCCCCAGCGCGATCACCAGCGCGCTGGTCTGGGCGCCGGGGCGATACAGATTGGCGATGGCGAGGCGCCACAGCGGCCGGCGCGGGCGCGGCACGCGCCGGGCAATCGCGCTGATCCCCCAGCCGAGCAGCAGCAGCAGGCCGAGCACCGCCGCCGTCGCGCCCAGCACTGCGGCGGAGAACAGGGACTCGCGCGCCGTGCCCAGCGCAATCGCGAGCACCGCCATCACGCCCAGCACCACGCCCGCCACGCTGCGCCGGTCCAGCCGGCTGCGCGGCTCGACATGCGCGCGCAGGATCGCGGCGACCGGCAGCGTACGCGCGCGGTCCAGTGGCGGCAGGGTGAAGATATAGGCGATCAGCAGGCCATAAGCCGCGCTGGTGATCAGCGGCAGCGGATGGATACGGAAGCCCGGCTGCACCGGCAGCACATCGCCCAGCACGGCAATCAGCGCCGGCGGCAGCAGCGCGCCCGCGATCAGCCCGCAGGCAATGGCAATCGCCGCGACCGTGCCGATCTGCATCAGGTAGATGCGCTCGATATCGGCAGACGTCGCCCCCAACACCTTGAAGGTCGCGATGCCGCCGCGCTTGATCGCGAGATAGGAGGAGACGCCATTGCTCACCCCGATGCCCGCGATCACCAGCGCCGTGAGGCCGATGAGCGAGAGGAACTGCCCCATCCGCTCGATGAAGCGGCTGGTGCCCGGCGCCGCATTCTCCCGGTCACGGAACGACCAGCCCGCTTCGGCCTGCTCGTCTTCCAGCCGCGTGCGCAGCGCCTCGACATCGGTGCCCGGCGCCACGCGCACGCGATATTTGCTCTCATAGAGGCTGCCCGGCTGGATCAGCCCGGTGCGCCGCAGACCTTCTAGCGAGACGATGGCGACCGGCCCCAGCGTGAAGCCTTCGCCCACCCGGTCCGGCTCGTCGGCGATGATGCCGGCGATGGTGAAGGTCGCGGTGCCATAGCGCAGCGCGCCGCCGGGCCGCACCTGCAAGCGCTCCGCCAGCGCCTCGCCGATCATGATGCGGTCGGCGGCAAGCGGGGCATAAGTCCCTTCGCGCAGCAGCAGCTTGCCATAGAGCGGATAGGCGCCATCGACGCCCTTGAGTTCGGTCAGCACTGCCGCGGGGCCATCGGTATCGCCGGCCCCCACTGCATTCGCCATCGCCCGCAGCCGGATCGTCTCGCTCATCGTGCCCAGCGCGCGCAGCGTCTGCTTCTCGGCCTCGCTCGCCTCGCGCTGGCTCATCCGCGCCTCGATATCGCCGCCCAGGATCGTCTGCCCCCGTGCGGAAATCTCGCTGGTGATGGAGGTCGTCAGGCTGCCGATCGCCGCCAGCGTCGCCACGCCCAGGAACAGGCAGACGAACAGCAACCGCAGCCCCCGCAGGCCCGCATTCAGGTCGCGCCGGGCAATGGACCAGCTCGCCCGCAGGCCCAAAGCCCTCATGCGCGCCGCCCTCATGCGGGCGCGCCCTCCACGATCAGCCCGTCGCGCATTTCCACAATGCGGTCGCAGCGCTGCGCGAGATCCGGGTCGTGGGTAATGATGATCAGCGTCGCCCCACTCGCCTGCTGGCGGGTGAACAGAAGGTCGATGATCGCCGCACCGGTGTGCCCGTCCAGATTGCCCGTCGGCTCGTCGGCAAAGATGATCTGCGGCCCCGGCGCCACCGCGCGCGCAATCGCAACGCGCTGCTGCTCCCCGCCGGAAAGCTGCGCGGGATAATGGTCGATGCGATGCCCGAGAGCCACCGCCGTCAGCTCCGCGCGCGCCCGGGCAAAGGCATCCTCAAGCCCCGCCAGCTCCAGCGGCACCGCGACATTCTCCACCGCCGTCATCGTCGGCAGCAGATGGAAGGCCTGCAGCACGATGCCGATCTGGCCGCGCCGCGCGCGCGCCAGCCCGTCCTCATCCAGCGTGCTGAAATCCGTGCCCGCCACGCTCACGCTGCCGCCGCTCGCCTGCTCCAGGCCGGAGAGCACCGCCATCAGCGAGGACTTGCCGGATCCCGAGGCGCCGAGGATCGCAATGCTCTCCCCGCGCATTATGTCCAGGTCCACGCCCTTGAGGATATCCACCTTCGCCTCGCCCGTGCCGAGCGAGAGGGTGACATTGCGGGCGCGGATGGCGATATGGGAGGCATCGATGGGTGCATGCATGCGGAAAGGGCCTCGCGTGGCAAAGACGTTTACTCGTTATGGTGTCTCACTGCTGCTTGTCCAAGCACTGCTCGCCTGTTCTCCACAAACTCCCGACACTCAGGGGGGTGCTGGTGCCGGCAATAACGCCGCCGCAGCCCTCTCCAATACGGCAAATGGCCCTGACGCCCGCAGCGCCCCGGTCGCGGACCGCAAGCTGGTCGTGGTGTTCGGGGATAGCCTCTACGCCGGCTATAATCTTGGGCCACGCGAGGGCTTTGCCCCGGTGCTGGAGCGCGCGCTGGGGGGGCAGGGCGTGCCCGCGCAGGTGGTCAATGCCGGCGTCTCGGGCGATACCACCGCAGCCGGCCGCCAGCGCCTCGCCTTCACGCTCGACGGGCTGGAGCGCAAGCCGGATCTCGTGATCGTCGGCCTCGGCGGCAACGACATGCTGCGCGGCCTGGAGCCAAAGGAAACCCGCGCCAATCTCGATGCGATCCTCGCCGAGCTGCAAAAGCGCGGCATCCCCATCATGCTCACCGGCATGGTCTCCGCCCCCAATATGGGCGCGGACTACGCCAAGGCCTTCGATCCGATCTTCACCGATCTCGCGAAGAAGTACGACGCGCCGCTCTACCCCTTCTTCCTCGATGGCGTGATCGGCAACCGCACCCTCATGCTCCCCGACGGCATCCACCCCAATCCGCAAGGCGTGGAGACGATTGTGGGACGGGTGGGGCCGCTGGTGGCGGGAGTGTTGAAGGGGGAGGGGAGTAGGGGAACAGAGTCCTGATTGCGATCATGACCTCAACCGTTTGTGATGACGGCCATTCTCAGTCTTGCTTGGCGACCGTCACCCCTGCAATCCACACCTCCCCAGGTCTAGGCTGGCCTGTAGTAGGCGTCCCAATAACGAAGCGAGCTACGAGTTCTTCGGCGTTTGGACCGTAAAAGCGCGGCAGAATTGAGCCCCCACTGGCGTGTTCGACGGGGCCAACAAGCCCGCCACCATAAGGGATTCCAGACGTAATATAGCCGCTGCTGATGGTCCACCGGCCTAAGGCTGCACCCGCTGATCCCCCTGCGGAAATTTGATGCAGATCTAGGGCGCCTGTATATCTGCTCATGGCAAAGTCGAAATCGAAATTTGAAGATCCGCCCACTTCGAACGGTTGCGCGTCACCGAACGCACCGGTCCCGTAGACCACGCCACTATAGTGAGCACTGCCCGTCTTGACGGCCAGCATATTTAGAGGCGTTTGGAACCCGTAAGGGAAATAGCTGCGAATGGCATCGAAGCCTCCGTTCTCCTTAACGGTGTGCGTGGACCAGTAGCCAAAGCTGGCATAGGAGAGAGCGATGTCAGCGTTGGCGAGGCCTGGACGAAAAATCCCGAGCTCTGTCGGAACCTCATCGATAGTCTTCTGGTAGGTCACGAAACGCGAATTTTGTCCAACCCGGTCGGTGCTGGCGAAGGTGGCGTTCAATCCCGGTAGAAAGTCAGCGGTCAGTTTTACGCTGCCGTCCGTAGCGAGCGTAACTACCTGCCCGAGAAAATCTTGAAGCATCGTAGTGGTCCCCGCAGGAAACGCCGTGCCGGGATCCGTCCCTGATCTGAATTGTGCGACAGTTGTCTCTACCATCAAATCCTGCTGGAGGTTCATGAGATTGAGATTTATCGGATTGGGATTGGGGTTGCGTCGGCCAGTGATTGTGCCCACGAATCCCTCTCTGTTCAGGGTTGGATCGCCTTGCAGCGTAGCGAGAATCGTTGCGCCGATCTCCTCGGCATTGGGCCCGAAGAACTGCCCTTCGATTGATCCAGCATATGCGTGCGGTCCAACAACCAGTACCGTGCCTGCAAAGCTGTTAGCACTGCCGAGCCTGCCGAGGGCCTCGAATTTGGATGTGAACTCGCCCGGTTCCATCGTGACTAGATTGACTATCTGCACGTCAGCAGTTGCTGCAAAGTCGCCGGTCAAAAAATCCACGTTGAAAACGCCGGATCCTCCCAGACCCTGCGGTGAGTAGCCGCTCGAATTGGCGATGCCAAATAAGTCGATGTCCCAGGCTGCTGTTCCGACTCTGGGGATATTAGCTTCGGGAGTTGGGAATCCATAAGTGAACATACTGAACGAAGCCTTCTGCTTCGCGCCTTCCAATTCATCGTGTTGCCAATAGCCGAAGCCTACAAATTGGTTGGGATCAGTCTGTGAAAATTGCTGATGCGCAATCATCAGTACATCCCTTGTACCGCTAGAAGCTCCGCCGATCACGTAAGATAGTTGATTGGGAGAATTGCCCGCTTCTTTGTCCTCTGGAGTGAAGGTTTGCGAACGAATCGGCGTAGTTAACGTGTAACTATTGTTTACTGCGTCGTAACTTATGGTGAGCGCCTTACGATCATAAACACCCGAACTGCTCTGTAAGGTGTAAAGATCAAATTCCACCGCCGCGGATGGTGCGGACACTGCAAAAGTCTGGCTGGAATGGAGATCATTTACGGTCACGTTTGGCGCCGGCGTTGGTGTCGGCGATGGGGATGGAAGCGGCGGGGGTGTGTTGTTGACGCCACCTCCACCGCCGCTACATGCACCAAGGATCGCAAAAGCCGCCAAGGGCAATTTACCGGTCCAACGCACTCGAAAAGTCCCTACGATAATTCCAATGTGGTTTGGCAATACCTCCGGCAGTTAATAGGTCAACTTGCCGTAGTTACGGAAATGAGGTTCTTCGTCACCGAATTCTTATCCTCTCGCTCCCCAACACCCCATTCCCCTCCCGCCCCACACGCGCTAGGGCGGCGCGATGATCCGCCTGACCGGTCTCACCCTGCCCCTCGATCACCCGGACGATGCGCTCGCGCCCGCCATTGCCGCGCGCCTTGGCATTCCGCAGGCCGATCTGCTCAGCCATGAGGTCGTGCGGCGCGGCAATGATGCGCGGCGCAAGAGTGCGATTCTGCTCGTCTATTCCGTGGATGCCGCCCTGCGCGACGAAGCCGCCGTGCTGGCGCGGTTCGCGGGCGACAAGGATGTGCGGCCGCGCCCGGATACGGACTATCGCTTCGTCGCCCGCGCGCCGGAGGGCTGGTCCGGCCTGCGCCCGGTGGTCATCGGCGCCGGGCCGTGCGGTCTGTTCGCGGGGCTGATCCTCGCGCAGATGGGCTTTCGCCCGATCATCGTGGATCGCGGCAAGGTGGTGCGGGAGCGGACCAAGGATACCTGGGGCCTGTGGCGCCGCTCACAGCTGAACCCGGACAGCAATGTCCAGTTCGGCGAGGGCGGCGCGGGCACCTTTTCGGACGGCAAGCTCTATTGCCGGGTGAAGGACCCGCGCTTCCTTGGCCGCAAGGTGCTGGAGGAGTTCGTCCGCGCCGGCGCGCCGGAGGACATCCTCACCGAGGCGCATCCGCACATCGGCACCTTCCGCCTCGTCACCATGGTGGAGAGCATGCGCCGCACCATCGAGGGGCTTGGCGGCGAATATCGCTGGCAGACGCGGGTGGACGGGCTGGAGCTGGATCGCAGCCCGGATGGCAACATGGCCCTGCGCGGGCTGCATCTGCACGATGGCAGTTTTCTGGAGGCCGATCACGTCGTCCTCGCCGTGGGCCACAGCGCGCGGCCGACCTTCGAGATGCTGCACGAGCGCGGCGTGTTCATCGAGCCAAAGCCCTTCTCGCTCGGCGTGCGCATCGAGCATCCGCAGGCCTGGGTGGATGAGGCGCGCTACGGGCGATACGCCAAGCATCCGGTGCTGGGCGCAGCCGCCTATAGCCTCAGCCATCACTGCGCCAACGGGCGCACCGTCTACAGCTTCTGCATGTGCCCGGGCGGGCGGGTGGTCGCGGCGACCTCCGAGGAAGGGCGCGTCGTCACCAATGGCATGAGCCAATATTCCCGCGCCGAGTTCAATGCCAATTCGGGCCTCGTGGTCGGCATCGATCCCGCCCGCGATTACCCCGATGGGCCGCTGGCGGGCATCGCGCTGCAGCGGCATTGGGAATCGCTGGCCTATGTCGCGGGCGGCTCCAACTATTGCGCCCCGGGGCAGAAGGTGGGGGATTTCCTCGCCGGGCGTGCCTCCACGGAGCTGGGCAGCATCACCCCCTCCTACAAGCCGGGCGTGACGATGACGGACCTGTCATCATGCCTGCCGGAGTTCGTGCTGGAGTCCTTTCACGAGGCGATCCCCGCCTTCGGCCGCCAGATCGCGCGCTACGATCATCCCGATGTGGTGATGACTGGCGTGGAAACGCGCACCTCCTCACCGATCCGCATCACCCGCGGCAAGGACTATCAGAGCCTCAACGTCGCCCGCCTGTTCCCCGCCGGCGAGGGCGCGGGCTATGCCGGCGGCATCCTCTCGGCGGCGATGGACGGCATCAAGGTCGCCGAGGCCGTGGCGCAGAGCATCATGGCGCGGCGGTAAGGTAGCGAGCCGAAGCCTGCGCGGATAACCTCACACTTCGTCATTCCCGCGAACGCGGGAATCCAGGTCAGCGCTTGCGTTATGGGACAGTGTCGAAGCTGGATTCCCGCGTTCGCGGGAATGACGAGGGATGAGGATCAGGGGAAGGCCGATCCGCACCCGCCGTTCACCCCGGCTTGCGATCCCAAACCGTAATCGTCCCGGCATCGCCATCCACCCGCACCCAGTCGCCGGTACGGATGGCATCCAGCGGGTCCTGGTCGCACTCGGTGACCGTCGGCGTGCGCATCACCACAGCGCCGAGCGCGGCCTTGGTGGTCATGATGTTGAACACCATCGCCACCGGCGAGGCGCCGCGCAGCTTGGACATGTGGAAAATGCTCGACCAGCCCGAGGAGCCCTTGGCGCCGGGGAAGACCAGCACCTTGCCGGCGAAGCTCTGGCCCTTCAGCTCATGGCGGCTCTCGATCACTGTGCCGCTCATCGGGTTGACGCCGCCCCAGCCGGAGATCGTCTCGCGGGTCACCAGCGCCTCGCCCTCGGCGATGCCCGGCACCACGGCGCGGCCGCGGATGATGAGGCGGGGCTTGTCCAGAACGTCGCTCATGCCAAGGCTCCTTTCCACTTGCCGGTACAGGCTGCATCCACGCAGTCGGCGGTGGTGCCGTACCAGCCCTCGATGCCCATCATTGCCGGCAGATAATGCACCTGCTTGGCGCTATCGAGCGCGGCGACCTTCGTGCCCTTGGGCACCGCCTGGCTGATCGCCGAGCAGGTGTCGGTCATGAGGTAGGCGCCGGCATCGCGCAGGATCTTGGTATAGCCATTGGCATCCGCCGTCGCCTTCACCGCGCGGCTGGTGAACACCCACAAGGCGCTGTTGGCGCTCACCTTGCGCCCCTCGATCAGAGCGCAGACCTGCGCAATCTGCTCGATGGAATAATGCGGGCAGCCGAGCATGACATAATCGACATCCTCGCTGGAGCCGACGCTGTTCAGCGTCTCGTAGATGCGCCGCCGCGCCGCCGCGTCATAGACGAAGCGCTCGCCTTTCGCCGCGCCGCCGAAGGCCGTCTCCACGCTCGGCGCCTCGGGGGTGATGCCGACCATGTGATACATCTCGACGCCGCCGGACGAGGCCGCCGCCGCGCCGAAATGCTTGTGGCGGATGAGGCTCGCCTCGCTGATGTCCCCGGTGATGACGGGGATCGTGTCCTGCACCGCATCGCCGACGAAATAGCCGAGCATCCCCCATTCGAAGATGCTGTCGACCGGCACCTGCACGTCCACGCTGTGCTGCCCCTTGCGGAAATCGTCGCGGTGGAAGCCCCAGTCGGGAATGCGCTTGGCCAGCATCGCGGCGCTGGTAGATTCGCGTCCCTCGCAATTGGTCCGTGCGCCGATGACGGAGTTGGCGAACACCACCGCGCTGGATTCCATCCACGCGCAATGCTCGCCCATCACGGGCACATTACCGGCGAGATAGGGCGTGCAGGTCTTGAGGATCTGGATGCCGTGCGCGGCGACTTCCGCCTCGTCGGAGACGAAATTGTCGTGCGCCTCCGCCGTCATGCCCTGTTCCTGCCAGAGGGTGGGGTCCATGCCGCCCTGCAGGTGGCAGGAAAAGGCGTTCATGCGCGGGACGTCCACCACTTCGTCGCTGTCGAGATCGAAGCGGGAGAAGACGGCGCGGTAATCGCCGCCGTCCGCCGCATAATAATCCTTCACCCATTGCGGGGCGGAGCCGGGCACGCCGGCGACATTGTTGGTCTCGACGAAACGCTCCGCGCCAAGCGCATCGGCGTAGCGGATGAGCAGTTCCATGGCCTTTTGCGTCGCGGCGCCGGACTCTCCGTCCAGCATGGCTTGTTCGGCATCAGTCAGCATCACCATGGCAGGCTCTCCATTATTCGTTACCTTACTATCGATCAGGATGGCGCGAGAAGCAAGGCTCGTGATTGTCGCGCAGCGCGAAGCCTTGCCCCATCGGGCACAGAAAAATCCGTGGTAAATGCTCTTTTCACACTGGGGGGATAGAGGCATAGTCTCTTGAGCCATTGAATCACGGGCCTTTGCCGGGCCGCTGGGAGTTGATGTGAGCGCTGCTTTCCGCTTTCCGCGGTTCTTCATGACCAATGCCGGACCGTGCCCCTATCTGCCTGGGCGCACGGAGCGGAAGGTGTTTACCGAACTGACCGGCGAGCACGCGTCCGAGCTCAATGACGCGCTGGGCCGCATCGGCTTTCGCCGCAGCCAGAACGTCGCCTATCGCCCGAGCTGCGCGGATTGCACCGCCTGCGTGTCGGTGCGGATCGTGGCCAACGAATTCAAGCCCAACGCCACGCAACGCCGCCTCGTGCGCCGCAATAGCGATCTCGTCGTACGGGCGTGCAAGCCTTGGTCCACCGACGAGCAATTCTCGCTGCTCCAGCGCTATCTCGCCGCCCGCCACCCGACTGGCGGAATGACCGAGATGGACGAGATCGACTTCGCCGACATGGTCGAGCAGACGCCGGTCGAAACCTATCTCATCGAATATCGCGAACCGGGGGAAGACGGCCGCCCCGGTCGGCTGATCGGCGCCTGCCTGACCGACAAGCAGGGCGATGGGCTGTCGATGATCTACAGCTTCTTCGAGCCGGAGCTGGAAGGCCGCAATGGCCTTGGCAGCTACATCATCGTCGATCACATCCTGCGCGCCCAACGCGCCGGCCTGCCTTATGTGTACCTCGGCTACTGGGTCGAAGGCTCGGACCGGATGAATTACAAGGTCCGCTATCAGCCAATGGAAAAGCTCGGTCGCGCCGGCTGGGAGCGGCTGGTGCTGCCCGCAGGCCAGTCCGACACCCCGAATGCCGCCCGCCCGGAGCAGAGCCTGACTCGCGACCATGAGGGGCGGGTTCTCAAATAATCGGCCTGCGTCGGTCTGAACGGAGGGTGTCGTGCGCTAGGAGTTCCGCACTTGAGAGCAGGTAAGGCTAAGCCTGCGGCTGGAAAGTCGTGGGGAGTGGTCTTTGCCAAACCTCCCCGTTCGTGCTGAGTAGGGTCTGAGTGGCGCCGCAGGCGCGTATCGAAGAGCCGTATCGAAGCATCGCAGCGCATAGGCTGGTCCTTCGATACGCCGCTTCGACAAGCTCAGCAGCTACTCAGGACGAACGGACGGGAGATCCGCAATGTCGTCGAGTCCGGAACGTCCGCTTTCGAGCTGAAAACTCGAAAAGCCGCTCTTTGTGCAAGAGCGCCTCGTGCACACCCCCACCCCAAAACGCTAAGGGTCCGGCCGCTCGAAAGCTGCCGGACCCCTGCTGGAAAGCCCCCCGGTTCCAGTTCGCTCGGGGCGTGTGGCCGCGATGTTGCGCCTTGCGGCCATGCGCCTTGGTGCGAGCGATAAGGGGAGGCTATCAATGCCTTACCGGCTTGGCGAGTCCGCTCGCCCCGTCTCGCGTCCCAAAGTGGATCAGCCGAAAGGCCCCTGCGTCAGCCTGCCAGAGCGGGGGCGATTGCTGCGCAGAGCGCGTCCAGCCCGGCGGCGTCGGCCTCGTCGAAGCGGGCGGGGCGGGGACTGTCGAGATCGAGCACGCCGATCAGCGCGCCTTCGTGGATCACCGGCACGACCAGTTCCGATGCGGAGGCGGCATCGCAGGCGATGTGGCCAGGGAAGGCGTGGACATCCTCGACGCGCTGGACCTGCCGGGTCGCCGCAGCCGTACCGCACACGCCGCTGCCCAGCGCGATGCGGATGCAGGCAGGCTTGCCCTGAAACGGGCCGAGCACCAGCACGTCATCCACCAGCCGGTAGAAGCCGGCCCAGTTGAGGTCCGGGACATATCGCCAGATCAGCGCCGCGACATTCGCCATATTGGCGATGGCGTCCGGCTCGCCCTCCGTCAGCGCGCGCGCCGCGGCAAGGAGGTCGGCATAGAGAGCGGGCTTGTCGCTGCCCGTTGCGGGAGAAAAATCGTACATACCTGCTCATTTAGGCGCCGCCTGCCCCCCGCGCCAGCCTCTTGGCTCTTGCGGATCGGGCTGCCGCATGGTCTTCAGGCGCTGGATTATCGGGCGGTTAACGAAACGGGGAAGCAGCCATGGAGCCGATCGGGCAGGCAGGCGTGAGCGAAGCGGAGGAGATACAGGCGCTGGGCCGGGACGTCGGGCGCCGTGGCGTCGAGCGGCTTGGCACCGGCATGACGCGCTTGGTGGAGGAGACCTCCGCGCTCTATCGATGGGCGCTGACGATGCTGGTTCTGCTGAATGCCGGCGGCCTTTGCCTCAGTCTACTCGCACGGGACAGTCTGGGGCCGGATGCCTTGTCGCAGGTGGCGCTGACCTTCTTTGGCGGCATGATGATGGCGCTGCTGGCGGCGCTCGTTGGCTTAGCGCTCTCGGTCCCACTGGCTGGAGCGATGCGGCGAGCGCTGACGGATTGGACCGAGGTTTCGCTCTCCGGCGAGCTGAGCGACGCGGCGACGGCCTCGGCCCGCCATGTTCGCCGGATGGGGACAGTGTGGATCGCCGCAATGGGCCTGGTCGGACTGATTGCGCTGGCGTTGTTTGCGGCGGGCGCTCTCATGCTCGGCGAGCGGCTGGGCGCCTTCGGTCCCTCGAGCGAGCCCGCCGCTGCGATGGAGAGCGTGGCGCCCGAGGCCGCGGCGAACAGCACCGCGCCCGCCATTCCTCTCCCTGAAGCCGCCGCGCCGCCGGTGTCGGCGGTTGCGCCTGCGCCCCGTGCTGCCGCGCGCCCGGTCCCAAGCCAAACACAGGCGCAGCCACGCGCCGCGACAGCCGCACCTGCGCCCGCAGCGCGGAGCAAGCGGCAGGCCTCACCGCCGCCGGTCCGATCCGCGCCTGCACGCACCACATCGCAGTCCGCGTCCGCCAATCCGGCCCCGCCCCCAGCCGCGTCATCGCCTTCGGTTCCCAGCGAGGCGCCGCTGCTGTCTCCCAGCGCGCCTACCACCGGAAACTGATCGTCAGGCCCGGCAGCGATTGGCTCTTGCGACAGTGCCCCGCGCCGGGTGATGAGGGGCCATGCCGCGCATCCAGATCACGCGATCGATCAGCATCGATGAGGACGAGCTTCTCGAGAGCGCCACGCGCGCGTCCGGGGCTGGCGGTCAGCATGTCAATACCACCGACAGCGCGGTCATTCTGCGCTTCGATGTCGCCGGTTCGCCGTCGCTGCCGGAGGCGGTCAAGACGCGCCTCGCAGCGCTGGCGGGCACACGGATGACGGGGGAGGGGGTGCTCATCTTGCGCAGCGAAGGCTCGCGCTCGCAGTTCGAGAACCGGCGCGAAGTGCGCCAGCGGCTGTGCGATCTGATCGCGCAGGCCACCATCGTGCCCAAGAAACGCAAGCCGACCAAGCCTACCAAAGCCTCGCAAGTGCGCCGCGTCGAGGGTAAGACCAAGCGCGCGTCGGTAAAAGCCGGGCGGGGGAAGTGGCGCGAGTGATGGCCTGCGAGGCCATCCGCCCCTGCCGGATCACATCTTCACGCAGCCGCGCAAGGCCGCGCGCAGCGCCATCGTCGCATTGCTGAGCGATGCCTCGCCCTCCAGCCTGCCGTTGATCCGCAGCATCGCCGTTCCTTTCTGCTGGGTCAGCAGCGGCACCAAAGGTGTGCCGGTGATGCCGCCGATCCAGTGGGTGCCGTTGGCGCTGCCACGCTGGACGGGAATGTTGACCAGACGGCCGGCGAAATTCCAGGTCATCGTCAGGGCGTTGCCGGCGGTCGGCTTGTTGAGCAGCATCGCCATATAAGGCTTCCCGCCCTCGCAATAGAGGCTGAGGGCTTCGATGTTGGGGGATGCTGCGGCGCTGACATAGGCCATGGGCGCGCGTCCGGCGACGGGCACGACTTCCCACGGCGTGCCGGGCAGGGCCGCCGCCGTCTCGGGCGGACTGTTATCCAGCAGGGTCTTGATCTCGGGCGCGACGGGCAGCCGTGTACCGGTGGCGGGGGCGTAAACGCTCAGCTTGCCGCGTTCCCACAGGCCCACCTGCACCGCCCGCCGGGCGGGGTCGATCATGATATAGGCCTGCTCCTCGCCGCCCTTGTGCTGGGCGTTGCCGGAGAGATAATAATAATTCCCGACGCGCTTGAGCGGGGTGACGACTGAGAGATTGGTCCGCAGCACGTCCATCTTCGGCCCTAGCCGGGCCTTGAGCGCCGCCGCGACGGCGCCGCGATCCAGCAGATCGATATTATCTTTGGCGTAGCTGCCCGGATATTTGCCCACGAGGCTGGCAAGGTTCGTCCATTCCGCCGGGATGCCCTGCACGGCGGCGGCCGGTGTTGCCGCTGGTCGCGGTGGCGTCGGGGCTGGTCTGCCGACGGCCGCGCTGCCCTTGCAGAGCATGAACAAACCGCCTGCCGTAAAGGCGGCATGAAAAGGGTCAGGTCTCTGACCGCGCATCAGATTGTCCTCGAACCGGATGACCCCGGCCTTTTCGTCATCATTGACGTACATATAGACGCGCCCGGAATCGCTGGCGCTGATCGGAAACGGCATGAACACGGCCGTGATGCCCTCATAGCTGGGGCCCATGAAGCTCACTGCATATTCGACGCGCGGCGGCGTGACCGTGCGGCCATTGGCGCGGAAGGTCATGCCCTTGTCGTCGATGGTGACGCGGGGCTCCCCGCTGCAATCGCCGCGCGGCGCGTAGCTGCCATAGATGTGATCGAGGCCCTGGCCCTTAAGACTGGCGATTGTCAGGGCCTGCGTAGCGCTCCCTTGCAGCGCCAGCGCACAAGCAGCGATGATCACGCCGGACCGGTGCGATGCGATTTTGCAAATGGTTGGAAAGGCCATGTCTACTCCCCCACGAAGTTGACGCCTTCCCTCAGATGAGCTGACTCGGGTGGGAAGGACTGTGGCCATTATCCACGAGTTAACCCAAATGGTCGAATGGTTAATGAAGGCGGGGCGTGGTCGCTTCAGCCTGCCACCACGATGTCCGCTAGAATGGCATCGAGCAGCAGCATTCCGGCCGGGGTGACGCGTAGGCGCTCACCGGTTTGCTCCAGCAAGCCATGGCCGGCCAGCTTTGCAATGGCGTGCTCGTCTACCAGCGACGGGCGGTCCAACCCGGTGCGCTGGCTGAGCGCGGCCAGATCGATCCCCTCGGCAAGGCGCAGGCCCATCATCAGCGCTTCGGCCGCCTGTTCGCCGGCGGGCAGTACGCGCTCCTCGGCGAGGCCATGGCCATGGCGATGCAGCGCCGCCATCCAGTTCTCGGGCTTGCGATGACGCACGGTGGCCATGCCGCCGCGCCGACCATGCGCACCGGGACCGACACCGGCATAATCGGCATAGCGCCAGTAAGCGAGGTTGTGCCGGCTCTCCTGCCCCGGCGCGGCATGGTTGGAGACTTCATAGGCCGGGCGGCGGGCTGCCAGCGTCATGGCCTGCGTCAACTCGAACAGCGTGGCGGCATGGTCCGCATCGGCGGGTACCAGCGTGCCCCGGCGCACGTCGGTTTCGAACCGCGTGCCGGGCTCGATGGTCAGTTGATAGAGCGAGAGATGATCGGTGCCGAAGCTGAGCGCGCGGGCCAGTTCGCGCTCCCAGTCCGCCTCGCTCTGGCCGGGGCGCGCATAGATGAGGTCGAGGCTGACGCGCGGCACGCAAGCCTGCGCTGCCGCCAGCGCTCTGAGGCCTTCGTCCACGCCGTGCGCCCGCCCGAGAAAGCGCAAGGCATGATCGTCCAGTGCCTGCAGGCCCAGCGAGAGGCGGTTGACGCCGGCAGAGGCCACCTGCGCGAACCGCGCGGCCTCGGCGCTGTTCGGATTGGCCTCCATGGTGATCTCGATGTCGTCCGCGACCGCCCAGTGCCCGGTCGCCGCATCGATCAGGGCGGCCACCGTCTCGGGGGGCATCAGCGAGGGCGTGCCGCCGCCGAAGAAAATGCTGCCCAGCGTCCGCCCCGGCAGCAGCGCGGCCTCATGGGCCAGATCGGCGAGCAGCGCGGCGCGCCACGCTTCCTGATCCACCGTATCGCGGACATGGCTGTTGAAATCGCAATAGGGACATTTGGCCACGCAGAACGGCCAGTGGATATAGAGGGCAAGCGGCGCGGGAGAGGCCATGGCCGCCGCTATAGCGGACTGCGCGCCAAAGTCAGCCCATGGCGAATAAGACACGGTTTGATGGTTAAATATTAATTAACAATGATTTAACGCAATTTATTGGTGAAGAAAATGTTTTCCCAACCGTTCATACTGAGCTAGGTTCCACACCGGAACCGCAGGGGGAACGGCGGACGCACATGGACGCGGGCAAAGGGCGAGAAGTGGTGCGACGGCGTATGCGGGCGGCGATGGGCCTGCTCGTGCTCTGCACCCTGACGCCGGCGCCCGTGCTGGCTGGCGATGCGCCTTCTGCTGCCATGCCGCGCGATGCGGCGCATTTCCGCGATATCATGCTGGGTGCTCACAATGGCGAACGCGCCGCGCGGGGCGTGCCGAAGCTGGCGTGGAGCGATGAACTCGCGGCCGATGCGGCGCAGAGCGCCACCCGGCTGGCGCAGGAGCCGGATCCGATTGCGGCCCATCACAAAACCGGCGGCGCGGGCAACTATGGCGAGAATCTGTGGGCCGGCACCCGCGATGCCTATGCCTATGAGGAAATGGCGGAGAGCTGGCTGGAAGAGCGCGCGCTCTACCTGGATGCGCCGGTGCCGGACATTTCGCGCAGCGGCAATTGGGCGGATGTCGGCCATTATTCACAGATCATCTGGGCCGGCACGCGCCGCGTCGGCTGCGCGCTCCACCCCACGGCGACGCTGGACGTGCTGGTCTGCCGCTACGATCCGGCGGGCAATGTCTACGGGCACCGCGCGTCGGTCGATTACGCGGGGCGCTGAACGCGGGGCGTCCTTTCAGAACAGCGCAGTGACCAGTTGCTCGAATGCGCGGGCGCGGTGGCTGACCGCCTGCTTGGCCTCAATGGACATCTCGCCAAAGGTCTGCGTCGCCCCGGTCGGCAGGAACACCGGATCATAGCCAAAGCCCTGCGCGCCGCGCGGCGGCCAGACAAGGCTGCCGGCGACGCGACCCTCGAACAAAACGGTCTCGCCATCCGGCCAGGCGAGGCAGAGCGTGCAGACGAAGGCCGCGCTGCGGTCCGCCTGCGGGCCTTGCGCGCAGAGCAGGCCTTCGACCTTGCCCATCGCCATATACCAGTCGCGCCCGGGCTCGCCCTCGAACCACTGCCGCTCCGCCCAGTCGGCGGTGTAGACGCCGGGCCGTCCGCCCAGCGCCGCCACATCGAGGCCACTGTCATCGGCCAGCGCGGGCAGGCCGGAGGCAGTGGCGGAGGCGAGCGCCTTGAGGGCGGCGTTTTCCGCGAAGGTGGTGCCGGTCTCCTCCGGCTCGGGCAGGCCGAGCGATCCGGCAGACACCGGCGCCATGCCATAAGGCCCGAGCAGCGCGCTGATCTCCCGCACCTTGCCTTCATTGTGGCTCGCGATGACGAGCTTGCCGGGTGTGAGTTTGCGGGTCATTCAGCGCTCTCTTTCCGTTCGTGTCGAGCGAAGTCGAGACACGTCCAGCACAGTCCTTCCGTGTCTCGACTTCGCTCGACACGAACGGGGGCGTTAGGACTTCACCGCCCCGTCGCGCAGTCCTGCGCGGCGAAGATCTGGGTGCAGCCGATACGCGCGAGGCGCAGCAGGCGCAGCAGCGCTTCCTCGTCGTAAGTCGCGCCTTCCGCCGTCGCCTGCGCCTCGGCAATGTTGCCGTTGGAGAGCAGCACGAAATTGGCGTCGGCATGGGCATTGCTGTCCTCGATATAATCGAGGTCGAGCACCGGATTGCCCTGATAGATGCCGCAGGAGACCGCCGCGACCTTGGCCTGGATCGGATCGGTGGTCAGCGCGCCGCTGGCGAGCAGCTTGTCCACTGCGATCCGCAGCGCCACCCAGGCGCCTGAGATGCTGGCGGTGCGGGTGCCGCCATCGGCCTGGATCACGTCGCAATCGAGCGTGATCTGCCGCTCACCGAGTGCCTTAAGGTCCACCACCGCGCGGAGCGAGCGGCCGATCAACCGCTGAATCTCCTGCGTGCGCCCAGACTGCTTGCCCTTGGCTGCCTCGCGTGACCCACGCGTGTGCGTGGCACGGGGGAGCATGCCATATTCCGCCGTCACCCAGCCTTCACCCTTTCCACGCAGAAACGGCGGCACGCGCTCTTCCACGCTCGCCGTGCAGAGCACCCGCGTATCGCCAAAGGAAATGAGGCAGCTGCCTTCGGCATGGACGGTAAAACCGGGTTCCATGGCGATCGTACGCATTTCGTCGGGGGCGCGGCCGGATGGGCGCATAGATTGAGTGCCTTTCGGGTTGGGAAGATGGTGACCGGCTTTATCAGCACAGGACCAAGGCGCAAGGTCGCGCCTGCACTGGATCATGATGAATGCGCCGATTTCCGGTTCAGCGCCGCGCGAGCGGGCTGCTCGATGAAGACGAAGGTCAGGGTGGAGGCAAGCAGGATCATCGGGACACCGCCACCAATCAGGATCACGCGCGCCATTGCGTCCCCTATGTGCAGGCGTTCCGTGATGGGTGGAACAATCAGGCGCCACGGCCCCAGCAGAACGACGTGGGTGAGGTAAATGGAATAGGAGATTTCGCCCAGCCATTGAAAGAACGGTCGGGCCAGAAGTCTCGGCAACGCACCACGGTCGGGCCATGTTGCGGCGACCAGAAGGAAGAAGCCGGGGATCGCGATCACGTCGTTCAGCCCGGCGATCAGAGGTGCAGATATGAGCGCCAGGCCGATCAACTGGAGCAGTCCGAGGGAGCCGCTAGAGAGATGATCGAACGCTGATCTCTGCCAATACAGGATCATGCCGAGGGAAAAGCCGGCCAGACAGCGCGCGATGGCCAGGCCTTTGACAATATCGAGGTTCCCGCTCGTCAGCGCGGCATAGGCATAGAATGCAGCGGAACCGGCAAGGAGCGCCGCGACACAATATTTCCCGCCGCGCGCCAAAAACAAGGCGAGGGCGGGGAAGAGCAGATAGGCAAAGGCTTCTGCGCTGATGGACCAGCTCGGGATGTTCCATCCGATCCGGCCGGTGAGGCCCCAGGCATTCATAAGGAACAGTTGCTCCACGAAGTTCAGCAACGAGTCCCCGCGCCACAGGTCGGGGTCACCATAGTCCTTTCCGGCCATCGCACTCAGAGCCAGAATGCTCGTTTGGATGCTGGCCATCAGAAGGAGGCAGAAGAGGTGCAGCGGATAAATGCGCGCAAATCGCGCACGCCAGAAACGCTTTACCTCCGGCCATGGGAATGTGTGACGCGTTTCAGCCCGCGTTGAATAGGCAATAACGAAGCCCGAGAGGATGAAGAAGAGATCCACCCACAGATATCCCTTTGTGAAAAAGGGCGTGGATTGCTCCCAGCTGAACCGAAAGTCGGCGCCGAACTGCAGGTGATACAAGACCACGAGCAAAGCCGCGATCCCGCGAAGAGCAGTATGCGATTGGATGTGGCGGCGCTGCATGGAAAACCTGTGTGCGGAGTTGAATGTCTCTGAGACGGAAACAATCTTAAAATCAAGAAAAGAGGCCCGAAGACAGGACGCTTGGCCAGCGCCGCGCGGCGTCCTACATACAGGGGATGTCCGGGCCGCCCATCAACCTTTTGAGCGATCGCGCGCGCGATATCTTTCGCGTCGTCGTGGAATCCTACATCGGCACCGGGGCGCCGGTCGGCTCGCGCACGATCAGCCGGTTGAGCGGGCTCAATCTCTCGCCGGCGTCGATCCGCAATGTGATGCAGGATCTCGAGGAAGCGGGGTTGCTCGCTGCGCCGCACACCTCGGCGGGGCGGATGCCGACCGAATCCGGCCTGCGTCTGTTCGTGGACGCCATGATGCAGGTCGCCGAGCCCTCCGAGGACGAGAAGCGCGCCATCGAGCGGCAGCTGACCGGGGAAGGGCCGATCGAGGAAGCACTCAACGCCGCCTCGGCTCTGCTCTCGGGCCTGTCTGCCTGCGCCGGGCTGGTGATGGTTCCGCGCCGCGAGACGCTGCTCAAGCAGTTCGGTTTTGCCTGGCTTTCGGACCGGCAGGCGCTGGCCGTGCTGGTCGGGCAGGATGGCACCGTCGAGAACCGCATTGTCGATCTGCCGCCGGGCACGACGCCATCGATGCTCGTGGAAGCGGCCAATTATCTCTCCGCCCACGCCACCGGCCGCACGCTGAGCGAGGTGCAGGCCTGGCTGAGCGGACAGATCGAAGCGGAGGAAACGGCGCTCGATGAGGCTTCGCGCCATTTGGTCGCGCGGGGCGTGGCAGCGTGGAGTCGCGATACCGAGGACCGGCCCGTGCTCATCGTGCGCGGCCAAGCCAATCTGCTCGACGAGCAATCCGCTGCTGATCTCGAGCGCGTGCGCCAGTTGCTGGATGAGCTGGAGGGCAAGAGCGAGATCGCCCGCCTGCTGGACAGCGCCCGCGCCGGTGCCGCGACCAAGATCTTCATCGGCTCGGAGAACAAGCTCTTTTCCCTGAGCGGCTCTTCGGTCATAGCAGCGCCATATCGCGGACCCGGCGGGCAGGTGGTCGGCGTGGTCGGTGTGATCGGCCCAACCCGGTTGAACTATGCCCGCGTCGTCCCCATGGTGGACTTCACCGCACAGACCCTCAGCAGATTGATGAAATGACGGAAGACATGACTGACCAGACCAACAATGAGAATGAGACCCTGGCCGCTGACATCGCCGAGGGCGCGGGCGAGACGCTGAGCCGCGAGGAGATCGCCGCCGCGCGCATCGCCGCGCTGGAGGAAGATCTGGCCAACGCCAAGCAGGAAACGCTCTACGCTGTCGCGGATACCCAGAATGTCCGTCGCCGGCTGGAGAAGGAACTGGCCGATACCCGCGCTTATGCCGCGACCGCCTTCGCCCGCGACATTCTCTCCGTGGCCGACAATCTCAGCCGCGCGCTGGAAGCCATTCCGGCCGAACTGCGCGCGGATGAAAAGGTGAAAGGCCTGATCGCCGGCCTCGATGCCACCGGCAAGGAGATGGAGAGCGCGCTGCGCAAGCATGGCGTGGAGAAGTTCACTTCTGTGGGCGAGCCGCTCGATCCCAACAAGCATCAGGCGATGATTGAGATGCCCTCCGCAGACGCAGCGCCGGGCACCATCGTGCAGGAGATGCAGGCCGGCTACATGATCAAGGATCGCCTGCTGCGCCCGGCTCTGGTCGGCGTGGCCAAGGCGGCGGAGTAACAGGCGTCATGCACGGCGCGGCCATGGCTGTCCTTACGGGGCTGGTCGCGCTCGCCCTCCCGGTCGGGGCGCCGCTGGCGGCACAGGCGCCCGCCGCGCCACCCGCGCCGAGTCCGGACGCGCTCTCGCAGGCCTTGCGGGATCATGGCAGTGGGGCGGTGGATGCCGGTGATCTGCGCGCCGTGACCTGCGCGGAAACCAGTGACGCGCCGGGCGCCTTCGATTGCCAGTGGGAACAGCGCCGGGACGGCAACTGGCATCCCTATACGAGCTGGCTGGCGCTGGTCGGCGCGCAATGGACCATGCTCGATGCGCCGATTCCGGTGCCGGATTTCAATCGCGGAAAGCTCAAGCCGCTGGCGCCGACCGCGCCCTGAGCGGCTTCAGGCTTAGGCCGGATCGGACAGCAGCACCGCCGTGCCGGTGGCCGAGACCATCAGCATCGACCCGCCCGAGCCGAGCACTTCATAATCCAGGTCCACGCCGATGATCGCATTGCCACCGGCTGCGGCGGCGCGCTGGCGCATTTCCGCCATGGCTTCCTCGCGGGCGCGGCTCAGCACTTCCTCATAAGCGCCCGAGCGCCCGCCAACGATATCGCGCACGCTGGCAAAGAGATCGCGGAAGAGATTGGCACCCACGATCACTTCGCCCGTCACCACACCGCAATAACGCTGCACCGTGCGGCCATCGATATTGTTGGTGGTCGTGACGATCATCTCGGTCGGGGCATTGCCCCAGGGATTATCGGCCATCTCTCCGCTCCTCTCGCCGCGCATGCGGCTTATTCCATGCCCAGGGCCGCCAGATAGGTCTGGAGGATTGCCTCCATCTCCTGGCGATCATGCGGCGGCAGCTTCCGCAGGCGGACGATCTGGCGCATGATCTTGACGTCATAGCCTGTTGCCTTGGCTTCGCCATAGACATCCTTGATGTCGTCCGAGATGCCCTTCTTTTCTTCTTCGAGGCGCTCGATGCGCTCGATGAGAAGGCGCAACTGGTCGGCGGCGATGTTGTCGCTCATGTCTGCAAGGTCTCCGGATGGAATGTGTCAGAATCGAATGCGCGGTCCTAGCCAGCCGCTGCCCTCCCTGTCTAGGCATCGATCGCACCGGACGGCGTAGCCATTGCGCCGGCGGCAGAAAAAATTTCCCGCCATGTCACAATCGCCGCCCGCTCACTCGTCATGCCTGTGCAAACCCGATGGACAGGAGACACGATCATGACCGCACGCCTCGATCCCTTCACCGCCGCGCCCGCACTCATCAAGCAATGGATGGCGACCTCGCTTGCCATCAACGACAGCCTGGAGCCTGCGCTCGTGGAGCTGGTGAAGGCCCGCGCTTCGCAGATCAACCAGTGCGCCAACTGCCTCAACATGCACACCGCCGAAGCACGCGAAAAGGGCGAGAGCGAGCAGCGCCTCTACTTGCTCTCGGTCTGGCGCGAGGCGCCATGCTATAGCGCACGGGAGCGGGCCGCGCTGGCGTGGACCGAGGCGCTTACGCGTCTGTCGGAAGGGCATGGCGGAAAGGCCGAAGCCTATGCACAGCTCGCGGCCCAGTTCAGCGAGGAAGAGCAGGTGAAGCTGACGTTGCTGATCAACATCATCAATGGCTGGAACCGCCTCGCGGTCGGCTTCGATCTGTGGATCGAAACCCCGGCGACACGCAAGCTGGCTGCCTGATGCGCGCAGGGTATCCCATGTCCCCTCATCAGCAGGAGGATGCAGCGATCAGCTTCGATCCGCTGCGTCCCCGGCTGGTGCGGGTGGCGTACCGGATGCTCGGCTCGGTCGCCGATGCCGAGGATGTGGTGCAGGAGGCATTCATTCGCTGGATGCGGGTCGACCGTGCCGAAGTGCGCGAGCCGGAGGCGTTCCTCCGTCGCACGGTCACGCGGCTTTGCCTGGATCATGCCAAGTCGGCGCGAGTCCAGCGGGAGCATTATGTCGGGCCATGGCTGCCCGAACCGGTCATCGAGGATGAGGATGGGCAGGAGGATGTGACCCTGCCGCTGATGCTCGCACTGGAGCGGCTCTCACCTCTCGAGCGCGCGGCGTTCCTGCTGCATGATGTGTTCGGCGTCTCGTTCGAGGAAATCGCCGCCACCATCGATCGGGAGCCGGCGGCCTGTCGCCAGCTTGCCGCTCGGGCACGGGACCACGTGCGGCAGTCGCGGCCGCGCTTCGAGGTTGAGAAGCAGCGGGGTCTGGAGATCGCGAGCGCCTTCTTTGCGGCGTCGCGCACCGGCGACATGACCGCGCTCGGCGCGATGCTGGCCGCTGATGTCAGCATGCATGCCGATGGCGGGGGCAAGCGTTCGGCAGCGGTCGCCGAGGTTCTCGGGCGACGCAATGTGCTGCTGTTTCACAAGGCGCTGGCGGTGCTGTTTCGCAAGCATGGCTCGCAGCTTGTGCGCACGGCGCTCATCAATGGCCTGCCGGGGTTCGTGACGCGCGAGGCCGATGGCGAGCTGCAGACCACCGCCTTCGAGATCGAGGCGGGGCGCATCATTGGCATCTATGTGGTGCGCAATCCTGATAAATTGCGCCATCTGCACTAGCTGGAATGCAATGAGGGGGAAGCAGCGCTCCCCCCCCATCGGATCTCAATGATATCGGCCTGACGGATCAGCCCGCGCGGCCGGCGCCGCTGCGACGACCGCCACCGGGATTGCCTTGCGGACGTCCGCCGCCGAAGTGGCGCGGACGCTGACCGCCCGGCTTGCGGGCGCGATCCCCCTCGGAGCGGGTGTCCGTCTGGCGCTGTTCGCCCGATGCGGCAGCATAGACCGGGCGCAGGCGCTTGGGCAGGCGCTCGGCATCCATGGTCGCGGCAGGTTCAGGGCGCTGGGCCAGCGGGTCGAAGCCGGGCCGGTTCGGGGCGTGGCCATCATGATAGCGGCCGCCGGGATTGCGCTGGCCGCCGCGCTGGGCGTCCTGCCCATCGCGAGGCGCGCGCGCCGGGCGGGCGGTCTGGCCGTCCCGCTCGCCACGGAAGGGGCGTTCGCCGCGTTCACCGGCATTCCGGCGCTGGCCATCCTGACCGGGTGCGCGATCGAAGCGGGCTGGGCGCTCGCCGCGTCCCTCACCCCGTCCATCATGGCGCGGTGCGCCGGCGCCGGCTTCGCGACGGTCGTCGGACCGGCCGCGTTCCGGGCGATCGCGGCGCTGCTGCGACTCGGGGCGACGGCCCTGGCCCTGGTCTCGACCCTGGCCCCGTCCTTGCCGGCGCCCATCGGCATCGCCGACGGCTTCGGCCACAGCCGCCTTGGAGGGCAGCGGCAGACGGCGGGCTTCTACCACGAAGTCCTCGGGCAGCGGCATCACCGCCAGCTTGACGCGGGTCAGCTTCTCGATGTCGCGCAGATAGGGCTTCTCGTCCGGCGCGACGAAGCTCATCGCAATACCATCGGCGCCGGCACGGGCTGTGCGGCCGATGCGGTGGACATATTGCTCGGCGACATTGGGCAGCTCGAAGTTGAAGACATGGCTCACGCCCGACACGTCGATGCCGCGCGCGGCAATGTCGGTCGCAACCAGCACCTGCACGCTCCCGGTGCGGAAGCCCTGCAAGGCAGCAGTGCGCTGGCCCTGGCTCTTGTTGCCGTGAATGGCCGCTGCGCTGATCTTGGCGGCGACGAGGTGCCGCGCCACGCGGTCCGCGCCATGCTTGGTGCGGGTGAAGACCAGCGCCCGGTCGAGCGCGCCGGACGCGATGGCATCGCGCAGGCGCAGGGTCAGCAGCGCCTGCTTCTCCTTCTGGTCGATGAAGGTCGCATATTGCTCCACGCGCTCGGCGGTGGTGGATTGCGGCGCAACCTCGACCTTGACCGGATCGTTGATGAAGCGCTTGCCCAGCTCGGCGATCGCCTGCGGCATGGTCGCGGAGAAGAACAGGCTCTGGCGCTCGGCCGGCAGCATCTTGGCGATCTGCGTGAGCGGCTTGATGAAGCCCAGGTCCATCATCTGATCGGCCTCGTCGAGCACGAAGATCTCGACATTGCGCAGCGTCAGCGCGCGCTGGTCGATCAGGTCGAGCAGGCGGCCCGGCGTCGCGACCAGAATGTCGGTGCCCGGCACCAGCGCGCGGGCCTGCTTGCCCACCGGCACGCCGCCAAAGACGACCTGCACGTTGAGGCTGAGATACTTGGCATAGCCCCGCATGTTCTCGGCGATCTGCGCCGCCAGCTCGCGGGTGGGCGAGAGCACCAGCATCCGGCAGGAGGCCGGCTTGCGGGGCTGGGGATTGTTGAACAGCCGGTGCAGCGAGGGCAGCGAGAAGGCTGCGGTCTTGCCGGTGCCGGTCTGCGCGATGCCGAGCAGGTCGCGGCCCTGCATCAGCGCCGGAATGGCCTGCTGCTGGATCGGCGTAGGGTCCGCATAACCCTTGGTCTCAAGGGCGCGGAGGATAGGCTCGGCAAGGCCAAGCTCATTGAAAAAAGACATGAATAGACTTTCGATATGACATGCGTCGCCCTCGCGTCTGTCGCGAGCGGGCGCAGCAGTGGTCTCCAAACGGGCGACCCTGCGTGAATAAGGAAGCTTGAGCGATTCTCGCATCCGTCCGTCCCGGCGGCCCTTGTGCAAGATGCGGGGCCTCACGCTGCGCGGGATTGCGCCGGATCACTAGTCCTGGCGCCGAATGCTGCGATGCACATAGAGGGCGTTTGTGGAAAAAGCAAGTATGCTCGCGTCGGCATGCGATTTCGGCCGCGCCGCCGAGCCGGTCGTCAGCCTTGCCATGCCCTGCATTCGACCTACTAATCAGCCTATGCCGCTTCATATCACCGTATCCGAACAGCCGTCCGAGGCCGACCGCAATGCCGTGTTCGCACCCTTGCTGGCCTATAACATCGCGCAAGCGGGGAATCCGAATATCCGCCCTATCGCCATTCTGCTGACCGACGAGCAGGGCGGGCGGGTGGGCGGCATCTGGGGCAAATGCTCCTACGACTGGATGTTCGTGGAGCTTCTCGCCATCGCGCCGGAGCATCGCGGCGGCGGCCATGGCAAGGCGCTGATGGCCGAGGCGGAGCGGGTGGCGCGCGCCCATGGCTGTGTCGGCATTTGGCTCGACACCTATGCCTTTCAGGCGCGCGGCTTTTACGAGAAGCTGGGCTTTAGCGTGTTCGGCACGCTGGACGATCATCCCGTCGGTCAGCAGCGCTTCTTCCTGAGCAAGCGCTTCTGAGGGCAGCACGCTCTGTGTCCTCCCCGACCCAGGGCCGGGGAGGCACGATGTGGGTTTTAGCGCCCGGCGAGCACTTCGCCGATCTGCACGGCATTGAGCGCGGCGCCCTTGCGGAGGTTGTCGCCGACGACGAACATGGCGAGGCCATGCTCAACCGTGCGGTCCGGGCGCATGCGACCGACGAACACCGGGTCCGCGCCCGTCGCGTCGAGTGCGTTGGGCACATCGCTCACCACCACGCCCGGCGCCTTGCCGAGCAGCGCCAGCGCTGTCTCCGCATCGATCGGCCGCTCGAACTCGGCATTGATGGAGAGGCCGTGGCCGGTGAACACGGGCACGCGCACGCAGGTGCCGGAGACGGGCAGGCCGGGAATTTCGAGGATCTTGCGGCTCTCGTCGCGCAGCTTCAGCTCTTCCTCGGTATAGCCGTCCTCACCCAGCACATAATTGAGCGGCACGATGTTGTTGGTGATCGGCACCGCCCACTTCTCGGGCTGGGGCACGAAGTCGGCCTTGCCGTTGAAGGCGAGCGCGGCGCCCTTATCGCCCACGGCGGCGATCTGGCGCGCCAGCACGTCGATGCCTTCCATGCCGCCACCGGAGACGGCCTGATAGGTGGCGACGATCAGGCGCTTGAGGCCGGCGGCTTCATGCAGCGGCTTGAGCACCGGCATTGCTGCCATGGTCGTGCAATTGGGGTTGGCGACGATGCCCTTGGGCAGGTTTGCCAGCGCATGTGGGTTCACTTCGGAGACGACGAGCGGCACCTCCGGATCGGAGCGCCAGGCCGAGCTGTTGTCGACCACGATGGCGCCCGCTGCCGCGACCTTGGGCGCCAGCGCCTTGCTGGTGGAGCCGCCCGCGGAGAAGAACACGATGTCGAGGCCGGCGAAGTCGGCGGTCGCGGCATCTTCCACCGTCACTTGCTGGCCCTTGAACTCGACCTGCGCGCCGGCCGAGCGGGCCGAGGCGAACAGACGCAGCGTGCCGACCGGGAAATCGCGCTCGGCGAGCAACTGGCGCATCATCGAGCCGACCAGGCCGGTGGCGCCGACCACGCCGACATTCAGGCGGGCATCGGGGGAAAAGCGGGCAACCATCTATACGTTCCTTCCTGTTGATTGAAGGACGCGGCGGTCAGGCTTTCGTCTGGAAAGTCGGCCCCGCGCACTTCGCGGGGCTTCCTGTCCGGCTGATCGTGGCTCTTTAGGCCGCGCGCATCCGAACCGCCCCGCTGATGCGGGTCGGTTTGGTAATAATCGGCTGAACGATCATCATGGACATGGCGCGCGCCTCTAGCGAGCGTGGCGCCTGCTGTAAATGGCAAAGATGCCTGCTCTCGGGAGAAAGCAGGCATCCATGATCTTCAGATTTTCGGAGGATCAGCGGCAGCGCACTTCGCCCCGGTCGATCGAGCGACCGAGCAGGCCACCGCCAACCGCACCGAGCAAGGTGCCAACTGTGCGGTCACCCTTCGTGTCGATCGCGCGGCCGGCGAGCGCGCCGACGCCGGCACCGATCAGCAGACCGGTCGTGCCGTCATTGCGCTTGCAGCGGTACCGGCCATCGTCGCCGCGCCATATGCGGTCGTTATGGGAAAGGGCGCGGCCATTGTCCCGGTCTTTCGCGCGCTTCCCGTGCGCGGGCGCCCAGTGTGGCGGATCGGCCATGGCCGGTGCCATGGGCATCGCAAACGCCATCAGCGCCGTGGCGAGCAGGATCTTCTTCATCGGACTCATCCTCGTAATATCAAACAAGCGACCGGCACGTATCGCGCCGGCTCGTGCTGAATAACGCCGTACAACCGCCCTTGTTCCGGCGGTATCACGACTCATCGCTCGATCAGCCCGCCATGGCGGCTCGGCTTCGCCAGCGTCCCATCAGCATGTCGAGCGCCAAGGCGGCCGCCAGCGTGAGACCGGTCAGGGGGAGGCACAGGCCGATGGCGAGCATGATCGCCGCGACGCCGCGCGCCTTGCGGGGATCGGCGGGCCGGGCAGGGGCCTCCAGCCGCCCGTTCTTGCGGCGTTTCCACCAGAGCACGGGCGCGGTCAGGCACAGCAGCATCAGCGCGAGGCAACCGAGCAGCATCAGCGTGCGGTTGACCTCGCCATATTGCTGGCCCTGATGGGTTGCGATGCCCCACTCGATGGCGCGCGCGCCGATGCCGAAATGGGCAAAGCGGGCATCCTGCAGGACCGCGCCGCTCGCCGGATCGATGTAGATGGCGCGCGCATCCTGCGCCCGGCGCACGGTCTGCGACATGAGATAGGGCGCACCGTCCGCCATCGGCAGGGTGAGCGTCCAAGGGGCGGCGAGGCCACGCTTGCTGGCGATCTCCGCGGCCCGGTCTACGCCGATGTCGTCGCGGCCCGATGCGGCTGGCGGCGCTGCCTCCTGCATCGACCAGGGCAGGCTCTGCTTTGCGCCCTCGTCATGGCCGTGGCCGTGATGCGCGCGTGGTGCCGGCGCCTCCCAGGGATTGGGACCGGGCGCCTTGGGGCGGCCCAGCTCCGCACGGGCGACGAACCCTTGCAACTGCTTGCCCGCAAAGCCGGACCAGGGCAGGCCGGTGATCGCCAGAAACAGGATCACCGCACCGGCGAGCAAGCCGGTCGAGGCATGCAGATCGCGCCAGAACAGTCGCCCACGCGCCTGCCCGCGCAGGCCGACGACCGGGCTGCCGCGCCGGGGCCACCACAGGTAAAGCCCGCTCAGCACCAGCAGGATCGCCCAGCCGGCGACGATCTCCACCAGCGCATTGCCCACCGGTCCGGTGATGATCAGGCTGTGCAGATCGCGCACGGTCTGCATGACGCCGCCGGCCTGCGTGGTGCCGAGCAGCGTGCCGCGATAGGGATCGACAAAGGCGAGCCGGCGCGCGCCGTCCGCGCCCTGCAGGGTCATGCGCCAGCTCTCTGTCGGCTCGGCAGGCCGCTGGATCTGGCTCACCTGCTGGCCGGATTCCCGCTCGACGGTGGCGATCATCTGGCTCAGCGGCTGGGGCGCATCCTTTGGCGTCACATGCGACCAGTCCGCATAGACCAGCCGCTCGATTTCCGGTTTGTAGAGATAGAGCGCCCCGGTCATCGCCATCCAGAGCAGTATCGGGAGGACGATCAGCCCGGCATAGAAATGCCAGCGCCAGACGGCCTGATAGAAGCCGCCGCCGGTCGTGGAGCGCGCGCTCATCGGCGGCCTCCGGCGGACAATGGCGCACGGGCGAGGGGAGGGCGGCGCATGGCTGCGCAGCAGTAGAGCAATCGGGTCATGAAAGGATCAGCCTTGACGGGCAGCGCGCGGGCGCGTGCCGAAATGAGGATGTCACGCGAGGCGACAGCGATGGCAGCGTCAGGGCTGATGCGGCGGGCCGGTCTGCGGGGGCGGCGGCGCCGCCAGACCGCGTCCGATGCTCACGGCCGTGCTCGGGCTGAGGATGGGTACCGTCACTATCGTCACGGCGACCCGCGCGATCGCGGGCGGGATGCTGTCCAGCGAGGCACCGATCCCGACAAAGGCGCAGGGCGCATCCGGGGCGGTGTTCTGCTTGTCCGGCTGCTTGCGGACGGTGCCGTCCGCATCGATCCATGCCGGCGCCAGTGCAGAGCACGACCGCGGGACCGTTTTGCACGGCGGGCATGAAACCGGCCGGCACCAGCAGCCGCGCGAGCAGCACAAGCGCCAGCAGCCCGGCGATCAGGCCTCGGCCCGGTGCGGTGCCGGTATCAGTGCGGATCATGCGCGCAGGCATGTTCGCGCTTTAGGGGATCGCGCGCCGCTTGAGAAATGCCTTTTTAGACGTGACGTCGCTCAGTGATTGTTCTTCGCGACGCTGTCCTTCATCCGCGCGAGCTGCTCAGGCGTCGCCTCGGTCTGGTAGCGCGTCTTCCACTCATCCTGCGGCATGCCGTAGATAAGTTCGCGTGCAGCGGCCTTGTCCAGCGTGCCGTCGGCCTCGGCCACCCAGTCGGCCAGGCAGTTGCGGCAGAAGCCCGCCAGACCCATCAGATCGACATTCTGCGCATCGGTGCGGTGACGCAGATGGTGGACGAGCCGGCGAAAAGCTTCTGCCGCTGTCTTGTCATCGAGCGTGTCTATCGTCATTGCTTGCACCTTCATGTCCGGTTCCAACCTCGGGCCACGCCGGGTGGCCGCCCCGGCATTCGCCATGTGGGCAGAGAACGCACCGAAGCAAGAGGCCAAATGAAGAAGCTCACTCCCCGCACCCGCAAGGTCCGCATTCTGGCGACCCTCGGTCCTTCGAGCAGCAGCGAGGTGATGATCCGCAAGCTGTTCCTGGCCGGCGCCGATGCCTTCCGGCTGAACATGAGCCACGGCACGCACGACGTTCATGCCGCCAATGTCGCCATCATCCGGGGACTCGAAAAGGAGTTCGGCCGCCCGACCACCATTCTCGCGGACCTGCAGGGACCGAAGCTGCGGATCGGCACCTTCGCGCAGGGTGCGGTCTTTCTGGAAAAGGGCGCCGCCTTCCGGCTGGATCGCGACCCCGCGCCCGGCGACAGCAGCCGCGTCGCTTTGCCGCACCCGGAGATTTTCGCGGCCGCACAGGAAGGGATGCGCCTGCTCATCGATGACGGCAAGCTTGTCCTGCGCGTGCGGGCGGTGCGTGACGATGTCATCGATACGCTGGTCGAGGTCGGCGGCTCGCTGTCCGAGCGCAAGGGCGTCAACGTGCCGGACGTCGTGCTGCCGATGGCGGCGATGACCGAGAAGGACCGGCGCGATCTCTCCTTCGCCATCGAGGCCGGCGTGGACTGGATCGCGCTTAGCTTCGTCCAGCGGCCCGATGACCTTGCCGAGGCGCGCAAGCTGATGGGCGGCTATGGCTATCTGCTCGCCAAGATCGAAAAGCCGGCCGCGCTTGGGCGGCTGGAGGAAATCGTCGAGATGTCCGACGCGGTGATGGTCGCCCGTGGCGACCTCGGCGTCGAGCTGCCGCCTTATGCCGTGCCGCCGCTGCAGAAGCAGATCGTGGAGAGCGCCCGGCGCTTGGGCAAGCCGGTGGTCGTCGCCACGCAGATGCTGGAATCGATGATCAAGGCGCCCACGCCGACCCGCGCCGAGGTGTCGGACGTCGCCACGGCGGTCTATGACGGCGCGGATGCAGTGATGCTCTCGGCGGAGACGGCGGCGGGCGACTGGCCGGAGGAAGCCGTGGCGATGATGGACAGCATCGCCCACAGCGTCGAGCATGATCCGGGCTATCTGGACCGGCTGCACTTCACCAAGACCATGCCGGACCCGACAACGTCTGACGCACTGGCCGGCGCCAGCCAGCACATCACCAACACGGTCTCGGCCAAGGTCATCGTGTGCTTCACCACCTCTGGCAGCACTGTGCGGCGCATTGCGCGTGAGCGGCCGGGCGCACCGATCCTGGCGCTCACCCCGCGCATGGATACCGCCCGGCGCATGGGCCTCATGTGGGGTGTCCACGCCGTGCGCACCAAGGATATCGGCAGCTTTGAGGAAATGATCGGCAAGGCCAAGCGCATGGCCATGCGCCACGGCTTTGCGGGGGCGGGCGACAAGATCATCGTGCTCGCCGGTGTGCCCTTCGGTACGCCGGGGTCCACCAATGTGCTCCATGTCGCGACCATCCGGGGCGATGAGCTGCGCACTCATCGCGAGGAATGAGGCGCCGGGGCGCGCCAGCCTGCACCAACCCCCGTCATTCCCGCGAACGCGGGAATCCAGTTCGGCTTCGCGCTGACGAGCAGCGTTGCAGATGGATTCCCGCGTTCGCGGGAATGACGAAGGGTGACTGCGCGTGCCTGCGAAGTTGTCCCACCCCTCAGTTCTTCACCGCGCCCTGCAATTGCGGCGGCAGCGGCGGGCGCTCTGGATTGTCGCCATCGCGCCATGGGATCACGCCATGGCTGGTCCGCGTCTTGATCTTCCAGGCGCCGTTCTCGCGCACGAAATGATCGACATAGCGCCCGGCCAGCGTGGTCGCGGGGCGGCCCTCCCCGTCGGCGGTGTAGAACATGTAGCGGGAGCGAGCGATGGCGGTGTCGCCGGTCACGTCAATCACCTCGGTGGTGACGAGGTGGAAGCTGCGCTTGTTGACGAAGCCCGCTTCCGGCTTGCCCAGCTTCTCCTCAAGCAGCTTCTGGATCGCCGCCGGCCCGGTGGCGCTGCCCAGCCCGCCGGACCAAGTCCCGTCGCTGGCGAACAGCCCGGCATAGCCGGCATAATCGCGCGCATCGAGATATTCGCCATAAGCAATGATCGCGCGGCGGATCGCCTCGCGGTCTTCCAGCACCTGCACGCGCTGGGCGAGCGCTCTGTCAGAAGCGCCACCCTGCTGCGCCATCGCCACACCGGGCGCGATCAGCGCCAGAGCCAGCGCTGCCCGCAACAACCGGCTCATGGCAGCGTGTCCAGCTTGCGGCTCTCGATCGTCCACGCAGGATCGCTGCACAGCTTGCAATCCTCCCCGACGAACCACGTCCGCCCCGCCTTGTCGCCGCGCAATTGCCAGTCCAGCCACGCCACCACGGCCTGTGCCGCGCGTCCGCCATTCGGCTCGGCGTAGGTGCCAGCGTGCGTCACGTCGGTGTTGATCACGGCGGAGGGGATGTGGGTGAGCCGCGCATAATCGTCCATGCCATTGGGGTAGGCGATGTCCGTCTTGCCGCCGAGCACATAGAGGGTCGGCTTGTCGATCTTCTGGAGCAGGCTCTTCTGCGCAGACATCTCGCCCGAGCCGCCCGGGACCGGACCGTTCATGATACCGCTGTTCATGATGACGAAGGTGCTGACGCGCTTGTCGCCGGCATATTTGAGCGCCTGAATGCCGCCACAGGAATAACCGGAGGCCGCGACATGCGCAGTGTCGATCTTGCCCTTGAACGGGCTGCCCGCGCGGCCATTCTCGGCCGCAGCCCAGTCGATAGCCTGCCCGAGCTGCTGGTAGCGCGTCTTGTCGCGATGCTGCTCCCAGCTCTGCGGCGTGACGGTCACGCCCGGGCCGCTGTAGATGCCGCCCGGCGCGATGACGAGATAGCCATGGGAGGCGACCTCCAGCAAATGCTGGCGGGATGAGGCGCCATCTTCGGTGCAGGCGCCGTTGCCGAACACATAGACCGGCATCTTGCGAGCGCCCAGCGCGCTCAGGTCGGCGGGCTGATAGACGACGAAGCCGGGGAAATTCTCATATTGCCGCTTGATGGCCTTGTATGGCCCGGTGCCTGTGCTGTCTGGCGCCCGGCTTTCTTCCATCATCTGGACGGCGGCCTGTGCGGCGAGATCGGCGCCCACGCCCGGCGGCGGCGCTGAACTCGGCTGGGCCTGGAGGGCCGCCGGGACGGTCATCGCCAGCAGGGACAGAAGGAATGCGCTCGAACCGGTCCGCCAATATGTCATGCCACTCTCCCAATTTATCATTCTGTCGTCGCCCCAGCGACAAAGAGGAGAGGGTTGCCCCTCTCCTCTTCTTTCTATCGGATCAATCTGTGTTGCGCACCGCTTGATCAGAACTTGCGGCGCACGGTCACGGCCCACTGGCGCGGCAGGCCGGGCTGAGCCGTCGCATACCAGGCGTTCGTGAACTTGTTGAGGTAGACCAGCTTGTCGAACAGGTTGGTCACTTCCAGCGCGACCGACCAGTCCTTGTCCACAGTCTCATAAGTCAAGCGGGCATTGGCCAGCGTGTAGCTGTCCACGATGGCGATCGGTGTGCAGAGGAAGTCG
Source organism: Sphingobium sp. B8D3A (assembly GCF_025961995.1). Classification (NCBI taxonomy): domain Bacteria; kingdom Pseudomonadati; phylum Pseudomonadota; class Alphaproteobacteria; order Sphingomonadales; family Sphingobiaceae; genus Sphingobium; species Sphingobium sp. B8D3A. The sequence continues at coordinate 3,346,929 of NZ_JAOQOS010000001.1, read as the reverse complement.
CCGCAATAGCCGTCCGTATAGGAGACGTCGATGCGCGGCGTCAGCGTGCCAACATCACCCAGATCAGCCTGATACTGCGCGCCCAGGCTCCACTTCCACTTGCCCACGCCGGGCCGGCTCGCGCCGACGACGATGGAGGTCGTGGGATAGTTGATGGAGGTGAACTTGAAGTCGGTGAGGCTGAGCGAACCGTCGATGGTGAAACCCTCGACCGGGCGCAGCGTGGTTTCCAGCTCGAAGCCGTTCACGCGGGCATCGCCGATATTCAGATACTGGCCGCACAGGCCGGGTACGCCGCCCTGGTTGACCGGGAGCGGATTGTTGTTGGAGTCGAGGCAGACCTGCGGAATGCCCTGATAGTCGGTATAGTCCATGCGGAAGCCGCTGGCGTTGATCCGCAGCAGCCGGTCGAACAGGTCCGCCTTGATACCGATTTCATATGACTTCAGCTTTTCCGCGCCGAACGGGCGGATCTGCTGGAAGCTGTACGGACGGGGTGCCACGCCGCCACCCTTGAAGCCGGTCGCGAACTGCGCATAGGCCATGATGTCGGGCGTGATCTTGTAGGAGAGCGCCGCACGATAGTCGGTCAGCGTTTCCTTGTAGGTACCCACTTGGCCGGTCAGCGGATTGGTGGCGTTGCTGAGCGGCAGATAGTCGCCGACCCCATTGGGGTTGAGGCGGTTGTAGAGATAGTCCTTCTTCTCGTGGCTCACGCGGATGCCGGCTTCCAGCGTCAGGGCCGGCGTGATGTTCCACGCAACGTTACCGAAGCCGGCATAGGTGCGCAGGCTGGCTGTATCGTCGTTGATGAACGAGAAGGTCGGCTTGGCGATCACGCACGCCGGGAGCGCGCCACCGCAGGGGGAAACGGCATATTCGCCGAAGCCCGAGAACGGCGTGTGGATGCGGGCGTTATAGCGCGTGTCTGCATCATAATAGAAACCGCCGATGGTGAAGGAGATCGCATCGTCCAGCACCTTGCCCGAGAGGCGCAGTTCCTGGCTGAACTGCTTGTGCGAGAAGTCGCTGTAGACGCCGCCGATGAAGGCAATCGGCGAGTTGTCGTTGTCGTCCGAGCTGCGCGAATCATATTTGCGGTAGCCGGTGATCGACTTGAGCGCGAGATTGTCGCCCAGCGTGTAGTTGATCTCGGCGGACACGCCCCAGCCTTTCACACCGCTCAGGGGTTCGGCATAGGTTGGGCCATTGGGCGCGCCGGCCGTGCCGGGGCCACCCGCAGACGCCGTCGTCGCCGCGCGATAGGTCACGCCCGGATCGTAGAAGTTGGCGTAGGTCGCATAGGGATCGTTCAGCACCGCGCCGGCGCGACGATACTGGCCGTAGGTCACGAAGCGGTTGTCGAACGGCGCGCCCTGATAGGGAATGCTGTTATTTTGCCGCCCAGTCAGCTCGGCGCTGGCGATGAGCACGGAGGCCTGCGTCGTGGAGGTGTCGTGGGTGTAATCGCCCGACAGGTTGATCTCCAGCGGGCTGCCCACCGGCGCAATGCGCAAGGATCCGCGCACGGCGTACATGCTCTGGCCGCCCAGCGTGCCGAGCTTGCAATTGCCGCCCGATGCTAGGCTGGGGATCGCCGCGCCGCCCGGCTGCACCACGCTGGTGCCCGGCTGCACATAGGGATCGTTGGGGTTGAGACAGGCATAATCGTAGCGCGTGACATGGCCATCGCGGTTGCGTGACACGCCAGTGATGCGGGCGAACACGGCATCGGGCACCACGGTGAAGTCGGCGCTCGCCTTGATGTCGCGGCGGTTGAGCGAGCCGGCGGTCAGTTCGACATAGCCGCCTCGGCCTTCGGGCTTGCGCGAGTAGAGCTTCACCGCGCCGCCCAGCGAGTTCATGCCGGCAAGCGTGCCCTGCGGGCCGCGCAGCACTTCGACGCGCTCGAGGTCGGTCAAGTCGAAGGCCGAGGCCGTGACGGTGCCGAAATAGATATCGTCGACATAGATACCCACGCCTGGCTCCACCGAGGGACTGGCATCGCCCTGGCCGACGCCACGGATATAGGCGCGCATCGAGTTGCCCGAGCCCGAGGGGTTCTGCTGCAGGATGACGTTCGGTGCCTGCGCGGTGATGTCGGTTAGGCGCGTCTGGCTGCGGGCTTCGAGCTGGTCGCCGCTGATGGCGGTGATTGCCAGTGGAATGTCCTGCACATTCTGCGCGCGCATCTGCGCGGTGACGATGATGTCGTCGACATTGCCCTCAGCGGCGCCCTGCGGCGCGGCAGTCTGGGCCATTGCGGGCATTGCGAGCATCAGCACGCCGGACAACATGGTCCCGGCGCTCAGCGCCATGCGCGACACGGTGCGTGCGCGGTTATGACGAACTTTGTTCATTGGTGAATCTCCCCTCCTCTTCGCTTTGCCGGTCGTTTCTTCGTCCCCGCGTGAGCCGCCTGCCCGCCTCTGTCAGGCGGAAAGGTCGGGCGGCTTTCGCCGTTGGGACGCAATGACCGGCAGCCAGACGACGCGGCGCAAGGCTCTCATGGAGCGCCCCGTCCGTCCGTTGGCTAGGAAGCTCACTATCCTTTTGCCCGAAGCGAGGCTTTGACTGAGATAGAGCCACGCTTTGACGCAGACGGAAAAGCAGCGGGGTCGCGCGGAGGCTGTAGCACTCATCTAAACCTCCTCGCTGCGAATCGCGCGCAGGCCCCGCGTCTCGCGCCCGGTCACGGCGGCGCCGGTATCCTTCGCAAGGCGCGCATAGAAAGGCGCGGCGGCCAGCGCGAGGCCCGCAAAGACCAGCATCGCGATCTGGAAATCGGCGAGGGTCGGTTCCGCGACACCAAGCGAGAGCAGGTTGAGCAGGGCGGCCGCGGCGGAAATCGCCAGCGCCTGCGAAATCTGGTTGGCGATATTGCCGAGCACCGTCGCGCCGCCGACTTCGCTTTGCGGCACGTCGGCAAAGCGCAGCGCCATGATCGCGGTCATGTGGACCGAGCGGGCCATGCCGACGAAGACCATGATCGCCACCAGCAGCCAGAAGGGCATGGTCGGGGTCAGGAGCGCGCAGGCGGCAAAGGAGAGCGCCATGGTCACCACCCCGCTGGTCAGCGCCATCCGGATGCCGAGCCACCGTACCGAGGGCGTGGCGATCGCCTTGAGCGCCAGGTCGCCGGCATTCTGGGCAAGCAGCAGCAGCCCGGCTTGAAAGGCGGTGAGGCCGAGGCCGACCTGCATCATCAGCGGGATGATGAACGCCGTCGCCATGAAGGCCGTGCGCGCCGGCATTCCCGCGCCGATCGTGGAAACGAAGAAACTGCGGTGGCGCAGCGCATCGAGCGGAACGACCGGGTGGGGCACGCGGCGGATGTGTCGCCAGCACAGCCAGCCCAGGAAAATCCCGAGCGCGATCAGCGGCAGCCCTTGCTGCCAGCCGCCGCCCTTGGCGCCCAGCCGCTCGAACCCGGCAATGATGCAGGCGAGGAACCCGCCGACCAGTACAAAGCCGCGCCCGTCAAAGGGCCTTCGCTCCACAGCATGGATATTGGGGATGAAGCGCAGGGTGAGGACAAAGGCGAGGAGACCTGTGGGCACGTTCAGGAAGAACACCCAGCGCCAGTCCAGAAAGGTGGTGATGAGGCCGCCGATGGGCGGGCCGATCACCGGCGCGATCAGGGCCGGGGTGGAACTGATCGTCATCGCCGTGACAAGGTAGCGTTTGGGCGTGATGCTGAGCAGGGCGATGCTGCCCACCGGCACGATCAGGGTGCCAAAGGCCGCCTGACACATCCGCATCGCCAGAAAGACCGGAAGATTGGGCGACAGGCCAGCCCCCAGCGAGGCCAGCACGAACCCAAGAATGGCAAGCGTGCAGACCCGGCGCGTGCCGAAGCGCTTGCCCACCCAGTCGCTGATCGGCAGTACCAGCACGGTGACGAGAATGTAGATGGTGATCGTCGCGCTCAGCAGGGTCAACGGCACGGCGAAGTCCTGAGCCATGCGCGGCAGCGCGGTCAGTAGTACCATCAAATCAATGGCGACCATGAAGGACGTCGCGGCCAGAACGACAGCGGCCAGCCGCGAGCGACGCAAGGCCGCGGCGTCGTCCGACGCTATGCTGGCTCCTCCCTCCGATGGATTGTTAGTCAAACTCATCCCGCGCCAGCCATGACAGGCGGGCGCGCGTTCGCCAAGAGGCGCCGAAGAATAGTTGCCGATGCAGGCGCTTGCGGGGGAGCGGGATAGCCTGCCATGGTGCGGCAAAAGAGTCGGGCGTCGCTTAGGAGAGCAGATAATGAGTAATGAGGTCATGGATCCCGAAGCCACGGTGCGCAGCGTCGAGGCGCAGCTTCAATATCTGCTGCCCGGCCCCGCGATCAATCGGCGGTTCGTCTCCGCCGGGGTGGAGGTGAACACCGGCCGCTACGGGCCATTCCCCGTCACGATCCGCGACGCGCGCGCCATCCGTCCGCATTTTACGCTCGATCGGCAGGGCTTCGTGCTGCTCGATGCGCCGAGTGACGTCGCCGATTTCACCGACCGGGATGAGGTCAATCGCGTCTACCCGGGCGAGGTCTCCCGCTATGTCCAACAGGCAACCGGCGCCGATCTCGTCGTCGTCGGTGGCTGGATGATCCGCACGTCCGGCGATCTTGCCAGCCGGCAGAAGAAGCTGGATGCGCCCTATCGCCATGCCGAGGGCGTGCAGCCGCCTGCTGGCGAGGTGCATGTCGATACCGACCCCGCCCGGCAGCAGCGCGCCGCCGAGATCGCCTATCGCAAGGCCCGTCCGGACGGGCCGGGGTTCCGCCGGTTCATCGTCTCCAGCTTCTGGCGCAGCTATTCGCCGCCGCCACAGGATTGTCCGCTGGCCCTGTGCGATGCGCGCAGTGTCGGCGATGATGAGGGCACCACCAATATCCTGTGGATCGTCGACAAGATCCCCGAAGGCGACGCCATGTTCGCGCCGATGGACGATGATCGCCAACCGGCTGCGCACATCTTCCGGCACAATCCCGCTCACCGCTGGTGGTATTTCTCCAACATGGTGCGGGACGAAGCCCTGCTGTTCAAATTCCACGATAGCGACCGCAGCGGCGCCTGGCGGGTACCGCATACGGCATTCTGGGATGACAGCCTGCCCAACGCGGTGCCGCGCGAGAGCATCGAATGCCGCAGCATCGCCTTTTTTGAGTAGCCCCCAGTAATCGACGATCCAAATAGTCGGGCACCACAATCATTGCTATAAGTTACACAGCGGCAAGCCAATAAGGCACCGGGTCGAAGGGGAGTGTTATGAAAGACGGGAAGCGGCCGGAGGAGACCGGCCTGAACTGGGGTGCGCTCGATCAGGCAGTAGGCACAGTCGTTCGGCTGTTACGGAATGAGCTGTCGGTGCGGATCGTGGACGTCTATTCGTCATTCGGTCTGCGCCACGGCGCCCTCTCCACCATGGCACTGATCGAGGCGAATCCCGATTGCTCCCAATCCGAAATCGCGCGGGAAGTCGCGATGGACGACTCGGCGATGGTGGCGATCATCGACGATCTGGAAGCCCGCGGTCTTGCCCGCCGGATGCGCTCGACGCGGGACCGGCGGCGCAACACGCTGTCGCTCACGCCCGAAGGCCAGCGCCTTGCCGCGCAGATGATCGCCCGCGCCCAGGACGTCGAGCAGCCGATTCATGATGCCTTGTCTGAGGAAGAGGTGAAGACGCTGCAGCAACTGCTGCGCCGGGCCTATGAGGCGATGCAAAAGTCTCCGCCAGCCGCTGCTTAGCGCCATCCTGGCGGCGGTCAGCCTTCAGCGGGGGCGGTGGTCAGTCCGAGTTCGGGAATGCCAACCGAGCGCCGCCCACCGAAGTCGGTCCGCACGACAATGAGGTCACCCTTCTCCAGATAATCCAGCAACCGCCGGATTCGACCTACCGAGCGCGTGCCATAGGCGCGGGCCAGCGCTTCGTCGTCGGGGCAGGGCTGCCCTTTGATTGCGGCGCGGGCGATGAGCAGGAACGGCGCGAGCACATCGTCCTGCACCCGGCTGGAGAGCGCGAGCGCGGCCTGCCAGCGCGGGTCTTCATCCTCCTCGCCACCCGCCACGGCGACCGCGAAGCGCCGGCGAAAGCTGAGCAGATCGATGCCGGGATTGCCGATCCGCTGCATCCGGCAGCGCACCGCGAAATCCTGGAATAGCGCGGCGGTCGAGCGATAGGTGCAGTCTTCTTCCGCAGCCATGTCGGCCAAAACCGCGCGGATCACCGGCTCGCGGGCAGGGCGGTCCGGCGTCTCGGTGGCGGCAGGACTGGCTGTCTCGACGGCCGACTCTTCATCCACAGACAAGGGGCCCTCGGCAGTGGGCGGGTCTTCGCGCTCCAGCCGGGCGCTGTTGTCGACGGCCGGGGGCGGCGCGATCAGCGCGGCGAACAGTTCGGGCTGCTCCTCGCCAGGTTGCGGCGCGAGCAGATCCTCAAGGTCGCTGGTCGGCTCGCCGGGCAGGGGAATGAGGGAATGGGAAGAGGTCCGTGCGCTGGTCTTCACCGCGCCGATCCTCACGGAAACGGGGCGGCGGCTGATCGCCGGGCCGAGCGCGAGGAAGCGCCCGCGCTCTAGGTCGCGGATCTGCTCGGCCTGCCGCCGTTCCATGCCGAGCAGGTCGGCGGCGCGCGCCATGTCGATGTCGAGGAAGGTGCGCCCCATCAGGAAGTTCGAGGCTTCCGCCGCCACATTCTTCGCCAGCTTGGCAAGGCGCTGGGTGGCGATCACGCCGGCGAGGCCGCGCTTGCGGCCTCGGCACATCAGGTTGGTCATCGCCGCGAGCGACATGCGGCGGATGTCGTCAGCCACTTCCCCAGCGGCGGCCGGGGCGAACATCTGGGCCTCGTCGACCACCACCAGAGCGGGATACCAATGCTCGCGGGGCGCATCGAACAAGGCGGCGATGAACTGAGCGGCGCAGCGCATCTGCGCTTCCAGCTCCAGCTCGTCCAACGCCAGCACCACGGAGGCGCGGCGCGCCCGGACCTTGGCCGCCAGCGTCTCGATCTCGCCGGGATTATGCGCCGCGCCGTTGATGACGATATGGCCGAACGGCTCGGCCAGCGTGACGAAATCGCCTTCCGGGTCGATCACCACCTGCTGCAGCAGGCCGGCGCTTTCTTCCAGCATCCGGCGCAGCAGATGCGACTTTCCGGACCCGCTATTGCCCTGAACGAGCAGCCGGGTGGCCAGCAGTTCTTCCATGTCCATGGGCACCGGCGCGCCGTGCGCATCCGTCCCGATCACGATTGAAGAGGTCACCGCGCCGTCATAGCCATGGACAGCGTGGGGGCAAGGGCTGGTTGGCTGTGCTGTTCGCGCGACAACCCGTCCGCGCCAATCGACGCAGGGCTTATGCGCCGAATTGCCGCCGGCTCATGTTGCAATTGCGAGGGCTTCCTATTAAGCGCCCATGCAAATCGCTCGCAATATCAAGGTTTGTGTCTCGTTGAGAACGCGCAGTCTCCGCATCTGGTATCTCGTCCATAAATGGACGAGCCTGATTTGCACGGCGTTCCTGCTGATGCTCTGCCTGACCGGCTTGCCGTTGATTTTCCATGACGAAATCGAGGTGATGACCGGGGAGGCACCGGCGATGCAGGGGGCGGGCTCGTCCGGCGACGGGCCGGGCCTGCAGCCGCTGGACGTCATGCTCGGCAAGGCACTGGCCGCACGACCGGGCGAGGTGCCGGTATTCATGGCCTTCGACAATGAGACGCCGATTCTCACGGTCACCACTGCCCCGGCACCGGATTCGCCGGGCAGTGCCATGACCATCCAGCTCTTCAACCGCGTGACCGGGGAGCCGGCGGGGCAAGTGGTCGAGGAGGGCGTGATGCACTTCCTCCTGCAGCTCCATACCGACATGTTCCTGGGCCTGCCGGGCATGCTGTTCCTCGGCGCGATGGGCGTGCTGTTTTTCGCCGCAATCGTCTCCGGCGTGGTTCTCTATGCGCCCTTCATGCGCAAGCTGGAGTTCGGGACGATCCGGGTCAGCCGCAGTCGCCGGCTCAAATGGCTGGATTATCATAATCTGCTCGGCATCGTGGCGCTGGCCTGGATGAGTGTCGTGGGCCTGACCGGGGTCATCAACGCGCTCGCGACGCCCATCATCAAGGTGTGGCAGATGAGCGAACTGGCCGAGATGACCGGTGCTTATGCCGGTCGCCCGGCCTTGCCGCCCGAGCGCTATGGTTCGCTGGACAAGGCCATGGCCGCCGCCCGGCAGGCGTTGCCCGGCAACAATCCCCAATTCATCGCCTTTCCCGGCGGCTCGTACAGCAGCAAGCACCATTATGCGGTTTTCTTCCAGGGTAACACGCCGCTCACCCAGCGCGCGCTCACCCCGGCGCTCATCGATGCCGAGACCGGCGAACTGACCGATGTGCGGCCAATGCCCTGGTACACGCTGGCCTTGCTCTATTCGCAGCCGCTGCACTTTGGCGATTATGGCGGGCTGCCGCTCAAGCTGCTGTGGGCGGCGTTGACGCTGTTCACCATCGTCGTGCTGGGCTCGGGCCTCTACCTCTGGCTCGGCAAGCGTCGCGCCCCGCTGGCGGCCCGTGTGCGGGAGGTCGAGAGCGGCGGCCTTGTGGCGCCAGCCGAATGAGCCGCCGCACGCCGCTCGGCCGCATCTTCGCGATGCCGCTCGCCCTCGCCCTGCTCAGCATCGTCGGTCTGGTCAGCGCGCTGACCGGCGATGGCTGGGCCGACGCTTTGTCCTGGATCGCGCTGGCCGCGCCGCTCGCCGCCACCCTCTGGGCTTTCCGATATCGCCGATCATGAGAACAAGCCGCGCATGCAAGCGCGTTTCAAAGGGAAAAGACGCATGAATTTCCATCGTTCCAGCCAAATGTTGAAAGCTGCGCTGATCGCTTCGGCCGCTGCCGTAGCCGCGCCTGCTGCGGCGCAGGAGGCCAGCGAGATCATCGTCACGGCGCAGCGCGAAAATCGCACGCAGGTGAGCCGCGAGGGGAGCGTCGGCGTGCTCGGCAATCAGCCGGCCGAGAATGTGCCGTTCAGCGTGAAGAGTTATAACGCGGCGCTCATCCTCAACCAGCAGCCGCAGACGCTGGGACAGGTGCTGGAGAACGATCCCTCGGTCCGCACGACCTACGGCTTTGGCAACGCGCAGGAAGTGTTCGTCATTCGCGGCTTTACGCTGGCCAGCGACGATGTCGGTTTTGACGGCCTCTATGGCATCGTCCCCCGCCAGCTCGTCGCGCCGGAGCTTTACGAGTCGGTGCAGGTGCTGAACGGCGCGAGCGCCTTTCTCAACGGCGCGGCGCCCGGCGGTGGCGGCCTTGGCGGCAGCGTCAACCTCGTCCCCAAGCGGGCAACGGCGGACGGCCTGAAGCGCGCGACGCTGAACTATACCTCCAGCGAGCATTTCGGCGGCAGCCTCGATGTCGGCCAGCGCTTTGGCGACGGCGCGTTCGGCGTGCGCCTGAATGCCGTGGCTCGGCGCGGCGATGTCGCTATCGACGACGAGTTCCGCAGCACCTATCTGGTCGGCGGCGCGTTCGACTATAGTTCCGGGCCGCTGCGCATGTCGCTGGATGTGGCCTATCAGCGGATGCATGTGCGCGGCCTGCGGCCCAAGCTGCGGTTCGCCGGCGCCATTCCGGCCGTACCCGCTGCCGACACCAACTATGCCCAGCCATGGACCTATACCACGGCGCGCGACATTTTCGGCATCGCCAAGCTGGAATACGACCTCGCCGACGACGTGCTGTTCTATGCCTCGGCCGGCGCGCGCGACAGCAGCGAGCATGGCATCTACGGCAGCATCACGGTGGCGGACGCCGCCACCGGCGCTGCGGATTATTCGAGTTCGTACATCCCCCGCACCGATAACAATGAGAGCGTTCAGGCCGGCCTGCGCGCCAAGTTCGGCAATGATGTTGTGAGCAGTCAGGCCAATATCGGCGGCTCGGTGAACTGGCTCACCAATCGCAATGCTTACGAGTTTTATACGTCGAGCGGCATGACCAACATCTACAATCCGGTCGTGCTTCCCCGATCCTCGGCGGTGACGTTCGCCGGTGGCGATATCAATGATCCCTATCCGATCGAGCGCAGCCGTCTGGCGAGCGTATTTGCATCAAATACGCTCGGCTTCTGGGAGGATCGGATATTGCTGACGGGAGGCGTGCGCATTCAGGCAATCAAGGTTCGTACCTACTCCACAGGGGACGGAAGCTTGGATGACACTTATGACGAAAGCGAGCTGACCCCGGTCGCTGGTCTCGTCATCAAGCCGGTGGAGGGCCTGTCGCTCTTCGCGAACCGCATCGAGGGCCTGCAGCGCGGCGCCACCGCGCCGAACGAGGCGGCCGTCATCAATCGTGGCGAGGTGCTGGCGCCGTTCAAGTCCACCCAATATGAGTTTGGCGGCAAGCTCAACATCGGCGGCATCGCGGCTTCACTCGCCTTCTACCAGACCGAAAAGCCCAGCGCTTATGCGATTCCTGATCCGGAAGGGTCGGGCCTGCTGCGCTACGGCGCCTATGGCAAACAGCGCAATCGGGGCATTGAGGTCTCGCTAGATGGCGAAGTGACGAAGGGCCTGTACCTCATTGCCGGTGCCTCGGTGAATGAAGCCAAGTTCCGCGAGACGCTGAATGGCGTCAATGAAGGCAACAACGTGCCGGGCATTCCGGACTATCTCGTCAATGCCGGGCTTGAATGGGACACCGCATTTGTCCCCGGCCTCACGCTCACCGGACGCGTCGTCCACACCGGCAAACAGATGGCAGACAATGCCAACACCCTGCGCCTGCCCGAGTGGACGCGCGTCGATCTTGGTGCGCGCTATGTGGCGGTGCTGGGTTCGCAGCCGGTCACTTTCCGCTTCAACGTCGATAACGTCGCCAATGAACGGTACTGGGCTTCCGCCTTCGATGCGTTCAGCCCCCAACTCCTGCAGGGCGCGCCGCGCACCTACAAGGCGTCTCTGTCCGTCGATTTCTGACCGGACTGTGACCACAAAAAGGGGCCGGACGTCGATGACGTCCGGCCCCTTTTGCTAGGTTTAGTCAGTCGCCGTCAGTCGCTGAGCGGCGCGATGTGGAAGATGCGCTCGGCATTGCCGTGGTACAGCGCGTGGCGCTCCGCCTCCGTCACCGGCGCCGCATCCATGAAATCCACCGCCGGCTGCTGCGGCTGATAAGGGTAATCGATCGCCCAGAGCACATTATCGATGCCGAGCTTGTCGATAGTGTAGCGTAGCGCCAGCGGGTCCTCGACGCCGCTCGTCGTCACCACAAAGTTACGCTGGAAATATTCCGCGATGCTCAGCTTCGTCTTCGGCGCGCGGCTGATCTTCTGGGCGCGGGTGTTCATGAAATTGATGCGCCAGATCCAGAAGGGAATCGCCTCGCCCATATGGCCGATGCAGATCTTGAGCTTGGGGAAGGCATCGAACACGCCGCTGGCCATCATCCGCACGACATGCGTGCCGACCTCGACGCCATAGCCCCACATGGCGCTGTCCATGCCGTAATCCTGCAACGGCCCCTTCAGCGTGTCGGAGGCGGCGCGCGGGTGGATGTAAATGCAGGCATCGAGCGCTTCGGCGGCTTCGAGGCAGGGCCAATATTTGGGATCGTCCAGATATTCGCCATGGGTGTGGCTGTTGAGGATGAAGCCGTTGAGCTTCAGATCATTGATCGCCCGCTCCATTTCCTTTGCCGCGCGCTTGGGGCTGTGGGGGGCGAAGCTGGCGAGGCCGGCGAAGCGGTCGGGGCGCTTGCGGCAGATCTCGGCCAGCCGGTCATTGGCGAGCGCGGCCAGATCGGTCGCCGTGTCGGCATCGAACATCTGCACGCCCGGCGCGGTGAGCGAGAGCAGGTGCATGTCCACGCCCAGCGCGTCCATCTCCGGCAGGCGCTTTTCCTCGATATCCAGCAGACCATCGAGGAAGTTCATCGCCGCATAGCCGGTCGCATTTTCGGGCGGATCGTAGATGCCGCCGACGAGCAGCTTGTCGAGGCTTTGCGATGGCCCGCGCGTCACATCCCGCAGGGCATGAGCGACCTCGGGGATCGACCAGGCTTCTTCGGTGGCGATCTTGCGCATCTTCGTCATCGGGCAGTCTCCATGATGGGGGCGGAAAGGGGAGCCGGGCTGTCCTGAGCGCTGGTCTCGGGCGCGGCGGGGCCGGTCCGGCGGGCGAGCCAGAGCGCCAGCGCGGCCGCGATCACCAGCGGAATCACCGGCAGGATGAAGAAGGTGCGCGGCGCCGAAAGGCCGAGCAGCACCGCAAGCGAGCCGACCAGCGGCCCGGCGATCGAGCCAACGCGCCCCATGCCGAGCGCCCAGCCAAGGCCGGAGGCGCGCATGGTCGCGGGATAGGTGGCGCCGCATGAGCCATTGAGGCCATTCTGCGTGCCGGTGCTGAACAGGCCGACCAGCACGAGCAACACGGTGAGGCCGACAATGCCCCAATCATGCACGGTGATGATCGCCAGGGTAAGCGCGCCAAGCCCTGCGAACAGCGCCACGACTGACCAGTTGCGGCGCACCAGCAACAGGCTGGCGACCACACCGCCGACCACACCGCCGGCATGGGTGCCGGTGGCGATCCACGAGGCGGTGGTCGTCGAATAGCCCTGATCCTTGACCAGCAGGGGCACCCAGCCGCTCACCAGATAGACGACCATCAGCACCAGCGCGAAGATGATCCAGATCGCGATCGTGCGGGCGCGCTGAGCAGGGGAAAGAATGGCCGAAAGCCCGCGCTCGCCCGGTGCAGGGTGCTGTGCGCGGTTGAGCACCGGGCTTTCCGGCAAGCCGATCCAGAGCAGCGCCGCAATTGCGATGGGCAGGAGACCGCCGAGGATGAACAAGCTCTGCCAGCCATAAGGCGCAAGCAGCTTGGCGGCAGCGATGCCGGCAAGCACCCCGCCAAAGGTGATGCCGATGCCGACCAGCGCCGTCGCCCGCGCGAGATATTTGCGCGGCGCCAGTTCGCCGGCCAGCGCCAACGCATTGGGCAGCACGGCGCCAAGGCCGATCCCGATGAGAAAGCGCAGCACGATGAGTTGCGTGAGGTTCGTCGCCAGCGCGCCCACCAGCGACATGATGCCATAGCCGATGCAGCAACTGATCAAGATCGTCCGGCGGCCCAGCCGGTCGCCCTGCGGCCCGATGAACACGGCGCCGATCAGCACGCCGAACAGGCTGGCGGAGAGCAGCGGTCCGATCTCGGCGCGGCTTACGCCAAAATCTTCCAGGATGGAGGGCGCGGCGAAATTGGCGGCCTGCAAGTCGAAGCCTTCGACCATCAGCGCGATGAGGATCAGCAGGAACCCACCCCAGCCGCGCGCGCTCGTCGCTTCGCTCGTTCCCGTCATGCCCTCTCCTTCACCTGCTGGCGTTGCGCCATCATAGCGCGCTTTGCGGCGGCCAATGCAAGTTGAAAGATCATCAATGCGAGGCTGTTGAGCGGTTCAGGGCACCGGTTTGGCGCCTCGCTTCATCACTCGCCTTTGCGGCGCGTGCGCACCCATTCGGTCTCGCGCTTCTTGACCAGCCGCAGATAGACGGGGACTTTCCACAGAATGTAGAGCGGGATGCGCGCTAGCGTTGCCGCCGAGACCGTGTCGCGCCCGTCGCGCATCCAGGCGAGGGCTAGTAGCAGCGCGACCAGCGTCAACAGACCCGCCAGCGTAGCAGGCGCGGCAGCGGTGGCGCCCAGCAGCGCGAGCCCGGCGCTCACCACAAGCGCGATCAGGCTCAGGCTCATCAACAGGGCCAGCGGCGGCACGAGCAGGCTCAGGCCGAACCAGGCGAGGCTGGGCCTGGCCTTGGCCACGCCTTCAAGCACGACCGGCGCGCCTTGCTGCAGGGCGGTCTGGATATAGCCATGCTCCCAGCGCGCCCGCTGCGTAAGCGTGTCGCTCTGGCTCGCTGGGTCGCTCCAGGTCGTCGCGGCCTCCAGATAGAGGGGCGCTGCGCCCGCTCGCGCGAAATGGAGGCCGAGCACAAGGTCTTCGACCAGGTGGCTCGTCGCCAGCGGCGCCGATTCGATCAGGGCCCATGGGAAGGCCATGCCGGTGCCGCCGAGAATGGCGGGCGATCCCAGAATCGAGGCGCCGCGCTGGCGAACGCGATTCTTGATGAGCATCGCAAAGTTGGAAATCTGCGTCATCGCCCCGTCATCGGCGGCCGAGCGGAGCAGGTAGCAGCTCTGCACCGGGCGATGGCTGGCGCAGGTCGCGTCGATCAGCGCGCGCAGCGACGCACCGTCGATTTCGCAGTCGGCGTCCAGCACCACAATACAATCCGGCGGCGCGGTGTCTGTCGCAGCCTTGATCCAATCCCGACCGAAGGCCAGCGCATGGCCCTTGCCGCGCTGGCTGGGGTCATTGCGCTCGATAACCTGTGCCCCGGCCGCGCGCGCGGCGGCGGCGGTGTCGTCCGTGCAATTGTCGGCAATGACGATGAGGCGGATATGCACATCCAGCGCCGGCTGGAGCAGCGCGATGGTACGGGCAATGCCGGCGGCCTCATTATGGGCGGGCATGAGGATGATGGCGCTATGGGGGGCGGCAGTGCGCGGCCTTGCCGGGCGGCCGGCGATCAGGCCCAGGGCCAGCTCCACGGCCAGCACGGCCAGCAGGAGCACGGGTATGGCAATGATGAGCCAAGCCAGAGAGTCGAGGATCATCATGCCTTCATTCCCGCGTCTGGCGACTGGCGCGTCGACGCTTCGAGGGGGTGGAGAGGAGGCTGGTGCCTCCTCTCCTCATATCGTGCGGAAAACGCCTCGCCGTTACTTGGCGGCGGGCAGGGCGCCGGCGGCCTTGGCATCGTCCTTGGGTGCATAGCCCGGCTGATACTCGATCTTGGCCTTGGCCTTGGCTTCCTTCAGGCGCGATTCGCCGATCTTGTTCAGCTCCTCGTTGCGCATGGCCTGCGCGGCGATCTGGCGGGCCTGCTCCTGCGGAACCGGGGTCGCTTCGCTGCCGGTGATCACGCTCACGACCAGCTTGCCATTGGCCGGCACGATGAATGGCTCGCCCGGGGGCAGCGCCTCGATGCGGGCCAGCATCTGCGGATCGATCACGGCGGTGTCGAGCGAGCCCCGGCCACGCTCGAAGGCGATGCCCATGGCTGTCAGGCGGGATGCGACCTCATCGAGCGTCTTGGCGGTTTCCAGCTCCTTGAGGCCATCCGGCTTGGACGGCGGATCCATCTGCAGCTGCTCGAGGGCGAAGCGCTTGCGCTGCGCGAAGGCGTTGGGGCGCTCGCTGATATATTTGTCGATGGCGGCGTTATCCGGGACCTTCACCGTGTCCATCGTCTTGCGGCCGTACAGGTTGACGAGCAGCTGCTCGCGCATCCGGCGCTCCTGCGTCAGATATTCCGGGTCGCGGTCCAGCCCGGCTTCCTTGGCGGCCTGCACCAGCAGCCGGCGGTCGACCATGCGCTGCAGCACGCGGCTGCGCACCATGTCCTTGTCGGCGCTGGCAGGGACGTTGAGATCGGCGATCTCGGCGTTCAGTTCGGTCAGGGTGATTTCCTCACCATTGACCACGGCCACGACCTGACCTTCGGCTTTTTTCTCGCAGCCGGCGATCGTGAGGGAAAGGGAAGCGAGCGCAACGAGCGAGACGTTCCTCAGCAGTGACATCCATAGTCTCCAGAACAAGCGTGAAGTGGTAAAAATCGGTTCTCGGTTGAAGGCCCGGCGATCCCCCGATCGAGCCTGTCATCCTAGAAAGCAGTGGGTGAGGCAAGATGCCTACAAATCATTACATGTGCGGCGGGAAGATTGCGGCCAGTATATGCCCGGCCATCGGCTGCCTGAGCATCCCCCTCATCTTGTCGAGCAACATGGATCGGCTTGTCGTACTTTGTGGCACCTATTAACTCGCCGCTGGACCGTGAACAAGCGGCAACCATGGCAGCCGCACCGGGATCGGACAGGGGCGTCCTATCAGCCCGGCGTTAATATTAGGTGGATTGTCGCGGGTGCCAGACGTGGCCGGCGCTTGCCCTCAACGGACGTTGGCTGCTCCGTGAGACGGCGCCGAACCGGCGGTGGCAGCTGCGGGCTGGCCGGTCGGCGGGTCAGGATTGGCCTTGGGCAGCGCGGCGATCTGCGCAGGGGTGAGGCTCGTGACGATCGTCCAGTCATCGCCCTCGCGTAGGGGCGCGAGACCATCGAGGGGGAGATAGACATGCTGCTCGGGCATGCTGCCTTCGACCGCGATCACCAGCCCTTCGACAGCACCGCCGGGGCCGCGCTTCAGGGCGATCACATCGCCCAGTTCGGTGCCGTCGGTATCGACCAGTTCGGCATCGAGCAGTTCGCGTTCGGTCAGATTCAGCGCGGCCTTGCCCTTGGCGGCTTGAGAGCCGGGATGGGCGATCAGCTGGACGGCAGGCTCATCGGGATGCTGATTGGCCGCGTCATCGCGACCGCTGCAGGCCGCTAGTAGAAGGGCCAAGGCGAGCGCGGCCGCAGGGTCGATTTTCACCTATAGTCTCCACTGTTGCGGCGCATTCGCATGATGGCCGACCAACGTGGGAGATAAATGGGCGTTCCCTCAAACGGGACGAACGGTTTCGGGTCAGGCCGTTGCGCGCGCGGTCACCAGCATTCCGGCGAGACGCATGAAATTGGCCAGCATCGCGTGGCCGTGTTCGGTCGCGATGCTCTCCGGGTGGAACTGCACGCTGTGGATGGGCAGGCTCGCGTGGCGGAACGCCATCACCGATCCATCTTCACTGGTGGCATTGACCAGCAGGCAATCGGGAATGTCCTCGACGATCAGCGAGTGATAGCGCGTGGCGGTGAAGGGCGAGGGCAGGCCCTCGAACAGCCCGGTGCCGTCATGCGTGACCGGTGATGTCTTGCCGTGCATCAGGCCGCCGCGCACCACCTTGCCGCCGAAATGCTGGCCGATCGTCTGATGGCCCAGGCACACGCCGAGCAGCGGCTTGCCGGCATCGGCGCAGGCCGCGACGAGATCGAGGCTGATCCCGGCTTCATTGGGCGTGCAGGGCCCGGGCGAAAGCAGAAAGGCTTCCGCGCCTGAGGACAGCGCCTGCCCGGCGGACATGGCATCGTTGCGCACCACCTCGACCTGCGCGCCCAGCTCCATCAGATAATGGACGAGATTCCAGGTGAAGCTGTCATAATTGTCGATGACGAGGATCATAGCCGGCTTCTACGGGCCACTGCTCCGCCGCGCAAGCAGGACAAGGCGGCGCTGGCCGGTTATAAGCGCGGGCATGACCCAGACAAATCCGCGCATCCATGTGCTCACCACCGGCGGCACAATCGACAAGCTCTATTTCGATGCGCTGAGCGAATATCAGATCGGCGAGTCGATCCTCGCGCGCCTGCTGGAGATCGCGCGGGTGAAGCTGCCGATCGAGATCGAGGAAGTGACCCGCAAGGACAGTCTGGAGCTGACCGCCGATGATCGCGCGCTGATCGCGGCGCGGGTTGCGGCCTCGCCCGCCGAGCGCATCGTTATCACCCACGGCACGGATACGATGACGGACACGGCCGCTGCACTGGCGGGCATATCGGGCAAGACCATTGTGTTGGTGGGCGCGCTGGCCCCGGCGCGCTTCTCGGAGAGCGACGCCACCTTCAATCTCGGCATGGCCTTCGCGACGGCGCAGATCGCCCCGCCGGGCGTTTACATCACCATGAATGGCACGGTGTTCCGTGCGGATCAGGTGGTGAAGGATCGTGCTAAGGGGGCTTTTGTGGCGCGGTAGCGTCCCACCCCTACCGCGCTCCTGCGAAGGCAGGAGCCCAGGGCGGCTAAGTTCGTCCGTTAGGCCCTAGGCTCCTGCCTTCGCCGGAGCACGGCAGTTGCGGAAAGCTAGCCCTTACTGCCCGAAGCGCCCGTCCTGCGCGACCTTCACGGCTTCCCGCGCGGCCGCAAACAGGGCGCCGGCCTTGTGCTCGCATTCGCGCTGTTCATAGGCCGGCTCGGAATCCGCGACGATGCCGGCGCCCGCCTGCGCGTGCAGCACGCCGTCCTTCACCAGTGCCGTCCGCAGCACGATGCAGCTATCCATGTTTCCATCCGGCGAGAAATAGCCGACGCCGCCCGCATAAGGCCCGCGCGTCTCCGGCTCCAGCTCGGCGATGATCTCGCAGGCGCGCACCTTGGGCGCGCCGGATACTGTGCCGGCCGGGAAGCCGGCGAACAGCGCATCGAGCGGATCGTGCTTCGGGTCGAGCTTGCCGACCACATTTGAGACGATGTGCATCACATGGCTGTAGAATTCGATGGTGTAGCTGTCCGTCACCTTCACCGAGCCAGCGCTGGCAACGCGGCCGACATCGTTGCGTCCCAGGTCGAGCAGCATCAGATGCTCGGCGCGCTCCTTGGGATCGGCCAGCAGCGAATCGCGATTCTCGGCATCCTCGCTGGCCGTCTTGCCGCGCGGTCGGGTGCCCGCAATCGGCCGGATCGTCACTTCCCCATCGCGCACACGGACCAGAATCTCCGGGCTGGAGCCGGTGAGCGCGAAGCCGGGCAGATCGAGATGGTAGAGGAAGGGCGAGGGATTGATCCGCCGCAGCGCCCGGTAGAGGTCGATCGGCGGAAGCGGGAAGGGGGTGGTGAAGCGCTGCGCCAGCACGACCTGAAAGATGTCGCCCGCGACGATATAGTCCTTGGCCTTGCTCACCATCTCTGCATAGGCGCCCGGCTCCATCACCGGCGTTGGCGTGATGGCGGCAAGGTCGATGGCGGGGGCCTGACCGGTCTGCGCGGCGAGCGGCCGGGCGAGCTGCGCCGCGACATCCTCGATGCGCCCCACAGCCGTATCGATCAGCGCGTCGATGGCGGCCTCGCCGGTGCCGAGCCGGTCGGCCCAGGTCGGCGCGACGATGTAGAGCGCATCGGCCAGCCGATCGAACACCAGCACCACCGTCGGGCGCACAAACAGCATGTCGGGCGTGCCGAGGCCATTGTCGGCCGGGCGCGGCAGCTTTTCGACCAGGCCGAAGGTCTCATAAGCGAAATAGCCGACGAGGCAGGCGAGCGCAGCCGGCAGCGCCGGGTCGACATCCGCCCGGCATTCCGCCACCAGATCGCGCAGCGCGGCGAGGGGATCACTCTCCAGCGGCGTGAAGGCGGTCCGGTCGGTCCGCCAGTCGCGGTTGATCTCGGCGCTGCGCCCAGTGGCGCGAAACACGAGGTCCGGCGCGATGCCGATCAGGCTGTAGCGCCCGCGTACAGCGCCACCCTCCACCGATTCGAGAATGAAGTCGCCCCGTTCCGGCTCGATCAGCTTGAGCGCAGCGGAGACCGGGGTTTCGGTATCCGCGATCAGCCGTGCCCACACGAGCGCGGAGCGCCCGGCGGAGAGGGCCGCGCGTGCGGCGTCGATGCTGTCCTGCGCGATGGTCAACGGGCCCGCCTTATTCCGCGCTGCCGCCATAGGCGCGGCGCAGCTCCTGCTCCACAGCCGCCATGGCCGCTTCGCTGCGCTTGACGCCCAGCTCCTGCTGGACCGCCGTGACGAACTGCTGCGCATATTCCCCGCCCAGCACATTGCTGAGGCCGGCCGCGGTGGATTGCATCAGCTGCGGCACCTGCGTGGGATCATTCTGCGTGATCTTGTCCAGCCGCACGACGATGAAACCCTGATTATTCTCCAGCGGTACCATCTGCGTTCCGCCCTGGCGGATGCTGAACAGCGCCTTGAGCGGGGGCGGGATCTGGCCGCCCTGCTGGTTGATGTCGGCGCGGCGCGCGGAGAGCGGCTGGCGCGGCGCGTCGGCGATGCCGAGCTTGGCGAGCAGCGGCCCCGGTTCGGCGCCCTTGCCCAGCTGCGCCGCGAGCTGCGTGGCGATTTCGCGCGCCTTGCCAACGCCCTGCGCCAGCTTCCAGGCCGCTTCCACGGCCGGCTTCACCTGCGCGAAGGGCGGCGGGCCGGCGGGCACCACTTCGGCCACGGTCAGGAGCGCGGCTTCCTCGTCGGGCTTCACCGGCACGATCTGCGCATCGTCATCCTGCCGCGCCGCGAAGCCGCCTTCGAGCAGCGCCTGCAGCGTCGCGTCGGGCTTGAACGCCGGGTCGCGCAGCGACTGGCCGTTGCGCACGATCAGCGGCGTCTCGACGATGGTGAGATTGTGCTCCTTGGCGATGTCGGTCAGCGTCGCGCCGGCGCCCAAGCGGCCATCCATATCGTTCAGAAACTCGCTGAAGAGCTGGCGCTCCTTGATCTGGCGCACTTCGGCGGACAGTTCCTCGCGCGCTTCGGCCAGCGTCTTGCCGGGCACGTCACGCTGGGCTTCCACGCGCAGCACTGCCCAGCCGGCGGGCGAGCGGACCGGACCGACGATACCCCCCTGCGCGGCGGCGAAGCCGGCCTTGGCGATCTCCGCATTCATCTGCGTAGCAAGCTGCTTCTCGTCCACGCCATCGAGGCGCGAGGCGGCGAGGCCGAGGCTCTTGGCGACATCCTGCAGCGACTGGCCGGCCTTCGCCTTGGCGGCGGCATCCTTGGCGAGCGCTTCCGTCGCGAGGATCAGCTGGCTGAAATCGCGCGTCTTGCGGCCGGCGAACTGGCTCTGGCGGCTCTTGTAGAGATCGGCGATTTCCGCGTCGGTCGGCGTCGCCTGGGGCTCGAAGCGGGCGAGATTGACCAGCGCGTAGCGCAGCTGGCGCTGCTCGGGAATCGCGAACTGGCTGCCATGCTGCTTGTAATAATCCTGCAGCTGCGCCTCGGTCGGCGCGGTCTGCGGCGCGAACCTGGCGGCGGAAATCGCGAACATCTCGCCGGCGCGTTCCTCGATCAGCATCGCGGCATAGGGCGGCACCATGCTCGCCGGCGCCTTGGTGCCCACGCCCACCGGCTGGAGCAGCTGCTGCTGGATGATCTGCGCGGCAATATCGTCCCGCAGATCCTGCTCGGAGACGCGCTGCTGGGCGAGCATCTGGCGGAATACCGTCTCGCTGAAATTGCCGGTCGCGTCCGTGAAGGCGGAATTGCGGGCGATCTCCGCATCGATGAGCGCCTTGCTCACCCGCATCCCGTGCTTCTCGCCATAGGCAATCAGGGCGCGCGAGGAGATCAGCTCGTCGGCCACGCGCTTGAGGCCGCCCTGGGCCAGGAACTGGTCGATGGTCAGCGCGGGATTTTCCTGCCGCTGCCGCTCGAACACCATCTGCGTGCGGCTCTGCAACTCGGCGACGGTCAGCGGGCGGTCGCCGATCTTGGCGACTTCCGTCTTGGAGCTGCCGCCGAAATTCACGCTATTGCCACTGATATCGCCCGCGATGAACGCGAAGGCGATGATCGCGAGAAATCCGATTGCGAACAGGCCGCCAAATTTCGAACCGAGAAGACGACGGAAAATCTGCATGGGGTCTTTGTCCAGAAAGGCGGCGAAAGGCTGGGGGCTGCTTTAGGGCGGGCATCCGATGGCATCAAGCCTTTGCGCGCTTGGCTGGCCATGGGGCCCCCACAGCCATGCGGTGCCGGCTGGACAAAGCCGTCCTGCCCGTTCATCCGGGCCGCCAGATCATTGATCACCTGTGCAGGAGAGTGAAGCTATGACCATCCGCCGCAAATTCGTCGCCGGCAACTGGAAGATGAACGGCCTCAAGGGGCAGCTTGGCGAGGTCTCCGCCATTGCCGAGCTTGCCGCCGCCCGCAACGATATCGATGTGGCGCTCTATCTCCCGGCCACGCTCATCGCGCCCGCCGCGCCGCTTGGCGGCGCCGTGCTCATTGGCGCGCAGGATTGCCATCAGGCGGAGGCCGGGGCCTATACCGGCAATCTCTCGGCCGCCATGCTGGCCGAAGCTGGCGCGCGCAGCACGCTGGTCGGGCATAGCGAGCGCCGGCAATATCAGCATGAGAGCAATGCCGATGTCGCGGCCAAGGCACTCGCCGCGCACAAGGGCGGTCTCTCCGTGGTGCTGTGCGTGGGCGAGACGCTGGACACGCGCGAACAGGGCGATGATGTCGCGCACGCCTTCGTGGCCGATCAGCTTGTCGCTTCGCTGCCCGAGGGCGCCGATCCGCAATGGCTGACCATCGCCTATGAACCGGTCTGGGCGATCGGCACCGGCAAGGTCGCCACCCCGCTGCAGATCGCGGCCATGCACGCCGCGCTGCGCGCCGCGCTCGTCAAGGCGCTGGGCGCGGAGGCCGGCAATGCCATGCGCATCCTCTATGGCGGCTCGGTGAGCGGTGAGAACGCCGCGGATATCCTCCACACCGACAATGTCGACGGCGCACTGGTCGGCGGGGCGAGCCTCACCGCCGCCAAATTCGGGCCGATCATCGCCGCAGCTTGATCGGCATCGCTAAACCGGTCGCGAGCCGGTAGACAGCGCCCATGTCCACGCTCGCCGCCACTGCCATCGTCTGCGCCGTTCGGGCGCATGGCGAGCATGCCGCGATCGTGCGGGCGCTCACGGCGGATGCGGGGCTGGTCGCGGGCTATGTGCAGGGCGGCCGCTCGAGCCGGATGCGCCCGGTGCTTCTGCCCGGCAATATCGTGCGCGGCACCTTCCGCGCCCGCACCGCCGATCAGCTCGCCAGCCTCTCGGTCGAGCTGGAGCACAGCCGGGGGCCGCTGCTGGCAGAGCCGCTGCCCGCCGCCGCGATCGATTGGGCTTGCGCCTTCACGGCGGTGACACTGCCGGAAGGCCATCCCTACCCCGCGCTCTACGCCGCGCTGGGCGCGGTGCTCGATGCGGTGGAAGCAGCGCCCGCTGCGCGCGGCTGGGCCGTGGGGCTGGTGCGTTACGAACTGCTGCTGCTTGCCGAGCTGGGCTTCGGGCTCGATCTGGCGGAATGCGCAGTCACCGGTGCGCGCGAAGGGTTGGCTTATGTCAGCCCCCGCACCGGCCGCGCGGTGACGGCAGTGGCGGCGGGCACGCATCGCGACCGGTTGCTGCCCTTGCCAGCCTTCCTCACCGAAGGTGGCGAGGCAGGCTGGCCGGATATTCTGGCCGGTTTTGACCTGACCGGCCATTTCCTCGCCCAGTCGTTGTTCGATCCACGCCGGTCTGACGTGCTGGCCGCGCGCGAGCGGCTGATCGAACGGCTCAAAAGAGCGGTTGCGTGACCCGGCCTGCTTGAGGCAATGGCTCAGCCCACATCCTCAGGGCCGGCGCGCCTGTCTAGCAGCACCGCCCGTCTTCAGATTGAGAAAGGGAAACCCATGCTCGTTGCGATCCTGCCCGGAGACGGCATCGGTCCGGAAGTCACCGCGCAGGCCAAGCGCGTGCTCGATGCGCTGGCGATCCCCGGCCTGACCTATGAGGAAGCGCCGGTCGGCGGCGCGGCCTATAAGGCGGAGGGTCATCCGCTGCCTCCCGCTACGCTCGATCTGGCAAAGCGCGCGGACGCGATCCTGTTCGGCGCGGTGGGCGATCCCGATTGCGATTCGCTTGAGCGCGCCTTGCGGCCAGAGCAGGCCATTCTCGGCCTGCGCAAGGAGCTGACCCTGTTCTCCAACCTGCGCCCCGCAAAGATGTTCGCGGAGCTGGCCGATGCCTCCACGCTGCGCAAGGAGGTCGCCGAGAAGATCGACCTGCTGATCGTCCGTGAACTGAATGGCGACGTCTATTTCGGCGAGAAGGGCATCCGCAAGACCGCCGACGGCCTGCGCGAGGGCTATGACATCATGTCCTATGACGAGGCCGAGGTGCGCCGCATCGCCCACAGCGCCTTCCGCGCCGCGCAGGCGCGCAGGGGCAAGCTCTGCTCGGTGGACAAGGCCAATGTGCTGGAAACCAGCCAGCTCTGGCGCGACGTGGTGATCGAGGTTGCCGCCGACTATCCCGATGTCGAGCTGTCCCACATGTATGTCGACAATGCCGCCATGCAGCTCGTGCGCAATCCCGGCCAGTTCGATGTGATCGTGACCGGCAATCTGTTCGGCGACATTCTCTCCGACCAGGCGAGCATGTGCGTGGGATCCATCGGCATGCTGGCCTCGGCCTCGCTCGATGCCAACGGCAAGGGGCTGTATGAGCCGATCCACGGCTCCGCGCCGGATATCGCCGGGCAGGGCAAGGCCAATCCGCTGGCGACGATCCTCTCCGCCGCGATGATGCTGCGCTTCTCGCTCGATCAGGCACAGGCGGCTGATCGCATCGAGGCGGCCGTGGCCGAGGCGCTGGCCGGTGGTGCCCGCACTGCCGACCTTGGCGGCTCAATGAGCACGTCTGCCATGGGCGATGCTGTGCTCGCGGCGCTCTGACGCCATTGGATTGACCGGCCCCTGACAGGGTCTAGAAGGCAACGTCATGAAGAGACAAACCGGACAGGATCGTTCCCGCACCAGCCGCTGGCGGCCCGCGACACAGGCCGTGCGCGGCGGCACCTGGCGCTCCGAGCAGGGGGAGACGAGCGAGGCGCTCTTCCTCACCTCGGGCTATACTTATGACAGCGCGGAGGAAGTCGCCGCCCGCTTCGCCGGGGAAGCGACGGGGATGCAATATTCCCGCTTCCAGAACCCGACGGTGCAGATGCTGGAAGAGCGCATCGCGCTGATGGAAGGCGCCGAGGCGTGCAAGGTGCAGGCGAGCGGCATGGCGGCGATGACCAGCGCGCTGCTGTGCATGCTGAGCGCCGGCGATCATGTCGTCGCGGGCCGCGCGGCCTTCGGCTCGTGCCGCTGGATTCTCTCCAACGTGCTCAACCGCTTCGGCATCACCCACAGCGTCGTCGACGCGCGGGACAATGATGCGTGGGAAAAGGCGATCCAGCCCAACACCAAGGTGTTTTTCTTCGAGACGCCGGCCAATCCCACGATGGACATTGTCGATCTGGAGCATGTCTGCGGCCTTGCCCGTGCCCATGGCATCACCACGGTGGTGGACAATGCCTTCGCGACGCCGGTGCTCCAGCGCCCGCTCGATTTCGGCGCGGATGTGGTGGCCTACAGCGCCACCAAGCTGATGGACGGGCAGGGCCGGGTGCTCGCCGGCGCCATTTGCGGCACGGATGCGTGGATCAACGGCGTGCTCTCGCCGTTCCAGCGCAACACCGGGCCGATCTGCTCGCCTTTCAACGCCTGGGTGGTGCTGAAGGGACTGGAGACGCTGGACCTGCGCGCCCATCGCCAGTCCGAGAACGCGCTCAAGGTCGCGCGCTTCATGGAGCAGCGTGGCGTGGATGTGCTGTATCCCGGCCTGCCGAGCCATCCGCAGCACAATCTCGCGATGAAGCAGATGAGCGCCGCCGGGCCGATCTTCTCGTTCAATCTTGCCGATCGCGCGCAGGCCATGGCCCTGCTCAATGCGATGGAGCTGTGCGACATCTCCAACAACATCGGCGATTCGCGCACATTGCTGTGCCACCCGGCATCCACGACCCATAACAATATGGGGCCGGAAGGCCGCGCCGAGGCGGGCGTGGGCGATGGCATGGTGCGCATCAACGTGGGCCTTGAAGATCCCGAGGACATCATCGCCGATCTGGATCAGGCATTGACCGCTGTCGGGCTTTGAGTAGGGTCAACATCCGGGCGGGCGAGACAGGACGGGTCGTAGCATGAATGCCTTGATGAACGCCCTTTTTGCCTATGCCGAGACCACGCATGACGTGACCGTGCGCGTGTCCGTCAACTTTCTCTCCGAGCAATCGGAGCCGGACATGGGCAAGTGGTTCTGGGCCTATCACATCCGCATCGAAAATGGCCGCAAGGCGCCGGTGCAATTGCTCACGCGCCACTGGACCATCGCGGACGGACGCGGCGCGCTCTACAAGCGCGAGGGCAAGGGCGTCGTCGGCGAGGAGCCGGTGATCCATCCCGGCGCGGCTTATGATTATGTTTCCGGCTGCCCGCTCTCCACGCCGACCGGCTGGATGGAAGGCAGCTACCAGATGCTCGATGCCGGTGGCAGCCTGCTGGATGTGCGCATCCCCCGCTTCGCGCTGCAGGCGCCGGCGGTCTCGGGATGAAGCGCACCCATCTGCCGCTGAACGGCCTGCGCGTGTTCGACGCGGCGGCGCGGCATCTCTCCTTCACCCGCGCGGCGGATGAGCTGGCGGTGACGCCCGCCGCGGTCGGCCAGCAGATCCGTGCGCTGGAAGATATGCTCGGCGTCGTATTGTTCCGTCGCACGCCCCGCGGGCTGGAACTGACCCCGGAAGCGGAAGCGGGGCTTCCTGCGCTACGCAGCGCCTTCCTGGAACTCGAGGAATCGGTCCGCGCCATGCAGGCCGGGCAGAGCAGCCAGCATCTCACCATCGCCGCTCCGCGCGATCTCACCGCCAAATGGCTGAGCGCGCGCCTCGCGGCTTATGCAGCGCAGGAACCGGGCGTGCAGTTCATGCTCGTCGCGGCGGATGATGCGCTGGATTTCACCGAGGCCAATCTCGATCTCGCTTTGCGCCTGACCGACGGTGCCGGCGAGCATGAGGGCGTCGCCCTCGGCGAGCCACGCTTCGTCACGGTCGGCGCACCCGATGGCGGCGGACTGGAGTCGCCCATCGCCTGGCCCGGCTGCCCGGTCGATGACGGCAAGGCCATCGTCCGCGTCGCCGACGCCGGCCTCGCCATCGATGCCGCAGCCAACGGCCTCGGCCGCGCCTGCGTACCCGCGCTGCTTGCGGAAGCGGACATCGCCACCGGCCGCGTGGCCGCCCTTGGCGAACCACGCAATGGCCCCGGCTACTGGCTCATCGCTCCCCTCCCGCAATGGCGGCAGAAGAAGGTGAAAGCCCTGGTGGCTGCGCTCAGCGAGGGCTGAGGCGAGCGGCCCTCCCGCGGCTACTTCGCTCAGGGCGAACGGAAAAGGGAAGAGCGTGCGCTGCTTTTACGTTTATCCCCATCCCCTACGCCCGTTCGTGTCGAGCGAAGTCGAGACACCATGCGCGGCTTAGGCGTGTTTCGACTTCGCTCGACGCGAACGGAACGTGGCAGTTCCCCCTAGCCGCCCTCAGCCCGCTGCGGCGGGAAGAAGGGCTCCGGCTCCGGGGTCACCATATTCCCGCGCATGAGTGAACGCCCGGCCGTGATCCCCCCGACCAGTTGCAGTTCCACCCGCTGCGCATCGCGCTCGCGCACGTCCTCGATCGCCTCGCGCGCGTCGTCCTCGTCCACGCCGAGGTCGGTCAGCACCGCCTCGCTGAAGGCCAGCGCGGATTCGAACGTCTCGCGGATCTGATAGTCGACGCCCGCCTTGATCAGGCGCAGCGAATGGCCGCGGTCGAAGGCGCGCACATAGAGCTTGGCGAGCGGGAATTCGTGCCGGCACAGCTCGACGATCTTGTCGGCCACATCCGGCTTGTCGACGCAGACGAGGATCGCCTCGGCCCGCCCGGCGCCGGAGGCATGGAGCACGTCCAACCGCGTGCCATCGCCATAATAGACCTTGAAGCCGAAATTGCCGGCCGCCTGGATCATCTCGACATCATTCTCGATCAACGAGAGCTCGAAGCGCCGCGCGAGCAGCGCCTGGCTCGCCACCTGCGCGAACCGGCCGAAGCCAATGCACAGGATGCGGCCGGTCAGGTCCTTGGCCTTGTCTACGCCGTCGAGCGAAACCGGCGCGTTGCGGCGCATCCGGTTCTGCACGATGAGCACCAGCGGCGTCAGCGCCATGGAGAGGATGACGATCGCGCTCATGATCGCTGCGATCCGCGCATCGAACAGGCCCACTGCCAGCGCGGCGCCATAGAGCACGAAAGCGAACTCGCCGCCCTGCGCGAACAGCGCTGCGCGGTGGCTTGCGGCGCTGTGGGCCGAGCCCATCAGCCGCGCGACGGCATAAATGCCGATCGCCTTGACGACCATGAAGGCGAGGACGCCGCCCAGCACCAGCTGCCACTCGCGCAGCACGGTGGAGAGATCGAGCGACATGCCCACGCTGATGAAGAACAGGCCGAGCAGGATGCCGCGAAACGGCTCGACATCGGCCTCCAGCTCATGGCGATAGCTGGATTCGGAGAGCAGCACGCCAGCGAGGAAAGCGCCCATCGCCATAGAAAGCCCGGCTGCATCCAGCAACACGGCCGATCCCAACACGATGAGCAACGCCGCGGCGGTCAGCACTTCGCGTGCGCCGGCCCGCGCGATCAGGCCGAACAGCGGATCGAGCAGCCAGCGCCCCGCCGCGATCAACGCCGCGAGCGCCGCCAGCGCCAGGCCGATGCTCTGCCAGACTGGTGGCGCGTCCTCCACACCCACCGCGCCATGGAACGCCGCCCAGAAGGCGACGAGCGCGAGCAGCGGCACGATGGCGAGGTCTTCCAGCAGCAGGATCGAGATCGCCTTCTGGCCTTCCTCGGTGCCCGCGTCCCCAGCTTCGTTCAGCATTTGCATGATGACAGCGGTGGAGGAGAGGACGAAGCCCATCGCGCCTGCCGCCGCTACGGCCGGAGGCAGGCCGGCCGCCATGCCGAGCAGGGTCAGCAGCGCCCCGCACAGCAGCACCTGCGCCGCGCCAAGGCCGAAGATCTGCTTGCGCAGGTTCCACAGCTTGCGCGGCCGCATCTCGAGGCCGATGATGAAGAGGAACATCACCACGCCTAGCTCGGCGATGTGCAGCAGTGCTTGCGGATCGTTGATCAGCCCTAGCCCGAAGGGACCGATGGAGAGGCCGGCGGCGAGGTAGCCTAGCACCGATCCGAGACCCAGCCGCCGGAACAGCGGCACCGCAATCACGCCGGCCCCCATCAGGATGATGGCCTGCCCCAGCCCGAAACCCATCGATGCGTCCGCCATGCTGTCCGTCCCAATCCCCGGCAGCCGTCAGGCCGGCGCGGTCAGCGCGGACAATCGGGCGGTTCCATGCTCGATGAGGCAGATCTCAGCAGCCCGTCCGCGCGTTCATCGACCGGGCAACCTTGGATGGTCAGTGCAGCAGAGTCAAACCGCTGCGCGTACCCTCCTAAGCCCATCCCTTTCAGGGGAGGGGTTGGGGTGGGGAGCAAGCTCGCACCTGTGCCTGCCGTCGAGGCAGCGGCACATCACTCACCCCCCACCGCCTGACTTCAGACCGCCTTCAATCCCAGCAACTCCCGCGACTCCGCCGCGCTCATCGGCTCGATGCCCATCTCGTTCATGATGCGCACCTGCCGCTCGATCAGCTGCAAATTGGTCGCCTTCACACCGCGCGAATAATAATGATTGTCCTCCAGCCCCACGCGGACATGACCGCCGAGCAGCAGCGCCTGCGTGGTGGCCGGAAGCTGGGCCGGGCCGATGCCGGAGATGCACCAGATGGACTGCGGCGGCAGGCACTTCACCATGAAGTCGAGAATGTCGGTGCTGTAGGGCATTGCGCCCTGAAAGCCCTTTTCGCCGCCCAGCACGATGTTGATGTAGTAGGGCGGCTTGTCATAGCCCTTCTGGATCAGGCGCGTCACGTCCTGAAGGATGTGATCAGGCGAGAAGACTTCCCACTCCGGCTTGATGCCCTTGTCGACCATCGCCTTGACCAGCGTCTCGCAGCGCGAGGGCGGGGTGATGACCAGCACGTCCTTGCCGCTGATCGTGTCGACCACGGTCACGCCGTCGAAGGTGCACATTTCCGCGCCGCCCTCGGTGCCCTTGAGGCGCTCCTCGAAGCTGTTCTCGAACATGCCGTCGGGCCGCTCGATGAGCATGTCGCCGCTGTTGCCGCCGCCCGTGGAGTTGTTGAGGATGATGTCGCACTTGGCACGGATGCGCTCGTTGATGTCGCGATAGATGGCCGGGTTGCAGGTGGCCTCGTCGTCCGGGCGGCGCGCGTGGATGGCGGCGATCGAGGCGCCGGCCTTGTAGCAGGCATAGACGTCGTCGGCGATTTCCTGCGGCTGGGTGGGCAGCGCCGGGTTGGCGCTCTTGAAGGTGGTGCCCCCGGTGGGCGCAATGGTCACCATGCGGCGATCGCTCATATTTCCGGCGCTCATATTTCCGGCTCCTCTCGAAAAGTCTCGTGCTGCCGCTGCTGCCCGCTTGTCCCCCGCCGGTCAAGCCATGCGCGATGGTTGACGTTGATAAAGTCCGAAAAGCCGCTCAGCGGAGTAGGCGGTTGATCAGCGCGACCAGCTCGGCTTCCCGATTGGTGCCCGTCTTCTCGAACAGGCGCTTGATCTGGATGTTGACCGTGCCAAGGCTCGTGCCGCGCTGCAGGGCGATCATTTCGCGGGAGGTGCCTTCGGCCAGCAGCATGGCGATCTCGGTCTCGGCCCGCGTCAGGCCCATCATGCGTTGCAATGCCTGGCGCTCCATCGCGCCAATGTTGCCAGCCGCGCGTACAGTGACGAGCAGCCGCGGCTCGAAGCCGAGCGCAGCGGGTTTGGCCGGCAGGCGGAAGATCTCGCACAGGCGGCGCTGGGCGATGGGGCGCTGCTGGCCCAGCCACACCCCGCAACTCGGCAGCGCCAGGTCACCTGCCTGCAGCATCGCGCCAATCTGCATCCGCAGTTCGCGCGCTTCGGCGCTGTTGGGGGCGGTCAACCGCTCGTCGCGCAGCATGATCAGGTCTTCGGCGCGGAGCAGCGCCTCGCCGGCGCGGGTAGTGGCGCACACCCGGCCCAGCCCGTCGCACACGAAAGCGGCGGTGTTCATCGTGTCCAGCGATCCGGCGAGCAGCTTTGCGCCTTCGCCTTCCAGCGTGCGCTGCATCCTGACGGCGGACTGCATTAGCGGCGCGGCCTGCGTGAAAACGGCGCGATCAGCCTCGGTGGTGCGCCCATCCTGATAGGTGCGCAGAACGGCCAGTCCGACCATCACCTGCCCGTCATTGACGAGCACCACTTGGCAGCCATGTGGCATGTTGGCGTCATGCGTGAAGTCGTCATAGATGTCGGTGTTCTGCGCGGCCTTGATGGCATCATAATGATATTCGTGGCGCACATCGAGCGGACCGCTGGCAGCGGCGACCCGCCAGTTTCCATGGGAATAATTGGCAACCTCGCTGTCAAACTGGCGGCAGAGACGCTCGTTCACCGGATCAGTGAGGAGGTTGAAGGCCAGCGTGGTTGGCGATCCGATCCCGAGCAACTGGCCGGACAAAGACCGCGTCTCTCTGGCGAGCGCACGCAAGGCGCCCTCCCAGCCGCCCTCGGTGAGAGGCGCACTCAGGATAGCTTCGGTCAGACTGGGCAGCGCTCTTCCCAAAAGCGATCAATCCTCCCACCCCCGCGACCGAGCCTCCCGGCGTTCGGTAGCGACCTAAGCTCCATGAAAAAGCAGGGTCGTGGCGTCAACCACTGGTTTCGACGCGAGGAGCGGATTGATCCAATCCGGGATTGCGCGAGGGATGGGGTCAGTCCACCCAGTCGAGACCGATGTCACGATAAACGTGGCGGTCCTCGTCCCAGCCTTCCTTCACCTTCACATGCAGGTAGAGGTGGACGGGCACGCCCAGCAGGCTCGACAGTTCGGCCCGGGCCTTGCTGCCGATCTCCTTCAGCCGCTGCCCGCCCTTGCCGAGAATGATGCCGCGCTGCGTTGCCCGCGCGACGAGGATCTGCTGGTGGATCTCTACCGACCCGTCGGCGCGCTCCTTATATTGCTCGGTCTCGACCGCGCTTTGATAGGGCAGTTCGTCGTGGAGCTGGTGATAGAGCTGCTCGCGCGTGATTTCGGAGGCGAGCAGGCGGTCTGTGGCATCCGAAACCTGATCTTCGGGGAAATGCCACGGCCCTTCCGGCACGGCGGCGGCCATGGCGGCCTTGAGGTCGACCAGCCCGTCCGCGGTGGTGGCGCTCACGAAGAAGGTCTCAGCGAAATCCACCCGCTCGTGCAGGCGCTGGGTCAGCGTGAGCAGCTTGTCCTTGGCGGCGATGTCGACCTTGTTGACGATCAGCCACTTTGTTTCGCGCCGCTGGGCGAGGCCATCGAGGATCGGCTCCATCTTGGGCCCAAGGCCGGCGCGGCCGTCGACAATCAGCGCGATCAAGTCGGCATCCTGCGCGCCGCCCCACGCGGCCTGCACCATGGCGCGGTCGAGCCGCCTGTCCGGCTGGAAGATGCCCGGCGTATCGACGAGGATGATCTGCGCGGGCCCCTCGATGGCGATGCCCATTACCCGCGTGCGGGTGGTCTGCGCCTTGGGGCTGGTGATCGCGATCTTCTGGCCGACCAGGGCATTGGTCAGCGTGGACTTGCCCGCATTCGGAGCCCCCACGACCGCGATGACGCCGCAGCGTTGATGGTCAGGCGATGGCGTTGAGGTCACTGGTCACTCCGTCGGGCGCATGGCGCGCGCTGGCTGAAAAGGGGGGGCGGGTCATGCCTTGAGCTTGGCGAGCAGGGCAATGGCGGCGGCCGTCTCGGCCTCCTGCTTGGAATGGCCCTCGCCCTGCGCCTCACCCGCACTGCGGATCGACACCGAGATGGTGAAGCGCAGGGCATGTTGCGGCCCGCTGCGCTCCAGCAGCTCATAATGGGGCGGCTGGCGGTTATGGGCGGCCGCCCATTCCTGCAGCGCGGATTTGGGGTGCTTGGGCGCGCTGGCCTGTCCCTCGACCATCGGCTCCCACATGCGGTGGATGAATGCGCGCGCGGCATCCATGCCGATGTCCAGATACATGGCGCCGATCAGCGCTTCCACGACATCGCCCAGCACATTGTCGCTCTCGACCGCGCCATCGTCGCGCGCCTGCTTGCCGAGGCGCAGATGCGTGCGCACGCCAATCTCGCGAGCAACCTGCGCGCAGCTAGTGCCGGTCACCAGCTGATTGAACCGGCGGGAGAGCTGGCCTTCCTTCTCGGCGGGAAAGCGGACGTAGAGCCAATCGGCCATCACCAGCCCCAGCACCCGGTCGCCCAGAAACTCCAGCCGCTCATAATGGGTCGCGCTGGCGCTGCCATGGGTCAGCGCCTGCTCATAGAGCGCCCGCTGCCCCGGCGCCTGACCGATAAGGTCGGCGAGCCAGGCGTCGAGATCGGCCGTGCTCAAAAGCCTTCGCCGATACGTTCAGGCCGGGCGGCGGTGAACCATGTCCAGGGCAGGAGCAGATTGGCCGAACCGTCGGTGGAGAAGAAGCTGACCAGCGCCCGCCCGATCAGATGGTCGATCGGCAACGGTCCGACGCCCCGGGCGTCGACGGGAATGCGGCTGTCGGCACTGCGGTCGCGATTGTCGCCCATGACGAAGACGTGGCCCTCCGGTACAACAGAGACGGCGCTATTGTCCGCCGGACCGTCGATAAGGTCCAGCACTTCGTAGCTTTTTCCGTTCGGCAGCGTCTCGCGATAGCGCGGGTAGCGGCAAAAGGCCTCGCCCTTGGCATCCGTGAACTCGAATTCCTCGATGAAACAGGGCGAGGGGCTGCGCTCGGTATTGGCTGCCTGCAGCATGTTGGCGGTCACCGGGATCACCAGATCATCGATTCGCCGCTTGGGAATGGCCTTGCCGTTCAGATAGACGACGCCGTCCTGCATCTGGATGGTATCGCCCGGCAGGCCAATGACGCGCTTGATCCAGTCTTCCTTGGGATTGCCCGGCGAGGCGAACACCACCACGTCCCCCCGCTCGGGCACCTTGCCCATCACCCGCCCCTCGAACAAAGCGGGCTGAAACGGGAAGCTGTAGCGCGAATAGCCGTAGGACCATTTGGAGACGAGCAGATAGTCGCCGATCAGCAGGCGCGGCTGCATGGATTCGGAGGGAATATTGAACGGCGCGATCAGCAGCGAGCGGATCGCCACCACGATCACCACAAGCTTGACGAGGAACCACAGGAAATCCCGTGTCTCGGATTTGTGGGACATCGAAGGGCAGCTTTCCAGACAGGTTCGTCGCGATGACGGGAATATAGCGTCTTTGCGGGGCGGGGGTGGCGGCGTCAAGCATTGTGGCGCGCTTCGCACGTGCAATAGGCCTGCGCATTGGATATGCCGCCCCTTAATGAAGCAACGCCATACGGGAGCGCTTACGCACCATGACCGACCCTGATCGCATCACCGCTTGCTGGACCGACATCAAGGCGGCGCCGATTCCCGATCTGCGCAGCCTGTTCCGCGA
This sequence comes from Sphingobium sp. B8D3A, assembly GCF_025961995.1. Lineage (NCBI taxonomy): Bacteria > Pseudomonadati > Pseudomonadota > Alphaproteobacteria > Sphingomonadales > Sphingobiaceae > Sphingobium > Sphingobium sp. B8D3A. Next base: position 3,313,011 of record NZ_JAOQOS010000001.1, on the reverse strand, counting down.
CGAGGCGGATCGGCTGGCGGGCCATGTGGTCGAGGAGGCCGGCCTGCGCTTCGATTTCTCCAAGACGCACCTCACCGAGACGACGCTCTCGGCCTTCGAGGCGCTGGCACAGGCAGTTGATTTTAACGGCAAGCGCGCGGCGATGTTCGCCGGCGAGGTTATCAACGTGACTGAAGGGCGCGCTGTCGAGCACACCGCCGAGCGTGGCGAGGGCAATCCGGAGAGCGTGGCCGCCGCACGCGAGCACAAGGTGCGGATGCGCACGTTGATCGACGCGATCGAGGCCGGCGCGCTCGGCGAGATCCGCCACATCCTGCACGTCGGCATCGGCGGATCGGCGCTGGGGCCTGATCTGCTGGTCGATGCGCTTGCTCGTCATGCCGACCGCTATGACGTCGCCATCGTCTCCAATGTCGATGGCGTGGCGCTGGAGGATGCGATGGCCCGGTTCGATCCGGCCTTCACGCTGCTCGTCATCGCCTCCAAGACCTTCACCACCACCGAGACGATGCTCAATGCCGCCAGCGCGATCGCGTGGATGACGCAGGCCGGGGTGGACGATCCCTATGGCCAGGTCATCGCGCTCACCGCCGCGCCGGACAAGGCCATCGAATGGGGCGTGGACGAAACGCGCATCCTGGGCTTTTCCGAAAGCGTGGGCGGGCGCTATTCGCTCTGGTCTTCCATCGGCTTCCCGGCCGCGCTGGCGCTGGGCTGGGATGCCTATGAGGCGCTGCTAGAGGGTGCTGCGGCGATGGACCGGCATTTCCGCCACGCCCACGCCCGCGACAATGCCCCGCTGCGCGCTGCCTTTATCGACCTGTTCTATGCCCGCGTCATGGCCTGCCAGACCCGCGCCGTCTTCGCTTATGATCAACGGTTGCGGCTGTTGCCTTCCTATCTCCAGCAACTGGAGATGGAGAGCAACGGCAAGTCGGTGAAGGCGGATGGCAGCCCGGTCGATGGACCGACGTCTGCGATCACCTGGGGCGGTGTCGGCACGGACGCGCAACACGCGGTTTTCCAGCTTCTCCATCAGGGCACGCATGTCGTGCCGGTGGAGTTCGTCGCGGTGACCGAACCGGGCGACACGCTCGACCCTGCCCATCACCAGACGCTTCTGGTCAATTGCTTCGCGCAGGGCGCCGCGCTGATGCAGGGTCGCGAGAATGCTGCCGATCCGGCCCGGGCCTATCCGGGCAACCGTCCCTCAACAACGATCCTCATCGATGAGCTGAGCCCGCACACGCTGGGCGCGCTGATTGCCTTCTACGAGCACCGCACTTTTGCCAATGGCGTGCTGATGGAGATCAACAGCTTTGACCAGTTCGGCGTGGAACTCGGCAAGGAGATCGCCAAGTCCATCGAACAGAATGGCGCGCAGGGCTTCGACCCTTCGACCATGGCACTCATTGAGCGCGCACTCGGCTAAGCGCGCTTCAAATCCTCCCCATATATGGGGAGGTGGCAGCGCGCAGCGCTGACGGAGGGGGCGGGCGAGACCCCCTCCACCGTCTTCGGCGGTCCCCCTCCCCGCGAGCGGTGAGGATCTCGTTAAGCCGCCGCAGTGCCCGCAGCCTCCGGCGCCGGGCGTTCCGGCCGCTTGAGCAGCATGTTGATCACGAGGATCGAGAGGAAGAGGATGAAGGGGCAGATCGCCGCGAGCGCATAGGTACGCACGGCGGGGATGCCGCTTGCGAGGATCGCGCCGCCGATGAGCGGGCCGACGATGCCGCCGATCTTGCCGACCGCCGATGCCCAGCCGCCGGCGCTCGCCCGGATCGCGCTCGGATAATAAAGCGCGAGCTGGCTGATGATCGCCGCATGGCAGCCACCGACCAGCATGCTCTGCACCACGATGGTCGGCAGCAGCATCGCGCGCGGAATCCATTCCATGCCGATGCCGACGGCCATGGGCACGATGAGGAGCGTGCAGGCAGCCGCGAATTTGAGGCCGTAGCGGGCAGAGAAGCGCATGATGACCACGCCGGCAACCGCGCCGAGCAGCGCGCCGATGGCCGAGACATTGGCGGCGGTTTCCCGCGCCACGTCCATCCGCTCGAGCACCAGGGGGCCGAAGGCGGACTTGAAGAAGATGCCGAGGGCGCTGGCGCCATAGCCGATCCAAATGATCGGCGTGAGCAGGCGCAGATTGCCGACGAACAGGTCGCTGAAGCGGAAGTTGCGCTTGTGCTTGCCTTCGTCGGCCAGAATGAACTGGTCGTCCGCCTGCACGTCGATGCTCTTATCCAGCCGCTTGATGGTCGCGACGATCAGCTCGGGCTTGATGCCCTTGCTGGCCAGGAAGCGCGGGGATTCCGGCAGGAAAATCGCGATGGCGAGCGCGCAGACGACCGAGCCGATGCCGCCGGCGAAATACACGCCTTCCCAGCCATGGAACGGCGCGATCATGTTGGTGAGCGGGGCGGCGGCCGCGCTGCCGAGGCTGAAGCCCATCATGATGAAGGCGATCACCGTGGCACGCAACTTGGGCGGCACGAACTCGACATTGAGCGCCCAGGCGAGCGGCAGAGCGCCGCCAATGGCCAGACCATCGAGGAAGCGCAGGGTGAGCAGGGCCGGATAATTGGTCGCGAAACCGGTGAGGAAGGTCAGGATGCCAAAGGCGAAGGTGCACATGATGATGGTCGGGCGGCGGCCGATGCGGTCGCCGACATAAGTGAAGATCAACCCGCCGACGACCATGCCCACTGTGCCGGCCGAGAAGGCATTGCCGATCTCGATGTCCGTGAGCTGCAGCTCGTCCTGCATGTAAGGGGCGGTGAACGACATCATCATCATGTCCAGCCCGTCGAACAGCGTGACGAGCCAGGAGAGCATGATCAGCAGATAGTTGAAGGGCGTGAGCTTGCGTCCGTCGAGCAACGTCGCAAGATCAACCGTTTTTGCCGCTCTGGCCATACCGCAGGCATCTCCCTCTTCGCGCAGATTATCCATATCTCGCCGTCCTTTGCCGGGACCGCGATCATTTCGCTACCTGTTTAGCTACATCTGAACTAATAATTAGCAAGCTCTCTATACACGAGCGAAAATTTGTTGCCTTGACTATGAAGCAAGGCGAATCAGTGAGGAGAGAATGTCAGATGGCTGAAGAGCAGACGCCGAAGGTCCGTCAGGTTCGCCAGTCGGAGGATCGTTTTCTGGCCTCTGACGTGTTCGAGACGGGTGGTCGGGTGCTGCCGCGGGCCAATGGCACGGGGACCTGGGTCGAGCCTGCACGCGAGATTCCGGTGTATCACAGCTGCGACGTGCTGGTGGTCGGCGGCGGGCCTTCGGGCACGGCGGCGGCCTGGGCGGCGGCGCAGGCCGGGGCCGATGTGGTGCTGATGGAGCGCTATAATCATCTTGGCGGGCTTTCCACCGGCGGCCTCGTCATCTGGATCGACCGGATGACCGACTGGACCGGTCGCCAGGTCATCCAGGGCTTTGCCAATGATGTGCTCGGGCGCTTGCCCGCCGCTGGCCTTGCCGGACCACCGCGCGCCGACTGGGGCTCGCGCGATCCCAAGAAGGCGAGCTATTGGGGCCAGCGCACTGCGGCCTTCCACGGCACGGTCTGCTGGTCGCCCACGCTCGATCCCGAGCGGTTGAAGCTGATCAGCCAGGAGATGCTGCTGGCAGCCGGCGTGCGGCTGGTGTTCCACAGCTGGGCAGCGGTGCCGATGGTCGCCGATGGCAAGGTCGAGGGCGTGGTGTTCGAATCCAAGGCCGGGCGTCAGGCGCTGCGCGCCAAGGTGGTGGTCGACACCACTGGCGATGGCGACATCTTCGCGCGCGCCGGGGCCGAGTTCGACACCGACATCGAGGAAGGCGACGTCCACCACAGCGCCAACACCGGCTTCATGCTGGGCGGTGTGGACATGGACCGCTGGCTGGCCTTCCGCGCCAATGAGCCCGAGCAATATGCCGAGTTCGCCAAGCTCGGCCGCGAGCGGCTCGGCTTCTTCCAGCCGCCTTATGTCTCCTGGCGCAACGACATCGCGCTGTTCCTCGGCCCGCGCCAGTCCGGCCTCTCGGCGCTGGACGTGGATGACCAGACCGAGCTGGAGATCCGCTCGCACCGCTTCATGCAGACGCATTGCGAGTTCTTCCTCGAGCATGCGCCGGGCTTCGAGCAATGTTATATGCTGCAGAGCGGCTCGCAGCTTGGCGTGCGGCACACACGGCGTCTGGCCGGCATGGGCAAGATCCTGCGCAGCCAGTGGGCCGACGGCATTGCGCTGCCTGACGAGGTTGGCGTCAGCCCTTCGGTCAGCCTCAAATATCCGGTGATCTCGGTGCCCTATGGCGCGCTGGTCCCGCGCAAGCTCGATGGCTTGCTGGCGGGCGGCAAGCACATCAGCTGCGATGCCAACTCGCATGGCTTCATGCGCGAGATCCCGCAATGCTGGCTGACCGGCCAGGCCGCCGGTGCTGCAGCCGCGCTCAGCGTGAACGCCGGCGTCCAGCCCCGCGCGCTCGATGTGACCAGCCTGCAGGCAGAGTTGCGCAGGCAGGGCGTGTTCCTGCATGACCAGGCAGGCAAGATGCCGGAAGCCGAGCAGGCCGCCGCGGCGGAATAATCCCGTGAATTGAGAGTATTGATGACTGACAGCGCGACCCTATCCCGCCCCGAGCCGAGCGAACTGACCCGTCTCGGCAAGCCCTCCGGCGCATGGACCGGCACGCTCGGCGGGGGTGCCGAGGGCCTGACCCGGCGGCTGGGACCGGCGCAACTCGACGCGCTCGACGCTGCCGTCCGCGCCACGCAGGGCCGCGCGCCAACATCCGTTACGCGGGAGGATTTCGGCGCGCCGGCGATCGCGAGCCTGATGGCAGCGGTGAATTACGACCTGATGGCCGGGCGCGGCGCCGTGTTGCTGAGCGGGATCGACATCGCGCGCTACGATCTGGAGGCGTTCCAGCGCCTGCACTTCGGTCTTGGGACGCATCTGGGCCGTGCCGTGGAGCAGAGTGCGCGCCACGATCGCATCGGGCTGGTGCGCAAGGAGCCCAATCCCGAACGGCGCGGCTATCTTAACGATACCGAGCTCGGGCCGCACACCGACTATCACGAAATCCTCAGCCTGGCCTCCGTCGTCACCTCGCCGGAGGGCGGGGTGAGCGGGCTGGTCAGTGCCGCCGCCGTCTATGCGGCGATCCAGGCAGAGCGACCGGACGTCCTGGCAGTGCTGGAGGAGGGCTATTATTACCCGACCAGCCTGGAGAGCGTCACCGATTACAAGGTGCCCAGCTTCTCCGTGATCGACGGGCATATCGGCATCTACAATTATGTGCTGTTCATTGTGCAGGCCGCACAGATCAGGGGCGAGCCGGTGCCGGAGCGTTTCGTGGAGGCCTTGCGCGTCCTGATGCGCATGGCGGCGCGGCCGGAGCTGAAGGTGTCCTTCACCCTGCAGCCGGGCGAGATGATCTTCTGGCACAATTTCCGGGTGATGCACTCGCGCACCGGCTTTACCAACACGCCCGGTCGCGAGCGGCTGCTGCTACGGCTCTGGCTGGAGGCGCACGAGCGCTACCCGCTGGCGCAGGGCTATCGCGAGATCGGCCGCCTGCTGGAGCAGCAGCATGCGCAGGGCTGGTCGATGCTCGTCAATAGCGATGAAAGCCTGCGGGCCGCCGGAACCTTGATCCGCGGATAACGCGCCAACTCCGCGCGTAGGGAACCACTGCGCCGTCTTGGCATTTCCCGTCTTTTCCGGCTCCCGGCGAACATTCTCGGCGCCCGTGTGTTTTGCTGGTACAAAGGGGCAGGGAAGAGGGCCAATGATCAACCGGCAGGTGCTGCTCGCAGACAAGGTGTATGTCGAACTGGTGCGCAGCCTGTTCGTCAATGTGACGCCGTCTGCCATCATGGCGGTCGCCTTTACCCTCAGCGTCGCCCTCATTGTGAACGAGACGCGGGACCGGCTCACGCTGACGCTCGGCGTGGCCGGGGTGCTGGCGATGGGGGTGCGGATCATCGTCACGCTGCGTTTGCGCGGACAGGCGCTCGCCAGCGATCTTCACCCGGTCCGGGCCAGACAGCTCGAGCTCATGTTCCTCATACCCCAGCTCAGCTTTGCCCTCGCGCTTGGCCTGTTCAGCGGGCTTGTCATCCTGCAGAAGTCGGACGGGCAGCCATTGATGGTGTGTCTGGTCGTCGGCTTCTGTGCCGGCCTCGCCGCCGGGTCGGGCCTGCGCCCCCCCGTTGCCGTGCCGGGCATGCTGGCGGCCAGCCTCCCCACCGCTCTGGCCGCCTTTATCCGTGCCGATGCTATGTCGATCGCCACCGGCGCGTCCATTCTCGCCTTCCTCTATGCTGGTGCGCAAAGTCTGGCGACGCGGCATGAGTCTGCCGTGACAGGCATCAGCAAGCGGCTGACCTCGGGATCATTGGCCCGGCGCGATCCTTTGACCAACCTCGCCAATCGCCTCGCCTTGCGCGAGCGGTTCGATGAGGCCGTGGTCCTCAAGCGGGGAAAGGGGGTCGTGGCTGTTCATTATCTCGATCTTGACGGGTTCAAGCCGGTGAACGACACCCACGGACACGCCGCCGGCGATACGCTGCTGCAGATGGTCGCCAAGCGGCTGAGCAGCGCCATCCGCAGCGAGGATATCGTGGCGCGGCTGGGCGGCGATGAGTTCGTCATCGTGCAGTTCGGCCTCGACAAGGCGGAGGATGCCACACTGCTGTCTGATCGCGTTGTTCGCGCCATCGCGCAGCCCTTCGTCATCGAGGGGAATCGCATCCGCATTTCCACCTGCATCGGCACCGCGACCGCGCGCGCCGAGGAGAGCCACATGGAAGTACTGATGCGCGAGGCGGACGAGGCGCTCTATGCCGCCAAGCGACGGCGCGCTCAGGCACAGGCGGCGCGGGCGTAGTTTCCGCGGCCTTGGCCAGCGCCGACGGAAGGAGTGGCGACCCCGGCAGGATTCGAACCTGCGACCATTCGCTTAGAAGGCGAATGCTCTATCCGGCTGAGCTACGGGGCCACGGAACGATCCGCTAACCGCATCGCCAGGCGTCTGGCAATGGCAAAGCGATGCCGCGCGCGGTTTTGCGTGGGAGCAAGAGGCTGCAAGATCGATTGCAGGGCGCGATATCGCGCGGCATAGTCCCGCGCCATGGCTGCTCCCTCCGACGCCCCGTCCGCCGCGACTCCGCCCTCGATCGCTCCCCATTCGATCGCTCATGTCGATGCCAGCGCGCTCGCCGGGCACAGGCTGCAATATTATGATTTCGTAATGGCGGCCTTCGTCGCGGTGCTGCTGCTCTCCAACGTCATCGGCGCGGCCAAGCTGGCGAGCCTGTGGGGCTTCACCTTCGGCGCCGGCATCCTGTTCTTTCCTTTAGGCTATGTGCTGGGCGATGTGCTGACGGAAGTCTATGGATACGCCCGCGCCCGGCGCTGCATCTGGGCCGGCTTCGCCGCGATGCTGTTCATGGCCCTGATGAGCTGGGTGGTCGTCTCGCTGCCCCCGGCGGACGGCTGGGACGGGCAGGCGGCCTATGAGTCGGTTTTTGGCCAGGTGCCGCGGATCGTCTTCGCCTCGATCTTCGCCTTTTGGGCCGGTGAGCTGACCAACAGCTTCGTGCTCGCCAAGATGAAGCTGCTGACCAAAGGCAAGCATCTGTGGACCCGCACCATTGGCTCGACCATCGTCGGGCAGGGCGTCGACAGCTTGCTCTTCTATCCGCTGGCCTTTTATGGCCTCTGGTCCACCGATCAGGTGCTGACCGTGATGGTCACCAATTGGGCGCTGAAAGTGGGCTGGGAGGCGGTGCTGACGCCGGTCACCTATCTCGCCGTCAATTTCTTCAAGCGGCGCGAGGGGCTGGATGTCTATGATGAGCAGACCGATTTCACGCCCTTCAAGGCGCAGGTTTGACCAGCCCTGTTAGCCCTCGGCCGGTGAAGGCGCGTCCCGGTTAAGCGCCTCGGCATCTGGGAAGCCCGCCGCTGCAAACGGCGCCGGGGGCGGGGCTTCGGCCTCGACGGGCGGCTTGCCTGCGCGCGGCAGCTTGAGGCTGACTGCGTGCAGCAGCATCCGGCCATCCCATGGCGCCCCGGGTGGCGCGGAGGGGTAATAACGGTCGCCCAATATACCGAGGCCGAGGCCGTGCAGGGCATGGGCGCGCAGCTGGTGCGTGCGCCCGGTTTCGGGGCGGAACTGCACGAGCGCGCGGCCATCGCGCGCCTCCAGCAGGCGCCAGCGCGTCACAGCCGGCTTGCCCTTCGGGTCCGGCTGCATCCGCCAGCCATCCTCGCGCGTGCTGGTCTTGCCCAGCGGCAGATCGATCACCCCTTCGCGCTCCGCCGGCACGCCGTCCAGCACGGCAAGATAGACTTTCTCCACCTCGCGCGCTTCGAAGGCCTGGGTGAAGCGCTTGGCAGCCTTGGGATTACGGGCGAGCAGCAGGCAGCCGCTCGTGTCCCGGTCCAGCCGATGCACCGCCACCGGCCAGCGCTGGAAGCCGAAGGTCAGGCTGTCGAGATGATTTTCCAGGCTCAGCGCGCCGTCGCGCGGGCGGTCGACGGGCAGGCCCGCCGGCTTGTCCAGCACGATGGCCTCGCCATCCATGAAGATCACCCGGTCGGTAAGGGGGGACAGATCGCCCGCGGGCGACCCTCTGCGGCTGTTCCGGGGATTATGGGTAAAGGACATGGTGCCTCCCTAGGCGCTATCGCCCGCAGGGGGAAGACGCAGGGAGGGATGGCCTCCATTTACTTGCCATTGGCGGAGGGAGCCGCATTGATTCTCACTCCATTAAGCACGCAAACGGCCCGCGACTCGTGCTTTCAGGCCAGTTTACGTAAAATTAACCTTTTGCGTTCACTCTTCATATGGTTAATAGTTACTGGTGGTTGGATTGAGTGACGAGCAGCTCTCCGGCCAACTGAGCAAAGGGGCTGGTGTATGCGCGTGTTGCTGATCGAAGACGAACCGACGACTGCCAAAGCTATCGAGCTGATGCTGACCACCGAGGGGTTCAACGTCTACACGACCGATCTGGGCGAAGAAGGCCTCGATCTCGGCAAGCTCTACGATTACGATATCATCTGCCTCGACCTGAACCTGCCGGACATGCACGGCTATGACGTGCTCAAGAAGCTCCGCGCCTCTCGTGTGCAGACCCCGGTCCTCATTCTCTCCGGCATTGCGGAGATGGACAGCAAGGTCCGCTCCTTCGGCTTCGGTGCAGACGATTACGTCACCAAGCCGTTCCACAAGGAAGAGCTGGTCGCGCGCATTCATGCCGTCGTCCGCCGCTCCAAGGGCCATTCGCAAAGCGTCATCCGCACCGGCAAGCTGTCGGTCAATCTCGATGCCAAGACCGTGGAAGTGGATGGCAATCGCGTCCACCTCACCGGCAAGGAATATGCGATGCTGGAGCTGCTCTCGCTCCGCAAGGGCACCACGCTCACCAAGGAGATGTTCCTCAATCATCTCTATGGCGGCATGGACGAGCCGGAACTCAAGATCATCGACGTGTTCATCTGCAAGCTGCGCAAGAAGCTGAGCCTCGCGTGCAGCGGCGACAATTACATCGAGACCGTCTGGGGCCGCGGCTATGTGCTGCGCGATCCCGACGAGATCATCGACGAGCTGGAGACGGCGCAGGTCGCCTGACTTCACGCTGCGAACGGGATTTATGGCAAAGGCCGGCGGGGCGATACGTCGGCCTTTGCTACGTGGGCCTCGTCGAACCGGTGGACGCGGGATAGGCGTGCAGAAACCCAGCCGCATGCGGGCAGCCTATACGCCCCTTATACCGGACACGCCCGACCTCCAAAAACCACCACGTGCTCCTGCGAAGGCAGGAGCCCAGGGCGAACAAGCACCTCGACTGGATCGGCGCGCGCCAGGCAGATGCAGTCTTGGACGGAATAGCGGCCTCGTCATCTGCGACCGAAAACGGCATCCGGACGATCCTTCTCTCCTATGGAGCTTGGCTGGCCTGCGGCTCGCAGGAGGGGCGGGGGGGGCATGGGAGTGAGTGACCGAGGCGTTGCTGCACCACCCCAACCCCTCCTCTGAAGGGGAGGGGCTAAGACTGCTTCCTAAACCCAGCACGGTCATCCGAACGGCGGCAAATTGCCTCTGCTCTAAAAGCTGCCTGTCCGGGCACGACACCGTAGCCCCCACTCCCTCCGTTCGTCCTGAGGAACTGCTGAGCCTGTCGAAGCAGCGTATCGAAGGACTGGTCTTGCGCGGACCCACCGGAAAACGTCGACTTTCGGCCCACTGCCGCCCCGGATCGAATTTTACCCTAATCCCCCAACCAATCGGCTATGATCTCGCCGCGATGCCCCTCCGGTGCCAGCGCGGCGCGCAGGGCTTCCAGCAGCGGCGGCAGCGCCTGCGTGAAGGCGTAGGGCGGGTTCACGATAAAGAGGCCCGCGCCGTTATAGATGTCTGGCTGATCCCGATCGTACAGCCAATGCTCCACCATCAAGAACTTCGGGATGCCGAGCTTGCGGAGTTGGCCTTTCCACCGCTGATGGGTGGCGCGGTCTTTGAGCGGATACCAGATCACCGTCACGCCATGCGCCCATTTGCGGTGAGCGGCGGCGAGGGTGGCGGTGATGCGGGCGCGTTCGTCCGTCTGCTCATAGGGCGGGTCGACCACCACCACGCCGCGCGAGGTGCGGGGCGGTACCATCGCCAGCCAAAGCTCGTAGGCATCGCGCTCGTGCACGGCGGCGGACGTGCCGCGCATCACCCCGCGCAGAGAGTAAGCGTCTTCGGGATGCTTTTCGTTGAGGATCAGCAAATCCTGCGGGCGCAGAAGCTGCGCCAGAATTTTCGGCGATCCGGGGTAGAGGCGCGGCTCGGCTCCCACGTTCACCGCCTGCACGGCGGCGCGATAGTCGCTCAGCAAGGGGTTAGGATCGGCAAAGGCGCGCAGCACGCCGTTCATGGCCTCGCCGGTGCGTTGGGCCTGCTCGCCGCCAAGGTCGTACAGCCCGCAGCCGGCATGGGTATCGATCAGGGTCAGGGCGCCCGGCTTCTGCTGCAAGGCCCGCACGAGGGCGATCAGCAGGCTGTGCTTCACGACATCGGCGCTGTTGCCGGCATGGAAGGAATGGCGATAATTCATGGTGATTCAAATTCCTGACACGCGCTGCCGGGCGGGCACGCGCGGCGACCGACAAGGCGCTCGTATAGCGTGAGCGGAAGCCTTTAAAGCAGTTGCGCGCGGCCTCAAGCCCGTGGCGATGGCCCTCGGCGTGATCGCATCATGTGCTCAGAACAGACGCGCCGTTCGTGTCGCGCCCTCCGACTGCCCGCAGGCGAGCGCTCGGGATGAACTTCAGCCTTTGGCTGAAGTCGAGACACGCGAGGCCTGTGCCAACCGTGTCTCGACTTCGCTCGACACGAGCGGAGCGGTGGGGAGCCGTAGGTGACGGGAAGCCAGGGCAGCCGGGCTGCACTCATCGCAATGTCTGCGCTGTGCCCGACGGAGCCGACCTAGCCCCCCGATCTACCGGTCGAGAGAAACCACCGCTCCGTGCCCTCAAGTCCGGCCGCTGTCAGCACGCCGGACTTGTACGCGCCGGTGTCGATTCCCATCCGGTTCTCGCGCTGCTCAACCGCCTCGGTGATCGAGTGGCCATGGACGATGAAATAATCGTGCGGTTCGTCGTAGAACAGGAATTCCTCGCGGATCCAGCGCAGGTCCTTTTCGTCCTGCTCGTCCAGCGGCACTTCGGGCCGGACGCCGGCGTGGACGAAGGCGTAGTTGCCGATGATCGCCTTGTCCGTCAGGCCGGCGAGGAAGGCGCGATGCGTATCCGGCACGGCGCTCGTCAGCCAGTCGCGCAGTTCCCCCAGCGTCATCGTATCGAGATCGGTCTCGCTCGCGCCATAGGAGAGGAGCGTCTCGCGGCCGCCGATGCGGGTGAGGAAGCGCAGCGCGCTCTCATCGCCCTCCACGGCCATGGCGAACACTTCTTCGTGATTGCCGCGCAGGCACAGGATGTTCGGCCACCAGTCGCGCAGTTGCAGCACATAGTCGATCACGCCCCTGCTGTCCTGCCCGCGATCGACATAATCGCCCAGGAACACCAGTTGCGTGCTGCCGGTCGGGCCACGGCTATGGTCGTCGGCCGCGATCAGATCGATAAGTTCGAGCAGCAGATCCAGCCGGCCATGAATGTCGCCGATCGCGTAGACGCGGCGGCCCTCGCCCAGGTCTGGCGCATGGGTCAGAGGTTCAGGCTTTGACTTGGATTTGAAGAGGCCAAACATGTGCCTCTCCATATAAAACGAGCGGGCGCGATCCGGCCAGCGCAATCGTGCTTAGCAAAAGCTTTCCGGCGACAGGTTGGCCCCCGTCAGAGCTTGGGCAGCGTCACGCCGCGCTGGCCCATATATTTGCCGGCGCGGTCGGCATAGCTCGTCTCGCACGGCTCATTGCCTTCCAGGAACAGGAACTGGCAGGCGCCTTCATTGGCGTAGATTTTGGCGGGTAGCGGCGTGGTGTTGGAGAATTCCAGCGTCACATGGCCTTCCCAGCCCGGCTCCAGCGGCGTCACGTTCACGATGATGCCGCAGCGCGCATAAGTGGATTTGCCGAGGCAGATCACCAGCACATCGCGCGGGATGCGGAAATATTCCACCGTCCGCGCCAGCGCGAAGCTGTTGGGCGGGATGATGCACACGTCCGTCTTGCGGTCGACGAAGCTGTTGGCGGCGAAGTCCTTGGGGTCCACCACGGCGCTATCGACATTGGTGAAGATCTTGAAATCCTCGGCCACTCGCGCGTCATAGCCGTAGGAGGAGAGGCCGTAGCTGATGCAGCCCTCGCGCCGCTGACTTTCCACGAACGGCTCGATCATGCCGTTTTCCTGCGCCTGACGGCGAATCCATTTGTCGGAGAGTATGGCCATGGGGGCGTTGCTAATCGCTCGCCGCCCCGAATGCCAGAGGCGATGATATGTGAGGATCAGCCCGGGCCGATGCCGAGATTGGCCGGGCCGAAGGCGTGCGGCAGCAGCGCGTCGAGCGTGAGGCGCAGCACGGCGCTGCCATCTGGCGTGGCGCACAGGATCGTCAGCGGGCGCCCGCCCATATCCTGCGCCTCCTTGATGATCTGCCGGCAGCGACCGCAGGGCGTGATGATGCCGCCATCCCCGCCGTCCATCGCGCCGCCCGTCACCGCGATGGCCGCGATATCCCGTAGCTGCCCCTGCGCATTGGCGGCAGCGATGGCCACGGTCTCGGCGCAGAGCGACAGGCCGTAGCTCGCATTCTCAAAATTGGCGCCGGTGAGGATCGTCCCGTCGGTCAATCGTAGCGCCGCGCCAACCGCAAAGCGGCTATAGGGCGCATGGGCCTGCGCCATGGCGCCGCGCGCGGCGTCGATCAGGGCGCGTTCGTCCGGTGTCGGCGCTGTCGGGTCTTGTCGGGTCGCTTCATCGCTCATTGCCGCACCGCATTCCATTCGATCGGCCCCTCGATGCCGTTGATCCGCTTCCAGGTGGAGGCGGTCCACATCGTCCAGGGACGCGTGGTGTAATCGGGCACGAAGAAGTCGCCGTCCACCCACAAGGTGCGGTTGATGCCACCGGCCACGTCATAGGCCGCCTCGAATTCGCGGCTGGTGCGGATCACGGCGGGCTTGGCGGAGTGGGTTTCGATCTGATTGAGAAAGGTGTTCAGCTCGGCGAGCAGCGTATCGCGGTTGGGCCGCGCCGTGCAGGGCAGGTCGAAGCCCATTTCCACCACCGGCGGCAGCATCTGTGGGTCGCGCGGGACGGTGGCGATGAACCGCGTGGCCTGCGCCGAGGCGCTGCTGCACAGATCATAGCGATGGATCGCGCCGTGGCGCATGTCGTTGGCGACCGCGCCGGCGAGATAATCATTAAAGGCGCTGTCCCGCCCGCGCGCGCCATCAGTGGCGCGCAGATAGACGAAGTCGGCACCTGCCGCGCGGGCCATCCGCCAGTTGATCGCGCCGCTCTGGGCGCTCAGCGTGATGCCTTGCACGGGGAAATATCTGGCCGAGGGCGTCCAGCTGCGGGCGAGCATGAACAGGCCCGCTACCAGTCCGCCGCCGATCACCAGCAGCAGCATGAAGAGGCGCAGCGGCGTCACCTTGATCCGCCGGCGCCGGGCGCCCGGAGCGCTGCTCATGCGCTTGGCCTTTGTGGTGCTCATGTCGTTCGTCAGTCCTGTTATGCGCGGATATGCAGCACGCAGATCAGCGTGAACAGCCGCCGCGCGGTATCGAAATCCACGTCGATCTTCCCCTCCAGCCGCCCGCGCAGCAATTCGGCGGCATCGTTGTGGACAGCGCGCCGGGCCATGTCGACGGTTTCGATCTGGCTCGGCGTCGCTTGCCGGATCGCCTGATAATAGCTCTCCGTAATCGCGAAATAGTCCCGGATCGCGCGCCGCAGGCTGGCGAGGCCGAGGATGATCGCTTCCAGCGCGCTGTCATCCGTGCGCCGCAGTTCGATCACCAGCCGCCCGTCCGCCACGCGCAGAAACACCCGGTAAGGGCCGGCATAGCCGTCCTCATGCTGGCGCACCGGCGCGAAATGATTGTCCTCCAGCAGGTCGAAGATCGCGATCCGTCGCTCCTGCTCCACATCCGCGCTGCGCCACAATATCGTCTTCTCGTCGAGCACGATGTCGATGATGCGGGGATCGGCCATGGTCCCTTGCTTCCCTAGGCGCGTGGGCCAGCGGCGGCAAGAGCGTGGGGCCAGGAGGGCGGGGGAGGCTCCGAGAACGCAGAGCCTCAGGCAGGCTTGGCGCCCTCGTGCCGGGGCATCGGCCAGATCAGGCCGATGAACGGCAGAACCAGCATCGCCAGACCGGAGAACAGCAGCGCGCTGGCAACGCCATGGGCCTGCGCCACATGGCCCCACAGCCAGCTCCCCAGCGCGATCCCGCCGAAGGTGAGGCTGCTCACCATGGCGGTAATGCGCCCGATAAGCGGGGCGGGCGACCACATCTGGCCGGCGACGGCAAAGCCGGAGAGCGCCTGCACCCAGCCTGCGCCGCCCAGCACGAGGAGAACGAGTGTGGGCACCAGCCCGATGCCGAGCGCAACGCATACGCACACCGCGCCATAGAGGAGCCCGGAGCCGCGGATGATCGCCTCGCTGGAGAAGCGCTGGCGGAACCAGGTGCTGCTCGCCGCGCCGATCACGGCGCCAAGGCCGAGTGCGCCGAGCAGCAGGCCAAAGGTCATCGATCCCCGGCCGAGCATCTGCGTTGCGACCAGCGGCATCAACGCCCAGGCGGCGCTGCCGGCGAGCGTGAAGCTGATCGCGCGGACCAGCACCGTGCGGATCGCCGACGAGCCGAGCGCAAAGCGGAAGCCCTCGCCGATCACCGTCAGCAGGGGGCGCCTTGTGGACGGCGCTGGCGGCGCGGTGCGCCAGCGCAGCAGGATGACGATGACCATCAGATAGGAGAGGGCATTGACGACGAAGGCGGCCTTCGCGCCGCCCAGCGCGACGATGCCGCCGCCGATGGCCGGGCCAAGGCTGCGCGCGATGTTGAAGGCCAGAATGTTGAGCGCGACGCCCGCGGCCAGCTCGTTGCGCGGCACGATGCTGCCGATGGAGGAGGCGAGCGCCGGGTTGAAGCAGGCCACGCCGCAGGCGAGCAGGGCGGTGAGGCCGATGAGCAGCCCCGGCGGTGTCGTGCCAACAAAGGCGAGCGCCGCCAGCAGGATGGAAAGCGAGACCATACCGGTCTGCGCGCCGAGCATCACCAGTCGCTTGTCGAACATGTCCGCCCATGCACCGGCCGGCAGGGCCAGTAGCATGATCGGCAGATTGGTTGCGCTCTGGACGAGGGCGATGACGTCAGCCGGCTGGCCGGTGATGGTGAGTTGCCAGGCTGCGCCCACGGACTGGATGGCATTGCCGAAGTGCGAGAATAGGCTGCCGAGCAGGATCAGCAGGAAGGTCCGGTGGCGCAACGGAGAAAAGGTGCCGCTGCTCATTGCCGTCGGTCCCTCATCTGCTGCGCGCTCATCATGCCTGGTCCCCTCCGTGCTGTCGCGATCATTGATCCGTCACACGGTTTCGCCCTAGGCGCGTCGTTCTCGCCCGGCAAGACTGATGCGGCGGCGCGTTGGTGATGGGCAAGCAGGCGGGTGACGGGCCGACCAAAAGCGGCTAACCGCGCCGACGATGACGGGCGTCCTGATCATAATCGCGGCCTTCGCCACCGCGTTTCTTTCCGGCATCTTCGGTATGGCGGGGGGCTTGCTGCTGATGGGCATCCTCGCCTTCCTGCTGCCGGTGTCGGCGGCGTTCGTTACGCATGGCATCCTCCAGCTTGTCGCCAATGGCTGGCGCGCGGTGGTGCATCGCGAACATGTCGTCTGGCCGATCATGCGCACTTACGCATTGGGCGTTTTTGCTGCAGGTGCGGTGGTCGCGATGGTCGGCTTCTCGCCCTCGCGACCCTTGCTGTTCCTGCTGCTCGGGTTGGTGCCGCTGGTCATCTGGCTGCCCCGCCGCTGGATCGCTCTCGATGCATCCCGGCCCTCCCATGCCTTCCTTGCCGGGTTCACCGTGTCAGGCCTTAACCTGACGGCGGGCGTTGCCGGCCCGATGATGGACGTGTTCTTCGTTCGCACGCCGCTGACCCGCCACCAGATCGTCTCGACCAAGGCGGCAGGTCAGGTTTTCAGCCATGTCGCGAAGATCGGCGTGTTCGGAACGCCGATGCTGCTTGCGGGGCGGAGCGTCATGCCGCCCTGGTGGGTGGTCGCCATCGCGGTGCCACTGTCCATGGTCGGCACGATGCTGGGCGGACGACTGCTGGATCGGATCAGTGACGGCCACTTCCGCCGCTATACGGCGTGGATCGTCACCGCGATTGGCATGCTCTACATCGGGAAGGCTCTGATGGAATGGCTCTGACTGAACCCGCTACTCTGGGCGAGGCCTGCGTTGCAGTGCTGCAATGCAGCAATCCGCGCGAGAAGGTGATGGCGGCGCGCAAGGCTGCGCGGGACTGGCGCCTCGGGCGCCTCGCGCACCGGTTCGATACGCCACTGCCAGACCGGCCCGGCCGGCCCGAGCGCCCTGAGCTTCTGCCGCCCAACCGCATGCCCAAGCGCGGCAAGGGTGGCTCGGAGCGTGCCCGCATCGCCATGATTCACGCGCTGGCGCATATCGAATTCGTCGCCATCGACCTGGCCTTCGATCTCATCGCGCGCTTTGGCGCGGACTTCCCGCCCGACTTTGCCGACGACTGGCTGCGTGTCGGTGCCGACGAGGCGATGCATTTCGCCCTGCTTGCGCGCCGGCTGGAGGAACTGGGCAGCGCCTATGGCGATCTGCCTGCCCATGATGGTCTATGGGAGGCCGCGATCGAAACCGCGCATGACGTCGCTGCTCGCCTCGCCATCGTCCCGATGGTGCTGGAAGCGCGGGCGCTGGACATCACGCCGGAAACCATCGTGCGTTTCAGGCATTTCAACGATCAGCGGACCGCGCGGATGCTGACCCGAATCGTTGACGACGAAGTTCGTCATGTCGGCGCAGGGACGAAGTGGTTTTTGTGGTCGATGAATCGATCCGGCGCAAACCCGCAGGAAAGCTACCAAATGTTGGTTCGGCGCCACTTTCGCGGTGCCGTTAAGCCGCCGTTCAACGACTCAGCGCGGAGTCAGGCCGGTTTGACGCGCGATTTCTACCTGCCTCTTGCGCCTTAACCCGTTCTTCGCTCGAAAAGCCCCAGCCGGTTCACATGAGCCGGAAACACAAAAACATTGAGGGGTCGGTCACGGCCCATCACGGGGTCCAAATGATCGATTCGAGCGCTATGACCTTCGCCAAAGAGGGTGTCCTCAAAGCTGCCGCGAAGGTTCTGGCGATTGCCGGTCTGATGGTTGCCTCTCCTGCCCTGGCCGATGCCGGCCACGACGCCCAGTTTGCCTCGCTCTTCTCGGCGATGGTCCAGATGGAGCAGTCCACCGAGCAGAGCACGGACAGCAAGGCCTCCATCCCGTCGCGCCAGCCGGTCGACGATGTGCGTCTCACCTCTTCCTTCGGTACTCGCAGCGATCCGTTTAACGGCCGCGCTCGCATGCATCAGGGCATCGACATTCCCGGCCCGATCGGCACGCCGATCTATGCGACAGCCGATGGCGTCGTGCGCCGCTCGCAGTGGGTGAACGGCTATGGCAATCTCGTCGAGATCAACCATGGCAACGGCCTCGAGACCCGCTACGGCCACATGTCCAAGCTGATCGCCCAGCCCAATGAGCGCGTCCGTCGCGGCCAGCTCATCGGCCTGATGGGCTCCACCGGTCGCTCGACCGGCAGCCACCTTCATTATGAAGTCCGCATCGCCGGCAGCGCCGTGAACCCGATGCCCTATCTGGAAGGCACCAATTACGAGCTGGCTCTGGCCGAGGCCAAGGAGCACAGCGATCGTCAGGTCGCCATGGGTGGCCCGGAAGCCAACCGCCCCACCGACAACCGCGATCGTTGATCGCCGCTCGCCCGCTCGGGTGAGCAGGCTGTCCTGAGTTTTCTTCTCCATCGTCAAGCGCGACGCGGCTCCCTTGCGGGCCGCCGCTTGCCGTTGCGGCGTGTGCGCCCTATCTAGCAGCCATGGATATCAGCCTCTCTCCCACCGCCGCCGCGCGGGTCGCCTGGATCGCCGAGCGCCAGAGCAAGCCGGCCATTCTCCGCCTCGCGGTGGAAGGCGGGGGGTGCTCCGGCTTCCAGTATCGCTTCGGCTTGGCCGATGCGCCCGAGGCGGACGATGTGATGGTCGAGACGGACGGCGTGAAGCTGGTCGTTGATTCAATGAGCCTCGATCTGGTGCGCGGCTGCGTGGTCGATTTTGTGGACAATCTCGGTGGCGCGGCTTTCAAGGTGGAAAATCCCAATGCGACCGCCGGCTGCGGCTGCGGAACCAGCTTCTCGGTCTGACTTTCTGAGCGTTCGCGCCGGGACGCGCTTGTCGAAGCGCCATGCTTCTCCCTAAGACGGACCCTCACTGGCAGGTGCCGGCAAAAGGGCTTTAGTTCATGCGGATCGCGACCTTCAATATCAACGGCATCAAGGCGCGGCTGCCGCGTCTGGTCGAGTGGCTGACGGAAACCCAGCCGGACGTCGCCTGCCTACAGGAAATCAAGACGCAGGACGAAGGCTTCCCGATCAAGGATATCGAAGATGCCGGCTATGGCGCCATCTGGCACGGCCAGAAGGGCTTTAACGGCGTCGCGATTCTGGCGAAGGGCGCTACTCCGCAGGAAGTGACGCGCGGGCTGGAGGGCGAGCCGGAAGACGAGCACAGCCGCTACATCGAGGCGGACGTGAACGGCGTGCGCATCGCTTCCATCTATCTGCCCAATGGCAATCCCGTTCCCGGCCCCAAGTTCGAGTACAAGCTGCGTTGGATGGCGCGGCTGCGCGCCCGTGCGGCGCAGATCTGGGCGGAGGAAGTGCCCGCCGTGCTAGCCGGCGATTATAATGTCATCCCGTTCGATCGCGATGTCTGGTCGCCACCCGCCATGGCCAGCGACGCGTTAATGCAGCCGGAGAGCCGCGCCGCCTACAAGACCCTGCTCAACGACGGCTGGACCGATGCGCTGGCCGCGCGCCATCCGCTCGGCGGCGTGTGGACCTTCTGGGATTATCAGGCCGGTGCCTGGCAGCGCGATGCAGGCTTCCGCATCGACCATTTGCTGCTCTCGCCCACTGCTGCCGACCGGCTGGCCGATGCGCAGGTGGACAAGGCCTATCGCGGGCGGGAGAAAGCCAGCGATCACGCCCCGGTCTGGGTCCGCCTGAAGGACTGACGGCGCCCTTTCCAACCAGATGCCCAATTCAGGAGCCAGGAGTCGACCCGCGATGAAGGCCTTTGCTTATGACGCCGCCCACCCGCTGACGGACTTTGCGCTCACCCTGCGCGACCTGCCCGATCCGGTGCCCGGCCCACAGGATCTGCTGGTCCGGGTCGAGGCCTTCGCGCTCAATCCGGTCGATACCAAGATCCGCCAGCGCCGGGGCGGCACGGCGAATGCGCCGGTCGTGCTCGGTTGGGACGCTGCCGGCATCGTCGAGGCCGTGGGTGCGCAGGTGCAGGGCTTTGCGGTCGGTGATGCGGTCTATTATGCCGGCGATCTCAACCGGCCGGGCAGCTATGCCCGCCTGCAAGCGGTCGATCATCGCCTTGTCGCGCACAAGCCCGCGAGCCTCGATTTCGCCGATGCCGCCGCCCTGCCGCTGACCGCGCTCACCGCCTATGAGGCGATGCTGGAGCGCGGCATCGTCTATGATGCGGACAGCCGCGTGCTGATCATCGGCGGGGCAGGGGGTGTCGGTTCGATGGCGATCCAGCTGCTCAAGGCGCTGACCCCGGCCACCGTCATCGCCACCGCGTCCCGGCAGGAGACGGTCGCCTTCGCGCAGCTTATGGGCGCCGATCATGTCATCGGCCGCGACGTGCAGCCCGAACTGGCGGCGCTGGGCCTGCATGATCTCCATGCCATCTTCAGCACCACGCATACCGACGCCTATCTGCCGGTCATCCCCGCGCTGCTGCGCCCCTTTGGCCATCTCATGGTCATTGACGATCCCGCCGCGCTGGACATCTTGCCGTTCAAGCAGAAGGCGCTCTCGGTCCACTGGGAGTTCATGTTCGCCAAGTCGATCAGCAGCTTTCGCATGGCCGAGCAGCAGGCGGTTTTGCGGCAGATTGCAGCGCTGGTCGATGCGGGCACGCTGGTTTCCACCCGCACCCGAACGCTCACCGCCAGTGTCGACACGCTGCGCGAGGCGCACGCCGCGCTGGAGGCGGGTGCGCTGATCGGCAAGACCGTCATGCGCTGGGATTGAGCCATTTTAGGTCGGTTTGATGCCTCTTTTCGTCGCCCGGTCTGTTATAGAGGGTGAGCTTGAACAGGGAGCATGGATCGATGGATGACAGGTCGAAGCCTTGGCTGACCGGTGAAGCCCCCGCACGGGGCGGCAAGCGTCATGCTCCCGCCACGGTGCGCAACCGCGATGCCATCGCTCAATTGCTCGCGCAGACCCTGCCGGCCACCGGGCTCGTGCTGGAGATCGCCAGCGGCTCCGGCGAACATGCCGTGCATTTCGCGCGCTGCTTCCCTGCCCTGCGCTGGCTGCCGAGCGACCCTGACCCGGTCGCGCGCGCCTCGATCACCGCCTGGGCGGATGAGGTGGCGCTGCCCAATCTCGCTCCGCCGCTGCAGATCGACGCTGCCGATCCCGAGGCGTGGCCGATCGGCGAGGCGGACGCGATCCTGTGCATCAACATGGTGCATATCTCGCCTTGGGCTGCAACGCTCGGCCTGCTCCACGGCGCGGCGATGCTGTTGCCGGAAGGCGCGCCGCTCTTTCTTTACGGCCCCTATTTCCGCCGCGAGGTGGAGACTGCCCCAAGCAATATCGCTTTCGATGAGTCGCTGCGCGCGCGCGACTCCGCCTGGGGCCTGCGCTGGGTGCATGATGTCGAGGCGGCAGCGGCGTCCGAGGGCTTCGAGCTGAAGCGCGTTGTCGAGATGCCGGCCAATAATCTCAGCCTGATCTTCCGGCGCGGTCCTCATCCGGGCTGACGGTGAGCGCCCGGCGGCGCACATGCTCGCGCCAGGCGATGTAGAGGCCGCTCGCCGCGATCAGGCCCGCCCCGACCCACGTTGAAGGCTCCGGCCAGTAGGACCAAAGCAGCCAGCCGGCCAGCGTGGCCCAGATCATCTGGCTATAATCCATGGGGATGACGATGGAGACCGGCCCGTAGCGCAGGGCCGAGGTCATGAACAATTGCGCCGCCCCGCCGGTCAGCCCAAGGCCGATGAACAGCAGCCATGCGACGGGATCGTGGCTTTGCCCGTGCCAGATCAGCATCAGCCCGAGCGGCGGCAGCGAGAGCAGGGTGAACCAGAAGACGATGATCGGTGCCGATTCGCGCTTGCCAAGATCGCGCAGCACGATGGCGACGAGCGCCGTCACCATCGCCCCGCCGAGCGCCACCAACACGCCGGCAGAGGCGAAATTGGCGGAGTCCGGATGGGTCATGATGACCACGCCGACAAAGCCGAGCAGAACCGCGCTCCAGCGGTGGATACCGGTCTGTTCGCGCAGCAGAAGAGCGGAAAGGATTGTGGCGAAGATCGGCATGGTAAAGCCGATGGAGGTCGCCTCGGCTAATGGCAGAAGCGCTACCGCGCCGAAGTTGAGCAACATGCCGATCATGCCGAGGCTGGTGCGGGTGATATGGGTGCGCATCGGCGCCTTGGGCAGCAGGGCCGTGCCCATCAGTGCGACCGCCCAGATCGCCGCGACGGGGAAGGCAAAGAGCTGCCGGTAGAAAACCACTTCGGCCAGATTGGCGCCGCGCTCGATCAGCAGCTTGCCGATGGCGTAGGTCGCGCCGATCATCATCATCGCCAGCAGCCGCAGCATGATCGCGAACAGGGGCCGGTCGCGGCGTGCGGGCGCGGAGGGGGCCGCGGCAGCGGCGGCGCTGCTCATGCCAGCGTGCGCCGCCGCGCGCGAGCGCCGCTCAGACTATCCCACACGAACAGCGCGAGGGCGACCCAGATCAGTAGGAAGCTGCCCCAGCGCCCGGCGGACATCGGCTCGCCGAACAGGAACACCCCGCACAGGAACTGCAGCGAGGGGGCGATATACTGCATCAGCCCAAGGGTCACGAGCGGCAGGGCGCGCGCGGAAATGGCAAACAGGATCAGCGGCACGGAGGTGAGCGCCCCGGTGCCGATCAGGCCGAGCGTCACCCAGCGATCGTCGCCGAACGCCAGCGTGCCCTGCGCCGCATAAAAGCTGACCAGTGCGAGGGCCGGGGCGCACAGCACCAGCGTCTCCACTGCCAGACCCGAGGTCGAGGGCACCGGCGTCAGCTTGCGGACCAAGCCATAAAAGGCAAAGCTGATCGCCAGCGCGAGGCTGATCCAGAGCGTCTGCCACTCGCCGATGGCGAGCAATGCCACGCCCACCGCCGCGATGCCGATGGCGACAGCCTGCCGGCGGCGCAGCACTTCCTTGAGCACCAGCGTGCCGAGCAGCACATTAACCAGCGGGTTGAGAAAATAGCCCAGGCTCGCCGCCACGACATGGTCGGTATCCACCGCCCAGATATAGACGAGCCAGTTGATGCCGATCAGCACCGCGCTCAGCGCCAGCGCTGCAAGAATGCGCGGCTGTCTGAAGATCGCGACGAAGGCGCGATATTGCCGCATCGCCGCCAGCACGATGGCGAGAAAGGCGACGGACCAGATCACCCGATGCGCCACGATCTCGAAGGGAGAGACATGGCCGAGCAGCTTGAAATAAAGCGGCATCAGGCCCCAGATCGCATAGGCGCCGACGCCGGCGAGCAGACCCGCGCGCCGTTGGGCCGCCTGTTCGGCATCCGCGATGTCGGTGGGTTGGCTGCTCATATTGCCGCTCTCGTTCAGAAAATTCCGCCGCCGGCCCACAGGCGCAACATGCCGAAGGCGGCCACGGCGAGGCAGAAATTGCGCGCTCCGGTGCCCGCCGCGAACTGGCCGATCAGCGCCCCGAACAGGGCCATCGGCACAATCACCCAATTGGCCCAGCCAAGGCCGGGGATGATGGCGGGAATGGCAAGAATCAGCGCGACCGCGCCGATCAGAATGGAGAGCAGCGAAAGCATCCCCATCCCATGGGCCTGACCGGGGATATTGGCAAGTGCAGGGGGCACCAGAGACTTGAGGTGTTTGCAGCCTCAGGCACAGACACGTCAATTTGGAATGATCAACCTCAAAAAAACATTCCAAATAGGTTTTAGGTCGTCCTTCAGTCCGTGCCCTGGATCAGCGGCCTCACCCAATCCAGCGCCCTCTCTGCGAAGAAATGGCGCCCCGGCACCACCCAGCTCGTATCGTCCAGCGTGCCCGGTTTGAGCGTCTGCATGCCTTCATGTCGATGGCGGCGATGGATCAGCCGTGACCCGCAGACGGCGCAGAACAGGCAGTCGAGCCGATGGCCGGAGTCGGTGTCGCGCGTCCAGATCGCTGGCGTCCCCTGCGTGAACACCAAGCTCTCGATAGCTACGCCCATGGAGAGCCCGAAGGCGCTGCCGCTTTGTTTCCGGCACAGGCTGCAGTGGCAGGCCCAGATGCCCAGCGGCGGCGCGCTCAGTTCATAGCGCACCGCGCCGCACTGGCACCCGCCGCTCTGGGGAAAGCGCACGTCAGAAAAGCGCGTTGTGTTTGCCTGGCCCATGGCTCTGCTCCTCTCGTCTTGTCGCGCGCGTCAGCCGCCGTTCAGCCGCCCCGGTTCAGGCGTCGGGACGAAGGCCTTGAGCGTCAGGCGCGGTTCTGGACTTTTTTGTCGATCCTGACTTAGGGCGCAGATGATTAGAATGGCAATGATTCGGATGGAGGGATTTTCTGTGACACGCGCAAACGCCGCCAAGATGTCGAGCATAGCAGCGATTGCCGCCCTGCTCGCCGCAGCACCGCTTGCCCTGATTCCGGCGCAGGCAGCCGATGCGCCCGCCGGCGATCCTGCCCATGGCAAGCAGGTGTTCGAGAGCACCGTATGCGGCGCCTGTCACACGCTGGCCGCAGCTGATGCCAGCGGCCCCATCGGCCCCTCGCTGGATGGCAATGCCAACCTTACCCACGCGCTGATCGTCGAGCGCGTCACGAAGGGCGCCGGCGCCATGCCCGGCTATGAGGGCCAGTTGAGCGAGAAGGACATCAACGACGTCGCCACTTATGTGATGAGCGTGGCGGCAAAACCGCAGTAAGCTGCGGGATCGGCGGGCCTCAGTGCGCCGGTCGCCGCATCACGCGGCGCAGAATATCGGTCGGAGCCAAGGCTGTATGCCCTCGGCTCCGTCCTGCTGGTCAAGGGGGGAGGGAACACTCCCCGGTACTGAACGACCAGCGGAGTATTCATGCGTCATTTCCTGCTTGCTTCCACCTGCGCCTTCGCTCTTGCCAGTGCGGCGTCAGCGGAAACCTCGATCACGACCAAGCGGACCAGCGCAATCGCGACGGCCACCGCCAACAATGGCGCGGCCGACGATATCAAGATCGGCTCGGCGGGATCGATCGAACTGACCGGCGCGGGTAGCGTTGCGGTCACGGTCAACAGTGCCAACAAGATCACCAATGAAGGCACAATCCAGATCAGCAATGCGGACAATGCCGCGGGCATCGTCGCAAATGCCGGCACGTCGGGCGGCATCGTCCACAGCGGCAAGATCATCATTGATGAGAGCTACACGCCCACCGACGGCGACAATGATGGCGATCTCGACGGGCCGTTCGCGGTCGGCACCGGGCGCTACGGCATCCGCACGCTGGGCGCCTATTCCGGCGCCATCACCGTGGCGCGCGGTGCCACGATCCAGATCGAGGGCAATGATTCCTTCGGCATCCGGCTGGGCGGTCCGCTCACCGGCGCCCTCTCGCACGATGGAACGACCAGCGTGCTGGGCGATCGTGCGATCGGCGTGCAGGCCGGAGATATCAGCGGCAATGTCCGTCTCGCCGGCACGGTCGGCGCTCAGGGGGTGAATGCGGTTGGCGCGGCGTTCCTAGGCAATGTCGGCGGCACGCTGACCATTCAGGGCGCGATCAGCGCCACCGGCTATCGCTACACCACGCCGCCGTCCGACCCCTCCAAGCTGGATGCTGACGATCTGCTGCAGGGCGGCTCGGCCGTGATCGTGGAAGGCGATGTCGCTGGCGGCATCATCCTTGCCGTACCGCCCAAGGACGCCAGCACCACCGATGATGACGAAGACAAGGACGGCATCAAGGACAGCGAGGAAGGCTCGGCCGTCGTGCGCTCTTATGGCGCGGCACCGGCGATGCGGATCGGCGCGGCCGGGCGCGATATCGCCATCGGTGCGGTGCCGGCGACGGGCAGCGGCTATGGCCTGATCATCGACGGCACGGTGTCCGGCAGCGGCCTCTACACCGGCGTGCAGGGCAATGGCCTGCTCGTCGGCGGGCAGGGCGGCGCCGTGACCATCGCCGGGGGCATCGGCATCAGTGGCAGCGTCGAGGCCTCCGCCCGCGATGCCTCGGCAACGGCCCTGCGCCTCGGCGCCGGGGCATCGACACCGCTGCTGCACGTCACCGGCAAGGTCGAGGCGACCGGCACCAGCAAGGATGGCACGACGGCGACCGCCGTGCGCGTCGATGCCGGTGCCGGCTTGCCGACCCTCCGCAATGCCGGCACGATCAAGGCGACGACCGGCGAGGCCGGCAGCGCGGTCGCCATCATCGATGCCTCGGGCGGGCTGACGCTCATCGAGAATAGCGGCGCCATCTCGGCGACCGGCGCCAAGGCGGATTCGGGCCGTAACATCGCTATCGATCTCACCGCCAACGGCAGCGGCGTGACCGTCAAGCAGACCGAGGTCGCCGCCAGCGCTACCGCGCCCAACATTGTGGGCGACGTCCGGTTCGGCAGCGGCAATGACCTCTTTGACATCGCGGACGGCACGGTCACCGGCAACACCAGCTTCGGGGCCGGAGCCGACACGCTCCAACTACGCGGCGATGCGGTCTACACCGGCAATGTCGACTTCGGTACCGGCACGAGCACGATGAGCCTTGCCGGCACGTCGCGCTTCAAGGGCACGACCGATTTCGGCAGCACCGCGAGCACGCTCTCGATTGGCGGCACTGCCGTCTATTCCGGCACCTTCGCCAATGCCGGCCAACTGGCGCTCAGCCTTGCGGGCGGCGCACTCGATCTCACGGGCCCGGCGCAGATCGGCAGCCTGGTCGTGACCGACAAGGGCGCGCTCGGCATCACGCTGGGGGCGGCGGGCAACAGCACGGCCTATCTCTCGGTCGCCGGCACCGCGAGCTTCGCGGCGGACTCGCGGCTGGTGCTGCGGGTCAGCGATATCGAGAATGCGGTGGGCAATCATCTGGTGCTGACCGCCGGCACACTCACCGGCGCCGGCAACCTGAATGCCGAAACCGCGCTGGTGCCCTATCTCTACAAGGCGACGCTCAGCAGCAGCGCCAACACGCTCAGCGTGACCCTCGGCCGCAAGACCACTGCGGACCTTGGCCTCAACCGCTCGGAAGCGTCGGCGTTCGATGCGATCTATGCCGCGCTCTCCAAGGACGAACGGGTGGAAACCGCCTTCCTCGGCATCACCGATGGCGAGGACTTCCGCACCAGCCTGCGCCAGCTCCTGCCTGATCATGCCGGCGGCACCTTCCAGGTCGTCACGCAAGGATCGCGCACCTTCGGGCGGATGCTGGATGACCCCACCGGCCCGTTCAAGGATGAAGGCAAATGGGGCTACTGGATCAACCAGCTCGTCTGGGGCGTCGAAAAGGGGCGCGGCGACACGGCGGCGTATGAGACCTCCGGCTGGGGCTTTGGCGGCGGCGCCGAAATCAAGACCGGCCTTGGCAGCTTCGGCACGTCGGTAGCCTATCTGTGGGGTCGCAATCGCGATGGCGACACGGCCAATCAGGTGACCGCCAACCAGATCGAGGTCGCCGGCTACTGGCGCCTGAAGACCGGGCGCTTGCGGGCGACGGCGCGAGGGTCGGTCGGCTTCGTCGACCTGGAAGGCAAGCGCAGCTTCGACGGGCTGAAGGATGGCACCGCCACCACGCTGACCGCCAATAGCGATCGCAATGCCCGGCTCTATTCGGCCATGGGCACGCTCTCCTACGACTGGGTGTCGCAGGGCGGAATCTCCTTCCGCCCGGTCGTGTCGCTCGATTATTTCCGGCTGAAGGAGAATGGCTACACCGAGACGGGCGGCGGCGATGCCATGAACCTCATCGTGCGCTCGCGGACCAGCGACGAGCTGGCGGTCACCGGCACCGCAGTGCTGGGCATCGACATGGGCGGCCAGGATGAGTGGTCCGGCTGGTCCCGGCTGGAGGTCGAGGCCGGTCGCCGTGAGATCGTGAGCGGCAATCTCGGCACCACGGTGGCGCAGTTCAAGGGTGGCGAGGCGTTCACGCTGCTGCCCGATGATCGGGAAAGCGGTTGGGTCGGGCGCCTGCGCGGCGTCGCCGGCAACAGCGGCTTCCAGATCGGCGGTGAACTCGGCGCGGAGCAGTATCAGGGCAATTGGGCTCTGTCGCTGCGCGCCAGTCTTCGCATCGGCCTCTAAGCGGTTCTTGAGGCCGATGTGCGGGCAAGAGGGAGCGTGGAACCTTGCCCACCACCCCCACTCCCTCTTGCCCAACCCGGAGTTGAATGGAGATGACCGTCCTTGCGATCGACCGCTGCACGCATGCTGGCTCACAATCCCCTTGCGCCGTTCGCTCACGGGGCGTGGAGCCTGTGTGGAGTAGGCCGCGCCGGCCCTTGCGTGGCGGTGTCAGCGGGCTATACCGCGCAGGAGCTTCAGGTGCGCCCCGGGACGCAGGGTGCCGGGCGATGAAGGCACGGGGAAGCCACAACGGACGGACCATGAGAGGTGAAACGGGAACCGATACCGGTCCTGTCGAAGGGCAGGGGCTGGCCAGTGCGCTGATGGCGCATCGCGTCCAGCTCATCCGCTTTCTGGTCGCCCATGGCGCCGGGGATGCCGCCGAGGATCTGTTTCAGGAATTGTGGATGCGCGTCACCCAGCGCCCTACTGGTCCGGTCGGCAATCCGCTGGGCTATCTGTATCGCGCCGCCAACAACCTCATGGTCGATCGCTATCGTGCCGAGCGGCAGGCCCGGGCCCGCGACCAGGCGTGGACGGAGGCGCGCGGCATGGGCGAGGTCGTACCCGAGCCGACTGCGGAAGCGCAGCTGATTGCGCGCGAGGATTTGCGGCGGTTCGACCGCGCGCTGGAGGCGCTGGGCTCGCGCGCCTCCCAGGTTTTCCGCCGCTATCGTCTTGATGGCGTGCCCCAGCGTCAGATTGCCGCCGAGCTGGGGGTAAGCCTCAGCACGGTCGAGAGCGATCTGCGTCGTGCTTATGCTGCCCTGCTGGCCGCAAGGAGACAGTCCGATGACGCATGATCGGCAGGCGGGGATGGACCCGGCGGACGCAGCGGCCATCGACTGGCTGATGCGCCAGCGCGATCCGGCCTTCAATGCTTGGGAGGCCTTCACCGACTGGCTCGAGAGCGATCCGGCCCATGCGACGGCCTATCACCAGCTCGCCGCGCTGGATGCCGATCTTGATACCTTGCCCGCTCGCCCGGAGGACATCTGGCCGGAGGGTGGCGCCGTCGCGCGGGACGGGGGCCGGGCTGCCTCGCCCACGCCGCCTATCCCGCGCCGGTTCAGCCGTCGGCTGTGGGTGGGCGGTGCGCTCGCTGCTTCCATCGCGGGCATGGTCGGCATCGGCCTGTTTCAGGCGTCGTCGGATAGCTACCGGGTGAAGACTCCACTGGGCCGCTCGCAAGTGGTCACGCTTGTCGATGGCAGCGAGATTGCGGTGAACGGCGGCTCCTCGGTCAAGCTCAGCCGCAGCGATCCGCGCCGGATCGAGCTGGAGGAAGGGCAGGTGCTCGTCTCCGTCGTCCACAAGGATGCTGCGCCGTTCCGGGTTTCGGTCGGCGGCGCCGAGCTGGTCGATGTGGGCACGGTGTTCGATGTCGCGCGCAATGACGGGCGGATCAGCGTGGCCGTGTCGGAAGGTGCGGTGGTCTACAATCCGCGCGGCGCGGCGATCCGCGTCGATGCCGGCTATCGCTTCACCGCCCGCGATGATGGCAGCGCGACGGACCTGAGCGCGGTCAGTCCCGCAGCGGTAGGCGGCTGGCGCGCCGGCCAGCTCGTCTATGATGGTGTGCATCTGGATGATGTCGCGGCGGAAGTCGCGCGCACCACCGGCATTGCCCTGCGCACCACGCCAGCCGCGGCAGGCATCCGCTTCCGCGGGGCCCTGCGCACCGATCTGCCCGAGGAACGGCTGGTGAACGATCTCGCGGCCCTTTCCGGCACCTCTGCGACAAAGGAAAGCGGAGGGTGGACGCTCTCAAGATAGCTCGTGCCCAGCTGGCGCTGTTCGCCACGGCGGCGCTGCTGGGCGTCGCCGGGCCGGCCGCCGCGCAGGCGCCGCAGACCCGGCCCATCGACGTGCCTGCAGGGCGCTTGTCCGATCGGGTGCCGCAACTCGCGCGGCAGGCGGGCATCAGCATCAGTGTGACCAGCGACGCGCTCTGGCGCACAAAGGTCAAGCCCGTGCGCGGCACCATGACGCCGGCCGAGGCCATTGCGCGGATGCTGGCCGGCACGCGCAGCCGGGCCGTGCAGTTGAGCGCCACGAGCTGGCGGATCGATGCGGTGAGCGCGCCCGCTGCCGTAGCGCAGGCGCAAAGGCCCAGGCGTCCGGTCGCTCCGCCACCCCCTCCGGCCCCGCCGGCCGAAGTGGAATCCTTCGTCGTCACCGCCAGCAAGCTCGATCAGCGCTATGAGGATTATCCGGGCGCGGTGCATCTGCTCGATGGCAGTGACCTGCGGTTTGGCGGTGAGCGCGGCACGGACTCCATCGCCTCGCGCCTCGCCAGCGTTGCCTCGACGCATCTGGGCTCCGGGCGCAACAAGCTGTTCATCCGGGGCATCGCCGATTCCAGCTTCACCGGGCCAACGCAGGCGACGGTAGGGCAGTATCTGGGCGACCTGCGCCTCACCTATAATGCGCCGGATCCGGATCTGCGCCTGCAGGACATCAAGCAGGTCGAGGTGCTGGAGGGCTCGCAGGGCACGCTCTATGGTGCGGGGTCCCTCGGCGGCATCATCCGGCTGGTGCCCAATGATCCTGATCCGCGCGGGTTCACGGTTGAGACCAGCGCTGGGCTCAGCTTCACCCAGCATGGCGAGCCGGGCGCCGATGTCGCCGCGACCGTCAACATGCCCATCGGCACGCGCGGCCATGCCCTGCGCCTGACCGGCTATGGCATCACCGACGGCGGCTATATCGACAATCCGGTGCGCGGCGTGAACGATGTCAACCGCACGCGCATTGCTGGCGGGCGCGCCGTGCTGCGGCTGGACCCGGGCGATGCATGGACGGTGGATGTCGGCGGCATCTATCAGTCGACGCTCATCGACGATTCCCAATATGCCGACCGCGATGCCCCGCCGCTCACCCGCAACAGCTTTGTGGTCGAGGATGCCAATGCCGATTATGGCATGGCGACGCTGGTGGTCCGCAAGGATTTCGGCGCGCTGCGCTTCCAATCCTCCAATGCCTATGTCAACCACGGTCTGGACGAGCGCTTCGATGCGACGCGGACCGACACGCTCCCACGCGTGTTCGAGCAGCGCAACCGCACGCGGATGCTGACCAGCGAGACCCGGCTATGGCGCCCGGTCGAAAATGGCTTTGGCTGGGTGCTGGGCATCAGCGCCATCGACAATGAGGCCGAGCAGCGCCGCGCCTTGGGGCTCACCACGCTGCGGGCCGCTGCCACCGGCGTGCGCAATCGCGTCACGGAGCTGACCGGCTATGGCAAGCTCAGCGTCGAGGTGTCGCGCGGCATTTTGCTGAGCGGCGGCGGGCGGATCACGCACAGCCGGCTGAGCGGCAGCGCGGAGGATGTGCAGCCGCTGTTCGCCCTGCAGGGCGGCGATATTGTCGCGAGCCGGACCGAGACCAAGCTGCTGCCCTCCGGCGAGGTGTTGGCGCATCTGGTGCCGGGCCTCACCGTCTATGCCCGCTATGAGGAGGGCTTCCGGCCCGGCGGCCTTGCCATCGAATCCCAGTTCGTCCGCCAGTTCCGCAACGATCACATCCAGAGCCTGGAAGGCGGGGTGCGGATGGGTAGCGCTTATTATGGCTTCGCCGCCAGCCTTTCGGCAGCTTATGCCTATTGGCGCGACATTCAGGCCGATTTCATCGACGGGACCGGGCTGCCGACCACGGCCAATATCGGCAATGGCCGCATCACCTCCATCGCCGGCAGCCTGTCGCTCTTCCCGCTCGACGGGCTGCAGATCGATCTCAATGCCGTCTACAATCACAGCCGCGTCATCGCGCTGACGCCCGAGGCGTTCCGGCTTGCCGCGCTGCGGGCCACTGATTTGCCGGTGACCAACGCCCTGGCCCAGCTTCCCGCTTTGGGCTCTCTCGGTCAGCTCAGCGCGGATGCCTCGCCTGGCAGCATTCCCAATGTCGCGGAATATGCGGCGCAGGCCCGCATCGATTATCGCGTGCCGCTGGGGGCGGCGGATCTGCGGCTGGCCGGCTGGCTCAAATATATCGGTCCCTCGCGCCTTGGCATCGGGCCGGTGCTGGGCGACGAGCAAGGCGATTATGTCGATACCGGCGTCACCGCCCGCTACGGCGATACGCGACGGGGGGTGACGCTGTCGCTCACCAACCTGCTGGACACAACCGGCAACCGCTTCGCGCTCGGCACGCCCTTTGGCACCGGCACCGGCGGCTACACCACCCCCCAGCGCCCGCGCACCGTGCGCATTGCGGTGGATTATCGCTATTAGGTCTCACGCGTGCTCCTGCGGAAGCAGGAGCCCAGGGCCCAACCCTGTCTGCTATAGGCTCCTGGTTTCGCAGGAGCACTGTGTTGCCTCCAGTTCTCCGCCCAGCCTTCCCGCGCCCTCCTGCCGGGCTTGAAATCGGTCCGGCGAGCAACCTTATTGGATGCACGCCGCGCATCTCGCCCGGTGACCCATGGGGAAGAGGGCGCGCATGACTTCGCGGAATAGGCACTGGATGTGGGCCGATGCGGTCGACCTGCTGGATCGCATGCAGCGCCTCCAGCAGCAGAATTATGCGCCCGTCCGCGCCGCCAGCGGTCCGCCGGCCTGGGAGCCGCCTGCCGACATGATCGAGACGGCGCATGAGGTGCTGGTCATCGTGGCGCTGCCCGGTGTGGATGCCGAGAAGGCGGAGGCGTTCATCGAGGATGGCGTGCTCATCGTGCGCGGCCAGCGCATCCTGCCGCCGGAGCTGCGCACCGCGCGCATTCATCGCCTCGAACTGCCGCAGGGCCGCTTCGAGCGTCGCCTTCCGTTACCCGGCGGCCAGTATCACGGTGTGCGTCGCACCGCCGTGAATGGCTGCCTGCTCGTTACGCTCAGCAAGGTCGATGGAGGCCGCTTCTGATGGAAGTTTTGACCACGAACACCGCCAATCCCACGTCCACCGGCGCCGCGCAGCCCCAGGGCGCCGCGCCCGGCGAGACGCAGCCTTTCCGGACGCTGCCGGAGGATGCGATCATCATCGTCCCCGTGCGCGGCTTCGTGCTGTTCCCCGATGTGGTGATGCCGCTGGCGCTCAGCCGCGCGATCTCGGTCAACGCTGCACAGGCGGCGGTGCGCGAGAGCCTGCCGATTGGCGTGCTCACCCAACGCGATGCGGGCGTCGACGCGCCCGTCCCGGCGGACATGCACGCCATGGGCACGCTCGCCAATGTGCTGCGCTATGTGACCGCGCCCGATGACACCCATCACCTGATTCTGCAGGGCGAAACGCGCTTTCGCATCGTGGAGTTTCTGGAAGGCTGGCCGTTCATGGTCGCCCGCGTCGAGAAGCTCGCCGAGCAGGAGGACAAGACGCCGGACGTCGAGGCGCGGCTGATCCATGTCCGTAAGCAGGCGCTGGAGACGGTGCAGCTGCTGCCGCAGGCGCCGCAGGGTCTGGCCGAGGCGATCCAGAACATCGCGTCGGCCTCGACGCTGGCCGATACCGTTTCCGCCTATCTGGACGTGGACACCACTCAGAAGCAGGAGCTGCTGGAGACTGTCTCGCTGCCGGCGCGGCTGGACCGTGTCTCGCGCCTGCTGGAGCAGCGCCTGCAGGTGCTGCGCCTCTCAGCCGAGATCGGCAAGGACGTGCAGGAGACGCTGACCAGCCGCCAGCGCGAGGCGATCCTGCGCGAGCAGATGGCCGCCATCCAGCGCCAGCTCGGCGAGGATGATGGCCGTGCGGCGGAGATCGCGGAGCTGACCGAGAAGATCGAGGCCGCCAAGATGCCCGAGGCGGTCGAGAAGGAAGCGCGCAAGGAGTTGCGTCGGCTCGAGCGGATGCCTGAGGCCGCTGCAGAGCATGGCATCATCCGCACCTATCTTGACTGGCTGACGGAGCTGCCGTGGGACATTCCCGAGGAGCAGCCCATCGACATCGCCAAGGCGCGCGAGACGCTCGATGCGGATCATTATGGCCTCGACAAGATCAAGCGGCGGATCGTCGAATATCTTGCCGTGCGCAAGCTCGCGCCCGGCGGCAAGGCGCCGATCCTGTGCTTCGCCGGCCCGCCCGGCGTCGGCAAGACCTCGCTCGGCCAGTCCATCGCGCGGGCCATGGGCCGCCCATTCGAGCGCGTGAGTCTGGGCGGCGTGCATGACGAGTCCGAGATCCGCGGCCACCGCCGGACCTATGTCGGCGCCATGCCCGGCAACATCATCCAGGCGATCCGCAAGGCCGGGCGGCGCGATTGCGTCATCATGCTGGACGAGATCGACAAGATGGGCCGCGGTGTGCAGGGCGATCCTTCGGCCGCCATGCTCGAAGTGCTCGACCCCGAGCAGAATGGCAGCTTCCGGGACAATTATCTCGGCGTGCCGTTCGATCTCTCGCGGGTGGTGTTCATCGCCACGGCCAACATGCTGGAGACCATCCCCGGCCCGCTGCGCGACCGCATGGAGATCATCACCCTCTCGGGCTATACCGAGGATGAGAAGCTGGCGATTGCCCAGCGCTATCTCGTCGCGCGCCAGCTCGCCGCCAATGGCGTCACCGCCGAGCAGGTGACGGTGGACGATGCCGTGCTGAGCGAGATCATCCGTTATTACACCCGCGAGGCGGGCGTGCGGAACCTGGAGCGGGAGATCGGCAAGACCATCCGCAACGCCGCCGTGCGGATTGCCGAGGGCAGTGCGGACAAGGTTTCCATCGGCGTCGATGATCTGCACGAGGTGCTGGGTGACCGCATCTTCGAGAATGAGGTGGCGCAGCGCACCAGCGTGCCCGGCGTGGCAACCGGGATGGCCTGGACGCCCGTCGGCGGCGACATCCTGTTCATCGAGGCAACGAAGATGTCCGGCTCCGGCCGGCTCATCCTCACCGGCCAGCTGGGGGACGTGATGAAGGAGAGCGCGCAGGCGGCGCTGAGCTTGCTCAAGAGCCGGGCCAACAGCCTCGGCGTCTCGGCGGAACTGCTGGAGAAGAGCGACATTCACGTCCATGTCCCCGCCGGCGCCACGCCCAAGGACGGGCCAAGCGCGGGCGTCGCCATGTTCATGGCGCTCACCTCCCTGCTCACCGGCCGCACGGTGCGCAGCGATACCTCGATGACCGGGGAGATTTCCCTGCGCGGTCTTGTGCTGCCGGTGGGCGGTATCAAGGAGAAGGTCGTCGCCGCCGCGAGTGCCGGCATCACCCGCGTGATGCTCCCCGCCCGCAACAAGCGCGACTATGACGACATCCCCGCCAATGCGCGGGAGAAGCTGGAGTTCATCTGGCTGGAGACAGTCGAGGATGCGCTCGCGGCGGGGCTGGACGATCCGATCCTGCTTGCCAAGGAGCCTGCCGAGCCGACGGACGCCTGACGTCCATCAGCCCCTCCCCTTCAGGGGAGGGGAAAGGGGGTGGGGGCGATGCGCAGCATCGCTCGCATTGCGAACATCCGTGGTGGTTGAGCCCTACCCCCACCCCTCCTCTGAAGGGGATCGTTGCAAAACGGTGTGACATTTGATTCACTTGGTTTGCGTTGAGGAGGCAGGTGATGACAGGTCAGCTCGGTTTTGCGGAAGGTTGGGTGTCGCCCAAACTTGGTCGGAACGAGAGCCTGGATCGGCTATCGCAGGACGTGCGGTGGTATCGGTTCGAGAAGCTGCTGGTGCGGCTCGATCAAGGGGGCGGACGGCCGCCGTTTCCACCGTTACTGATGCTCAAGGCCTTGCTTTTACAGCAGTTCTATGGGCTGTCGGATGCCGATCTGGAAGAGGCGATCAACGATCGGGTGTCGTTCCGGCGGTTCATCGGCCTGCCGCTCGAAGCGTCGTCGCCCGATCACACGACGCTGTGCCGGTTCCGCAATCGCCTGGCCGAGGCCGGGCTGAGTGAAAAGCTGTTTGGCGCGTTCTCGCGCCAGTTGGAGGCGCGCGGTCTCGTGCTCAAGCGCGGCACGATGATCGATGCCTCGCTGGTGGCAACGCCCTTCCGCCCCGGCTCGAGCAGCGGCACGCGCGAGGCAGTGGACGATGATGCGACGCTGACCATGCGCAAGCATCGCGCGCATTATGGCTACAAGGTGCATATCGGCACGGATCAGGACAGCCGCCTGATCCGCCGGCTGGTACTGACCGGAGCAAATGTGGCCGACACCGACATGGCAGAGCGCCTCGTGTGCGGCGACGAGCAGGCGGTCTATGCCGACAAGGCCTATGCCAAGCGGGCGCGGCGACAGTGGCTCAAGGCAGCCGGGATCAAGCCGCGGATCATGCACAAGACTTGGGGCGGCGGCCCGCCGCTTACACCCTTGCAGCGCCGCCACAACGACCTGATCTCCCCCATCCGTGCCCAGGTCGAGGGCGTGTTCGCCACGCTCAAGCGATGGATGGGGTTTACGGCGGTGCGCTATAACGGCCTGAAAGCAAACCGAAGTCACTGCTTTCTGCTCGCCCTTGCCTACAACATGAAGCGATCGCTTAAACTGGCCTGAGCCAGACACCAGAACGCCAAGAGGGCGGCCTCCCGATGCCGAAACGCCGCCCTCTTCAGGGCCCCAGTACGTACCCAGATCCGCCGTCGCTTACCAAAAAGACCCAATCACACCTTTCGCAACGATCCCCTGAAGGGGAGGGGCTAAGGCGCGCACAAACAGCTTAACCCCCATTCAAAGCGCGAAGGTCACGCGCCCCTCGGCATCGATCGGCCAGGCCGGGTTCCACGCAATCTCCCAGGCATGGCCGTCAGGATCGGCAACATAGCCGCGCATCCCGCCATGGGGCGGCGCGTCGGCGGGCCGCAGCAGGCTGCCGCCCGCTTCCACCAGCCGGGCAATCAGCGGCGCGACCTCCGCTTGCGTCGCGACATTATGCGCCAGCGCGAAAGGGGCGGTGGACCCGTCACCAGCCACCGTGCGCTGCATGTCCTGCGCCAGCGCGTCCTTCGCCCAAAGCCCGAGGACGAAGCCGTTCATCTGGTAGAAGAGGATGTCCTCCCCCTCGTACACCGGCGTCCAGCCGAAACCCTCGCGATAAAAGCGCCGCGCGCGTGCCAGATCGCCGATGCCCAGCGTGATGACGGCGACCTGTTGCTGCACGGGCGGCCTCCGCTCTTAGTCCTTTACCGCGACATTGCGCAGCTGGATCAGCCACTTGCCATTGACGCGCACCACATCGTCGCGTCCGCGACCGGCAGCGGCGAGCCGCGGCGGGGGATTGAGCGCGCGGTCGGCGAACACCGTCTGCCAGTAATAATTTACCTGCGCATGGTCGCGGTCGATGAAGGTGATGGTCTGGTTGCTCATCATGTGGTGCATCGCGCCGATATGCTCGCCCTTGGCCCGGCGCTCCTCCTGGCTGGTCTTCATGGCGGTGATCATCTTGCGCAGCGCCTCGCTGCCCTTGACGTCGTTGAAGGCGCCGTCGGGCGTAAACTGCGCGGCGTAGGCATCCGCATTCAGACTGTCGGCCGCGCGCACATAATCCCACATCAGCTTCTCGATCTGGGTGCGATCCTGCACTTCCTGAAGGATGCGGGCGTGATCGGCCTGATCGCCATGCCCGGCATGTTGCGCGAGCAGCGGGGCAGGCTGAGCGACCAGCATGAGTGCGCTCAGCGCCACGCCGGTCAGAGTTGTGCGTGTCGTCATCTGTCCTCTCCCTGTTTATGGTTCAGCCGGCCGGCGGCGGCACGGGCTGGGACGGCGCGGCGGGCGCCGCCGTCGGGGCTGCGGCGGGCGGCGGGGCGGCGGGCAGCGTCGCCGGGTCCCAATGCTCGTCGGCCTTGCCGTCGACAAAGCGCCACATGTCGAACCAGGTCGTTGTGTAGGTTTTGGAGGGATCGTTGGGATAGGGCGCTTCCCGCACGAAGCTGACCGTCACGAAGTCACCCTCGGCCTGCACCGCCACTACCGGGGTCTTCATCTTTTCAGGGATCGGCGTGGGCGTGCGCTTGGCGACGTTCATGAAGAAGTCCATCACCGCCTTGAGGCCCGAACCCGCCATCGGATTGTGCTGGATGTAGCGATCGGTGAGGTAGAGCGGCGCGCGGTCCCAGTGATTGGCCTCCAGCAGCTCCTTCACGATCTTGAGCGCGGCCTGCTTGTTGCGATGCAGCTTCGGGTCCGGGCTGGTGAACAGCGATTCGGGGTCGGGATGCGCCACCACCGCGTCATTGAGTGCCCGCATCTGGGCATAAGCAGGCGCGGTGCTCAGCAGCAGCGCGGCGGCGATCAAAGGCAACGAGATCTTGGTCGGGGAGACTCGCATCGGGCAGATCCTCTCGCTTGGTCTTTCAAACCATTAGGACCGTATGTATCGCCCGGCGCGAACCCCGGCACAAGCCCAAAGCGGTCCGGCTATTTGCCCAGCACGAAGCGGGCGCCGGCCTCGGCATGGATGGTCGTGCTGTCGTAGATCGGCAACACATTGGCGTTCACGTCCACGATCAGGTCGAGCTCCGTGCAGGCGAGAACCACGGCCTGCACATCCTCCTTGGCGATGTTGGTCAGCTCGGTCTTCATGTAGCGCTCGGCCTCGCGGGTGATGATGCCGGCCGCCAGCTCGGTATAGACGAGCTTATCGATGCCCTCGGCCAGATCGGCCTCGGCTGGCAGCAGTGAGACGCCGCCTTCCTGCACCAGATGCTGGCGATAATCGCGGTCGCTCATCACATTGCTGGTGCCGACCAGCGCGACCGATTTCACCTTGTCCGCCTTCAGCCGCGCGCCGATCTCGTCGATGATGTGGATGACCGGCAGGTCCACGCTCGCCCCGATCTGCGGCACCACCTTGTG
The DNA here is from genome assembly GCF_025961995.1 of Sphingobium sp. B8D3A. NCBI lineage: Bacteria > Pseudomonadati > Pseudomonadota > Alphaproteobacteria > Sphingomonadales > Sphingobiaceae > Sphingobium > Sphingobium sp. B8D3A. Next base: position 3,274,130 of record NZ_JAOQOS010000001.1, on the reverse strand, counting down.
TAGGCTGTTGGCGCAGATCATCAGCGCTTCCGCACCAGCGGCCTGCAGGCGCTTGGCTGCGCCGACCATGTGGCCGGCCCCGCAATCCCAGTCATTGGCCGAGGCGCAGCGGGCGACATCGGCAAAGTCGAGGCTGTCAATCAGCAGGGTCGCGCTGTGCAGCCCGCCCAGCTCGCGCTGCACGGAGCGGTTGATGAGGTCGTAATAGCGGGCCGTGGACGTCCAGGAGATGCCACCGATCAGTCCAAGCTTGCGCATCAAAACTCCATCTTGCGTGTCAGTGCCCGAGCGACTTGACGATCTCTTCGACCATCTTCTTGGCATCGGCGAGCAGCATCATGGTGTTGTCCATGTAGAAGACGTCATTGTCCACCCCCGCATAGCCCACGCCGCCCATGGAGCGCTTCACGAACAGCACGGTCTTGGCGTTGGCCACATCGAGGATCGGCATGCCGTAGATCGGCGAGGACTTGTCCGTCTTGGCCGCGGGATTGGTCACGTCATTGGCGCCGATGACGAAGGCGACGTCGGTCTGCGCGAATTCGCTGTTGATGTCCTCCAGCTCGAACACCTCGTCATAAGGCACATTCGCTTCGGCCAGCAGCACGTTCATATGGCCGGGCATGCGGCCTGCCACCGGGTGGATGGCATATTTGACGCTCACGCCCTCCGCCTTGAGCATGTCGCCCATCTCGCGCAGCGCGTGCTGCGCCTGGGAAACGGCCATGCCGTATCCGGGCACGATGATGACGCTGTCCGCCTGCTTCATCAGGAACGCCGCGTCTTCCGCGCTGCCGCGCTTCCACGGGCGCTGCTCCTTTGCTTCGCCGTCGCCGCTCGCCGCTTCTGCGCCGAACCCGCCGGCAATTACGGACAGGAAGCTGCGGTTCATCGCCTTGCACATGATGTAGCTGAGGATCGCGCCCGAGGAGCCGACCAGCGCCCCGGTGATGATCATCGCGCTATTGCCGAGCGTGAAGCCCATCGCGGCCGCGGCCCAGCCGGAATAGCTGTTCAGCATCGAGACGACGACCGGCATGTCGGCCCCGCCAATGGGGATGATGAGCAGGAAGCCGATGACGAAGGCGAGGACGAGGATGATCCAGAAGTCCATCGGCGCCTGGCTGTGCCAGAAGCCGTAGGTGAAGAAGAGGATCGCCAGCAGCGTGCCGATGTTGATGATGTGGCGCACCGGCAGCAGGATGGGCTTGCCGCTCATATTGCCGTTGAGCTTGAGGAAGGCGATGACCGAACCGGAGAAAGTGATCGCGCCGATTGCCACGCCTAGCGCCATCTCGATGCGGCTGGCGGCATGGATGGCGCCGGTCAGCTCATCGGCAATGCCGAAGGAAACCGGGCTGAGGAAGGCGGCGACGCCGACCAGCACGGCGGCAAGGCCGACGAGGCTGTGAAAGGCCGCGACGAGCTGTGGCATGGCCGTCATGGCGATCCGCCGCGCGATCACGAAGCCGAGCACGCCGCCCATGATGATCGCGATGCCGATGCGCGGCATTGCCACCGCATCATGCGTCGCCACGGTGGTACCCACCGCGATAAACATGCCGAGCATGCCGAAGCGATTGCCGCGCCGGCTGCTCTCCGGATTGGAAAGGCCGCGCAGCGCCAGAATGAACAGCACGCCGGAAATGAGATAGGCGAGGGCCGCCAGCGGCCCGACAGGCAGGAACGCCAGCATCACTTGCGCTCCTTCTTCTTGTACATCGCCAGCATCCGCTCGGTCACGGCAAAGCCGCCGAAGATGTTGATCGAGGCGAGCACCACACCGATCAGCCCCAGCCACTCAGCCAGCGGATTGCCAGCCTCCGCCGCCGCGATGAGCGCGCCGACGATGATGACCGAGGAAATCGCGTTGGTCACCGCCATCAGCGGCGTATGCAGCGCGGGCGTGACCGACCACACGACATAATAGCCGACGAAGCAGGCCAGCACGAAAATCGAAAGAATCGCAATGAAGTCCATGATTCTGGTCCCCTCCCATGGAGACTAGGTGCTGCTTGTCTGCAGCCTCTCATTTACCACCTTGCCGCCCTGGGTGACGCGGATGCCTTTTACGATCTCGTCGTCATCCGGCGGCACAGGCGCATTGGCGTCCTTGTCCCAATAAGCGGACAGGAAATTGTAGAGATTGCGCGCGAACAGCGCGGAAGTGTCCGCCGCGAGGCGCGAAGGCATGTTGCGGTGGCCGACGATCTTCACGCCATGGCGCAGGGCGATTTCGCCTGGCACCGCGCCCTCGACATTGCCGCCCTGCTCGACGGCCAGATCCACGATCACGCTGCCCGGCTTCATCGTCGCGATCTGCGCGTCCGAGATCAGGCGCGGCGCCGCGCGGCCGGGGATCAGCGCGGTGGTGATCACGATGTCCTGCTTGGCGATATGGCTGGAAACCAGCTCGGCCTGCGCTTTCTGATATTCCGGCGACATTTCGGTGGCATAGCCGCCGCTGCCTTCGCCCTCGATGCCCTTCACCGCGTCCACGAAGATCGGCTTGGCGCCGAGCGATTCGATCTGTTCCTTGGTCGCGGCGCGCACGTCCGTCGCGCTCACCTGCGCGCCGAGCCGGCGGGCGGTGGCGATGGCCTGAAGGCCTGCGACGCCCACACCCATCACGAAGACGCGCGCGGCGGACACGGTGCCGGCCGCCGTCATCATCATCGGGAAGGCGCGGCCATATTCGGCAGCGGCGTCCAGCACCGCCTTGTAGCCCGAGAGGTTGGACTGGGAGGAGAGAATGTCCATGCTCTGCGCGCGGGTGATGCGCGGCATGAACTCCATGGCCAATGCTTCCAGCCCGGCGGCCGCATAACGATCGATCCGCGCGCGCTCGCCAAAGGGGTTGAGCGATCCGACCAGCCATGCGCCCGGCGCCGCGCCCGCAATGCTCTCGGGCTCCGGCCCCTGCACGCACAGGATAATGCCCGCGTTCTGCACGGTGGCAGCCCGGTCGGTCACCGTCGCTCCCGCGGCCTCATACTCGGCATCGGAGACGCTGGCAGAAAGGCCCGCGCCCGTTTCCACCGCCAGCTCCGCACCGAGCGCCTTGAACTTGCGGACGGTTTCGGGCGACGCGGCCACGCGCCGCTCGCCAGCGGCGGTCTCGCGAATGACGGCGATTTTCATGAACATCCCCCCGTTCGGAGGGATCAGGCGATGATCATGATGACGATGAGCGCGGCGATTGCGCTGAGAATCGTGCCCCACTTCATCAGCGTCACGAAGCCGCTGTAGCTGCCGGTTGCCTGATTCATGTCCTGTTCGTTCGCCATGGCTATCCTGTTCCAGATTGTCGTCTTCGCAATGTCCTAGCGGCATTATTTGGCGGCCTCAAGCAGCTTGCCGCAAAGACAGGTCGGCTTAACAGCCTCTTTACCCCCTCTCTTTAATTCCGTCGGCTGCAACGAGCGGAAGAGAGCATGACCGATCCCGAAAATCCTGTTCTGCTGCTGGTCGATGACGAGCCGGCGCAGCGCCGACTCAATATTGCCATGGCGCATCGGGCAGGCTGGCGCGCGATGAGCGCGAGCACGGCGGAGGATGCGCTCGAGCTGCTCGAGTCCCGTGAAGGCGCGCGCATCAATGCCGTGATGATCGACGACTGGACGCAGGAAGGCGAGGCCAGCGACCTCATCCGTGCCATCGGCGTCCGTCGCCCGCAATTGCCGGTTCTGGTCATCACCGCCAATGGCTCTGCCGAGCGGGCGGTGGATGCGATGCGGGCCGGCGCCCATGATTTCCTTATCAAGCCGATCGCGCCGGACAGTTTCCTGAGCGCGCTGCAGGCTGCGCTCAACCATGCCGGTAGTGCGGGTGAATTGCGCCCGCTCACCGAAAAGAACCGGGCACCGCTCGGCTTCGACGAGATTGTCGGCTCCTCGCCCACCTTCCGCTCTGCCCTCGCCATCGCCGCCAAAGCCGCCCGAGCTCGCGTGCCCATCCTCATCGAGGGGGAAAGCGGTGTCGGCAAGGAAGTCATCGCCCATGCCATCCACGCCGCCAGTCCGCGCGCCCGCGCGCCCATGGTGACGGTCAATTGCGGCGCGATCCCGTCCAATCTGGTCGAATCGGACCTGTTCGGCCATGAACGCGGCGCCTTTACTGGCGCGTTCGATCGGCATGTCGGCAAGTTCAGTACTGCCAATGGCGGCACGATCTTTCTCGACGAGATCAGCGAATTGCCGCTTGATGCGCAGGTCAAGCTGTTGCGGGTGTTGCAGGATGGCGAGATCCAGCCCGTCGGCGCGCGCCTGCCCAGTCAGGTCGATGTCCGCGTGATCGCGGCGACTAACAAGCGGCTGCTTGACGAGGTGGAGGCGGGGCGTTTCCGCGAAGACCTTTATTACCGCCTCAACGTCGTCCAGCTGACCATTCCGCCGCTGCGGGATCGTCGCGGCGATATTCCCGCGCTGGCGCGTCATCTGCTGGAGCGGGTTGTCGCGCAGCCGGGGATGCGCAGCCTCGGCATCACCAATGAGGCGATCAACCTGCTCGCCCTGCACGATTGGCCGGGCAATGTCCGTCAGTTGCACAACACGCTCTTCCGCGCGGCCGTGTTGTGTGAGGGCGATGCCCTCACGGCCGCGGATTTCCCGCAACTCTCCGGCAAGCTCAACCAGAGCGAGCCGGTGCGACGCGAGAACGGGCAGGTCACGCCCATGGTCCGCAACGCGCAGGAAAGTGGCATCGGCGTCACGCTCTATGAGCCGAACGGCCATCTGCGCGCGCTGGCCGATATCGAGGCCGACGTCATTCGCCTCGCCATCGGCCATTATCGCGGCCGCATGACGGAAGTGGCGCGCCGCCTCGGCATCGGCCGCTCGACGCTGTATCGCAAGCTGGCCGAACTGGGCATCGATACGGCGGCCTGAGAGGGCCGCTCTAGTCCTTTGCCGGTAAGATCGGCGGCAGAGTCATCCGCCGATTTCAATCACCGTCATTCCCGCGAACGCGGGAATCCAGAATCCAGCCGCACTGCGCAGGCGCCCCTGGATTCCCGCGTTCGCGGGAATGACGAAAAGGGGAAGTTCGCAGCAGCCTTCCAAGTTCCGCCCCATGTCTGCATGGGGAGGGGGACCGTTTGCGCAGCAAATGGTGGAGGGGCTGATGCGAAGCGTCGGATTATGACCCCTCCACCACCGGTTTTGCCGGCGGTCCCCCTCCTCGAGCACGCTCAAGGAGGATCTGGGTCTGTCTGCAAACGTCACTCAGTCGGGGACTGTACGGCCCCACGCGAGCTTACCCGTCGCTGTCGCGCTCGATGTCGGCGCCGACCGCGCTCAACTTCTCTTCCAGCCGCTCATAGCCCCGGTCGAGATGGTAGACGCGGCTCACTACGGTTTCGCCCTGTGCGGCGAGGCCGGCGAGAATCAGGCTCATCGAGGCGCGCAGGTCGGTCGCCATCACGGGCGCGCCGGTCAGCTTTTCCACGCCGCGCACCACGGCGGTGCGGCCATTCACGGTGATATCCGCGCCCATGCGAGCCAGCTCGGGCACGTGCATGTAGCGGTTCTCGAAGATCGTCTCTGTGAGCACGCTCGCGCCACCGGCCAGCGTCAGCATCGCCATGAATTGCGCCTGCATGTCGGTGGGGAAGCCGGGGTGCGGCGCGGTGGTCAGCGTCAGCGGCTTGAGCGGGCCATCGGCCGCGACCTTGATGCCGGTCTTGCTTTCCTCAATGTGGACGCCGGCATCGCGCAGGCCCTTGAGGATCGCGTGCATGTCGTCGGCATTGGCACCGATCAGATCCAGCTCCCCGCCGGTGATCGCAGCGGCGCAGGCATAGCTTCCCGCCTCGATGCGGTCTGCCATCACCCGATAGGTGGTGCCATAGAGGCGCTGCTTGCCGTGGATGACGATCCGGTCCGTACCGATGCCCTCGATCTCGCAACCCATGGCGACAAGCAGGCCGCACAGGTCGACAATCTCAGGCTCGCGCGCGGCATTCTCGATGATCGTCTCGCCATTGGCGAGCGCGGCGGCCATCAGCGTGTTCTCGGTGGCGCCGACCGAGGGGAAGGGCAGGGTGACGAGCGCGCCCTTAAGACCACCATCCGGCGCAATGGCGCGGACATAGCCATTGGCCATCTCGATCGTCGCGCCCAGCGTCTCGAACGCGCGCAGGTGGAAGTCGATGGGGCGATTGCCGATCGCGCAGCCGCCGGGCAACGAAACGGTCGCCTCGCCGGTGCGCGCCAGCAGTGGCCCCAGCACAACGATGGAGGCGCGCATCTTGCGCACGATGTCATAGGGCGCGACCGACGAGGTGACGCGCGCGGCCTTGAGCGTCATCACCCGGCCGAAATCTTCCTGCCGCGATCCCTCGATGGTGGTCGAGACGCCAAGCTGGTTGAGCAGATGGCCGAAGCTGTCCACGTCCGCCAGGCGGGGCAGGTTGCGCAGGGTTACCGGTTCCTCGGTCAGCAGCGCGCAAGGCAGCAGCGTCAGCGCGGCGTTCTTCGCGCCGGAGATGGGGAGTTTGCCGGAGAGCGGCTTGCCGCCGCGGATGAGGATACGGTCCATCGCGGCTTCTTAGCGGCTCCAGAGCCGCGTGCAAGGGGCAGGGCGGAGACGGGTTCCCTGGCTCAGGCCAGCAGTTCGACATCCCAATAGAGCCAGTCGTGCCAGCTCTCGTGCAGATGGTTGGGCGGGAAGGCGCGGCCATGGTCCTGCAATTGCCAGGTCGTCGGGCGGATCGGCATTTGGCGCAGCGGCATATGCGCCTCGCGCGGGGTGCGTCCACCTTTCCTGAGGTTGCACGGCGAGCAGGCGGTGGCGACATTCTCCCAGGTCGTGCGGCCCCCGGCGCGGCGTGGCACGACGTGATCGAAGGTGAGATCCTTGGTCGATCCGCAATATTGGCAGGAGAATTTGTCGCGCAGGAAGAGGTTGAAACGGGTGAAGGCGGGATGCTCGCTCGGCCGCACATATTGCTTGAGCGCGATCACCGAGGGGATTTGCATTTGCAGACTGGGCGAATGAACTTCCTGCTCATAGCTGGAGACGATGTCCACCCGATCCAAAAAAACCGCCTTGATGGCGGTTTGCCAGGGCCAGAGGCTCAGCGGATAATAAGAAAGCGGGGTGTAGTCGGCGTTCAACACGAGCGCCGGGCAATTTTCTGGATGGCGTATTCGATCGGGATGATACATGCGCGCTCTTGCCCCTTTCGTTTCGCCGCACTCTCTCCAAGAGAAGCGTGACGCGCATATGACAGCAGAGACGATGAGTCTTCGTCAAGGCCTTGTATGATGGAAAACGACTCTCCACGACATGTGGTGACCCGTTTCGCGCCCAGCCCGACCGGGCGCCTGCACATCGGCCATGGCTGGTCGGCGTTGCAGGCTCATGACTTCGCGCGGGAAAATGACGGCACCTTCCTGCTGCGCATCGAGGATACCGACGTCACCCGCTGCCGGCCCGCGTTTACCGAGGGCATCTATGAAGACCTGCAGTGGCTCGGCATCGGCTGGGATGGGCTGCTGATCCAGTCGACGCGCTTCGATGCCTATGAGCAGGCGCTGGACCGACTCAAGGCAACGGGCGTCGTCTATCCCTGCTTCTGCACGCGCGGCGATATCGCGCGAGAACTCGCCGCGAGCCTGCATGCCCCGCATGGCGCGGACGGGCCGCTGTATCCCGGCACCTGCCGCGCGCTGTCGCCGGACGAGCGCGCCGCACGGATCGCGGCGGGCGATCCGCATAGCTGGCGGCTGGATATGGGCGCGGCGCTGGCGCGCACTGGTCCGCTGGTCTGGCAGGACGATTTTGCCGGCACCGTCCCGGTCGAGCCGGATGCGTTGGGCGATCTGATCATCAAGGGGCGGGACCGGCCAGCCAGCTATCATCTCGCGGTGGTGGTCGATGATGCGGTACAGGGCGTCACGCATGTCATTCGGGGGCGGGACGTGTTCGCCTCCACCCACGCCCATCGCACCCTGCAGGCGCTGCTCGGCCTCCCCAGTCCGCGCTACCGGCATCACCGGCTGATCGTGGATGCGGCGGGCAAGCGCCTTGCCAAGCGCGCCGATGGCCTGAGCCTCGCGGCACTGCGCGATCAGGGCCTTTCCGGGCCGGCGCTCGCGGAAGATTTGCGGGCTGGCCGCTTTCCGGTTGGAATCAGGGTCGAAGCCTCCTAAATCGGGGCCACAAGGAGACAAGCTATGGGCAACGCCCTCATGATCATCCTGCTGGTGCTCGCCATGCTAGGCGCACTTTTCATGCTCGTTCGCGGCATTGTGACGTTCCTGCGCACGACCGAGGCGGAGCTGAAAGGCGATGGCACCGGCCCGAGCCAGTCCAGCCTGCGCCAGAACAAGGCGATGATGGGCCGCGTGACCTTCCAGGCACTCGCGATCCTGATCGTGGCCATCTTGCTGCTGGTCAACAGCGGCCGTTAAGCGGCCTGCGTACCCCAAATGACATGGCCGCCCACCAATTGGCAGGCGGCCATGGGCAAGTGCTGGTTTCAGTAGCTGGTGATCGTCACCTTCTCGATCGTATCGGGGAAGTTCAGTGGCCCCGTGCGATCATCGATCAGCGCGTGGCCGATCATCGCTTCGCCGGTCACGATCTTGATGACGCGGGGGATCGACGCCGTTGCTTGCGACTTGCCGTCCACCAGCAACGAGATCGTCAGCCCTTCGCTCGCCGGGGCGATCTGGGCGGTGATCACATGGTCGCCGGCCCCGAGCGCCTGGGTGCCACGCAGGATCTTGCGTTCCTGCGCGCGGCCCGAGGGGTTGTAGGTGAAGACCGGCACGCCGTTCTCCATCGCGAGGGTGTAACCCGCGAACTTGGCGCCCTGGGTCAGGATCGGCCCACTCACCGCTGAGCCGGTGAGTTTGACACGGGCTTCAGCAGTCCAGTTGGGGTTGAGTTCCGGGAAGGTTACGGCCGGATAGCGAATGTCGCTCGTATAATAAGTGCGCGTCCGCTCGGGCGCGAGGGCGTTGGGGCGATATTTGTAGTTCAGCCGCTCGAAGAAGTCGGCCGAGAGCGGATAGACATGGAACTTCTGGGCTGCGGCCTCGAAGTCTGCCTTCAGTTCGGCCAGCTTGTCGGGATATTGCGCGGCGACATTGCGGGTCTGCGACCAGTCCTCGTTGAGATTATACAGCTCCCAGCCAGCCTTGGTCGGGTCGGTCTTGTTCGGTCCCCATGGCTCCCAATTGACCTCGGTGCCGGCGAACCAGCCATCCTTGTAATAGCCGCGGCTGCCCAGCATCTCGAAATACTGCTCGCGCCGCTGCGACGGGGCCTTGGGGGCATCGAAACTATACTTCATCGAAATGCCGTCGATCGGCTGCTGGGCCACGCCATCCACCGTGGCCGGCGGGGTGATCCCCACCACGTCATAGATGGTCGGCGCGATGTCGACGACATGGCTGAACTGGGTGCGTATGCCGCCCTTGTCCTTGATCTTGTCAGGCCAGGACACGACCATCCCCACACGCAGCCCGCCGAGCTGGGAGGCGACCGTCTTGCCCCATGGGTAGGGCGTGTTAAGCGCATAGCCCCAGCCGACCGGATAGTTTCCGAAGCTTTCCTCTGTACCGAATTTGTCCTTCTGCGGCAGCAGCGTTTCGGGCGTTTCCTTGATGCCGGCGAACTGCGAGTAAGCGTTGATCGAGCCGTACATATTGTGCAGCGCCGCGCCGTTATCGCCGTTGATGAAGATCACCAGCGTGTTGTCCAACTCGCCATCCTGACGCACCCGCTCGATCACGCGACCCAGTTGATTGTCGAAGAAGGCAAGCTGCGCGGCGGCCACTTCCATCATATGCGCGTAAAGCGCCTTCTGGTCGGCGGGCAGGCTATCCCAGCGCGGCATGCCGGGCAGGGGCGGCGCCATGCGGGCATCTTTGGGGATGATACCCATGGCTTTTTGACGCGCGAAGATCTGGTCGCGCATCTTGTCCCAGCCCATGTCGAACTTGCCCTTGAACTTGGCCACCCAATCGGCCGGGGCCTGCTGCGGGCCGTGCATGGCGCCGGGCGCGACATACAGGAAGAAGGGTTTGTTCGGGTCCTGCGCCTGCTGCGCGCCCAGCCAGCCCAGCATCTTGTCGGTCATGTCACGGTCGAAGATATAATTATCGTCCGTCCGGTCGCGCCGCACGGGGTTGATATTCTCGACAATGGTCGGGTTGAACTGATCGGCACCCGCGCCGTTGAACCCGTAGAAATAATCGAAGCCCATGCCGATCGGCCAGCGCTTGAATGGACCCATCGGCCCGGTCTCCCAGTCGGGGATATTGTGATTCTTGCCGAACCAGGACGTGTCATAGCCATTGTCGCGCAGCACGCGGCCCAGCGTCGCGGCGCTGTCCGGCACTACCGAGGTATAACCTGGCGCGTCGATTGACACGTTGGAGATCGAACCGCTGCCGACCGCATGGTGATTGCGGCCGGTGAGCAATGCGGCGCGCGTCGGCGAGCACATGGCGGTTGTGTGGAAGCGCGTGTAGCGCAGGCCAGAGGCAGCCAGACTGTCGAACACCGGTGTCGGAATGGGGCCGCCATAAGCGGTGGAGGCGCTGAAGCCCACATCGTCCATAAGGACGAGGATGATATTGGGGGCGCCCTTGGGGGCCTTGGTCGGTTGCGGATAATAGGTCCAGTCAGGGCCGACCGGCGGCGAGGCCTGCTGCGAATTCGCGCCTTGTTGTGCCATCGCGGCGGAAAGCCCAAGGCCCGCACATGCCGCGATAATCAGCCGGCTGGCGCCACGCCACGCGGCTCTCGACGCCACCTTCCTTGCAAAGCTCATCGTCGCTCTCCCTATTTTGAAACACCTTGTCATGCGGAGAGGGAGGGAGAAGCAACGGCCTGTGAGGCTATAAGTTATAGCCACTCGCTAATAGGTGATCAGGAATGGACAGATGAAGGATCGGCGTCGTTGTCAGGCCAGAAAAAGGCCCGGCGCGACGCCCTTGAAACGCGTCTCGATCTCGAACAGGGCGCCGTCATAGTCGGACGGAGGCAGACCGGTCGCAGCAGAGGTAACGAAAAGCCGGTCGAGCTTCTCACCGGCAAAGGCGATATTGGTGATCTGGGAGGCGGGTAGCGCAATGCTATGATCCAGCGTGCCATCGGGGCGGAAGCGGCTCACCCGGCCGGCGCCCCAATGCGCGACCCACAGCCCGTCCTCGGCATCGACGGTCATGCCATCCGGCCCGCCATCTCCCTCGCCAAAGCGGACGAAGACCTCGCGGTCGGCGATGCCACCATCCGGCGTGCGCGCGAACCGGTAGATGAGGCCGCGCATGGTGTCGGTATGGTAGAGCCAGCGGCCGCAGGTTGAGAAGGCAGGGCCGTTGGTGACGGTGTAGCCGCTGTCCATCGGCGTCCAGCGACCATCCGGCGTGAACCGGTAGAGCGTGCCGCTTTCGCCCTCGATCCGGCTGTGCATGGTGCCGCACCAGATCGTCCCGCTGGCATCGGCCTTGCCGTCGTTCATGCGATTGTCCGGCAGATGCGGCTCGGGATTGCCGATCGGCTCGATGATCAGCGGATCGAGCGAGAGCCGCGCAAAGCCGCTCGGGAACCCGGCAATGAAGCCGCCCTCTTCGCGCTCAACCACCCAGCCCAGCCGCTCGGGCATCGCCCAGCGGTCGACCGTGCCATCGGCGAGCGAGAGCCGGTTGAGAGCCGGCGCGAGAATGTCCGTCCAGTAGAGCGCGTTGTCGCGCGCGCTCCACAGCGTGCCCTCGCCAAGCTCGTCGCGCACGTCGCGCGCGACGATCCGCCAGCCCGTCATCCTGCTGCCCTTTCGGCCTTAGTGATTGTCGCGCGGCAGGCCCTGGGTTTGCGCGATGCGCTGGAACTGCTCGCTGCCTTCCAGGATTGCGCCCTTGTCCAGCTGCCCGACAAGCGAACGCTGGATGTCCTGCCATGGGGTCTGGGACGCGGGATAGGCATAGCCACCCTTGGCTATCAGTGCCTCACGCCGTTCGGCAAGCTCCGCGTCGGCGATCAGCACATCCACCGTGCAGGCATTCAGGTCCATGCGCACCCGGTCGCCGTCGCGCAGCAGGGAGAGACCGCCCATGGCCGCCGCTTCCGGGCTGGCGTTGAGGATCGACGGGCTGGCACTGGTGCCGGACTGGCGCCCGTCACCGATGCAGGGCAGGGCGCTGATTCCTTCCGTGATGAGATAGGCTGGCGGCCGCATGTTCACCACCTCTGCCGCGCCGGGATAGCCGATGGGGCCGGCGCCGCGCATGAAGAGCAGGGTGTTCTCGGTGATGCCGGTGGCCGGATCATCGATGCGCTTGTGATAATCCTCCGGGCCGTCGAACACGATGGCGGGGCCTTCAAACACGCCCGGCGCATCCGGGTTGGAGAGGTAGCGGTCGCGAAACTCCTGGCTGATCACGCTGGTCTTCATGATGGCAGCATCGAACAGATTGCCGCTCATCACCAGAAAGCCGGCGTCCTCGACCAGCGGCTGCTCGAACGGATGGATCACCCGCTCGTCCATGATCCGCGCATCCCGGCAATTGTCGCCCATGCTGGCGCCGTTCACGGTCAGCGCGCCTTCGCGGATCAGGCCGTGGCGGATGAGCTGCGCGACCACGGCGGGCACGCCGCCGGCGCGATAATAATCCTCGCCGAGATACTCGCCGGCCGGCTGGAGGTTGACCAGCAGCGGCACCTTGTGGCCGAGCCGCTCCCAATCCTTGAGCGGCAGATCGACGCCGATATGGCGCGCAATCGCCGCGAGGTGGATGGGCGCATTGGTCGAGCCGCCGATGGCCGAATTCACCACGATGGCATTGTGGAAGGCGTCGAGCGTCAGAATGTCGGACGGCTTGAGGTCTTCCGCCACCATCTCGACAATGCGCTTGCCGGTGCGCCAGGCCACTTCCTGCCGGTCGCGATAGGGCGCCGGAATGGCGGCGGACCCCGGCAGCATCATGCCCAGCGCCTCGGCCAGGCTGTTCATGGTCGTCGCCGTGCCCATGGTGTTGCAATAGCCGGTTGAGGGGGCTGAGGAGGCGACCAGCCTGATGAAGCCTTCATCATCGATCTCGCCGGCGGCGAGCATCTGCCGCGCTTTCCACACGATCGTGCCGGATCCGGTGCGCTCGCCCTCATGCCAGCCGTTCAGCATCGGGCCGACGGAGAGCGCAATGGCCGGAATGTTCACCGTGGCGGCGGCCATCAACGCGGCGGGCGTGGTCTTGTCGCAGCCGGTGGTCAGCACCACGCCATCGAACGGGTAGCCGTACAGCGCCTCGACCAAACCGAGATAGGCGAGGTTGCGGTCCAGCCCGGCGGTGGGGCGCTTGCCCGTCTCCTGAATGGGGTGGACGGGGAATTCGATGGCGATGCCGCCGGCCTCGCGAATGCCCTCGCGCACCCGCTCGGCCAGCACGAGATGGTGGCGGTTGCAAGGCGAGAGGTCGCTGCCGGTCTGGGCGATGCCAATGATCGGCTTGCCCGAGCGGAGTTCCTCGAGGCTGAGGCCAAAGTTCAGGTAACGCTCCAGATAGAGCGCCGTCATGTCGATATTGTCTTCATTGTCGAACCATGCGCGCGAGCGCAGGCGCGAGCCCTTGGCGTCTGTCATTTGTGGTGCGTGCCCTGCTGGATTGAAACGCGGTAGATCATGGCGTGCCGATAGGGCTTACCGGGATCGACGCGGGCGGAAATGAAATCGGGATGGTTCGGCGCATCCGGGAATTTCTGCGGTTCGAGCGCGATGCCATCCCCCATGCGATACAGGCGGCTGCTCTTGCCGGGCACCGTGCCATCCAGAAAATTGCCGCCATAGAATTGCACGCCCGGCTCGGTCGTCAGCACTTCGAGCACGCGGCCGGAGGCGGGGTCTTCAAGCCGGGCGGCCAGTTCGGGCTTGGCCGTCACGCCCTTGTCGAGCGCGAAATTATGGTCATAGCCGCGGCCGGCGCGGATCTGGTCGTCCCGGCCATCGCGAATGTCCTGCGCGATGCGGCGCGGCTTGCGAAAGTCGAACGGCGTGCCGGCCACCGGCCGCAACTCGCCGGTGGGGATCAGCTTGGCATCGACGGGCGTGAAGGCCTTGGCCGGAATGGTCAGCAACTGGTCGAGCGCGCCGCCGGGTGACTCCTCGCCGGCCATGTTGAACAGCGCATGGTTGGTCATGTTCACGATGGTCGGCTTGTCCGTCCTGGCCTCGAAGGCAATGCCGAGCGCGCCGCTCTCATCCAGCGTGTAAGTGGTGGTAACGTCTAGCTTGCCGGGGTAGCCGGCATCGCCATCCGGGCTGACATGGGCGAGCACGACACGCGCGGTCGGGCCGCTCTCCACCGAGACGACCTTCCACACGGCGCGATCGAAGCCCTTGCCGCCGCCATGCAGCGAATTGGTGCCGTCGTTTTGCGTGAGCTGGTAGGTCTTGCCATCCAGCGCGAACCGGCCATTGGCGATGCGGTTGGCGAAGCGCCCGACGGTAACGCCAAGATAGTTGGGGTGCGCTTCATATTGGGCCGCACTGTCGAATCCGAGCACGACATCGGCCCGCTTGCCGTCTCGCCCGGGGACGAGCAGCGACTGCAGCGTGGCGCCATAAGTGATGATCTTCGCTTCCACGCCTTGCGCGTTCTTGAGCGTGATCGCCTCAATGGCGGTGCCATCGGCGAGGGTGCCGGCAGCTGCGCGGTGCGCCTCGGCGGCCTGAACCACGGAAACCGGCATCGCCATCGCCAGCGTTCCGGAGATGATCGCTATCCAATATGCACTTCGCATCCCTGCCCCAATCCTTTTATCTCTGTCCGCGCTGTGCGGGTTTATAGTCAGACAAATGACATTGACGCAAGCCGACATTCCGGCGAAAACGCCCCGGCAAAATTGATGAGGGGATGGAGCCGATGGCCGGACCGGCAGGGGTTGCAAATGGGGTGAGCAGGGACAGCGGCGGGGTCAATTACACCCCGGCCCTGGTGCTGTTGGCCAGCCTGTTTTTCATGTGGGGTTTCATCACCGTCATCAACAACACGCTGCTGCCGCATCTGCGCAGCGTGTTCGATCTCAATTATACGCAGACGACGCTGATCGAATCGGTCTGGTTCATTGCCTATTTCGTCGCGTCGATCCCATCAGCCTGGCTGATCAAGCGGATCGGTTATCAGAAATCGCTGGTCGTCGGTTTGCTGGTGATGGCGGCGGGGTCGCTGGGCATGATGCTCGCCGCCAGCCTGCCGTCTTATGGCGTCACCCTCGTCATGCTCTTTGTGATCGCGAGCGGCATCACGCTGCTCCAGGTGGCTGCCAATCCCTATGTTGCGGTGGTCGGATCGCCGGAAACGGCATCCTCCCGCCTCAATCTCGTGCAGGCCATGAACTCGGCGGGCACGATGTTCGCGCCCTTGTTCGGGGCCTATCTGATCCTCGGTCGCTCCAAGGGCGGCACGGCGGAAGCGGGCGTCGTGCTCACCCAGGCGGAGCGCCTTGCCGATGCGCAATCGGTGATCCTGCCTTATGGCCTCGTCGCGGTGGTGCTGATCGTGCTCGCCATCGTCATTGCGCGCTTTCCGTTGCCCGCCATGGGGTCGGCCGCCAATCGCGCGAGCAAGGAGGAGCGCCGCAACCACTCGCTCTGGCGGCACCGCAATCTGGTGTTCGGCGTGCCGGCGATCTTCATTTATTTGATTGCCGAGATCGGCGTCGCCAATCTGTTCGTCAACTTCGTCAGTCAGCCGCACATCGCCAACCTCACCCATGAGCAGGCCGGTCGCTACCTCACCTTCCTGTGGGGCGGGATGATGGTCGGCCGCTTCGTCGGCTCGGCGATCATGCAGAAGATTCCGGCGGAGACAGTGCTGGCGGCCTTCTCCATCGGTGCCTTTGTGGTGATGCTGGTGACGGTCTTCACCACCGGCCCGGCAGCGATGTGGGCCTTGATCCTTGTGGGCTTCTTCCACTCGATCATGTTCCCGACCATCTTCACGCTCGGCATCAAGGGGCTGGGGCCGCTGACCGAGGAAGGCTCGGGCTTGCTGATCATGGCAATTGCCGGCGGCGCGCTGGTCATCGTGCAGGGCTGGCTGGCGGACAGCTATGGCCTGCAAATGTCCTTCATGCTGACGGCGGCGTGCGAACTCTACGTGCTGTTCTATGCGTTGTGGGGGGCGAAGCCGACCAACGCCTTGCCCGAGCCGCAGCCGATCGATGAATAACTCTGACTAAATTGCTTCGGGTTATCCAGCGGCAGGGGCGAGCGCTTTCATGCGCTCGACCTTGCCGAACAGGAAGAGCAGGCTGAAGGCGGCCGTGAAGCCGCAGCCGGCGAGGAAGATCAGCACCAGCTCGAAAGATTGCGTCTGCTGCAGGATGAAGCCGATGACGATCGGCGTCACGATGGATGACATGTTGCCGAACATGTTGAAGATGCCGCCGCTCAGGCCCGCCGCACCGGGTGGCGCGATGTCGGACATGACGGCCCACCCCAGCGCGCCGAAGCCCTTGCCGAAAAAAGCCAGGCTCATGAAGATCATGATCATGGTTTGCGCGCTGGTGTAATTGCAGCCGAGAATAGCGAGCGAACCCATCATGCCGGTGACAATGGGGAGTTTGCGGGCCAGCGTGAGGCTATGCCCGCGCTTGAGCAGCCAGTCCGACCACAGGCCGCCCAGCAAGCCGCCAAGGAAGCCGCAGATCGATGGAATGGCGGTCATCAGCCCGGTCTCGATAATCGAGAGGCCACGCTCCTGCACGAGATAGACCGGGAACCAGGTGATGAAGAAATAGGTGAGGGCGTTCACGCAGAACTGGTGGAGATAAAGCCCCCAGAGCGACGGGGCGAGAATGAGGGCCCGCACGTGCCGCGCCGTCTCGCCATCCGGCCGGCCTGCCGGTTCGGCCTTTTCGATCAAGGCGCCGCCATCGACGATCAGTGCCAGCTCTGCGGGCTGGATGCGCGGGTGACGATGGGGCTCTTGGACTGTGCGCGCCCAGGCCATGGCCGCGACCAGCCCGACCCCGCCCATGAACAGGAAGACCTCCGGCCAGCCAATGACCCCGATGATCCAAGCCATGATGGGCGCGAACAGGATCGTCGCGCAATATTGCGCGGAGGTGAAAATGGCGGTGGCGCGGCCGCGTTCGCTGGCCGGGAACCAGCTGGCGACGATCCGCGCATTACCGGGGAAGGATGGGGCTTCGGCCAAGCCGACGAGAAGCCGGAGCAGGAAGAGCGTCGTGATCGCGGCGGCGCCTGAGAGAAATACCACCAGCCCTTGCGCGGCCGTGAATAGCGACCATCCGACAATGGCGACGAGATAAACGCGCCGAACGCCAAACCGGTCGAGCAACCATCCGCCCGGCAGCTGCGCCGCGACATAGGACCAGCCAAAGGCCGAGAAGACGATGCCGAGTTGCAGCGGATCGATATTGAGATCGCGCGTCATCAAAGGCGCCGCCAGCGAGAGGATCGCCCGGTCCGCATAATTGATGACGGTGACGCCAAACAGCACTGCGAGGACGCCCCAGCGAAGCCGGCCTGCCAACAGCCTCGTGGTTTGACTCATCGCGCCTCTCCCTGCCGGCGCTGCATGTCCGCCCCTTCGGAGGCGGATACTGTCTGACAAACAGAGCGGCGAGGGCGGGGTAAAGCGGATCGCCAACGCAGGCAAGGCTCTCATTCCGGACATTTCTGTGCCCGACTGTTCAAACGTTGGCCGTTAAATGTCCTGCTATTGCGCTGGCGCCGTGCCGGGCACTAGCTCGGGCAGCGCACGCGCTTGACGGACCCGATGGTCAACACGTCGCCCCCGCCGGAGAGCGTCAGCGCGGCCGTATCCGTCCAGCTTTCGCCCTCGCCTGAGTAAGTGGCGGTGACGCTGAGGCGATTGGGTGAAAGCGGGCGGGCTTGCGTCACCTTTCCCACGCTCTCGTAGAATGTGAGGTCGTCCGCGCCCACCGCTAGCCGCATATTGTCGCCGGGCTTGCCGCATGCCGCGGCGCTGGACGACCAGTTGCCCCGGAAGGCCTGCGGAATCGCACCCGCGCCTGTCTCGCCGCCTGGAGGGATGATCTTCACCGTGCCGCGCGGCGAGAGGTCCGATTCCGCGATCAGCCAGGCCATCTGGCCGCTCTCGCCTTTCTGTCCGCCGGGGTTGCGCACCAGTGTCATCGTGCCAATCATGTTGAACGGGCGACCATCCTCGCGCATGCGGCCATACATCTGCACCGGCACCTTCACGCGCTGATTGCTGGTCGACTGGGGGCGGCCAACCAGAACCTGCACATCCTTGTAGCGGTTATAGGCGCTCGAAAACTGCGCCTCCGTCATGCCGCTGGCTCGGCCCGACTCGGCGTAGAGCCGGTGGGCGTCGCCAAAGCGGCCCTGAGCCAGCGCAAGGCCCCAAAGCTGAATGGTCGCGCCGGAAGCCTCGACGCTGGTCGGCACGCGCGCGGCCGCCTCGTTGAGCGGGGTGCGGTCATCGGGCAGGCCGCCCTGCTCGCCAGGGGCAGGGGGAACGAGCGTGCCGAGAAATTCCGGCTGTACCGAAGTGGTGCCGCTGTCATTGGCATTGAGCGCGTTATCGAGGGCTTCGTCCGCCTGCGCCGCGTTCATACCATTGGCCTGATTGTCCGCATCGGGCGACACCTGGCATCCCGCAAGGATAAAGGTGAGCGCGGCAATCGAGGAAATCTGGCTCAGTCGGTTCATGCTCGTCTCCCTGTTGGGCATCGCTTGCGGTTCCCTTCGGCTGAAAGGGCAAACGCTCCGCCATGCGTCGGGTTGCCGCCATTTGCGCGACTCTCTCCCCATGCTATGGGGAGTGCCCTCCGCCGGACAGGACGACTCTTACCATGAATGATCTCACGCAGACGCCTGAAATGCTCATTGCCCAGATGGGTGCGCGTGCTCGCCGCGCCGCTGCGGACATGGCGCAGGCGCCGAGCGAGCTGAAGGCGCAGGCGCTGGTTGCCGCGGCGCGCTCGCTGCGGGAGGCGATGCCGAAGATCATCCGAGCCAATCGCACCGATATGGAGCGCGGCGCCGCCAATGGCCTTTCCTCTGCCATGCTGGACCGGCTGCGGCTGGACGAGGCGCGTATCAATGGCATTGCCGACGCGGTCGAACAGGTCGCCAATCTTGCCGATCCGGTGGGGCAGGTCATCGATGAATCCGAGCGGCCCAATGGCCTGCGCCTTAGCCGTGTACGGGTGCCGCTCGGCGTCATCGGCATCATCTATGAGAGCCGCCCCAATGTCACCGCTGATGCGGCTGCACTGGGCCTGCGCTCCGGCAATGCCGTAATCCTGCGCGGCGGATCGGAAGCGGTGGAGAGCAACCGGGCGATCCACGCCGCCATGGTACGCGGCATTACCGAGGCCGGCCTGCCCGCCGATGCCGTGCAATATGTTCCCAGCACCGATCGTGCGCTGGTGGGCGCGATGCTGCGCGCGGTGGGGCTGATCGACATCATCGTGCCGCGCGGCGGCAAGAGCCTCGTCGCGCGCGTGCAGGACGAGGCGCGGGTGCCCGTGCTCGCCCATCTCGATGGCATCTGCCACACCTATGTCCATGCCGCCGCCGACCCCAAAATGGCCCGTGAGATCGTGGTCAACGCCAAGATGCGGCGCACCGGCATCTGCGGCGCCACAGAGACGCTGCTGATCGACAAGAGCTATGCCGAGCCGCAAGCGCTGGTGGCAGCGCTGCTGGATGCGCAATGCGAGGTGCGCGGTGACAAGGCCGTCACCAAGCTCGACCCCCGCATCGAACCGGCGCAGGATGGCGATTGGAACACCGAATATCTCGATTCCATCATCGCTGCGCGCTTCGTGGATGGCGTCGATGAGGCGCTCGATCACATCGCCGTGCATGGCAGCCACCATACCGATGCGATCATCACGCAGGACGCGGCGATTGCCGAGCAGTTCCTTGCCCGCTGCGACAGCGCGATCTGCATGTGGAACGCCTCCACACAATTTGCCGATGGCGGCGAATTCGGTCTCGGTGCGGAGATTGGTATCTCGACGGGGCGGATGCACGCACGCGGGCCGGTGGCGCTGGAAGGGCTGACGACGTACAAATGGGTCGTGCGCGGCACCGGTCAGGTCCGGCCCTGATCATGCGTATCAGCAGAAGCGTCGCGCCGCATATTGCGGCTTCCCTCGTTATTATCGCGCTGGCTGGTTGCCAGGTCGTGCCGGAAACGGGCGGTCGGCAGCCTTCGCCGGCGCCCACGCCTGCGCCAACTGCTCCGGCACCCGCGCCAGTCCCTGCCCCGTCGCAGTCGAACGATGCCTGGGAAGTGGCACCGGTGACGTCCGGTAGCTGGGGTTATGAAAGCCGCAGCGGCGAGAGTGTCGCCAGCTTCGGCGCCTCGCCTGTCGCGCCGCTGGTGGTCCTGCGCTGTCAGAAGAGCAGTCGGCAAGTGTCGATGACGCTGGCGGGGAGCGCCAGTCCCCGCATCACCCTGCGCACCAGCAAGGGCGTGCTCGACTGGAGTGGGGCAAGCCAGCCGATGGGTGGCGCCGGCGCGCTGGTCATTACGCGCCCCGCCAATGATCCCGGGCTGGACTGGATGGCATTTTCGCGCGGTCGCGTGTCCATCGAGCCCGCAGGCGGGCAACGGATCATTCTGCCGGTGGTCTCGGAAATCGGGCGCGTTGTAGAGGACTGCCGGAGCTAGGCCGTTCCGGCTGCGTCGCCCTAAAATCGGCGAGCGCATGATTATGATTCGAAAAAAGATAATTACAAGTCTTGTTCGCAGGCGCGGAATGACTCACATCTAAGCCATCGCAGGGACGCACGGCTTTCAGCCAACCCGGCGAGAGAGTTTCAACGCAAGCGAAAGGAGGTGATCCGATGTCTCATGGTTCAGCAATGGGGTCGGTCAAGTCCGTTCGGGGAGCCTGCCGCTAAGGCATTGGTGGCGGGTCGCGCGAGGGTCTCCTGAGGGAAACCGGACCGCGGCGTAAATCCCCGGGTGGCGGCACTTCCGGCCGCTGACCATGCTGATGGGCCGCTCGGCGCCTCCGATGGGAGGTTCCGGCGGCCCCTCTCATTTGGGCTTGTATATCTGCAGCGATAAGCAGTTGCCGGCCGCGGAGCGGATTATCCCAGCATGATCCGATACCTTGCCGCGCTGCCGCCACCGTCGCCGGCGTCCTTCTCGACATGGTCGACCAGAATCCCGCCACATCGCTCGATGGTCCGGCGCGCCGCGTCGTTGTCGATGTTCGTCGTCAGGTCGACATGGGGGAGGCCGCATCCGCGTGCCTCAGGGAGCAACGCGCCCAGCGCCTGCGCCGCATAGCCGTGCCCGCGCTTCCAAGGCACGACGGAAAAGCCGATATGGCCGGGGCAATAATCCGGCATCGCGGCCGTGCCCTCCTGCCAGCGCAGGCTGATGCTGCCGCAGAACTCGCCATCCCACATCCAGCGGCGATAGCCCGGTAGACGTGGCCGGGGCGTCCCATCCTTCATCAGCACCGGCGGCCCCTTGGCCTTGGGATCATCCAGTGACAGCAGAAAGGCCATGGCGTCGCGGTCGATCCGGTCCAACTCGCGCTGGGTCGCCAGATTGCCCAGCACCGTATCCGGCGACCAGCCCGCTTCCAACGCCGCGCGATAGGCAGGCAGGTAGATGGGCGCCGGCATGACGAGGCGAAGCGGCTCGGGCATCGGGCTTAGTGCGACTGCCTGACCTCGGGCGCGGGAATGGCCGGCTTGCTCGGGCGCGGCCCTTCGCTCAGCTGCTCGCTCTCCACCTTGTGATACAGCACCTCATTGCGGATGTGCGTCACGCGCGAGCCGAGCCGGGTCTCGTAGAGAAAGATCGCGAATGCTGCGGCGATGGAGGTCATCGACCCCACGAACAGCAGCGAAATGACCGTGCCCAGATTCACCTCAATGAGGTTGGAGGCGAACAGCAGAATGACCACCGCGCTGATCGTCAGCGCGGCAAGCACCGAAAGGAAGATCGCCGCATTCACCACTGTGATGCGCCGGTCGAGAATGCGGATCTCGTCGATCAGCCGGTCATGTTCGGCGCCCGTCGTGCGCATCACCTGCGCTTCCACCGCCCGCGCCCGGTCGATGACGCGGGCGAGGCGGCTGGCGCAGACGTTGAGGAAGCCGCCGATGCCTGCGAGCAGGAACACCGGCGCCACCGCCAACTGGATCGTGTGCGCGACGAGGCTGACCTCGGGCGCTTCCAGCACCGGCACAGGCATCAGGCCGCGCCTTTGGTCACCGGTGTATTGACGCCCATGGATTGCAGATATTTCTTCACGTTCCGCGCTGCCTGGCGCAGGCGCTGCTCATTCTCGACCATGGCGATGCGCACGAAGCCCTCGCCATCCTCGCCATAGCCGACGCCCGGCGCGACCGCGACCTTGGCATGGGTGAGGAGCTGCTTGGAAAATTCCAGGCTGCCCATCTCCTTGAGGGCCGGGGGCAGGGGCGCCCAGGCGAACATGGATGCGCGCGGGGACGGAATGTCCCAGCCCGCCCGCGCGAAGCTCTCCACCATCACGTCGCGGCGCTTCTGGTAGAGCTGGCGGTTCTTCTCGACGATATCCTGCGGGCCATTCAGCGCCGCGCAGGCCGCGGCCTGAATGGGCGTGAAGGCGCCATAATCGAGATAGGACTTTACCCGCGTCATCGCCGCGATCAGCTTCTGGTTGCCGACCGCAAAGCCCATGCGCCAGCCGGCCATGGAATAGGTCTTGGACATGGACGTGAACTCGATCGCGATGTCCTTGGCGCCCGGCACCTGCAGGATGGAAGGGGTCGGGTTGCCGTCAAAATACAACTCGGAATAGGCTAGGTCGGAGAGAATCCAGACCTGGTTTTCCTTCGCCCAGGCGACCAGTCGCTCATAGAAAGCGAGGTCCACTGTCTCCGCCGTGGGATTGCCGGGATAATTGACGACGAGGATGCTCGGGCGCGGCACGGTGAAGTGCATCGCCCGCTCCAGCGCGCGGAAATAATTTTCGTCCGGCGTCGTCGGCACCGAGCGGATGGTCGCGCCGGCAATGATGAAGCCGAAGGTGTGGATCGGGTAGCTCGGATTGGGCGCGAGCACGACGTCGCCGGGCGCGGTGATCGCGGTGGCGAGGCTGGCAAGGCCTTCCTTCGAGCCCATCGTCACCACGACTTCGGTCTCCGGGTCCACCTCCACGCCAAAGCGGCGGGCATAATAATTCGCCTGGGCACGGCGCAGGCCGGGAATGCCCTTGGACTGCGAATAGCCGTGGGCATCGGGCTTTTGCGCCACTTCGACCAGCTTCGCGATCACATGATCGGGCGGCGGCAGATCGGGATTGCCCATGCCGAGATCGATAATGTCCTCGCCCGCCGCGCGCGCCGCTGCCCGCATCGCATTCACTTCGGCGATGACATAAGGCGGCAGTCGCTTGATGCGGTAGAATTCGTCGGACATTGGGATGTCGATCTCCATTTGGGTTGAAATGGCCGTGTCACACTGCAAGTGGTAAGGACCGGCCAATGCTGCATATAGCTTGCGCCAGCCAGTCGTGCCACCAAAACAACGGGCGGCGAGTCTGGAAAACAGACCGTCCGGACAATCGAGCGAGGCATCTCCCATGGATCAGGACCTGAAAGACGCGACCGGCCTTGCTCAGCTGCAGCACTGGACGCGGGTGGTGGGGCTCGCCCAGCAAGCCATATTGGAGCGCAGCGCTGAGCTGGCGGAGCAGGCGACGCGCTTTCCCGGGCATGAGGCGCGGCCCAATCTCGAGAAGATCGCGCGCATCCAGTCGCAGGCGGCGGAACGCAGCATGGCGGTGTGGCAGCAGGTGCTGGCGCGAGCAATGGACGGCATCGGCGCAGGACCTGATGGCGATACGAAACCTGCGCCCACCAGTCGTGATCGGCGCTTTGCCGATCCGAGCTGGCACGACAATCCGGTGTTCGACCTCATCCGCCAGATGTACCTGCTGGCCTCCGATTATTTCATGCAACTGGCCGACAGCGTCGATGGTCTCGATGTGCGGGACAAGGAGAAGCTGCGCTTCGTGACCGAGCGGTTTGTCGAGGCGGCCAGCCCTGCGAACTTCCTGTTCACCAACCCCGCCGCGCTCCAGCGGCTGATCGATACCAAGGGCGAGAGCTTGCTGACCGGGCTGGAGCATATGCTCGCCGACCTTGATCGCGGCCAACTCACCCACACGGACGGGTCGGCCTTCGAGCTGGGGCGCAACATCGCCACCACGCCGGGCAAAGTGGTCTACGAGACACCGCTCTACCAGCTCATCCAGTATGAGCCGACCACGCCGCAGGTGATGAAGACCCCGCTGCTGATCTTCCCGCCGTGGATCAACCGCTTCTACATTCTGGACCTCAATCCGGAGAAGAGCTTCGTCAAATGGGCGGTGGATCAGGGGCTGACCGTGTTCATGGTCAGCTGGAAATCCGCCGATGCCAGCATGGCCGATTTTGACCTTGCCGATTACATGCTCAAGGGGCAGGTCGATGCGATCGACGTGGTGCGCGATCTGCTCGACGTGCCGAGCGTTCATACCATCGGCTATTGCGTGGCCGGAACCTTCCTGGCCGCGACGCTCGCATGGCTGGCCGCGCGGGGGCAGGGTGACAAGGTCGCCAGCGCCACTTTCTTCACCACCCAGGTCGATTTCTCCGAGGCCGGCGATCTCGCTCTTTTCGTCGACGACGAGCAACTGGCGCTGATCGATGGCTTCGTGAAGGACGGTTATCTGGATGGGCGCTATCTTGCGGCAACATTCAACCTGCTGCGCGGGCAGGATCTGATCTGGAACTATGTGGTCAACAACTACCTGCTGGGGAAGGATTATCCCCAGTTCGACCTGCTCTACTGGAACGGCGATACCGCCAACCTGCCGGCGAAATGGCACCGGGCCTATCTCACCCAATTATATCGCGATAACCGGCTGGTCGTGCCGGGCGGCCTTGAGGTCGAGGGCATCCATATCGACCTGCGCAAGGTCGAGACGCCCTCTTACATTCAGGCCGGCGTCGAGGATCATATCGCGCCGCCCTGCAGCGTATGGAAGCTGATGGACCAGTTCTCCGGGGCCCGGCGGTTCGTGCTGGCGGGCTCGGGGCACATCGCCGGCGTAGTCAATCCACCCGCGGCAGGCAAATATCAATATTGGACCAGCGCCGCGCCGCAGCCGGACTTTGCCGCTTTCCGAAAAGCCGCGCAGGAAACGAAGGGGAGCTGGTGGCCTGATTGGCGGGCGTGGCTGGCAGAGCTGTCGCCAGAGACGGTCAGTGCCAGCGGCGCGCGGATGCCGGGAGAAGGCAAACTTCCCGCAATCGAGGATGCGCCCGGACGCTACGTCACGCAGCGTTGACCGGCGCTTTTGCGTTGATTCACTGCCTGTGAGACAGTTTTGTTGCACTGCATCATTTTACTTGCAGATTCGATCCGATTCGCTTATGTTGCATCGCAGCAAAGTTCGAGGAGTGAGTCTGTTGGCAACCCCGCGCAAGTCCCGTTCGTCCAAAGCCGGTCCCCGGCCCGCGACGTCCGTTGCACGGAGCCCGGCCAAGAACGACGTTTCCAAGCCTGTGGCCAAGCCCACGGGTGAGAAGGTCGCGGCGGCCGCTCCGATGCCGGTCAAGGCGCCGGTGACGCCGAAGGCTCCGGTCGCGCGCAAGCCTGTCGCCGCGGCGGCTCCTAAAGCCGCACCTGCGACTGCGACAGTTGTGCGCAAGCCCGTCGATGTGCCGGCCGTGAAAACGCCGGTGGAATGGCCCGTCAGCGCTGCCGCCAAGGCTGAAGCCGTTGATGCCAGTCCGGCGCCCCTCTCACCTGTCTCGAACCCAGAATTGGCGGATGCATTCCCCCTTCCCGACACCGGGAAATCCGCCGCAGCGAAAGGCGAACCGACCATGACCGATATGATGGACACCGCGAAAACCTATGCCGAGGAGGCCAAGACCCGTATGCAGAGTGCCTTCACTGAAATGAATGAGAAGACCAAGGCGGCCATGGAGAAGTCCGGCCGGGCTTTCGAAGAGCTGGGCGAACTGACGCGCGGCAATCTCGAAGCGATGGTCGAATCCTCCAAGATCGCTGCCAAGGGCATGGAAACGCTGGGCCAGGACGCCGCCGAATTCGGCCGCAAGTCCTTCGAGAAGTCGAGCGCCACGATGAAGAGCTTTGCCTCGATCAAGTCGCCGGCCGAGTTCTTCCAGCTTCAGAGCGAGCTGCTCAGCCAGACGATGGACAGCTTCGCGTCCGAGGCTGCCAAGAACAGCGAAAAGATGCTCAAGCTGGTGAGCGACATTTCCCAGCCGATCAGCAACCGCGTGTCGGTTGTGACGGAAAAGGTGAAGTCGATCGCAGCCTGATCAGGCCGATCTGATTCAGAAAAGGCGGCTCGCTCCGGCGGGCCGCCTTTGCTTTTTTGGGCAGTCCGTCTCTGTGCCCTTGCAACCAAGGGGGGCGATGCCCTATTTTTGGGCCATGCAAGACAGAAGCGCGATCATGAATCAGCCGCTCATGGCTGGGCGGCCCGATGAGGAAGGGCCGGGCGATCCCGGTCTTGGCGTTGCCACCCGTACCCGCGCGCGCACTCGCAAGCCCACGCCTTACAAGGTGTTGATGCTCAACGATGACTACACGCCGATGGAATTCGTCGTCGATGTGTTGCAGCGCTTCTTCCGCATGGACATCGAGCAGGCGACCCGCGTGATGCTCCACGTCCACCAGCGCGGCGTCGGTGTATGCGGTGTGTTCAGCTATGAAGTGGCCGAAACCAAGGTCAATCAGGTGATGGACTACGCCCGTCAGAACCAGCACCCCCTCCAGTGCACGCTGGAGCATGCCTGACCGACTGACGGGTGGGTGAACTTGCGGCCCGCCCGCCCAATCGGTTCTTGACCCGTTGATCGCTGCAATGCAGCATGGTGTGCATGTCACCCATGCGCCCCGCCATCACCCAAAATCCTGACATTCGCTATCTCGGGCGCCTGCTCGGGGATGTCATTCGCGTCTATGGCGGCGAGCGCCTGTTCAAACAGACTGAATATATCCGGTCTGCCTCCGTCGACCGGGCGCGCGGCGTCGCCCCTGCCGAGGGCGTGGACAGCGGTCTGGATGCGCTAACGCTGGACGATACGCTCGCCTTCGTGCGCGGCTTCATGCTGTTCTCCATGCTCGCCAATCTCGCCGAGGACCGCCAGGGCGTCGCCGCCGAACCGGGCGCGGACGTTGCCAGTGCGACCGCCAAGCTGAGCGAGCATGGCGTCAGCCCCTCCGATATCGTCAAGCTGCTGGAAACGGCGCTGGTGGTGCCGGTGCTGACCGCGCACCCGACGGAAGTGCGCCGCAAGTCGATGATCGACCATCGCAACGTGATCTCCGATCTCATGGCCCTGCGCGATACCGGCGCGAGCGAGACCGATCATGGCGAGCCGATTGACGAGGCGATCAGCCGCCAGATCGCGCTGCTTTGGCAGACGCGCCCGCTGCGCCGTGAGCGGCTGTTCGTGCGCGACGAGATCGACAATGCGCTCTCCTATTTTCGCGACATCTTCATGCCGGTGCTGCCGAGCCTTTACGCCCGCTGGGACCGGGTGCTGGGGCAGCGCGTCCCCAATTTCCTGCGGCTCGGCACTTGGATCGGTGGGGACCGGGACGGCAATCCCTTCGTCCAGGCCGAGCAGTTGCGCACCGCGCTGGGCCGGGCGAGCGGATCGACCCTGCGCTTCTACATGGATGCGCTGCACGAGCTGGGCGCGCAGCTCTCCATCTCCAGCGAGCTTGCGGCCATTCCCGCAGGCGTGCGCGATCTGGCGGCCGCCAGCGGTGACGAGGCCGCCAGCCGGCGCGACGAGCCCTATCGCCGCGCTGTGGCCGGCATCTATGCGCGCGTCGCCGCGACCTATGAGCAGCTCATCGGCACCCCGCCGCCGCGGCCCTCACGCCTTTCGGGCGAGCCCTATGCCGATGCGGGCGAACTGCGCGCCGATCTCGCGACGCTTGGGCGCGGCCTCGCCGTGGAAGGCAATGGCGCGCTCGGCAGCGGCGGCGGTCTCGCCCGCCTGATCCGCGCGGTCGAGCTGTTCGGCTTCCACCTCGCCACGCTGGACATGCGCCAGAACAGCGCGGTGCATGAGCGCGTCGTCGCGGAATTGCTCAAGGTCGCCGGCGTCGAACCGGATTATCTCGCGCTCGATGAAGAGGCGCGCGTCGCCTTGCTGCGCCGCGAACTGGCCACCAACCGCCCGCTGGGCTCCCGCTTTGCGGACTGGAGCGAGGAAACCGCCACCGAACTCGGCATTGTGGAGGCGGCCGCAGAGGCGCATCGCCGCTATGGCGCGGCCTGCATTCGCCATTACCTCATCTCCAAGGCGGAGAGCGTCTCGGACATGCTGGAGGTGAACATCCTCCTCAAGGAAGCCGGCCTGTGGCGCGCGGCGCAGGGCGAGGGCGCGCCGCACGCGCCGATCATGGCTGTGCCCTTGTTCGAGACGATCGCGGACCTCGAAAAGGCGCCTGCCATCATGCGCGATTATTTCGGCCTGCCGGAGATCGGCGCGCTGGTCCGGGCGCGGGGCCATCAGGAAGTGATGATCGGCTATTCCGATTCCAACAAGGATGGCGGCTATCTCACCTCGACGTGGGGCCTGTACGAAGCCAGCCTTGCGCTCACACCGGTGTTCGAGGAAGCCGGCGTTGCGATGCAGCTCTTCCATGGGCGCGGCGGTGCAGTCGGGCGCGGCGGCGGCTCGTCCTTCGCGGCCATTCAGGCGCAGCCGCCCGGCACCGTGCAGGGACGCATTCGCATCACCGAACAGGGCGAGGTCATCGCCGCCAAATATGGCACGCTGGAGAGCGCGCGGACCAATCTTGAGGCCGTCACCAGCGCGGCCTTGCTGGCCAGTCTGGAGCCCGAGCGGCTCTCCTCGGCGGACAACGAGCGATTCACTCAGGCGATGACGCGCATTTCAGGTCTCGCGTTTGAAGCCTATCGCGGGCTGGTGTACGAGACCAAGGGCTTCCGTGAGTTCTTCCGCGAGCTGACTCCCATTCAGGAGATCAGCGGCCTCAAGATCGGCTCGCGCCCGGCCAGCCGCACCAAGAGCAATCGCATCGAGGATCTGCGCGCGATCCCATGGGTCTTCTCCTGGGCACAGGCGCGGGTGATGCTGCCCGGCTGGTATGGCGTCGGGCAGGCGCTGCGCGATTTCGGGGATGACGCCCTGCTCAAGGACATGGCGCAGGCCTGGCCCTTCTTCCGCGCGAGCATGGCGAATATGGAAATGGTGCTCGCCAAGTCGGATCTGGAGATCGCCGCCAAATATCTGCCGCTGGTCTCGGACCGCGCGGTGGGCGATCCGATCTTCGAGCGCGTCCGCGAGGGCTGGCATCTGGCGCATGATCAGCTGCTCGCTGCCACCGGGCAGACCCATTTGCTGGCGGACAGCCCGGCGCTCGACGCCTCCATCCGCTTGCGGCTGCCCTATATCGAGCCGCTCAATCTGCTGCAGGTGGAACTGCTCAAGCGCCACCGCGCCGGGGAGACCGATCCTCGTATACGGGAGGGCATTGAACTCTCGATCAACGCCATTGCCACGGCTCTGCGCAACAGCGGCTAAGGAACGGCTGGCGGGCAGGCGTTGCCGCCCCCTCTCACTCATCCGTTCGCCCTGAGCTTGTGGAAGGGCTGCTTTCCTCTTCCTCGGCCAGAGAGGAAAAGGACGGCCCTTCCACAAGCTCAGGGAGAACGGGAGGGTAAGCCATTAAAAAAACGGCCGGGAGGAAACTCCCGGCCGCTTCTTTTCATGCGACCCGCTCCTAGCCAGCGGGGCGCATCGATCCGTCATCAGAACTTGGCAACAACACCGACCATCGGGCGGAAGCTGTTGAAGTTACCGCGCGTGTCGACCTGCGCACGCAGGCGGATGTTGCTGGTCTCGGCCGTGCTGCCCATGTCGGCCAGCGAAAGCTCGACGCCACCGCCATAAGTCACGCCGTGATAGTGGCGATCGGTGTCGGCCAGCGGCACGGTCTTGTCATTGAACTGGGTCCACTGATAACCGACCTTGGCAAAGAACATGCTGTCCTTACCGGCCTTGAGGCCCAGACGGCCTGCGGCGCCATATTCCCAGTCGATGTCCTTGTCGAAGCCCTTGGCGACGCTACCTTCGGCACCGACCACGACGGGGCCGAGGTCGTAGTTCAGACCGGCCACGCCTTCAGCGACCCAGCCGCGATAGCCGCTCGGCGGTCCACCTGCAGGCTGCTGGTTGTCGAAGTCATGCAGGCCGCCCATCACGCCGACATAGGGCTGCAGGCCCTTCGCGTCCTGTGCCAGAGCCGGGGCCGAGAGACCCGCTGCGAGAGCAACGGCGAGGGTGAGGGGAAAAGCTTTCATAACACTGAACCTTCTATTAACAGAACAGGACTGTTTAGGTCCTCGTTTCGCGACCGACCTGCGTCGATCACTGTCCCTAAAATGGCTCAGCCAGATGAACCGTTCCCGAATGAATTGTGGAGCAATTGTGGAAAGGCCCCGCTGTTGCACATGTGCTACACAACGGGGCCATTCACTTGGCGTTCAGTTTTACTTGAAGACTTCGCGATAGTATTACAATCGCGCAGGCAATCTTGCCTTAGGCTTCACTCACCGTAGCCTTCACGATCTTGCCCGGCTTTGCCGGCGGCTCGCCCTTGGGCAGCGCGTCGACATGCTCCATGCCTTCGGTCACAACGCCCCAGACGGTATATTGACGATCGAGGAACGTCGCATCGTCGAAGCAGATGAAGAACTGGCTGTTGGCGCTGTTCGGGTTGGAGCTGCGTGCCATAGAGCACACGCCGCGCACATGCGGCTCGCTGTTGAACTCGGCCGGCAGATCGGGAAGCTTCGAGCCGCCCATGCCGGTGCCGGTCGGGTCGCCGCCCTGCGCCATGAAGCCGGGGATCACGCGGTGGAACACCACGCCATCATAAAAGCCGTCCTTGGCAAGCGCGCTGATGCGCTCGACATGCTTGGGGGCCAGATCGGGGCGCAGCTGGATCACGACGTCGCCGGTGTCGAGCGTCAGGGTAAGGGTCTGGTCGGCCATGGGGGCAGTCTCCTTGTCTCTACCGGCCTCGGGTCGCAAAGCGGAGCGGAAGCGGGCGGGGGAATGGAGCGGCCTCTATAGTGACTGCTTTCGTCAAGGGAAGGCTGCATGACGTTGCATTTGCCCCGGGCATGGGCAAAAGGAGCGATTATCGAGAGCAGGCGTGGCCAGTGGCGGCCGCAGCCGGAAGGGAGGCGCCGCATGAGCGAGACCGAGGCCGCATCGCAGCCCGGCGCGATCCCTCCCGAGGAGGAAGACGCGCTCGTCGATACCAATCTGGACGAGGACGATCGTCTTCGGCCGGAGTTCGTCTCTGCCGTTTTGTCCGCAGTCGAGGAGGGCAAGGACGATGCCGCGCAGGCGCTGGTCGAGACGCTGCACCCCGCCGACATCGCCGACCTTCTCGAGCTGACGCCCGAGGATCGGCGGGCCGGGCTGGTTCATGCGCTGGGCTCGCTGGTCGGCGCGGAAGTGCTGTCCGAGCTGAACGATTATGTGCGCGATACCGTCGTCGAGGCGCTGGAGCTTGAGCAGCTCGCGGAACTGGCCGGCGAATTGGATACCGACGATGCCGTCGCCATCATCGAGGATCTCAACGAGGAGGACCAGCAGACCGTCCTCGATGCGATGGAGCCGGAAGACCGCGCCGCCATCGAGAGCGCGTTGGGCTATCCCGAGGAATCCGCAGGCCGACTCATGCAGCGCGATCTGGTCGCGGTGCCCGAGCATTGGACCGTCGGCCAGACCATCGACTTTTTGCGCGATACCCGCGACCTGACATCGGATTTCTGGGAAATTTTCGTTGTCGACGCGGCTCATCGGCCGATCGGCTCCTGCCAGCTCTCCTGGGTGCTGCGCTGCCCGCGCGAAATCGCCATGAGCGATGTGATGAAGCGCGAGCAGACGCTGATCCCAGTCGACATGGATCAGGAAGAGGTCGCGCTGCGCTTCCAGAAATATGCGCTGATCTCGGCAGCGGTGGTCGATCCGGGCGGGCGTCTCGTCGGCATGATCACCGTGGACGACGTGGTCCACATCATTCAGGAAGAAGCTGGCGAGGACATTCTCCGCCTGTCCGGTGCGGGTGAAGGCGACATCAACGAGCCGGTGCGGGAGAGTTACAAGGCGCGCGTGCGCTGGCTGCTCGCCAATCTCATCACCGCGTTGTTCGCCACCGCGATCATCGCTGCCTTTGAGGATGCAATCGCGAAGATGGTCGTGCTGGCCGTACTGATGCCCATCGTCGCCAGCGTGGGTGGCAATGCCGGCAGCCAGACCATGGCGGTCACCGTCCGCGCCCTTGCCACCAACCAGATCACCGCCTCCAACACCTGGCGCATGATCATGCGCGAATTGCGCGTGGCGGTGCTTAACGGGGCGACGGTCGCGGTGGTGCTCGGCATTGGCGTTGGCCTGTTCTTTCAGGACCCCTTGCTGGGCGGGGTGATCGGCTCCGCGATGGTGCTGAATATCGTCACGGCCGGCTTTGCCGGAGTCGCGGTGCCTATCCTGTTCGAGCGGTTCAACGTCGATCCTGCGGTTGCCTCCTCGATTTTCGTGACGACGGTCACCGATTCGATGGGCTTCCTCTCCTTCCTGGGCCTAGCCACGCTGGCAGGCCTCACCGGCTAAGCCGCGCTATTTGACGATTGAAGATATGAACCATATATGATTCGCATATCATCTATATGCGGAGCGGTTCATGGGTTTGGTCAAGATCGAGGATGGGTTGCATGAGGAAGCGCGCCGCACCAGCGCCGTCATGTGCCGCTCCATCAATGCTCAGGCCGAGTTCTGGATGAAGATCGGGATGCTGGCCGAGGCCCATCCCACCTTGTCGTTCAACGAGATCGTGAAGATCGAAAAGGACCGGCAGGACCTCGCCACCGCCCAGGCCGCCTGAGATGGTCAAGACGCCAGACGAACTCGCCCTCATGCGCATCTCCGGCCGGTTGCTCGCATCGGTCTTCGAGATGCTGGACGGGGAGGATCTCGTCGGCCGCTCCACCATGGCGGTCAACGATATGGTCGAGCGCTTCATCGTCGATGATCTGGCGGCGCGTCCGGCGAGCAAGGGGCAATATGGTTTTGCCTATGTGCTCAATTGTTCGATCAACGAGGTCGTCTGCCATGGCGTGCCGGATGCCGACCGGATCATTGCGGATGGCGACATCATCAATCTCGATATCACGCTGGAGAAGAACGGCTTCATTGCCGACAGCAGCAAGACCTATCTCGTCGGCACGGTCTCACCCGCGGCGCGCCGGCTCGTGCGTGTTGCCCAGCAAGCGATGTGGCAGGGCATCCGCCAGGTGCGCCCCGGCGCGCGCCTCGGCGACATCGGCTTTGCCATCGAGCGCCACGCCAAGAAGCATGGCTACTCGGTCGTGCGGGAATATTGCGGCCATGGCATCGGACGCGAGATGCACGAGGACCCGCAGGTGATGAACTTCGGCCGTCCGGGCACTGGCCTCACACTGCGCGAGGGCATGGTGTTCACCATCGAACCGATGGTCAACCAGGGCACGCGCGGCGTGATGACCAAGGGCGACGGCTGGACGGTGGTGACGAAGGACCGCAAGCTTTCCGCGCAGTTCGAGCACACTGTGGCGGTGACGGCGACCGACGTCGAGGTGTTGACGTTGCGGCGGGACGAGCAGCCGCTGGCGGCGTGAGGGAGCTTTGGGCTGCGTGGCTGGTGCATATGCCGGCTACTCGCAGCGATTATGGAGGCTGCTCGGCCAGAGACAGCGACATTGCAGACGGTATTTCCGTTCGTCCTGAGTAGCTGCTGAGCCTGTCGAAGCGGCGTATCGAAGGACTTGCCCTCGGGCTGCAGTGCTTCGATACGGCTCTTCGATATGCGCCTGCGGCGCTACTCAGACCCTACTCAGCACGAACGGTGAGGGTTGGGGGGGGGGAGGGTTTGCCGTACCATGCTTGCCATGCACACGCTGTATCTGAGTGGTTGAGAAGGATGTCCGGGCGTTCAAATTTGGCGGAGACGTCTCCCGTCCTCTTCAGAGGGGGGCAAAGGCTGCTTTCCGCAACCATGCAGGCCAATTATCAGAGAGCCTTCACTTCACCGATCCGCCACAATCGCGCGCAGCCCCACGCCGATTGTCGCGCGGGGCTGGGGCATTTCGGATGAGGCGACGGGGTAGGCGCAATGGTCGGCCATATAGTGGCCGCCGGGGCGGTGATTGCCCGACAGGCCGGTACCGCCGACCGGTGCATTGGCCGCGAGCGCGTAAGTGGGGCGGTTCCAGTTGACGATGCCGGCGCGGCTGTTGGCCCAGAAGCGATCATAATGTTCCGGGCCGCCGCCGATCAGCGTCGCGGACAGGCCGTGGCGGGTGCTGTTGGCTTCGATGATCGCCTCGTCGAAGCTGGTGACGCATATGACCTGCAGGATCGGGCCGAACAGTTCCACGTCGCTGCGCGGTGTCATGGCCGTCACGTCGATGATACCGGGCGTGACGAAGGGCAGGCCTTCGACCGGGCGCTGCATGTGCCGGATCGGGCGGCCGCCATGGCTCATCAGATACAGGAAGCTCTCGGTGAGGCCGTCGGCAGCGTCCATGTCGATTACCGGCCCCATGAAGGGGGGCGGATCGGCGGTCGGCGGGCCGACGATCAGGCGATCCGTCAGGGCCTTCACCGCGCCCAGCAGCGGCTCGGCGAGGGTATCACGCACGATGAGGCGGCGGGCGGACAGGCAATGCTGCCCGCTCATGTCGAAGGCGGACTGGACGATGAGCGCGGCGGCGCTGGCGATGTCCGGTGTGTCCCAGGCAATGATCGGATTGTTGCCGCTCATTTCCAGGGCCAGCATCTTGCCGGGTTGGTCGGCGCAGGCGCGGTTGATGGCGCGGCCAGTGCGGGTCGATCCGGTGAAGAGCACGCCATGAACATCCGGCGCGGCCGCCAGCGCCTCGCCGACCGCCGGGCCGCCGATCACGCATTGCACCTGATCGTGCGGCACGCCGGCCTCGTGCATCAGGCGCACCAGCATCTCGCCCGTGGCGGGCACCTTCTCCGAGGGCTTGAACAGCACGCCATTGCCCGCCAGCAGCGCCGGAACCATGTGATCGACCGGGATGCGCGCGGGCAGGCAATGCGGGGTGATGATGGCGAGCACGCCATGCGGCTTGTGGCGCAGCGCGGTGCGGGCGCCCATCGCGCCTTCGCTCTGCCGCTGGCCCGTGCGTTCGGAATAAGCCTGCACGGCCTTCTCGACGCGCTCGAACAGGCTAATCACCTCTTGCCGCGTAGACCAGAGCGGTCGCCCGGTTTCGCGCGAGATCAGGGTCGCGAAAGCCTCCTCGCTGGCGCGCACGCCGTTGGCGAAGCGGCGCATGGTCTCGATGCGGACAGCGGAGGAGAGGCCTGCCCATGCGGTCCAGTGGTGCGCCACCAGCGCGATCTGCGCGGCGGGGTCGGTCTCCTCTCCCTGCCAGACGGCCTCGCCCGTCGCCGGATCGAGCGATTCGAGGACGGAAGGCTCGTGCGGAGCCTCGGTGGCATGAAGCGGGGCGTGCAACATGCAGCGGCTATGCGGCGCAATTAGTTTCCAGCGGATTTACGACGCGCGCTGCGGGGCGCGCACCGGCTTATGCGCTGCGCGAGGCGAGCGGCTGGCCCGGCACCGGGCCGTGCGCCGCCCCCATGGCGCGGATCGCCTCGATCTTGGCGTAAAGCGGAGCCCAATCATCGCGCTCGGCGATGGGCGTCCAGAGCGCCTCGACTTCCTCGATGTGCATCGAGCAGGGCGCATCGCCGTGCCAATACGGGTGGTCACCGGCGCCGGGCCGTAAGGTGAGGGGCTCGCGCGCTGTCCGGACCTTGTCCCACGCAGCGCCCGAATAACGCGATCCGGCATGGTCGCCACGCCGCCAGTCGAAGAAGAAGCGGTCGATGAGTACATCGCTGCCGCGCAGCGCCTCGACAGCGGCGATTACGAAGGCGCGGCCGGCCTCCGCGTCCGGCACGTCGAGGCCCAGCCGCCAGAGGAACTGCTCGATCAGGCGGCTTTCATACATGGCCGGGAAGCGCCGAAGTATCTCGACTAGCGCCTCCGTCTCCGCATGCTCCACCAGCGATTGCGCCAGTTGCGCGACATCCCAGTGGATCGCCTCGGCCTGACGGGCGAAGGCGTAGAGGCCGGTCTGGTCGAAATAGGCGGCGGTAAAGCCCGGCTCCCAGCGCGGGGTGAAGCGCCACGGCCCGTAGTCGAAGCTCTCGCCGGTGACCGCGATGTTATCACTGTTGAGCACGCCATGGACGAAACCGGCGACCATGTAGCTTGCCGCGAGATCGGCCGTGCGCGCGACGACCGCCTCCAGCAGCGTGAGCGCGGGCACGTCGCCGGGCTCCACCGCCAGAAGATGGCGCAGGCAATAGTCGATCAGCCGTGCGCTCTCCTCGCGCTCGCCGAGATAGGCGAGCCGTTGGAAGCTACCGATCCGGATATGGCCGTGGCTGAGCCGCACCATCACCGCCGAGCGGGTGGGCGAAGGCTCGTCGCCGCGCACCAGCGGTTCGCCGGTTTCGATGATCGAGAAGGTGCGTGAGGTGGTGACGCCGAGCGCCTCCAACATTTCGGTCGCGAGGATTTCGCGCACGCCACCCTTGAGGGTCAGGCGGCCGTCCGCCGTGCGGCTCCAGGGCGTGCGGCCGGAGCCCTTGGTGCCGAGATCCAGCAGCCGGCCGCCGGCGGGCGCAGCCTCGCGCATCTGGGCGAACAGAAAGCCGCGCCCATCGCCAAGATCGGGATTGTAGGTGCGGAATTGGTGGCCGTGATAGCGCAGCGCCAGTGGCTCCGGCTGCGCGCCGGGCAGAGGCGTGAAGCGGCCGAAATGGCTGATCCATTGCGCATCGTCGAGCGCCGCCAGCCCCACCGTGCTGGCCGCGCGATCATTGCGGAAGCGCAGGATCGTCTGCGGGAAATCCGCCGGCTGCACGGGGTCTGCCAGAAAGTCCGCAATTGAAGCTATTGCGCGTTCCGGATGAAATATGTCTGTCTTAAGCGCTGCGTCCATGCTCTGATATGGGGGGCGCCCCGGGAAAGGATCAAGCTTGTCGGGCTATGAAGACAAATATTGGTGGTCGCAGGACAATTTACGGCTGCATTACCGGGACTATCCGGGCCGGGAGGATCGGCCGCCGATCCTGTGCCTGCCAGGCCTGACGCGCAACGTCCGTGACTTCGAGCCGGTGGCGGAGCGGCTGGCCGGCGAGTGGCGCGTTATCGTGGTGGAACTGCGCGGACGCGGCGAGAGCGCTTACGCCAAGGACCCGATGAGCTATGTGCCGCTGGTCTATCTGCAGGATCTGCTCAAGCTGATCGATGAGCTGGCCCTGCCGCGCTTCGTGGGAGTCGGCACGTCGCTCGGCGGAATCATGCTGATGCTGATCGCGGCGACCCGGCGCGGGAGCCTTGCGGGCGCGCTGATCAACGATATCGGGCCGGAGATTGCCGAGGAAGGGCTGGAGCGCATCCGGCAAGGGGTCGGTACCGGTAGCGCGCAGCCGACCTGGGTTCACGCGGCGCGGGCGGTGGCGGATGTGCAGGGGGTGATCTACCCCGATTACAAGCTGACCGACTGGCTGCGCATCGCCAAGCGGCTATATCGACTGACGAGCCAGGGGCGCATCGTGCTGGATTATGACCAGCGCCTCGCCGAGCCGTTTCGGGCGCCCGGCGGTGCGGCGGGCGTCGACCTGTGGCCGGCGTTCGAGGCGATCGGCGATATCCCGCTCACCTTGGTGCGTGGCGCGCTAAGCGATCTGCTGACCGTCCAGACGGCGCAGGCGATGCAGACGCGCCTCCCGCAGCTGGATCTGGTGACGGTGCCGCGGGTGGGTCATGCACCCACGCTGGAAGAGCCAGAAGCGGTGGCGGCGCTCGACAGGCTGCTCGCCAGGATCAGCGAGAAGCCATGACGCGGCGGGCGGCCCGGCGCGATCTCTCCCGCGAGCCGCTGCGCGTGCTGCAAATTCACCGCACCTTCGATCTGGGCGGAAAGGAAGCGCGCCTTGCCCGGCTGATGAATCATTGGGGTGGGCGGATGCAGCACGACATCCTGCTGGCCGAGCCGGGTGCCACTGGGGCGCAAGCCTTGCTCGACCCCACGCTGAAGGTGCGCTTTCTCGATTCGCCCGCGCTGGAGGGGCCCGCGACCTTCGCCCGGTTCAACGCGCTGGCCAAGGCGATGCGCGGCTATGATCTCATCCTGAGCTTCAATTGGGGCGCGATCGATGGCGTCATGGCGCACCGTCTCTTCCGCCGGCTGCGCTGCCTGCCGCCGTTGATCCACCACGAAGAGGGCTTCGATGTGGACGAGGCGTTCGTCCGCCAGGCCGCTCGCAACCGCTACCGCCAGATCGCCTTGCAAGGCGCGCGGGCGCTCGTCGTCCCGTCGGCGCAGTTGGCGCATATCGCTCAGGCGGAGTGGCGGCAGCCCGCCGAGAAGGTTCACCAGATCCCCAACGGGCTGGATATCGCCGCCTATGAGGGCACCCGGCCGGTCACTGCGATTCCCGGGCTGGTACCGGACGGACGGCTGATCGTGGGCACCGTCGCCAATCTGCGTGCGGTCAAGAACCTGCCCCGGCTCGTCCGGGCGGTGGCGCCGCTGCGCGACCGGCTGCGCCTGGTCATCGTCGGTGACGGGGAGGAGCGGGAGGCGATCCTTGCGGAGGCGGAGCGTCAGGGCATGCACGATCTGCTGATGCCCGGAGCCCTGCCGCGCCCGCAGGATTATGTCGGCGCCTTCGATATTTTCGCATTGTCCTCCGATAGCGAGCAGTTCCCCACTGCCCTGATGGAGGCGATGGCGGCCGGCCTGCCGGTGGTGGCGACCGACGTCGGCGATACGCTCGGCATGGTCGCGCCGGACAACCGGCCCTTCATCGTGGCCCCCGATGCGACCGATGATTTTCAGGCTGCCCTTGCAGAACTGGCCGGGGATGCCGATCTGCGTCGGACCATCGGCGCAGCCAATCGCGACAGAGCGAGGCGCTGTTTCGATGAAGCCGTGATGATCCAGCTCTACGCCCGGCTCTATGGTGAGGCGGTCGGTAACGAACTGGCGTTATTTTGAGTTTTGTGGCATTTTAGCACTTGGTTTGAGGAAAATGCTGGTAAAGGCGCTCGTGGCTGGCTTGCGAAGCTGGCCGATGGGGCACTGAGGAGTTTCATTTGTTCAAGGGCTTGAAGCCGATCGTCTATGGCGGTCGCGAGGTGTGGCCGGTTATCGAAGGCGGCAAGGGCGTTGCGGTCTCCAATCACATGAGCTCCGGGGCATGGGCTGCCGCTGGCGGCATCGGCACCGTGTCGGCCGTGAATGCGGACAGCTATGATGCCGACGGCAATGTCATCCCGCAAATCTACCATGGCCGCACGCGCCAGCAGCGCCATGAAGAGCTGATCGCCTACGCCATCGAAGGTGGTGTGGAGCAGGTGAAGCGCGCTTATGAGATGGCCGGCGGCAAGGGCGCCATCAACATCAACGTGCTCTGGGAAATGGGCGGCGCGCAGGCCGTGCTGCAAGGCGTGCTGGAGCGCACCAAGGGCATGGTCGCAGGCGTGACCTGCGGGGCCGGCATGCCCTACAAGCTCAGCGAAATTGCTGCGCAGCATCAGGTCAGCTACCTGCCGATCGTGAGCTCAGGCCGCGCTTTCCGCGCGCTGTGGAAGCGGGCCTATCATAAGGCTGCGGAGTGGCTGGGCGCGGTGGTCTATGAAGATCCGTGGCTGGCCGGTGGCCATAATGGCCTGTCCAACGCGGAAGACCCGACCAAGCCGGAAGATCCCTATCCCCGCGTGAAGGCGCTGCGCGACACGATGCGCGAGGGCGGCATCAGCGACGACGTGCCGATCGTGATGGCCGGGGGCGTCTGGTATCTGCGGGACTGGAGCGACTGGATCGACAATCCGGAGCTGGGAGCGATTGCCTTCCAGTTCGGCACCCGTCCGCTGCTCACGCAGGAAAGCCCGATTCCGCAGGCGTGGAAGGAGAAGCTGATGACGCTGGAGGAAGGCGACATCCTCCTCCACCGCTTCTCGCCGACCGGTTTCTATTCCTCCGCGATCCGCAATCCCTTCCTGCGCGATCTCGAGGCGCGCTCGGAGCGGCAGATCGCCTTCTCCATGGAAGAAGCGGGCGACCACAACCATCAGCTCGATGTCGGCATCAAGGGCCGCAATTACTGGGTGACCCGCAACGATCTGCTGCGCGCCCGCGAGTGGGTGCTGCAGGGCTATGAGACGGCGCTCAAGACGCCCGACAACACGCTGGTCTTCGTGACCGACGAGGACCGCGCCGTGATCCGCAAGGATCAGGCCGATTGCATGGGCTGCCTCTCGCACTGCGGTTTTTCGTCGTGGAAGGACCATGACGATTATTCGACCGGTCGCCTCGCCGATCCGCGCAGCTTCTGCATCCAGAAGACCCTGCAGGATGCGGTGCATGGCGGCGATGTCGACAAGAACCTGCTGTTCGCCGGCCATGGCGCCTATCGCTTCAAGCAGGACCCCTTCTACTCCAACGGGTTCGTGCCGACCGTGAAGCAACTGGTCGACCGCATCCTCACCGGGGACTGATGAGCATGATGCGCACGCCGGACATGCCGGGCCTCGCCATCCTCAAATATCGCGCGGCGGATTATCAGGTGGTCCGCTCGGGCCGTTTCGTAATCTGCGCCGTGAGCGGGGTGGAAATCCCGCTCGGCGAACTCGCTTACTGGAGCGAAGCGCGGCAGGAAGCCTATCGCAGCGCGATCGAGGCGACAAAGGCGCTGGCGGGTTAAAGAGCGGAAGCCAGCCCCACCTTATCCCTTTCTCGTCACGCCGGACTTGATCCGGGGTCTCGCTGCCTTTGCGGTGAGCGAAGAAGAAGCGGGATCCCGGATCAAGTCCGGGATGACGTGAGGTTAGGAGCCCGCTGTTCGCTCAAACCCAGCCTTCGAGAATCTGATCCGGCGGCCGGTCGCCGCCGACCCACATGCGGATGTTCGCGATCACCCGTTCGCCCGAGGCGATGCGGCCCTCGAAGGTCGCCGAGCCCATATGCGGGGTCATCACCACATTGGGGAGAGCGAGCAGGCGCGGGTCGATCTGTGGCTCGAACTCCCACACATCAAGGCCGGCGCCGGCAAGCTGCCCGGCTTCCAGCGCTTCGATCAGCGCCTCTTCATCCACGATGCCACCGCGCGAGGCGTTGATGAGGTAGACATGGGGACGCAATAGCCCGATGCGGCGCCGGTCGATCAGGTTCTCGCTCTGCGCATTGCGCGGCGTGTGGATCGTCAGGATGTCGATGCTGCGCAGCATCTCGTCGAGGTCGGGGTGCCAGATCGCATCCACTTCCTGCTCCGCCACCTCGGGCAGGCGGTGGCGATTATGATAATGGATGGAGAGCCCAAAGGCGCGGGCGCGGCGGGCGACGGCGCGGCCGATGCGGCCCATGCCGACGATGCCGAGCG
Source organism: Sphingobium sp. B8D3A (assembly GCF_025961995.1). Classification (NCBI taxonomy): domain Bacteria; kingdom Pseudomonadati; phylum Pseudomonadota; class Alphaproteobacteria; order Sphingomonadales; family Sphingobiaceae; genus Sphingobium; species Sphingobium sp. B8D3A. The sequence goes on along the minus strand of NZ_JAOQOS010000001.1, from coordinate 3,232,594 downwards.
CCTTGCCGCCGATGCGATGGCCGAGCATGTTGCTGGGGCTCCAGCCGGTCCACTCGCCCGAGCGCACCAGCTTCTCGCCCTCGGCCAGACGGCGCGGCACCGAGACGATGAGCGCCATGGTCATGTCCGCCGTGTCCTCGGTCAGCACGCCGGGCGTGTTGGTGACAATGATGTTCTTCGCGCGGGCGGCGGGCAGGGCGATGTGGTTCACGCCGGCGCCATAATTGGCGATCAGCTGCAGCGCATCGCCTGCGCCGGCGATCAGATCGGCATCGAGATCGTCCGTCACGGTGGGCACCAGCACGTCGCACCGCTGCATGGCCTCATGCAACTCGGCGCGTGTCATGGGATGATCTTCGACATTGAAGCGGGCGTCGAACAGTTCGCCCAAACGGGCTTCCACCGCTTGCGGCAGACGCCGCGTCACGATCACGCGGGGCGAAGCGGGCCGGGGACGCCTGGACATGTGGCGGGAATGCTCAGGCGAGAGCGGAAAGGCAAGCGGCAATTCGCGCAAGGCTGCTTCCGGTTGATGCCATGCGGTGGCCGTGGCAGAAGCGGACCTTATGGTGTGGGCATTTTCCGGGAGATTGATGGCATGAACGCGCGCGGGCTATTTACGGCTTTTGCGGCGCTGGCCCTGGGATTGGGACTCGGGCTGGGTGCTGCCGACGCGCAGGCGCAAACCGGTCGCCCGACGCCCTATTGGGCCTCACTCTCCAAGGGGGAGGCCAAGATGCGCGTGGGGCCGAGCGCCGACTATCCGGCGAGCTGGATCTACCGCCAGCGCGACCTGCCGGTGAAGGTGGTCGAGGTCTATACCAATTGGCGCAAGATCGAGGATCCGGACGGCACGCAGGGCTGGATGCATGTGCGGCTGCTCAAGGATGAAGCGACCGCGATCGTGAAGGATAATATCGCCCAGATGCGCGACGGTCCCTCCGAGAGCGCCCGCCTGCTGTTCCGGCTGGCACCGGGCGTCGTGGGGCGGCTCTCCGGCTGTTCGGATGGTTGGTGCGCGATGGAGGTGAACGGCCGGCGCGGCTATGTGCAGGCCGCGAGCCTGTGGGGCGCGCTGGACTGACGGTAACCTCGGCGTGGGCGTGCCCATCAAGGCACGCCAGCGGCGCCTCTCCGATTATCGCGGAAGCGTCGCAGCTTCCCTCGCCAGCGCTTCTATGGCTGCGGGATCGAGCGGCCCCTTGGGCACAACCCAGCTTCCGCCGACGCAACCGACGAACGGCTGGGCCAGCCATTCCGGCGCATTGGCCGCCGTGATGCCGCCGGTCGGGCAGAAGCGCACACCGCCAAAGGGCGCCGCCAGCGCCTTGAGGGCAGGCAGGCCGCCGCTGGTCGAGGCCGGGAAGAATTTGAAGCGCTCAAGCCCCAGATCCAGTCCGCGCATGATGTCCGCCGCCGTAGCGACGCCGGGGAGCAGGGTGGCCCCATTGGCGATCGCGGCCTTGCCGAGCGGCTCGGTGAGGCCGGGCGCCACGATGAACTGCGCCCCCGCCTCCAGCGCCTGATCGATCTGCCGGGGGTTGAGCACGGTGCCGGCCCCGACCACGGCGCCGGGCACTTGTGCCATTTCGCGCATCACCTCGAGCGCGACGGGGGTGCGCATGGTGACCTCGAGGGCCGGCAGACCTCCGGCGACCAGCGCCTGCGCCAGCGGGACGGCATCCGCCACGGACTCCACGATCAGTACCGGGATCACCGGTGCCAGCGCCATTACGTCATCGACAGTCATGCTCATGCTTTCTTCTCCCGCCATGCAGCGGCGGCGCCATAAAGGCCAATTTCAGGATGGGTTGCCAAGCGAACCGGAATGGTTCTCATCAAGGCTTCGAAGCGACCCTTTGCGGTGAAACGGTCATGGAAGGCGCTATTGTTCGCGAGGAAGTCGCGCATCCGCTGCGTCAGTCCGCCGGCCAGCACCACATGATGCGGCCCATGCGCCAGAGCGAGGTCGCCGGCCGTGGCGCCATAGCTCATGCACAGCCGCTCCAGCGCCGTGCGGGCGAGGGGATTGCTGCCATCCAGAGCGGCGGCCCACAGGTCCGCGTCGTTCATCAGCGTGACCGGCACCTGGCTGATCGTCGCCAGCGCCCGGTAGAGTGTATTGAGCCCCGGTCCGGAGACGATCCGCTCCGTCGAGACCCGCACGAGATCGGTGCGCAACTGCGCGAGAATGCGGCCCTCCAGCGCGTCGAGCGGCGCGAAATCGACATGACCGCCCTCGGTCGCGACGATATGCGGCACGCCCTCGTCAAACGCGATCATCGCCACGCCAAGACCGGTGCCGGGGCCGAGAATCGTGACCGAGCCATTCTCGGGAAAGGCCTCGTCTGGCCCGAACAGCAACGGTAGATCGCTGAGCGGCAACCGCGCAATGGCGTGCGCAACTGCTTCGAAATCATTGACCAGCCGCACCGCCGCAACGCCGAGGTCATCGGCCAACTGGGCAGGACGGATGATCCAGCTGGAGTTGGTGAGCTTGATGACCTCCCGCCCGATGGCCGTGGCGAAGGCGATGGAGACCCGCTCGGGCGCCGGCCCGTCGTCATCGGCCAGAAAGGCCTGCCAGCAGCTTTGCAGGCTGGCATGATCGGCGACCTTGTACTTGCGCACGGTGCCCAGCGTGGGCACGCCGCGCGCATCGAGCGTGGCACGGGTGAAGCGGGCATTGGTGCCGCCAATGTCGGCGGCGACAAGATCGGTCATAGTTCCGCATCCATGGCTGCCAGCAGCGGCGAGGCGCCCGCTTCCGCCAGATCGCTGTTATGGCGGAACAGGGCGAACAGTTCCCGACCGGTGTCATAGGGCGGCGGCGGCGCTTCGGCCTGATCGCGCGCATCCCATTCCGCGGCATCCACCTTCGCTTCCAGCGTGCCGCTCTCGGCGCAGACGCGGACGATGTCGCCATCGCGCAGCTTGCCGATGGGGCCACCGCCCAGCGCCTCGGGCGAAAGGTGAATGGCCGCCGGCACCTTGCCGCTGGCGCCGGACATGCGCCCGTCGGTCACCAGCGCGACCTTGAAGCCCTTGTCTTGCAGCACGCCGAGCGGTGGGGTGAGCTTGTGCAGTTCCGGCATCCCGTTGGCGCGCGGCCCCTGGAAGCGCACGACAACCACGACGTCCCGATCCAGCTCGCCCGCCTTGAATGCGGCCATGACCTGATCCTGATCGGAGAACACACGGCACGGCGCCTCGATGGTCCAGCGTTCGCGGTCCACGGCGCTGGTCTTCATGATGCAGCGGCCGAGATTGCCGGCGAGCAGCCGCATTCCGCCATCCGCGCTGAATGGGTTGGAGAGGGGGCGCAGGATCGCCTCGTTGCCGGGCGCGGTTAGCGGTTCGTCCCAGACGAGCGCGTCATTCTCCAGCGTCGGCATCCGCCCGTAATCCGTGAGATCAGCGCGGGCGACGGTCATCACGTCCCGGTGCAGCAGGCCGCCGCGCAGCAATTCGGTGATGATCCAGGCCATGCCGCCTGCGGCATGGAAGTTGTTCACGTCATCCGCGCCATTGGGGTAGACGCGCGCCAGCAGCGGCACCGCGGCGGAGAGATCGGCGAGATCCGTCCAGTCGATGACGATCCCCGCCGCGCGCGCGATGGCGGGCAGGTGGATGGCATGATTGGTCGATCCGCCAGTCGCCAGCAGGCCCACGGCGGCATTCACGATCGCCTTCTCATCGATGCACTTGCCGAGCGGGCGATAATCATCGCCATCCCACCCTATGGAGGCGACACGATGCACGGCGGCGCGGGTCAGCTCGCTGCGCAGCTTGGTGCCGGGATTGACGAAGGCAGCGCCGGGCATGTGCAGGCCCATTACTTCCATCATCATCTGGTTGGTGTTGGCCGTGCCGTAGAAGGTGCAGGTGCCCGCCCCATGATAGCTGGCGCTCTCGCTCTCCAGCAGCTCCTCGCGCCCCACCTTGCCCTCGGCATAGAGCTGGCGGATGCGCTGCTTCTCCTTGTTGGCGAGGCCCGAAGGCATCGGCCCGGCGGGGACGAAGATGGTGGGGAGGTGGCCAAAGCGCAGCGCGCCCATCAACAGGCCGGGCACGATCTTGTCACAGATGCCGAGCATCAACGCGCCCTCGAACATCGCATGGCTGAGCGCCACGGCGGTCGCGAGCGCAATGGTGTCCCGCGAGAAGAGCGATAGCTCCATGCCGGCCAGGCCTTGCGTCACGCCGTCGCACATGGCCGGCACGCCGCCCGCGACCTGCGCCGTGGCGCCGACTTCCCGCGCCGCGATCTTGATCGCCTCCGGGTAGCGGCCATAGGGCTGATGGGCCGAGAGCATGTCGTTATAGGCCGTGACGATGCCGATGTTCATGGCATTGCCGGCGCGGATCACCGGCTTGTCCTCGCCGCTGGCGGCAAAGCCATGGGCGAGGTTGCCGCAGGAAAGCCGATCCCGGTTGGTGCCGGCATCGCGCCCGCGCTCGATGAGGTCGAGATATTTGCGGCGACTGACCGCGCTGCGCTGGACGATGCGCTGCGTGACGGCGGCGACGGTGGAATTGAGATCAGTCATACCAGCTTGCTCCATCGCGCTCGATCAAGGCAATGCCAGCGGATGGCCCCCAGGTGCCGGCGGCATAATGCACGACCTGCTGGCCGGATTCCTGCCAGCTCTGCGTGATGGAATCGATCCAGGTCCACTGCGCTTCCACCTCGTCGCGGCGCACGAACAATGTGGTGTCGCCCTCCAGCAGATCCAACAGTAGCCGCTCATAGGCGATCCGGCGGCGCTCGCCCGCAAAGGCATGGGTGAGGGAGACGTCGAGGCCGACTTCCTGCAGCTTCACGCCATCCCGGTCGAGTCCCGGCCGCTTGGCCATGATGCACAGGCGGATGTTCTCGTCCGGCTGCAAGCGGATGATCAGCGAGTTCGGCTCGAGCGCGCGATCATAGCCGTTGCGGCGGAAAATGCTGTGCGTCACCGGCTTGAACTGGATGAGGATTTCCGACTGGCGGTTGGGCATACACTTGCCCGTGCGCAGGTAGAACGGCACGCCCGTCCAGCGCCAATTGTCGATATGAGCCTTCAACGCCACGAAGGTCTCGGTATCGCTCTCCTTGCCCAGTTCCTCGGCATAGCCGGCGATGATCTTGCCCTTCACTGCGCCGTCGCGATACTGGCCGCGCACGCTGTGGGTGCGGACCGTTTCGGGCGTCATCGGCCGCAGCGAGCGCAGCGCCTTCACCTTCTCGTCGCGCACCGAGGTGGAATCCATCCGCGCGGGCGGCTCCATGGCGATGATCGAGAGGATCTGGAGCATGTGGTTCTGCACCATGTCCTTGAGCGCGCCGACGCCGTCATAATAAGAGACGCGACCCTCCAGCCCGACCGTCTCGGCGACGGTGATCTGGACATGATCGATGGCGCCCCCGTTCCACAGCGGCTCGAACAGGCGGTTGCCAAAGCGAAGCGCCATCAGGTTCTGCACCGTTTCCTTGCCCAGATAATGGTCGACGCGGAAAATCTGCTCCTCATCGAACAGATCGCCAATGGCGTCGTTCACCACCTTGGACGAGGCGAGATCCTTGCCGATGGGTTTTTCCATGGCAATGCGGGTGTGCGCATCGACCAGACCCGCGGCGGCGAGACCCTGGGCGGTGGGCGCAAAGAGCGAGGGCGGGGTGGACAGATAGACCGCAATGGGACCATCGCCCAGCGCCTTCGCCCGTTTCGCCAGCGCATCGAAATGCGCCTGTTCGCCGGCGGACACGGCGCAATAGCTGATCTTTTCGAGAAAGGCGGTAACGCGCGCCTCATCATGATGCTCATCGGCGAGATAGGTCGCCAGCGCCTTGCGGATGGTTTCACGAAAGGCCGCGTCATCCATCTCGGACCGGCCGGAGGCGAGGATGTTGAACGGCTCGGGCAGCAGCCCGTCGCACAGCAGATGATAGAGCGAAGGAAACAGCATCCGGTGCGCCAGATCGCCGGTGGCGCCGAACAGGATGAGTGTCGCGGACTTTTCGAACAAGACTGGGGACCCTTCGTGGCCTGATGAATTGCGCACCTGAGCGGGACATTACAGGCGCACGACTTTGGTGCAACCGCACAATCGGACCCGTTTTCGATGAAAGCGTAGGCGCGCGCGCTATCGTTACGTGCTCGCGCAGGGCCAGAATTCCTTCGACCGGCGCTATGGGAGGCAGCCGCAAGGCATTGTTCGCCGGCGCAAAATCTTGCTTCGCGCGCGGTTGGTCACGGTGAATTCTGGCTTGCCAGACGGGCAGCGGTTCCGCAGGAGCGCACATGCGGCGGGGGCGGTTCTCATCATTAGACCCTCGAAGACATAGACCGACCAGCCTTCGGGGGAGAGATACATGGCGCAGTCCCATGCAGACGGGCAGCGGATCGACATCGAGACCATTCTGGACCGGCCTTACGGGGCCTGGCGCTGGTACATCTTTGCGCTCTGCGGCATCGCCATGGCGATGGAGGGCTTCGACATGTACATGCTCGGGGCCATCGTGCCGGCTCTTGCTGCGGGTCTTGCTGTCGAGCCAGCCGCGATTTCCGCCGTGTTCGTGGCGCAGGGCATCGGCCTTGCCCTGGGCTACGCCTTCATCGCGCCGCTGGCAGATCGGGTTGGACGCAAGCCGATCGTCATTCTGTGCGTGCTCGGTTTCGGCCTCGTCACGCTTGTGACGGCCCTGGCATCGACCCTGACGACCGTCTCACTGCTGCGGCTGGTCGCCTTTGCGTTTTTCGGCGGCATCACGCCCAACATCATCGCGATGGTGGCGGAGATTTCGCCGCGCCACATCCGGCCTCGCCAGATCATTCTGGTCACGGCCTGCTTTGCATTCGGTTCGGCCATGGGCAGCGCGCTTGCGCCTCTCATTGTTCATCGGCTCGATTGGTGGGGCGCGTTTCTGGCGGGTGGCGCCGCACCTCTGCTGCTCCTGCCGGTGCTGATCTTCACTCTGCCTGAATCTCCCCGCTTTCTCGTCACCGCCGGGCGCAGCACCGCGCAAGTCAACCGCGTCCTGCGGCACATCACGCGCGACGTCAGCGACACAGCCCATTATTTTCTCGATGAGCCGCCAGCCGGGCGGGCGTCACTCAAGTCCGTCTTTGCCGAGGGGCGGCTGGCCATGACCCTCTTGTTCATGCTGGCGGGCGGGATGATGATGTTCGTCGGCAATGCCGTGGCCTCCTGGGCGCCGACCTTCTGGCACATGCAGGCCGGCTTCCCGATGGCGGATGCGGCAGCGCTCTTTGCCCTTTCCTCCGTGGGCGCGATCGTGTGGCCGTTCATCATGATCGCGCTGGTCGGGTGGATCGGCGTCAAGCGCACCCTGCTCTTCTGCTATTTCGCGGGTGGCATCTCGATGCTCGTCTATATGGTCCAGCCGTTCACGCCTGCACTGGCTGCCTTCATGGCGATTGCCTTCGGCGCCTTCGTGGTCGGCTCGATCAGCGGGCTCTATGCCTTCATCTCAGCCGCCTATCCCACGCAGATCCGCTCCACGGCGCTTGGCTGGACGGCCGGGGCGGGGCGACTGCTGGCGATCATCGGTCCGGCGACCGGCGGCTGGCTGCTGGCGCAGGGTGTTGGACCGTTCGGCGTGGCGCTGGCCTTCGGGCTGCCGCTGTTCGTCGCGGGGATCGCCGTGGCGTTCGTCCGCAGCAAGGCATAGGACCACCATAGTGTTCCTGCGAAGGCAGGAGCCCATGGCTCAGATGTCGGGCCTTGCCGCCCTAGACTCCTGCCTTCGCAGGAGCACTTTGTATGATGTAGAGCGCCTCAGCCCTCCTGCAGGCGATCGAACCGCTCCCGATGGGCGTCGATCTCTTCGCGATGCATCTGCGCCCATTTGCCGAGGCGGATCGCCTCGCGGGCCAGCGAATGGCCGAGCGGGGTGAGGGCGTAATCCACCTGCGGCGGGGTGGTCGGATGGACGGTGCGATTGACCATGCCATCCCGCTCCAGCGCGCGCAGCGTGCGGGTGAGCATCTGCTGCGAGATACTGCTCACCTCCCGCCGGATCTGGTTGAAGCGCATCGTGCCGTCACCAAGAGCCGCAACCACCGGCAGCGTCCATCTGTCACCGAATCGCGCGAGGGTCTGCGTGATCCGCATGCACTCCTTGTGCGACGTCACGGTGAGGCGGGTGGTGGTCATATCCATGTGACTAGGTCTCGAAAAAATGCGTTCTTGTTGGTTCTAGAGGTCCACCCTAGCTGGTTGCAAACAGAAACTGATCTTCCCGATCCGTCTCTCAAGAGCAATTTACGAAAGGGCCGACCATGACCGTGTTGCATATCGATTCCAGCATTCAGGGCGAAAACTCCATCACCCGCCAGATTTCGGCAGCCATTGTCGAGCGCCTCAAGGCGGAGCAGCCCGGCGCGGACGTGCGCTATCGCGATCTCGCCGCCCAGCCGCTGCCCCACCTGACGCTGCCCGGCTTCGGCACGGACGAGGCGGCGGCGGTGCTGGCTGAATTCCTGGACGCGGACACCGTCGTGATCGGCGCGCCGATGTACAATTTCACCATTTCCACCCAGCTCAAGGCGTGGATCGATCATATCGCGGTGGCCGGCAAGACCTTCCGCTATGATGAAAGCGGCAATGCCATCGGCTTGGCAGGCGACAAGCGCGTGATCGTCGCGCTCTCGCGCGGCGGCTTTTACGGCGCGGGCACGCCTGCCGCCGCTGTCGAACATGCGGAGAGCTATCTGCGCGCCGTCTTCGGCTTCATCGGCATCGTGCCCGAGTTCATCGTGGCAGAAGGCGCTGCCGTCGGTCCCGAGCATCGCGCTGCCGGCATCGAGGCGGCGCTCGCCGCCGTCGATCAGCTTGAGGTGAAGGTGGCGGCCTGACCGGCCGCCTAACCCTTACCGCTCCGACAGATAATAACGGTCCTTTGCGGAAAGATCGTCGGCCAGCTCATAGACAATGGGCTGGCCGGTCGGGATTTCGAGGCCCGTAATCTCGTCGTCGGGGATGTTCGAGAGGTGCTTGACCAGCGCGCGCAGCGAATTGCCATGCGCTGAAATGAGCACGCGCTTGCCGGCCTTCAGCTCGGGAGCGATCCGGCCCTCCCAATAGGGCAGCACGCGCGCGATGGTGTCCTTGAGGCTCTCCGTCGCCGGGATGGCGATGCCGGCATAGCGCCGGTCCTTGCTCAGGTCGAATTCGCTGCCGGCCTCCAGTGGCGGCGGCGGCACGTCGAAGCTGCGGCGCCAGATCTTCACCTGCTCATCGCCATGCTTGGCTGCCGTCTCGGCCTTGTCGAGGCCGGTCAGGCCACCGTAATGCCGCTCGTTGAGGCGCCAGTCCTTTTCCACCGGCAGCCAGAGCCGCTGCATTTCCTCAAGCGCCAGATTGAGCGTCTTGATCGCGCGGGTCTGCAGCGAGGTGAAGCACTGGTCGAAATCGAGGCCCTTGTCCCGCATCAGCGCGCCGGCAGCCTTGGCTTCGGCAGCGCCCTTCTCGGTCACGTCGACATCCCACCAGCCGGTGAAGCGGTTCTCCAGGTTCCAGGCCGACTGGCCATGGCGGATGAGGACGAGGGTGGGCATGAGGTCTTATCTCCCGATCTTCGGCGGTTTTACCGTTATCGGGGCCTGATAGCGGGATTTGGTGTGAGCGCAATCCGTTCGGGCCGGCCTTGAAGACGCGCAGAGACGCTTCAGGCGTGCTCGAGGGTCGCGGCGTGGCCACGCGCTTGAAGCGCTTTCAGCATCGTCTGATAATGCTGCACATAGCTCTGATAGGCGGCTTTCTCATCCGGGTGCATCGCCGTTGTGGCCTGCGCTTCGAATTGCTGGATCTGGCTCTGGAGAAAGCCCGGATCCCACAACGTCTTCATCTCGTAAACTCCCATATTGCTGGCAGAAAACTGCGCCGGAGCCGGTTGGTTCCGGCAAAAGCGACCTGCTGCGTTAAATGTTGAGAAACCACCGGCGCGGGCTGTCTTTTCGGCCGGGATCACTGCCGCAAGCGCCCTTGTCCGCCCGAGCACAATTCGCCATGGATGAGCGCATCATCCCATTGCAGCAAAGGAGCAGGAACCATGGCGATCACCCGCACTGTCCACCTTCATGAAGGCCCCGGCGGTCCCTTTGAATCGATGTTCGTCGGCGATGCGGATGCAGGCGATCAGCGAGGTGTGCTGCTGTTCCCCAACTTCATGGGCACCAAGGAATGGGATTTCGCCAAGGCCGAGACGCTGGCGGCACAGGGCTACAAGGTGCTGGTCGTCGACTATTACGGCCAGGGCAAGCGCGGCACGGACATGGAGAGCGCGGGTAAGCTGCTGCATGATTTCATGGCGGATCGCCAGGCGGTGAAGGCCCGGCTGCTCGATGCCCTTGCGGAGCTTCGTGCGTTGCCGGGCGTGGATGGCAGCCGGATCGGCGCCATCGGCTTTTGCGCGGGCGGCAAATGCGTGCTCGATCTTGCGCGCGCCGGGGCGGACATCAAGGCCGGTGTCTCCTTCCACGGCGTCTACGACGCGCCGCCATTCCCCAACGCGCCGATCACCGCCAAACTGATGATCTGCGACGGTTGGAACGACAATCTCTGCCCGCCCGATGCCAAGCTGGCCCTGTGCAAGGAGCTGGCGGCGGCGGACGTGGACTTCCAGTTCACCACCTATAGTCGCACCGGCCACGCCTTCACCGCAGACGATGTGCCGCTGAATGCGGACCGCAGCTTCGGCTTCGAGCCGGAGACCAACCGGCGCAGCTGGCGCGCTGCGATGGCGTTTTTGGGCGATGAACTGGGGTGAAGCGAGAGCGCTGATCGCTCCCAATTTTCCGTCACCCCGGGCTTGACCCGGGGGCCAGCTTCCTTTCACGCCTCATCCCGTCAGGCGAACGTCCTAGGAAGAGTGAGCTGGACCCCGGGTCAAGCCCGGGGCGACGGTGGAGGAAGGCACAGTCCGGGCGCCCTTGTCCCGACCGCTCTCAAATATCCCCGACCATCTCCGCCAGCGTGGCGAGGCAGTCGCGCGCGAGTTGCATGGAGCGCTCCGGGCTCCAGCCCTGGGCGGTGTCCGGCAGGTCGTCATTGTCCTTGAACGGCATTTCCAGCGTCATCGCTACCGCGCCGTAGCGCTCGGCGATCTGGGCGGTTGCCATGGAGAGATTGGCCTTGCCCGGCCGCGCCTCGGGATAGCCAAGGCGAGTCTGGAAGTCGGGCGTGCGGATGGCCAGCGTGTCGCGATAGCGCCGGAACAGTGCGAGCTGCGCGTCCTTGATCGAGGGAATGCCCTCGAACCCGGCAAGGAAGACGGCGGGGATTGCCTCGTCACCATGCACGTCCATGGCGAAGGCGACGCCGGTCTCGTCCATGCGATTGCGCACGCAGAGCACTTCCGGCGCGCGGTCGGCCTGCGGCTCGTGCCATTCGCGATTGAGATTGATACCCCGGGCATTGGTGCGCAGATGGCCGCGAAAGGCGCCATCCGGGTTCATGTTCGGCACGAGGTAGAAGCGACAGGCGGCAAGCAGAGCGCGGGCATGGGCATTGGTGGGGTCGGTCAGCATGTCGAGCGCGCCTTCCATCCACCATTCCGCCATCGTCTCACCGGGGTGCTGGCGCGCGATCAGCCAGATCGGCTTGTCGCCGCTCCCCAATTCCAGGCAATCGATCGGGCGCCCGTCCAGACTCTCGCCCAGCTGGCGCACCGATACGCCTTCGCAGGCCGCCGCTTGCGCCACGAGATCATGATGCCGCTCCTGTGAGTAAGGCGCGAAATAAGCGAACCATGCGGCATCACCGACGAGGGTGTAGTCGATGGTGAGGGTGCCGCCATCAACGCCGGGATCGTAGCGGCTGGCGGCACGACTCCAGTGCTCGCGATCTTCCGATACGCAGGCGGCATAGCCGGGCCAGCCATCGGGGTAAGCGGATTGTGCAAGGCCGGTGATGCGCAAGGTCAGGCGCGTGCCCGCCGGCGCGGCGGCGCGAAAGTGGAACCACTGGAAGAAATCGCTCTCATGGTCCTTGTGGATGGAGAGCGTTGCAATAGTGCCGTCGATCGCTTCGACGCGGATGTTGCCGCTATCGAAGCTGCTGTTGATGCGAAGGGGTGCGGTCATGGCACCGTGATAGTCTCGCCGGACGTGCCGGGGAAGCCCTGGAACAGCGCATCGGCAAGCCGACCGACCACGAGGCCGGGCTGGGCGGCCGGCGTGCCTTCCTTGGCCTGCGTCTCGGCACGACCTTCCCACACAACCACCTTGTCGCTCGCGCGGCGCAACTGCACGCGCATCCGGTTCACGACCACGGGCTTGGGTTTGCCGGAGAGATTGATCCCGATGCCAAGGCCGACGCCGCTGCCATAAGAACCGGTCGATCCGCCCACGCCGAGGCTCACCGGGGAGCGTGCGGGCAGGGGCGCGATCGTTTCCCGCCCCATGTCCACAACCGCTTCATATTGCGCTGCCCCGGCACCGGATGCGCCGGGCTGGAGGGTAGAAAAGCCCGTCCGCGCCAGCGCCGCGCTCACGGCATTGGCGGCGGTGCGGAATTCGAGGCTGGCGCTATCGTCCGGATTTCCGGGCACGATGAGCACGGTGCCCTGCCGGGCGACGTCCGGCTGATGGAATCGGGTGACGTCGACAGGCCCGGTGGATGTGGCGCAGCCACCCAGGGCGAGCGCGCCAAGCACAATGGCCGCGACGCCGGCCTTGCGCGCGCCGAATCGCGGACGACCCTCGATGTGGGGAGTCGCCCGCCCATGGAGCGGCGGCATGGGAAAACTGCTCGTCATGGCCTTGCATCCCTTATCATCTGGCCATCTCTCTGAAATGGCGTCTCATCGGTCGAGTTTGCACCGGAAATGCTGCATGATGGCTTAACGATTGTTCAGGAAAGCGGTTGCCGGCATGAGGGGACGGGGCTGCGCAAAACTTGCACCGCCGCCTTGACTTTCCGGAGGCTGACCCATAGAGGCGCGGCTTCGAATTTTCCGTCACGCAAGAATCATTTGGACCCGATCATGAAGATCCGCAACTCGCTCAAGTCGCTCAAGGACCGTCACCGGGACAACCGCGTGATCCGCCGTCGTGGGCGCACCTACGTCATCAACAAGACGCAGCGTCGCTTCAAGGCCCGCCAGGGCTGAAGACGCGCGGCGGGGCGCTTTCGCCCTGCCTCTGCCGATCAGGCGCCCGGTCAGTTGCTGGCCGGGCGCTTTGGCGTGTCCGTCACGGCTGATCCGCTGCTGCGCGTGTTCGCCAGCCGTCGATGAGAACATCTAGCGCCAGGATGAAGCTGTCCCGGTCCGCCTCGACCTGAACCGCTCGCAGCGTCGTCCAGCCCGTGACGAGCGCCTGGACGGACCGCTGTGCGACGGCGGCCATCTCCGCGCTCAGGCCGAGCGCGGTCAACTCCTTCACGATCTGCCCGATCAAATGGTTGCCAGCTCCCCGCTGCGCGCGGGTGACGGCAATGAGCTGACGCGCATCGCGTATGGATGTCTGCGCGTCCCATAAGGCGATGCCAAAATCATGCAGCCATGCCCACCAGCTTTCTGCCGGCGGCACCGAGTCGAGGCAGGCCTTGAAAATGGAGATGGACATGAGTGCGTGGAGGGCCTGCTTGTCCTCCACATGCCAGTAAAGCGATGAGACGCTGACGCTGAGCCGGGTGGCGATCTTCCGCAGGCTGACTGCCCCCAGCCCTTCTTCCTTCAGCAGCGCAATGGCTTCCTCGACGATCCCGTCCTGATCCAGCTTCGCGAATGACATGCTGCTCCCTTGACAGTTTGCCGGTGAAAAAGCATCAATCGCTAAACGAACGATGTTCGATTAGGAGCGGACCCCATGTATCCTTTCACCCCTGGCAGCTACGCGCCGCGCAACGGCTGGTACGTCGCCGCATTTGTGCGCGAAATCGGCGAGGATTTGCTCAGCCGTTGGATCCTCAACGAGCCGGTCGTTCTCTACCGCAAGGAAGATGGCACGGCCGTGGCGGTGGAGGGGCGCTGTCCGCACCGGCATTATCCCCTGGGCGCGAGCAAGCGCGTCGGCGATGCGATCCAGTGCGGCTATCACGGCATCACCTTCGATTCTTCGGGGGCCTGCACGATGGTGCCGAGCCAGAGCACCATTCCCGGCGTCTACCGGATCAAAAGCTATCCCCTGGTCGAGCGCGGGCTATGGGCGTGGATCTGGCCGGGCGATCCCGACAAGGCGGATGAGTCGCTCATCCCGACGCTGGACGAGATCGGTTTCAACATTCCCGGCATGATCCCGGATGCCTTTTATTCCATGCATGTCGATGGGCGCTATCAGTTGCTCAACGATAACCTGCTGGACCTGAGCCATCTTGGCTATCTCCATGCTACATCGATCGGCACGCCCGATGATGCCGCGACGCCCGAAGTGCGCGACCTCAATGATCGCCGCCTGTCGAGCCGGCGGATCATGCGCGATACCCCGATGCCGCCTTATCATGACCGCAGCGTGCATGACGGGGTGGTCGATCGCATCTCCGGAATGGATTTCTTCTTCCCTGGCTTTCACGCAGGGATTGGGGAATCCCGCTATCCGCAGGGTCACGCCAAGGCCGGCGAGGTGCTTCACACCAGCCGGGTCTGGCATGCCGTCACGCCGGCGAAGAAGACCAGCTGCAACTACTTCTTCGCGATGAGCGCGCCGTCACAGACGCGGGTGGACGACGCCCGCCGGCGTCTCGAGCCGGTGCTGGATGAGGACAAGTTCGCGACCGAGGAAATCGAGAAGATCATTTCCACGCTGGACGTCCTCCCGCCCGAGCTGATGCTCAAAAGCGACGGAACGGCGGTGCAGGGGCGGCGTATCCTCCAGGCGATGATGGACCGCGAGAAGGCCGAGCTAGAGGGGGCCTGACCGTGAGCGGACGGCCCGCGCGTCAGGCGGCCAGCAGGTCGCGCTGATCGGGGTGGCGCTCGAAATAGGTGACGACGTAGCTGCACACCGGCCGGATCTTGAGGCCGCGTGCGCGCGCATCGTCGAGCAGCCCGGCGACCAGATCGGCCGCGACGCCCTTTCCCCGCAAAACCGGTGGGGTGAAGGTGTGCGTGATCGCCAGCGTGTCGCCATCGCGCTCATAGGTGGCGAAAGCGATCCCGCCGTCCACTATGATCTCGTAGCGGTTGCGCTCGGCATTGTCCTGAACCGCGTGGGTCATGACCTGCTCCTTATTCTGCTGCCTCGGCAAAGGTGCTGCCGGGTCTTTTGGCAGCATACATCGCCATATCCGCGCGAGTAAGGGCGGAAAACTCCGTGTCACCTTGTTCGAGGGCCGTCCAGCCGACGGAAATAGACAGCGGCAGCAGCACGCCTTCGTGCAAGCAGGCCGATTCCGCGATCATGCGCTGGAGCCGCCGGGTGGTTTCCTCCACGGCCTCAGGGTCAAGATCGTCCAGCAACAACGCGAACTCATCACCGCCCATGCGGGCCGCGACGTCTGTAGACCGCAATCCATTCGCGAGAAGGCGCGCCATATGCACCAGAGCGGCATCGCCGGCGCCATGGCCAAAGCGATCGTTAATCCGCTTCATCGAGTTCACGTCAATGAACACCAGCGCGCATTTGCCTTCATGCCGTTCGAGCCGGTCCAACCGATCCCGAAGGCAGTTCATGAAATGCCGCCGATTGTAGAGCGGGGTGAGCGTATCGCGAATGACGAGTCGTTCAAGTTCCTTGTTGGCGGTTTTAAGAAGGGACAGCTCCCGGCGGAGTATATCCAACTCCTGCTCAAGCGCTGAAATGTCAGGTGCGGGAAGATCGAGTGCGACCGTCCGCGCAGTGGCTTCCATCAAAGCTCTATCTCCTGTGCGCGACCGCAGCATGTAACCCTGTGAGCTGGGTATAGTTCCAAGCTTTGCCTTTGTGCACTGCGGAACCCGCGTTCCGCCGTATGATCAGAGCGTTTTGACCGGTTGTGCGCCATGGCGCTGGTGTCTATGGGCTGAGACTTAAAGAGAAGTTTCCGGCCGGCGTTCCCGTTGACGCCAGGCAGCACGAGGACGGGGCGGCAAAGAATGGCGAAAATCGGTGTGATCATGGGCTCGCAGTCCGACTGGGACACGATGCGCCATGCCGTCGATATTCTGCAAGACCTTGAAATTGAATGCGAAACGCGGATTGTTTCGGCTCACCGCACACCGGATCGACTCGTCGATTATGCCAAGACTGCAGCAGGCCGAGGTCTGCAGGTGATCATCGCCGGAGCCGGCGGCGCGGCGCATTTGCCCGGCATGGTCGCGGCCATGACTCGCGTGCCGGTGCTTGGTGTTCCGGTGCAATCGGCGACCCTCTCCGGGCTCGATAGTCTGCTTTCCATCGTACAGATGCCCGGCGGCGTTCCGGTCGGGACGCTGGCCATCGGCAAGGCAGGCGCCAAGAATGCCGGTTTGCTCGCAGCTGCAATATTAGCCAATAGCGACGCGGCGCTGGCCGATCGACTGGATGCATGGCGCGCGGCGCAAACGGATTCGGTGGCAGGCAGCCCGCAATGACCTCCCCCATGACGATTGCGCCCGGGTCGACCATCGGCATCGTCGGCGGCGGCCAGCTTGGCCGGATGATCGGCATGGCCGCGATCCAGCTTGGCTATCGGGTCCATATTTTCGCGCCGGAAGAGAGCGGCCCCGCGTCTGACATTGCGAGCGCGTGGACGCAGGCGCCCTATGAGGATGACGCCGCGCTCACCGCCTTCGCCGACGCGGTCGATATCATCACCTATGAATTCGAGAATGTGCCGAGCAACGCCGTTGCCTTGCTCGCCAAGCTCGGGCACGTCCGGCCCAATGCCCGCGCACTGGCGGTCGCGCAGGACAGGTTGCTCGAGAAGAGCTTCGTCGCCGGCCTTGGCGGACGGACGGCGCCCTATGCGCCCGTCTCCAGCGGCGCGGTGCTGCAGGATGCAATCGCGCGGATCGGCGCGCCCGCCATCCTCAAGACAACGCGCTTTGGCTATGACGGAAAGGGCCAAGTCCGGCTGATGGATGCGGCGCCCGAGACTCTGGACAGCGCCTGGGAGGCAATCGGCTGCAATCCGGCGGTGCTGGAAGGGTTCGTCACCTTCGACCACGAATTTTCCGTCGTGCTCGTGCGCGGACAGGATGGCACCGTGCGCTTCTGGGATTCGCCGCATAATGTGCATGTCGACGGCATTCTCGCGACATCCACGCTGCCGGCTCCGGCGGTCGTGCTCGCGCAGGTGCCCGAAGCGCGGGCCATTGCCGCGCGGGTCGCCCAGGCTCTGGAATATGTTGGCGTGCTTACGCTGGAGTTCTTTGCCGGGGTCGCCGGGCCGATCTTCAACGAGATGGCGCCGCGCGTCCACAATAGCGGGCACTGGACCATTGAGGGCGCTGTCACCAGCCAGTTCGAGAACCATGTCCGCGCCGTCTGCGGCCTGCCGCTCGGATCGACGGCGCTCGCCGCGCCGGCCGTCTCCATGCAGAACCTGATCGGGGACGAGGCCAACGAGTGGCAGGCGATTCTGGCCGACGAGACGGCGCATCTCCATCTCTACGGCAAGAACGAGGCACGCCCCGGCCGCAAGATGGGCCATGTAACGCGCGTGCACATAAGCGATAGCGCGGCATGACGATGGACGCGCGTCCAGAAATCGTGCTGCTGCTCGCCCGCGCCGACAATGGCGTGATCGGCAGCGAGGGCGACATTCCCTGGCGGATTCCCGGCGATCTCAAGCGCTTCAAAGCGATGACCATGGGCACGCCCATGCTGATGGGGCGCAAGACCTTCGACAGCCTCCCCGGGCTGCTGCCGGGCCGTCGCCACATCGTGCTGACCCGCGACCGCGCGTGGCAGGCGGACGGCGCAGAGGTGGTCCACAGCGTCGATGAAGCCCTTGCCGCCGCGCAGGCGCCGGTGCTGTCGGTGATTGGCGGTGCGGAAGTCTATCGGCTGTTCGAGCCGCTGGCCGACCGGCTGGAGATCACGCAGGTACATCTCTCGCCGCCCGGCGATGCGCGCATCGATGCGCCCGATCCTGCCCGGTGGGAAGAGACGATGCGCGAGGATCACCCGGCGGAGGGCGCAGTCGCTGCCTTCAGCTACCGCACATTCCTGCGGCGCGGAGCCTGATCGCGGTGCGCATGCGAGCCGCCATCGGGGCTGGCGCCCGCGCGTCGCTCCCCCTATAGGCGCCCGCCATGGAACGGATCAGCAGCGATCAGCCGATACCGGCACATTTGCGCGGTGCCATCATTGCCCTCGGCAATTTCGACGGTTTTCACCGGGGCCATCAGGCCGTGGTCGGCCGCGCCGTGGAGCTGGCTCGTGCGCAGGGCCGCCCGGCCATTGTCGCGACCTTCGATCCGCATCCCATGCGCCTGTTCCGTCCGGATGCGCCCTTCTTCCGCCTGACCACGCTCGATCAGCGCGAGCGCCTGTTCGGCGAGGCGGGCGCGGATGCCATGCTGGTCTTCCACTTCACCGCTGAGCTGGCCTCGCACAGCGCGGAGGACTTCGTGGCCATGCTGGCGACGGAACTGGGCGCGGCTGGAGTGGTGACAGGCGAGGACTTCACCTTCGGGCGCGGGCGCTCGGGCACTGTTGCTGCTTTGCGCACGCTTGGCGCGGTCCACGGCTTGGCCGCCGAGGCCGTGGCGCCGGTGCGCGACGAGCAGGGCGAGATCATCTCCTCCAGCCGCGTGCGCGAGGCCCTGCTGGCCGGTGACTGCGCCACGGCGACGGGCCTCCTCACGCGTCCTTTCGCGATTGCCGGCGAAGTCATCGATGGGGACAAGCGCGGCCGCACCATCGGCTTCCCCACCGCCAATATGGAGATGGGCCACTATCTGCGCCCGGCTTATGGCATCTATGCCGTGCGCGCACGGCTGCCCGATGGGCGAATCGTCTGCGGCGCGGCCAATCTCGGCATCCGCCCGACCTTCGTGCCGCCGCGCGAGCTGCTGGAGACCTATTTGTTCGATTTCTCCGGCAGCCTTTACGGCCAGACGCTGGAGATCGCCCTCATCGAACGGCTGCGGGGCGAGCGCAAGTTCGACAGCCTGGATGCGCTGGTCGAGCAGATGAGCGCCGATGTCGTGCGGGCGCGGATCATCCTCGGGGCCTAATCATGCCTTGTCACCGCGCAGGTCTCCAGCAAGACTTGCGCTGACAAGGAGAGGCCACGGATGACTCAACAGAACAGCACCGCCCCGACCATCGATCGCGCACCGACTATCGAAACGCCCAGGCTGATCCTGCGGGCGTTTCGTGCTGCCGATGCCGAGCCCTTGTGCGCGGCCATGGCGGACGATGACTTCGCGCGGTTCATCACCAAGGAAGGGCGCGGCCTTAGCTATGGCGAAAGCTGGCAGCGCTTCTGCAGTCTTGCCGGCCATTGGGTCGCGCGCGGCTATGGCAATTTCGCGGTGGAAGAGAAAGCCAGCGGAGCATTCATCGGCCATGTCGGGCCGATGAACCCGCCGGGCTGGCCGGCGTTCGAGATCGGCTGGTGCATCTTCCCGTCCGCACAAGGCAAGGGCTATGCAGCCGAGGCGGCAGCCGCCGCCTTCCGCTGGTCGCACGAGGCCCTTGGCCAGAGCGAGACGCTGCACATGATCGCCGATGACAATGTGCCGAGCCAGAAGGTCGCCCAGGCCCTGGGCGCCGAGCCGGGCGAGATCTGGACGCCCTTCTGGCCGGATGCCAAGCCGGTGCGCCAATGGTGCACGCGCTGGGAGGCTTTTACCCGGTCGCCGGCCTACGCGCGGCTGGAGGGGCGATAGGGCGCCCGCGCGGCTTAGCGTTTGCCCCACCAGAAGGTGTAGCCCAGCGCCAGTCCGCCGGAAAACTGGTCGCGTGCGCCATAGGCCCGGACGACCGGCGAATCGGCGGCATCGCCGACTAGCCGGTCGTAACGGGCATAGCCGTGGAGGCTCCAGCGCGCATCGAGCTGGCGGATCAGACCGGCAGCGGCACCGACGGACTGAACGCCGCCATTCGCCTCGAACACCGGCAAGCCCGAGGCGGTGGCTTGCGCAGGCGACACGCCGAACCATGTGCGCTGGTGCTTGCCGCTGCCCAGCGTGACGCGCGGGCCGACCGACACTAGCCAACGGTCCCCATCGCGCATGATCCAGTCGGCGCTGACCGATCCGACCAGCGCCTCATGGCCGGTCACGCCCTGGCGCAGATCGGCGCGCAGGCGGAAGGAGGGGGTCAGAAACATCTGCACGAACCCGCCGAGTTCCAGCGAGCGGTTGACCTTGACGAAGCCGGGAACCTCGTCCGCCTTTCGCTTGCCTTCCACGGCCATGGATGGGCCGACCTCAAAACCGCCGACACTCACGACCGGGATGCCGAAGCTCTCGTCCGGCGCCTCGAACTCGAATGGTTCATCCCCGCGCGCAATGTCGCCTTCCAGAAAAGGCCGGACCGAGAGGCTGTCCGCGCCGGGGAAGCTGGGCTGAATTTCCGGCCCGATGGCGATGCGCACGCGGCGCGGTTCCTTTTCCTTTGCCGAGGCGGTCGATGCGAAGGCGCCGAGCGTGAGGCCGAGCGTCAGCGCCAGTACGACAGGACGGGCGAAGGTAGCAGATGGCGGGCAGAAAGGCATCAGGCGCAGGCCTCCGGTTTTGGGGTGACGGTCAATCTGGCCCGGCCATGCGCCGGATCAAAGCCGTTTCGACCTCGGGTGAATGGTCGCGGCGGTCGTTTGGTTGCGGCCTGCCTTCCGCTGGCTCTAGCGGCTTGGCTGCGGGTTGGGCAAGCGCAGGAACAGCAAGATGGATAAGCCGAGGCCGGCAGCGGCCACCCAGAGCGGGGCATTATATCCGCCGGTCGCGTCGGCCAGCGCGCCGACCCAGAGCGGGCCTAGCCCGGCCAGGAGCATGAAGCTGGCATATTGCACGGCGTACAGCGCGCCATAATGGGTGATGCCAAAGTAGCGGGCGGTCAGATAGCCGATGAGGTCGGCTTCCGCGCCCATGGCCGTGCCAAGCGCGATGGCGCCGACCCAGGCGAGCGTTGCGCCGCCGGTTGCCAGCGCGATGCATCCCAGCGCACACAAGGCGCAGCAGGCCGCGGCAATGCGTGGCGCCGGCACCCGATCTGCCAGCCAGCCGACAACGATCCGGCTGATGATGACGGAGCCGCCGATGAGCCCCGCCAGTGATCCGGCGGTGCGGGCATCCAGGCCGGATTCCCGCAGCATCGGCACGAAATGGGGCAGCAAGCCGGCAAAGGAGAGCGCCATCATGCCGAAGGATGCCAGCACCATCAGGTAGAGGGGCGAGCGCATCTGGGCGCGGGCCATGCCGCCCGCGCAATCGGGCGTCCGGGGGCTGCGGAGGTTGCGCAGGCTGAGCGCCGGGATGACGCCTATCGCGGCAATGGCGGCGAGCGCCAGATAGCCGGCCTGCCAACCCCGTTCTGCCACAATGATGGCCAGAACAGGCGGCACGACGGCGGCGGAAATGCCGATGCCCACCTGCGTCAGGCCGAGCGCCAGTCCGCGTGCGCGGTCGAAGACGGCATTGACGGCGCGTGTGTAGGCTACGGGCGACGAACAGGCGGCCAGGAGGCCTATACCTGCCATCACGCTCATATAGCCGGCGACCGAATGGACGACGGTCCCGAGCAGCGCGAATCCGCCGCTCAGCGCCAGTGAGCCGGCGACGGCAGGCCAGCGCGGGCCGACGCGGTCGATCAGCCAGCCGGCGATGGGCAGGGCGATGGCCAGCGCCACCGTCGCCAGGAAGAAGGCTGCGCCCAGCGTCGTGCGGCTGAGGCCGATCGCGCTCTCGAGATCTTTCGCGAAGATGCCCGCCGAGTAGGTCAGCAATCCGGCAATCCCCAGTCCCGAGCCGCAAGCGGCGGCGAGGACCACCGGCCAGCCATGGCGGAACTCGGACGGGGATGCTGGCGTGCTCACGCGGTGGCGGTCTCAGCCATGGCCGTCGCGCGGGCGCGGCGATAAGCGAGCCAGAGGAAGACGCAGCCCAGCAGCGGCGCAACCGTCACGGCGGACATGGCATAGCGCAGCGATTCGGTGCCGAACTGCGGCGTCAGCGCATCGCTGGCCGCGCCGACCACGAGCGGCGCCAGCGCCGAGCCGATGATGCCCGACGAAGCGAGCAACAACATCGACGCCACCGCGCGGGTCTGCGGCGTGGCCAGTCCCATGGCGGCGGAGAAGCAGGGGGTGATGCCGCTGGAGAGCAGGAAGTTCATGATCGCCGCCGCGCCCAGCGTGAGGGCCAGCGACGGCGCGAAGCAGAAGGCGATGAAGAAGGGGATGGACAGGGGCAGTGCAATCAGGGGCACCATGAGGCTGTCGATCTCCCGCCCGTGCTTCTTGGTGAAGTAGCTGGCCATGAAACCGGACGCAATGGCGCCGGCGATGCCGCCAAGGCCGACCGAGGGCGCGATCAGGGCGCCCACCTCGGCAAGGCTCACGCCATGGCTGCGCAGCAGAAACGCCGGCGCCCACACCGGCAGCACGCCCGCGCCCATCGCCGAGATACCCATGCCGACCGCGAGCATGCGGAAGCCCGGCACGTCGAGCAGGAAGCGGATGGATTGGGGGAGGTTGCGCATGCCCATATCCGCCGCATCCGGCTCGTCATGCATACCACGCTGTGGTTCCTTCATGGTCAGCGCGAGCAGCAGCACGAAGGCGAGGCCCGCGCCGCCGCAGATGAAGAACATCGTCCGCCAGCCGAATATCGCGGCCAATATCCCCGCCGCGATCGACCCGCCGACGATGCCGACGAAGGCGCTCGACTGATAGATGCCCAGCGCGCGCGGCCGCCGATCCTTGGGATACAGGTCCGCAATGACGGAGATGGCGACCGGAAAGGCCGTCGCCTCGCCGACACCGACCAGAACCCGGGTGAGCGCCAGCGACACAAAGCCTTCCGCAAGGCCCGTCAGCGCCGTGGCGCCGGACCAGATGGCGACGCCGAGCAGCAGGATTTTCTTGCGATTGCCATGATCGACCCAGCGGGCGATGAAGATGCCGACGATCAGGTTGAACAGCACGAAGGCCGTGCCGGACACAAGGCTCATCGCCGTGTCGCTCAGCTGCAGATCGGCCTTCACCGGATCGACGACGATGCCGAGCAAGGCCCGGTCGGCATAATTGAACACATTGCTCACGAAGAGCAGGAACAGAGTATAGCCGGGCACCCAGGCCCCGCCGTGCTGCGTCTTCGTCACCGTCTTCTCTCCTGATCGGCCCTGCCTCTTATGGGAGGTCTGCTTCGTGCGGCGGCCTTGGTGGTGGTCGTGTGTGGCTGGGTCAGCTCTTGTCGGCAGTCTCCAGTCCAAGCAGTTCAGCGGCGTTGAGGCCGAGGATCTTGCGCTGCTCTTCGTCGCTCAGGCGGGCGTGGAAGCCCAGCGGATCGGGCTCGGACATGTCGAAGGGATAGTCAGTGCCAAGGCACAGCTTGTCGGCGCCATGAGTGCGCACGAGGCTGTCGAGCTGGTCCTGATCGAACACCAGCGTATCCAGCCACAGCTTGCGCAGATAGCTGGAGGGCTCGTGCTGGCAATGCTCGCTGCAATCGCCACGCGCGCGCCAGCCATGGTCCATCCGGCCCCAATAGCCGGGCATATAGCCGCCGCCATGCGCCACGCAGATACGCAGGCCGGGGTAGCGATCCAGCACGCCACCGAAGATCAGATGACCCACGGCCAGCGTCGATTCGAGCGGATTGCCGATGAGGTTGTTGAAATAATATTCGCTCATCCGGTTGGCATGGGTGAAGCCCAGCGGGTGGATGAAGAGCAGGGTGCCTAGTTCTTCGGCGGCCGCGAAGAACGGCCGAAACTCCTCGGCATGGAAGTCGCGGCCGTTGACGTTGGAGCTGATCTCGATGCCGCGCAGATCCAGATCGCGCACGCAGCGGCGCATTTCCTCGACGGCAAGGCCGATATCCTGCAACGGCACGGTGCCCATGCCGACCAGCCGGTCGGGGTGCTGCGCGACGGCTGCGGCCATGCCGTCATTGACGGTGCGTGCGGCCTCCCGCGCGACATCGGCATCGGCATAATAGAAATATTGGCCGGGGCTGGGGCTGATTGCCTGCACGTCGATTCCGAGCCGGTCCATATCGGCCAGCCGCTGGTCGAGTGTGTTGAGCGCGCGGCCCATCGTCGCGAACTGGGCGCGGTTGACCTCGCTCGTCTTGGCACTGGTGAAATCGTTGATGCCGGGCGGCGGGCCGGGGTGGCGCGCCTGCACGATGGCGTCGGCAGCGGGAATGCCGAGGTGGCAATGGATGTCCACCACCAGATGCTTGCCGCGCGCGGCGACCTTGATCGGCTGGCGGTCGCCACAGGTGGTGATGGTCATGCCTTTGCTCCTGCCGGGTGGATGGTGCCGCTGCACGGGCCGAAGCCGATGGGCACATAGCCCTCCGCCATTGCGCGGCCTTTGAGGGTGAGGGTGTCGCCATCCTCCAGCCAGCGGCGGGTCGTGCCGTCGGGCAGGTCGATGGTCTCGCCATCGCGCAGCACGATCTCGGCGAGGCAGCCGCGTGCTTCCTGCGCGGCGCCCGAGACGGTGCCGGTCGCGATCAGGTCGCCCGCTTCCAGCGGTGCCCCGTTGGAGGCCTGATGCGCGACCATCTGTGCCAGCGTCCAATAGAGTTCGGCGAGATTGCTGCGCACGATGCGGGCGCTCGATCCTGCCGCATTGGCGAAGTCGGCGGTGAGTTCGATGTTGATGCCGCCTGCCGCGCGATCCTGCGCGTCGAGCAGATGGGCGGCGACCGCCGGCTCGTCGCCCGGCCGACCGCGCGCGGCAACGCGGAAGGGCGCGAGCGCTTCCATCGTCACGATCCACGGGCTGATCGTGGTGAGGAAGCTCTTGCCCAGATGCGGCCCCAGAATGGATTCGAAGAACTGGATTCCGCGCGCTGACCAGTCGTTGACGAGACAGCAGCCGAACATGAGGTCTTCCGCCTGCGCCACACTAATGCTCTGCCCGAGCGGATTGCCGCCGCGCAGCCACACGCCGAACTCCAGCTCGAAGTCGAGCATCGGCTCCGGCGCGAACTGGACGTTGCCGCTGCCGGGCGGGGCTTCGAACTGGCCCTGCGGTCGGACGACCGGCGTGCCATCTTCGCGCACGGAGCTGGCGCGTCCGTTATAGGCAACCGGCAGCGAGAGCGCGGCCAGCGGCGGCGCCTTCTGCGCCATCCGCGCGATGTGATCGTAGGATGTGCAGAAATCCGTGAAGGCCGTGGGCTTGAGCGGCATCAGCAGCTCCGCCTCGGCCATCGGCACCAGCATGGCCTGGAGTTGCTGCCGATCACCCGACCCATCGACCCGGAACAGATCGGACAGGCGCGCACGCAAGGCACTGACCGAGGCCGGGCTGGCAGCCAGCAGGGGCGCGAGCGAGGGGCCGGTCATGGCGGCGGCAGCCTCGGCCGCGTCGCCATCCAGCAAGGCGGCGGCGTGGAGCCGGGGCACATCGATGATGTGCTCGCCCAGCGCCACACCGCCCCGCGCCACCCCCCGGTGACGGAACAGGCCAAAGGGCAAATTCTGGATCGGGAAATCGCTGTCAGCTGCGTTTGCGCTTTCGACCCAGCTCTTGCGCTGCGGGTCGTGCGTCGCGTTGATCTCAATGGGCATGGTCGCACCCTTCTGCATGGCTTTGCATTTCGTGATGGTAG
This sequence comes from Sphingobium sp. B8D3A, assembly GCF_025961995.1. NCBI lineage: Bacteria > Pseudomonadati > Pseudomonadota > Alphaproteobacteria > Sphingomonadales > Sphingobiaceae > Sphingobium > Sphingobium sp. B8D3A. Next base: position 3,206,946 of record NZ_JAOQOS010000001.1, on the reverse strand, counting down.
CGGCCCATCGCGCCGAACAGATCGCGCTGCTGCTCCGGCGTGAACTGCGCGCCCCATTGCTTGTAGAGCGAGAAGACGTTGGCGACGATCCGCTCGGGGTCGCTCCAGCCGCGGAACTCCTGCATGTTGATGTCGCGCGCGGCATCCTCATAGGAAAGGCCGGCCTCGAACCGCTTGCGCGATTCATCGCGGACATATTCGAAATAAGCCTGCATGTTGCGGACGGCCGTCGTGTCCGTGATCGGACCGTGGCCGGGCACCACCACCTGCGGATCGAGATCGACGATATATTGGCAGGCGGCGATCCATTTCTCGACCGGACCGGCCCACATGATTGGATGCCCCTCGTTGAACAGCAGGTCGCCGGTGAACACCACACGATCCTGCGGCACCCACACGATCGTGTCGGAATCCGTGTGTGCCGGGCCCAGGTCGATCAGCGAGACCGCCTTCGAGCCGATATTGAGATCGAGCCGCTCGTCGAAGGTGCGGTTCGGCAGCGTCAGTTCATCCACGCCCGAGAAATCGAACTTGCGACCCATGGTCTCATAGAGAAACGCGCCGGTATCGCCCATCTCGGTGTAGACGTTCTTCAGGTTGGCGAGCATCTTCGGGTTGAAGCCGGCCATTTCCTTCTTGGCTTCGTTGGTGCCGATGATCTCCGCATCCGCCACCAGGCCATTGCCGAAGAAATGATCGGGGTTGGCATGGGTGTTGACCAGCCGGTCGATCTTCGCGGCTTCCGGCACCTTGGCCTTGAACCGGTCCAGCATCTCGCGCGTCAGCGGCACGCTCATCAGCGTATCGACCAGCAATGTCTCGCCGTCGCTGGCGATCAGGCCCGCATTGGACCAGCCCCATGTGCCGTCCGGCTGAACATAGCCATAGAGGCCATTGCCGATGTCATGAATCCCTTGGGTGAAAGGCCAGTTGGCCATCCGTCTCTCCTGTCGATATCCGTCAAAGCTTAGCGATTGCGCGCGGTCCAGCAATTCCTATTTGCAGGAATATATTTTTCGCGCCAAGCGTAGCATCATGGGTGAAGCGAAAAAACCGCGCAAACGGGGGCAGGGCCGGCCGGCCGAAAATGGGGTTGGGCGCGAGGTCGTACTGCAAACGGCGGAACGGCTTGTGAAGGAGCATCCGCCCGAGCGCATCTCGATTGCGATGATCGCGCGGGAAGCGGGCGTGGACCCGGCGCTGGTGCGCTATTACTTCAAGGACCGCAGCAACCTGCTTCTGGCGGTTGCGACCTCGATGATGGACCGGGTGCCCTATAGCGCGCGCGATCCGCGCCCGGCGCATGAAGTGGTGGAAGACAATATTCGTCGCACGGCGCGGTTCACCCGCTCCAACCGCCATATCCACCGGCTGATGGTCGACGAGCTGGCCGACGCGAAATCGTCCGACGTGGGCGAGCGCCTCGGCGAGATGAACCGCGAGGCTGTCGCCTGGCTGGGCGAGGTGCTCGCGCGGGACTCCAGTTCGATCAGGGACGTCGATCCCGCCCTGCTTCACGTCGCGGTCCTCGGACTGTTCGACTTCTTTGCGACTGCCGAGCCGGTGGTCAGGCAGCTCTTCCCGGCAGATATCGCTGCCGAGGAGCTGACCAGCCGATATGAGGAGTTCGTCGTCGACCTGCTGATGAACGGCCTGCGGCCCCGCACCTAGCTGGCGCCTTCCGCGACGCAGCGGTTGCGCTGGGTGCCAAGGCCAGTGATCGTGCCTTCCATCTCGTCGCCCGGCTGCAGGAACACGCCGAAGGCGGAGCCATTGCCATAAGGCGAGCCGGTGCAGATCACGTCGCCCGGCATCAACTCCACGCGGTCGGAGAGATAGGCGATCTGCCGCTCGATGCTGACCATCATGTCGCGCGTCGACTCATTCTGGTAGACCTTGCCGTTGACCGACAGGGTGATCGTCAGATCATAGGGATCGGCGACATACTGCCGGGGCACGATCATCGGGCCGAAGGGCAGGAAGGTCGGGAAGCATTTGCCCGAGAGCCAGTCGGCGCCCAGCCCGCCGGCATCGCGGCGAAAAATCTGCTCGCGCGCGGTGACGTCGTTGACCACCACGAAGCCGGCGACATGGTCCATGGCCTGCGCGGCGGAGACATGGCGGGCCGGCTTGCCGATCACCACGCCCAGTTCCAGCTCCCAGTCCGGCTTGATGACGTTGCGCGGCAGCACCACGGCATCGCGCGGACCGACCACGCAGGAGGGCAGCTTGATGAAGCAATAGGGTTCCGCCTGCGCGCGGGCGTCCATCATCTCCTCGACTTTGCGGCGGCGCTCGTCGTCGCTCATCGCCTCGGCATCGGCCGTGCGCATCGAGGGGTCGCCCATGACAAGGCCGACGACATGCTTCTTGTAGTTGGCGCCGGTGCAGAACACCTGCCCGGGGCGATAGGGCGCCCGCACATCCGCCTCGGCAAAGCTCTGCGCACCGGCAAAGGCCGCCTCGTCAGCGGCCCAGCGCTCGATCTGCGGCAGGATCTCGTCCCACGCCGCCAGAAGGCCGGGCAGGTCGCGCTGCTCGCCCCAATGGGCCAGCGGGACGAAGCGATCGTCGCGGACGAGCACGGCAGCCGTGCCCACTGTCGCCAAACCAACCGTCATCAATAGGGCTCCTTGAGTTTCTGCATCGTTCCGCCGAGCATCTTGTTGGCATCTACCTGATTGCCGCCGGCCATCTCGATTTCGCCGATCCGCACCGAGTTTTCCACAACCATCCGCGCGCGCTCGAACCGGCGCACGCCAAACGCGGTCAGCGCGGCTTCGACATCGTCGGTTTTCGCCAGTTCATCGGCCAGCACAAGGCCATCCTCGGCAGCCAGGCCCGCGCCCGAGGCCATATGCGGCGTGGTCGCATGGGCGGCATCGCCGATCACCACCACGCGCCCCTTGTGCCAGGGCAGGGGCAGGAGTTGCCATTCGAGCGGGCGGTAATTGACCAGCGAGTCTTCGCCGAGGCTTTCCCGGATCTTGACGATGTCGCCGCCGTAGGGCGCGAGCAACTCGGCGACGCGCGGCAGCATGTCCTCGTCGGCATACCAGGGGTTGTCCGGCACATGCTCGAGGATGAATGCGTAGAGCTTATCCTGCGAGATCGGGTTGAGGCCGAGCTTGACCGGGCCGCCGATATACATTTCGGCGCCGTCCAGACCCTCGGGGCGGTCGGCGACGATGCGCCAGCAACCCTGTCCGGTGAACTGCGGAGCCGGCGCATCGGGGAACAGGGCCTTGCGCGTCTTGGACTGAATGCCATCGGCCGCGACGACCAGATCGACGGTGCGCTCCGTGCCGTCGTACAGGGCGACGGTCACCCCATCGCCGCTTTCCCGGAACCCGCGCGGCTCGACGCCCAGCGTCACGGTGACGTCGGCCTTGCGAACATGCTTTTGCAAGATGGCATGAAGCACCGGGCGCATGATGCCGCCGCTCGAATCGATGGGAGCGAGCCCGGCATGGCGCGGCGTTTCCATCACCACCGCGCCGTCCGGCGTGCGCAGGCGAAAGCCGGTGCCGACAAAGCCCTGCTCGCGGATTTCATCCAGAATGCCGAGGTCATCGAACGCCCGTAAGGACAGGCCGGTGACGCTGATGCCGGCGCCATAAGCGCGCCATTGCGGGTCGATGTCGATGAGTTCCACGGCGACGCCGCGTTTGGCGAGCGACAGGCTCGCGCTCATGCCGCCGACGCCGCCGCCGACGACCAATGCTGTACGGATCATGCTGTAAGCGCCTTTCTTAGGCCGGAACCTGCCACAGGCCCTTGTCGGGCTGCATTTCGGCATGGGGCACATTGCCGGTGATGATGCGACCGGTGCCCCATTGATCGATGGTGTTCGGTCCCGGCTCATAATGCGTGACCTGCCAGCTATCCTCGTCCACTTCCTCAAGATCGGAGGTGTACTCGACGGCATTGCCGTTGGGCGTGACGAAATAGCTGAAGGTGTTGTTGCCCGCGGTGTGCCGGCCCGGCCCCCAGCTCAGCTTGATGCCGCTCTCATGCATCCGCGCGAGGCCGCGCATCAGCTCGTCCACCGAACTCACGTCGAACGCGATGTGGTTGAGTGCCGGCGGTCCGGGGAGGATCGCGAGGCGGTGGTGCGCCGAGTTGCAGCGCAGGAAGACCATGAACTTGCCGATCCAGTCGGACAGGCGGAAGCCCAGCGCCTTCTGGTAGAAGTCTGCGAGCGCGACATGGTCAGGCGAGTGGAACACCACATGGCTGATGCCGATGGGGATGGCCTCGCCCTTGTCGAGCTTGCGAAACTCGCGCGGGGTGCTGTCGCAGATCACCTCCATCGCCCGCCCGTCAGGATCGAAGAAGCGAAAGGCGAAGCCCCCGGCCGGGCCGCTGGCCGGGGCGGGTTCGCTGATGATCTTCGCGCCGGCTGCCTTCACCTGTTCGAAGATCGCCAGCACGTCCTCCTTGGAGGCGGCGGAGAAGCCGACAAGATCGGTCTTCTTCTCCGCGTCTTCCCGCAGCACGATCACATAGGGGTGGGGCATGCCTTCGGCGGCGAAGTAGACGCGGCCGTCCTGCTCCGCGACCTCAATCAGCCCCCAGGTCTTGCCGTAGAACTCGCGTTCCTTGGCAAGGTCCGGCACGGCCATGGCGACATAATGAAGATCGGTAACGCTAACCATGCATAACTCCCTGGATGAGCCTGACCTCGCTCAAAACTTGCCGCCGATACGCAGACCGTAGGTCCGGGGCTGTTCTGCGCTGGCCGTGACCAGCGAGGCCGATGTGATGTTGCCGGTAATGAGGCGCTGATTGTTCTCGATATTGTTGATGTATGCCGTGACGAAGAACCGGTCATCCTCCGTTGCGAGCGTCAGCGACGCATAGCTCACGAACGCCGCTTCCGACCGGAGATAGGGCAGATAGTCCGCCGTGGAATAGCTCGATCCACGATAGCGCGTCCCGCCCTGCAGCACAGCCTTGTAGGTGCCAAGCGGAATGGTCTGCTGTGCGTCGAGATTGAACGACCATTTCGGCGAGTTGAACGCCTGGTTGCCCGAGCAATCGATGCGGAACACGTTGATTGTGCCGCCCGGCGTCACCTGCTGCTGGGGCGTCGAGGCGCAGGTGGTGTTGGCCGGCAGGCCCTGATTCGGCGCGAAGTAGACGAAGCTGTCATATTTCGTGTCGAGATACTGCACATTCGCCGAGAGCAGGGTGTTCGGCGTGGCCATGAACTCCACGTCGAGATCCAGCCCCTTGATCGTGCTGTTGCCGATGTTGCGCGTCAGGAACACGGTCGAAGGCGGCGTGCCGAGATCATAGCCGAACTGGCTGAACTGCTGGTCCTTGTACTTCCACAGGAAGCCCTCGAGGTTCACCTGCAGGCGATTGTCGAGGAACCGGTTCTTGGTACCGATGGTGTAGGCGTCGATCGTTTCCGGCCGATAGGTTTCAAGGCCGCGTGCGAAGTTGAAGCCGCCGGCATGGTAGCCCGTCTCGAAGCTGGCGTAGACCATATTGCGCGGCGAGAAATCATATTGCGCAGCCAGGCGATAAGTGAACTTGTTATTGGTCAGGCCGGAATTGATCGGGATTTGCGAGCGCAGGACAAAAGGTGCGGTCTGAGAACCGCCGGCGATCGGCGGCAGCGCAAAGAGCGGGACCGGCGTGATCGGGATACCGCGCTGGCCATAGAAGGCCTGCAAATCGGCTTCCGTCTCTGCCAGCGGAATGAACGGCAGGGTGGGGCAGATATCCTGCGGCGGCGCGGGATTGCCGCAGAACAGGATGTAGACATTCGAGGTGCCGTCGAACCGCTTCTTGTCTGAGGTATAACGCGCGCCGGCCGTCAGGCTCAGTTGCTCGACGGGGCGCACGGTAAGCTTTCCGAAGCCGGCCCAGCTTTCCGTTTTCGTCCGGAAATTCTGGTAGGGCGAGAGGCTCTGCTGGTTGTAGCGGGCGACTGCTGCGATTTCCTCGTCGAAGTACATCGCGCCGATCAGATAATCGACCGAGGGGCCGAAGTCGCCCGTCCAGCGGGCTTCGACGCTGGTCTGCTTGTCCTTTTCCTTGGTGTAACCCTGCCGGAACACGCCGTTGAAGGCATATTCGAGGTCCGCCTCACGATAGGCGGGCTGGACCGTCAGCGTGCCGGCAGGCGTGGTGTAGTTCAACTCGGCGGTGATGCCCCAATAATCATTGTCGTTGAACGGCACGCCATCCACGACCGCGCCGGCCCGGCCGACCTGCGTGAAGAAGCGCGGCGCCAGATAGGCGTTGGAGGCCGGATCGAGCAGGCCCTGCTGGGTCGAGAAATTGCTGGGCACGAACTGGTAGCCCGAGGGGCCGTTCGGACCGAAGGTCGGGTTGACCGCGCCCAGATAATAGCCGCTGCTGCTCGCGCCGCCCTGATGGGCATAATCGGCAGCGACACGAAGCGAGAGGTCCGGCGTCGGCTCGGCATAGATCTGCAGGCGGCCGCCATGTTCGCGCTGGTTGCCCGTGCCATCAGTCTGGAAGGCATCGCGGTGCGAGAACGTGCCGGCGGCACGCAGCGCGACAGTTTCGCCGAGCGGCACGTTCAGGGCTGCCTGGCCCGTGAACCAGTTATTATTGCCATAACCCAGGGTCGCGCTGCCGGATGTCTCGCCCAGCTTGGGCCGATTGGGGATGACATTGATGGCGCCCGCCGTGGCGTTGCGCCCATAGAGCGTGCCCTGCGGCCCCTTGAGCACTTCGACGCGCTGCAGATCGTAGAACACGCCGGAGGTGGAGGTGGGACGACCGATGTAGACGCCGTCATAGTTGAACGAGATCGCCGGGTCCGAATAGGCGTTGACGGTGGAGTTGCCCACGCCGCGCACGAAGAAGACCGTCGTCGGCCCGCCGCCGCCGGATGCGGACAGGGACGGGGAGATGCGCGAGAGATCTTCTGCGCGCACAACATTCTGGCGGGTCAGTTCCTCGGGCCGAATCACATCGACGGCGAGGGGGGTGCGCTGGCTGTTCTCTTCCACGCGCTGGGCGGTGACGATGATGTCGACTAGGCCGCCATCATTGGTCGTATCGGCCGGCGAAACCGCGGCGCCCTGTGCGGCGACGGCGGCGGGGATGAAGGCGGCGCACGCGACGGTGCACAACAACAAAGCTCTCATGTTCACTCTCCCAAGACGGCTCTCAGTGACCGTTAATTCCTGATGTACGGAATTATGGATCGCGTGACAAGCGATCTTCTAAGAGCGCGTCGATCATCTTGATAAAGCATGAGAATGTGGGCTGTGCTGCCCAGACGCAAAAAGGGCGGCCCGTAAACCGAGCCGCCCTTCCGTGATATACGCGGAGCAGCGCCGGGAGGCGCTACCCCTCAGATTTAGTCGCGAATCGCGCGTCCGGTGTTTTCCAGCGCAGCGCCCGTACGGTCGGCTGCGGCATCGGCACCACGGCTGATGTCGTCGCCTACGCGATCCGCCGCAGCGCCGGCTTCGCGCGCGCCCTGCTGGATGTCGTCGCCGATCCGGTCTGCGGCGGCGCCGGCCTCGCGGCTCGCATCGCGAGATTCCTGCGCGGCATGGTCACCGACATGCTCGACATCGTTGCCGACGGCATCGGCCGCTTCGCTGGTTTCCTGCTGCGCCTTCTCACTGCAGGCTGCGATGGGCAGCGAGATGAGGGCCAGGCTGGCGAGAGTGGCGGGAAGTTTCATGGATAACCTCGTTCGATTGCTGCGCGGCGGACTTGCGCGCCGCTGAAATGGGGATTTGATAGGGCTGATCGGCGCCCGCTAGTTGACGTGGACGCCGCCAAGCGAGCCGAGCACGCCAAAGGCCTGCAGCAGCCATAGCACCACCGCGATCACCACGACGATGTTGAGGATGCTTTTGATCTTGCCGTCCATCGGAATGTACGTGTTGATGAGCCACAGCAACACGCCGACGACGATCAAGATGATGATGATGTTGAGAAGCGACATGCAACCCTCCCGGTCTTTTTAAACGGCTGGACGACAGCGATCTCCCAGGCTGTGTCCCGCGCGCGCATCCCAGATGCTGCTCAAAGGAACGTCCGGCCCGGCGTGTAGTTCCACGGGGGGCGGCGCGATGTGCCCTTGCCGGCGCCAGTGGAGCTGCCCGTCGCTTGCGCCAGCGCGCGCCCTCGCGTAGGGGCGGGCGCTGATTTCCTGTTCGTCTGCGCAGGGCAGCCAGGGGCGGACGCCGCGCCTCGCCCGATGCGGACGCCATAGCGATTGCCGGAAGCCCATGACCGACCAGCCAAGCCAGAAGAGCGAAGACTTCAAGAGCACCGTCTTCCTGCCGCAGACCGACTTCCCGATGAAGGCCGGTCTCGCCCAGAAGGAGCCGGGTATTCTCGCGCGCTGGCAGGCGCAGGATCTCTACGGTAAGCTGCGCGCGGAGCGGAAGGGCCGCACCCGCTTCATCCTCCATGATGGCCCGCCTTATGCGAATGGCGACATTCACATGGGCCATGCGATGAACAAGGTGTTGAAGGACATCATCGTGCGCAGCCAGAGCCTGCTCGGCAAGGATGCGCCCTATGTGCCCGGCTGGGATTGCCACGGTCTCCCCATCGAGTGGAAGATCGAGGAGGAATATCGCAAGAAGAAGCTGAACAAGGACGAGGTTCCCCCGCAGGAATTCCGCGCCCAGTGCCGCGCTTATGCGGACAAGTGGGTGGGCGTCCAGAAGGAGCAGTTCAAGCGCCTCGGCATCCTGGGCGATTGGGAAGACCCCTATCTCACTATGAAGTTCGAGGCCGAGGCAGCGATTGTCGGCGAGCTTTTAAAGTTCGCCGAGAGCGGCCAGCTCTATCGCGGCGCCAAGCCGGTGATGTGGTCCCCGGTCGAAAAGACCGCGCTGGCCGAGGCCGAGGTGGAATATGAGGATGTCACCTCGACGCAGATCGATCTGGCGTTCGAGATTGTCGAGGCGCCGAATGCGCCAGAGCTGGTCGGCGCCTATGCGGTGATCTGGACGACGACCCCGTGGACGATCCCTGTGAACCAGGCAATCGCTTATGGGGAGGATATTGAGTACGATCTGCTCTATTTGAAGGTAGAGGTCGTTAATGACGTCAACCCTGAGACATCAGAGCGCATTCATTACGATCACCCACTAAACGAAATGCCCATCTTGGTGGCTTCACACCTGGCGGACGCTGTCATCGGACGTCTGCTGAATCAGATATTGTTTGATCTTCCGGGGCGGGTTGCCGGTAGTAAAGTTGCGATTGAACCTCGCAGTCCCCGCAAGTACAGCGGGAAGCAGCTCGCCGGCGCGATCGCCCGTCACCCAATGCATCATCTCGGCGGGTTCTTCGCGACCCCTCGCCCGTTTATCGCGGCCGATCATGTCACCACCGATGCCGGCACTGGCCTCGTCCACATGGCGCCGGATCATGGCGAGGAAGACTTCATCGCCTGCAAAGCAGTCGGCATCGATCCTGTGTTCGCCGTCACCGATGATGGCCGCTACCGTGACGACTGGGCGTGGCTCGGTGGGCAGGGCAGTGTCATCAACACCAAGTTCAACGGTCCCGATGGCCCGATCCTGACCGACCTGCGCGCGGCCGGGGCGCTGCTGTCCGCCGGTGATTTCCAGCATAGCTACCCGCATAGCTGGCGCTCCAAGGCGCGGATCATCTATCGCTGCACGCCGCAGTGGTTCATTCCGATGGACAAGGCGAGCACAACGTCCGACGTCGAGATCGCGCCGCTCGCTGGCATTGGTGCGGGCATCGCGCTGGGCGTCAACGCCGCTGCGCCGCTCAGCAACGGCCCGACGCTGCGCGAAGTTGCGCTCGATGCCATCGAGGCGACGCGCTGGGTGCCGGCCCGCTCACGCAACCGCATCCACGCCATGGTCAGCGACCGCCCGGACTGGGTGATCTCGCGCCAGCGCGCCTGGGGCGTGCCCATTGCGCTCTATGTGAGCCGCCAGACCGGCCAGTATCTCAACGATCCCGCCGTCAACGCCCGCATCGTCGAGGCGTTCAAGCAGGGCGGGGCGGATGCCTGGTTCGGCGCGGATCATCAGGCGCTGCTCGGGCCGGACTATGCGCTGGCCGACTATGAGGTCGTCAACGACATTCTCGACGTGTGGTTCGACAGCGGCTCGACTCACGCCTTCGTGGTCGAGGCGCGCTATGGCGAGGGTGCCCGCGCCGACCTGTATCTCGAAGGCTCGGACCAGCATCGCGGCTGGTTCCAGTCCTCGCTGCTGGAAAGCTGCGGTACGCGCGGCCATGCGCCTTATGGCGCGGTGCTCACCCATGGCTTCGCGCTGGACGGACAGGGGCGCAAGATGTCCAAGAGCCTGGGCAACACGGTCGACCCGCTCAAGGTGATGGACGAAAGCGGCGCGGACATCTTGCGCATGTGGGCGGCCTCCACCGATTATTTCGACGATGTGCGTATCGGCAAGGAAGTGCTGGCTGGTGCATCCGATGCCTATCGCAAGCTGCGCAACACCTTCCGCTATCTGCTGGGCGCGCTGGCTGGGTTCGAAAAGGCGGATCGGGTGGCGACGTCTGCCATGCCGGAGCTGGAGCGCTACATGCTCCATCGCCTCGCCGAGCTGGATGCGGAGCTGCGCGCGGTGGTCGACAAGGGCGAGGAGCGGGACATCTGGCTGGAGTTCGGCCGCTATACCCGCGCACTCAACGACTTCGCCAACAACGATCTCTCGGCCTTCTTCTTCGATATCCGCAAGGATTGCCTCTATTGCGATGTGAACCCGGCGACGGGCGCGGAGACGGACAAGCGCCGCGCTTATCGCACGGTGCTGGACCATCTCTTCCACGCACTGGTGCGCTATGCCGCGCCGATCATCCCCTTCACCGCGGAGGAAGTCTGGCAGGCGCGCTATCCGAGCGAGGATGGCTCGGTGCATCTGCTCGAATGGCCCGAGGTGGACCGGCTGTGGCGCGATCCGTCGCTCGGCGTGCGCTGGGCGGCAATCCGTTCATCGCGCGATCAGGTGAACGAAGCCATTGAACCGCTCCGGCGCGAGAAGGTCGTGCGCTCCAGCCTCGCGGCGGATGTGCGGATGGCCGATGTGCCCGAGGACGTGGATTTTGCGGAGATGTGCATCGTGGCCAGCGTGACGCAGGATGCCGATCTGGCTGCCCCGGCGATCACGGCGACGGACAAGCACAAATGCGGCCGCTGCTGGCGCCATTTGCCGGAGGTGGACGCGGATGGCGACCTGTGCGGGCGTTGCGCGGAGGTGCTGGCATGAGCGCGGCGCTTGCCGGGGCTTGGCGCAAGGCGGCGGTGGGGCTTGCGCTCGGCGTGACTGCGCTTGACCAGCTCGTCAAATATTTCGTCACGCAGGTGCTGGAGCTGCACGAGCGCGGCCTTGTCGGCATCGAGCTGATCCCGTTCTTCAAGCTGACCTATGCCGAGAATCGCGGCATCTCGATGGGCTTCTTCCATGCCGAGACGGATGTGATGCGCTGGGCGCTGGTCGCCATGACCATGGCCGTCTCCGCCTTCGTGCTCTGGTGGATCTGGCGTGAGAAGGAGCGCGACGATGCGCTGGCGCTCGGCCTCGTGCTGGGCGGTGCCATCGGCAACATCATCGACCGGGTGCGCCTGGGCTATGTCATCGACTATGCCGATTTCCACATTGGCGAGTGGCGGCCGTTCCTCATTTTCAACCTTGCCGATGCCGCAATCAGTATCGGCGTCGTCATCCTGCTTGCACGCGCGCTGCTGCTGCGCGAAAAGACCGCAGCGAAGGAGTCCCGTTAACATGCGTCTGTCTTATCGTCTTCCGGTTGTGCTCGCCGGCCTGTCCCTGCTGTCCGCCTGCGGAGGCACGAGCCTGTTCAACCGTGACCGGCCGGACGAAATGGCGGTTTCGCGCCAGCCTCCGCTGGTCATTCCGCCGGACTTCTCGTTGTCGCCCCCGGCCCCCGGCACGGCAGCCAGTCAGCAGAATCTCAACCAGCAGGCGCTCGAGGCGATGTTCGGCGGCACCGCTGCGCGCAGCGGTGCTGAGACCTCCGCGCTGCGCGAAGCCGGCCGTTCGCTGGCCGAGGTCGGCATCCGCTCGGTCGTTGGCGACCCGAAGACGGAAGTGCTCGAAAAGGGCCGTGTGACGCAGGACATCATTGCCGCGCCCGAGGGTGACGGCCAGTTCGCGCGCGTGGTTGCGTCCGCGCAATAAGGCGCAGCTTATCAGCATGAGTGACGGCGCCGCCCCGAAGGGCAGCGCTGCAACCTTTCCCCTCAGCGGCTCGTTGAGCGGAGGAAAGGAGAGTCACTCATGTCTCACGATATCAAGGATGATTTCTGGAAGGCGCTGGCCGCCAGCCCTGTGCTGATGGTCCGCCGCAATGGCAGCGACGAGCACGCGCTGCCCATGCATGCCTGCCTGGATAAGGATCTCGGCCCGGCTTATGGCGGTGCGGTCTGGTTCTTTACCGAGCGCGACAATCGCCTTGCGTCCGGCGGGCCGGCCATGGCGCAGTTCATGTCCAAGGGACATGATGTGTTCGCCTGCGTTTCAGGTGAGCTTGTCGAGGAAACCGATGAGGGGCTGATCGACCGCTTTTGGAGCAATCCTGTCGAAGCGTGGTTCGACGGGCGCGATGACCCCAAGCTGCTGGTGCTGCGGATGGACCTTGGCGACATTGAGATCTGGACGGCCGATCTTGGCATCAAGGGCCGTCTCAAGCTGCTGACCGGCAGCCGCATCGATCCGCAGGAAGCCGGCGATCACGCGCAGATGCCGGTCTGATCTGTCGGATCAGTCCCGCGCGGTCAGGCGCTCGGCGAGTGCCATGGCCGCTGCGGGATTGCGCACTTTCGCACCGGAAATGAAGTAGGCGAAGACATCGCGGGGCTGCGCGGGCCCTTTGTCTGGCGTGATATAGGTCAGTGCTTCCGGCGCCTTTCCGGCCGCCCATGATTGGGCAATCGCAGCCCATTGATCGAGATCGGCGGCTGCGTAGCCGGTCTCGACCTGTTCATCACTCTTCATCAGACGCGCATAGACAAAATCGGCGGTCAGATCGGCGACCTGCGGGTGCTCGTCATGATCGGCGATCACGATGGCGACGCCATGTTGCCGGGCGAGGGCGACGAACTCGGGACACGCAAAGCTTTGATGACGCACCTCGACGGCGTGGCGGGTGCGAACGCCATCGATCTCGTCCGGTAGCATGGCGAAAAAGGCGGCCATGTCGTCGGCATCGAACTGACGGGTCGGGCGGAACTGCCAGAGGATTGGCCCCAGCTTGTCGCCCAACTCGGAGACGCCCGAGTTCAGGAATTTGCCGATCGATTCGCCAGCCTCGGCGAGCTTCTTCTTCGCCACGCAATATTGCAGCGCCTTGACCGCATAGACGAACCCGTCCGGCGCCGCGTCGCGCCATTTGGCAAAGATCGCCGCCGACTGGGTGCGGTAGAAGGTGCCGTTGATCTCGATCGTCGCGAGATGGTTGACGGCGTAATCCAGTTCCTTCGCCTTGGGCAGATCGGCTGGGTAGAAGGTGCCGCGCCACGGCTCATAGGTCCAGCCGCCGATGCCGGTGCGGACGGTGCCGGCGGTCACGCCCGCGCTCCGGTCTCCTCGATGCCGGTGCTGTTATGGCGCAGCGCCGTCAGCACGGTCTCGACGATATGCGGCGCATTCAGCCGGGCGTCGTCATACTGCTTTTCCGGCTTGTCCTGATCCTGGAACACGTCCGGCAGGCGCAGGGTGCGCAGCTTGAGGCCGGCGTCGATGAGGCCCTCGTCGCTTGCGAGCGTGAGCACATGCGCGCCGAAGCCGCCGATGCTGCCTTCCTCGACCGTCACCGCCACATCATGGGTGGTGAGCAGCTTGCGGATCAGCGCTTCATCCAGCGGCTTGGCGAAACGCAGATCGGCGACGGTGGTGGAAAGTCCGCGCGCATCCAGCGCGTCGGCGGCCTTGAGCGCTTCCTCGAGCCGCGTGCCGAGCGACAGGATGGCGACGCGCTTGCCTTCGCGCACGATGCGACCCTTGCCGATCTCCAGCCGCTCCGGCTTGGCGGGCAGGGGAACGCCGACGCCATTGCCGCGCGGGTAACGCAGCGCGATCGGGCTGCTGTCATGGCAGGCGGCGGTGTGGACCATGTGGACCAGCTCGGCCTCGTCGGCAGCGGCCATCACCACCATGTTGGGCAGGGTGGCGAGATAGGTGATGTCGAAGCTGCCGGCATGAGTGCTGCCATCGGCGCCGACCAGCCCGGCGCGGTCGATCGCGAAGCGGACCGGCAGGTTCTGGATCGCGACATCATGCACGACCTGATCATAGGCGCGCTGCAGGAAGGTCGAGTAGATCGCCGCGAACGGGCGCATCCCCTGCGCGGCGAGGCCGGCGGCAAAGGTCACGGCATGCTGCTCGGCAATGCCGACGTCGAAGCAGCGGTTCGGGAAGGTCTTCTGGAACTTGTCGAGCCCGGTGCCGGACGGCATGGCCGCGGTGATCGCAATGATCTTTTCGTCGCGCTCCGCCTCGGCCAGCAGGGCCTGCGCGAAGACATTGGTGTAGCTCGGCGGGCCGGCGGGGGCTTTGGCCTGCTCGCCGGTCACGACGTTGAATTTCTGCACGCCGTGATATTTGTCGGCCGCCGCCTCGGCAGGGCCGTAGCCCTTGCCCTTTTGCGTGACGACATGGACGAGCACCGGCCCGTCCGCCATGTCGCGCACATTCTCCAGCACAGGGATCAACTGGTCGAGATTGTGGCCGTCGATGGGGCCGACATAATAGAAGCCCAGTTCCTCGAAGAGCGTGCCGCCCATGGCCATGCCCCGGGCGAACTCGTCCGTCTTGCGGGCGGCCTGATGGAGCGGGCGGGGCAGCTTGCGCGCCAGCTTGCGCAGCGCTTCGCGCACCGAGAGGAACTCGCGGCTGGAGACGATCCGCGCCAGATAGGCCGAGAGGCCGCCCACCGGCGGCGCGATGGACATGTCATTATCGTTGAGAATGACGACGAGCCGGTTGCCGGCCTCGCGCGCATTGTTCATCGCCTCATAGGCCATGCCGGCCGACATGGCGCCATCCCCGATGACGGCGATGCCCTTGCCGGGCTGGCCGCTCAGCTTGTTGGCGATGGCAAAGCCAAGCGCGGCGCTGATCGAGGTGGAGCTGTGCGCCGCCCCGAACGGATCATATTCGCTCTCAGCGCGCTTGGTGAAGCCGGACAAGCCGCCGCCTTGGCGCAGCGTGCGGATGCGGTCGCGCCGGTCGGTCAGAATCTTGTGCGGATAGCATTGATGTCCGACATCCCAGACCAGCTTGTCGTCGGGCGTGTTGAACACATAATGGATGGCAGTCGTCAGCTCGACGACGCCAAGGCCGGAGCCCAGATGGCCGCCGGTCGTGCCGACAGCGGAAATCGTTTCTGCGCGCAACTCATCGGCCAACTGCCGCAGTTGTTCGGGGGCGAGCTTGCGAAGATCGGCGGGGGTGCGCACCTGATCGAGCAGGGGCGTCTCGGGCTGGTCCATCATCGGCTCTTATCTAGTGCGTTAACCGGCCATTGTCGAACGGTCATCCAACCTGTGATGATACGCTCATCGCATATCGCGGCAACTGGTCTAAGGGGCAGGGCGCTATGTCGCAGTGCCTATGAGCGCCTCAGGTCAGGCGCATTTGGCGCAGGTGCCCAGCACTTCGATGACGGGACGTTCGGTCGCGAATCCGTCTTCTCCGGCGATGCGGCGGACTTCGCTGGTCAGCCTGTCATTGTCGATATGCGTGGCCTCGCCGCAGGCCTTGCAGACCAGGAAGATGCAGTCGTGCAGGCAGCCGGGATGAGCGTTGGCGATATAGGCATTGGCGCTTTCCACGCGCTGGGCGAGGTTGGTCGCCACGAACAGGTCGAGGATGCGGTAGATGCTGTTGGGCGCGACGCGCTTGCCACGCTTTTGCGAGACCTTGTCTGCGATATCATAGGCAGAGGCCGGCTTTTCCTCGGCCGCGAGCACATCGAAAATGTCGCTGCGCATGTCCGTCCACTGCTCACCCTTGGCTTCGAGCGTGGCGCGGGCCGCAGCAGAGAGCTTGATGCCCGTCGGCTCGGCATGGTTGTGAATATGATGGTCAGCGGTGGCCATGCTCACAATCTAAGCTCTGCTGGCCGAGGCCACAAGCCTTGGCGAACGCGTGCGGCGCGCGACGGAGTCTGCGCGGGATCGCAGGCCGGAATTTGCATGAAATCCGACAGCACTGCCGAAAGCGTTTTTGCGAAAATTGACTTCATCCACTTATTGGCCGGCGGCATCCCCTTGTTTATCGGTGATTTTTGGACTGGAAATATATGCAAAGTGCTGTTTTTAGAGCAGAAATAGGAATTCTGAAAATTGTGCCTAATTGGCAACAGTCGGTTCGATTGCGTTATCGATGATATTATCCGCTTGAGTTTGTCCCGGATCGTCGCCTAGCCTATTAGTTAGCTTACTACGAGAGTGCGCCGACAAGGGGTGCGTCAGTGACCTGACGACCCAGAATCGGGCTCCGAAAAGTGGGCGGGAGTGCAGTCGTCGGGAGGCGGCTGAGAAAAGGGAGAGGAAACTATGTCTGTAAAAATGGACTCGTTTTGCGTGCGCGCGGCATTGGTGTGCACGACGGCACTGACGGTTCTGTCCATGCCATCGGGCGCGATCGCGCAGCAGACCGATGGCGCTGACGAGCAATCCATCGTGGTCACCGGCTCGCGCATCGTTCGACGCGACTATGAAGCCAGCAGCCCGATCGTCACAGCGGGGCAGGAACTGCTCCAGAACAGCTCGACCGCCGCGCTTGAGACCAACCTGAACAAGCTTCCCGGCTTCACGCCGGTCCAAACCCCCGCCATTGCGAGCGACATTCAGCCGACCGCTACCAGCACGCCCGGCGCTGCGACGGTTTCGCTGCGCGGCCTCGGCACCAACCGCTCTCTGGTGCTGGTCGATGGGCGCCGGGCAACACCGGCCAATGGGCTTGGCGTTGTCGACATCAACACGATTCCGGCAGCGGCTATCGAGCGGGTCGAGATCATCACTGGCGGTGCCTCGGCGACCTACGGCGCGGACGCCGTGGCCGGCGTGGTCAACTTCATCCTGAAGAAGAACTTCCAGGGTCTTCAGTTCGATACCCAGATGGGCATCTCCCAGCGGGGCGACGGTCGTGAGTTTTCCATCAGCGGGATCATGGGCGCGAACTTCGACGATGGCCGAGGCAACATCACGATTGGCCTGTCCATGAACGATCGCGAAAGCGCCCTGCGCCGCGACCGGCCCTGGTTCCGCAGCGCGTGGCAGGACCCCCGCTTCACCGGCACCGAGTTCTTCCCCGATTTCTCGGGCTATCAGCCGGTCGGCGGTAACAATCCCAGTCAGGCTGCGCTGAACAACCTGTTCGGAACGACTGCGGGCGGCGCCGCGCGCGTTGCGGCCGGCAGCCGGCTTTACTTCAACGACGATGGCACGGCTTTCACCGGCTTCTTCCAGAGCCCTCCCGGGGGCGTTTCGCGCTTCAAGGGTGATCTGACCGGCCTGAAATGGAAGCGTCAGGGCGACGGAACGCTCGGGCAGAATTTCCAGGACGAGCTGCTGGTTCTGCCGCTCAACCGTTACAACCTCTATGCGCGCGGCAATTACGAGATCAACGACTGGATCGGCGCCTTCGCGCAAGGCACGTTCACGCGTGTTCAGACCCGCACGGTCCAGCAGCCCTCGCCATCCGTGAACGGATGGTCCGCGCTCATTCCCGTCGATGGGCGAGCAATCCCAACCGAGTTGGCGCAGGTGCTGGCTTCGCGCGGTAATCCGACTGCGCCATGGCAGCTCACTTACTACCTTAATTACGCCAACCGCGAATCTCGTACAGATGTGTTCACCTACAATCTGGTCGCCGGTTTGGAAGGCAAGGTGCCTGGCACTGACTGGACCTGGGAAGCCTATGCGTCCCAGGGTGAGTCCGAAACCAATGCCCTGATTACGGGCACGGCCTCGCTCGCGCGCTTCCGGGCTGTCATCCAATCGCCCAACTGGGGCGCCGGATTCAGCTCACAGGGGAACGCAGCCTTTGGCGGTTTCGGCGCGGCATCGGCCACCTGCACGAGCGGCTTCAATCCGTTCAACAAGGCCGCGCAGATCTCCCAGGATTGTATCGACGCCATCCGTGCCGACCTCAAGAACCGCGCGGTCATGCAGCAGAGCGTGTTTGAAGCGAACGCGCAGGGCGGGCTGTTCAACCTGCCGGCCGGTCAGGTTCGTGCGGCGGTCGGTGCGAGCCATCGTCAGAACCGCTATGAGTTCGAGAACGATACGCTGACCTCGCAGGGCACGTCCTTCCAGGATCAGGCGATCGGCATCTATCCGAGCGGCAACTCAAAGGGGCTCATCCGCGTGGATGAATTCTACGGCGAGTTGCTCGTGCCGGTGCTTTCCGATCTGCCGCTGATCCGCAAGCTGGACGTGACCGTGGGTGCGCGTAACTCGCATTACAACACGACCGGCAATGCCTTCACCTGGAAGGCGATGGCCGATTGGGAAGTTGCCGACTTTCTCACCATCCGTGGCGGGTTCAACAAGGCTATCCGGGCACCGAACGTGGCCGAGTTGTTCTTGGCGCCCCAGCAGACCTTCACAGCGGCTGGTGGCGGTGACGTCTGTCGCCTGAATAACACCTTGGGCTGGTCCGCCAATACGGCCACCAATCCGAACGCCGCCAATGTGCTGGCGGTCTGCCGCATCCTGATGGACCAGACGATCGCCGGGACCGCAAACACCTTCTACTCCGACCCGGCCTTCTACAATGCGCAGGGCCCGGCCTTTGCGTTCCCGACCCTCGTTGGAAATCCGAGCATTCAGCCCGAAAAGGCCAAGACCTGGACTCTCGGCGCCGTGTTCAAATCCACTGCGACCAGTGAGTTGCTGCGTCGCCTGCGGCTGACGGTCGATTATTATAATATCAAGGTGGACGACGCCATCGGCCCCCTCACGCTCGACACCGCACAACGCCGTTGTTTCGACCCCGCGTTCAATCCGGCGATCAGCAACAATCCGGCCGCTGCTGCCGCAGCAGCGACTTGCCAAGCCATTGGACGCGTGGCCGGCGATGGCGCGCTGGGCAATGTGCAGGTGACCTACCTGAACAACGGACGTTTCCGCACCTCGGGTATCGATGTGCAACTCGACTGGTCGGTTCCGGTGGGCCCGGGCACGTTCAGCGTGAACTCGGTGTTCAACTATCTGCTCTCGATGAAATCTGCGCCCCTTCCGGCTTCGGCCGGACCGGCCGGGCAGCTGGTTGAATATGCCGGCACGCTGGGTCCGGTGGGCAGCGCAGCCATTGCCGAGAACGGCATCAACCCTGGTTCCTTCCGTTGGAAGATGCTGAACTCGTTCAGCTATGCGGTCGGGCCTGTCACGGTTGGGGTGCAGTGGCAGCATCTGCCTGCCGCCAAGTCGATCACCTATACTTCCAACAACGCCACCACCTTTGTGGGCGCACCGGCCTACGATCTGTTCAACCTGAACGGCTCGTTCGCGGTGACACGGGATGCGACGCTGCGTTGGGGTGTGGACAACCTGTTCGACAAGGCGCCGCCGCTGATCGAGTATAATACAGCGGCTCCGCTCGGGAATGGCGTGGGTGCCAGCCCGTTCAACGCCTACTTCTATGATATGAATGGCCGCCGCTTCTACCTCGGCGCGTCGTTCAAATTCTGAGAATGACGGACTAAAAGGGGGAAAGAGGGGACTGCCTGCCGGGCATTCCCCTCTTATCTTTGTTTCAGGACAAAGTCGGGGCCGGAGCGGGCCGCGCGAAGAGGAGAGTGGATTATGGTGTTGCGGTCGATCCGGCCTGTGCCGATTGCGGTGCTGACGATGCTTCTGGCGGCGTGCAGCGGCGTTGAGGGGAGCGAAACGTCTCTCGGCCCCGCCGCCATCGATCAGGCGCGGCTCGAAGCGGCTGGCAAGGATGACGACAACTGGCTTACCTATGGCCGCACCTATGATGAGCAGCGCTATTCGCGGCTCACCCAGATCAATGACGGCAATATCGGCGAGCTGAGCCTCGCCTGGGCGCTGGAACTCGACACCGCCCGCGGGCAGGAGGGCACGCCCATCGTGGTCGATGGCGTGATGTACACCTCTACCGCCTGGTCCAAGGTCGTCGCCATCGATGCCGCCACCGGCAAGCAGCTCTGGCAGTTCGACCCGGAGAATGAAGGCTCCAAGGCCGCGCATGCCTGTTGCGACGTCGTCAATCGTGGTGTCGCCGTATGGAAGGGCCGCGTCTTCGTCGGCACCATCGACGGTCGGCTGATCGCCATCGACGCCAAGACCGGCCAGAAGGTCTGGGAGACCATCACGGTCGATCAGAAGAAGCCCTACACCATCACCATGGCCCCGCGCGTGGTGCGCGACAAGGTGATCATCGGCAATAGCGGCGCGGAACTGGGCGTGCGCGGCTATGTGTCGGCCTACGATACCAATACCGGCAAGCTCGTCTGGCGCTTCTACACGGTGCCCGGCAACCCGAAGGACGGCCCCGATGGTGCCGCGTCCGATGCGATCCTCGAAAAGCTCGCCCGGCCGACCTGGTATGGCGAGAATTACTGGAAGCTCGGCGGCGGCGGCACCGTGTGGGACAGCGTGGTCTACGATCAGGAGCTGAACCAGCTTCTCATCGGCGTCGGCAATGGATCGCCCTGGAATCACAAATGGCGCAGCGCAGGGAAGGGAGACAATCTCTTCCTCTCCTCCATTCTCGCGCTCGACCCGGATACCGGCGCCTATAAATGGCACTATCAGATCAATCCCGGCGAAACCTGGGATTACACGGCCACCCAGCAGATCATGCTCGCGGACCTGAAGATCGACGGGCGCGACCGCAAGGTGCTGATGCAGGCGCCGAAGAACGCGTTTTTCTATGTGATCGACCGGACGAACGGCAAGCTGATCTCCGCCAAGCCTTATGCGCGGCAGAACTGGGCCGAAGGCATCGACCTCAAGACGGGGCGGCCGATCGAGAAGCCCGGCGTGCGCTATGACAATGGGCCGGCGCTGGTTATTCCCTCGGGCATTGGCGCCCATGCCTGGATGCCGATGAGCTATTCGCCCAAGACCGGCCTCGTTTACATTCCGGCGATGGAGCATCCGCTGGTCTATGGCGATGCCGATCCGTTCGTGATCCATGAGGGGCGCTGGAATACGGCTGTGTCCTTCCTTGATCCGCCCGCGATGCCGGGTCTGCCCGATACCGTGGAAGGGCGCCGCAAGGCCCTCGAATCCATGGTGAAGGGCAAGCTCGTCGCTTATGATCCGGTGACGCAGAAGCCGCGCTGGGAGGTCGAGCGCGACTGGCCGTGGAATGGCGGCACGCTGGCGACTGCCGGCAACCTCGTCTTCCAGGGCACGCCGCATGGCGACTTCGAGGCGTTCAGCGCGGACAATGGCAAGAAGCTATGGTCCTTCCAGACCCATCGCGGCGTGCTGGCCGGGCCGATCACCTATCGTGTCAATGGAGAGCAATATATTGCCGTGATGGCCGGCTATGGCGGCTCGATGGGCATGGCAAGCGGCACGCCGTTCATGAAGAACAAGATGCCCAACGGCCTCGTGCTGGCGTTCAAGATCAAGGGCAGCGGCAAGCTGCCGCCCTACACGCCGATCCCGCAGCCGGAGCCGACGCCGAGCAACGAGACCTTCACGGCGGCGCAGATCGCGACTGGCCAGAAGGGCTTCTTCCAGTTCTGCCAGATATGCCATGGCGGGCCGGTGAACCCGAACCTCCGGCGCTCGGCGATGATTGCCGACAAGGATCTGTGGCAGCAGGTCGTGATCGGCGGTGCGCTGACGCAGAATGGCATGGCGAGCTTTGCGGCCTATCTCAAGCCCGAGGAAGCCGAGGCCATCCGCGCTTATCTCAACCAGCAGGCAAAGGCGCTGCTTGCCGAAGAGAAAGCCAAGGCACGCTGATCAGACCGACCGCGCAACCGCATAGACGGTTGCGCGGTCGGCGGCGGTCGTGCAACTCCTGCTAACGCTATGGTCTAACGATCCGCCCGCAGGGGCGGGTCGCGCGTTGAGGAGAGAGTGATGCCGCCCAAATCCCTGTTTGCCCGCTGCCTGATGGCGGCGTCCCTGATGATCCTCCCGCTGACGGCCAGCCGGGCCGAGGTGAAGGTGGAGCATATCAAGGTCCACTCGCAGGCGGTGGAAGGGAATCTGGAAGGAAACAGCGCCGACCGCGACGTGATCGTCTTGCTCCCGGAGGATTATGCGACGAGCACCAAGCGCTATCCGGTCGTCTATTTCCTGCACGGCTTCATGGGATCGGCCGAGGGCTATGACAAATATATCGGCTTTGCCGACGCGCTGAACACCGCCGAGGCCAAGAATCGCCAGGCGATTCTGGTCGTGCCGGATTCCAACTCCCGCCATGGCGGCTCGATGTATTCCAGTTCACCGACCACGGGCAATTTCGAGCGCTTCATTGCGCAGGATCTCGTTGCCTATGTGGACAAGCACTATCGCACGCTGGCCAAGCAAGAGTCCCGCGGCCTGAGCGGCCACTCCATGGGCGGCTATGGAACGCTGCGCATCGCCATGAAATATCCCGGCGTGTTTTCGAGCATCTACGCGATGAGCGCCTGCTGCCTCTCCGCCCGGCCGGTGGATGCAGAGCGCAGCCAACGCCTCGAAGCGATGAGCATGGATGAAGCACTCAAAGGCGACTTTGGCGTGCGGGCCGATTTCGCGGCAGCCTCGGCCTGGTCGCCCGCGCCGGATAAGGCGCCCTTCTATCTCGACCTTGGCACGCAAAAGGGCGTCGTCCAACCGCAGATCATCGCGCAATGGGCGGCCAATGCGCCGCTCGCCATGGCCCCGCAATATCTGCCGGCGCTCAAGAGCCTCAAGGCCATCGCGATTGACGTGGGGGACAAGGACACCCTCATCAAGGATAATGGCGATATGGCCAAGCTGCTTGACCGGATGGGGGTTGCGCATAGCTATACCGTCTATGAGGGCGACCATGGCAATCGCGTGCGCGAGCGCTTCCGGGCCTTCGTCCTGCCCTTCTTTGCCGAGCATCTCGCCAAGGATTGATTTCGCGAAAGGCGAGCGCGGCACCGCTCTGGCCACATGACGCCCTGCCCGGTTCAAGACCGGCAGGGCGCGATGTGCGTTGGATGGTCGCGCCTGTCCTTTAGCCGACATGTTTTTTTCCCTAACTGTGTGACAGGCGCGCAATTGACAGCGCAGAGATCGACAAAATCGATCTTTGCGTTGAGATTAATCAATTTTGCCTGAACAACAATGATGCCTATGTGCAAGGCGTCAATTCACCAAGAGGAGCAGACATGAGTCTCGTAAACACCCCGATCAAGCCGTTTTCCGCCACGGCCTTCAAGGAAGGCAAGTTCGTCGACGTGACTGAGGCGGACGTGAAGGGCAAGTGGGCCGTCTTCTTCTTCTACCCGGCTGACTTCACCTTCGTTTGCCCGACCGAGCTTGAGGATCTGGCAGACATCTACCCGACGCTCCAGGGCATGGGCGTGGAAGTCTATTCGGTCTCCACCGACACGCACTTCTGCCACAAGGCCTGGCACGACACGTCGCCGGCCATCGGCAAGATCAGCTACTACATGCTGGGCGACCAGAACCACAGCATCTCGAACAATTTCGAGATCCTGCGCGAAGGCGTCGGCCTTGCTGACCGTGGCACCTTCGTCGTGGACCCCGAAGGCACGATCCAGCTGGTCGAGATCACGCCGGAAGGCGTCGGCCGCAACGCTGCCGAACTGCTCCGCAAGATCAAGGCGCTGCAATATTGGGCGAGCCACCCTGGCGAAGTCTGCCCCGCCAAGTGGGAAGAAGGCGAGAAGACCCTCGCACCTTCGCTCGACCTCGTCGGCAAGATCTAAGACTGCTTCGCGACGGGGTCGCGTGGCGATCCCGTCGTTCTCTCCCCTCTTCATGCGAGGAGGGGCAGAGGGTGGTACGGCGACGCTGCGACCTTTCGCTTTTGCGCGGTGCTGCGCATCGCCACCACCCTACCCTGCTGAAAGCAGGAGAAATTCAAAGGAAATCCCATGTTGGAAGCCAATATCAAGAGCCAGTTGCAGGCCTATATGGCCAACATCAAGCAGCCGATCGAGCTGGTGCCGTCGCTGGACGACAGCGCCAAGGCGTCGGAGCTGCGGGGCCTCCTGGAAGACATTGCCGGGCTGAGCGATCTTGTGACCATTGCGGCCGATGAAGGCGACGCGCGCAAGCCAAGCTTCCTCATCCGCCGGGTCGGCACGGATATCGGCGTGCGTTTCGCCGGCATTCCGCTCGGGCACGAGTTCACCTCGCTGGTGCTGGCCCTGCTGCAGGTCGGTGGCCACCCGCCCAAGGTGAGCGATGACGTCATCGAGCAGGTCAAGGCGCTGGAGGGCGACTATCAGTTCGAGACCTATTTCTCGCTCTCCTGCCAGAACTGCCCGGACGTGGTGCAGGCGCTCAACCTGATGAGCGTGCTCAATCCGCGCATCCGCAACGTCTCCATCGATGGCGCGCTGTTCAAGGCGGAAGTCGATGAGCGCAAGGTGATGGCGGTGCCGAGCGTCTATCTGAATGGCGAGCCGTTCGCCTCCGGACGCATGGATATCGAGCAGATCCTCGCCAAGCTGGATACCGGCGCCGTGGCCCGCGCGGCCGAGAAGATCGCCGCCAAGGAGCCGTTCGACGTGCTCGTGGTCGGTGGCGGGCCGGCCGGTGCCGCCGCGGCCATCTATGCCGCGCGCAAGGGCATCCGCACGGGCGTCGTTGCCGAGCGGTTCGGCGGGCAGGTGCTGGATACCATGGGCATCGAGAACTTCATCTCCGTGCCGCACACCGAAGGGCCGAAGCTGGCTGCCGCGCTGGAGCAGCATGTGAAGGATTATGATGTCGACATCATGAACCTGCAGAAAGCCAGCAAGCTGGTGCCGGCCAAGGCGCCGGGCGGCCTCGCCGAAGTGCAGCTGGAGAGCGGCGCGACCCTCAAGGCCAAGGCGGTGATCCTCGCCACCGGTGCCCGCTGGCGCACGATGAACGTGCCCGGCGAGGACGAGTATCGCAATAAGGGCGTGGCTTATTGCCCGCACTGCGATGGCCCGCTGTTCAAGGGCAAGCGCGTCGCGGTGATCGGCGGCGGCAATAGCGGCGTCGAGGCCGCGATCGACCTCGCCGGCATCGTCAAGCATGTCACGCTGGTCGAGTTCGACAGCCAGTTGCGCGCCGATGCCGTGCTCCAGCGCAAGCTGCATAGCCTGCCGAATGTGACGGTGGTGACCTCCGCCCTGACAACGCAGGTGCATGGCGATGGTGAAAAGGTGGTGGGCCTGACCTATCGCGACCGCAACAGCGATGAATCGCATCTGGTCGAACTGGAAGGCATCTTCGTCCAGATCGGTCTGGTGCCCAACACCGAATTCCTCACCGACGCGGTGGCGCTGAGCAATCGCGGCGAGATCGAGATCGATGCGCGGGCGCACACCTCGCAGCAGGGCATTTTCGCGGCGGGCGATTGCACCACCGTGCCCTACAAGCAGATCGTGATCGCGATGGGGCAAGGTTCCACCGCCGCGCTCTCCGCCTTCGATTATCTGATCCGCCTCGCGCCGGCAGAGGAGCAGGCGAAGGCGGCCTGAGCGCGGCGTATCGGTTAAGATTGGAAAGGGGCGTTCGGCACGGGCCGGGCGCCCCTTTCTTGTGGATGCGGTTGTCCCATGGCGGGTCGCAGCGTGCGCATATCCCGTTTGGGAGATGCCGGGTCGATCACCTTCTGGCAGATGCAGATGGATCGCCGGCGAAGGCGTGACCCGAGGGGCGATCCGCTATCCGCGCGTGGGGTGAGGAGCAGCGGATCCTATGGGGCAGCAGATCGTGTCTGCGTGGGAGCATTCATGCTGGTGCTCCGAGTGGGCGAGGGCGATGGCCGTGATACCAACGGCCATCGCCGCGTATCTCGATGCTTCGGCCTCGAACCGGCAAGGCGCAATGCCTGCGCCACCCGCTTTGACATCGGCGTGACGACGATTTTCTGGTCCGGCGGGCATGCGGTCTGCGCGCAAGGCGATCACGCTGCGCCGTAGCGTCCGCGTCGTGCCAATAGGCGAGGGGGCTTGTCGAGAGGACTGTCGCGTCGGCTGCAAGGGGTTGAAACCAAGCGGGTAGCCGATAAGTTTGGCCTCATGTGACGCGACACTGCGTTTCCCCAAGGATTGAGGTTTTCCGACAAATGCCTTCAAAGCATGTTCTTGCCCCGTTGAGCGCCGTCGCGCTCGCGCTGTCCACGCCGCTCGCCGCCCAAAAAGCGGAGACCATCACCGCGCCATGGACCGGCCCCTATGGCGGCGTGCCCGCATGGGACAAGGTGGACCCGGCGGCATTCCCTGCCGCGTTCGAGGCGGTGATGGCCTCGGTGAAGGCGCAGTTCGAGGGTGTGCTGGCCAATAAGGCCGCCCCGACGTTCGACAATACGATCACCGCGCTTCAGAAGGAGACGCTGTCCGACCGGGTGATGCCGATCTGGGGCGTGTATGTCTCCAATCTCTCCAATGACGACATCCGCCGCATTCAGGGTGAGTGGAGCCCGAAGCTGAGCGCCTTCTTCAACGAACTGACGCTCGATCCGCGCTATTTCGCGCGGGTGAAGGTGCTCTACGACAAACGCGACACGCTGGGCCTTGATGCCAAGCAGATGCGGCTGCTGACCCGCACTTATGAGGATCTGGTCGCCAACGGCGCCATGCTGGATGCCGCGCAGAAGAAGGAACTGATCGGCATCGAGACCGCGCTGGCGCAGGAGTTCAGCAGCTTCCAGAACAAGGTGCTGGCCGATGAGGAGAAGTTCATCACCTTCACCAGCGAGGCCGATCTCGCGGGTTTGCCGGCCGACTTCGTGGCGACGATGAAGTCTGCGGCGCAGGACAAGGGCGTGGATGGCTGGCTGCTGATCAACACCCGCTCCTATGTGCAGCCCTTCCTGGAAAGCTCGACACGGCGCGACCTGCGCAAGAGCGTGTTCGAGGCGTTCGCCAATCGTGGCGACAATGGCGATGCCAATGACACCAATGCGACCATCGCGCGGATCGTGGCGCTGCGTGCCCAGCGGGCGAAGCTGCTCGGGTTCAAGACCCATGCCGAATACCGCATGCGCGACACCATGGCCCAGACGCCGGACAAGGCGATGGCCCTGATGATGAAGGTGTGGCCGGCGGCCGTCGCCCGCGTGCGTGAGGAAGTGGCGGACATGCAGGCGATCGCTGATGCGGAGGCAAAGGCCGGGCAGGGGCCGAAGATCACCATCGAGCCCTGGGACTATCGCTTCTACGCCGAGAAGGTCCGCAAGGCGAAGTACGACCTCGATCAGAATGAGGTGAAGCCCTATTTCCAGCTCGACAAGATGGTCTCGGCCATGTTCGACATGGCGAACCGCCTCTACGGCTTCACCTTCACCGAGAATACCGGCGCCGTGCCGGTCTTCCACCCCGATGTGCGGACCTTCGAGGTGACGCGCGGCGGCAAGGTCGTCGGGCTGTTCTACCTCGATACCTGGGCACGCAGCGGCAAGCGCTCCGGGGCGTGGATGACCACCTATAAGGGGCAGGATCATCTGAACGGCAACGAGTATGTGCTGGCCTCCAACAATAACAATTTCGCCAAGGGCAGCGCCGGGGCGCCGACGACGATCAGCCTCGACGATGCGACCACGCTGTTCCATGAGTTCGGCCACGCGCTGCATTATCTGAGCTATGACATCACCTGGCCGGGGCTGGGCACGACGCCGCGCGACTTCGTGGAATATCCGAGCCAGGTTCATGAGAATTGGGTGCTGACGCCCTATATTCTCGAGACCTATGCGCGCCATTTCCAGACCGGCGCGCCAATCCCCAAGGCTCTGGTCGACAAGATCAAGGCCAGCGACACCTTCAACCAGGGCTTTGCCACGGTCGAATATCTCTCCTCGGCCATCGTCGACATGAAGCTGCACAATCGCCCCGACGCGCCGACCGATATCGATGAGTTCGAGCGGGAGACGCTGGCGGAAATCGGTATGCCCAAGGAGATGATCATGCGGCACCGCCTGCCGCAGTTCAATCACCTGTTCTCATCCGATGCCTATTCGGCGGGCTATTACAGCTATCTGTGGTCCGAGACGATGGATGCGGACACCTGGGCCGCCTTCGAGGAGACCGGCAATGTCTGGGACCCGGCGCTGGCCGCGCGCTTCAACAAGGCGCTGCTCGCGACCGGCAACGAGACCGACCGGGCCGAAGCCTATCGGGCATTCCGCGGCCGCGACCCGGATGTGAATGCGCTGCTGCGCAAGCGTGGCTTCCCCGTTCCTGCGCAGTAATCCAGCCCTCCATCCGTGCCATTTGCTTTTTGTTAGTGCGGGGAACCCGCCTCGATTTGGAACGAATGCCCCGGGCAGGATTTCTGAATTAGACTGAGTAGATAGCGGATATAGGACGGATGCTGATTTCACAGGAGGAAGAAGCGCGGCTGCGCGCCTCTTTCGAGGCGTTTATCATGGACCGGAGTTTTCCGTGCGTGGGGGCCAAATCGGCCCTCTCGCGCGGGACGCTGAACATTCTCGTGGGCTGGTCCATCGACAGCGGCTGGGACGATTTGCGCCTGCACGGCGAATTGATGGCCTGGGCGCAATCCTATGCGAGCGATCCGGGGCTGTTCCGCAGCCTCGCGATCATTTTCGCGCATGCGGCGCCGCTGGATGAAAAGGCCTATGAGCAGGCGATGTGGGACCGCCTGCAATCGCTGGCCGACAAGGATGCGTGGCTTGGCCTGCCCTATGATGAGCGGGTGAGCCGCGATCCGGACGATCCCCATTTCTCGCTGAGCTTTGGCGGGGAAGCCTTTTTCGCAGTGGGTCTGCATCCGGCAGCGAGCCGCCCGGCGCGGCGTTTCGAGCGGCCGGTGATCGTGTTCAACCTGCACGATCAGTTCGAGCAGTTGCGTCAGGAAGGGCGCTACGAAAAGATCCGAGAGACGATCATCGCCCGCGATGTCGATCTTGCCGGTGAGGCCAATCCAATGCTTGCACGCCACGGCACGAGCAGCGAGGCCGCGCAGTATAGCGGGCGGCATGTCGGCGAGGACTGGAAATGCCCGTTCCATGACCCCCGCGAGGTCGCGTGATGGCAGAGCGTATTCCGCCCCGTTCGGGCGTGGCGTTCGAATTGCTTGCCGGCCAGTATCTGACCGTGATCGACCCGGAAGGGTGCCAGGTGGCGGACCTGCTGGCATATAATCGCGCCGACATTGGCGAGGTGCTCAGCAATGGACGCACGCTGGATTATGAGGAGACCATTCGGCTGACGACGGGCAACAGGCTGTGGTCGAACCGGTCCAATGTGCTGCTGACGATCGAGCAGGATACGGTCGGCTGCCATGATTTTCTGCTGACGCCGTGCAGCACCGATACCTTCCTGCATTTTTATCCGGACAAGCCGGTCGTTCCGGGTTGTTTCGGCAATCTAGCAGCGGCGTTGGCGCCTTATGGCATCACGGCCGATATGATCCCGGTTGCGTTCAATTGCTTCATGAATGTGCCGGTGGGGGCGGACGGCAAGATCAGCGTTCTGCCGCCGCTGAGCGCGGCGGGCGACCGGATTGTCCTCAAGGCGGAGATGGATCTGATCATCGGCCTGACGGCCTGCTCGGCATATGCCAGCAATGGCGGGAGCTTTCGGCCGATCGATTATATGGTGGAGGATCTGGTTTAGGGTCGCCGGGTTCCAGGC
Organism: Sphingobium sp. B8D3A; assembly: GCF_025961995.1. Lineage (NCBI taxonomy): Bacteria > Pseudomonadati > Pseudomonadota > Alphaproteobacteria > Sphingomonadales > Sphingobiaceae > Sphingobium > Sphingobium sp. B8D3A. The sequence goes on along the minus strand of NZ_JAOQOS010000001.1, from coordinate 3,177,186 downwards.
GTTGACTGCCCAGTCTCCCCTCCTCTGCAGAGGAGGGGTCGGGGGTGGTGGCGATGCGCGAGCATCGCAGGGCTGGCGAGTGTTCTCAAGTTTGTTGCACCACCCCAACCCCTCCTCTGAAGAGGAGGGGCCAAGGTTGCCCCGACGATCTCTGCCTCGATAAGCGCTTAGCGCAAACGCCGGTCGTTAGCCGTCACGGCGCTGTGATAAGGCGCCAGCATCTTGCCCGGCAGGGCCATCATGGCGACGGTCGTCGCGACATTGCGCTCCATCAGCCGCATCCAGTCGTGAGGCCAGAATGGCTGGCCCGAGGCGAGGCGCTGCATGTCGCGGGCGTTGGCCGCGCCGGTCTGGCGCAAGCGGCGGGCGCCGCGATCCTGCGCGCGGGCCGCCTTTCCGAAGGCGTCGGTCTTTTCCGTCACCATCAGGCTGAGCTCGCGGCCATCGGCGGTGAAGGGGGACTGCCATGCCGCCATGATGATGGGTGTGCGGGCGAGCAGGACATTGTGCGTGCTCACCATCGTTTCGGTCGCCCGAATGCAGGTCTGCGCGAAATCGAACCACATTGAAAAGGGGTTGGCAGTCATGGCGGTGCTCCTGTTGCAGGAGCATAATGAGCGAAAGGCGGATTGGCCCCCGGCGCGCCGGCTGATTATTATCATGCCGGCTAGTTAGGCGTGGCGGCGTGTCAGGCAATCCAGAGGCGCAGGACCCAGGCCACGACGCCCAGCACGCACACGCTCGCCAGCCAGATGCCTGCCATCCAGCCGAGGCGCTGCCACAGCGGTGCCTCTTCAGGGACGCGGGTCAATGATAGCCCTCATGGCCAACCTTGCCCCGGAAGACCCAATAGGACCAGCCGGTATAAGCGAGGATGAGCGGCAGGGTGATCGCGACGCCGACCAGCATGAAAATCTGGCTCTTCTCAGGCGCTGCCGCATCCCAGATGGTGATCTGATCCGGCACGACATAGGGCCAGATGGTGACGCCAAGACCGGCCATGCCAAGGAAGAACAGGGCCAGCGCCAGCAGGAAGGGCATCAGTTCGCGCCGCGTCTTGAGCGCGTAGAACAGCGCGCCGGCGACGATGGCGGTGAGCAGCGGCACCTGGCTGGCGAATAGGATGTTCGGCATTTCCAGCCAGCGGGCGCGATAATCGGACAGCAGCAGCAGATTATAGGCGCTCACCGCACCCATGAGCAGCAGCGTGGCGATCGCCGCCTTGAAGGCGAGCCGATAGGCATGCTCCTGCACCTCGCCTTCCAGCTTCCAGATCATCCAGCAGGCGCCAAGCAGGGCATAGCCCGCGACCACGCCGGCGCCGGTGAGCAGGGTATAGGGCGTCAGCCAGTCCCACCAACTGCCATCATAGGATCGCCCGGTGACGTCGATGCCCTGCAGCAGTGCGCCCAGGATCATGCCCTGCGCCAGCGCGGCGACCACCGAGCCGCCGAAGAAGCACATGTCCCACAAGGCGCGGTGGCCCGGATCGCGCCAGCGGAACTCGAAGGCGACGCCGCGAAAGACGAGCCCCAGCAGCATGGCGATGACCAGCGGGTAGGTGGCCGGCAGAATGATCGCATAAGCCAACGGGAAGGCGGCCATCAGGCCGCCGCCGCCGAGCACCAGCCAGGTCTCGTTGCCATCCCACACCGGCGCGACCGAATTCATCGCGCGATTGCGCCCGTGGCCGACCGTGATGGTGGGGAACAGGATGCCGATCCCCAGATCGAACCCGTCCATCACCACATAAGCGAAGACGGCAAAGGCGATGATGAACGCCCAGATGACCGTGAGATCGATCATGAGTCGGCCCTCCCCTGTACTGTCGGCTGAACTGGTGACGTCGACCTGGGGTCGCCTTGTGCAGGACCAGGTGTGATGCCGGCGGTCCGGATCGGACCGCGTTCGGTCTCCTCCACGCCCGTCTCGCCGGGGTGCGGCGGCATGTTCATGAGGCGCAGGATATACCAGGTGCCTGCGCCGAACACCGCGAAGTAAATGACGACGAAGGCCAGCAGCGAAGCGGCGACGGCCGGCGCGGCGAGCGGCGAGGCCGCATCGGCAGTGCGGAGCAGGCCATAGATCACATAAGGCTGGCGGCCGACTTCGGTCGTCACCCAGCCGGCGATGACGGCGACGAAGCCCGCCGGCCCCATGACCAGCGCGAAGCGGTGGAGCAGCGACCAGTCGTACAGGCCCTTGCGCCACCGCGCCAACAGGCTGGTCATGCCCAGCGCGAGCATGAGCATGCCCAGCCCGACCATGATGCGGAAGGACCAGAAGACGACGCCAACCGGCGGGCGCTCGTCAACGGGAATGGTCTTGAGGCCCTCAATCGGGGCGTGGATGTCGTGCTCGAGGATGAGGGAGGTCATGCCCGGAAGTTTCACGGCATAATCGACCCGCTCTTCCTTGGCGTTCGGCACGCCGAAGAGGATGAACGGCGCGCCATCCGGATAGCTCTCATAATGGCCCTCCATGGCGAGCACCTTGGGGCGCTGATGCTCCCAGCTGTTCAGCCCATGCATGTCGCCGACGAAAATCTGGATGGGCGCGACCAGCGCGATCATCCACATGGCCATGGAGAACATCTTGCGCGCATGGGCATTGGCGCGATCGCGCAGCAGATGCCAGGCGCCGACCGCGCCGACGACCAGCGCCGTGGTAAGATAGGCAGCGGTCACGGTGTGGACGAGGCGGTAGGGGAAGCTGGGATTGAAGATGATCGGCAGCCAGCTGTCACCCGGCAGGAACTGGCCGTTCGCGCCCATGATGTGGCCCTGCGGGGTCTGCATCCAGCTGTTGACCGAGAGAATCCAGAAGGCCGAGACGAAGGTGCCGATGGCGACCATCAACGTCGCGAAGAAATGCAGCTTCTTGCCGACGCGGTTCATGCCGAACAGCATGACGCCGAGGAAGCCTGCCTCCAGAAAGAAGGCAGTGAGGACTTCATAGGCCATGAGCGGCCCGATGACCGGTCCGGCAACATCCGAGAAGACCGACCAGTTTGTGCCGAACTGGTAGGACATGACGATGCCCGAGACGACGCCCATCGCAAAGACGATGGCGAAGATCTTCAGCCAGTAGCGGAACAGGTCGATGTAGACCGACTTGCCCGTCTTGAGCCACAGCCCTTCCAGAACGGCGAGATAGCTGGCCAGGCCGATCGAGAAGGCCGGGAAGATGAAGTGAAAGCTCACCGTGAAAGCGAACTGGATACGCGCCAGCAGGAGAGCGTCGGCCTCCGCGAACATAGCTTTTATCCCCAGTCAGTTACTGGTGCCGACAGCTCATGGCGTCGGTGGTGGCGCCTTAGCATCTGCGCCCGATCCTTAGAAGGGCCATCAGGGGATTTCGGCATGACGATGCCGAGAAGACACATGCAGAATATGCAACAAGTGTGTTTGGAAGCCAAAATGCAGAAGGGCTGCAACCCTGTGCCGGTCGCAGCCCTTCCTTTTTCGTTAGTAGCCCGCGATCAGAACTTCTTCTTCACGCTCACAGCCCATTCGCGCGGACGGCCGGGCTGGCCGTTGGAGTAGCCTTGGCTGCCGACGGTCTGATCATAGATGGTGAGCAGATAATATTCGTCGAACAGGTTGGTGACCTCGAACGAGACGTCCAGATCCTCATCCGCATTCCGCCAGGTCAACCGCGCATTCGCGACGCCATAGGCGTCGATGCGGTTGCTCGAGCGGTTGGCCGACACGGTGTAGACCTTGCTCTGATAAGAGCCGTCGACCCGCGGTGTGAGCGACCCGGCGGTGCCGAGATCGATCTTATACTGTACGCCGAGGCTCCACTTCCACTCTGGCGTGTAGGGCGCATAGTCGCCGAACTGCGGGCCGCTGAGATTGGTGGGGCCGCCGACCGATACGGTGGAGGTGCCGGCCGTGTAGGTGCCGAACTTCTTATATTCGAAATCGATGTAGCTCAGGGCGCCATCGATGCTCATGCCCTCGGTGGGACGCAGCGTGACTTCGACTTCGACGCCCTTGATGTCGGCATCGCCAGCGTTGACCGGCAGGGCGCATGGCGCGCCGAAGCCGGCGCCGGTAATAGCCGTGCAATTACCGAGCGAGAGCTGGATGTCCTTATATTTGCTGAGGAACGCAGCGACGTTGAAGCGCAGCATGCGGTCGAACAGGTCGGTCTTCAGGCCGATTTCATAAGCGTTCAGCGTCTCGGGACCGAAGGACAGGGCCTGCTGGACGAAGAAGGGCCGCGGGTTGACGCCACCGCCCTTGAAGCCGGTGGAGAACTGCGCATAGGCCATTACGTCGTTCGAGAAGGCATACTGGACGTTCGCGCGGTAATCGACGCGATTGCCGCTGTAGTTACCCACCGTTCCGTTGAGCGGCAGCACGCCGTTCGCCGTGACCGACGTGGGGTCCAGATAGGGCCGCTGGCGCACATAGGTGTAGGTCTTTGCCTCTTCCGTGTAGCGGATGCCGCCAGTCAGCGTCAGCGCGTCGACCGGGTTCCAGGAGATATGAGCGAACGCAGCCTTGCTATCCGCGTTGACAGGATCACTCTGCTGGAACTGCAGCGCCGAGGACCGCAGATCCTGGAAGGAGGTGTAGACCGACTTCTGATCGCTGTAATAGCCGCCCAGGGTGAAATCGATCTGGTCGTTGATCGACCCGTTCAGGCGCAGTTCCTGGCTGAAGAATCGGAAGGTCAGCGGGCCATAGCCGAGACTGTGGGCCAGCGGCGATACGTCGTTGTCGTTGCTGAAGTTCGACTCATATTCACGATAGGCCGTGATCGAGTTGATCTGCAGATTGGGCGCGATTTCCCAATCGATCTGTCCCGAAACGCCCCAGCCCTTGAAGCGAACCCGGCCATTGCCGCTGGATGCGCGATAGGGGCCATCTGCTGGCATGTCGTACGTTGCGTAGTTGCAATAGGGCCCGCACACGAAGCGCGTGTCATAAGGCACGACTGCAGCAAAAGGCTGGATATCTCGCGGCACCGCGCCTGAGGGCGGCGTGCCAGTGGTGTAGGGCGGGTTCGGCGCGAGCGGGAAGTTGGGGCTCGCAAGGCCGCCATTAGGGTACGTGCGCGCCAGCAGCACCGAACCGGCGGCCTGACGATCATCGTCGGTATAATCGCCGATGATGTTGATATCGATCGTCTCGGACGGACGCAGGCGTAATTGGCCACGCGCGGCGATGTAGTTCACTTCGCCTTCCTTTCCGAGCACGCAGTCCGCGCGACTGGTGCGGGCAGGAATCCCGCCGACAGGATTCATCAGGCTCCCGCCATTCAGCGGTGCGGTGGTCGGCAAGGTTGCCGTGCCGCCAGCGGGGTAGACGCAGCCATAGTCGAGACGGGTGACATAGCCCTCCTGCTTCTTGGCCACCCCAGCGAGGCGCATGTCGATACCCGGCGCGATGTTGAAATCGGCGCTGCCGCGCAGATCGATGCGGTTACGGCTACCGTAAGCGGCGGCAACATAACCGCTGTTCGTGCCTTCCGGCTTTTGCGAATAGAGCTTTACCGCGCCGCCGATGGAGTTGCGGCCGGCCAGCGTGCCCTGCGGGCCGCGCAGCACTTCGACGCGATCGAGGTCGAGCAGGTCAAGGATCGAGCCGGTCAGCGTGGCGTAATAGACGTCATCGACATAGAAGCCGACGCCAGGCTCAAGCGCGGGGTTGAAGTCGAACTGGCCGACACCGCGAATGTTAGCGCCCAGAGCAGGGCCATAAGCAGCGCCCTGTGGCTTCAGTGTCACAGAGGGGGCCTGGTTGGCGACCTGGCTGATATCGGTCTGGCTGCGTGCCTCCAGCATCGCCGAATTCACCGCGGTGATGGCGATAGGCGTATCCTGCAGATTTTGCTCGCGAAACTGCGCGGTGACGATGATATCGCCGTCGCTCGCGGCCTGCGTATTGCCCGCCTGCGGCGCGGCATCCTGAGCAAAAGCATTGGTCGACGAGATCAGCGCGATCGCGGACGACAAGAGCGCAAAACGGAACTTTCTCATGACATCTCCCCTGTGTGTAATTTATTTTGTCCTACTATAATTGGGATATCTAAGGATGCGAAGCGCAAAATCGGGACTGGCCGTTTCTTTCTTCCGACCGGTCGAGGGCCGTGATCAGGCAGACCGCCGCCAAATTACGGCAGGCAAAGGCATTTGCCTTCTCCAATGGTGCACCCGGACTTGTTTCATGATGCACGGGAGCAACAGTGGCCGCACTGTAAGCGGCTTGACTTGTATGCGGTCTCACGAAACAATCTCTCGCAAAGAGATAATGCGGGCGGCCGGTCCTAAGAAGGATGAGAGCGGCCCGGACATGAGGACGGGAGAGGGCAGTGGGCGCAGCGCGCAGAGTCTCGACTGAGGACATCCCGGACCGCGACCGGCTGGGGTTCTGGAATGCCGGCGCCGCGGCGATCGGCGGCGTCGAAGCCGACAGGATCGAGGACCACGCCTTTCAGGGCGTCGTCGTCCGCCGGGCGCTCGGCGATGCCAAGGTCTTTCGGCTCGACACGTCCCCGCATCGCGCGGCGTGGACGCGGCGCCTGATTGCCGCAGGCGAAGGCGATCCGCATGTCCGCATCTGGTTTCAGCACCGCGGCTCGACAATCGTCTCGACCCGCCATGGCGAACATATCGTGCGGGCCGGGCAATGGTCTGTGAGCGACGGGCGATATCCCTATGTGGCGACGCATCTGGAAGCCTCGCGCAAGCTGGCGTTGCAACTACCGCTCGGCCGGCTGGCGCGCCACGAGCAGGACGCAATCGCCCGGCTGCCCGGTGCGCTGCAGGTCGGCGGCGGCATCGCACGGATGCTGCAGGCCTGCCTGCACGGCGCGATTACCACGACTGCCGAGACGGACGACCGGCTCGATGCCGATCTTGGCGAGACGATGATCGATTTCATGCGCATGCTGCTGCACGAGCAGCGGCTGGGCAGCGACGTGGCACCGATGCGCGAACTTACCCAGGACCGCATCCGTGCTTTTGTGCGGCGGAACGTCGGCAATCCCGCTTTGTCCGTGGATATGATCGCCCAAGCGATGAAGTGCTCGAAGCGCTATGTGCACAAGGTCTTCAATGGCGACGAGACGATCAGCGAATATATCTGGGGAAAGCGGCTTGAAAGCTGCCGCGCCGCGCTCGCGTCGCCCAAGGCGGCGCAGACGACGCTGACGCAGATCGCCTTCGAGAACGGCTTTAGCAGTTCCGCGCATTTCAGCCGCGCCTTCCGGGAAAAATTCGGCACCGCGCCCAAGACGTACCGCGCGCAGATGCTGGATGCCGGTTCACGCACGGACAAAACGCGCGTGTCCACCCCGACAAGCGCGGGGGCGTGACGATGCTAGGCTGACAGCCGATCGAGTGGAGGATGCGATGCGGTTGGTTCTGGCGCGTGTGGGAGCATTGATGATGATGGCGATGTCGAGTGGCGCGGCGCAGGCCCAGGCTGGCTGCGACAAAGCCTGTCTTGAAGAGATTATGGGCCAATATCGTGCGGCCTATCTGGCCCATGATGTCTCGGCTGCGCCTTTTGCCGATCATGTGCGCTTCACGGAAAACAATATCGAGATGGCGTTTCCCGATGCGAGTTGGGATACTGTGACGGAGGAAGTCGGCACGGCGCTGACGCTCTCCGACCCGCAGACCGGGCAGGCCGCGGCGTTCATGGCCATCAACCAGAGCGAAATTCCCGGCTATCTCGCCGTCCGGCTGAAGATCGAGAACCGGAAGATTACCGAGGTCGAGCATATGCTCTCGACCAAGCGCAACCTGAGCTCGCCGCCGACGCCGTTTGCGGAGCCCAAGGATTTTGTGCGCCCCGCCGACCGTGCAACGCCGGTGCCTCAGGCGCGCCGCAACAGCCGTGAGGAATTGCTGAGCCTGGGCGATGGCTATTTCCAGACGCTGGAGAATAACATCGGCGAAATCCGCAACACGCGCTTTGCGCCCGATGCGATCCGCTACGAAAACGGCATGATCTTCGGCGACATCGAGAAGGATTTCCGACTGGGTCGCTATGCCTTCAACAATAAGGTCAGGCGGGTGCCGATCCTCGTCGATGAGGAGCGGGGCATTTCCTTGTTCCGCGGCTTCATCGATCACAAGGGCGTTCTGGCCGATTACACCCTGACCGACGGCACGCCGCGTCGATCCATCTTCCGTGAGCCGCATAGCTGGGCGCTGCTGGAAATGTTCAAGATCCAGGGCGGCATGATTACCGGGGTGGAAGCCACGTTCATCACGGCGCCCTATAATGCGACGTCGCCCTGGGGGCCGGGCAACGGGAAGTAGGCGCGGACCTAAGAGGCGTATCGAAGCATCGTTTCGAAGGGCCGACCCTTCGATACGCCGCTTCGACAAGCTCAGCGGCTACTCAGGACGAACGGAGGGAATGTCCTTGCGGTCCCCGCGTGCCTAGCCTTCCACCAGATCGCCCATGATCTCGCGCGCGAGCTGGCCTGCGTCGGGCTCCACGCGGCACGACTGGTCGAACAGCATCGTCGCGCGGGTGCTCCGCTCATAGGCCGGCCAGTGCGGCAATCCGCTCGCCTGATCATTGGGATCGCCATTGGTGGCAAAGGCGACCCAGGCGCTGCTCATCTTGGCCGCGAGCATGGCCGGGGCGTCGCCCTCGCCCAGCAGGGCACGGGCGGATTGCGGCGTGTTGAGGATGAACGGCGTCTCCATGGTGTGAAGGGCGCCCAGCTTACCGCCGAGCGCGGGGCTCTGATAATCGAGCCGGTACATGAAGGCGGGCGCGCCTTCCTTGCGCTCGGCCTGCGCGATGATCGGTGCCTGGATGGAATAGTCGCTGAACAACTGGAGGAAGAGCCGGCTCGGCGTGGCCTCGGGATAGGCCTGCCGGTAGCGGCTGAGGACTGTCCCAGTGCGGTCGCCGAGGACTGCCTGGGAGCGGGTCTCGAGGCCGGCCTCGTCCAGCGTGAAGGCGCCGGGATCATTGCCCCAGAAGAAGCTCATTTCCTGCGCATTGCAGCCGATGAGCATCGGGATGGCGTTGGTAAGCGGCGCCGCGCGGGGCGAGAAGGGGTGTCGCGGGAGCAACAGCGGATCGAGCACCGGGGCGAAACAGGGCAGATGCGCGAAGTTGCACGGCTTCAGCTCGTCCGCCACCTCATGATAGCCTGCAAGCAGGGTCTGCACGGGGAGGGTGAGCAGGCTTTGCCAGTCGTCGCGCGGGATGTTCAACCGGTGCAGCAGCCGGTCCGTCGCTGTCGCGGCATCCTCTCGCTCCATAAAGCGCAACGCCGGGCCGCTCTGCACGCCGGCACGGTGGATGAGGCCCTGTGCGGCGGGGCTGCTCATCAGGAAGCTGGTCTTCATTCCGCCGCCGGAGGTGCCGAACACCATGATGCGCGCCGGATCGCCGCCGAAATTCTCGATATTGTCGCGGATCCAGCCGAGCGCGGCGATAATGTCCTGCATTCCCGCATTGCCGGCATGCGTGAATTCGTCGCTCTCCGTCAGGCCGGCGAGGTGGGTGTAGCCAAAGGCGTTGAGACGATGGTTGAGGCTGACGAACACGACATCGCCGCGCGCTGCGAGCTTGCTGCCGTCCACCGCCGAGCCTGAGCCGCCATAGAAGAAGCCGCCATGCAGAGAGACCATCACCGGCCGCTTGCGGCCATCGCGCAACCCGCTGGTCCAGATGTTCAGGAACAGGCAGTCTTCCGATTCCGGGAGCGGCGGGGGTGGGGGTGGCGCATTGGCCGGGCGCGGCAGTTGCGCAAGGATGACATAGGGCGGGCCGGGCGGCGGATTGGGGTTGGATTGCGGCGCGCTGGCCCCGAACGCAAGCGCATCGGCAATGCCTGTCCAGGCCTCCGGCGCGACGGGCGGGCGGAAGCGCTCGGCCCGCGCATAGCGAATGCCGCGGAACGCCATGACATCGCCTTCGAGGCTGCCGCGCAGGCGCCCATATTGCGTGTCGGCAATCGGTTCGGATGATGTCATCGCAAAAGCCCTTGGCAGAATGATGGCGGGAGCGGTCGTCGCAGCAAAGACGGCTTTCAATGCCGTTCGTCTGCTGACGCCGGGGTGAGCGGGCATGGCAGGCTCCTCTGGTTCGCCTCATTCTAGGAAGTCCGGTCCGTTCGCAATTTGCGGACAGGGAACTCTTGTTCGTCTGCCGGTGAACTGGGCTGCCGAAGATGGCCGGCACGCGCGCATGAGGGTCGACAGGGCGCATCGCCCGCGCCAAGGCTGGAGCGGACATGAGCGAGGCGGCGGTGGAACGAACAGAGCAGCTGAAAGAAAGGGGCTTCCAGTTGGCCGGGCTGGAGCACACCTTCGGCTTTTTGCTCCATGCGGCCTGGCGCGATGCCTCGACTACGTTCAACCGCTTCTTCGCCGGCACGGACATGACGCCGAGCGCTTATTCCGTCCTCCTGCTGATCCACAGCAATCCCGGTTGCGCGCCCGGCGACCTCTCTGAGATCATGGGCATCACCTCCAACAATATGACGCGCCTTCTCGACGATCTGGTCAAGCGCGGCTTCGTGGCGCGTGAGGTGAGCGAGGCGGATCGTCGCGTGCGCCTGCTGCGGATGACGGCGGCGGGAACGGATTTTCTGGCCGAGCTGCGGCGTTGCCACGATGCTTATGAGGCGCATTTCGATGCGCGCATCGGGCAGGAGCGGATCGCCCAACTCTGCGAGCTTTTGCGCCGGTTCGGCTGACCGCCCGCTGCCGGACGCGGCGCAAGGCCGTTCGCCTGCCTGCACTTTGTTCCCGGCAATGCAAAGCACGATGCGTCGCCAGTAAAGCCCCGCGGGGCCGGCCCTTTTATCGATCATGTGCAATTGCAGGAGAGCAGCACGTGTCGGTGGAGTCGGACAATCGGGCGCATCGTCCCCGGTTGGCGCATGAACTGGGGCTTCTGGCCAGCCGCCGCCAGATGTTGCGCGGGGCCTGCGTCGGCGCCTTGCTGATCGGCGCGGGCGGCTCCGCCGTGCTGGCGCGTGCGGCTGGACCAACCCGGATGGATGCCGTGCTGTCCTTCCATTCCAACGAACCGTGGCTGGACCGCACCGGCCGCGCCGCGCCCTGGCATCCGCCGCGCGGGTGCCGCAGCGGCGAGGGCGTGGAGCCGCTGTCGGACGAGATGCTGCGCAGAGTGAATTGTTATGTCTGAACGGGTCTGCCGAGATGTGCGGCTGCCCTTGACCGGAGGTTCAAGTGGTCGATTTTTCTTCTGATCCGGCCAAGCGCGGCTTCTTTTCCCCGCAGCGCTACGATGCCGAGATTCTCGAATGCGAAGTGCAGGGCACACTGCCCGCCGATCTGGTCGGCACCTTCGTGCGCTTGGGCGGTGAATGGTATTATCCGCCGAGCAAGCCGGACGATGCGATGCTGCATACCGACGGTTATGTCAGCACCTTCCGGTTCAAGGATGGGCGCGTCTCTTACAAGGGCAAGTTCGTCCGCACGCCGCGCTTCCAGGCCAATCTCAAGGCGGGTCGGCAGCTCTTTGGCTATTATCGCAATCGCTTTACCGACGATCCCAGCGTGCAGGGCATCGACGGCACCGTCTCCAACACCACGCCGCTGGTCCATGGCGGAAAGTTGTTCACGCTCAAGGAGGATTCGCTGCCGCAGCAGATCGATCCGGTGACGCTGGACACGATCGGCGCGTGGGATTTCGACGGCAAGTATAAGAGCCAGACCTTCACGGCGCACCCGAAGATCGACCCGTTCACCGGCGAGATGATCGCTTATGGTTATGAGGCGACGGGGCCGGCCTCCAAGGACGTGTTCGTCTACGCGATGGACAAGGCGGGCCGGGTGACGCGCGAGACGCGGTTCGAGGTGCCCTATGTCTCGGTGATGCATGACATTGCCTTGACGGAGAAGCACATCCTCTTCCCGTTCGGTGGTTATGTCACCAGCATGGAGCGCTTGCGCGAAGGTAAGGTTCACTGGGGGTGGGACCGCAGCAAGGACAGCTACATCGGCATCATGCCGCGCGATGGCAACGGCAAGGACATCCGCTGGTTCAAGGGCCCGGAGCGGTGCATGATGCACACGTTCAACGCGCAGACCATCGGCAACAAGGTCGTGCTCTACGCCCCCTTCTACGATTCCAATTTCTTCCCCTTCTTCCCCAATGTCGATGGCTCCCCCTGGGACCCGACGCGGGCCAAGGCCTATGTGCGCCGCCTGACCTTCGACCTCAACTCCAGGAAGGATAGCTGGGAGGAGGAGATCCTGTTCCCGCTGCCCATCGGCGATCTGGGGCGGATCGATCCGCGTTATCTGACGCAGGAAAACCGCTATTGCTTCACGGGCTTCACCGATCCGACCCGGCCGTTCGACGAGGCGCGGGCGGGCAATCTGCGCGGGCGCGTGACGAACAGCTATGCCCGGTTCGATCTCCATACGAACAAGGTCGATCGCTATTTCCCAGGCGATACGCACAGCCTGCAGGAGTGCTGCTTCATTCCTCGCAATGCCGACGCGCCGGAGGGCGATGGCTATCTGATCGGCACGGCTTCCAATTATGCGGAGATGCGCTCCGAGCTGATCATTGCCGATGCGCAGCGGCTGGAGGAGGGCGACATCGCCCGCGTGATCCTGCCGTTCCGCGCGGGTCCGCAAGTCCACGGCATCTGGGTGCGGCCGGACGAACTGGCGCCCTTTCCAAAAGCAGGAGGCATCGATGCGTGATGAGACCGAGGCCCTTGAGGCAACAAGAACAGGAGGAGAGAGATATGGCCATGACGAGACTGCGGTGCCTGGCCCTGACGGCCGTAGCGATGGGGCTGGCCATGACTGGTAATGCCCGGGCGCAGAGCCTTTCGGCGGAGGACTATGCGGTCGCGCGCGCCGAGATCGTCAACCTGTCGAACCGGCTCATGATCGCGTCCGACGCGCGGGATGCCGAGACCTATGCCGAGAGCTTCGCCAGTGATGGCGTGCTCGACTGGATTGGCGGGGTGGAACATGGCCGCGAAGCGATCCGCAAGGCCATCGAGGAATGGCGCGGCCAGATCGCGAAAAAGGCGACGATTCCAGCGGACGCCAAGTCGCAGCCACGCACGCGCCATTATGTGCTCAACCACGACATCACGGTGAACCCTGACGGCAAGACCGCGTCGGGCCGCGTGTATTGGTTCGCGCTCACGAACAATACGCCGCAGACGGATGTGCAGGTGCTCTACTTCGGCCATGTCATCGAGGATTATGTGAAGGAAGACGGCAAATGGCTGTTTTCCAAGCGCGCGGTGTTCAACGAATCCCGCCACAATCGGGCGCTGTTCTACCCCGAGCTGGGCGAGAAGGACCCGCGGCAATCGGACTGACCGGCTGTGTTGTCCTCGCGCGATGTCCGCAGGGGCAGCCATCGCTGGCCTTGCGTGCCCTCGGCGCGTCTGGCACGGGCGGCTGGACGGTCTGCCCGTCCAGCCACACCCGCCTGATCCGGATGCCTCGCCTGTCATGAGCCTGCGTCTTGCCATTTTCGATTGCGATGGAACGCTGGTCGACAGCCAGCACAGCATCGTCGAGGCCATGGATGGCGCGTTTCGGGCGGTGTCGCTGGTGCCGCCCGACCGCCAGCAGTGCCTCTCGGTCGTGGGCCTCTCCTTGCCTTATGCGATTGCCCGGCTGGTGCCCGATGGCTCCGAGGCGCTGCGCGACGAGATTTGCGACCATTATAAGCTGCGCTTCCAGCATCTGCGCGCCTCTGGTGGGCTGCGCGAGCCGCTGTATCCGGGCATCGCCGAACTGCTGGATCGGCTCGAAGCGCAGGGCTGGCTGCTCGCCATCGCTACCGGCAAATCGGAGCGGGGCTTGCGGCTGCTGCTCGAGCATCATGGCATGTCCAGGCGCTTCGTCTCGTTGCAGACCGCGGATCGCAATCCCTCCAAGCCGGACCCGGCGATGATCGGCGCGGCGCTTGCCGAGGCGGGCGTCGAGCGGGCCAGCGCTGTCATGATCGGCGATACCAGCTTCGATATGCTGATGGCGCGGGCGGCCGGGGTCCAGGCGCTGGGTGTGGCCTGGGGCTATCATCGCGCCGAAGAGCTGATCGAAGCCGGTGCTGCATCCGTGGCCATGGACAGTGCTGAGCTGGCGCGCCATATCGGCCTTTCATGACAGAGACGACACCCAACAGCGCCGGTCCGGACCCGTCCGACCCCGCAGCGCAGGCCCGCCGTGCGGCCGCAGCCAAGCAGCGCTTTTACGCGATCGGCCTGTTCCGGCTGTCCGGCGCGTTCATCCTGCTGTTCGGCATGGCAATCTCGCTGGAGCGGTTCGATTGGGTGCAGGGTGACAAGGCGAAGTGGATGGGCGTGATCGTCTCCACCGTTGGCTTCATCCAGTTTCTCATCGTGCCCCGGATGCTGGCGCGCGCGTTCGCGACGCCGAAGGACAAAGGCTAAGCCCCGACATGAAGCGGTTCTGGACTTCCGCGCAGGCAATTGCGAGCGAGGACGGCTGGTCGATCGGGCTGGACGGGCGGGCGGTGCGCACGCCTGCGCGCGCGCTGCTGATCGTGCCCGGTGCGGCGCTGGCGCAGGCGATTGCGGAGGAATGGAACGGGCAGGGCGAGGAGATCGACCCCGCAACCATGCCGATGACCGGCTTTGCCAATGCGACGATCGACCGCGTCCTGCCGGCGCTGGGCGACTTTCGCGGGCAGGTGGCGGCTTATGCCGAGAGCGATCTGCTCTGCTACCGCGCCGATGGACCGCAGACGCTGATCGCGCGGCAGGAAGCCCAATGGCAGCCCTTGCTCGACTGGGCTGGCGAGCGCTTTGGCATCGCCTTCGTCGTCACGCAGGGTATCATCCCGGTGGATCAGCCCGCGCTGACATTGGCGGGCCTGCGCGCCGCCGTCGAAGCGCTTGATCCGTGGCTGCTCGCAGGCTTTGCCACGCTCGTGCAGATCAGCGGCACGCTGGTCGGTTCGCTCGCGCTGATGAAAGGCAGGCTGTCGGCGCAGGATCTGTTTGCGGCGGCGAGCCTGGATGAGGCCTGGCAGGCCGAGCAATGGGGCGAGGATGCTGAAGAGAGCGCGCGGCTCGCACGTCGTCGCGCTGATTTCCTCAACGCGGCGCGCTATTGCGCGCTGGCGGCCGAGCGCTGAGCGTTCCCTTGCTCCGCGATTTGGTCTAGGGCGCGAACCATGACGCAAGCCGCTCTCGAAATTCAGGATCTCTGCAAGACCTACAAGGGCGGCAAGCGCGCGCTGGACGGCGTGAACCTCACCGTGCCGCGCGGCAGCATCTATGGCCTGCTCGGCCCCAATGGCGCCGGCAAGTCGACGATGATCAACATCCTCGCCGGGCTGGTCAACAAGACCAGCGGCACGGCGCGGATCTGGGGGTTCGATATCGACCGGGATGCGCGCAACGCGCGGCTCTCGATCGGCATCGTCAATCAGGAAATCCTGTTCGATCCTTTCTTCACGCCGCTGGAAACGCTGGAAAATCAGGCCGGCTATTATGGCGTGCCCAAGGCGGAGCGGCGCTCGATGGACCTGCTGCGCGCGGTGCATCTTGAGGACAAGGCATCGGCTTATTCGCGCACGTTGTCGGGCGGCATGAAGCGGCGGCTGATGGTCGCCAAGGCGATGGTCCATGCCCCGCCGATCCTCGTGCTGGACGAGCCGACCGCCGGCGTGGACATCGAGCTTCGCCAGCAGCTCTGGTCCTATGTCCGCTCGCTCAACGCGCAGGGCGTGACCATCGTGCTCACGACGCACTATCTGGAGGAAGCCGAGGAGCTGTGCGATCGCATCGCGATCATCAATCACGGCCGGCTGATCGCGGACAAGCCGACGCGCGAACTGGTCGGCATGGCGCGGGAAAAGGTGGTGGAAGTCACCGTCGACCGCGACCTCGGCACGCTGCCCGCGCATGACCGGTTCGAGCGGGTCGAGCGGTCCGACGCGCGGAGCCTCAAGATCACCTATCTCAAGGACAAGGCCACGGCGGGCGATGTGATCAATGTCGTGCAGGCGCAGGGCTATAGCATCGTGGACGTCTCCACGCACGACCCCGACCTTGAAGACGTCTTCCTGACTCTCACCCGCGCGGACGGTTGAAGAAATCTCTCACGCGCCAGGCACGATGCGCAAAATGAAGGCCGCCGATTTGCACCGGCGGCCTTTCATGTGTTCAGACTGAGCGAGGCTCAGGCGAAGCTGGTCGAAACCCGACGACGACGCAGCTGCATGCCGGCGAGCGCGAAGCCACCGATCATCAGAGCCCAGGTCGCCGGCTCGGGAACCGCAGCCATCGACACATTGTCGACCACGAAGTCGGCTGCCGTGCTGCCGTCACCGAAGAAATTGAACTTCAGATTGGCCGGGCCGCTGTTCGTCGCGGTGAACTGCGTCGTGAAGGTGTACCAGGTCTGCGGCGTGGTGCCGCTCACGCTGCCCGCCGTGAGAGTCAGCCCCGCCGGTACATCGTCGATCAGGAACTGGAGCGAGGCGTCGAACGGATTGCCATAGCCATTCAGCGGCACAAAGTAATCGAACGACAGATAGTAGCTCACGCCGGCAACCACGTTCACGCTCTGCGAGAGCGAGTCAGGGTTGGCCGTGTCGGACGAGAAATAGGCGCCATAGGTGCCGCCGCCAGCCGGGGCGGGAATGGATTCGCCATAGGCACCGGTCGGGTAACCCGAGCCCTGACCATAAGCGATCACCACCGGAGCCGTGCCGCCGCCGACATTGCTCAACGACCAGCCGCTGAAGCTGCCCGACTCGAAGCCACCATTGGTGACGAGATTGGCCGCCATGGCGGGGCCAGTCAGGGCGAGCGCGACAGCCGCCCCCAGAAAATAAAGTGATTTCATGATCTTTTCTCCCACACGCAAACGCACAAGGCGTCACACGAGGCTTTGTACTCCATTTCGCGATATATTTCCTCTTCGTTAACTATCTTCCCTTGAGCTTCCGCCGAATAATCGGAAAGATCGTTCTCGATCAGTCTATTACGAGCTGCCGCATTGCAAAGCGCCGCGCGCAGGCTAGGACACGGCATTGCGCGCCATTCCACCACGCGGCCGCTCGGGACCTTGTGCATGACCATTTCCACGCATGACATCATCATCATCGGATCGGGCGCGGCGGGCCTGACCGCCGCCATTAACCTGGCGCAGACGCACAAGGTGCTGGTGCTTGCCAAGGGCGCGCTCGATTCCGGTTCGACCAACTGGGCGCAGGGCGGCATTGCTGCGGTGCTCGATGGCGGGGACAGCTTTGCGGCGCATGTCGAGGATACCATGGTCGCCGGCGGTGGGCTGAACGACCGGGCGACGGTGGAGTTCGTCGTGTCCGAAGCCCCGGCCGCGATCGAGCGGCTGGCGGCGCTGGGCGTGCCATTCAATGCGGGCGAGGCCTTTGGCGAGCGCTGGCACCTCACGCGCGAGGGCGGGCATTCGCACCGCCGCATCGTGCATGTCGATGATGCGACCGGTCATGCGGTGCAGGTCGCGCTGATGGCCGCCGCACGCGCCAATCCGAACATCACCCTGATGGAGAATATGGTCGCGATCGACCTGATCACCTCCCGTCATGGCGAGCGCTATTCCGGCGATGGCCGGGTGTGGGGCGTCTATGCGCTCGACAGCAAGGCCGGGCGCGTGGAAGCCTTTGTGGGTCGGGCGACGATCCTCGCGACTGGCGGGGCAGGCCGCACCTATTTGTTCTCGACTGCACCGCGTGGCGCGACCGGGGACGGGATTGCCATGGCCTGGCGGGCCGGCTGCCGTGTCTCCAACATGGAGATGATGCAGTTCCATCCCACTTGCCTTTACAATCTGGAGGTCAAGAACTTCCTGATTACCGAGGCGATGCGGGGCGAGGGCGGCAAGCTCAAACTGCCCGCGGGCGTGCCCGGCGGCGGCGAGCGGTTCATGGACCGGTTCGATCCGCGCGGCGAACTCGCGCCGCGCGATGTCGTGGCCCGCGCCATCGACCATGAAATCAAGCGGCTTGGGCTGGATTATGTCCATCTCGACATCAGCCACCAGACGCCCGAGTTCATCAAGGAGCATTTCCCGACCATCTATGCGCGGCTGCTGAGCCTGGGCATCGACATCACCAAGGAGCCGATCCCAGTGGTGCCGGCCCAGCATTACACCTGCGGCGGCGTGGTGATCGACCTCGACGGGCGCACTGATCTGCCGGGCCTCTATGCGGCGGGTGAGGTGACGGAAAGCGGCCTACATGGCGCCAATCGCCTGGCCTCCAACTCGCTGCTCGAATGCTTCGTCTTCGGTGAGGCGGCTGCCAATCACATCCGGGCGACATGGGCCGATCTCCCCGCGCCGCCGCCGATCCGGGCGTGGGACGAAAGCCGTGTGACGGACAGCGACGAGGAAGTCGTCGTGACCCATAACTGGAAGGAAATCCGCCGGTTCATGTGGGATTATGTCGGCATCGTCCGCTCGACCAAGCGGCTGGAGCGGGCGCAGCACCGCGCCGACCTGCTCGCGCGCGAAGTCGATGATTATTACGGCAATTTCCGCGTGACGTCCGACCTCATCGAGTTGCGCAATCTGCTTGAAGTCGCCCGGCTGATCATCCGCAGCGCGCTCAAGCGCAAGGAGAGCCGGGGCTTGCATTACACGCTCGATCATCCCGACATGCTGCCGGAGGCTGTCGATACGGTGCTGGCGCCCTGACGTCAAAATGAGCAAAAAAAAGGGCGCGATGGCCAGGCCGTCGCGCCCTGAGGTTCTGACTAGGAGGGAAAACAGCAGAGCTGCCTTCAACGCTTCGACTGCGGATCGTCGCGTCACAATGTTTATGGGCGATGCCGGCAGTGCGCGCTTTGACAGAGATCAAACCGTTGCGATTTGCAATAATTAGGGCAGCGCTTGTTCCCGCGACATCCTCACTTTGTCGCAAAAGGGATTCGGTACACCGCAACTGATCGCTTCGTTCTGGAATTATGCGCAGGGCTCGGTCAGTATATCCCTATGTTCGGCAAGGAAGATTTCAGCGCGTGAGGCAGGGTCTGGGGCCATTGTCGGCGGCGCTCGCGGTGCTTGCATTGGCGAGTTCGTGCACCGCCATTCCGTCATCGACACATCCAAGCGCGCGGATCGCGGCGCCGGCGCAGCCCGCCGTCCGCTACGCGCCGCCGCGTGAAGTCGTACAGCCGGTCCCGCAGCAGGCCGCCGTTCAGCGGGTGCAGCGCGGCGGCACGGTGAGCGCGCCTTGGCTGCCCAATCGCAATGCCGTTCCCACGCCGCGCGTGCCGGTCAGGGCGGCGCCGCCGGCGCTGGTCGCCAGCATTCAGGCGCTCGGGCGCCAGTTCAATGGCAAGGTCGGCATCGCCGTGCAGAGCGTGGATGCGGGGTGGACCGTCTCGCATAATGGCGATCTGCTGTTCCCGCAGCAGAGCGTCTCCAAGCTGTGGGTGGCGATGACCATGCTCGATGCCGTGGACCGCGGCAAGCTGACCCTGGACCGGGATGTCACCATTCGCCCGTCCGACCTGACGCTGTTCCATCAGCCTATCGCGGCGCTGGTGAACAGCGAGAAGGGCTATACCACCTCGCTGCGCAGCCTGTTCGAGCGGGCGATGACGCAGAGTGACAACACCGCGAACGATTCGGTTTTGCGCACCGTGGGCGGGCCGGACGCCGTGCGCAGCTATCTGGCGCGCCGGTTCATCGGATCGGACAGCATCAGGTTCGGCCCCGGCGAGCGGCTGTTGCAGAGCCAGACGGCCGGGCTGACCTGGTCGCAGAACATGTCCGCCGGGCGCAATTTCTATGCCGCGCGGTCCAACCTGCCGCGCTCCGTGCGCGAGCGCGCGCTCGACAGCTATCTGGCCGATCCGCCCGATGGCGCGGCGCCGCTGGCCATCGTGGGCGCGCTGGCGCGGCTCCAGAAGGGCGAGATGCTCTCACCATCTTCGACGCAGGTTCTGCTGGCGACGATGGAGCGCGCGAAGACCGGTCCGCAGCGGATCAAGGCCGGCGTTCCGGCGGGCTGGACCTATCTCCACAAGACCGGCACCGGGCAGGATCTGGCGCCGCGTTCGACCGGCTATAATGATGTCGGCATCATGACCGCGCCGGATGGCTCGAGCTATGCGATTGCGGTGATGATCGGCGAGACAACGGTGGGCATTCCACAGCGCTGGGAGCTGATGCAGGCGGTCTCCCGTGCGGTCGGCACGCTGCATCAGGGCGGCGCCCGCTACAGCGCCGCGCGCTGACCATAGCTTTCGTTTAGGAAATGCCGCTAAGAGCGGGGCGGGGCGGCGTCGACCGCGCCGGCCCATGATGCCTTATCGGAACCGACATGCCTGCCACTTCTCCTTCCGATCTCGCGATCGTCATCGTCAATTACCGGACTGCGGATTATGTCATCCGCTGCGTGGAGTCGCTGGTCCCAGAACGGGTGCGGGCAGGGCCGTTCGAGGTCATCGTGGTTGATGGTGGCTCGGCTGACGGATCGGCAGAAAAACTCACCGCGCATTTCGCCGCACCGCACTGGCGGGATTGGGTCACGGTGCTGCCGCTGGAGCGCAACGGCGGCTTTGGCTGGGCCAATAATCAGGCGATGTTGCAATTGCTCCAGCGCCCGATGCCGCCCGCCTTCATTCATGTGCTGAATCCCGATACGCTGGTCCAGCCCGGCGCGATCACGGCCTTGCTGGAGGCCATGCACGCGCGCCCGCGCGCCGGGGCCGTTTGCAGTCGCTTGTTGGAGCCTGATGGCGCGCTGGCGGGCTCCGCCTTTCGCTTCCCGACGCCGGGCCGGGAGTTCGTCCGGGGATGCGGCATGGCCAAGCTCGGAACGATGCTCGGCATTGCGCCGACTTTGGTCGAGGGTGACGCGCCTGTCATGGCAGACTGGCTCACCGGTGCCAGCGTCCTGTTTCGTAGTGCGGCCCTTCGAGAGACCGGATTGTTCGACGACGGCTTTTTCCTGTATTTCGAGGAAGTCGAACTGATGCACCGCATGGGCCGCACCGGCTGGGAGATGTGGTTCGTGCCGGGCAGCCGCGTGATCCATATTGCCGGGGCCGCCACGGGCGTCGCGAGCGGCGCGCAGGTCGCGGTGCGGCCCTATCCGGCTTATCGTTTCGAGGCGCGGCGGCGTTATTTTGTGCGCACCGGCGGCGTTGCGCGGCTGTTCTGTGCCAACCTTGCGTGGCTTGCCGGGCGGGCGCTGGCGCTTGCGCTGCGCCCCCTGCGTGGACCGAGGGCCGACGCCGTTCCGCAGGAGGTGTCGATGACCTTGCGGCATGGCTTCTGGCCCAAGCGGGCGGATGGGCGCGCCTCCATCCCCCGGTGGGATGAGCCAGCAGGCCGTGCGCCGGGCTGGACCGCGCCATGAGCGTCGTGGCGCCGCGCACGGGCATCGTGGCGATCGGGCGGAACGAGGGCGAGCGCTTGAAGCGCTGCCTCAGAAGCGCGCCGGCTGATTGTCCAGTGATCTATGTCGACTCGGGTTCGACGGACGGCAGCATCGCCTTCGCGCGGAGCCTCGGCATCGGCGTGGTGGAGCTTGACGTCGCGAAGCCTTTCACTGCGGCGCGTGCGCGCAATGCCGGATGGCGGCGCCTGCTGGCGGATCATCCCACGCTCGATTTCGTTCAATTCGTCGATGGCGATTGCGAACTTGCGCCGGACTGGATCGGTCGGGCCGAACAAGCGCTGGATGCCGAGCCGGGACTGTGCGCGGTCTTCGGGCGGCGTCGCGAGCGCTTCCCCGCTGCCAGCTTCTACAACGCGCTGTGCGACGATGAATGGAATGTCCCCATCGGGCAGGTCGAGGCCTGTGGCGGCGATGTGCTGTTCCGCGTGGCGGCTCTGTCGCAAGCCGATGGCTATGACGGCAGCCTGATTGCCGGCGAAGAGCCCGACCTTTGCCTGCGTCTTGGTCGGATGGGCTGGCAGGTCCGGCGGATCGACGCGGAAATGACACTGCATGATGCCGACATTCATCATGCGCGCCAACAATGGCTGCGTGCGCGCCGGGCCGGCTATGCCTTTGCAGAGCATGTCGCGCGCCATGGCGATGCGGCATTTCCGAGCTGGCGCCGCCAGCGCAACAGCATCCTGCTGTGGGGCGGTATGATCCCGCTCCTCATCCTGGGCGCGATCCTGCTCGGGCTGGTGTCGGGCGTGGCGCCGCTGATCTGGGCTGCGCTTGCGATGGTGCTGATGTATCCCGCGCAGGTCGTGCGGATCGCGGCCCGCAAGCGCGCGGCGGGGTCGCCGCTGCGCTTCGCCATGGGCTATGGTCTGTGGATGATGCTCGGCAAGTTCGCGCAATTCGGCGGCTTGGCGCGCTATCATCTGCGCGCGCGCGGGGGAGCGCCGGCCCGCCTCATCGAATATAAGGGCGCAGAAGGGAGTGCGCGGCCATGAGCTTCAAAGACATGTGTCAGCTCGTGCGCGAGGATTATGCGGCGCATGGGCGCGAATGGACCCGGCCGGGTTTCCGCACCTTATTCTGGCACCGGTTCGGCAATTGGCGGATGACGGTGCGCTCCAAGCTGCTGCGGGCGCCGCTCAGTATGATCTATCGCTGGGGCTACCGGCATTGCCGCAATGTCTATGGCATCGAGATTCCCTATACCGCGACGATCGGCCGGGGCGTGATCGTCGAGCATCAGGGCGGCATCGTGGTGCATGGGGCCAGCATCATTGGCGATGGATCGATCATTCGGCAGAACTGCACGCTGGGCTTGCGGTCCCTGCAGCGGCTGGATGAAGCCCCGATTATCGGGCGCAATGTGAACATTGGCGCCGGTGCCGTGATCATGGGGCGCGTCACGATTGGCGATGGCGCCGCCATTGGCGCCAACGCGGTGGTGATGACGGATGTGCCCCCCGGTGCTCTCGCGGTCGGTGTCCCGGCGGTGGTGAAGGTCCGCTAGGCGCTTTTCTTGCCAACCAGTCCGCATCCAGCTATAGCCACCCCCTGACGATGGCGGCCTCGCACGGGCCGCCTTTTTCTGTTTGAAAAGCCGTGCGAGGAAGGAAGAGTAGTCTTATGTCTATCACCCCGCTCATGCCCGTTTATCCCCGGTGCGATGTGCGTCCGGTGCGAGGCGAGGGCTGCTATCTGATCGGCGAGCGCGGCGAGCGTTATCTGGATTTTGCGAGCGGCATCGCGGTCAATGCGCTGGGCCATGGCCACCCGCACCTCGTGAAAGCGATTGCCGAGCAGGCCGCGACGCTCATGCACGTCTCCAACCTCTACGGCTCGCCGCAGGGTGAGGCGTTTGCGCAGCGCATTGTCGAGAACAGCTTTGCCGATACGGTGTTCTTCACCAACAGCGGCGCGGAAGCGGTGGAATGCGCGATCAAGACCGCGCGGCGCTATCACTTCGCCAATGGCAACCCGCAGCGGCACAAGCTGATCACGTTCAAGAACGCCTTTCACGGGCGGACTTTGGGCACGATCAGCGCCACCGACCAGCCCAAGATGCGCGACGGGTTCGAGCCGCTTCTGCCCGGCTTCGATTATGTCGCGTTCAACGATCTGGAGACGGCGCTCTCCAAGATCGACGATGAGACCGCCGGCTTCCTCGTGGAGACGGTGCAGGGCGAGGGCGGTCTGACCGCCGGCAAGCCCGACTTCATCAAGGGCCTGCGCGAGGCGGCGGACAAGCACGGGCTGCTGCTGGTGCTCGATGAAGTGCAATGTGGCTATGGCCGCACCGGCAAGTTCTTCGCGCATGAGCATTATGGCGTGAAGCCCGACGTGATGGCCGTGGCCAAGGGTATTGGCGGCGGCTTCCCGCTCGGCGCCTGCCTTGCGACGGAAGAAGCCGCCAAGGGCATGGTGTTCGGCACCCATGGCAGTACCTATGGCGGCAATCCGCTGGCGATGGCGGCGGGCATGGCGGTGCTCGACGTGCTGCTGGAGCCGGGCTTCCTGGAGCAGGTCGCTGCAACCGGCGAGCGGCTGCGCGGTGCGCTGGAGCAGCTTATCCCCAATCATGACGATGTCTTCGAGGAAGTGCGTGGCCTCGGCCTCATGCTCGGCGTGAAGCTGAAGCCGCAGGTGGAGGCGCGCAACTTCGTGGCGCATCTGCGCGACAATCATGGCCTGCTGACCGTGGCGGCCGGCGAGAATGTCGTGCGCATCCTGCCCCCGCTGGTGATCGAGCAGTCTCATATCGACGAAGCGATCGCCAAACTCTCCGCTGGGGCCGCCAGCATCAAGGCAGAGGCGAACGCATCATGATCCGGCATTTCCGCAATCTCACGGATGCAGGCGGCGACGCGCTCGCGGCCATTCTCAACGATGCGATGGCCCGCAAGGCCGCGCGCGCGGGCATGCCCAAGGGCGCTGTCGACAAGGACGCGCCGCTGGCGGGTCGCACGCTCGCCATGATCTTCGAGAAGAACTCGACGCGTACGCGTGTGAGCTTCGACATGGCGATCCGCCAGCTCGGTGGTTCGTCGCTGATCCTGGACAGCGGCACGACCCAGCTCGGTCGTGGCGAGACGGTGGCGGATACCGCCCGCGTGCTGAGCCGCATGGTCGATCTCATCATGATCCGCACCGACGATCACGCCAAGATCGAGGAAATGGCGCATCATGCGACCGTTCCGGTGATCAACGGCCTGACCGACCTCTCGCATCCCTGCCAGATCATGGCCGATCTGCTGACTGTCATCGAGCATGGCCTCGCCTTGCCGGGCAGCCAGTGGGCCTGGCTGGGGGATGGCAATAATGTGCTGCACTCGATCATCGAGGCGGCCGGGCTGTTCAAGTTCGACGTGCGCATCGGCGTGCCGGAAGGGTTCGATCCCGATCCGCGCTTTGCGCAGGCAGCGCGGGCCGGGGGTGCGACGATCACGCTCACCCGCGATGCGGTGGAGGCGGCCAGCGGCGCGGATGTCGTTGTGACCGACACATGGATTTCCATGGGTCAGGCCGGCGGCGACGCCAAGTTGCGCGCGATGATGCCCTATCAGGTGACGCCCGCGCTGATGGCCCGCGCCAAGCCCGATGCCAAGTTCCTGCACTGCCTTCCCGCCCATCGCGGGGAAGAGGTGCTGGAAGAGGTGATCGATGGTCCGCAGTCGCTGATCTGGGATGAGGCCGAGAACCGGCTCCATGCCCAGAAGTCGGTGCTGCTCTGGGCGGCGGGCCTGATTGGCTAGGACCAGCCGTCACTCAGCGCTGGCGGCCATCATCTGAATGTTGGTCCGTCTTAGGCCACGTATAGGACATCCGGCGCCGTGCCGGAGTCCCACAGGATATGCCGGGGCGCCCAACGCGCGCTCCGGCATCATTCACGCATGATCGGCGCCGGGGCACGGCGGATTGCCGCGCTGTTCGCGCCGCCCGAGCGGACGTCGGGGCATTTTCTGCTGATCGATGCGATGCGTGGCGTGGCCGCGCTGGTCATCATCTTCTGGCACTATCAGCATTTCTTCTACCCGCCGGGCGCCGAGCGGGCGATGGCCGGCTTCCGCCCGCAGCAGCCCTTTTTCGAGCAGGCCAGCTGGCTCTATGAGCATGGCAAATATGCCGTGCAGCTCTTCTGGGTGATATCCGGCTTCGTCTTCGCCCATGTCTATCATGGCCGGAAAAGCAGCACGCGCGACTTTGTCGTGAACCGGGTCGCGCGCCTCTATCCGCTTCACGTGCTGACGTTGCTGATCGTGGCGGGCTTGCAGGGAATCGCGCAGGCAAAATTCGGCGCGTTCCTCGTCTACCAGCACAATACGCTGGGCAATTTTCTGCTGCATCTTGGCCTTGCCTCCAACTGGTGGCCGACGGTGGTCTACAGTTTCAATGCGCCGATCTGGTCGGTGTCTATCGAGCTTCTCGTCTACGCGCTGTTCTGGCTGAGCCTGCCGGTGCTGTTTCGCGCGGGCGTGCTTGGGCCCGCCCTGCTGGCCGCAGCGGCCATCGCCGGATGCTTCCTGTTCGAGGGCTACATCCTCTTCATGTGCGCGGCAGGTTTCTTCGGCGGCGCGGCGCTGTTTGCTGTTCACGCCAATCGCGCCATCTGGCTCTCCGTGCTGGTCGTTCTGCTGCTGGGGGCAGGGGGATGGACGAGCTGGGACGATAGTCTCGATATTCGGCGCTATCTCTCTGTTCCGCTGTTCAGCATGGCGATCGTGCTGCTGGCCGCCCTGTTGGAGCCCTGCCTGCGGGCGAGCCTGTTACAGCGGACGCGCTGGCTGGGGGATGCCAGCTACGGCATTTATCTGTGGCACTTTCCCGTCCAGCTGGTGCTGCTGCTCGCTGTGCCGGGTCTGGCGACCGACCATCAAATGGCGCGCGAGCCGGCCTTCTTTCTGATCTTTATGACCAGCGTGGTCATCATCGCGGTGCTCTCCCGCCTGTTCGAGACACCATCGCGGCGCTGGTTGCGGGCCCGGCTGGAGGCGCGGCCTCATCCGCCTGCTTCCTCGCAGGCGGCGCCTTAGACTCTCGCCCCTTAGACTTTCGTGAGGGGAGTGCCTATCTAGGCGCCATGTCAGAATTCGATCCTACCCGCACAGAGGACCGCGTCCTCGGTTTCGCCCTGCCTGCCCGCAATGTCCGTGGTCGGCTCGTGCGCCTTGGCCCTGCGCTGAACGATGTGCTCGCCGCCCATCGTTATCCGCCCGTCATCGAGAAGCTGGTGGCCGAGGCCCTCGTGCTGGCCGCTTTGCTCGGCGCTATGCTCAAGGATGATGAGGGCCAACTCACCCTGCAGGCGCAGACCGAGCAGGGTGCGGTGTCGCTGCTGGTCGCCGATTATATGGGCGGCGCGGTGCGCGGTTATGCGCAGTTCGATGAGCAGCGCCTCGCCGAGCTGGGCGAAAATCCCACGCTGTTCGGTCTGTTCGGCAAGGGCTATCTGGCGATCACCTTCGATCAGGCGGTCACGGGCGAGCGCTATCAGGGCATCGTCCCGCTCGAGGGCACCGGCCTCGGCGCGGCGGCGGAGCATTATTTCGCCCAGTCCGAGCAGATCCCGAGCATCGTGAAAATCGCGGTTCGGCACGATGCGGAAGAGGGCTGCATTGGCGGCGGCATGCTCCTGCAGCATCTGCCCGAAGGCGAGGTGGGGCGGGAGCGGCTGCATGTGCGGCACGATCATCCCGATTGGGAGCATGTCATGATCCTCGGCAATACCCTGTCCGAGGAAGAACTGACCGATCCCGCACTGGGGCTGGAGGATATCGCCTGGCGCCTGTTCCATGAGGAAGACGAGATTCGCGCGCTCTCCAGCGCCGATTTGCGCAAGGGCTGCCGGTGCGACCCGGAGCGGATTCGCGGCGTGCTGGGCCGGTTCGACCCCGCCGAGCGCACCTCCATGGCCGACGAGCGCGGGGTGATCGCGGTCGACTGCGCGTTCTGTTCGCGGATTTTCGATATCACCTTGGCCGAGTTGCAGGCCCCGCACTGAGGCGCACGCCCGCCGGCAGATTTGACAATCTGCGACAAGCCGTGCATTTCCATCGTTGAAATATTGAGGTATCCGGCCTCGTCGGCCGTTGCCGCCTGCAAACGAAGAAGTGGCTGAAGCGACATGGCATTTAAGGCAGCGATGCTGGCGATAGGGCTTGCGCTGGGCAGCTTGCTGGCGCCCATGTCCAAGGCGCAGGCGCCGCAGGCCGGCGGGCTGGATGCGGTCGAATCGGGCGAATGGGAGCTGCTCGAGCGGGGGAGCAATCAGGCTGCGCGCCGGATTTGCATCAGCGATGGCAGCCAGTTGCTCCAGCCCAAGCACCCCTATCGGCAGTGCGAGCGTTACCTGATTCGCCAGTCGCCGCGTGCCGTCGCGGCATCCTATGACTGCGGCGAGGGCGGCCGTGGTCGCACCGATCTGCGGATCGAGACCTCGCGGCTCGTGCAGATTTCGTCGCAGGGCGTGTCCGATGGACTCCCTTTTGCGCATGAGATGGAAGCCCGACGGGT
Organism: Sphingobium sp. B8D3A; assembly: GCF_025961995.1. Lineage (NCBI taxonomy): Bacteria > Pseudomonadati > Pseudomonadota > Alphaproteobacteria > Sphingomonadales > Sphingobiaceae > Sphingobium > Sphingobium sp. B8D3A. The sequence goes on along the minus strand of NZ_JAOQOS010000001.1, from coordinate 3,149,311 downwards.
GGGGGCCTGCCGCCCGGGTGCTGCGGGGCGCTGACGACATGTCTCCCCTCCTCTAAAGGGGATCGTTGCAAAACGGTGTGACATTTGATTCACTTGCCTTGCGTTGAGGAGGCAGGTGATGACAGGTCAGCTCGGTTTTGCGGAGGGTTGGGTATCGCCCAAACTTGGTCGGAACGAGAGCCTGGATCGGCTATCGCAGGACGTGCGGTGGTATCGGTTCGAGAAGCTGCTGGTGCGGCTCGATCAAGGGGGCGGACGGCCGCCGTTTCCGCCGTTACTGATGCTCAAGGCCTTGCTTTTACAGCAGTTCTATGGGCTGTCGGATGCCGATCTGGAAGAGGCGATCAACGATCGGGTGTCGTTCCGGCGGTTCATCGGCCTGCCGCTCGAAGCGTCGTCGCCCGATCACACGACGCTGTGCCGGTTCCGCAATCGCCTGGCCGAGGCCGGGCTGAGTGAAAAGCTGTTTGGCGCGTTCTCGCGCCAGTTGGAGGCGCGCGGTCTCGTGCTCAAGCGCGGCACGATGATCGATGCCTCGCTGGTGGCAACGCCCTTCCGCCCCGGCTCGAGCAGCGGCACGCGCGAGGCAGTGGACGATGATGCGACGCTGACCATGCGCAAGCATCGCGCGCATTATGGCTACAAGGTGCATATCGGCACGGATCAGGACAGCCGCCTGATCCGCCGGCTGGTACTGACCGGAGCAAATGTGGCCGACACCGACATGGCAGAGCGCCTCGTGTGCGGCGACGAGCAGGCGGTCTATGCCGACAAGGCCTATGCCAAGCGGGCGCGGCGACAGTGGCTCAAGGCAGCCGGGATCAAGCCGCGGATCATGCACAAGACTTGGGGCGGCGGCCCGCCGCTTACACCCTTGCAGCGCCGCCACAACGACCTGATCTCCCCCATCCGTGCCCAGGTCGAGGGCGTGTTCGCCACGCTCAAGCGATGGATGGGGTTTACGGCGGTGCGCTATAACGGCCTGAAAGCAAACCGAAGTCACTGCTTTCTGCTCGCCCTTGCCTACAACATGAAGCGATCGCTTAAACTGGCTTGAGCCAGACACCAGAACGCCAAGAGGGCGGCCTCCCGATGCCGAAACGCCGCCCTCTTCAGGGCCCTAGTACGCACCCAGATCCGCCGTCGCTTACGAAAAAGACCCAATCACCCCTTTCGCAACGATCCCCTAAAGAGGAGGGGCTAGCACTGCCGCAACGGCGTTCTCCCGCCCGAGCGCCCGTTCGAAAAACGCCAAATCATCTCATCCCGTGACAGGGGCAGGGGATTTGCGCTAGCGCGGGGCATCATGTCACCGATATCGTCTGCATCGCACGGCCCCATGGCGGTTGTCCTCCTTTCCGGCGGACTCGACTCGATGGTCGCCGGCGGACTGGCGCGCGAGGCGGGGTTTCGTCTGGCGGCGCTCACCATCGATTATCAGCAGCGCCACCGTGTCGAGCTGGAGGCCGCCAAGCGGGTGGCGGCCGCGCTTGAGGTGGAGCGCCATGTCGTGCTGCCGCTCGACCTCTCGCTGTTCGGCGGATCGGCGCTGACCGCCGACATCGACGTGCCCAAGGAGGGCGTGGGTGAGGGCATTCCGATCACCTATGTGCCGGCGCGCAACACGATCTTCCTCTCGCTCACGCTTGGACTGGCCGAGGTGGTGGGGGCAGAGCGCATCTACATCGGGGTGAACGCGCTGGATTATTCCGGTTATCCCGATTGCCGGCCGGAGTTCATCGCCGCGTTTCAGCATATGGCATCGCTGGCCACCAAGCAGGGCGTGGAAGGCGCGCCGGTGCAGATCGCAACCCCGCTCCAATATATGAGCAAGGCGCAGATCGCCGCCGAGGCCGCGCGGTTGGGGCTGGACGCCGGCATGAGCTGGTCCTGCTACGATCCGACGCCCGAAGGCCTGCATTGCGGCCTGTGCGATAGCTGCCGTTTGCGCGCGAAGGGTTATCAGGAAGCCGGCCTGCCCGACCCGACGCGTTACGCGACGCATCCCTGAGCCGCCCGCATGAGCTACGCCGTCAAGGAAATGTTCCTCACCTTGCAGGGGGAAGGGATGCAGGCCGGTCGCCGGGCGGTGTTCCTGCGCTTTGCCGGCTGCAATCTCTGGTCCGGGCGGGAGCAGGATCGGGCGAGTGCGATCTGCCAGTTTTGCGACACGGATTTCGTGGGGACGGACGGGGAGAATGGAGGCCGCTTCGGCGAGGCGCGGGCGCTCGCGCAGGCCGTGGCCGATCTCTGGGGTGATGAGGCCGGCCAGCGGTTCGTGGTCATCACCGGCGGCGAGCCGATGCTGCAGCTCGATGCGGCGCTGATTGAGGCGCTCCATGCCGCCGGCTTTGAAATCGCGGTGGAGAGCAATGGCACGCTGGCGGCGACGCCGGGCGTCGATTGGCTCTGCATCAGCCCCAAGGCCGGCAGTAGCGTGACGCAGCGTCGGGGCGATGAGCTCAAGCTGGTCTGGCCACAGCCTGGAATCGACCCGGCCGAGCTGCTGGATTGGGACTTCGGCCAGTTTCTTGTGCAGCCGATGGACAGCGGGACCCCGGAGGCCAATGCCGCTAACCGGGAGGCCGCCATCGCGCTTGTCCTGTCAGACAGCCGCTGGCGACTGTCCCTCCAGACCCACAAGCTGCTCGGGCTGAAGTAGGGTTACTCCGAGGCGACGGTCTCAGTGTCTTCGGAGCTGGCATTGGCGGCGGGCTCGCTCGTCTGCTTGCGGCTGACGCTGCCGGCATTGCCGACCGCGCCGAGGCCATCGGCCTTCACGGCATCGAGATCGGTCATCGAATCGTTCACCGTGCCTTCCAGCACATTCATGTCGCGCATTTCGACCGTGTTGCCCGGCGCGTCCTCGGCGCCGTCGCAGCCCGCGAGCGCGAGGCCGCCCATGGCCGCGAGCAGAAGAAGGGGAACATGGGTCTTGCGCATCAGCGGCATCCTTTCTGGTCTTCTTGGTCGTGGCCGATTTCCCGATCGGTCGAGGCCCCCTCGGCAGCACGAAGAGCCGGTCTTAAAGAGGGATGCCGCAGGGCTCAAGGGGCCGTGGAACCCGACCACCCCATGGCTGCGGCCGTTCACCCGCCGTCGGAGTCAAGCGCTGCCAGCATGGCCAGCAGATGCGATTGGAGAATGGCATCGAGGTGGTGTATGTCGGCCGGGCGTCCCAGATCAGCCAGGCTGGTGACGCCCAGATCGCTGATTCCGCAGGGCACGATGCCGCTATAATGGCCAAGGTCCGGCGCGACATTGATGGAGAGGCCGTGCAGGGTCACCCATTTGCGGACCCGCACGCCGATGGCGCCGATCTTGGCCTCCGCCCCGTGCGGCCCCTGCGTCCAGACGCCGACGCGGCCATCGACGGTCCAGGCCTCGACCCCGAGATCGGCCAGCGCGGCGACCATCCACTGCTCGAGCGCGCGGACGAAGCGCCGCACATCGCGTCCGCGTCGGCCCAGATCGAGATTGAGGTAGACGACGCGCTGGCCGGGGCCGTGATAGGTATATTGCCCGCCGCGCCCCGTGACATGGACGGGAAAGACTGGTGCCAGAAGATCGGTCGAGAGCGCGCTGGTGCCCGCAGTGTAGAGCGGAGGATGCTCGACAAGCCAGATGCGCTCGCGCGCCTCGCCCGCCGCAATCGCCGCGACGCGCGCATCCATATCGGCCAGCGCGCTTTCATAATCGAGCAATCCCGGCTCGATCCGCCACTCAGGGCTGGCCGGGAAATCCTGTTCGGGGAGGGAAGGGGCGGTCATCCCGCCCGAGATGCGATCTGCGACCAAATTTGGCAAGGCAAGGCTCGCCTATGGCGCGCGGGGCAGATATTGCCTATCGAGCGCGCAAACGGGAGCACAAGCGGTTGAGCAGGATCGATCTGGCAGCGATATGGGACGACGCCAAGCAGATGGGCGCGGCAAACCGTGACATTCTGGGCGCCGTGGCCGGCATGTTCATGTTCCTGCCCGCTCTGGTGGCCGAGCAGCTCGTGAAGCAGCCCGAGCCACTGGCCGAGAACGCCACCAACGACATGATGCTGGCGCGATTGACCCAATATGCCGAGCTGAACTGGCCCGCGCTGCTGGCCTTCGCCGCCATCTCGTCCTTCGCCGTGCTGGCGATGCACGCGCTGCTGCTGCGCGGCGAGCGACCGACGGTGCGGGAGGCTCTGGTCATGGCACTGCCAGTCCTGCCCGGTTTCTTCCTTGCGAATCTGCTGCAGGGACTGGGCGCAATGGGCGGCTTCATGCTGTTCATTCTGCCCGGCTGCTATCTGATCGGCCGGCTGGCCTTGATCGCGCCGGTCGCCGCAGCGGAGTCGCAGCGCAACCCGCTCACTATCCTCCAGCGCAGTGCCGCGCTGACGCGGGGGAACGGGTGGCGCGTGTTCGGCGTGCTCGGCCTCATTTTCATCATGATGATTGTGCTGGGGGTCGTGCTCACCTCCGTCGTCGGGGTGGTCGCCGAGCTCCTGCTGCCCGCCGACATCGCCGATCTGCTGATCGCGATGGTCTCGGCGCTGGTCGAAACCGCCCGCACGGTGCTCGTCGTGCTGATCTGCGCCGCGCTTTACCGGGCGACGGCGGGTGCGCCGGCAGCCGGAGCGCCGTTCAGCTCCAGGTGACGCGCGGCGGCAGGCTCATCAGGATCGCGTCGATATTGCCGCCGGTCTTGAGGCCGAACAGCGTGCCGCGATCATGCACGAGGTTGAACTCGACATAGCGGCCGCGCCATTCGAGCAGCTGCGCTTCCTCCTCCGCCGTCCATGGCAATCCCATGCGGCGGCGCACGATTCGCGGAAAGGCCTCCAGAAACGCCTCGCCCACCGCTTGGGTGAAGGCGAAGCTCTCCTCGAACGGCCCTTCGAGATGGTCGTAGAAAATCCCGCCCACGCCCCGGTGAACCTGCCGGTGGGGAATGTAGAAATACTCTTCCGCCCATTTGCTGAAGCGCGGATAGTAGCTCTCGTCATGCGCATCGCAGGCGCGGCGCAGCGTGTCATGGAAGTCCGCCGTGTCTTCCTCATAGACGATGGGCGGATTGAGGTCCGCGCCGCCGCCGAACCAGCGCTTGGTCGTCACCAGCATGCGCGTGTTCATGTGCACGGCCGGCACATGCGGATTGGCCATGTGCGCCACGAGGCTGATGCCGGTGGCGAAAAAGCCCGGCTGCTCTTCGCCCGCGCCGTGGATCGTACGAGCGAATTCGGGCGAGAAGGCGCCCCCGACCGTCGAGACATTCACCCCGACCTTCTCGAACACCTTGCCCTTCATCACCCCGCGCACGCCGCCGCCGCCACCGCCCTGTTCGATCGGGCCGGAGGGCTGGCCGTCACTCTCGCGCCACCAGGACAGATAATCGAACGCCGCATCGCTGCCGGCCTCGCGCTCGATCGCTTCGAACGCGGCGCAAATCCGGTCTCGCAGGCTTTCGAACCAGGCGCGGGCGGCCAGCTGTTGATCGTCGAGGCTGTTGGGAGCGGTGGAAGTCATGCGGGGAAAAGTCCGGTCTGTCTGAGAGCTTCGCCAAGCGCGATGCCAGTTGCTACCGCGACGTTCAAGGAGCGAAAGCCCGGCGCCATGGGAATCCGCACGCGCAAAGCCGCTTGTGCGTGGATCGCCTCGGGCAGACCGGCGCTCTCGCGGCCCAGCAAGAGGATGTCGTCGCGCTGGAAGCTGGCCTGAGGCAGGGGCACGCTGCCCACGCTGGTCAACGCCACCAGACGCGCGCCATCCTTCAGCCGCTCGGCGAGGAAGCTCTCAAAGTCCACATGCCGCGTCACATCGGCCTGCGCGCCATAATCCATGGACGCCCGGCGCAGCTGCGCGTCGGACACCGGAAAGCCGCAGGGAAGGATGATGTCGACCGGGATCTGCCAGCAGGCGGCCAGTCGCAGGATGGTGCCGACATTGCCGGCGATATCGGGCTGATAGAGGGCGATGCGCATCCTTACCTCCTAGCCACGGCCCTTGCGCAATCCCACCCCTCTTGCGCCCGGCTGGAAAAAGGCGGGCGGGCCACGAAATTGAAGGTTGGCAAATCGCAATCAAGGGCGCTATCAGGCGCCCGAACGCGCCGGGACCATCCTGGCGTGCGGTGTGTCGTATCATTCGGCGGACGAGCGGACTTCCGGCCAATAAGGAAGCCTTTCGGTTCGACCGCGCGATCGACTGGCGCCCGAATCGAGATTTCGGCGTGCACGACGCTCTCGGGCGATCGTGGACAAAGGGAGGCAATGACAAAGCATGGCCACTGAAGTGCAAGGGACGGAAGCTGTCATGGACGATGGCGAAGGCGTGCGTCGTCGCGACTTCATCAACATCGCAGCCGTGAGTTTCGCTGGTGTTGGCGGTCTCGCCGTTCTGTATCCGCTGATTACCCAGATGAGTCCGAGTGCGGACGTGCTGGCGCAGGCGACGACGGAAGTCGATCTGTCGGCGATCCAGGCCGGCCAGGCGATCAAGACGGTGTTCCGCTCGCAGCCGCTGTTCGTGCGGCATCTGACGGACAAGGAAATTGCCGAAGCGGACGCCGTCAACGTCTCCACCCTGCGCGATCCCCAGACGCTGGAAGAGCGCACGGTCGACGGCAAGAAGCAGTGGCTGATCACCATGGGCGTGTGCACCCATCTGGGTTGCGTGCCGCTCGGTGCCGGCGAGGGTGAGAACCGGGGCGAGTTCGGCGGTTATTTCTGCCCGTGCCACGGTTCGAGCTATGATACTGCCGCGCGCATCCGCAAGGGGCCTGCGCCGAAGAACCTAGTGGTTCCGCAGTATAAGTACACCTCCGACACCGCCATTCTCGTAGGCTGAGGATAAAGATAATGAGCTTTCCCTGGGCTGAGCATTACACGCCGAAGCATCCCGTGATGAAGTGGGTGGATGAGCGCTTGCCGCTCCCGCGCTTCGTCTACAACGCCGTCGGCGGCGGCTACGAAGTGCCGCGCAACCTCAACTATTTCTGGAACTTCGGTGTCCTCGCGGGCGTCGCGCTGACGATCCAGCTGATCACCGGCATCATCCTCGCCATGCACTATGCGGCGAATGCCGGCGTGGCGTTCGACAGCGTCGAGCACATCATGCGCGATGTGAACTCGGGCTGGCTGCTGCGTTATGCGCACGCCAACGGCGCGAGCTTCTTCTTCATCGTCGTCTATCTCCACATTTTCCGCGGCCTCTATTACGGATCGTACAAGGCGCCGCGCGAAATGGTGTGGCTGCTCGGTGTGGTCATCTTCCTGCTGATGATGGCGACGGCGTTCATGGGCTATGTGCTCCCCTGGGGTCAGATGAGCTTCTGGGGCGCGCAGGTGATTACCGGCCTCTTCGCCGCCATTCCGGTGGTGGGTGAGCCGATCCAGACCTGGCTGCTCGGCGGCTTCGCGCCTGGCAATGCCGCGCTCAACCGCTTCTTCTCGCTCCACTATCTGCTGCCCTTCGTGATCGCGGGTGTCATCATCCTGCACATCTGGGCGCTGCACATTCCCGGCTCGTCCAACCCGACCGGTGTGGAAGTGAAGGGGCCGCAGGATACGGTGCCGTTCCATCCCTATTATACGGCGAAGGACGGTTTCGGCCTTGGCGTGTTCCTCATCCTGTTCGCACTGGTGCTGTTCTTCGCGCCGAATTCGATGGGCCACCCGGATAACTATATCCAGGCCAACCCGCTTTCGACGCCGGCGCACATCGTGCCTGAATGGTACTTCTGGCCGTTCTACGCCATTCTGCGCGCCTTCACGATGGATCTGGTGATCCCGTTCACCGGTATCGTGCTGGTTCCCGCGAAGCTCCTCGGCGTGATGGCGATGTTCTCGTCCATTCTGCTGCTGTTCTTCCTGCCGTGGATCGACACCTCGCCGGTCCGCTCGGGCAACTACCGCCCGCTGTTCAAGAAGTTCTGGTGGCTGCTCATTCTGGACGTGCTCGTGCTCGGCTATTGCGGCGGCGCACCGGCGGAAGAGCCCTATGTCATGATCAGCCAGATCGCTTCGGCTTATTATTTCGCGCACTTCCTGATCATCTTGCCGATCATTGCGTCCATCGAGCGGCCGCTGCCGCTCCCCGGTTCGATTACCGAAGCGGTGCTGGCCAAGGGCAAGTTCGAGGGAGAACAGTCTGCACCTCCGGGCATGGGCAGCGATACCCAGCCCACCGGCGCAGCTTAATTAAGGGGTCCGTCAATGGTTCGTGTCCTGGCCTTCCTTGTCGGCCTGTTTTTCTCCGGCATGCTGCTGCTCAGCTTCATCTGGGGTGGGGTCGCTTATGTGAGCGAGCCGCCGCAGCCCACGGCTGAGAAGGAGTTCCACCTCCACCCCGAAAAGGCTGGCTTCAGCTTTGAAGGGCCGTTCGGCAAATTCGATCGCGCGCAGTTGCAGCGCGGCTTCCAGGTCTACACGGAAGTCTGCTCGGCCTGTCACTCGATCCATCAGGTGGCGTTCCGCAGCCTCGCCGACCTTGGCTATAATGAAGCCGAGATCAAGGCGATCGCCGCAGCCCGTCAGGTGCCGTCGATCGACCCCAGCACGGGTGAACCCAGCACGCGTCCAGGCGTGCCGGCGGACAAGTTCCCGCTGGTCTACCCGAACAGCGTGGCTGCCGCTGCCGCCAACAACAACGCCATTCCGCCGGATCTTTCGCTGATCGCCAAGGCCCGTCATGACGGTGCGAACTATGTTCATGCGCTGCTGACCGGTTATCGTGAGCAGCCGGCCGAACTGCTGCGCAAGTTCCCCGACGCGAAGACGCCGGAAGGGCTGCACTACAACCCGTACTTCGCGAACCTCAATCTCGCGATGGCGCCGCCGCTGACGGCCGAGGGTCAGGTGACCTATGGCGAGGGTCAGCCCAAGCCGACCGTCGACCAGATGGCCACGGACGTCGCTGCCTTCCTGATGTGGACGGCCGAGCCGAAGATGGAAGCGCGCAAGAGCACCGGCATCGCCGTGGTGATCTTCCTGCTGTTCGCGACGGTGCTGGCTTACATGTCGTACCAGAACATCTGGGCGAACAAGAAGCACTGAGGGTTCCTGCCCGGGTCGATAGACCCGACGAGATAAGAAAAAGGGCGGATCGCTGGATCCGCCCTTTTTTATGTGCCGATCGGTCTGAAGATCGTGCTTGCGTCAGGCGCTGCTGCGCAAGCCTATGTTCGCTACTGGGCGCTGGCAGGCCTCTCAGGCGAGGAAATCGCGAGCCCAGCTCTTGAGATCGCCGCCCATGGCATCGTCGCGGCAGGCGAGCGCGAAATTGGCCTGGGCAAAGCCGAGCTTCGAGCCGCAGTCGAAGCGCTCGCCATCGAAGGTCACGCCGTGGAAGGGCTGCTGGCCGATCAGCTTCGCCATGGAATCGGTGAGCTGCACTTCGCCGCCCGCCCCAGCCTCTTGCGTGGCAAGCAGGGCCATGACCTCGGGTTGCAGAATATAGCGGCCGGGCAGCATCAGGTTGGAGGGCGCCGTGCCCAGCGCCGGCTTCTCGACCAGGCCCCGAACTTCGGTCAGCACGCCGTCGCGGGCGCCCGGATCGATCACGCCATAGCTGGGCGTTTCGTCCATCGGGACTTCCAATGCGCAGACCAGATTGCCGCCGACTTTTTCATATTGCTCGATCATTTGGGCCAGACATCCCTTCTGACGGCCGACGAGAAGCTCGTCCGGCAGGATGATGGCAAAGGGCTCATCGCCGATGATATCACGCGCGCACCAGATCGCATGGCCAAGGCCACGGGGTTCCTGCTGCCGGACGAAGATCGCATTGCCGGGCGTCAGGCGCGTGCCTTCCAGCGCCGCGACGCTCTTGCCGCGGTCGGCCTGCGTCCGCTCCAGCTCGAAGGCGATATCGAAATGGTCCTCGATGGCGCCCTTGCCGCGCCCGGTGACGAATATCATCGTCTCGATGCCGGCTTCCAGCGCTTCATCGACGGCATATTGGATCAGCGGGCGATCGACGACGGGAAGCATTTCCTTCGGCACCGCCTTGGTGGCGGGCAGGAAGCGGGTGCCAAGCCCGGCGACCGGGAAGACAGCTTTGCGTATCGTCAAATGAACCCCCTGATTGCTCTGTCAGTCGTGGACGTGCCTATCGAGCATTAAGGTAAAGATACCGCATATTGTTCGATTGGCCGCCCCAAAGGCCGGATGAAAAGCCCCCATTTGGTGGGGCATCCATCCAGGCCGAGGTCAGAACGGTCGGTACGAAACTCGGTTCCGCCGAATTACCGACCGACGGCCGTGTAGGAGAAGCCGGCCTCCTCGACCAGATCGCGCGGGTAGAGGTTGCGCAGATCGATCATCACCGGTGTCTTCAGCAGCGACTTGATGCGCGCCAGATCGAGCGCGCGGAAGGCGTCCCACTCGGTGATGAACACCAGCGCATCGGCGCCGGCCATCGTGTCATAGGCATTGCCGAAATAGGTGACGTCGCGCAGCACCAGCTTGGCCTGCTCCATGCCCTCGGGATCATGGGCGTGGATCTCGGCGCCCGCGTCCTGCAGCGTCTCGATGATCGCGATGGCGGGCGAATCGCGCATGTCATCCGTATTCTGCTTGAAGGTGAGACCAAGCACGGCGATGGTTTTGCCACGCACTTCTCCGCCCATCGCCTGAATGACCTTGCGCCCCATGGCGCGCTTGCGCGAATCGTTCACGGCGACGACCGTTTCGACGATCCGCTGCGGCGCCTCATAATCCTGTGCGGTCTTCAACAAGGCGAGCGTGTCCTTGGGGAAGCAGGAGCCGCCAAAGCCGGGGCCGGGGTGCAGGAACTTGGCGCCGATCCGATTATCGAGGCCGATGCCCCGCGCGACCTCATGCACGTCCGCGCCCACCTTCTCGCACAGATCGGCGATCTCGTTGATGAAGGTGATCTTGGTCGCAAGAAAGGCGTTGCCGGCATATTTGGTCAGCTCCGCACCGCGCCGGCTCATCTCGATCACCGGCGAGCGGCCGATGACGAGCGGGCGATAGATTTGCCGCATCACGTCCAGGGCCCGGCGATCATCGCCGCCGATCACGACGCGGTCGGGACGCTTGAAGTCATCGATTGCCGCGCCTTCGCGCAGGAACTCCGGGTTGGAGATTACGGCAAAATCGGCGTCGGGGTTGGTCTCCCGAATGATCCGCTCGACCTCGTCGCCGGTGCCGACGGGCACGGTCGACTTGTCGACCACCACGGTGAAGCGCTTGAGGAACGGCGCGATTTCCGCGGCCGCGCCGTACACATAGCTCAGGTCCGCATGGCCATCGCCGCGCCGCGAGGGCGTGCCAACGGCGATGAAGATCGCGTCGGGGTCGGCGAGGGCGTCTGCCGCTTGCGTCGTGAAGGACAGCCGGCCGGCCGCGACATTGCTGGCGACGAGATGATCGAGGCCGGGTTCGAAGATGGGGATGCGGCCTTCCTGGAGGGCGGTGATCTTCGCCTCGTCCTTGTCGAAACAGATGACGTCATGGCCGAAATCCGCGAAGCACGCGCCAGAGACGAGGCCCACATACCCCGAGCCGATCATTGTAATTCTCACAGGAACACGCCCTTTTTGCCGTAATCACGGTGGATGCGCCGGCAGCCCGACGCCGCCAACAGGCGCAAGGCCTATTTAAAACTGGGCTTCAACACCAGCCAAACATAGGCCACCACGCCGACCAGCAGCAAAATCCCGGCGGCATGCATGATCATGCTGTCATGCTCGATCGCATAATTGCCGGCCTGGTTGGCAATGGCGCAGCCAAGCGCCGGCGGCAGATAGTCGATCATCCGGTCCGGCGGATTTTCCATCGACGAGCGCTGGAGGAACAGCACGATGATGCCAGCAAATATCGCCAGAGAGAGCCAGTCATAAACTGTTTCCATGCAGTCTTCTCCCGTCAGGCGGCACAATTTTGATCGCAGGATCGATCGGTCCGAAACCGCTAATTTTTCTGAAATGAAAACGCAAAGCGATTCACGATCTTTTCGTCCTATGGATGCATAATCCCGCCATGCCAAAATGGTTCAGGCCCGGGACCGGCCGAAAATGGTCGCCTTGCATTGTGAAGATGATGCGTTACCTCGGAGCGCCCGTCCGGGCACAGCCATGGAGTGTTGCTATTGCGTAAGGGAATCATTCTGGCAGGCGGATCGGGGACGAGGCTTTATCCACTGACCAAGGCCGTCTCCAAACAGCTCATGCCAGTCTACGACAAGCCGATGATCTATTATCCGCTCTCGGTGCTGATCATGGCGGGCATTCGGGAGATCATGATCATCACCACGCCGCATGATCAGGCGGCATTCCAGGCCTTGCTGGGCGACGGGAGCGCGCTGGGTCTGGACCTGCATTATGCCGTGCAGCCGGAGCCCCGAGGTTTGGCGCAGGCTTATCATATCGGTGCGGATTTCATCGGCACGGACCCGTCCGCGCTGATCCTCGGCGACAACATCTTCTATGGCCATGGTCTCACCGAACTGTTGCAGGCCGCCAATGCGCGCGAGCATGGCGCGACGGTGTTCGGCTATAATGTCAGCGACCCCACAGCCTACGGCGTCGTCTCTTTCGATGCCGATGGGAAGGCGCAGACGATCGAGGAAAAGCCCGCGCAGCCCAAATCCAATTATGCCGTGACCGGTCTTTATTTCTACGACGGGCAGGCGGTGGAGCGTGCGGCCGGGCTGGCGCCTTCAGCCCGGGGCGAGCTGGAGATTACCGATCTCAATCGCGTCTATCTGGAAGCCGGCGAGCTGAATGTCGAGCTCATGGGCCGCGGCTATGCCTGGCTCGATACCGGGACGCACGGCTCGCTGACGGACGCCGCCAATTATGTCCGGATCACGGAGGAGCGGCAGGGCCTCAAAATCTGTTGCCCTGAGGAATTGTGCTGGCGCATGGGCTTTATCGATGATGCGCAACTGCTGCGCGTCGCGGAGCCGCTGCGCAAGTCCGGCTATGGCGAGTATCTCCTCAAGCTGCTGGACGGCAAAGCCTGATGAACCTCATAGAAACGGCCATTGATGGCGTCTTCATCATCGAGCCAAAGGTTTTCGGCGATGAGCGCGGCTTCTTTCTGGAAAGCTGGAACGCGCGGGCGTTCAAGGATGCCGGGCTCGATATCGACTTCGTGCAGGACAATCACAGCCGCTCCTCGCGCGGGGTGCTGCGCGGGCTGCACTATCAGCAGCCTGGCCCACAGGGGAAGCTGGTGCGGGTCACGGCCGGCGCGGTCTTCGATGTCGCTGTGGATATGCGCCGGTCCTCGCCGACCTTCGGCAAATCGGTGGGCGTCGAACTGAGCGCGGCCAACAAGCGGATGCTCTGGGTGCCCGAAGGCATGGCGCACGGGTTCCTTTGCTTGGAGGATGGCACGGACTTTCTCTACAAGTGCCGCGGCTTTTACGATCCCAGCCATGAGCACAGCCTGCTGTGGAACGACCCGGCGCTCGGCATCGACTGGCCATTGGGGGACATCGTACCGCAGCTTTCGGCCAAGGACATGGCGGGCAAGCCGCTGGCGGATGCGGTGACCTTCCCGTGAAGGTCATCATCACGGGGGCCGGCGGTCAGCTCGGCCAGGCGCTGCAGCGATGCGCGCCCGAGGATGCGGACATAGTCGCGCTGGACCGGGCCGCGCTGGATATCGGGGACGCGGCGGCGGTTTCGGCGTGCATCGCCGAGATCCAACCCGCGCTCATACTCAATGCGGCCGCCTATACGGCCGTGGACAAGGCAGAGGGCGAACGCGATCTTGCCTGGCGGATCAACGCGGATGGGCCGGCCAACCTGGCGCGGGCAGCGGCTTCGAGCGGCGCGACCCTTGTGCATGTCTCGACCGATTTCGTGTTCGACGGCACACAGGGCACGCCCTATCGGCCGGACAGCCCCGTTGCCCCGCTGGGTGTCTATGGCGCCAGCAAACGGGCGGGGGAGGAAGCCGTGCTTGCGGCGTGTCCGCACGCCCTCATCGTGCGGACGGCCTGGGTCTATGGCGACACCGGCCCTAATTTCGTGCGGACGATGCTGCGCCTGATGGCGGAGCGGGACGAGGTCCGTGTGGTCGCCGATCAGATCGGCACGCCGACTTATGCCGCCGGGTTGGCCGACGTCCTCTGGCGATTGCAAACCGTCCGGGCAAGCGGCCTCCATCACTGGACCGACAGCGGTGCGGCGAGCTGGTATGATTTTGCCGTAGCGATTCAGGAGGAAGCGGTCGCGCTTGGCCTGCTGAGCCGGACGGTGCCGGTCTTGCCGATCAGCACCAGCGATTATCCCACGCCGGCGCAAAGACCCTCTTATTCGGTTCTGGACAAGAGCAGCACCGTTGCGCACATCGGCGCACCCGCGCCGCACTGGCGCGTCCATCTTCGTGACATGCTCGGAGTGATCAAGGCGAATGGCTAATCTGCTCGTCACCGGCGGTGCCGGCTTCATCGGCGCGAACTTCGTGCATTATTGGCGCGCCCATCATGCTGGCGACGTTGTCACGGTTCTGGATGCGCTCACTTATGCGGGCAATCCAGCCAATCTCGATGGCCTGAGCGATGTCGAACTGGTGGTGGGCGATATCTGTGATACGCCGCTCGTCGAGGATCTGCTGGCCCGCAAGCAGATCGACACCATCGTCCACTTCGCTGCCGAGAGCCATGTCGATCGCTCGATCACAGGGCCGGACGCCTTCGTGACGACCAATGTCATCGGCACGCACAGCCTGCTCAAGGCTGCGCGCAAGCTGTGGCTTGACACCGGCACAGGCCGTCCGCACCGCTTCCATCATGTCTCGACCGATGAGGTGTATGGCTCGCTCGGGTCGAACGATCCGGCGTTCAGCGAAACCACCGCTTATGCGCCCAACTCGCCCTATTCGGCCAGCAAGGCGGGTTCGGATCATCTGGTGCGCGCCTATCACCACACTTATGGCCTTGAGGTCACGACGAGCAATTGCTCGAACAATTATGGCCCTTTCCAGTTTCCCGAGAAGCTGATCCCGCTGTTCCTGCTCAACTGCCTCTATGGCCGTAACCTTCCTATTTATGGCGATGGCATGAACGTGCGCGACTGGCTGCATGTCGAGGACCATTGCCACGGCATCGAGAAGGTTTTGCAGGTCGGGCGACCGGGCGAGACCTATAATATCGGCGGCGGCCAGGAATTGCCCAATCTCACCGTTATCGAGGAGATTTGCGCGACGGTCGATCGCGCCTTCGCTGCCGATCCGCAGCTCGCGCAGCGCTTCCCCGATGCGCCAGCCGCGCGGGGACAGGCATCGGACACGCTGAAGACCTTCGTCCCCGATCGCGCTGGGCACGACCGGCGCTACGCGATTGACGAAACCAAGGCGCGCTCGGAACTTGGCTACGCGCCCCGCCGCACCTTCAGCGAGGGCTTCGCCCAGACGCTGGACTGGTATCTGAAGAATGAGCAATGGTGGCGGCCGTTGCTTGAGAAGGCCGCCGCTGGCCGGTGATGGGGGGAAGCGGATTTCGGATTCGCGCGATCCTTCGGATCCCTTACCCCTCTCCCAGCTTCGACCAGGCAGCACGCTGCGTAGTCTGCGCATCCCTCTCCCTCAGAGGGAGAGGGTTTGGAGTGCAGCGCTATCGGCCTTTGGTCGAACTCATGACGTCGGCCTGACGCCCGACGAGCCGGCCCACCACCCTCGTCACCCCGGGCTTGACCCGGGTGTGGATTCACATTTGAAGTGCAACGGGTTGAGGAAGGCTTCAGCGGGGGTTTGGAAGCCGAGGCATTTTCGGGGCGTGTGATTGTACAGAGCCAGAATGTCATCGATTTTCAGCTGATGCAATTGGTCGACGTCGGTCTTTCTGGGCAGGCTTCGTCGCAGTCTGCCGATGGCATTTTCGACGCCGCCTTTTTGCCACGGTGCGCGGGGATCGCAGAAGAAGGTGCTGAGGCCGAGCTGGTTGGCGATATGCTGATGCCGGTTAAACTCTGTTCCATTGTCGAACGTGATTGAGCGCCGCAAGGCGGCGGGCATTGGCCCCAGCATTCGTACAAGAGCTGCTGCGACGGGGTCAGCTTTGAGGCTGCTTTGCTGCAGAGCGATGGTCAGCCTTGAGTGGCGCTCATGTGCGACGAGGATGGCCTGACCAGGGCAAGAGAAGAGCATGGCATCGGCCTCCCAGTGGCCGGCTTGCTGGCGGGTGGCGATGCTGTGGGGGCGATCATGGATCGAAGGGCGATCGGCATAGCGGGGCCAGCCTCCCTTGGTGCGCCAGCCGCGCTTGTATTTGGCGCGAGGAAGATAGAAGCGCCAGAGCCTGTCATTGGTTCGCTTCAACTGGGTGTAGACGAAGCGATAGATGGTCTCATGGCTGATGATCTTGCGCCCGGCCTCATGCGCGAGGCGCCCTGAGACCTGCTCGGGGGACCAGCCCATCGCAAGCCGGTCGAGCACATTTTCGCGCAGGGTCTTGTCGCGTTCGAGCCGCGAGCCAGTCCAACGCCGTGCCTGGGCTTGTTGCTGCGCATAAGCGGGCTGGTAGCCGACCCGCGCACCGGCGTTGCGCTTCAGTTCGCGCGCGATGGTCGACGGCTGGCGATCCAGAGTTGCAGCGATTTGCCGGATCGATTGCCCGGCTTCATGAAGCCGGGCAATCGAACACCGTTCCTCGAGCGATAACTGGCGATAGCTGGACATGGCAGCACCTGTCTGAGGTGTTGCACTTCGTTTGTGAACTCAGAGGGCCCCGCTAGGCTTCTTGCGGGGGAGGGAGTTTCAACCAAACCGTGCATCCGTGCGCCGGAATGTATTTGAGGATTAGGAAGCTGGACCCCGGGTCAAGCCCGGGGTGACGGTGGGAGTTAGCGAGCGCTTCACACCCCTTGTATTCAGTGCGGTCGCTACAGCGCAACAATGCGGTAGGCTGGCGAACCGGAGCCGCTCAGTCTTCCTTGCTGAAGTAGTCCGTATACTTGCCGTAACCGCCGTAGGAATAGCCATAGGGATCGGTCACGCCGCCATCGTAGCGGTTGAGGACGGAACCGAGGCATTCGGCGGGGTCGAGCAGGCGGATCGAATCGGTGACCTGCTTCTGGTTGGTCCGGCCCTGTTCGATCACCATCAGATAAGCATCGACATGGCCGGCGATCACCATGGCGTCGTCATTGGCGAACACGGGCGGCATGTCGAAGAGGATGATCGTATCGTCATCCAGCGTGCGCAGGGCTTTGACGAACCGGTCGAAGCGGTCGCCGGCGAGCAGCGGCATGCTGTCGAGATCGTTCGAATAGCAGGGGTAGAGCGTGAGGTTGGTGCCTTCGACATGGCGGCCGATCTTGCGCAGATCGTCGGTTTCGCCGGCGAGGAAGCGCTCCAGGCCGACTTCGCCCACCAAGCCGAAATTCTGCGCGAGCGAGGCCCGGCGAATGTCGAGGTCGAACACGAGGACCTGCTTGCCGGGCAGGCGGCTCAGCGTGGCGGCAAGATTGGCGGTCAGGAACGACTTGCCGGCACCGGGAGCCGGGGAGGTGACCCCGATGATCCGGTGCCCGCCCGCTGCCATCCGCTTGACCACCTGCGAGCGCAGCAGGCTGAACGGGCGGGAGGCAAGGTGCCGGTTGCTGAACGCCACGACATGCTGGGCTTCGAGAAGCTTCGGGTCGGGTGTAAACAGCGCCGTCTCATTGGGCGCGGGAATGCGGAAAGGCGCGCCCTGCAGGGCCGATGGCGCAAGCTGATCAGACAATGCTCAAACTCCTTGGATACAGTGCGCGCGGATCAGTCGTCGTCATCATCGTCATCGGGCTTCGTGCGGCCCTTGCGCCCGCCAAAGGGCCACAGGCGCTTCAAACCGCGCTGCTGCTGCTCGGCCCGCGACATGATCGTGGGAATGACCACCAGCGGCAACGCACCGGTCGCTTGCAGGACGGCGTCAGCGCCACGGATCGGCCGCGTGAGCATTTCGATCAGGAAGATCAGGCCAAAGCCGAGACCCAGGCCTGCGAAGGCGCCGAGCAGGATGATCTTCGGGCGATTGGGCGAATAGGGATCGTCCGGCACCACCGGCGGGTCGATCACGGAAAGACGCTCGCCCTGCTGCTCGTCCTCGGCACGCTTGCCAGCCTTGGCGTTCATCAGCTGGTTGGAGACCTTCTGATATTGCTCGTTGAGACCCGTCATGCGCTGCTGCAGCTGCGCCAGTTCCTGCTGCACCACCGGCGCGCGGATCTGGGCGCTCAGAATGGAGGCGCTGCGGCCTTCTTCGGCGGCACGCGCCGATTCAAGGCGGGAAATCTCGCGATTATTGGCGGCGATCTGCGCGGAAATAGCGGAAGTAGGAATGCGCGACTGATTGGATTTCGCTAGCTCCCGCGCCTCGGCGAGCCGCTGCTTGGCCAGAACCACGTCCGGATGCTGCTCGGTGTAACGCGCCCGGGCGGTGGCCACAGCGGCTTCCGCTTCGGCGATCACCGGATCGCGGTCAGCCGCGCTCTGCGTGAGTTCACGCTGCGCCTGCAATTGCGCATTGGCGGACTGGAGTGCGGCGATGCGGCTGTCGATGCCGATGGTGCCGCCGCCGGTCGTCGCCATGGTGCTGCTGGCCAGCGTGAGGCCGTTCTTCAGCTGGATGTCGGCGATCTGCTTGTCCAGCGCGGCGATCTGCGTCTGCAAATCGGCTTGCTGGTCGGTGAGGAACTGAATGGTGTTCACCGACTGCGCGGCCGAGGTGCTCGCGTCCAGCTGCAGCACCTGGTCGGTCAGCGCCTGGGCGACGGCCTGGGCCTTCACCGGGTCGGAATAGTTGAAGCTCATCGAGAAGGCGATGGTGCTGCGGCGCCCGCCATTGGCGGCCTGAATGTCCGCTGTGACCGGTTCGATGGCGATCGCTTCGCGCATCGTGGTGATGACTTCGGAGAGCGACTGGGTCCGCAGCTCGGTCTGGTAGAGCCCGTTCCTCTGGATGAGTTCCACCAACTGCGGACGGCTGAGGACCTGCTGGCGAATGCGCGCCATGCGCTGGTCGACGACGCTCGTGCCGTCTGCGCTGCGGGGATCGCCCGCCACATCCTCGGGAAGAAGCGAGGCTTCGACCAGCAGAACCGCCTTGGACTGGTACTGCACCGGCAGAAGGAACGCCGTAGCGATGCCGGCCAGGAGCAGCAGAAGGGCGGGCACGATGACCAGC
The DNA here is from genome assembly GCF_025961995.1 of Sphingobium sp. B8D3A. Taxonomy (NCBI): domain Bacteria; kingdom Pseudomonadati; phylum Pseudomonadota; class Alphaproteobacteria; order Sphingomonadales; family Sphingobiaceae; genus Sphingobium; species Sphingobium sp. B8D3A. Next base: position 3,130,193 of record NZ_JAOQOS010000001.1, on the reverse strand, counting down.
CATTTGCGCTGCATGAGGATCGTCGGGATATGCGGCAGGAACGATGCCCCGCCGGACTCCTCAGCCGTGTCGTAATTGGCGTGGACGTTGTTCATCAGTTCTGACCGAGCCTGTACCGCAATCCAACGAGTCCGTGGATGTTTGCGTTGCGTGAGACGAGCGAGGTATATGTGTCACTATAGGTTACCGAAATGACAGCAGACAGCCGAGGACGCAGCAAACGCTCGTAACCGACGCTCGCCCGCGCATAATCGCTATCATTGCCGCCGGTTCCCACAAGGCTGCTCGACCGGGAATAAGAGGCGCTGGCGTTGAAGCTGCTCCGCTGATCGATCTTGTAATTGTACAGCGCGCCGATGGCCGTGACTCGCGAGGAGCCGGCGATCGACGAGGGGGAAACCCCATGCGAGCCCGTGAGGCAGAAGCTCGTGCGATCCCCTTCACGGCAGAGATCTGCCGAGGCGTAGAAGGACGTGTTGTTGATCGACACGGCGGGGAATTGCGTCTCGCTGAAGGTCAAGCCCGCCGCGAGCTTCAAGCTCAGCCGGGGCGCCAGCCGCGTGTTGAGCTGGGCGGTCGGCGTATATTGGGTGGTCTTGCCGAAGGCGGGATCGAGATAGTCGCTGCGAGCCGCATTGAAGCCCACACCCACCGAGGTGTTTGCACCGATTGCGCGCATATAGGTCAGGCCGCCACCGTAGGTGTCATATTCCTTGGAGAGGCCCATATTGTCCGGGAACCGCACGCGCGTGCCGTTGGCCGACACGTTGAGCGTGTCGCGGGGCGAGAGGGTAAAGCCGAGCCCCAACTGGCCGGAGAACACGTCTGACCGCTGGCGATAGTTCACGCTGCCGCTCGGATCGACGATGATCGGGGCGCCAGGATCGACCGGGCCGCCCACGATCGGATCGTAGACCGGATACAGGCCGTTGCGCACGTAGCTGGAGTAGGAGAGACCTGCAGTCAACGAGGTTAGCGGACTGATCTGGCGGCTGATGTTGCCGGAAAGACCGTAATCTGTGGTGCCGTCGTAGAGTCGCGAATATTCCGTATGCGTCACCGATCCGCGCAACTGGGTCGTGCCCGTCGGCGAATTGATCGTGACGGTGGGGGCGAAGCTGCCGGCCAGCGTGGCAGCGGCGCTATCGCCGCCCACCGTGCCATAGGGATTGCTGGCGACACCGCCGGTGACGCCGAGATCCGCGCCAATGCGGGTGTCAGCCTGCGCGGCGCTGCCGAGCATGAGGGCGGCGATGGCTGCCGAGCCGATCAGCTTCGTCTTATTCATGGAACGATCACCGTGTCGCCGGTCTGGATCTGGGGAATGGCGCGGGCAGCCTCTTCGGAAAGATTGCCCTTCATCGCGCCGCCGAGCCGAAAGCGCAGCGCGGACAGCTCATTGCCGTTCTTGCGGATGATGGTGACGTTATCGAGATTGGCGAACTCATCCGGTCCACCGGCCATGGCGATGGCCTCGACCAGGTTCACATAGCGACCCGGGGTGAACGAACTGGGGCCGCGGACCCGGCCCACCACCGAGAAGGTGAAGCCCGACGGCGTCTCGACCGAGACGGTCACCTGCGGGGGCTCGCCCCGATACTGGCTGGCCAATCCGTTCGAGATCGCAGTCTGGACCTGCTCGGGCAGCATGCCCTGCGCGACGATGCGGCCGACCAACGGAAAGGAGAAGCTGCCATCCGGCAGCACGCGGATCGAGCGCTGCAGACGCTCCTCGCCCCACACATAAACCTCGATCTGGTCGCCGGGGTTAATTGTATAGGGCCGGGCGACCTGATTGGATGCACCGCCTGCCGCAGCGGCGTTCTGCTGCGCCATCGCTGGCAGCGTTGCGACGGCGGCAAGAAGGCCCGCCATGGACCATGAAATTACGGGAAACCGCACGGTTGAGGATCCTTCTACTTGGCCGGGAATGCAGGCTTCATATACCAAAACCCTATGCCGTCACTACGTAAAAGCTCGGTTAATGATGTGGGGGCAATGGTTACTTTCGTTGCTTGCTGGGGTTAAGCCCTGTAACGCGACGCGGGTTGGGCGATATTCACGACAGGGCGATATGACCGGGTTTGGCAGGCTGACTTTCGCTCATGGCAGCGCTGCCCGTTTCGGCAGTCGAATGCCGAAGGCCACGGGCAGAGGCCCATCATCGAACGCTTTGGCGGCTTTGCTGATCCTTGCGGCCTTGGGCGGCTGCAAGAGCCCGAGCGAGCAGGCCGCCGAGCGGGCACAGGCGGCGGAAGCGCTGCTGCAGGCGGGCGACCTTGCCGGTGCCCAACGGGCGATTGGCGAGGCGATCCGTCTGCGGGAAGATGGACCTAATTTCCAGCAATTGGCTGGCATGATTGCCTTGCAGTCGGGCGATCCTGCGGGGGCCTATCGGGCGTTCCAGAGGGCGCTGGAGTTCGATGCCACGAACCGCCTGGCCCTCGCCTATGTGGCGAATCTCGGCGTTCAGCTCGGGCAGATCGCAGATGCCGAAGCGGCAGCGGACCGACTGTTGACGCTGGAACCCGATGCCATGCCCGCGCTCCAGACGAAGGGCATGATCGCCCTGGCCCGCGAGCAGCTAGACGATGCGATGTCCTATGCGGACCGGATTCTCGCGCGCTCGGCGACGGATGAGGCCGGTGTTATCGTGAAGGCGCGGGTGCTGGCGCGGCGCGGGCAGGCGGAAGAGGCCATCGCCCTGATCGACAACGCGTTGCGTGTCTCCGGCGATTCCTCGGCGCTGTTGACCAACAAGGTCAATCTGTACCGCTATCTGGGCAAGCCCGAGCCGATGGCTGAGGCGCTGGGCCGGCTGGTCGCGACCGGCAATGCCGGGACGGCCATGAAGCTGGACCGCATCAACCTGCTCTACAAGATGGGCCGGCTGCCGCAGGCCCGCGAGGCCAGCCTGGCGCTGCTCCGCGAGGGTTTGCGAGAGCCGTCGGATTATGAGGTTCTCACCCGAATCTGGTGGGAGTTCGACCCCACGCCGCTGTCGCCCGACGTCGCGCGCGGGCCGACGGATTGGCGTGACCCGCTCGCCGTCCTGACGGTTTCGCGCTATCTGCTGGCGCGCAGAAATCGCGAGACGGCCAATCTGCTTTTGAATTCCGTGCCGGATGGGCGCGCCAAGGATTTGATCGCACCGCTCAAGCTGCGCCTGCTCATGGAAACCGGTAAGGATAAGGGAGTCGAGGGGCAGGTCGAATCGCTGCTCAAGCAGGATCCCGAGAATGTCGACGCGCTGCTGTTGCGCGCGCACTATGCCGCGAAAAGGGGCGACGCACGCGCTGCGCTGGAAGCGGCGCAGCTGGCGCTGGCGAACGATCCGCGCAATCCCGACGCCTATCAGGCCGTGGCGCAGCTTTATCGGGCGCGCGGCGAGAACTGGCGTGCCCGCCAGGTCTACGAAGAGGGCTTGAAGCAGATTCCCCAGAATTTTCCTCTGGTGCAATCTTATATGCAATATCTTCATGACTCGGGGGATAGGGCGCGGAGTATGTCGGTCGCGCGCAATTTTGCCCGGGCTTTGCCGTCGTCGGAAAAGGCGTGGAGCCTGCTCGTGGCGCAATGCGCGGCCATACAAGATGGGACCTGCGCGAGCGTGGCTCAGAATGGATTGGACAATGCCCGGACAGCCTATCTCGTGGATGATCCCCCAGGCAAACCGGCCGATCGCGGCCTGTTTGGTCGCTTTTGACACCGTTTTGTAATTCGGCGAACCATGATCAGCTTTCAGCGTCCTGCGCGTAACAAATATGTCCGCTTCACGTCCAACGTGTTGCGCTCGGGCGGTATCATCAATGACAGCCTGTGCTTCCTGCTGTCCTATCTGATCACGGTCGCCTTTTACCGCAGTTTCCTGGGCTATTATCTGGACGCGCGTCTGCATTCGACCGTCGTGGTCGTCATGGCGATCAACTTTTTCCTGATCCGGATTTCCCGGGACGCCTATTCCGGCTTCCGAGGGCAGGGCGATGATCTTGGCGGCAGCACATTCCTCGACTTCCTCGTGGCTTTGACGCTGACCGGATTCATCCTCGTCCAGTTTGGCAAAGGCGGCGATCTGTCGCTCCGCTTCGCGCTCGTCTTCTCGCTGGTCTGCCTTATCTTTCTGGTGTTTTCGCGCCTGCTGTTCCGGCAACTCGTTCGCGTGGCGATGAAGCACAAGATTATCGGACAGCGCGTGGCGATCTATGGCGCGGACCGGGAGGTAACGAGCCGGCTGCTGGAACTGCTGGAAATCGAGCGGCTGCCCCATATCAACATCGTTGGTTTTGCAGACGACCGGCGCTCTCGGGTCGAGACGGGCATGATCGGGCGATTTCCGTATCTCGGCGGGTTCGACGAGATGCTGGGCCTCGCGCAGCAGGGGATGCTGGACCAGGTGATCGTGGCGCTGCCTCTGGTGCGACAGGAGCGCCTCAACCAGATCATCGAGCAGCTCAGTGCCGGCGCGATCGACATTTGCATCATGCCGCGCGAGTTTCTGGTGCTGCGGGATCGGTACAGCGTCAATTATATCGGCTCCCTGCCGGTGCTCAGCGTGTGGCAACTGCCGATGCGGGATTTCGACGGCGTTCTGAAGGAGATTCAGGATCGCCTTCTTGCGCTCATCGGCGTGATCGTTCTGGCGCCGCTGCTCATCCTCACCGCGCTCGCCATCCGGCTGGAGAGCAAGGGGCCGATCCTGTTCCGCCAGAAGCGCCTCGGCTTCAACAATCTGGAAATCGAGGTTCTCAAGTTCCGGTCGATGTATACCGATCGTCAGGATGTCAGTGGTGGCGAACGGACGCGCAAGGGCGATCCGCGGATCACCCGGGTGGGGCGCATCATTCGTCGCACCAGCATCGACGAACTGCCGCAGTTGTGGAATGTGCTCAGGGGTGAGATGTCTCTGGTCGGGCCGCGGCCCCACGCCTTGGCGATGCGCGTCGGCGATGCCTATTATCACGACGCGGTCCGTGGATATGCGGCGCGGCATCGCGTGAAGCCCGGGATCACCGGCCTCGCGCAGGTTAGGGGCTTGCGCGGAGAGATCGATACGATCGAGAGAGCCAAGAAACGTGTCGAATATGACATCTATTATATCGAGAATTGGTCGCCCTTGCTTGATCTGCGGATCATCCTCGAGACTGTCGTGCGCCTGATCTGGGACAAGCATGCCTACTGAGGCTGTCCGCCAGCGTGAAGGGTCGTGCGAGCGGGCTGCCATGGCCGGCGCGTTGATGAGCGCGCTCAACTGCATCGCGCGGAGGGGATGAAGCGATGCAGGCGTTGATCGCTCAGGGCGTTCTCATCCTCTGGCCGCTGGTGGCTCTGGTCCTTTACATGACCATGTCGGCCGGACGGGCGACGATCTGGACGTTGCTCGCGGGCTATCTGCTGCTGCCGCGCGGGGTTGCGTTCGACCTTCCGGGCATTCCGGCCTTCGACAAGTCCACCATCCCGAGCCTCGCAGCGTTCGTCCTTGCGCTGGCCACCGCGCGGAGGGGTGAGTTCAAATGGCCGCGCAGCAAGGCGCTGAACTTGCTGATGCTGGGCTTCGTCCTCACGCCCTTTGCCACGGCTCTGACCAACCGCGATTTCTACATGATCGGGAGCATGGCCTTCCCGGCGCTCGGTTTTAGAGAAGGCCTGTCCATGTCGGTCGGCCATATGATCACGCTGGCGCCGTTCGTGCTCGGCGCCGGTCTGCTCGGCAATGAGCGTGGCCATCGGCAGATCCTGCTCGCGCTGGTGATCGGCGCACTGGCCTATTCCATCCCAATCATGCTCGAAGTCAGGCTCAGTCCGTTTTTGCAGCGATGGGTCTATGGCATCGAAGACGCCGAATATTTCCTGCAACAGATGCGGTTCGGCGGCTTTCGCTCGATGGTGTTCCTCGGCCATGGCCTGCTGGTGTCCACGCTGCTCGGCATGGCACTTCTGGCCGCACTCGGCCTGATGAAGATGCGAATGAAGTTGTTCGGACTCCCGATGTCCCTCATCGCGGCTTATCTGGCGGGCATCCTGATCCTGAACAAATCCGTCGGCGCAGTCGTCCTGGTCGCCCTGCTGGCCCCGATGTTGCTGCTGCTCAAGCGGCGCATGTTCCTGATCGCAATCGCCGGGTTGGCCATGATGGTCGTGACCTATCCCGCCCTGCGCGGCGCCAATCTGCTGCCGTTGCAGGACATCGTACAGACCGCTGCCTCGTTGAGCGCCGAGCGGGCGGACTCCTTCGATTTCCGACTGAGGAATGAAGAACTGTTGCTCGACAGAGCGGAGCAGCGGCCATTGTTCGGATGGGGGACATTTGGTCGAAATCGTGTGATCGTGGTCGCGCATTGGGGGGGCACGCTCGATGTCGCGGTGACCGATGGCACATGGATCATCGTCATCGGCATGCTGGGCTGGGTCGGCTATGTGCTATTCTTCGGTTTGCTGTCCTATCCCTTCTGGCGCGCTTTCCGTTTGCGCCGCAGCGCGGTGCCGACAGCCAGTCTCGCGCTGGTGGCGGTCCACATGTACAATGTACTGGACTTGATCCCGAATTCGTCCATCCAGCCGATTACATGGCTGGTTGCGGGAGCGATCGCCGGTCTGCGCTTGGACAAAAGGTCCCGGAGAGGCCTGCGCGATGCTCAGCCGGGAGGCGAGCCATCCCGCGACATTCACCCGCCATCAAAGGCGTTGTCGCGCGCCTAGCAGCATGGTGTGCCGCTGATCGCCGCAGATGGAAACCTGTTGGTAGCTTTGCTCTTGGCAAAACCGAAAGATCGGTCAACCGGCGTAGAACGGCGGGCTGCAGACAATCACAGAGCAATATAGCGGATCGGTAACGCGATGCGTTCAGCGGGGTGGTAAGCAGGAATTTAACCACACTTGGCAATCGAAGCTTTTTGGCTCTCTCCTAGGTTCGCTTCGGGACGCAATGAATCCCTACGGGGTTGGCAGGAAGTTGAAGCGTATGAACCGGGTGCGTAAAACGAAACTCAGGTTGATCGGTGCGATGGCACTGAGTTCGACAGTGATGATGGGCACGGCGGCAGTGGCTGCCAGCACGGCCAGCGCGTTTCTTCTCTATACGGCGTCAATCAAGCTGAAAGGCCTCAATCTGGTGAAATGGGCCGATGTTCTCTCGGTTCTGACCCTTGCGTCGCTCCCGTCGACGTCCTCGGGCACCAAGCCGTCGGGTTCATCGACCACGACGATATCCACGCCCGGTTCTGCGACCACTGTTGGAACCGGGTCGGCGGTGTCGGGTGTGCCAACCATGAAGCTCGGCATAAACCTCACTCCGCTGACCACCTACGTCGGAAACAGGTCGTTTATGAACCTGCTCGATGGCTGGCGTCTGGTCACCGCGCAGGGCGTATGGACAGACATGCCGCAGGATCGCTTGGATTCCAACAAGCGGCTCGTAGACTTGCGTGCGGGCGAAGCCGGCATTCGTGCACTGGCGCTGCCCACGCGGAGCCTGTGGGGTGAGAGCGTCGACATCATCTGTCGTTGGCAAGGCACCGGCAGCGTCAGCGTCGGGGGCGAACCTGTAAAGAATGCTCGGGTATCCGGAAAATCTCTGACATTTACCTTCGTACCCAAGGGGGGGGCTGGAACCTGGTTGCGTTTCGCGAACATCAACCCGTCCGATCCCATTCGCAACGCGGACTGCCGGGAGGTCGATGCCGATCCCAACGCCACGTTCGACCCCACTTACCTTGCCGAGGTGAAACGATACGGCGTCTTGCGCTTCATGAAATGGTCCTATGGCGGGGTTGAAGGCAATCTTCCCGTGCGCTGGGAGACAAGAACCAAGCTGGGAGATGAAGTCGTTAACGGCCCGGACGGCGTGGCGCTGGAGTATATGATCCAGCTAGCCAACGAATTGAAGGCCGATCCGTGGTTCTGCGTTCCCTGGAATGCTGACGATGAGTATGTTCGCAAATTTGCCGAACTCGTTCGTACCCGGCTCGATCCATCGTTGAAGGCCTATGTGGAGGTCTCCAACGAGGTGTGGAACTACGTTTACCCGGTGACCACTCAGGCCTTGAATGAAGGGAAGGCGGCGGGCCTCTCGACCAATGATCACATGGCGATGCTATCGCGCTATGCTCAGAAGACCGGTCAGGTGATGGACATTTGGTCCTCTGTCTTTGCTGGCCAGATGCATCGGATCGTTCGTGTCGCGGCGATTCAGACGGGCGCATGGAATGCGAACTTCGTCTTGAGCTTCGGCGACACAGCGAAGAAGGTCGATGCGGTCGCGATTGCGCCTTATTTTGCGGCGAATCTTTCGGCCACCGCATTCGATACCCCCGCAGACGTCGATGCCGTCTTCGCCTCGCTCAGCGACCAAGTGGCCGACCGCATCGCCGAGTCCAAAAAAGTCAAAGAGGTCGCAACCACATTCGGATTGCGGACAATTACCTATGAGGCCGGCCAGCATGTGCTCGGTTCGCCATCTCTGGAGAAAATGACCGCGTTGCAGCGCGATCCGCGCATGAGCAAACTGTACACGACCTACCTGACCAAATGGCGCAACGAGGTGGGCGACCTTATGGTGATGTTCTCTGATTATGGCGGGAGCGGCAAATGGGGAAGCTGGGGACAGCGGGATTATGTCGGCCAACCCTTGAGCATGGCCAATAAGGAGAATGCGGTAGAACTGTTCCGCCGCTCCTACATCACGCGCTGATCAAGAAAGTGGGTCGCGCTCAGCGCGGCCCGCTTTCTCATGTGCGCCTGAGGCGAATGCACGGCGCCGCCGCCGTCATCATGTGTGACGTCGTTCCATCAGTTGGACGCTTCCACCAAGACCCGCCCCTCTCTGCGTGGGTCATAACCGCCGTCCACCACGCCATTGCGGATGATGACGGCGTGAACACCGCTGTCTTCGCCTTGTCCGGGTCGCAGGTCGATGCCGCGGGCCTTCAGGCCTGCCAGCGTCTCCGGAGAGAACTTGCTCACTTCACCCTGAAAGGCAGAGCCGCGCGCGATAAGGTTGGGGAGGGCGAGGGCTTCCTGCATGGGGAGGCCCCAATCCACCGCAGCGACCAGCGACTTGCCGACATAAGCGAGAATGGCGTTGCCGCCCGCCGAGCCAATAGCGCCAGCAAAATGGCCGGCTCGATCGACCATCACCAACGGGATCATCGAGGATCGGGGGCGCTTGCCGGGTGCGACGGCGTTGGCTGCCGGCCTTCCGTCCGCATCCTGCGGCGTGAAGGAAAAATCGGTCAGCTGATTATTGAGAAAGAAGCCATCGACCATACGACCCGTGCCGAAGATGGATTCGACGGTCGTCGTGATCGAGACGACATTGCCGCGCGCATCGCCCACGATGAAATGGGAGGTGCCGCCGGGCTCATGGGTGTCGTCGATGCCAGCGATCTGCGCGCCGGGCGGCACACCGGCCGAGGGCGGCGGCCCCGCGGTAGCGCCGATCAGCTTTGCCCGGCTGTCGACATAGGCGCTATCGAGGAGCCCGGCGACGGGAACGGCAGTGAACGCCGGATCGCCGACATAACGGTCGCGATCGGCGTACATCAGCCGGCTCGCCTCGGCGAACAGGAACCATGCCTGCGGGTCGGCTGGCCCGCGCTTGTCGATGTCGGTCCGTTCCAACAAGGAGAGCAATTGCAGGAAGGCGACGCCGCTGGATGGCGGCGGCGGCACGCAGACGACATAGACCCGATAGGGATTGCACACGGCCTCACGCTTAATCGGACGGTAGGCCGCCAGATCAGCCAGCGTCATGCTGCTGCCGAGCGGCCCCGCGGCGACCCGCGTCACGATCCGTTGCGCGGTATCGCCGGCATAGAGCGCGGCTGGCCCTTGCGCCGCGAGACGCTGCAGAAAATCGGCATAAGCGGGATTGGCGAGCTGATCGCCGGCCTTCTTGATCGATCCGTCCGGGGCAGAAAAATAACGCCGCGCATCGGCCACCTGCATCTGGGGAAAATTCCCTTCCAGGAACTTGGCCAGGCGCGGCGTGATAGTGAAGCCGGTGCGTGCCGTCCGCTCCGCATCGCCGAAGAGAGATTTCCAGGGCAGGCTGCCATGCTCGTCATGAGCCAGGGCCAGCATCCGCACCGCACCCGGCACGCCGGTCGCCCGGCCGCTCACCAGCGCGTCGCGAAAGGGGATGGGCTTGCCATCGGCACCGAGGAACATGTCCGGCGCGGCACCGGCGGGCGCCGTTTCCCGACCGTCATAGACGACTACCTTGCCCGTGCCGCCATCGAAGAAGGTCATGAATGCGCCGCCGCCCATGCCCGAGCTCTGGGGCTCGACAAGCGAGAGCATCGCCTGCACGGCAATGGCCGCATCGACTGCGCTCCCGCCCTGGCGCAGGATCTTCATGCCGGCTTCCGCTGCCAGCGGATTGGAGGCCACGACGAAATTCTGGGCTACCGGCGAAGCAGGACGCGGCGCTGTGCTCGAGCGGGGCGGCATGGTCGTCGCACAGGCCGTCAGGGCCAGCGCGGAAAGGAAGCCGATGGCGGCACGGAAATGGAACATATGGCAAGCCCGCTTGGTTGTGATCGACGACGCTGCGCTGCAGTCGCGGCACAGTGGGGCGCGCACGATCCCGAAGCAAGGGGATGATGTGCGTATCTTGCCGGCGCTGCCGCCGATGCACGATCGGGCGCGCGGGCAGGGTGGCCCTCGCGGAACGGCGCGCTATATGGGATGTAAAGGCGCTCGCTGTCGGAGCAGCCGGTTCAAGGAGAGCGTTGCTTGCAGGCCCTCGAATATTTTCCAAGCCTGACCGCCATGTTTTTTACGCGCGCCGTGGAGCGCGGCGAGCGGCCGTTCCTGTGGGCCAAGCAGGGCGAGCAATGGCAACCGATCAGCTGGATGGAGACCGCCCGCCGGGTCGCCTCAATGGCAAAGGCGCTCAAGGCGCTGGGCGTCGCGCCGGGCGACCGGGTGATGCTGGTCTGTGAGAACCGACCGGAATTCTGCATTGCCGACCTGGCGATCATGGCGGCGGGCGCCATCACCGTGCCGACCTACACCACCAACACCACGCGCGATCATGAGCACATCATCGGCAATAGCGGCGCGCGGGCGGTGATTTTCTCGACCGCAAAAATCGGCTCTGCCCTGCTGCCCGCCGTTATGCGCTCGCGGATCGAATTCGCGATCAGCATCGAGCCGATCAAGTCGATGCAGAACTCGGCTGTGCAGATCTGCGACTGGGCGACGCTCATCGCCGAGCATCCGGCCGATCCTGTCGCCTGCGCCGCCGAGCAGACGGCCACGCGCGATGATATCGCCTGCCTGATCTACACCAGCGGAACCGGCGGGGCACCGCGCGGGGTGATCCAGCATCACGGCGCAATCCTTTGCAATGTGGAGGGCTGTGTCGACATCATTGCCGGTGATTTCGGCTGGGATGATGAGGTGTTCCTCTCCTTCCTGCCGATCAGCCATGCCTATGAGCATTCGGGCGGGCAGTTTCTGCCGATCGGTCTGGGCGGGCAGATCTATTATGCCGAGAGCCTGGAAAAGCTGGCGAGCAATATTGCCGAAACCCGACCGACCATCATGGTGGTCGTGCCGCGCTTGTTCGAGCTGCTGAAAACCCGCGTCACCAAGGCGGTGGAGAAGCAGGGCAAGGTGCCCGCGCTCCTGCTGGAGCAGACGCTGCGGCTGGGCGCCAAGCGGGCGGAAAGGGGCGGCACGCTGCCCTTGTGGGACAAGCCGCTCGAGGCCGTGCTCAACCGGACGATCAATCCCAAAATCCAGGCTCGGTTCGGCGGCAGGATGAAGGCACTGGTTTCTGGCGGTGCGCCGCTCAACCCCGAGGTGGGCACCTTTTTCCAGTCGTTCGGCCTCACCTTGCTGCAAGGCTATGGCCAGACGGAGTCAGGACCGGTCGTGAGCTGCAATCGTCCCTCGGTCGGGCTGCGGATGGACACGGTGGGGCCGCCGCTCAAGCATGTGGAGGTGCGCATTGCCGAGGATGGCGAAATCCTCGTGCGCGGCGAGCTGGTAATGAAGGGCTATTGGAACAACCCGGCGGAAACCGCGCGGGCCATCCAGGATGGCTGGCTGCACACCGGTGATATCGGCCGGTTCGACGATGCCGGGCGGTTGATGATCACGGACCGCAAGAAGGACCTGATCGTGAATGACAAGGGCGACAATGTCGCCCCGGCCAAGCTGGAGGGCATGTTGACCCTGCAGCCGGAAATCGGGCAGGTGATGGTGCATGGCGACCGGCGCCCGCACATCGTCGCGCTGATCGTGCCCGATCCGGACTGGCTCAAGGCATGGGCACAGGCGCAGGGCAAGCCGGCCGATCTTGAGGCCTTGCGTGAGGACCTGGCGTTGCACGGGGCGATCAGGGCCGCGGTCGATCGCGTCAATATCGACCTGTCCGTGATCGAGAAGGTGCGGCGCTTTGCGTTGGCGGACGAGCCGTTCACGATCGACAACGAGATGCTGACGCCCAAGCAATCAATCCGCCGCCACGTGATCCGCGCACGCTATCAGGCGCGGCTGGACGCGCTTTACAAGGCGTGACGGCTGCCCGGCGTGTTACTTGCCGGGCGTGCGATAGGGAATGAAGTCGCCCAGTGCACAGCTGCCGGTCATCGCGCCCGAAGGCAGGTTCACCACGCGGGCGATGTCGCCCCGGCAGTATTGCGACGAACTCATGCGGTTCATGACCAGCGTGTCGCCGCGCGAGATGCCGGTGCAGCTCCCCTGCAGACGGTTGAGATAGACCTGATCCTTGCTCACGACATAGACCAGGGTGTTATCGCCGATGGACCGCAGGCGGCTGCTGTCGAATGAGGTCACGCAGGAGACGGGCTCGCCCGCCGTCTTGCCCTCCAGCAGACGCTCCAACTCCTGCGTTTCGCGTTCGCTGAGCCTCGGTTCGGGAGCGGGACCCGCCGTCGCGCAGGCGGCCAGCGGCAGGACCGCCAATGAGAGACACAATCTGTTCATCATCTCCGCTCCTCTCGCGTCCGTCTGTCTCGCGAAACTAGCAGATTTCCGGCTGTCTCGCATCTTGTATGACGGATACGAATGTGCGGGCCCTTGGTTGCGCAGGCCAGGACAGAGCGCCGTGGCCTCTATTGCCTAGCCCCTGTCCTTGGCCGCGCGCCGGCTGGCCAGTTCCTCCACGCTTTGGGCGCGCATGAAGGGGTTGGTGGCGCGTTCCAGCGCGATCGTTGTGGGAACGGTGGCCTCGTCGCGCGCGCGGGCAGCTTCGACCTGCGCGAGGCGATCCGCGATGGCCTCATTCTGCGGTTCTGCCTGAAGGGCGAACTTGCCGTTGGAGAGCGTATATTCGTGCGCGCAATAGACCTGGGTGTCGTCGGGCAGGGCCTCGAAGCGTCGCATGTTGGCGTACATCTGCGCGGGCGTGCCCTCGAACAGCCGGCCGCAGCCCATGGCGAACATCGTATCCCCCACGAAGATCATGGCATCCCCGGCAAAGTGATAAGCGATGTGGCCGGCGGTGTGGGCCGGCACTTCCATCACCACCGCTTCATGGTCGCCCAGCCGCACCCGGTCGCCTTCGCGGGCCGGGCGATCGACATGGGGGATTTTCGCCAGTTCGGCGGCGGGCGCCGTGACGGTGGCGCCGGTCGCTGCTACGATGCCCGCATTCCCGCCGATATGATCGCCATGCCAGTGCGTGTTCCAGATCTGGGTGATGGACCAGCCACGCGCCTGCGCAGCCGCCAGCACCGGCTCGGCCACCGAGGGATCGACGACCAGCGTCTCCCCGCTCGGCTTGTCATGAACCAGCCAGACATAATTGTCCGACAGAACCGGAACGCGCAGGATTTCGAGCGTGCTCACCATTCACCCGTGTTCGGCATCGATGCCCAGGGTTCGGCTGGCTCGAGATGGCCATCCTGCAGCAGTTCGATGGAAATGCCATCGGGCGTGCGGACAAATGCCATATGGCCGTCCCGGGGCGGGCGGTTGATGGTCACGCCATTGTCCATGAGGCGCTGGCAGGTCTCGTAGATATTCTCGACCCGATAGGCCAAGTGGCCGAAATTACGCCCGCCGCCATAGCTTTCGCCGGCGCTGCCGTCTTCCGGCGGCCAGTTGTAGGTCAGTTCCACCTGCGCATCCTCATCGCCCGGCGCGGCGACGAAGACGAGCGTGAAGCGGCCCTTCTCATTGTCGAAGCGACGGACTTCCTTGAGGCCGAGCAACTCGAAGAAACGCAAGGTTGCGTCGATGTCGGTCACGCGGATCATAGTGTGGAGATATTTGGGCATGGTGCAGCTCTTTCCTTTGGTCCCGCGTCAGCAACGGTTCAGCACAAGAGTGAGATTGGTCACCTCTCAAATAGGCGTCTCGCGGTCGCGGGAAAAGAGAGGAATGCGCACAATGGTTTGGCTGCAGGACATGAACAAGGTCGCTTTGGCAGGTGCGGTGGTGCTTGCGGGCGGCATGATCACCGGTGGCTATCTGCTCGGGGATGGCCTGCGGCGTGCCCACTCAGCCGACCGGTCTGTCACGGTGCGGGGCCTTGCCGAGCGGAATGTGACTGCCGATCTCGCGACTTGGACCATCGCCTATTCCGCGACCGGCACTGACCTTGCCAGCGTGCGGGCCGATATCGAGGGCAATACGGCCGAACTGCGCGGCTATTTCAAGAGCCTCGGCTTCCCGGACAATGCGCTGACCGCGACCGGGGCCGGCGTCAGCCAGTTCATCAACAATGGCGTTCCCAACATCACGATCACCCAGCGGATGCAATTGCGCACGACCGATATCGAGCGGGCCCAGAAGGCGGTCGCCAACCAGTTCGATCTCGTGCGGCGCGGGGTGACGCTGCAGGAAGGTTCGGCGATGAGCTACAGCTTCACCAAGCTCAACGATATCAAGCCGGAGATGGTCGCTGCCGCGACCAAGGATGCGCGCTCCTCCGCAGAACAGTTCGCCAAGGATAGCGGCACTGGCGTGGGTGGCATCAAGAGCGCGACACAGGGCTATTTCTCCATCGAGCCGCGTGATGGCGAGACATCCGGCGGCTATGGCGCGGCCGACACGCCGTTCAAGAAGGTGCGGGTCGTGACGACGGTGGACTTCTACCTCGATTGAGGTCGGCCGCACGCACGCTTCACCGCCCGGTTTCGGTCCCTGTCGTAGCAGCGGCGGCGGCCGGATCGCCGTTCAGCTGGGCGAGATAATCGGCGGCCTGTCGGGCAATATCGCTATCGCGCGCAGCCAGTTCCTTGCTGCGGCTGAAGGCGGCGCGGGCGCCGGCATCATTGCCTGAGAGCGCCAGAATGATGCCCTGTTCCAGCGCAATGGCGGCATCGTTGCGGGCGCGGCTGGCGGCTTCGTCGATATGCAGGCGAGCCAAGGGCAGGTCGTCCTTGCGCCGGGCCAGCGTGGCCGAGAGCAGCCATGCGAGCGGATCGGCGGCGGCCAGCACGATCGCCTGATCGAGGTCGGTACGGGCGCCGGGCAGATCGTTGGCGGCCACGCGGGCGCGGGCGCGATCCAGATAGATTTCTCCGGTCGCGAGCGTCTTGGGCAAGGGGCGCGAGAGTGCCGCATCCAGCGCCCGCAGCGCGCGCGTCGTCTCGCCTGCGATCAGCGCCGCGTTGCCGGCCTGCGACCACAATCGCGCCTGCGTCGCCGCGTCGAGGCCCTTGAAGGCCGCGCCATCCTCGAAAGCCTTTGCCGCATCACTCCAGCGCCCGGCCTGCCCGAGCGCATAGCCCCGGCATTGCGCGGCATAGGCACCGCCATCGGCCTTTGCCCAGGTCTCCGCATCGGCAATGCCCTCGGAGGGGTTTGCGTTGGCGCGCTCCAGACAGGTGGCGAGGCGGGGGGCAATGGCGGGCGGGACGACGGCGGCCAGTTCCGTGCTGTCATTGCCGGCGCGTTCCGTTGGCACCTGCTCGATCCAGGGGCGCTGCTCTCGCTGCTCGGCCTCGGCGCGGCGCATCTCGTCTCGTCGCCGCAGCAGGGCCTCGATTTCGGGATCATG
Source organism: Sphingobium sp. B8D3A (assembly GCF_025961995.1). Lineage (NCBI taxonomy): Bacteria > Pseudomonadati > Pseudomonadota > Alphaproteobacteria > Sphingomonadales > Sphingobiaceae > Sphingobium > Sphingobium sp. B8D3A. The sequence goes on along the minus strand of NZ_JAOQOS010000001.1, from coordinate 3,114,217 downwards.
CTGGGGCACGCTCGCTTGGGCGAGCTGGGCGAGGGAAAGCGCGGCGGCAACGAGCATAGGCAGGGTCAGGACTCCACGAGGCGCGCGACAGTCGCGATCAGCAGGGCGATGTCCTGCGGGCGCGAGAGGCGATGATCGCCATCCTTGACGAGCAGCGTCTGCACATCGGCTGAACGAACCTGCTGCGCGATCCGCACAGCGATCTGCCAGGGGACGTCGGCATCGGCCTGTCCTTGCAGCAGGCGGATGGGACACTCGATCGCGATTTCACCATCGAGCAACCGCAGCGCCTCACCCGATTCCCAGAAGGCGCGCGTGGTCACATAGGGCTGGTCGCCATAGGGCGTGGGTTCAACCAGCTTGCCCTCGCGCTGGAGGGTCGCCTTCTGCGCGTCGCCAAAACCCCAGTCGGTAAAATCAGGCGCCGCCGCGATGCCGACGAGACCGGCGACGCGCGCGCCCAAGTCGCGGGCGAGCAGCAGCGCCAGCCAGCCGCCCATGGAGGAGCCGACGAGAATGATCGGCCCGGTAGGGATGCAATGTTCGATCACGGCGCGGGCATCGTCGCGCCAGCTGGCGAGCGTGCCGTCCTCGAACCGGCCTTCGCTTTCTCCGCAGCCGGCATAATCCAGTCGCAGCATGGCGCGGCCCTGTGCGGCGGCCCAGTCATCCAGCGCAAGCGCCTTGCTGCCCATCATGTCCGACATGTAGCCGGGGAGGAAGACGATCGTCGGCCCTGTGCCGGGCCGGTGGCGGTAGGCGAGGCGCAGGCCCGCGGCGTTAGGCAGGAAGGCGGGCGGTGCGCTGGTGGTGTCGTCAGTCATGACCCTGCCCTTATCAGAAAGGGAAGCGGCTGGCAGGTGCGACGTCCTTGTCATCCTTGCAGGCATTCACGATGGCGCGCCATTCTGCCGGGGTCAGTGCGGCCTCATAGCGGTGGCCCTTGCGCGCCGAGGCCTCGAACGCCTTGCGCCGTTCGGTAGAGATGGGGTGCGACGCCATGAGATTGGCGGCGCGCTCGATCTGCTCCTCGCCGTCGCCTCCCCCGAGGCGCTTGAAGAAAGCGGCGGTGGGCAGGGGCGATATGTCGGCCTTCTGCAAGGCGCGGATGGAGTAGCTGTCCGCCGCCCGCTCGGCATCGCGACCATAACTCAGGGACAGCAGGCCGTTGGCGGTGTTGCCGAGGTCACCGCCGAACCCGCCCAGCACGATGCTGAGGCCAAACTGGCGGATCAGCGCTGTCATCGTGTCGCGGTTGCGGACATGGCCGATCTCATGGGCGAGGATGCCAGCCACTTCATCGGGCGACTGGGCATCCTGAATGAGCTGGTCGAACAGCAGGATGTGGCCGCCGGGCAGGGCGACCGCATTGACCATCTTTACATTGGCGATGCCGATGCGGCGGATGGGTACATCTTCCCCGAGCTTGCGCTGGAGCTTGTCGAGCGCGGCGCGGCTTTGGGGCGTCTGGCACAGGCGACCGCCGAAATCGCCGATCATCGCATCGCCGAGCCGTTGCTCCCAGCTGAGCGGAACATGCGGCGCGATCCAGTCGGGCGCGCGGAGAACGGCGTAGACGACGCCCGCCGCGATCACGGCGAAGAGCGCCAGCGCCCGCCACAGGCCGACCCGGTCGATCCAGCGGCCATAACGCGCGGGGAGGGGCAGGTGGATCGCGAAGTCCTGCGGTGGCGCGCCGGTGAAGCCGAGCCGCCAGCCGTGCTGTCCGCGCAGGCCATAAATGGAGCGCCCGCCGCTGCCATCGACCGGCACCAGATCGCCCCAGCGGTGCGGGCCGCTTTTGTTCAGACCCCAGCGGAGCGTGAACGTCTCTGCTGTCCATTCCAGAACCGGATGATGGCGCGTCGCGCTGGTGCCATCATAATGCCAGATGGTCTCGTCCGGGCCGGCCTGGGTCATGCGCGCGCTATGGAGCTAGATGGCGCCGATGTCGAACGCATCGGCAAGGCCCTCGCCCTGACCCGGCGCATTCGTGCTCGACTGGGTGAGGGATGAGAGGCTGATCTCGCCGCTGGCATCGAGATGGACGATGAAGAACTTCCAGTGCCGATAGGAGAGGAAGACGAGGCCGATGCCGAGCGTCAGCACCACCAGCGCGATGTCGCCAAGGATGAGCTTGAACCAGTCCTTGGTGCGGGCCGAGAAGTGGAAATCGAGCGTCGAAAGTGACAGGCTGCTCACGGCCACGCGGAAGAATTTGGCGTAATAGGCCAGCGCAAAAAAGCCGATGATCGTATAGATCAGCAGCACCATCAGGATCATCGCGAGCACGAAGGCGAGGCCGGGTTGGGCCTGCGTCTCGGGATCGAAACCGCCACGCATCGCAGCGCCACCACCTGCAAAGATGAGTACGGCCATGACGGCAAAGATGATGAACGGCAGCAGGTAGAACAGCAGGAACCGGCGGAAGATTTGTCCGGGCATTGCCGCCGCGCGGAAGGGATGGGGGCCAAAGCTCATCGCGTTCCAGCGGTCGTTCCATAGCGAGGTCATAGACCAGGGAATGAGCAGGCCGATCACCATCCACGCGACGATGTTGCGCCAGACGTAGGACCAGCCATAGGCCCAGCCCTTGTCATTGCTGCCGCCGCGAATGCCGTGCCACCAGGTGCGGCTGAGGCGATAGCGCAGCATCCGCATGCGTGCCACGCCGGCGAGATAGAAGATCACCATGAACGACGCGAGGCCCAGCACGCCGGCGAGCGGTGCCTGTCCGCGCAACACCATCGCCTGCATGCCAAAGTTGAGAAACAGGAAGGGGATGCCGAAGAGCACCAGCACGATCAGGAAGCCGATGAGCAGTTCCACGCCGGTGCCGGTCCATTCCAGCCGCTCGTCGATGAAGCGGGTGCGGCTCCACAGATAACGGCGCGTCCGCGTCGTCGCCCAAAAGCGATAGACGCCCAGGGTCACGATGGTCAGCAGCAGATTGGTGAAGGCAATCGGGGCGTATTCCCGCCAGCTCCCTTCAAACCCGAATGCACGGTCGGTCTGGTCGTTCATTGGCAATGGTCCCCCGGCTATTGCGCGGGCGACCAGACACCGGATGCGGCTGACCTGTCAAGTAACGGAGAAAAAAGGGCGGGGCGCGGAGAGGGGCGCCCCGCCCGGCACTCACAGGGCGAGGGAGACCGTGAGGCGTATGTCCCGCCCGGCGAGCGGGGCGTAATCCTTGAGCAGGCTGGCATGGCGCCGCGCCTCGACATCGAAGATGTTGTTGGCTTGCAGGGAGAAGGAAACCTGCTGGTTCGCGATGGCGGGCTTCCAGGTCAGCCCGGCGTTGACGAAGGTGTAGGCGGGCGTAACGGTCTCGCGCGCGCTCACCCGGTCCTGCTTGAAGGCATGTTCGATCTCGCCGCGCACAGACCATTCGCCGGCATCGAGCGTGGCACCGCCAAGCAGCCGCAGCGGCGGGATGCGCGGGACGGGCTCGCCGCTGTCGAGGGTCGCGCGCGTGAAGTCGGCCAGACCATCCAGGCGCAATTCGGTGCGGCCGAATGTCGCCGCCGTCCAGTCCGCCTGGATCTCCGCGCCATAATATTCCGCGCCGGATTGCAGATAGGCAAAGCAGGGGAATTCGAGCGAGGTCGCGCCGCTGGCCGCGAGGCAGGCGCTGTCATCGACGATGGAATCGTAAATGAACCGATCGAACTTGTTGTAGAAGCCCGAGACGGTGAGGTGGAAGTCCTGGCCCCGCCCGTGCAGGGTGCCCTCGACGCCCCAGCCGCGCTCGGTGCCGAAGTTGGGGTTGCCAAGCTCAAAAGCCTGCGTGCCGGCATGGTTGCCGCGCGCGAAGAGTTCATCCGCCGTGGGCGCCCGCTCGACCCGCGAGAGGTTGACGCCGACCCGCCAGTCAGTCGCGATGGCATAGCTGGCGCCGAGCGATCCCGACACCGTGTCGAAGTTGCGGCGATAGTCCGGCGAGCCAAGGTCGCTGTCCTGCGCCGCCTCGATGCGGTTGTGCTCGAACCGCGCGCCGGCCTCCAGCCGCACCTTGCCGAGATCGAGCGCCTGCAGGGTGAACAGGCCCCAGGTCTCGCTGTCGATGGCCGGCAGGAACTTCTCCTCGCCTTCGATGTGGCTCTTGCGCAGCAGCATCTGGCCGCCGATCGCGCCTTCCCATCCGCCGCGCCGCGCCTGAACGAGATCGAGCCGGGTTTCGAGGCCCTGGGTGAAGAAGCGGGTGTGGATGTCCTGCCCATCGAGCGACATTTCGGCATGTTCGTAATCGGCCCAGCCTGCGCGCAGGCGGATCTGGTCGAGCAATCCGCCGCCTACATTCACTTGCGCGCGCAGATCGGCGCGGGTCTGTTTCATCTGGATTTTGACTTCCTCGGCGCCGTGCTCGTGCTCGCCTTCTTCGCCCTCGATCGCGCCTTCGTCCTCATGATCCTCATGCGTCACGTAGCGGATCGGCAGACCATAGGTGAATTGCGAGCGGCCGACCGAGAAGCCGATGGACCCGCCGGAATCGATGTAGTTGAGGCCGCCGGTGTAGCTCCAGCCTTCGATGGCGGAATTGGGGATGCGCCCGCGCAGCCCGGCGAGGTCGCGAATGTCCGCTTCATCGCTCTCCAGCGCTTCGGCGCGCGGCTCGGCGCCCAGCACATAGCCGCCACTGCGCAGATCGCCGGTTTCGATCCAGCTGCCATCGGCATGGAACACAAAGCCACCCCCCAGTGCAATGTCGGTCTTGCCGGCGAGCGATTTCTCGCGGGCGGCGCTGCCGAATGTGCCGGTGGCGGCCAGATCGAAGCCGCCCTCGGGCAGATGCGTAGGAATGCGCGTGTCTATCACATTGACGACGCCGCCGACCGCGGACGAGCCATAGAGCAACGCGGCAGGGCCGTGCAGCACCTCGATCCGGTCGGCGAGCAGCGGATTGATTGCGACGGCATGGTCCACCGAGGTGGCGGACGCGTCGAAGCTGCCGATCCCATCGGTGAGCAGGCGGATGCGGTCGCCCGAGAAGCCGCGCAGGATCGGGCGAGAGGCGCCAGGACCGAAGGATGTGGAAGAAACGCCCGGCTGCCGGGCCAGCGTCTCGCCCAGGCTCGGGCGGATGTCGCGGGCCAGCTCCTCGCCGGTGAGGACGGATGTGCCACCCAGCACATCGATATGCGAGCGCGGGATGATCGCGGTGACGACGATGTTTTCCGGCCGATCGTCATGGCCATGCGCTTCGCCGGTATCCGGCGGCGGCTGGCGCTGCGCCAGAGCGGGAGCTGCAAACAGCGCGGCGCTGGAGAGAAGGGCGGAGAAGGCGGCGGTATGCGCGAGGCGCGGACGGAGATTGGTGTTCATATGATATAACGTAACGAGTGAGAAAATGCTGCGCAAGCGAAATGTCGTCGGCGTTCGCTTCGTGCGAATTTTGACGCGGCAGTAGGGCGGGGCGCGTCAGGCGCGCCGAAGGCGTGGCATCCGAGAGGAACGGCGTCGCTCGCGACCGAGCGGATCGCGCTTATCGCGTGCGGCTGGACCCGCCGCCTGCCGACTGAGCGGACGCAGCAGCGCTTGAGGCATTGCTCGCTGCCATTTCCGTCGGCTCCGTCTTCGCAGGCTCAGGAAGGCCGGCGCGCAGGCGCTTGAGTTCGGCAAGGCGGCCCTTGAAGGCGCGCAGTTCGGCGCCGGCCAGTTGCGCTGTCTCCGTGAACTTCACGCTCGCCGGATTGATCGTGCGCCCATTGCGATAGAGTTCGTAGTGCAGGTGCGGTCCGGTGGAGAGGCCGGTCGAGCCGACATAACCGATGACCTGCCCGCGCTTGACGCGCTGACCAGCGGCGACGGCGATGCGGCTCATATGGCCGTAGCCAGAACCAAGGCTGCCACCATGCTCAATCTTGACGTACTTGCCATGGCCGCCGTGCCAACCGGAATAGGTCACCCGGCCGTCGCTCACCGCATAAATGGGTGTGCCGGTGCTGGCGGCGAAGTCGAGACCGGCGTGCATCCGGCTATAGCCGAGGATCGGGTGCCTGCGCATGCCATAGCCGGAACTCTGCCGCCCGCTTACCGGACGGGCGAGAACACCGCGCTGCTCACCGACGCCGGATGCTTCGAACCACTGCGCGCGCCCGGCCTGCGTCCAGCGCAGCAGGTTGATGTCCTTGCCTCGCTGCCGATGGAGGCCCGCGAACAGCAGCTCTCCGGTCTCACTTTCACCGGTCGCGGCGCGGCGATGGGCGACGATGATATCGAACGTATCGCCAGCCCGCAGGCCGTTGCCGACATTGACCTGCGCCGACAGCACCTTGAGATAGGCCTGGATCGTCGACGGATCGGCACCGGCTGCGCGGGCGGAGCGGTAGAGGCTGTCACCCACCTGGCCGCGAATGCGCAGTGGCGTGTTGTCCACAATGATGGGAATGCGGCGCAGCGTCAGCGCGCCATCCTGCCGGGTGATCTCCAGCGCCAGCTCGAGCTTCGCGCGGAGGGACAGATGATCCAGCGGGCGTGCGACATTGCGGTTGGCGCGCCGGCCGAGCACGATGCGCACGCGGGTGCCGGGCGCGATCGTGGCGGGATCGACGGCCTGCCGGATCAGCGCCATCGCCGCGCTGGCATCATTGCTGCTGATGCCGGCGCGCGAGAGGGTGTGGGCGAAGCTGTCGCCAGTGCCGACGGCGGCATCCAGCTCGATCTGCGGGCGCTCGGGCGTCTCGCGCAACGGCGCGACCAGATCGGTCGGTCCCATGCGCTTGCCTGTATCGGCCCCGAGCGCCGAGGCGCTGATCATCTGCGAGCGATACTGGTCCAACTGCTCGGTCGAGAGCGGCGCGGGTTGTGCGCCGGGAACGGTCAGGACGCCGGGCGCGGACATGACCATGATGCCGCACAGCGAAAAGCACGTAATGAAGCCGCGCCACCAGGTCCGGCTGCCGATGTTCTGGCCAAGATCTGGCGCGAGATCGACGCGATGCGCCCAGTCCTGCACCCGCTCGCGCCAGTCTCCAGAGCGGAGCGGTGCGAGCACCTTCGCCGGGCTGTTAAGCCAAAGCGTACCGGTGCCGGCGCCCTGCGTGGGGCTAAGCTCGATCTTCTGAAACACGAATTGATGCGCCCCTGACGGCTTCTGCCACGCTGTCGCGACTGCCAAACGTCGCGCTTTGTTTGTAAAGGCAGGGGGTTAAAGTCAAATAAAGACACAATATCGACCCATAGCTTGCGGCGAGTTGTGCGCAATCGTCGGCTGATTGCGGAACCATCCCTAATTCATGCGGGGTCTGGATTGAGCCTTGCCGTGAGCCACGGCGCGCTCCATGTGTCAGCCAATCATGTCGAGCTACGAGCCTGCAGCTCTCAAGGCGGTCCTGGGACCGACCAACACGGGCAAGACCCATCTGGCGATTGAGCGGATGTGCGGCCATTCGAGCGGGCTCATGGGGTTTCCGCTCCGCTTGCTGGCGCGTGAGGTTTACGAGCGCGTGGTGCGAATCAAGGGCGCCGATCAGGTCGCGCTGCTGACCGGCGAGGAGCGAATCGCGCCGCCCGGCGCCCGCTATGTGCTGGCGACTGCCGAGGCGATGCCGGTTCGCGGTGGCTTCGGCGCCTTCTCCGATTTCGCGTTCGTGGCCGTGGATGAGATCCAGCTCGCCGCGGACCCCGAGCGCGGCCACATCTTCACCGACCGGATGCTGAATGCCCGTGGACGCGAGGAAACGATGCTCCTCGGCTCGGCAAGCATGGCGCCCTTGGTGCGCACGCTGCTGCCCAAGGCGGAAATCGTGACGCGGCCGCGCTTCTCCACCCTGCGCTACAGCGGGCCGCAGAAGCTCTCCCGCCTGCCGCGCCGCTGCGCCGTCGTCGCCTTCTCCGTCGAGGAGGTGTACCGCGTGGCTGAAATGCTGCGCCGGCATCGCGGGGGCGCGGCGATCGTGATGGGGGCGCTCAGCCCTGCGACGCGCAATGCGCAGGTCGCGATGTTCGAGGCCGGGGAGGTCGATTATCTGGTGGCTACGGACGCCATCGGCATGGGGCTCAATCTTAACGTCGATCATGTCGCCTTCGCGTCGCTCCGCAAGTTTGACGGACGGCGGACGCGCCGCCTGACCGTGTCTGAAATGGCGCAGATTGCCGGGCGCGCCGGGCGTCACCAGCGGGACGGGACATTCGGCGATGTCGGCGCGGCGGACGGCGAGCCGGCTTTTTCCGCCGAGGAGGTGGAGCGGATCGAGGAGCATCGCTTCGATCCCATTGAGCAGATTTTTTGGCGGGAAGCGGACCTGCCGATGGACGATATCGATACGCTGATCGAGGCGCTGCTGGATCGTCCGGAGCGCGCGGGCCTGCGCGCGGCGCCCGAAGCGATTGACCTGGCGGTGCTGCAATATCTCGCCGACCTGCCGGACGTGCGCGCACGGGCGCGGGGCCGGGGGCAGGTCGCGCGGCTCTGGGCGGCCTGTTCCGTGCCGGATTTCCAGAAGCTCGGCATCGAGCACCATGCGCGCACCATTCACCGCCTGTGGACGTGGCTGAGCCAGGGCAGCGGCCATATTCCGCAGGACTGGTTCGCGGCGCAACTCGCCAGGCTGGACAATGTGCAGGGCGATGTCGATGCGCTGGCCGGGCGGATCGGGGCGGTGCGAATCTGGGCCTATGTCGCGCAGCGGGACGACTGGCTGGCCCAGCCTGTCGAGATGGCGGCGCGCGCGCGGGCGCTGGAAGAGCGGCTTTCCGATGCGTTGCACGGCGCATTGAAGCAGCGTTTCGTCGATCGGCGCGCCTCTGCCTTGCTTCGGCGCGGCGGTGATGCCAAGGCGTTTTTGTCAGTGGACGTCGACGGCGCAGGCAATGTAACAGTCGATGGTCACAGGATCGGCACGATGCGGGGCTTCCGCTTCATCGTCGATCCGTTGGCGAGAGCGAATGAGAAGCGGCTGCTGCTGGCCGCTGCCGAACGGAGACTGGGTGCGCATTTGAACGAGATGGCTCAGGCATTGCTGGCGGTGGACGATAAAGCGTTCACTCTCGCCAGCCCTCCCGGCGGTGATGCGCAGATCATCTGGAACGGGCACCCGGTCGCGACATTGAAGGCAGGGCAGCGTCTGCTCGCGCCTGAAATGACGCTGGATGCGGGGCTCTCCAGCCTCGTCCCGGAAATTCAGCAGGGCGTGCGCGATCGGCTGGCGCTCTGGCTCAAGAATCAATTCGAGCGCCACATTCCGGCGCTGCTGAAGATGGAGGCCGGCTCCACGGAGGCCGAACTCCCCGCCACCGTGCGCGCCGTGCTCGCGCAACTGGCGGACGCCGGGGGCATCGTGCCGCGCAACACGCTGGATGAAGCGCTGGGGCAGGTCGCCAAGGAAGACCGCACCCATTTGCGCAAGGCCGGGGTCGTGATCGGCGTCATGGATTTGTATCATCCCGGCCTGATGAAGCCGGCGGCGGCCCAATGGCGCATGGTGCTGCTCTCGCTGAAATCCGGCAAATCGCTGGTGGCACTGCCCGCGCCGGGCGCGGTGTTGCTGCAGAGCGGTGGCGGCGAAGAGCGCAAGGCGAGTGCGCCGAGCGAGCCGGTGGAATCCAACGAGGTCGCAGCGCCGGTTGAGGTCGAAGCGTCCGCTGAAGCGCCGGCACCAGTCGAGGCTCCCGCATCCGAAACGCCGGCAGTTACTGAGGCGCCCGCACCTGCCAAGGTCGCCAAGCCTGTCGTGCCGATCGACGAGATTGGCGCGCGCATTGCCGGGTTCCGCAAGCTGGGCGAGGCCTGGCTGCGCATCGATATGGCCGAACGGCTTGCACGCGGGGCGCATGAGGCGATTGCGGCCGGCAAGCCCTATGGCGCTGATGATCCAACGATCGTCTCCATTGGCCTGAATGAAGCGAGCTTCCTGGAGCTGATGCGGCAGGCGGGTTTCCGCCCGGTGCCCGATGCGGCGGAAGGCGCGCCCAACTGGCAGTTCCGTGGCCGGCCCAAGCCGCGTCCGAAATTCGAGGGTCCGCGCAATCGCGGCGGCAATCGTCGTCCGGCCCAGCAGGGGCGGCAGGATCAGGATGGCCAGTCCCAAGCGGCCGGCGATGGCCCGCGCAACCGCCCGGATCGGCGCGGCAAGGCGGGTGAGGGTGGCCCGCGGCGTGAACGGGACAAGCGCCCGGATCGCGACAATCGTCCCGATCGCGGCCCGAGGCCGGATCGTGGTCCCCGACCGGACCGTGACGGCGGTGGTCGCGAGCGGCCGATCGTCGCCACGGGCAAGGCCTTGGCCGGTCTTGGCGCCTTGTTCGGCCGAGAGGACTGACTTTCTGGCGAGGCAGCGGGATGAGGGCGCATCGACCGGCCATGGACCGAGTTTGCGCCTCGACAAATTCCTCTGGTTCGTGCGCCTGTCCCCCAGTCGTTCTAGCGCGCAGGCGCTCGCGGAGCGTGGCATCGTGCGCATCAATGGCCGCCGGATCGAGCGGGCGCACGCGCCGGTGCGGGTGGGTGACCTGCTCACCTTGCCGCAGGGCAATGTCATTCGCGTGATCCGCGTGGAACATTTGCCGGAGCGGCGTGGCCCGGCCCCAGAGGCCCAGCTTTGCTACAGCGCGATTACGCCCGGTGCCGACCCGGATACGACGGTGATGCCCCGATAAAGTTAAGCTACGCGCAATCCTTGCCCTTGCCTGTTGACCCTGTGGCGGCGCGCGCATATCGCGATCAGCGAAAACCAAGCTAGGAAAGCCAGCCATGACCTATGTCGTGACCGACGCGTGCATTCGCTGCAAATATATGGACTGCGTGGAAGTATGCCCGGTGGATTGCTTCTACGAGGGCGAGAACATGCTCGTCATCAATCCCAACGAGTGCATCGACTGCGGCGTGTGCGAGCCGGAATGCCCGGCTGAGGCGATCCTGCCCGATACCGAGAGCGGTCTTGAGCAGTGGCTTGAGGTGAACACCAAATATTCCGCCGAATGGCCCAATATCACGACCAAGCGCGAACCCCCCGCGGATGCCGAAGAGCATAAGGGTGAGGACGGCAAGTTCGACAAATATTTCTCGCCCGAGCCGGGCGAAGGCGGCTGAGCCTTACGCACAACTGACTGTATTCGCCTGCAATTGCGGGCGGATGTGGTGCCTCGCGATGCCGACCTATTGGCTCGCGAAGGACTAAGGGCGGGTTCGGAGCGAGCCCGCTACGGTTGGGCCAGATGAACTCTCCTGACCAGCGCGACACGCCATCCATAGTGTGTCGGCGTGCGATATGCCGCAAAATATCAGATTACCTCCGGTTAGGCTGGTAATTTTGTTGCGAATCTGTTAAACCCGCCGGGAAGTGACACCCCTCGTCACTCAGGAGTATTCGCGCATGGCCTGTGGCTGGCACCTGCACATCTGCATTCTCGCAAATCTGCATTCTCAACGTGCCGCGTAACTCAGCCAAGAATACAAACAGATAGAAGAAAGGTTCGCAAGAATGGCTGCAAAAGCGCTGTCTTTTGATGTCGGCGACTATGTTGTCTATCCGAAGCACGGCGTCGGCCGGGTGATCGAGCTGCAAAGTCAGAAGATCGCCGGGATCGACCTCGAGCTTTATGTGCTGCGTTTCGAGAAGGAGCGGATGACCCTCCGCGTCCCGACGAACAAGGCCGAAAGCGTGGGGATGCGCAAGCTCTCCTCGGACAAGACACTGGGCGAGGCACTCGAAACCCTCAAGGGCAAGCCGAAGGTGAAGCGGACGATGTGGTCGCGCCGCGCACAGGAATATGAAGCGAAGATCAATTCCGGTGATCTAGTGTCGATCGCGGAAGTGACGCGCGACCTGTTCCGGGCGGACGATCAGCCCGAGCAGAGCTATTCCGAGCGTCAGATCTTCGAAGCCGCCTCCAGCCGTCTGGCGCGTGAACTCGCGGCGATGGAAGAGGTGGACGAGGCAACGGCTCTGAAGAAGATCCTCCAGATCCTCAATGAGGCTGCCCCGAAATATGCCAAGGAACGCGTCGAGTAATCGAGGCTTCTTCCTTAGAGACCAAGAGACGGCGCTCCTTACGGGCGCCGTTTTTTGTTGGGGCGCGTCCACGCCAGGGGCATCGTCCATAGTCACCTCGTCACGATGGGGGCTCGTGTGGGCGACTTGGGGCGATACATCTGCTATGCTCGCGCTCATAAATAGCTTCGGGGGATGACCGTCATGACATCAGGTGCCGCGCGCCGGGCGATCCCGCTGCTGATGCTCTTGGTTGCCGCTGGCGGACTGTCAGCGGCCCATGCAGCGAACCGCACCTATATCGTGACCGACTTTGATAGCATCCGTGTCGAGGGGCCATTGGAAGTCTCCCTTGAAACCGGGCGCGGGGCGTCCGCGCGGGGCGAGGGAGATCGCGGCATGCTGGATGCCCTGCAACTGACGGTATCTGCACGCACGCTAACGGTGCGCCTCCGCGCGCCCGTGGCTGGCGCTTCCGGGGCGCAGAGCGACCGGGGCACAGCGCGGCTCGCTCTCACAGCGCCGAGCTTGCGCCGGGTGCAACTCGCGGGCTCCGGTCTGCTGCGCGTGAAGGGCCTCAACAAGGCGGCTGCCGATGTGAATCTCGTCGGCAGCGGTCGCATCGAGGTGAGGGGAATCGAGATTGACGATCTCAAGCTCGTACAGGGCGGGGCGGGCAGCACGCTCCTGTCCGGGCGAGCGCGCAAGGTGCAGATCGGCCTCTCCGGCAGCGGCACACTCGATGCGAGCGACCTGCGGGCCGTGGACCTTGACCTCGCGGTGGATGGCGCCGCGACGGCCGAAACCTTTGCCGAGCGAACCGCCAAAGTGATGCTGGTGGGAACCGGCAGCGCGGTGGTGGAGGGGCGCCCTGCCTGTACCGTGCGCCAGGTCGGGAGTGGGCTGGTGCGCTGCGGACGCCCTGCGCCTTGAGGTAAAAGAAAGGGCGCCGGAAACCCGACGCCCTGTCCTTATGCAATTCTGGTGGTCAGGTTGATCAGGCGAACTGAACCTTCGCGGCGCGGCGGCGCATCAGCATGCCTGCCAGGCCGAGACCGGCGACCATCAGTGCCCAGGTGGCGGGCTCCGGCACGGGAGCCGGGACCGGCGCTGCGCCTGTCTTGTAGATGGTCGCGTTCGAGCCGCTGGCGAACTGGAGATTGAGCAGGTCGATGCCGTCGGTGCCAGCATCGAACTTATAGAATGCGGTGATGTTGTTGGCGAGCGGCTGACCCTTGCCCGACGGATTGGGAATGTTGCCGAAGTGCACGCCGATATAGGTCGTGCCGTACATCATCGTGTCGAAATTCAGGGTGGTGGTCGAGATCCAGGGCGAACCGGAGACCTTCTCCACGGCGCTGGAAAACGCGTTGGGAAGCGTCAGACCAAGCAGGGCCAGCGCGGACGTCTGATCTCCCGTGGTCGCCTGACTGGCCAGATTGCCGTTGTAAAAGCCGACACAGCTGAAGCTCGAACTCGCCGTGAGGCCAATGTCCGATGCGGAGCAACTGGCGGCAGAACTGACAAGCGCTGCCTGAGCCGGCTGAACGGCAAAAGTAGCACAGGTCACCAGCGACGCGATGAGGATCTTACGCATGTATCGAACTTCCCGACTGAGCGTTCTCGGCTCGTTTCCTTGGCAGGCCTGCCTTCGTCCCACCGGAGGCTTCCTGATGACCGAGCATGTAGAGGCGCCAGCAAAAAGGGGCGAGGTCGTTGAGGATAGTTTCCTGGCCCCTCCGGGCGCTGTCCGACATTGGCACTGTTTTGCAGCAAGGATTAACGCGCGTGGAGAAGCGGGATGATCGTTTGCAAGGCGCTGCCGCCCGCCGCCGCTAGATCCGATCCGCCTGCACCACGGCGTCCACCGCCCGCAACGCCGAGAGAATTCGGGCGACGTGGCTCGCATCTTCCACCTCGAGATCGATGAGATCGGTGTGGAACGGGCCTTCGCGGTTCACCAGTTGCAGGTTGAGGATATTGGCCTTGTTGACCGCGAAGATGTTGGCCACCGTCGCCAGAGCGCCGGGCTGGTTTTTAAGGATGACCGAAAGCCGCGCCGTGCCGCCCTTGGCTTCGCTGTCCCAGCTGAGGTCCACCCAATCGGCATCCTGACCGGTCTCCAGCACGAGGCAATCGATGGTATGCACCTCGATCGGTTCGCCCGGCCGCCGCAGGCCGACGATGCGGTCGCCCGGAACGGGATGACAGCATTCTGAAAGGGTGAAGGCGATGCCCGGGGTCAGGCCAATGATCGAAACGGCCTGCGCCTGCTTCTTGCGCCGCCGCGCCGCGCCGGGTGCGTCCTCCGCACTGCCGGGCACGAGGGCGTTCATCACCTCCTCGTCCGAGATGCGGTTGGTTGCGATGGCGATCATCAGCGCGGCCTTGTCTTCCAGCTTGAGCCGCTTGATCGCCGCTTTCTCCGCCTTGTCGCCAATCTCTACCGGCAGGCGTAGCACGATCTCCTCGTAGAGCTTCTCGCCCAGTGCGATCGTCTCGGTGCGCTGCTTCTGGCGGATGAACCGGCGGATCGCTGCGCGGGCCTTGCCGGTGATCGCGAAGCTGAGCCAGCCGGGCTGCGGCTCCTGCGCATCGGACTTGAGGATCTCGACCTGGTCGCCATTCTCAAGCTGCGTGCGCAGCGGCATGACGCGCCCATTGATCTTCGCGCCGACGGTCTGATTGCCGAGCGTGGTGTGGACGGCATAGGCAAAATCGACCGGCGTCGATCCCTTGGGGAGCTGTTGCAGCTCTCCCTTGGGGGTGAAGGCGAAGATCCGGTCCTGATACATCGCCATGCGGGTGTGCTCGAGCAACTCCTCCGCATCGTGGCTTTGTTCAAGGATTTCGACGAGATCGCGCAGCCAGCCGGCCTGCCCGTCGGGCCGCGCGCCGGACTGCTTGTAGGCCCAGTGGGCGGCAAGGCCGAACTCGCTATCCTGATGCATCCGCTCCGAGCGAATCTGCACCTCGATGCGGGCATTCTCCTCGTGGATCACGGTGGTGTGCAGCGACTGATAGCCGTTGCGCTTGGGCGTGGAGATGTAATCCTTGAACCGTCCGGGCACCATCTTGAAGCGCTGATGGATCAGGCCCAGGGCGCGATAGCAATCGTCCGTGCTGTCGGTGACGACGCGGAATGCCATGATGTCGGTCAGCTGCTCGAAGCTGATGTGGCGCTCCTGCGTCTTGCGCCAGATCGAGTAGGGATGCTTTTCCCGGCCGGAGACCGTGACGTGCATGCCCGCCGAGGTGAGCATATTTTGCAGCTGCGTCGAGATGCGGGCGACCTTGCTTTCACCGCCTTCCTTGAGCAGGGCGAGACGCTTGGTGACGCTGTCATAGGCATCGGGCTCAAGCTGCTGAAAGGCAAGGAGCTGCATCTCGCGCATGAACTCGTACATGCCGATGCGCTCGGCGAGCGGCGCGTAGATATCCATCGTCTCGCGGGCGATGCGGCGGCGCTTTTCTTCGTTCTTGATGAAGTGCAGCGTGCGCATATTGTGCAGCCGGTCGGCCAGCTTGACGAGCAGCACGCGAATATCGTCCGACATGGCGAGCAGGAACTTGCGCAGATTCTCGGCGGCCCGCTGGCTTTCGCTCTGCGCCTCGATCTTGCTGAGCTTGGTCACGCCATCGACCAGCCGGGCAACGTCCTGCCCGAACAGGCGCTCGATCTCCGCCGTGGTGGTGAGCGTATCCTCGATCGTATCGTGCAGCAGGGCGGTGACGATGGTTTTATCGTCCAGGAACAGATCGGTCAGAATGCCTGCCACTTCAATCGGATGACTGAAGTAGGGATCGCCACTGGCGCGTTTTTGCGTGCCATGCTTGGCGACCGAAAACACATAGGCGCGGTTGATCAGGGCCTCATCGGCATCCGGGTCATAGCCTTTGACCCTCTCGACCAGTTCATATTGACGCAACATCGTCGCGCAACATGGTGGGCGGACCCCGTGCAGCGCAACAAAAAACTCGCGCGGCAGCGGTCGGCGAGGGGGAAGTTGTCCCCTCAACGCCACGCTCCGCCCGATCCGTGCGACGAAGGCACAGTCGGGCGCACTCGCCATTTGGCGCGGCGCGCCGAATGCGCTAGCGTCGCTGGCCATGGCTGAACGCAAGGGTCTTGATGCATTTGAGGGCTGCGCCCTGCCGGCCGCGCTCGAAACGATGGGCGAGCGGTGGTCGTTCATGATCCTGCGCGCCTGCTTCAGCGGCATCGTCTATTTCGAGGATTTCCAATGCGCGCTCGGCATCGCCCGCAACATCCTGTCCAATCGGCTGGGCAAGCTGGTTGCGAGGGGCATCCTCACCCGTGAGCCGGTCGCCAATGACAAGCGCCGTGTGGCTTACGGCCTTACCGAGAAAGGCAAAGCCTTGATGCCGGTGATGATTGCGCTGCGCCAGTGGGGGGAGCGCTGGGAACCGGTGCCGCCGGCACGCCGGATTCTGGCGGATAGCCGGGACCGGCAGCCAGTCCGAGAGGTGCGCTTGCAGGCCGCCGATGGCCGGCTGCTCGACTATCAGGATCTGTGCTGGATCGAGGCGCCGGCCGCGGCCGACGAGGAGCCGGATTGCACAGCCGCGCCCTTGCGCGCGGTGGGCGCCGCGCGTTGAGCCCGCCGATGACCTCCGTGCTCGTCATCCGCCGTCGGCCGTTCTTTGAGGATAAGAACAAGGCGTTCTGGACCTTGCAGGCGGTCGGATGGACCGGCGCGTTCCTGCTGCGCGCCGTCTCCGGCATCGCCAATGGCCAGCCGCTGTCTTTTCTGGTGCCGGTGCTCATCTCGACGATCACCGGCTATTCGCTGACGCTGCTGATGGCGGTGGGCTATCGCTTCCTGCTGCGGCAGACGCCGATCGTCACCTGGACCGCCTCGATCGTCATCGCGATCGTCGCGGGCGGAACATCCGCCTTTATCGATGCCTGGGTGTTCACCACGCTCAACCAGTCGGGCGATGGTTCCAGCCTCAAGCTGTTCCTGGGAGCTTTTTACCTCAATTTCACGCTGCTGGGGGCGTGGTCGGCGCTCTATTATGCGATCAATTTCTACATCACCGTGGAAGAGCAGGCCGACCAGTTGCAGTTGCTGGAGAGCCAGGCGAGCAGCGCCCAGCTTGCCATGCTGCGCTACCAGCTCAATCCGCATTTCCTGTTCAACACGCTCAACAGTATTTCCACGCTGGTGCTCCTCAAGCAGACGGAGCGGGCCAACGCGATGCTCTCCCGCCTCTCGGCTTTCCTGCGCTACACGCTCATCAACGAGCCGACCGCGCAGGTGACGCTGGAGCAGGAAGTAGAGACGCTCAAGCTGTATCTCGAGATCGAGAAGATGCGCTTCGAGGATCGTCTGCGCCCGATCTTCGACATTCATCCGGCGGTCGCCTCCGCGCGACTTCCTTCGCTGCTGCT
This sequence comes from Sphingobium sp. B8D3A, assembly GCF_025961995.1. NCBI lineage: Bacteria > Pseudomonadati > Pseudomonadota > Alphaproteobacteria > Sphingomonadales > Sphingobiaceae > Sphingobium > Sphingobium sp. B8D3A. The sequence goes on along the minus strand of NZ_JAOQOS010000001.1, from coordinate 3,096,868 downwards.
GCAACCTTTGGTCGAGAACGCCATTAAATATGCCGTAACCCCCCAGGAGGAGGGCGCGGATATCGTGGTCACAGCGCAGCCTGTCGGCGAAAACGTGCGGATCGTCGTTTCGGACACCGGTCCCGGCTTGAATGGGAGCGATCAGCGCATGACGAAGGGTACGGGTGTGGGCCTTGCCAACATTCGTGACCGATTGGTTCAGGCGTTCGGGGAACGCCAGAATATGGAAACGCGTTCACCACCCGAGGGGGGCTACAGCGTCATCATCGAGATGCCGTTCATTACCGCCGAACCATCAAGGGTAGCCGCATGACCATACGCACCATTCTCGTCGACGATGAAAGCCTCGCCATTCAGGGGCTGAAGCTCCGCCTGGAGGCTCATCCCGACGTTGAGATCGTGGAGACGTGCACCAACGGTCGCGAAGCGATCCGCGCGATCAAGACACACAAGCCCGATCTCGTCTTTCTCGATATCCAGATGCCCGGCTTTGACGGCTTCTCCGTGGTCCAGGGGGTGATGGAGGTCGAACCGCCGCTCTTCATCTTCGTGACGGCTTATTCCGATCACGCGCTGCGAGCCTTTGAGGCCAAGGCGATCGATTATCTGATGAAGCCGGTGGAGGAGCAGCGTCTTGCCGATGCGCTCGACCGTGCCCGGACCCGCCTGCATGAGAAGAAGCAGGTGGAGGAAGCGGGCCGCCTGCGCGAAGTGCTGGCCGAGGTGGCTCCGGACGCGGTGTCCGAAATGCCCGCGGACAATGAGGCACCCTCATCGAGCCGCTATGAGAAGCTCATCAACATCAAGGATCGCGGGCAGATCTTCCGCATCGATGTCGACACCATCGAGCGGATCGACGCGGCCGGCGATTATATGTGCATCTATACCGCGGATAACTCGCTGATTCTTCGGGAGACGATGAAGGACCTCGAAAAGCGGCTGGACCCGCGCAATTTCCAGCGCATCCATCGCTCGACCATCGTCAACCTGTCGCAGGTTCGTCAGGTCAAGCCGCATACCAATGGCGAGTGCTTCCTGATCCTCGAATCCGGCAGCCAGGTGAAGGTGAGCCGCTCCTATCGCGACGTGGTCGCGCGCTTCGTGCATTAAGAGCGCCACCAGTCAGGTGACGAGATCGAAAAGAAAGGCCGGTCCCTTGCGGGGCCGGCCTTTCCATTTGCCTGGGAGGCAGAAGCTTGGCTGTCACGCCGCTCAGCAGCGGCTGTCGGCCTTGTCGATCGCGCGGCCGGCAATCGCGCCCACGGCGCCGCCGATGATCACGCCTGCGGTCTTGTCACCCCGGCGACCGGCAACCTCATGGCCGAGCAGGCCACCGGCGAGGGCGCCGATGATCGTGCCGCCCGTGCCATTGTCCCGGCAGCGGTTGTCGTAGCGATAGTTGCGACGATCCGAATAACGGGCATCGCGGTAATCACGATAGTCGCGGTCGTTGTAGCGATAGTCCCGGCCATAATCGCCGCGATAGTCGCGATAATGGTCGCGAGCCATGGCCGGAGCCGTGACGCCGAAGGACGTTGCGACCATGGTGGCGGCCGCCGTGATGCTGAGGAACTTGCGTGCAGTCATGGTCTTGCTCCTTGAAATCCTTTGGCGGGCATCTTGCGGCACGGTGGCCACGCCTTGTCCGTCATGATCTCTGTTTAGACCCCATCCGTTGAGCCAAAGCTGAATGGACATTTTAGCCAAGGTTCAGCTTTGTCGCTCTGCTGTCGCCCGGCTGGCGCGCTGCCCGAGGGGGCGCTAGGAGCAAGGCCATGCGGCGCATCCTGCTCATTCTCGCCCTCTTCATTCTGTTGATGAATGGCCGCCACCCGGCGCTTTCTCCGGGTCTTGAGAGCGGGCTGCTGCTCATCGAGGCCGAGCCACTGGCGCTGACGTCGGCCGCAGCCGATGCCACGGCCTTCGGGCCGCTCCGCCTGACGGGCGCCTGGTCCCTGACCAGCCCGCGTGAGGTCTTCGGCGGCATTTCTGCGCTGATGGTGCGCGCTGACGGCAATCTGACCGGGCTGAGCGATTCGGGGGAATTGTTTGAGATCATGCGGCCGGGGCGGCCGGGCGTTGGCAAGGTCCAGTCCCTGCCGCGCTGGGCGGTCGAGCAGGACTGGCCGCGCTGGAAGATGGATTCGGAGAGCCTCGCGCATGACCCGGTGTCGGGGCGCTCCTGGGTGGGGTTCGAGCATCTTCAGCGAATCTGCCGCTATGCGCCCCGGTTTCGCCGTGTCGAAGCCTGCGTCGCCCCTGCGGAAATCAGACATTGGCCCTCGACGGGCAGCATCGAATCGCTGGTGCGGCTGGGCGATGGCCAGTTTCTCGCCATTGCCGAGATGGCGCAGGATCGCTCCGGCGCGTTCGAGGCGCTGCTGTGGCAAGGTGACCCGGTTGCGCGGGAGACGCCACCGCCGCTGCGGCTTCGCTATCATGCCCCGGCGGGTTACCGGCCGACGGATGCGCTGTGGCTTGGCGGAGACCAGCTGCTGGTCCTCAATCGGCGGCTGACGCTGGCACACGGCTTTACGGCCCGGCTGAGCCTTGTTCGGTTGCCAGCATTCAAGGTTGGCGCCGAGCTTTCCGGCTCGGTCGTGGCCCGGCTGGAGCCGCCCGGGCTGGCGGATAATTTCGAGGGGCTGGCGCTGGGCTGGGAGGCGGGTCAGCCGATCCTGTGGGTCGTTTCCGACAATAACCGCTTTGCCCTGCAGCGCACCTTGCTGCTGCGCTTCGCCTTGCCGTCCGACTGGATCGGGCAGGGGCTGCGACCCTGAATTGCAGGCACAGAAAAAGGCGGCCCGCTGAGGCCGCCCCTTTCAATCTCTGTGTCTGGCCGAATGAATCGGCCAGCGCGTTCAGGCAGCCTTGACGGCTACCTTCTTGACGATCTCACGCTTCAGGCGACGCACGCGCAGCGAGAGCTTTTCGTCAGAGGTCTTGAGCAGCCAGTTGTCCAGACCACCGTTATGCTCGACCGAGCGCAGGCCGTGGGTCGAAACCCGCAGCTTCACGCCACGCTCCAGCGTGTCGGAGATGAGCGTCACATTCTGCAGGTTGGGCAGAAACACGCGCTTGGTCTTGTTATTGGCGTGGGACACATTGTGGCCCACTTGGCGGCCCCGGCCGGTCAGTTCGCAGATGCGCGACATGTCAATCGATCCTGATACTTGGTCGTTCGGAAAGCGGCGCCGATACAAGGCGGGGGACGAATCGTCAAGGCGGTTTCCCGCAAAACGACCCTGTCCTTGCGCGCGACCTAGCAGGACTGGCCTCGACAGGGAAGGGCGGATGAGCCACTAGCTGCGATCATGTCGAGCGCTTTTCCCCTGCCCGAGCCGATGCGTCTGGCGCTGGAATGCGCCAGGCAGGCGACGCAGGCGGGCGAAGTGCCGATCGGTGCTGTGGTGACGCGGAACGGCCTGGTGATCGCGCAGGGGGAGAATCGCAACCGGCGCGATCACGATCCCACGGCCCATGCCGAGATCGTCGCGATCCGCGCTGCCTGCGCGCATCTCGGGCAGGACCGGCTTGGCGATTGCGACCTGTGGGTGACGCTCGAACCCTGCCCGATGTGCGCGGGCGCCATTGCTCATGCGCGGATCGCCCGGCTCTATTATGGCGCGGCCGATCCCAAGGGCGGCGGCGTCGAACATGGCGCGCGGGTCTTTGCGCAGCCGCAATGCCATCACCGCCCGGAGATCTTCCCCGGCATCGGCGAGGACAGCTCAGCGCGCCTTTTGCGGGACTTTTTCTCCGTGCGGCGGTGACGCGGTTGCGGAAGACGCCTGCGTCTCCAGCGGCGTGATCCGGTAAAGCCGGTAGGGCAGCTCGCTCGCCGCCTTGACGGTGACCGGCGTCAGGAAGGGGAATGTCTCGCCACGCGCCAGCCGTGCATAGAAGCCCTTGGGACTGCGGCGCTGGTAGATCGTCCCTTCCGGGAAGCCGGGACAATAGAGCAGATAGGTCGCGCCGCGCTTCTGCGCGATCTTGCGAAATGTCTCGGGCGACCCATCGAAGGCGTGGTGCACGTCGAGAATGGCTTCCTGATTGCGGTGATAGGGGCCGGCAATGACCGTGTGGTGCGTAATCGCGATGAGGCGCGGCCCCAGATCGACGAGGGTGAAGATCGTCGCAGGCGCGATCTGGTCGAGCGGTTGCAGCGCAGGCTGGGTGCGGCAGCGCACTTCCGGTCGATGCGCGCCGGTGAGCGGCTTCGTGGCGGGTTTTGAGACCGCGGACAGATTGGACGCCGGTGCGGCGCTGGCGCTGTTGGCTGAGGCGTTCTTCGCCGAGGGGGACGCCTGGTTGCGAATCGAGGCCGCGGTGTTCGCCTGGTTTTCTGGCTTGGGCGCCTGGGCAAAGGCCTTTGAAACGATGGGATAGAGGAAATAGACGCTGCTCGCCCAGATGAGGACGAGCGCGGCCGGCACGGCCAGCAATCGCCGGAGCCACGAGCCGGTGAGCAGGGTGACGATGATCGCCCAGCCGGCCCAGGCGACCGGGGGAATGGCCAGAAGCTGCGCGGCAGGGCCGGCGCGGATCTGCCAGAAAGTCAGCGCGATGGCGAAGGCGATCATCAGCGTGACCGTGGCCCAGGCCCACATTCGCTCCGAATCGCGGCGGGCGGCCCAGCAACCGATCAGGCCGCACAGCAGCCCGATCACCGGCAGGCTGATCATCGGCACCCAGCTTGATTGTGCTTGCACATAGATCGGCTTGGCCTCGCGGATGTAGACCAGCCAGCTCTTCTGGAGTTCCGGCGAGATGCCGTAGAGGTCCGTCACGCAATTGGGCCAGCTCAGCCATGCAAAAGCGAGAACGGCCGCTCCCCCAAGGGCCGCGGCGCCCAGGCGCTGCAGCCAGCCGCGGAGGGGCAGGAGGGTGAGGCCATAAAGAACGCCCGCCGTCAGCACGAGTACGCTGGCCCAGACCGGTGAGATGGCATCGCACACCGGCGCGCGATTGGCGTTGCTGGCGAACAGCGCGTAGCCGAGCGCCGTCGTGCCGCCGAGGCCGAGCGCATAGGGGCGGACGCGGCGGGCAGCGCCTTCCTTGAAAATCCACCGCAAGGCAATGAGCGCGCCGGCCCCGACGAGATATACCAGCATTTCCATGCCGATGACCACGGAGAGAGCGCTGGCGACGCCGGTGACGACACCGCCGCGCGTCCATTTGCGATCGACAAGGCCGGCCAGGGCGGTCGCGGTCAGCGCCAACTGCCAGCCATGATGATCGACGCGCAGGGGCATGAACATGGAGAGGCCCATGCCCGCGCCCAGCGGCAGCAGCATCGCGATGAACCAGCCTTGGCCCTGGCCACGATCCGACAAGCGCCGGGCGATGAAGGCGAGGGCGAGCATCAAGAGCAGCAATGGGAGCAGTGGCTCGACGCCAACCGCCAGTTCCTCGGCGCGCGCGCGATCGGTGAACAGGCTGAAGAAGAGGATGAGGGCGGCGATGGGCAGATCGACCAGCCGGCTCCAGTGGATATTGGCGCCATCGGGCGGGGCCATGCGGTGCTGCCGCAAATCCCACCAACTCTGCCCGGCGAGCCAGTCCCTCACCTGAAGATACCGCATATTGTCGTCGGTATCGCCAAGGGAGAGGAAGCGGATGGCGTCGGCGGAGCGATTGAGGAAATAGGCCGCGATGACCAGCCAGGCGATGACGATCAGCCAGCGCCATTCACGCTGCGCGAACCCGTCTACAGCCCGCCACAGCCGGCTCGCGCGCGATGTCCACCCGCTTTGAGTGGCAGAACTGTCAATCCGCATGGTTCAGCGCCCGATAGCCATATGTGCAGGAACGGGCAGGGCGGTCTTCTCGTCCCGATACGCCTGCGGTCTTCCCCATTGGGGAACCGCGACCATTGCCGCTGCCGAGTTCACGGACTAGGGCTTAGCCATGTGCATCAAAAGCGCAACGGGGCAAATCACACATGAGTGAATCGAAACGCCGGTCGGCTCAAAGTGCGTGTAGCTGATGATCGGTGGACAAATCGTGCGCTATGCGCTGACCGGCGGCTTCGTCACGGCGCTGCAGGCTGGCGTCTACTGGGTTCTGGCGCAATTGCTGGGCGTCCACCCGCAGCTCGCGAATGTCTGCGGCTATCTGGTGGCGGTAGCTACGGGCTATGTGCTGCACGGCCGCTTCACATTTCGGGGGCATGGCAGCCGGGATCGTCCGGTGGCGCAGGCGGTGCGCTTTGGGATCGTTTCGCTGCTGAGCCTGGCGCTCAACGCCTTCTGGGTCTGGCTGTGCGTGGAACGGCTGATGCTGCCGCTCTGGTCGCCGATCCCCTTGATGGGCGTGGTCACGCCGGTGCTGGTCTTCACGCTCAACCGCCAATGGGTGTTCCGCTAAGGCGAGCGCGCAATAAAAAGGGCCGCCGGATCGCCGGCAGCCCTTTTCGAATTCTTACGGCAAAGCCGTGGATTACATCGCGTTGTTGGCGACGTTGCTGGCACCGTTCGCCATGTTGTCCATCGCGTTGCCCGCGGCGTTCATGGTGTTGTCGGCAGCGTTTTCCACGTCGTTGGACATGTTCACGGTGTTGTTGACGGCTTCGTTGGTCTCGGACTTGGAGCACGCGGCGAGGCCGAGCGAAGCAGCCAGAACAAGCGAGATGGCAATAGTCTTGGTCATGGGCAAACCCCTTGATGAATTCAAACCGAGCAGAAGCTGTGGAAGGGGTCCCCCCCCTTTGCCTGCGGAGCGATTCGTATCGATTTGTGAGCGCCAGCGCAATCCCTTGGTAATGATGCCCATTAACCAGCGATGAAAGCTATGGCTTGAACTGCCTCCGCGGATGCCGCAGACAGCCGGGCGATGCTGGGACAACTCGATCTTTTCCGCGCTCTTGCCGATCCCACGAGGCTGCGGATCGTGCATCTTCTGCGTGAGATGGAACTGGCGGTGGGCGAAGTTGCGCTCGTCGTCGGGCAGAGCCAACCCCGCGTTTCCCGGCATGTCCGCATATTGGTCGAAGCCGGGCTGGCGGAACGCCGGAAGGAAGGCAGTTGGGTGTTCCTGCGCCTGTGCGGGGGACAGGAGACGCCGGCATTGCTGGCCCTGCTCGACGCGGCGGCACCCTCAGCAAGCGAGCGGCTGTGGATCGAAGCGGATCAGGCGCGCCTTACGGCCGTTCGGGCCGAGCGGGCGCGCGCGGCCGAGGATTATTTCGCGAGCCATGCCGAGGAATGGGACGCCCAGCGCTCGCTCTATGTGCCGGAGGCCGATGTGGAAGCGGCCATGCTGGCGATGCTCAAGACGCACAAGCTTGGCCGCTTGCTTGATGTGGGAACGGGGACGGGGCGGATCGCGACGCTGTTCGCCGCGCAGTCCGAGCAGGTGCTGGCGATCGATCGCAGTGCCGAAATGCTGCGGCTGGCGCGCGGAAAGCTGCCGCGCGACATCGCCGATCGGGTGCATTTTCTGGCCGGCGATTTCAGTGCCTTGCCCATCGAGGATGGATCGGCCGACACGGCGATTTTACATCAGGTGCTGCATTATGCGCAGGCGCCCGAGCGGGTCATCGCCGAGATCGCGCGCACCTTGCGGCCGGGCGGGCGCCTGCTCATCGTCGATTTCGCGCCACATGAGCGGGAGGAGTTGCGAACGCGCGACGCCCATAGCCGGCTGGGCTTTTCCGACGAGCAGATCAGGGCGTGGTTTGCCGCAGCGGGCGTGGCGCTGGAGCAGGTGGATACGCTGGCGGGCGGTGAGTTGACCGTGAAGCTGTGGCTCGGCCAGAGCCAGCGCGTGCCGCTGGCTCAAAAAAAGGACGCCCGACGCGCATAAACGCCGGGCGCCGCGACTGCATTGCGCAACGAGGGAGATCAGTCGCTCGGCACGAGGTGGCGCCGGCGCGCCATCAAGGCCAGCCGGTCCTTGACCGCCAGCTTGAGGCGCTTGAGTCGCTGCAGCTTTCCGAAATCCGGCGCGCGCTGCCGCTGCTCAAAACGCAGGGCTTCATCGAGCTTCTGGTGCCGATCAAGGAGACTGAAGATATGCTTGGACATATGCCACTCCGTTGGAAGGTTTCCAAAACTCGGGTGACAACCGGGCGATGATCTTGTCTGCATGGGGGTGCCAGACGTCGCACCGGTGTCACCCGATGCGGTCCGACATCACGAGCTGACGCAGGGGGAACGTCGTTGCTCGCCAGAGGGGCCCGGCCCGCACATCCAATGTAGCAAGCCGAGACGGCTGTTCAAGTCTGAACAGGCTTTTTCTGTCGCAAAAACCGCCTCATAGCGGGCGTGTCGCGGAGCGACCGGCGTTATTCGCCGAGTTGGCGGGCTTCCTGATATTTAAGCTCAAGATAGCGGTTATGAACCGCGAGCTTGTCGAGATCGCCATCGGCGAGCTGGGCCGTCACATGCGCGATCTCCTGCTCGATGACGGAGAGGCCCTCGACCAGTTGCGCGTCCGGCACGCGGCCGTTGCGAGGGACATGACGCAGCGGTTCGGGAATCGACTGATAGCCGGTAACCAGCTCCGGCAGATGGTCGCTGAGCAGGCGCCGGACCTCGACGGCGGCAGGCTCGCGGGGGTCGAGCTTGGCGAGCTGAGGTGCCAGGGTCTCCAGCCGGTTGCCGATGGCGTTGACGATGGGGATGGCGGGCGCCGGGAGCGCGCGACGCTGATTGTCGAGCCAGATCTCGGTCTTTTGCGGAAGCGTCTTGAGGTCCGCCTGCGCGAGCCGTTCCGGCTCCATGACGCGGGGCTCGGTGGAGATGAACGCGAAAGCGAGGCAGGCGATGAGCAGGCCCATGACCAGCAGAACGCCCGTGGTGCCGATGCCACCCAGCACGAACCCGGCAATCGCCGCGCCCACCAGCACGGCAGCAACCGCGAGGATCATGCGCTTGAGCCGCCGCGTCCAGTCGCGCTGCATCCGGGCGATCTTGCGACCGGTATGGCGGTAGCGCTCGCTGGTCCGCGCAATCAGCTCATTGGCGCGCTGGACGATCTCGTCGACTTCGCTGGGCATGGCGGCCGTGTTACTCGATCGCCGTCAGCGGAGACTGGCCGCTGGTCACTGCTGCCTGCGCGCGGGCCTGACCCTCCGCGCGCGCTATATAGCCTTTCGACTTCTCGACTTCAGTGCTCAGCGTGTTCACCGTCGTCTTCATATTCTCCAGCGCTTTCAGCTTGAAGGTGTCGATATTGTCCATGGTGTCGTAGATATTCTGGAAGGCGCGCTGCAGCGTCTCCAGCGGGATTGTGCTGCTGGCCGCCTGCTCATGGATTTGCGCCGACTGGGTCTTGAGCAGTTCGCCCGTCGAATCGATGAGGTTGGCCGTGGTCGTGTTAAGCGCGGTGATCTGATCGAGGACCAGCTTCTGCCCGGCCAGCGCCTGCGCCACGGTGACCGCCGTGCGCAAGGCAGAGACGGTGGTCGTGCTCGCACGGTCCACGCCCTTCACCAGCTCGACATTGTTCTTCTTGACCAGATCCAGCGCCAGATAGCCCTGCACGGTGACTGCCATTTGAGTCAGCAGGTCCTGGGTGCGCTGGCGCACGTAGAACAGCGCGCTCTCCTTGATGGCCTTGCTCTTGGCCGGATCAGTCGCCTCCAGCTCGAAGGCTTTTTGCTCGAGCCGTGCGTCCATAGCCTTGGCGATGTGGATCATCTGCTCCAGCCGGCCCATGGTCGCCCACATGTTCTGCCGCTCGACATCGATGGCGGCATTGTCCTTGATCAGCGTGTCCTTGCCGCTGGCGAGGCTGCCGAGGATTGAGTTGATGTGCGTCTGGCTCGACTTGTAGCTGTCGAAATAGTTGCGCATCTTGTTGCCGAACGGAATGATGCCGAACAGCTTGCGCGGCGCGAGCAGATTGCCGCGCTTGCCGGGATCGAGATCCTCGATGACACGGCGCAGCTCGGCAAGGTCGGTGCCGACATTGCTGTCCGCGTCCATGGCGCGCACCGGGCGGTCGAGGAAGCGGTTGGAGTGGCCGGCAGCTTCCGCAATCTCCTTGCGGCCCATGTTGGTGATCTGATCGACCTTGGCGCCGAACTCGGGGGAATTGGAGTCGAGCGCGGCCAGTTCCTCGACAAAGGCATCGACCTTTTCGTCGAGCTTGCTCTTCTTCTCATCTTCCAGCGGCACGAGGCCGGCAGCGCGTTCAGCCGTCACATTGGGCACCACCTCGGGTGGGGTGAGATCGAGCTTGTCCTGGGTCGTCGTCGCGCTGGTCGCCATCTGGGTCTCCTTGGGGTGTAATATTGCGATATAACACCGCCGGTTCAAGGCCGGTCTTCAGTATAGGGGGGATGGGGCGGAGAAGTAAGTCCCCGGGGGCCTGCGCGTCGATTGCACTGAGCGGCCACGGCGCTCACGAGGAGATGCCGGGAGGGAGCGATGGTAAATCAAATCTAAGCCATTTGAGGTTAGGCCCGGCCGCCTTGGAGAGAACATTGCAAAGGCGGGGGAAATGCACCACCATCATCGCTTCGAGAGGATGTCCCTTGGAAGGCGGGTGGACAGGCAAGCAGCCTGTCAGGCAGCGGGGGGCGCCATTATGGATGTTTATGATCTCGTCGTGATCGGCAGTGGGCCGGCCGGGCGCCGGGCAGCGGTGCAGGCCGCCAAGCTCGGTAAATCGGTGCTGGTGGTGGAAGGGCGCAAGCGTGTTGGCGGCGTGTCCGTGCACACCGGCACCATTCCTTCCAAGACCCTGCGGGAGACCGTGCTCAATCTGACCGGCTGGCGCGAGCGCGGCTTCTACGGCCGCTCCTACCGGGTGAAGAAGGACATTGGCGGCAGCGATCTCGATCACCGGATCGACAAGACGCTGGAGCATGAGGTGGACGTGCTGGAGCACCAGTTCCAGCGCAATGGCGTGCGCACGCTGGAGGGGTTTGCTCGTTTTACCGATCCGCACACCTTGCTGGTCACCGCGCCAGACGAAAGCGAATTGCGGGTGCGTGGCGAGCGCATCCTGATTGCGGTCGGCACTGCGCCATTCCGGCCGGATAATATCCCCTTCGACGACGACATCGTGCTGGACAGTGACGTGCTGATCGAGGCGCCGCGCGTGCCGCGCTCGCTGGTGGTGATTGGTGCGGGCGTCATCGGCATCGAATATGCGACGATCTTCTCTGCGTTGGATGTAGCGGTGACGCTCATCGAGCCGCGCGAGACATTCCTGGACTTCATCGACCGGGAGATCATCGAGGAATTCATCCATCAGCTGCGCGACCGGGGCATGACCATCCGGCTGGGCGCCAAGGTCACCAATGTGGCGAAGGATGCGAGCGGAGCCGTCGTCACCACGCTGGAAGACGGGCGCGCGATCCGCTCCGAGATGATGCTGTTCGCGGCCGGGCGGGTGGGCGCGACGCATACGCTCGGGCTGGAGCATTGCGGACTGGCGGTGGACAATCGCGGCCGGCTGAAGGTGGATCCCAAGACCTTCCAGACCGAGGTGCCGCACATTTACGCGGCGGGCGACGTGATCGGCTTTCCCAGCCTTGCCTCGACCTCGATGGAGCAGGGGCGGATCGCGGCGTGCCATGCCTTCGATCTGCCGATGCCGCCGGCGCCGGCCTATTTCCCTTATGGGATCTACGCGGTGCCGGAGATTTCCACGGTCGGCATGAGCGAGCAGGACGTGAAGGCCAAGAAGATCCCCTATGAATGCGGGATCGCGCGCTTTCGCGAAACCTCGCGCGGGCACATCATGGGGCTGGATTCAGGGCTGATGAAGATGATCTTCTCGCTCAAGACGCGGCGGCTGCTTGGCGTGCACATCATCGGCGAGGGCGCGACGGAGCTGATCCACATCGGCCAGGCGGTGCTGAACCTCAAAGGCACGATCGATTATTTTATCGAGAACACGTTCAATTATCCGACGCTGGCGGAGGCCTACAAGATTGCGGCGCTGGATGCATGGAACCGGATGCCGCGGGAGGGGTGAGGGGTTCGGTTCTTCACTTCGTCATTCCCGCGAACGCGGGAATCCAGTTGCGCGCTATCGCTTAGACCCAACGCCGATCTGGATTCCCGCGTTCGCGGGAATGACGAGTGATTTGCAGCGTTTAATGTTGAGGCAGTTCGCCTCTCAAAAACTCTCTTCGCCGTAGACCTTCGTGATGTCGCCGCCCCATGCGCCGTTGTAGCGATCCAGCAGGCGTTCGGCGTGGGTGCGGCCGGTGGCGACGACTTCGTCCAGCGCGGAGAGGTAGCCGCCTTCATTTTCGCCGATGCTGTTGAGGCGGGCGCGGGCGGTGAGGCCGGCGCGGGCGATGGTGAGGACGTCGGCGGCGATGTCCTGAAGCGTGCGGCCGCCAGGGACGGGCGCGCCAAGGGCGAGGCGGGGGACTTCGGTGCGGAGGGTTTCGCGCTCCTCCATCGTCCAGTCCTTGACCAGATCCCAGGCTGCGTCGAGCGCGCCGTCATCATAAAGCAGGCCGACCCACAGGGCGGGCAGGGCGCAGATGCGGTTCCACGGGCCGCCATCGGCGCCGCGCATTTCGAGGAAGCTCTTCATGCGCACTTCCGGGAAGGCGGTGGAGAGGTGATCCTCCCAGTCGCCAATGGTCGGGCGCTCGCCGGGGAGGGCGGGCAGCTTGCCATCGAGGAAGTCGCGGAAGCTCTGGCCGGCGGCGTCGATATATTTGCCGTCGCGGAACACAAAGTACATCGGCACGTCGAGTGCGTAGTCGGCGTAGCGCTCGTAACCGAAGCCATCCTCAAACACGAAGGGCAGCATGCCGGTGCGGTGCGGATCGGTGTCCGACCAGATGTGGCTGCGATAGGAGAGGTAGCCGTTGGGCTTGCCCTCCGTGAACGGCGAATTGGCGAACAGGGCCGTCGCCAGTGGCTGGAGCGCGAGGCTGGTGCGGAACATCTTCACCATGCGCGCTTCGCTGGAATAATCCAGATTGACCTGAATCGTGCAGGTGCGCAGCATCATGTCCAGGCCCATGCTGCCGACACGCGGCATGTGCTGCAGCATGATGCCATAGCGACCCTTGGGCATGATCGGCAGTTCAGCGCGCGTCTTGTCCGGCCACATGCCAAGGCCGAGGAATCCCAGGCCAAGCTTGTCGCCGACGGCCTTGACCTGTTCCAGATGCCGTCCGGTTTCGGCGCAGGTCTGGTGGAGATTGTCGAGCGGGGCGCCGGAGAGTTCGAGCTGGCCGGCTGGCTCAAGGCTGATCGTGCCATCGCTGCCCGAGAGCGCGATGACCTTGCCGCCTTCCTCGACCGGTTCCCAACCAAACGCGCGCAGGCCATCGAGCAGATCGCGAATGCCGCCGGGCTCATCATAAGAGGGCGCGCGGTGGTCTGCGAGGCGGTAGACGAACTTCTCGTGCTCGGTGCCGATTTTCCAGCGATCTGCAGGCTTTTCGCCATCCTGGAACAGGCTGATGAGCTGGCTGCGAGACTCGATGATCGGATCTTCGCCCGCCGTTTCCTTGCGTGTACTCATTGCCTGATCCGGTCCTCGCCCTGCATCGGCGCGCCCATAAGAGGTTTGCCGCGCCCGCGCAAATTCATTTCGATTCGAAACTTGTCCAGTCGCCGTTGAGCGCCATCCAGCAGGCCGTGGCGGCGATGGCGGCTGTCTCGGCGCGGAGGATTCGCGGGCCAAGGGAGATGGGGCGGGTGGCTGCATGCGCGCGGATGAGAGCGCGCTCCTTCTCGGTAAAGCCGCCTTCCGGCCCGATGAGCAGGGCGGCCGGGCCGCTGTTCGCCGCAAAGCTCGTGGTCATCGGCTCGCCACCCGTCTCGTCGGCGAAGAAGAGGGTGCGGTCAGCCGGCCAATCGGCGAGCAGGACGGGGAGGGTGGTGAGGTCGGAAAGCTCGGGCAGCGCGGTGCGGCCGCATTGCTCTGCGGCCTCCACCAGATGGGCATTCAACCGCTCGCCGTTGACCTTGTCGACGATGCTGCGCTCGGTGCGTACCGGGACGAGACGCGCGACGCCCAGTTCGCAGGCCTTTTCGGCGACCAGATCGATCCGGCCCTTCTTGATCGGTGCGACACAGAGCCAGAAGTCCGGCACGCTCTCTGGCGACCGCGTCTGCGCCGCGCAGCGCAGGACGAGATCGCGCTTGCGGACCTGCTCGGCGGTGGCGCTCCATTCGCCCGAGCGGCCATCGAAGAGAAGGACGGTGTCGCCCTCGCGGAGGCGCATCACTGAAATCAGATAATGAGCGCTGTTGCCCTTGACCGGCACGGCAACCTGCTCGCCGAGCGCCGTCTCGACGAACAGGCGCGGCGTAGATTTGGGTGGCCAGGCAGGGGTGGCGGGCATGAGCATTGCCCTAGTGCATCGTCCGTTGACTCGGCAACGCCTCAATTCCGTTCGTGTCGAGCGAAGTCGAGACCCTCGACAGCATGGCGTAGGTCGAGGGGTGTGTCTCGACTTCGCTCGAAACGAACGGTGGCCGCTCAAGGCACGTGGGCAGAGGCCGCCAGGAGGTGGCGGAAGAGTAGGTCCGGCTCGACGAGGGGTTGATCGGATGGTCGCTCCTGGCGCAGGGGTGGGGCGACCATCAAGGCAACAGGGACTAGCAAGGCGATGGAGCGCAGCGAGCCGCAATATGTGCCGGATACCGAAGCGCAGGGTCTCTTGCGCCTGCTCCCGGCTGCGGCACGGCCCTATGCGCTGCTGGCGCGGTTCGACCGGCCGATCGGCTGGTGGCTGCTGTTCTGGCCCGGCGCCTGGGCGATCGCGCTTGCCGGCGGGGTGCCCGAGCGCTGGACGATGCTGCTCTGGTTCCTGATTGGCAGCATCGCGATGCGGGGCGCTGGCTGTGTCTACAATGATATCGTGGACCGCGACCTCGACGCGAAGGTGGCGCGGACCGCCAATCGGCCCATCGCCAGTGGCGCTGTGTCGCTCAAGGCCGGCTGGGCGTGGTTGCTCATCCTGTGCTTCATCGGGTTGATCGTGCTGCTGCAATTGCGCTGGCAGGCGCAGGTCGTCGCGCTGGCGAGCCTTGCGCTGGTCGCGGCCTATCCGTTCATGAAGCGCATCACCTGGTGGCCGCAGGCTTGGCTGGGGCTGGTGTTCACCTGGGCTGCGCTGGTGGGCTGGGTGGAGATCAGCGGGGGCATGAACGCGGCTGGCCTGTTGCTCTATGGCGGCGCCTTCTTTTGGGTGATTGCCTATGACACCATCTATGCCCTGCAGGACAAGGAGGATGACGCGCTGGTCGGCATCCGCTCCAGCGCCCTGGCGATGGGGCGGCATGTGCGGGCGGGCGTGGGGCTTTGCTTTGTCCTGTCCCTGCTCCTGTGGGGCGGCGCGCTCTGGCAGGTGGTGCCGAGCTGGCTCTCCCTCATGGCCCTGGCGCCTTTGGCGGTGCAATTCGGCTGGCAGGTCTGGACCTTGCGCGAGGATGGCAAGGACCCGCTCATCAAGTTTCGCTCCAACCGCTTCGCCGGTTTGCTAATGTTCGCCGCCTGCCTTGCGGTGGGCAGTGCTTGACGAACGCAGCGGGGGCGGGCAGGCGCAGGCAGCCTGACACCGCCGGGGAGCGCCAATGCTGCGTCGCATCTATGAATGGACTCTCGAGAAGGCCGGGCATCGCACCGCGCCGCGCTGGCTGTTCGGCATCAGCTTCATGGAAAGCAGCTTCTTCCCGATTCCGCCGGACGTGCTGCTGGGGCCAATGTGCCTCTCCAAGCCCCACAAGGCCTTTCAATACGCGTTGATCTGCACTGTGGCGTCCGTGCTGGGCGCATTGCTCGGTTATGTCATCGGCATGTTCCTGTTCGATACGATCGGGCGGGCGATCCTCGATTTTTATGGTCTGACGGCGGAGTTTCAGCACTTCGCGGAACGCTTTAACGAGCAAGGCTGGTTGATCGTGCTGTTGGCCGGCTTCACGCCGCTGCCTTTCAAGGTGATCACCATTGCGGCGGGCGCCACCGGGATGCCCCTTTATGTGCTGGTGATCGCGAGCATCATTTCGCGGGCTGCGCGCTTCTTTCTGGTCGCGGGTCTGCTGTGGAAGTTCGGAGAGCCGATGAAGGCCTTTATCGACCGGAACTTCGGGCTGATCACGGCGATTGTCGGCGCTTTGGGCGTCGGCGGGTTCGTGCTGGTCAAGTATCTGGTGTGATGGCGTGACAATCTCCCCCGCGCCTTACCGGATCGCTGCGGCCTTCGTTGCGCGCAGGCCGGGGGTGACGGCCCTGCTTGCCGGGCTGATCTCAGCCACTGGCTTCGCGCCGCTCGGGCTGTGGCCGGTGACGCTCATCATGCTCGCGCTGGTGATGCAACTGATCTGGGTGGCGCCGGACCGCAAGAGCGCAGGGCAGATCGGCTATCTGTTCGGCCTCGGGCATTTCATGCTCGGGCTCAACTGGATTGCGCATGCCTTCACCTTTCAGGATTCCATGCCGGCCTGGCTGGGCTATCCAGCGGTGGGTTTGCTCTCGGTGTATCTGGCGGTTTATCCCGCGATGGCCGCCATGATCGGCTGGACGCTCGGGCGGGGCCGGCCGCAGGTCTTCGCCCTGTTCCTCGCCACCGCCTGGCTGCTGACCGAATATCTGCGCGCGAGCCTGTTCACCGGCTTTGCCTGGAACTCGCTCGGGGTGATCTGGCTGGGCACCGGCGTGGAGCAGACGGCCATCGCCATCGGCACTTATGGTCTTGGTCTGGTCGCCATGCTCGCAGCGGCGGCGCTTTGGTGGCTGGCGCACCGGCAATGGCGGCCGGCAGGTCTCATGATCGTCGGTCTGGCGCTGGTGGCTGGGCTGGGGCTGCTGCGGGCGAGCTATATTGGCGCAAAGGGCCAGTCTGGCGCCCTTGCCAACATCCATGTGGTGCAGCCCAATATCAATCAGAACGAGAAGTACGACGCCAATCTTGAAATCCTGAACTTCCGCCGTTTGGGCGAGCTGACCATGCTGCGGTCCGGCAAGCCTGCGTTGATCTTCTGGCCGGAGGCAGCCGTACCAGCGGTGCTGGATATGGAACCACGCTGGCGCGGGCGGATCGCCTCGCTACTGGGGATGGACGATCTGCTGATGCTCGGCGGAGACAAATATCATTTCCACGAGCAGGGCGGCGTGGTGGATACGCAGGTTCTGGAGGGCGCCAATAACAGTCTGTGGGTGCTCGACGCGCGCGGGGACCTGCACGGGCGCTATGACAAGGCGCATCTCGTTCCTTATGGCGAATATCTTCCCATGCGGCCGGTGCTGGAGGCGATCGGTCTCTCCCGGCTCGTGCCGGGCAGCGTCGACTTCTGGCCCGGACCGGGGCCGCGCACGCTCGATCTGCCTGCGACGCCGGATGGCGCGCAGGCGCGCGGCAAGCTGCGGATGGCGGTACAGATCTGCTACGAGATCATCTTCTCCGGGCAGGTGATCGACCGGGCCAATCGTCCCGATTTCCTGTTCAACCCGTCCAATGATGCGTGGTTTGGCAGCTGGGGGCCGCCGCAGCATCTGGCGCAGGCTCGGCTGCGGGCGATCGAGGAGGGGCTGTCGGTGATCCGCTCGACCCCCACCGGCATTTCGGCGTTGGTCGACCCCGCCGGGCGTGTCGTCCGGTCCGTCCCCTTCCAGCAGGCGGGTGCTTTTGAGGCGCCCCTGCCGGCGCCGCTTCCGCCCACCTTGTTCGCACGGCTGGGCAACCTGCTGCCGGTCGGCCTGGCCGTGCTGCTGCTCGTCAGCGGCGTTGCTATCGCACGGCGCACTCGCTAAGGAGCGCGCAACATAAACATTTCTTTATATGAACTGCGGCCCCGAACTTCCGCCACGAGAGCCGCTAGAAGAAAGGTCACGATCTCCCATGCGTTCCAGCTATCTCTTCACGTCTGAATCCGTTTCCGAAGGGCACCCGGACAAGGTTTCCGACCAGATCAGCGATTCGATCGTCGACCTGTTTCTCTCCAAAGACCCCGAAGCGCGTATCGCCTGCGAGACGCTGACGACGACGCAGTTGGTGGTGCTTGCCGGCGAAATCCGCTGCAAGGGCGTGTACGAAAATGGCCAGTGGGCGCCGGGCGCGCTGGAGGAAATCGAACGCACGGTCCGCCAGACGGTCAAGGACATCGGCTATGAGCAGGAGGGCTTCCACTGGGAGACGCTGCGCTTCGAGAATAATCTCCACGGCCAGAGCGAGCACATCGCGCAGGGCGTGGACGCGAGCGGCAACAAGGATGAAGGCGCCGGCGACCAGGGCATCATGTTCGGCTATGCCTGCAACGAGACGCCGGACCTGATGCCGGCGACGCTGGATTACAGCCACAAGATCCTCGAGCGCATGGCCGCCGACCGCCACTCAGGCGCCGCGCCCTTCCTGGAACCGGACACCAAGAGCCAGGTCACGCTGCGCTTCGAGAATGGCAAGCCGGTCGCCTGCACTGCCATCGTCGTCTCCACCCAGCATGCCAAGGGCTATGATGCCGGCGAAAAGGAAGCCGAGCTCAAGGCCTATGTAAAGAAGGTGGTCGCCGACGTGTTGCCCGCCGCGCTGCTGAGCGACGAGACCGAGTATCACATCAACCCGACCGGCAGCTTCGAGATCGGCGGGCCGGACGGCGACGCTGGCCTGACCGGCCGCAAGATCATCGTGGACACCTATGGTGGCGCGGCTCCGCATGGCGGCGGCGCGTTCTCCGGCAAGGACCCGACGAAGGTTGACCGTTCGGCGGCCTACATCACGCGTTATCTCGCCAAGAACATCGTGGCGGCGGGCCTTGCCAGCAAGTGCACGATCCAGCTGGCTTATGCCATCGGCGTGTCCAAGCCGCTCTCGCTCTATGTCGATACGCACGGCACCGGCACGGTGGGCGACGACAAGATCGAGGCGGCGATCGGCAAGATCGAGAAGCTGGGCGGCCTGACCCCGCGCGGCATCCGCACGCATCTGGGGCTCAACAAGCCGATCTATCGCAAGACCGCGGCCTATGGCCATTTCGGCCGCAAGGCGGAAGGCGACTTCTTCCCCTGGGAGAAGACCGATCTGGTCGAGGACCTCAAGGCCGCGCTGGGCTGAGCCACGGCGCTCCTTTGCGTTCCAAGAGATAGGGAACGGCGCGAGGCTTGCTTCGCGCCGTTTTTCGTAGGTGCTGCGCGGGCGGATGAAAGTAGGGACCGCGCGCGCCGTCCCCCGTTTCCTCCGGCGACAAAATGATCTAGGCGCACGCGCATGACTGCGCATAAATCAGGCGATCCCACCACGCTCAACCGTCTCTATGGCCGCCAATCCGGCCATAAGCTGCGGCAGGGGCAGCAGGCCCTGGTCGATGAGCTGCTGCCGGCGATCAGCGTGCCCGAGGAGGGCGAGATCACCGCCGAGCGCTTGTTCGGCCCGACCGCCTTTGGCGAGCGGCCGCTGCATTTCGAGATCGGCTTCGGCAGCGGCGAGCATCTGGCCTACCGCGCCGATATGCTGCCGGACCATGGCTTCATCGGCTGCGAGCCTTTCCTTAATGGCGTGGTCGGCGCCTTGGGGCATGTGCGGGACCAGCATCTGGGCAATGTCCGGCTGCATATGGGCAATGCGCTCGAAGTGCTGGCGCGCATCCCCGATGGGGCGCTCAGCTTCGTGTATCTGCTCCACCCAGACCCATGGCCAAAGGCGCGCCATGCCAAGCGGCGGATGATGAACAAGGGGCCGGTCGACATGATCGCCGCCAAGCTGAAACCGGGCGGCGAGTTCCGGTTCGGGACCGATCATCCGATCTACCTGCGCTGGGCGCTGATGGTGATGCGGGACCGCGAGGACTTCGACTGGCTGTGCGATAGCCCGCGCGATTTCCTCAACCGTCCGGGCGGCTGGCCCGAAACCCGCTATGAGGCCAAGGCTCGCAGGCAAGGGCATGAGGTCTGGTACTTCCGGTATCGCCGGAAGTAAAAATAACCATTTAGGTTATTTATTGTTGACATCGTGACGCTCTCTGGTTAGAAGAAGGCATCATCGCAATTCGAATCGCTTGGACGGGCCGCTCATATAGAGCCGGCCTGCTCGTCCCGTGGCGCATTGCGAAGGCTTCTCTCAACAGGATGGTGTTCATGACGCAACGCCCGATTGGTGCGCCGCGACCGCGCATGTCGCGTCCCCGGCGCCCGCGCTGGACGATTCAGCGCCGCCGCCAGTTTCTTGCGGCGCTCGCCGAGACATCCAATGTCAGTGCAGCGGCGCAGGCGGCCTCTATGCACCGATGCACGGCCTATGCGCTCAAGGGGCGCGACCCGGAATTCGCCCGAGCCTGGAAAGAGGCGTTGGAGCAGGGCTATTCCGACCTCGAATTGCATCTGATGCGCCAATCCATCGATGGGACGATGCGAACCGAAACGGTTATCGATGGCGAAACCAAGGCGGTCAAGCAGGTGCGGACGATCCACAGCTATCCACTGACAGTGGCCGTGCGACTGCTGACAGCCCATCGGCAGGAGGTGGAATCCTGGCGGCGCGAAACCGAGGCGGCAATTGGCGCAGGCGATGACCCGGAAGATGTGGACGCGCTGGATGCCGAACTGGAGGCCATTTGCGAGCGGTTCCTCGCGGAGGACGACGGAGAGGAGAATGCTGGGGAGCCGGCAGGTGAATGACGACAGGCTGTCGATGATCGATCGCCTGGCCAGACTGACGCCCGCGCGGCGGCAGCAACTCTTACGGAACTTGTCACTCACCCAACGGCGGCGCTTGATGCAGGCTTGGCGCTTTCGGGCGCGCCCGGCGCAATTGCCGCCGCGGGGCGACTGGTTCACCTGGATGCTCATGGCGGGGCGGGGCTTTGGCAAGACGAGAGCCGGCGCCGAATGGGTGCGGATGGTGGCCGAGGGCGACCCCACCGCGCGCATCGCTTTGGTCGGGGCGAGCCTGCATGAAGCGCGAGCTGTGATGGTGGAAGGTGAGAGCGGGCTGCTTGCCATCACGACGCAGGGCATTGAACCGAAATGGTTTCCTGCCAAGCGCCAGTTGCGCTGGCCGGGTGGGGCGTGCGCCATGCTCTACGGCGCTGCGGACCCGGAAACGTTGCGCGGACCGCAGCACAGCCATGCCTGGGCGGACGAGATCGGGAAGTGGCCGCGCGGAGAAGCGGCGTGGGACAATCTGGCGATGGGGCTGCGTCTGGGCAATCGACCGGCCATCGTCGCGACCACCACGCCGCGCGCCGTGCCACTGGTCCGACGCCTAGCTGCCGATCCGCGCGTGGTGGTGACGCGGGGCAGCACGCAGGACAATCGAGGTGCGCTTCCGCAGAGCTTCCTCGCGGAGATGGAACGCAATTTCGGAGGCACGCGGCTGGGGCGACAGGAGCTGGATGGCGAATTGTTGCTCGATCATGAAGGCGCGCTGTGGACGCGGGCGCTCATTGAGACGTGCCGTTTAACGGGCCCCGTGCTGGAGCGTGGGAATCTGGTGCGGGTCGCGGTCGGCGTTGATCCGCCAGCCAGTGCGGAGGGCGACGCTTGCGGCATCATTGTCGCAGGAATCGATCACGCCGGCACGGCAATCGTGCTGGAGGATGCGAGCGTCGAGCGGGCGAGCCCGCAACGCTGGGCACAGGCTGTAGCGCACGCCGCGGAGCGCTGGGCGGCAGATCGCATCGTGGCGGAAGCGAACAACGGCGGCGAGATGGTGCGTACCGTGCTGCGCGGGGCCGACATGGCCCTGCCGGTCCGTCTGGTTCATGCGGCGCAGGGCAAAGTGGCGCGAGCCGAGCCGATTGCCGCCGCCTATGAGGCCGGTCGGGTCCGCCATGCCCGACCCTTTGCGATGCTTGAGGACCAGGTGTGCGGCTTGTTGATCAATGGACGTTACGAGGGGCCGGGACGATCGCCTGACCGTGCGGATGCCCTCGTCTGGTGCCTGACCGAACTGCTTTTGAAGACCAATCCGCAGGCGCGGGTGCGATCACTCTAGCTTGTCGCTTCACCCCGTTTCGGGAACGATACGGAAGTGCTTGCTATTGGTTGCAAGCAGGCACAGCATGATCGTCCCATGAAGCTGTCCCCAGGAGCTTCCACGGGTGAACGACATTTTGGAGAAGATTGCCGAGGCATCCAGCCTCCCGCTGCTGTGGCGCGGGATGACGCGTTATTATGCGCGCAACGGTTTCGGCGCGGTCAGCTATTATTGGGTGAAAATCGGCACCAACATGCCGGCGACCCTGCCGCTGCAACATGGCTTCTCCAAGAAGGAGGTGGCGCTCTATTGCTCGTTCGACTTCCAGCGGCTGGATATCGTGCCGCGCGCGGCGCTGGCAGCAGGCGTACCCATTCGGTGGCATGAGGTGTGGGGCAATACCGAACTCACGGTAGAGGAGCGCCAGTTTCTGGAGGCCATGCGGCAGATCGATTTCACCGATGGGTTCTCCTTGCCCTGCTATGGCCCCGGCAATCGCAATGGCGTCGTCGGCCTGGGGAGGATCGCGCCGGGTGCGGACCTGAGCGAAGAGCGCATGACCCAGCTGCATTTTGCGGCGCAAGCGGCGCATTTGCGGATCTGCGGCCTTTTTGCGGAGGAAACGGGGCGGGAACGGCAACTCTCGGCGCGGGAAAAGGAGATCCTGCATTGGGTGGCGCGCGGCAAAAGCAACACGGTGATTGCCGACATCCTCCAGATATCGCCGGGAACGGTCGATACCTATATGCGGCGGATTTACGAGAAGCTGGAGGTGTCTGACCGGACGTCTGCCGCCGTCAAAGGTGTGGGGTCGGGCTTGATCGCAGCCTGATCTCCGCGCGATCGCGGGGTTTGCCCCGCATCCACCATCGCGATCCATAAGTGAATCTTGCAGCCGCCAGCCGCGACGCTGGCGGCTTTTTTCGTGCGCGAGCGAGGAGACGATCAGGTGAAATGGTTTGGACGAAAAGCCGCGTCGACACCGACGCGGCCGCCGCTGGCGCGCGCCTGGCTGGGGCTTGGCTGGGCAGGAGCGGGCGACTGGCCGCAAAGCTATGAGGCGCAGCTCAAGGCGGCAGTGATTGCCAACCCGGTGGCGCAGCGTGCGGTGCGGCTGGTGGCGGAGGCGGCGGGAAGCGCGGCGTTGCACGCGGTGGCTGCCAAGGAGGGGGATGCGCAAGCGGCTCTGGCGCTCGTGCAGCGGCGCGTGGCGGGGCAAAGTCTCATCGAGACGCTCGCCGCGCATGTGCTGCTGCATGGCAATGGTTACGCACAGATTGGCCATGGCGCGGATGGTCTGCCCGCGACCCTCTATGCCCTGCGCCCCGAACGGGTGACAATCGAGCAGGATCGCGCCGGTTGGCCGGTGGGCTATCGCTACCGGGCAGGCGAAAGCGAGATGCGCTATGTCAGCGAGGATGCGGCAGGGCGGACTGCGGTCATCCATGTCAAAGCGATCAACCCGGCAGACGATCATTATGGGCTAGGCTGCCTGGAAGCTGCAGCGGGTGCGGTGGCGATCCACAATGCGGCGACGCAGTGGAACAAGGCGCTTCTCGACAATGCGGCGCGGCCATCCGGCGCGCTCATTTATACGCCGGGCGATGGCAGCGTGCTGGCGCCCGAGCAGTTCGCCCGGCTGAAGGCTGAACTGGAAGGCGCATTTCAGGGTGCGGACAATGCGGGGCGGCCGATGCTGCTGGAGGGCGGGCTGAACTGGCAGTCGATGAGCCTTTCCCCGCACGATATGGACTTCGTTGCGCTAAAAGCGGCGGCGGCGCGGGACATCGCGCTGGCCTTCGGCGTGCCGCCCGTGCTGATCGGGATGCCGGGGGACAGCACCTACTCGAATTATCGTGAGGCCAATAAGGCGCTGTGGCGGCAAAGCGTGCTGCCGCTGCTGGCCAAACTGCTCGGCGCGCTCGGGCAGGGGCTGCGCGACTTCTGGCCCGAACTGGTGCTGGAGGTCGATCTCAACCGCTTGCCCGCGCTCGCCGAGGACAGGATGCTGCTGTGGGATCGGATCGAGAGGGCAGATTTCCTCTCGACCGAGGAAAAGCGCGCGATGCTAGGGCTGGACGCCACGCGCGCATGAGCGCCGGGACCGTGCGGTTCGCCGGCTATGCGGCGATCTTCGACAAGATTGATCAGGGTGGCGACATCATTGCGCCGGGCGCCTTCTCGGCCAGCCTCTCCCGCCGTGCTGCGACAGTGCTGCCGTTGCTCTGGCAGCATCGGGCGGGCGCGGTGATCGGCCGGATCGATCATGTCGCGGAGGATGCGCGCGGGTTGCGGGTGATCGGTACGGTCAGCGCGGCCGGGCCAATAGCGGAACAGGCGAAGGTGCTGTTGCGCGATCGCCGGATTGAGGGATTGTCCTTCGGCTATCGCGTGGTGGCGGCGGAGGGCCATCAACCCCGCCGGCTGGATGCGCTCGATCTGGTTGAGGTGAGCCTGGTGACTCACCCGATGCAGCCGCTGGCGCGGGTTCATGCGGTGGAGGCTGGCTGACAGCGCGCGCCGATTTTCTGGATGTTCGAGGGGCCGACTGCGGCCCCTTTTTTTGTTTTTGACCGCAGGAGAATGACGCAATGCAGGACGTGGAAACCAAGAGCCTTGAGGAGAGCTTCGACGCGATCCTGCAGGCAGACCGGCTGACCGGCATGGAAGCCCGGATGGACGCCTTTGACGAGGCGCTGCGCAAGCAGGCCGAGCGGGCGATGGCGCTGGCCGGTCGGCCGCCGCTGGATGGCGCCAAGGGCAGCGATGTCGACCCGGCGCGCGCGGCCTTTACCGACCGCTATCTGCGGCGCGGCATCGAGGCCGGTGTGGAGCTGAAGAGCTTCTCGGGCGCGAGCGGCGGCAGCGGTGGCTATGCGGTGCCGCGCGAGATCGACCAGATGATCGACGCGGCGCTCAAATCGATTTCCCCGATCCGTGCGGTGGCCAATGTGGTGCGTACGGGGTCGGCGGGATATCGCAAGCTTGTGACGACCGGCGGCGTCGTATCCGGCTGGGCTGCCGAGACGGCAGCGCGGCCCGAGACGGCGACCCCCACCTTCCAGGAAATCGCGCCGCCCTCCGGCGACCTTTACGCCAATCCGTCGGCCAGCCAGGCGATGCTGGACGATGCCCAGTTCGATGTGGAGAGCTGGCTCGCCGAGGAAATCGCCCGCGAATTTGGCCGGGCCGAGGGCGCGGCATTCATCAATGGCGACGGGACGAGCAAGCCCAAGGGCTTCCTGACGTATGCCACCACCAATCAGGCGGACAGCGTTCGTCCGTTTGGATCGCTGCAATATGTCGCATCCGGGGCAGCGGGCGGCTTCCCGGCCAGCAATCCGCAGGATCGGCTGATCGACCTCGTCCAGTCGCTGCGGGCGCCCTATCGGCAGGGTGCGGTATTCGTGATGAATGCCGCGACGCTGGCGACGATCCGCAAGTTCAAGACCAGCGACGGCGCGTTCCTCTGGCAGCCGAGCATGATTGCGGGTCAGCCTGCGACGCTGCTTGGGTATCCGGTGATCGAGGCCGAGGACATGCCCGACATCGCCGCCAACAGCCTTTCCATCGCCTTCGGCAACTTCGCCAATGGCTATGTGATCGCTGAGCGCAGCGAGACGAGCATTCTGCGCGATCCCTTCACCAACAAGCCGTTCGTCCACTTCTACGCAGTGAAGCGGATCGGCGGCGCGGTCGCCAACAGCGAGGCGATCAAGCTCATGAAGTTCGCCGCCTCCTGAGGAGGCCCTGATCGGCGAACCGATGAGGGGCGCCATGCCGGTCTCTCCCCGCCGGCATGGCGCCTTTTTCTCATGCTTGAAGGACGGCTGCGATCATGACCGTGACAATCGAGAAGGGTGGGCCGCTCGCGGTGCCGCTTGAAGACCTGAAGCAGTATCTGGGCATCAGCCTTAGCGACGATGATGCTGCGCTCACCGATCTGCTGCGCGGGGCGAGCGAGGCGGCCGAGCAATATCTCGGCCAGATGCTGATCGAGAGGACTGTGACCGAAGTGCGCGGGGCCAGCGGTGCATGGAACCGGCTGACGATGGCGCCGGTCAGCGCGATCAGCAGCATTGAAGGACTGCCGGCGGATGGCGCGGCATTCGTCCTGCCGGTTACGGCCTATGCCATTGATATCGATGGGCAGGGGGTGGGATGGGTGCGAATCCTCAATCCGGGATCGGCCGGACGGGTTCGCGTGACCTATCGTGCTGGCCTTGCCCTCGCCACGGACGATGTGCCCGATGCGCTTCAGCACGCCGTCGTTCGGCTGGCGGGCGAGCGGTATGCGCGACGCGACGGGCTGGAGGGAGACCTGCCGGCATCGGTCGTCGCCCTGCTGCGGCCCTGGCGACGGGTGCACCTCGCATGAGCGGCGAGATGGCAGTGAGGGGGGCGGTGATCGCCGCACTCCGCAACGATGCGGACCTGATGGCGCTGGTCAACCTCGTGAGCAATGGCGAGCCGATCAAGGCGAGCCCGCCCTGGCTTCTGGTCGGCGAGTTGATGTCGACGGGCTGGGGCGCACGGGATGTGACGGGACTGACGCTCCGCTTGCCCATCCAGCTGGTCGTCCGTGGCGATGATCTGGCGCGGGTGACCGCCGTACTGGCGCGCGTGGATGCCGTGCTCGCGGGGATCGACGGCGATCTGGGCGACTGGCGGATCACCAGCTTGCGGTTCGAGAGATCACGCGTCCTGCGCAGCCGCACCGAGTGGCGAGCGAGCACCGACTATGCCGTGCGGGCGGCGCGGCTGAACTGAAGCCCGCACCTCGACTTCGCTCGATGCGAGCGGGATGCGGATATTGAAAGGATCAAGGCGATGGCAGTGGAGAAGGGCAGCGCGTTTTTGCTCAAGATCGGCAATGGCAGTACGCCGGTGAGCTATGCGACGGTGGCGGGGCTGCGCGCCACGCAGCTTTCCGTCAATGGTGAGGCGGTGAATGTCACCTCCAAGGATTCCGGCGGCTGGCGCGACCTTCTGCCGGGCGCAGGGGTGCGCTCCGTGAGTGTGTCAGGCTCCGGCATTTTTACCGGGTCGGCAGCGGAAACGCGGCTGCGCAATCATGTGCTGGTCGGTGCCATCGACGATTATGAACTGAGCTTCGAGAGCGGCGAGAAGCTGCGTGGGCGGTTTCTGGTCACGCGGCTGGACTATGCCGGCGATTATAATGGCGAACGCACCTACACGCTCGCGCTGGAAAGCTCCGGCGCCGTGAGCGCACTATGAGAGGGGCGGTCGCGAACGAGGCGCGCGGGGAAGCCGCGCTCATGGTCAGCGAGCACTGCCTGAGGGTGCGCCCGACCTTTGCGGCGTTGGTCGCTGCCGAGCGCGAGACCGGGCCGTTGCTTGCGCTGGTCGAGCGCGCGGCGGACGGGCGGCTCGGCCTCGCCGAGATGGAAGCTCTGTTGTGGCACTGCCTTGCGGATCGACCCGAGGCGATGGCCCGAGCCGATCTGGGCGACGCGCTGATCGCGCAAGGGGTGGGCGTGGCCTTGCCGGCGCTTCGGGCAATCATGCGGCAGGTCGTGGCTGGCGGGGCATGACGTCGGTCTGCTTTGCGGAGGTCGCGCGCACCCTGGCCGGGCAGGCCGGGCTGTTGCTCGGCTGGCGCCCCGACGAGTTCTGGCGCGCGACGCCGGCCGAACTGGCCGACGCCTTGGCGGTGTTGCGCGATCTGGGCGGCCCCCAGGTCGCGCCGTTCGACCGATCTGGACTGGCCAAGATGATGGAAAGGCATCCCGATGGATGAGGATATGCAAAGCCTGTTCGCGCCGATGGGCAGCGACATGGCCCGCTTGCGCGAAGATGCGAGCGGTCTGCGCGACGAGCTGGATTTACTGAGCGCAGGCGCGGAACGAGCGAGCCGCACCATCGAGGCGGGGCTGCTGCGTGCTGTGCGGACGGGGCGGATCGGCTTTGAAGATCTCGGCAAGATCGCGCTGTCCGTCATGGACCAGATTGCCCGTGCGGCGGTTCGTAACGGCCTCGAGGCCGTCCTTGGCGGCGGAGGCTCTTCCGGGCTCATTGGGTTGGGAACGAGCCTCCTCACCGGTGCGCTTGGGTTGCCCGGCCGGGCAACGGGCGGCCCGGTGGCGCCAGGGCGTGCCTATCTCGTCGGCGAGCGCGGGCCGGAGGTGTTCGTGCCCACGAACAGCGGCCAGATTTCACCCGGCATCGGCGGGCAGGGGGGACGAGACGTGCGCGTGTCGATCACCGTCAATGGCAGCGGCCAGGAGGCGCCGCGCGCGCTGGCGCGCAGTGCGCGTCAGGTGGCGCGGGCGGTGCGTGGGGCGCTCGGGGATTAGGCCTTTTTCGCGTCCATGACTGTGTCTCGACTTGAGCCGAGAGGCTGAAGTTTACCCTGAGCGCCCGCCTGCGGGCGGTCGAAGGGCTCGACACAAACGGGCGGGGGCGGGTGGGATCGCCCGCCGAAATGGCTGCTCTCGATATCAACAAAGGATAACCCCGATGGCCTACTGGCTGGCGACCGAGAGGCGCAATCAGGAGAGCGGCGTGGTCAAGCGCTTCTCGCCACCTTTCTGGACCGTCAATTTCCCACGGCCGATGACGGCCTCCGTCGTGACGGTCGGGGATGATGGATTGCGCGTCGATGCGGTGTTCCATGGCTCGGGCGACCTTGCCGGGCTGATCTGGGAATCGGCTGATGTATGGGACCATCCGCTGCTCCGTTATGAGACGCGACGGGATTATCGTGGCTGCACCTTGCGGTTCCGCTGGCGGAGTGCTGGGGTCAAGCCGCTCGATGCCATTCAGGGCCCGACGTTGACGCTTGAGGGGCGGGATGCGGCCGGCAATGCGCGCGCCTGGTATGTGCGGCTCTGGAACTATGCGGAAGGCAGTCCGGAGGATGCGGTCGTCACCCTCGACTTCGACGCGTTGGTCGGAGGCTTTGCCTTGCCCGCCGATGCGGATCCGGTGGATGCGCGGGATATCGACCGCCTGTTCATCTCCATCGTCCAGACCGATTATGATGAGGGAGAGACGACCTTTCCTGACGCCCGCGAAGGCTGGGTGGAGGTCAGCGAGATGATTTGCGAGGGGGCAGGATCGGTCATCGCCATGGGCGATCCGATGCTGCCGGAGCATGGGCTGTCCATCGCCGGCGGCTATGATGATGCGTACAACCAGACGCCCGAGCGCTTGCTGCGGCAGGTGCTGGCGCTCGGCTATCGCGGCGCGATCAATCATTATGTCGGGATGAGCCACTATATGCGGCTCGCCCCTGAGGGCAGCGATTTCCGCGTGACGCTGGCGGGCGGTGCGCTGGCGACGCCATGCCGGCGCTGGCACGAGGATTTCGCGGCGCGCTGCAATGCGCTGGGGTTCGGGCTGATCCTGTCGCTCTCTTACGAGCTGTTCGATGCCTATTGCCCACCTGAGTGGAAGCAGCGGGCGTGGGACGGAGCGCCCGCGCTGACAGGGTGGACGCCGCCCTCCGCCCTGCTTTCGCCAGCCAATGCCGCGGCTAACGACTATTTGCGTGCGGTGGCGCGGGCCTTTGCGGGCATCGCGCGGGATGCCGGGCTAGCGGTGCGTTTCCAGATCGGCGAGCCCTGGTGGTGGGTGATGTCGGATGGGCGACCCTGCCTGTACGACGATGCCGCCCGCGCTGCGTTCGGGAGTGCCGCCGTGGAAATTCCGACGGTTCGCGATACGCTCGACAGCGGGCAGATGGCTTTGTTGGATGCGGCTGGCGCTCTGCTGGCCACTTCGACGGCGGGCGTGGCGGATGCCGTGCGCGCGGAGACGCCGGGCGCCGAGCTTCTTCTGCTTGTCTATCTGCCGAGCGTGCTGGACCCTGAGGCGCCGGAGCTCAAACGCGCGAACGTGCCGACAGGCTGGGCCGCGCCGGCTTTCGACCGGTTGCAGATCGAAGATTATGACTGGGTGACCGAGGGCCGAACCGCCCGCTCAGCCGCAGGGCGCGCCGCGATGGACGCGCGCCTGGGCTATCCGCCAGATGAGCAGCATTATTTCGCCGGATTTTTGCCGGCTGGCTCCACCGATGAGTCAACGCAGATCGGCTGGGACCGGATCGCCGCAGCGGCAGATGCTGCGCGAGCGCGCGGCCATGCCGCCACCTTCATCTGGGCGCTGCCCCAGGTCGCGCGGGACGGCTTTACCTATTTCCAGCTTTCAGGAGATGCGGACGTGCAGCATTTCGACGACCTCGCCTTTCCGCTCGACATCGGCAATCGCGCGCAGGTGGCGCCGGCTTTCTCGACGCGGATCGTGGAGAGCGTGTCCGGCCACGAGCAGCGCAGCACGCAATGGGCTGACGCGAGGCTGCAGTTCGATGCGGGGCCGGGGGTGCGATCCGAGGCGGATATCGCGACGCTCATCGCCTTTTTTCGGGCTCGACGCGGTGCAGCTCGGGGGTTTCGGTTCCGCGATCCGTTCGATCATGCGTCCGGCCCGTTCGGCGTTGCGCCGGGGCCGTTTGATCAGTGGATCGGAACGGGCGATGGCGTGACGACCAGCTTCCAGTTGCGCAAGAATTACGGGGTGAATGATCCCCAGCAACGGCGGATCACGCGGCCCGTCGCAGGGAGCATCAGGGTTGCGGTGGATGGGGTCGAGCGGTTTGCCGGCTGGTCTCATCCGGGCATGGGGGAGATCGCGTTCGATGACCCGCCGCCCGAGGGCGCGGCGGTGACGGCGGGCTTTGTCTTCGAGGTGCCAGTGCGCTTTGCCGAAGACCGGCTGGATATCGACCGAGAGACGTTTGCGGCGGGCATTGTCCCGTCCGTCCCCCTGATGGAGGTGCGTGAGTGAGCGCTGCGGCGATCCTGAGCAAGCCGCTTTGCGCGCTCGCTTTTTGCTGGCGGTTGGAGCGGCGGGATGGCGTAACCATCGGCCTGACCAGCCATGATCGAGGCCTGCGGGCGCACGGCCTGCGTTATGCGGCAGCACCCGGGATCACGCCGAGCGCCATCGTGCAGGGTGGCAACGACCCGGACCTGACGGACTTGCAGGGCGCCATCAGCAGCGCGGCCATCAGTGAGGTCGATCTCGATGCCGGGCGCTGGGACGGCGCGACACTGCTCCTGCATCTCACCGAATGGACCGAACCGGGGGTGCTCTGGCTGGAACTTGCGCGCGGCGAACTGGGAAGCATCGAGCGGCGCGGCGGCGCTTATTCGGTGAGCCTGCGGTCCACGCTTGCTGCGGCGCTCGAGCGACCGGTCGCGCCGGTGACCAGCGCCACCTGCCGGGCGACGCTGGGGGATGCGGACTGCCGGATCGATTTGCGACGGCATCAGCAGATCGTCGCGGTTGGTGCCGTGGCGGATGACCGCGTTGCGTGCGGTGGCCTGCTGGCTGGGGTGTATCCCTTCGGCTCGTTGCGCTGGCTGGAGGGGCCCAATTGCGGCCTCCTGCAGACCATTGTCGATCAGGAGGCGGGGGGCGTTTTCTTGGCGGAACCGCCGGTGTTCCCGGTGGCAGCAGGCA
This sequence comes from Sphingobium sp. B8D3A, assembly GCF_025961995.1. Lineage (NCBI taxonomy): Bacteria > Pseudomonadati > Pseudomonadota > Alphaproteobacteria > Sphingomonadales > Sphingobiaceae > Sphingobium > Sphingobium sp. B8D3A. Next base: position 3,065,538 of record NZ_JAOQOS010000001.1, on the reverse strand, counting down.
CGCGCGCGCTGCTGACGCAGGGGTGCGACAAGCGCCTCGCGACTTGTGCGGCGCGGTTCGGCAATGCCGTCAATTTCCGCGGGGAGCCGCATCTGCCCGGCATGGACCTGCTGACGCGCTATCCCGGGAGCTGAGTGATGGACGTTGGCAAACGAATGGCGGCCGAGGCCTTGGCTTTGGTCGGCGTGCCCTTTCGGTTGCACGGGCGCAGCATGGAAACGGGGGTGGATTGTGTCGGCCTGGTTGCGCTTGCGGCGCGGCGGGCCGGAATTCCTGTTCCCACGCTCCCCACCTATAAGCTGAGGGGCATGGGGCAGGCGAGGGCGGTGCGGAACCTCGCGGCATGCGGCCTCTCACCGGTGCCGGAGATGGCCGAGGGCGCCGTGCTGCTGGTCGATAGCGGTCCGATGCAGTTGCATCTGATGATCGTGACGCGGGGCGGTCATGTCCATGCTCATGCCGGACTGGGCAAGGTGGTGCTGATGCCGGGGCCATCGCCCTGGCCGGTGCTGGGCGCGTGGCAATTTCAGGAGTAGCGCATGGCGACATTGGTTCTCACCGCCGTGGGCAGTGCCCTTGGCGGAACGTTCGGCGCTGTGGGCGCGGCGGTTGGCGGCGCGGTCGGCGCGCTCGCCGGGCGGTCTGTCGACGCCCTGATTTTTCGACCAAGCGGGCGGACAGGGCCCCGGCTGAACGACCTTCAGGTCCAGACATCCCGTTACGGCGCGGCGATCCCGCGCATCCACGGAACGATCCGCGTCGCGGGGACGGTGATCTGGGCCACGGACCTTCAGGAGAGCAAATCGACCAGCGGTGGAGGCAAGGGCAGCCCAAGCGTCACGACTTACAGCTATTCAGCGAGCCTGGCTGTTGCCCTTTCCTCACGGCCTATTCTCGGCATCGGGCGCATCTGGGCGGACGGCAATCTGCTTCGTGGTGCAGTGGGGGATTTCAAATCGCCGCTCACGGCATTTCGGCTGTATCTGGGCGGACCGGACCAGATGGTGGACCCGCTGGTGGCGTCCGCAGTGGGCGTGGCGCAATGCCCTGCTTATCGTGGCTGCGCTTATGTCGTGTTCGAAGGGCTGCAGCTGGCGGACTTCGGCAACCGGATTCCCTCGCTGACGTTCGAAGTGATCGCTGATGCCGAACCAGTGGCCCTGCCGGCGATTGCCACCGACCTTGCCGGACGCACCGTCAGTCATGCCGGTGAGGGCGATCCTGCGCGCCTGCTGGGCTTCGCTGCAGAAGGCGCTGTGGAGGAAGCGATGCGCGACATCGTCTCGCTGCACGACGTGCGATGGACAGAGCGCGAGGGGGAGCTCGCGCTGAGCAGCGGGACGCCGTCGAGCCATGTCATCGATCCGGTCACCGCCGTGCGCAGCATCGATGGCGAGAAGCAAGCCGAGCCTCAGCATGTCCGCACACCGATCGAGACGGTGGCTGCCCGGCTGGCGATCCGTCACCACGACCCGGCTCGCGACTATCAGCTTGGCTTGCAGACCGCGTTGCGGGCGGGGCCGGGGATGCGCAGCGAGGAAATCGACTTGCCGGCCGCGATGGGCGCGGACAATGCCCGGCGCCTGGCCGACCGGAAGTTGCGCAATGCGCTCCGGCGGCGCCGAAGTGTCAATATCGGCACTGGTTGGAGCGCGCTGGACCTTGGTCCGGGCGATCTTGTGACGGTCGCGGGCGAGCCGGGGCAGTGGCTCGTCGAGACGACGGAATGGGATGACATGGCCGTCAGGCTCAGCTTGCAGGCTTTTGAGAGCGGCACGCGGGCCATCGCAGGCGCAGGGGCCTCCGGGGAGCCGGTCCGTCAGCCTGACCTCGTCCAGGGGCCGACCAGTCTGACGATTGTGGAGTTGCCGGGTGACGGGACTACGATTTCCACGAGCCCCGTCCTTGCGGCAGCGGCGTGCGGTACAAATGCCGGGTGGCGGCGCGCAGCCCTCTTTCGCTATGATCCGGTCCTGGAGATTGCCGAGCCTATTGGCAGCACAGCGCCGCGCGCCGTGATGGGCCGCACTGTTGGCGCGCTGCCTCCGGGCGCGCCGTGGCGGATGGACCTTTCCAGCAGCATTGAGATCATTCTCGACGATCCCGGCGATGTGTTGACCGGGGTGGGGGACGATCTTCTGCTCGGCGGCGCGAACATCTGCCAGATTGGAGAGGAACTGCTGCAATTTGGTCAGGCGGACGCGCTCGGGCCGGGGCATTATCGTCTGTCGCGGCTCGTTCGCGGGCGCATGGGCACCGAATGGGCCATGACTGGGCACGATGCGGGCGAACGGTTCGTGCTGATCGACCGCGAGCGGCTGGCGCCGATCCCGGTAGAGCAAAGCGCGGTTGGAACGACGCTGACTCTGAGGGCAATCGGCAGCGGGGACAGTACGCCCGCGCAGGACAGCCTTTTGATCGACGGCCGCGCTTTGATGCCTCTTTCGCCGGTGCACGGGCGGCACACGACTTTGGCCGGTGGTGATGTTGAGATCAGTTGGGTTCGCAGAAGCCGGCTTGGCTCGGCATGGATCGACGGCGTGGATGCGCCCCTCGGGGAGGAGCGGGAGGCTTATGCGGTCAGTGTCGTCGCAGACGGAGTGACATTGCGGCGATGGGAAACGACGCTCCCGTCCTGCGTCTACGCGGCGAGTGACGTTGCGGCCGATCTCGCGGCCGCGGCCTTGGCTGGCATGCAGATCGAAGTGAGGCAGTTGGGAAGCTGGGGAGCGGGGCGAGCGCTCGTCATTCCCTGGCCCTGACTTATCCGCGTCTCCGCGCGCGATTCCCCACATGAGAAGGATAACGATCAATGGCTCAGACCGATCGATTTGGCTTGCCGCTGCTCTCCGCTGGGCAGGCGCAAAAGGAGCTCACCCATAATGAGGCGTTGTCGCTCATCGACATCGCGATCGGGCGAGTGGTGGAAAGTGCAAGCCTGTCAGCGCCTCCCGCCGCGCCCGATCTGGGTGCGTGCTGGCTCGTTGGGAGTGGCGCAACGGGCGAGTGGGCGGGGTGCGAGCGAATGATTGCGGCGTGGACTGCGGCTGGATGGCGCTTCCTCGCGCCGTTCGAGGGCTTGCGTTGCTGGAAGCGGGATACGCAAAGTGGCGTGAGATTCCAGGCCGGCGACTGGCGGGAAGAAGGTCTGCGGACTGACGGTTTCTATGTTGATGGCGAGAAAGTGATTGGCAGCAGGCGGCCTGCAATCGCGAATCCATCCGGGGGCGCGCCCGTCGATTCGCAGGCGAGAGAGGCGATCATTTCAGTGCTTGATACCCTGAGGGCACACGGCCTCATCGCATCGTAACCACGCATAAAGCACAAAGACGTTGTCGGTTCCCAACATGCGGACGCGACAGGCAATATTTCCTGCAGGGCCAACATTAGCTGATCACAATGCGGCATTTAGGCAACATCATGCGATTGTGCGCTTGAAACCTTTGCGGCGCACTCCTAAAAACGTCGAGCAGCATTTTACGATCAACCTGAAAGGGGAATGATATGCGGAAGCTTGGCCTCGCCATAGCGCTCGCTTCGACCGCGATGGCATCACCATCGCTCGCCAAGGACGGCGCCTGGTATCTGGGCGGCGACGTTGGCGCGATCATCGTCGAGGACTCTGACACCACGTATGACGCCGGCACCGTTGCCGGTGTGGCAGCGACCACTGGCGTCACGGCCAACACCCCGCACAAGGTCGGTTACGACGCCGCGGGTTATGTGGGTTACGACTTCGGCGCGTTCCGCCTGGAAGCCGAATATTCGCACAAGAAGGCGATGAACAAGAACACCACCTACTCGAACCTGACGACGGCTCTGCCCGGCGGCCAGGCTCGCGTGGACAGCATCATGCTGAACGGTATGCTCGACTTCGGTCCCGATGATGGCCTGCAGGGCTTCGTCGGCGGCGGCGTCGGCGTTGCGCGGTCCAAGATCTCGCTGCCCGACACGCGCGATTCCGACACGGGCTTCGCCTGGCAGGCAATCGCTGGCGTCCGTTATCCGGTGAGCAACAACGTCGATCTGTCGCTGAAGTATCGCTTCTTCAACCACAGCAACATCGACCTGATCAACACCGCCGGCACGCCGCTGGAAACTGAGGTTCGCAGCCACAGCATCCTGGCTGGCCTGGTGTTCAACTTCGGTGGTGAAGAGCCGGCTCCGCCGCCGCCTCCCCCGCCGCCCCCGCCGCCGCCTCCCCCGCCGCCTCCGCCTCCGCCGCCTCCGCCGGTCGCGCAGTGCCAGCCGGGGCCGTACATCGTGTTCTTCGAGTGGGATAGCGCCGACGTTACGCCGGATGCTGCCTCGATCCTCGACAACGCGGTTTCGGCTTATGCGAACTGCGGTAGTGCGCAGGTCATGCTCGCTGGTCACGCTGACCGTTCGGGCTCGCCCCGCTACAACATGGGCCTTTCCGAGCGTCGTAACGCTTCGGTCCGTGGCTACCTCACCTCGCGTGGCATCTCCGACGGCGTCATCTCGACGCAGGCCTTCGGTGAGACGCGTCCGCGGGTCGACACGGCCGACGGTGTGCGTGAACTCCAGAACCGTCGCGTGGAAATCACCTACGGTCCGGGTTCGGGCAACTAAGAACTCTCCGCTTCGGCGGGACGAACAAGGAAGGGGCCGGCTTATCCGGCCCCTTTTTTTGTGTGAAAGAGCGTCGGGCTGTCATCTTGCGTTTATGGGCGCGCATCGAGAGCGGGCGATACAGCAGGCATGATAAGCCTCGCGGACCGGTTTCACTTGAAATCTAAGGGCATAGCCCGATATTGTGCGCTGATAGTCCGGCGCTGTTGCCGGAAAGAGGAGATGATAAAATGGCGAATTGGCCAGATCCCCGGTCGTCCGCTACGGGCTACGGTGGTGCTTCCACGCATGCGAGCGAGGTTGCTTATGACGCAGGCCTGCGCTCCTACATGCTCTCGATCTACAATTACATGGCCAGCGGCGTGCTGGTCACGGGTATCGTTGCGCTGTTGTTTGCAAGCTCCGGCTTCGCGGCTCAGGTGCTGGTGACCCCGCTGCGCTGGGTAATCATGCTGGCGCCGATGGCCTTCGTGATGGTGCTGAGCTTCGGCATCAACAAGCTGCAGACGAGCACTGCGCAAGCACTGTATTGGGCGTTTGCCGTCGTCATGGGCCTCTCCATGTCGTCGATCTTTCTGGTGTTCACGGGTGTCTCGATTGCGCAGACATTTTTCGCCACGGCAGCGGCTTTCGTGGGCCTGAGCCTGTACGGCTATACGACCAAGAAGGACCTCTCCGGTTTCGGCACGTTCCTGATCATGGGCGTGATCGGTATTCTCGTCGCCATGGTCATCAATATCTTCGTGCAGTCGACGGCGCTTCAGCTGGTCATCAGCATCCTTGGTGTCCTGATCTTTGCCGGCCTGACTGCCTATGATACGCAGCGCCTCAAGAGCCTGTATTTCCAGGTCGCCGGGTCCGACATGATGGGCAAGGCCGTCATCATGGGCGCGCTGAGCCTGTATCTGGACTTCGTGAACATGTTCACGTTCCTGCTGCAGTTCCTGGGCAATCGCGACTGATCGCGTCGGGTTCTTTTATTGACCAGAAGGGCCGGGAGATATCCTCCCGGCCTTTTTTCTTATTAAACCAGCCCGAGCGAGTGCACCGGAACTGAGTCTGGATTAAGCTTTGCCCGACTGCGCCTGCGCGATAAGCGCATTGTCGATTTCCTTCGCGCGCACATAGGCGGGTCGGCTCTCAAGGCGCGCGACATAGTCCGAGAAAATCGGCCGGGAAGGGATGGTGCCGAACTGCAGCCCCCAGACGATATGCGATCCGACATAAACATCGGCTGCCGTGAACATCTCTCCGCAGATAAACGTCTTGCCCCGGAGCGCGCTTTCCAAGGTCTCGATTGTCTGCTCGAAGCTGCCATAGCCCAAAGTCCTTTCCCGACCAGGCTCAGCGACAAAACCCAGTGCACGGTTCGTCACAGCCGCCTCTAGCGGTCCCGCCGCAAAGAACATCCAGCGATAATAATCAGCCCGATCGGCCACGGGCGGGGCTAGCGTTGCTTCGGGAAAGCGATCCGCCAGCCAGGCGCAAATCGCGGCGCATTCGGTGACGACCGCTCCGTCGTGCACCACGGCGGGCACCTTTCCCATCGGATTGATGGCCAGATAGGCTGCGCCTTTCATCTCGGTCTGGTAGTCGAGCAGGTGGGTCTCGTACGGGACGCCGACTTCTTCCAGCATCCAGCGGACAATTTGCCCACGCGACATCGGGTTGGTGTAGAATTGAATTTGGCTCATGATCGCCTCCCCAGTGACTGGAACGTATCATGAACGAAATTTAGAGTTCCGTCAAAGCCCTGCCTCACGAGAGAAGCGCCCTTCGCTCAGAAAATGCTTTATCTGGGCGTGGGCGGTCGGGTGATAGGGCAGCAGCATATGGGAGAGCGGGAGGACGATGTGGTCCGTCGCGTCCTTCAATCTGGTCGAGGCCACGCTGACCTTGCCATCGCTCGGCTCGGGCAGAAGGCGGGACGCGCCATAGCGCATCATCGGGCGGTCGCCGGCGATGATGCCTACCGGATAATCAATGTCACCCAGCATTGCAGTGATCTCTGCGGGGCGCTGCGTGACCAGGGCCGGGGCGGCCCTGCCGAGGATCGGGCGCAGCAGAGCATAACGGTGCAATGTGTCGGCTATCTCGCTGCCAGCGTTAGGAGTTCCCAACATGACGACCCGGCCCAGCCGCGCCGGGCGCCGCGCTCTGATGAGCGCACGGGCGACCAGACCACCCATGGAATGGCAGACGATGTGGAGAGGCTGATCCGAGCCACCCGCTGTATCGATCTCTTCCAGACGTGGGCCGAGCAGTTTGCAGATGCCCTCGAGGTTCAGCCGCCAACTGTCGTAACTCAGATCGACGGGCTGATAGCCGGCGCTGCGAAGCATGGCGGCCAAGGGGCGGTTCATCACCGCAAATCCGGCAAAGCCATGAATAAGGATGACAGTCGGCTGCACGGTGGGTTTCAACGCCTGATCACGCCTGAGCGATCCCGGCCATTCTCATGGTGATGCGGATATCCTGAAAACAAGCCGGCCCCGAGCAACTGCCCGGGGCCGGTCGAGATTATATGAACTGTGCCGTCGATGGCGTTCAGCTCTTCGGTTCTGAGACCTCGGAAGGGCCGCTCTTTGCTTTGCGCGTAGCACTCCCCTTGCTGCGCTTGGGCGCAGCAGGCGTGATCTCGAAGGTGAGAGCATCGTCCTTGAGGCGGACATGAACCTCGCCACCGTGCACGAGCTTGCCGAACAGCAGTTCCTCGGCAAGAGGCTGCTTGATCTTCTCCTGCATGAGCCGACCCATCGGACGGGCACCGTACAGCTTGTCGTAACCGCGAGCGGTGAGCCAGTTGCGGGCTTCGTCGTCGAGCGTGATGTGGACATCGCGATCGGCCAGCTGAAGCTCGAGCTGCAGGATGAACTTGTCGACCACGCGGGCGACGACTTCCGACGGCAGATAGCCAAAGGGCACGATTGCATCCAGGCGGTTGCGGAATTCCGGCGTGAAGAGCTTCTTCACGGCCTCTTCCTGGACATCCTCGCGCGTCGATTCCCCGAACCCGATCGATTCCTTCGCCATGTCGGACGCGCCGGCATTGGTCGTCATGATCAGGATCACGTTGCGGAAGTCGACGGTCTTGCCGTGGTGATCGGTCAGGCGCCCGTTGTCCATCACCTGCAGCAGGATGTTGAACAGGTCCGGATGGGCCTTTTCGATCTCGTCCAGCAGCAGCACGCAATGCGGGTTCTGGTCGATAGCATCGGTAAGCAGGCCACCCTGATCATAGCCGACATAGCCCGGAGGCGCGCCGATCAGGCGGCTGACCGAATGCCGCTCCATATATTCCGACATGTCGAAACGCTGGAGCGGAATGCCGAGCAACGTGGCAAGCTGGCGGGCAACTTCCGTCTTGCCGACGCCGGTGGGGCCGGAGAAGAGGTAGTTGCCGATTGGCTTGTCCGGATCACGCAGGCCGGCGCGCGACAGCTTGATCGCGGAGCTGAGCACCTCGATGGCCTTGTCCTGCCCGAAGACGACACGCTTGAGATCCGTCTGGAGGGTTTCCAGCACACTCTTGTCGTCGCTCGACACGGTCTTGGGCGGAATGCGCGCCATCGTGGCGATCACGGCCTCGATCTCCTTGGGCGTGATCATCTTCTTGCGACGCGAGGGCGGCACAAGCATCTGCATCGCGCCGACTTCGTCGATCACGTCGATCGCCTTGTCCGGAAGCTTGCGGTCGTTGATGTACCGCGCGGACAGTTCCACGGCGGCCTTGATGGCGTCGGGCGTGTATTTGACCGAGTGGTGATCCTCGAAGGCCGAGCGCAGGCCCATGAGAATCTTGACGGTATCATCCACGGTCGGCTCGTTCACATCGATCTTCTGGAAGCGACGCAGCAGCGCGCGGTCCTTCTCGAAGTGATTGCGGAACTCCTTGTAGGTCGTCGAGCCGATGCAGCGGATCGCGCCGCCGGAAAGCGCAGGCTTCAGGAGGTTCGAGGCATCCATGGCGCCGCCTGAGGTCGCGCCGGCGCCGATCACCGTGTGGATCTCGTCGATGAAGAGCACCGCGTGCGGCATCTTTTCCAGTTCGGTGACGACGGCCTTCAGCCGCTCCTCGAAATCGCCGCGATAGCGCGTGCCGGCGAGCAGCGCGCCCATGTCGAGTGAGTAGATCACCGCTTCCTTGAGCACGTCGGGCACTTCGCCATTGACGATCTTGCGCGCCAGACCCTCGGCAATGGCCGTTTTGCCCACGCCCGGATCACCCACATAGAGCGGGTTGTTCTTGGAACGCCGGCACAGGATCTGGATCGTCCGATCCACCTCGGAATCGCGGCCGATCAGCGGATCGACCTTTCCTTCCTTCGCCTTCTCGTTGAGATTGACGGTGAACTGGTCGAGCGCGCCTTCCTTCTTCTTGGCCTCCGGCTTCTTCTCTTCCTCGGCCTGAGCTGGCTTGGCCGGCTCCGGCGAGGCAGCGCCCTTACCGACGCCGTGCGAGAGATAGGAAACCGCGTCGAGGCGGCTCATGTCCTGCTGCTGCAGGAAATAGACGGCATAGCTCTCCCGCTCGGAGAACAAAGCCACCAGCACATTGGCACCGGTCACTTCTTCCTTGCCGGAAGATTGGACGTGCAGGATCGCGCGCTGGACGACGCGCTGGAACCCGCTGGTGGGAGAGGGGTCGACGCCGCCGGAGACCTTCAGGCTCTCCAGTTCGGTATCGAGATAATGGGTGACCGTGTCGCCAAGCTCACCAAGATCCACGCCACAGGCCTGCATGACCTTTGCGGCATGTTCATCGTCAATCAGCGCCAGCAGCAGATGCTCGAGCGTCGCATATTCGTGCGCGCGCTCCGTGGCATGCGCCAGGGCATTGTGCAGAGTTGTTTCGAGGGCGGACGCGAAAGAGGGCATATCGTTCTACTCCTGCGGCCCGAGAGAGGGTCGCGTTAGGGTCAATGTCGGCACGCCGCGAGCCGCCTTCAAGGGCCGCTCTGTCATCCACCGATTTGCCGGAGGCCGATATGCGCCAGAAGGCGATCCTGCCTCCGCTCTCCTCATTTCTTGAATAGCGCCTCAGCGCTTGCCTTATGGTGAACTGCGCTCGATTTCTTGGCGCGGGTGCGCTCGATTTCGGCTGAAAGAAGGCTGATGCGTTCATCGAGCTCATCGACCGAAAGCCGATCCAGATCTTCGCGGATCAGCTGTGCAATCAGGTCGCCGGGCCGCGCCCGGGGTGAGGCGTCGTCGAAATCCATGGCGACATGCTTGCGCCAAAGTCCGCGCAAGTCAACCGGGGTTGGCAGAAGCCTCGGCATGCCCGAAGGGGCGATCTCAATCCGCCTATCGTGCTTTCCGGGCTGGTCTTTTCCGCGCCGGACTCTAGACGTAAGGCCGATCACGGCCAGCCAGGGGGAGCAAGCCAAGGTGACGAACCTGCCCGAGACCATGCGCGCCATTGCTATTCGGGAGCCAGGCGGGCCGGATGTGTTGACCGAGGTTCAGGTTCCCCTGCCGGTGCCCGCGCAAGGCGAAGTGCTCGTTGCGGTCGCGGCGGCAGGCGTCAATCGCCCAGACGTTCTGCAGCGGCAGGGCAGCTATCCGCCTCCGCCCGGCGCCTCCCCGCTGCCCGGGCTCGAAGTGGCCGGAACCATTGTTGCGGTGGGTGAGGGGATAGGCCCTGACGTGATCGGCGAGCGCGTCTGTTCGCTGGTCACGGGCGGCGGCTATGCCGAATATGCCTGCGCCGACTATGCCCAATGCCTCGCCATTCCACCGGCGCTCTCCATGGAAGAAGCGGCTGCAATCCCTGAGACGCTGATGACGGTCTGGCACAATCTCTTCGAGCGCGCCTACATTGTGAACGGCGACAGCGTGCTCATCCATGGCGGGACGAGCGGCATCGGCACCATGGCCGTGGCGCTATGCCGGCTGTTCGAGATCACGACGATCGTCACCTGTGGCAGTGACGACAAGTGCCGGGCCGCGCTGGAATGGGGCGCTGGCCATGCGATCAATTATCGCAGCGAGGACTTCGTCGAGGCGGTAAAGCGCATCACGGATGGCAAGGGCGTGACGGCGGTGCTGGACATGGTTGGCGGCGATTATCTCCCGCGCAACCTGGAGTGCCTGGCGGAGGACGGGCGGCATGTCTCCATTGCGGTGCTGGGTGGGGCCAAGGCCGACCTGTTCATTCCCAAAATCATGATGCGCCGCCTGACGCTCACCGGGTCCACATTGCGGGCGCGGACCGCGGGCTTCAAGGGCCTGCTCGTCGATGAGATCCGCCGCACGGTCTGGTCGATGGCGGAGGAGGGCGCGCTGCGTCCCGCGCTGGACCGCGTCTTCCCGCTCGGCGAAGCCGCGCAAGCCCATGCACTGATGGAAGCGGGCGGGCATTTCGGGAAGATTGTCCTGAAGGTGCGGTGAAGAGCAGCCGAGTGACGCAAATCCGTCATATTCCCAGAAAAACTGTCACATTGTTCGGCTAGAGCGCGCTCGGGGAAATGGTGTCCCCGGGGGTCGAAATGCCATGAACGCCATCAGCTCAATCGCGCAGGAGCGGGCTGTCCGCAGCGGTCATCCGCGCGACCACTACCGCACGATCTGGATCAGCGACATCCATCTCGGCACGAAGGGGTGCAACGCCGAGATGCTTGTCGATTTTCTCGACAATGTGGACAGCGACACGCTGTATCTGGTCGGTGACATCGTCGACGGCTGGCAGCTCAAGAAGCGCGTCTACTGGCCGACCGCCCATAACGATGTGGTCTGGCGCGTGATGAAGCGGGCGCGGCGCGGCACGCGCGTCATCTATATCCCCGGCAATCATGACGAGATTTTCCGCCAGTTCACCGGCATGAGCTTTGGCGGCGTCGAGATCCGTCGCAAGATGATCCATACGACTGTCGACGGTCGCAAGCTGCTGGTGCTGCATGGCGATGAGTTCGATACGGTCATGCTGGCCCATCGTTGGCTCGCCTTCGTGGGGGACGCCGCCTACACCGCGCTGATGGCGCTCAATCGCCGCGTCAATCAGGTCCGCCGCTGGCTGGGCCTGCCTTATTGGTCGCTCTCCAAGATCGCCAAGCACAAGGTCAAGAACGCCGTGGCGTTCATCACCCGCTTCGAGGAGATCGTTGCGCATGAGGCGGGACGACGGCGTGTCGATGGCGTCGTCTGCGGGCACATCCACACAGCGGAAATCCGCCAGTTCGGCGAGATCACTTATTATAATGATGGCGACTGGGTGGAGGGATGCACGGCGCTTGTCGAGCATCATGATGGGCGGATGGAAATCCTGCACTGGGCCGAGGTGATGGCGGCGCGCACCCTGAGCGCTGCCGCGGATGATCTGGAGGTCGCCGCTTGAGCGGTTATGGGCCTGCGAAGGCCGGCCGGCGCATCCTCATCGTCACCGATGCCTGGGCGCCGCAGGTCAATGGCGTCGTGCGAACGCTTCAGGCGGTTCGCGCGGAACTCATCGCCATGGGGCACACGGTCGAGGTGATCGCGCCCGATCGCTTTCACACGCTGCCTTGCCCCACTTATCCTGAAATTCGGCTGGCAATGCCGGCGCCGGGAGCGATTGCCCGCATGATCGCGGCGTTCGGCCCGGATGCGATCCATCTCGCGACCGAAGGCCCGCTGTGTCTGGCCGCGCGGCGCTGGTGCCTGCGGCATGACCGCCCGTTCACCACGGCATTCCACACCAATTTCCCTGATTATGTCGAGCGGCGCACGGGCCTGTCGGCGGACTGGTTCTGGCCCTATTTCCGCTGGTTTCATGGGGCGGCGCAGGCGGTGCTCACGGCGACGCCCTCCGTGCGCGCGGAGTTGCATCGCGCCGGCATCCGTCACACGCATCATTGGGGGCGCGGCGTCGATCTCACGCAATTCTCGCCGCAAGGGGAGGGGCATCCCGCGCTTGCCGGCTTGCCGAGGCCCATATTGCTTCATGTCGGCCGTGTCGCCGTGGAGAAGAATATCGAGGCCTTCCTCGCGCTCGATACGCCCGGCAGCAAGGTCGTGGTGGGCGATGGGCCTGCGCGCGCGTCGCTGGAGGCGCGGCATCCCGCCGTTCACTTCCTGGGCATGTTGAGCGGAGAGGCGCTTGTCTCGGCCTATCGGGCTGCCGATGTCTTCGTCTTCCCCAGTCGCACCGACACCTTTGGGCTGGTGATGATCGAGGCGCTCGCCTGCGGCACGCCGGTGGCGGCTTATCCGGTCACCGGCCCGGTCGACGTGCTGACAGCACAGACCGGCGCGATGGACGAGGATCTCGCGCGCGCCGTGACGCAGGCGCTGGAGCTTTCTCCGTCGGCCTGCACGGCGCATGCGCGCGGCTTCACCTGGCGGCGCAGCGCGGAGCAGTTCCTCGAGAGCTTGCACTGGCTCGACGCCCCGGCGTTGGCACACGCGGCCTGAGCCCGTTGTAAGGGCCGAACGGTCTTTCGCCCCCTCGGGGGCCGCGACGCGCGCGAACGCTTGCCGATCCAGCCGGAATAGCTTATCTGTGCGACCATCAAGGCCATCCCGTGAGGGGTGGCCCTTCTATTTTGCACAGAAGGACTTGTCCCGTGGCACAGCCGCTCATGCCCCACGCCACAGCCAGCTGGCTGGTCGACAACACTGCGCTCAGCTTTGAGCAGATTGCGGAATTCTGCGGTTTGCACATCCTCGAGGTGCAGGCGATCGCGGACGATACCGCCGGCACGAAATATACCGGCCGTGATCCGGTCCGTGCGCATGAAATCTCGGTGGAGGAAATCCACAAGGGTGAGCAGAACCCCGATTACAAGCTGCAGATGCTCAAGGGGCCGGACCCGGTCCGCCGCACCAAGGGACCGCGCTACACGCCGGTTTCCAAGCGTCAGGACAAGCCGGACGGCATCGCCTGGATTCTGCGCCACCATCCTGAGGTTTCGGACGGCGCGATCGGCAAGCTGATCGGCACGACGCGCACGACCATCCAGGCGATCCGTGAGCGGACGCACTGGAACATCAGCAACATCCAGCCCAAGGATCCGGTGACGCTGGGCCTGTGCTCGCAGCGTGAGCTGGATGCGCTGGTGGCCAAGGCGGCCAAGAAGGCCGGCATCGAAGCGCCGACCGACAACCGTCTCGATGGCGACCGTGAGGCACTGATCGCCGAACTGCGCCAGGAGCGCGAGGACGCACAGCGCCGCGCGTCTGAAACGATGCTGGCGGAGGAAGCCGCTTTGTTCGCGAGCCGCCCCCGCGAAGACTGATTTCGCGCCCCGATTCGGGGCGTTCGGGGTCGAATTTACACTGTGATCAAAAGCATTCATCCGGGCGACGTAGCGTCGCCCGGCATGGCGTTGCCTTGCCACGCGGGATCGCATAGCCTCTCCGTATGGAGAGCGAAAAACCCGCCTGGCAGGACCATTATGATCACCCCGTTGCGTGGGCGCAGGACTTTGCCCCGCTATCGCTGCCGGAGATGCTGCGATCTGCCGTGGAGCAGGACGGCAGCCGCCCGATGCTTGATTTTTACGGGCGCAAGTTCAGCTATGCCGAGTGCTACCGCAATGCACGGCGTTTCGCGGCCGGGCTGATCGGCCTTGGCGTCCAGCCCGGTGACCGGGTCGGTCTCTACCTCCCCAATGTCCCGCATTACGTCGTGGCTTATTATGGCGCGATGATGGCCGGCGCCATCGCGGTCAATTTCTCGCCGCTCTATACGATCGAGGAACTGGCGCATCAGGCCGAGGACAGCGGGACGACCCTGCTGGTGACCATCTCCGCCAAGCCCCTGTTCGGCAATGCCTGCGCCGTGCTGGATTGCTCCTGCATCGACCGGCTGGTGGTCGGCTCCGTCGCCGGTGGCCTGCCGCTGGGCAAATCCTTGCTCTACCGCCTGTTCAAGCGGTCGGCCGATGACCATGTCCCGTCCGATCCGCGCATTCTCTCGTTCGGCTCGTTGCTGGGCGATGATCCCTCCAGCCTGCCGTCGATCGATCCGCTGCGTGACCTTGCCTTGCTGCAATATACTGGTGGCACCACCGGGCGGCCCAAGGGTGCGATGCTCACCCACCAGAACCTTTCGGCCAATGCGCGGCAGATCGACCTGCTCGATCCCTGGCATGCCCTTGAGGACCGCATTTTGGGTGCGTTGCCCTTCTTCCATGTGTTCGCCAACACTGCGGTGCTCAATCGCACAGTCGTTCGCGGCGGCGAGATCGTCATTCTTCCGCGGTTCGATGCGCCTCAGGTCATCGCGGCGATCCAGCGGACTCGTGTCACTTCGCTCCCGGGCGTGCCGACCATGTTCCAGGCTCTGCTGGACAGTCCCTATCTCGCCAAAGCCGACCTCTCTTCCCTGCGCGTCTGCATTTCCGGTGGCGCGCCGCTGCCACTGCCACTCAAGGAGCGGTTCATGGCGACCACCGGCGCGCGGCTGGTCGAAGGCTATGGGCTGACGGAGAGCAGCGGGGTCGTCTCGGCCAATCCCTATGATGGGCCGGGCAAGACCGGCTCGATCGGCCAGCCAATTCCCGGCACGCGCGTGCGCCTGCTTGACCGGGAAGACCCGTCCCGGCTTGCCCCGCCGGGGGAACCGGGTGAGATCGCCTTTGACGGCCCGCAAAGAATGCAAGGCTATTGGCAGAATCCGGATGCCGATCGGGAGGTCTTCGTCGATGGCTTCCTGCGCACCGGTGACGTCGGCACCATCGATGAAGACGGCTATTTCCGCGTGGTCGACCGTATCAAGGACATGATCGCGGTCGGCGGATTCAAGGTTTTCCCCAGCCAGGTGGAAGACGTGCTGTATCGCCATCCTGCCGTTCGGGAAGCGCTCGTGATCGGCATTCCCGATGATTATCGCGGCGAGGTGCCCAAGGCGTTCGTGACCTTGCGGCCGGAGGTGCAGGACGACATCGACGGCGAGCGTCTCAAGGACTGGCTCAACCCGCAGCTCGGCAAGCATGAGCGCGTCTGCGCGGTCGAAATTCGTGAGAGCCTGCCGCGCACATTGGTCGGCAAGCTCTCGCGCAAGGAACTGGTCGCCGAAGAGCGGGCCAAGGCGGGACTTGTTTGAGGGTTTCTCTCCCGGCTCATCGTTGGGGGGGACTGAGGGATGAGCCGGGAGAGATGATAGCGGCAATTGCGGGGAGCCGCATCATTCCCTCAACGCGGCTGTCAATGGACGGTTCCCACGCAATGTTGGACCTGGAGAAGAAACAGGACGCGCTCCACCTCTCTCCAGTGGCAGAAGCGGATGTGGTTGCCGACATCGCGGCTGCGATCTGCGCGCTGGGCCGCTTCAACGCCCGCGTGATCGCCGAAAATGCGCATCAATGCGGTGGCGTCGTCGTAACTCCGACGGTCGACCATGATCGGAAGATGCATTCAAAATTCGAATCCCTTGCCCCCGCAAAATCAAGTCATTCTGGTCCAGCTGTATCCATTCACGGACCGTGCCAGCTTCGCCCTCTATCCGTGCCGGACGCCCCACGCTGCCTAAGCACGGCTTAACCAAGTCCCGCGCGGGAGCAATCTGTCCAGTTACGGCACGACGAAGACCGCCGGCTTGTTCGGCTGGCATCGCGGCGCGGGACATGGCATGGGCGTGACATGACCGATCCGAATTCTTCAGGCGACAAATCACCCATGGGCGGCGGTGCGCCGCTGGCTGGCCTCATTCTCCTTGGTACGATCGTCGGCATCGCGACCGGGCAGCCCTCGATCGGCATTCTGGCCGGGCTTGCGCTGGGGGTGATCGTGGCTGTCGCGATCTGGCTGAAGGGCCGGGGCTGATCCGCGCAGATAAGGGCGCGCATGGCCGCTCGGCTTGTTGCGTCAAGGCGGGCGCAGCCGTAAGATCGTCGCCATGAAAAAGATCATCCTGCTGACACTCGCCGCGCTGATCCTCATCGCGGGTGGCGTGTTCTATTATCTGTCGCGCCCCGATGTCGCGCGCCTGCCGGAAACCGCGCTCGAAGGGCGCGAGCCCGAGTTCACGCCGGCGCGCAAGCAGATCCTCCCCACCGTCATGATCGCCAAGCCAGTCGGCTGGGCCGATGGCGCCGCGCCGGTGGCCGCGCGTGGTCTCGTCGTGCAGCGTTTTGCGGCCGGTCTCGATCACCCACGCCAGATGTTGCGCCTGCCCAATGGCGACATTCTGGTGGCGGAGACCAACAGCCCGCCCCGCAAAGCCGGCGGCATCCAGGATTGGATCATGGGCAAGCTGATCGGCTTTGCCGGCGCTGGTGGCGTGTCCGCCAATCGCATCACGCTGCTGCGCGATACCAATGGCGACGGCATTGCCGAGCAGCGGCATGTTCTGCTGGAAGGGTTGAACTCGCCCTATGGCATGGCGCTGATCGACGAGACGCTCTACGTCGCGAATACCGACAGCCTGATGGCCTTCCCCTACAAGCTGGGCGAAACGCGGATCAGCGTGGAAGGCCGCAAGGTCGCCAATCTTCCCGCTAATGCGCCCAATAATCACTGGACGCGCAGCCTTGCAGCAAGCCCCGACGGCAAGCTCTATGTCGGCGTCGGCTCGAACAGCAATATCGCCGAGAACGGGTTGGACGCGGAGGATTATCGCGCCGCCATTCTGGAGATCGATCCGCGCAAGGGCGAGGCGAATATCTTCGCCAGCGGCCTGCGCAACCCCACCGATCTGGCGTGGAACCCGTGGACGGGCTCGCTCTGGGCGGTCGTCAACGAGCGGGACATGCTGGGCTCGGACCTGGTGCCGGATTACATGACGGATGTGGAATTCGCGGCCTTCTACGGCTGGCCGTGGAATTACTGGGGCGGCTATGTCGACCGGCGCGTGCAGCCGCAGCGCGATGATCTGCGCGAATATACCCGCCGCCCGGCCTTTGGTCTGGGCACGCACACGGCGCCACTGGGCCTGGCCTTCACGCCGGGGTCCGCGCTTGGTGCGCCGTTCAATCAGGGGGCCTTCGTGGCCCTGCATGGCAGTTGGAACCGCAAGCCGCCTAGCGGCTACAAGGTTTCCTATGTCGCCTTTGACGATCGCGGCCGGCCGCAGGGCAAGCTTGTCGATCTTCTCACCGGCTTCCTCAACAAGGACGGGCAGGCGCAGGGTCGCCCGGTCGACGTGCTGGTGGCCGCCGATGGATCGGTGCTGGTCAGTGACGATGTCGGCGGGATCATCTGGCGCGTGAGCAATTCCGCAAGACCGGCCGCCGCGCCGACGCCGGAGCGCGCGCCAGCCTCCTGAGCCTTTTGCAGAATTGATTGTGCCTCGTGCTCCTGCGAAAGCAGGAGCCCAGGGAGCAGCCGAAGAGAAAACCCCGCCCTAGGCTCCTGCTTTCGCAGGAGCACAGTTTTCATCGTGGTCTCGGCACCATCCTCAGCGGTTGAGCGTAATGCCCGCCCGCCCCGCCAGTTCCACGACATATTGCCAGGCGACCCGGCCTGAGCGGCTACCGCGCTGGGTCGCCCACTGGATCGCGGCCAGTGGATCGACGTCCAGCTCATAACGGGCGGCGTAGCGGCGCACGATGGCGACATAGGCATCCTGATCGAGCGCATGGAAGCCGAGCGACAGGCCGAACCGATCGGAAAGGGCCATCCGGTCGTCCACGACGTCGCGCGGATTGATTGGGTCATCCTGCTCGCCCATCGAGCGCGGCACGATGTGGCGCCGGTTGGATGTCGCATAGAGCCGCACATGGCTCCCGCGCGCACTGGCGCCACCCTGCAGCAGCGAGCGCAGCGCTCGCGCATCGGCGCCGAAGTCACCGTCGAAACCAAGGTCGTCGATATAGAGGATGATCGGCCGGCGCGCGGCGCGCAGCAGCGAGAACAGCGTTGCGAGGCTGCGCAGATCGTCCGTGGCGATCTCGACCATCGCGAGCGGCAGCCCTTCCTTCTGCACCTGGCCGACACAGGCGGCCACCGTGGCCGACTTGCCCGTTCCCCGCGCACCCCACAGCAGAATGTCGTGCGCCGCATGGCCCCGCGCGAGGCGACGGGTATTCTCAAGGCAAGCCTCTTTCTGCGCGTCGATGCCGGTCAGCAGGGCATAGTCGATCGGCTCGAAGCCCTCGATGGGCACCAGCGTCTTCCCATCCCATCGATAGGCCGGATGCGCTTCCAGGTCCGGGGTGGCGGCGGCATTTGGCGCAAGCCGTTCGAGCGCGGCGGCGATCCGCGCGAGCGCATCGTCCATGGACGGTGTGGACATGGCATTTCCCTCGGTCATCATGGATTGAGCCGTGGCGGGCCGTTCCCGCGAGGTCAAGACGCGAAGGCCGGCGGCACCGGTCTCCGCCCTGTCGCCGCCACGCTATCATGCCGCTTCAATGTGTCGCGCGGCGCGGCTATAGGCCGCACATGTCCCGCGCCACCCGGTCCCTCGAAACGCGTATTCGCGCCTATGACAGCGCCGGGCTGGCGGAAGCCGCCGCGCTGATCATGGCTGGCGAACCGGTCGCCGTGCCCACCGAGACGGTTTACGGTCTCGCTGCTGATGCGACCAACGATCTCGCCGTGGCGCGCATCTATGAGGCCAAGGGCCGCCCGTCCTTCAATCCCCTGATCGTCCATGTCAGCGATGTCGCGATGGCGCGCCAGCTGGTGTCGTTCAACGCCATGGCGCAGGCGCTGGCCGAGGCATTCTGGCCCGGCGCGCTGACGATGGTCCTGCCGCGCCGTCCCGATAGTCCCGTCGCCGGGCTTGCCAGCGCGGGTCTTCCTACGCTGGCGGTGCGGCTGCCATCGCATCCGGCAATGCGCACGCTCATCGGCGCGGCGGGCGTGCCGCTGGCCGCCCCCTCGGCCAATCGCTCCGGCGCGATCAGTCCGACCCGTGCCAGCCATGTGCTGGCCAGCCTCGGAGGGCGTATCCCGTTCATCCTTGATGCCGGGCCAGCCAGCGATGGCGTGGAATCGACCATCGTCGAGCCGCTCGACGATGCGATCATCCTGCTGCGGCCCGGCCCCGTGACCCCGGAGCGCCTCGAAGCGATCACCGGACGACCGGTGCGCGCACCGGCAGCCAGTGCAGGGATTACCGCACCCGGCCAGCTCGAAAGCCATTATGCGCCATCCAAACCCTTGATGCTCAACTGCACGGACCCTGCGCCGGGCAGCTTCCACATTGGTTTCGGTCCGGGACCATCCCAGCGCAACCTCAGCCCGAGCGGTGATCTAATCGAAGCCGCCGCGCATCTATTCGCCGCCCTGCACGAAGCAGACGAAAGCGCGGCGTCGCGCATTTCGGTGGCACCGATCCCGTCTGAAGGGCTCGGCCTTGCCATCAACGATCGTCTGCGCCGCGCGGCTGCGTGAGGTCGGCCTAGGCAGTGAGTCGGTCGAAAATATGCGGGGCGGGCAGGGGCGATCGACCGCTGGCCAGCCTCGCGAATTTCCCACATGTGGCAGGCAGCGGCGGCTCATGCACGGTTTGCCGCTGGCTGGTTTGCGGTTTTTGAAGAGTTCGTGAAGGCTCGATTGTCAAATCCATGCGTTATGCACGGACGCGGCAGATCCAGTTGGTGTGTCGGCAGTAAACGGAGGACTGAATAATTGATCGCCTTATCCAGAGTTGATCTCGATTCTTCGTTGATCTTCGTTGCATTTTTTACACTTGCGGCTGCACTTTTGACACTTCGTGCCGTTTCTGCGCCGCATCGTATTTCTCGGCCGGTTTCCGAGGAAGTGCACGAGTTTTTGGGCGCCTCGTTCGGCGCGCTTTTCGCCACGGCGCTGGTGACCTGGCAGATCGGCTCGGTCATCCCCATCTTCCTCGCCGCGATCACGCTGGTCGCAATCGCGCGCTATTATCTCGTGCGCTTCAGCATGCCGGGCATCCTCTGGCTGACTGGCGCCGGGCTTGGCAGCGTGATGACGAGCCTGTGGGGCACGCTGTTCATTCTCGAAGCCGGCCTGCCGCCATTGCTGATGGTGCTGGCCTTCGCCGCGCTCGGGCTGACGCTGTTCGCCTTCCTCGCCAATCTCATCGCCAGCGTGGCGCGCGAAGCGGTGCTGACGCATGAGCGCTGGCGCCTGCCGGTGGCGATTCCCTCATCCGATCCCGCAGTCGCGCATCTCAAGGTCTCGCTGCACCTGGCCTGCTATGCCGAACCGCCCGAGATCGTGATCGAGACGATGAACCGTCTCGCGGCGCAGGATTATGATAATTTCGAAGTGCTGGTCTGCGATAATAATACGAAGGACGAAGCTCTTTGGAGGCCCTTGGAAGCCCATTGCGCGCGCCTCAACGCGAAGCTCGGCAAGGAGTGCTTCCGTTTTTTCCACGTCGATCCGCTGCCCGGCGCCAAGGCCGGCGCGCTCAATTTCCTGCTCGAGCAGACCGCCTCAGATGCGCAGATCATCGGCGTGATCGACGCCGATTATTATTCCCGCAACGACTTCCTCTCGCGCTTGCTGCCGTTCTTCGCCGATCCGAAGCTCGGCTATATCCAGACGCCGCACGACTATCGTGACTATGAGGGCAATGACTATCTGAGCGCCTGCTATTGGGAATATATGCCGGTCAACAAGGTCGATTACCCCGGCGTGAGCGAATATGGCGGTGCCTTCACCATCGGTACGATGTGCCTGATGCGCAAGGATGCGCTGGTGAAAGCCGGCGGCTGGGCGGAATGGTGCCTCACGGAAGATTCGGAAGTCTCCGTGCGCCTGCGCAAGGTCGGCTATGAGGGCCTGTATTTCGGCGAGACCTTCGGGCGCGGGCTGATCCCGGAAACCTTCGACGATTACAAGAAGCAGCGCTTCCGGTGGACAGCGGGTCCGGTACAGCAGCTGCGCCGTCACTGGCGCCTGTTCCTGCCGGCGCCCTTCGCCGCGCCGCTGCCAGGCTGGACAAAATTGCTGGAAGTCGTGCGCTGCCTCGCGCCGCTGCAGACGCTGGCTGCGCTCGTCGTCAGCGTAGGCGGCATGCTCGCCATGGTCGTTGGGCTGGCCATCGGCGCCATGGAGCCGGTCAAGGTGCCGTCCATCGCCGGTCTGCTGATGCTCATCGGTGCGGCGACATGGTGGGTGCGGCTCGTGCATCGCTATCGCCTGTCCGGCTGCTATGACACTGGCGCCATGGTGTGGGGCGAGATCGCCCGCGCATCGCTCAGCTATGTCGTGCTGGTCGCAGGCATTGCCGGCCTCTCTAATCGCCCGCTCGCCTGGCGGCGCACGCCCAAGTTCGCCGGACTGGCCGACGAATCGCCCTTTGCAGCGACCCGGCCCGAGACGATCGCAGGATGTGCGTCGCTCGCCGTGGCGGTGCTCTGCCTGTTTGCCATCGGGCTGCTTGGCACGGGCGTCGCGCTCCTCAGCTTTATCGGCTTCGTGTCGCTGGCCCTGCGCTTCTTCTGTGCGCCGTTGATGGCGGCGACGGCCATTCGTGCCTCCCGCCCGGCGCCCAGGCCGTCTCGCCCGCGCTACATTCCGCGGGATGCGCGCGTGGCCGTCAGCCGCGTCTGGGAAAGCTGAGTTTTTTGGAAATCGCAGGGGAGGGCGGCTAATCCCGCCCTCCTGCCTCATTCGCAATAATAAGGGTCGTAGCGCGCCTTGCACTTGCGCCGGAGTTCGCGACCCCGTTCCCGATCCGCTTCATCGCCGCTGACCGTTGCCCAGTCAGCCATCTTCGCACCGGCATCGACCGGCGCCTTGGCTACCTTGTAGGCAGTGCGGGCGACGCAGCCCTGCAAGGCGAGCGGTCCAAGCACGCTCGCGGCGATCAGCAGGGCAGGTCGAACCATGGCAGCCTCTCCAATGTCCATCAGGGACAGGAGCACTGTCTGAGCGGCTTCCCGCCGTCGCGCAAGCCTGCTGCGCCGGAATGGCAGCCGCTTGCTGCTCAGGTCCTCAGGCGATCGGCGAAGCCCTTGCGCAGCTTCTGCAGCTTGGGTGGGATCACCGCCATGCAATAAGGGTTCCGGTCGCCGACCCGATCCCAATATTGCTGGTGATAATCCTCGGCCGGATACCAGGTAGCCAGCGGCTCGATCGTCGTGACGATAGGGCTGGGCCAGTCCGCCTGTGCCCGTTCCATGGCAGCGCGTGCCTCGGCCTCCTGCTCGGCATCATGAGGGAAGATGGCCGAGCGATATTGGGTGCCGATGTCATTTCCCTGGCGGTTCAGCGTCGTCGGGTCATGCGTGGCGAAAAAGATATCGAGCAGATCGCCATAACCGATCACGGCCGGATCATAAGTGATGCGGATCGCCTCGGCGTGGCCCGTGCTACCCGAGCAGACCTCCTCATAAGTCGGGTTGGGTTTGCTGCCACCGATATAGCCGCTCTCGACGGACTCGACGCCTGCGAGATTTTGATAGACCGCTTCTGTGCACCAGAAGCAGCCGCCGGCCAGCGTTGCAGTCGCGCTCATGAGGGGGCGTCCTTTCGAGGAGGGGTGTGTTGCCTCAAAGATAGGAAGCCGGTGGCGGGGTGCAAAGGGGCGCGCCCAGTCCACCTGCCGTTCGTGTCGAGCCCTTCGACTGCCCGCAGGCGGGCGCTCAGGATAAACTTCAGCTGCAAGCTGAAGTCGAGACACGTCAAGCACAGTGGCAAAGTGTCTCGACTTCGCTCGACACGAACGGGAGCGGAAATCCGCTGGCCGTTGCCTAAAGGCGCAGCCCCGTCGTCTCCGGCAGGCCCGCCATCAGGTTGAGGTTCTGCACGGCCGCACCGGACGCGCCCTTGCCGAGATTGTCGAGCGCCGCGACCAGTCGGATCTGCGCGCTGTTTTCGTCCGCAAAGACGAACAGGCGCATGATGTCCTTGTCCCGCAGCAGCTCGATGGGGAGCGTCGCAGCCTCATAGCCATCCGCCACGCTGATGATCGGCGAGCCTGCATAATGCTCGGCCAGTGCTGCGCGCATGGCGCGGGCATCCGTGCCATTGGTCAGCAGATCGCTATGCAGCGGCACGTCCACGATCATGCCGGAATAGACCGGCACGACAGCAGGCGCGAACAGCGGGCGATGCGCCAAGCCGCAGCGGGCCTGCATTTCGGGTACATGCTTGTGGCCAAGGCCGAGCGCATAGGTGCGGAAGGCACTCGGCGGGACCTCTGCGCCCTCATATTCGGCGATCATAGCCTTGCCGCCGCCGGAATAGCCGGAGGCGGCGTTGCATGTGAGCTGCGTCTCGGCGGGGATGATGCCGGCCTGCACCAGCGGCGCCACCAGTGCGATGAAGCCGGTCGAATAGCAGCCGGGATTGCTCACAAAGCGGGCTTTCGCGACCGCATCATGGCCGGAGACTTCCGGCATGCCATACACCCAGCCATCGGCCACGCGATGCGCCGTCGAGGCGTCGATCACCCGCGTGCGATCATTGGCGATCATCTGCACGGACTGGCGCGCAGCATCATCCGGCAGGCAGAGGATGACGATATCGGCGGCGTTGATCGCTTCGGCGCGCGCGTCATCGTCCTTGCGGGCGGCATCGCCCAGCGTGATGAGATCGAATTCGCTGCGCCCCTCCAGTCGGTCCCGGATCTGGATGCCGGTGGTGCCGGCGGCGCCATCAATGAAAATCTTCGTCATGTCGTAATCCTGCGCCGGCCTGTCACCGGCTGCTCATGCGTGTCGCGGAGCCGCGCGACGACATCGTCCAGCGGCTCTATGGTCACGGCCATCGCGTGGGCATTGGCATGGATCAGGCGCTCGCCATCCACCATCAGCCCTACATGACCGGGGAAGAAGATGATGTCGCCTCGTCGGAGCGCCGCATTGTCGCCCAGCGCCTCGCCGACGGCCTCGGCCTGCTGGTCGGTGTCGCGCGGCGCGTTTATCCCACAGGCAGCCAGAGCGGTTTGCACCAGCCCCGAGCAATCGAGCCCAAGGCCCCGGCCACCCCATATATAGGGCGCGCCCAGATGGCGCTCCGCGACGGCAACCCAGTCGCTCTCGACATCCGCGAGAGTGCGGACGTGCCGCTGATGAACGAACCCGGCATCGATGGCGAGAAAATCGCCCTGCGCCGTGCCCGCCAGTTTGGCACCGGCGGGCAGCAGCATCTGCACCGAGGATTTGATATCGGCCGCTGCGAACACCGGCGTGATGCCGTGTGCGAGATGGCTGGAGTCGACAGGTTCGCCCAGCGCATCCAGCGGCACATAGCCGACATAATGATCATGGCCGCAATAGCCCCAGGCCCAGCCGGCGCGGGCATCGAGCATGTGAAAGCTCTCGCCATAGAGCAGCTCGCTCACGGCGCTCGCGGCAGCGTCTGGGGCGGCGCGCAGCATCGTGGCGGCCACCACGCAGCTGCGCGGCACCGGCGCGGCATAATGCGGCGCGAAATACAGATCGGCGAGGGCGACGTCGGCCAGATCGGGCCGGATCGCGCGCACGCGCGGATCGTAGCTGCGGGATGTCCCGTCCAGCTTCACGCTCTTGCGTTCGGGCGACGACGCCACGCTAGTCCCGGCGATGGTCTGTTTCATCGGCGCCCCCTGCGGCAAAACAGGCCGAAAGGTCAAGGGATACCCGACCGCAACGGTGCATCCCGGCCCCCCGGCGCAGACGCCCGGATCGCTCAATCCCCCGACTGTCCGTAGCGCTTTTGCAGCATGGCAAAGGTCGCGCGCAAACCGAGCGCTTCGCCGCCCTTGGGGCGGCCCGGTTTGGCGGTCGGCCGCCATGCAAAGGTGTCGAAATGCACCCACGGGGTCTTGTCCGGCACGAAGCGCTGGAGGAACAGCGCCGCCGTCGAGGCCCCCGCAAACGGGGTTTCGCCGCTGTTGGAGAGGTCCGCAATGTCGCTCTTGAACAGGTCGTTGTAGGGCGCCCAAAGGGGCAGGCGCCACAGCGGATCATCCACGTCGCTGCCACAGCTGGCCAGCGTGGCCGCCAGCGCATCGTCATTGGTGAACAGGGCAGGCAGGTCCGGGCCGAGCGCGACCCGCGCCGCACCGGTCAGCGTGGCGAAGTCGATAATGAGTTCGGGCTTGTCTTCGCCGGCCCGCGTCAGCGCGTCGCCGAGCACCAGCCGTCCCTCCGCATCGGTATTGCCGATCTCCACGGTCAGGCCCTTGCGGCTGCGCAGCACATCGCCGGGGCGGAAGGCATTGCCTGCGATGGCGTTCTCGGCGACCGGCAGTAGCAGGTGCAAGCGCACCGGCAGGCCCGCACCCATCACCAGATCCGCCAGGGCCAGCGCATGGGCCGCGCCGCCCATGTCCTTCTTCATCAGCCGCATTCCGGAGGCCGGCTTGATATCGAGCCCACCGGTATCGAAGGTAATGCCCTTGCCGACCAGCGCGACGTGGGGATGCTCCTCGCGGCCCCAGACCAGCTCGATCAGCCGTGGCGCATTGGCCCGGTCCGCCGCGCGACCGACGGCGTGGATCATCGGATAGCCCGATTCGAGCGCATCGCCCCGCGTCACGGTCATGGTCGCGCCATGGCGATCGGCGACCGCACGCGCCTGCGCCTCGATCTCGTCCGGCCCCATTTCGGCCGTCGGCGTATTGACCATATCGCGCACCAGTGCGGTCGCGCGGGCCTGCGCGGCCGAACCGTCAATGGCGCCGGGCTGGCTGCTGAGCAGCACGCACGGCCCCTTGGCCGCCGGCTTCGCCTTGTAGCGCTCGAAGCGATATTGCGCCGTCATCCAGCCGAATATCGCCGGACCTGGCTCCCTATCCGCCAAGCGATAGGTTCCAGCCGGCAGCACGCCCGGCAATTTGGCAAGGCACCAGCTGGAGAGCGAGTCGACATTGGCGACATATGTCACCACGCTCCATGCATCGGGTTTTTCCCCGGGCAGGATGGCGTGGGCATAGGCCTTTGGCTGGTAATTCTGCGCCACGAGCGCGGCGCGTTCCCGCTCAGTCCGTCCGGCGAGCCATTGCTCATGGCTGGCGGCATCGATGAGATGGATGAGATGGGCGGTCTGGCTCGTGTCCGGGCGCACAAGATCGGCTGGGTCCGTCATAATGCAGGGTTAGAGTGCGCGAGGGGCCTCGGCAAGCGCCGGCTGATCCGTTAGGCTCGCCCCAATCGTGAAAGGATCGCCCCATGGCCCCCATCAAGTCCGCCGCTCTGCTCAGCCTTTGCATCGCGCTGGCCGCCTGCGGCAATGAGACCGTCGCCAACAATATGCAGGTGCCGGTCGAGAATGCGGTGAACGTCGCAGAGCCCGCCAATGCGATGCAGGCCAACGCGGTGGCGGGCAAGTCGGTGGCGTTCACCAAGGGCGAATCCGAATTTCGCGTCAGCTGGCCCGCCGCGGCGGCGGCCATCGCCCCGCTCAATGCCATGCTGCAGGAGAGCGCGGAGAAGCAGCGCAAGGAAACGGAGGACGGCATCCGGGGAGAAGAAGCCTCCGCAAAGGAGGCCGGCTACCCCTTCCGTGGCTATAGCTATACCGAGGACTGGTCCGTGGCAGCCGACGTGCCGGCGCTGCTCGTTTTGCGCAGCGAAGGCTATAGCTATACGGGCGGCGC
This sequence comes from Sphingobium sp. B8D3A, assembly GCF_025961995.1. Lineage (NCBI taxonomy): Bacteria > Pseudomonadati > Pseudomonadota > Alphaproteobacteria > Sphingomonadales > Sphingobiaceae > Sphingobium > Sphingobium sp. B8D3A. The sequence goes on along the minus strand of NZ_JAOQOS010000001.1, from coordinate 3,038,558 downwards.
GCACGGCATGCCACTGGTCAAGGTTCTCTACTGGGACAAGGCCGGGAACAAGGCGCTGGAGGCCGGCGCCTTGTTCGACGTCGCTGCGCTAGGCCGCGCCGTTAAAGACCGCTTCTGCACGGCCCTGAACGCCGAACGCACCAAGCGGCGCGGAGAGCCGGTCGGCAGCGGGGAGGGCAGCCCAATCCCCGAATTCGATCAGTGTGTCGATCCGACCAAGCAGACGATCATTGCCGCGACGTCAGGTGGTGGCGCGCTCAACCGCCTCCACTTCGTGATCATGCCTTATGAGGCCGGGCCCTATGCGGAAGGGATCTACGAGATCGAAGTGCCGGTGGATGCGGCAGTGCTGGGCGCGGTGAAACCGGCCTGGAAGGGGGCCTTCGCGGCGGCGCAGTAGGCCCGCAATCCCCACCTCCCGTTCGTGTCGCGCGAAGTCGAGACACACAAGCACCGCTCTTCCCGTGTCTCGACTTCAGCCTAACGGCTGAAGTTTATCCTGAGCGCCCGCCTGCGGGCAGTCGAAGGGCTCGACACGGACGAGAGGCTGTAAAGCTTGGTCAGACCGAAATCGGCACGCCAAACAGGTCGTGCTCATCCGCATCCTCAATCTCGACCGAGACGAAATCACCCGCCGCAAGCCCCGGATCGACATCGCGCAAATAGACGTGCCCGTCGATCTCCGGCGCGTCAGCCTGGCTGCGGCCGGTCGCCCCGACACTGCCGTCCTCATCCGGTTCGCCAACCTCGTCAATAACCACAGGCAGCGTGCGGCCGATCTTGGCCGCCAGCTTCGCTGCTGAAATCCGCGCGCAGGCGTCCATGATCCGCTGGAAGCGCTCTTCCTTGATCTCGTCCGGCACATGGTCGGGCAGGGCATTGGCCTGCGCCCCTTCCACCGGCTCGAAGCGGAAGGCGCCGACGCGGTCGAGCTGCGCTTCCTCCAGCCAGTCGAGCAGATACTGGAAGTCCGCTTCCGTCTCGCCGGGGAAGCCGACGACGAAGCTGGAGCGGATCGCGATATCCGGGCAGATTTCCCGCCAGCCGCGCAGGCGCTCCAGCACCTTGGCCTCGTTGGCGGGACGCTTCATGGCGCGCAGCACATTGGGCGCGGCGTGCTGGAAGGGGATGTCGAGATAGGGCGTCAGCAACCCTTCCGCCATCAGCGGGATGACCGCGTCGACATGCGGATAGGGATAGACATAATGCAGCCGCACCCAGGGCTGCTCGCCCTGCGGCGTGCGCAGGCCGCCGAGTGCGCGGGCAAGGTCGGTCATATGGGTGCGGACGGGCTCGCCCTTCCACAACCGCTCCTCATGCCGCACGTCCACGCCGTAAGCGGACGTATCCTGGCTGATGATCAGCAGTTCCTTCGTCCCCGCCGCGACCAGCTTCTCCGCCTCGCGCAGCACCGCGTCGATCCGCCGGCTGGCGAGCTTTCCGCGCAGGTCGGGGATGATGCAGAAGGCGCAGCTGTGGTTGCAGCCCTCGCTGATCTTCACATAGCCATAATGGCGCGGGGTGAGCTTGAGGCCGCCTTCGGGCACCAGATCGACAAAAGCATTGGGGACGGGCGGCGCGGCGTCGTGCACCGCATTGACCACATCCTCATATTGATGCGCACCGGTGATCGCCAGCACCTGCGGGAAGCGGGCGCGGATCAGCTCGGCCTCATTGCCCATGCAGCCGGTCACGATCACGCGACCGTTCTCGGCAATGGCCTCGCCAATTGCCTCGAGGCTTTCCTCCTTGGCGCTGTCGAGGAAGCCGCAGGTGTTCACCAGCACCACGTCCGCGCCATCATAGTCTGGGGACAGGGCGTAACCATCGCTCCTCAGCTTGGTGAGGATACGTTCTGAATCGACCAGCGCCTTGGGGCAGCCGAGCGAGACCATGCCCACCTTGGGCGCGTCGGGAATTTTCAATGCCATGATTGCGCGCGCATATAGGGCGCCGGCAAGCAAAAGGCGAGTCGTCCCGCGCGGTCCATCTGCGCCGTTACGCCGGGCTGGGGCTGGGCGGTGTTTCGCCGTCGTTGGGAATGATCTCGATGATCATGTCACCAGCATAGAGCATCGCGGCCTCTGGCTCCCAGAAACCATAAGCGCGCCCGGCCCGGTAGAGCCGCACGCCCAGGCCGGTCTGGATCGCGCTCAGCGGTTCGCCCACCTCGGCCTGCGTGACGCGGCGCTCGCGCAGCTGCACGCGCCCGCCCGATGCCGCAAGATCGGCCATATAATCGGCGATATGAGCGCCCTGGCAGGAACCGGCGAGCAGCAATCCGGCGAAACTGACCGGATTGATGACCGTCGTCGCACCGGCCTGGCGGGCGAGCGACTCATTGTCCGGCGCCCTCACGACGACACTCAGCGGGATATCCGGCGCGAGGTGGCGAGCCGTCAGCGTCACGAGGATCGAAGTGTCGTCGCGTCCGGCCGAGACGATCATGGCCTGCGCTTCCTGCACGCGTACGTCCATCAACGTCTGGTCGCGCGTCGCATCCCCTTTCAGGATGTTGCAACCAGCCGCCTCGGCCAGCGCCAGTGATTCGTCGCTGCGCTCGATGACGACGATGCAGCGTGGGTCGGTGCCGCGCGCCACCAGTTCCCGCACCGCCTCGGAACCGCTCGTGCCGAAGCCGGCGACGATGATGTGGTTGGTGAGGGACTTCTGGATCTGCGACATGCGCCACCTGTGCCAAACATTGCGGAAAACGAACTGATAGGCCGTGCCAAGAAAGATCAGCCAGACGAAGATGCGCGCCGGGGTGACGAAAATGCTCTCAAACAATCGCGTCCGGTCCGTGACCGGCACGATGTCGCCATAGCCCACGGTGGTGACGGTCACGGCGGTAAAGTAGACGACATCGCCGAAGCTGACCTCCCCGTCGAGATTGTCGCGCAGCCCGTCCCGCTCGAACCAGTGAACCATCAGAACGAAGGTCGCGAGGATCAGGATCGCACCCACCCGCCACGCGAGGTCCGCCCAGACCGGCAGGGACGAGCGCCGTCGCAAAAAGGCGCGCGGCGGCACGCGGGGATCGTCGCGCTGGAACATCTCCGGCCTTGTGCCAGCGGGGAGGGCAGGGTGCAAGGCGAGGTGGGGGGCGGGCGTCAGATGCTCCACCTTCCCGTGGAGGGAGCGAAATACGCAGCCTGGCCGGTGCCGGGAGATAAGAACAAGGTTGGGCAGGCAATTTCGCCCGCTATAGTCGCACCGATGGCTCTTGACCTTGGACGGCGCCTTGCGCCCATACGCTTCCTCGCTTTTGCGGCGATCCTGCTTGTCAGCCTGCCGCTGCTGCATCCGGTTCTGGGCTGGCGTCATGCCATGATGGCGGGATTCGACGTCGCGGCCGGCATCTTTCTGCTGTCCGTCTGGCCTTTGCTGGCGCGCGCCGGGCCGGATCAGATGCGCCAGTCGGCTGCGCGGAACGATGCCAATCGCACCTTGCTGCTGGGGATAACCGGCGCGGTCTCGCTGGTGGTGCTCGTCGCAATCTTCTCCGAACTTGAGAACAGGCACGATCCCGGCGTCGAGGCCATGGCCCTGGTCATCGCGACCCTGGCACTGGCGTGGATCTTCTCCAACATGGTCTACGCCCTCCATTATGCCCATATGTTCTACGTGCGGAGCGACAGCGACCCGGATGACGAGGGCGGCGCGGATGCGCGCGGCTTCGACTTTCCCGGCACCAAGGAGCCGACCTATTGGGATTTCGTCTATTTCAGCTTCACGCTGGGCATGACGTTCCAGACCTCGGATGTGGCGGTCACCTCCACCTCGGTCCGGCGCGTGGCGACGATCCACTGCCTTGCCGCCTTTGTCTTCAATCTGGGCGTGCTGGCCTTCACGATCAACGTGCTGGGCGGCAGCGGCAACTGAGCCTGCCCCGCGCGGCTGCGACACATTGATACAAACTCCGTCGATTGCGACAAAGTCTCGTGACAAGTGGGGGCTATACAGTCCTCATCAGCGTTACTCTCCCACGGCGCTGATACTCTCCCACAGTCCCCGACGGCCCCTCCCTCCCCCAGGGAGGGGCCAAGGACGTTTGGGGTTAGGCGCCTCCCGCTCTCCCATCACAACTAAAATTGCGATTAGTGCTCCTGCGCAGGCAGGAGCCCAGGGCGCAGCCGGATGTCCTCGCCGCCCTAGGCTCTTGCCTGCGCAGGAGCACAAGTTACGCTATTAGAAGTTATGCTTGATCGCGTTGTCAGGCCGCGGTCCAGCCGCCATCCACGCTGATGTTCGCACCGGTGATGTTGCTCGCAGGATCCGAACAGAGGAACATCGCGATGGCGGCGACCTGTTCTACCGTCACGAACTCCTTGGTCGGCTGGCCGGCGAGCAGCACATCGTTGATGACCTGCTCGCGCGTCATGTTGCGCGCTTTCATCGTGTCCGGAATCTGGCCCTCGACCAGCGGGGTCCAGACATAGCCGGGCGAGATGCAATTGGCAGTGATGCCGAAGGTCGCCAGTTCCAGCGCGATCGTTTTGGTGAAGCCGGCAAGGCCGTGCTTGGCCGTCACATAAGCCGACTTGAACGGCGAGGCGACGAGGCTGTGCGCGGAGGCGGTCTGGATGATCCTGCCCCATTTACGCTGCTTCATATAGGGCACGGCAAGCCGAGTGGTGTGGAAGGCGGATTCCAGATTGAGCTTGATGATGAGGCTCCACTTGTCGAGCGGGAATTCCTCCACCGGCGCGACATGCTGGGTGCCGGCATTGTTGATGAGAATATCGACACCGCCAAAGGCCTCCGCCGCCTGCGCCATCATCGCCTCGATCTCTTCCGGCTTGGTGAGATCATGGCCGGAATAGATCGCCTTCGCGCCGCTCGCCTGTTCCAGGGCTAGCCGCTCCTTCTCGATGGCATCGGCATCGCCAAAGCCGTTGATGACGAGGTTGACGCCCTCGGCCGCCAGCGACTTGGCATAAGCAAGGCCGATGCCCGATGTGGAGCCGGTGATCAGCGCTGTCTTGCCCTTCAAACTCATGCCTGCTTCTCCTTGATCTGACCGGTCAGCGCGAGGTCGAAGGTTGCGCTGCGGCCACTGACGATGTTTTCCGCGATAAGCTGGGTCCCGTGCGAGAGCACGGCGGCGACGGCGGCATCGCCCTGCGCCCAGTGATCCAGCATCGTGCGGCGCGAAAACTCGAAATCGCGCGCGCCGCTCTGCCAGGCGCGCAGGCGGTGGATGAGATGGATGATGTTGACCGATCCTTCCTCGATCATCCCCGCCAGCCGCCGCGCCTCGGATGTTTGGGCGACGTCCTGCGGCAAGCGATCCAGCAGCGCGCGGATGGCCTCATGCTCCCGCCGGGTACGCAGGAAGCGGTCCGTCACCTGCCGGGTGCGGCTGGAATATTGAATATCCTTTTGCCGCGACCAGACATCGCTCATTTCGCGCGGCAGCGGCCCTTCTGCCGGGAAGAGATCGACCTGGAAGATCAGCAGATCACCGGACTGGTGCTCGAGGACATGACTGAGCGGGGTATTGGAGACCAGGCCCCCATCCCAATAATGGCGGCCGTCAATCTCCACCTGCGGGAGTCCCGGCGGCAGGGCACCGGAAGCCATGACATGGCGGGCATCGATCCGGCCCCGCCATTGCGGGTCCTGATTGTCGAAATAGACGAAATTGCCGTTCTCGATATCCACTGCGCCAATGGAAAACCGCATGGGACCGTGATTGACCCGGTCCCAGTCGACCAGCCGGTCCAGCGTCTCGCCCAAGGGCGCCGTGTCGTAATAGCTGATCGCTTCCGTCGTTCCGGGCGGTGCCCATAGGGGCTGCAAGAAATGCGGGCGGAAGAAACCTGGTACGCCCCCGAGCAGCACGGCGCCGGCGGCGGCGAGATGCGCGCCCTCGCGCAGATGATCGTCCTCGGGCAGGCAGATGTTCGGCAGGCCGCTGCTGACGAGAGTCCAGAACTCGGTCAGACGCGCCACCCATTGATCGGCCGTGTTGCCGGCGATGATGGCGGCATTGACGGCGCCGATGGAGATGCCCGCGACCCAGTCGATCCCGATGCCAAGCGCCGCCAGCCGCTCGATCACGCCGGCCTGATAAGACCCCAGCGCGCCTCCGCCCTGGAGGACCAGCGCGACCTGATCGGGCAAAGGAAGCGGCGCATGGCCGCCGCGGCGACGCGGAGTCGGCATATCCATGGTGCGATGCAATATCCCATTCCCCGGCCGTCCACCAGCGCCGAGCGGGGGACCGGATGTCGTGATTCCCACAGAATTGCCGGGGCGTTGGGATAGTTCCGCTTGCTGCTGCATTTCACCGTCGCAGCGGAGAATTTCCGCAACAGATCATCAAGGTCTGGACAGGCAGGCGCTGGGGAAGGACGAGAATGCGGCTCGACGACGAACGGGAAAGCAGCAACTACGAGATCCAGCGTGGCGGCGGGGGCGGTTTCGGCGGCGGAGGCGGCAATCTGCTCGGCATGTTGCTGCCGATGATCGGCAGCCGCTTCGGCTGCGGCGGGGTGGTAATCGCGCTCGCCGTGTTTGCCTTCATCAGCTTCAGCGGCGGCGGGCTGCTGACCGGCGGAGATACCTCCCAGCCGGCGACCGAGCAGGGCGCTCCTGCGGGTCAGGAGGGAGAGCTGACACAGATGCAGAGCTTCTCGCTCAAGGTGCTCAACACCACCGAGCGCATCTGGGGCGATCTCTTCCGGCAAAGCGGCCAGACGTACAAGCCCGCCGTGCTCTCATTCTATGCCCAAAACGGAAAATCTGGCTGCGGGGCGGCGCAATCGGCAATGGGACCGTTTTACTGCCCGCTCGACGAGAAGATTTACCTCGACACGGATTTTTTCCGTGAACTGCAGCAGCGATTCGGCGCGCCCGGCGACTTCGCGCAGGCTTACGTGATCGCCCATGAAGTCGCGCATCATGTCCAGCATCTGGAGGGCCGGCTGGATGATGTGAACAAAAGGCAGCAGCAGCTGGGCGAAGCACAAGCCAATGCGCTGCAGGTCCGCATCGAGCTGCAGGCCGATTGCTACGCAGGGGTGTGGGGACGCCGTACCGGTCTGATGGAAACCGGCGACCTTGAGGAAGGCCTGCGCGCTGCCGCAGCGATCGGCGATGACACGCTCCAAAAGGACGCCGGGCGTCGGCCGGTGCCGGACAGCTTCACCCACGGCACCAGCGCCCAGCGGGTGGCTTGGCTGCGTCGGGGCTACGACTCCGGCGACCCTGCCCAGTGCGACACCTTCAGCGGCGACATCTGATCGTCGAAGCGGGCAGGTGATTCGCGAATACGGGCGACATTGCATTCGATTGCAATGTTCAGCTAGGAGCAAGGCGCCCTCATCCATGATCAGAAAATGGCGGGTTTCTTTGAATTTTTTTCGCTTCTTTGAGGCGATCCCTGGTTGATTCCGTCACCTCTCGCGGGCGCGAGATAAAACCCAGCGGTGAGAGAGATGAAGAAGGTTTCCCCTCCCGAGAAAATTTTTTCTCTTTTAAATCAAAGGCGTATATCTAAATTACATTTTTGCATCAGCGAGTTTCGTTTTTCGCACTTGCAGCAAAAAACGGATGTGCTATTTAGAAACTGCCTTTCAGGCATCCTCTCCTAAGACTCAAGGGGCCGATCTCTCACGAGGTCGGCCCTTTTTTTTTGTATAAAACTGCATTAGGCAGGCCCGTCTCCATCGCTCTTACAAGATTACTTCGGAGAGGGAGCCGCCGGGAAGACCGGCACGGGCGACGGGACAAAGCGGAGGATCGAGCGCTTAGAAGCAGCTCTCCTCCGCTTTTTCGTTTCTGGACATTGGCGCGATTATAGATGCAGCAGACTCCTGCTGTCATTGCGGGCTGACTGCCGTAGGCGGGTGTGAGCGCGCGGGTTAGGGCACAAGGATGCCTCCCCGAGCGAAGGCGGCAGCCCGGCACCGTTGACAGCCTCGCGAGAGAACAGCAAGCCCGCAAGCACTGAACCGCGCACGCGCAATCCACGCTAGTTGATCAGTCAGGAAGGCAAGCGGCCAGAACGCCGCTCATCGGCGGCGCGCACGCGCAGATATGCAAGCTATCGGGAGGAGAGCTGCCAGTCGTGTGATCAATCGTCGCGGGAGACTTTTTCCTGCCGTTCGTGGCGCTCCTGCGCCTCGACGGTCATTGTCGCGATGGGGCGGGCTTCGAGGCGACCGAGCGAGATGGGCTCACCGGTCACTTCGCAATAGCCATACTCGCCATCGTCGATGCGGCGCAACGCGGCGTCGATCTTCGAGATGAGCTTGCGCTGCCGATCGCGAGTCCGCAGTTCGATAGACCAGTCGGTCTCGCTGGAGGCGCGATCGTTGAGATCGGGCTCGCGCAGCGGTTCGCTCTGCAGCGTGGCGAGCGTGCCCTCTGCCTCGGCGAGAATTTGCTTTTTCCAATCGAGCAACCTGCGGCGGAAATATTCCAGCTGCAGCGGCCCCATAAACTCTTCGTCTGCGGAAGGCCGATAGCCCTCGGGAAGATCGATCCCCGAGCCTTTCGAGCCGTTTTTATCCGACGAATCTGCAAGCGAGGCCATTCACTTCTCCGCGTCGATCAAGTCGCCGATTTCCGGCGCTCTCGCGGCGCCTATAGAGCGCAGCCGAGAGTGAAACAAGCACTGTTTCCCGCGCATTGAACGATGACTGAACAACGGCCGAATCCGCCGTGAATCGGCGGCCGAACGAGCCGATTACCGCTGCCCTCGCCAGGCTTGGGCGGCGGTGCCGGTCGCGTCCCCACCACTGGGAGATCGCTGGCCGCTTGATCGGCCATGGCGCGCGGGGCATAGGCGGTGCGCCATGCATGATATCAAAGCCATTCGGGACAATCCCGCCGCCTTCGACGCCGCCCTCGCCCGCCGTGGTATGGAGCCGGTCGCCGCCTCCATCGGCGACGAGGACACGCGCTGGCGCGCCGTCGCCACGCAGGTGCAGGAAGGCCTCGCGCGCCGCAACGAGGCCAGCAAGGCCATCGGCCAGGCGATGGCGAAGGGCGACAAGGAGACAGCCGAGGCGCTGAAGGCGGAGGTCGCGACACTCAAGACCAGCCTGCCCGAGCTGGAGGCGCAGGAGAAGGCGCTGGCGGAGGCTGTGCAGAGCCGTCTTGCCGCCATCCCCAATCTCCCCGCCGCCGATGTACCCGATGGCATCGACGAGACTGGCAATGTGGAAGTGCATCGCTGGGGCACGCCGCGCAGCTTCGACTTTACGCCGCAGGACCATGCCGATTTCGGTCCCGCGCTCGGCCTCGATTTCGAGGGCGCGGCTGCCATGTCCGGCGCGCGCTTTGCGGCGCTGCGGGGGCAGATGGCGCGGCTCCACCGGGGGCTGGCGCAGTTCATGCTCGACCGGCAGACGGAGGCCAATGGCTATACCGAGGTCAATCCGCCGCTGCTGGTACGCGATGAGGCGGTGTTCGGCACCGGGCAGTTGCCCAAGTTCGCCGAAGACCTCTTCCGCACCACCACCGGCCACTGGCTGATCCCGACCGCCGAGGTGAGCCTAACCAACCTCGTGCGCGAGCAGATTTTGACCGAGGCCGCGCTGCCGATGCGGTTCACGGCGCTCACGCCCTGCTTCCGCTCGGAGGCGGGATCGGCGGGGCGCGATACGCGTGGGTTCATTCGTCAGCATCAGTTCGAGAAGGTCGAGCTGGTGGCGATCTGCACGCCCGATCAGGCGGCGGCGGAGCATGAGCATATGCTCAAATCCGCCGAGGGCATCTTGGAAGCGCTGGGCCTGCCCTATCGCCGGATGCTCCTCTGCGCGGGAGACATGGGCTTTTCCGCAACCAAGACCTTCGATCTGGAAGTCTGGCTGCCGAGCCAGCAGACCTATCGCGAGATCAGCTCCGTCTCGACCTGCGGCGACTTCCAGGCGCGGCGCATGAATGCGCGCTACCGGCATGAGGGTGAGAAGGGCACGCGCTTCCTGCACACGCTCAACGGATCGGGTCTCGCCGTAGGGCGGACACTGGTGGCGGTGCTGGAGAATTACCAGAACGCCGACGGCAGCGTGACCGTGCCCGAGGCGTTGCTACCCTATACCGGTGGCCTCACGAAGCTGGCGCCCGCCTGATGCGCATCCTGCTTACCAATGACGATGGCGTGAACGCGCCCGGCCTCAAGGTGCTGGAGAAGATCGCCCGCTGCTTTTCCGACGACATCTGGATCGTCGCGCCGATGGAGGAGCAATCGGGCGCCGGGCACAGCCTGACACTCTCCCGCCCGCTGCGCCTGCGCCAGCATGGTGAGAAGCATTACAGCGTCTCCGGCACACCCACCGATGCGGTGATGATGGCGGTAGGGCATCTGATGAAGGACCAGAAGCCCGACCTGCTGCTCTCCGGCGTCAATCGCGGCGCCAATCTGGGCGAGGACGTGACCTATTCCGGCACCGTCTCGGCGGCGATGGAAGGCGCGATCTCCGGCGTGCGCTCGATCGCGCTGAGCCAGGTCTACTCGCGCGAGGGGCTGGGCGACAGCATCCCGTTTGAGGCGGCCGAGGCCTGGGGCGAGCGGGTGGTGCGCGCGCTGCTCAAGCAGGATGCGCTGGAGCGCACGCTCATTAACGTGAACTTCCCGGCCCTGCCCGCCAGCGCGATCAAGGGCATCAAGGTCGCGCGCCAGGGCTTCTACGACATCGACCGCACCCGCATCGTGCCAGGCACCGATCCGCGCGGTTATGATTATTTCTGGTTCGGCCTGCACCACAGCGACTCAGCGCCGGAAGCAAGCGACCTCGCGGCGGTGGCGGAGGGTTATGTGTCGGTCACGCCGCTGCACTACGACCTGACGCATTACGATCTGTTGACGGCGCTGGAAGAGGGGCTGGCAGGGGCCGGGGCGTAAGGGGGGGGCGGGATTTGCTTCGCGGCGCAGCCTCAAGGAGGCGGAGCCGATATCTATCCGCTAACGCAAGAAATTTCGCCTCGGGCGTTTCCCTCTCCCTGGGGGTGGGAGGGATTGCACGCTCGGCAGCGTGCTGCCTTATCCGGAGCTAAAAGCGCGACCGCCATCCTCAGGGTAGCGCGAGCAGTGATCCGCTGTTCCCTTATTCAACTGCGCCAAGGCGCGCTGGGCAGGTCGGCAATTGGAGTGGCTACCGTAGCGCCCCGCGGGCTCACGGATGTCTAAATTTCCGTTCTTCAAGCCAAGTAAAGTCCGGGGACGTCCCGAGCGCCCGCGTCACGAACGTTTATTGCAGCCGGACTTGGCTCCGCAGAATCCGGGCGCATCCAATGACGCCCGCATTCCGCCGAATGCAATCCGCGCCTCAGAGCTTGCTCGTCAACTCCGGCACGATCTGGAACAGGTCGCCCACCAGTCCGACGTCGGCCACTTGGAAGATCGGCGCATCCTCGTCCTTGTTGATGGCGATGATTGTCTTGGAGTCTTTCATGCCGGCAAGGTGCTGGATGGCGCCGGAAATGCCGACGGCGATGTAGACGTCCGGCGCCACGATCTTGCCCGTCTGGCCGACCTGATAATCATTGGGCACGAAGCCCGCGTCCACCGCCGCCCGCGAGGCGCCGACGGCGGCGCCGAGCTTGTCGGCCAGCGGCTCGATGAGCGCCTTGTAATTTTCGCCGCTGCCCACGCCACGACCGCCCGAAACGATCACCTTGGCGCTGGTCAGCTCGGGCCGCTCCGAGGCCGCAACCTCGGCGGACACGAAGCGCGCGGTGCCAGCATCGCCGGTGCCGGACACGGCCTCCACCGGGGCCGAGCCGCCCTCGGACGCCGCCTTGTCGAAGGCGGTGCCGCGCACGGTGATGACCAGCTTGGCGTCACTCGTCTTCACCTGCGCGATGGCATTGCCGGCATAGATCGGGCGCGTGAACGTGTCCGGCCCATCCACCGCGATGATGTCCGAAATCTGCATCACGTCGAGCAAGGCGGCGACGCGCGGCGCGATGTTCTTGCCGGTCGTCGTGGCCGGGGCGAGGAAGGCGTCATGATGCCCCATGAGGTCCACGATCAACGGTGCGACATTCTCGGGGAGATGGTGCTCCAGCGCCGCATCATCGGCGAGATGCACCTTGGCGACGCCAGCAATCTTGGCGGCCTGCTCCGCCACCCCGGCGCAGCCCTTGCCCGCGACGAGCAGATGGACCTCGCCAAGCTGGGCGGCGGCGGTCACGACCGGCAGGGTCGCATCCTTGAGGGTGGCATTGTCATGCTCGACCAGAACCAGTGTCTTCATTATCCTGTCCCTTCATCCGCATCCCGTTCGCTTCGAGCGAAGTCGAGAAGCGTTGTGCGTGGCGTGTCTCGACTTCGCTCGACACGAACGGAAAAGTGATCGGTCGCTCAGGCGACCCCAAGCACCTTCAGCTTCTCGACCAGCTCATCCACGCTGTTCACCTTCACGCCCGCCTGCCGCTTGGCCGGTTCGGTCACCGTCAGCGTCGTCAGCCGCGGCGTCATGTCCACACCGTAGTCGGCCGGCGTCTTCTGCGCGAGCGGCTTGGACTTGGCCTTCATGATGTTGGGCAGCGAGGCATAGCGCGGCTCGTTCAAGCGCAGGTCGGTGGTCACGATGGCCGGCAGCTTGAGCGCCACCGTTTCCAGCCCGCCGTCCACTTCGCGCGTCACGTTCGCCGTATCGCCCGAGACCTCGACCTTGCTGGCGAAGGTGCCCTGCGCCCAGCCGAGCAGCGCGGCGAGCATCTGGCCGGTCTGGTTGCTGTCATCGTCGATTGCCTGCTTGCCGAGAATCACCAGCCCCGGCTGCTCCTCATCGACAATCGCGTTCAGGAGCTTGGCCACCGCCAGCGGCTCGGCCACGCCCTCATGCGTGATCAGGATCGCGCGGTCCGCGCCCATGGCCAGTGCCGTGCGCAGCGTCTCCTGCGACTTCGCCTCGCCGATGGAGACCGCGACGATCTCGGTCGCGACGCCCTTTTCCTTCAGGCGAATGGCTTCCTCGACGGCAATCTCGTCGAAGGGGTTCATGCTCAGCTTGACGTTGGCGAGGTCCACACCGGACCCGTCCGCCTTCACGCGCGGCTTGAGATTGTAATCGAGCACCCGTTTTACGGGGACGAGGATTTTCATCTGCGCTCTCCTTAAGACATTCAAATGTTAGTTGACGTTCACGTTAACGTCAACCGTGCGCGAGACTGGCGAATTCCGCCATGAGGGGTTGGAACTGCTCCATGGGCGGGAAGGTCTCGAAGCTGTGTCTGGCTTTCGTGATCGCCCAGGGTAGCGCTTCCGAGGTGTAGGTTTCGAGAAAGGGCGGGTCCGTCGACGGCGCGTCGAGCAAGGTCGTGCGCACGTTGACGATCTCGTCCATGCCTTCAGGTCGCGTGAACACCCAGCTCCGGCAATGGTCGCAGAAGAAATGCCGGGTTGCCCCGTGCAATCCACCGATCACCGGCTCCCCGGCGATTACCTCGAAACCGGTGGAGAGATAGCAGCTACTCAGCGAGAAAGCGCTCGCCGTCATCAGCTGGCAGCCGCGGCAGTGGCAGGCCGCCGTGAACAGCGGCGCTCCGGTCACCCGGAAGCGCAGCTTGCCACAGCGGCAACCGCCCTCTGCCGCGCCCTGCATCAGGCCAGCGCCTTCACCTCGGCCACGATCTTCTTGGCAGCATCGCCCAGATCGTCGGCCGGCACGATGGCGAGGCCGGAATTGGCGAGGATTTCCTTGCCCTGCGCTACGTTGGTGCCCTCAAGCCGCACGACCAGCGGAACCGAGAGGTTCACTTCCTTGGCCGCCGCGACGATGCCCTCGGCAATGATATCGCAGCGCATGATGCCGCCGAAGATGTTGACCAGAATGCCTTTCACCGCCGGGTCGCTCAGAATGATCTTGAACGCCGCTGTCACCTTCTCCTTGGAGGCGCCGCCGCCCACATCGAGGAAGTTGGCCGGGAACATGCCATTGAGCTTGATGATATCCATCGTCGCCATGGCAAGGCCCGCGCCGTTGACCATGCAGCCGATGTCGCCATCCAGCTTGATGTAGGCGAGGTCGTACTTGCTCGCTTCCAGCTCGGCGGGGTCTTCCTCGGTCTCGTCGCGCAATTCCATCAGGTCCGGGTGGCGGAACAGGGCATTGCCGTCGAAGCCGACCTTGGCATCGAGCACCTGGATCTTGCCGCCGGCGATGGCGAGCGGGTTGATCTCGATCTGGCTGGCATCGGTGCCGAGGAACGCCTTGTAGAGCGCGCCGGCGACCTTGCTGGCCTGCTTGGCGAGATCACCGGAAAGCTCCAGCGCGGCAGCCACGCGGCGGCCATGATGCGGCATGAAGCCGGTCGCCGGGTCGATGGTGATCGTGTGGATCTTCTCGGGCGTGGAGTGCGCCACTTCCTCGATGTCCATGCCGCCCTCGGTCGAAGCGACCATTGCGATGCGGCCGCTCGCGCGGTCCACGAGGAGGGCGAGGTAGAATTCCTTTTCGATGTCGACGCCATCGGTGATGTACAGGCGGTTGACCTGCTTGCCGGCCTCACCGGTCTGGATCGTCACCAGCGTGTTGCCGAGCATGTCCTTGGCATGCGCCTCGACTTCCTCGATCGTCTTGGCCAGCCGCACGCCACCCTTAGCATCCGGACCGAGCTCCTTGAACTTGCCCTTGCCGCGCCCGCCCGCATGGATCTGCGCCTTCACCACATAGAGCGGGCCGGGGAGCGACTTGGCGGCCTCGACGGCTTCCGCCACAGTCAGCGCGGCATGGCCGGCGGGGACAGGGGCGCCGAATTTCGCGAGCAGTTCCTTGGCCTGATATTCATGGATGTTCATGGGTGCAGTATCCTGAGCCTGAGAAGAGGTTGGCCGCGCCATAGCCCAAGCCGGCGCCCGCGTAATTTGCAAAGTTGCAAAATCGACGGCTCGGATACGATATTTACGCGTAGACCAGCGCTGCGCCGGTCAAGGTCTCGCGAGGCGGATTGGCTCGAAGACGTCGGGTCTGTGCGTCAGATCGCGCAGCTAATGGCAGATGCTGTAGCCGCCCGCAGAATTTCTGGATCGCCTAGCGTGCTAAGGTGGCGAACCATTTCGCTCACCGTCGTCCGGTTGGGGTCGATGCCGCGTCCGTCGGTCAGCGTCGCGATCCGGCGAAGCTGCGCATTGCTCAGGCGATCCGTGAGGGTGCGCGCCATGCAGCCGGCCATCGGCTCGCTGAGGCCAGCGCGCACGAGCCCTGCGCGAATGCGACTTTCCGGCGTCGCGCAGCTGCTCAACAAAATGGCTGCGGGCAGGGCGAGGGCGGCAAGCGCGCGGGCGGAGGTGAGCTTCATGCGCGGGAGAGTAGCCGGCCAGAGGGCTCATGCCTAGAGCCTGCGTTTCGGCTGCTCTGTCTTGGCGCACAGGCGGGCGCAGCAACCTGGCCGTGCGTGCCTGCGTGCTGGCCAGCCCGACCCCGACCGGTTACACATCCGCCGCATCCTCCCTGCTGGAATGCGCAATATGATCGAGATGTTTTTCACCCGTTTCGCCAGCCGCATGGCGAGCTGGACGGGCCAGCCGTTCACCTTCGTTCTCGCCTTGAGCATCATCGTCATATGGGGGATCAGCGGGCCGCTCTTTCAGTGGTCGGACACGTGGCAGCTGGTCATCAACACCGGTACGACGATCGTGACCTTCCTCATGGTGTTCCTGATCCAGAATGCCCAGAACCGCGATGCGAGCGCCATGCAGGTCAAGCTGGACGAGCTCATACGCGCCATGGAATCCGCGCAGAATGGCTATATCGGCATCGAGCATCTTACGGATGCGCAGATTTGCAGCCTGCGGGATGCCTTGGAGAAGGAAATCGACGCGGTGCCGGAATTGATCGCCCAGCGCCAGGTGGAGCTCAACAGGCTGATCGAGCGGCGCTGACAAAGCAAAACGGGCGCCATTCGGGCGCCCGTTTTATGTGGAGGACTGAGCGCTTAGCTCGGCATGGCCTGTGGATCGACCGGCCAGGGATGGGCCTTTGCGGGCTTCGAAACGTCCGGCGACGCCGAAGCACTAGCTTGTGCCTTGTCGGACGACAGCGATTTGCCGATCCCCTGCCGGGCCGTATCCGTCTCGGACGTCTGGCGATGTTCCGCCAGCTTGTCCTTGAGCTCCTGAGCGCGCTTGCGCGCGCGATCCTTATACGGCTCGAGGCGTCCCTCATCGTTCATCTTCTTGAGCTTCGAGCCGATGAAGGCGGCGACCGCTCCATAGAAAAATGTTTTCAGCATGATGCTCTCCTGATTTGCAAAATTTTGCGAAGCACGTTTGCGTTGGCCGGCGAGGCCTTAGCGGCAGCGCACCTCGCCGCGTTCGATCGCTCGGCCCGCCACGGCGCCACCCGCAGCGCCGATGATCGTGCCGATCGTCTTGCTGCCACCGGGCGCGATGATGTTGCCGAGAACGCCACCGGCAAGGCCGCCGATGATCGCGCCGCGCGTACCGTCCGGCTTGCGGCAATAGTAGCCGCCGCGGTCGTCGCGATAGATCGGGTCATTGGCGCCCAGCACATAGCCATCATTGTTGGAGGCATAGCCGGGGCCGCCGCCAAGTCCCATATCGCTGCACCCTGCGAGGGTCATGGTCGCGGCCGCGAGTGCGATGGCCGGTGTGCGAAATCCTGCGAAAGTCATGTCCTTGCCTTTCTGATCGTCCTGCCCTTGTTGGCAGAGATAACGGCTGGAAGGCGAGGTCGTTCCGAGGGCTCGCAGAACCTGTCCTGCTGTGCGCCCGCGTGCCGGATCAGCTCAGGCGATGTTCCAGCGTCACCTCGGCATTGAGCAGCTTCGAGACCGGGCAGGTCTTCTTCGCCTCTTCCGCGATCCGCGCAAACTCATCGGGGTCGATGCCGGGGACGGTGGCTTCCAGCACTAGGTCTGAGCGGGTGATCGTAAAGCCGCCATCGCCCTGTTCGAGCTTGACGGACGCCTTGGTGTCGAGCGACCCGTCGGCATAGCCGGCGCGCTCCAGCGCGAAGGAGAGCGCCATGGTGAAGCAACCGGCATGGGCCGCCGCGATCAGCTCCTCGGGATTGGTGCCGGGCTCATCGCCGAACCGCGTGCCAAAGCCATAGGGCTGCTCCTTGAGCACGCCGGATTGGGTGGTGAGGCGGCCTTTGCCGGCCTTGCCCATGCCTTCATATTGAGCCGATGCTGTCCGGGTGGTCATATGCTGTCTCCTTGAACGCGTTGCGCAATATCGTTGAACGAACGCCCCCCGCGCTCGGTTGCCTGAAGGGCGGCGTGCCAGATCGTACCATCTTTGCTGGAGGATTTGGCGACAATGCATGGAGGCGGGGCGTCGCCCGCCAAAGATATGGGCCGGAGACGCCATGCGCTCCGGCCCATATGGGATCGATTGAGTGGACGTTGCCCGCTCCTTACTGGCAGGCGAGAGGGCCGAGCCGGAACGTGCCGATGATCCGGGGGATCATTGGCAGGCGAGGCACTCGTCATAATCGGTGGACTCGCCCAGCTCGATCTTCTTGAGCTCGGCTGTGTTGTCCGCCTCCACGCCGCCCGCGAAGCCGGCGCGCTGGATGGACTTGGAGCGCAGATAATAGAGCGACTTCACGCCCAGCTCCCAGGCGCGGAAGTGGAGCATCAGCAGATCCCACTTCTCCACGTCGGCCGGGATGAACAGGTTCAAGGACTGCGCCTGATCGATAAACGGCGCGCGGTCGGCGGCCAGCTCGAGCAGCCAGCGCTGGTCGATCTCGAAGCTGGTCTTGAACGTGTCCTTCTCTTCCTGGGTCAGGAAGTCGAGATGCTGCACGCTGCCGCCCTTCTCGAGGATCGAGTTCCAGACATTGGTCGAATCCTTGGACTTCGCCGCGAGGATTTTCTCGAGATAGGGATTCTTGACGATGAAGCTGCCCGAGAGCGTCTTGTGTGTGTAGATGTTCGCCGGGATCGGCTCGATGCACGCCGAGGTGCCGCCGCAGATGATGCTGATCGACGCGGTGGGGGCGATCGCCATCTTGCAGGAGAAGCGCTCCATCACGCCCTGATCGGCCGCGTCGGGGCAGGGGCCGCGCTCTTGCGCCAGCACCATCGAGGCCTCGTTGGCCTTGGCATTGATATGCTTGAAGATGCGCAGGTTCCAGCTCTTGGCCATGGCGCCTTCGAAGGAGATGCCGCGCGCCTGCAGGAAGCTGTGGAAGCCCATGACGCCGAGGCCAACGGACCGCTCGCGGCCGGCGGAATATTTGGCGCGGGCCATCTCGTCCGGGGCGCGGTCGATATAATCCTGCAGCACATTGTCGAGGAAGCGCATGACGTCCTCGATGAACATCTTGTCGCCGTTCCACTCGTCCCAGGTTTCGAGGTTGAGCGAGGAGAGGCAGCACACGGCGGTGCGATCCTCGCCGAACTGGTCCTTGCCGGTCGGCAGGGTGATTTCCGAGCAGAGGTTGGAGGTGGAGACCTTCAGGCCCACGTCACGATGATGCTTGGGCATCATGCGGTTCACCGTGTCCGAGAAGACGATATAGGGCTCGCCGGTCGCCAGCCGCGTCTCGACCAGCTTCTGGAAGAGCGAGCGGGCATCGACGGTGGCGCGCACGCTGCCGTCCTTGGGACTCCGCAGCTGGAACTCGGCGCCTTCGCGCACCGCTTCCATGAACTCATCGGTGATGAGCACGCCATGATGCAGGTTGAGCGCCTTGCGGTTGAAGTCGCCCGATGGCTTGCGGATTTCGAGGAACTCCTCGATCTCCGGGTGCGAGACGTCCAGATAGCAGGCCGCCGAGCCGCGCCGCAGCGAGCCCTGGCTGATCGCGAGGGTGAGCGAATCCATCACGCGGACGAAGGGAATGATGCCGCTGGTCTTGCCATTGAGGCCGACCGGCTCGCCGATGCCGCGCACGCTGCCCCAATAGGTGCCGATGCCGCCGCCGCGCGAGGCGAGCCAGACATTCTCGTTCCAGGTGTTGACGATGCCCTCCAGGCTGTCATCCACGCTGTTGAGATAGCAGGAAATGGGCAGGCCACGACCGGTGCCGCCATTGGAGAGCACGGGCGTCGCGGGCATGAACCACAGCTTGGAGATATAATCGTAGATGCGCTGGGCGTGCGCCTCATCGTCGGCATAAGCCGCCGCGACGCGCGCGAACAGATCCTGATAGGATTCGCCGGGCAGCAGATAGCGATCCTTGAGCGTCTCCTTGCCGAACTCCGTCAGCAGGGCATCGCGCGTGGAATCGGTCACCACATCGAAGCGGCGGGCGTCGATGGTGTTCGATGCTGCCGCCTTCTTGGGCGCCTTTTCAGGCGCATCGCCTGTCCGCACAGTCTCCATGATGCCCTCGCTGGCCAGCGTTGCTTCTGCCAAACCTTCCGCCTGCAAATCCCGAAACTCCATGATTCAACCCCCAATGTTCTTGCTTCGTTCGGTTTCGTCAAGCCTTGGCCGGAGAGACCTCAAATTCGGATGTCGGCGGGATTTCCCGCCGGGTTACGCGCCTTGGCGCGCTATCCAGAACATCACGAAGCACAATCTATAGCGTAGCCCCCGGACCCCTAACACTATTGATAGTGCCACAGATGATTGCGGATGCAAGGTATAATGGCGATCGCGGGGCCGCATTTCATCGACGAAATGACTCGGTTGGGCGATGTCTGCTTATGCTGCAGTGCAGCGACGCGCGGTCCTGCGCGGGCTTGCCGGAAAGCAAGCGCAGAAAGCGGGCCGGAAAAATAAAGATGTGGAAAAGGCCGGCCATCGGGACGGGCCTGGCGACGTGCACCGAATGCGCGCCCTCGTGATGCTGGCAAATCCGCCGAGGCCGCCTTATGGATCGGGCGAAGAGTCAGGCACAGAGGATTGTCGGCATGTCCCAAGGCATCATCATGATCATCGGCGCAATCGCGCTCATCATTCTGCTGGTGTGGGTTTTCCGGTCACGATTCGGAGCGGCGGACCATATCGATACCTCGGCCACCGCCGTGGGCGCGGTGACGGAAGCGGCACGCAACATCGCCGAGGAAGTCGTGCATAAATTCGAGGGCAAGCACGAGCCGCAGGTTGCCGCAGAGGCCCCGGTATCGGTTGCTGCTGCTCCGGTCGCTCCGGCTCCGGCTCCGGCTCAAGCTCAAGTCAACACGGCCCCAAACGCCATCGGCATCCCCGCAGCGGTGGGTGCGCCGGACAATCTGCGTCTCCTCAAGGGCGTCGGGCCGAAGCTGGCCGCTTTGCTGACAGAACTCGGGATTACCCGCTTCGACCAGATCGCCGCCTGGAACGCGGCGGACATTGCAACGGTCGATGCCAATCTGGGCACGTTCAAAGGCCGCATCGTGCGCGACAATTGGGTAGAGCAGGCCGGCTTCCTGGCGCGCGGCGACACTGCCGGCTTCGAGGCGCGGTTCGGCAAGCTGGACAGCCCCGGCAACAGTTGAACGGACCCCCATTTTGACCGATCATCCTTCCAAGGCGGCGCCCGGGGTCGCGGCGCCCGGCGCGTCCGCACCGTCGCATCTCCCGCTCGGCCACGTCCTGCTGCTGGCGGCGCTGACGGCGACCTTGCCGGCCGCCATCGAGGGCGTGTCTCCCGCCCTGCCGGCCATTGCGAGCGGCCTCGGGGCGGACCCCACTCATATGCCGACGGCGATGAGCGCGTTCGTGATCAGCTTCGCTATCGCGCAGCTGCTGGGCGGCATGTGCGCGGATGCGCTGGGCCGCCGGCCGGTGGTTATCGGCGGGTTGCTGCTATTTACGCTGGCGGGCCTGTTGGGGGCATTTGCGGAGAGCTTCCCGATGCTGCTTGCCGCCCGTGCGCTGCAGGGCGTCGGGGCGGCCGCAGCGGTGCTGTTGGCCCGCACGATGGTCCGCGATCAGCTTGGCCGGGAGGATGCCGCACGCGCTCTGGCGCTGATCGGCATCATCATGGGGTTCACTCCCGCGTTGGCACCACTCATCAGCGGCGTGCTGGTGGCGACAGGCGGCTGGCGTGCGCCGTTGGTCGCGCTGGCCGTGATGGGCGGTGTGCTGGTCATCGTAACGACCCTGCGATTGCCGGAAACGCTGGCGCGCGAAGAGCGGCTCCCCTTTGATCTGCGCGCCTTGTTCCGCACCCTCGCAGGCCTTGCCCGGTCGCGCGCGTTGATGGCCTACATCATCGCGAACGCCTTTGCTTACAGCGGCATCCTGCTGTTTTCTTCCGCCGCGCCGCAAGTCATCATCGACTATCTCGGCGTCTCGGCCGCCGGCTATGCCGCGATGCTCTCGCTGGCGACGGCCGGGTTCATCGCGGGCAATTTCCTGTCTTATCGTCTCGTTCGTCGCCTTGGCGTGGATAGCACCTTGCGGGTCGGCGTGCTGTTCCAGGCGACTGGGCCGCTGCTCATGCTGCTCGCCGTCTCTGCCTGGCCGCACATATGGGTCGCGCTGGTCATCCCGCAGATGCTCTACACCATGGGTTGGGGCATCGTGCAGCCGCAGACGCAGGCGGGCGCCTTGTCCACCCATCCGCACAGCATCGGTCAGGCCTCGGCCTTGCTGGGTTTCGTCCAACTGGCGCTGGCCGGCCTGATCGTGGCGATCTTTTCGCGCGTGACGGCGGGAGAGCCGGCTTCGCTCGCTCTGGCCCTGATGGTTTGCGGCGGCATGGCGACGGCGTGCGCCTGGCATCTGGTGCCGCGCCAACGCGGCTGAGCCTTCAGGCTGCGATGGTGAGCGGCGCAGCCAGCGGCGGCTGATAGATCAGTTCGATGACGCCCCAATGCTGGCCCGCAATGGAGAGCGGCGCCACCACCTGCTTGAACAGCCCGCTTCTGCCCTGCGCCAGCGGGCGGCGACTCGTCCGCACGGTGAACGGTCGCGTGTTCCGCGCCAGCGCGCGCATGTGCGGCGCATTGAGCATCTGCCCCTGCTGGCCCTGATCGCTCGCTGGCTCCAGGGCTGCGGAGGGTTGCTCCATGCCCTGTATGGACAGAGCAAGCGCGCAAAAGGCGTTGCGGTCGAGGCAGTTGAAGCCAACCGGGCCCGGCAGCTGCCGCGCACCCTCCCGCCAGCCTGCCGCGATCCGCGCGATCAGGGTCTGGGCAGGATGGCTGAACAGCGGCGGATTGCTGCCCGCCAGCGGCTCATAATCGTCCGTGAAGATCAGATCGGCCGTGATCTCGCCGGCTGCGATGGCCTCCTCGACGGCAGAGGCCATGGCCGCCGCCGCTTCGGACGCAAAGCGGATATAAGGCGAATCCGGGATGTCGACGCCGCTTTCGGCGAGATACTGGAGCAGCTGGTTGGTGTCCTCGCTCACGTCGATCACGCGCGTGGACAGCCGCTGAAGCCCGATGGCATTGTCGATGGAGGCATCGGCAAGGTCGGAGAGGCCGGTGCGGATTTCGCCGACCGAGCCGAGGATCGCGTGGATGTTGGCCGACACCGCCTCGCTATTGCCGGAGAGGCCGAGGATCAGATCCCGCAACCGCGCGACCAGCGCGGCGATCTCGCCCGAGGCGGCGTGGGCACCATTGGCCTTTTCCGCGCCCTGAGCGATTCGATCGAGCATGGTCTGTGCTTCGCTGCGCAATTCGCGGATCGATCCTTCGATCTGCTGCGTGGCGAGGGCCGTCTCCTGCGCCAGCTTCTTCACTTCCGCCGCCACCACCGCAAAACCCCGTCCGGCGTCGCCGGCGCGGGCGGCCTCGATGGCCGCATTGAGCGCGAGCAGGTTGGTCTGGCCGGCAATGCCGCTGATCACCTTGCTGGTGTCGCTCACGCTGGCAAGGGCGAGATTGAACCCGTCCAGCCGCTCGTGAATGCGGGAGACCTGATCGATCAGATCCAGCACATTCTGCGAGGCGGAGGCAAGCTGCGTGCTCGAATCATCGACCACCTTGCGCGCGGTGCTGGCCTGCGCGCGGGCCTGATCGGCATTGTCGCCTACGTCATCGCCCATATGGCCGAGCGCGATCGCGGCATCTTCGAGCGTTTCGAGCATGGATGCCTGATCGGTGACGCGGTCGGCCAGCTCGGCAATGTCCACCTGCAGGTCGAGCGTGCGCAGGCCGAGCGCGCCGGTATGCTCGGCGACATGCAAGATCGTCGTTTCCAGCCGGTTCGTCATGTTCACGCGCTTTTGTCTCCCGCTCGACGGGCGGTTTAGGAACAAGCGGTTAAAATGACGTTGTGCAGTGCGGTATTAGTGGCGCGTCGCCCTAACCTCGGGCGCCGAGCAGCGCCAGCACCACCGCGCTCACCACCAGCAGCAGGCCGATCACTTCGCTCCGGCGCAGGCGCTCGCGCAGATAGAAATGCGCAAAGCTGAGCGTGAAGACGACCTCGCTCTGGCCGACGATCCGCACCAGCGCTACCGGTGCCGTCGCAAAGCCGGTGAACCAGCAGGCCGAGCCGAGTGCGGAGAGAAAGCCGACCTGACCCGAGACGCGCCATGTCTCGAACACCCTGCGCACCTGTTCCGGCTCGCGCCACAGCAGGTAGCCGCCCTGCATCACCGTCTGCAGGGCAACGGTGATGACCAGCACCGTGAGCGCTGCGGAGATGGGATCGAGCGTGGCCACATCCATCGTCGCGCGCCGAATGGCGATCGCCGTGAGGGCGAAGAAGAAGCCGGATGCGATGCCGTAGCGCGCGGCGGGCTGGCCGAGGGCGCGCAGAAAATCGCCCGCGCTCATTCGCTTGCCGCCGGTGGAGAGCAGCATGACGCCCACCACGCCAATGGCGATGCCGATCCAGGCCAGCAGGCTCAGCGTTTCACCGAGCAGCAGGATGGAGAGCAGGGCGCCCTGCGCAGCTTCCGTCTTCGAGTATGCGGTGCCGACGACGAAATTGCGATGATGGAAGGCCATCAGCAGCAGGTTGGTGGCCAGTATCTGCGCCAGTCCCCCCAATGCGCTGTAGATGACGGTGGCGCTGGAGAAGGCCGGGAACAGCCCGTCCCGCAGTAGGGCGTGATAGCCCAGCATCAGCGCTGCCGCGAAGGGCAGGCCGTAGAGATAGCGCACAAGGCCAGCGGCATTCACGGACATCATCTGCCCGACGCGCCGCTGCACGGCCGTCCGCCACGCCTGAAGCAGGCCGGCCAGCAGCGTCGCCGGCAGCCAGATCGGCGAAGAAATCAACGCTGCGCCCTATGCCGGGTCAGGTTCATGCTTTCTCCAGCAGGCCTTCCCGGGCGATCTTCTCCTGCCAAACGAGCGGCGCGAGCTGGTGGACGTTGTTGCCTTCGCTGTCCACCGCGACGGTGACGGGAAAGTCCTGCACCTCGAACTCGTAGATCGCTTCCATGCCTAGATCCTCGAAGCCGACCACCTTGCTGCCCTTGATCGCCCGCGCGACGAGATAGGCCGCGCCGCCGACCGCCATCAGATAGGCGCTCTTGGCATCGCGGATCGCGTCTGTCGCCGCCGGGCCGCGCTCGGCCTTGCCGACGCAGGCAAGCAGGCCCTGGTCGAGCATCATCCGCATGAACTTGTCCATGCGGGTCGCGGTCGTCGGGCCAGCCGGGCCGACCACTTCCTCGCCGACCGGATCGACCGGGCCGACATAATAGATCACGCGGCCCTTGAACTCGACCGGCAGTTGCTCGCCCCGCGCCAGCATGTCCTGAATGCGCTTGTGGGCGGCATCCCTGCCGGTGAGCATCTTGCCATTGAGCAGCAGGCGGTCGCCCTGCTTCCAGCTCTGCACCATCTCGGGCGTGAGCGCATCGAGATCGACGCGGATCGCTTCCGCGCTCGGCTTCCAGTCCACCTTGGGCCACTCATCGAGCTTGGGCGCTTCCAGATAGGCGGGGCCGGAGCCATCCAGCGAGAAATGCGCATGGCGGGTCGCGGCGCAATTGGGGATCATCGCCACCGGCTTGCCTGCCGCATGGCAGGGCGCATCGAGGATTTTGACGTCGAGGATCGTAGCAAGCCCGCCCAGACCCTGCGCGCCGATGCCGAGCGCATTCACCTTGTCGAAAATCTCGATGCGTAGCGCCTCGATGTCCGTCTGCGGCCCGCGCGCCTTGAGGCTGGCCATGTCGATCTGCTCCATCAGCGCCTTCTTGGCGAGGTGGACGCAATGCTCGGCCGTGCCGCCGATGCCGATGCCGAGCATCCCCGGCGGGCACCAGCCGGCGCCCATTTGCGGCAGCATTTCAAGCACCCAGTCGACGATATTGTCAGCCGGGTTCATCATCTTGAACTTGGACTTGTTCTCGCTGCCGCCGCCCTTGGCCGCGACATCGACATGGACATGATGGCCCGGCACCATCTCGACATGCAGCACGCAGGGCGTGTTGTCCTTGGTATTCCGCCGCGTGAAGGCGGGGTCGGCCAGCACGGATGCGCGCAGCTTGTTCTCGGGGTTGAGATAAGCGCGACGCACGCCCTCGTCGACGACCTCCTGCAGCGACTTGCTGGTGTCGTCGAGGCGGCAATCCATGCCCCACTTCACGAACACGTTGACGATGCCGGTATCCTGGCAGATCGGGCGATGGCCCTCGGCGCACATGCGGCTGTTGGTCAGGATCTGCGCAATGGCGTCCTTGGCGGCCGGGCCTTGCTCGGCTTCATAGGCGGTGCCCAGCGCGCGGATATAATCCATCGGGTGATAATAGCTGATGAACTGAAGCGCATCGGCGACGCTTTCGATCAGGTCGGCGGTCTTGATGGTCACGGTCATGGCGCGCGTGAGACTCCCGGCAAATGGCAAGGACAGGCGGTTTGGATGCCGGGCGCTATACGCCTTTGGCCTGCGCAGGCAAGCGCTCGACGCCGTTGCGGCGCGCGCCGATCCGCGCAATAACCGCTCAGCGGCGCGCGCTCATGACGCCGCAGGCAGGAAGGATGCATCTATGTTCCGGATCATCGGCTATATCGTCGTCGGCCTCATCGTTGGCGTCTTCGCGCGCTTCTTCTATCCCGGCGCCGTGGACCTCGGCTGGATCGCCACGATCCTGCTCGGCATCGGCGGTGGCATCATCGGCGGCTTCGTCGCGGGGCTGATGGATGGCAAAAGCGGCAACTTCCGTCCGGTCGGCTTCATCGGCTCGGTGCTCGGTGGGATGCTGCTGATCTTCATCGTGCGATCATTGAGCTAGGCGCGGTCAAGCCTAGGAACCGCCTTGCGTTCCTGTGAAAACAGGAACCCAGGGCGCAACCGCTGTTCCTCGAGGCCCTGGGCTCCTGCTTCCGCAGGAGCACCGCGTCATCGGTAAGAGGTAACGCCGATTATTCGGCCGCGCTCGAACTGTTAAGTGGCGCAAACAGGGGCAGCGCGGCCACGTCATCCGGCGCAAGGGTGAGGCCGAAAACCTCCGCCAGCGTTGCCCGATACTCTTCCGGAGCGGCAATATCTCGGATTTCGCGGTTAGACCCCCGCGCGATCGAGAAACTCCGCTCGGTCAGCGCGGCAAAGCCGTCGGGCAGGACGATGCTGACAATGTGCAGGGTCGTAAAGCGCGAGGCCGCCCGCGTGGAGGTCCAGTGGTTGCACTGCTCCAGATCGATGCGTGCCACCGGATCGAGGTGAAACGCATATTGCGGTTGCCAGTCGTCGGTCTCAGCGCTGCGCCCGTCGGTGGAGGCCGTCGGGCCGGCGCGCTCCAGCAGCCATTCGCCGAGGACGTCGCCGGGCTGGCCGGTCCGGCGCAGGCGATGGCTGGCCCCGTCCGGCGTCGTGGCCTCCGCGCCGTCCTGCAAGGGCAGGGGCGGCACGAAACTGCCGCCAAATCCGGCATCGGCCACCCAAGGCTGGCCTTCGATCTCAAGCAGCAACAGCGTATGCGTGCGCGGCGGGATGTCGCCGGGCGCCGCGCCGAGCAACACCCGCGCGAGCAGCGGTCTGGCCGGCAGGCCAAGCGTGCCCAGCATGTCGGCAAACAGCCGGTTCTGCTCGAAGCAATAGCCGCCGCGCCGCCGGGTGACGAGCTTGTCGAACACGCTGTCCCCATCGATCAGGATCGGCCGGCCCAGGCGCACATCCAGATTCTCGAACGCGATGCGCCGGCGCTGCGCCGCCTGAAGAACGGCGAGGCCCTCCGCATCGGGCGCCGGCGCCGACTCAAGGCCGAGGCGGGCCAGATAGGCGTCGAGGCGGTCGGCGGTGGTCATGGCAGGCTCGCCCCCGTCAGGCCGCGTCGAGGCTGTCGAGCGCTTCGCTGGCTTCCATCCAGCTCTGTTCGGCCTGTTCGATGGCGCCGTCGAGCTTGGCGCGCCGCTGCATCAGTTCGCTCATCGTCCGGTCCTTTTCCTGCGGTCCAGCCTTTGCCGGATCGAACAGGGCGAGATCGATCCGCGAGCGCTCGGCGGTGAGATCGGCCAGCGCTTTCTCTGTCTTCTTCACAGCCGCCTGCAGCGCCTTGTAGCGCTCCCGTGCCTGGGCGTTCGCGCGGCGATCGGCCTTGCGGTCGTTCTTGGATCCGCTCTCCTTCGCCGGGGCACTGGCACCGCGCCCCAGCACGAAGTCGGTATAATCCTCAAGGCTGCCGTCAAAAGGCTGGGCCAGTCCGCTATCGACCAGCACCAGCCGGTCGGCCACCAGCTCGATCATGTGCCGGTCGTGGCTGACGATCACCACCGCGCCGGAATAGCTGTTGAGCGCCTGCACCAGTGCCTCGCGGCTATCGACGTCGAGGTGGTTGGTCGGCTCGTCGAGGATCAGCAGATGCGGGGCGTGGCGGGTGATCAGCGCCAGCGCCAGCCGCGCGCGTTCGCCGCCGGAGAGCGACCCGACCTTCTGGGTCGCTCTTATGCCCGAAAAGCCGAACCGGCCGAGTTGCGCGCGCACCGCGCCGGGCGTGGCGCCCTTCATCTGCCGGGTCATGTGCTCGAGCGGTGTGTCTTCCGTATCCAGCTCTTCCACCTGATATTGCGTGAAATAGCCGACGTTCATCTTGCCCGAGGCGTTCATCGCGCCTTCCATGGCCGGCAATTGCGCGGCCAGTAGCCGGGCCAGCGTCGTCTTGCCGTTGCCGTTCTTGCCGAGCAGCGCGATGCGGTCATCGGGGTCGATGCGCAGATTGAGGCGCTGGAGGATCGGGGTCTCATTGTAGCCGACTGCCGCCATGTCGAGCGTGATGAGCGGCGGGCGTAGCGCTTCGGGATCGGGGAAGTCGAAGGACAGGCTGGGATCTTCCAGCGCGGCGGCGATGGGCTGCATCTTGGCCAGGGCCTTGGCCCGTGATTGCGCCTGCTTGGCCGTGCTGGCGCGCGCGCTGTTGCGGGCGACATAATCCTGCAGCTTGGCACGCTCCGCCGCCTGCTTCTCGCGGGCCGATTCGAGCTGGGCCAGCCGCTCGGCGCGCTGCCGCTCGAAGGCATCGTAGCCGCCCGGATACAGCGTGATCTTGCCGCCTTCCAGATGCAGGATATGGTCGACGACATTGTTGAGCAGGTCGCGCTCGTGGCTGATGACCAGCACCGTGCCGCGATACTCCTTAAGGAAGCTTTCCAGCCACAAGGTCGCTTCGAGGTCGAGGTGGTTGGATGGCTCGTCGAGCAGGAGCAGGTCCGGCTCGGAGAAGAGCAGGGCGCCCAGCGCGACGCGCATCTTCCACCCGCCCGAGAAGCTGTCGAGCGGCCGGTTCTGCATCTCTTCATCGAAACCGAGGCCCGTGAGGATGCGGCCCGCGCGCGCGGGCGCGGTGTAGGCATCGATGGCGATCAGGCGATCGTGCAGGTCGCCCAGCCGGTCCGGATCTTCGCACGTCTCGCTCTCCACCAGCAGCGCCGCGCGCTCGGTATCGGCAGCGAGCACGGTGTCGAACGGCGTGGCGCTGCCGCTCGGGGCTTCCTGCGCGATATAGCCCAGACGCGTGTCGCGCGGCATGTCGACCGATCCACCATCGGGGTCGAGTTCCCCGATGATCGTCTTCATCAGGGTGGACTTGCCGGCGCCATTGCGGCCGATCAGGCCGACCCGCGACCGCGGCGGCAATGCCGCGCTCGCGGCATCGAGAATGACACGGCCCCCCAGCCGCACGGTGATATCATTGATGGTCAGCATGGCGCGCCGTTAGCACAAGCGCAGGCCAGGTCGCCCGGAAAATTCTGACCGTCGGGGCGTGTTTGCGGATCTAGCCGGCCGCGGCGGCTGCCTCAGCATCGCCTTCGCCGGGGCCGACGCAGTAGAAACAGAGCTTGTTGCCATCGAGATCACGCACATAGGCGGCGTAGAAGGCCTGACTCCCATCGGCACTGCGCAGACCAGGCGGGCCTTCATCCACCCCGCCCATTTCGATGGCCTTGCCATGCAATCGCCGCACCTTCTCCCGCGTGCGCTGGCCCATGGCGACCATCGCCCCGTTTCCGGGGGTCGCTGGTCCGCCATTGAAGGGCTTGGCGACGCCAAACATCGGTTTGCTCCAGCTGGCGCCCCAGGCCGCGATATGCGGCAGCTCCAGCAACCGCCGGATGCCGACACTGCCGAACAGCGCATCATAGAAGGCCATGGCGCGCTGCAGGTCATTGGTGCCCACCGTCGTGTAGCCGATCATGGGTGCCTCTCCGCCGGGATGCCGTCAGGCGATCCCGTTCCTTGCTGTCAAAGGCCGACCAGCGGCAAATCCAGGTCGACCCGACAGACGATCTCCCGCTGATGCGGACTTGCCGTACCGCAGCTTCATTTGAAACGATTGAACTTGGTTGCAAAGGGGTAGAGGCGCGGCGGCACCCAGTCTCTCAGAAAATGGTCGAACCGGACCGCAAGATCCTCCCGGTCGGTCGTGCCGGGCCGCGTCTTGAAGACCGTGGTCCGCTGCGGGAGTTTGTTCAGCCCCTCTTCGCTCGCGGTGTAGTAATAGGTGGCAATGGACCGCCGTGCGCGATCAGGGGGGCAGCGAACGGGGTCGGGCTGCCCATGGAAGCTGTCGAGCGACGTGTTGAAAATGACTGCGCGTCCGAGCACCGGCGCGATCCGGTGTTCGCACTTCGTCATCTTTTTATCCCACAGTTCAAGATGGCCACCCCAATCATCCTGCCAGTCGTCGTTCAGATAGATCAACAGGTTGAGGCGCCGCTCAAGCTTGAGGGGCTTGTGAATGTTGAAATCGGCATGAACGCCCAGATGGCCGCCGCTGCGCGTCTCGTGCAAACCCCCACCCATATAATATGGATCGGGAATGAGCCCCTTGATGCCAGTCAGCGCCTGCAGGAAGCGCAGCACGGCTGGGCTGTTCAGCTCTGTGACAAGATTGCGCAGTCGGGCGCCGGGAATCTGGCTTGGCGGAAGCTGCACCTTGAACCGCTCCTGGTCGCGATCGAAGAAGCTTTTGTCGCTTGTGTCAGGAAACTCGCCGAGCAAGCTGCGCAGAAATGGCATCGGCAGGAATTCTTCCATCACGATGTGAGGAAAGGGGGCGCCAGTCTGATAAGCTTCAGCGAGCTCGGTGCCCGCTTGCTTGCTGGCATCCTCGTCGAAGTGAATATAACCTTCATTCTCGATTGGCGTGAGTATTGCCATCACTTCCCCACTGCATTGCTTGTTTGATGTCGCTCAGGGTGCATCCCCCCCGCGAGTCTAAAAAGGCCGTTCAAACGCGGATCGTCAGCCCTGTTCGTCTCCCTTGCAGGCGCCGACCCGCTTGGCGTCCACTGTCATCTTCATCGTCATCTCGCCTGCGGCGTCCCCGCCTTGGGCCTTTGAGGCCATCTCCATCCGGTAGCGGTCGGGGGCATATTCGCCGTCCATCTTCATTTCCATGCGGCCCTGCGCGCCGCCATCGCATTTGAGTAGCGCGGAAATCTTACCATTTTTCATCGTGAAGTGATCATATTTGCAGCTCTTGTCGTGCTCGCCGGTGAAAAAGGCTTTCTGCTCCTTCACATCCTCTTCGGTCACGCAACTGGTGAAGCTTCGCCCGGCGCCCATCTGCGCCTTCATGTGATCACGCGCTTCGGCGGGCAGACCGGGCATCTCGATCTCCTGCACCGTCATCTGGCCTTCCCACCGGCCGGGGCTGACCATGACACCATCGCCGCCGGCAGCCGCCACTTGCTGCTGCACTTCCTCGGGCGTCGCGTTGGTCGCCGAGACATTCGGGCCGCTGTCGCAGCCGGAGAGGACAAGAAGGGCAGGGGTGATCAGAAAAACGGCGCGCATGGGCATGTCCTCTTCGCAAGGCCCGGCACCTGTGTGTCCAAGCTCGTCCGGCCGGTGATGGCGCTTTAGCCTCCGCAGGGCAAGCTCGAGAACGGCACGACGGACGGATCGGTGGCAAAAGCCTGATTGACGCTCACCCCATATCATGATGGCGGGCCCAGTCATCGTCGATCCCGCTTTGTTCTTCCGCCCCATTGCCGCCGGCGGCCACAATCGCCATATTCCCCCTATGGCGATCCAAATCCGCACAAATCTGGCTGAACCCCAGACCGACCAGTCCTTCGTTCCCCACCGTCCGGCACGGCCGGAAAAGGCGGAGGGAGGCAGGCGTTTCAAGCTGGTGAGCGATTATCAGCCGGCCGGCGATCAGCCCACGGCCATTGCCGAGCTGGTCGAGGCGGCCGAGGCTGGCGAGAAGGATCAGGTGCTGCTCGGCGTCACCGGGTCGGGCAAGACCTTCACCATGGCGAAGGTAATCGAGGCGGTGCAGCGCCCCGCGCTGGTGCTGGCGCCCAACAAGATCCTCGCCGCGCAGCTCTATGGGGAATTCAAGAGCTTCTTCCCTGACAATGCGGTAGAATATTTCGTCAGCTATTATGATTATTACCAGCCCGAGGCCTATGTGCCTCGCTCTGATACGTACATCGAGAAAGAGTCGAGCGTGAACGAGGGGATCGACCGGATGCGCCACTCGGCGACCCGGTCGCTGCTGGAGCGCGATGACGTGATCATCGTTGCGTCCGTCTCGTGCATTTACGGCATCGGTTCGGTCGAAACCTATTCGGCGATGACCTTCAGCCTCAAAAAGGGCGAGAGCGCCGATCAGCGCGAGATCATCCGCAAGCTCGTGGCGCTGCAATATAAGCGCAACGATGCCGCCTTCGCGCGCGGCAACTTCCGCGTTCGGGGCGACAATCTGGAGATTTTCCCGAGCCACTATGAGGATAATGCCTGGCGGATCAGCTTCTTCGGGGACGAGATCGAGGAGATTGTCGAGTTCGATCCACTGACCGGCAAGAAGGCGGCGAGCCTCGATTACGTCAAGGTCTTCCCCAATTCGCACCACGTCACCCCCGGCCCGACGCTCAAGCAGGCGATGGAGGCGATCCGCCACGAACTGACCGAGCGGCTGAAGGAGCTGGTCGAGGAGGGCAAGTTACTGGAGGCGCAGCGGCTGGAGCAGCGCACCAATTTCGATCTGGAAATGATCGCAGCCACGGGCTCCTGCGCCGGCATCGAGAATTATTCCCGCTTTCTCACCGGCCGCCTGCCGGGTGAGCCGCCGCCGACTCTGTTTGAGTATCTGCCGGAAAACGCGATCCTTTTCGTGGATGAGAGCCATCAGACCGTGCCGCAGATCGGCGCGATGGCGCGGGGCGATCATCGCCGCAAGGTGACGCTCGCCGAATATGGCTTCCGCCTGCCAAGCTGCATCGACAACCGCCCGTTGCGCTTCAATGAATGGGACGCGATGCGCCCGCAGACGGTCAGCGTCTCCGCCACGCCCGGCAACTGGGAGATGGAGCAGACCGGCGGCACTTTCTCCGAGCAGGTCATCCGCCCGACCGGCCTCATCGATCCGCCGGTGGAGATCAAGCCGGTCGAGGATCAGGTGGACGACCTCATCCATGAAGCCAAGTTGACCGCGCAAAAGGGCTACCGCACCCTGGTGACCACGCTCACCAAGCGCATGGCCGAAGATCTGACCGAGTTCATGCATGAGGCAGGCCTCAAGGTCCGCTACATGCACAGCGATGTCGAGACGCTGGAGCGCATCGAGCTGATCCGCGACTTGCGCCTGGGCGTCTATGACGTGCTCGTGGGCATCAACCTGCTGCGCGAGGGTCTGGATATCCCCGAATGCGGGCTCGTTGCCATTCTTGATGCCGACAAGGAAGGCTTTCTGCGCTCGGAAACCAGCCTCATCCAGACCATCGGCCGCGCCGCGCGCAACATCGATGGCCGCGTGATCCTCTATGCCGACCGCATGACAGGCTCGATGGAGCGCGCGCTCAACGAAACGAACCGTCGCCGCGAGAAGCAGGTCGCCTATAATCTGGAACATGGCATCACGCCGGAAAGCGTGAAGAAGCAGATCGGCGACATCATCGCCCATGTCGCCAGCAAGGATCAGGTGACCGTCGACACCGGCCTCGACGATGCGCCGCACATGGTGGGCCATAATCTGCGCGCCTATATCGAGGATCTCGAAAAGAAGATGCGCACCGCTGCTGCCGACCTCGAGTTCGAGGAAGCCGGCCGCCTGCGCGACCAGATCCGCAAGCTGGAAGCCGAGGAACTGGGGCTCCCTGTCGATCAGCAGGTCACCGCCAATGCGGGCCGCTATCTCGGCCGCGCCACCGAGGGCAAACCCGGCACGCGCAAGATGCGCTACGGCAAGACGCAGCGGAAAATGGGGCGTTAAACAGCAAAAATCTGTATTGCTAACGTCGGTAAACTATCATAGTATGCTCCCGTAGAGAGAAGGCTATGGCATGCAGATCGAAATCGACTTTGACGTTTTCAAAGCACTCACCGCCCTTCGACATAACGAGGCGGACGGGTATAATGACGTTTTGCGTCGGTTATTGAAGCTTCCTAATCGTGAAAATGCCGTCACCAATGCGTTGCTTGCCGGCATGAGTGAAGCAGAGGTGGATGCCCTAATGCGGCGTCCTGCTGGAGGAAATGTGCTCGCGCCGTATATGAACGGTGCTTGGTTTAATGGCGTTCTTTTTCCCAACGGAACGAAGCTTAAGGCGGATTACAAGGGGCGAACTTACTTCGCGGAAATCCAGAATGGGCAGTGGCTGGATTCTAACGGGATTGTCCGTACCAGTCCTTCAGATGCAGCAGGCGCGATAACCGGGAACAACGTTAATGGTTGGCGTTTTTGGCATGCAAAAGGCCCCGCGGATGCAAATTGGCGTCGGCTGGATGAGTTTCAATGATCCGGTCGTTTACCGATGGGGAGTCTGAAAGAGTCTTCCTCGGCCAGCGCAGTCGCAAGCTGCCGCCGGATATCCAGCAGACGGCGCGCCGCAAACTTCGTCAGATCAATCGCATCACAAATCTGTATGATCTCCGCATTCCTGCGGGAAATCGCTTCGAGCAGTTGAAAGGCTTCACACCTTCACGATATAGTCTGCGGATCAACGACCAATGGCGGATCACGTTCAACTGGTCGGATGGAGGCGCAGAGAATGTCCGGATCGAGGACTATCACAGAGGATGACGGCCTGCTGGACAATGTCCATCCGGGCTCGATCCTGCGCGAGGATTTTCTGGTCGGTAGCGAGATCTCACTTGATGAAGTCGTGACAGGCGCGGGGGTCGAGAAGCGGCGCCTGTCAGACGTTCTCGCTGAGGTTTATCCCGTTGACGCGAATATGGACCTGCGGCTGGCTCGTTATTTTGGTGTGAGCGAAGGGTTTTTCCTGGGTCTTCAGATTGATTACGACTTGGAAGAAGAGCGCCGCGTGCATGGGCGTGAACTGGCGAAAATCGTTCCGCGGGCTGCCTGATCCGCCAAGCTGGATCGGTAAGTGTTGCGTCTGCTCAAACCGTTTATTTTCAGGACTTGGTTAGGCGACCTCATGGTGAGAATGGCGGTCGCTGCCTCTCATTGTTATGTTCTTAATTTCGTTTGACAGCAAGTAGACGAAGTCTACAAGCCGGCACCGCTGCGACACTCGGATTTCTTGCAGGCGCATCCGCCAAGCATCGCTTTTGCTCAGCGTTCATTCATGCTGCTGTCCTGTAAGGTCTTCAGCTTAGAAAGCGAAGTGAAAACAGGGTGTTGCGGCTGCGAGAAGGTGGGTATAATCCCGCTTGTCGATAGTGACTTATTCATGTAATACAGTTCGAGCTAAGGGGCGCCTAGGCGGCGAAACTCATGAACTATGAAGCGAACATGAAATACGGCGTGTCCAGTGCGGACCCGGAAGAGGCCGAGAGTCGGCAGAAGCGGCGGCGCCTGCTGCTGGTTGTTGGCGCGCTCGTCGCGTTGGCGGTCATCGCGATGCTGGCCTATCGATTCTTCGGCGGTTCGGGCGATCAGGGCGAGCAGGTCAGCCAGGTGGCAATCGTCACCGTCGCTGTGCCCGCGCAGGAAGCCGTGACGCGCACCGCCAATGCCACCGGCTCACTCGCAGCGCGGGTGGATATGCCCGTCGGCGTGGTCGGCGAGGGTGGCCGCGTGGTCGCCGTTCATGTTCAGCCGGGCGACTGGGTCGGCGCGAATCAGATTCTCGCGACCATCGAACGCTCGGTGCAGGCCCAGCAGATTTCCCAGCTCGAAGCGTCCGTGCAGGTCGCCCGAGCCGACGCCAAGCTGGCCCAGAACAATCTTGATCGCGCCAAGGCGCTGGTGAGCGACGGATTCGTGTCCCGCGCCGACATCGACCAGAAGACCGCGACGCGCGATGCTGCCGTGGCCCGGGTCAATGTGGCGGTGGCGCAGCTCAACCAGATGCGCGCGCAGGTCGGGCGGCTGGATATTCGCGCGCCGGCCGCAGGGCTGGTGCTCACGCGTTCGGTCGAGCCGGGTCAGGTCGTCTCCGGCGGCAGTGCCGTGCTGTTTCGCATCGCGCGCGCGGGCGAAATGGAAATGAAGGCGCTGCTCTCCGAAGACGAGCTGGCCTTGCTGTCCGAAGGCGCCGTGGCACGCGTGACGCCTGTCGGCATGACGCAGAGCTTCGAGGGCCGCGTGTGGCAGATCGCGCCGGTGATCGACCAGACGTCGCGCCAGGGCATCGTCCGCATCGCCGTGCCTTATAATGCCGCGCTGCGTCCGGGTGGTTTCGCTAATGCGGAAATTGCCATGGAGCGCGTGTCGGCAGCAGTCCTGCCGGAGTCCGCGATCCAGAGCGACCCTAAGGGCAGCTATGTCTATGTCGTCGGCAAGGATAACAAGGTCGAGCGCCGGTCGGTGAAGACGGGCGCCGTGACAACGCGGGGCATCGCCGTGGTGCAGGGACTCAATGGCTCGGAGCGCGTCGTGCTCTATGCCGGCGGCTTCCTCAGCCCGGGCGAGACGGTCAAGCCCCGGCTCGCGAAGAGTGCAACGGACGGAAGGGCTGGCGGCTGACCGGCGACGCCTGACAAGCGACGTCTAACGGGCGACGTCTAACAGGGCGCCGCTGCTTGTGGCGGCCGTCACACGCTAGATTGGCAGGACATACGAGATGAGTCTTCGCAACATATCGGCCTGGAGCATCCGCAATCCGGTGCCGCCGATCGTGCTCTTCATCGGCCTGCTGCTGGCGGGCATCATTGCGTTCAGCCGCATGGCCGTCGTGGACAATCCGGACATCGATTTTCCGGCCGTCAATGTGACGATCAGCCAGCCGGGCGCCGCGCCGACGGAAATCGAGACCCAGATCACCCAGCGCGTCGAGGCGGCGGTGCGATCGATCAATGGCGTCGATGAAATCCAGTCGACGGCCAGCGAAGGATCGAGCCAGACTTTCGTCCAGTTCCAGATCGGCGTCGATTCCAACGTCGCTACCCAAGAAGTGAAGAACGCGGTCGACCAGATTCGCAGCGATCTTCCCGATGGCATTCTCGAGCCCTTCGTCCAGAAGGTCGAAGTGGGCGGCGCCGAGATCGCGTTTTTCTCGGTCCAGGCCTCGGACATGACGATCGAGCAGTTGAGCTGGTTCGTCGACGATACGGTGGCAAAGCGCCTGCTCGGCATCGAAGGCATGGCGCGCGTCGGGCGCGGCGGCGGCGTCGATCGCGAAATCCGCGTGACGCTGGATCCGGCCAAGATGCAGTCGCTCGGCGTTACGGCGTCGCAGGTCAACCAGGCGCTGCGTCAGGTGAACGTCAACGCGGCGGGCGGCCAGGCGGAGATCGCCGGCTCGCGTCAGTCGGTGCGCGTGCTGGGCAATGCGCAGGATGCCTACAGCCTCGGCCAGACCCAGATATCGCTGGGCAACGGCCGCACGATCCTGCTGGCGGACATTGCCAGCGTGACCGATGGCTATGGCGAGCAAAAGCGCCTGGCGAAGGTCGGCGGCAAGCAGGTCGTCAACTTCTCCATCGAGCGCGCCAAGGGCGCATCGGACGTCAGCGTCTTCGATGAAACGCTCAAGGTGTTGAAGCAGCTTGAGACGGAAAATCCCGGTATTCGCTTCTACCAGCGCTTCAACAGCGTGAACTATACCAAGAGCCAGTATAGCAGCTCGATGCACGCTCTCATCGAGGGTGCGGTGCTCGCCGTCATCGTGGTGTTCATCTTCCTGCGCGACTGGCGTGCCACCGTGATCAGCGCGATCGCCATTCCGCTCTCGGCAATTCCGACCTTCTATTTCATGGATTTGATGGGGTTCAACCTGAACTCCCTGTCCCTGCTCGCGCTCGGTCTGGTGGCCGGCGTGCTGGTCGACGATGCGATCGTGGAGATCGAGAACATCGTGCGGCACATGCGCATGGGCAAGACGGCTTATCAGGCCTCCATCGACGCGGCGGATGAGATCGGCCTCGCGGTGGTTGCAACGACGATGTCCATCGTCGCGGTGTTCTTCCCGGTCGCCTTGATGCCCGGCATCACCGGTCAGTTCTTCAAGAATTTCGGCTTCACGGTCGTCATCGCCGTGCTGATCAGCCTTGCCGTCGCGCGCATGATCACGCCGCTGGTCGCCGCTTACTTCCTCGAACATCATGGCGAGGAGAAGCATGGCGAGGGCTGGCTGATGGACCGCTATATGAGCCTGCTTGGCTGGGCACTCGATGATCGCAAGGCCAAGGCTTATGCACGGGGCGGTGGGCTGGGGCGGCGGATTCGCGCGCGCTTCCTCGATCATCGCGTCTGGATGATGGGCTTTGGTCTGGCGGCCTTCGCCTTGACCGTCATCCTGCTCATCTCGATGCCCAAGCAGTTCGAGCCCAATGCCGATCAGGATTTCAGCCGGATCAACATCGAGGCAGTGCCGGGCACCACGCTCCGGCAGAGCGAGGCCATTGCCGATCAGGTGACCGAGCTGCTGAACAAGCAGCCGGAAGTCGATACTGCCATGGCGAACGTCGGCGAAGGCAATGCCCGTATCTTCATCACGCTCAAGAAGGACCGCAAGCGGACCAGCATCGAGTTCGAGCGCGAACTGGCGCCGCGCCTCGCGGAAATAGCGGACGCGCGCGTCTCGTTCGCGTCCCAGCAGGGCGGGTTCGGCACGGGACGCGACATTTCTGTGATGCTCTCCGGCTCTGACCCGGCGCTTCTGGAAGAGACGGCGACGAAGGTTGCCGAAGAGATGAAGAGCCTGCCCGGTGTGGTGGCGCCGCGCGTCAATGCCGACATGCAGCGGCCGGAGCTCATCATCCGTCCGCGGCTCGATCTGGCGGCGCAACTTGGCGTCACGACGTCCGCGCTCAGCCAGACGATCCGCATCGCGACGCTGGGCGATATCGACCAGAATAGCGCGAAATTCTCGCTGTCCGATCGCCAGGTGCCCATCCGGGTCATGCTGCCGGAATCGGCGCGGCGCGATCTCTCGAACATCGAGAACCTGCCTGTCCCCACGGCGGGCGGCGGCACCGTGCCGCTCAGCCGCGTCGCCGAGATCAGCTTCGGCTCCGGGCCCACCTCCATTCAGCGTTATGCCCAGCAGCGCCGCATCTTCGTCGGTGCGGATCTGGCGCAGGGCGCGGTCAAGGGCCCGGTCATGGAGGCGATCAACAAGCTGCCGACCATGCGCAACCTGCCGCAAGGCGTGAGCAATCAGGCCGTCGGCAGCGATCGCTGGCAGGAGGAGTTGATCCAGAACTTCGTCATCGCCGTGACCTCTGGCGTGCTGCTGGTCTTCGCGGTCCTGGTGCTGCTCTACAAACGCTTCATCTCGCCGCTGGTGAACATGTGCTCGCTGGCGCTGGCGCCCCTGGGTGGCCTGCTGCTGATGCTGGTGATGAACGAGCCGCTCTCGCTGCCGGTCTATATCGGCCTGCTGATGCTGCTGGGCATCGTCGGCAAGAACTCGATCCTGCTGATCGACTTCGCGCTGGAGGAGATGGACAAGGGCGTGCCCAAGTTCGAGGCGATCATGGAAGCAGGCCACAAGCGCGCCCAGCCGATCGTCATGACGACGGTCGCCATGACCGCCGGCATGGTGCCGACCGCGCTCTCGCTCACCGGTGATGGCGCCTGGCGCTCGCCGATGGGCATCACCGTGATCGGCGGCCTGATCCTCTCGACGCTGCTCACCCTCGCGATCGTGCCGGCTGCGTTCAGCCTTGCCGATGGCGTCGAAAAGCGGATCGGCCCGTGGCTGCGCCGCCGGGTGCTGACCTATGATGGCAAGGGCGAGGCTGCTCAGCCAGCCGAATAAGCAGGGCTTTCAGGAACTCTTGTCGCTGGCGGGACTTCTTCCGGCAGCGGCTTGGTTCGCGTGCCGGGATGGACCGGCCGCGCGATGCCTTGCCGGATGACCCAGGGGCAGCACTCGGCTAGAGACGTCGCATGATCAAGGTTCCCGTCCATAGCGGCGTGCGGCAGATGCGCATCATTGCGACCGGGTTGCTGGTCGTGATGGCGATTGCCTATGTGTCGGCGCGTCGGTTCGAGGACCTGCATCCGGCTTTGGGCTTCGTCCGGGCGTTCGCCGAGGCGGCCATGGTCGGCGGATTGGCCGACTGGTTCGCGGTCACCGCGCTGTTTCGTCATCCGCTGGGCTTGCCGATCCCGCACACCGCGATCATCCCTCGCAACAAGGACCGCATCGGCGATACGCTGGCGGTCTTTCTGCGCGACAATTTCCTCACGCCCGCCGTCGTCGCTCGCCGCATGGGCCGGCTGGATGTCGCCGGCGCGGCCGGGCGCGTGCTGGCGGCGCCGGCCGCCAGCGATGGACGGCTACGCCGTGGCGCCTCACGATTGCTGGCCGATTCTCTGGAAGCGCTGGACGACGAGCGGCTAGGCGGGATGCTCAAGGGCGTGCTGGTGCAGCGCATCGGCCAACTCAATGCCGCGCCGCTGCTGGGCCAGTTGCTCGCCGCGGCCATGAAGGACGGGCGCCACCAGCCGGTGCTCGATGCGCTGATCCGCTGGGGCGCGCGGACGCTGGAGGCCAATCGCGAGCTCATCCGCCAGATCGTGCATGAGCGGTCCGGCAAGATCATGCGCTTCACCGGGCTCGACGAGACGCTGGCTAACAAGATCATCGACGGGCTGGACAGGCTGCTGCAGGAAGCTGCTGACGATCCCGAGCACCGTCTGCGCTTCAAGGTGGAGGAGGGGCTGGCGACCCTTGCGGACGATCTCCAGACCGATCCCAAGATGCAGGCGCGTGTCGACCGCATCCGCGACGAGATGATCGCTAACCCGGCCATGCAGCGCTGGCTGGATGGCATCTGGCAAGCCGCGCGCGAGGCCATGCTGCGCGCCGCACGTGATCCGCAGGCAGCGCTCGCCGGGCGGATGGGCGAGGTGGTGCGCCAGCTTGGCGAAACGCTCCGCGACGATCCCGCGCTCAAGCATGTGGTCAATCGTTTCGCCCGGCGCGTCGCGGTCGGCACGGCGGCGCGCTATGGCGACAGCATCGTCCTGCTGGTCTCCGAAACCGTGCGCAGTTGGGACGCGCGAACGATCACCGGGCGGCTGGAAAATGCGGTCGGGCGCGATCTGCAATATATCCGTATCAACGGCACCCTTGTCGGAGGGTTGGTCGGTCTCACGCTGCACAGCCTGAGCTATCTGTTCTAGAAAATCCGCTCCTGCCTGCGCGCCGTGAGGTTTTATCCGTTCGCGGGTGACAAATGCGGCGGAGGGGATTAGGAGCGCGGCCGTGTTGCATATGCGCCGCCTTGTTCTTTCGCACCGCTGCTGGGCTGCCACGCTGCTCGGCCTCGCGTTGCTGTTCAAGGCGCTGATGCCGGCGGGCTTCATGCCCGTCGTCAGTGGCAAGACGCTCACCGTCGAGCTGTGTTCGTCCGGCGGGGCCGGGCCGATCACGCTGCACATTCCCGTCGAGGGCAAGGACAAGACGCCGCAGACCCAATCGGATCAGACCTGCGCCTTCGGTGGCCTGACGGCTCAGGCGCTTGCCGCAACCGATCCGGTCGTGCTCGAAGCCGCGCTGGCGTTCATCTTCGCGACGGCCCTGCTGCAGACCGATCTGCGGCTGCCTCGGCATGAGACCTATCTCCGTCCCCCGTTACGCGGTCCTCCGGCCAACGCCTGACAATCTGAGCTGATTTGTCGGTTCTGCCGGCGCGTCGTCACGCGCGGGCATGTCGGAGTGTTTCTCAATGCAAATTCCTATCCTAATCGCGGCGGGTCTCGCCGCAGCTCTGGTGGCGCCTGCCACCGCGCAGGGCGTCAAGAAAGACGTCCTCACCATCGATCGACCCTGGGCACGGGAAACCGCGCGGGGCCAGTCCGCCAGCGGCGGTTTCCTCACTATCACCAACAGCGCCCGTGCGGATGAGCGCCTCACTGGCGGTAGCACGCCGGTCGCCACCCGCGTCGAAATCCACAGCATGAGCATGGAGGGCGGTGTCATGCGGATGCGGCCGCTCAAGCATGGCCTGCCGATCCCGGCCGGCGGCTCGGTGACGCTCAAGCCGGGCAGCTTCCATATCATGTTCATGGGCCTCAAGCGCCCGCTGGTCCGGGGCGAGACCATTCCCGTCACGCTCGACTTCGCCCGCGTCGGCAAGGTGCAGGTCTGGTTCGCCGTCGAGGCCGTCACTTATGGAGGCAGCCATGGCGGACAGTGATCCGCGCCGGCTGGCTCGCATTCGCTTGTGGCTCTGGCTGCTGGTGGCGCTCGCTGCCCTTGGCCTTGGTATTCTGCTGGCCCTGCGGTTCGTCACCCAAGGTCCGCCGCAAGTGATTGCGGGGGCGCCGGCCGATGTCGGCCAGCATTTCTCGCTGGTCGACCGAAATGGAAAGCCCGTGACCGCGCAGACGCTCAAGGGCAAGCCCTATGCGATCTTTTTCGGCTTTACGCGCTGCCCGGATATTTGCCCGACGACGCTCAGCCGCATGGCGCATCTGCGCAAGGCGATGGGTGCCGATGGGGACAAGTTCCGCATCGTCTTCGTCTCGGTGGATAGCGGCCATGACAAGCCGGCCGATGTGGGTGCTTATGTCGATCTGTTCGGCACGCCCATTCTCGGCCTCACCGGTTCGCCAACGCAGATTGCCGACGCCGCGAAGTCATTCCGGGTCTTTTACCAGAAGGTCCCGCTCGAGGGCGGCGATTACACCATCGATCACAGCGCCTTCGTCATCCTCATGGATCGTGACGGGCGCCTGCAATCCCTGCTGAGCGATCAGGATAGCGAAGATGCGGCCCTTGCCGAACTTCGCCGCCTGATCGCCTGACCCACCATATTTCAGACCCCGAACGGGGGGAGACATCATCATGAAAACGTCCTTTATCGCTCTCGCAACCATGCTCGCCATGGCCACGCCCGCCTTTGCCGAGGAGGCGGCTGATGCCGCCGCCGATGGCGAGCGCACCATCATCGTCGTGGGCCAGTCCCAAACGCAGGAAGCCGAGCGGCTCGCCCGCGCCACGCCGGGCGGCACCGATGTCGTGCGGCACGAGGATTATGCCGACAAGACCATTGTCTCACTGCGCGATACGCTCGCCTTCTCGCCCGGCGTCTACACCCAGCCTCGCTACGGGCAGGAGGTTCGCCTCTCCATTCGCGGCTCGGGCCTCTCGCGCGGCTACCACATGCGCGGCATCACGCTGCTGCAGGATGGCGCGCCGATCAATCTCGCTGACGACAATGGCGACTTTCAGGAACTGGACCCGATCTTCTTCGAGCGGCTGGAGGTCTATCGCGGCGCCAATGCCCTGCGCTTCGGCTCGGGCACGCTGGGCGGCGCGATCAATGGCGTGACCCCCACCGGCAAGGATGCGCCCGGCCTGTATTTGCGCGCCGATGCCGGCAGCTTCGAGACAGTCCGGGGGCTGGCGGCCTATGGCGGCAACAGTGGCCCGGCCGACTATTGGGTCGGCATGAGCGCCGATACCTCGGATGGCGACCGCCAGCACGCCCATCGCGAGAGCATGCGCGTCCATGGCAATGTCGGCCTCGCTCTGTCCGACGTTGTGAGCACGCGCTTCTATGCGAGCCTCAACCGCATCCGTCAGGATCTGCCCGGCGCGCTTACCGCTACGGATGTTCTGAATAATCCGCAAAAAGGCAATTTCAGCGGCGATCAGGGGCGGGATATCGACTCGATCCGCCTGCAGAACCGAACCCGCTTCGATTGGGGGCAGACCCGGCTCGATGTCGGGGCCTTCCTCAACATGAAGGATCTGTTCCACCCCATCTATGAAGTGATCGATCAGAAATCGACCGACCGGGGCGTCTTCGCCCGGCTGGATCATGATGCGGACATTCTCTCCTTCACGCTGGGCGGCGAGTTTCGCCACGGCGAGACGCGGGCGCGCCAGTATCGGAATGTGAATGGGGAACGCGGCGCGCTGACCTTCGATGCCGATCAGACGGCGCGCACCGCCAATGTCTATGGCGAGGCGCGCCTGCAGCCGGTGCCGGGCGTCACGCTGATTGCCGGTGGCATTTATGCCGATGGCTTCCGCAAGCGCACAGTGCTGCTCTCCACGGGGCAGAGCGGGCGGTTGGCGTTCAATGAATTCTCGCCCAAGTTCGGCGTGCTCATCGAGCCGACCCCGGACATTCAGCTCTTCGCCAACTACAGCCGCTCGGCGGAATTCCCGGGCTTCGGGGAGGTCTTCCAGAGCGTCGGCACGCCGCCGGTCAGCACGCTCATTGCGGCCATCGCTCCGCAGACGGCCTGGACGGCGGAAATCGGCACCCGCGGGCAGGCGGGCATGGTGAGCTGGGATATCACCGCCTACCGTGCCACCCTGCGCGATGAGCTGCTGCAATATTCCCCCAATGGCACCACCGTTCCGGCCGCCACCTTCAACGCGGATCGCACGCGGCACAGTGGCATCGAGGCCGCCGTCAGCCTCGCGCCGAACCCCTGGCTGCGCCTGCGCCAGATCTGGCAATATTCGGACTTCCACTTCGTCAACGATGCGGTTTTCCAGAACAACCGCCTGCCGGTCGTGCCGCTGAATGTGCTGCGCAGCGAAGTACGGATCGGGACGCCGGCGCTCAACGTCGCGCCCAATCTCGAATGGGTGCCGCAGGGGGCGTTTGCCGATTACGCCAACAGCACGCGCACGCCCGGCTATGCGCTGCTTGGCCTGACAGCAGGCGCGACGCTGACGAGCGGGGTCGACCTGTTCCTCGACGTGAGGAACATTACCGACAAGAAGGCGATCGGCGACATTTCGGCAGTGATCGCTGCCACGGGAACTTCCGCGATCTATTACCCGGTCGAGCGCCGCGCGGTTTACGGCGGCGTTCGCGCCCGCTTCTAACCCTCAATGAGCGCGCTGGCGGCGGAGGGCCTGCTCCGCCGCTGGCGCATGATTGGTTCGGTTCAGCCTGTCTTGCACGTCCTTCGGGCTCGGAACGTCTGCCGGTGCGTTGTCCGGAATATCCCCAAACGCAAGGAAAGGCAGAGACCCCATGAGTCTGGAAGGAAAATCCATCGCGATCCTCATCGCGCC
The DNA here is from genome assembly GCF_025961995.1 of Sphingobium sp. B8D3A. Classification (NCBI taxonomy): domain Bacteria; kingdom Pseudomonadati; phylum Pseudomonadota; class Alphaproteobacteria; order Sphingomonadales; family Sphingobiaceae; genus Sphingobium; species Sphingobium sp. B8D3A. Next base: position 2,993,981 of record NZ_JAOQOS010000001.1, on the reverse strand, counting down.
GCGCGGCACGGAAGAGCCTGAATTCGTTCAACCCCGCGATGCCGTGACCAAGGCGGGCGCCACCGTCACCGTGATCGGCATCGAGACGGGTGAAGCCAAGACCAACAATAATGATCTCGACCCCGGCGGCAGCTACACCGTCGATCGCGCGGTTGCCGATGTGTCCGTCGATGACTTCGACGGCCTGATCATCCCCGGCGGCAGCGTCGGCGCAGACAAGCTGCGCGGCGATGACGATGTCATCGATCTGGTTCGCGCCTTCGCCGAGGCTGGCAAACCCATCGGCGTGATCTGCCATGGTCCGTGGCTGCTCGTCGAGGCCGATGTGGTCGAGGGGCGCACGCTCACTTCGTACCCCACAGTCAGGACCGACATCGAAAATGCCGGCGGTGATTGGGTGGATGAGGAAGTGGTCGTCGACAACGGCCTCGTCACCAGCCGCACGCCGGATGATCTGGACGCCTTCTGCGCCAAGATCATCGAGGAATTTGCTGAAGGTCGTCATGTCGATGCGGCCTGACCTGCATGTCTGACGGCTTGCTGACAGCCTTACAATATTATGGCGCGGCCGCGGCGACGCTGGCCGCGCTCATCGTGTCGCTCAATCTCGGCCGGCTGTGGACGGGCTGGGCGATGGTGATTTTCGTCACCAGTTCCATGGCGCTTATCGGCTGGGGTTTCCTCCAGCCGGAGAGCGAAGGCATCGGCGTGCAGAACATCGTGCTGCTCGTCATCAACCTTGTCGGGGTGTGGCGCTATCTGCTGCGGCCCGGCCGGCGCCGGGTGGAGGATTAGCCTAAACCGCCCGGCACCAAGTGGATCACGGCCCAATATCGCCGCGATCGCCCCGCACCCGCCGTTCCGACCCCGAGCCGAAGCTAAGCGCGGCGGCGACGGGGTTGTTCCACCCATAAGGATCGTCGCGGACCACCGGATCGCCGGCGTCGTCGAAGATCACGGTCTGGTAGAGCAGCCGCACCGGGATTTCGCGGGGCAGGGGGACAAAGCTCTCCTTGCCGGTTTCGCGTGCCTTTTGCCATTCGGCCGTCACGCCTTCGTCCCGCGCGATCATGTCGGCAAAGCCAAGCGCGTCCTGCACGCGCACGCACCCATGGCTGCGCTGGCGCTGGACGTCATCGAACAGCTGCTTGGCCGGCGTGTCGTGTAGATAGATGGCGTGGCCGTTCTTCATGTCGAATTTGACGAGCCCGAGCGAATTCTTCGGCCCGGGCTGCTGGACGATCCAGCCGTCCTTCCGCGCCATGTTGTTGCGGCGGAGATAGTCCGCGCCCTTGTCGGCCAGTTCCCTCTCTTCGATAGAGCGGGGCACGGTCCAGGTCGGGTTGGCGACGAGGCGATAGATGGGCGATCCGAGCATCGGCGTTTCATGGTCCGGTTCGCCCACGATCACCCGGCGCACATCGGCCAACTTGCCGTCGCGCCAGTAGCTCTGCCGGGCCGCCGCAATGTTCACATCGATGCGCGTCGCAGGCGGCGTGCGTTCGAGCCAGCGCATCCGCTCCATGTTCACCGCGATGGCGCGGGCGCGGTCAGCGTCTGACAGGTTGATGATCTTCAGCGCATCATCCCCGATCACCCCGTCGGTCGCGATGCCATAGTCCGCCTGCATGGCCCGCACGGCGGCGGCGATTGCTGGGGTGTAGCGCGTGTCCGTGCTGGCATTCGCCTTGTCGAGATAACCCGTCGCCACGAGCTGCCGGGCTATGGCCGGGATGCGGGGGTCGCTCTCACCCGGCTTGAGCGGCGCGCTGGTTGCAGGAATTTCGGTGCTGGCGCCATTGCCTTGCTTGCGCAGCGCGAGATAGGTCTCGGACAGCTTGCGATAGCTTGCATCCTGCGGCGCGAGGCTGGCCAGCCACGCGCCGACCTTGCCCTCCCGCAAGGCCTGCGCAAGCCCGGCGCGAAGGTCGGGCGAGGGGCGGGGGACGGTATAGATTTCATACAGCTTGGTTGGGTCGGTCGCGCCCCGCGCCAGCGCCTGCGCATAAGCGAGCGCGGCCTTGGTGAGCTGGGTCTTGTCGGCCTTTTCACCCGAGCCGGCGAGGCCGAAATCCTTCTGGTCCAGACCATGGGCGGCGCGCTGGGCCAGCGCTTCGGTCAGTTGATCGGTTGCCTCGTCGCTCCACTGCATGTCTTCCAGCGCGACGCCGGCCTGATCCTGATTGTCCTTTGTGTTATCGCAACCTGAAAGAAGCAGCGCGACCGCCAGCAACGATGATCCAAAAATTCCAGTGCGCACATATGTCTCCCGACTGCTTGGTGGGGAAACGCGAGGCGCGGGATAACGCTCCCGTTACGGGCGGTTTCAAGCGCGAAATTCCGTGGGCTCGCCCGGCTCAGGCGTCGATGACGTCCTCGTCGACCTGCGCGGCATTCTCCTGAATGAACGCGAAGCGATGCGCGGGATTGGTGCCCATCAGCCGATCGACGAGATCCTTCACGCCCGCGCGTTCCTCATATTCCTGCGGCAGCGTGATGCGGATCATCTTGCGCTTCTTGGGGTCCATGGTGGTCTCGCGCAGCTGCATGGGGTTCATCTCGCCCAGGCCCTTGAAGCGGCTGACCTCCAGCTTCTTGCCTTTGAGCTCGCCGCTGCGCAGTTTGGCGAGTGCGGCATCGTCCGCCGCATACCAGCTCTTGCCGCCCGCCACGAGGCGATAGAGCGGCGGCTGGGCGAGGTAGAGATGGCCGCGGCGCACAAGCTCGGGCATCTCCTGGAAGAAGAAGGTCATCAGCAAGGTGGCGATATGCGCGCCATCGACATCGGCGTCGGTCATGATGACGATGCGCTCATAGCGCAGATTGTCCGGGTTGCAGTCCTTGCGGGTGCCGCAGCCGATGGCGAGGATCAGGTCCGCGATTTCCTGATTGGCGAGGATCTTGGCAGAGGTGGCCGAGGCGACGTTCAGGATCTTCCCGCGGATCGGCAGGATCGCCTGTGTCTTGCGATCACGCGCCTGCTTGGCACTGCCGCCGGCGCTGTCGCCTTCCACGATGAACAGTTCAGTGCCCTCGGGGTCATCTGACGAGCAATCTGTCAGCTTGCCCGGCAGGCGGACCTTGCGGCCTGAGGTCGCCGTCTTGCGCTTGATTTCCTTTTCCTGCTTGCGGCGCAGGCGCTCGTCCATCCGCTCCAGCACATGGCCGAGCAGCGCCTTGCCCCGGTCCATATTGTCGGTGAGGAAATGGTCGAAATGGTCGCGCATCGCCGCTTCCACCAGCCGCGCGGCTTCGGGACTGGTCAGCCGGTCCTTGGTCTGGCTCTGGAATTGCGGATCGCGAATGAACACGCTCAGCATCAGCTCGCAGCCGGACATGATGTCGTCCGTCTGGATGTCCTTGGCCTTCTTCTGGCCGACCAACTCGCCAAAGGCGCGGATGCCCTTGGTGACCGCGCCGCGCAGGCCGGTCTCGTGGGTGCCGCCGTCGGGTGTCGGGATGGTGTTGCAGTACCAGCTGGTGGAACCGTCGGACCAGAGCGGCCAGGCGATGGCCCATTCCACGCGCCCGACACCGTCCGGGAAATCCTGCGTGCCGCGGAAGAACTCCGCCGTCGCGCACTCGCGATTGCCCAGCTGCTCACGCAGATGATCGGAGAGGCCGCCGGGGAACTGGAACACCGCCTCGGCGGGGGTGTCATCCGTGATGATAGCCGGATCGCATTTCCAGCGGATTTCCACACCGGCAAAGAGATAGGCCTTGGAGCGGGCGAGGCGGTGCAGCCGGGAGGGCTTGAACTTCAGTTCGCCGAAAATCTCGCTATCCGGCGTGAAGCTGACGCTGGTGCCCCGCCGGTTGGGCGCCGCGCCCACCTTCTCCAGCGGACCCACAGGGTGCCCCTTGGAGAAGCGCTGGCGGAACAGTTCGCGATTGCGCGCCACCTCGATCTCGGTGTCCGCGGATAACGCGTTGACCACGCTGATGCCGACGCCATGCAGGCCGCCCGAGGTCGCATAGGCCTTGTCCGAGAATTTGCCGCCCGAGTGCAGGGTGGTGAGGATGACCTCCAGCGCCGACTTGCCGGGGAATTTGGGGTGCGGGTCCACCGGGATGCCGCGGCCATTGTCGGTGATCGTCAGCCGATTGCCCGCCTCCAGCGTCACCTCGATGCGGGTAGCGTGGCCGGCGACCGCTTCGTCCATCGCGTTGTCGAGCACTTCGGAGGCGAGATGGTGCAGGGCGCGCTCATCCGTGCCGCCGATATACATGCCGGGGCGGCGACGCACCGGCTCCAGCCCCTCCAGCACCTCAATGGCGGAGGCGTCGTAGCTTTCGGTTGTGCGGGCGATGTTCTGGTCGAACAGGTTGTCGGACATGCGGGAACTATAGGGCCAGCGGAGTCACGGGCGCAAGCGGCGTGATCTTATCCGGCGGGTGGTGGAACCATGTCGGCGCCCAAGCGCTCTAGCGGATCGATCATCGCAGCGCCGCACCGCGGCCAAATGCAATAGAATAGCCTGCAGATGCAGACCGCTTTGTGAGCAACGAAGTACGCAAAATCAATAATCGCGACCGTTTCGTTCATCTGGCAGCAATATTCGCGGCCAAAGCGTTACAAAAAAGAGACAGGTGTCGTGGTTAACAGAATTTTGTGAGCGAGTTCGCGAAACCAATTCGAGGGGGTGAACGTATTGCGGCCAGCCAGTTCAGAGGCAGGAGATTTATTGTATGAAAAAGATCGCTCTCATTTCGCTCACCACCGCCATGGCAGGCCTGCTGGCCGCTCCGGCTCTGGCGCAGGATGGCGCGGGTGATTGGACCGGTCCGTATGTCGGTGGCTCGCTCGGCATGGCCTGGCAGCCCAATTATGACCGCGACACGCTCGAGACGCTGACCTTCGACACCAACAATGACGGCAATTATGGCGATACCGTTTCCACGGCTGTCCCCGGCAATGCCTTCGCGCCCGGCTTCTGCCGCGGCCGCGCGCTTGGTGCCACGCCCGGCTCCTGTGCCGGTGACAAGGATCGTCGCGTCGCTTGGGGTGTCCATGCCGGTTATGACATGCAGATGGGCAACTTTGTCGTCGGCGCTGTCATCGAAGGCGGTCGCACGATGATCGGTAATTCGGTCAGCGGCTTCAGCACGACCCCGGCCAGCTATGTCCTGTCGCGTCGGATTGACTGGGATGCCAACGCCCGTCTGCGCGCTGGTCTGGCACTCGGCACCGGCACGCTGATCTACGGCACCGGCGGTGTCGCCTACGCCAAGATCAAGAACAACTTCGCCACCAGCAACACGTTCAACACCTTCACCGAGTCCAACGAAAGCGCGGATGAGTGGGGCTGGACCGCTGGCGGCGGCATCGAGCAGCGCGTGAGCCAGAACTTCTCGATCGGCGTGCAGTATCGCTACACCCGCTTCAACACGGATGGCTACACGGTTCGCGCCGGCCAAGGCACGCCGCCCTCGCTGACGAACCCGTTCGTGATTACGCCGGCTGGCTTCACCGACATCCAGCGCACCAACGATGTGTTCGATCATCACACCGTTCGCGCGACGGCGAGCTTCCGCTTCTAAGATCGATTGCGCCCTCCCGCTTCATAAGGCGGGAGGGTGTACGTCGCACTGGAATGCCAGATACAGAAAAGGGGCCGAAACCGGCCCCTTTTTTATGTCATCGCTTGATGCCTCAGCGCACCCGTGGGCCGCCATAAGGCATGGGCGGCGGGGGACGGCGCGTGCCACGCGGCAGCTGCGCCTGATAGGCCCGCCCGCAATGTTCCACGCAATAAGGGAAGCCAGGGTTCACCTTTTCACCGCAGAAGTGGAAGTCCGGCTCGCCCGGATGGCCCATCGGCCATTTACAGATCTTCTCGTTGAGATCGAGCAGGCTAGTCTTGTCTGCGATTTCCGGGCTGGGCTTGGCCGGAACCAGCCGGCGCGGCGGTGCCGGCGGAATCGGCTGCTGCATCTCGCCCGGACCCTGCCGCAGGAAGCCGCCGGGGCCAACCGAGACGATCCGGGGCTGGGGAGGCGGCGGAGGGGCGTCGGCAACAGGCTGGGCCGCGACGGGCGGCTGCGGCCGTGCTTCCACCACCGGCGGCGCCTTGGGCTGCGGCTTTGCGATGCGCGGCTCGGGCGCCGGCGCGGCTTCCGCCTTGGGTGCGGCGGGTGCCGGCGGAGGCGCGGCCTTGCGGCTTTGCGGCGCAGCAGCGCGGCTGGAGTCCGCCGCCTTCACGGGGGAGGGGCGCGACTGCAGGCCAAGGCGGTGCGCCTTGCCGATCACGGCGTTGCGGCTCACGCCGCCCAGCTCTTCAGCGATCTGGCTCGCAGTCATGCCGCGCTCCCACATCTGCCGGAGCTGATCGATGCGTTCGTCTGTCCAGGACATGCCTATTCCTTCAAATGATCGGGTCATATGGGCATCCATGGCCCAAAGGTCAAACGGCCTGTCATCGACAAAGCCGGGCGGCACAGTATCGCTGCGCCATTGCTGCTGCGGGTGGGACGCGATAGGGCAGTTTCATGGCCGAACCTGCTTCCTCGCACACCCAACCGCTCATTCGTCATGAACCGGGCGTTCCCGTCATCCACGGCGTCAACTGGTCCGGGATGAAGGCGCTCTATCTCAAGGAAGTCCGCCGCTTCCTCAAGGTGCATCTGCAGACGATCTGGGGGCCGGCGCTTACCAGCCTGTTGTTCTTGATCATCTTCACCGTCGCGCTGGGGCGTGGCGGCCTGATGGTGATGGGCGTGCCCTTCGCCGATTTCGTGGCGCCCGGCCTCATCATCATGGCGATGGTGCAGAACAGCTTCCAGAATACCGCCACCGTGGTGCTCGCCGGCAAGCTGCAGGGCACGATCGTCGATTATCTCATGCCGCCTTTCTCCGCCGGGGAACTGCTGTTCGCCCTCGTCGCGGCCTCGGTGACCCGTGCGGCTTTCGTCGGTGGCGCGATCTGGCTGGCGATGCTGGCCTGGCCGGGCGTCCATGTGGCCCCGCATCATCTCTGGGCGGTCGTCTATTTCGGCATTGCCGGCTCGGCGATGCTGGGCTTCCTCGGCATTCTCACCGGCATCTGGGCGGAAAAGTTCGATCATGCCGCTGCCGTCACCAACTTTCTCGTTGCGCCGCTGTCGCTGCTCTCCGGCACCTTCTACTCGATGGATCATGTCTCGCCGATCATGCGAGCGATCAGCCACGTCAATCCGTTCTTCTACGCGATTTCCGGCTTCCGCTATGGCTTCCTCGCCGCGGCCGATTCGCCCATCGCGGTGGGCGCGGCGCTCCTGCTGGCGCTCAACCTCGTGCTGGCCGCCGTCTGCTACATCGGGCTACGGCAGGGGTGGCGGATCAAATCCTGAAGACAGGCATAGCCCCGACTACAACAGGCGAGGCGCCGCCCGTCAGTTCAGTGCCAGTAGCTCGGGTCGAGCGCATAATGCCCGCCGCGATGCTCGCCGAACAAGGCGGTGACAGCGGGATGATCGATCGGCTCGTCGGTTCCGTCGGCCACCAGATTCTGCTGGCTCACATAAGCGACATAGGTCGCTTCACCATTGTCCGCGAACAGATGGTAGAAAGGCTGGTCCCGCTCCGGCCGCATCGCCTCGGGAATGGCCTCATACCATTCCTCGCTGTTGGAAAAGACCGGATCGATATCGAACACAACCCCGCGAAACCCCAGCAGGCGGTGCCGGACCTTCTCCCCAATGCCGAAATGCGCGTGCGACACGCGATGGGCGGCACTGATCGTCGGAATGTGCGTCACGGAAGAGAATGACTTGCGGGCTTGGGCTTGATTCATGAGACAGATTTAGTGTCGCCGGCACCGAGTGCAAGTTTTCCCGCACCGACTGCTTGGCAAAGCCCTGATCATCCGCTAACAGCGCGCGCTCGACTACCGCAGCGGCGCCCTCTCTTTGGGCACTGCGACGCGAAAACCTCTGCGGAGAGGTGGCAGAGTGGTCGAATGCGCCGCACTCGAAATGCGGTGTACGGGCAACCGTACCGTGGGTTCGAATCCCACCCTCTCCGCCAGTTCCTGCGCCTCAGTGATCGCTCCCGATCCAGCGCGTACGCAAATTTTCTTGAATCCTAGGAATTCGGCAAAGAGGCCATCCGTCTCCGTCCGCGGTAGATCGTGTGCAAACTCGGCCGGTTTTATGACCGATTTTACGGCTTAATCCATTGTAATACCCGGCATACCGCCATGGCTTATGCGCACGCGGCACAAACTCAACGTCAAGCATCTATTCCGACGGCGGCCTCTATTTGCGAGTCCGTAACTCCGGGACTTGGTCGCCCTTCAAGCAGACCTTCCGTGAATGTCAGTTCTCCCCAAAACCTATCATTGGCACGTGCTTGAAACAGGCGCGTGGAAGCGCCGGCATAGCCGACATTCACTGCTCGAATGGTCGCTGAAACCTGCCCTTTGCTCATTAGACGTTTGCTACAACTCGGGATCGATGTTGCGACACCATTTTCATGGAACGTATCGACTGACGGTGTGTGTGTCGCATGCGCTGTTGGCCTTTGTCTTACGAGCGACGCGCGACACCCGAAGCGTTCTGCAAATATCCGAACTATTCCTGCGCTACCTCGATTGTCACGTTGTCCAATTGCCCGTTAAAGGCGAAGGGGGCCGTGAAGCTGCCGTCCAGCGTGTCGAAGCTGCGCCCGATGGCGCCGCCGCCGCGAATGATGGCGGGAATGGTCCGCTTGATCTGACCTTGGCCTACAGCGACGCCATCCACGTGCAGCACCGCATCGCCGGGCTTGCCCTGCCCATTGTCGGTCACCGCAACCGAGATGCGGTGTTTGCCGGCGGGAAGGGCAGGGCCCTGCAGGCGCAGAATGTCGCCGGGTGAATCCGAGGCCTTGTAGAGGAAGGTCGGTCGCCCGCCTGTCATGTAGAGGCTCCAGCCGCCATAACGGCTGCCGTTCATGACCAGCGTGCCCTCGGCGCGTATGCCTTTCGCAAGGGCGATATCCGCCTCTGCCCGCCACGAGCGGCCGGCCAGATCAGGGAAGCCGGGGCCGGTGATCGGCCGTGACGTGGGCTGGTAGGTGAAGCGTGTCTCCCCGGCCAGCAGCGTGGGGCGATTGCGGCTCGACCAGCGCGCGAAGGAGCGGTTGTCGAGCGGCAGAATGTCCCCGCTCTTGGCGTCCGCCCAGAACTGGTCGATCATCGATTTCAGCCGCTCCGGCTCCTGCGCCGCCAGATTGCGCGACTGGGAGAAGTCCTCGGAGAGATTATAGAGCTCCCAGCCATTGTCGGTGGGCAGGCCGCCGGGCCCGGCGAAATCCCACGGTGCGCGGGTCGGGGTGCTGCTGAGGAACCAGCCGTCGCGGTACAGGCCGGCATTGCCTTGCAGTTCGAAAATCTGCTCGTGGCGGCGGCCTGGCGCATCGGCCTGCCCGAAACTATAGGCCATGCTGATGCCATCGAGCGGCATCTGCGTCACACCATCCACCTGCTCGGGCGGCGTGATGCCCACCGCCTCATAGATGGTCGGGACGATGTCCGCGACATGGTGGAACTGCGTGCGCACTTCGCCATGCGCCTTGATCCGCGCAGGCCAGGACACCACCAGGCCATTGCGCGTGCCACCGAGATGGGAGGCAACCTGCTTGGTCCACTGGAACGGCGCGTTCATCGCCCAGGCCCAGCCGACGGGGTAATTATTATAGAGTTCCGGGCCGCCCAGCTTGTCGATCTGGCCCAGCATTGTCGTGAGATCAGGGCGCATCCCGTTGATCGCGGCGATGTCGTTGGTCGATCCGTTCAGGCCGCCTTCGCCGCTCCCGCCATTGTCGCCCTGAATGTAGATGACGAGCGTGTTTTCAAGCTGGCCGGACGCCCGCAGCGTCTCGATGACCCGGCCGATCTGGTGATCCGCATAAGAGAGGGCGCCCGCGTAGGTCTCCATCATCCGGGCGTAGAGCCGCCGCTCGTCCGGGCCGAGCGTGTCCCAGGCGGGAATGGAGGCGGGGCGCGGCGTCAGCTTGGTCCCGGCCGGGACGACGCCGGCCGCGATCTGCCGCGCCAGAATTTGCTCGCGCATCTTGTCCCAGCCCTGATCGAACTGGCCCTTGAACCGCGCGATCCAGTCGGCCGGGGCATGATGGGGGCTGTGCGAGGTGCCCGGTGCATAGAGCATGAAGAAGGGCCGACCCGGTGCCGAAATCCCCTGCATGCGGATCCATTCGATCGCGTGATCGGCCATGTCGCGCTCAAGATGATAGCCCGGCGGGAAATTTCCGCGGGCGAGCGGAAGCTGGTTCTCGAACAAGGAGGGGTTCCACAGGCTGGTCGCGCCGCCCATGAAGCCATAGAAATAATCGAAGCCCAGCCCGTTGGGCCAGCGGTCGAACGGACCGGCGGCACTCTGTTCCCATTCCGGGGTATTGTGGTTCTTGCCGAACCACGCCGTGCCGTAGCCATGCTGGCGCAGCACCTCGCCGACCGTCGCTGCGCTCTTGGGCAGGATCGTCGTGTAACCGGGATAGCCCGTGCCCATTTCGGTAATGGCGCCAAAGCCGACGCGATGCGGATTGCGGCCGGTCAGCAGCGAGGCGCGGGTCGGTGCGCAAAGCGCGGTCGTGTGGAAGCGGTTGTAGCGCAGCCCATCATGGGCGAGCGCCTCGAAGGTCGGTGTCGGCACCGGGCCGCCGAACGGTGTGGTGGCGCCGAACCCCACATCGTCGGTGATGATGACCAGAACGTTCGGCGCCCCTGCCGGCGGCTTGGGCAAGGGCGCATATTTCGGCGGATCGGATTGCGCGAGCGTACGGCCGATCTTGCCTTCAAAGCGCTGTTCCGGCGTTGGCAGGATCGCGCCAGCCGCTTGGGCCGGTGCGGATCGCACTTCTGCTTGTCCAGCCCCTGCAGGTTGCGCATGCACCAGCGCCGCGCTGCTTGCGCAGATGAAGGTGAGGCAGGACGTTGATACCAGCCGGCTCATCATCATGTCGTGCATCCCTCAGTTCGCTGGCGCCGTTCCGCCTCACATATAATCACAGGCCCGTCATCAGCACGGCTATGGCATCGACGTCCAGCAGGTTCTTTCCGCACTGTGCTCCATGGGAGTTGATCTTCTGGCTTTCCTTAAGTCACCGCACCTACTTCGAGCTGGGGCAGCCGTGACATAGCCTGAATTGACAATGAGGCGAGCTTGATTGCGGTCACATAGGGTCAGGACGTAGGTGATCGTTCACTACTCGTCATCAGCAAGCCTGTCGTTAGAAAGCAGCATGTGGCTTCGCCTTGGTTGCGGTCGTGCGGTCTACGTTGCTCGTGTTCCGAAAGCCGCCATTCGCTCAGGTCGATTGGCATAAGTTCCGGGCCGGTCTGGCTGGCTCAGCTGGCGAGGCGGTAGTGGCCCCGGGGGAGCCCGCTCGCCGCGCCAGGATTAGTCAAGGGAGCCCAAAAGATGAAAAGTTGGCAAGCGTCCCTCTGGTCTTATAAAGCGCGTCGCAGAGGGTGTAAGAAACGCAACGACACAACCAATGCGATTATCGCGCGATGGCGTGCAGCACGCCTGCCAGCCGCTCCAGTTGCTCTTCCTCAGCGATCCGCTCCTTGAGCAGCCAGCGTCCGTCTTTATGGACCAGCCCGGTCGGGACCTTCCTGCGCCGTCCGCGCGGAGTCAGCGCGATTGCTGCAGGTCCTGCGTCGACCCTCTCTATCTGGGCCAATCGAGCGAGCAGCCTGATCCGCGCGACCGCAAGAAGTCGCTCAGCAGCATCCGGGAGCGAGCCGAACCGATCGATCAGCTCTTCTTGTAAGGCTTCGAGTTCTCCTTCGTCGCTCGCCCTGGCGATCCGCACATAGAGACCCAGACGAATGTCGACGTCGGGAATCCAGTCCTCGGGCAACGCGCCGGCCGTTCCAACATTCACCTCCGCGAGCCAAAGCCCGTCATCCTCGCCGCGTGCGGCCCTCAACGCCGCCTCGAATAAATGCTGGTAAAGGTCGACGCCCATGAGCTTCATATGCCCCGCCTGAGCATCGCTTAACAGATCGCCGGCGCCGCGCTGATCAAGGTCTGCTGCACTTATCTCGAATCCCGCGCCAAGTCGGTCGTAAGTAGTAAGCGTTCGCAGGCGCTTCATCGTCTGCTCGGCAATCGTCCCACCCTCGGTGAACAGCATGACCTGTCCCCGCCTATTGCCCCGGCCGACCCGTCCGCGCAGTTGATGAAGCTGGGCGAGGCCGAAACGGTCGGCGTGCCAAACGAGCATGGTATTGGCGCGCGGCACGTCCAGACCCGCCTCGATAATATTCGTTGCGAGGAGCACATCGCCCTCGCCATTGGCGAAACGGACCATAGCCGCGTCAATCTCCGCCGCCGGCAGCTTGCCATGCGCCTCAATCAGCACAAGATCGGGCGTGATGCGCCGCAATCGCTCTGAGAGGGGCGCGAGATCCTCGATCCGTGGCACGACGACGAAGTTTTGCCCGCCCCGCGAGCGCTCGCGTAGCAAGGCCGTTCTGATCTGCGCGTCGTTCGGCTCGGCAAGGCTGGTGCGGATCGGCTGGCGGCGCGCTGGCGGCGTTGCGATGACGGAAATCTGCTGAAGTCCGATCATCGCCCGGTGGAGGGTTCGCGGGATCGGGGTTGCGCTCATCGCGAGCAAATGGACGTCGGCCCGGCCGCGCAGCTTCGCCTTGTCAGCTGCACCAAAACGCTGCTCCTCATCTATGACAACGAGACCCAGCTTCGCATAGCGCACGTCCTTCGCCATTACCGCGCTCGTTCCGATGACGATGTCGATCGATCCGTCCGCCAAGCCAGCCTTGACGACCTTTTTCTCTGCCGCACTCGAAAGGCGGGATAGGCTAGCGACTTTGACTCCCAGCCCTGCGAAGCGGCGTTCGAACGTTTCGAGGTGCTGGCGCACAAGCACAGTAGTCGGCGCTGCCACCACGACTTGATGCCCGGCAAGGGCAGCCAATGCCGCAGCCCGGAGGGCAACTTCGGTCTTTCCATAGCCTACATCGCCAATGATCAGTCGGTCCATTGGACGACCGCTGGCAAGGTCATCGCGCACGGCTGCGATGGCCCGTGCCTGATCAGCCGTCTCATTGAACGCGAAGGTCGCAACGAAGCGCTCATAGGCGGCCGCCTCCGGCTCCAGTAAAGGGGCTTTTGTATTCATGCGCTGTTGCGCCAGCTTCAAAAGCGCCTTTGCGTTGGCCGCCGTCGCCTCGTCTATCTCGCTACGCCGCTTCGTCCAGCTCGTGCCGTCAAGCTTGTCGAGCTTTACTGCGTCCGCATCGGCGCCATAGCGCCAGATACGCCCCGCCTCTCCGGCAGGCACCAGTCGGCGGGTACCGCCGGCATATTCCAAAATGATCGCTTCCGATCCGCCTTCGGCTGGCGCGGCATTGAGCCCGAGCACTCGCGCGACGCCATGGTCTTCATGGACGACCACATCGCCCACGCGAATATCGCCGCCTGCGCGCGCAATTTCTGACGATGCCGTCTCCGGGGCCTCGTTCAGCAACGCCCGGCTGCCCAAGAGATCGGCGGCCGCCAGCATGATCAATCGGTCTCCGACCGCGCCCGCGTCGATCGGCGCAATTAGAGAGCCACCACTCGACTTCGGAGACGCGAGAACGGAACCGAGATCGGCCACGTCATGTAATTCGAGACCCAATTTGCGCGCGATGCGAGACCGCAGGAATCGGACATCCCGCTCGCTTCCAACGAGCAGTAATCGGTCGCCGGAATCAAGCCGCGGCTTCACAAACCGGACCATCGCGTTGAGTGGTGCGCGTTGCTCAGCGAAACGGGGGAGGGCTTCGATTTGAGCATCGGTAATCTCACTTGTCTTCCAGCTTTCTTCGCCCGCCCTCCACTCACCTTCCGCCACGGCGTCGGCCGGCTGTTCGGCCCCTGTCTCAGCTGCCAGTCGAGCAAATCGACGACGGCGCTGGTCGGCTTTTCCACTTTGAAACAGGCGCCCCGGCCGAAGATGAGCGAGAATGCTGCAACGCCGACCATCCGTTGGCTCCAGCGCGCGGCCGATCTCCAGCGCTTCGCAATCTCCAGTGCTAAGCTGGGTCGCCGGGTCGTAATGCCGGATGCTGGCGATCTGCCCATCAGAAATCTCAATGCGAGCGGGCGCACCGGCATCCGCCGGATAGATATCAATGACTTCACCCCGCACCGCGATCTCGCCCGGTTCGTCTACGCGGTCGTCACTGACATAGCCAATCGCGTACATGTCCTGCGCAAACCCCGCAGGATCGATCTTGTCGCCCTCCCTCAGCGTAGGCGGCGCAGCGTCAAAGGCTGCTGGATCCGGATAAAGCCTTGCCGCCGCTTCGCCGCTCATTACCACAGCGATGGGCTTGACGCCGCCCGCCTGCATGGAGCGCCTGAGCATGCGCAGCGCGGCAACACGCTGCCCAATGTTCGCAGGTGAAGCAGGAGCACTGTCGCCGGGCAGTGTGTCACTTGATGGTAAGAAGATGACAACGTTCTCGGGCGCTAGCTTGCCGAGGGCGGCGGCCAGCGCCTCCGCTTCCTGTTCATCATCGGCGAGATAGAGAACGTCCTCGGCTTGCAGCGCTTTCCATAGTGTCAGGGCCCGTACACCCACTCCGTGCCCGACGCTCATGTCGCGTTCTCTGCTGCAAGATCGACCGCAGTTCGCGGCCCGATATTGGCAGCGGCCATCGTAGCGGCGATCATAGTGGCCGCGGCCGCAATCCGGCCTGCAAAGTCTTCCAGGGTCTGCTCCTGCACTGGACGATAGGAAGTCTGAAACGCGCACGTTCGCCCCTGGTCGCAGGATCGCAGGCAAATTCAGTCTGATTTATGTTGATTGTCCTGGTCGGAACTTCCGACGTTGGTCACGATGCGTCGCCTTCGCTGCATCGGTCCCTAGCTTATCAATGTTGAGACTGCCCCCTGATCCATCGACCGGCAGGTTTGTGTCCTGCAAGTAAACGCGTCCTTAGCGACGGTTGCACTCGGCTCAACGAGCATTTCCGCGGGTGAGCGACGTGCGTTGGGCCGCTGGAACCTTCCTTAGACCAAGCTGGAACGACTCTCATGCCAAAGGATTTCGTGGATATGCCATTGGCGGGATTCATGATGTGGCGCAGATGAAGCGCGTCGGTCCAGAGGTCTTCATAGGCTTGGGCGGCCGCCGACGGGATGCTGCCGGACATGCGGGTGCTCGGCGGTGAAGATCGCGACCTACAATGTGAACGGCGTCAACGGCCGGCTGCCTGTCCTCCTCCGTTGGCTGGAAGAAGCTGAACCCGATGTCGTCGTGCTCCAGGAGTTGAAGGCGCCGCAGGAGCGCTTTCCCGAAGGCGCCATCCGCGATCTTGGTTATGATGTCATCTGGCACGGCCAGAAATCCTGGAACGGCGTCGCGATGCTGAGCCGCGTCGGAGAAATTCACGAGACCCGGCGAGGGCTTCCCGACGACCCGGACCCGAGCCAAAGCCGGTACCTCGAGGCGGCGGTCAACGGTATCCTGATTGGCGGGCTTTATCTCCCGAATGGCAATCCCCGACCTGGCCCCAAATTCGACTATAAGCTGCGCTGGTTCGAGCGGCTGATCGATCACGCTGCCGGGTTGCTCGAAACCGGGCTGCCAGTAATGCTTGCTGGTGACTTCAATGTCATGCCCACCGATCTGGACGTCTATAAGCCCGAGCGCTGGCTCGACGACGCCCTGTTCGCGCCTGAGGTGAAGGCGGCCTATTTCCGGTTGCTGGACCAAGGTTGGACAGATGCGCTTCGCACGCTTCATCCCGGCGAAGTCATCTACACCTTCTGGGATTATTTCCGGAACGCCTACGGCCGAAATGCAGGCCTTAGAATAGACCATCTGCTGCTCAGCCCGGCCCTCGCCAGCCGACTGGTCGATGCTCACGTTGACGCCCATGTGCGTAGCTGGGAAAAAACGAGCGACCATGCGCCAGTTTGGATCGAACTTGCCGATAAGCCCAAACGCAAAAGAACCCCGAAAGCTATGTCATGATGGAGACTGAAAGCTTCCTCCTGGGCAAAAACGGCTGGGTGCCGAACAACGATCGGTTGCCCGTGATTGTCTATCGCCGTGTATTGCAGGGCGGTAACTCGGATTTGGCCGAACGGTTTGAAGCGCTGTTCGCGGAGAACGGCTGGCCGCCCGACTGGCGTGACGGTGTGTTCGACTATCATCATTATCATTCGACCACGCATGAAGCGCTCGGCGTGTTTGCCGGAAGGGCGATGCTCGAACTCGGCGGACCCGATGGCCGGCAGGTCGAAGTCGTGGCGGGCGATGCGGTGATGTTGCCCGTCGGCACCGGCCACCGCTGCGTCGCGTCCAGCGAAGATTTTCAGGTTGTTGGCGCGTACCCGAAAGGGTTGAGCTGGGACATCTGCCGGGAAGGGCCCGACGATGCCGCCGAGGCCCGAATGGCCGCTGTGCCTGAACCCCGTCGCGATCCCGTGACTGGCGAAACGGGCGCGCGGATCGGGGCATAAGAAGGTCAGTCGCGAGACAGCTCTGCTTTCAGTGCGTCGATCCGCGTCGTCCCCTTCGCTTAGGTCAGGTCTTCGGGCGGAAGTTTCGTCCCGATTTCCTCGCTCTTTTCGACGAGTTGAATGAGTTCGGCAGGCTTCAACTCTCGCACCAACTGATCGAACGTGCATTGCGCGGGCGCTTTGTCAGGGCGCCATCGGTGGAAGCGGGTGCCGTGGCGGAACCGCCCTGCGGTGATCTGGTCATAGATGACCTCGGCGATCAGCCCATGATCGAGCGCAATATAATCACCGCTCTTGTCGGGATTCCAGCGGCTGGGTCCGCCGGGCGCCTTTCCGGTAAACCCCGGCCCGCCTTCATGCGGCTTGAGTGTTTTGATCAGGGCCTTGCGCTCGGTGGCGGGGAAACCCGAGCTGAATCCGACAAGATCGAGATGACCAGTCTGAGTATAGAGCCCAAGGAGCAGTGAGGCGACATCGCCCTTGGCAGTCTTGCGATATCCGCCAACCACGCAATCGGCCGTGCGCAATTGCTTCACCTTCCGCATCGCGCGTTCCCCTGGTCGATAGGGCTCGTCGAGCGACTTGGCGATCACGCCATCAAGGGCGCCGCCCGTTTCGGCTAGCCAGGTTTTTGCTTGCTCCAGCGATTCTGAGGCCGGCGACAGGATCAGTGATGAATTGGCTATCGAGCTGTATAGCGCCTCAAGCGCGCCCCGTCGTTCCGCCAGCGGCTTGTCGCGAAGGTTGCTGCTGCCGATTGCCAGCGCGTCGAACAGGATAAGCTGCGCGGGTGTCTCCCTCGAGAGCTTGGCGATGCGCGAGGCAGCGGGATGGAGGCGGGCCTGAAGCGCATCGAAGGAGAGATGATCGCCAATCGGGATCACCAGTTCGCCGTCAAGGAGCAGGTGCTTCTCAGGAAGGTTGCGAATATGTGCAATCATTTCCGGAAAGTAGCGGCCGAGCGGCTTGCCCGATTTGGACCATATCTCGATATTGTCGCCCTCGCGCGCAGCGATCGCGCGAAAGCCATCCCATTTGGGTTCATACTGCCAGCCGGGTGACTCGGGCAGTTCCTCGACCAAAACCGCTTCCATGGGCGCAAGCGGAGCCTTGCTGTCGTCAGTATGGGTTGATTTCGAGCGAGCCATGCCAGGATAACCCCTGGCGGGGAGAGCGGTTGCCCGGGCTGGCAGTCCATTCAGTCGGCAGACCGGCGTACCTTTCAGCATATGCGGTGTTACGAGCCATGTGCCGATTGAGATGGGCCGCTCCATCGTTCCATCGCACGGGACCCCGCCACCGAGCGCTCTCTTGGCTATGTCCACGGCCTTAGCGGAGGGTGGGGCAGGGGGCATTGGTCGTGATAGCGTTGTTCAAATGTCGATGGGCGGTTGCTGAAAGCTGTCATTGATTCAGACCTAAGCGGCCATACGGGCATCCAACTCTGAATGGCGTAAGTTGGTCAGGAGCGGACAGGGTGATTAGTTCCGGCTGCACATGAGGATACTATCGCGTGCTCCTAAAAACACGTGGGTGCAGGCTGTCCGGAAAGACTGCAGGCTTGTCGCGTCAGCGTAATCCCAAAGATCAGGGCGAATCATTGCCATGTCTTTCACGACCTATGCTTCCTCAAAATGCAGCACTTCGCAAACATCGATGCCGAACTGGCGGCGGTTGCATATGACGATGGCGTGCCCTTCCTGGTCACCCACGGCGCACATGATCGGCAGATCAGCGTTCAATATGCCCACGACTGCTACGCGCAACTGGTCAACAGCCCCCGGCGCGAACTCAAGATGTTCACCGAGCGCGAGGGCGGGGTGGAGCATGTCGGCGCTGACAATATGTCTTACGGGCGCGATTATATTGCTGACTGGTTCGCCCAGACGCTGGGTGGCCACACGAGTTGAACGGGCACGGTCGCGTAAGCGACGCCTGTGATAACGCGTGGCCAGAACGCTGAGCTTAGCGGATATTGTGGACAAGCGAGATATTCCACACACATGCCCTAGACGGGCCTCAGTGGAAGTCGCGTGATTTCGGCAGAATCCTGACATTGCGGGGATGGTCATTGAGGCGGGGGCGCTGCGGGTTGCGGATTTCGTCGCCGCGCGCGGTTTGCGGGGCCATGGGGGGATGATCGGCGAGGTCATCGAGCATTGCTGTGCGATCGATCACCCGCCGGACCATCAGGTGGACCACGCCTTCCTTGCTCTTCTGGATTTCACCCTCGATCAGCATCAGGCGCGCGGCCATCACGGCGCGGCGCTGCTTGTCGAGATCGCGTGCCCAGAGCAGCGCGTTGACGATCCC
This sequence comes from Sphingobium sp. B8D3A, assembly GCF_025961995.1. NCBI lineage: Bacteria > Pseudomonadati > Pseudomonadota > Alphaproteobacteria > Sphingomonadales > Sphingobiaceae > Sphingobium > Sphingobium sp. B8D3A. Next base: position 2,975,201 of record NZ_JAOQOS010000001.1, on the reverse strand, counting down.
CGTTTCGTCCTCGATCGTGATGAACACGGCATTGCCCTTGCCGGGCCGCTGCCGGGTCAGGACCACGCCGGCGACGCGCGCCCTGCGGCCATCGGGCAGCGCATTGGCGGCCGCGCAGGATCGCACGCCTTCGCGGGTGAGCGCAGCGCGCAGAAACTGCATCGGATGCCCCTTCAGCGAGAGCCGCGCGGTCTGGTAATCGGCCACCACTTCCTCGGAGAGCGGCATGGCGGGCAGGCGCGGATCGGCTTCGCGGCCCAGTTCCGGCGCATCGGCAAAGGCGAACAGCGGCAGCTGGGTTGGCGGCGTGCGGCGCACCTCCCACAAGGCATCGCGGCGCGACTCCGCCAGCGTGCCAAAAGCATCGGCATCGGCCAGCTTGCGCAAGGCCTGGGGAGGCAGACTGGCCCGCCGGGCGAGATCTTCGATAGAAACGAACGCGCCGGCCTGCCGGGCCTGTGCGATCGTGTCGGCCCATCCCTGCCGGAAGCCGTCGATGCGTGAAAATCCCAGCCGCAACGCCAGCGCAGCGCCGGCCGGTCCTTCCAGCGTGCTATCCCATTCGCTGGCATTCACGTCGACCGCACGGACCTCCACGCCATGCTCCTGCGCATCGCGCACCAGCTGCGCGGGCGCATAAAAGCCCATCGGCTGGCTGTTGAGCAGGGCGCAGGTGAACGCAGCCGGGTGGCGGCATTTCAGCCATGATGAGACATAAGCGAGCCATCCAAAGGCCTGGGCATGGCTTTCGGGAAAGCCATATTCGCCAAAACCCTCGATCTGTTGATAGCAGCGTTCGGCAAAGTCCCGCTCATAGCCGCGCGCCACCATGCCTTCGACCAGCAGGCTCTGGTAATTATGCACCGTTCCGTGATGGCGGAAGGTGGCCATGGCGCGCCGCAACCCATCGGCCTGCGGCGGCGTGAACTTGGCCGCGACGATGGCCAGCTTCATGGCCTGTTCCTGGAACAGCGGCACGCCCAATGTCTTGCCCAATACCTCGCGCAGCTCGTTGGGATCGTTCGGCGGGGCAGGGCTGGGGAAGACCACGGCCTCCTCCTTGTTGCGACGACGCAAATAGGGATGGACCATGCCGCCCTGGATCGGCCCGGGACGGACGATCGCCACCTGAATGACCAGATCGTACAGCTCCTTCGGCCTCATCCTTGGCAGCATGGCGATCTGCGCGCGACTTTCGACCTGAAAGGTGCCGATGCTGTCGCCGCGCTGGAGCATGGCGTAGGTCGCCTTGTCCTCGCGCGGCACCGTGGCCAGCTTCAGGTCCGCCAGACCGTGCGTGCGCAGCAGGTCGAAGCTCTTGCGGATGCAGGTCAGCATCCCGAGTGCCAGCACATCCACCTTCATCAGGCCCAGCGCGTCGATATCGTCCTTGTCCCATTCGATGAAGGTGCGATCGGGCATGGCGCCATTGTGAATGGGCACCAGTTCGTCGAGCCGGCTCTCGGTCAGCACGAATCCGCCGACATGCTGAGAGAGATGGCGGGGATATTCGAGCAGGCGCTCAACCAGCGTGCGCAGCCGGCCGACTTCGGGATTGTCAGGATCAAATCCTGCCTCCTCGATCCGCGGGGAGGGTACCCGACTACCGCCGGGCGAGCCCCAGATGGTCGAGGCGATCCGCGCGGTCACGTCCTCGGTCAGGCCCAGCGCCTTGCCCACTTCGCGGATCGCGCTGCGCGGACGGTAATGGATTACCGTGGCGGCAATGCCGGCCCGCTCGCGGCCATAGCGGGCATAGATATACTGCATGATTTCCTCGCGGCGCTCATGCTCGAAATCCACGTCGATATCGGGCGGTTCATGGCGCTCTTCCGAGAGGAAGCGCGAGAACAGCAGCTTCTCCCGCACCGGATCAATCGGGGTGATGCCGAGGAAATAGCAGACCAGCGAATTGGCCGCGCTGCCCCGGCCCTGGCACAGGATCGGCTGCTCGAGGCTGCGGGCGTGGCGCACGATATCGTGCACGGTGAGGAAGTAATAAGCGTAGTTCCGCTTGCGGATCAGCGCATATTCCTCGTCCAGCACCGCTTGGTATTTTTCGGGCAGGCCATCGGGGAAATATTCGCGGCCACCCTCCTGCACCAGATGTTCCAGCCAGGCTTGCGGCTGCCAGCCTTCGGGCACCGGTTCGTGCGGATATTCATAGCGCAGGTCATCGAGCGTGAAGGCGATGCGCGAGAGGATGTCCGTGCTGGCCGTCACGGCTTGCGGACAGGTGCGGAACAGGCGGGCCATTTCGGCAGGCGGCTTGAGATGGCGTTCGGCGTTGGCCAGCAGGCGGCGGCCCGCCGCAGCGATGGTCGTGCCTTCGCGAATGCAGGTCAGGATATCGTGCAGCGGTCGCGCATCGGGATGATCGTAGAGCGCATCGCACGTGGCGAGCAGAGGTACGCCGCAAGCCGCACCCAGCGCCTGGGCTTGCGCCAGCCGCCGCGCATCCGCGCCGCTGCGCTGCATGGTCGCCGCCAGCCACACCGCGCCGGGACGCGCCTCCGTCAGCCGCTCCAACAGGTTCCGGTCGCGTCCGGTGGCGATCAGCAGCAGGTCGTCGGCATGATCGAGCAGATCCGGCAGATTGAGCGTGCAATCACCCTTTTCCGCGCGGCGGTTGCCCAGCGTCAACAGCCGCGTCAGCCGACCCCAGCCATGGCGGGTGGCGGGATAGGCGACGATATCCGGCGTCCCATCCGCAAAGACCAGCCGCGCGCCGACGGCGAGGCGGAAACCGGTGGCAGGCCCGCCGACCTCCCGCCAGGCCACATGCGCGCGCACCACGCCGGCCACCGTGTTGCGATCCGCAATGCCCAGCCCGGCCATGCTCAGATGATGCGCCTGCGCCACCATATGCGCGGGATGCGAAGCGCCGCGCAGGAAGCTGTAATTGGTGGCCGCGACCAGCTCTGCGAAAGGGGGCGGGTCGCTCATGCGAACAGCCCGTGGAGATACCAGTTCGGATCGGGCTTTTCATCATAAAGCCCATGGCGGAAGATCCAGTAGCGTCGCCCGCGCACGTCCTCGATCCGGTAATAGTCCCGCGTCAGCCCGGCCTTGCCAGGGGCTTCACCGCCCTTGCGCCGCCACCATTCGGAGGCGATCCGCTCGGGGCCTTCATAGAGCCGCACCTCGTGCAGCCTGCGTTTCCAGCGGAAGCGGTGCGGCGGGCCGTCCGGCACTTGCGCGATCACCTCCACCGGCTGCGGCGGATCGAACAGGAACAGCGGCCGCAAGGGCGGCTCGCCCACCGGCGGCGTGGGCCATGGAAGGGGCGCACGGGCGTGGATCGCCGGCAAGGCAAGCTGCGCCTGTTCGGGAATATGGCTGTCCTGCGGCTCAAGGCGACACAGGCTGGCCGGCCCCAGGCGGGTGCTCAACCGGTCGATCAGATCGGCCAGCGCGCCGGCATCCTGCTCGCTGCCATCCAGAGCCGGCTGGCTGGTGCCGAGTGGCTCGGTGACGGGTAGGAACAAGGTGATGCGGTCATAGCCAAAGCCGGGGTCGAGCGGATCGGCCAGCGTCCCGATGCGTTCGTCGAACAGGCGCAACACCGGCGCCGGATCGCGCGTGGGCAGACCGGTCTCGATCGCCAGCCGATGGCGCGCGCCATCGCTGCGGAACAATGTCAGGACAAAGCGCCGGCCCCCCAGTCCGCGCTCATCGAGTGTCCGGGCCGCCTCGCGCAGCAGGTCGAGAAAACAGCCGGCGATGCTGGCCTGCAAGGCAACCGGCTCGGCAAAACGGCGCTCGAAATGGAGTGGCTCGGGCTGTGCGAGCGGATCGATCGGCGCCTGTTCCTCGCCCAGCAGGCGGCGCAAGGCAGTCACCGCGTCCGCCCCGAATCGCGCGGCGATGCTGGCGGCGGCCCGCGACGCCAGATCGCCGATGGTCTTCAGCCCGGCGCGGCGCAAGGCGAGCGTCGCCTCTTCGTCCAGCCCCAGCGCCAGCACGGGCAGCGCCCGCAGCGCCTCCCGCTCGCTGGTGACGGGCAGGCGGGCATGACGGGCCAGCGCCTGCGCGCCCTGCGCGGTAGAGGCTGTGGCCATGCGCACGCTCATGCCAATCGCGGCGAAGGCATCCTCGGCCTGCGCGGCCAGGCCTGCCTCGCCGCCGAACAGATGGTCGCTTCCCGCAATATCCAGCGTTATCCCATCGGGCGGGGCGAGGGTGACATGCGGTGACCAGGCGATGCAATGCCGGGCCAGCCGCTGCAGCCAGTGACGGTCGGCCTCTTCGTCCATGTCGGCCACGATGAGGTCGGGCTGCAGCGCGCGGGCATCGGCCAGCGTCTGGCCCGGCAAGATGCCGAGCGCGTGGGCCTGCGCATCGACGGCGCACAGCCGCAATGCGCCCTTGATCTTGGCGACGAGAACCAGCGGCCCGTCAGGCTGCCCGCCGGTCCCCGCGCTGTCGATCCCCTGCTGAATCCGCAGCCTTTCTGTGGGCAGGAGCGGAAACCACAGCGCCAGATAGCGCCGCTTCACGGAACAAGCGTCGGTCACGGTCCCACTCCAGCCGCCAGGAAAGGCCGCAAGGGCCGGAACGCTGGCGCAGCAAGGTCACATCGAAGGTCGGCAGTCCGGGCGCATTGCCTGGCAGCGCGAGCGAAGGTGCGGCGGCCACCTGCCAGCGGGTCTGTGCCGCGCTGGGCACGGGCGGCGCGTCCGGGCGCAGCACCAGCAATGTCACGCCGGATTTCTCTGCCGCCAGAGTCAGGCGGCGGCTGGCGGTCAGGTCCAGCGCGGGCATCGGCCCCCAGCCTTCCACCACGACTGCGCTCAGGCCAGAGCAGCGCAAGGCATCCACGGCCGCGCGCAGCAGGTCCATGCCGTCCCTGACGGTGCCGATCAGCCCCAGGCCGGGGGCGCCGCCCAGTTCGGCCCAGCCATGGCCCTGCGCCACGCCGCCTTTTCGGCTCGCCTGTCGCTCGCGGAGCCACAGCACCTTGCCCTCGGCCTCGCTCAGACCCGTCGCCAGCGAGACGACGAAACCCGCCGCTGCCGCGACATCGTCCACCTCTGCCGCATAGACTTCATGCACCCGCCCGCGCGCCAGCCCGCCGCCCAGCAGCGTATCGATCGCGGCGATGCCGAACGCCTTTCGGGAGGGGGCATCCGGCATCGCGTGATCGCACAAAAGGGCAGGGGCGAGTCTCATATGTTCCTATTATGTTCCTATTCTGAGCAGGGTCAAGGGATCGTTCCGACAGCTTGTCCGATCGCGGCCCAAGCCACTGGAGTCGAACGATCATTGGTCCGTCACGCCTCTGACAGAGGGTCACAAGGGCGGTTCCCTCGCCGGGCATTTCGCTTGACAAGGCAGCCCTGCAGGACGGAATAAACTACAACGACGTATCACGATTTATCCGCTGCCCATGCGGAAGCTGCACGTCATGAGGGGGAGATTACAGGGGATGCGGTTCAGCTCAGCCGTCGGCAAAGCGCTCATACTTGCTCTGTTCGGATCGCTCGCCCAAACGGCTGTGGCGGCCGAGAATTGCCCGTCGCCGGGCATGACCAAGGCCGATTTCGAGCGCTATTTCCTCTGTTTCAATGCGCGCGATTATGCCTGCTTCACCAGCTATTACGATGCCGATGTCGTCTTGGTGAAAGGTGGCAAATGGCCCGATCTCAAGGGGCGCGAGGCGATCATCGCCTTCTATCGCGACGTCGATGCCCGTGGGCTGCAGGAGCATGTCACCCCGCACGCCATCGAGGTGCAACCGCAGGGCGCGACGGTCGATCTGGAAGCGCATTTTCAGGCCACCAGCGACTGGCCCGACTTTGGCTCGCGGCCCTTGAAGGCGGGCGATGACTGGCGGTTGCGCGGCGTGCTGCTCTACGAGATTCCATGCGGCAAGATCACCCGCATCCGGCCCCGCCCGCGTCCCGTGCAGCCATGATCGCGCGTCCCATCCGGGGGCTGGCCGCGATGGCCGCGCTCCTGCTCGCCGCCCCGGCAATGGCTGCCGGACCTGCCGCACCGGCGGCCTGTGACCGCACCTGCCTCACCGAGATCATGGACCAGTATCTGGCCGCCATGGTCGCGCGTGCGCCCGCTCGGGCGCCGATGGCAGCGCAATATCGCGCGACGGAGGATGCGCAGGAGGTCCGTCTCGGCGCGGGCCTGTGGCAGACGGCGACCGGCCTCGGCACCTATCGCATCGACCTCGCCGATCCGGTGAGCGGCACCGTCGGCTATATCGGCGAGGTGCTGGAAGGGGAGGGCAAGGTCACCATCGCGCTGCGCCTCAAGGTGGCGGATCGCAAGATCACCGAGGTGGAGACGATTCTCGGGCGCGGGCGGGTGCCGGGATCATCGATCGTGCCGGCGCCGCGCGCGTCGTTCCGCAATATCGTTCCGCCCGCCGAGCGGCTGACCCGCCAGCAGATGATCCAAACGGCCAATGCCAATTTCGACGCACTGCTCGCGGCCGACGGCTCCCTTTATGCGGAGGATTGCCAGCGCATCGAGAATCGCATGGCGATGAGCAGCAATGCGGAACTCAACTATCCCATCGGCACGATCCCCGGCGTGCCCAAGCCGCATTTCGGCAGCATGGGCTGCGGCCAGCAGATCAGCCTGCACCTCTTCGACCAGCTTGACGCGGTCGAGCCCCGCCGCTTCCTCCTGCTCGATGAGGAGAAGCAGCTCGTCTTCGGCGTCTATGTCATGCGCTGGTACAAGAACGGCCGGTGCAACGAGATCCCCGGCTATGGCACGATCTGCCATGACAAGCCCCGCCAGCCGGTCTCATTGCTCAACGCGGAAATCCTCGGCGTGCGCGGCGGCAAGATTCACGAGGTCGAGGCGATCTTCAAATTCGCCGCTTATGAGGCCGACAGCGGCTGGCAGGGCGATCTGCGCGATGCCGGGTCCGGCGGGGAGAACTGAGCGATGATCCGCTTTGCATGGCGTGCCGCCGCCCTCGCGCTGCTGCTCTCCCCCGGCTTGCCGACGCTGGCACGGGAGGTCGCGCCTGCGTGCGACCGCGCCTGCCTCTATGCGCATGTGGACCGCTATCTCGCCGCCGTCGAGCAGGGGACGCCAGCCGGTCTCGACCTCGCACCGGACTTTCGCGCCACCGAGAATGGCGTGCCGGTGGCGCCGGGCGAGGGGCTCTGGCAGACGACGGATGGCTATAGCAGCTACCAGGCGCGCGCCGCCGATGTGGCCGCAGGCCAAGTCGCGGTGCTGGGAGAAGTGAAGGAGGCCGGCAAGACCGTCGGCTATGCCACGCGCCTCAAGATCGTCGCCGGGCGGATCGCGGAAGCCGAGACGGTGATCGGCCGGTCATTCGCGCCGCAGCATCCCTCCATGCCGACCGAGGTCAGAGCAGGCCTGCGCACCATCGTGCCCAAGCGCGAGCGCCTGTCCCGCGCCGAAATGATCGCACTGGCCGACCGGAACTTCGATAATATGCTGCGCAACAAGGGCGATCATTTCGCGCCGGATTGCCAGCGGATCGAAAACCGGATGCCGATGAGCGGCAACCCGCAACTGGCCTATCCCGTTACGCCCATCCCCGGCAAACCGCTGCCGCATTTCGGCAGCATGAGCTGTCAGGCGCAGGTGGAGGCGCATCTGTTCGATACGCTCGATAAGGTCGATCCGCGTCGCACTCTGGTGGTGGATGAGGAACAGCAGGTGCTGTTCGGCGTGTTTTCCCTGCGCTTTTATGGGCGGACCGAGTGCAACGACATTCCGGGCTATGGTCGCACCTGCCCCGCCAAGCCGAGGGGGCCGATGTCGCTGCTCAGCGGCGAGATGCTGGGCATGCGGGGCGGCAAGGTGCGCGAGGTCGAGCTGATCTTCACGCGCCTGCCTTATGAGGCCGGGCAGGGCTGGGCACCCTGAGCGGGCGGCGCCGCAGGACACCCGAGCCTGCCTATCCCGCCACGCCCGTCAGCGCGGCTTGACGCTGTTCTCCATCTTGGCGCCGAAGTGATCGGCCAGGTCCTTGCCGGTGAAGCCATGGGTCGATGAATCCGGGTCGAGCGGCAGCATCTGGCTGTCCCATGCGTCATAGGCCGCCTTCACCTGCGCCATTTTCTCCGGCATCCGGTCCTTGAGGTTCGCGCGCTCCATCGGATCGTCGGCGACGTTGAACAGGAAGCTGTTCTGGAGAATCTTCAGATACTTCCAATCGCCCATGCGGCAGGCCTGCTGGTCCAGATTCTTGTAGCGCCAGCACAAGGTCCGCTCGCTCTTGCTGGAGGGGTCGGCGAGGTAAGGCAGCAGATTGATGCCGTCGCTGGGATAGGCCGGGTCCGGCGCACCGCCGGCCGCCGCGAGCAGGGTCGGCAGCCAGTCCATGGACATCATCACCTGATCGCTGGTGACCCCGGCAGGCACATAGGCCGGCCAGCGTACGATCGCGGGGATGCGAAGGCCACCTTCCAGCAACTCGGTCTTGCGACCCGTGAACGGCCAGGTGTCGGAGAAGCGCTCGCCGCCATTGTCGCTGGTGAAGATCACGATGGTATCGTCCGCGATGCCAAGGTCGTCCAGCCGCTGCAGGATGCGCCCGACCTGCATGTCCAGCCGCGTCACCATCTGGGCATAGATGCGCTGCGAGCCGCCGTCATAATGCATCAGCGCCGTCGGCTTGCCATCGGCATCCAGCCTGGTGGCCTCGGCCTCGTCGCCCGGCCCCTCCCAGGGCCAGTGCGGCGCGTTGACGTGCAGCGAGATGAAGAAGGGCTTGTCGCCCTGGGCGGCGGTGCTGATCGTCTCCAGCGCGCGCTCGGCCAGAAGATCGGTGAGATAGCCTTTCTCGAAGACCTCGCGGTCATCGTCCCACAGGTCGTGACGCCCGGCATATTTATGCGTGAAATAGTCCACGCCGCCGCCCCGGAATCCCCAGAAATGGTCATAGCCGCTCTTGAGCGGGCCATATTTGGGCAGGGCGCCCAGATGCCATTTGCCGATCAGCGTCGTCCCATAACCCACCGCCCGCAGCAGCGACGGGAGAGTGGGATGCTCGGGTGGCAGGCCGACAGGGCGCTGAGCGAGCGGCTCCTCAAGGCCGATGGGCAGGCGGTTCTGATAACGCCCGGTGATGAGGCCCGTGCGCGTCGCCGAGCAGACGGCGGAATTGGCATAGCCTTGCAGGAAGCGCATGCCGTCCGCCGCGAGACTGTCGATCGCCGGGGTTTCATAGTCACGCCGACCATAGCAGGAGAGGTCGGCATAGCCCATGTCGTCGGCCATGATGAACAGGATGTTCGGCTGCTTGCGTCGATTGCCCGATGCCTTCTTAGGCCGCGCGGCCTGCGCCGTCGAACCGGCCCCCACCATGCCGGCGCCGATGACGCCCAAAGATTGGCCGAGCACGCTGCGGCGAGTCACGTCAAGGTCGGTCAACTTGGGTCTCCGTCTGACTTTCGCTCATGTGGCAGCGATTGAACGGGCGAGGCAACAGATGTACGGGCAATGGCATTTATAACGCACAGGCTATGGCTGAATGATGAGTGTCCTGCAAAGCCTGCCATTTACCCTGCGCCAGCTGGTGATCTTCGAGACGCTTGCCGAGACACGCAGCTTCGCCGGCAGCGCGGACTTGCTGGGCATTTCCCAGGCGTCGGTGAGCAGCCAGTTCAAGGCGCTGGAAGCGCAGCTCGGGGTCGCGCTGATGGCCCGCAGCGCGGGGCGGCGTCCAGAACTCACGCCGGAGGGCGACCGCTTCCTCGCCGACTTGAGGATATTTTCCAGCGCGGCCGATCAACTGGCGGCACACCGCCTGCGCAGGCCCGGCCCGCGCGAGATCGTGCGCTTTCGCATTCTGCTGGGGCAAGGCCTCGCCGATCATTATGTGCGGCCAAGGCTGGACAGGTTTCTGGCGGCCCATCCCCACATCGTTCTGGAGTTCGACACCCGCATTCCGAGCCACGAATCGACACTCGCGGCCAGCAGTGGCACCTATGACTTCGTGCTGATCCACCAGCCTGCCGATGAGCCCGTGGCGGAAGCGATGCGGTCGCTGGGGCGGGTGTCGGGCGGCATCTTCGGCAACCGCAAACTGGCCGCAGGCCGCGAGGTGCCGCTCTCTCCCGCAGAGGTGGCGCGCTTGCCCTTCGCCTTGCCGTCCGGGCGCGATGATGGGGCGGAGCAGCGCCTGCGCCGCAAGCTGGCATCCTTTGGCGTGCAGCCCACCAACATCGTGGCGCGGGTGCAATTTTTCGATGTGATCATTGCCATGGTGGCGCGCGGTCAGGCGGTCGCCAACCTCCCTGCAGCGATGATCCCGCCGGATATGCGGGGCAGGATCGTGCGGCTCTTCCCCCTGCATGACTGGCGGCTCGTCTTCCATCGGCGGGATGCCGAGGCGCAGGGGGACCGGGATGCGGTCGAGCGGCTGTTGCTGGAGAGCGTTGTCAAGAACCGCGCCTATGGCCTGATGCCCGATTGAGGCGTGGCGTCGCGGACAAGCGAACGCCGCGCTGCCGGTGGGTTCGGCAGCGCGGCGTTCCTGCGGTCAGATCACGTCGACGAGGACGATTTCGCTGTCCTCGATGGCCGTGATGCGCAGCACCTCCACATCGCTGATCGCGGCGCCGTCACGGGCATTCACCCGCACGTCCTCGATCTGCACGGCGCCGGTGGCGGGGACCAGATAGGCCTTGCGGTCCTTGCCGAGCGGATAGTCCGCCGTCTCGCCGGCACGCAGGGTCGCGCCCAGTACCCGGCCATCGGTGCGGATCGGCAGGGCGTCCTCATCCTCGGCATGGCCAGAGGCCAGGGTGACGAATTTGCCCGAGCGCTCGCCCTTGGGGAAAGGCTTGGCGCCCCATTGCGGCGGCTCGCCCTCGCGGGTGGGGATGATCCAGATCTGGAAGATCCGCGTGGTCACGTCCTCAAGATTATATTCCGAGTGGCGGATGCCGGTGCCGGCGCTCATCACCTGCACGTCACCCGCTTCCGTCCGGCCGACATTGCCCAAGCTGTCCTGATGGGTGATCGCGCCCTCGCGGACATAGGTGATGATCTCCATGTCGCGGTGCGGATGGGGCGGGAAGCCCGTCTGCGGCGCGATGGCATCGTCGTTCCACACCCGCAGGCTGCCGAAGTGGACCCGCGCAGGATCATGATAGCCGGCGAAGGAGAAGTGGTGATGGGCATCCAGCCAGCCATGGTTGGCGGCGCCGAGGCTATCGAAGGGGCGAAGGTCGATCATCGTATGTCTCCTTGTCAGAGGGAAGGTCGCGGACGTTCTGTCCGGCGTTGGAGACCGATTTAGGGCTTGTGAGCTTTGCTGTTCAGTGGGATAAAATAGACCATTATGTTCGAGAAAGTTGAATAGTGAGCACGCCCGGCACGCCAACGCTCGACCAGTTGCGCATTTTCCTCGCGGTGGTGGACAGCGGCAGCTTCGCGGCGGCGGGGCGGCGGCTCAACCGCGCCGTGTCGGTCATCAGCTATGGCATCGCCAATCTGGAGGCGCAGCTTGGCCTGACGCTGTTCGAGCGGGAGGGGACGCGCAAGCCGGAGCTGACCGTTGCCGGCCGGGCGCTGCTCGCCGATGCCCGTGCCGTCGCCCATGGCGTGGACGGGCTGCGCGCCCGCGTCAAAGGCCTGCTCGACGGGCTGGAGGCGGAAGTCGATCTGGCCGTTGACGTCATGCTGCCGGCCGAGCGGCTGGGCGCGGTGCTGCGCGCCTTCGCGCGCGAATACCCCACCGTCCAGCTCCGCCTGCATGTCGAGGCGCTGGGCGCTGTCCTCGCCATGGTGCGGGAGGGGCGGGCGATGATCGGCATTTCCGGCCCGCTCGCCATCGGCGCCGATGGGGTGGAGTGCGTCGCGGCGGGCTCGGTGCCGCTGGTGCCGGTCGCCGCGCCCGATCATCCGCTGGGGCAAATGGCGCAGATCCCGCCGGGCGCCGGGCGCGATTACACCCAGCTTGTGCTCACCGACCGCTCCCGCGCCACCGATGGGCAGGATTATTCGGTGTTAAGCCCCAAGACCTGGCGGCTGGCCGATCTGGGCGCCAAGCACGCCCTGCTGTGCGAGGGCGTCGGCTGGGGCAATATGCCGCTGCCCATGGTGGAGAGCGATCTCGTTGCCGGCACACTGGTGCGCCTCGCCATGCCCGATCATCCGGGCGGAACCTACCGCTTTGCCGGCATCTGGCGCCGGGATACGCCGCCCGGCCCGGCGGCTGAATGGCTGATCGCGCAGTTCGTCGAACGGGGCCGGGCCGATGCGGCGCTTGCCGGGATGATCGATCTTTGAACCCTGCCGCAACGGGATGCGCGCACCGGCAAGTTCCTGCGCAAACAATCGGCTAGGGACTGCGAGCGTCACCGGACGAGCGGGATAAACCCGGCGGCGTTACACGAGAGGATGTCTGCGCATGGACAGAGCCGCTTTGCTGGCATTGCTGGATGAGACCGTCGCGTCTCTGGGCGCCAATGATCCCCAGCGCTTGGCCCTCGCGCCCCGTTTGCGCTATACCGAGAACAGCGTCGAATTTCCCTTTGGCGATGGCGCCTGGAAGACGGTGACCGGCATCGGCGAGTATCGCTGGGATGTGGTGGACATACGCACCAGCAATGCCGCGCGCTTCGGCGTGCTGGAGGAGAGCGGCGACAAGGCGCTGTTCGTGCTGCGGATCGCGGCGCTGGAAACCGGCGCGCTCGCCGAGATCGAGCTGCTGGTGGCGCGCGCGACGGACAGCGGCGTTCCCTTCCTCAACACCGATCCCGCGCCGCGTCCGGGACTGACCGAGCCGGTCCCGCCAGCCTCCCGCACCGAACGGGCACGGATGCTCTCGCTGGCCGATGGCTATTTCTCCACGCTCGAGCAGAATGACGGCACGCTGCACACCCGCTTCACGGCGGATTGCGAGCGGCGCGAAAATGGCGTGCAGACCACGCACAATCCCCAGCCCGATCTGGCGCCGGTCGCCAAGATGGGCTGCGAGGAGCAGTTCCTGCTCGGCTATTACCGGTTCGACAACTGGATTCGCGCGCGGCGCTATCCGCTGGTGGACGAGGAGCAGGGCGTGGTCCTCTGCGGCGGCTTCATCGACCATGACGGGCAGACGCGCGACTATCAACTCACCAATGGCGAGACGCGCACCGGCTTTTTCCTTCGCCCGCACAGTTTCGCCTATCTGGAAGCCTTCAAGATCCGCGACGATGCCATTTCCGCCGTCGAAGCGGTGTTCCACTTCGTGCCCTACCGGATGCGCTCGCCCTGGGCCCAGGACGAGCGCGATCCGCGGCTGGCGAAGGCCTAAGCGGATGCCACCCCATCACACCCACCGTTGTCACCCCGGACTTGATCCGGGGTCCCGCTGCTTTCGGGCTTCGGCCAGCAGTAAAGCGGGACCCCGGGTCAAGCCCGGGGTGACGACGTGGAACCCATAATATCCCCCGACCCCAAGGAGCACCCCCATGTCCGATGATGTCTCAGCCCTGCGCGAGGAACTGGCGCGTTTGCGATCCGATCTGACGGCGCTCGCCGCCCGTGCCGACAAGGCCGATCATTATGTCGAAATCTGCAATCTCCAATGCGCTTATGGCTATTATGTCGACAAGGGCCGCTGGGACGATGCAGCCAAGCTGTTCGCCGAGGATGGCACGCTCGAGCTGGCCGGGCGCGGCGTCTATGTCGGGCGGGAGCGGGTGCGGGAATATCTCCACCATCTGCCGCCTTATGGTCCTGGCGTGCTGTACAATCACATGCAGCTCCAGCCGGTCGTCCACATCGATTGTGCCGCCGGCACTGCGAAGGCGCGCTGGCGCACGTTCATGATGGTCGGCGGCGTCGGGCGCGAGGCGCGCTGGGGCGAGGCGACCTATGAGAACAGCTACAAGATCGAGAATGGCAAGTGGCGGATCGCGCAGCTGCACGGCTATATGAACATCTACACCGAATATGATGAGGGCTGGCATCGCGGCGGCGTCCAGCTGCTGCGCTCGATCGATGGGCTGCAGCCCGATCTGCCGCCGACGATGCAGTATGAATCCTACCCCGAGCCGGTGATCGCGCCTTACCACTATAAGGAGGTGTAGGGCGGCCCGGGTTGCCCGCGCGCTGCCGCTCGCCGCTCAGTCGGTGGGCGGCGTGCGCTTGCTGTTGGGGTCGAATTTGAGCATCTCCACGCTCTTGAGCGCCGGGTCCCAATGCTCGGCGATCATGCCATTTTCGACCCGGAACAGGTCGAACCAGCTCGTCACATAAGGCTGCCCATCGGCATCCTTCTCAGGGCGCTCGAACACGCACATCACCATGTCCCGCTCCGCGATCATGTTGACCAGCGGCAGCATGATCCGCTCTTCGATCTCGCGGACCGGGCGCGAGCCCTTGATGAAGTCGATCAGCGGCTGGCGGCCGGAGGCGACATTGGGATTATGCTGGATATAGCCCTCGGCGATAAATTCGGCGGCCCGGTCGGCATGGCCTGCCTGCAGCACGGTGCGGTACATGTCCCAGACGAGGCGCTTGTTGGCCGCGAGCTGCGGATCGGCGCTCTCCAGCAAGGCAAGCTGGGCGTCGCGATCGGTAATGGCCTGGCTCATGCGGGTCTCCGTTGCAAAATGAGGGCGCGGTCAATGCGCCGTGGCGGTCGCCTGCGCCGCGCGGTGGTTGGTCCGCGCCGCGAGATACAACATCAGCCCGCCGAGCAGGAAGAAGATGGCGAACAGGCCGATGGCATAGCGCAGGCCCAGGGCCGAGGCCGCCGCGCAGGCCGATCCCTGAACCTGCCCGGCAGCCCCGGCGCACTGGGTGGCGAACTGGCTGCCGCCATAGATGAAGCTGGACGCCATGTCGCTGACCACGCCGACCGATGGCGGCCCCAGCCCCTGACCGAACAGATGGACCATCAGCAGGAACACGGCCGATCCGGTCGCCCGGCTGAAGCTGTCGAGCGAGCCGTGCAGCGTCGCGATCGCCGGCCCCATCGCGGTGTAGAAGGAGAAGGAGCCGACCAGCATCAGCGGAATGGCGATGAACAGCATGTTGCTGCTCAGCCCCGCCAGGAAGATCGGCACGCCGATCACGGTGCCGAGCGCCGGGAAGCCGAGCAGCCAGCGGGCATCGCGCCGGGCCATATGCTCGCTGCCATAGCCGCCGAGCAGCGTGCCAAAAAAGGCGGCAATGCCAGAGACGACGCCGAAGACCAGCCCCGCCTGCGCCGCATCCAGCCCGAAATTGCGGGAGAAGAAGGCCGGGAGGAACGTGTTTACCCCAAAGGCGCCAAGGCTGATGAAGGCGAGCCCGGCGAGCACATAGCGGATGCTCTTGTTGCCCAGCAGAAGCCGCACCACCTGCCAGGTGCCGAGCTTGCCCGATCCGGCAGCGGCGGGCGGCACGCTGCGCTCTGGCTCATGCAGGCAGAAGAAGCAGAGCAGGGCGATCAGCCCGCCCATCACGCCGAAGAACATGAAGGTGTCGCGCCAGCCGAAATGCTCGGCAATGGCGCCGCCCGCGAACGATCCGACCAGAGCCGCAACCGGCACGCCGAGCATATAGAGCGACAGGGCCGAGGCGCGCTTTTCCGGCGGCACCATGTCGGAGATCATCGAGTGCGGCGGCGCCTCGGTCGCCGCATTGCCCGCCGCCATGCCGCAGCGGCACAGGAAGAGCTGGAAGAAGCTGACGGTCGCGCCCGCCAGTGCCGTGAACACCGAGGCGAGCATCAGGAAGCTCGCGGTCACCCGCGCGCGGTTGTAACGTTCCGCCAGGCGCGCGATGGGCACGCTCGCAAAGGCGTTCACCACCGCGAAGGCCGTGCCGCCGAGCAGGCCGATCTGCAGATCGCTGAGCAGGAACTCGGCTTTGATCTTCTCGGCGATCAGCGCGATCATCACGCGGTCGAGGAAGCCGAAGGCGTTGATCGAGGCGAGCAGGATCAGGGCGACGGTGAGCTGTCTTCTGGTCACGTATATCTGTTCCCGGGTGGCAGGCCTGCCGGTCGGGCAGGCATCAAGCGGCAGGCCTGTCGGGATAGACGCTCAGCGCGACATGCCGATTGGATGGGAGCGCATGGACCTGACTGGTCGTGCTCGCGATCGCGATCCCACTTCCGGGCCGTTCAGTGCAGCGAGAAGAGATTGCGATAATCGCGCGGCGTAAGGCCGAAGCGCTGTTTGAACGCCCGGCTGAAATGCTGGGAATCGCTGAATCCCCAAAGGTGGGCGATCTCGGTGATCGAGCGGCGGGCGAGGGCCGGGTCGACCATCTCCTCGCGGCAGCGCTCCAGCCGCCGGTCCCAGATGGCGCGGGCAATGGTATAGGCTTCACCCTCGAACAGCTTGTGGATCGAGCGGCTGGACATGCTGAAATCCCGCGCGATGCGCGCGATGCTGAGGTCCGCATCGGCCAGATGCCGGTCGACATATTCCAGGATCGCCCGTCGCCGGCTTTCGCGCGGGTCGGGCATGGTCAGCACGTCATCGGCATGGATGGTCATGTTGACCAGATGGGCGATCTGGTCGCCGAGCAACTCGCGGTCCTGCATCCGCAGCGTGTTGCCGGTCATCACCGAGGCGCTGACGCTGGCATGGAGAATCTGGGCCGGCCCGCGCAGGAAGCTGCGGGGCTTGCGCCAGCGGTCAAGGCTCCAGCGGGGTGCAGCGAGCAGGCTGCACGGCACCGTCACGGCCAATTGGCGGCACTGGTCCGGCGCATGGATGGTGTAGGGCACATCCTTGCGCAGCGCGCACCACTGGCCGGCCTGCACATCATTGTAGAGCCCGCCCTGGCTGATCCGGGCGGTGCCTTCCTCCTGGAACAGCAGCTTCATGGTCGGTGGCGATCGCCGGTCGGCCATGTCGGGCAGGACAAGCCGGTGACTGCCCAGCGAAACGATGCAGAAGCGAAGCGCGCCGAAATCGCCGCCGCGCAGCGATGCCTCGCGATCATCCGCAAATTCGATGTGGGGCGCCTGCGTGACGGCGCACCATTGCCGGCTGCGCTCGACGCGGCTCGATGCCTTTGTGGTGAAGATGTGCATCCCCGTGGCTCCTCTCGCATCCTGGCCGGGGTCTTGCGCCCTCGGTCCGGCTTTTGCGCACGCTAGACCCCATATCGGGGCCTGTCCAGCAGACCGCCACACTGTTGATTTTGTCTCCAGTGCGGCGCTGGTCAGAAAGATGCGTCGCGAGACAAGTTTGCCCGCAGGCGCGCTGATAGCAGGGTCCTCAGCCGCATCATGGACATGTATTTGAGATGACGTTGAAAGTGCCATTGCCCCTTGCCGCTGAGGCGCGTCATTTCATTGGCGGCGCATGGACGCCCCCTGCGACCGGCGACCGGCTGCCGGTGGAAAACCCCGCGACCGGCGCGGTCTTTACCGAGGTCGGTGCGGGCACTGCGGCGGATATCGATCGGGCCGTACAGGCGGCCGAATCGGCGATGGTCGCGGCCCGGCGCACGCGCTGGACGCCAGCCCAGCGGCAGGATGCCCTGCTGGCACTGGCGCAGGCAGTGGAGCGCCATGCCGAGGATTTCGCGCTGCTCGAAACGCTCGATACCGGCAAGCCGATCAGCAACAGCCGGCGGGTCGACGTGCCCGGCACCGCAGCGACCTTGCGCTACTTCGCCGGCTGGGCGACCAAGCTCACCGGCGAAAGCATGGAACTCTCGCAGCCTGGCGAAACGACGGCGTACACGCTGCGCGAACCGGTCGGCGTGGTCGGCCACATCATCCCGTGGAATTATCCGCTGATGGGCGCGGCGTTCAAGCTCGGCCCCGCCATTGCGGCGGGCTGCGCGGTGGTGCTCAAGCCGGCGGAGCAATCCTCGCTCTCCGCGCTCAAGCTGGCTGAACTGGCTGTGGCTTGCGGCGTTCCGCCGGGCTTCTTCAATGTCGTGACCGGCCTTGGTCCGGTCGTGGGCGCGGCGCTGGTCGATCATCCCGGCGTCGCTAAGATCAGCTTCACCGGATCGACGGCGACCGGCACGCAGATCGCGGCCGACTGCGCGCGGCAGATGAAGCGGGTGACGGTGGAACTGGGCGGCAAATCGCCGGTCATCGTCTTTGCCGACGCCGATCTCGATGCCGCCGCGCGCGCCATCGCCATGAACATCTTCTTCAACAGCGGGCAGACCTGCTCGGCCGGCTCGCGCCTGTTCGTGCATCGATCCGTCGCCGATGCGCTGGTGGAGAAGATCGCCCGCATCGGCGCGGCGATGACGATCGGCGATCCGCTCGATCCCGCGACCCAGCTCGGGCCGGTGATCACGCAGGCGCAGCGGGCGCGGATCATGGGCTTTGTCGAGGGCGCCCTCACGCAGGGCGCCAGCCGCGCCGGCGGCGACATCGCCCTGCCGGAGCAAGGCTATTATGTCGCGCCAACGGTGCTCGGCTCCGTGCATGCCGGCATGGCCGCGGTGGACGAGGAGATATTCGGCCCCGTGCTGTGCGCGATCCCCTTTGACACCGACGATCTCGACGAGATTGCCGCGCTGGCCAATGCGAGCCGCTATGGCCTCTCCGCCTATGTCTGGACGGGCAGCCTCTCGCGGGCGCATGGCATGGTCAGTCGCCTCCGGGCCGGGACCGTGCGAGTGAACAGCAGCGCTGGCGACATCGCGATGCCCGCAGGCGGCGTCAGGCAATCCGGCTTCGGCCGCGAAAATGGGAGAGCCGGGGTGGAAGCCTATACCGAACTCAAATCCGTGACGATCGCGCACGATCATCAGGGCCGCGATCATGGCTGAGGCAAGCAGCGCGCCCGTGCCCGGCTTCGCGCCGGCCTTCCGCATGACACCGATGCGCGCCTTTCCGGTCACGGTCGGCGAGATCGCGACCGGTGGCCAGCGCAGCTATGTGTCCATCGGCGGCGGCACCTTCGTAGGCGAGGGGCTTGAGGGCCGGTTGGTCGGTGGCAGCGAGATGCATCTGCTGCGCGCCGATGGCGTCACGGTCGTCGAAGCCTCTTATTATGTCGCCTTCAGCGATGGCAGTTTCGCCCGCTGCTTCGGCAATGGCTATCGCACCCGCGCGCCGGATTTCGAGGGACTGCGGCTCGCCTTGCTGTTCGAGGCCGCCGAGGATGGCGGCGTCGCCCATCTGGCACGATTGGCGTTCGTTGCCGAGCAGGCCGAGGGCAGCCCTGTCCTCAACATCGAGAGGATCGTCTGACCATGCGGCTGGAATTCGCTCTGGAAATGCGCATCGGCCTTGGTCCGCGCATGCATATCGAAGTCGCGCAGGGCTACACGCGTGGTGCGGTGCTGATCGGTGAGGGCAGCTTCTCCGGTCCCGGTCTCTCGGGCCGGATCGTCAAGGGCAGCGGCGGCGACTTCCCGCTTGTGCGCCCCGATGGCGGCGGGCGGTTCGAATCGCAATATCTGCTGGAGACGGACGACGGCGCCCATATCCTCAAGCGCAGCACCGGCGTGCGCAGCGCCCCGCCGGAGGTGGTGAAGGCCCTGCTGGCGGGCGAGCAGGTCGATCCGCAAAGCTATTATATGCGCATGACTCCGCGCTTCGAGGCGCCCGCCGGCCCCTATGACTGGCTGAACCGCACGATCTTCGTCGGCGTCGGCCAGCGCAATCCGGAAGGCTCCATTTTCCGGTTCTGGAAAGTCGTCTGAACGTGGATCGGTTCGATTACATCGTCGTGGGCGCCGGCTCGGCGGGCTGCGTGCTCGCTGCCCGCCTGTCCGAAGATCCGCGCAACCGCGTGCTGCTGCTGGAAGCCGGCGGCAGCGACCGGCGACTGGACGTGCGCCTGCCGCTGGCGGTCTCCAAGCTGTGGCCCAATCCGGCGCTCACCTGGGGTTTCATGTCGGAGCCGGAGGCGGAGCTGGACGGCCGCCGTCTGCCGGTCGCGCGCGGACGGATGCTTGGCGGCACGTCCTCGCTCAACGGCATGATGGCGATCCGGGGGCACAAGGCTGACTATGATGGCTGGCGCGATACCGGCCTCACCGACTGGGGCTGGGACGATGTGCTGCCCTGGTTCCGCAAGCTGGAGCGGCACTGGCGCGGCGATACGCCCGAACATGGCGGCAGCGGGCCGCTGAGCGTCGAGCCGCATCCGGCGCCCAGCCCACTGATGGCCAATGTGCTGGAGGCGGCCCGGTCGCTCGGCTATCCGATCACGGAGGATTTCAACGGCCCGCGAACCGACGGCTTCGGCATGCCGGATTTCACGACGCGCAACGGTCGCCGCGCCAATACGTCGGAGGCCTATCTGCGCCCGGCGCTGGGCCGGCCCAATCTGGAGGTGCGCACCGGCGCCGTGGCGACGCGTGTGCTGCTGCGTGATGGCCGGGCAATCGGCATCGAGGTCTCACGCGACGGGCGGCTGGAAGAAATCCTCGCCGAGCGCGAAGTGCTGCTGGCCGGCGGCGCGATCAACGCGCCGCAATTGCTGCTGCTCTCGGGCATTGGGCCGGGCGCCCATCTGCAGGAGATGGGCCTGGATGTCGCCGTGGAAAGCGGCGAGGTCGGCGCCAATCTGCAGGATCATCCCGGCGCCGGCATGGAGTTCGATCTCGATCCCGCGCTGGCCTTCGACCGGGAATTGCGCTTCGACCGGCTGACCGGATCATTCCTGCGCTGGGTGGCGGGGCGCAAGAGCATCATGGGCGCGCCCCCGCTCGCGGCCTCCGCCAATGTCGCCACCGGCGCGGACCCGGATGTGATCGACATGCACTTCCTGCTGATCCCGCTCTCCATGTTCTCGCGGGTCTGGTTCCCCGGCGTGGCAAAACCGTTCGGGCCGCGCATGGGGGCGATGTGGTCGCTCAATTATCCCAAGAGCCGGGGCTGGCTGAAGCTCGGCTCGCCCGATCCGCTGGCCCATCCGCGCATTGCCTTCAACCTGATGAGCGATCCCGAAGATCAGCGCGCCATGCTCGGCGGCTATCGAGGCCTGGAGGCGCTCATCCGCCAGCCGGCGCTCGCCAAGGTGGTGGGGCAGATGCGGCGGCCGGAGCGGCCCTTGCTGTCAGATGAGGAGGTCATGGCCTATATCCGCGAGACAGCGGCGACGGCCTATCACCCGAGCGGCACCTGCCGCATGGGCAGCGATGCGCAGGCCGTCGTCGACGGGCGCCTGCGGGTGAATGGCGTCGACGGGCTGCGGGTGGTCGACGCCTCCATCTTCCCGCGCTTGCCCGGCGGCAATACCAACCTCCCGGTCATCATGGTCGCCGAGCGCGCTGCGGACTTTATCAGACGCGGAGAGTAGCCGCATCCTGCCGGATCACTCCGCCGGTTCCATCTCCAGCGGCTGCTCGTCGCCAATGTAGAGCAGCGCGCCCTGATCGAGCAGGCGCTGCTGCACGGTGCGCACGTCCACCTGACGCGGGGTAACGCCCGCGCGCACCGCGAGGCTTGCCGCCGCACCCGCCGCCTCGCCCATGGACATGCAGGTCGCCTGATCGCGCACCGCGCCCAGCGCCGCGAAGGTTGCGGAGACGCAGCGCCCCGCCACCAGCAGGCCCTCAACGCCCTTGGGCAGCAGGATGCGATAGGGAATGTCGTACGGCGCCTTGAACGGTGAGGCCACGCCGTCGCCCCACAGGCCGGTCACCGAATGCAGGTCCGGCCCGCGCGGCCCGCCCTTGGCGATCACGTCCGGAAAGCGCCGCCCTGCCAGCACATCATCCTCGGTGAGGATATAGTCGCCGACGATCCGCCGGCCCTCGCGCGCGCCGCCGGTGGGGGATTCCATGACGATATAAGCCTCCTCGAAGCCGGGGATGCGCTCGCGCAGGAAGTTGAGATACACGCGGTTGAGTTTGCGCCGATAGATCAGCGACTTGCTCACTTCCTCCTCATTGGTGTGGTCGTACCAGACCTCGTACACGCCGGACATCATCTGCCCGTCGCGCATCTTGCCGTGGCGGAAGATGCCGATGCTGCCAAAGCGCGGCGGCGGATAGACCGGCTCGGTCGCGCCATAGAGCAACGGCACTTTTCCGGCCTTGATATACTCCACCCATTCGCGGTCCAGCCCGGCGGGGAGGGGGACATATTTGCCATCCACCCTGGGTGCCGTCGCCTTGCCGGGGATCGGGCCGCCCGCCGCCGGAGAGAGGCGCAGCTTGGGGATGCCGCCCGCCGCGCGGATGCGGTCCACCTCGTCCCAGTCTGTCGGCTGCACCACCGGCTCGGCATGGAGCGTCTCGCCCTTGAGCGACTTGTAGGTATTCACCGGCCGCCCGCCGCCCATCAGTGCGGAGCGCTCGCGGTCCAGCTCGGCGCGCTCTTCTTCGCTCAGCAGCGGCTGGTTGCGCAGATAGTCGATCAGCCGGTCGACATCGATGCCGCCGATCTGCATGTCCATCGATCCACCATGATGGCGCCCGTCTTCCTCGCGTCCATGATGGAATGGCGCGCCGGCCCAGGCAGCGACGTCTGCATCGGCCGAGGCGTCGATCACCACATCGGCCAGCACCACCTGGCCGCCCGACTTGTTGCCGATGGCGACGCCCGTCACGCGCCCGTCCTCCACCAGCGTGTCGAACACCACGGTGTTGAACAGGATTTCGACCCCGGCCTCCTCCATCATCTCGTCGAGCAGGCTGGTCATCATGACGGAGTCGGTGGGGTGCCGCGCAATCGGGCTACCCTCCGGCGCGCCGCCCATGGCCTGGATGCGGTGCAGGATCTCCAGCGAGATGCCCTTCACCACCGGCGTGCCGATGCCCTTCTCGATGATATAGCCATTGATGCCGATGCCGCCGATGCCGCCCCCGGTCATCATCCCGCCCAGATAGCCGACCCGCTCGATGAGCATCACCCGCGCACCATTGCGCGCCGCGCTCAGCGCCGCGACACAGCCGGCAGGCCCGCCACCGACGACAACGACATCCATCGCCTTCGTCGGTGTCAGCGCGGCCACAAACCGCTCGTTCTTCCTCTGGACGGCCATGTCCTCTCCTCCGCTCTTATCGTTCGGAGAGAGCATATCCCGATAAAGATCATATAGAAAGACAGTATTATCAATTGTAGAGGGGCAGAGGCTTCAGTAGCGCGCGCTCAGGCTGAGGAACAGCGAGCGGCCCGGTTCGGGGAAACCATCGGTCAGCACATAATCCCGGTCGAAGAGATTACGACCGCCGACGCTGAGCGTGGCCTGCGGCGTCAGCGTATAATCGATGTTCAGCCCGGCGAGCGCATAGCCGCCCGTCTTGTAATAGATGGGCGCGAGGCCGTTGGCGGAGGCCGGCGTGACGGTCGTGCGGCGCGAGGCAAAATCGAGATTGGGCGTGATGCGCAGGGCAGGGACGGGCCGCCAGCCCAGATAGGCAAAGCCCTTGTGGCCCGGCACATCGGTGAGCTGGAACGGACGGATCAGGCTGCCCGCCGGCGCCGTGCCGACCGTGAAGTCCCGCTGGATGTAGGAATAATTGCCACCCAGCTCGATCTGGTCGCTCAGCTTCACATCTACCGCCACCTCGGCGCCATAATAACGCGCCGATCCATAATTCTCCCGGCGATTGAGATTGGCTGGTGTGCGGATCGAAACCAGCGCGTTGCTCACCCAGCTGTGAAAGAGTGCTGCGCTGACATGGAGCGGCCCCAACTGACGCGCCCCGCCGACCTCCAGCGTGGTCGCCCGTTCCGGGTTCAGGCCGGGATTGGGCTCGGCGGTGCCGAACTGGCTGCTGAACCGCTCGAACAGGGTCGGAAAGCGGGCGCGAGACGAGAGCGAGAGATGCGCCGCGCTGCCATTCTCGCCGCGCCACTCCAGCCGCCCTTGCGCATTCAACGCATCGACGTTGCGCAGCGGGAAGCTGTAGAGCCGGTTCGCGCCGGTCTGCCCCTGCGGCACGCCATAGTCCTCCGCGCGGTCGAGATCGCGCCAGTCATAGGAGGCGCCCAGCGTCAGGGTGAGCGTCGGCAGCAAGGCGAAGCGGTTCTCCACCGCGATGCTCCAGTTGCGCTCGGCACTGATCTGCACCGGCTCTGCTACGCTTCCGGGCAGGCCCGGCCGGCTGGTCTGGGATTCGCTGTGCTCGTCATGCCGATAATGGACGGCAAGGGTCAGGCGGTTGACGGGCAGCAGGTCCACGCCGAGCTCCGCTGATCCGCCATAGGCCGTGTCCGCATAAGGGCTGTCGAAGGACCGACCCAGCGTCTGGCTCGTCTGGCTGCGATTGTCCCAGGAGCGAAGCAGATTGTCGAAGCGGCTGTAATAGGCCCGCGTCTTGAGTGTCGCCTGAGGGCTGAGCGCAGTGGTGGAGAGGAAGGCCAGCGTGTCGATGGTCCAATAGGGCCAGCTCCAGTTGCGCAGCGAGACATTGCTCGTGTCGCTCACATGCAGCGGCGCGTTCTTGCTGCCTTCCTGCCGTGTGTAGCTCAGCACATATTCGTCGGTGGCGTTGGGGGTGACGCCCAGCTTGGCATTCACGCGCCAATCTGATGTGCGGGAGAAGTCGCGGGCGCCGCCGTCCTCGTTCGCGCTGACCGGGCGGAAGCTACCGGCAAGCGTCCAGTGATCGGTGAAATTGCGGGCATAGCTCGCCTGCGCGTACCAATGCTCCTGCCGCGTGCCGAGCAGGGCGAAGACGCTGTAGCCACCATAGTCCGCATCGCGGTCGAGGTTGAGCGTGGCGCGCGCCTCGGCCTCCAAAGCCTTGGTGGGCTTGCGCGTGACGAGATTGATCGCACCGCCCATGGCACCGGGGCCGTCCAGCACGGAGGCATAGGCCTTCGCGACCTGCACCTCGGCGACGTCCGGCGTGAGGAAGCGGCCGAAGTCCAGCCGGTTGTCGGCCGGCAGATAGACGCGGATCCCGTCAATCGAGAGCGGCACCTGAAAGCGGTCGAACCCGCGCACGAACACCAGCCGCTCGTTGCGCGAGCCACCGCTATTGCCCGCGGAGACGCCCGGCAGGAGGTTGATCGCATCGTCGAGCTGCACGCGGTTGAAGCGGACCATGGCCTGCTGGCCGAGCGTCTCCGTGCCGAGCAGCCGGTCAGGTCCGGCGGGCGCCGTCACGATGATTTGCCCGAGGCCGAAACTGCCGGCCTCGCCCTCCGCCACCTGCGCGCGGGCCATGCCCGACGTCACGAGAATTGCGGCGCCCAGCACCAGTGTCGCTCTCATCAATGGGTCCCCTTTTCTTGTTCGTGATTCGATGTATATGCGGAAATACATCGAAAGAACCGACCGTCCAGAGGAGAAGCGGACAATGCGTGTGATGATGGCTCTCGCAATGGCGCTGGCACCGGTGCCCGTCGCCGCTCAGATGCCCGCTGCGGATGCGCCCGCTTGCGCGGACGATGCGGCTCTGCCGCCTGAATTTGCTGCCTGGCGCAGCGCCGAGCGGGTTGCCAGCGCGACGGAAGCAGCCGTTCAGCTCAAGCCCGGCCAGGCCGTCGATCTCACCTTGTCGCCTGCCTCATCCGTCGCGTTCGCTGCCGCGCCCGAGCGTGCGGCCAAGCCCGGCACCTACGCCGGGATGCTGGCGTTCGACGCCCCGCGCGACGGCATCTATCGCGTCGCCTTGGGCGCAGCGGCGTGGGTGGACATGGTGACCGACGGCGCGCGCGTGACCTCCCTCGCGCATGGCCATGGGCCGGCTTGCTCGGGCATCCGCAAGATCGTCGATTTCCGCCTCAAGGCCGGGCGCCACATCCTGCAGATCAGCGGCAGCGAGGCGCCGATCATCAGAGTGATGATCGTCCCATCACCCGAATAAGATCGCGCCAGCCCTCCGCCCAAGAGCAGATTTCCCCAATCGCCGCGCAGGCCCGGTGCTGATAAAGTCGCGCCGAACTGTGAGGGGGATCATCCGTGAGGCCGCATCGGGAATATCATCTTGTTTCGCGCATCGGCTGGCTCCGCGCGGCGGTGCTGGGCGCCAATGATGGCATCGTGTCCACGGCCAGCCTCATCCTCGGCGTGGCGGCGTCAGGGGCGGATCGGTCGGCGCTGATCGTCGCGGGTGCTGCCGGTCTGGTGGCCGGGGCGATGTCCATGGCGGCCGGCGAATATGTCTCGGTCAGCTCCCAGTCCGACACTGAGCGCTCCGACCTCGCGCGCGAGACGCAGGAGTTGGCCACCGCGCCCGAGGCCGAGCTGCAGGAACTCACCGACATCTATGTCGCGCGCGGCGTCGACCCGGCGACGGCGCGGCGCGCGGCCGAGCAGATGATGGCCCATGATGCGCTCGGCGCTCATGCGCGTGACGAGCTGCACATTACCGAAACGACGGCAGCCCGCCCGGTGGTCGCGGCCTTCACCTCCGCCGCGACCTTCACGGCCGGCGCGGCGCTGCCGCTGGTGCTGGCGGCCGTGCTGCCGATGGACCGGATGGTGGTGGGCGAGGCAGCAGGATCGATCCTGTTCCTCGGCCTGCTCGGCGCCATCGGCGCGCGTGCTGGCGGGGCCAAACCATGGCGGCCGGTGGCGCGGGTGGTCTTCTGGGGCGCGCTTGCCATGGCCCTGACAGCCGGGATCGGGCGGCTGGTCGGGACGAGTGTCTGACCGGACGGCGTCGGCCGCCTAGCTGGCGGGCGTCGCAATCCCCGCCTGATCGCTCAGCTCCTTGAGCCGGTAGAGCATCGACTTGCGCCGATCGAGCAGATGGAGGCGCATCGCCGTGAAGGCGCCCTCACTGTCGCGCGCGGCGATCCGGTCGAAAATGCCCTGCAGCGACTTGTAGCCGATGCGGCTGTTGCGCGGCGAGGCTTCCAGCGCCGTGAACAGGTTGAGCAGCGCATGCTCCAGCGCATGCATGAGCGTCACCAGCGTGCGCGCGCCCGAAGCCTCCACGATGAAGCGGTGGAAGGCGAGGATGCGATCGACCGACTCCCGCCGCGGCAGGTCCGGCTCCATGATCCGCTCCAGCAGCAGCCGCAGCGCCTCGATCTGGTCGTCGGTGATCTTCTCGGCAGCCAGCTCGGCGGCGCGGCATTCGATGCCGATGCGGGCATCGAAAATCTCCTCGGCCGTCACCTGCACGAGCATGAACTGCACCGCCAGCGCCGTCGCGAACTGGTCGGGCTTGCCCTCGGCGATGGTGGCTCCGCCGCCCGCGCCGGTCTTGATCGTGACCACCCCCAGCGCCTCCAGCCGGCCCAGCGCCTCGCGGATCGGCACGCGACTGGTCTGGAAGGTCTCGGTCAGCTGCGCCTCGGTGCCGAGGAACTGGCCGGGCTTGAACTGGCCGGCGAACAGCGCGTCGATCACCTGCGAGACGATGCGCGAGGCGAGCGACTGGCTGCGCACGGAACTGAAAACGGTGTCGGATTCGGCCAAGGGAACAGGCTTTCTCATGTTGGCATCGCCCGCGCGGGGCGGGCGATCGGTCATTCTATATGATGATTTCAATCCTGCCCCGCCCGGCATTGCTTGACAAGCCACGCCGCATCGGATGAAAAAGAATAACTATATTATAGTTTGATTCATTCAAGTGTGGGGGAGGGCGGAATGTCGCCGGAAGACAATGCCTTGCTGACCCAGACCGGTCCCGGCACCCCCATGGGCGCGTTGATGCGGGAATATTGGATCCCCGCTTTCATGCCGGACGAAGTCAAGGCTGGCGGCGCGCCGCTGCGGCTACGGCTGCTCGGGGAGAACTTCCTCGCCTTCCGTTCGCCCGATGGCTCGCTTGGCGTGGTCGATCATCGCTGCGCCCATCGCTGCGCCTCGCTGTTCTACGGGCGCAATGAGGAGGGCGGCATCCGCTGCGTCTATCATGGCTGGAAGTTCGATCGGAACGGCCAGTGCATCGAGATGCCGAGCGAGCCGCCGGAGACGGATTACAAGGACAAGGTGAAAATCCGCGCGCTGCCCGTGGTCGAACGCTACGGCGTCGCCTGGGTCTATATGGGCACCCGCGCCGAGCCGCCCGCACTGCCGCATTTCGACTGGGACGAGGTGGAGGCGGGCCAGCCGCTTACCGTCACCTTCATGATGCGCGAGTGCAACTGGCTGCAGGCGCTGGAGGGGGATATCGACACCTGCCATGTCGGCTTCCTGCATCTGGGCGCGGCGACGCCGGATCAGTTCGAGGAAGGCTCGATCAATTATTACAGGCAGATGCGCGAGAATCTTGCGCCGAAATATGAGGCGCTGGAGACCGATTACGGCACTATGTATTGCGCCTACCGCCCCGCCGGGGACAATCTCTATCACCGCATCGGCCAGTTCGCTTTGCCCTTCTGGACCATGGCGCCCTCCGAGCCGCTCGACCATATCCGCGCCCGCGCATGGGTGCCGCTGGATGATCATCATGCCATGCTCGTCACCATCGGCGGCCCGCGCACCGGCGCGACGACGCTCACCAAGGCGGGCAAGCCCATTCCCGGCACCACCTCGCCGATCAATTTCCTGCCCAACAGCACCGACTGGCTCGGCCGCTTCCGCATCGATGCCAATCCGCGCAACGATCATCTGATCTCGCGCGAGGCGCAGTCGACGCAGAGCTATAGCGGCATCGAGGCGATCCCGGTGCAGGATCAGGCCGTCACCGAGAGCATGGGGCCGGTGGTGGACCGCACCATGGAGCATCTGGGCACCAGCGATCGGATGATCGTGCTCACCCGCCGGCGGCTCAAATGGGCCGCGACGGCGTTGCGGGACGACGGGGTGGTGCCGCCGGGCGTCGATAATCCGGCCTGCTACCATAATGTCCGCGCCGGCTATGCGCTGCTCCCGCCCGAGCAGGACTGGCTCGATTTCTACAATGCGCGCCGCGCGGTGTGGAGCAGGGGGACCGCCGAGCCGGTGGACCGCAAGCGCCGCCTCGCGGCCGCGCCAGCCTGAGGACCGTTCATGTCTGCCACCTCTTCCCATCGCCCGGGCGCGCACTTCCTGCAACTGCCCGGTCCAACGACCACGCCGCAACGGGTGATGGAGGCGATTGCGCGCCCGACCATCAACCATCGCGGGCCTGACTTCCGTGATCTCACGGTCGAGGTGCTGGACGGGATAAAGGGCATCTTCAAGACCGAAGGCCCGGTCATCATCTACCCCTCGTCGGGCACCGGCGCGTGGGAAGCGGCGCTGGTCAACGCGCTCTCGCCGGGCGACGCGGTGCTGATGTACGAGACTGGCTGGTTCGCGACCCTCTGGTGCCGGCTCGCCCGCAAGATCGGCCTGAAGCCCGAGCTGATCCCCGGCGACTGGCGCACCCCGGTCGATGCCGCGGCCATTGGCGAGCGGCTGCGCGCGGACAAGGCGCATCGCATCAAGGCGGTCTGCGTGGTCCATAACGAGACCTCCACCGGCGTGACCTCAGACATCGCCGCCGTGCGCCGCGCCATCGATGAAGCCGGGCACCCCGCGCTGCTGATGGCCGATCTGGTCTCGTCGCTGGCGTCGGTGGATTATCAGCATGATGTCTGGGGCGTGGATGTGGCGGTCGGCGGCTCGCAAAAGGGGCTGATGCTGCCGCCGGGCCTCTCCTTCAATGCCCTGTCGCAAAAGGCGATCGCGGCGTCGAAATCGGCCGGGATGAGGCGCTCTTATTGGGACTGGGGCGAGATGCTGGAGGCCAATGCCCGGGGCTTCTTCCCCTACACCCCGGCCATCAATCTGCTGCAGGGGCTGCGCGAGGCCATTGCCATGATGCAGGAGGAGGGGCTGGACGCCGTCTTCGCGCGTCACCAGCGGGCGGCGCAGGCGACGCGCGCGGCAGTCGCGCGCTGGGGCTTCGAGACGCAGTGCCGCGATGCCGCCGCCCATTCTCCGGTGCTCACCGCCGTGCGGATGCCCGAGGGCATCTCCGCCGATGCGGTGCGCGAGGCGGCGCTGGAGCGCTGCAACATGAGCCTCGGCAATGGCCTCGGCCAGCTCGATGACCGGGTGTTCCGCATCGGCCATCTCGGCGACTTCAGCGACGCGCTGGTGCTCGGCACCATCGCCGCGACGGAAGCTGCGCTGGCCTTCGCGGGCGTGCCCTATCGGGCTGGCGGAACGGAAGCGGCCATTGCCGTGCTGACCGGGCAGGCGCAGCGCGGCGCGCCCGGCCTAGCCGCCTGATCGGGCGAGGGCGGCAAGAGACCGGACGGGAGCGAGAGCATGGCAGGTCGAGCGAGCCTCACAGACAAGATCGCCATCATCCGCGCGACCTGGCGCTATCCGGGCTGGGGCGTGGTCGCCAAGGCGTTCTTCATCTTCCTCATCGCCTTCGGCGCGCCGCTGACCATGCCGTTCGTCTATCCCGAGGTCATGAAGGAGTTCGGCTGGACGCTCACCCAGGCGACGCTCATCTACACCTATAAGAGCCTGACCGGCGCGATCATGGCGATCTTCATCATCGGCCCGCTGGTCGAGCGGATCGGCCTCAAGCTGGTGCTGGTCGGCGCCATGGCGGCCGAAGCCATCGGGCTGGCGGGCTTCCTGTTCGTCCACTCGCTGTGGAGCTATTATGTCGTCGGCTTCATGATCGGCATCGGCCAGGGCGCCGTGATCATTTCGCTGCGGCTGCTGGTCTCGCGCTGGTTTATGCGCAATGTCGGGCTGGCGACGGGCGTGGCGGTCATCGGCACCAGCTTCGGCGGCGTGCTGTTCCCGCTGATGACCAGCCAGCTCATTCCGCTTTATGGTTGGCGCGTCGCCTTTGCCTGTCTGAGCATCGGCATCTTCTGCATTTCCATTCCGCTCGCGCTGTCGGTGCGGTTCAACCCCAGCGAGGCGGACGTGCTGCCCGAGGCGGTGCGGACGAGCGAGCAGGTCAGCAGCGCCCGGCTGCGCGCGGCCGATCTCGGCATCAGCTTCCGCACCATGCTGCGCCAGCACGCCTTCTGGCTGATCGCGCTGGCGACATTCCTCTCGGCGCTGATCGATCAGGCGCTCTTCCAGCACAGCATCTATTATCTCACCAACGAGATCGGCCTCTCGCGCACCGTCGCGGCCTCGGCCTGGTCGCTCACCTTCCTCATCGGCATCGGCGCCAAGTTCGTCGCGGGCATGACGTTCGATCGCTTTTCGGTGAAGGGCGTGGCGGGCTGGAACCTGCTGCTCGGCCTCGCCATCCTGCTGGCGTTGCCGGTGCAGGGGCTGTTCACCGCGCTTGTCTTCACCACCGTGCTGGGCGTGGCGCATGGCGGGCTGACCGTGGACGGCCCGGTCGTTGCCAAGCATGTCTATGGCCCCGGCCTCATGAACCGGCTGCTGCCAGTGCTCGCCGGCTTCAACACCATGGGCTCGGCCTTCGGGCCGGTCGTGCTGGCGAACCTGTACGATCGCACCGGCACCTATCTGGTCGGCTTTGGCGTGTTCATCGCCCTGACGATCGTCGCCGCACTGCTGATGGCGCGCGTCACCCCGGCCTATCTGCTGCGGATCAGGGCACTGCAGGATAATGCCGCTTAATCAGCAGTGTGCCCAAGCAGATCGTCAGAAAAGCGTCCGTATCCCGGTTCGAGCGTTATAAGCGTTATAATTTCGATGCTTACCCAGGATGAGGACCTCATGATCACGGCTTTTGCAACATTGCTCCTGGCCGCGGCAGCGCCTGCTCCTGCTCAGCCGCGCTGCTCCTCGTTCGCAACCCTGTCAGCAGCAGACCAAAAGCAATATGGCTCGCGCTATCGTTTCCGGGTGCGCACAAAAGGCAAAGCAGTGGCGGAGCAGTGGGTCCGGACGTCAGTGTGCCCGGAGGCACGGGCTGCCTTACGAGAAAAGCGACGCGAGCCACTGCTCAACAAGCACGGTCGGCCTTGCACCAAGACGCGGACTGAGATGCGCCCGATCACGAGTGACGGGAGCATGACGATGATACCGCGCCAAGTCTGCATCGATTAGGCAGGCGGAGCGACTGAGGGGTGCACCTCATGCCAGCGGAATCGTGACCGCCTGCATTTCCATATAGGATTGCATCCCCGCGACGCCCTGTTCCCGCCCATAGCCTGAATGCTTGGCGCCACCGAACGGCACGTCGCGGCCATTGCCGCCGTGCCGGTTGACCCAGACCATCCCGGCCTCAAGCTGCCGGGCAATCGCGCCGCCGCCGTCTGTGTCCGCCGTCCACACCGATGCGCCGAGGCCGAATTCGGTGGCGTTGGCGCGGCGGATGACATCCTCGATCTCGTCGAAAGCCAGCACCGGCAGCACCGGGCCGAACTGCTCTTCGCGCACCAGCGGCGCCGCGTCATCCAGCCCTGCGACCACTGTCGGCATGACGAAATAGCCCGGGCCGGGCAGCCGCTCGCCGCCGGTGAGAATCTGTGCGCCCGGAGTCGCCCGCACGCCGTCGAGCAGCGCCAGCACCTTCTCGAACTGCATCCGGTTCTGGATCGGCCCCATCTGGCTCTGCGGATCGGTGCCCGGCCCCACGCGGATGGCGGCGGCGCGGCGGGCCAGCGCCTCGACCATCGCCGGGTAGAGCGCGCGATGCACGAACACCCGCTTGATCGCCATGCAGACCTGCCCGCAATTGGCAAAGGCGCTGCGGGCAATGCCCTCGGCGGTGGCTTCCACATCCGCATCGGGCAGGACAATGGCGGGGTCGTTGCCGCCCAATTCCAGCGTGATGCGCTTGAAGGTGCCTGCCGCGCTGGCCATCACATGGCGGCCAGTCGCCACCGATCCGGTGAAGCTGATCTTGTCCACATCCGGATGCGTTGTCAGCCAAACGCCCAGATCATTGCCGCCGCTCAGGATGTTCACCGTGCCCGGGGGCACGATGTCCGCAATGGCCTGCCCGATGGCGAGCGTGGAGAGCGGCGTGAGCGGGGAGGGCTTCAGCACGATGCAATTGCCGGTGTAGAGCGCCTGCGCGATCTTCACCGTCGCGAGCATCACCGGCACGTTCCACGGCGTGATGCCCCCCACCACGCCGAGCGGCCGGTAGCGGATTTCCACCCGCTCGCGCGCATCTTCGCGCAGCACGCCGCCGGCGACATCGAAGGCGCTCAACGCCTCGATATGATCGGCCGCGCGGCGCACCTCGCCAATGGCGTCGCGCAACGGCTTGCCCTGTTCGGCGGTGAGCAGCGCGCCCAGCGGATCGGCGACCTCGCGCAGGCGCGCGGCGATCCGATGGATGACGGCGCGCCGCTCGGTCACATCGCGGGCGGACCAGCCGGGGAAGGCGCGGCGCGCGGCGGCGACGGCCCGGTCGAGATCGTGCCGCTGCGCGTCCGGTGCCTGGGCAAAGGCGGCGCCGGTCGCGGGATCGATCACCGGCATGAACGCCTCTCCCGCCACGATCTCCCCGTCGATCAGCATGCCGGCGGCAAGCTGGGGCGAGTCAAGCATGGGCTTTTGCGCGGTCAGACGATCGTTCATGTTGCTTTTGTTCTCCGCTTGGCTCACATCCGGCGATACGCCATAAAGATAATATAGTAGTATAGTTTGAGCAATCGGGAAGGGGTGGAATGTTTGACGATTTCGTGACCTTGGGACGGTCCGGCCTGCGGGTGAGCCGTTACGCGCTCGGCACCTTCAACTTCGGCGGCGCGCAGCCCTGGAGTCTGGACCCCACCGCCGCCGGGCGCCTCATCGCGCAATATCGCGACCTCGGCGGCAACTTCCTCGATTGCGCGAACAGCTATGGCGGCGGCGAGGCCGAGACGATTCTCGGTGATTATCTCGTCGGCGAGTCCGGCCTGCGGGACCGGCTGGTGATCGCCACCAAATTCGGCTCGAACGTCCGCGATGGCGATCCCAATGCCGGCGGGGGCGGGCGCAAGTCCATCCTGCAAAGCGTCGAAGCCTCGCTGCGCAAGCTCAAGACCGACCGGGTCGATCTGCTCTGGATGCACATCGTCGATCCGCTGACGCCGATGGATGAGACGATGCGTGCGCTCGATGATCTGGTGCGGGCGGGCAAGGTGCTGCATGTCGGCCTTTCCAACATTCCGGCGTGGAAGGTGGCCGAGGCGCACTGGCTGGCGCAGTGGCGCAATCTGGTGCCGGTGATTGGCCTGCAGCTGCAATATTCGCTGATGGAGCGGAATATCGAGGTCGAGCATGTGCCGCTCGCCCAGGCCTATGGCATGGGCATCGCGGCCTGGTCGCCGCTCAAGAGCGGGGCGCTGAGCGGCCGCTATCGGCGCGGCGATGCCAGCAATCATGATGCCGAAGGGCGTGGCTCGTTCCTTGCCCGCATTCTGGACGAGAAGGCCGAGCGCGTGCTGGACGTCGTGCTGCAGGTCGCGGAGCGCCACGGCGCCAGCCCGGCACAGATCGCGCTGGCCTGGCTGCAGGCCAAGCCCTGGGTCGCGACGATCCTGCTGGGCGCCAACGATGCCGACCAGCTTGTCGAAAATGCCGCGGCGAGCCGCATCACCCTGTCGGCCGAGGATCTGGCGGCGCTCGATGCCGCCGGACCTCCCGCGCTGACCTATCCCGCCGACTTTGCGCGGCGTGCCACGGGCTCGATCAGTGGCGGCACCCGCATCAACGGTATCGCGCCACCCACCGGCGGCGGCTCGCCGAGCCAGAGCCGCCGCTAAGGGTTTAAGCTGAGCGCTTAAAGGGCCAGCGCCGCGTAGCGCTCGAGATGAGCGTCGCGGTCGCCATGGGAGAGCTCGAACAGGCCCAGCCGGGCGAACAGATGTGCGGCCGGATATTCCTGCACCAGCCCCATGCCGCCATGGAGTTGCACGCACTGCTCGCCGATGAAGCGGGCCGACTCGCCGATCTTCACTTTCGCCGCCGAGACCGCGCGAGCGCGTGCCGCCGGGTCGTCTGCCTCGCAGGCGGCGATGGCGGCGGCCGCGATCGGCGCGGCAAGCTCCTGCGCGATGGCCATGTCGACCAGCCGATGCTGGAGCACCTGAAAGGCATCCAGCGGGCGACCGAATTGCCGGCGGGTGTGGGTATGCTCGCGAGCGAGGGCATTCGCCGCCCGCAAGGCGCCAATGGCATCCGCGCAGGCGAGGGCGGTGGCTTCATCGAGCGCGCGGGCCAGCGCCGCCTCGCCGCCCGGCATCCGCGCGGCGGTGGGGATGATGACGTCGTCCAGCAAGAGGTCGGCGGCACCGGTCCAGTCGAAACAGCGGGTCGGACGAAGGGCCAGATCCGCCGCCGGGACGAGAAACAGCGCCACACCCCCGGCTGTGTTCGCTGAGACGATGAACAGGTCCGCCGTGTCCCCGCCCGCCACGGCAACCTTGCGGCCCGAGAGGCGCCAGCCATGCGGATCGGGCGTGGCGTGGGCAGTGATCGGCCGGCCATAGCCGCCATCGGCTTCCTCATGCGCCAGCACGACGCGCACTGCGCCGGCGCAGATGGCGGGCAGCCATGCCGCCTGCTGATCCTCGCTGCCGGCCGCCGCCAGCAGCCGCGCGCCGGTCATCACCGCCGCATAGGGCTCCAGCACCATCGCGCTGCCCATCGTCTCGACCACCATGGCGAGGTCGCCCAATGTGCCGGGGAAGCCGCCATGCCCCTCCGGCAGGGTCAGCGCCAGCAGGCCCATGTCGGCGTAAGCCACCCAGGCCGTCTGCGATTCCCGCGCAGGGCTTTCATGCGCATCGCGGCGCTGCTCGAAGCTGTAGTGCCGCGCGAGAACGGTTTCGAGCGAGTTGCGCAGCAGGTCGCGAATGTTCGTCTCTTCGGCACCGCTTGCCGGCGCGGCGTCCATCACGGTCGTGTTCATCGGGCTGCCCCCAGGCCAAGCGTTTTGGCGATGATGTTGCGCTGGATTTCGTTCGAGCCGCCATAGATGCTGACGACGCGCGTATCGAAATGGCTCTTGAACAGGCGCCCGAGCCATGGCTTGTCCGCATCGCCAGCGTCCATGGCGGCGTCGGGGGCGAACGGCGCTGCGCTGCGGCCCGCCACCTCGACCAGCAGGCGCGTCAGTCGCTGCTGAAGCTCCGATCCCTTGATCTTGAGCATATTGGCCTCGATCCCCGGGGCGACCCCGGCCCGGGCGCGGTCCAGCATGGCGGTGGCCATGGCCTCCAGCGCATCCAGCTCGATCGCCGCCTCGGCGATGCGCGCGCGGACATGCGGCGCGCCGGCCAGTCCCTGCTCGGCCGCGATCTGCCTCAGCCGCGCCAACTGGCGGCGGTTGAGGCCGATGCGCGCGATCGACAGCCGCTCATTGCCGAGTACCACGCGCGAATAGGTCCAGCCTTTATGCGGCTCGCCCACCAGATTTTCGGCGGGCACCCGCACAGTGTCGAAGAACACCTCGTTGGTGGTGTGGGCGCCGTTGAGCAGGATGATCGGGCGAATGTCGATGCCCGGCGTCTTGAGGTCGATGAGCAGCATGGAGATGCCCATTTGCGGCTTGGGCGCATCGGGATCGGTGCGGACCAGCGCGAACATCATGGTCGATTCATGCGCCATGGTCGTCCACATCTTCTGCCCGTTGACCACCCAATGGTCGCCGTCCCGCACGGCGCGAGTCTTGAGCGAGGCGAGGTCGGACCCGGCGCCCGGTTCGGAAAAGCCCTGGCACCAGATGTCCTCGCCGGAGAGGATGCGTGGCAGATAATGGGCCTTCTGCTCCGGCGTGCCGTAATGCATCAGCGTCGGGCCGAGCATCTTGAGGCCGAAGGAGCCAAGGTCCGGCGCGCCTTCCTCGGCCAGCGTCTCGGAGAAAATATAGGTCTGGACCGGGCTCCAGCCGGTGCCGCCATGCTCCACCGGCCAGTGCGGCGCCGCCCAGCCGCGCGCGTGCAGCGCCTTGTGCCAGGCGAGCCGCTCCGCTGCGGTGATGCCGACCGCGTTGGTCACTTTCTCGCGTACATTCTCCGGGCATTGCGCGCGCACGAATGCGCGGACCTCTTCGGCAAAAGCCTGCTCGCTTTGCGTGTACATGCCTGTCCTCTCCTTCTCCTTCCCATCATCGCGCGCGCGCAGATAATATCAAGTAGCTTTATATAAAGCGGCTGGAGAATGTTGTTGTCATTAGCATCGATTTGCGCAACAATTGAGTCGTCACCGGATCGGGGCAGAGGGCTGCGCGGTTTGCATTGAGGGCGCCGCCGGCAAGCCTTGGTTTCCGGGGCATTGGGCCGTCATCCACGCACCTGTTAAAACCCGGCGACCCCAAAAGATAATATAGTATCATTGTTGTTGACACAGCCTTTATGACGCTTAGTCTCGGGCACAATGAAAGGCCGGCAGGCGCAAACCTGCGGCAACAAATAGGAGGGGATATGTCTCGTCGAACATGGTTGCTCGCGTCTGCTGCCGCCTGCACATTTGTCGCCCTGGGGTCTGCCCCGGCGCTCGCGCAGGATGGGCCGGCGCCCCAGGCGCAGGATAACGATGCGCAGGTGCGCGATATCATCATCACCGGCTCGCGCGTGAAGCGCGATGGCTTTCAGGCGCCCACGCCGCTGGTCGTCGTGACCTCGGAGGCAATCGCCGAGCGCGGCGCGGCCAATGTGGGCGACTATCTCAATGAGGTGCCGTCCTTCCGCCCGAGCGTTAGCAACCAGACCAACACTCAGTCGTCCAACCTTTCCGGCGCGACCTTCGCGGACCTTCGCGCGCTGGGGAACATCCGTACCCTGGTGCTGGTCGATGGCCGCCGCCATGTGCCCACCGCGCCCACCGGGCAGGTGGATCTCAATCTCATGCCCACCGTCATGATCGACCGGGTCGATGTGGTGACCGGCGGCGCCTCGGCCGCCTACGGGTCGGACGCGATTTCCGGCGTCGTCAATGTCATCATGAACAACCGCCTGACCGGCTTGAAGGGCGATCTTTCCCTCGGCCTTTCCGAGGAGGGCGATAATTTCGAGCGCCGCATCGGTCTGGCTTTCGGCAGCCCGTTTGCTGAGGGTCGCGGCCACTTCGTAATCGGCGGCGAATATGTGAAGTCCGATGGCATCGGCGGCTTCGATGATCGGGCCTGGGGGCGCCGTTACGAAGAGTCCGTTTCCTTCGCCGCCACGCGTCCGGCGGGCACCCCGTCGCGGTCGTTCGAGAGCGGCGTGCGGTTCGTCAATTCGCTCATCGGCGGTGTCATCCTCGGCAACAATGCCGATACCAACCCGGCCAATGGCGTCG
This sequence comes from Sphingobium sp. B8D3A, assembly GCF_025961995.1. Classification (NCBI taxonomy): domain Bacteria; kingdom Pseudomonadati; phylum Pseudomonadota; class Alphaproteobacteria; order Sphingomonadales; family Sphingobiaceae; genus Sphingobium; species Sphingobium sp. B8D3A. The sequence goes on along the minus strand of NZ_JAOQOS010000001.1, from coordinate 2,937,336 downwards.
ATGCGCTGCGCGGCATCTGGTTCCCTGCGCCAAACCAGGTTGGCAATTTCACCTACGGGCAGGAGTCGGGCGGTTCCTCCTACAATATGTCGAGCTCGCAGGGCACGCCGCCCCGCCTTGGCCATACGCTGGTGCTGCCGGTGGATCGCTATGTGGTCCGCGCGCACCTGAATTATGAACTCAGCGACGCCATCGGCATGTTCGTCGAAGGCAGCTATGGCCGGTCGGGCTCGGATTATTCCGGCCCCATTCCGCGCGATACGGCCGTGAGCGGCGCCAATGCCGTTATCATTCGGCGCGACAATGCCTTTCTCCCGGCTGCCGTGGCATCCATCATGGACGCAAACGGCATCACCTCGTTCGTCATGGGACGGTCGAACCCGGATTTCTCCTCGACGCAGATCGTGAACTTCAATTCCACCTATCGCGTGGTCGCCGGTTTGAATGGCGATCTTGGCGGTGGCTGGGCGTGGGACGGTTATGTCCAGTATGGCGAGAACAAGCTCGACTCCCAGATCCGCAACATGCGCATCCAGCAGAATTTCCTCTGGGCTTATGATGCGATCAATGTGGGCGGCCAGATCGTCTGCCGCGATACGACCGCACGTGCGCAGGGTTGCGTCCCGCTGAACTTGTTCGGGGTAGGCGCCATGTCGCCGCAGGCGATCGCTTATGTGAACGGCACCCAGTTCCAGAGCATCACCACGACCCAGTTTGTCGGCGCGCTCAACCTTCGCGGTGAGCCCTTCTCCACCTGGGCAGGGCCGGTTTCTCTGGCGGCGGGCGCCGAGTATCGCCGCGATACGGCGCTGAGCGTCGTTGACTCACTGGCGGCGCAACGGCGCTACAATTTCTCCAATCCGCAGCCTTATCAGGGCGCGTTCGCCACCAAGGAAGCTTATGCCGAGGTCGTGGTGCCGCTGGCCCGCGACACGGCATTCTTCAAGGCGCTCGATCTCAACGGTGCGGTGCGTTACACGGATTATGACGTGTCGGGTGGCGTGACCACCTGGAAGATCGGCGCGACATGGGACGTGCTGGACGGGCTGCGGTTCCGCGGAACGCGCTCGCGGGACATTCGGGCGCCCAATGCGGCCGAGCTGTTCTCGGTGACCTCCACCCAGTCAACGCTGCGCAATCCGTTCAACGGCGTGTCGCGGTCCTACACGGTGGTCTTCGCGCCCAGCCAGACGCTGGCGCCGGAAAAGGCGGATACCTTCACCGTTGGCGCGGTGGTGTCGCCATCGTTCCTGCCGGGTTTCTCCGCCTCGATCGATTATTACAATATCAAGATCAACGGCGCGATTGCCAGCTTCCCCGCCCAGCAGATTGTCGACAACTGCTATGCGGAAATCCAGGGCGGCTCGCGGGGCGCCTTCTGCGCCGTGACGGCCCTTTCCGGCACCGGCACCTCTACGGAAATCAACTCGGTGACCGTGCAGTTGCTCAACCTCGCTTCGCTGGAGACGCGCGGCGTGGACTTCGAGATGCAGTACCGCTTCAATGCTGGTCCCGGCCGGGTCACCACCCGCCTGTTCGGTACTTATGTGAAGGATCTGATCTCGGACGATGGGCTGGGCGTCGCGCCCACTCGCAATGCCGCTGGAATCATCCAGACGCGGGGCAGCCGGATCAACCGGGCCGGCCAGCTCGGCGGCTTCACCTCCGGCCTCAATACCGGGGCCACGAGCGTACCGCACTGGCAGATCAACGCCAGCCTCGGCTATGAGACGGATGATTGGGGCACCACGCTCAACGCGCGCTGGATCGACGGCGGTATCGTGGACGCAACCCTCGTTCAGCCCGGCGACCCGGATTATAATTCCGCTTCGCCGATTTCGGTCGGCAACATGAATGTTGCCTCGCGGCTGTATCTGAATTGGTCCGGCAACATCAATCTGATGGAGAGCAACGGAAAGAAGGTGCAGCTCTACGCTGTGATCAACAACCTGCTCGACAAAGAGCCGCCCTTTCCGAACACGCAATTGGCCGGCTTCTATGATCGTATCGGCCGGTCCTACAAGGTCGGCGTGCGCTTCAATTTCTGATCGCTTCGGCAGCGGCCGGCCACGCGTCGGCCGCTGCCTTGATTTACATATTGGGGGCCGCGCTCGCGCGCCCTTTTTCATGGCCCCTCAGCATGAATGGTGATCCTATGTCTGCGACCGATCTTTCCCCCCGGATCAAACCTGTGCGGGGAGCCGATGCGGTCGCCTTGTTCATGCGCCCCCGCTCGATTGCGGTCATCGGCGTGTCGGCCAAGCCCAAAACGGCGGGGCGGACGGTGCTCGCCAATCTCCAGCTCAATGCTTTTGATGGCGATGTCCATGTCGTCGGCCGGGCGGAGGGGGAGATTGACGGCTATCCCGTGACGCAGAGCATCGACGATCTGCCCGAGGGCGTCGATCTGGCGGTGTTCACGCTCCCGGCGGCGGGTGTGAAGGATGCGCTGGAGGCCTGCGTGCGGCGCGGCGTCAAGGCGGTGACGGTCTTTTCCTCGGGCTTTGCCGAGGCCGGCAACCGGGCAGGGCAGGATGAACTGGTCCGCATCGCCTATGAAGGTAATGTCGCGCTGCTCGGGCCGAACTGCCTCGGTTACACCAATCTCGTCAAGGGCTTGCCCATCGGCTTTGCCAACGCCCGCAAGGTCGCCAGGCTGGCGCCGGACGATCCCAATCCCGCCATTGCCATGGTCTCTCAGAGCGGCGGGCTGATGGCCTATGCCAGCACCAATCTCGCCGCGCGGCATCTGCCGATGGCCTATACCGTCTCCACCGGAAACGAGGCGGGCATCGGCATTCCCGATTTCATCGATTTCTTCGCGCAGGATGAGGCGACGAAGGTCATCGCGCTCTATCTGGAGGAAGTGCGCGATCCGCAGGCCTTCCTCGCCGCGGCCCGGCGCGCGCAAGCGGCCGGCAAGGCGCTGGTCGCCATTCATCCGGGCCGGGGCGAGAAGGGCAAGGCCGCGATCCAGTCGCACACCGGTGCGCTGGCGGGCGACTATGCCACCATGCAGCTCCATCTCGATCGCGCCGGCGTGGTGCTGGTCGAGACGCTGGAGGAGTGGGTCGATGTGATCGAGCTGCTGGCGCGCTATCCGGTCGCGCCCACCAAGGGGCCCGGCGTGCTCACCTTCTCGGGCGGCTTCTGCGCCATCGCGCATGATTATTTCGAGGCGCTGGATATGGAGATGCCCGCGCTCACCGAGCAGACCCGCAGCGAACTGGCGCCGCAACTCCCCGTCTTCATCCCGCCGCGCAACCCGCTCGATCTCGGCACGCAGGCGATTTTCCAGCCCGATCTGATCCCGCTCGGCACGAATGCGCTGATGGCGGATGGCAATGTCGGCAGTGTGCTCATTGCCATCAACAGCGGCACGGCCGCTTCGCAGCGCGGCTATGGGCCGATGTTCATCGACAGCCTCAAGGGCAAGGATCGCCCGGCGATCATGGCTTTCCCGGCGCCGGAGATGGATGCCGACTTCGAAGCCTCGGTGCGCGCCAACCGCCTCATCCTCAGCCGCTCCATCGAGCGGTCGATGACGGCGCTGTCTCGCGTCACGCGCCATGGCCGCTCGCTGGCGCGCTCGGCGCGCTCGGTCACCCACACGCCCTTTGCCGATTTGCCGACGCTGGGCAGCGGCCCGCAGCCCGAATGGCTCGGCAAGCAGCTGCTGTCCGCCATGGGCATCCGCGTGCCCGCCGGAGGCCTCGCCACCTCGCTTGAGGAAGCCGAGGCGACCGCCGCCAAGGTCGGCTACCCGCTCGCCATCAAGGCGCAGGCCGGCGCACTGGCGCACAAGACCGAGGCGGGCGGCGTGATCCTCGGCATCCGTGACGCCGACGAGCTACGCCGCGCCTGGGACGATCTCCACGCCAATGTCGCCCGCGCCCAGCCCGGTCTGGTGCTGGATGGCGTACTGGTCGAGAAGATGGCGCCCAAGGGCCTGGAACTGATGATCGGCGCCAAGCGCGATGCCAAATGGGGGCCGGTCGTGCTGGTCGGCCTCGGCGGCATTTGGGTGGAGGCGCTGGGCGATGTGCGCCTGCTCCCGGTCGACATGGCGCAGGAGGATATCGTCGCCGAGCTGATGAAGCTGCGCAGCGCCAAGCTGCTCAAGGGCTTCCGGGGTTCGCCCCCGGTCGATGTGCAGGCGGTCGCCCGCACCGCCGCGCTGATCGGTCGCCTGATGGAAACCATGCCGCAGATCGAGGAGATCGACCTCAACCCCGTCTTCGTGCATCCGCAAGGGGAAGGGCTGACGGCCGTCGATGCCCTCATCATCACCGCTGCGGAGGGGAACTGAACCATGAGCGAGACGCTGGCGACCTATGAGCTGGATGGCGAGATCGCCATCGTCGGCATCAACCGCGCGGCCAAGCGCAACGCGGTCAATACGGAAGTGATGGCGAGTCTGCACGCGGCGTTCGAACGCGCCGCGTCGGAAGCGCGCGTTGGCATCCTCTTTGGCCATGGCGGCAATTTCTCGGCCGGGCTGGATCTGGCGGAAGCGGCCTCGCGCATGAGTGGCGCCAATCCGCCCAAGCCCTGGGAGCGCGGCCGCTGGACGGTCCCGCTCGATCTCGTCGCGCGCGGGCCGATCCCGTGGATCGCCGCGCTGGAGGGCGCCTGCATCGGCGGCGGGCTGGAGATCGCCTCGGCCTGCCAGGTCCGCGTCGCCGACGAGAGCACCTTCTTCGCCTTGCCGGAGGGCAAGCGCGGCATCTTCGTGGGTGGCGGCGGCGCCGTGCGCATTCAGGGCCTGATGGGTTACGCCCGCATGGCCGACATGATGCTCACCGGCCGCGTGCTGAGCGCCGCCGAGGGCGAGCGCGCCAATCTCTGCCAATATGTCGTGCCCAAGGGCGAGGCGATGGCCAAGGCGAAGGAACTGGCGGCCAGCATCGCCAGCAATGCGCCCAACACCAATTGGGCCGTGTGCGCCGCGCTCCCCCGCATCGGCGACATGAGCCACAGCGACGGGCTGTTCTTCGAGGGGCTGATCGGCGGATCGGCCCGCAGCAGCGAGGGTACTGACCGCATCCGCGCCTTTGTCGAGCGCGGCGAGAACAAGGTTGCCGCGCCGCCTTCCGACCCGACGAAAGGCTGACCCATGGCGCTGCGGGACAATGCCATTGTCGGCTATGCGGAAACCAAGATCGTCCTGCGCAGCGAGGTCGATGTCTGGGAGCTGGGCGCCGAAATCCTCGACGGCATTCTGGAGCAGACCGGCTTCGAGAAAGGCGAGATTGACGGGCTGATCCTCTCCTCCTCTTCCACCGGCGCCGGCAACATCTTCTGGTCGCAGACCACGGCCGATCAACTCGCACTGGAGCTGGATTTCTGCCAAACGGTGGACATTGGCGGTTCCTCGCCGGTCGGCGCGGTGGCGCGCGCCGCCGCCGCCATCGATGCCGGGCTCTGCACCACCGTCCTCTGCCTCTTTGCCGATACCGCCGTGGCCGAGAATAACGGCCGCCCGCGCTCCTATGGCGCGGAGTGGACCACGCCTTATGGCTATCTCGGCGCACCCGCCGCCTTCGGCATGTTGAGCCTTTATTATCATGACAGGTTCGGCCTGGACGAGCGCGCTCTCGGCAAGCTGGCGGTGGCCCAGCGCGAACATGCCCTGCGCAATGACAAGGCCTGCGAGAAGCTGCGCAAGCCGATCACGGTTGATGATTATGTGCAATCGCGCATGATTAACGATCCGATCCGCCTGCTCGATTGCGTGATGCCCTGCGATGGCGCCAGCGGGGTGCTGGTGACCAGCCGCAAGCGCGCGGAGCAGCGGGGCCTCACGCGCTGTGCGGTGCTGCGCGGCTATGGCGAGCGCACCAATCTCGGTGCCGCCTTGGCAATTGTCGATCCCACCGTCACCGGCCATCGGCAGGCAGGGGAACGGGCCTTCGCGCAGGCCGGGCTCACCCCCCGCGATATCGGCTCTTTCCATCCTTATGACGACTTCATCATTGCGATCATGATGCAGTTGGAAATGCTCGGCTTTTGTGCGCACGGGCAGGGCGCGGCGTTCATCCACGAGACCGATTTCCTCTTCTCCGGCGATCTGCCGCTCAACACCGGCGGCGGGCAAATCTCCGCCGGGCAGTGCGGTCTGGCGGGTGGCGGCACCAATCTCGTCGAGGCGGTGCGCCAATTGTTCGGCGATGGCGGCGCGCGGCAGGTGAAGGACCGCCGCCATGCGCTCGTCACCGGCATCGGCGGCATTCCCTATGGGCGGAACTGGAACACCAGCACCGCCCTCATCCTCACGTCGGAGGGCTGAGGCGCATGGCCGATCTCAACGATCTCCTCGATATCGATCGCCCGCTGCCGCCGGAGCGCAGTTTCTCGCGGCCCTATTGGGAAGCGACGCGCGAGAAGAAGCTGCTCATCCAATATGATCGCGTGGCCGGCGCCTATCAATTCTACCCGCGCCCCACGAGCATCTACACCGGCCGCCGCGATAATCTGGAATGGCGCGAGGTTTCCGGGCGCGGCACCATCTTCAGCTACACCATCGTCCGCCGCGCCCGCCCGCCGTTCCGCGACAAGGAGCCCTATGTCGTCGCCATGGTCACGCTGGAGGAAGGCGTGAACGTGATGAGCAACATCATCCATTGCAGCGAAGCCGATCTGAAGACCGGGCTGGCGGTGAAGCCCTATTGGCATCCGCTGCCCGATGGTCGCCACCTGCTGCTGTTCGAGCCGGCCTGAGACTTCGCCCTCCAATCCTCTTTTGAATGGCCAGAGCGACGACGCCTGCTTAGGCTAGGCGGCGTAGGCAGAACGTGACGGCAACCGGAAGCCCCCTCGTCATTCCCGCGAACGCGGGAATCCAGCTTGGACCTTGCGTCTCGGCGCAGGCGTGGACCTGGATTCCCGCGATCGCGGGAATGACGAGGGGAGATGGCAGGCCGGTGCATCCGCCGCGCGCAAGGGAGAAGGACGCATCATGAGCTACATCAAGGGCAAGGTCGCGCTGGTCACCGGCGCCAGCTCCGGTCTCGGCGCGGCCATCGCAACCGAATTTGCCGCAGCCGGGGCCTCGCTCATCGTCGGCGCGCGCCGCAAGGCACCGCTGGATGCCTTCGTGGCAGAGGTCGAAGCGCGGGGCGGGCAGGCGCTCGCCGTGCAGTGCGATGTCTCGCAGGAGGCCGCTGTGCAGGAGATGTTCGCCGCCGGCCTCGCGCGGTTCGGGCGCATCGATATTCTCATCAACAATGCCGGCATCGCCGATCACACCCCGACCGATGAACTCTCCTTCGCGCGCTGGTCGGAAGTGATCGACACCAATCTCAACGGCGCTTTCCTGTGCGCGCGGGAGGCGCTGCGGATCATGAAAGGGCAGGGGGCGGGGCGAATGATCCACATCGGCAGCCTCTCCGCGCAGGTGCCTCGCCCGAACACCATTGCTTATGCCGCGAGCAAGTTCGCGCTGGCGGGCATGAACCATTCCCTCGCCATCGATGGGCGCGATCATGGCGTTGCCTCGTCCATCTTCCACCCCGGCATTGTCGGCACCAATCTGGTGCAGAACATGCAGGAGGGCGATCCGCGCGACCGGATCAGCGCCGATGTCGCGGCGCGCGCGGTGCTGGCCATGGCCGATCTGCCCGATCATGTGAACTTCGTCGATGGCACCATATTGCCGCTCAATATGCCCTTTCTGGGTCGCGGCTGACCGCGCCCGATATTGTTGTTTCAAGCAACGGAGTTGTTGACAGGTCGATAGGATGCATGGGAAGCTGAGCCGATAAAAAAAGCATGAATCGGCAAGGCTGGCTACGGAGAGGACAGGCGATGGCCACGACACCCGCGACAGGCAAATACTATCCCGGTTGGTGGGTGGTGGCTGCCGGATTCATCATCTTCTTCTTTTCCTTCGGCGGCCCGACCTACTCCATGTCGCTCCTCTATAATGAGGTGATCGCGGAGTTCGGCTGGACCCGGGCCGAGGCCACCGGCATCTATGCGTGGAAAGGCCTCACCGGCGCGCTGGTCGCCATTCTCGTCATCGGGCCGGCGGTGCAGCGCTTCGGGTTGAAACCGGTCTTCCTCACCGTGCTGATCATCCAGGCGCTGGGCTTCTTTACCTTCCTCAACGTCAGCTCCATCGCCACTTATTTTCTGGCCGGCTTTTTGATCGGCCTCGGCCAGGGGGCGGTGCTGCTCTGCATCAAGCTGATGGTGGCGCGCTGGTTCATGCGCAATGTCGGCTTTGCCGGCGCGCTGGCACTGGTCGGGTCGAGTGCCGGCGGCGTGGTCTTTCCCATCGTCATTGCCGCGCTCATTCCCGAGATCGGCTGGCGCATGACCTATGCGCTGATCGGCGTGTCGATCCTCGCCGTCTCGGTGCCGCTCGTCCTGTTCGTCAAGCAGAACCCCACGGAAGAGGATCTGCTGCCGGAGACTGCCAATGCCAAGGGCGTGTTGCCCAGCGCCGAGGTGGCGGCGGCCACGCGCGCGGCGGACATTCCGATGACTTATGCCGAACTGGTGCGCAAGCCGATGTTCTGGGGCATCATGGTCGGCGTGCTGATCATCGCGGGCGTGGATCAGGGCCTGTTCCAGAACATGCAGCTCTATTTCGTGCAGGAAGTCGGTCTGACCCGCGAGACGGCGGCGTGGCTGCTCTCGCTCACCTCGGCCATCGGCCTTGCCTCCAAATTCATCGCCGGCAAGTTCTTCGATGTCTATTCGGTGAAGGGCATTGCGGCCTGGTATCTGCTCATCGCCGCGATGGTGCTGCTGGCCTTTCAGGTTTCCAGCCTCTCCACCGCGATCATCTTCATCTGCGCGCTGGGTCTCGCCCATGGCGGACTGGTGTGCGAGGGGCCGGTGCTGGCCAAGCATGTCTTCGGCCCGCGCAACATGGACAAGGTTCTGCCCATCGTCACTGGCTGCTTCGCACTCGGCTCGTCCATCGGCCCGGTGACGCTCGCCTATATCTACGATGTGAACGGCCATTATGTCTGGGGCTTCGCGCTGTTCGCCGCCATGGCGTTCTTCGCGGCGTTCCTGCTCACCTTCGTGCGGCCGCTCTATCGGGACCGGCTGCGGGCCGCGACGCAGACCGGCGTGGGCGAGGGGGTGGGGATGGCAACGCCGCGGGCCGCCGCCAAGCCCTCCGCCGCGCTATGAGTGCGCCGGATCTGCACAGCCTCCATGCGCAGGCCGACGCGCTGGAGGAGGAGATGAGCGAGGCGCTGGACGCGATCATCATCAAGTCCACCCTCTACCAGTCCGGCGATGTCGATCCGCGCCTGCCGCGCCCGCCCATCGACAATCCACGCCGCCTCCCATTCCTGATGGGGCCGGACCCGCGCCTGCCGCCGATGCCGGAGAAGCCGACTTTGGTCGATTTCTTCCGTCATCGCTTCGGCCCATCCGCGCACGTCCTCCAGAGCGCGAAGCTGGCGCGCGATGCCGGACATGACGAGAAGATCGTGCTCGCCTGCCTGCTGCACGACATCGCCGTCACCGGCTTCATCCGCGCCGATCATGGCTATTGGGCGGCGCAGTTGATCGAGCCTTATGTCGACCCTGAAGTCAGTTGGGCGGTGCGCGAGCATCAGGTGGTGCGCTTCTATCCCGATGAATCGGTCGGCTATGACTATCCCGAAGCCTATATCCGCTTCTTCGGCGCCGATTACCGGCCCGATCCGCATATCGACCGCGCCTATCAGCGCGCCCGCAACCACAAATGGTATATGAGCGCCCGGCTCGTCACGCTCAATGATTTCTACGCTTTCGACCCCAATGTCGTCGTGGATATCGAAGAGTTTACGGATATCATCGGCCGCCATTTCCGCCAGCCGGAGGAAGGGCTTGGCTTCGATGACAGCCCCTCCGCGCACATGTGGCGCACCATCATGATGCCGACGCGCTTTCTCTGAACAGCCTTGTCGAAAGCGCCCGCCATCGGTTGCTAACCGCATCGATATTGTTTACTGAGTCTACAATTATATGCCCGAGCGGCAACAATCTGGGAGCGGAGCGGAATCATGGCGGAGATCGTGCTGGGAATGTGGACATCGCACGGGCCGACCCTCTCGACCACGCCCGAGCAATGGACCCTGCGCGTCGCGGCCGATCTCAAGCGCCAGCATCCCTTCCGCGGCGCCGAATACAGCTTCGATGAGCTGGTCACGTTGCGCGCGGGCGAAAACCTCGCCGAGGCCTGCACCCTGCCGGAGCGCGAGCGCCGCTCGGCCGCCTGCCAGAGCGCGATCAGCGACATGGCCGACCGTTTCGCCGCCGCGAAGATCGATGTCGCCGTCATCATGGGCAATGACCAGCGCGAGCTGTTCCTTGAGGATGTGACGCCCGCGATCACCGTCTATCTCGGCGAGACGATCTGGGATCAGCCCGCCACCCCCGAACAGGCCGCGCGGATGCCGCCGGGCATTCACGAGGCCGAGTGGGGCCACAGCCCGCCCGAGCGCCGGGACTATCCCTGCCAGCCCGAGCTCGGCATGCACGTCTGCAAATCGCTGGTGCCGCAGGGCTTTGATCTCGCCGTCTCCAAGAAGCTGCCCGAGCCGGCCGGCCACTGGTCGAGCGGCGCGCCGCATTCGCTCGGCTTCATCTATCGCCAGATCATGCGCGACGCGGTCGTGCCCAACCTGCCGATCCTCATCAACACCTTCTTCCCGCCCAACCAGCCCACCGCCCGCCGCTGTTTCGAGCTGGGGCGCGAGGTCGGCAAGGCGATCCGCAGCTGGAAGCAGGATCTGCGCGTCGCCGTGTTCGGCTCGGGCGGCATGAGCCATTTCGTCATCGACGAGGATTTCGACCGCATGTTCTTCGAGGCGCTGCGCACCCGCGATGCCGAGACGCTCTGCGCCATCGAGGACAAGCACCTCCAGTCCGGCACCTCGGAGCTCAAGACCTGGATCGCCGCCGCCGGCGCGCTGTTCGACACCGATCTAACCGGCGACGTGGTCGGCTATGAGCCCTGCTACCGCTCGGAGGCAGGGACCGGCACCGCCAATGGCTTCGTCGCCTGGCAATAAGCCAACGCGTTTTCAAAGGACGGATGATGACAGCAACAGATCCCCATGTCGCGCGGCTGCGCCAGCTGGATGCCTGCGCGGTGTCGGACACGCTGGACAAGCTGGGCTTGGCCGGCTGCGTGACGGGCCTGCGCTCCGCCTCGCCGGGCAAGCGGATCGCCGGGCGCGTCCACACCGTGAAGCTCAAGGCCGGCAATGCGCCCGCCGATCGCCCGCCGGTGCATCTGGGCGCTGCGGCCATCGATGCCAGCGGCCCGGATGATGTGATCGTGGTCGAGCAGCGCACCGGCATCGACGCCGGCTGCTGGGGCGGCATCCTGTCGCGCGGCGCGCAGCACAAGGGCGTGGCCGGCGTGATCTGCGAAGGGCTGGCCCGCGATGTCGATGAAGCCCGCGAGATCGGCTTTCCCGTCTTCTGCCGCGGCTACACCGCCCGCACCGCGCGCAACCGCGTCTATGAGGACGCGACCGACGTGCCCGTGACGGTCGGCAATTTCACCGTCGAACCTGGCTTCTATGTCATCTGCGATTCCAGCGCGGCCGTGTTCATCGCGCCCGCCGACATCGCCCGCGTGCTCGATGCCGCCGAAGACATCGTCCGCCGCGAAGGCGAGATGACCCGCCGCCTCGCCACCGGCGAGAGTGCCAGCGCCGTGCTCGGCGCCAACTACGAATATATGCTCAAGGGCGACAGCTGATGACCGACGACCGCAACGTCACCCGCGCCGCCGCGCTCGACACCGCAACACTCAGCGACGCGCTCGACCGGCTCGGCATCGTCGGCCAGTGCTACCAGATCGCCGGTCGCGACCCTGATTTCCGCATGGCCGGCCGTGCCTACACCATGCTCTGCGGCCCCGCCTCGACCCCGCCCGGCACCGTCGGCGATTACATCGATGACGTGCCCCCCGGCCATGTCGTCGTCATCGACAATGGCGGCCGCGAGGATGCGACCATCTGGGGCGACATCCTCACCGAGATCGCGCATCGCCGGGGCCTCGCCGGCACGGTGATCGACGGGATCAGCCGCGATGTCTCGCTCTGCCGCGCGCTCGGTTACCCCGTGTTCAGCAAGGGCCACTGGATGCGCACCGGCAAGGATCGGGTGCAGGTCGAGGTGACCAACTGCCCGGTCAATATCGGCGGCGCCCGCGTCGCCCCCGGCGATATCCTGCGCGGCGATCCCGATGGCGTGATCGTCATCCCGCAGGCGCATGAGGACGCCGTGCTCACCGCCGCCGAGGAGATCCACGCCGCCGAGGAGAGCATCCGCGCCGCCTGCCGCACCGGCATGCGCCTCGATGAGGCCCGCGCCCAGTTCAAATATCACAGCCTTCAGACACGTCAGAAATAAGGGGATCACCCGATGATCATCGACTGCCATGGTCACGTCAGCGCTCCGGTGGAGCTTTGGGCCTATAAGGCGAGCCTGCTCGCGCATCGCGGCTCGCACGGGCGCGGGAGCGTCAAGGTGACGGACGAGCAGATCATTGCCGCCGCGCACCACAAGGAGACCTGGCCGGACGGGCACATCGAGCTGCTGCACAATCACGGCACGGACATGCAGCTCATCTCGCCGCGCCCGTTCCAGATGATGAACTCGGCCAAGCCCGCGCGCGTCGTCCACTGGTTCTGCGAGGAGGTGAACACCCTCATCCACCGCCAGTGCACGCTCATCCCGGAGATGTTCATCCCGGTCGCCGGCCTGCCGCAGGTGGCGGGCGAGCCCATCGAGAATGTCTTTGCGGAGATGGACCGCTGCGTCGCCATGGGCTTCAAGGGCTTCCTGCTCAACCCGGACCCGTATGAGAATGGCGCCGAGGAAGCCCCGCCGCTGGGCGACCGTTACTGGTATCCGCTCTACGAGAAGCTGTGCGAGCTGGATCTGCCCGCGCATATCCACGCCACCGGCTCCCAGTCCGAGCGCTCGCCTTATTCGCTGCACTTCATCAATGAAGAGACGATCGCCACCTATAACCTCTGCACCTCATCGGTGTTCGATGATTTTCCGCAGCTCAAGGTGGTGGTGAGCCACGGCGGCGGCGCCATCCCCTATCAGCTCGGCCGCTTCGAATCCCAGTCGCGCCGCACCAAGCACCTCTTCTCCGAGCGCATGGCCAAGCTCTATTTCGATACCGTGCTCTACACCGAGGGCGCCCTGCGCCTGCTCATCGAAACCGTCGGCCCCGAGCGCTGCCTGTTCGGCTCCGAATGCCCCGGCGTCGGCTCCACCATCGATCCGGCCACCGGCAAGCAAATGGACCACATCGCCCCCTTCATCCAGAAATTCGACTTCCTGAGCGACGCCGACAAGAAGCTGATTTTTGAGGATAATGCGCGGAAGGTGTTTAATTTGGAGGTTTGAGGGGAAGACGGCGCACTTTGGCAATGCCAAATCTGACAGATTTCTCCTAGACTGGTGAATAGGCAGCTATGCTGCGTGATACCACTCTAGGCTTCGAAATTGTTCATTGTTAGCGGCTGCGCGCCACAAAACCGACCTCCAGTAATTGTTGGCCAACGCGCTTCTAGAATCTGCAATCGTTTCACACAATGACTGCACACCTGTTGCGCCCGATGTATCAAACGTCTTTTTCAATGCCGCAGCCATTTCGTTGAGCTCCCTAGCTCCTTCAACATCGTACAAATCGAAAAGATTCAATGCCTCCATATGAGAAATCAAACGCGGCCTCAGATCTTCTGATATAGCAGCCGAACTTATGAAAAAAGTCGCAGTGCAAAATCCATCTAGATTATTAATCTCACACCCCAACCATGGCTCGTCATCGATATGGTCAAAATAGGGATGAATTATACTGGAGGATCTGGTTTCAGGAGCGAAGATATCTTTGTCACTATTGCAGTCGCGACAAGATGGCACTAGGTTAGCAGGCAGAACCGCATAAGCCCCATATTGAGCCTTCGGAAGGTAATGATCTAAGCTCCTAACTGGGCGGTGCAAGCAAAAGGGACACACGCGGAAAGGCGAAGATAGCCTCAGCCTGTCGTAGTAGTTTCTAGCGTCCGATTTTTTCCTTAAAAGTCCGCTCGTATAGAGCCTCTGCATATCCCCAGGCTGTATAGCTGGAGGTACTGCCGGGTCTGGTGCAATTGTATGCAGTTGACCATCATTGCCCAACGCAATGAAGTCGTTTCCTAACGCCATCACTGCCGCCTGACCATCTGAGAGGCGCTGCTTTAAATTCTTATCTGCAAACCGAGCCCGCGCAGCCTCGTAAACCACAGCATGGTCTATATCCGGTAAGGGCAGCTTCATCATTTCAGCGCACCCGAGCTTTTTGGGGCGCGAGAAGTGCATGTAATATCGAGCGTGCCTCAGAACCCAAACGCCCTCCAAATTCAGCCTCGACAGCTGAAAAATCTTTTAGCCTATCCGCTGCTTCCCTTAGCAGTTCATAAAATCCAGTTTCTGTCACTTCCAACCCAAAAACCTCATGAGTTAGGCGCCCCACATTCTCCCCGAAGGTTTCTGGCAGCGGTCGTCGCGCGCGCGCGGTGTTACCGCTCCTGTCTAGAATCCATGCACAATCTTTCGGTGTCTCTTGCAACACGACTGGGGAGTGCGTTGCGACGATGGCCACGCCGTTTTGAGCGGTAAGTAATTCTGATAAAGTTCGAATAAAGGCGGAGAGGAGTGGCGGATGAAGATGGCTCTCTGGTTCATCCAAGAGAACTAAGGACTGTTCTTCAACAAGTTCCACAAGCCGAGTGATAGTGAGCAGGACGATTTTGTGTCCTGAGCTTAACCTTCTAAAGACGCTTGAAGAAAATTCTTTCCATGATTCCGAATCGTCAAAATTATCTGTAATTTCTATTATGTCACTTTCAGCAAAAATCGGATCGCTTGCTAGGTTTTCGAGACATGCCATCCATCTCGCCCTCTTCGGTGGAGCTAAGCATTTTTCGGCTGATTTTATAAAATCCAAATTTAAATCATCTGGATTTTTCACTCGATATGAGATTCCTGCGGGAGCCGATACTTTGTCAAAATTAACCAAGCTCTCTTTTAAGCCAATGTAGGAATATCTTCCTTTGGTCTCTCTGCTTTCAGTGAAAAATGGATCAAATGCACTAAAAGTAACAGAAATTAAATTTGCGAAAGCGCCGCCACCGCTGTCTGAATAAACGCGAAGTCTAACTTTCTCAGAGGCGATTCCAGATGGAGATCCGGCAATCAAACTATCGACATAAGCACGTGCAATGTTATTTAGGCAAGTCGTCTTTCCTACACCATTCCGGCCAATTAAAGTGTGGACGTTAGAAGGGGGTTTTGAGTTTGGCTGTACTTCAAAACGGAGAACAGACCCTTCCTCCTCAGCGACGGTATCATCAACAATATACTCGAAAGCATAACTCGTTAATTCTGCATTTCCATTTGCCAGACGATGGAATTTATTCTTTATTCGATCACTATCAACTGTCCGGAATAAAGATCTTGCAGTAACTCGCTCATCCTTAGATTTTTCTAATATTTCAAGATTGTAGGCCATGTCATTAAGATTTGGCAATATGTCGCTTGCAAAACCCAAATCAGATAATGACTTGTAGTAGTCTTCCGTTAAACCGACAGAGAAAAACTGCGGAGGAAGCGTGTCAAATTCTCTAGGAACGGAAGCGCGGCGATTGGTCTGACCCGCCTCGCCGATTTTGATGCCGCCGAGGTGATGGCGCTCCCCCGCCTCGTCGAAAAGAACGACGTTGTACGTCGTTTCGAACTCAAACCAATCGTCCCAACTATCATAACCGAGAACAACCACGTTAGACGCGGTCATGGGTATCGCTTCTGATGCCGTCAAAGTGACAAACTTAAACTTCATGGACACAGGATGCTCCTCATCCCAATCAGTATCCCAACGATCACACGCGTGTCGAGGTTTAGTCTCAGCGCCTGAAGTTCGGGTGCTATCTTGTGAGGGCGCCTCCCTCTCTCTCTCTCTCTCTCTCTCTCTCTCTCTCTCTCTCTCTCTCTCTCTCTCTCTCTCTCTATTCGGTTCCTCCACATACAACAAAAAGCCCGGCCAGATCACGCCAGCCGGGGCAGTCTGATGCCGAGAGAGAGGTCGGCTGATCGCGCGCGCGTCGTCCGCCGCCCTCAGGCGTCGACATAGCCCTTGTTGTCCTGGCTGATGCGCATCGCCTCCTGCTGCAGCTGCAGCACATGCGCGGGCTGGCCATATTGGAAGATGAAGCGCTTGAGGTGCATCGCACCGCCGGCTTCGATTTCCTCGGCGGTCGACCCCTTCATCACGGCGTCGCGGTGGACGGCGTCACCCAATGATGTATCGCGTGGCGGCAGCGGGTGCCGTGCTATCAGTCACCCGCTGCACATCACGCCGCCAGTCCTGCAACGCGATCCCGCCCCTCCGCCTTGGCGTGATACAGCGCCTTGTCGGCCCGGACGACGGCAGGCTCGAAGGCTGTTTCCGCCGCCGTCACCTGCGAGAAGCCGATGCTGACACTCCATGATCCCGGTGCGGCGCCAGCGGCGCGGCATCGGTTCATCAGCGCCTCGACGATCAGGCGTTGCCCTTCGCAACTCGCCGGCAGCAGCAGGATGAATTCGTCGCCGCCAATGCGTGCGAGAGCGCCGTCTTGAGCCTGTGCGATCCGGCCAGCCTCCTGCGCAATGCCGCGCAAGACGGCATCGCCTGCTTCATGGCCGTGCAGATCGTTGACGGCCTTGAAATGATCGACATCGATCGCGACGACGGCCGCGCCAGGCGCGAGCAGGCGCCGCTTCTGCACCTCCAGGCCCGCCCTGTTCCACACGCCGGTCAGCGGATCACGAAGCGCTGCGGCGCGCAGCGCGTCCTGCGCCTGATCGATTGGCAGCACCAGCAAACCAAGATTGATGATCCCGAGCAACGCCTGATCTGCGAGCAGCGGCAGGCTGCCCAGCGAGTGGTCGCCCGAGAGCACGCCCAGATCGCCCACCAGCGAAATCAGGAATATGGGGATGTAGGCGAGCAGGCCTGCGCCGGCGATCCGCTGCCCGCGCAATCGCCCGGAGATCATGGCTGTGCCATTGATCGCCATGGCTGCGGTCAGGCCAAGGACATCGGCGATCCGTGGGATTTGGGAGTCTGCCGGGAGCCAGCCTTGGGCCATCAGCAACAGCGGCCCAAGATGGGCAACGCCGATGACCAGCGCCGGCAGCGCCATCCATGGCGTGAGCACGGGCCGGCCCTCGAACCGGCGCACGCCCATCACCGAGACCGTGTTGCTGAAGGCGAGCATCATTAACAGCGCCGTCGCAGCGCCCATGCCGCGCTCACCCCACAGGGCAAAGCCGATCATCACACCGCCGTAGAGAAGCGCGCTTGCCGACCAGAACAGCAGATAATTATCCGCTTTTCGACCACGCCAAAGCAGCAGAAATACGATGCCGAAGGCGCTCGTATTCACGAGGCTGCAGAGCTGCAGCGTGTCGATGTCCAGCAAATTCATGATTCATCCGATCTTAAAGCTCTCCTGTCCGAGATCGGGTTAACAATGCGTGATGCCTGCGCATTTCATCGCAGCGGACCACCGCGTTTTGAGATCAGCCGTTCAACGGGCGCCAGGGGCGCGGACGTGGCCCGACGGGGAGGGCGCGGTTTGGAGATCGCGCGGACGGAGCGCTCGGCTTGCTCCGCTTATCGCCGCCCTGGGCTCCTGCCTGCGCAGGAGCACGGAGGATGAGAGCCAAGCTTCACGCCCGCCCAATCTCTCTCTGTGCTCCTGCGCAGGCAGGAGCCCAAAGCACAGCGGACGAACCTCGCAGCCATGCGGCATCCCGCCAAACAAAAGCCCGGCCAGATCACGCCAGCCGGGCCAGTCTGTTGCCGAGAGAGGTCGGCTGATCGCGCGCGCGTCGTCCGCCGCCCTCAGGCGTCGACATAGCCCTTATTGTCCTGGCTGATGCGCATCGCCTCCTGCTGCAGCTTCAGCACATGCGCGGGCTGGCCATATTGGAAGATGAAGCGCTTGAGGTGCAGCGCGCCGCCGGCTTCGATTTCCTCGGCGGTCATGCCTTCCATCACGGCGTCGCGGTGGATGGTCGGCAGGGGGATCGCCTTGTTGATCGCGGGGTCGCGGATGATTGCCTTGGGGTCTTCGCCGCGGCCGATCTTCTCCATGTCGCGCAGGAACTGGCGGCGCATCATGCCGATGCCCTTGTCGCTCAGGCCGAGATTTTCCTGCGTCCGGTCCGAGATGGTGCCCTGGCCGATCCAGGCGACGAAATCCTGGTTCATCACATGGCTGGTGATCCACTCGCCGCGCTCGTCCTTGATCGGGCCGAACCAGACCGGGATGGATTGCTGCACATAGGGCTCGGCATCGCGCGGCACGCGGGTGAAGAACCAGCCGACGCTCATCATCGTCTCATCGTCGATGGGCACGCGGAATTCGAAATGGTCGCCGGTGAACATCGCATTGGGCCACAGGCACGCGCGGCCGATGGTCCACAGCGGATTGGTCTCGTCGGTATCCTCGCGGATGCGGTTGTAGGTGAAGCCATACTCATATTCGCGGAAATCGATCTTGAGGTGCTTGGGGCCATAGGGGCCGGTCTCGCCGCGCAGGCGCTTGCTCCAGTTGGCGTGCATCCACTCGAAGTGGATCGGGTCCATCGAGTTTTCCTGCCCCTGCAGCCAGTTGCACGGCAGCTCGGAGATGACGATCTGACGGAAGCCGTTCTTCCACGAGAAGGGCTCCCAGTCCGGCAGCTCGGGCGCGGGGAGGGGGCCCATATAGGCCCAGAGTAGCCCGGCATGGGCGCGGACCGGATAGGCCTTGATCTTCACCTTGTCCTTGTAGCGCCCCTGCGGATTGGCGGTGTCCTCGAAGGGCTGCTCGGTGCAGGCGCCCTGCGCGTCGAACATCCAGCCATGATAGCTGCAGCGTAGCCCGTCGGGCTCGACCATGCCGCAGGCCATGTCGGCGCGGCGGTGGGGGCAGTGGCGGTCCATCAGGCCGAACTGGCCGGAGAGATCCTTGTAGAGCACCAGATTCTCGCCCATGATCCGCACCGGCTTGGTGGCGCGCGTCTCGAACTCGCTCTCGCCGGCGATGGGGTGCCAGTAGCGGCGCAGCAGCTCGCCCATCGGCGTGCCGGGGCCGACGCGGGCCAGCTTTTCATTCTGTTCTGCAGACAGCATGGCGCATCCCTCCTTGGTCATCTGCCGGGAATCCGTGGGGCGCGCCCGCGGACTCATGTCGTCTTTGCCAAATCGTTGTCATAGACAACAAAGTGCGTCAAGCCCGTGTTTGCCGCGCGGGCCTTTTTGTTGTGCGTGGGCGGCGGCATCCCTTATACCGGTCCGTTCGAAACCAAGGGGGACCTGTTCTGTGGCCAGAAAGAAGGCCGGCGCATCGGTGGATCGGCCGAGCTTCCGCAACCTGATGACCTTCCGCCTCCATATGGTGGCGCGCTTTTCCGAAGGGATTTCCGAGGAATATTATCGCCGGCACCTGGGGCTCTCGCTGCCGGAGTGCCGGGTGATCGGCATCACCGCCAGTTACGGTTCGGTCTCGTTCAAGCAGGTCGCGGCAGATGCGCATCTGGAGAAGAGCTATGCTAGCCGCGTCGTCTCCTCGCTGGTCGAGCGCGGGATCATCGAGAAGCAGGCCAATCCGTCGGACAGCCGCTCGGTGCTGCTCCAGCTCACCGATCATGGCAAGACGGTGCACGAGCAGACCTACGCCCTCGCGCTGCGCCTCAACGAGGTGCTGCAGATGCCCTTCACCCGCAAGCAAAGCGATGATTTTCTGGCGTTTCTCGGCCAGCTGGATCAGCAGCTCAAGCGCGTGAGCGGGGTGGTGGAGGATGTCGATGCGCTGGGCAAGGTGCCCCGCATCGAGAGTGCCCCCGCGCCGGAGACCCGCAGCGACGGCGCCATGATGCTCGACCGCGCCTTCGCCCAGAAGCTGCACGACATGCTCGGCCGCTACCTCGCCGAAAATCCCTGAGCGATCCAATCATCACGATTTCGGGGTTGTAGATTCAAACAACAATATCCATGCTCCCGCGCAAACGAGTCAGGAGACGATGGATGGGCGAGGGAACAGTGCTGGAGCGGCCGGCGAGCGTGGCGGGTGCGGATGCGCATCTCATCGGCGGCAAGCTCGTGCAGGGCGCTTTCGAGGACGGGGGGCGCAGCTTCGCGGTGATCGATCCCGCCACCGGCCGCCCCTTCGCGCTCTGCCCGGAGGCGTCGCAGGCCGATCTCGATGCCGCCGTCGCCGCCGCCCGCGCCGCCTTCCCGGCCTGGGCCGCGCGCACGCCGGAGGAGCGCCGCGCGCGCATCCACGCCCTGGCCGACAGCATCGCCGCCGCGGCCGATCGCCTCGCCCCGTTGCTCACCCGCGAGCATGGCAAGCCCATCGAGCAGGCGCGCATGGAGCTGACCGTCGCCGCGCATCACATGAAGCAGCTCGCCGCGCTGGAGATCGGCGATGAGGTGCTGCGCGATGATGCGCGCGGCAAGGTGGAGCTGCGCTACCATCCCCTGGGCGTCGTCGGCGCCATCGCGCCGTGGAACTTCCCCATCGCGCTCGCCATGCACAAGGTCGCGCAGGCGCTCTACACAGGCAACACGCTGATCCTGAAGCCCTCGCCCTACACGCCGCTCACCACGCTGGCGGTGGGCGCGCTCGCGGCGGATGTGCTGCCCGCCGGCGTGATGAACGTCCTCGCCGGCGGCAATGATCTCGGCGCCTGGATGACCGCGCATGAGGGGATCGACAAGATCAGCTTCACCGGCTCGGTCGCCACCGGCAAGAAGGTGATGGCCAGCGCCGCCGCCACGCTCAAGCGCATCACGCTGGAGCTGGGCGGCAATGATGCGACGCTGGTGCTGGCCGATGCGGATCTGGACAAGGCCGCCGCCGGCATCGCCCGCAGCGGCTTCTACAATTGCGGGCAGATCTGCATGGCCATCAAGCGCGTCTATGTGGCCGAGCCCGTGCGCGATGCCTTTCTGGAAAAGCTGGTCGAGAAGGTGCGCGCGCTCAAGGTCGGCGCCGGCAGCACGCCCGGCATGGACATGGGGCCCATCCAGAACCTGCCGCAATATGAGAAGGTGAAGGCCTATCTGGAAGACGCCGTCGCCCGCCCAGGCGCGCAGGTGCTGACCGGCGGCAGCGCTAGCGGGGGGGCGCGGGGCGGCGAGCACGGCGAGGGGGGCTATTTCATCGAGCCGACCATCATCGCCGGGCTGGATGAGAGCGTGCCCTTGGTCTGCGAGGAGCAGTTCGGCCCGGTCATGCCCGTCCTCAGCTTCGCCAGCGAGGATGAAGCCGTGCAGCGCGCCAACGCCACCCGCTTCGGCCTCGGCGCCTCCGTCTGGAGCACGGACGAAACCCGCGCCCGCACCGTCGGCGGGCAGCTGATGGCCGGCACCGTCTGGATCAACCGCCACGGCCTCAACGAGTCAGACGTGCCCTTCGGCGGCATGAAGGACTCCGGCTACGGCCGCGAGCATGGCGTGCTGGGGATACGGGCCTATCAGGAACTGCAGGTGGTGAGCCGGCCGGTGGGGTGAGGGAGTTAAAGCCCCCGCGCTTGAACCCGCCCCCGTTCGTGTCGAGCGAAGTCGAGACACCTCCGGCAAAGCGCCGTTCTGTCTCACTTCACCTAAAAACTGCGTCATTTTGCGAGTAGAATGCTCTGGATCAACCGCCACGGCCTTAACGAGTCAAACGTGCCTTTCGGCGGTATGAAGGGCTCCGGTTATGGCCGCGAGCATGGCGGCTGGGGATGCGGGCGTATCAGGAAATTGCAGCTGGTGAGCCGGCCGGTGTGGTGAGATTGAAATTGTGGATCTGGACCGCGTCGTACGCGCTTTAAGCTTTAAGAAGGCCCATCAAGCAGTAACAAATAATATTCCTTGTTCCGCTTGGGTGATCACGTTCGGAAATCCGCTTGCCCTGGCAGCATCATCGAAGTCGACGGCAAAGTATGCAGGGTTATAAAAATTACGTAGCGTAAAACGAATGAATCTGAAGGGTGTCAGCGGAGAATTTACAGGGATTCTACAACCTTTGTACTGGCCCAATGTTAAGTGCGATTTAGGATGTTCAACATCAACATGCTTTTCGTCGGAAGACGAATAGTCAAATCTGATTGGAAATTTTATGGAGAAATCTCCTACAATATCCGCAAATGACTCATCAAAATCGTAATGTTCTGGAACTGTTTCGTACATTTCCAATGTCGGGGAAGGAAAGAAAGCCAATCTGTGAGAACTGAGAACATTTTGATCAAAAGTGAAAAGAAACTGTATAAGGGCCCCATCCAACATGCGAATATGATATGATTCAGACCGTCTAAGCTCTTCATATATTTCTGCGTATGGTTTCTTTTTCAAGCTAACCGAAAGATTTGGCGCGTCTGGAATAGTGATTTGGACTTGGGACCCTGCTGTGCGCACGGCTGGGAATCTCTGGTGATCAGAAAGTCCCTCCTTGACCAAGACCCTGATCACCTCATTTATTTGCTGACAGATCTGCGATGGGGTCACGAACTGAATAGTTCCTTGAGGCGACGACGGAGCGCTTCAGGTAAATCCTCGACAAGGACGTCCCCGCTTTCCAGTGCTTCGATCGCGCTCGCCAAATCACTGACTTTTGCATCTAAACGCTTACGTTCAGTTCGTGTTAGATCGCGGTTAATGATACGCAGGGCCTTTTTCTTCTGTTCGTCTGGATAAACGAAGTCTAATCGAAACTGACGTTGCTTCACGCGCTCAAATTCCTCCCGCAATGCTTCCATTCCAGGGCCTACGCCAAGCACGCGAACCCAGGCCTTTGAGCGGGTAATCGCAGTGAATAAGCGATTCCTAATCAGGGCTCTAGTGGTGGGTCTCGGAGAGTCGAAGCAGTCATCGGCGTTGACGATATATATCATGCCGGCCTCGTTGCCTTTGGCTCTAAATATGCCCGTAAATGTAACTACATCCTTCTCAAAGAAAACATCAGGAGATGTAGACACTCCGGCCAACGACGAATTTATACCAGCACTAAGAAGGATGCTTCGGGCACTGCCTACTATCTTCCGAGTTTTTAATGGATCAGGATTAATAACAACGATATCTTCCGGAAGAAGTTCATCTTCCTGGATGTTCCGTATTATCGAATTTGTGAGCCAATCGTCTTGTTCCGCGCGTGAATTAAAAGCATGGAATTGAATTAAATCATCTATAGGAGAATGATTTTCAAGAAATATTGGGCTAGTTTCGGATGTACGTTCGAGAGAAACGAAATGTCCGTCTTCAAGGGCCCCGTCTCGTACCCTGTACCCGACATCTTGCCACAACTGGTTCTGCTCGAAAATTTGGATAAGACCGTCAGGTTCCCTATAGATACCAAATCCGAGAGCATGGGCAGTTGCGAGGACGGGACGGGAATTACGATAGCATTTTTCTAAAATGATATCCTGTCTTGGTTCCCCAAGCACAGGGGCAGAGAACTCGACAAGCGGATTACCCGCAGCGTCGTTTCCGAACAATTCTTCTGGACCAGGAAGAGAAGCGTTAGTCAGGCTCTGGAGCTCGTCATACGCGTAAACCAAGCGATGGGGAGGCTTAAGCAGAGAATGACACAATCTCAAAAAAGAACTCGGCAAATCTTGCGCCTCGTCTACCAAGATAGCGTCATATGTCCCTTTTATTTTCGAGACATGGTTGATGGCTTCCTCTGTAGCTCCAGAGAATTCCTTGCCTTCCCCAAAGGCGCTCTGCGCTGAACGAAAGTCACGGTATGTTAGTTCGTGATCTTTGGTGAAATTATAATAAATTCCCGGCGAGTTTGCGGATCCCCACGAATGAAGAATTCTGATTTTACTCCAGTCGGGCTCTTCGCTTGTCTGCTCATAGACAAATGACGTGATCAGTCTTTCGAACTGTCCCTTAAGTGACCGAGTGTTAAATGTAACAGCTATCAGCCAGTCCGGGTTTTGCGCATGAAGATATGCTACCTTGAGGGCGAGTACGATGGTCTTGCCGGAACCAGCCAGGCCTCTGATTCGCTGCACGCCTGCGACGGTCTCTACGACTGCCGCGTTCTGGTTGGCATCTAGGGTGGCAATGGATTCATTAAGTGCGTGAAGCTTCGCCCCGCGCGAGTTCGCATTGCTAATCGTACGCTTGTGGCGACTTTTACGTATTGTGGTTAGTGCTTGAATTGCTGAAGCTAATGCTGAAAAACTCTGATTTTCTTGCCAAGCGATTTCGTCAACCACCCCAGGTAGGGAAGTCGTGTCAGTGACCGGCGCATCAGCTTGCCCTGTGCTGCCCGGCAGAGCCGGCGCAAATGTAATGGTGTGGATCGGGGCGGCAAGAGTCCGGCGTTTTACTAACGCCGGATATTGCAGAAGTTTTGAATGCAGCTTGGCATATAAGTCGTCCTGACGATCTTGGAAATCGCCAAGCTCCCGGCCTTCCACCAAGTCGAACGCGACAGCGCCTTTCTCCGGGCTAAGGAGAAGGGCGTCGAACGGGAATGCCCCATCGGGCGTGCCGATGATAGGATAACCGATATAGAGCGTGCCACTCACATTTTGTATGTGCGACAACGTCTCGGCTAACTGCCGAGCCGCGACCGGCTTTTTTGTGCTGCCCCAAACTGTGTCGATCATTCGTTGCATTTTGCACGGCAACTAAGTTTGAACAACTGATTCCGCGCGCAGGGCAAGTCGCATCGTGTGAGAGAAAGTTCGACGTATGCTGGTGAGAAAGGCTCTTTGCAAAGAGGCTCGGCCTCTCCCCTACCGCCCCACCTTCACCTCCACCAACACCTGTCGCTTCTCCTCCCGGATCACCCGCGCCGCCTCGCGCAGCGTGTCGGCCAGCGCGGCCGGGTCGGCCACGCGCGCGGTCCAGGCGCGTGAGGCCTGCGCGATCTTGCAGAAGTCGGGCAGCGGCTCGAGCGATGTGATCGGCATCACATTGGCGCGCGCCGCGTGGCCCTGGGGGTAGATGCCCAGGGTTGATCCGCGCACCGCGCCCCAGATGCCGTTATTATAGACGATGGTGA
This sequence comes from Sphingobium sp. B8D3A, assembly GCF_025961995.1. Classification (NCBI taxonomy): domain Bacteria; kingdom Pseudomonadati; phylum Pseudomonadota; class Alphaproteobacteria; order Sphingomonadales; family Sphingobiaceae; genus Sphingobium; species Sphingobium sp. B8D3A. The sequence goes on along the minus strand of NZ_JAOQOS010000001.1, from coordinate 2,912,278 downwards.
GCAGCGGCAGGCCGTGCGCCTCGGCGATCTGGTGGCAGGCGACCGGATTGGCGAACATGTAGCTGCCATCGCCCACCGTCGCGACGACGAGCCGGTCGCGGTCCGCCAGCTGCACGCCCAGCGCGGCGGGGAGCCCCCAGCCGAGCCCGCCGGAGATCGGGTTCTGGAAGAACTGGTCGCCGCGCAGCCCGGTCACGAATTCCGGCTTGGCACCCAGCTCGCTGACGATGCAGCCCTCTGCGCCGATCAGCGCCACGATCGCGCGGGTGACGAAGGCGGCGGACATGGGCGGCCCGGCGCGCACGGCGCTGTCCAGCTGCGCGCGCCGCGCGGCGTGGCGCTCGGCCAGCCGGGCGAAGCGGGCGGAGCGGTCCCGCGCCAATGTCGGAGGGGGCGTCATGGCCTGCATCGCCTCGTCCAGCGCGGCGATGATGTGGGCGGATTCGCCGGTCAGTGCCAGATCGGTGGCGAAGCCGCGCAGGGGCACTTCCAGCTGGTGCGGATCGGCCCCGGCCTGGATCACCGTCGCCTGCTCGGCAAAGCCGTGGCGGTGCGGCAGCCAGGGCACGATGGCATCGAGCACCAGCACCACGTCCGCCGCCGCCAGGTCCTCGCCGGGGTCGAACCCGCCATGCATGGGCGAGGCGCCGTCGATGGAGAGCTGCGAGGGCCAGAACTCCACCACGGGGATCGCGTGGCGCTCCGCAAAGGCGGTGAGCGCGTCGAATCCGCCGCCGCGCGCACCGGTTCGGAAGGCGACGATCAGCGGGCGCTCCGCGGCATCGAGCAGCCGCGCGGCCTCGGCCAGATCCTCGGGATGCGGCGCGGCGCGGGCGGCGGCATTGCGCGGCTTGCTGTCGCGATAGGTCGTCACCTCGCACAGCGCCTCGCGTGGCAGGCCCAGATACACCGGGCCGCGCGGGCTGGAGGTGGCGATGGCCACCGCGCGGTCGACCAGCGGGGCGATCTGCTCGGGGCGGGAGAGGGTGGCGTCCCACTTCACCGGCTCGCGCACCATCGCGGTCTGGTCGCGCATGTTCTGGCCCCAGTTGATCGGCGAGTTGCGGTGGCCGAGCGCCCCGTGCTCGGTATGCGGAGTGATGCCGCTGGCGAGGATCATCGGCACCTGGTCGGAGGCCGCGTTGAGCACGCCCATCACGCAATTGGCCAGGCCCACATTGGTGTGGACCATCACCGCCTGCGGGCGTCCGGTCGCCAGATAATAGCCATGCGCCATGCCGAGCGCGGCGGTCTCGTGCGGGATGAGGATGGGCGTGGGCACCTTGAAGTCCGCCACCTGCGCATGGGCAAAGCCCTCGATCACCGGCGCAAAGTCCGTGCCGCCATTGGCGAACAGATAATCGATGCCGTTGGCCGCCAGCCGCCGCAGGAAGATCTCGCCAGCCGAAGCCTCGATCATGGGGGCTTCGATATCCGCCGTCTCCGCAGGGGCAGAAACAGGTTGCGCCGGACTGACCATGAAATCTCCTATCTGTGGCCGCTTATTTTGTTGTCATTGATAACGAAAATTGTGGCTGCTGCAAGGAATCGTGCTATTGGCGGGGTGCAGGGATTGTCTCAAATGACGATCATCAAAACCGCATTCTGTTGTTGCCCAAGGGAGAGTTTTGCATGAAGCCAGCGCCGTTCCGAGCCGACCATGTGGGCAGCCTCATCCGCCCGGAATATCTCATCGAAGCCCGGAACAAGAAGGCCGCCGGCGAGCTCAGCGCGGAGGAGCTGCTGACCATCCAGCAGGACGCCATCCGCGAGGTCGTGGCGTTGCAGGAGGGCGTCGGCCTCAAGTCGATCACCGACGGCGAGTATAATCGCGGCAGCTGGCACACCGACTTCCTGCTCCGCTTCGCCAATGTCGAGCCATGGCAATCCAGCCACCGCACCACCTTCCGCAACGAGCAGGGTACGGTCGAGAGCAAGCCGCATACGGTGCGCATCACCGGCAAGCTCAGCCGCCCCAAGCCGATTTTCGTGGAGGACTTCAAGTTCCTCAAGACGGTGACGAAGCAGACGCCCAAGATCACCATTCCCTCGCCCTCGATCATGCACTTCCGCGGCGGGCGCGATGCGATCGACGCTGAGGCTTATCCCACGATGGAGGAATTCTACGCGGACCTCGCGGCGGTCTACGCCGAGGAGATCGGCGATCTGATCGACGCCGGCTGCCGCTATCTGCAGATCGACGAGACCAACTTCGCCTATCTTTGCGATCCCACCCTGCGCGCGCAGGTGCCGACCAGCATCGGCGAGGACCCGGACGAGCTGCCGCACGTCTACGCCAAGCTCATCAACGCGGCGATCGCCGCCAAGCCCGATGATATGGCCGTCTGCATGCATGTCTGCCGGGGCAACTTCGCCGGCCGCTGGGTCGCCGAGGGTGGCTATGATCCGGTCGCGGACGTCATGTTCAACGAGATGAACATCGACGGCTATTTCCTGGAGTATGATTCCGATCGCGCCGGCGGCTTCGAGCCGTTGCGCTTCCTGCCCAAGGGCAAGACCGTGGTGCTCGGCCTTGTCACCACCAAGCGCGGCACCATGGAGAGCCCCGACGAGCTCAAGCGGCGGATCGAGGATGCGGCGAAATATGCCGATATCAGTCAGCTCGCACTGTCTCCGCAATGCGGCTTCTCCAGCGGAATCGGCGGAAACATGATGGATATCGAGCACGAGAAGGCCAAGCTGGAGCTGGTCGTGCGCGTAGCGGAGGAGGTCTGGGGCTGAGCCGCCGCGGGCCACGCATCATGTGATCTCGTAGGGGCGGCATCGGTAGGTGCCGCCCTTTTGCGTGCGGTGTGGCGAAGGCGAAGCCGGTTGACAGTCAGCGGGATAATTATCAAGAAGCTTTATATAAAGTAGATTGTTAATTTGAACGGCCGGAGGTCGGCGGGAGAGGGGGAGCATGAGCGGGCAGTCGCGATCCGATGAAGTCAGGCCGCAACGGCTGCTCTATCTGCTCAAACGCGGCTACACCGCCGGCAAGCTGGAGCTGGACGAGTTGGTGCGGGCGCACGGGCTGACGACCAGCGATTTCACGATCCTCTCTTTCCTCAAACGCCTCGCCCCCTGTTCGGCGGCGGATCTTGCGCGGGTGCAGCGGGTCACGCCGCAGGCCGCCACCCAGCAACTCGCCCAATTGCGCGAGAAGAACCTCATCACCAGCGAGACCAGCGAACTCAACCGCCGGATCTCGCTCATCAGCTTGACGCCCGAGGGACAGGCGCGGTTCGAAGCCGTCAACGCCGATGCGCGACGGCTGGAAGAGCAACTCACGGCCGGGCTGGCGGAGCAAGAGCGCAAGACATTGCTCGATCTGCTCACCCGCCTGGTCGTGTCCATGGAAGCGAAAGGACAATCCATCGATGACAAGTGAACACACTTATGAGGCCGTGAAGGTCACGCTGGATGACGGCATCGCATGGGTGTCCCTCAACCGCCCGGCCAAGCGCAATGCGATGAATCCGACGATCAATCGTGAGATGTGGCAGATGCTCGATGAGCTGGAGGTCCGGGATGATGTGGGTGTGGTGGTGCTCACTGGCGAGGGGGAGGCTTTCTCCGCCGGCATGGACCTCAAGGAATATTTCCGTGAGACGGAAGGGGAGTCTGCCATTGTGCAGGCCCGCTTCCGTCGCGCTGCGACGGACTGGATGTGGCGGCGCCTGACCCACTATCCCAAGGCGACGATCGCCATGGTCAATGGCTGGTGCTTCGGAGGGGCGTTCACGCCGCTGGTCGCCTGCGATCTGGCGATTGCAGCTGATGAGGCGACCTTCGGCCTGTCCGAGATCAACTGGGGGATCATTCCGGCCGGTAACGTCACGCGGGCGGTGGCGCAGGTGATGAACCATCGCGACAGCCTCTATTACATCATGACCGGCGATCCGTTCGACGGGCGCAAGGCGGCGGAAATGGGGCTGGTCAACCGCTCGGTGCCGTTGGCCGATCTGCGTGCCGAAACCGAGGCGTTGGCGCGCAAGCTGCTCTCCAAGAACCCGACCATCCTGCGCCACGCCAAGTCCGCGTTCAAATATGTCGAGCGGCTGGATTGGGACACGTCCGAGGCGATGCTCGGCGCGATGGCGGCGACGGCGGCGGGTCAGGATACCGAGCGCGGGCGCCGCAAGGGGATGACGCAGTTTCTGGACGAAAAGTCCTTCAAGCCCGGCTTGGGCGGGTATCGCCGCGAGGACTGATCGCTCCTCGCGTTCAAGCGCCGAACCTCACCTGCTCCGCGTCCCCGCCTTGGGCAAGGGGCGCGGGGAGGGCGCCGGTCTCAATCCATCAGGACATTCAAGCCCCGGCTAGCGAGGGTTTCCCGCACTTGCTGCACACGCACCTTGGTCCGGTCCAGATTCATGCCGCCTTCGCTCAGCAGGGCGCGCACCGCGTCCGTATCGACCTGACGCGGCGAAATGCCGTCTCGCACTGCCACGGCGGCGGCGACGCCAGCAGCCTCGCCCATGGCGATGCATTCGGGCATCAACCGCACGCGCTGATGGGCCTCATTGTCGAATGAAACGGTCTTGCCCGCGACCAGCAGGTTCTCGAGGCCTTGCGGCAGCAGGCAGCGATAAGGCAGGCCAAGCACGACCACAGAGATTGGCATTTCGGTGAGATCATGGCCCTTGCCGCCCTCGCTGCCGTCGGGCTTGTGGCGCACCCAGCCTTTCACATTCGGGCCGCGATAGACTTTGAGGGCGATCTCGTCCGCAAAGGTGGCGCCATCGAAGATGTCATCGCGGGTGAGCGTGTAATCGCCGACGATCCGGCGGCTGTCCCGCACACCGATCTGCGGCGCCATGTCGATGAGGAAGGCGTCTTCCATACCGGGAATGCGCTTGACGAACGGCAGGAAATCGCGCGCCCGGCGGCGGCCTTCCACCTCAGCGCCGGTGAGATCGGCGGCGTCGGTGGGATCGCGATTGAGCACCTGCACGGCATAGAGATAGCCGATGCCATGGCGCAGATTGGCCGGTGTAGCACCAAAGATCGAGATGTGATGGCCGAATGTGCCGGGCAGGGCACCTTCTTCCTTGCCCTGGGCCACCAGCGACTTCCAGCCAGTCAGGTGGACATATTGGGCACCATCGAGTGGATTGGCGGGCGTACCCCACAGCTTGGAGAAATCGTCCGGGTTCGCGCGGGCGTGAGCCTGCATCCGCTCCCAGTCGACGCCGCCCATGCGGCACAGCATCATCATGGGCTGTGGGTCTTCGCGCGGATGCATGGCGACGCCGGCGCGCGCGGCGACATCGGCATCGCCGCTGGCATCAATGATGACATCGGCGAGAATGGCCTGCCGGCCGGATTTGTTCTCGATGATGACGCCCTTGAGTGCATCCCCCTCACGGATCACGTCGACGACATTGGTGTTGAGCAGGAGATCGACGCCGGCTTCCACCAGCATGTCGAGCACCACCAGCTTGAGCATCTCGGGATCGTAAGCGAGGTTGAAATATTCCGGCAGGAAGGTCTCTGCCGCAGCATCATGCGCGGCGAGGCGCTGCTGCATCTCGCGCAAAATGCCGCTGATATTCTCGCAACTGAGGAATTCAGTGACGAACGACATCGGCCCGGTGCCGCCGACAACGGCGTTGCGCTCGATCAGCAGCACTTCCGCGCCATTGCGTGCGGCGCGGATCGCCGCTGGGTATCCCCCCGCGCCGGCACCGACCACCAGAACCTGCGTGCGCCGTGCCACCGGGATCTCCCGTGCAGCCTCGGTGATGGTTTCCCGTGCGGTGGGAGCCCCGAATCTTTTCTCCATCTAAAAATAATATAGTTATATGGTTTGCGTCGCAAGCCGCTATCTGGTCTTGCAAAGAATATTATAGTTAGATAGTTCGCCTCAGCCGAGACCGAGGGGTATTACATGACAGCCGTGGACGAGCAGGACTGGATCGAGGAGCAGCCGCAAGGGCTGCCGGTGGTTGACCGGGCCGCAGTGCTGGTCTGCGGCGGAGGCGCCGGCGGCGTCGCTGCAGCGGTCGCCGCAGCCCGCAATGGCGCCGACGTTCTGATGATCGAGCGGGATACAACCTTGGGCGGCACCGGGCCGCGCTCGTTCGTCACGGAATATCATCAAGCCTTCTTCACCGGCGGGATCATGAAAGAGGTGATCGAGCGGCTACGCGCCAATGGCGGCGCCGATCCGGACCTGGAGGACGGGCATTTCGCCGTGCCGTTCGACCCCGAAATCCTCAAATTTGTCCTCGCCGAACTGGTGGAGGAAGCCGGCGTGCGTGTGCTGCCGCAGACCTGGGTCACCGATGCGATCGTCGAGGATGGCGCTGTGCGCGGCGTTGTCATTGAGAACAAGGCCGGGCGGCAGGCCGTGCTGGCCGACGTGGTGATTGACGCGACCGGCGATGCCGATGTCGCGGCTCGGGCCGGAGCGCCGATGCAGGAGTATAATCACCCGCAGCCGATGGTCATGCTCTTCCAGATCGGCGGGGTGGATTATCGCCACAGTCAGGATCGCAAGGGCCGCACCGAGATGGTGAAGGCAGCCAAGGCTGCAGGCGTTCTGCTGGACGACGTCTATCTCGACAACTTCTCCAACTTCGGCATCGCGCCTTCCACACGGGCGGGGCAGATGGGCTATATCTACGGCGTCCGTGTGCTGCATCGCGACCCTTATGATGCCGACGAGCTGACGGATGCGGAGGTCCGGGCCCGGCAGGGCGTGCGCGCGTTCATGCCGTTCCTGCGCACTGTGCCGGGATTCGAGGAGGCCTATCTCATCAAGGCAGCGCCGATGATCGGGGTGCGCGATTCCCGGCGGATATTGGGCGACTACACGCTCACGCGCGACGACATATTGGAAGGCCTCTTCCACGCGGATGACATCTTCAAGCGTTACCACCGCCTGCCTGACACGCTTGGCTTCGTGCGTCACCCCTCGGATGGCAGCGAAACGACGGCGGCCTTTCGCGAGCGGCTGGCTAACGCCAAGATGGTCACGTCGGTGTTCGGCGTGCCCTTAGGCTGCCTGATGCCGCAGGGCATCGAGAATCTTCTGGTTGCCGGCAAGACCGTGTCGATGAGCTATGAGGCCCATTCGCGCTGTCGGCAGATCCCTGACTGCATGGCCTTCGGTCAGGCGGCGGGGACGGCGGCGGCGCTGGCTTGCCGGGACGGGGTGACGCTGCGCGAGGTCGCCATCGACGAATTGCAGGCGCTGCTGATCGCGCAGGGCCAGAACCTGGCCGATGGCGCGATCGATATCAGCAAGGCCAAGATTCACAATATGGTGCGGGATTAAGCGGATGAGCACGACGATCATGGAACGCACAGCGGGCGCAACGCGCGGTGAGATCATGCTGCCGGGCCGCCGAACCCCGGTCTATCGCGCGGTCGACGTGCTGGTGTGCGGCGGCGGATTGTCCGGCGTAGCGGCGGCTGTGGCGGCGGCGAGGGGCGGAGCGCGCACGCTCCTCGTGGAGCGCAACGTCGTACTGGGCGGCAATGGCCCCTTGTCCTTCGATATCGCCCTTACGCCCGCAGAACAGGGCATCGCGGCCGAGTTGGTCAGTCGGCTGGAGCGAAACGGCGAGGCCGGGCCTGACCTGTTGGGCGATGGTCTGGTTCATGATGCCGAGGCGCTCAAATATGCGCTGCTCGATCTCGCGCAGGAGGCGGGGGTGCAGCTACTGCTCTCCAGCTGGGCGGCCGATCCCATCGTGGAAAACGGCGTCGTGCGGGGCGCGATGGTCGAGAACAAGTCCGGGCGCTTCGCTGTGCCGGCCGGCATGGTCATCGACGCCACCGGCGATGGCGAACTGGCGATGCGGGCGGGCGCTGCCATGCGCGTGCTGGACGAGCCCGCCACCATCGCCATGAATTACCGGATCGGCGGCGTCGCGTTCGATGCGGTGCTGGCCGGACAAGCGACATGGCCTGCCCCCCTCGCCGAAGCGAGGGCATCTGGCGTGCTGTCGCCCGATCAGCCGGATCGACTGGTGCTCTACGGCGTGACGCCAGCGGGTCGGGACAGGGGCGTGGCCTATGTGCGCGGGCCTTCCATGCAGGTTGATGGCGCGACCAGCGTCGCGCAACTGGGCGCGCAGGAGGCGCGGGCGCGGACATTGATTCGCGAGATTCTGCCTTTCCTGCGGACCCTGCCCGGACTGGAAGCGAGCTTCCTGATCGACGTTGCAGGCGCCATGCAGGCCGCGCGCCTTCGCCATGTCGTGGGCGCGCATGTGCTCGGCGTTGAGGACGCGCCCCTGAAGAGCGATAGTGCGCTTATCGACGCGGCACTGCGCGCCCGAGAGTTGAGCGGGCTGTTCGTCACCGGGCGGGCTGTCTCTGCCGATCCGCGCGCCTGGGCCACTCTGGGCACGGGCGGATCGTTACAGCTCGGCGAGCGAGCAGGCGCGCTTGCGCTCGCGCACCTGGCGGCCCGGTCCGCTGCCTGATCGCGGCAGAACTCGGCAATGGCGTCAGCGCTGAAGATTTCGTAGAAGACGCTCCCCCGGCAGCGCGGGGTATGGGGCGGAGCGTCTTCTTTTTCATGGATCCATCGACTAACACCGATCGCGGCTCTGGCGCCCGCATGATTGCCCTGCTCAAACTGATCGGCGAAAGCGACGGCGATTGTGCGCTCAAGGATCTTGCCGTCGGCACGGGGATGCCGGCGAGCAGCGTGCATCGGCTGTTGCAGATGCTGATCCGCGGCGGGTTGGTGGAGCGGGGCGACGGCACATCCTATCGGGCCGGGCGTGAACTGTTCAGGCTGTCCGCCAACATCTTGAGCCGCAGCCATTATGTCGCGGCGGTTCGTCCTTTCCTGCGCACCCTGTGGACGGGTTGGCAGGAGACGGCGGTATTCTGCACCTATGATGCCCCCCATCACCGCGCCATCGTCTCCGAGCGAATCCTCACGCCACACACGCTGCGGCATGTGCTGGAGCCCTATACCGATCTGTCGTTGACCTGGGGGTCGCTGGGCCGTGCCATTCTCGCCCATCTGGAGGCGGAGGATCTGGCGGCGGCGCTCGCGCAGAGCCCGGTGGGCCCTTTGACCGGCGCCCCAACGCCGCCGCCCGAGGTGCTGGTGGAGGAACTGGCGGCCATTCGCGATCGGGGTTGCGCGATCTTCTCCAGTCAGGAAGCCGATGTCGCGGGCATCGCGGCGGCGGTGTTCCGCAGCGGGAATGCGGTGATTGGGTCGATCGGCCTCACGATGCCGGCCAAGCGCTTCGGCACGATGGACCGCGAGCGCATGGCGAGCGACGTCATGGCGGCAGCGCGCACGCTCAGCGCTACCTTCGGCCACGCCTCCGCCGAGGCCTGACGCCCGCCCTGGCGGGCCAGGGCGGGTCGTCAGGGTTAGGCGGGATCAGGCTGGCGGGAGGTGGAAGACCTGCGCGGCATTGCGATGGCAGACCGCCTCGCGTTCTTCTCCGTCAAGCGGGGCGTGGTTGATGAAGGTGACGGAGGGCTCCATCTCCTCATAGGGATAGTCGATCGCCCAAAGCACGCGGTCTACACCCAGTACGTCGATCGCGTAGCGCAAGGCCGGGCCATGCTCCACGCCGCTGGTGGTGATGTACACGTTGCGCTTCATGACTTCGGAGGGCTTGAGCTTGCTGCCATAGGCATCGCGCCGGCGCTCGAACCAATGGTCCGTGCGCCACAGGTGGAACGGGATGTTTTCACCCATATGGCCAATCACGATCTTGAGGTTGGGCAGCTTGTCGAACACACCGCTGAGGATCAGCCGCATGGCATGGGTGCCCGTTTCGGCAGCATAGCCCCAGATCGCCGATTGCAGGCGGTGATCGCGGAACGGCTCCGCCATGCCATCTGACGGGCAGCGGGGGTGGATGTAGATCGGCCGGTCGAGCGCGGCGGCGGCCTCCAGGATCGGCATGAACTTGGGATCGTCCAGATACTCGTTATTGGTGTGCGAGTTCACGATGAAGCCGCTGAAACCCAGCTTATTGACGGCCCGCTCCATTTCCTTGGCGGCCCGTGCCGGGTCTTGCGGCGCGAAGGACGCAAGGCCGGCGAAGCGTTTTGGGTGAGCGCGGACCACCTCGGCAAGCCGATCATTGGCAAGCTCGGCCATGGCGACGGCCTGATCGGCGCGGAACATCTGCACGCCCGGCGAGGTGAGCGAAAGTATCTGCATGTCGACACCTAGGCGGTCCATTTCCGCGAGCCGCTCCGTCACGTCGCGCAGGCGGCGAGTGAGGCGATCGGGTCCACGCGAACCAAGCGGGTTAATCAGCTGCGCGTCCAGATTGGGCCATGTTCCGGTGGCAAGGGCGGCCAGCGCGTCCTGATGCTCGGCAATCGTCCAAGCTTCCTCCACGGCAATCCGTCGCGCGGGTGCGGCGGCTGGGGGCGGCCGCATCGTGCGCGCCGCTGCGGTGCCGGTCATTGCGCTCATGGCGCCGCCGGCGGCGAGTCCGCCCGCCAAAAGCTGCCGTCGATCGAACTCTGCCATTCATCCCTCCTCGTTTTTCTGAGGCGGAAGCTACGGCGGTGCGGCAACAAGTCAAGCCGATAATTCCAATATACGGAACAAGACTTCTGCAATATGGAATAAATTTGACATGCACGCCGAGCGTCGCCATGGTCCCGCCCGATAACAGCCCGAGGCACGGGCGTTCTGACATTGGAGGAGAGCGATGATGAAGAAGGCAGATCTTTTGTTGCAGGCCGCGAGCGCCTTGGCGCTGGGCGCCGCAACCCTGGCGACACCCGCCATGGCGCAGGATGCCCCCGCTCCCCAACAAAGCGCTGCACAGCAGGCCGATGCCGATGACATCGTGGTGACCGCGCAGTTCCGCTCGCAGCGTCTGCAGGATGCGCCGCTGGCCATCACCGCCGTCTCCGGCGACATGCTGGAAGCGCGCAGCCAGACGAGCATCGCTCAGGTTGCCGCACAGGCACCCAACGTCAATCTCGCCGAAGCGCCGGCCACCTACGGCCCGTCGATCCAAGCGTTCATTCGCGGCGTCGGCCAGTCGGATTCGACCTTCGCGCTGGAGCCGGGCGTCGGCCTCTATGTCGATGACGTCTATTACTCGACGCTGCAGGGCTCGATGCTCGATCTGCTGGACCTCGACCGGGTGGAAATCCTGCGCGGGCCGCAGGGCACGCTTGCCGGGCAAAATTCCATCGGCGGCGCGATCAAGCTCTATTCCAAGAAGCCGGATGGCTCGGGCGGCGGCTATGTCCAGGCAACCTACGGTAGCTTCAACCGCACCGAGGTGCGCGGCGGCCTGAACCTGACGGTCGTGCCCGATCAGCTTTTCCTGCGCGTCTCCGGCGCTGGTGTGAAGAAGGACGGCTACGTCACGCGCTACGATTACCGCTGCACTCACCCGGCCTCGCCGGTGCGGACCTTCGCGATTTCCGACAATTGCAAGCTCGGCACCGAGGGCGGCAAATCCTATGTCGCCGGCCGCGGGACGTTGCGCTGGACGCCCAATGACGCGGTCGACATTTCAATCATCGGCGACATCACCCGCGATGACAGCGAGTCTGCGCCCTCCACGCTGCTCTATGTCGGCACGCTGACGGGCCCGGGGTCGAGCGCGACCGCCCCTTATGTCATCGATGGCGTCCGCTATGGTGCGGCCACCGGCTCGCCGTTCATCAGCTATTCGCCTTACGGCAATTTCGCGCAGGATACGTTCACGACCAGCCCGTTCGTGAGCTATGAGAATTATCTCAACTATGCCCCGCGCGATGGCACGGCGCCTTATGCGGCGCCGGCGCGCAATTCGCTCGATACCTGGGGGCTTTCCGGCAACATCACCATCGATGTCGGCGATCTGAGCATCACCTCGATTACGGCCTATCGTAGCTATAATTCGGTGTTCACATCGGCCGAGTCCTCGCCGATCAACATCGCGCTGACGGCCAATGACGTGAACCACAATCAGTTCAGCCAGGAACTGCGCGCCAGCGGTGCGATCGGTACGCTGCTGAACTACACGGTGGGCGGCTATTATTTCGAGGGCACCAGCGACGGCGGCTCGCGCGTCCAGCTTCCCACGCTGGAATTCCGCCAGAACGACCATGTCGAATCCCAGACCATCGCTGCCTTCGCCAATGCCGAACTGCATCTGACCGAGAAGCTGACGCTGATCGGCGGCCTGCGCTACACGGACATTACCAAGAGTTTCCAATATGCGCGCAAGGGCAATCCGGGGAACATCTACGGCGGCAATGCGCCGCCGTCGCTCGCCCCGCTCGATGGGCTGGTGCGGACGTTCAAGGGCGATCGTCTCGATTATCGCGGTGTCATCCAGTATCGCTGGACGCCCGATTTCATGACCTATGCGCAGATCGCGACGGGCTTCAAGAGTGGCGGCGCCAACCCGCGGCCGTTCTTCCCTGCGCAGGCGTTGACGCATGATCCCGAGACGCTGACCGCCTATGAGGTCGGGTTCAAGAGCGACCTGTTCGACCGGTTGCTGCGCCTGAATGTCTCGGGCTTCCTCAACAAGTATAACGATATTCTCGTTAGCGTCTCGACCTGCCCGACGGTGCCGGCCGCGCCCTGCGCGCTGCCGCTCAACGCCGGCAAGGCGGATGTTAAGGGCTTCGAGGTCGAGGCGACGCTGCGCCCGGTCCGCGGCCTGCTGATCGATGCTTCGCTCGGCTATCTGGACTTCGACTACAAGTCGATTTCCGCCATCGGCCAGAGCGCCGGCATCACGCTCGATATGGACGCGCCCTTCGTGCAGGAATGGCGCTGGAGCGTTGGCGGGCAGTACAAGATCGAGCTGGGTGATGCCGGCTCGCTGACCCCGCGCATCGACGTCAATTCGCAGAGCCCCTATTTCTCGACGGCGATCAACCGCGCGCCGTTCAACCAGGTGGAAGGGCGCACGATCGTGAATGCGCGCCTCACGTATCGCGATGTGGCCGAGGATTGGCAGCTCTCGCTTGAGGTCACCAACCTCACCGACCGGCTCTATTATGACGGCCTGTTCGACAATCGCGGATCGACCCAGTCCATCCAAGGGCGCCCGGCGCGTCCGCGGGAATGGGCTGTCACCATCAAGCGCAATTTCTGATAGATGATGACCCCGGCCGGTCTTGCGCCGGGGTCTTGGAAGAGGAGCTTCGAGATGAACATCCAAGTGTCTCACAAGGGGCAGGCCGCCGATCAGGCGACCGGCACGATCGTGGCGGGTTTGCCCATGCCCGAGTTCAAGCGGATCACCGTCGAGCCGATCTCCGGCGCGTGCGGCTGCGAGATCAGCGGTGTGGACCTGCGGGAGCCGCTGGATGACGAGACGCTCGCCGAAGTGATGAAGGCGTTCGAGCATTTTCTGGTCATCGTGTTCCGCGACCAGGATCTGACGCCGGAGCAGCACAAGGCGTTCACGCGCTACTTCGGCCCGATTACCGAGCTGCCGCAGGCGCCGACCTATGGCGAGCATCAGGACATGCAGGAAGTGCGCCGCGAAGCGCATGAGCCGGAGAACGTCGTTCCCTCCTTCGAGCACTTCCACACGGACAGCCCGTTCCTGCTGCAGCCGCCGCTCTGCGTGGTGATGCGCGCGCTGGAAGTGCCCAAATTCGGTGGCGATACCGCCTTCTCGAACGGCTATCTCGTCTATGAGCATCTTTCCGATGCCATGAAGGAACTGCTCGACGGGCTCGAGGTCGTTTACTCAGGCAAGGAAATCTGGGCGCGCAATGAGAAGCTGCCGCCCGAGAAGCGCTTGCGCCTGCGTGAATCGCACGGTTTCAGCGAAGACGAACTGGAGAATATCCACCCCGCGGTGCGCGTTCACCCGGTGACTGGCCGCAAGGCCTTGTTCGCGACGACGGCCTATTTCAAGCGCTTCGTCGGCTGGACGGAGGCCGAGAGCCAAGCGCTGCTCGGCTATCTCCAGAGCCTTGCCCAGCACCTCCATTATCATTGCCGCGTGAAATGGAAGAAGGACACATTGATTGTCTGGGACAATCGTTTCTTGCTTCATCGTGGCGTCCATGATTTCAAGTACGAACGTCGGCATCTCATCCGCACGACGGTCATGGGCGAGAGGCCGATCGGCCCGAAAGGCCCCAGGAAGGATTGAAATTACCCCATGAAAGTCAGTGCTGCCATCGCCAACATCCTCAAGCGTGAGGGTGTAGACGTCATTTTCGGTTATCCGCGCAACGCCGTGCTGGAGGATGCCGCCGCAATCGGCATCCGCCCGGTCATCGTCCGCCAGGAGCGGACGGGCGTTCACATGGCCGATGCGCTGTCCCGTCTGACGCGGGGCAAGCGCATGGGGGTGTTCGCCATGCAACATGGACCGGGGACGGAAAATGCCTATGGCGGGGTGGCACAGGCTTACTCCGAATCCGTGCCCGTGTTGGTGCTGCCGCAGGGCTATGCCCGCCGCATCGCCTTCGTGCCGGACAATTTCAATGCCAGCGTCTCGATGCGGGATGTGACCAAACATGCCGAGCCGATAACGGTTGCGGCAGAAACGCAGAACATCATGCGCCGCGCGTTCACGCAGCTGCGCAATGGCCGTCTGCGCCCTGTGCTGGTCGAGATGCCCTGGGACGTGTTGGGCGAAGAAATCGACGCGCCCGAGAGCTATCAGCCGGTGGTCACCACCCGCTACGCGCCCGAGCCAGACGCGGTGAAGCGAGCAGCCGAGGCGCTGGTCGCCGCAAAGCGCCCGGTGATCTACGCCGGGCAGGGCGTGCACTGGGCCGAGGCCTATGAGGAACTGAAGGCGCTGGCCGAGTTGTTGGCCATCCCGGTTTCCACCAGCCTTGAAGGCAAGAGTGCATTCGACGAGACGCATCCACTGGCGCTCGGTTCGGGCGGTGCGGCTATTTCGGGCCAATTGCGGCATTTCCTCGATGAAGCGGACCTGATCTTCGGCATCGGCTGCAGCTTCAGCGAGACGGCGTTCGGCGTGAAGATGCCGCAGGGCAAGCGGGTGATCCATTCGACGCTCGATCCCGCCGACTTCAACAAGAATGTGCCCTGCGAGATGGCGCTGGCCGGCGATGCCAAGCTGACGCTGGGGATGCTGCTCGAGGCGTGCCGCGCGCTGGTGTCAGCGCCACGCGACGCCGGGCCGGTGGCCGCGGAAATCGCCAAGGTCGAGAAGGAGTGGTTGGCGAACTGGCTGCCGCTGCTCGAGAGCGACGATGCGCCGATCAGCCCCTACCGCGTGCTCTGGGATCTTCAGAAGACGGTGGATGTCGCTAATACCATCATCACCCATGATGCCGGCAGCCCGCGCGATCAGCTGACGCCTTACTGGAAGTCGATCACGCCGCTGAGCTATATTGGCTGGGGCAAATCCACGCAGCTTGGCTACGGCCTTGGCCTCGCCATGGGCGCCAAGCTCGCCTGCCCGGACAAGCTGTGCATCAATGTGTGGGGTGATGCCGCCATCGGCTTTACCGGCATGGACTTCGAGACGGCGGTGCGCGAGCGCCTGCCGATCCTGTCAATCCTGCTCAACAATGAGGCGATGGCCATCGAACTGCCGGTGATGCCGGTCGCGACCGAGCGCTTCCGGGCGACGGACATTTCCGGCCATTATGCCGATTTCGCCAAGGCGCTCGGCGGCCATGGCGAGCGCGTCACGCGTCCGGAAGAGATCGTCCCGGCCATTCATCGCGCGCTGGCTGCGATCGAGGCGGGGCAACCGGCGCTGATCGAATTCATAACCGCGAAGGAAACGCGCGCTTCGCGACTATAAAAGCGGGCGACCATAACCGGGTGACTATAAACTGGGAGAGATGCGATGGCCGAAACGACGGCGCCCCCGACTGGCTCTGGTCCTGACGGGAGCGTGAAGGATTGGAACTTCAGCGCCGTTTACGGCCTCGGGTTCCTCACACTGGTTTCGGCCTTCAATTATCTCGATCGCTCCCTGCTGGGGCTGGCGCTGCCCTCCATCAAGTCGGAGATGCACGTCTCGGACACCGCCCTCGGGCTGGTGTCCGGCCTGGCCTTCCTCCTGTTCTATTCCATCCTCGGCGTGCCCATCGCCTGGGCGGCGGATCGCTACAACCGGCGCAATATCATTGCTGTCGGCTTCGCTTTCTGGAGCCTGATGACGATGGTGACCGGCTGGGTGGCCAACATCTGGCAGCTCGCCATCGCGCGCTTCCTCATGGGGGCGGGCGAGGCGTGCGGCATTGCGCCGTCCAATTCGATCATCTCCGACCTGTTCCGCGCGGAGCGCCGCCCGCTGGCCTTCTCGATCTTCGGCACGGCCGTCTCGATCTCGTCGATTCTCTTCTTCCCCATCGTGGGCTGGGTTGGCCATGAATATGGCTGGCGGTCGATGTTCGTCGTGGCCGGTATGCCGGGCGTGTTCCTGGCGGTGCTGTTCTTCCTGACGGTCAAGGAACCGGAGCGCGGGGCGTCCGAAGCCAAGCGCATCGAGCGTGCGGCGAGGGAAAGCTTCAAGGCAAGCATGGCCTTTCTCGCCAAGCAGCGCGCTTATGTCTTTCTGGTCATCGGCGCCACGCTGATGGGGCTGAACGTCTTTGCCGCCAGCGTCTGGACTCCGACCTTCCTGACGCGCGTCCACGGCCTCACGCTGGTGGAGGTGGCTGCGACCATCGGCCCGATCCGGGGCGTGTTCGGCGTGGCTGGCGTGGTTCTGGGCGGTCTGCTGATCGACCGGTTGAGCCGCAAGGCCAGCCACTGGCGCATGACCTTGCCGGCGATCACCTGTCTGCTTGCCGCGCCTGCTGAGCTGATCTTCCTGCTCGCCGAGGATACGGCGGTTTGGCTGGCAGCTTATGCGGCCTCGGCTTTCCTCCTGCTGATTCATCAGGGCCCGGTATTCGCGGCGGTCATGAGCGTGGCGAAGCTGAGGATGCGCGCTGTCGCAACGTCCATCCTGCTTTTCAGCGCGGCACTGATTGGGCAGGCGCTCGGCCCGCTGGTCGTGGGCTATCTGAATGACGTGCTGCACCCCACGCTGGGTGATGTGGCCGTGCGCTATTCGATGCTGGTCATCGTCGTGACGGCGCTGTTGGCGGGGGTGATGTTCCTGCTCGCTGGGCGGTCGCTGGAGGCAGACGCGAAGCGGGCCTTGGCGGACGCCTGAGACTAGGAGGGGCGAGCTCGCCCCTCGCTTGATTAGATTGCAGATCAAAGACGGGAGTTGGTGGCCGGGGTCAGACCCAGGCTCCCAACTCCCGCGTCCTTTCTGATCACAGACCAGTCGCCGCTTGCCGTAACCGCGGCACCAAGTGCGCGTAGGATGGCCGATTCAGCGCATGCAAGAGAAGTCGCCGGTCACCCACGTTGCAGAACCGAAAAGTTGTAGATCACACCACTGACCGCAAATCATGTGTTGCAAATCACTCGCAATATCCTAATTGGTGCGACCGACTCGCAATAGCGATCGATGACACCAACTGGGGAACGCCGCATGAGTAAATCCGCCAATCTCACTTCCTTTCTCGCGCTTGGCTGCGTCAGCGCCGTCGCGTTTGCAGCGCCGGCTGTCGCGCAGGATGGCGAGCAGGGGCGCCGTCTGGGCGGGATGACCGTGACCGACACGGCCATCGATGAGTCCGAGATCAAGGTCGAGCGGGCGGAGTCGCCCAAATATACGCGTCCGCTGCTGGATACGCCGCAGACGGTGACGGTGATCGGCGCCAAGACGCTGCAGCAGCAGAACCTGCTCACGCTGCGCGAAGTGCTGAGCACCGTGCCCGGCATCACCTTTGGCGCCGGCGAGGGCGGCTTCGGCTATGGCGACCGTATCAATCTGCGCGGCTATTCGGCCAACAACGACATCTCGGTCGATGGCGTACGCAGCGGCGCGATCATGAACCGCAACGAGACCTATAATATCGAGCAGGTCGAGGTCGCCAACGGCGCCAACTCGGTGTTCAACGGCGCGGGCTCGGTTGGCGGGTCGATCAATCTGGTGACCAAGAAGCCGCTGGCGGACGATAAGATGTCGGTTCAGGCCGGCGTCGGCACGGACAATTATTATCGCGGCACCGTCGATCTCAACAAGCGCGTGAGCGACATGATCGCGGTGCGGCTGAACGCGGTCTACCACAAGAACGACGTGCCCGGCCGGGACGTGGAGTTCTACGAGCGCTGGGGTGTGGCGCCGGCTGTCACCATCGGTATCGATGGCCCGACCAGCCTGACGCTGCAATATGAGCATCTCGACGACAAGGGCATGCCGCAATACGGCCTGCGCTATTATGCGGCTCAGGGCGGCTATCTGCCCGACTTCAACCAAAGCGCTTATTACGGCTTTGCCAATGTCGACACGCAACAGTCTGTGACGGACTCGGTGCAGGCGATTTTCTCGCACGAACTGAGCGACACGGTGAAGGTGCGCAATCTCACCCGCTATGAGAATGTCAGCCAATACACCGTGACCAGCCAGCCGACGGGCACCTTCTGTCTCGCGAACGGCCTGCAGCCGGATGGTAGTGCCTGCACCGTCGCCATTGGCAGCAGCACGCTGGTCGTCCCGGCAGGCTATTATCTGCCGACTGGGGGCCGCGGCACGGCGCGCCACATTCGCAACGAAACCGCCTATAACCAGCTCGACCTGAGCGCCGAATTCGCGACGGGCGGCATCGAGCACACGCTCGTTCTCGGCGGATCGCTGCTGTGGGAGCGTTATACGCTGAACAATGGCAGCATCCTGCGCGCTGCCGATGGTAGCAATCCCTATGCCGCGCCGAATTATTATCCCCTCACCAACATCGCCAACCCCGGCGCCGTCCTGACGGGACCGGTCGCACCGGCCGGAACGCTGGCGCGCGTCTATGGCAGCAACATCTACACTGGCCCCCAGAACTACATTCAGACCGGCTACAATGTCGGCGAGCAGACCAGCTATGCGGCCTATTTGTTCGATACCATGAAGCTTTCGGACATGTTCGAGATCAACGGCGGCGTGCGCTATGAGCGGTTCGAGGGATCGACCCAGACGCGCAACGTGACCACCGGCGTGGTGACCGGCCCGTTCGAGGCGAAGGACAATCTCTTCTCCTGGCGTGTCGGCGCGGTGTTCAAGCCGATGCCAAACGTCAGCGCCTATGTGGCGGTCGGTAATTCGCGCACACCGTCCAAGGGTTCGGTTGATGGCAGCTGCGCTGTCAACACCTGCAACGTCGAACCGGAATCGGCGAAGAATTACGAAATTGGCGTGAAGGCCGATCTGTTCGACGCCAAGCTGCAACTCGCAGCGGCGGTGTTCCGCAATGAGCGCGACAAGTATCGCGTGGCCTCGGGCGATCCCACGATCCCCGATCAGGTGCTCGATGGCCGCTCGCGGGTGAACGGCGTGTCGCTGAGCGCCACGGGCAACATTACCGAATCCTGGTCGATCTTCGCCAACTACATGTATCTGGATAGCAAGCTGATCCAGGGCGTGTCCGACTTCTGTCTGGCCAATCCGGTGCGCTGCGGCAACACCGTGGCCAATCCCGATCCGACGGCCGGCACGGCCCTCTCGGCGACGCCTAAGCATTCGGGCAGCCTGTTCACCACCTACAAGTTCCCGTTCGGTCTCGAAGTGGGCTATGGCCTGACCTATCAGGGTCGCCACTCGATGAACCCGACCGCGACGCCGGTCTATTATGTACCGGCCTACACACTGCATCGGATCATGCTGGCCTATCCGGTCACCGAGAGGCTGCTGGCGCAGGTGAACGTGCAGAACGTGACTGATGAGGACTATGTCACCACCGTGCGGACCAATGTGAACAACAGCTGGGCGCAGCCGGGGGTGGGGCGGTCCGCCGTGTTCAGCCTGACCTACAGCTACTGAGTGTGGGGGGCAGGGGCGAACCGACCCAAAGCGGTTCGCCCCTGATCCACATCAATGATCCGGCCAACGTCTGGTAATATTGATTCGCATTATTGACGGAATGGGCCTGTTCGTCGATAGCGGCAGGCGAAAAGGGGTGTCCGCGGTGAACATTTCACACTCGGCAAGTCAGGGGCGCTATGGGCAGGGCAGGCGGTTCAATCCGCTGGTCGTGCTGCTCGTCATCCTGATCCATGCCGGGTTGTTCGCGCTTGTCACCCGCCTCGGGCCCAGTTTCAAGGTGGGTGAGGCGCCCAAGGTCTTTACGGTCAATCTGATCTCTTCGCCGCCGCCTCCGCCGCCCGTCGACGCGCCGCCACCGCCGCCCCGCGCGCCCGAGGTGGTTGTGCCGCGGCCACAGATCGACATTCCCCGGATTGATCCGCCGATGGTGGCCGCAAGGCCGGATATTCCGGTCGTCCCCGTCATGGCACCGGGGCCGCCGGCGCCGCCCCGTCCGGCCGCCGCACCGGTCTCAGTGGCCTCGGTCACCGACGGCGGCGACCTCGGCACGCAAATGGTGGCCGGCAAGGCGCCGCGTTACCCCATTGAGAGCCGCCGCAAGCGGGAGCAGGGCGTGGTCCTGCTGGCCTTGACCGTGGGCCTCGATGGTTGCGTGGAAGATATCAGGATCGCGCGCAGCAGCGGTTTCACTCGGCTCGACAAGGCCGCGCTCGATGCCGTCAAGCGCTGGCGCTGGCGGCCCACCTTGCGTGATGGCCAGCCGGTTTTCGTGAAAGGCGTGGTGGAAATCCCGTTCGTCATTCAACCCCAAGACAACGCATAAGGCGTTTCATGCTGATCCCCATTCCAGAGGTGCTCGACGGGCCGACGCTCGCCAAGGTGCGTGATCTCATCGATTCCGCCACGTGGGTGGATGGCAACGTCACCTCGGGCCATCAGTCGGCACTCGCGAAGAACAACCTGCAGTTGCCAGAGGAGGCGCCGCAGGCCCAACAGGCCGGCGAGATCATCCGCGACGCACTGGGCCGCAATCCTTTGTTCATTGCCGCAGCGCTGCCGCTCAAGATCTTTCCGCCCCTGTTCAACAGCTATGCGGGTGGGCAGTCCTTTGGCGTGCATGTCGATAATGCCGTGCGGATCCAGGCCGGCACCGGCTTTCGCGTCCGCTCGGACCTGTCCATGACCATTTTCCTCGAGCGGCCCGAGGCTTATGATGGCGGTGAGCTGACAGTCGAGACGCAATTCGGCGTGCAGCAGGTCAAGCTGCCGGCCGGCCATGCCGTGCTTTACCCCTCATCCTCCCTGCATCGGGTGGAGCCGGTGACGCGCGGTCGCCGGGTGGCGAGCTTCTTCTGGCTGCAATCGATGATCCGCGACGACGGTGAGCGGCAGATCCTGTTCGATCTCGACAGCAGCATCCAGCAACTGGCCGCCACGCTGGGGCAGGGTCATGCCGAAGTGATCCGCATGACCGGGGTCTATCATAATCTGCTGCGCCGCTGGGCGGACGCTTAGGCCAGCGACCGCCCTCAGACTCGCTCAGCCTTTCGGCGTCAGCTTGAGCATCCGGCCCTTGGGGCTGTCTTCGAGCAGCCAGAGCGCGCCATCCGGCCCGACCCGCACGTTGCGCAACCGCATGCCCATGCGCCAATGGTCGGCCTTGGTCGCCGTCTCGCCGTCAAGTGAGATGCGAACAAGCGCCTGACCGGACAGGCCGGTGATGAACAGCGAGTTCTTCCAACCCGCGAACAGGTCGGCATTGTAATAAGCCAGCGAGGACGGCGCGAGCGAAGGGTTCCAGTAGAGCTTGGGCTTCTCGAACCCGTCATCGGCGCTGTGGTCCGGGATCGGGCGCTTGTCATAATGGTCGCCATTGGAGCGGATCGGCCAGCCGTAATTGGCGCCCGCCTTGACGAGGTTCAACTCATCGCCGCCCAGCGGGCCCATTTCCACCTGCCACAAACGCTCATTCGCATCAAAGGCGAGGCCGGTCAGATTGCGCTGGCCATAGGTCCAGATGGCGGGATGGAAGCCCTTGGCCGCCAGCGGGTTTCCCGCGGCGGGTGTCCCGTCCAGATTGAGATGCAGCACCTTGCCGAGCGTCGACTTGGGGTCCTGCGCCGGGTCGAACTTGGCGCGCTCGCCATTGGTGAAGAACAGGCTGCGCTTGTCCGGCGCGATGGCGATGCGGCCGG
Organism: Sphingobium sp. B8D3A; assembly: GCF_025961995.1. Lineage (NCBI taxonomy): Bacteria > Pseudomonadati > Pseudomonadota > Alphaproteobacteria > Sphingomonadales > Sphingobiaceae > Sphingobium > Sphingobium sp. B8D3A. The sequence goes on along the minus strand of NZ_JAOQOS010000001.1, from coordinate 2,890,296 downwards.
AATAATGGGCGCCGCTCACCATATTGGGCGTCGCGCGGAAGATGATCTTGACATCCTTGAGCGCGCCGCTTGCTTCATCAAGCGTGGCGGTAGCCAGCGCGGTGCCGGTTTCCTTGCCTTCGCCGGGTTCGGAAAAGCTGAAATAAATCTGGCGACTGGCGGTGAAGTCCGGTGCGAGCACCACGTCCATCAACGCGGCCTGGCCCTCGCTGACGACGGTCGGCGTGCCCAGCAGCACCGTCTTGTCGCCCGTGCGGGGATCGAAAAGGACCATCGCCCCGCGCTTCTGGGTCACCAGCTGCTTGCCGTCCGGCAGGAAGGCCATCGACCAGGGATAATCGAAGGTTGCGACCTCGGTGATCGTGAAAGGCAATTGGGAGAGATCGACTTTGGCCGGGGCCGGGGCCGCAGGCGGCGTCGCGGGGGCGGTCTGGGCGAGCGTGGGCGATGCGACGCCCAGGGCCAAAACCGCCCCCAGGGCGATGCGGTGCGGACGGAATGACATAGGCGCTCTTCTCCAGTCGGTCTTTTGTTCCGCCGGCCCATAAGCGGTGGGCCGGCCGGGAGCAATGACCGAGGCCGCGCGCGCCTTGACCGAGCGCGAAGCGGCGCGCGGCTGGATCAGGCTGCGGGCGTCAGCTTGAGGAGGCGGCCATTTTCTCCGTCCTCAAGCAGCCAGATCGCGCCGTCCGGTCCGGCGCGTACCGCGCGGATGCGCGCGCCCATGTCCCAGTGATCGACCTTGGTCGCGGTTTCGCCATCGAGCGCGATGCGGTCGAGCGACTTGCCGGAGAGGCCGGTGATGAACAGCGAGTTCTTCCACTGCGGGAAGAGGTCGGCATTGTAATAATCCAGCCCGCCGGGCGAGATGGCCGGCACCCAAAAGACCTTGGGCGCTTCATAGCCGTCGCCCGGCTGATGATCGGGGATCGCCTTGCCGTCATAATGGTTGCCCATGGAGGCGTTGGGCCAGCCATAGTTGAGGCCGGCTTTGATCAGGTTGATCTCATCGCCATGGCGCGGCCCCATTTCCATTTCCCATAGGCGTCCATCGGCATCGAAGGCGATGCCGAGCAGATTGCGGTGGCCGTAGGACCAAACAGCCGGGTGGAAGCCCTTGGCCGCGAGCGGATTGCCGGCTGCCGGGCTGCCATCGAGGTTGAGGCGCAGGACCTTGCCGAGCGTCGTGCCCGGCTCCTGCGCTGGCGTCATCAACTGGCGGTCACCAGCAGTGAAGAAGAGATGGGTCTTGTCCAGCGAGAAGGCGATTCGGCCGGAATAATGGCCGCCCTTCTCCGAGCGATCATCGCCCCGGAAGATCACCCGCACATCGCTCAGCGCAGCCGCTGTCGGGGCCAGCTTCGCAGTCGCCAGCGCAACGCGGCTTTTCTTACCCTCGGCGGCTTCCGAGAAGCTGAAATAGATCGTCTTGCTGGTCGCATAATCCGGGGCGAGCCGCACATCCATGAGCGCCCCCTGATCGTCGCTCTTCACGCTGGGCGTGCCGCTCACCGTCTGCTTGCGGCCGCTTTGCGGGTCGAGCAGGATCAGCGTGCCTTCCTTCTGCGTGACCAGCATGTGCCCGTCCGGCAGGAACTCCATGGCCCATGGCGAGGCGAACTGCGCGACTTCCGTGGTCTGGAACGGTGCGCCGCTTGCCGCCTTGACCTCATCGGGCGCGGACGCGCTGCCGCAGGCGACAATGGCGAGGCTGACGGCACAGGTCAGGCCGAGCTTACGGACATTCATGGGGCGGATCTCCGGCGAAGGGTGGGATATCCGACCATAGCGACAAGAGCGGCTTGGCGGTAGACCGTTCTATAACAAGAGCTTGGCGCGCGCCGCCCGCCAGAACGCAGCTTGAGTGGCGGGCCTCACCCACGCCCGAGATGCTGACAAAAAAGGGGAGCCGAAGCTCCCCTTTCTCATATCGACTTTTCCTGAACGATCAGGCGAAGCTGATGGTCGCGTTGGTCTTGCGGCGACGCATGGCGTAGCCGGTCACGGCCAGACCGCAGATCATCATGCCCCAGGTGGCCGGCTCAGGAACCGGAGCCGACGTCTGCGTGACGGCGTAGGTCAGGCCATTGACCTTGAAGCTGTCGTTGCTGCCGGAGTTGGAGAAGGCTGCAGCCACATAGAACAGGTTGCCCGACAGATTGTTCGGGTTGATGTCACGGTTCTGGTCCTGACCATTGCCGTTCGACAGGATCGTGGGGCCGAACAGCGAATTGAAGGTCGAATAGTTCGCGATCGTGAACGTGCTGTTGAAGGCCACATTGGTGCTGCCGACGGCATAATTGATGTCCGTGTCGCCGAAGCTCACGAGGCCGATCTTGTCGATGGTGACGATCTTGTCGAACTGGAAGACCAGAATGTCGACATAGCCATTATTGTCCACAGTGTGCGAGTCATCGCCACCCTGGCCCCACCAGTTGGGGAAGCTGTTCATGACGCCGAGACCAGGCGAATAGGCGCCCACCGCACCGGCGGCCAGGGTCGTACCGTTGAGGCTGTACGCCGTAACTTCCAGCTTGGTGCCGTCCGAGCCCGTGTAGGTGCGCACGTTACCGATGGAGCCATCGCTATTGTTGCCGCCGCTGAGCACGAAAGTAGAGGCCGAGGCGGAAGCCGGCAGCATCGCCGTCGCGGCAATGGTGGCAGCCGACAGCAGTACGGCTTTCCTGAAAGACTTGTGAAACATGATCTATAACTCCCACAGATATTAACTTTCAGGTTTTGCCCCGGAAATGCGTGTGCCCACGACGGGAGGCCGGTAATCCGGCTCCATCTGGCGCTTTGCATCTGTCAAAGGTCACCCCACCTGAGGTCTTGGAGATATCTTTTCCGTTTCAGTCCTGTCAAAGATGTTGATGATCGGTTAACCATCCAATGTGACCCGAAATTGAACAGTTCACTGGCGCGAGGGCGGCGTTCGACTACGAAGATCGCGTCTAAACCTTTCAATCTTAGGGTTTCTCTGCAAATGGGCTCGTGGCGTCATGCGCGATCAAAAAGTTCCCTCAAATACCGTCGGACGGCATCTTCGCCGCCCGAAGTAGCGTTGCCGGGGGCAATCGGCCCGGACGGGGCCGGCACCTGAGGCAGCGACAGAGTCAGGCGCTTTCCACCGGGTGCAAGTTCCGGTGAGGTTCGCCTGCCTCTTCCCTTGAAGCTTCAAGGTGCGGCTCGCTGCAATCCCGCTCGCGGCGTTTGCCATGCAGCTTGCCTTCAACTGCGACTCCGCTTATATAGCTCTTGCTTTCCTGACATCGTTGCGAAGTTGGGGTCGGCGCCGAGAGGGGCCGGCGGCGAAACCCTGTCGCGTGTCCATGTCCGGACGAGGCGCAGGCATAGGGAGTGCGAATGAGCGATATTGCGCGGATCGAGACGGTTGTGGCGTCGGAGGCAAAGGCTCTGGGGCTCGATCTCGTGCGCGTGCTGCTCTTCGGCCAGGGCGATGACCGGACGCTGCAGATCATGGCCGAGCGGCCCGATACGCGCCAGCTCAACATCGATGATTGCGCCAGCCTCTCGCGCCGCATCTCGGACAAGTTCGATGCGCTGGAAGAAGCGGGCGACGTGCTCATCGAGGACGCGTATCGTCTGGAGGTCAGCTCGCCGGGCATCGACCGGCCGCTCACCCGCCTCAAGGACTACAACGACTGGGCCGGGCATGAAGCACGCGTTCATTTCGTGACGCCCATGGAGGATGGCCGCAAGCAGGTGCGCGGCATTCTTGCGGGCGTCGAGGGCGAGCAGGTGCTGGTCGATGATCTCAAGGCCGGCCGCATCGTCGTGGACTTTGCCAATATCGACAGCGCCAAGCTGATGCTGACCGATGCGCTGATTTCTGCTACTGTCCCGCTCTCCACCGAGGGCGCGGACGAAATCGTCACCCAGGAACAGGAAGACTGACTCTCATGGCCAACGCCATTTCCGCCAACAAGGCCGAGCTGATTGCCATTGCCAATTCGGTGGCAAGCGAGAAGATGATCGACAAGGCCATCGTCATCGAGGCGATGGAAGACGCGATCCAGCGGTCCGCCCGGGCGCGCTACGGTGCCGAGAACGACATTCGCGCCAAGCTCGATCCCGAGACTGGCGACCTGCGCCTGTGGCGCGTCGTCGAAGTGGTCGAGGTGGTCGAGGACTATTTCAAGCAGGTCGACCTCAAGGCCGCGCAGAAGCTCCAGAAGGATGCCGTGATCGGCGACTTCATCGTCGATCCGCTGCCGCCCGTCGACCTCGGTCGCATCGACGCGCAGAGCGCCAAGCAGGTGATCTTCCAGAAGGTGCGCGATGCCGAGCGTGAGCGCCAGTTCGAGGAATTCAAGGATCGCGTGGGTGAGATCATCACCGGCGTCGTCAAGTCGGTCGAGTTCGGCCACGTGGTCGTGAACCTTGGCCGGGCCGAGGGTGTGATCCGCCGCGATCAGCAGATCCCGCGCGAAGTCGTGCGCGTGGGCGATCGCGTCCGTGCGCTGATCCTCAATGTGCGTCGCGAGAACCGTGGTCCGCAAATCTTCCTCAGCCGCGCGCACCCCGACTTCATGAAGAAGCTGTTCGCGCAGGAAGTGCCCGAAATTTACGACGGCATCATCACTATCATGGCTGCTGCCCGCGATCCGGGCTCGCGCGCCAAGATCGGCGTGATCAGCCGCGATAGCAGCATCGATCCGGTCGGCGCTTGCGTCGGCATGAAGGGCAGCCGCGTGCAGGCCGTCGTGCAGGAAATGCAGGGCGAGAAGATCGACATCATTCCCTGGAGCGAGGACACGGCGACTTTCGTCGTCAACGCCCTCCAGCCCGCTCAGGTCGCCCGCGTGGTGATCGACGAGGAGGAAGAGCGCATCGAGGTCGTGGTGCCTGACGACCAGCTCAGCCTCGCCATCGGTCGTCGCGGCCAGAATGTCCGTCTTGCCAGCCAGCTCACCGGCAAGGCCATCGACATCATGACCGAGGCGGACGCGAGCGAGAAGCGTCAGCGCGAGTTCGTGCAGCGCTCCGAGATGTTCCAGAACGAGCTGGATGTGGACGAGACGCTCTCGCAGCTGCTGGTGGCCGAAGGCTTCACCGAGCTGGAGGAAGTCGCTTATGTCGGCATCGACGAGCTGGCTTCCATCGAGGGCTTCGACGACGAGCTGGCGCAGGAGCTGCAGAGCCGCGCGCAGGAAGCGCTGGACCGCCGCGAGGCCGCTGCGCGCGAAGAGCGCCGTGGTCTTGGCGTCGACGATGCGCTGGCCGAGATGCCCCACCTCACCGAGGCCATGCTGGTCACGTTGGGCAAGGCCGGCATCAAGACTCTGGACGATCTCGCCGACCTCGCCACCGACGAGCTGGTGGCCAAGAAGCGCAACGACCCGCGTCGTCGCCGCGAAGTCTCCGAGGACAAGGGCGGCATTCTCGCCGAATATGGCCTGAGCGAAGAGCAGGGCAACGAGATCATCATGGCGGCCCGCGCGCACTGGTTCGAAGACGAGCCCGCTGCAGAGGGCGCCGCTGAGGATGAAGTGGAAGGCAACGCCTGATGCCCTATGTGAAGATCGAGGTGATTGAAGGCGTGACGCGCGAACAGAAGGCGGCTCTGGTCGCCGATGTTACGCGTTCGCTGGTCGATCGTCTCGGCAAGCGGCCCGAGCAGGTGTTCGTCGTCATCGATGAGGTGTCGGCGGACAACTGGGGTGCTGCGGGCATCCTCGTTTCCGAGCGGGAAGCCGCGCAAAGGGAGGTCGCCGATGCTGCGAATTCCTCCCAATGAGAGGCTGAGGCTTCCAATCATCGCTGCGTTCCCGGCTGCTCCTGCGGAAGCGGGGGGCTGGGCTGCGCTAAACGAGAAAATGCTCATCCATCCCGTTCGTGTCGAGCGAAGTCGAGACACGATAGGACTGCGCTCGCGTGTCTCGACTTCAGCCTTTCGGCTGAAGTTTATCCTGAGCGCCCGCCTGCGGGCAGTCGAAGGGCTCGACACGAACGGAAGTTTGGAGGCGATGGTCTTAGACGGGCACCTCACAGGAGGTGCCCATGTCTGAGCGTCGCTGCATTCTCTCCAGCACCCACGGCGATCCCGCGGCGCTGATCCGCCTGGCCATTTCGCCCGACGGTGACGTGTTGCCGGACGTCCGCGCGCGGGCGCCGGGGCGGGGTGCCTGGCTGGGTGTCGATCGCGCGACGCTTGAGGAGGCGATGGTCAAAGGCCGGCTGCGCGGCGCATTGGCGCGGGCGTTCAAGGGTGAGCCGCTTACCGTGCCGGACGATCTGGCCGAGCGGATCGCGGTTGCGTTGCGCGATGATTTCATGGCGCGGCTGGGGCTGGAGGCCAAGGCTTCCAATCTCGCCACCGGTTTCGACAAGATCGATGTCGCGGCCCGGCGCGGACAGGTCCGCATGCTGCTCCACGCGGCGGATGCCGGCGATGACGGGGTGCGCAAGCTGGATCAGGCCTGGCGGGTTGGCGAGGAGCGGGAAGGCGAGGAATTTGCCGGCACACGCTTGCCGGTGGACCGCGACGCCCTATCTATGGCATTGGGCAGAAACAATGTCGTCCATATCGCGGTGACAAACGCTGCTGCGGCAGGCCGCCTCTCCGGTCTGCTCGGTCGCTGGCAAAACTATCTGGGATGCGCTAACGCGGCGCCGAGCTCCGGTTCGGCAGTCGTCAGGCATATGGATGATGATCCCGCGCCTCTGGCGTGAGGACGAACGACTCGGGTCACCTCTGCGGGGGTGCGCCGGATGGAAGATGAAGGGTTAGATTGCGTCGATGAGTGACAATAGGGAAGACAAGCCGACTTTGGGCCGTAAACCGCTTGGTCTCAAGCGGACGGTCGAGGCCGGCCAGGTGCAGCAGAGCTTCAGCCACGGCCGGAAGAATACGGTCGTCGTTGAGGTGAAGCGCCGTCGCGTCATCGGCAAACCCGGTGAGGCAGAGACGGCGCGCGCCGTGCCCGAGCAGGCCGCGCCCGTCGCGCCGCCGGCACCGCCGCCGCCGCCCGCCGCCCGTCCTGCGCCGACCCCGGCGCCGGCACCGCGCGCCTCCTCGACGGATAGCCTGATGAGCCGGCAGGAACTGCAGGCCAAGCTGCTGCGCGAGGCCGAGGAAGCCCGCATGGCTGCGCTGGAAGATGCGCGCCGCCGTGAAGAGGCCGCCCGCCTCGCCGCGACCGAGGAAGAGAAGCGCCGCGCTGAAGACAACCGCCGCGCGGAGGAAGAAGCCGAGCGCCAGCGCCAGGAAGTCGAAGCAAAAGCGGCCCAGGCGCCCGCGCAAGAGGCTGCTCCGGCGGCACCTGCGGCTGCAGAGGCCGCGGCACCTGCCGGAGAGGCTCCCAAGGCCGCGACTGGCACGACGCCCGAGCGTCCCGCGCCCCGTCGTTTCACGCCTGTGGCCGCGCCGGTCATCAAGCGCCCGGAACCGGCCAAGGTCGAGCGCAAGAAGGGTGGTGACGATCGTCGTCAGGCCGGCAAGCTCACCGTCAATCGCGCGCTCGCCGATGATGACAGCGCCCGCGCACGCAGCCTCGCCGCGCTGCGCCGTGCCCGCGAGAAGGAGCGTCGTTCGCACTTCTCTGGCTCGTCACAGCCGCGCGAGAAGCAGTCGCGCGATGTCATCGTGCCGGAGGCGATCACCGTTCAGGAACTCGCCAACCGTATGGCCGAAAAGGGCGCGGACCTCGTCAAGTCGCTCTTCAAGCTGGGCATGGCGGTCACCGTTAACCAGACGATCGACCAGGATACGGCCGAGCTGCTGGTCGAGGAATTCGGCCACCGCATCCAGCGCGTCTCCGATTCCGATATCGAGATCGATACCGCGAGCGACGTCGATGCTGCGGAATCGCTGGTCACGCGTCCTCCGGTCGTCACGATCATGGGCCATGTCGATCACGGCAAGACCTCGCTGCTCGATGCCCTGCGCGGCACCGATGTGGTGGCGGGCGAAGCGGGCGGCATCACCCAGCATATCGGCGCCTATCAAGTGAAGACCAAGGGCGGTGAGATCATCACCTTCCTCGATACGCCGGGTCACGAAGCGTTCACCGAGATGCGCGCACGCGGTGCCAACGTCACCGACATCGTGATCCTGGTGGTCGCGGCGGACGACGGGCTGATGCCGCAGACCATCGAGGCGATCAACCACACCAAGGCTGCCGGCGTGCCGATGATCGTGGCGATCAACAAGGTCGACAAGCCGGATGCCAATCCGCAGCGCGTGCGCGAGCGTCTGCTCGAGCATGAAGTCATCGTCGAGGATATGGGCGGCGACACGCAGGACGTGGAAGTCTCCGCGCTCAAGCGCACCGGCCTCGATGACCTGATCGACAAGATCCTGCTGCAGGCCGAATTGCTGGAGCTGAAGGCCAATCCCGAGCGCGCCGCTGAAGGCACGGTCGTGGAGGCGCAGCTCGACAAGGGCCGTGGTCCGGTCGCGACGATCCTCGTGGGTCGTGGCACGCTCAAGGTCGGCGATATCTTCGTCGTCGGCGAGCATTCGGGCAAGGTCCGCGCCATGGTCAACGACAAGGGTCAGCAGGTGAAGGAAGCTGGGCCTTCGGTTCCGGTCGAGGTGCTTGGCCTTGCCGGCGTGCCGATGGCGGGCGACCAGCTCAGCGTGGTCGAGAGCGAGGCGCGGGCCCGCGAGGTTGCGGCCTATCGCCAGGAGCTGGCGACGCGCAAGCGCACCACGGCGGCCCCGACGAGCTTCGAGCATATGTTCTCGGCGCTCAACACGCAGGTTATCGAATATCCGGTCGTCATCAAGGGCGACGTGCAGGGCACGGTGGAAGCGATCATCGGATCGCTCACCCGCGCCTCGACGGACGAGATCAAGGTGCGTGTGCTCCATTCCGGTGTCGGCGCGATCACCGAGAGCGACGTGACGCTGGCCGCCGCCAGCCGTGCGCCGCTGATCGGCTTCAACGTGCGTCCCAATGCCAAGGCGCGTCAGCTTGCCGAGCGCGACAAGGTCTCGCTGCGTTATTATGACGTGATTTACGACCTCATCGAGGAAGTAAAGCGCGAAATGGCCGGCCAGCTTGCGCCGGAGCGCATCGAGACGGTCATCGGTGCCGCACAGGTCCTGCAGGTCTTCCCGGCCGGCAAGAAGGACAAGGCGGCCGGTTTGCTGGTGCAGGATGGTGTCATCCGCAAGGGCGTCAACGCACGCCTCACGCGCGACAATGTCATCGTCTCGGCAACCACCATCGCCTCGCTGCGGCGCTTCAAGGACGACGTGTCCGAAGTGCGGGCCGGCATGGAGTGCGGTGCGGTGCTCGAGAACACCAACGACATCAAGGTTGGCGATACGCTCGAGCTCTTCGAAGTCGAGGAACGCGCACGGACGCTCTGACGTCCGGCGCGCCGCGAAGGAGGTAAGTCATGAGCGGTTCGGGGGAACCTTCCGTCCGGTTGCTGCGGGTGGGGGAGCAGGTGCGCCATGTGCTGGCGGACGTGCTCCAGCGTGGCGACGTGCATGACGATGTGCTCGCCAGTCACGTCGTGACGGTGACGGAAGTGCGCATGTCGCCCGATCTGCGCCATGCGACAGTTTTCGTGAAGCCGTTGCTGGGGCGGGATGAAGAGGTGGTGCTCAAGGCACTGCGCACCAACACCGCCTATCTGCAGCGCGAGGTCGCCAAGCGCGTGAAGATGAAGTTCGCCGCCAAGCTCAAATTCCTCAGCGATGAGAGCTTCGAGGAAGGCAGCCACATCGATGCGATCCTGCGCTCACCCAAGGTCGCGCAGGACATCGTCGACGAAGAGGAGTGAGAGCCCGGCGTGATGATCCGTTGATCGTTCGCGCGCCGGGCTGATCCGGTTGATATTGTCGAGCGCCGCTTGCACGGGCATCATGCGTCCGTCCGGGGGCATTGCCATGACCATTACGATTACTGCGTTTGAGAGTTCGCCGGATCGCGGCCGTGGCCTAGCGCGCGACATGCCGGTCCGCTGGGCGCTGGAGGAAGTGGGGCAGCCCTACGCTGTGAGCCTCGTCTCCTTCGCGGCGATGAAGCAGCCGCCGCACCGCATGCGCCAGCCGTTCGGGCAAATCCCGACTTATGAGGAGGATGGGCTGGTTCTGTTCGAATCCGGCGCCATCGTCTTCCACATTGCCGAGCGGCATGTCGGTCTGTTGCCGACCGATATGGACGGACGGGCGCGCGCGATTGCGTGGATGTTTGCCGCGCTCAGCACGGTGGAGCCGCCGATCCTCGAGCGCGAGACGGCCGGGCATGTCGATCGCGACAAGGATTGGTATGACCCGCGCCTGCCGATGCTGGAAGGCTGTATCCGGGCGCGGCTGGATGACCTCTCCGCGCGGCTCGGCGAGGCCGCGTGGCTGGACGGTGCATTCAGCGCGGGCGATCTGATGATGATAACGGTGCTGCGGCGGCTCGGCAGCTCGGATCTGCTGAAGGGCTATCCGGCTCTCTCAGCCTATGTCGCACGCGGCGAGGCGCGGCCCGCCTTCCAGCGTGCCTTCGCGTCGCAGCGGGCGGTGTTCGAGAGGCAATCCACGGCTCGCTGAGCCGGGCGACGCCGTCACTTGGTGGCGTATTGCCCCGGCTCTGCCTTGAACGTGTCACGCGCGAAGGCGCGGGCTTGCGTGGCCGTCGTGAAGGTCTCGTCCTGCAGCGTGGAGGTGACCAGCGGATAGCCCTGCGAATTATAGCGCGTCTCGCGCACCGTCAGGCGGAAATTGCCGCCATCGTCCTTGGTGATGAGGAAGGGTTTGATCGTCTCGCGGCTCATTATCGGCTCCCGGCGGAAAGAGGGGGTGCGTGAAGTCTGCGCGGAGCGGAACCGCGCAGGCCCACATCTTATCGGTTCTTGCGCGCGAGGTAGCGCGCGTCGCGGGCGGCCTTGCGTTCGGCTTCGGTAAGTTCGGGCTTTTTCTTTGCCTCTTTGGCTGCCTTTGCAGCGGCGGCTTCCTCAGCCTTGGCCTGCTTGGCGGCCTTGCGCTCTTGCGCGGCCAGCCGGGCGAGGCGATGCTTTTCCTGCTGGGCAGCTTCCTGTGCCTGTGCGGCGGCAGCGCGGGCAGCAGCGACTTCCGGATCGACGGGCGCGCGCGTGCGCAATTTTGCCATCACCTCGTTGCGGGCATCGGCTGCGGCAGCAATGCGTGATTGAAAGTCCGGCTCTTTGTATTTTTTCATGCGTAGAATTCAGCTCCGTTTCGTCACTTCGGGCGAGGAGGCCGGGCGACGATGCCGCCCGGCCCTGTATCTTCAAACTGCCCGGTCGTCGGGCAGCCCTTATCTTCAGACAGCCTGAAGGTTCACGGCCGAAGCCTTGCCGCGCTTGTCATTTTCCAGCTCGTAGGAAATGCGCTGATCCTTCTGCAGGGTGTGCATGCCGGCGCGCTCGACGGCCGAGATGTGCACGAAGGCGTCATTGCCGCCGTCTTCCGGCGCGATGAAACCATAGCCCTTGTCGGCATTGAAAAACTTGACTGTTCCGATGGTCATATTGGGTATCCTTGTTCCCAAATGGTAATCGGGCACGCGCGATGCATTCGCGCGTCCCGGCTTCGTGAGGCTAGATGGGGACAAAGGGGGACGCTGAAGCGGTCCGATATCCGTCAAAGGCGACGTTAAGCCCGCATGGTGTAGCACGATGGCGTTGGAATAGAAAGCGAAAGGGCCGGTCATGGCCGGGCGTGGCCTGCGCGGCGTCTCCCCGCTTGTCGAAAAGGCAACGCGGAGGCAAAGCTGCGGCATGGCCAAGCTCTATTTCTACTACGCCTCGATGAATGCGGGGAAGTCCACCAATCTGCTGCAGGCGGACTTCAATTATCGCGAGCGGGGCATGGCGACGATGCTCTGGACGGCGCAGGGGACAGCGCGGGAGGGTGATCGTGAAGCAGTGGACAGCATCGGCAGCCGGATTGGGCTGCGCGCTGCCGCCAACAGCTTCGATGTGACGACCGATCTGCACGGGCGCATCCAGGCGGCGCATCTCGAAGGGCCGATTGCCTGCGTGCTGGTGGACGAGGCGCAGTTCCTCTCGCCAGAGCAGGTCTGGCAGCTCGCCCGGGTGGCCGACGAGCTCGGCATTCCCGTGCTGTGCTACGGGCTACGGACCGATTTTCAGGGCAAGCTCTTCGCTGGCTCGGCGGTGCTGCTCGGCATTGCCGACACGTTGGTCGAGCTCAAGGCGGTTTGCCACTGCGGGCGCAAGGCAACGATGAACCTGCGGGTGGACGAGCGCGGCGAGGCGGTCCGGGAAGGCGCGCAGACGGAGATCGGCGGCAATGATCGTTATGTGGCTCTGTGTCGGCGGCATTTCAGCGATGCGATGCGGCGATTCTAGAGTTGCGATGGAGCGATATCACGCAGCGCCGAACGGTTCATCGCCGCTTCACGCGCGTCATGCTATCGTAACGCCATGATCCGGACTCACATCATTATCGGAAGGATGCACGCCATGACCCATTTCAGAAAAGCGATGCTGGCAAGCGCGCTGCTGTTGGCTGGCGCGCCCGTCATTGCCCAGCCGGCCGCGCAAGCGGGCGCCGGCAAGGAAGCGTCGATCCCCTTTGTCGACCAGCGCGGCATTCGCGATTGGCAGGCGGTCAGTGACGATCAGATCTATGTGCAGGCCAGTGGTGGACAATGGTATCTGGCGACGTTGATGACGGGCGCACCGGACCTGCCTTTTGCCCAATCCATCGGCTTCGAAACCAAGGGTATCGATCGGCTCGACCGGTTCGGCGCGATTGTCGTGGCCGGCACGCGCTACCCGCTCAAATCGCTTGTCGAGAGCGGGCCGCCCCCGAAGAAGAAGTAAGCCCGCTCGTTCACCGGCGCGGGATGCGGGAGCGGAGAGGGGCTGCCCCTCCGCTCCGCACAAATGTTCAGCCCGCGTTTCAGGCGGCCGTCTGGTGGATATACACCGCGCGCTCGTGGCTGAAGGCCTTGAAGCCGAAATAGCCATGATAGCTGCCCATGCCGCTGCCATTGACGCCGCCGAAGGGTAGGCGGTTCTCCAGATAATGCGAGAAGACGCCGTTCACGGTCACACCGCCTGACGAGGTGCGGTTGAGGATCTTCTGCACATTGGCTTCGTCATTGCTGTAGACATACAGCGCGAGCGGTTTGTCGCGCTCCTCAATGTAGCTGATCGCCTGATCGAGATTGTCGTAGGTCATCACCGGCAGGATGGGCGCGAAAATCTCTTCCTGCAGGATTTTCATCTGCGGATTGACGTCGGTCAGCATGGTCGGGTGGATGGTGCGGTCTTCCGCCTCCAGCACGCCGCCCGCGGCAACGGTGGCGCCCTGCGCCACGGCATCGTCGAAGAGGCCCTTCACGCGATTGAAGTTGGCCTGATTGACGACCTGGGCGATGCCTTCCTTCTTGATCTGGCCGTTCTCATAGAGGTTCTTCTCGACGTTCGCCTTGAAGCCCTCGACCAGCTTTGCCTTCTGGTCTTCTTTCACGAACACATAGTCCGGGCAGATGCAGGCCTGGCCGCCGTTGAACTGCTTGGCGCCGGCGAGATCGGCCGCGATCTTCTCGACGTCCGCGCCTTCATCGATGATGACCGGCGACTTGCCGCCCAGCTCCAGCGTGACGCTGGCGAGATGCTTGGCGGCGGCGGTCATCACGATCTTGCCGACCCGCGTGCTGCCGGTGAAGAAGATGTGATTGAACGGCAGGTCGAGCAGTGCGGTGGCGACGCTGACATCGCCCTCGAACACGGCAACCTCATTCTCCTCGAAGACCGACTTCACGATCTTCGCAGCAACCTTCTCGGTGGCGGGGCAGAGATCAGTGAGCTTGAGGATGCAGCAATTGCCGGCCGCGACGGCAGCGGCAAGCGGGCCGAAGACGAGGCCGAGCGGAAAGTTCCATGGCCCGAGGATCAGGCAGACGCCGCGCGCTTCGTAGATGATCTGGGCGCGGTCGGTCTCCACCTTGGAGGGCGTGACTTCGGTCGGCTTCATCCAGTCATCGAGATTGTCGAGAATGAGCTGGATGTTGCCGAGGATGTTCAGCACTTCCGTCACGCGGATTTCCGGCTCCGGCTTGCGGGTATCTTCCAGCACCGCCGCGACGATCTCGTCGGCATGGGACGCGACGGCATCCTTGAGCTTGGTCAGCTTGAGGCGACGCTCGGCAGCGGTGGTGGCTTTGACATTCCACTGGTTCGCCTTTTGCAGGGCAAAAACGCGGGCAATGTCATCGGAGATCTGGGAAGCAGTCTGCTGGGTGCCGGTCATGGATCACTCGCCTATATTGGATTGTGGAAGGAATGGCGCCTTGTAGAGGCTTCACGCGCTGCAAGACAAGGCGCTGGTGGCGTCCGCAAGATTTTTTGACAGAGTCATTTCCGGTCGATCACGGCCTGCCCGCGGCACCGGCAGGACGCTGCTCGTATGAGATTCGGATGCGCACCCATTGGCCGACCAGCACCTTGCCACCGACACGGGGCGGGCGCACGCGGAACTGCCATGCGGCGGCCAGAATCGCGCGATTGATGTCCGATCCATTGGGATATTCTGCCACGGGCACGCAATCGGCCACCCGATAATCGGCAACCGTGCGGCAGGCAATCATGCCCCAGCCCTGGCTGCGCGCGGTCGAGAGATAGCCGCGCAATTCCTCGGGATAGGGCTCGCGATACCAGCTTGCCGCGTAGAGCGGCTCGCCGTTGGGGCCAGTGCCGTCGACCAGCGGTGTATCGGCTGGTTGTCCGGTGTTCGGCGGACCCATGGGCGCTGCCGGGCGGGCGGCGGCCGGCGGGGCGGGGGCGGCCGGGCGGATCGCGCGCAGATCGATGGCCGCCATCTGGTCCGGCTTCATCTCGATGAAGGTGGGCTTGCGCGGCGCAGGCGGTGTGACGATCGGCTTTGGCTCGGCCTGCTTGGGCGGCTGCGGTGGGTCGGGGGCCGGCTCGGGTTGTTGCTCCGGTTCGAGCTTGGCTTCCTCGGGAACCGGCTCGGGTTCAGCCTTCTCTGGCTCGGCCTGTTCAGGTTCGGGCGCAGGGTCGGGCGGGATCGCGACGTCGAATGTCAGGACATTTTTGTCGGGCGCTTCGCGGGCTTCGAAAGGGGAGGGCGCAAAGGCGATAAGCGCCAGCACGATCAGTCCTTCGACCGCCAATGCGAGGAGAAACGCCGTCGCGCGCTCGCCAAATCGGGTCCGGGCCCGTCCGGTCAGACGCTGGAAGCCGGAGCGGATGCTGTAAATCAACGGACCTCAACTGCATTGGCACCGGACTGGGCGTGGCGGGCGGGGGCGCAACCCACCCTTGCGCCTATAAGCATGCCTATGGCTACAATATGAACAGATCAAGGCACGCGCGGCGGCCCTTGCGGCCAGCGGGGCCTGACAGGCGCTATATGCCTCGCTATGGGCAGCCGATGAACGATCCCGACACTATGCCTGACACCGGGCCCAAGCCGCTGCATGGCTGGCTGATCCTCGACAAGCCGCTGGGCCTTGGCTCCACCCAGGCGGTGAGCGCCGTCAAGCGCGCGCTGCGCGAGGCTGGCCTGCCCAAGGCGAAGGTCGGCCATGGCGGCACGCTCGATCCGCTGGCGACAGGCGTGCTGCCCGTGGCGGTGGGGGAGGCGACCAAGCTGGCCGGGCGAATGCTGGACAGCGACAAGGTCTACGACTTCACGATTTGCTTCGGCGCGCAGACCGACACGCTCGACCTTGAAGGCACGGTGATTGCGACCTCCGACGTGCGGCCGAGTCTGGCGCAGGTTGAGGGGGTGCTGGCGCAGTTCACCGGCCAGATCGAGCAGGCCCCGCCCGCCTATAGCGCGATCAAGGTGGATGGCCAGCGCGCTTATGATCGCGCGCGGGCAGGCGAAGAGGTGGAGATGAAACTGCGGGCGGTGACGGTGCATGGTCTCTCGGTCAACGCCACCCCCTCCGTTCGTGTCGATCGAAGTCGAGACACCGCGGAGCTGGGCGAAGGCATCTCGACTTCGCTCGATGCGAACGGGACGGGGGGAGGCCTCAAGGATGAGCAGGCCGCCAGCGAAACCCTTGAAGCCGTCACCCTCACTGCCCATGTTTCGAAAGGCACCTATATCCGCAGCCTCGCGCGGGACATCGCGCTGGCGCTCGGCACGGTCGGGCATGTGACGATGCTGCGCCGGGTGAAGGCCGGTCCGTTCACCCTGGATCGGGCTATTTCACTGGACATTCTGAGCGATGCTGGTAAAGGGCGCGCCATTGCGCAGCATATGCTGCCATTGACGGCAGGGCTGGACGACATCCCGGCTCTCCCCGTCACCTCGCAGCAGGCGATGGCCTTGAGACAAGGCCGGACACTGCCCGGGGACCCTCGCAAGCAAGGGCTCATGCTGGCAGCCGAGGGCGATACGCCTGTGGCGCTGGTGGAGGCTTTGGGCCCGGAAATCCGGGTCGTGCGGGGCTTCAATCTCTGATTTTGGAAAGGAATGACGATGTCGATTACGGCTGAACGCAAGGCGGAACTGATCAAGGACAATGCCCAGCAAGAGGGCGATACCGGTTCGCCGGAAGTGCAGGTTGCGATCCTCACGGAGCGCATTTCCAACCTCACCGAGCACTTCAAGGGCCACCACAAGGATAATCACAGCCGCCGCGGCCTGCTGATGATGGTCAACAAGCGTCGTTCGCTGCTCGACTATCTCAAGAAGAAGGATGCGGGGCGCTATACCGCTCTCATCGCGAAGCTCGGCCTTCGCAAGTGACCCAATCGTTCGGCCCGCTTCGGCGGGCCGTTTACGTATTGCGTCATCCCCGCGCAGGCGGGGATCCAGCACGAGACAGGCGCGGGAGCGCCGTCCGAGGCTGAGATGACAGAACTGGACTCCCGCTTTCGCGGGAGTGACGAGGAGGGGATGGCACTTCGGCCAACCTCTTTGTGGGACGCAAGACTAGTCCCGAACCGCCGCGGGCCGGCTTAGCCCGCACTGCAGCCCCGCCGCGCAATAGGGCCGGTGGGTGGAAGGAAAACCAATGTTTGATGTAAAGACAGTAGAAATCGAGCTGGGCGGAAAGACCCTCAAGCTCGAAACGGGCCGTATTGCCCGTCAGGCCGATGGCGCGGTGCTCGCGACCTATGGCGAAACGGTTGTGCTGTGCGCTGTCACCGCCGCCAAGTCGGTGAAGGAAGGGCAGGACTTCTTCCCGCTCACCGTTCACTATCAGGAGAAATTCTCGGCTGCCGGGCGTATTCCGGGCGGCTTCTTCAAGCGTGAGCGTGGCGCGACGGAAAAGGAGACTTTGGTCTCCCGCCTGATCGATCGCCCGGTGCGTCCGCTGTTCCCGGAAGGGTTCTACAACGAGATCAACGTGATCGCGCAGGTTCTCTCCTTCGATGGCGAGACTGAGCCCGATATCGTGGCGATGATTGCGGCTTCCGCTGCGCTCACCATTTCCGGCGTGCCGTTCATGGGGCCGATCGGCGCCGCGCGCGTCGGCTACAAGGATGGCGAGTACCAGCTCAACCCGAGCCTCGATGAGGTGAAGACCGGCGAGCTGGATCTCGTCGTCGCCGCGACCGACACGGCCGTGATGATGGTGGAATCGGAAGCCAAGGAGCTCTCCGAAGACGTCATGCTCGGCGCCGTCATGTTCGCGCATGATGCCTCGCGCAAGGTCGTCGATGCGATCATCCAGCTGGCCGAGAAAGCCGCCAAGTCGCCGTGGGAGATCGACCTCTCCGACAATACGGCGGACATGAAGGCCAAGCTCAAGAAGCTGATCGGCAAGGACATTGCCGCCGCCTACAAGCTGACCGACAAGTCGGCCCGCTCCAGTGCACTGAACGAAGCCCGCGCCAAGGCGAAGGAAGCGTTCGCGGCTGAGGGCGCGCAGACCCAGATGGTCGCCAACAAGCTCATGAAGAAGCTGGAAGCGGAAATCGTGCGCGGCGCCATCCTCAAGGACGGTCAGCGTATCGACGGTCGCACGACCACGCAGATCCGCCCGATCGAGGCGATGGTGGGCTTCCTGCCCCGCACGCACGGCTCGGCGCTGTTCACGCGCGGCGAGACGCAGGCCATCTGCACGACCACGCTCGGCACCAAGGATTCCGAGCAGATGATCGACGGTCTGACCGGTCTCTCCTACGAGAACTTCATGTTGCACTATAACTTCCCGCCCTATTCGGTCGGTGAAGTGGGCCGCTTCGGTGCGCCCGGTCGTCGTGAAGTCGGCCATGGCAAGCTCGCCTGGCGCGCGCTGCACCCGGTGCTGCCGAGCAAGGACGAGTTCCCCTACACGATCCGCGTGCTCTCGGACATCACCGAGTCCAACGGTTCCTCCTCGATGGCGACCGTCTGCGGCGGTTCGCTCTCGATGATGGATGCCGGGGTGCCCCTGAAGCGTCCGGTCTCCGGCATCGCCATGGGCCTCATCCTGGAAGGCAAGGACTTTGCGGTCCTCAGCGACATTCTGGGTGACGAGGATCACCTCGGCGACATGGACTTCAAGGTTGCCGGCACGTCCGAAGGCATCACCACGATGCAGATGGACATCAAGGTCGCCGGTATCACGCAGGAGATCTTCGAGGTCGCGCTGCGTCAGGCCAAGGACGGTCGCGCCCACATTCTGGGCGAGATGAGCAAGGCGCTGGGCGAAGTCCGCACCGAACTCTCGGCTCATGCCCCGCGCATCGAGACGCTGCAGATCGACAAGAGCAAGATCCGTGAAGTCATCGGCACGGGCGGCAAGGTCATTCGCGAGATCGTCGCGGAGACGGGCGCCAAGGTCGACATTGACGATGAGGGCCTGATCAAGATCAGCTCGTCCGACGTGAACCAGATCGAGGCGGCCAAGGCCTGGATCCTCGGCATCGTCGAGGAAGCGGAAGTCGGCAAGGTCTATAACGGCAAGGTCGTCAATCTGGTCGACTTCGGCGCGTTCGTGAACTTCATGGGCGGCAAGGACGGCCTCGTCCACGTCTCGGAAATCCGCAACGAGCGGGTCGAGAAGGTGGCGGACGTCCTCAAGGAAGGCCAGGAAGTCAAGGTCAAGGTCCTCGAGATCGATCCGCGTGGCAAGGTGCGCCTCTCCATGCGCGTCGTCGATCAGGAAACCGGCGAGGAGCTGGAGGACACCCGTCCTGCCCGCGAACCGCGCGGTGACCGTGGCGACCGGGGTGATCGCGGCGACCGTGGTCCGCGTCGTGACGGCGGCGGCCGTGGCGACCGTGGTCCCCGCCGGGATCGCGGTGGTGACCGTGGCGGCGAGCGTGGTGAACGCGGCCCCCGCCGCGAGCGCAGCGATGATGACGGCCCGGCGCCCGAGTTCGCGCCTGCCTTCCTGAAGCGCGACGACGACTGATCGCCTTCAAAGCGAGATTGAGAGAAGCCCCGCAGCGATGCGGGGCTTTTTTCATGCCCACGGTCCGAGCGGGCGTTGCAGCTCTGCAAAGACTCCGAGCCGTTCGAGACAAGCGGGCGCCGTCGGCCTGCGCACAGTGGCTTTTTGCGCACCGGTGCAGCGGATCGAACAGGGCGGTTAGTGGACAATTTCGTAGACTATGCGCTGCAGCGGGCCGCGCAGGGGCGGGGCCTGCTGGGGACTTGGGTCAAGCTGCCGTCGCTGGAGACGCTGGAGCTGATCGGCCATGCCGGCTTCGATGTCGTAGTGATCGACATGGAGCACGCCCCGCACACTCTCGAGCGTGCCTACACGCTGATCGCAGCTGCGCAGACGATGGGCATGGCGGCGCTGGTTCGGCTGCCCGATCACAGCGGATCGCCGATCCAGCCCCTGCTGGACGCTGGCGCGGACGGCCTGCTGGTGCCGCGCATTACCAATCCTGCCGATGCCCATGCGGTGTGCCGCAAGATGGTGTTCAGCCCGGCCGGGGAGCGGGGCCTCGGCCTCACCTCGCGTGCCGGTCGCTGGGGTCTGGCGCCGATTCCGGAGTATATCGCGCGGGGCGACGGGCAGTGCCTGCGCATGATCCAGCTTGAGGACTGGGCCAGTCTGGAGCGGACCGCGGAATTTGCGGCGGTCGAGCATGTGGGCGGCATTTTCATCGGCCATGGCGACCTGTTTCTCTCCAGCGGCAAATCGGCCGCGCATCCCGATGTTGAGGCGCTCACCG
This sequence comes from Sphingobium sp. B8D3A, assembly GCF_025961995.1. Classification (NCBI taxonomy): domain Bacteria; kingdom Pseudomonadati; phylum Pseudomonadota; class Alphaproteobacteria; order Sphingomonadales; family Sphingobiaceae; genus Sphingobium; species Sphingobium sp. B8D3A. The sequence goes on along the minus strand of NZ_JAOQOS010000001.1, from coordinate 2,870,235 downwards.
CCGCCATGCTCGCCGCGACCAAGCAGGCGGGCCTGCTGTCTGGCGTGGCCGTCGGCACCGCGCAGGAAGCCGCGCCGTATCTGGCGATGGGCTTCTCGCTGGTGATGGTGAGCAATGATGCGATGATGTTCGCGCACGCCGCGGCGCAGACGGTGCATGCGGTGCGGGGAGGGCTGGATTGAGGCGAGCGAGGCGCAGCCCAGCCTGCGCTATTTGTCCTCGACGGAAGCCAGTTTTTCCTCGCGCGGCATCAACGCGCATTTGAATTGCGGCCCGCCAGCGTGGGCGCCTAGCGTGAATGAATAGGGCCGGGCCAACAGGTTGCGGTGTTGAGGAGGGATGACGGTGCGCACAATCAGGAACAGTCTCGCAATGGCGGCCATGCTCGCGGCCGGCGCGCTCCTTCCCGCGAGTGCCACAGCCAGGGATGAGGGGAAGCCGGGTCCCATTGCCGTGTACGGCAATATCCAGACCTTCGAGATCGCGCCCGTGCTCCTGGCGGCCAAGACTTTCTATCCCGATGCTGCCACGGTGAAGATGGGCGGCATTCCCAATCTGGTTGGAGAGCCGATCATTGCCGGCTTCGGCGAGGAAGGCGTGGCGGATGTCGCCACGCATGCCGAGACGCAGGCGCTGCGCTACTCGGTCAAGCATCCCAATCTGCGCATCATCCTGCAGGTGACCGAGGGGCAGTATCGCATTGTTGCGCGGAAATCGGCGGGGATCGCGACCGTGGCCGATCTCAAGGGCAAGCGCGTCGCGTCGATCCCGCAGACGTCCTCGGGCTATTTCTTTCACAAGATGCTGGCGCAGGCCGGCCTGTCCTATGACGATATCGAGGTCGTCCGCACGCCCGGCCCGCTCAGCGAAATGACCAAGGCGCTCGCCGAGCGGCGCGTCGATGCCGTGATCATCTGGGAGCCGGAGAGCGAGAACAGCGCGCGCGCATTGGGTGACGACCTGATCGAGTTCAGCGGCGATGGCGTTTATGCCGAGCAGTTCAACCTCAACAGCACAGCTGAAAATCTCGCCGATCCGGCCAAGCGCAAGAAGATCGTCCGCTTCGTCCGTGCCGTGATCGATGCGGCGGCGGCGCTCCGCAAGGACCCGGCAGCGGCGCAGGCTCTGGTGGTGGAGCGGGGCGGCCATTCGGTGGAGGAAGTGCAGACGGCGTGGAAGCACCACGCCTTCAACGCTGATTATCCTGCCGACCTGCTCGATATCATGACTGAGGAAGAACAGTGGCTGGCAGAGCGTGACAAGCGGCCAGCACGGTCGCGTGCACAGCTTGCGAGGCTGATCGACCGCAGCGTCTACGAAGAGGCGCTGGCGCTGGAGCCGACGACGTGAGCGAGCCGGGGCGCATGATCCTCTCGCGACGCGCGATCCTGCTCGGGAGTGCGGCCTCGCTGCTGGCAGGCTGCGCAACCTCACGGATGGCCTCAGCGGGCGCGGGCGGTGACGCTGCGGACCTGACTGCGCGGCTCGCGGATGTTCGCGCGATCCGGGAGATCAAACGCCTCCAGCATGTCTGGGCGCATTATGCGCAAGCCGGCCAGTGGGCCGACATGGCGCTTCTCTTCGCCGCTGACGGCCTATGGACCGACGGCGCGCAATCCGTGACGGGCCGCACACCCATCGAGGCGCATCTGCGCAGCACGATGGGCGGCGACAGTCGCGGACTGCCAGCAGGGCATCTCAATCTGCGCCTGTTCCTCAGCCCCGTGATCACCCTCACGCCCGATGGCCAGTCCGCGCGCGGACGCTGGCATGAGGTGGCGATGACCGGGGTGAACGACCAGTCGGCCGGCTGGGCCGGCGGCATCCACGTGATCGATTATGTCCGGGTCTCCGACGACGCTGGCGGCATGGGTGGCTGGGCGATTGCGCGGATGCACTATCACCCGCAATTTGCCGGACCTTATGACAAGGGCTGGACGCATGTTGCGCCCAGCGTGCCGATGGTGCCGTTTCACTATACGCCGGATCAGGCCGGCAATCCGTGGGGCGCCAAGCGTCCCGCCCGGAGCCCGCTGCCGGTCCGCGAGATCGCAGCGCAGGCCGATCTGCTGGTGTCGCAGGGGCTGGTGCAGAATCTTCAGGCCGCGTTCGGCTTCTATCTTGATCGCAAGATGCACGACGACATTGTCGATCTGTTCACCGAGGATGCGCTGATCGACATTGCCGGCACCGGGCAGTTTGTGGGCCATGCCGGCGTCCGCCGTGCGCTCGCGCTGTTCGGCGAGGCCGGTCTGAAGACCGGCGAATTGAACGACCGTCCCCAGCTCATGCCGGTCGTGACGATGGATGCGGGCGGACGTAGCGCCACGGTGCGCAATATCGAGATCGGGATGACCGGTCAGCATGGCGGTGAGACCTATTGGTCGGCGACGATTCAGGATTTCACCTGCGCGCGCGGTGACGATGGCCGCTGGCGTATCACGGCGCTGCGCCGCGTGCCGGTGATGCGCGCGGCTTATGCAAAAGGCTGGCAGGCGCCGCTTGCGGCCGGTTTGCCCGGCGTGGCTGCGGCGCGACCGGACCGGCCCTCGCAACTGGCCGACGCCTCCTATCCCGGTCATCGACCTGCACCCGTGCGCTTCGCCGATGCGCTCGCGCCTGCGCCATCCTTTGCCAGCACCGGAGACGCAGCGACACTGCTCGCCCGCGCGGCTGCCTTCGATGGCGCGGAAAACATCGCCGATGCCTATGGCTATTATATCGACGAGTTCCGCTGGGACGACACGGCCGATCTCTTCGCCACCGACGGCTGGAAAGAGCTCTCCTATATCGGCACCTATGTCGGGCGGGAGCGTGTGCGGGGATCGCTGTTCGGGCGCTATGGCAATGCCGGGCGCTCGGCGGCGTTCATGGCCATCCACCAGAAGACGCAGCCCTATGTGACCGTTTCGGAAGACGGGATGCGCGCCAATATCCGCCTGCGCTTGTTCCAGTTCAACAGCGCCGCCAAGGGGCAGGGGTCGTGGATTTCGGGCATCTACGAGAATCAGGCGGTGCTCGAAAACGGCGTCTGGTGCATTCACGGCATGGATCTCGATTATGTCTGGCTCGCCGATTATGCCGGCGGTTGGGCCGCGATTGTGCCGGGCGCCAGCGAGCGCTATCGCCCCAAGCCCGAGGATGTTGCCAAGAACCCGCCGGATGGCCCGCTGCGCGGCGTCACCTTCGCGCCTTATCCCGCCATCGCCCCGATGGGCTTCCATTTCGCCAATCCGGTGAGCGGCCGCGCTCCCGAGACCTTCCTGCACTGGTCGGACGGCCGCCGCGCCGCCGCCACGGAGTAATTCATGTACGAATCCGACGATCCCCGTTCCCGCCTCTCGACTGCCGCAGCCGGGGGAGCCGCGCCGGCCAGCGCCTTCGGGGCCTCCACTTACGCCCGCTTCTATGAAGAGGCCCCACAGGAGACGGCGCCCGGCCTCAAGACTTGGCTCACGCGTGGGCAGAATTTCGTAGTCGCTTACTCGCAGGCGGAAGAAGGTGCGGTGTTCGAGCGAGCCGGCCAGATCGACGAATATGTCCTACTGCTGCCGGATGCCCAGAGCGCGCTGACCATCGAGATCGACGGCGTGGCGCACGAGATTGCCGGCAACAGCATCAACTTCGTGCCGCCGGGCGATAGCCGCATCACGGTCCGCTCGGCTGGCCAGATCGTCCGGCTGTTTTCGCTGGAGGCGCAAGATCTGCTTGCGCGGGTCGTCAATCCGCAGGCCTATGCCGGGCCGCATCCGCAGATTCCGCCGTTCCAGCCGTGGCCAGATCCGGTCGATGGGTTCAAGCTGCGCAGCTACAGCCTGGACGTGCCCGACGAGCCGGGGCGCTTCGGCAAGATCTGGCGATGCACCACCTTCATGGTCAACGTCTTCCCGCCGCAGGGGCCGCGCGATGTGACCAAGCTCTCGCCGCATCATCACGATGATTTCGAGCAGTGCTCCCTGGCGCTGGAGGGCGACTATATGCACCATCTGCGCTGGCCATGGACGGCCAACCAGCATGACTGGCGCGACGACGAGCATGAGCGCTGCGGCGCGCCGTCGGTGTGCGTCATTCCGCCCCGCGTCATCCACACCTCCGCGCCGTCCGCGCCCGGTCGTAACGTGCTGGTCGATATCTTCTCGCCACCGCGTGCCGATTTCTCGGACATGCCCGGCTGGGTGCTGAACGCGGATGAGTATCCGCGCGCGCAATGATGCAGTCGAGGAGGGGGACCAGATGACATCCTTGACCGATGACGCGGTGCGCAATCCTATCATCGATTGCCATGCCCACATCTTTTCGGCGGACATGCCCGTTACCAGCGGCGCGTGGATCACTCCGGACTATGCCTTCACTGCCGACGATTTGCTGGCGCGGATGGATGCGCATGGCATCCACTTCGCCGTCATTTCGGCGCTGAGTATTTCGGGCAGCTACAATGATTATCTGATCTCCGAACTGCGCCGCCACAAGCGGCTGCGCGGCACCGCCATCGTCCCGCCGGGCACGGATTTCTACGTGCTGGAGCGGATGCGCGACGATGGCATCATCGGCATCCGGTTGCAGCTCGCCCGCGCCGAATATCATGCCGATTATCGCAGCGACGAATATCGGCTGCTGTTCCGCCGCGCCCGCGATCTTGGCTGGCATGTCCATGTCGCCATCGAGGGACAGAACCTGCCGCCGGTGCTCGATGCGCTGGTGGAGAGCGGCGTCGATATCGTGATCGACCATTTCGGCCATCCCGATCCGCAAGCGCCGCTCGATTGCGTCGGCTTCCGCGCGATGCTCGATGCCGTCGACAAGGGACATACCTGGGTCAAGCTCTCGGGCGGCTTCCGCCTGCCGGGGCCGGAAGCCTGGCGCGACGATCCCGATGGCGACCTCGAAAGCCTCGCCCAGCATGTCGCGGACCATTTGGTGTCACGCGTCGGCACCGATCGCCTGCTGTGGGGCAGTGACGCGCCCTTCGTCGGCTACGAACGCCGCATTGGCTACGAGCAGGTGCTGGCCAGCTACCGCCGCTGGGTGCCCGATCCCGCTCAGCGCGCCCAGATTTGCCGGACTGCACTCAAGCTCTATTTTTCCTGATTGGAGACCATGATGACCAACACCCAGCTTTCCCGTCGCGGTTTCATCGGTGCGAGCGGCGGCGCCATCGTCGGCGCGGCCATGGTGCCCGCCGCCCTTCAGGCCGCCGAAGTGCCAGTGCTCCATGCCGATGGCATCCATGATGATACCGATGCGCTGGAGGCGCTGTTCGCCGGTCGGCAGGTGCGGGTCGTGCAGAAGGACGTCGTGGCGCGCTACGAAAACGGCACGGTCCGGCTGATCAATGGCCGTTACCTCATGAGCCGGCCCGTGCGCGCGCATGGCGATGCCGCGGTCTATACCGGTCACTGCACCTTCCGCATCGGAGAGGGACCGGCGCTGCCTTATCCGGAACTGCAGCAGTTCGCGTGATGAACGCGGGTTCGTAAACGGCATATGCCGGGCAAGGCGTCGTTCAGTGCCGCATCCGGCAAGATTGGATGATGGAGGCCCTCTAGTGCTCCCCCCGAGGCCAGACATGGCTGCACCAATTCGGGAGGGGATGAGATGAAGAGGACTTTCGGCAAGCTTTCAGCGTCCGCGCTGGCGCTGTGTATAGCGCAGACCGGCCACGCGCAGGTCACTGAGGCGGACGGCGCTTCCGAGCGTGGAACCGGGATCGCGGACATCGTCGTTACGGCGACCCGCCGCGCGACCAACCTGCAGGATACGCCGATTGCGATCTCGGCGCTGCCGGCAGACGCGCTGATGGAGCAGGGGCTGACCAACGTCGCCGAAATGTCGCGGGTCGTTCCCAACGTCTCCTTCGAGAAGTCGCAGGCGGCATTCGGCCCCGGCATGAGCGCCTTCATCCGTGGCATCGGCTCGAGCGAGACCAATCTGTCGGGCGAGGCGGGCGTCGCCTTCTATATCGACGATGTCTATTATCCGCTGGTCTTCGGCTCCATGTTCGATCTGCTTGATCTGGAGCGGGTAGAGGTGCTGCGCGGCCCGCAAGGCACGCTGTTCGGCCGCAACTCGCTGGCTGGCGCCGTCAACCTCACCACCCGCCGGCCGGTGCTCGGCGAAGCCTCGGGCTATGGCGAGTTCACGGTCGGGAGCTACGACCGCCGCGAAATGCGCGCCGGCATCAACCTGCCGCTCGGATCGACCATGTCGCTCTCCGTCTCCGGCTTGGTCAAGAAGATGACTGGCTATCAGCGGCAGCTCGATTTCCGCTGCGAAATGATCCGCCGGGGCACGCCTCAGCTGGCCGGGCTGTTCCCGACTGCGGATGCCGGCCTGCTCAACAATTCCGACATCAATCCGCCCAAGGATTGCACCATCGGCCATCTGGGTGGTGAGGATGTGCAGGCCATCCGTGGCCAGATCTACTGGGAGCCCACGCCGCGCCTCAAGATCACCGCCGCGCTGGATTATCTCCAGGACAATTCGGAGGCGGCCATGGATAGCGTCGTCGCCATCAATCCGGCCGTCGCAGCCGGCCGCTCCGCGGTCTCGACGCTGTTCAACCGCTGGACGGCACCGGGCGGCCCGACCTTTGCTTATGATAGCCGCTTCATCACCGGCGACCCTTATACGACCTTCGCGACTTTTGCCGATCCGATTGCCGCCGGCACCGCGATTCCTGGCAACACATTCTACAATGGCTCGCCTTTCCGCGGCGGCATTACGCACCCCAGCAACGTTCCGCAGACGAACTGGGGCGGCAATGCGCGGATCGAATATGAGATCAGCGACAATATCGATGTTGTCGGCATCGTCGGCTATCGCCGCTATGATGGCGTGTTCGGGTTCGATGTCGATGGTTCGCCCGTCGCCATGGAAAACAATCGCAATGATGTGTTCCAGGATGACTGGACCGGCGAAATCCGCCTGATCGGCAAGACCGGCTGGGCCGATTGGGTCGTCGGCGCCTTCTACTACTGGGCGGATGGCGAACAGCGCTTCTCCGGCACGTCGCCGTTCAACAATACGCAGCGTTATCTCTGGAGCCGCTACACGCCGGAGAGCAAGGCGGTCTTCGCCAACGCCACGCTGCGGCCCTTTGGCGATCGCTTTGGCCTGACGCTCGGTGGGCGTTTCTCCAAGGACAAGAAGGGTGTCGATTATCGCAGCGTGCTGGATGGCACCACGGCCACCTCGACGCAGTTCACCATCTCGCCCACCGGTCAGACCGTCTTCAACTTCGACATCAAGGATGAGCGGTTCGACTGGAAGGTTGGCGCGGATTACAAGCTGAGCGAGCGCACGATGATCTACGCGTCCGTGGCCACTGGCGCGCGGCTGCCGGGCTTCAATGCCCGTCCGCTGCAGCCGAGCCAGGTCGCGCAATATCCGGGCGATGAAACCCAGTCGTACGAACTGGGCGTGAAGACCGATCTGTTCGACCGGATGCTGCGGATCAACGCTGCGGCCTTCTACACGGATTATAAGACCCGTCCGACGGGTGTCTCCGGTCAGGAGTATCAGCTGGGTGCGAACGGGCAGCCAGCGCCGGGCGGTTTCCTTGAAATCCCCAACCCGGTGAACCCTGCCTTCACGACCTGCCGTCCGCTGACGTCGGCTGAAATCGCCGCTAACACGCCCGGCTTCGCCTGCATCGGCCGCACCTTCTACCAGAACACGCCGGGCAAGGTGAAAGGCTTCGAGCTGGAGCTAGATTTCCGTCCGGTCGAGGGCTTGGCGGTCGGCGGCTCGATCGGCTACCACAAATTCTCGTCGGCCGATCTGGATGCCCGCCCGGCCGGCCAGAACCGGCGCCCGGTGGCGATCCCGGAGCTCAAGGCCAATGCCGGCATCCAGTATGAGGTCGATGCGCCGGCTCTGCAGGGCACGGTCACGCCACGTGTCGACTGGTTCTACACCGGCAGCCAGGTCTACAGCCCGGACCGTGTAGAGTATAATCAGGACGGCTATTCGCTGGTCAACGCTCGCCTGACCTACGCGAACAAGGAGTATGATTTCTCCATCGCAGCGGGCGTCACCAACGTCTTCAAGCAGTTCTACTGGCGCAACTACTTCATCTACCAGGCCATTGGCTATCCGCAGATCAATGGCCAGCCGGGCGCCCCGCGTGAGTGGTATCTCACCCTGAACAAGCGGTTCTGATCGGAAGGCGGGCACGTGCCCGCCACCGACCATCAAGCATAGGCGAGAGGAACAAGGTACATGCAGATCATCGACGGTCAGATCCACGAACCCCATATCGGCGGCGGCATGCGCGCCGCCAAGCCCGAAGGCGAGACGATCACGCCGCAGCTTGAAGAGTTCATCAACGTCGAGCTGGCGCGCGAGGCGATCGATTGCGTCGGCGTCGACAAGGCGATCATCTATGCCGGTCGGTCCTTCAACGAAGCGGCGGTGCGCTACTATCCGGATCGGTTCGGGGCGGTCGAGGTGTTCGATCATGCGGCGCCCGATCTCGAGCAGCAGATGGCGGCGTTCAAGAAGAAGCCTGGGATGCTCGCCACGCGCGTGCTGTTCACCAATTACGGGCAGGTCTGGCGTAAGCCGGGCGCGCAGATCGCGGTCAGTCCGCTGGTCAAGCAGGGCGCGTTCGACCGCTATTTCGCTTATGGCGCCAAGTATAAGATCCCGATGTTCGTCGGTGCCCATGAGTTCGGTCACGAGGCCGCGATCTATGCCGAGCGTCACCCGGACATGACGATCATCATCGATCACTACGGGGTCACCCAGTCGATGATCGCGCCGCCCAAGGATCGCTGGGCGAACCTTCCCAAGCTGCTCGACATGGCGCGCTATCCCAATGTCTATGTGAAGCTGTGCGGGATGCCGATCATCTCCAAGGAGGCCTATCCCTATCACGACATCTGGCCATACATTCACAAGATCCTGCACGCCTTCGGCCCGGAACGGTGCCTGTGGGCGAGCGACATGACCCGGCAGCGCTGGGGCACGGAAACGCCGCCGGGTCCCAATGGCTTCCCGCTCCGCAAGGACTGGAAGCCCTATGCGGACGCGCTCTACAGCCTTCTCCACACCAATGAGATTTCGCAGAGTGACAAGGAGTGGATTTTGGGCGGCACGATTAAGCGCGCGCTCAACTGGGCGTAAGAGCACCGCAGCACACCGATGACATCGGAGCCGGGCGATGCCGTCGTCCGGCTCTGTTTGTGCCGAATTCGGCATAAGCTGGATCACTTGGAGATAAGAAGCGGCCCGTTGCGCAATGCGATGGTCCGCATGAGGTCGCGCCCGGCAAAGGTCGTGCGCGCAAAATATACATAATGGGGAGGCCGTACGAATGACTTTGAAAGTGAAAGGACGCGGGGGCGCGTCGCATCTGCTGTGGGCGGCACTGCCGGCGGCGGCGTTGCTGTCAATGCCGGTTCAGGCGCAGGACAGCAGCGGGGCGGAGAGCGCGAGCGAGCAATCCATCGTCGTCACGGGCACGCGGATCCGCAACAACGCCTTTAACGAGCCGACGCCCGCCACGGTGTTCGGCATCGAGCAGACTGAGAAGCTGGGCATCGTGAATGCCGGCGATATCGTCGAGCTTATCCCGCAGAACACGGCGTTCCAGTCGGACGCAACCGCCGGCATCACCGCGGGCGCGAATGTCGGCGCTTCCTATGCGAACCTGCGCGGGCTCAACCCGGATTCCGGCACGCGCACGCTCACGCTGGTCAATTCCCGCCGCTTCGTGCCGACATCGGATGGCGGTGCGGTTGATCTCAACCTCATTCCCACCGCGATGATCAAGCGCGTGGAGACGGTGACGGGCGGCGCATCGGCGGCTTATGGGTCGGATGCGATTGCCGGTGTCGTCAACCTGATCCTCGATACCGAGCTCGAGGGGCTGCGCGGGCAGGTCGATTATGGCCAGACCTTCCGGGGGGATGGCAAGGGGCATCATGGATCGCTCGTCTATGGCACACGCGTCGGCAGCCGCGGCCATATCGTCATCGGCGGCGAATATGAGAAGAAGGACGGCATCGGCGATTGCTCGCTTTCGCGCGACTGGTGTGCGGAAAGCTACGACGTCTTCGTGAATGCCAATAATGTGCTGGCCAACGGCTCGCTCTCGGGCTTCGATCGTCCCGGCACGCCGGGCTATGGTCTGCCCAACTTCATCATCGGCCCCAATTCCAAGCAGGCGTTTAACGATGCGCGCGGCGTGGTTCGCAACCGTGCGCCCGCCGCGCCGGCGGCGCGCAACATCCGCTTCAATGACGACGGCACCGGCATCGTGCAGTTCGATCCGGGCACATACGTCCAATCGTCGCAGACCGGTCCGCGCCAGGGCGGTGACGGCGAATCGACCTATGCAGATTCCGACATCCAGACGCCGGTCGAGCGCTTCGTCGGCTATCTCTCCGGCAAATACGACCTGTCGGACACGGTCGAAGCCTATACCGAAGTCACCTACGCGCATCGCTCCGCCTCCAACAGCGGCGTGACAGCCGGGCCGCGCTCGACCTATTTCGTCCAACCGGATAATGCCTTCCTCCCGGCCTCGCTCAAGACGCTGCTAGCCGGCACCCAGTTCAGCCTCGGCAAGGATGTTGATGCGCAGATCCCGGCGCTCAACTCCGTCACCGCAGATGTCTGGCGCGCGGTGTTTGGCGTCACCGGCGAGATCGGTGGCGGTTGGAACTGGGACGTCTATTATCAGTACGGCCGCAACAAGCGGCACCAGTCGGCCCGCTATTCGCGCGTGAACACCGAGTTCCAATATGGGCTGGACGCCGTGGTCAATCCGGCGACCAACCAGATCGTCTGCCGGGAACTGCTCAAGGCCAATCCCAATCCGCGCGCGCAGGGCTGCGTACCGATGAACCTGTTTGGTCTCGATAATCTCAGCCAGGCGGCCATCGACTACGCCTACCGCCCGGTGGTGGAGGACTTCCTTTATACCCAGCATGTCGCTGCCGCCTCAATCAGCGGCTCGCTGTTCGATGGCTTTGGCGCCGGGCCGGTCGGCGCAGCCACGGGTGTGGAATATCGCAAGGAAAAGGGCGATGTGACCCATGGCGATATCCCCAATTACACCGACTACGCCTTCACCTTTGGCCTCGATTATGGCGGCACCATAGAGGTTCTCGAAACCTTCGGCGAAGTGAGCGTGCCTCTGCTGGCGAACCATCCGTTCTTTGAGACGCTGGAGCTCAACGGCGCCGTACGCTGGACGCGCAACAAGGCGTCGGATGCGTTCACCAGCGAGGAGAAGACGACCGAGGCGGTGAGCTACAAGCTAAGCGGCATCTGGGAAATCGGCGGCGGTGTGCGCCTGCGCGGCTCTCGCTCGCGCGACATCCGCGCTGCGGGCTTCCGCGAGCTGTTCCAGCGGCAGGTGGCAACGGAGGAAGGCTCATCGCAGGGCATCGTCGACAATCCGAACATCGCGGGCGTGGGCAATGACGATCCGACCCCGATCCTGAATGGCGGCAGCTTCGCGCTGACGCCGGAAAAGGCGGATACGACAACGGCGGGCATCGTGTTCCGCCCAAGCTTCATCCCGGGTCTGCGCATGTCGGTCGACTGGTATCAGATCGCGATCGAGGATGCTGTCAGCCGGCTCGGCGGCCAGCAGATCGTCGATTTCTGCGATCAGTTCGACATCTTCTGTGACCGCATCACCTTCGTCTCGCCGACGAACATCTCGTACATCGATGCCCGCCAGGTGAACCTCGGCAGCATGACCGTGCGTGGCCTCGATTTCGAGTTCGACTATACGCTGCGCCTGTCCGACCTTTCGGCCGATTGGGGCGGGGCGCTCAACCTGCGCGTGCTGGCCAACCACCAATATGACTTCAAGGTGCAGGCCGACCCGACGACGCCGGTGATCGATTATGCCGGGCAGACCGGGCCGGTGAGCAGCGGCGGCAACTTCAATCCCGCGCCCTCGTGGATCGTCAACGCGTTCCTGAGCTATGATAGCGGGCCCTTCAACGCCACGGTGAGCATGCGCCGGATCAGCTCGGGCATCTACAATGTCGAGCGGGTGGGGCCGGAAGATGAAGGCTACGATCCGACGCTGCGCAACAGCATCAACACCAACCGCGTGAAGGGAGCGAGCTATTTCGGCCTCGCCATGTCCTATGCCATTCCGGTCGGAAATGGTGGGAACAGCATCGAGGTGTTCGGCGCGATCGACAATATCTTCGACAAGAAGCCGCCGATTGCGCCGGGTGGCGGCGGCCTGGGTGGCTCCAACTATCCAACCAACCCGGTCTATTTCGACACCTTCGGTGCGCGGTTCCGGACCGGCGTACGGGTCAAATTCTGATCTGACGCCAGCGCTGCAGATGCCAGCCGGGCTTCCGAAAGGAGGCCCGGCTTTCCTTTGTCGAAATGCCCACTCGGCCATTCAGGCCGGGCGGGCACCCAAAAGCGATGGACGTTGAAGGGAGGCCGAAGCTCTGGCTCAGAAGCCGACGGCGTCGCCGCCCTTGAGGCCGAGCAACGCGCGGGCTTCGGCAGCCGTCGCAATCTCGCGGCCCAGGGCTTCGATCACGAGGCGGATGCGTTCCACCTGCTGCGCGTTGGAGGTGGCGAGCTCGCCCTTGCCGATGAACAGGCTGTCTTCCAGCCCGACGCGGACATTGCCGCCGAGCAGCGCGCTCTGGGTGCAGAAGCCGAGTTGATGGCGGCCCGCCGCGAAGGCCGAGAACACATAATCCTCGCCGAACAGACTATCGGCCATGGTCACCATATGGGCGAGATTGCGCGGGTCCGCGCCGATGCCGCCCAGGATGCCGAACACGCCCTGGACGAGGAAGGGCGGGTCGATGAGGCCGCGGTCGGCAAAATGAGCGAGCGTGTAGAGATGGCCGATGTCATAGCATTCGAACTCGAAGCGCGTGCCGAACTCCCGGCCGACCTCCAGCATGATGCGCTCGATGTAGGCATTGTCATTGTACATGATCCGCCCGCGCGCGCCTTCGACATAGGGCTTCTCCCAGCCGTGCTGCCACTGGGTGACCCGCTTGGCCGCCCCGGAGAAATCGAAGATCAGCGGTCCCATGTTGAGCGAGCACAGCTCGGGCCGGGCCTGCTTGGCGCCTTCCAGCCGGTCATCCAGCGACATGGTGGCGCTGCCGCCAGTGGAGATATTCACCACCGCGTCCGTCGCCTGCCGGATGCGCGGCAGAAAGGCCATGAAATCGGCCGCGCGGGGGCTTGGGCTGCCGTCTGCCGGGTTACGCGCATGCAGGTGCAGGATCGCCGCGCCGGCCTGCGCTGCGCCAATGGCGGCCTCCGCAATCTCGTCCGCGCTCACCGGCAGATGCGGCGACATGGAGGGCGTGTGGATCGAGCCGGTCGGCGCGCATGTGATGATGACCTTGGCGTGTTTGCGCATAAGCGGGTCTAAAGTCCTGCGTGACAGAGATATTTGAGATTTTGATATTCGGCGAGGCCGTGGTGCGAGCCCTCGCGCCCGAGGCCCGACTGCTTGACGCCGCCGAAGGGGGCATAAGGCGTCGAGATGAGGCCGGTGTTGATGCCGACGATGCCGCTCTCCAGATCCCGGCCTACGCGGGCGATCGTTGCCGGATCGCTGGAGCAGAGATAGGCTGCGAGGCCAAAGGGCGTGTCGTTTGCGAGCCGCACGCCGTCTTCCACGCTGGCAAAGCCGATGACGCCGGCCAGCGGCCCGAAGGTTTCCTCGCGGGTCAGCAGGGCATCGGGTGCGACGTCGCCGATCAGCGTCGGCACGGCGATGCGTCCGCCGGGCGATGCGCCCCCGGCGATGAGGCGTCCGCCATGGCGCAGCGCATCCTCGCGATGCTCATCGATTTTGGCGATGGCGCGATCATCGATCATCGGGCCGACATCGATGCCGTCTTCAAAGCCATCGCCAGCCTTCATCGCCGCGACCTTGCTACCAAACGCGTCGAGAAAGCGGCTGCGGATGCCATTCTGCACATAGATGCGGTTCGCCGCGACGCAGCTCTGGCCGCCATTACGGAACTTGGCGACCATTGCCGTTTCGACGGCGGTGTCGAGGTCGGCATCGTCGAAGATCAGCAGCGGCGCATTGCCGCCCAGTTCGAGGCCGAGCCGCTTGATTGTCGGGGCGCAGGCTTCCGCCAGCATTGCGCCCACCGGGGTCGAGCCGGTGAAGGAGAGTTTGCGGACGATCGGCGAACCGGTCATCACCGGCCCGATGGTCTTGGAATTGCCGGTGACCACGCTGAAAACGCCCGCTGGCACGCCTGCTTCTTCACCCAGCTTGGCAAAGGCCAGTGCCGTGAGCGGCGTCAGCTCGGCCGGCTTGGCGACCATGGTGCAGCCGGCGGCCAGCGCCGGCCCGACCTTGCGCGTGAGCATGGCGAGCGGGAAGTTCCATGGCGTGATCGCCACGCACACGCCGATCGGCTCGCGCTCGACCATGAGGCGGCGGCCGGTCACCGGGGCGGGGATGATCTCGCCCAACGAGCGGGTCGCCTCATCGGCATAGAATTCGAGGAAGCCGGCGCCATAGTCGACCTCGGCGCGCGATTCCTTGAGCGCCTTGCCGTTCTCCAACGTGATGAGCCGGGCGAAGTCCTCCTTGTGCTGGATGACCAGCTCATACCAGCGCCGCAGGATCGCGCCGCGCTCCTTGGCGGGCCGTCGTGCCCATTGCGGAAAGGCGCGGTTCGCGGCGTCGATGGCCTCAGACACTTGCGCTTCGCTGACGCGCGGCACCTGTCCCACGGTCTCGAGCGTATAGGGATCGTCGACAGCGATGGGGTCGCCACTGCCATCCACCCATTTGCCGGCCACATAGGCCTTGGAAAGCAGAAGATCCTTCTCGTCGAGTTCGCCGCGCTGTCTGCTCATGGGCCTGCTCACTTTGCTTCTTGATCGTCCAGGTTCGGATTTGTGATCGGGGTATCACTCTCGAACAAATGCTCGAACCGGCGATAGGTGCACAGCCAGCGCCCGCCGGCGCCGCGGACATAGCGGTCGGTCGCCAGCGAAATCGTCACTGGCGGATGGGTGGGGAGGGGGCGCACGCCATCGGCGGCGTAGAGGAACAGGTAGTTCGTCGCTTCCGCGCTGTCCGGCCCGGTGAACCATGCTCGGAAGTTGGTGAAGGCATGGACCGCGAGCCGCTCGCCGCGTTCGGCGCGCCAGTCATAGAATTGCTGGATCTTCGCGCGGCCGTTATAGGAGGCGAACTGGCCGTGGAAGACGGCATCCTCGGTATAATAATCCGAGGCCTTGCGCCCCTTGTTGGTATCGATCTCGTGCCAATATTCGGTCAGCTGCAGCGACAATATCTGGTTCAGATCAAGCACTTCCCTGGCAACCATTGTGTCTTCCGTCCTCCATGTCCCGCCTGTCTGCGTGGAGACCGGGCTGACATAGAGGTTGCGTCGCCGCTTGCCCGGGCGGGCAGGATGACTTGCTCAGGAAGGCGCCCGCGCGGCTGGTCAGTTCGAGCCAGCGCGCCGGTAATCGCGCGGCGCCATGCCGAAATGCTCGTGGAAGGTGCGGGTGAAATGCGCCGCGCTGTTAAACCCCCAGGCGAAGGCGATCTCGGTCAGCGTATGGCCGGCCCAGGCGGGGTTGCGCAGTTGCTTGCCGCACTCTTCCAGACGCCGCCGGACGATGTAGCTCGACGCCTTCTCCCCGCGCGAGGCGAAGAGCGTGCGCAGGTAGCGCGGCGAGATGCGCAGCCCCTCGGCGACGCGTGCGGGCGTCAGTTCCGGGTCGCGCAGATTGTCCTCGATGTAGCGAATGACTTCGCTCTGTCGGCCGAGCATCACCGCCGAGCCTTCCGGCTGCTCGTCAAAGCCCATCGCATAGGCCGTGGAGAGCATTTCCAGCACGTGGCGAGCAAAGCGGCCATCATGATCGGAATGGAAGCCGCTCTGCACCTGCGTGTTCAGATTTTCGAGCATGGCGGACATGACCGCGGTCAGCCCCACCTCATGATCGAGCTTGAGGCCGCAGAAGCGCTCGGGCGTCGGCAGGTGCTTTTTGATGAGGCCGGCATCAACGCGCAGCATGATAATCATCGAATTGTCGCCGAGCGTGAAGCTGTGCGGCGCCGCGCTGTCGCACAGCACGAAATCGCCCTGATCGAGCTGGGCCTGATGCCCGCAATGGTCGAGCACGCTGTTGCCGCGCGCCTGCATCAGGAAAGAATAAAGACGCGGCGCGCCGGGGCGGATGTGGTTGCGCGTCCGCTCGATATGGCTGCGATTGGCCGCGATACTGGCGAGCTGGATTGGCCCGAAATGGCTGAGGCTGAGCCGCGCGGCAAACTCATGCCGGTCCGCGGGCGTGAAGTTCACGCGATTGAGCTGCTGTGAATAGAGCTTTGTCCATGCCGCCGCGCGCGTCGATATGGGGAAGGCTTCAGTGCTGTAGGATTCCATGCTTATCCTCTCCGCGTGCCCTCTGTCCTTCTATCGAGGCGTCCCGGCCGCTTTCCTTCAGGGTCAACCATTTCAAGGCGCTTTGCAAGTTTCCCATCGTCACACGCCGCCGGATACGGCGAGGTTCGCGCCATTTACAAAAGAGGCCTCGGACGAGAGCAGGTAACGGACCGCCTGCGCGATCTCCTCCGCCTGTGCTGCGCGCTGCATCGGCACGCGCGCGGCGCCAGCGGCCAACCGCTCGGCGCTCAGCATGTCCGTGGCGACCGGGCCGGGGGAGACGCAGTTGACGCGAATGCCATCGCCGCCGACTTCCCGCGCCAGTCCGGTCATCAGGCTGTCGAGCCCGCCTTTGGATGCGGCATACCAGACATATTCCCCGGCTGACCCATAAGCGGTCGCCCGCGACGAGATGAAGACGATGCCGCCGCCCGCACCGCCGCGCGAGAGGGCCATGCACCGCACGGCCTCACGCGCGGCCAGCATCGCGCCGGTGAGATTGACCGCCATGACGCGCTCGAGGGTTTCCGCCGAGACCTCCGCCAGGGGAGAGGCCTGGCCGGTGATCCCGGCGGAATAGACGAGCGCGCCGATCGGCCCCAGCGCCTGCGCTTCGTCGAACAGGGCAATCAGATCGGCCTCCCGCGCGCTGTCTGCCTGCACCGCGTGGGCCTGACCGCCGGCAGTGGTGACGCTCGCTGCGACGGCCTGCGCCGCCGCTGCGTCACGCGCATAGCTGAACACGACATGGTAGCCGGACGCCGCGAGCAGCTGGACGATGGCGGCGCCGATGCCGCGGCTGCCGCCGATGACGATCGCGATGGGCTGCTGGCTCATGGAGCGGTTGCCTTTGCCTCAATGGGTTGGGGGGCTTCGTCCCGACCGAAGTCATCCAGTGACTGCAGCGCGCGGCCGGCGGTCTCGGGCAGCATCAGCGTTGCGATGAGGGCGCACAGGATGCCCCCCATGCCGACGATGGCCATCGCCGCGCCCAGCGGGATGATGGCGGCCACCAAGGGTACGGTCATGATGAACAGAGCGCTCGCGGCACGGCCGAAATTATAAGCAAAGGCCTGTCCGGTGCCGCGCAGTTCGGTCGGGAACAATTCGGTGAAATAGGGGCCGAAGCTTGCATAGATGCCGAACTGGAAGAAGCCGTAGACGATGCCGAACGGCACGAGGAACCATACATTCCCGCCCCATGGCCCAAACAGATAGATGGCGGCGGAGATCACGAAGCCGAGGCCGAACAGCCGGAAGGCATTGCGGCGCCCGACAAAATCGCTGATCGCGGCGTTGAACAGAAAGCCGAAGAAGCCGCCGACGCTGTTGAACATCACACACAGCCCGGCCATCGCGATACCGATGCCGCGCTCATTAGCGAGGAACACCGTCAGATAGCTGCTCACGGCATAGCCTGCGCCCTGCGCGCCGACGGCCAGCAGCGACGCCAGAACGGTGATGCGGACGACCTTGGGTCGGAAGATGCTGGTGAGGCTGGTGCGCTGCCCGGTTTCGTGCGCGCGTTTCTGGGCCTGTTTGAATAGGTCGGAATCGTCGGACCCGCGCCGGATGAAGAAGATGAGCGCGGCGGGAATGATGCCGACGAAGAAGGCGAGGCGCCAGCCGATCTCGGGATCGAAGGCGGAGGCGAATGGCCCGGCGATCAACGCGGCCAGACCGGAGCCGACTGCCGCGCCGCTGTGCAGCGTGCCCAGCGCCTTGCCGCGATGCTTGGGTGAGACGATTTCGCCGAGCAGCACCGCGCCGACCGCCCATTCCGCGCCGAAGCCGATGCCTTGCAACACGCGCAGCACGAGCAGTTGCTCGAAATTCTGCGCAAAGCCCGAGGCGAATGAGAAGAAGGAGAACCACAGGATGGTGAGTTGCAGGATGCGGGCACGGCCATAGCGGTCGCATAGCCAGCCGCCGATCCAGCCACCGATCGCCGCCGCGAAGTAATTGGCGCTGGCGATGGTCCCAGCCTCGGTCAGCGAGATGCCAAGACCAACGATGAGCAGCGGGATGAGATACTGATAGACCAGCCCATCGGCGCTATCCATCGCCCAGCCGGCGCTGCAGGTCCAGAACACGCGGCGGGTCTTGCGGTCCGCGCCGCGATACCAGGAGAAGAGGTCGGCTTTCATGGGGTGTCGGTCCTATAGCGCAGCTTCGTAGATGGCGCGCGCATCGGATTCGGTGACCTCGCGCGGATTTCTGATGAGCAGCCGTTGCACGGTCATGGCGGCGGCAGCCATTTTGGGCACCGCGTTGGCGCCGATGCCGAAGGCGGACAAGTGCCGCTCGATGCCGATGGCAGCGGAAAGGTGCTCGATCTGCGCGATGCCGGCCAGCGCGTCAGCCTCGTCATTGCCGGTCCGCGGCACGCCTAGGGCGGCAGCGACCTCAGCATAGCGAGCGGGGGCGGCAGGCAGGGTGAAGCGCAGCACGTGGGGCAGCAGCAGCGAGTTGGCGACGCCGTGGGGAATGTGGAATTCGCCGCCGAGCGGATAGGCCAAAGCGTGGACCGCCGCGGTGTTGACCGGGCCGAGGCACATGCCGCCAAGATGCGCCGCGCGAAGCATGGCATCGCGCGCCTCCAGGTCTGTGCCGTCCGTGCAGGCGCGTTCGAGATGGCCGGCGATCAGGCGGATGCCTTCGAGCGCCCAGGCATCGACGACGGGATGGGCAAAGCGGTTGGCATAGGCCTCGATGCAATGCGTCAGCGCATCCAGCCCGGTCGCGGCGGTGACGGCGCGGGGCATTGAGACGGTGAGTTCAGCATCCAGATAAGCGAAATCCGGCACGAGATGATCGCTGACCACGCCCTTCTTCAGTTCCGCCGCCACGTCTTCCAGAATGGCGATGGGAGTGACTTCGCTGCCTGTGCCGGCGGTGGTCGGGATGCAGGCGAGCGGAATGGCGCGGCCTTGGAGGAGGCCTGTGCCGATGACGTCATCGATGCCCTGCGCGCCATCCATCAGCGCGGCGACCAGCTTGGCGACATCCATCGCACTGCCGCCGCCCAGTCCGATGATGAAGCCGGCTTGGCTCTCGCGCGCCGTCGCCATGGCGGCCTCAAAATCGGCGAAGGTCGGCTCACCGGCAATGGCGTCGAAAATCGTGGCGGCGCAGCCGGCTTTGGCCAGTTCGGAGGCGAGTGCTTCGCTGAGCGCACGCAGGGGGCTGCCGGAGACGATCAGCGCGCTTTCGGCGCCGGACGCGACGACATCGGCGGCACAGGCCGGCAGAAGACCGGCACCGATGCGCACCGTGCGGACATTGCGCAGGCTCAAAAGCTGTTCAGATTGCAAGGCTCACCTCTCCATCCCATCCCGTCTCTCTCTCGGTAGCGCGCGGCGTGCTGTCTTGATCTAGGCGGCAATATGCTTTGCCGCGCTCGTATCGGCACTTGGTGGCGGAGCCAAAGGGCGAAAGGGGCAAGCCGGCTGAGTTAACGAGCGCATGCGGCGACAGAGCTAACCTCGTCGCGCCTTTTCGACTCCGAAATGGAGGCAATTGATGGAATGCCGGGGGCGGACTGGGTTAGCGTCTCCCGCTCGATCGACAGGAAGGAACCCATGCCACGCTCCGGCACCTTGCAGGGCATAAGACCGGTGCCGCACCGCGCTATCGCAGGCCGCCCAATGACGTGTCCGCGTTGACCGTGGAGGGGCGGTGTGACGGAGCCAGATCGATCCGGCCAGGTGCGCCGTCATCGTGCGGCCCGGCTGATTCAGGAAGCTGCAGATCGCATCGAGGCCGCGCGCCATCTGCTTGAGATGGAGCAGAACGAAGCGGAAGGGGCCGGTGCGAGGCCCTTTGCCAGCGGCGTTGCGTTGCAGGTTGGGCTGCTCAGCCACGCGAACGAGCCGATGGCGGTTGCCCATCTGAATGCGGCCTTGGGACTGCGGGGCCATATCTGTGCGCGCCTGCTCCTGCGCCTGATTGCCGAGCCTGACCGGCTGATCCCGCTCGATGAACTTGCGTTGCTCCTGGACCGCGGCGCGATGTCGCGTGCAGCGGTCAAGGTTCACATCTCAACGCTGCGGGCTGCGCTCCGCGGAAAAGGCCTCGCCGGATCGGCGATCGAGACAGGCCGCCGCAGCTATGCCTTTCGCGCGGCAATGCTGCCGGCGCTGTCCAACATCCTCGAACCGTGCCGTTTTGGTGCTGATTCCGGCAGGAACGAATCAAAACGGGACAGATGAGGTGGGCCCCCATCGCATCGCTCCATCGACCCGTCCTTTAGCGGTTGACTTCCCGTGATCACGGCGCACAAAGTGAAGCTCGCATAACATAATGTTGCCTTAGAAAGCCAAAAAGGCTTCTAAAATTGCAGGGTCGCACCAGATGACAATCGACTTCAAGACATGACGGACCGCCGCTGACTGCCACGCGTTTGAGAATGATGTTGAGGCAGGGATAGGCGAGGAGACACGGGTTCAGTGTGAACCCCGCGAATATCCCAGGGACGGATCGTGATGTTCGATACAGCCAATAAGCCGCGCCCACCGGGCGTGGACGACGATGCGCGCGCTTGTCTGCCGGATGACCCGGTGATCGAGCGGGCCCGGCGTTTGCAGGCCCTCATGGGCCAGCGCAGGGCCCTCTTTCCAGAGCCGGTGATGGCCGATGGCGCCATGGCAGCCATGCTGACGCTGTTCCTTGCCCAGAGCGAGGGGCGGACGGTCTCACGGGCATCGTTGAACGGTGCGCAAGATCTGCGCAGCGATCCGCAAGATGAGGTGGTTGCAGCGCTAATCAAGGCAGGTCTGGTCCGCGCCGGGTCGGCGGGAGCGGGCGGGCCCGCGGTCGGGGAAGACGATGGGATCACCCTGACCCCGATGGGATCGGCGCGAATGCGCAATTATCTCGGCGACCATCGCGGTATTGGACAATGAGCGGTCAACCCGACCACCTCACGGGTCTTATTCCCGCCGCTCGGCCCGGTCTTCCCGGTCAGTGAGCGCGGCTGGTGACGATAGGCTCCTCCTGTCTGGTGGTTACGGGACATGCGCCGGCAGAGACGGTGGTCTATCCGCCGCCTCTTCTCACAGCGGCGGCGCATCTTTCGCGCGCGGGATGTTTCCCGCGCGGCGAGGGTAGTCCGATGCCGAATCGAAAGTTTTTTGACGTGCCCAATATCGTGCAACGCGACGCCGCAGCCCGGCCGGACGCGCCGGCTGATCCTCGCTCCGCGGAAGCCTCGAGCGTTCTGCGGGCCAAGGCCGGCCGCATGCATATGCTCGGCCGTCTGCGCAGCAAGCATTTCTACACGCCCGTCATGGCCGATCGCGCCATGGACGTGATGCTCTCTCTTTTCGTCGGTGAACTGCAGTCCAGTCCGGTGAGCGACACGGCCCTGGCCGTGGGCAACATGCTCAGCCCGGCTGAGGCCGCTGCAGTGATCGATAAACTGGTCCAAGCGGGGCTGGCCGTCGTTGCGGGTGAAGAACCCGAGCGGCGGACGGTCGGGCTAACGCCCCTCGGGTCCGCGAGGATGCGAAGTTATGTCAGCGACCACCCGGACGTCTGACAGCTTCGCAGGTCGACGACCGGCCTGAACCGTGTGCCGCCATCCCCCACGCTGGCGTGCGCATTCCCCGGTTCGGGTCGGGCGTCGACCGTTTTCTGCTCCGCAAGGTGCAGGCCGCGTCGCCGCTTCCCGCCTCCCACACAGAGAGCGGCGGCGCGGTTTGCGGGCAGTGCGCTCGCATGGGAAAAGAGGGGCAGGCGCCCATTCAGCCGCTCTCGTTCAGCGCCGGTTCAACGGGCCGGTCCTTGTTTCGCGCGCCATGCATCATCTGTCTTATGCCCGTGGCGCAAAGCGCTCATCATTCGCTTGGCGCGGTCCGGTTGCTCGGTTAAGAGGCTGCGCATGACCGTTACACCGCTGCGTCGTGGCCGGCTGATTGCCGCCAGCCTGATCTCACTCGCCTTGCTGGCCGGCTGCGCGCGCAGTTCGAACCGCGTTGATACGCGCTATGTCGCGCGCGACGTGAGCACGCTGTATCTGGCGGGCCAGCAGCGGCTCGACAATGGTCGCTTTGCCGAGGCTGCCGTGCTGTTCGATGAGGTTGAGCGCCAGCATCCCTATTCGCCCTGGGCCCGCCGCGCGCAGCTGATGAGCTCGTTCAGCTATTATGCCGCGCGCAATTATCGCCAGTCGATCCAGTCGGCCCAGCGCTTCCTTTCGATCCATCCGGGTAACCGCGACGCGGCCTATGCCTATTATCTGATCGCCTTATGCTATTATGAGCAGATCAGCGATGTGACGCGCGACCAAAAGCTGACGCTTCAGGCCCGCGATGCGCTGAACGAGCTGGTCCGCCGCTACCCCGATTCGCGCTACGCGTCGGACGCCCGGCTCAAGCTCGATCTGGTGAACGACCATCTCGCCGGCAAGGAAATGGAAGTCGGCCGCTTCTACCAGCGCCGCCGCGAGTGGATCGCCGCCGCGATGCGCTTCCGGCAGGTCGTCGACAATTACCAGCAAACCAGCCACACGGCAGAGGCGCTGCACCGTCTGGTCGAGAGCTATCTGGCGCTCGGCATGACGGAAGAAGCCAAGCGGGCCGCTGCCGTGCTGCAGACCAACTATCCCGATTCGGACTGGTATCAGCGCTCCTATCGCCTGATGACGCAGCACGCTCCGAGCGCCTGATCTCTTTCCGGCGCTTTGCGCTGGCGAAGGCGGGTGACAGCATGAGGGCAATGGATTAGCTCTGCACCGCATATGCTGACCGGCCTCTCGATCCGTAACATCGTGCTCATCGAGGCGCTCGATCTCGTGTTCGAGCGGGGACTGACTGTGCTCACTGGCGAAACCGGCGCGGGCAAGTCCATCCTGCTGGATGCGCTGGGTCTGGCGCTGGGGATGCGGGCCGATAGCGGCCTTGTGCGCGCCGGTGCCGATCAGGCCAGCGTGACCGCGACATTCGATCCGCCGGCGCCCGGTTCAGCCCTGGCCATCTTGCTGGCCGAGAGCGATGTGGCGCAAGAACAGGGCGAACCGCTGCTGATCCGCCGCACGCTTAAGGCCGATGGCGGGAGCCGCGCCTTCATCAACGATCAGCCCTGCTCGGCGGCGCTGCTGCGCGATGTCGGTGCCTATCTTGTCGAGATTCACGGCCAGCATGACGAGCGCGGCCTCATCAACCCGCGCGGGCATATGGACCTGCTCGATGCCTTTGGCGGACTGGATGCCGGCGCGGTACGCACCGCACACGGCGTCTGGCAGACTGCGCAGGCGCGGCTCACCGAGGCCCGCGACACGCTGGAGAGCGCCGCTCGTGAACGCGATTATCTCGCCCATGCCGTGGCGGAGCTGACGGCCTTCGCGCCCGAACCGGGTGAAGAGGAGACGCTCGCCACCGAGCGCGCCGACATGCAGAAAAGTGCGCGCCTCACCGAGGACATGGCCGCGCTCGACGATTTGCTCGGCGGATCGGACGGTGCGCTGGCCAAGCTGCGGCAGGCAGCGCGGCGGCTGGACCGGATCGGCGAGGAGCATGAGTTGCTCACGCAGGCGCTGGCTGCCTTCGATCGCGCCGTGATCGAGGCCAGCGAAGCGGAGGAGCATCTCGCGCGGGCCGGCGAAGCGCTGTCCGTCGATCCCGCGCGGCTCGACGCGATCGAGACGCGCCTGTTCGATCTGCGGGCAC
This sequence comes from Sphingobium sp. B8D3A, assembly GCF_025961995.1. Lineage (NCBI taxonomy): Bacteria > Pseudomonadati > Pseudomonadota > Alphaproteobacteria > Sphingomonadales > Sphingobiaceae > Sphingobium > Sphingobium sp. B8D3A. Next base: position 2,846,180 of record NZ_JAOQOS010000001.1, on the reverse strand, counting down.
TGGCCCGCAAGCATCAGGTCGCGGCCGACGATCTGGCCGATCTCGCGGCGCGGATGAGCGATCAGCTCGCGCGGATCGATGCGGGCGAGGCGGGGTTGGCCGATCTTGAACGGGACGTCGCGGCCGCACGGCAGGCATATGAAGCCGCGGCGCAGGCGCTCAGCGATGGCCGCCGGGAGGCCGCTGCCCGACTGGACGCGGCGGTTGCCGGCGAACTGGCCCCGCTCAAGCTGGATGCCGCGCGCTTCCGCACCGATGTCGAGCTGCTGCCGGAAGGGCAGTGGCGCGCGTCCGGCAAGGATCGGGTCGAGTTCATGATTTCCACCAACCCCGGCGCGCCCTTCGCGCCGCTGACTAAGATCGCCTCGGGCGGCGAATTGTCGCGCTTCATCCTGTCCCTCAAGGTCGCGCTCGCCGCGCAGGGCAGCGCGGGCACGATGATCTTCGACGAGATCGACCGGGGCGTCGGCGGGGCCGTGGCCGGCGCGATTGGTGAGCGGCTGGCGCGGCTCTCCGGTGGCGGGCAGGTGATCGTCGTCACTCACTCCCCGCAGGTGGCCGCACGCGGCGCGGCGCATCTGCTCATCGCCAAATCCTCGCAAGGCACCATCACCCGCACCGGGGTCCATCCGCTCGACGACGCCGAACGCCGCGAGGAAATCGCGCGCATGCTCTCCGGCGCCGAGATCACCAACGAAGCGCGTGCACAGGCCGAGCGGCTGCTGGAGGGGGTGTGAGGATGGTGTCGCCGTCCAGCACCACCCCCGACCCCTCCTCTGAAGAGGAGGGGAGATTGCGTCGCGCTGACAATCTGCACCTGGTCAGCGTACAGGCTGGCGTCATGCCGCAACCTGCTCCCCTCCTCTTTAGAGGAGGGGCCGGGGGTGGTGAACGCCCATGAACCCCGATCGTCCTACCATGCTCGCGCGGGCTTCCCGCATGCGCCGCGAACCAACCGAGCCGGAGCGCCGCCTCTGGCAGCATCTGCGCGCCTCACAACTCGGCCACAAGTTCCGCAGGCAAGCGACGATTGACGGCCGGATTGTCGATTTCTTCTGTCCGCAAAAAGGCTTGGTGGTGGAGGTCGACGGCCAGACCCATCTGCCTGAGCTAGACGCGGTCAGAGACCGACAATTGAGAGTGAACCAGGGTTTCTCCACCCTGCGCTTCAGTAACAGCGATGTGATGACAAATATGGAGGGCGTTTTGACCCACCTGCGCGCGAAGCTCGATATGCTCCCGGATCGATGGCAGGCAGGCGCCACCCCCGGCCTCTCCTCTGAAGAGGAGAGGAGGAAAAGCGCATGACCGACTCCCACACACTCACCGACGCTGAGGCCGCGAACCGCCTTATGCGGCTCGCGAAGGAAATCGCGCGGCATAACGCGCTCTATCACGCCAATGACGCGCCCGAGATCAGCGACGCCGCTTTTGATGCGCTGGTGGGCGAAAATAATGCGCTGGAGGCAGCTTTCCCGCATCTGATCCGTGCGGACAGCCCCAATCGGCAGGTGGGCGCTTCGGTGGCGACGTCTGTGCTCGCCAAAGTGCGCCACGAGAAGCGCATGATGAGCCTCGACAACGCCTTTGCGGACGAGGATGTGGCGGAATTCGTTGCGCGCGTCCGGCGGTATCTGGCGCTCGGTGAAGATGAGCCGGTCATGATGACCGCAGAGGACAAGATCGACGGCCTGTCGCTCTCCATCCGCTATGAGGACCGCAAGCTCGTCCGTGCGGCGACGCGCGGCGATGGCGAGGTGGGGGAGGACGTGACGCCCAATGTTGCGCATATCGGCGATATTCCCCAGACCCTGCCCGTCGACGCGCCGGCCATCCTGGAGGTGCGCGGCGAGGTCTATATGGAGAAGTCCTCCTTCACCGCGCTCAATGCGCGGCTGATGGACGAGGCGCGCGCGACGGCCGAGGCGCGCGGTGAGGCATTTGATCCCGAGGGCGTCCGCCAATTCGCCAATCCGCGCAATGCCGCCGCCGGATCGCTGCGCCAGAAGGATGCGAGCGTCACCGCCAGCCGTCCGCTGCGATTTCTTGCCCATGGCTGGGGCGTGGTCAGCGATGATGGCCTGCCTGCGGATACGCAATATGGCGTGATGAAAGCGCTGGAAGGTTGGGGCATTCCAGTGTCGCGGCATCTGGTGCTGTGCGATGGCAGCGCGGCGATGCTGGCGCATTATCGCGCCATCCAGCAACAGCGCGCGGACCTGAATTACGATATTGACGGCGTGGTCTACAAGGTGGATCGGCTGGACTGGCAGGCGCGGCTCGGCTTCGTTGCCAAGGCGCCGCGCTGGGCGATTGCGCATAAATTCCCCGCCGAACAGGCCGAGACGACGCTGGAAGCCATCGACATTCAGGTCGGCCGCACCGGTAAGCTGACGCCGGTGGGCCGGCTCAAGCCGGTCACGGTGGGCGGCGTGGTGGTCCAGAACGTCACCCTGCACAATCGCGACGAGATCGCGCGGCTGGGCGTGCGGCCCGGCGACCGGATTCTGGTCCAGCGCGCCGGCGACGTGATCCCGCAGGTCGTGGACAATCTGACGCGGGAGGCGGAGCGAGCGCCGTACATCTTCCCCGATCATTGCCCGGAATGCGGCAGTGAGGCGGTGGCGGAGGAAGGCGAAGTCGATGTGCGCTGCACGGCGGGCCTCATCTGCCCGGCCCAGCGTATCGAGCGGCTCAACCATTTCGTCAGTCGCGGCGCGATGGATATCGATGGCTTGGGCGACAAGACCATTCGCGAGTTCTTCGCGCTCGGCTGGCTGGAACATGGCCCGGCGGACATTTTCCGGCTCAGGCAGCATCGCGCCGATCTGCTGGGCCGCGAGGGCTGGAAGGAGAAGTCGGTCGACAATCTCCTCAAGGCCATCGAGGACCGGCGCGCGCCCGATGCCGCGCGGCTGCTGTTCGGCCTCGGCATTCGCCATGTCGGCGCGGTAACAGCGCGCGATCTGATGAAGGCATTCGCGACCTTGCCGGTACTGCAAGCGTGGTCGATGCTTGCCAATGCCGACCGGCTTGCGTTCGCATCGAGCGAGGTCGAGATGCTGATGCGCGAACGGGTCTCGACTTCGCTCGACCCGAACGGGGACGTTGTCCAACAGGCCAAGGCCACTCTCACCGCGATCGAAGGCATCGGCGGCGCCGTGGTCGAGGCGCTGGGCGACTTCTTCCATGAGGAGCATAATGTCGCGGCGTGGGACGACTTGCTCTCGCAGGTTTCGCCGCCGCCTTATGTTGTGGATGTGAAGGCCAGCGCCGTCTCGGGCAAGACCATCGTCTTCACCGGCAAGCTGGAGACGATGAGCCGCGATGAAGCCAAGGCGCAGGCCGAGGCGCTGGGCGCCCGGTCGGCCGGCTCGGTCAGTGCGTCGACCGATCTGGTGGTGGCGGGGCCGGGTGCCGGCTCCAAGCTCAAGAAGGCCGCCGACCTCGGGATCGAGGTGATCGACGAGGCCGCTTGGGCTGAGATCGTGCGGAGCGCCGGCTAGGGCGCCTCCGCGTCAGGCCAGCGCTGTGCGATACATCGCAAGCAACGCGGCCCAGGCCTTTTCCGCCGCGTCATGGTTATAGGCCTGGCTACCGGGCACGCACCAACCATGGTCGGCGGGATAGACCTCGACCGTCGCGGTCTTGCCCGCTGCATCGAATGCCTTGCGCAGGATCGTCTTGGATTCCGGCTCCTTGGCATCGTCATTCTGCGCCACCGCGACGAGATAGGCGGCATCGGTCTTGGGGATGAGCAGATGCGGACTGCTCGGCTGGTCGGTGGTCAGGCCTCCGCCATGGAAGCTGCCGACCGCGCCGATCCGTGCCGAAGCCACAGCGGCGGTGCGGAAGGAGAGCGGCCCGCCCATGCAATAGCCCTGCACGCCGGCCTTGCGGCCCTTGTCGACCTGCGGCTGCGCGTCGAGGAAGCCGAGATAGGTCGCCGCGTCATGATCGACCGCGGCATCGCTCATCGCGGCGCGATAGCCGAACAGGATCTTGCGCGACTCCGGGTTGCTGAAGTCGAATGTCCCGTCGATCACCGGCGCGACGGCATTGCGGTAGAAGGGGTTGGGGACGAGGACCACATAGCCCTCGGCCGCCAGGCGCCGGCCCATCTCGCGGAACACCGGGCGCAGGCCCATGATGTCCGGCCACATCAGCACGGCAGGCCAGGGCCCCGTGCCGGCGGGGTGGAAGAGGGCGGCATCGGCAGAACCGTCGGGCGTTTTGATGCTGACGTTGGTTTCCGTCACATTGGCGACGGCCTGCGCGGTCGCCGCACCGGCCAGGCCGACGGCGGCGCCAGTTGCCATGAACATGCGCCGGGTGACGCTCCAATCCTCGACCAGGCCCTGATGGATGTCATTGTCGCACATGCCGAATCTCTCCCTCGCAGCGTCAGGCGGGGATGGTCGGTCGGCGCGGGCGCCCTGTCAATGCGCAGCCGGTCCTACCAGCTGCCAAATCCGGGCGCGGCGCCATGATCGCCCGTGCGCCAGCGCGTCGTGCGGCGCCAGCCGAAGCGATGGCGCTTGCGCAGCACGAGCGTGGGCCAGTCGCCATGGTCGAACCGCCAGATCAGCACCATGCCCTGCGCGCGATAGGCGGCCTGCACGCGGCCGGCCTGGCTGTCCAGCAGGCCCGCCAGCATCAGCGTGCCGCCCTCGGCGACCTGTGCGGAGAGGCTTGGCGCCAACTCGATCAGCGGCCCGGCGAGAATATTGGCGATGAGCAGATCGTAAGGCGCAAGGCCCTGAATGAGCGGATGCTCGACCCCCGGCGCGGCGACCAGCCGCAGCGCCCCCGCGCCGGCCCCGAGCGGAACGCCGTTCAAATCGGCATTTTCGGCCGAAACGTCCACCGCGACAGGGTCGATGTCGGAGGCGAGCACATGAGCGCGGGGCCAAAGACGGTTGGCGGCGAATGCAAGCAGGCCGGTGCCGGTGCCGATGTCCGCAATATTGCCATAGCGCATGCCGCGCGCCTTGAGGTCGGCCAGCGCCAGCAGGCAGCCGCGTGTCGTCTCATGCTGGCCGGTGCCGAAGGCGCGGCTGGCGGGGATGAGAAAATCGATGCGGTCGGCGCGCGGGCTGTCCGCACTGTCATGGCGGACATGGAACGGCCCGGCCGTCATCGGTTCCAGGCCGGCCTGGCTCTGCGTCACCCAGTCGGTGTCCGGCAATTGCGCCAGCGTGTATGGGGTCGCGGCGCCATCGGGCATCAGCGCCGCGATGGCATCGATGGTCGCGCGCGTCGGCTTGGTTTCGAAGATGATGTCAAGCTGCCAGGCATCGGGCTGGCTTTCGTCCGGCTCGCTCGCCAGAATCGCCGGCGGCGAGGGCCAGTCGATGAACAGCGGCTCGGCCTCAAGCTCGAACCGCTCGGCGACGGCGCGCGTGCAGGAAAAGGTCATCTGCCAGGGCATCGCGGGCGCGACGCTGGCGGTGGAGGAACGCTGTGTCATGCCCTCTCTCTAGCCGATTTGGACGGCAAAGGGAGAGAGAATGGACCGGGTCGCCTCAGTCGAAGCGGATTTGTCAGACGGCGCGTCGGATTGGCGGATAAGCCGGCTGCGGCTCTGCCTGGGCGTCGGTCGCCGGTGCCATGGAGACCACGAAATTGGCCGAGCGCGTGCGCAGGGCGCCGAGCAGGTTGCGGACTTCGGTGAAGCCGCTTTCCAGCTCGTCGATCTCCGAGGCGACGATCTCCGTATCCTGCCGGATCGCCGAAATGTTCGATGACATGGAGTCGGCGGCAAGCGCCGTCTCGTCCACGGCAGCGGTAATCATCGTCACAGTCTGCGATTGCGCGTCCATCGCGGTGCGGATGCGCATGCCCATGGTCTGGACGTTGAGCACGGTTTCGCGGATGCGCTCGTTGGTCTCGACTGTGTGCCGCGTGGCGTTCTGGATGGCGGCGATCTTCTGCGCGATGTCGTCGGTGGCGTGGGCGGTCTGGCTCGCCAGCGACTTCACTTCCTGCGCGACGACGGCAAAGCCGCGTCCCGCATCGCCGGCGCGCGCGGCCTCGATGGTCGCGTTGAGGGCAAGGAGATTGGTCTGCCCGGCAATATCGCGGATCAGGCCGAGGATCGATTCGATGGACTGGGCGTGATCGCTCAGCGCCGTCGAGACGTTCACCGCCTCACCGGCCTGCTCGGAGGCCAGGGCGGCGACTTCCGCCGCCTGGTCCACTTCGGTGCGGGCTTCCTCGATGGCGCGGATCAGGCCGGAGCTGGTGTGCGCGGCCTCGCGCATGGCGATGGCCGATTGTTCGGCAGCGGCGGCGACTTCGGAAGCCTTATCGAGCATCCCGCGCGTGGCGTTCGAGGATTCGCGGGCCTGTTCGCGCAGGCGCTCGCCCAGTTGCGCGGCTAGATCGATCTGCGTGTTCAGCAATTCGGAGAATTTGTCGCGCTGGCGCTGGCGCTCGATCCGGTCCTGCTCGCGGATCGTGTCGGCGTAAAAGGCGCAGCACACTTCCGCTTGCACCAGCGAGATGAACCGCATGGCGGCCAGCAATTCCGAGCGCTCGTCGCGATCGGCCACGAGCTCCGTCAGGATATCACGGACCTTGTCGACCACGCGGTTAATGATGACGATCTGGGTGCGGATGGAGACATCGCGCGCAAGCATCTTCATCACGCCGGTCCGCGCCATCTCCGTCCATTCTTCCCCGGCGAAATCGCTGAGCAGTGTTCGATGGAAGGTTCTTGCGCCCTGCCGCGTGGCTTCCAGCTCCGCCGGGCCGACCGCCGTAAGGTCGATGCAGGGGAGGTAGACCGCCATGGCGGTGTCGCCCAGTTCGTCGATGCGGTCTCCGAGATAAGCCAGGATTTGACGCGCCCGCCCCGGCAATGTCACTTGGGGGTCGAACTCCTGCAGCCGTTCAGCCATTGAAATCGTGTCGCTTTTTCCTGCGATCATGGCCTCGGTGCCCCTTTTGTCCTGCCATTTGCCGGGTCGTATGGGGTGGCGTGATATCGGCCTTTCGTTAATCGAGGGCTAACATCCTCTGTTTTCCATGTTCACCGGGACCTCAGTCTGCACATTGGTGACATGGCGCCAGCGAGCGTTTGCAGTGCAGCAGCTTTGCGCTAAAGGGGCGCATTCTTTCACGAACAGGACTGCTCGATCATGGCGCAATCCGGGCGAAGGCCGCTTTCCCCGCACCTCACCATCTGGAAGTGGGGCCCGCATATGCTTCTTTCCATCCTCCACCGGGTGACGGGGGATGGCATGGCGATTCTGGGGGGCCTCGGCCTGACCTGGTGGCTGTATGCGGCGGCGAGCGGACCCGCAGCCTATGCGAACTTCCAATATTATGTCTGGCAAGCTGATGCGGGCGATCTGGCTGGCCTGATTGCCAATGTGATCGCGCGCATCGTGCTGATCGGCCTGACCTGGGCCTTCTTCCAGCACATGCTCTCGGGCCTGCGCCATCTGGTGATGGACATGGGCGCGGGCTTTGAGCTGACGGCGAACAAGCGGTGGTCGAAGGTCATTCTCGCCGCCTCGGCGCTGGCGACTGTGGCCTTCTGGGCGTGGATCTTCGTGGGGAGGGCATTCTGATGGGCAGCGGAACCAGACTGGGCCGCGTGCGTGGCCTCGGCTCGGCACGGAGCGGCACGCATCACTGGATCGCCCAGCGCTTCACGGCGATCGGCAATCTGCTGCTGGTGAGCTGGCTGCTGGCCAGCCTGGCGCTGCTTCCGGCGCATGATCATGCGGCCATCACCGGCTGGCTGACCCAGCCCATCGTCGCGGTGCCGATGATGCTGATGATTGTCAGCGTTTTCTATCACATCCGCCTCGGTCTTCAGGTGCTTATCGAGGATTATGTGCATGATGAGGGGTTGAAGTTCGCCACGCTCATCCTGCTGCACTTCTTCGTCATCGGCTGCGCCGCGGTCAGCCTGTTCTCTGTCGCGAAAATCGCCTTGGCCGGAGGGGCGCTCTAATCATGACGCAAGCCTATAAGATCATCGATCACACCTATGACGCCGTCGTCGTCGGCGCCGGCGGCTCGGGCCTGCGCGCCACCATGGGTATTGCCGAAAGCGGCCTCAAGACCGCCTGCATCACCAAGGTGTTCCCGACCCGCAGCCACACCGTCGCTGCGCAAGGCGGCATCGCGGCGAGCCTCGGCAATATGGGGCCGGATCACTGGACCTGGCACATGTACGATACGGTCAAGGGCTCGGACTGGCTCGGCGACCAGGACGCCATCGAATATATGGTGCGTGAGGCGCCGGCGGCCGTTTACGAACTGGAACATGCCGGCGTGCCGTTCAGCCGCACGCAGGAAGGCAAGATCTACCAGCGCCCGTTCGGCGGCATGATGCAGAATATGGGCGAAGGCCCGCCGGCCCAGCGCACCTGCGCGGCGGCGGATCGTACCGGCCATGCCATGCTGCACGCGCTCTACCAGCAGAGCCTGAAGTATGACGCTGACTTCTTCATCGAATATTTCGCGCTCGACCTGATCATGGAAGACACGCCGGACGGCCCCGTCTGCCGTGGCGTCATCGCCCTCTGCATGGACGATGGCACGATCCATCGCTTCCGCGCCCATTGCGTCGTGCTCGCTACGGGCGGCTATGGCCGGGCCTATTTCTCGGCCACCAGCGCCCACACCTGCACGGGTGACGGTGGCGCCATGGTGCTGCGCGCCGGCCTGCCGCTGCAGGATTTGGAGTTCGTCCAGTTCCACCCGACCGGCATTTACGGCGCGGGCGTGCTCATCACCGAGGGCGCGCGCGGCGAGGGCGGCTATCTCACCAACTCGGAAGGCGAGCGCTTCATGGAGCGCTATGCCCCCTCCGCCAAGGATCTCGCCTCGCGCGACGTCGTCTCGCGGTCCATGGCGATGGAAATCCGCGAGGGCCGCGGCGTCGGCGCGAACAAGGATCATATCCACCTGCACCTCGATCATATCGATCCCAAGGTGCTGGCCGAGCGCCTGCCGGGCATTACCGAGAGCGGCAAGATCTTCGCGGGCGTCGACCTGACCCGTCAGCCGCTGCCGGTGGTGCCGACCGTCCACTATAATATGGGCGGCATCCCGACCAATTATCATGGCGAGGTCGTCACCCGGAAGGGCGACAATCCCGACCATGTCGTGCCCGGCCTGTTCGCGGTCGGCGAGGCTGCCTGCGTCTCGGTGCACGGCGCCAATCGCCTCGGCTCAAACAGTCTGATCGATCTCGTGGTGTTCGGCCGCGCGACCGGCAAGCGCATCGCCGAGATCGTGAAGCCCGATACGCCGCACAAGCCGCTGCCCAAGAGCGGCGACGAGCTGGCGCTGGGTCGCCTCGATCATTTCCGCAATGCCAAGGGCGGCACGCCCACGGCGCAGATCCGCCTCGACATGCAGCGCACGATGCAGGCCCATGCCGCCGTGTTCCGCACCGAGGAGCTGATGGCGGAAGGTGTCGAAAAGCTTGGCAAGATCTACGAGGGCATGACGGACATCGGCATCACCGATCGCTCGCTCATCTGGAACAGCGATCTCGTCGAGACGCTGGAGCTGGATAACCTCATTTCGCAGGCCAGCGTCACCATTCACGGCGCGATTGCGCGCAAGGAAAGCCGCGGCGCCCATGCGCGCGAGGATTATGCCGATCGCGACGATGCCAACTGGATGAAGCACACCCTGGGCTGGTTCGAGGGCTGGGGCGGCAAGGGCGGCAGCGTGAAGCTCGATAGCCGCCCGGTGCACGACTATACGCTGACCGACGACATCGACTATATCGCGCCGAAGAAGCGCGTTTACTGATCGGGCTCCATCGCGATGGGGCACCACCAGAGCGTCCCGCGCGATGTGGCTCCGGCAGGCGTTTTCAGCTTGGTCGTCGGGGGATCGTCAGTCGTCTGACGATAGTCGGGCTGGCCAGAGCAGGGGCGGCCAGCGCCCCTACCTGGCTGTCATAGCCCTGGCGCTCAGGTCGCTGCGGAAGCGAGTGCCTGCTTGATGCGCAACTTCTCTTTCTTGAGGGTGGCGAGCCGGTAACTGTCCGGCGCAGGACGGGTAATCTCGTCCTTGATCCGGGCCTCCAGCCCGGCATGCTTGGCGTGCAGTGCGGAAACGTGGCTTGTGTCCATCATGTCCTCCTTGGCCATTGCTTCAATGGAGGTTCAGTAGATCACCAATCGCGCGCCCTGTCTCTCGCAATTGCGCGAAGCTGCGATAAATCGAGACCCGTCATGCGGTGTCACGTTCTTTCGTTAAACATTCTTTCTGTGGGCAGACAGAAGCTTGCGGGCGCACGAAAGAAAAGTCGCTAACCACCTTCTTTTGTTGCGCAGTTGCGCATTGCCGCGCCAAGGGTGCCCTGCCATGTAGGCGTGCCGTTCAGAACTGGGGGCGAATCGGTGTTATCGATCGAGGAAATCGAGCAGCGGCTGGAAGCCTTGCGTGTCGAGCATCGCGATCTCGACTGCGCGATTGCGGCTTTGGGTCAGCTTTCCTTGCCCGACCAGCTCCAGCTTGCCCGCCTCAAGAAGCGCAAGCTGCGCCTGCGCGACGAGATCACCATGCTGGAAAACAGCCTGATTCCCGACATTATCGCCTGACCGCCCACCGGTATAAGCGGCCGCCGGATCAACGGGCACACCCATCCAGATGGTATATTGAAGGTTAATCGACCTGACGTTCCGCCCGGCTTGTGGCAGCACAAGCTCATGAACGACTCGATGCCCCCGCACGTGCTTGACCGTCAGCTTGTCGACGCCCTGTATGTCGATGCCATGGTGCTGGCTGATGAGGCGCGCTCTTATTTCGATGATCGCGCCGAGGAGCATCGTCAGTCGCTGGGTCGCATCGGCTGGGTCGATTTCTCCTGCGAATCGATCAAGGTGACGACGCGGCTGATGCACGTCATCGCGTGGCTGCTCACGCAGCGCGCGATCTTCAACGGCGAGATGCGCGAATCTGTGCGGGAGGAGGAGCGCTATCGGCTTGGCCCAGCCGCCCTCACGCCGCTCGATGTCTCCTGCCAGTTCAACGCAGAGATGCGCGCGCTCATCGCCAGCTCCGAGGAGCTTTATGCGCGGGTGGCCCGCCTCGAGCGACAGTTCCTGGCCCGCAGGTCCCGCTTGTCGGCGATGCCGATCAATCCGGCGCATGTTCTGCTGACGCGGCTTGAACGGGCCTTCTGAGCCGTCCGGCCGGACAGCCCGCCGCAAAACGGTGCGTCACGCGCGAATGCCGCTTGCAGTCCTGCGACAAGCTCATAGACAGGCCTGATGCTGCGGCGATCGCGTTTGGGCAGGTGTTCCCGTGCAGGTGGGACTTTCATGGCGATCCTGCTGGCGGCGCAGGGCGCGCTGACGTGCGACCGCGCGCTGGCGCAAACGTCGCCCGGTCAAGCCACCCCATCGCCCGACGCCGCGCAGGACGCGCTCGATCTCGATGACATGCCCGACATCGGCCTCGACTGGCCGGACCTCGATCAGTCGGGGGAAACTCTGGCAGTGGAGGGCAGTGACGCCGGAGGAGAGGCCGAGCCCGCGCTAGCTGGCGGGCAGGGGACAGCAACGCCTGCAACGCAAGCGCCCGCCGGCACTGAGCCGGACCCCCTAGGCGGCACGGCGGGCGAAGCGGCAGCCCTTGCTGCGCTCGACCCCACCCAGCCGCTGCGTTATCAGCTCAATCTTGAAGGGCTGGATGATGCTGCCGATCCCATGTTCTACAGCCGGTTCGATGCACTATCGGCGCTGCGGACGGGGGAAGGTGACCGGGCGAGCATCGCGCAGATCCGGCGCCGGGCGCAAACCGACGAAGAACTGCTCGAAGATCTGCTGCGCACCCGGGGCTATTATGAGGGCCGGAGCCGCGCGCGCTTTGGGGTGAGTGGAGCGAGTGACCCCTATGTCCGCGTCGCGCTGCGCGCCGTCCCCGGGCAGCGCTTCGCCCTGAGCGCGGTGGAGGTGTTCGGGCTGGACGGGACGATGGCGGACGGCAAGCCGCTGCGCTCGCTCTTTCCTGTGAAGGTAGGAGACCCTGCCGACACCGATACCATATTGGCCGCGACAAGCGCGCTGCGTGTCAGCCTCGAAGAGGGCGGCTATCCATTTGCGCAGGTGCGCGAGCCGGTGCTCACTGTCGACCATCAGCAGCGTCAGGCCCTACTCAGCCTCAACGCCGATACCGGTGACTTTCTTCGCTTCGGCTCAATCCGTGTGAATGAGGGCGCGCCGTTCGATGCGCGGCACGTGGCCGTCATCAGCCGCTTTTCTCCGGGCGACCCGTTCAAGCAAAGTGAACTCACCGATCTCAACCGGGCCATCGTCGCGACCGGGCTGGTCTCCCAGCTCACCATCACGCCCGAAGCGCGGCCGGACCGCGAGGCGGTGGACATCGTCGTGAACATGACTCGCGCGCCGCCACGGACGATCGCCGGGGAAATCGGTTATGGCACGGGCGAAGGCGCGCGCGTGGAAGTGCGCTGGCAGCACCGCAATCTGGTGCCGCCGGAAGGGGCGGTGACGCTGCGCGGCGTGATCGGTACCCAGGAACAGAGCGCGTCCGCGATCTTCCGGCGCAACAATCTGTGGCAGCGCGATCAGGCTCTCAATGGCGAGCTCAGCATCGCCAATGTCGATCAGCCGGCTTATGACGCGCTGACCGCCGGCATCGCCGCGAGCCTGGAAAAGCACACCAACCTGATTTTCCAGAAGGAATGGACCTGGTCCGCCGGCCTTGAGCTGCGCGTCAGCGACGAGCGGCGCCTATATGAGGGGTCGCCCGATCCGGTGCGACGCCGCTATCTCATTCTCGCCCTGCCGACGAGCCTGACCCATGATGGCAGCGACGATCTGCTCGATCCGCGCAAGGGCTTCCGCCTCGGCGGGCGCCTGTCTCCCGAACTGTCCCTGCAGGATGGCGCGTTCGGCTATGTCCGCGCGCAGATCGATGGCAGCACCTATATTCCGGTCGGCGAGCGGCTGACCATTGCCGGGCGCGCGCGTCTCGGCACCATCGTCGGCGCGTCGGCCGACCGCATCGCGCCGACGCGGCGCTTCTACGCCGGCGGCGGCGCCTCCGTGCGTGGCTATGCCTATCAGGCCATTGGCCCGCGCGACCTCAATAACGATCCGGTGGGCGGGCGCAGCCTTGGCGAAATCTCGCTGGAAGCGCGCTATCGCTTCGGCAGTCTCAACCAGTTCGGCATCGTGCCGTTCATCGATGCCGGGACGATTTCGCCCGATCCCCTGCCGACGATCCGCGAGATGCGTGTCGGCGCGGGCCTTGGATTTCGCTATTACAGCAACTTCGGGCCGATCCGGATCGATGTCGGCACCCCACTCAATCCGCAACCGGGTGACTCGCGCATCGGCGTCTATGTGTCGCTGGGGCAGGCCTTCTGATGGCCGCGCAAGACGAGCCCCTGCCGGAGGGTGCGTCGGAGCAGGCGCTGCCGCCGCCCCGCCGCAAGCGCTCGCTGCTGCGCTCGGGGTTCAGCCTCTCGGTCATCCTTCTCATTGTGGCGCTGGTGGTGGCGCTCTGGGGTGGGGTGCGCTGGCTGGATAGCGAGGGTGGCCATCGCTTCATCATCCGCAAGATCGCGCAGTGGGAGGCGACCTCCGGCCTGCGTATCACCGTGGGCGCCATTGAGGGGCGCGTCTTCAACGACATGGTGCTGCGCGATGTGCGCTTTTTCGATACGCAAGGGCAGTTCGCCAGGGTCGATCGCGCCGATGTGAGCTGGTATCCGCTCGGCTGGCTCTCCAACCGGCTCGATCTTGATCGGCTGCACATCCATTCGGCCGACCTTTCCCGCCGGCCCGCGCTCAAGCCCTCCACCTCGCCCAAGCAGCCGCTGCTGCCGGGGTTCGACATTCGGCTGGCGGACCTGCGGGTGGACAGGCTGGGCATCGGCCCGGCGGTGCTGGGTGAGGCGCACGTCGTCCGCGCAATCGGCAATGCCGATGTGCGCTCCGGTCGCGCGGTCATCGATCTTCTGGCGAGCGCGCCGCGCACGGGCGATGTGCTGCGTCTTGCGCTGGACAGCCGGCCCGATGATGGCCGGTTCGATCTCGATGCGATTGTCGTCGGGCCACAGGGCGGCGTGATCGCGGGCACCCTGGATGCGCAGCAACCGGTGTCGCTTCGCATCCATGGCGATGGCGATTGGCGCCGCTGGAAGGGCCGGCTGACGGCGCTGACCGCCAATCGCCTCACCGCGAACGTCGCACTGACCGCAGTGGAGGGGCGCTATCAGGCGAAGGGGCCGCTGGCGTTGCTCGGCCCACTCGAACCGCTGACCGTGCTGGGCAGCCAGCAGGCGCAGATCGAGACGGACGTGCGGTTCGACAATCGGCTGCTCTCGGGCACCGCCTCATTGGCGATGCCGGCCGCCAAGCTGACCGCCAATGGCGGCGTGGATTTCGGCCGCAATCGATTTGATGAGCTGCGCGTTTCGGCGGTGGTCGCACGGCCCGGCCAGTTGGCGAAGGGCGTCGCGGGCCAGTCCGTCAATCTGCGCGCCCGGCTGTCCGGCGCATTCGATGCGATGGAGGTGGGGTATCTGCTGACCTCTGCCGAGCTGCGGCAGGGCGGGTTGGCGCTTCGCAACATCCGTCTGGAAGGCGAGGGCCGGCTGAACGGCCCGCGCGGACGCTTTCCCATCCGGCTGACGGCGCAGGCACTGACTGTCGGCCAGCGCGCCGTGGATGAGCGGCTGCGCAATCTGGTGATTCAGAGCGTGCTGCTGAAGAATGGCGATGATCTGCGCATGGATCGCTCGGACGTGCGGGCCAGCGGTTTTCGCGGGCAGATCGAGGGGCAAGGCAATCTCGGCTCTGGGAGCTATCTCGCGAGTTTTCGCGGCGGTCTGAATGGACTGGAGATTGCCGGCCTGGGTCGGCTCGATCTCGATGCCGTGCTGCGGCTGGCCCGGCCGCCGCAAGGGCAGAGCAGCTTTTCCGGCACGGCCCGCGCGACGATGCGGCGGCTCGACAATCGCTTCCTGCTTGGCCTTGGGGAGGGGCTGCCGATCATCACCAGTCAGGTCGGGCTGGCGCCGGGCGGCGGCATCGCGTTGCGCGATCTGCGGCTGGTGGCGCCCGCGCTCACCCTTGTCGGCCAAGGGCGGATCGACGGCGCTGGCCAGCTCGATCTGCGCGGGCAGGGCGAGCATCGCGATTACGGTCCCCTGCAACTGGCGCTCGCTGGGAAGCCGGATCGCCCCCGGGTCGACATCACCCTTGCGCGCCCGCTGCCGGCAGTTGGCCTCGCCAATGTCCACGCGCTGCTGACCCCGGACGATCAGGGCTATGCCATGACGGTCGAGGGCGGCTCGATGTTCGGCACCTTCGCCGCGACCGGCGCGATCCTGCTGCCGCGCGGTGGCGCCGCGACGATCTCGGTGGCGGATCTGGGCGTGAGCGGCGTCACGGTGCGCGGCGATCTCGTGCCGGTGGACGGCGGCTTGCAGGGCGCCCTGTCGCTTTCCGGTCCCGCCGAGGGCGCGGTGACGCTGGGCATGGTCGATGGCGTGCAGCGCATCGGCTTCGATGTCGATCTGAGCGGGGCCAACTTCACAGGCTCGCCGGGCATCGTCATCAATCGTGGCTCGCTGGAGGGCGAAGCGCTGCTCCGTCCTGGCGCGGTGACGATCAACGCCAATGCGCAGGGTCGCGGCGTCCGCGTGGGCGGCGTGCGGATCGGGCGGTTCGCCGGCGCGCTGAAGCTGGTCAATGGCGAAGGAACGGCCACCGTCTCCATGAACGCGCGGACGGGGCGCAGCTTCGATCTGCAGGCCCGGGCCGGCATCGCGCCGAACCGGATCAGCATCGATGTGGATGGCTCGTTGGATGAATCGGCGATCCGGCTCGACCGAACGGCGGTGCTCAGCCGGGAACTGGATGGCTGGCGTCTGGCGCCGGCGACCGTGCGAATGCAACGCGGCGCCCTGCGTCTCTCCGGCTTCCTCGGCGCAACGCGCACGGAGTTGAACGCCACAATGCAGGCCGTGCCGCTGCTGCTGCTCGATCTGGCCAATGACGACCTGGGATTGGGTGGCACCATGGACGGCACGGCGCATTATGTCGCGCCGGTCGACGGGCCGCCGACCGGCAAGCTCAACCTGCGCGTCAAGGGCCTCACTCGCTCTGGCCTGGCGCTCAGCTCAGCGCCGATCGATATGGGCCTTAATGCCGAGCTGGATACGCGCCGGCTGGCAGCCCGCGCCGTGGTGGCGCGTGGCGGCAAGGTGGTCGGCCGCGCGCAGGCGCTGGTGACGCCGCTCGGCAGTGGGTCGCTGAGCCAGCGGCTGTTCCGCTCGCCCCTGCAGGCCCAGTTCCGCTATGCCGGCGATGCCGACACGCTCTGGCGGCTCACCAATGTCGAGATCGTTTCGCTGGGCGGCGATCTGCGCCTCTCCGCCAGTGCTGGCGGCACCTTGTCCGATCCTCGGATCGAGGGGACGCTCTCCACGCGCAATGGCCGCATCACCAGCCCGGTGACCGGCATGGTGATCCGCGATGTGCAGGCGAACGGTCGGTTCAACGGATCCCAACTGTCGATACCTGACCTTCAGGGCCGGGCCGGCAGCGGCAAGGTTACCGGTACGGCCGTGTTCGATCTCTCCGCCGAGCGCGGCATCGGCATGGATATCGCGCTGCAGGCAGATCGCGCAGTGCTGATGGACCGCGACGATGTTGGTGCGACGGTCACCGGGCCCCTACGCATCGTCTCCTCCGGCAGCGGGGGCACCATTTCGGGCAATCTGGAGGCCGTCTCCAGCCGGTTTACGCTCGGGCGCGCCAGTTCGTCGACGGAAATTCCGCGTCTGCGTCTGGTGGAGATCAACCGCTCGGGCGATCAGGTGGAGCGGACGCGGGCCGATGCGCCCTGGCGGCTCGACATTGCCGCCAAGGCGCCGCGCGGCCTTATCGTCGAAGGGCTGGGGATGCAGAGCGAATGGTCGGCCGATCTCAAGATCGGCGGGCTGGCGACCGCGCCGGCCTTCTCCGGCGTGGCGACGCTGACGCGCGGCACCTATGATTTCGCGGGGCGCCGGTTCGATCTGCAGGAGGGCCGTCTGACCTTTACCGGCAGCACGCCGGTCAATCCGCGCCTCGATATCCGCGCGGTCGCGGACGTGCAGGATCTGAGCGCGACGATCAACGTCACCGGCACCAGCATGCGGCCGATCATCGCCTTCTCCAGCATTCCAGCGATGGCGCAGGATGAACTGCTCTCCCGCCTGCTGTTCGGCACCTCCATCGCCAATCTCTCGGCACCTGAAGCGTTGCAGCTCGCCTCGGCCGTGGCGGCCTTCCAGGGCGGGGGTGGCGGTCTCGACCCGATCAACGCCGTCCGCCGCGCGACCGGCCTCTCGCGGCTGCGCGTGCTGGCGGCCGATACCACCACGGGTCGGCAAACGTCCATTGCCGCCGGCAAGAACATCGGCGATCATCTCTATGTCGAGCTGATTACGGATGGGCAGGGCTATAGCGCCACCAGCATCGAATATCAGATCACCCGCTGGCTGGCCTTGATCTCGACGGTCTCCACTATCGGCCGGCAGAGCGCTGCGGCGCGGATCTCCAAGGATTATTGAGCCGGGACTGGCGTGGTCAGTCGCCGGCGCCAACTTCCGTTGCGGAACCAGTAGAGGCAGAGCAACGCCGCCGCGACATTGGCAATCGGGTAGCTCCACCAGATGCCCGCGATGCCCCAGGGGCTGGCATAAGCGATCAGATAGGCCGCCGGCATTTGGAACCCCCATTGCATGATGATCGAGATGATCATGGAGTGGCTCGGGCTGCCGGCGCCTCGGAACGCGCCGAGCAACGCTTGCGGCACGGTGAGCACGCCCAGAAAGGGGAAGTAGACATAGGCGAAGGTCGAGGCGAGGGCGATCACATCCGGTTCGCCCGGCGCCAGCGTGGCCATCATCGCTGGCACGAATGGCAGGTTCATGAGGCCGATGAGCGTCATGCCGCAAAAGCCGAGCCAGGCCGAGAGGCGCGCAGCCTGCTCCGCGCGCTCGGTGAGGCCGGCGCCGACATTCTGGCCGACCACGGCTGCGGTGGCGATGGAGAGGCCGAGCATGGGCGTAAACCAGAAGAACAGCGGCCGCGTCCCCACGCCATAAGCAGCAAGGCCGAGCGTGCCGAAGCTGGCGGCCAGAGCCATGAGCAGCACCGAGCTGAACGTGCGGATCGCCTGCTCAATGGAGGCCGGCAGGCCAAGGCCAAGCGCCAGGCGGATATGCGACCAGTCCGGCCGGAAATGCCGCGCCCGCACATGCAGGACGGATCGGCCGGAGAGCATGTGGTGGAGCAACACCAGCAGCGCGCCGATCTGCACGATTACCGTCGCCAGCGCGGCCCCGGCAATACCCAGCGTGGGAAACGGCCCGATGCCGAAGATCAGCAGCGGATCGATCAGTGCATTGGCGATGACGCTGCCGATCTGCACGCGCATAGCAAAGCGCACCTCACCGGCTGACTGTAACATCGCCTGCATGGCCATGAAGCCAAACATCGGCACCATGCCCAGGAAGCGGATGTGCAGATACTCGGTTGCCTGCGCGTGGATTGCCGGCTCCACGCCAATGAGGGTGAGCACGGCCGACGCCGAGAAGGCGCCCGCGAGCGTGAAGGCCAGCGCGACGATGCCGACCATCAAAAGGGTCTGCGCCGCGACATGATCGAGCGCTTCCATCCGCCGCGCGCCCATATTCTGCGCGATCAGCACCGCGCCTGCGGTCGACAGGCCGGAACCCAGGCCGATCAGCACGAAGAACAGCGGCCCGCTGGCGGTCACAGCGGCAATCGCGGCCTCGCCGAGCCGCCCCACCCAGAAGGCATTGACAATATCGAAGCTGGCCTGCGCGAGATTGGTGACGGTGATCGGCCAGGCTACGCGCAGCAGCACCGTGAGCAGCCGCCCTTCCGTCATCGAGACGCTTCTGCCGCTCATTGTCGCGCGATCCTCCCCCAGCTTCGCTCAGGGGTAGAGAGCGGCCCTGCGGATGACAAGCGACGATGATTCGCGCGCCCTATGCGTGAAGTCGGCGTGGGTCATCGGCATTCACCCACAACAAAAGGCCCGGGATCTTTCGATCCCGGGCCTTCCGTTTCGCTTAATCCTGGGGATCAGGAGCTGTAGTACATGTCGAACTCGACCGGGCTGGGCGCCATTTCCCAGCGGTACACTTCCGGCCACTTCAGCTCGATATAGGCGTCGATCTGGTCCTTGGAGAACACGTCGCCCTTGAGCAGGAAGTCATGGTCGGCTTCCAGGCTGTTCAGCGCTTCACGCAGCGAGGCGCAAACCGTCGGAACCTGGCTCAGCTCCTCGGGCGGCAGATCGTAGAGGTTCTTGTCCATCGCCTCGCCGGGGTGGATCTTGTTCTCGATGCCGTCGAGACCGGCCATCAGCAGCGCGGCGTAGCACAGATAGGGGTTGGCCATCGCGTCCGGGAAGCGGAACTCGACGCGCTTCGCCTTGGCGCCCGAACCGTAAGGAATACGGCAGGAGGCCGAGCGGTTGCGAGCCGAATAGGCCAGCAGCACGGGCGCCTCGAAACCGGGGACCAAGCGCTTGTAGCTGTTGGTCGTCGGGTTGGTGAAGGCGTTGAGGGCCTTGGCGTGCTTGATGACGCCGCCGATGAAGTACAGGCACATGTCGGACAGGCCGGCATAGCCGTTACCGGCGAACAGCGGATTGCCCTTGTCCCAGATCGAGATGTGGGTGTGCATGCCGGAGCCGTTGTCCTGCGCGATCGGCTTGGGCATGAACGTGGCGCTCTTGCCATAGGCTTGGGCGACCATCATCACGACATACTTGTAGATCTGCATGCGGTCAGCGGTGGTGACGAGCGTGCCGAAGGTGAGGCCCAGCTCGTGCTGCGCGGCGGCCACCTCATGGTGGTGCTTGTCGCAAGGGAGGCCCATTTCGAGCATGGTCGTGACCATCTCGGCGCGGATGTCCGTGCAGGGATCGACCGGCGCGACGGGGAAGTAGCCGCCCTTGGCGCGCGGACGGTGGCCGAGGTTGCCGGCCTCATATTCGCGGCCGGTGTTGGTGGGCAGCTCGATGTCGTCGATCTTGTAGAAGGACTCGTTGTAGTCCGTGTTGAAGCGGACGTCGTCGAACATGAAGAACTCGGCTTCCGGGCCGACATACACAGTGTCGCCGAAACCGGCGGCCTTTACATATGCCTCGGCGCGCACGGCGGTCGAGCGCGGATCGCGACCGTAGAGTTCGCCGCTCGAGGGCTCGACGATGTTGCAGAACAGGATCATCATGGGCGTCGCGCTGAACGGATCGACATAGACCGCGTCCAGATCGGGCTTCAGGATCATGTCGGACTCGTTGATGGCCTTCCAGCCCTCGATGGAGCTGCCGTCGAACATGAGGCCTTCCTCAAGCTCGTCCTCGCCCAGCACACCGGCGCACATGGTCAGGTGCTGCCACTTGCCCTTGGGATCGGTAAAGCGCAGATCGACCCATTCGATCTCCTTTTCCTCGATCATCTTGAGGATGTCTTTGGGCGTATTGGCCATGAGGATGTTACCTTCTCTTTGGTCTGAGTTGTTGCGGGTCTTCGGTCAGCGAACGGAAACGGTCAGATGGCAGCTTCGTCGAGCTCGCCGGTACGGATGCGCACGGCCTTTTCGACGGGGATGACGAAGATCTTGCCGTCGCCGATGCGGCCCGTCTGTGCGGCGCTGGAGATGGCATCGACCACGCGATCGACGATTTCGTCCGCCACCACCACTTCGAGCTTCACCTTCGGCAGGAAGTCCACGACATATTCGGCGCCGCGATAAAGCTCGGTGTGACCCTTCTGTCGCCCGAAGCCCTTCGCCTCCGTGACGGTGATTCCGGATACGCCGACTTCGTGCAGCGCTTCCTTCACATCATCCAGCTTGAACGGCTTGATGATTGCTTCCACCTTCTTCATGTCAAACGCACCCCTTTGTTTCGCGGTTTGATTGCGGACCGCGACATGCTGCCCGGACGATTTCGACCCGGGCGACATGCGCGACTGCGCAGGAAATCGGACGCTACAGCGCCCGTTCGCGAATCACCAGCGAAGCATTGGACACTTTGCGACGACTTGTCGATATTGCCCGGATTTCGGGCATTTTGGGCAGCGGTTGCCCAAATAATAGGCACCGATCTGCGCCTATTGAAACACGAGCACCGGATAGCGACCAGCTTCAATAAGGCGGGCGGTGCAAACCCTTGGGGCTGAGCGTGAAAATCTCGCAGCCATCCTCGGTAATGCCGATCGAATGCTCGAACTGCGCCGAGAGCGAGCGGTCGCGCGTGACCGCCGTCCAGCCATCCTCGAGCATTTTCACCGTCGGCTTGCCGGCATTGATCATCGGCTCGATGGTGAAGATCATGCCCGGCCGCAATTCGGGGCCGGTGCCGGGCCGCCCGACATGGATGACCTCGGGCGCGTCATGGAACACCCGGCCGAGGCCGTGGCCGCAGAAATCCCGCACCACGCCATAGCGATGCCGCTCGGCATAGCTCTGGATTGCATGACCGATGTCGCCGAGATGATTGCCAGGCTTGGCCTGCTCGATGCCCAGCATCAGGCAGTCATAGGTCACGTCGACCAGGCGCCGCGCCTTCACCGGTACATCGCCGACCAGGTACATGCGGCTGGTATCGCCATGCCAGCCCTCGACCAGCGGGGTGACGTCGATGTTGACGATGTCGCCGTCCTTGAGCGGCTTGTCGCCCGGCATCCCGTGGCAGATCACATTGTTGAGGCTGATGCAGCAGCTATAGGCATAGCCGTGATAGCCCAGTGTCGCGGGCACGGCGCCGGCATCCAGCATCATCTGGCGGATGAAATCATCGATGTCGGAGGTCTTCGCGCCCGGCACGACCAGTGGTACGATCGCATCGAGAATCTGGGCGGCCAGCCGCCCCGCCTTGCGCATTCCGGCAAAGCCCTCCGGGCCATGCAGCTTGATGGCGGAGGTGCGGACGTTCTGGGTTTCGGCGGTCGGCGTGAGATAGGTCGTCATCCGCTCCATATAGGGGGAGGCGTGCGGAAAGGCGATAGGCTTGCCAGGGGAAGGGGGACGCAATGCAGGACGCTGCCGAAATAGCCGGAGGGGACCTCAGCGGAGGCTGCGCGTGCGGCGCGGCGCGCTATCGCGTTTCGCGCGCGCCGATCTTCGTGAACAACTGCCACTGCCGGCGCTGCCAGGTGCAGACGGGATCGACATCGGTCGTCAACATGTTCGTGGAGGCCGAAAGCGTGGACCTCTTGAGCGGAACGCTCAGCGAGCATGTCGTGAAGGCAGGCAGTGGCGGCGACCACATAATCTGCCGTTGCACTGCATGCGGCACGGCGCTCTGGAGCTATTATCCCCGGCTGGGCAGGCTCGGCGCGGGGGTGCGGGTCGGCACGCTGGACGACCCTGCGCGGGTGAAGCTGGACGCAGTGATCTTCATCGCCAGCAAAATGCCATGGACGGCGCTGCCCGAGGATATCCCGTGCTTTGAGGCTACCTACAACCCGGTGGAACTCCTCCCGCCCGACCGTTTCTCGCGCCTTGAGGCGCTCATCGCCCAGCGCGCGGCTGGCGGCGGATGACGGCGCCGGGCAGAAATTTTCCGGTCTCGCTTGGCGCGATGCGGCGCCGGGTCTAAAGCCGGGCGATGAGCGAACGCATCTGGACTGCCGCCCTTCTCGTGATCGGCGACGAGATTCTTTCTGGTCGCACGCAGGACCGCAATGTGGCGCAGATCGGCACCTGGCTGAACGTGCAGGGCATCCGCCTGCGGGAAGTGCGCGTGGTGGGCGATGATGCGGCGGCGATCGGCGAGGCAGTGAATATTCTGCGCGCCCGCAACGATTATCTCTTCACCACCGGCGGCATCGGCCCCACGCATGACGATATCACCGTCGATTCCATTGCGGCTGCCTTGGGCGTGCCCGTGGTCGTCCATCCCGAAGCGCGTGCAATTCTGGAAGCCTATTACGCCTCGCGCGGTGGCATCAACGAGGCGCGGCTGCGCATGGCGCGCGTGCCGGAGGGCGCCGCGCTGATCCCGAATCATTATTCCGGCGCCCCGGGTATCCAGGTCGGCAACATCTTCATCATGGCCGGTGTGCCGCACATCACAGCAGGCATGCTCGCGGAACTGACCGGCAAGCTGGAGGGCGGCGCGCCGCTGCTCTCGCGGACGATCGGCTGCAATGTCGCCGAAAGCGAAATTGCCGATCAGCTCGCCCAGATCGAGCGGCGGCACGAGGGGTGCCAGATCGGCAGCTATCCCTTCTTCCGCGAAGGCAAGGTCGGGGCCAATTTCGTAGTCCGCGCCACCGATCAGGCGCGGCTCGACGCCTGCGTGCACGATCTCAACGCGGCGCTGGTCGCGGCGGGTTTTCAGCCGGTCGACGGCGGTATCTGACACACAGAGGGCGGCCCGCGCCTGGCGGTGATGCGGGGGCGTGCTCTATCCCGCATATTCCGTCGCGCGAACGAACATCCGCACGAGACGCTGGCGAAGGGCCTGACGCTGGTCGAAATTGTCGATGGTAGCGGCGCGCGCGAGATCCCCGCAACGCCCCGAGAACTGCACTGCCCCGGCATCCTCGGCGCAGCGCGCGAGCCAGCCGGCCGATGTGGCAACGGCGCGGTCATGGATCGTCAGCGCGCGGGTGCAGAGTGCTGGCATGTCGTCGGTGCAGCCCATCGCGAAGGCCAGATAAGCGATATAGTCGGGCGCCCACAAATCGTCGGAGACGCCCATCGCATCAGCGTCGGGAATGTCGTCCGCAAGGATTTCGCAGCCATTTCCGTCGATGAACGGGCTGTCATTGTGGAGGAAGCAGGCGCGGGACAGGATGTTGAACGCCCTGTCCAACTGTGGTTGGCCGGCGAGGCCCCTGCGGTAGATGATCCCCAGATATTTGCAGGCATAGGGGCCGATCCCGATGTCGGATGAATCGCAGACGCGCGCCATTTTCTCCTTCGCGGCGCCATAGTCCCGCAGCGTGCTGTTCAGAAAATAGATCTTCCCGGCCTCATAGCAGCCGCCCACTTGAAAACCCGCGTCGCAGGATGCTTCATAGGCGGCGAGGGCGGCGCGTGCATCGCCCCGCCGTTCCGCCGTGACGCCCGCCTGCCAGCAACTGTCGACGTTCGAGTCTTTCACGCAGGCAGCGGAAGACGGCTCGCCCCCGGAGGAGGCCTGCGCCGGCTGGGCAGTCGCTGCGCTCGAGAGAAACATCGCGCCGATCATCATGACGAGGGCTGCCAGCGCTGATCGCATTCTTTGTCTCCCGAGCCGACGAATGGGCCGCATCAGTCAGGAAGCGGCCATCACACGCTGCATCTGCCGACCTCCGCAGCGTGGATCAAGCGCAGTGGAGCGGCTACCCCCAAATGCATCGGGCGAGCGGGAAAATCCAACCGGTTCGGTGGCTTAATGCTGGCAGGAATGTCTGAAGGCTGGAGCGGGTGAGGGGAATCGAACCCCCGTCGTCAGCTTGGGAAGCTGCTGCTCTACCATTGAGCTACACCCGCTAATCAGGCGTTTCGCGCTGATCAGGCCGTCCCTGTTGCATCGTTTTGGCAACCGCGGCGGCGGCGACGCCTATGGCATAGGCTCATCACAGCGTCAATTTGCGAACGACGCGGGTCGGCGCCTGACACTGCGGCTCGTGAAACGCATGAGCAGCCAAGTTGCAGTCGCGAAAGGTCGGGCTTGAACGGTATCAACTTCGCTGAGAATCGACCGGCTGCTTGCCGGCTGCTCTGTTAGCAATACCGAAACATCCGAAGTCGACCTCAGCCAAGTTGCTTTCCCGTTTGATCAAGACGAGCGCTCTGTGCACCGCGACCATCTTGCGACGTCCCTCGACGAGATTTGATAGAGCGGCAGACATATCATCCAACAGCTTTTGAAAGCGCGCCGGCTCAATCACCGTGGTACGTTTGGTTTCGAGGATACTTGTCGTCAGCCGCGCCAGATCGAGCAGGGCCAGGTCCGTACTGTTGAAGGCGGTTTCGATGTCGGCCGCAATGGTGCGACCGCCGGCTTCAGAAATGTCCATAAACCCTCCGAGATGCAGATGTACCCGGTGACGCCGCCAGTGTTAGCCTGGGAACCTTTTCTCGCAAGTGTGCTGCCAGCTCCAGCGGGCGGGAACCCTCACGGATTGGCGGCGTTGGTTCAATTGGTCTGGCATGTGGCGGCGGGGATGCTGCTCAACTCCTCCTGGGACCTTTTCGGGGAAGTATAATCGTCACGAATATCCCTTATTGTGGCGCACCACCGGACCCGAGCCTGCTGCTCCTTAGCTGGAACTTCGATCCCTGGTTGTTGGCCGCCATGCTGGGCGGGACGATCCTGCTGCTCGCGACCGTCGGGCGACAGCGGCCCGGACTCGTCGCCGCCGGTTGCGGCATCATGCTGATCGCCTTCGTGTCGCCGCTCTGTGCGCTCGCAAGCGCATTGTTCTCCGCGAGAACCGTGCACCACATTCTGCTGGTTGCCTGCGCGGCGCCGGTCTTTGCGCTTCTTCTGCCGCGCGGGCGCTCCGGCAGCGCGGCGCTGCCCTTCGCCGCATCCACGGGCGCGCTCTGGCTTTGGCACATTCCCGCTTTCTACACGGCGGCGCTCAATGATCATGCCCTGTACTGGCTGATGCAGATTTCCCTGCTCGGCACCGCCATCTGGTTCTGGCACGCGATACTCTCGGCGCGCGCGGCATGGCCGGCGGCGATGGTCACGCTTGCCGCCGGGGTCGGGCAGATGGGGCTGCTGGGTGCGCTGATCACCTTCGCGCCGCGCGTGCTCTATCCACATCACCGCATCGCGCCCCTCGCTTATGGGATCGATCCCTTGCACGATCAGCAGCTTGCCGGGTTGATCATGTGGGTGCCGGCGATGCTGCCTTATGCCGTGATCGCCGGATTGATCGCGCGGCGCGCCTGGAGCGATGGCTGGCGGTGGAAGCCCGCGTGACAGCATGGATCCCGCTCATCAAAGGATTGCACATCGCCGCGATCCTGTTGTGGGCTGCCGGCCTGATCGCCTTGCCGCTGCTGTTGGCGCAGCATGAGCGCGGGCAGGGCCAGCAGGCGTATCAGCGCATCCGCCGGTTCTCCCATTATGGGTATACCCATTTGCTGACGCCGGCTGCGGTGGTCGCGGTTTCGGCCGGCACGGCGCTGCTGTTCCTGCGCGAAGTGTTCGTGCCCTGGATGTTCGCCAAGCTGCTGTTTGTGGGGCTGCTGGTCGGGCTGCACGCCTGGATCGGCAATCTCGTCGTGCGGATGGGCGAGCATGGCAATCAGCGCCAGCCCTCGCCGATCCTGCCGCTCGTGCTGCTCGCCCTCCTTCTGTGCGCGGCGATCTTTGCGATCGTGCTGAGCAAGCCTTCTCTCGACCTGACCATGCCGGACTGGCTGACGACGCCGCGCGGCCGTCAATTGCCGGTCGACGAGGTGCCGATTTGATAGTCAAACACCAGCTTGCCGCCATGCCACCCGGCAAAGGCCACGAAAATGGCCGACAGCACGGAGAGCAGCAGGCCATAAGGGAGCACGGCGGATTCATAGCCGGACAGCCGATAGCCCCAATTGGCGCCGAGGACGGACAGCAAGGTGATCGCGACGATGAAGTGCGTCCAGCTTGCCGCACGAGCGCGAATACCCGGCACGCTAAGCAGCTCGACCGTTCCGGAAAGGCCGGCGAGCAGGCCCATCAGAAAGGCCATGCCGGTGCTCCACAGCGCCGCGCGCGCCCAGAAGCCGTCTCCGGTCCACCAGTAGAAGAGATCGGCGCCGAGCGCGCAGGCCGCAAGGCCGATCGGGAACGAGACCAGCATGGCGTGAACGGGGTGACCGGACACCGCGATTTTCGATTCCGCGTCATCGAACGAGGGGTTCGCGCTGATCGGGTCGGTCAGCGCATCCTCGCGCTGTTCGGTGCTGGGCATGGCCGTCCTTTACGCTGTCTGCGCTCTCGGGTCATAATGCCCGGCGCGGCGTTTTTCTCCAGCGGCTGTGCCGGCCGTTACTCGACGCTGGAGCCCGCAGGGCCTGCAGCGGATGCCATCGCATCGTTATGGTGGGTCATGCTGGCCGGGGCGGTGGCGATCCTTGTGCTGGTCTGCGCGCTGCTCGCGCTCGCCTTTCGACGCGGCTCACTGGAGCGCCCGACCTCGTTCAAGCGGTGGATCATCGGCGGCGGGCTCATCTTCCCGTCCGTCGTTCTCGTCGCGCTGCTGGCTTATGGTCTGGTCATTGGCGAGCGGCTGCTGCCGCGCAACGATGCGCAGATCCTGCGCATCGTTGCCGAAGCGAGCCGATGGCAGTGGACCTTCACGCAGCCCGGTCGCACCGGCGGTGTCGTCACGCAGGATGTGCTCAACATTCCCGCCGGCCAGCCGGTTGATGTCGAACTGCGGACGCTCGACGTCATTCACGCTTTCTGGGTGCCGCGTCTCGCGGGCAAGATGGATGCCATTCCCGGCCACCGCAATGTCCTGCGCATCGAGGCCAGCGTGCCGGGCGTCTATCATGGCCTGTGCGCCGAGTTTTGCGGCCCCGGGCACACGGGTCACGCTTTCCGCGTCGTCGCGCATGATCCAGCGGGCTGGGCGCGCTTTGTTGCGGGGGAGGGGCAGTGAAGGCGCTCCAGCTTCATCGTGCCCTAGAGCGCATCTGGGGAACGCCGCGCGGCTGGCGGGGCACCATCTCGACGGTCAATCACAGCGTGATCGGCGTGCGGTTGATGGTGACCGCCTTCATTTTCTTCCTGATCGGCGGCCTGCTGGCGATGCTGATCCGCGCCCAGTTGGCGACGCCGGGCAGCACCTTCGTCGGGCCGGATATCTACAACCAGCTGTTCACGATGCATGGCAGCATCATGATGTTCCTGTTCGCGATTCCCATGTTCGAAGGGTTCGCGATGTACATGCTCCCCAAGATGCTGGGTGCGCGCGATCTCGCCTTCCCGCGCATCACCGCCTATGGCTGGTGGTGCTATCTGTTCGGCGGCACGATGCTGATCGTGGCGATGCTGTTGGGCGTCGCGCCCGATGCCGGCTGGTTCATGTACACGCCGCTCTCGTCCAAACCCTATTCGCCGGGCATCAATTCCGACTTCTGGCTGCTTGGCATCACCTTTGTTGAGATTTCCGCGATGGTGACGGCGGTCGATATCGTCGTCTCGATCCTCAAATTGCGGGCGCCCGGCATGTCGCTGGATCGGATGCCGCTATTCGCCTGGTACATGCTGGTGACGGCGCTGATGATGCTGATCGGCTTCCCGCCGCTCATCCTCGGCTCGATCCTGCTCGAACTGGAACGTGCGTTCGGCTGGCCATTCTTCGATGCGGCGCGGGGCGGGGACTCCCTGCTGTGGCAGCACCTCTTCTGGCTGTTCGGCCACCCGGAGGTCTACATCATCTTCCTGCCGGCCGCCGGCGCGATCTCGACCATCCTGCCGGTCATGGCGCGGACCCGTATCCTTGGATATGGCTGGATCGTGGCGGCGATCCTCGCGCTCGGCTTTCTGAGTTTCGGGCTGTGGGTGCATCACATGTTCACCGTCGGCATTCCCCATATGGCGCTGGCTTTCTTCTCCGCCGCCTCGACCCTGGTGGCGGTGCCGACCGGGGTGCAGATCTTTGCCTGGCTGGGCACGCTATGGGCCGGCCGACCGCAAATGAAGCTGCCGATGCTGTACCTGATCGGCTTCTTTGTCACCTTCGTGATGGGCGGGCTGACCGGCGTGATGGTCGCCATGGTGCCGTTCAACTGGCAGGCGCATGACAGCGCCTTCGTCACCGCGCATCTCCATTATGTGCTGTTCGGCGGCTTCGTCTTCCCGATGCTGGCGGCGGCCTATTACTGGCTCGGGCATTTTACGGGGCGGCAGTATAGCTACACGCTCGGCAAGGCGGCCTTCTGGCTGATCTTCACCGGCTTTCACCTGACCTTTTTCCTGATGCATCTGGTGGGCCTGCTCGGCCAGCCCCGCCGCATCGACAGCTATCCCGAGGGGCTCGGCTGGACGGGCTATAATCTGCTCTCGTCGGTCGGCGGCTTCGTGATGGCGACCGGCGTGGCGCTGTTCGTCATCGATATCGCGCTGCAGATCTTCCACGCGCCGCGCACCCGCCGCAACCCGTGGAATGCGGGGACGCTGGAATGGGCGATGATGCTGCCGCCGCCATCCTACAACATCGCGAGCCTGCCCCATGTCGATGACCGCGAGCCGCTCGAAAAGGCGCCCGACCTTGCGCTTTCGCTGGCGCGCGGGGAGGGCTATCTCGCCGAGCCGCGCCATGGTTGGCGCGAGACGCTGGCCGTGGACACGGCAAGCGGGCGGGTGGAGCACATCGTCGTCCTGCCGGGCAACACGACGCTGCCTTTGTGGACGGCGATGGTCACCGGCAGCTTCTTCCTGCTGATGCTGTTCAAGCTCTACATCTTGGCGCCGGTGCCGCTCATCCTGCTGGCGGCGCTTGGCTGGCGCTGGGCGTGGCTCCTTGGCGATAAGCAGGTTCGCGGCGCGCTGCCCATCGGACATGGGGTCGAGGCGCCGCCCCATGCCGAGATAGGCGGATCGCCCGGCTGGTGGGGCAGCGTGTTCCTGCTGTTCGCCAATGGCACCTTCTTCGGCGCGCTCCTGTTCGGCCATGCCTTTCTCTGGATCATCGCCCCGAACTGGCCCCCGCCGGCGCTCGTCCTGCCTTCCCTCCCGATTTTGCTGGCAGGGCTCGCGGGGGCGGGAGTGACCACGCTGTTCGGCCGCCGCTTGCGCCATGTTGCCATTGCCGGGAGTGGGCTGGCGACGTTGCTGGCTGCGTTGATCGTGACGGCCTGGCTGCTGGCCCCCGCGCCCACGCTGCATGCTTATGGGGCGGTGGTGGCCGTGCTGCTCGGCTACGCCATGTTGCATGCGGCACTCGCTCTGTTGATCGGCCTGTTCGTCTGGCAACGGCGTCGGGCAGGATTTGTGGCCGCTACCCATGGTGCCGAGCCCAGGATCGCGCGGCTCTGGGCGGATTATGCCATTGCCGTCTGCGCCATCACGCTCATGTGCACCCATCTTCCCGGACTGCTGGCATGACTGCGCTGTTCAGAGCGATGGCAGGGCTGATCGCCTGGGCGGCGGCATTCGCGCTGCTATATGCCGTGCAGGGCCTCGCCTGCGCCTGGGGCTGGGACGATGCCGGCCTCGCCAGCGTGAGCGCCGCGCGGGTGGTGCTGGTGGTCATCTACCTGGTTTCGGTCGGCGCGGCGGCATGGCTATGCTGGGTCTTTCGGCCCCGCTCCGGTCGCATGGACCTGCTCACCTGGCTGGCCTTTGCCAGCGCCGTCACCGGTCTGGTCAGCATTTTGTATACCGGCATTCCGGTCCTCACCGCGACCATCTGCACGTGAGGGCTCGCCCTCACGGGAGAAGGCCGCCGCCGGACGCGCTCTCGACGCTGGCCCCTCAGGGCGACCTTGATCGAGCCGGACATTCGCCGGGCTGATCTGGAAATCCGTGACTTTTCCGACCTTCAGCGCGTGACAAGCGCGCGAAACGCCTCCTATGGTGGGCCTGCTCCGTAACAAGCGATCAGTGCAGGCATCGCTGGGCGGAAGGCGACAGGAGGGGAAATTTGTGAGCAACAGGGTTCACCGCTGGCACACGCGGCTGATGGTCGCGGCAGGCGCCGCGCTTCTGGCAACGACGGCGACACCAGCCATAGCGCAGGCCTTTGGCGAGCGCAGCGCTGTCAATATTCCCACGTGCAACCGCGACTGTCTGATCGGCTATGCGCGCGATTACATGGCGGCGCTGGCGAAGAAGGACCCCGCGTCCCTCAAGCTCGCGGCGGACGTGCAGTTTACCGAGAACAATGTCGTCATCCCGATCGGCAAGGGTCTGTGGCGCTCGATCAGCAAGGTCGCGCCAACGGGCCTCGAAGCCGCCGATCCGCTCACCGGGCAGGTCGCCTGGTTCGGCGTCGTATGGGAGCATGGCGAGCCCGCATATTATGCGATGCGGATGCGCGTGCAGGACGACAAGATCGACCAGATCGAGACGGTCGTACATCGCCGCACGGGTCTGCCGGCGCCCTTTGGCGATCCGGACAAGGTCGCGCATCACCCTGCCTTCAACGAGGTTCTGCCGCCCGATCAGCGCGTCTCGCGGGCGCGGCTGATTGCGGTGGCGCAGAGCTACTTCAACACCGTCGAGCGTAATGACGGCACGGTGTTTGCGCCGTTCACGGAGGATTGCGGGCGGCTGGAGAACGGCATCAGCACCACCGCGCCGGGCAAGGGCGTTTCCGCCGAGCCGGGCGCGAATGGCAATGCGGCTTCGCTGGCCTCGGGCTGCCTCGAACAGTTCAAGCTCGGCATCTACTACATTAACAAGCGCATCCGCGAGCGGCGCTTCCCGCTGGTCGACGAGGAGCGCGGCGTCGTCATCGCCTCCGGCTTCTTCGATCATGACAATGAGGTGGACCGCTACAAGCTGACCGACGGGCGCGAGATGAAGACCGCGCTCAAATGGCCGAACTCGATCACGCTCTTGGAAGCCTTCCGCGTGAGAGACGGCGCGATTCAGGAGATCGAGGCCGTGTTCACCTATGTGCCCTATTTCATGCACAATCCCTGGGCGACCGGCCGCGAGCATGGGGAGCAGGGCGAATGAGGCGCGCGTTTCTCACCGCAGCCGCGCTCTGCGCGCTCGTCACCGCGCCGGCCATGGCGCAGACCACGGCACAATCTTCTGCGCCTTGCGACTCCGCCTGCCTCAGCCAGCTCGCGGGCAGCTTTATGAGCGCGATGGCCAAGGCCGATCCGGTCGGCGTGGCATGGGCCGATCCGGTGCTCTACGCCGAGAACAGCGTGCCGGTCCGCATCGGCGAAAGCTCCTGGGTCACCATCAAGGCGGTCGATGATGCGCCGCTGGTGGTGACGGACAGCCAGACGGGCCGCGTGGTCTGGTTCGGTTCTGTCGAGGATCATGGCCAGCCCGGCTTCTACGCCATGGACATGGCGACGGAGGGCGGCAGGATTGCCGCCGTGCAATCCGTCATCCGGCGCAAGCAGGGGCGCCAGCCCTTCGGTGATCCGGTTACCTACGCGCCGGCCAAGAGCCTGACGAGCAGCCTCAGCCCGAAGGCACGTCTGCCGCGCGGTCAGATGAAGGCTTTGGTCGATGCTTATTTCTCCTCGGTCGCCGCGAATGGGGAAGGACCGGCGGTCAGCTTCGACAAGGGCTGCACGACCATCGAGAATGGCGTGCCGGTGACCGGTTTGCTGGCCGCCAAAAGTGCAAAGGATGCCGGCTGTGCGGCGCCTTTGACGCGCGGCCTGTTCGGTGAGGTCGAGGCTCTGCGCCATGAGGTCGTGGCGGTCGACGAGGCACGCGGGCTGGTCGCTGTGATTGGCTATCGCGACCTCTCCGGGGCGCAGATGCAGTTCACCGGGCGGGACGGGCAGAGCTACCCGGCCGAGGCGCATTATGCGCGCACCGTGGGTTTCGTGAGCATCTTCAAGATCGCCAATGGCCGCATCGCGCGGATCGAGACGATCTCCAACGAAGTGCCCTATCTCATGCCCGCGCCGTTCGCCAAGGCGCTGCCGAAGGACGTCATCGTCGCGGACAAGGGCGTGTTCCCCGAGAATGCCGACGTCGATTCCAAGGGCAATTTCTACATCAGCAGCTTCAAGGGCAATATCTACCGTGCGGTGCCCGGCAGTACGCAGGCCGTCGCCTGGATCCGTCCGGACGAGAAGAACAAGCTGGCGGCGGTGCTGGGCGTGCTCGTCGACGAGCGGACCAACACACTTTGGGCCTGCTCGGTGCCGATGGGGCAGGCAGGGGCGGTGTCCGCGCTCGTCGCCTTCGACCTCGCATCGGGCGATCTCAAGAAGCGCTACGAGATGCCTGCGCCGGCCAGCGCGTGTAATGACATCGCGCTCGCCAAGGATGGCACGGCTTATATCGCCGAGACCACCAATGGGCGCATCTTCACGCTTGCGCCGGGTGCAGAGGCGGTGTCGCTGCTGGTCGAGGATAAGGCCCTGCTCGGCGGAGTCGATGGCATCGCGTTCGGAGAGGATGGCACGCTCTACGTCAACAATGTCCGGCAGAACACGATGCTGCGGGTCAACCGGCGGGCGGATGGCAGCTTTGCCGGCCTGACCAAGCTCAATGTCTCGCAGCCGCTCAACGGCCCGGATGGCCTGCGGCCCGTCGGGGGCAATCGCTTCCTGCAGGCCGAAGGGCCGGCAGGGCGGATCAGCCTGCTCACCATCGAAGGAGATGATGTGACCGTGAAACTGCTCAAGGACGGCATGGATGGCGTGCCCGGCGTCACCCACTTCGATGGCTTTGCCTATGCGGTGGAGAGCAAGGGCCGCTTCCTCTTCGATCCCGCCCTCAAGGGGCAGGACCCAGGCGCCTTCGCCTTGCGGGCCGTGCCGATGGGAGAGCTGCGATGAGGCGTGCGGCATCGCTGGGACTGGGGCTGGCACTGTGCGGGCTGCTGATCGCGGCCGGGCCGGTGCAGGCGCAGATGCAGACGGGCATTGATCGCGAGATCGACACGCTCACCACGCGCGTCGAGAAACTGGAGGGCGCCCGCGCGGTGATGAAGCTGCAGCGCGCCTTTGGCTATTATCTCGACCGGGGCCTGTGGCAGGACGCGGCCGACCTGTTCGCGGACAAGGGCAGTATCGAGATCGGCGCCGATGGTGTCTATATCGGCAAGGACCGCATCCGCGATTATCTGAAGGCCCTGCATGGCGGTCAGGATGGGCTGATCTACGGCCAGCTCAATGAGTGGGTGACGCTCCAGCCGGTCGTGGATGTCGCGCCCAATGGCCGCAGCGCCAAGGCGCGCTGGCGTGACCTCGGAATGCTCGGCCAGCACAAGCAGCACGCCGAGTGGCGCGACGGCATTTACGAGAATGATTATGTGAAGGAGGACGGCGTGTGGAAAATCGCGCGGTTGCACCTCTACATCAATTTCGTGGCGCCTTATGAAAAGGGCTGGGCACGCCTCAAGCCCGGTGAGGGGCTGACACGCAGCGCGGCCAGCAAGGCCATGCCGCCGGATCGCCCGTCGACGAGTACGCGGGCCTTCCCGGATCGCACGCTTCCGCCGTTCCACGCGCCCAATCCCGTGACTGGCCAGCCCGTGTCGGAGACCGTGAAATGAGCGCCCGCACCAGCATCATGGCCGCGCTGATTGGCGGCCTTGTCATCACGGCACCTGCGCCCGCTGCCGCCCAGAGTGACGCGGCGCTGCGGGGCAAGGTCGCCGCCTATCAGAAGCGGGTGCAAGCGCTGGAGGACCAGCTCGCCATCGAGAACCTCACCGCGACCTTTGGCTATTATTTCGACAAGGGCCTGTGGAACCAGGCGGCGGACCTGTTCACCGCGCGCGGGCAGTTCGAATATGGGCAGCGAGGGGTCTATATCGGTCCGGCGCGCATCCGGCAGGCGATGCTGCTCTTTGGGCCGCAGGGCCTGAGCGCGGGCAGCCTCAATAATCACATGATGCTGCAGCCCATTGTTGTGGTGGCGCCGGATGGCCGCACGGCGACGGGGCGCTGGCAGGGCATGGTGATGCTCGCCCGGCCCGGCGAGAACGGCCGTTGGGGCGTTGGTATCTACGAGAATAAATATGTGAAGGAAGGCGGGGTGTGGAAGTTCGACACGCTGCACTTCTATGTCACCGCCATGACCGATTATGATCTGGGCTTTGCCAAATATGCGATCCAGATGGACGGGCCGAGCGCGTTGTTCCCGCCGGACAAGCCGCCGACGGAGGTCTACCGCTCCTTCCCGAAC
Source organism: Sphingobium sp. B8D3A (assembly GCF_025961995.1). Taxonomy (NCBI): domain Bacteria; kingdom Pseudomonadati; phylum Pseudomonadota; class Alphaproteobacteria; order Sphingomonadales; family Sphingobiaceae; genus Sphingobium; species Sphingobium sp. B8D3A. The sequence goes on along the minus strand of NZ_JAOQOS010000001.1, from coordinate 2,811,356 downwards.
GCTTATCTCCCGGCCTTCAGCTACGATCATCCGGTCACCGGCCAGTCGCTCAAGGCGCTGCCGATGGAGGGCGATGACATCGTTGGCCGCCCGGATCGCGGCATGGAGAGCGGCAAGCGCGAAGAGAGCAGCGCAGCAAAGGGAATGAGGCAACCATGATGAACCGGACCCGCATCGTCGCGGCCCTGATCGCCGCATCCGCCCTGCTTCCTGTGACGCAGGCCTCGGCGCAAGCCGCCCCCAAGACGGCCGCAGAGCGCCTCGCCGCCCTGGATGAGCGCATCACACGACTGGAAGACCTCAACGCCATCGAGAAGCTGCAGCGCAGCTACGGCTATTTCGTCGACAAGAGCCAGTGGCATCCGCTGTCCGAGCTGTTCACCGAGGATGCCACGCTGGAGATTGGCGGCAAGGGCATCTTCCTCGGCAAGGCGCGGGTGCTCGAATATATGCAAAAGGCCTTCGGGCCGGACGGCACCAAGAAGGGTGTGCTCGCCAACCACATGCAGTTCCAGCCGATCCCGGACATTTCCGCCGACGGCAAGACCGGCTGGGTGCGGGCGCGGGCCTTCGTGATGAGCAATGGCGGCTGGGGCCTGCCGCTCTACGAGAATGAATATCGTAAGGAGAATGGCGTCTGGAAGATCAGCCGCCTGACCGGGCCCTTCACCATGTACACCAGCTGGGAAGGCTGGGGCAAATGGGCGATGAACAACACCTGGCCGGACAAGTTCGATCCGCCGCCGGATCTGCCGCCCTCGGTCGTCTACCTGACCTATCCCGCTTATTACATCGTGCCGTTCCATTATCCCAATCCGGTCTCCGGCAAGGTGTTCACGCCGGATCGGGATGAAGTCGGCGCCTATCACCGCCCGCCGGGCACGAAGGCGCAGATGGACTCGTTCAAGGTCGGTCGCTGGGTTGATGGATCGCAGCCGATTGGCCAGCCGCCGAAGGACTGAACACGATGATGGCGATGTGGAGACGGCCCGCCGGAGCGGTGGGCATAGCCCTGCTGATTCTGGGCGCGCTGATGGTTGCGTTCATGGCGCAGTTGCAGGCCAGCGGCCGGGCCGAGGTCGACAGCGCGCGGATGGCGGCGCAGGCGACCGACGGCACGGACTGGCTGCATGACGGGCGCACCTACAGCGCCCAGCGCTACAGTCCGCTCGACCAGATCAATGCGCAGAATGTAAGCCAGCTCGGCATCGCCTGGTATGACGATCTCGATACCTTCCGGGGTGTCGAGGCGACGCCGCTCTATGCCGATGGCGTGCTCTACAACACGCTCCCGTGGAACATCACGATTGCCTATGATGCCCGCACCGGCAAGCGCCTGTGGACCTATGATCCGCAGGTGCAGCGCGAGTTCGGGCGCTATGCGTGCTGCGAGCCGGTAGCGCGGGGCCTGGCGCTGTGGAAGGGCAAGGTCATCATCGCGACGCTGGACGGGCGGGTGATTGCGCTCAATGCGGCGGACGGCAAGCCGGTCTGGTCGGTGCAGAGCACGCCGAAGGACATGCCCTATACCATCACCGGCGCACCGCGCGTGTTCGACGGCAAGGTGGTCGTCGGCAATAGCGGCGGCGACATGGGCATTCGCGGCTTCGTCGCGGCCTATGATGCCGATACCGGCAAGGAAGCCTGGAAATTCTACCTGACCCCGGGCGATCCCGCCAAGGGGCCGGATGGCGCCGCGTCCGACAATGTCATGGAGATGATCCGCAAGACGTGGTCCGGCGACTATTGGAAGCTGGGCGGCGGGGCCAATGCGTGGGACAGCATCGGCTACGATCCCGCGCTCAAGCTTGTCTATATCGGCACGGGTAACGGGTCGCCGCTCTCCTGGCATTATCGCAGCAATGGCAAGGGCGATAACCTCTTCATCTGCTCCATCGTCGCGGTGAATGTCGAGACCGGCAAATATGCCTGGCACTACCAGATGGTGCCCGAGGAGGACTGGGACTACACCTGCACGCAATCCATCGTCACTGCGGACCTGAAGATCGGCGGACGGGACCGCAAGGTGCTGATGCAGGCGCCGAAGAACGGCTATTTCTACGTGCTGGACCGCGCGACGGGCGCGTTTATCTCGGCCGGTCAGATTGCGCCTGCGAACTGGACGCTCGGCATCGATCCCAAGACCGGCCGCCCGAAGATGAACCCGGATGCGCATTATGGCCAGGATCCGTTTCTGGTGAAGCCGGGGCCGGGCGGCGCGCATAACTGGTTCCCCATGGCCTATAGCCCGCGAACCAAGCTGGCTTACTTCCCCCTCTACGAATCCGGCATGGCGCTGGCGCTCGATCCCGATTTCCAGCCCAAGCCGTTCCGTTCCAATGCGGGCTGGGGTGGATACACCGGCGAGGCGGCGAAGAAGCGTGGCGAGCTGATGAAAGAGGCCGTGGCCATGGACAAGGCCTATCTCCTGGCCTGGGATCCGGTGAAGCAGAAAGCGGCCTGGAAAATCCCGTTGCCGCGCCACGGCAATGGCGGCGTGATGGTCACGGGCAGCGACCTTGTTTTCGAGGGCACGACACGCCAGACCTTCGCGGCCTTCGATGCCCGCAACGGCAAGCTGCTCTGGGAAATGCCGGTGCAGAGCGCGCCGGTCGCCGGGCCGATCACTTACACGCTCGATGGCGTGCAATATGTCGCCGTCAATGCCGGTTGGGGCGGGGGCGCCGCCATGGTCGAGCGCGGGCAGGGCATCGAGATGCCACGTGCGCCGGCCCGGCTGATCGTGTTCAAGCTGGGCGGCACGGCGCAATTGCCAGCCCTCCAGCCTGCCGCGAAAGCGCCGGAGCCGCCACCGCTCCGCGCCAGCGAGGCGCAGGTCGCACGCGGGGCGCAGCTCTTCGCCGAGACCTGTGCGGTGTGCCACGGCCAGCAGGCCATCGGCGGCGTCAAGGATCTGCGGATGATGACCCGCGAGACGCACGCCAAGTTCAACGACATCGTGCTCAAGGGCATTTATGCCGACAAGGGGATGGCGAGCTTTGCGGACCTCATCTCGGCCGAGGATGCCGAGGCGATCCATGGCTATCTGATCGCGCGGGCCAATGAGGATTGGGGCGGCGTGTCGGACGGGAAGGGGCCGCACTAAGCGCCCGGAACGCCCTCAGCCATAAACAGCAACGCCGGGGTTTTGCCCCGGCGTTTGCGTTTGTGCCGCTGTCGGAGAAGAGCTCAGCTCTCCTCTTCGGCCCCATCACCCTGCGAGCCGATGATGGTCGCAGCCACCAATATGCCGGCGACAGTCAGCACCGGATTGCGGACCGCAAAGCGCAGACCGTAGTTGATGAGGCGCGGCGTCACCGCTGCGACCACCATCTTGGCGAGCGTGCGGTTATCCTCATGCTTGATCGATTTGACGATCGGTTGCGCCAGGCGCACGCTGGTCTTGCCAAGGGCGCGGCCGGTCTTGACCGCCTTGTCGGCAATGACCTGCGTCGTGCTTTTGTCATGCTCCACCACTACGGGCAACTGACGCGGGTTCACGGCCTTGGTCCTCGCGCGGCGCGGGGTTGCCGAGTTCGGTTTATCGGTTTTCGCTTGTCTCGTCATGATCTCGTCCCACGCCTGTTGTCTCTCATTGGTCTAACGTCGGCGCGGGGTGCCCGTTCCCGTGCCCTTACCAGTCTTCCTGAGCACGGGTGATGAGATAGCCGTGGATGTCTTCGGCCTGCGCCTTGGTCAGCACCCCGCTGAAATTGGGCATGCCCTTGTGGAGCAGGGTTCCGTTCAACACAATGTCGAGAAAGCCGTCATGCGCGTCCTTGCTCATCCGCCGCAGATCCTTGATGCCGCCGACGGCATTGTCGCCATGGCAGCGATTGCAGGTCTCGCCATAGAGAGCCGCGCCGCGCGCCGCGACCTCGGTAGGGATGCGCTGGCGGGGCAGATAGGCGGTCTCTTCCTGCGTCTTCATCGGCGGCAGCGTCACGCCCTTGGCGTCCAGCTTGAACACCAGCAGCTTCGCGGTGGCGAAGCGGAAGGGGCCATCCTTGGCGAGATTATAGACCGGCGAGCCGCCCCAGCCGACATTGAGCGCGATATATTGCTCGCCGTCGATCATATAGGTCATCGCGCCCGCGACGCCGGCCTGATCGACGTTCATCTCCCAGAGCTTCCGGCCATTGTCCGCCCGGTAGATGGCGACGGTCTTGTTGATCGTCGGCTGCACGAGGATGTTACCCGCCGTGGTCAGCACGCCGCCTGAGCCCGGATGCGGATAGGGCACGCGCCAGGCCTCGCTCTGGGTTGCCGGGTTCCAGGCGAGCAGATAGCCTTTCTCGCTCGCCATGATCTCGTTCATCAGCTGTTTGCGCAGGTCCGGCTGGTTGGCATGATCGAAGCCGGTGTTGTTGCGCCCGCGCACATATTGATACGCACCGTCCGGCTGGTTGGCGTAGATCGACCCCTGCTCCTGCGCCGAGAGATAGACCAGCCCGGTCTTGGGGCTGTAGCTCATCGGGTGCCAGGTGTGCGCGGCCATCCAGCTCGGGCTCATGATGTGCGGCGTGGTCGTGTTATGCGCGGTGGGCAGCACCACCGGGCGCCCCGTCTTCATGTCGACATGGCTGGCCCATGTGTTGACCGACACATAGCTCTTGGCGGAGATCAGCGCGCCGGTCGCGCGGTCCAGCACGTAGAAGAAGCCGTTCTTCGGCGCCTGCATGGCCACCTTGCGCAGCTTGCCGTCGATCTTGAGGTCGGCGAGCACGATGGGCTGGGTGCAGGTATAATCCCAGTCCTCCTCGGGCACCATCTGGTAGTGCCATTTATAGGCGCCCGTGGTCGCATCCACCGCCACCATGGAGCAGAGGAACAGATTGTCGCCCTTGCTGTCGCTGCGGTGATGCCAGCTTTGCGGGCTGCCATTGCCGGTGCCGATGTAGACGAGGTTCAGTTCGGGATCGTAGGCGAAGCTGTCCCACGCATTGCCGCCGCCGCCGGTCTTCCAGAATTTGCCGTGCCAGGTCGGCGCGGCGATCTTCATCGCGCTGTCGGAGGCTTCGCCGTCCGGGCCGTTGGCGGGGTTGCCGGGGACGATGTAGAATTTCCACAGCCGCTTGCCGGTCTCGGCATCATAGGCGGCCACGAAGCCGCGCGAGCCATAGTCCGCGCCGCCATTGCCGATGATCACCTTGCCGTCATAGACGCGCGGCGCGCCGGTGATCGAATATTGCTCCTTGCGATCGAAGGTCTGCGCGGACCAGAGCTCGGCCCCGGTCTTGCGATCGATGGCAATCAGCCGCCCATCCAGCGCGCCGATGATGATCTTGTTGCCCCAGGCCGCAAGGCCGCGCGAGGAGGGGCCGCAGCAGGCGAGGCCGGCCCATTCCTTGCCGACCTTGGGGTCGTAAACCCACAATTTCTCGCCGGTCTTGGCATTATAGGCCGTGACGACGTTGAAGATATTCTCATTGTAGAGCACGCCGTCGATCACCAGCGGCGTCGCCTGCACGCCGCGATAGGTATCGAGATCGTCGAACCAGGCGAGGCCGAGGCGATGGGCATTGCTGTCATTGATCTGGTCGAGCGGGCTGTAGCGCTGTTCGTCCCAGGTCCGGCTGTAGGATGCCCATTGGCCGGGCTGATCGTCGGCCTTCACCATCTGCGCGTGGCCGATGCCGGCTTCCGTCGCTACCGAAGTGGTGGAGGTCGTCATCTGGCAAGCGCTGGCGCCCAGCAGCGCCGTTGCGGCCAGAAAAGCAAGCCCGTGCGTCTTCATATCCTCTCCCGACGTTCGGCCGCCTGCGCGCGATGAGCAGGTGGGGCCGCGCCTTCAGGCTATGCCGCACAAGGCGCGTGAATCCAACGCTGCTGGCTTGACCCGCGCGTCACACTTGTTGACCCAAGTGGCTACCGGGCGGGGCGGAGATGGACGTGCTGATCAGGCGACGCGGCGGGTGATTGTCTCGACGGCCTCATATTGCGAGATCTCGCCGCCCTGTTTGCTGGTGTAGAGCGCCTTGTCGGCAAGGGCGAGCAGGTCTTCGAGCGCTTCGTCCCGGCCGCGCGACACCACGAAGCCGTGGCCGGTCGAAATCTTGAGGGTCAGCGCGCCGATGCTGAACGGCTGGGTGATCGCCTCCCGGATGCGGGCGGCGAGCTGGGCGGCGTCGTCGGCGTTCACGATGTCATACTGGATGACCGCAAATTCGTCCCCGCCGAGCCGCGCGACGATATCGCTGTCCCTTATCGTCCGGGCGATGCGCTTGCCGGCGGCGGCGAGCAGGGCGTCTCCGACCGGGTGGCCATGGCGATCGTTGACCGGCTTGAAGTCGTTGAGGTCAAGATAATGGACCGCGACCAGCTTGTTCTCCGCCCCGGAAGCAACAACCTGCTCCCACCATTCGCGCAGCGCGATGCGGTTGGGGAGGGCGGTCAGCGCATCCTTGCGGGCGAGGTGCGAGAAGGCGATGCGCAGCGCAATGTCGTCGGCCGAGCGGTTCTGCTTGCCGCGCAGGCTCTGGATGCCGCTGAGCAGGATCGCCGCCATCACGGCGCCGCTGAGCTTGTAGAGAAAGTCGGGCTGCAGCAGCATCGCGGCGATCACCGGCCCGAGCGCCAGCATCATGCTCGGTACGGCGATCCACATCCGCGATCCCATGCCGACAGCGACACCGGCGCAATAGCTCAGCGACAGGGCCGCAGCCACCATATGGGTGTCCGCCGAGGGAAGCTGGAGCAGGCGAAAGCCGAACAGGCCAAGCACAAGGGAAAAGCAGAGATAGGGAATCGCGAAGAGCCGCTCGAGATATCTCGCCTGCTCGATCGTCACCCCTTCGGCATGGATGATCGGTGCGATCAGATGCGCCGACACGAGGCGGGCGACGGACGCAACCGCGCCCAGGATCAGCAGGACGAGCAGGATGCTGTCCCCGGTGCGGTTCAGGATCACCAGCCCCGCAGACAGAAAGCTGATCGTCATGACCAGCGCCGGCGCGAAGGCGTGAAAGAGACCGCGAATCAGATCGATTTCAACCGCTTCGGGGTGATGACGCAGGGGGCTGCCTCGGCCTTTGATGTTACCCACCGTCACATCTCACATCTTATTTCGGTCAACCACGGAGGGCTCGTCTCATCAAGTCGCGCCGCTCGCCGTGAGCGCTCCACCTAGAGGGTGAAACGTCTCCAAATCTTTAAAATTGTTATTATTTCGGGCGACCTGTTGTGCCGTGCCTCGTCGGCGCAGCGCGTGGCGGGGGCGCCTAGCGCCCGGTCCATTCCGGCCGGCGTTTTTCCACAAAGGCTGCCATGCCCTCCGCCTTGTCTTCGGTGGATGCGAGGAGCTGGAAGATGCGCCGTTCGCTGACCAGCCCCTGCGTGAGCGTGGTCTCAAAGGCGAGGTTGACCAGCTCCTTGTTGGCCATGACGGCCAACGGCGGCATGGCGGCGACGGCCTCCGCCGCCTTGAGCGCTTCGTCGAGCAGATCGTCGGCCGGCACGATGCGCGCGACAAGGCCAGCTCGCTCGGCTTCCTCGGCATCCATGCGGCGACCGGTGAGGCACAGGTCCATCGCCTTAGCCTTGCCGACCGCGCGGGTGAGCCGCTGCGATCCGCCCATGCCCGGCGCCACACCCAATGTGATTTCAGGCTGACCGAATTTCGCTGTGTCGGCGGCAATGATGAAGTCCGCCATCATCGCCAGTTCGCATCCGCCGCCCAGCGCGAAGCCGGCCACAGCCGCGATCCACGGCTTGCGGGTCGCGGCGATGCGGCTGGTCCACTGGGCGAACATCTCGGCGCGATACATGTCGGCACCGGTCTTGTCGGCCATCTCCTTGATGTCCGCACCGGCCGCAAACGCCTTTTCGCTGCCAGTAAGGACGAGGCAGCGCTGGCCCTCGTCCGCCTCATAAGCCTCGAACACGGCGATCAGATCGGCCAGCACCTGGCTGTTGAGGGCGTTGAGCGCCTGGGGGCGATTGAGCGTGACCAGCGTGACGGCGCCGCGCTGCTCGACCAGCACTGTCTCATAGCTCATGCGCAATCGCTCCCTTAAGGCGTCCGGTTCAGAGGATATATTTGCTCAGGTCCGTGTTCTTGGCGATACCCGAAAGCTGGCGCTCGACATAGCCGGCATCGATGGTGATCGTCTCGCCCGCGCGGGTGTCCGCCTCGAAGCTCACATCCTCCAGCAATTTCTCCATCACCGTCTGGAGCCGGCGCGCCCCGATATTCTCGACCTGCTCGTTCACGTCGGCGGCGATCTTCGCGATGGCGCGGATGCCGTCCGGCGCGAGCTGGATGGTCACGCCTTCGGTGGCCAGAAGCGCGGCATATTGCTCGGGCAGCGAGGCTTTGGTGTCGGAGAGGATCGCGACGAAATCCTCCTCAGTGAGGCCCTTCAATTCCACGCGGATCGGCAGGCGGCCCTGCAGTTCCGGCAGCAGGTCACTCGGCTTGGCGACATGGAAGGCGCCCGAGGCGATGAACAGGATATGGTCGGTCTTGAGCGGGCCATATTTGGTGGCGACCGTCGTGCCCTCGATCAGCGGCAGCAGATCGCGCTGAACGCCCTCGCGGCTCACCGATCCGCCGCGCACGTCGCTCACCGCGATCTTGTCGATCTCATCGAGGAACACGATGCCGTTCTGCTCGGCCGAGGCAATGGCGACGCGAGCGACATCATCCTGATCGAGCCGCTTGTCCTGCTCCTCCTCGACCAGCTTGTCCCAGGCATCGGCCACGCGCATCTTGCGGCGCTTCTTCTGGTGCCCGCCCATGGCCTTGGACATCATGTCCGAGAGGTTAATCATGCCGATATTGCCGCCCATGCCGGGGATTTCCATCGGCGCGGCCGGCGCGTCGGTCACTTCGACCTCCACCTCGACATCGTTCATCTGGTCGTTTTCGATCCGCTGGCGGAAGGAGAGGCGGGTCGCCTCGCTGGCTTCCTTGCCGGTGAGGGCATCGAGCAGCCGGCCCATGGCGGCCTCGCTGGCTGCGCCGCGCACCGCCTCGCGCCGGCGCTCGCGCTCCAGGCGCACCGCTTCCTCAACCAGATCGCGCACGATCTGCTCCACGTCGCGGCCGACATAGCCGACCTCGGTAAACTTGGTCGCTTCCACCTTGATGAACGGCGCATCGGCCAGCTTGGCGAGGCGCCGGCTGATCTCGGTCTTGCCGCAGCCCGTGGGGCCGATCATCAGGATGTTCTTGGGCGTCACCTCGTCGCGCAGCTCGGGCGAGAGCTTCTGCCGCCGCCAGCGGTTGCGCAGGGCAACGGCGACGGCGCGCTTGGCCTCGGCCTGGCCGATGATGTGCGCATCCAGCGCGGTGACGATGGCTTTGGGGGTGAGATTGTCGTTCATAAGGGTGCTTTGAAATCCGTTCGTGTCGAGCGAAGTCGAGACACGTTGAGGCCGGTCTGTCCGTCTCTCGACTTCGCTCGAGACGAACGGGGTGAGGCGGGATGATGTGTCAGGTGGCGCTGTCCAGAGTCTCGATGGTCAGGCTGTCATTGGTGTAGACGCAAATTTCCGCCGCGATCTTCATGGCCTTGCGGGCGAGCGTCTCGGCGTCCTTCTCATAATCCTGCAGCGCCCGCGCGGCGGAGAGCGCGTAATTGCCGCCCGATCCGATCGCTGCGATGCCTTCCAGCGGCTCCAGCACGTCGCCATTGCCGGTGAGGATCAAGGTCGTGTCCTTGTCCGCCACGATCATCATGGCCTCAAGATTGCGCAGATATTTGTCCGTCCGCCAGTCCTTCGCCAGTTCCACGGCGGCGCGCATCAGCTGCCCGTTGTGGCGCTCCAGCTTGCTCTCCAGCCGCTCGAAGAGCGTGAAGGCATCGGCGGTGGCGCCGGCAAAGCCGCCAATCACGCTGCCATCATGCAGGCGGCGGACCTTGCGGGCATTGGGTTTCATGACCGTCTGCCCCATCGAGACCTGGCCATCGCCGATGACGACGACCTTTCCTGAAGCGCGGACGGAGAGGATGGTGGTGCCGTGCCAGACCGGCATGGCGCTGTGCTGGGTGTCTGCCATGCGCCGCGATATGGGTGAGGGGAACCAGCCATGCAAGCGGCAGCCGGTCGGTCGAGCGCGCGCAGCGTGCGATGATCACCGGGCGGCCACCAGAATCGGGGATGACAGGGCTTGGGCGGCCCATTATCTGGCGCCGCCATGACACCTGCCGATCCCAACGCTCCGCTCCGTCCGCTGCCGCTTCTGATCTTCGGGTCGCGCTGGCTGCAGCTCCCGCTGTATCTGGGCCTCATCGTCGCGCAGTGCGTCTATGTGTTCCTGTTCCTCAAGGAACTGATTCACTTGGTTATGCACGCCTATGAGTTCACCGAGCAGCAGATCATGCTGGTGGTACTCGGATTGATCGACGTGGTGATGATCTCGAACCTGCTGATCATGGTCATCGTCGGCGGATACGAGACTTTCGTGTCCCGCCTCGGCCTGCAGGGTCATCGCGATCAGCCCGAGTGGCTCAGCCATGTGAATGCCGGCGTGCTCAAGGTGAAGCTGGCCATGGCGATCATCGGCATTTCCTCCATCCACCTGCTGCGCACCTTCATCGAGGCCGGCGCGATCGGCACGCCCACGGCCCGCGTGACGAGCGAGGGGGTGATGTGGCAGTCGATCATCCACGGCCTCTTCATCGTCTCCGCCATCGGCATCGCCTATGTCGACCGGATGACGCAGACCAAGCACTGACGCGAAGCGCGGTGTCGCGCTGGTGCCCGAAGGAATCGCACGGAAGGCCGATACAGCGGCTTGACATACCGCCCCTCAATCGCCAAAGCGCTCGCCTCCGCGATTGGATCGCCGGGCGCGTAGCTCAGTGGTAGAGCACACCCTTCACACGGGTGGGGTCGCAAGTTCAATCCTTGCCGCGCCCACCATTAAATGCCCTGATTTCAAGGGTTTTTAATGCACATTTCCGAGCGAATGAAAAACCGCATTTCCGGGGCGGACCCAAAACAAAGGCCTCTTCCATGGGCTGATCGGTACAAATCCCGTACAGCATTTCACGCCGGTTTGCGGGCTCTAAGCCAAATACATGCGGCGCCGATCTTCGCGCCTACATCGACGATGATCAGAACCTTGCCCCTGGCCAAGGATAGCTTGGGGGTGATTTTCGATGGCACTTGTCACATGCTCGGGGGCAGGCGGTCCCCTCTATCCGGTCAGACTAAGCGCAGGGTTTGAAATCGCTGTCACGGCGCGCGCCCTCAAGGCCCGTCCCGCTGATGGGAGCTTCGACGCCCCGAGGTTCGGCTCGACAGTATAGCTTCATCAGTGATGCACGATGAGCGAACACGGCTTCGTCGTTCATGTGCGCACCATCCTGAGCCGCCCGGCCGATCAACGCCGCGAGGGCAGCCCGATCACGCCCCAGTCGGACCAGTTCAGCCGCTAAAGCCTGAGGATCCATGGGGGTGAGCACGCCGCCACCGTGGCCCGAAATCAAATCCTGAGGATATGCTGACTCATAACCGACTATGGGTGTTCCGGACGCCAGCGCCTCAATCAGGTTTCGCGGAGATTCAGGTGTCAGGTGACAAAACGGCATCAGATGCGCCGCGCGCAACTTATCCAGCAGCTCCGATCGATCGACAAGGAGGCCGGGGAATTCAATCTGTTCTTCAAGCCCTTGCGCCAGCACTTTTGCGCGTGCCTCTTCCCGTTGCGGGCCATCGCCAAACCACTGGGCATGAAACGCCACGCCGGCCTCTTTGACGAGACGGAGCGTTTCTATCCAGTCCATGACACCTTTATCGGGGTGAAACCGCCCAATGTAGATCAGACGCAGAGGGCCGTGCTCGACGTCGCGTATTTTGCGGTTCAGGCTTTCGTCCGAGATTTTGTCGTGCGGCTTCAAATGGATGTCGTGCACAAGAAACGGATTGGCATTGAACCCACGATAAGTCTGGTAGCAATCATTGCCGTGGAACAGGCCAAGCGCTGCCGAACCAATCGCGCGACGCTCCAGGCGTCGCGCGAGGCTCGCATTCATAAGCCTGACAAAGCGCCGGACGCCCGATGCTCTGAGGGCGTCGATGCGCATGACTTCCGACTCGACCCTGTCTGTCCACACGGCAACTTTCCGCCCCCGGCGAGCGGCCATCAGCGCCGCAACGGCGGCCCAGTCTCCCCATGCCCCGCCAAGGGCACAATGGAGGAACGCGTGGCTGTCGATCAGGCGTGACAATTTGGCACGCATTTCTGGATAGGCCTTGGCAAAGGAAAGGGGTGTCCACCCTCGCGGCATCAGCTCAACGGTAAGATTTGGTCCCAAGCCAAGCCCTGCGATCGAGACGCTATCCGCGGGAGGGGGAGCGCTCACGACCTTCACGCACAACGTCATCTGGCCGAAATGGCGAATCCACTGGTGCAGGCCATTCGCCGCCTGTTGCTCAATGAAGACATCGCCTTCATACTGATGAACGAGAAGGGGCAAGATAAGGAGCAAGCCGCCCAATGGTTTGCTTGCCACGTCTTCCATCAACCGACCCCACCACATTTCTCCGCCCAGCCGCCCCATAAAGCGGGCGCGCGCGGCAGCAAGTCTCTAACCCGGCAAGTATTAAATCCGTTCTAATATCGGAGATCGTTTCGCTATCAGGCTGGGCTGCAGGTTCAGTCTGCCCTGCGCCGACCATCGCAGCGCCGTGACGCCCGTATGTGCCTAAATACGTAGCGGCTCAGTGGCCGCTATGGTCTTCCATACCGGTCATCGCGCCCTCCGTGTCCGGCTGTTGCACGATGGCGTCGGCGAGAATGCGCTGGCCGTTGGAGAAGATGAATGTGAACGTCATCTTCTTGTCCGCAAGGGCCTGCGGGTTGATCGACCACAGCATGAGGTGCTTGCCGCCCGGCTCAAACTTCACTGTCGCACCGGCGGGCACGTCCACGGTCTTCACTGGGCGCATGGAGGCGACGCCGTCCTTGGTGCTGCTCTCGTGAATTTCCACCCGCACGGCCTCGTCGGTCAGCACGTCGCGCAGCACGACATCATCGGCGCCGCCGTGGATCGTGAAATAGGCCGCCGAGGGGGCATTGGGATTGGGGTTGAGGCGCAGGAAGCCGCCATCGACATCCAGCGGCGGCGGGTCGCTGCACGCACCGAGCGTCGCCAGCATCGCGGCTGCGACGAGGAGCGAGGAGGGCTTGTGCATGTGCGGTCTCCGGGAGGTTTGTTATCTCGCCGGGCTTTAGACCCGGTGATCTACGCCGCCAAGCAAAACAGGGCCGGCTTGCTCGGGCGAGCATCTCCTGCCCTGTCCGGCCGGGCCTGCCGTGCGCGCTTGGGTCAGCTAAATCATCTCGGGACTTGTTGCGCGAAAACACCCTCCTATATCGGCGCGGTCAACGGGGTGGTTTCGGCCTGAGTGCGGAGCCGCCCCGGCAGCGGCCCAATTCCGGGCGCTCAACTACACATGGGGTACAAGAGGGCAAATATGGCTAAGGTTATCGGTATTGATCTCGGCACCACGAACAGCTGCGTCGCCGTGATGGACGGCGGCAAGCCGAAAGTGATCGAGAATGCGGAAGGCGCGCGCACCACGCCCTCCATCGTGGCATTCGCCAAGGATGGCGAGCGGCTCATTGGCCAGCCGGCCAAGCGTCAGGCCGTGACCAATCCGGACAACACCGTTTATGCCGTCAAGCGCCTGATCGGTCGCCGGTTCGACGATCCGCTGACCAAGAAGGACATGGAGCTGGTCCCCTACAACATCGCCAAGGGTCCCAATGGCGACGCCTGGGTGAATGCTGGCGGGCAGGACTACAGTCCCTCGCAGATTTCCGCCTTCATCCTGCAGAAGATGAAGGAAACCGCCGAGAGCTATCTCGGTGAGACCGTGACGCAGGCCGTCATCACCGTGCCGGCCTACTTCAACGACGCGCAGCGCCAGGCGACCAAGGACGCCGGCCAGATTGCGGGCCTTGAAGTGCTGCGCATCATTAACGAGCCGACCGCGGCCGCGCTCGCCTACGGGCTTGAGAAGAGCGAAGGCAAGACCATCGCGGTCTACGACCTTGGCGGCGGTACCTTCGACATCTCGATCCTCGAGATCGGCGACGGCGTGTTCGAGGTGAAGTCGACCAACGGCGATACCTTCCTCGGCGGTGAGGACTTCGACTCCAAGATCGTCGAATATCTCGCTGACGGTTTCAAGAAGGACGAAGGCATCGACCTGCGCGGCGACAAACTGGCCCTGCAGCGCCTGAAGGAAGCCGCCGAGAAGGCCAAGATCGAGCTCTCCAGCGCGCAGACCACGGAGGTGAACCTGCCGTTCATCACCGCCGACGCGACTGGTCCCAAGCACCTGGTCAAGACCATCACCCGTGCCGACCTTGAGCGGCTGGTCGAGGCGCTCATCAAGCGCACGCTGGAGCCCTGCAAGAAGGCGATCGCGGACGCAGGCGTCTCCTCCAGCGAGATCAGCGACGTCGTGCTCGTCGGCGGCATGACCCGCATGCCCCGCGTGCGCGAAGTGGTGAAGGAGTTCTTCGGCAAGGAACCGCACACCGGCGTGAACCCGGACGAAGTGGTCGCCATGGGCGCTGCCATTCAGGCCGGCGTGCTGCAGGGCGACGTCAAGGACGTGCTGCTGCTCGACGTGACGCCGCTGTCGCTCGGCATCGAGACGCTGGGTGGCGTGTTCACCCGCATGATCGACCGTAACACCACGATCCCGGCCAAGAAGAGCCAGGTTTACTCGACGGCTGACGACAATCAGCAGGCAGTGACCATCCGCGTCTTCCAGGGCGAGCGTGAAATGGCGGCGGACAACAAGCTGCTCGGCCAGTTCGATCTGGTCGGCATTCCGCCGGCGCCGCGCGGCGTGCCGCAGATCGAGGTCACGTTCGACATCGACGCCAACGGCATCGTGAACGTCTCGGCCAAGGACAAGGGCACCGGCAAGGAGCAGCAGATCAAGATCCAGGCTTCTGGTGGTCTGAGCGATTCCGACATCGACCAGATGGTCAAGGATGCCGAGCGCTTTGCCGAGGAAGACAAGAAGCGTCGCGAGGGCGCCGAGGCGAAGAACAACGCCGAGAGCCTGATCCACACCACTGAGCGCCAACTCGCCGAGCATGGCGACAAGGTGGACGAGGCGCTCAAGGGCGAGATCGAGGCGGCTGTCACCGCGGCCAAGAGCGCGGTCGAGGGCGGCGATGTCGAGGCGATGAAGACCAAGACCCAGGAACTGGCTCAGGTCTCCATGAAGCTCGGTCAGGCGATCTACGAGAAGGAGCAGGCTGCGGCCGCGTCTCCGGGCGCCGAAGGCACGGCCCAGAAGGCTGATGATGACGTCGTCGACGCCGAGTTCTCGGAAGTCGACGAAGACAACAAAGCCTGATTGAACGGAAATGACGCCCGGCCGGCCCATGAACTGGCCGGCCGGGCGATTGCTTGGGACTGCTGCGGGGCATGAGTAGCAAAATCGATTATTACGAGCTGCTCGAAGTCGAGCGGACGGCGGATGGCGCGACGATCAAGTCGGCCTATCGCAAGCTGGCCATGCAGTGTCATCCGGATCGCAATCCGGGCTGCAAGGAGAGCGAAGCCAAGTTCAAGGCGATCAACGAGGCCTATGACTGCCTGAAGGACGAGCAAAAGCGTGCGGCTTATGATCGCTTCGGCCACGCCGCTTTCGAGCAGGGGGGCATGGGCGGCGGACGCGGCGGTCAGGCCGGCTTCTCCGATTTCTCCGATATTTTCGAGACGATCTTCGGCGATGGTTTTGGCGGGGGTGGCCGTCAACAGACGCGGCGCGGCGCGGACCTGCGCTACGACATGGAAATCTCGCTGGAAGATGCCTTCCATGGCCGTGACACGACCATCGAGATCGACGTCTCCACTCAGTGCGACGCCTGCGATGGTAGCGGCGCGGAGCCGGGCACCAGCGTGGAAAGCTGCCCGACCTGCGGCGGCCACGGCAAGGTGCGGGCGCAGCAGGGCTTCTTCGTCATCGAGCGGACCTGCCCGAGCTGTCATGGCGCGGGCCAGCGGATCAAATCACCCTGTCGCGCCTGTCGCGGCGAGGGGCGCGTGGACAAGCGCCGTTCGCTGGACGTGAAGGTGCCGGCTGGCGTCGATGAAGGCACGCGCATTCGCCTCACCGGGCAAGGCGAGGCCGGACCGCGCGGCGCGCCGGCGGGCGATCTCTACATCTTCCTGCATGTGAAGCGGCACCAGATTTTCGAGCGGGACGGCACCAACCTGTTCTGCCGCGTGCCGATCAGCTTCACGCTCGCGGCCTTGGGCGGCAC
Source organism: Sphingobium sp. B8D3A (assembly GCF_025961995.1). Taxonomy (NCBI): domain Bacteria; kingdom Pseudomonadati; phylum Pseudomonadota; class Alphaproteobacteria; order Sphingomonadales; family Sphingobiaceae; genus Sphingobium; species Sphingobium sp. B8D3A. Next base: position 2,795,107 of record NZ_JAOQOS010000001.1, on the reverse strand, counting down.
CATCGAGGTGCCGGGCCTGGACGGCGAGGATCACGAAATCCGCATTCCCGCCGGCATTCAGTCCGGCAAGCAACTGCGCCAGCGCGGCGCCGGTATGCCGGTCCTGAATGCGCGCGGCCGGGGCGATCTGGTCATCCAGATCGAGGTGGAAACGCCCACCAAACTCTCGGCCCGGCAGAAGGAATTGCTGGAGGAGTTCCGCGCCACCGAGACCGGCGAGGAATGTCCTCAGTCGAGCGGGTTTTTTAGCAAGATCAAGAATGTGTGGAGCGATTTGACGGAGTGATCTGAGCGGGTGGCGGATTGTCGGAGCGCTTATCAGAGCTCTACCCGAGCTGCCGACGTTGATCTTCGCTGCCCTGGGCTCCTGCCTGCGCAGGAGCACAGCGTTGCTTCGTGGCTTAAGTTGAACGTCATATCAATCGAAGCAAAAAGATGATGCTCCACACCACCTTGTGCTCCTGCGCAGGCAGGAGCCCAGGGCGCAAAAGCACTGCCCCAAATCGTTGATCGAGTAAGCCCGGCCCTAAACGCCGGCCGCCACTCTTACCGCGGCAGATCGACCCGCGTGCCGTCGGCCGCATCGCTGACCACCAGATCGGCAATCGCACGACCGACCACGTCCGGTGTCTTGAGCGTGGCCGGGTCTTCGCCGGGATAGGCGCGGGCGCGCATGGTGGTGCGGGTGGGGCCGGGGTTGACGATGTGGGTGCGGACCTTGGAAATCTTGGTGACTTCCTGCCCATAGGCGCTCACCAGCACGTCCTGCGCCGCCTTGGAGGCACCATAGGCGCCCCAATAAGCGCGTGGCGCCGTCGCGACGCCGGTGGAGAGGGCCACCACGCGCGCGTCCGCGCTCTTGCGCAGCATGGGATCGAAGGCCGCGATCAACGCCTGAGTCGAGGCGATGTTGAGCGTGAGCTGCCGGGCAAATTCCTTGGTGTCGATGGCCGTCACGGCAGCAAGCGTGCCCAGCGTGGCAGCATTGAGCACCAGCACGTCAAGCGCTTCCCAGCGCCCGCTGATCGCCTTGGCCAGGCGCCCGATGCTCTCCCCGTCGGTCAGGTCGAGCGGGGCGATGGTGGCGCTGCCGCCTGCGGCGTGGATCTGTTCTTCCACCGCTTCAAGATCCGGCACGGACCGCGCGACCAGAACCACATGCGCGCCATCGCGCGCGAGTTCGATCGCGGTGGCCGCGCCGATGCCCCGGCTGGCGCCGGTGACGAGGGCAAGGCGCCCGGCCAGGGGCCGGTTGTCGGTCGTGTCGGTCATGCTGTCTCCGCTCCGGCTCAGACCACGCGTTCGCGCAGCAGTTCGAGCTGGTTCACTTCGGCCTGATCGTCGAAGTCGGTGAGGGTGGTGGGATAATCGCCGGTGAAGCAGGCATCGCAATATTGCGGCAGCTCATCGTTGCGGCGGGCCTCGCCGATCGCCCGGTAAAGGCCTTCGATCGACACGAAGGCGAGGCTGTCGGCATGAATGAACGAACACATCTGCGAGACGTCCATGCGGTGCGCGAGCAACTTGGCGCGCTCGGGCGTATCGACGCCGTAGAAGCAGCTGTGCCGGGTCGGCGGGCTGGCGATGCGCATATGCACATCCTTGGCGCCGGCCTCGCGCATCATCTGCACGATCTTGAGGCTGGTGGTGCCGCGGACGATCGAATCGTCGATCAGCACGATGCGCTTGCCGGCGATCAGCGCCCGATTGGCGTTGTGCTTGAGCTTCACGCCCAAATGGCGAACCTTGTCGCCTGGCTGGATGAAGGTGCGGCCAACATAATGCGAGCGGATGATGCCCAGCTCGAACGGAATGCCCGATTGCTGCGCATAGCCGATGGCGGCAGGCACGCCGCTATCCGGCACGGGAATCACGAGATCGGCATCGACCGGGCTCTCGATGGCCAGCTGCGCGCCAATGCCCTTGCGAACCGAATAGACGCTGCTGCCGTCCACGATGGAGTCCGGCCGCGAGAAATAGACATGCTCGAAGATGCAGGGGCGGGCCTGCGCCGTCTCGCCAAAGGGGCGGTGCGAGCGGATTTCGCCGCCCTGCGTCACCACGATCAGCTCGCCGGGCTCGACCTGCCGGATATATTCCGCGCCGACCACATCGAACGCCACCGTCTCGGAGGCGAAGATGATCGCATCGCCCAGCCGGCCCATGACGAGCGGACGGATGCCGAGCGGATCGCGGCAGGCGATCAGGCCCTCACGCGTCAGGCAGATGAGCGAATAGGCGCCTTCGACCTGCTTGAGCGCATCGATGAAGCGATCCAGCAGGGTCCGGTAACGCGATTTGGCGACGAGGTGGATGATCACCTCGGTATCGCTGGTCGACTGGAAGATCGCGCCATCGCGCACCAGCCGCTTGCGCAGGTTCATCGCGTTGGAGATGTTGCCATTGTGAGCGATGGCGAAGCCGCCCGAGGACAGCTCGGCATAGAGCGGCTGGACGTTGCGCAGCGCGGTCTCGCCGGTGGTCGAATAGCGCACATGGCCGCAGGCGACATGGCCGGCGAGCTGGCGGATCACATCGTCCTTGTCGAAGTTGCCCGCGACATGGCCCATGGCCCGGTGGGTGTGGAACTCCTCACCGTCCCAGCTGGTGATGCCGGCGGCTTCCTGCCCGCGATGCTGCAGGGCGTGAAGGCCCAGCGCCACCATGGCGGAGGCTGTGTCGGCGCCAAATACGCCAAAAACGCCGCACTCTTCGCGCAGCTTGTCGTCATCAAATGGGTGCGTGGTCAGCATGGCTCTACTCATAGCCGACGGGGTGCGATTCCCGCCGTGTCGCGATCCTCGTTGCCGGCCATATAGGAGCGTCAAACTGCTTTGTCGCCCCATTGTCGCAAGAAAGGTGGTGAATGCGCCGGGTTAGGCACGGGTGGGGCCGCCATAAGCGCGTGAAGCTGCCAAAATTGGCGAAGGGCATAAAGTTCGGAACCATGCCGCCCGGGGGCTGTTTCCCTCGCAAAAGGAGATCGCCATGCCGGTTGATTGGACGTCCCGCGCGCGTGCTCGCTCCCTCTTCGCAACCATCGTCGGCGTGATTATCGCGCTGGTCGGCCTCGTGCTGGCTATCGGCGGCGCGTGGCTCGCGGTGCTGGGCGGCAGCCTCTATTACCTCTTTGCCGGGGTGCTCCTCGGTCTGGCGGGCTTTCTTCTTATCCGACAGCGGGTGCTGGGCGTCTGGGTCTACCTCGCGGCTTATGGATTTTCGATCATCTGGGGGCTGGCTGAGGCCGGGCTCGATGGGTGGGCGCTGATTCCCTTCACCGTCGGCCCGACGGTGCTCCTGATTCTCGTGCTGCTGACCTTGCCGGCGCTTCAGCCCGTGCGTTGGCACTGGCGCTTGCCGGTCATCGCGAGCGTGGCAGCCGTGTTGGTGCTGGCCGTGGGTGGCGTCGTGATCTCCCGCCTCAACCTGCCGGACGTGGGCGCGATGCCGGCGCGGCTGGCCTCGACGGTGGCCGATCCCTCGCTGTTGCGGCCTGGGACGGACTGGCCGGCTTATGGCGGGAGTTACGCAGCGCAGCGTTATTCTCCGCTGGGCCAGATCACGCCCGCCAACGTCGGAAAATTGCAGCGCGCCTGGGTGTTCCACACCGGCGATCTGCCCGAGGACATGGCCGACAACAAATATGGCGCCGAAACGACGCCGCTGAAGGTCGGCAATACGCTCTATCTGTGCTCGGCCACTAATATTCTCATCGCGCTCGATCCGGCGACCGGTCAGCAGCGCTGGCGCTACGATCCCAAGGTCGACCATGCGTGGATTCCCTATACAGCGGCGTGCCGGGGCGTCGCTTATTATGCCGTGCCGCAAGCCACGGAAGGGCAGGCCTGCGCGACGCGGATCATCGAGGGTACGCTGGACGGGCGCCTGATTGCCGTGGATGCGCAGACCGGCCGGCCCTGTTCCGACTTCGGCGAGAACGGCGCGGTCGATATCAAGCGCGGCATGGGCAAGGTGGTGCCGGGCATGGTCTCGATCACATCGCCGCCCACCATCGTGCGAGGCGTCATCGTGACCGGGCACCAAGTGCTGGATGGGCAAAAGCGGGATGCGCCGTCCGGCGTCATCCAGGGCTATGATGCGGTCACGGGCGAGAAGCGCTGGGCTTGGGACATGCTCAACCCGGATTGGGCGGGCGATCCACCGGCCGGACAGGAATATGCGCGCGGCACACCCAATATGTGGACCATTGCCAGCGGCGATGAGTCGCTGGGGCTGGTCTATCTGCCGATGGGCAATTCCGCGGTGGATTACTGGAGCGGAAGCCGCAGCCCGCAGGAGGACGACTTTTCATCCTCGCTGGTTGCGCTGGACGTGACGACCGGCAAGCCCCGCTGGCGCTTCCAGACCGTGCATCGGGATGTGTGGGATTATGACCTCGGGGCGCAGGCCACGCTGGTCGATTTCCCCAATGGCTCCGGCACGGTGCCGGCGCTGATCCTGCCGAGCAAGCAGGGCGAAATCTATGTGCTGGACCGTCGCACCGGCCAGCCGATCTTCCCGGTGCAGGAGCGGGCGGTGCCGCGCACCGGTGTGGAGCCGCAGCGGCGCAGCCCTACCCAGCCTTATTCCACCTACCACACGCTCGCCTTCCCCGACCTCAAGGAAAGCGACATGTGGGGCATGTCCCCCATCGACCAGATGGTCTGTCGCATCCAATATCGGCAGGCAGAATATCGCGGGCGGTACACGCCTCCCACGGCGGACAAGCACTTCGTCGAATATCCGGGCTATAATGGCGGCACGGACTGGGGCGGCCTCGCCATCGATCCGGTACGCGGCGTGATCCTCGCCAACTACAATAATATGCCCAACTATAATCGCCTGGTGCCGCGCGCCGAGGCGGACCGTCGCGGCTTCCCGGCGCCGCGTGGCGACGAGAAGGCGCGGGGCGGCAGCATGAGCGAGGGGGGCGGTCACGGCTCGCAAGACCCGCAGGCCGGCTCGCCTTATGCCATCTCGGTGAATGCCGGCTGGCGGCTGTCGCTGACTGGCCTACTCTGCAAGCGTCCCCCTTATGGCGGTATTCGCGCGATCGACATGCGGACCGGCCAGACGATCTGGGATCGCCCCTTCGGCACCGCGCGGCGCAATGGCCCTTGGGGGATTCCGTCCATGCTTCCCATCAACATCGGCACGCCAAACAATGGTGGCGCAGTGGTCACGGCTGGCGGTGTGGCCTTCATCGCCGCAGCCACTGACAATCTGATCCGCGCCATCGACATCGAGACGGGCAAGACCCTCTGGCAGGATACGCTGCCGGCGGGCGGTCAGGCGACGCCGAGCGTGTATGAGGTGAACGGAAAGCAGTATCTCGTCATCATGGCGGGTGGGCACCATTTCATGGAGACACCGATTGGCGATGAAGTGATCGCCTACGCTTTGCCGGGATGAGAATGGGAGAAAACATGGCTTCGGCAGGTCAGGCGTGGCAAGCCCGCTCGATCTGCCGAGCGCTTGCCTGAGGCAAAGGGGTGAAGCGCGTGCTTTCACTGGAGGCGGAAAGGCATTAGGCGGGTAGGGCAACGTCGCTCTCCCAAACTCCGGTTCAAGATCCGTCCAATGATGCTCGTGCATGTCCCGCCTGCGATCGCCAACCAGTCCTGGCGTGCCATCGGCATCGTGACGGCGCTGGCGGTGGTCGGCGCGCTCGCACTCTATTCCATGGCTGGTGGTTCGATGGTGCCGTGGGCCGGTGCGCATCTGCTGCGCTTTGCGCTGTTTCTGATCCTGGCACTGGTGATTTCCTACATCCCCTCCGAGCAGTTCAAGCCGCTGCTCTTCCCGGCCTATCTGGCGAGTCTCGCGCTGCTCATCATTGTGCTGATGATGGGCATCGTGGGGGGCGGGGCGCGGAGCTGGCTCAATCTCGGCTTCATGCAGTTGCAGCCCTCCGAGTTCGTGCGGCTGGCTGTGATCGGCATGGTGGCGCGATTCTACGAGATGTTGCCGCCCGCCGCGACGCGCTCCTTCACGGCATTATGGCCGCCGGTCGCGCTCACGGTGGTGCCCTTCGCGCTCATCCTGCTCCAGCCGGATCTGGGCACGGGCATGATGTTGGTGCTGTCCGTGGCGGTCGTGACCTTTCTCGCGGGATTGCCGCTGCGGCTCTACGCGGCTGCGGGCGCGGCCGCGATCGTGCTGATCCCGGTGATCTACAGCTTCCTGCTGCCGCACCAGCAGCGGCGCGTGACGATTTTCATGAACCCGGAGGCTGACCCGTTGGGCGCGGGCTATCATATCACCCAGTCGGTCATCGCCATTGGCTCGGGCGGCTTCTTCGGCAAGGGCTACCTGCAAGGTAGTCAGAGCCATCTCCATTATCTTCCTGAGTCGCATACCGATTTCATTTTTCCGGCCATAACCGAGGAGTGGGGGCTGCTCGGCGCGACGGTCATCATCGCCTTGTTCTGGCTGCTGCTGCGCTGGGGCATGAACGTCGCGCGGGATGCTGCCAGCCGTTTCGACCAGCTGCTGGCGGCGGGGCTGACGTGCAGCCTGTTCCTCTACATCTCCATCAACATGATGATGGTCGTCGGCTTCGCGCCGGTCGTCGGCCTGCCTTTGCCGCTCGTCTCCTATGGCGGCTCCGCGATGCTCTCGATCATGATCTCGCTGGGGCTGTTGATGGGCATCGACCGCAAGACCCGCAAGCGCGCCAACCCCTATCTGCGCTGAGCGCGGCGGGACGTTACATTCGGGGTCACATGCGGCGTCACATTCTCTGGCCAAAGCCACTGGCGCGCCTGCCCCGCTGCCTCTAAAGGGGCGGGATGCACGTCCTTGCGAACCCGCGACGTTTCCTGGCGATTGCCGTGCCTGCGACGCCCTGGTGCTTCTGGGGCGGCATCCTCCTGATTCTCGCCGGTTGCTGGGCCGGGCTGTTCATGACCCCGGCGGATTATCTTCAGGGGCACAGCTTCCGCATCCTCTACATTCATGTGCCGGCGGCCTGGCTGGGCATGGGCGGCTGGAGTGGCCTCACCATCGCGGCGATCATGCAGCTCGTCTGGCGCCACCCGCTGGCGAGTGTGGCAGGTCGGGCCATTGCTGTGCCGGGCGCGGTTTTCACCGCCCTGTGCCTCGCGACCGGATCGATCTGGGGCCGGCCTACCTGGGGGACGTGGTGGGAGTGGGACGGACGCCTGACCTCCATGCTGCTGCTGCTGTTCCTCTACATCGGCTACATCGCGCTGGCGCGCGCCAGCGTGGAGCGGGGCGATGCCGGCGGCGTCAGCCGCGTGACGGCGATCTATGCGCTCATCGGCGCGCTCAATCTGCCGATCATCCATTATTCGGTGGTGTGGTGGAACAGTCTCCACCAGGCCAAGAGCATCAGCGTGGTCGGCATGAGCAGCAGCATCGCGCCCTCCATGCTCTGGCCGTTGGGCTTGACCGTGCTCGGCTTTACCCTCTGGTTCACGGCGATCGTGCTGCTGCGGATGCGGGCGATGCTGGCGGAAAATCGGATCGAGGCGCGGTTGCGCCGGATGTCGCGGGGCTGAGGATAAACGATGAATCCCTGGCCTTTCGTGATTGCAGCTTATGGCCTCACCTTCGTTGCGACGGTTGCGACCAGCCTGTGGGCTTGGGCTCGCGCGCGGCAGGCGGAGCGCCGGGCGCGGGATTTGCTGGAGCGGGATTGAAATGGTTGCGGTGACGACGAACAGAGCTGGCCCCAAGCGCAAGCATCAGCGCCTCATCCTCGTGGTGCTGGCGCTGGCAGCGATGATCGGGGGCGTGCTGCTGGCGATGTCCGCGCTGCGCTCGCAGGCTGCCTATTTCTACACGCCCGCCGAAGCGCTGGCCGCCAAGGTTGAGCCCGGCCGCGCGATTCGTCTGGGCGGCATGGTCGAAGCAGGAAGCATCAAGCGCCACGCCAACGGCACAACCGTGGATTTTCGCCTGACCGACGGCAAGGCCACCCTGCCGGCTTCCTTCACCGGCATCACACCCGACCTCTTTGTCGAGAACAGCGGCGCGGTGGCGGAAGGTGCCTTTGGGGAAGACGGCGTGTTCCGCGCGACCAACATCCTCGCCAAGCATGACGAGCGCTACATGCCGCGCGAGATGGAGGGCATCAAATATGATCCGCAGACCCATCAGGTGGATGCAAGCGGCCAATGATCGCTGAAGCCGGCCTTGCCGCCCTGTGGCTCGCGGCCACGCTCGCCGGCCTGCAATTGCTGCTCGCCTGGTTGGCCGTTGCGCGCGGCAATGCCGATGCGGCGCGCTTCATCCGGCCGCTGGCGGTGGCGCAGGGCGTGCTGGCGGGTCTCGCCATGGCGCTGCTCATCGTCCTGTTCCTGATCTCCGACATGTCGGTCTATCTGGTCGCGGCGAACAGCCATTCGCTCAAGCCGTTCATCTACAAATTCGCCGGAGCCTGGGGCAATCACGAGGGCTCGATGCTGCTCTGGGTGGCAGTGATGAGCCTTGCTGGCGGCGCGGTGGCGCTGTTCGAGCGCAGCCTCGATCGCGCGACCCATTTCGCGACGCTCGGCGCGCAGGCGGCGATCAGCCTTGGCTTCTATGCCTTCCTGCTGTTTGCCTCCAATCCCTTCCAGCGCCTCAATCCCCCGGCGGTCGAGGGGCAGGGGCTCAATCCACTGTTGCAGGACCCCGGTCTCGCCTTCCACCCGCCGACGCTTTATTTTGGCTATGTCGGCCTGTCCGTGGCCTTCTCCTTCGCAGTGGGGGCGCTGCTTACCCGGCAGGTGGATGCCCGCTTCGCCCGTGCGATCCGGCCGTGGGTGCTGGGTGCCTGGGTCCTGCTGACCATCGGCATCGCTGCCGGCTCCTACTGGGCTTATTATGAGCTGGGCTGGGGTGGCTGGTGGTTCTGGGATCCGGTCGAGAATGCCTCGCTCATGCCCTGGCTGGCGGCGACAGCGTTGCTCCATAGCGCTTCGGTCCTGGCTGCCCGCGATGCGTTGCGCGCCTGGACGGTGATGCTGGCAGTGGTCGCTTTCGCCATGTCGATGATCGGCACCTTCCTCGTGCGCTCGGGCATCCTGACCAGCGTCCATGCCTTCGCGGTCGATCCCACGCGTGGCAGCTTCATCCTCATTCTGCTCGGCCTCTATATCGGCGGCGCGCTGGCGCTGTTCGCCATGCGGGTTCACACGGTGAACGAGGGCGCGCGGTTCGATCCGCTCAGCCGGGAGGCGCTGCTCGTCGTCAACAATCTGCTGCTGTGTGTGATCCTGGGGCTGGTGCTCATTGGCACGCTCTATCCGCTGCTGACCGAAATGCTGGGCCAGAGTGTCTCTGTCGGTCCGCCCTATTTCAACGCGGTGATCGGTCCGATCACTTTGGTGCTGATGGCCGCGCTGGTCGTCGGGCCGCTGCTGCGCTGGCGGCGGGACGAGTCGGGCGCGGCGCTTCGGCGTTCGGCTCCCGCCATCGGCGCTGCCGTGGTCACGCTGATCGCCGTGTTGCTGTTTGCGGATCGCCCGATCGGCTGGTTGCCGCTGCTGGGCCTCGTTATGGCCGCCGCCGTTGCCGTGGCCAGCGTCGCGCCGCTCTGGAAGCGCAATCTGCGGCGCACGCCGATGTTCACTTATGGCATGGTGATCGCGCATCTGGGCTGCGCAGTCAGCCTGGCCGGCATGGCCAGCGAATCGGCCTTTTCATCCGAGCGGCTGGCGGCGGCGGCGCCGGGGGACTCTTTCGAGATCGCCGGCTACACCGTGACCATGGAAGGAGTGCGGCCCTATGCCGGGCCGAACTGGACCGCCATGGAAGCGCAGCTTGTCGTGCGGCGTGGCGCCAAGGTGATCGGCACCGCGCGGCCTCAGGCCCGCTATTTCACCGATCCGCCGACGCCGACCAACGAGTCCATCCAACTCACCCGCTGGAACGGCCAGCTCTATCTGGTGCTCGGTGAAGCGCTCGAAAATGGCCGCTGGCAGTTGCGCATCTGGTGGAAGCCGTTCGTCACGCTGATCTGGGGCGGCGCGGGCCTGATCGCGCTGGGCGGCGCGCTGGCGCTGGTCGGCCGCGTCCGGCGCGAGCGTAAGCAGGCGCGGATCGCGCGCGCATCTGGCGCCGCTGCGGAGCATCCGCAGGAGGCGCTGGCATGAAGTTCGGCAAGCGCTCGCTCATCCTGTGGATTCCGCTGATCGCCTATGTGATCTTCCTCGGCGTGGCCTCGCTCGGCCTCAACCGTGAGCAGCAGACGGTGGTGCAATCGCGGATGATCGGCAAACCGGTGCCGCCGATGGACCTGCCGGCGGGCGCCTCCAGTCGCCCGACGCTCTCGACCAAGGCGATGGCGGACGGCCAGCCGCGTCTACTCAATATCTTCGCGAGCTGGTGCGTGCCTTGCATCGCCGAGGCGCCGGTGCTCCTGCAACTCGCCCAGCGCGGCGTCCCCATTGATGGCGTCGCGATCCGCGATGCCCGTGCCGATGTGGACGACTTCCTCACGCGCCACGGTAATCCTTATCAGCGCATCGGGCTGGATGAGCGCAGTGCCCTGCAGTTCTATATGGGCTCCTCCGGGGTGCCGGAGACGTTCGTGGTCGATGGCAAGGGCATCATCCGCTACCAGCATATCGGCGTGATCGGCCCGCAGGATGTGGACATGATCCTCGAAAAGCTGCGCGAGGCGCAATCATGAGAGGCGCGCTCATTCTGCCGGCCTTGCTTGTGATTTTGCCGGCGCCCGCCTTCGCGCAGACGGCACTGCCGCCCGCACCCTATGCCAATCGCCAGCTCGACGATCCGGCGCTGGAGGCGAAGGCAACCGAGCTGATGCACACGATTCGCTGCCTGACATGCCAGAGCCAGTCCATTGCGGACAGCGACGCGAGCATGGCGGCGGACCTGCGCTCGATCATCCGCGAGCGCATCGCCGCGGGCGAAGACCCTGAGGCCATTCGCGCCTGGCTCATCGAGCGCTATGGGGACTGGATCAGCTACAAGCCGACCGCGGACCCCATTCTCTGGCCGCTCTGGGCGGCACCGCTGATGCTGCTGGGCGCGGGCGGGGCGCTCGCATATGGGCGGATGCGCCGCCGCAAGGGAGCGAAGGCATGACCGGCCTGTTGATCGCAGCGGGCATCGCGCTCATGGTCGGCATCGGCATCATGCTGGGTGCGCGCCTGCCGCTCCGCCATGCCGCGCCGGTTGCCACTGCGCTGCTGCTCGGCCTCGCCGGCTATGCCTGGCAGGGCAGTCCGGGTCTGGCCGACAAGCCGGTCGCAGCCAACGACTCGCGCGTGAAGTTCGATGAGGCGCTGGCCAAGAAGCGCTCGGAAATCGGCGAGCGGCTGACCGGCGCGACCAAATGGTTCGTCGTGTCCGACGCGCTCGCCCGCAAGGGCAACACGGCCGGCGCCGCCAATGTGCTGCTCTCGGGCCTGAAAGAATATCCCGATGACGCGAACATCTGGGTGGGGCTGGGCAATGCGCTGGTCGCGCATGGCAATGGCACGCTGACCCCGGCGGCGGATTATGCCTTCGCGCAGGCCCTGCATTTCCAGCCGGACGGCGTTTCTCCCAATTATTTCTATGGGCTTGCCCTAGCGGAATCGGGTCAGTTCGACCGCGCGCGTGATGTCTGGCTGAAGCTGGCAGCGCGCCTGCCGGAGGATTTCGAGCTGCGTGAAGAGCTGATCCGCAACGTGGCGTTGCTCAATGCGCTCATCGAGCGGCGCGATGCCATGGCGCAGGGTGGCCCATCTCAGGGCGATGCCCCGCAGGCTGGGGCGCCCCAAAGCGGAAATGCCGGCCCCTGATGGTGCGTTGCGTGCCTCTCGACGAAGTGCTAGGGCGCCGCGCGTTCAGGGCAGGGCCTGGGCAAGGGAAGCGCGATTGATGATTGCGAGTCAGGCGGGCAAGTGAGCCCCACCGAACAGCCACGAGACTTTGCGGCGGGGAATCCTGCGGCCGCTGGTCATGGGCATGGCCCGGATAGCCTGCGCAAGATGGCGCTGGCGGCGATGGGTATTGTCTTCGGCGATATCGGCACCAGCCCGATCTACGCCTTCCGCGAGACGTTCGCGGGGCATCACCCGCTCGCGCCTGATGCGCTGCATATCTACGGCGTGCTCAGCCTGATCTTCTGGTCGATGATGATCGTCGTGACGATCAAATATGTCTCGATCATCATGCGGGCCGACAACAAGGGGCAAGGCGGCAGCCTGGCGCTGCTCGCGCTGGTGAACCGCCGCAGCGGGCGCAAGCGCTGGACCGGGCCGATCGTCATCCTCGGGGTCTTCGCCACCGCGCTCTTCTACGGCGATTCGATGATCACCCCGGCCATGTCCGTGCTGTCCGCGTCGGAAGGTCTCATCACCGTCAACGCGCATTTCGCGCCACTGGTTTTGCCGATCTCCGTGGCGATCCTTATCGGCCTGTTCGCTATCCAGTCGCGCGGAACGGCGCGGGTCGGCCAGCTTTTCGGGCCGATCATGCTGGTCTATTTTGCGACGCTTGCGGGCCTCGGCATCATGCATATCGCGACCGATCCGGCGATCCTGCTGGCGCTCAATCCCTGGTATGCCTTCCAGTTCTTCCTGACCGACAAGTTGCTGGCCTTCCTTGCGCTCGGCTCCGTCGTGCTCGCCGTCACCGGCGCGGAAGCGCTGTACGCGGATATGGGGCATTTCGGGCGCAACCCGATCCGGGTTTCCTGGCTGTTCTTCGTGCTGCCCGGCCTCATGCTCAATTATCTGGGGCAGGGGGCGTTCATCCTTTCGCTGCCGGCGGATCAGGTGGATCACGCGATCCGCAACCCCTTCTTCCTGCTGGCGCCGGAAAACTTCCGCCTGCCGCTCGTCATCCTCGCCATCGTTGCGACGATCATTGCCAGCCAGGCCGTGATCACCGGCGCCTTTTCGCTCACCCAGCAGGCGATCCAGCTCGGCTTCATTCCGCGCCTCAAGATCAAGCACACCAGCGCCAGCGCGCAGGGCCAGATCTATATCCCAGTAATCAACTGGGGCCTGATGGTGATGGTCATCCTGCTGGTGCTCTCGTTCCGCTCCTCCAGCAATCTCGCCGCGGCCTATGGCATCGCGGTGACGGGGGCGATGTTCATCGACACCTGCCTGCTCGCGGTGCTGCTGCTCTCGCTGTGGAAGTGGAACCGCCTGCTGGCCTATGGCGCGCTGGCGATCTTCTTCATCGTGGACATCGCCTACTTCGGGGCCAACCTGACCAAGGTGCCGGACGGCGGCTGGTTCCCGCTGCTGGTCGGTCTGGTGATCTTCACCATGCTCACCACCTGGGCCAAGGGCCGTGGGCTGATGGTCGATCGGCTGAGCGAAGCGGCCATGCCGATCCCGGTCTTCGTCGCCTCGGCCGCCAACAGCGCCGTGCGGGTGCAGGGCACGGCGGTGTTCATGACCTCCACCTCGGACGGCGTGCCGCACGCGCTGCTGCATAATCTCAAGCATAACAAGGTGCTGCACGAGCGGGTGGTGCTGCTGACGGTGAAGGTGCTCGACGTGCCGACCGTCGATGCCTCCTATCGCTATCAGGTCGAGGATCTCGGGCGCGGCTTCTATCGGGTGCTGATCCATTATGGCTTCATGGAAGAGGCCGATGTGCCAGCCGCGCTGGCGATGGTGGAAGGTTGCGGCCAGCCTTTCCGCATGATCGAGACGAGCTTCTTCCTCACGCGCCAGACCCTGCTGCCGGCCGCCCGACCCGGCATGCCGATCTGGCGCGAAAAGCTCTTCGCGTGGATGCTGCGCAACGCGGAAAGCCCGATGGAGTTCTTCCGCCTGCCGACCAATCGCGTGATCGAACTGGGTAGCCAGCTGGAGATTTAGGGGTGGCGTCGAGAGGGGCATCGCTCCGCACTCGAAACCTTTTCTCGTGCTCCTGCGAAGGCAGGAGCCCAGGGCGGTAAAGCGCTTCGATCAATCAGCCGACTTGAACCGATACGCTCGGCATGTGCGCGAACTTTCTTTATACGTCGCCGTGGTTCTCGAACGCCCTGGGCTCCTGCCTTCGCAGGAGCACGGGGAAGGGTGATGCTGCGAGATTGTGAGAGTGCGCTCAGTCCGGAGCTTTGCTCTCCGTCTTCGCAACCATCGCCCGCGCCCGCGCGAGATCTTCCGGCGTGTCGATATCCAGCAGCAGCCGCGCGTCGGCGTTCACCAGCGCAGACCCTGTGGCGAGGCTTCGCGCACCCTGATCCCCTTTGAGGGCTTGGAGATCACCGAAAGCGCGCGCCGGAAACAGCGCCGGCGGTTGTGCAACCCCGTCGGGCGAACAGGAGAAGACAGCGGACGCTTCATCCGCCGCAGCCCCCCCGAGCACCGCGTCCAGGTGCTCGGCCGTAACGAACGGCATATCCGCGAGCAGCACCAGCAACGCCGAGGCTCCGGCGTCCTGCGCCGCCCTCGCCGCCAGACCCAAGGAATGCGCCATTCCCGCATCTGGCCGGGAATTGAAGATCAGCCGATATCCCGGTGCGTGGCTTCCCCAGTCCACGCCCGCCGGCGCCACCAGCAGATGATGGGTCGCCTCTACCGTCAGCCCGGTCTCAGCCGCCCAGCCGATCAATGCGCGTCCGCCGAGGTCCGCCACCAGCTTGTCCGCCGTGCCGAAGCGGATCGAGCGCCCCGCCGCCAGCAGCGCCACGGCGAGGCCGGGCAGCGCCATCAGCGGGCCCCGCGAAAGGCCGCGACCATGCCGGCGGCGATGGAGAGGGCAATCTCCTGCGGACCAAGGCCGCCGATCGGCAGGCCGGCCGGCCCGTCCACCCGGCGCAGCTCGTCCGCGCCCACCCCCGCCGCCGCGAGCCGCTCCAGCCGCCGCGCATGATTGGCACGCGATCCGAGCGCGCCGATATAGCCGGTCGACTGCGCCAGCGCCGCGATCAGGGCCGGGTCATCGATCTTGATGTCGTGGCTGAGCGTGACCACCGCGCAGGCGGCATTCGGCGCGAAGCTGGCGACGGCATCGTCCGGCCAGGCGTCGCTCAGCGTCACGCCGGGGAAGCGCTCGGCGCTCAGGAAGCGTTCGCGTGGGTCGTTGACCGTCACCGCCATTCCGAGCGTCTGCGCGATGGCGGCCAGCGCCTGGCCGATCTGCACCGCGCCGACGATCAGCAGCTTGCGCGCCGGCTCATAGAGATTGACGAACTGCCCCGCCTGCGTCCCCAGCCGGGCCTTGCCAGTCGCAAGGTCAGTGGAGATCGCAACCGCCTTGCCCGCCGCGCGCGCCTGCGCGATCGCCTCGAACAGCGCCGGCGCAAAGCCCACCTCGCTCACCGGCTGGACCAGTACGCCGATCTGCCCGCCGCAGGGCAGGCCGGGCTCCCATATGCTGGGGTCGGTGCTGCCGAAATAGCGCAGGCCGGTCTCGCCCTTCGTAAGCGCGCGCTCGGCCATGGCGAACACGTCATATTCCACGCAGCCGCCCGAGATCGATCCGGCAAAGCGTCCATCCGCCGCGATGAGCATATGCCCGCCGCGCGGCCTTGGCGCGGAGCCCGAGGCTTCCACGACGGTGGCAAGCGCCATGGGCTGGCCGGCCCAGTCGCGCGCGGCGGCGATGATGGCATCGATATCGTTCAAGCGCTCGTCCTGTATCGGGGTGGGGGCAGGGGAGCCGCTGCCATCTCTCGCCAGCCTCATTATTGCAAGCCTACGGACATTGACAACCGGGCGAGAGCAACGGCAATGTCGCTGTTCATCGAGACATTGCGGAGGGAGAAGCGGCATGGCCACCGAACTGATGGTCAACGGGCAAAAAAGGCAGGTCGAATCCGACCCCAAGAAGCCGCTGCTCTGGGTGCTTCGTGAAGATCTGGATATGGTCGGCACCAAGTTCGGCTGCGGCATGGCGCTGTGCGGCGCTTGCACGGTGATGATCGACGGGCAGGCCGTGCGCTCCTGCACCACGCCGGTCGGCACGGCGGCAGGCAAGCAGATCACGACCATCGAGCATGTCGCGACGACGCCGGTCGGCAAGGCCGTGAGCGAGGCGTGGACCCAGCTCGACGTGCCGCAATGCGGTTACTGCCAGGCGGGGCAGATCGTCTCCGCGACGGCGTTGCTCGCCAAGACGCCCAAGCCCACCGATCAGCAGATCGATGCAGCGATGAGCGGCAATATCTGCCGCTGCGCGACCTATTTGCGCATTCGGAAGGCCATCAAGCAGGCCGCCGGCATCGAAGAGGGAGCCGCCGCATGAACGCGCCCCTCAACATGAACCGCCGCGGGCTGCTCAAGGCGACGCTGGTCGGCGGCGCGGTGCTGGCCTTCGATGCGCGCTTCGCCTTCGCGCAGGCGCCGGGCGAGAAGGCGGTCATCATCAACGCCTATATCCGCGTACTGCCGGACAACCGCTTCGTCATCGGCTCCAAGAACCCTGAGATCGGCCAGGGCGTCAAGACGATGCTGCCGATGCTCATCGCCGAGGAACTGGATGTCGATTGGGCGCAGGTTACAGCCGAGACGACCATTGCCGACGAGAAGACCTACGGCATGCAGGTCGCTGGCGGCAGCTTCACCACGCCGATGAACTATATGCCCATGCGCCAGATCGGCGCAGCGGCGCGTCAGATGTTCATCAAGGCGGCGGCAGCGCGCTGGGGCGTGCCGGAGGCGACGCTCTCCACCGGCGGCGGCCGCGTCTCGCAGACGTCCGGTTCGCCGACGGCCAAACACAGCGTGACCTATGCCGAGCTGGCGGCGGAAGCAGCGAAAATCGCGGCGCCGGACCTCAAGACCGTGCCGCTCAAGGACCCGGCGAGCTTCAAGATCATCGGCAAGTCCAAGATTGGCGTCGATACGCCGGCCATCGTCGCGGGCAAGCCTTTGTTCGGCATCGACGTGAAGAAGCCCGGCCTGCTCCATGCCGCGATCGAGGCGTGCCCGGCTTATGGCGGCACGCTCACCAGCTTCGATGAGGCGGCGGTGAAGGCGCTTCCCGGCATCATCGCCGTGGTGCCGCTCAACAGCGGCTACAATCCCAAGGGGCCGCATGATGCGGTGGCTATCGTCGCGGAAAGCTGGTGGGGCGCCAATCAGGCGCGCTCGGCCCTGAAGCCGGTGTGGAACATGGAGGCGCAGAAGCGCTTCTCCAGCGCGGCTTTCAAGGCTTCGGCCGAAGCCAAGATGGCTGCTGCGCCGGAAGGCTCGATCCACAAGGCCGGCGATGCCGCCAAGGCCATGGCGAGCGCGGCAAAGACCGTTACGGCGCGCTATGAATATCCCTACATCGCCCACGCAACGCTTGAGCCGCAGAACTGCACCGCGCTGTTCAAGGACGGCAAGATCGAGTTCTGGGCACCCACCCAGCTCCCGGCGGATGGGCGCAAGGTGGTGTCCGAGGCGCTCGGCATCGCGCCGGAGGCGATCACCATTCACATGACGCGCATCGGTGGCGGCTTCGGCCGGCGGCTGATGAACGATTACATGGCGCAGGTCGCGCAGATCGCCAAGGCGCTGCCCGGTCGGCCGATCAAGATGATCTGGACCCGCACCGACGATCTGCGTCACGATTTCTTCCGGCCCGGCGGCTGGCATGATTTCAAGGCCGGCATCGATGGCTCGGGCAAGCTCGTGGCCTTCACCGACCATTTCATCACCTATGGCAAGGAGGGCAAGCCGGACACCGGCGCCGCCATGACCGCGACGGAATTTCCGGCGCCTCTGCTAGCGGATGTCGATCTCTCGGTCTCCTATGTCGAGAGCAACGTGCCGACGGGCTATCTGCGCGCGCCGAGCTCCAATGCGCTGGCCTTTGCGTTCCAGAGCTTCCTCGACGAGGTGGCGCTGGCCGGCGGTCTCGACCTGCCCGAGTTGATGCGCCGCACGCTGGGCGAGGCGCGGCTGATGAAGCATGGCAACCGCCCCGGCATGGATGGCAGCGTACCCGAGTTCAACACGGGCCGTGCCCGCGCGGTCATCGACAAGGTCTGTCAGATGGCGGGCTGGAAGGGCCGCACCGGCGGGGATGCTGGGGACGGCGTGCGCAAGGGCCGGGGCTTCGGCTTCTATTACAGCCATCGCGGCTATTTCGCCGAAGTGGTGGACGTGACCGTCGCCAAGACCGGCAAGGTCAGCGTCGACAAGGTCTGGGTCGCTGGCGATGTCGGCCGGCAGATCATCAACCCCATCAACGCGCTCCATCAGGCGCAGGGCGCGGTGATCGACGGGCTGGGCCAGGCGCTGTCCGGCCAGAAGATCGAGATCAAGGATGGCGCGGCCAACCGCACCAACTTCCACGATTACCCGTTGCCCCGCATCGTCGATGCACCGGCGGACGTGGTGGTCGAATGGGTGATCTCGGACAATGATACGACCGGCCTCGGTGAACCGGCTCTGCCGCCGGTGATCCCGGCGATCATCAACGCCATCTTCGCCGCCACTGGCAAGCGCATCCGCTCGCTTCCCGTGGTCCCTGCGGATCTGGCGGTCTGAGGAGAGGCCGGGGGAGGAGGTTTCTTCCCCCTAGCTCGTTCATGAAAAGGGGTCCAACTACGGACATGCCCTGTATGAAATTTGCACTGCTTTTCTTGTGTTTCTCAATCGCTGCTTGTGGAAGCGGCGATAGAATTTCCGGAAAGGACGGCCTGATACGGCAGGTGCAGAATAATCGCGTAGGAACGGATACGGACTACTGGATCGAGATGAAGAACATGGACGGTGAATGGGAACGCACCGGCTTAATCTTTGGCTACGTTGATGACAGTGGCGAATGCAAAAAGGCGGTCTCTGGATTGAAAAGTGTCAATTATGCCCGGGAGTATCGTTGCGCCCCTGCTAACTGATTGCCTGTTCTAACAAGTCGCGAGCTTAACTGCTTGGTTGCGCCACCCGATCACACTTAAGGAGACACCGCATGGTCGAAGCCCGCTGGAAAGGCGCCGTCATTGCCCGCAGCGACGACACGGTCGTCGTGGAAGGCAATCACTATTTCCCCGCCGATGCCGTCGATCCCGCCGTTCTCCGCCCGAGCGACACGACGACGGTCTGCTCGTGGAAGGGCACAGCGCATTATCATAGCTTGCACGTGGCCGGCGCGGACAATCCGGATGCCGCCTGGTATTATCCCGATCCCAAGCCCGAGGCGGAATCGATCCGCGACCGTATCGCCTTCTGGAAAGGCGTTGAGGTCGGCTGAGCGGTCGCCTTACAGGATATCCCGCACCGCTTCCGGCGGACGGCCCAGCCGCACGCCTTTTTCGGTCGCCACCAGCGGGCGTTCGATCAGGATGGGGTCGGCAGCCATGGCGTCGAGGATGGCGGCGTCGTCCGCGTCCTTGAGGGCCTTGGCGCCGTCCTCGGCCTTGCGCAGGCCCTCGCGCGGGGTGAGGTCCGCGCGCTGATAGAGGGCGGCGAGCGTGTCGCGGCTCGGCGGGGCCTTGAGATATTCGACGATCTCCACCTCGACGCCCCGCGTTTCCTGCAGGATCGCCAGTGCCTCGCGGGATTTCGAGCAGCGGGGGTTGTGGTAGATGGTCGCCTTCATCGCCTGATCCTTTTCGTTTGCCCGTCCGTCAGGCCGTCTGGTCGCCGCCGGGCAAGGCCCGCTGCATGTAGATGGTGTCTAGCCAGCGCCCGAATTTATAGCCGACCTTCTCCATGCGTCCTGCGTGGCGAAAGTCCTGGCCGGCATGGAGCGCGACCGAGGCGTCCTCGCCGCCGGCGATCACGCCGAGCATCTGGGTAAACCCTGCCGCGCCGGCGGCCGGGATCAGCGCCGCCAGCAGCGCTTTGCCGAGGCCCTGGCCGGTCTTCTCAGGATGGAGATAGACGCTGTCCTCGCAGGCATGAGCGTAGGCGGGGCGGTCGCGGAATTGCGCGGCGTAGGCATAGCCGATCACCGCGCCGTCCTCATCTTCCGCGACGATGAAGGGCCAGCCCCGTGTCGCCAGATACGCGATCTTCTCGCGCCATTGCTCGGCCGTGGGCGCCTGTGTATCGAAGGTCGCTGTGCCATGCTGCACATGATGGGCGTAGATCGCCGTTATGGCCTCCGCATCCGCCGGGGCGACCGGACGGATGCGCAGTGGCGGTTGCCCGCTCAATCGACCTTCTGCCGCTCCAGCCATTCTTCCAGCCACTTGATGCTGTAATCGCCATTCTGCACGTCCGGGTCGGCGATGAGCTTCTGGTGCAGGGGGATGGTCGTCTTCATGCCCTCGATGACATACTCCTCAAGCGCGCGCTTGAGGCGCATCAAGCAGCCCTCGCGGGTGCGGCCATAGACGATCAGCTTGCCGATCATGCTGTCATAATAAGGCGGCACGCTATAGCCCTGATAGAGCGCGCTTTCGACGCGCACATGCATGCCGCCGGGGACGTGGAGCATCTGCACCTTGCCGGGGGAGGGCATGAACGTCACCGGGTCTTCCGCATTGATGCGGCACTCAATGGCGTGGCCGTGGAATTCCAGCTCGTCCTGCGTCACCGAGAGCGGCTTGCCCTCGGCAATGCGAATCTGCTCGCGCACCAGATCGAAGCCGGTGATCATCTCCGTCACCGGATGTTCCACCTGAATGCGGGTGTTCATCTCGATGAAGTAGAATTCGCCATTCTCGTACAGGAACTCGATGGTCCCCGCGCCGCGATAGCCCATGTCGGCCATCGCCTTGGCCACGAGCGTGCCCATGCGGTTGCGCTCAGCCGATGAGATGACCGGGGAGGGCGCTTCCTCCAGCACCTTCTGGTGGCGGCGCTGCAGCGAGCAGTCGCGCTCGCCCAGATGGATGGCATTGCCCTTGCCGTCGCCGAAAATCTGGAACTCGATATGGCGCGGATTGCCGAGATATTTTTCCATGTAGACGGTGTCGTCGCCGAACGCCGCCTTGGCCTCGCTCTTGGCCTGGGACATCAGGCTCTCGAACTCGTCTTCGGTGGGGACAACCTTCATGCCGCGCCCGCCGCCGCCGGAGGCCGCTTTCACGAGCACCGGATAGCCGATCTCTCTCGCGCGCTGCTTGGCGTCTGCAATGTCCTCGATCGCGCCGTCGGTGCCCGGCACAAGCGGCAGGCCGAGCGCGCCGGCGGTGCGCTTGGCTTCCACCTTGTCGCCCATCACGCGGATATGCTCGGGCTTGGGGCCGACGAAGATGATGTCATGCGCTTCCACGATTTCCGCGAAACGCTCATTTTCGGACAGGAAGCCATAGCCCGGATGGATCGCATCCGCGCCCGAGATTTCGGCGGCGGAAATGATCGCGGGAATGTTGAGATAACTGTCTTTCGCAGCGGGGGGGCCGATGCAGATGGCTTCGTCGGCCAAGCGCACATGCATGGCGTCCGCGTCCGCGGTCGAATGCACGGCCACCGTCTTGATGCCCATCTCATGGCAGGCTCGGTGGATGCGCAGGGCGATCTCGCCGCGATTGGCGATCAGCAGCTTCTCGATGCTCATGGCTGGCGTGTCCTCAGGCGACCACGATCAGCGGCTGGTCATATTCGACCGGCTGGCCGTTTTCGACCAGCACAGCCTGGACCGTGCCGGCAGAGGGCGCAGTGATCGGGTTCATGACCTTCATGGCCTCGACGATCAGCAGGGTCTGGCCCGCCTTCACCGCGTCACCGACCTTGACGAAGCCGGGGGCGTCCGGCTCAGGCGTCAGGTAGCAGGTGCCGACCATCGGCGATTTGATCGTGCCGGCGGCGGGACCGGCCGCGGGGGCCGGTGCAGCGCTTTCCACGGGCGCAGCAGCAGCCACCGGGGCTGCCGGTGCGGGCGCAGCGGCCATCGGCGCATAGGTCGCGCTCTGGGCGGCGGGGGTGCGGGCGACGCGGATCTTGCGGTCGCCGTCTTCCACCTCGATCTCGGTGAGGTTCGTCGCGTCCAGCATTTTCGCCAGTTCGCGCACCAGCTTAACGTCCACCTGCATCGAGCCTTCGTTGGTCTTGTCGGCCATTGGTCTTCCCTTTGAGAAAGCTTTATTCTGTTCTGGAGTGGGGCTGGGGCCTATTGCCCTTCGCCCAATAAGGCAACCGTTTGCACGCCCTGTCTGGTTCAATCCATCTCAAGCGCCGCTTCCAGCGCCAGCATATAGGAGAGCGCGCCGAAGCCCGCGATCGATCCGCGCGCGGCCATGCCGACATAGCTATGATGGCGGAAGCTCTCCCGCGCGGCGGGGTTGGAGAGGTGAACCTCGATCACCGGCACGGTGATGGATTTGATCGCATCGTGCAGCGCCACGGAAGTGTGCGTGAGGCCGCCGGCGTTCAGGATGACGGCCATCGCTGCTTCCGCATTGGCCTGATGCAGCCAGTCGATCAGATGGCCCTCATGATTGGACTGGCGGAAATCCAGCTCCACGCTGGCCCGCCGGGCCTCGTCTTCCATGCGGTCGGCAATATCGTCGAGCGTATCATAGCCGTAGATTTCCGGCTCGCGCGTGCCGAGCAGGTTGAGATTGGGGCCATTGACGACATAGATTTTTCGCGCGGCAGTCATGGGGCCATCCGGTCCTTGTTGGTTGCGAGCCTTGGGCTCCACCCTATATGGCGTGGCGAACGGCTCTCAAAGCGAAAGGTGAACACACGGCATGAGCGCGGACGGAACGATCGGCATCCGGGTCAATGGCGAGCATCGCCGTGTGCGTGCCGGGCACAGCATCGCGCATCTGGCCAATGAGCTTGGGCTGGCGCCCGAGAAGGTGGCGGTCGAGCGTAATCTGGAGGTCGTGCCGCGTGCGAAGCTGGCCGATGTGATCGTCGAGGATGGCGATGAGCTGGAGATCGTGCATTTCGTCGGCGGTGGCGATGGATCGCCGGTGCTGGCCGATGACAGCTGGAGCGTGGCCGGGCGCACCTTCCGTTCCCGGCTGATCGTTGGGACAGGCAAATATCGCGATTTTGCCGAGAATGCCGCCGCGGTTGAGGCGTCGGGCGCGGAGATCGTCACCGTGGCCGTGCGGCGAGTGAATGTGTCCGACCCCAAGGCGCCGATGCTCACCGACTTTATCGACCCCAAGAAGATCACCTATCTGCCAAACACCGCCGGCTGCTTCACGGCTGAAGACGCGATCCGCACGTTGCGGTTGGCGCGCGAGGCGGGCGGCTGGGATCTGGTGAAGCTGGAAGTGCTGGGCGAAGCCCGCACGCTTTACCCGAACATGATCGAGACCCTCCGCGCGACTGAGATCCTCGCCAAGGAGGGCTTCAAGCCGATGGTCTACTGCACCGACGATCCCATCGCCGCGCAGCAGCTGGAGAGTGCGGGCGCGGTGGCGATCATGCCCCTCGGCGCCCCCATCGGCTCTGGTCTGGGGCTCCAGAATCGGGTGACCATCCGCCTGATCGTCGAAGGAACGAAGCTCCCCGTGCTGGTCGATGCCGGTGTCGGCACGGCTTCCGATGCAGCGGTGGCGATGGAGCTGGGCTGCACAGGTGTGCTGATGAACACCGCCATTGCAGAAGCCAAGAAGCCGGTACTGATGGCGGCCGCGATGAAGGCGTCGGTCGAAGCTGGGCGCATGGCCTACCTCGCCGGGCGCATGGGGCGACGCATGTATGCCGACCCCTCAAGCCCGCTTGCCGGCTTGATCTGAGCCGGGCAAGGCCAACCGCTGGTCGCATTTGTCGGAACCAGCCGCCTCCCAACTCGTTTGATTTTCAGACGGTCGGATCTTCCGGCCGTAGCAGAATTCAGCGATTGGAGACCTATCATGGGTGAATTGATCGACAAGGCCAAGGGCGCCGCGAACGAGGCGGTCGGCAAGGCCAAGCAGGAGATCGGCAAGCAGCGCAACGATCCCGATCAGCAGGCGGAAGGTCTCGGTCAGGAGCTCAAGGGCAAGGGCCAAGGCCTCAAGGGCTCCGTGAAGGGGGCCCTCGGCGACCGGGTCTGACCCCAAGCCGTAACGCTCAAGCGTTTTTGATGAAGGTCGTACTCGCAGAAGCGAGTGCGGCCTTCATTGTTTATGTCCGAGCAGGCACCGATCACCCGGTGCGGTTCGTTTCCCTACCGCCTCGTGCAATCCGGGCATTTGACCGTCCGGTCCCGCGCTCTTATGGGCGGATCAGCTTTCGCTCCATCCGTGCCAAGGAGACACGCGTGAAGAAACTCTATCCCGATGCCGCAGCCGCTCTCGATGGCCTGCTCCACGACGGAATGCTCATTTGCGCCGGCGGGTTCGGCCTGTGCGGAATCCCCGAACGGCTGATCGACGCGATCCGCGACTCCGGCGTGAAGGATCTCACCTTCGCCTCCAACAATGCCGGCATCGACGGCGAAGGGCTGGGCAAGCTGCTGCGCACCCGCCAGGTGAAGAAGATGATTTCGTCCTATGTCGGCGAGAACAAGGAGTTCGAGCGGCAGTATCTGGCAGGCGAGTTGGAGGTGGAGTTTTGTCCGCAGGGCACGCTGGCCGAGCGCTGCCGGGCCGGCGGTGCGGGCATTCCGGGCTTCTACACCAAGACCGGTGTGGGCACGCAAGTTGCCGAGGGCAAGGAAACCAAGATTTTCGATGGGCAGGAATATGTGCTCGAGCGCGGCATCTATGCCGATCTGTGCATCATCAAGGGCTGGAAGGCCGATGAAGCGGGCAATCTGATTTTCCGCAAGACAGCGCGGAATTTCAACCAGCCGATGGCCACCGCCGGCAAGATCTGTGTCGCGGAAGTCGAGGAAGTGGTGCCCGTCGGCAGCCTCGATCCGGACAGCATCCATCTGCCCGGCATCTATGTGAAGCGCATGATCGTCGGCGCGCCCTATGACAAGAAGATCGAATTCCGCACTGTCCGCGAAAGGGAGGCCGCATAATGGGCTGGTCACGCGATGAAATGGCCGCGCGCGCCGCGAAGGAGCTGCAGGACGGCTTCTATGTGAATCTCGGCATCGGCATCCCGACCTTGGTCGCCAATCATATCCCGCCGGGCGTGGAGGTCACGCTGCAGAGCGAGAACGGCATGCTCGGCATCGGCCCGTTCCCCTATGATGACGAGGTCGATCCCGATCTCATCAATGCCGGCAAGCAGACGATCAGCGAACTGCCGAGCAGCGTCTACTTCTCCAGCGCAGACAGCTTCGCGATGATCCGCGGCGGCCACATCGATCTCACCGTGCTGGGTGCGATGGAAGTGTCCGAGAAAGGCGACATCGCCAACTGGATGATCCCCGGCAAGATGATCAAGGGCATGGGCGGCGCGATGGACCTCGTCGCCGGCGTCAAGAAGATCATCGTGGTCATGGAGCACACCGCCAAGGACGGCAGCCCCAAGTTCATCCCGGAATGCACCCTGCCGCTCACCGGCCGCGACGTGGTGGACATGATCGTCACCGATCTGTGCGTCTTCCAGCGCGTTTCGCACGATCAGCCGTTCCGCCTCGTGGAACTGGCGCCGGGTGTTACCGCCGAGGAAGTCGCGGCCAAGACGACCGCGCATTACGTCTCGTAAGGCGTCGGGTTAGCGCGCAGTGGTTACCTCTTCTCTTCGGAGGAGGGGCAGTTCCGGAGCGCTTCGCTGCCCCACCAATACTCCGTCATCCCGGACTTGATCCGGGATGACGCTTCTTATTCAGCGATCGCGCGCCAAGGCAGCGGGACCCTGATCAAGGCCGGGGCGACGAGGGGAAGAGCGCCGCGCGCGCCATTGAAACGGACTTCGAGCGCCCGATATTGGGGCTTCCCCCCCGACCGCGACAGATGTAGGGCAGCCCCATTATGACCCAGGCCCGCACCCTTTATGAGAAGATCTGGGACGCGCACGTCGTCGAGAAGCGCGACGATGGCACGTGCCTGATCTATATCGACCGCCACCTCGTCCATGAAGTGACCAGTCCGCAGGCGTTCGAGGGGCTCCGCCTTGCCGGGCGCAAGGTGCGCCGGCCCGATCTCACGCTGGCTGTGCCGGATCATAACGTGCCGACCACGGCGCGGGTGGATGCGCAGGGCAATCGCATCCCCATCGTCAACAAGGAGAGCGCGCAGCAGCTCGCCGCGCTGGAGCGCAACGCGCCCGAGTTCGGCATCCGCTATTTCGGCGCGACCGACATCAATCAGGGCATCGTCCATGTCGTCGGCCCCGAGCAGGGCTTCACGCTGCCCGGCATGACCCTGGTCTGCGGGGATAGCCATACGGCCGCGCACGGCGCGCTGGGCGCGCTGGCCTTCGGCATCGGCACCAGCGAGGTCGAGCATGTGCTCGCCACGCAGACGCTGCTGCTCAAGCCGAGCAAGACGCTCGCCATCGAGGTCGAGGGCGAGCTAGGCTATGGCGTGACCGCCAAGGACGTGATCCTCGCCGTTATCGGCCGCATCGGCACCGCCGGTGGGACCGGCCATGTCATGGAATTCCGTGGCTCAACCTTCCGCGCCATGAGCATCGAGAGCCGGCTGACCGTCGCCAACATGGCGATCGAGGGTGGCGCGCGCTCGGGGCTGTTTGCGCCGGACGAGAAGACGTTCGAATACATCAAGGGCCGCCCGATGGCGCCGCAGGGTGCCGATTGGGATCGCGCCGTCGCCTATTGGCGTACGCTCGTGACCGACGAAGGCGCCGTGTTCGACAAGCATGTGCGGCTGGAGGCGAGCGAGATCGCGCCGACCGTCACCTGGGGCACCAGTCCCGAGGACGTAGTGCCGATCACCGGCGTCGTGCCCGATCCGGAGAGCTTCGAGGACACGTCCAAGCGGGAAGCTGCGGCCAAGTCGCTCGCCTATATGGGCCTCACCGCCGGCCAGCGCATGGAAGACGTGCCGGTCGAGCATATCTTCATTGGCAGCTGCACCAACAGCCGCATCGAGGATCTGCGCGCGGCCGCGTCTGTGCTCAAGGGCCGCAAGGTTGCTGACGGCATCAAGCAGGCGCTGGTCGTGCCCGGCTCCGGTCTGGTCAAGCATCAGGCCGAGGCCGAGGGGCTGGATCGCATCTTCATCGAGGCCGGGTTCGAGTGGCGCGAGCCGGGCTGCTCCATGTGTCTGGGCATGAACCCGGATCGCGTGCCGAGCGGAGAGCGTTGCGCCTCCACCAGCAATCGCAACTTCATGGGCCGGCAGGGGCCGGGTGCGCGCACCCATCTCGTCTCGCCGGTGATGGCCGCCGCCGCCGCGATCAGGGGTCGACTTGCGGACGTTCGCGAACTAATGGTGCCCGAGCAAGCGTAAGGGGACGCAATGAAAGTCATTTTCTGGATTTTGGTCGCCGGTGCTCTCGGCAGCGCCGCCATGGCCATGGGCCTCGGCCAGTCCGCCGCTGTGCCCGCAAAGGCGGAAAAGCCAGCCGCACGCTGAGCTGGGGACGACGTTAGACGGGCGCGGACTTCTCAATCCGCGCTGTCACACCATCGGAATACGCAGCTTCATGCGGCGACAGGTCTCGTCATAACCGGCAGGATCCGGCGCTTCGACCACCTCGAAGCCTTGCGCGGCCCAATAGCTCTCTGCGCCGTTGACGGCCGTCAGCCAGATTTCACCAAGACCCTCGCGGCGCGCCTGTGCGACGATCAGCCCCAGCGCAATGCGCCCGGCGCCACTGCCGCGCGCGTCGGGCAGCAGGGCGAGATCGTGCAGATAATAGCTGCCGGGGTTCTCGGGAATGGCGCCCAATGGGGCATTGAAGGCGGGCACGCTGTTCGCTTCCCAAGGGTGGGCGACAAGATAGCCGAGCACGCGCCCGGCATCCTCGAAGACGAAGCAGCCCGCCGGATGCAGGCTTAGGCGCTCGGCGTAGATCGCTTCATCCTCTGTATAGCGGCCATGGACCGCATCGGAGATCGCCTTGACTGCCGCCATGTCACTGGCGCGCATCGGGCGCCATGTGCCGCTTGTTGCCATTGCCTCATCTCCTCCGCACATCGCCTCCTCCGCACATCGCCGTCGGCCGCCTGCATATCGGGTCGGCATCTTGACGCAAGCGCGCACATCCGCCACTTGACCGGTCAAACAGCCCGTCATCAGCAGGACCAGCATGGAACCCGTCACCACCGTTGAAGGTCGCGCCTATCCCTTCGGCCTGAAGAATGTCGATACCGACATCATCATTCCGGCCGAATGGCTCAAGACCATCAGCCGCACGGGCCTGGGCAAAGGCGCGTTCGAGGCGCTGCGCAAGGAGCCGGGCAATGTGTTCGACGACCCGCGCTATGCCGGTGCGCCGATCATCGTGGCGGGCGACAATTTCGGCTGTGGGTCGAGCCGCGAACATGCCGCCTGGGCGCTGATCGACATGGGCGTGCGGGCCGTCATCGCGCCCAGCTTCTCTGATATTTTCTCGGGCAACGCCTTCAAGAACGGCATCCTGACCGTCGTGTTGCCGCAGGAAGCGGTCGACCGGTTGCTGGAGGTCGCCAAGACCGATCCGATCAGCATCGACCTTGAGAACCAGTCGGTGACGACGCCGTTTCAGGACCGCTTCACTTTCGAGATCGACCCGTTCCGCAAAAGCTGCCTGCTGGGCGGGCTCGACGAGATCGGCCTGACGATGGCGCAGGGCGATACCATCGGGGCGTTCGAGGCGCGCGATGCGCAGACGCGGCCCTGGCTGGTGCCGGCGGCCGCCTGAAATCGTTCGCTCGCCCCGGCCCGCGCGTTGCCATTGGGGCGGCTGCTTCTTAAGTAGAGTTTGTATCGCTTACCTCCAGATGAAGGTGCTTCTTTCATGAGTTCATTCGACGATCGCGAGAAGGCGTTCGAGACCAAGTTCGCCATGGATCAGGAACTCGCGTTCCGGGTCGCTGCCCGGCGCAACCGCCTGCTGGGCGAGTGGGCGGCCGGCCTGATGGGGCTGACCAAGGAAGAGACCGATGCCTATGCCAAGGCGGTCGTGCAGGCGGACTTCGAGGAAGCCGGCGATGAGGACGTGATCCGCAAGGTGATGGGCGATCTTGTATCGGCCGGCGTCGACATGGACGAGCAGCGCGTGCGCACGGCGCTGAGCGACAAGGCCGCCGAGGCGCGTCGCCAGTTCATGCAGGAAGAGAATTGAGGGGCCTTTGACATGCCCATGGCGGCTGGCGATATCGAGGCGATGATCCTCGCGGCTTTCCCGGATGCGACGGTAGAGATCACCGATCTGGCCGGCGATGGCGATCATTATGCGGCGCGGGTCACCTCCGAGAGTTTTCGGGGGATGAACCGAATTGCCCAGCAGCGGGCCGTCTATGCCGCACTGGGCGGGCGCATGGGCGGAGAGCTTCACGCCTTGCAACTGACCACGGCCGTTCCCAACTGATAGCGCAGCGCAGGCATCGCGCCGCACTGCTGCCCGGAGACCAGACATGACCGACCCCGTCCACGCCCGCATCGCCGATATCGTCGGCAAGAATGATGTCGTGCTCTTCATGAAAGGCACGCCCTTGTTCCCACAATGCGGGTTCTCCAGCCGCGCCATTGCCATTCTGGAACGGCTCGGCGCGCCCTTCGAGAGCGTGGATGTGCTGCAGGATCAGGAGATTCGTCAGGGCATCAAGAGCTTTTCCGACTGGCCGACCATCCCCCAGCTCTATGTGAAGGGCGAGTTCCTCGGCGGGTCGGACATCATGATGGAAATGTATGAGGCGGGCGAGCTCAAGCAGCTTCTCGCGGAGCAGGGCGTCATCGCCGCCTGATCGGATTCCATTTGGTTCTTCAAGCGGGCGCGGGGCAAAAAGCCCGGCGCCCGTTTTGCGTTCGGGCGCCGGAGTTCGGAGGGATTGGGAGACAAAGGGATTGGGGGACAGGCAAGAAGACCGGGTGCCCGTCCCCCAAAGCGGGTGTGTCGACAAGAAGAGCAAGCGCCGTGCCAGTTTCTCCGGGTGAGGAGAGCGGGCGGCGACGCTGGTTAAGGGCGGGGCAAGAGGTTGCGACCTGTAAAGCGCTCCGACAGTTTCGCCCGCATTTCCGCTTGCGCCTTGCAATCGGCGGCGGCCGTGACACATGGAAGAGATGATGCCTGCTGCCCCCAGTCTCGCCGCCGACACCGGCCGGGTCATGCGCCTGTCGCCACTGGTGCAGCGCGTGCTGGCACCCAATCCCTCGCCCTTCACTTTTGAGGGGACGCAGACCTATCTGGTGGGTAACAGCGACCTTGCCGTAATCGATCCTGGCCCGGTTGATCCTGCCCATTTGGATGCGCTGGAAGCGGCGATTGCCGGTCGCCCCGTCATTGCTATCGCCTGCACCCACACCCATCGCGATCACAGTCCGGCGGCGCGGCCACTGGCACAGCGCATCGGCGCGCCGATCATCGGCTGCGCGCCGCTGACGCTGGAGGATGACGGGCCGCGCGCCGATGCGGCATTCGACCCCGATTACAGTCCCGACCGGGTGCTCGCGGAGGGCGAGCAAATCGTGGGCACGGGCTGGACTCTTACCGCGCTGGCGACGCCCGGCCACACCTCCAATCATCTGTGCTACGCGCTCGAGGAAGAAGCGGCGCTGTTCACCGGCGATCATGTGATGAGCTGGTCCACCAGCGTCGTCTCGCCGCCGGATGGCGACATGAGCGACTATCTCGCCTCGCTGGAGCGTCTCGTCGCCCGCTCGGACATCATCTATTATCCAGCCCATGGCGAACCGGTGACGCAGCCCCAGCGCTTCGCTCGCGGCATGCTGGGGCATCGGCGGATGCGGGAGGGACAGATCCTGCGCATTTTGGAGCGGCAGGGCGCCGTTACCATCCCGGATTTCGTCGCGAGCATGTATGTGGGCCTCAATCCGCGCCTGCATGGCGCCGCCGGACGATCCGTGCTGGCCCATCTCATCGATCTGCAACGGCGGGGGCTGGTAGAGGATAGTGCTGACGGGGTCTGGGCGAGGGTGCTGATTTAGGCGCTTGACGGAAGGCGCGAACAGGATCAGCTTCCCTGCCGTCCAGGCAACGGTGGGGGGACCGTCATGGCAACACTTGCTTCAGGCATCAGATCCGAGATCGAGCGCGAGCGCAGCTTCTTCCTCAAATTGGCGCTGGCGATGGCCTTTGTCATTGTGGCGGGCTTCTCATTCAATGTCGCCGCCGGCCGCTCGACCTTCGCCGCGCCGCTGCTGCTTCATGTCCACGCACTGGTTTTCTTCGGCTGGCTGGTTCTTTTCGTCACCCAATCTTTTCTGGCGGCTAGCGGCTCGGCGCGCCTGCACCGGCGACTTGGTGTGCTCGCGCTGCTCTGGGTGCCGGTCATGGTCGTGCTGGGTCTGGCGGTGACGCGTCACTCGGTGCGCGCAATCGGTGGTCCTCCATTCTTCGATACCAACGAATTTCTCTTCGGCAACAGCATCGGCCTGCTGGCTTTCGCGCTCACCGTTGGAGCGGCGCTCGTCATGCGCGCGCGTCCCGACTGGCACCGGCGGCTGATGTGCGGCGCCATGGCCGGGCTGACCGGCCCCGGCTTCGGGCGGCTGCTGCCGATGCCGTTCCTCATCCCCTGGGGCTGGTGGGTCGCGGCTGTCGTGGCGCCCATGATGTTCATCCTGGCCGGCATGGTCTGGGACTGGCGGCGCAAAGGGCGGGTCCACGCTGCATGGCTGTGGGGAGCGGGGATCCTGATCGGCAGCCAGCTCATGGCCGATGCCATCGCCTACAGCCCGATGGGCCTTGCCATCACGCGCGATATGGTCGCCGGCACCCCCGGCGCGATGCGCGATATGCGGGCCTTCTTCCCCTGAGCGCGGTTAGAGGTTGATCAACGGGCGCTTCGTGGCCATCTCCCCCGCATGACAAAGGAGATTCGGTGATGGATGCACGCGGCGGGATCGGCGGAAGTCTTGCGGGGCTGGACCTGCTGGAGGAGATCAATCGCCTGCGCAAGGAGCGCAACGCGGTCATCCTCGCGCATTACTACCAGAAGCCGCAAATCCAGGACCTGGCCGACTTCGTGGGCGATAGCCTGGAGCTGTCCCGCAAGGCGGCGGAGACGGATGCGGACGTGATCGCATTTTGCGGTGTACGCTTCATGGCCGAGACGGCGAAGATCCTCAGCCCCGAGAAGATCGTGATCCTGCCGGACATGGACGCCGGCTGCAGCCTGGAAGACAGCTGCCCGCCCGCGCAGTTCAAGGCCTTCCGCGAGGCCCATCCCGATCATATCGCGCTCAGCTACATCAACTGCTCGGCGGAGGTGAAGGCGCTCAGCGACATCATCGTCACGAGCTCATCTGCCGAGAAAATCCTGAGCAAGCTCCCCAAGGACCAGAAGATCATCTTCGGGCCAGACAAGCATCTGGGTGGCTATCTCGCGCGCAAGCTGGGGCGTGAGATGCTGCTCTGGCCGGGCGTGTGCATCGTACATGAGAGCTTCAGCGAGACCGAGCTGCTCAAGCTCAAGGCTATGCACCCCGGCGCGCCGGTTGCGGCCCACCCCGAATGCCCGCCGGCTATCATCGATCATGCCGATTATGTCGGCTCGACCAGCGGCATCCTGCAATATGCCAAGGACATGCCGGGCGACACGCTGATCGTCGCGACCGAGCCGCACATCATCCACCAGATGGAAAAGGCGATCCCCGAAAAGCGCTTCGTCGGCGCGCCGGGTGCGGATGGCAACTGCAATTGCAACGTCTGCCCCTATATGGCGCTCAACACGCTGGAGAAGCTCTACATCGCGCTCCGCGATCTCCAGCCGCGCATCGAGATGGATGAGAGCCTGCGGGTGGCCGCGAAGAAGAGCCTCGATCGCATGCTGGATCTTGCCAGCGATACGGTCGGGCAGGGCGACGTGGGAGCGCGGTGAGCGGGGAGCCGCCCCGGTGATCGTCCGCCTGCGCTCGCTCTGGCTGAACGTTAACGCGAGCTACTGGTTTTATCCGGCGCTGTTCACGATGCTCGCCCTCGCGCTGGCGATCGTCACTATCGCCATCGATCGCTCGGGGCAGGCCGCCCATCTCGTCAAGTTCGTGGATGCCGCGCGGCCGGAGGGGGCGCGCAACGTCCTCAACGTGATTGCCGGATCGATGATCGGCGTGGCGTCGACCGTTTTCTCGATCACCATTGCCGCCGTGGTCTATGCCTCGGGTAATTACGGCCCGCGCCTGCTCATCAATTTCATGGAAGATCGCGGCAACCAGCTCTCGCTGGCGACGTTCATCGGCACGTTCGTCTATGCCGTCATGGTGCTGCGGGTTGTCCGGGAGGCGGCGGAATCCAGTGTCGATGTGGGGTTCGTGCCGCAGCTCTCGCTGGTCATCGCCACCGGCCTGATGCTGATTTCCATCGGCGTGCTGGTCTTCTTCCTCAATCATGTGCCCGCCAGCATCCGCATCAATTCCGTGCTTGAGGAGATCGGACGGCGCCTGACCAAGGAAGTGCGCCAGCGCTTTCCGAAAGAGGGTGACGATGTGGAGATGATGGCGTTGTCTGACGGGCAGATCGTGCCGGCGACGGGCAGCGGCTATATCCAGATCGTCGATTTCTCAGGCCTGGCTGACGTTGCCCGCGAGCACAAATGCCGCGTGGTCATGCGCCTGCGTCCCGGCGATTTTGTGCATCCCGAGATCGGCCTGATGTCCGTCCACGGCTGTCATGTGGATGATGAGATGGCCAAGCAGTTGCGGGACTGTTTCTCCCTCGCTGGATTTCGGTCTCCGGCGCAGGACATCGAATTTCTGATCGACGAGCTGGTCGAGATCGGCTTGCGGGCCTTGTCGCCTGGCATCAACGATCCCTTCACGGCGGTGACGGCGATGCACTGGCTCGGCGCTTCGATGAGCGAACTTGCCCGGCGCGATCTGCGCAGCAGACCGGGAGAGGAAGAAGAAGACTGGCAGCGTGTCATTCCGCTCGATGACGATTTCGACCATTTCCTGCGGCGCGGGTTCGGCTCCCTGCGCTCGGCCGCCGCAACCAGCCCTATTGCCGCGGCGCAGTTTCTCGATTGTCTGCTGGGCATTTCCGCCGGCCTCGTCTCGCAGCCCCGGCGGGAGGCGCTGCGGCTGGAAGGCGAGCGGTTGATGGCGCAGGCGCGGATCGCGCTGGCCGGTCCCTCCCTCGCCGAGCTTGAGGAACGCTCTTGCGCTTTCGAGGCGGCGATGAAAAAGCGAGCGCACCATGCCCTTCACACTTGACCGCTTCGACCTCGACGCCTTCGTCGCCGCCACACTCGCCGAGGACCTTGATGGTCCGGTCAATGGGGGCGGGCGGGATGTGACGTCGCAGAGCGTCATCCCCGTAGACGCGGTGTTCAGCGGTGTGATGGACAGCCGCGACGCGGTGACGGTTGCGGGCCTGCCGTTGGCCGAAGCCTTCTTCCGTGCGCTCGATCCCGCTGTCGAGATCACGTTGCTCGTCGCGGATGGCGATCAGGTGCCCGCCGGCACCGACCTGATGCGCCTAAAGGGCCGCGCACGCGCGATGCTCACGGGGGAGCGGTCGGCACTCAACACGGTGCAGCACCTCACCGGCATCGCCACGATGACGCGGGCTTACGTAGACCGCATCGCCGGCACCGGGGCGACGCTGCTCGATACCCGCAAGACGATCCCCGGCCTGCGCGTGCTGGAGAAATACGCGACGCGTATGGGCGGCGCGAAAAACCACCGCATGGGCCTGTGGGACGCGGCGATGATCAAGGACAATCACGTCGCTGTCGCCGGATCGGTGGACGAGGCGGTGCGCCGGGCAGTGGCCGCCGGGATTGCCGAGGTAATCGTGGAGGTCGACCGGATCGACCAGATCGAGCCGGCCATCGCGGCCGGGGCGACGCATCTGCTGCTGGATAACATGTCGCCGGGCGTTCTGCGCGGCGCTGTCACGCTGGTTGGAAAGCGCGTGCCCACGGAGGCCTCTGGCGGGGTTACGCTGGAGACCATCCGCGCCATCGCCAGCACCGGCGTCGATTATGTCAGCGTCGGGAGGTTGACCCAATCGGCGCCAGCGGCGGATATCGGCCTCGATTTCAGCAACATTTAGGCTCAAGGCGCCGAGGGACGGAGCCCGCTTGCTTAGCCTTCGATAATCGCTGTCTGTGGATGGTGCTTGTCGAGATGCTTGCGGATGATCCGCAGGTTGCGCGTGTTCGAGCGGAACATGACGTCGAAGGCGTCGCCGACCAGCGGGACCGCGCCGATTGCGGTGTCGAAGGCGACATTGCCGCTCATCCGCAGCAACTGCCAGCGCGGCATCCCGAGATTGCGGGCCTCCCAAACGATCCATGCGCCCATGGCCGCTGCGAGCAGATCGCCGACGATGGGAACGATGCCGAGCATAGCGTCCAGCCCGACGCGGATACGCGTCCCGGGGATCACCATCGCATTTTCGAGCACCTGCTCCATCATCTCGATGCGGCGGCGCACCGCATGGGGATCGCGCCCGAGCCGCGAACTGGCGAGGCTCTCAAACTGTCTCGCCATCTCTTCAGCGGCGTTATGCGGTCTCGCCCGGGCCATTCATGTTCCTTTGCAGGCTGCCTTGCTGGCAGCGCGAAGGATTAGTTGGGGACGGTGATCAGCGCATTCAATGGATGAACCCCGCGCGAGGAGGGTTTGAAGTTGGTGAGCCGCTGACCGACGAGCGACCAGCGGATGGGACGACCGAGCGGAATGAACCCGCTGAACGCCACCGTCGCTTCCTCGGCTTCCGCCAGCAATCGAGCGCGCTCCTCGTCATTCTGGCTCTTGCGTGCCTCGGCGAGGCGGCTGGCCACGCGCGGATCGCACAGGAGCCCGGCCGAACAATCGAGGCGGGCGAGATACCAGAACGCGCTGTCAAAGGGCGCGACCTCGTCGATCAGCCGCAGATCGGCGGGTTGGTCGATAGCCACCCGATCAAGTTGCAATCCGGCCTGTCCGAAATCCTGAACCAGGCGCAGGAACAGCAGGGAGGCGCCTGATCCGTCCGGCAAGGCGATCCGCAGAACCGGCGGGTCGCCCTTGTCCGCTCGCCAGCGGTCGATGATCCGCCGGGCGGATTCGACGCGCTCCTCGCGTGAGCGGCCGGACCATGCCGGTGCGCTCGGCAGGCGGTTCAGCTCATAGGAGGCAGGCAGCGGGTAGGTGGCGGTGCGCCAGCCCGGCAAGCCCAGAACCTCGGCGAGCTTGTCCCGGTCCACAAGGCGGGCGAGCGCGTCGCGCACCGGTACGTCTGCCAAGAAGGACGAGGTGCTCGTAAAGGCGAGGCCGAACAGGCCCTCGACCGGGTCGACCTGCGCGTCGGCCATGTTGAGGCCGGCTGCGGCGATCAAGGGGAGGTGCTGGAAGCGCCCGCCCAGCACCAGATCGGTATGGCGGGCACGGAAGCGAACGAGAGCCAGCGACGCGCGCTCGGTGCGCACTTCCCGTCGCTCGACCGGGGGCGCGGCTTCGCTCTCGGGCTCGCCCTCGGTCGGCTCCTCGATCGCGGCTGTCGCGGGCGCCAGGACGACCGGCCCGCCCTTGGCAACCGGCTCACGGCGATAGGGGCCGGTGCCGTCGCCCGAGCGGGTCATTACCGCAAGGTCCGGTTGAGCGAGCAATTGCAGGAAGGCGGGGAGACTCATGTCGAGCCTTATTTCGATGACCCGGTCGGTCATCGCGCGCACATCGGGGGTAAGGCCCGCCAGCAGCAGCGGATTGGCGCGCATCCGCTCACGCAGCAGCCGGGCGACCTCATCGGCATGGACCGGCTTGCCGTCCGCCCAGTGCAGCCGCTTCAGACGGAAGATGTAGCTCTGGCCGCCATCCTCGACGATCCAGCTTTCCGCCAGCGCGCCGACGATGTCGCCGCGCGCGTCGAAGCTGAGCAGCCCTTGCGCAGTCGAGGCGAGGATCAGCCGGGCAGCCGGTGCATTGCCGTGGCGCAGCGGCTGGGCGAGTGCCTCGCTCTGGCCGATCACGTCCACCCGAACGGTGCGGTTGTCGCGCGGGCTGTTGCATCCCGCAGTGGCGAGCACGGCCAATGCCAGCAGGGGGCGGACCCAGGTTCGCGCGGGGCGGGTGCCCATCGCCTTTCACTCCCTGTTCGGACAAGAATCCATCGACGTTACAGGGAGGCCGTAGCCTGCCGACGCGATTCGTCCAACCATGGCTGCGCTTGAAAGGGGCGACATCGCATTCGCTATGGTGCGGACGGCGGGACTTGAACCCGCACTCTCAGATGAGAAGCAGATTTTAAGTCTGCTGCGTCTACCGATTTCGCCACGTCCGCAAGCACATGGGGATGCGCGAACGCCCATGCCATGCACGGCAGGACGGTTCCAGCCCTTATCAAGCGCCGCGGCAAGCACATGCTGTGCGCGGAATGACCGCAACCCGGCCGATGCGCTGCCGCGTGGCCGGGCTGCCGGATCGTGAAAGGCTCAGGTGACGGTGCTCAGTCGCCGGCATTCAGGCGAATGCGCATTTCCTTGCCTGGCTTGAAGTGCGGCACGCGCTTGGGCGGCACCACCACCGAATCGCCGGTGCGGGGATTGCGCCCCGTGCGGCCGTCCCGTGCGCGGGTGGTGAAGGCGCCGAATCCACGCAGTTCTACCCGGCCCCCTTCGGCCAGGCGCGCGGTAATCGAGTCGAAAACGATATCCACGATGCGGTCGACTTCCTGCCCGCTGAGGTCAGGATGAAGAAGCGCAAGCTTTTGAACGAGCTGAGAACGAATCATCTCTGCTACTTTCCGAAAAGGCCGAAGCCGTCCCCCATAATCCGGAAGTGCCCCGAGTCCCCCTTCGTTGCGTTTTCCGTGACTCGCGCGATGCGCCAACATCGGCGTGCAATCAAGAAAAATCCCCGCAGAACGCCGGAAACGGAGCGGGCCGGCCGATTGCTCGACCGGCCCACTGCCGCAATTATTAAAGGGTGGGAAAAGCCCCGGCGATCAGTTCTTCGCCTTTAGCGCCTCACCCAGAATGTCGCCCAGCGACGCGCCGCTGTCGGACGAACCGTACTGCGCGACAGCCTGCTTCTCTTCGGCGATCTGGAGCGCCTTGACGGAGAAGTTCGGCTTCTTGGAGCGGTCGAAACCGATCACCAGCGCGTCGAACTTCTGGCCGACCTGGAAGCGCTCGGGGCGCTGCTCGTCGCGGTCGCGGCCAAGGTCACTGCGCTTGATGAAGCCGGTCACGCCGTCGTCGCCAGCCTGAACTTCCAGGCCGCCGTCGCGGACTTCCAGAACGGTCACGGTCACGGTCTCGTTCTTGTTGAGGCCGGTGCCACGCACCGCGCCAGCTGCCGGCGCACCCTTTTCGAGCTGCTTCATGCCGAGGCTGATGCGCTCCTTCTCGACGTCCACGTCAAGCACGATGGCCTGAACGGTCTCGCCCTTGCGGTGCAGGTTGAGCGCGTCCTCGCCGGAGATGCCCCACGCGATGTCGGACATGTGGACCATGCCGTCGACGTCGCCGTCCAGGCCGATGAACAGGCCGAACTCGGTGGCGTTCTTGACTTCGCCCTCGACCTGGCTGCCGACCGGGTGACGCTCGGCAAAGCTCTCCCAGGGGTTGGACTGGGCCTGCTTGAGGCCAAGGCTGATGCGACGCTTCTCGGCATCGACCTCGAGCACCAGAACTTCCACTTCCTGGCTCGTCGAAACGATCTTGCCGGGGTGGACGTTCTTCTTGGTCCAGGACATTTCCGAAACGTGGACCAGACCCTCGATGCCGGGCTCCAGCTCGACGAACGCACCATATTCGGTGATGTTCGTGACGCGGCCGGAGAGCTTGGCTCCGATCGGGTACTTGGCCGATGCGCCTTCCCACGGATCGCTCTCGAGCTGCTTCATGCCGAGGCTGATGCGCTGCGTGTCACGGTTGATGCGGATGATCTGCACCTTCACCGTGTCGCCGATGTTGATCATCTCGCTCGGGTGGTTGATCCGCTTGTAGCTGAGGTCGGTGACGTGCAGCAGGCCGTCAATGCCGCCCAGATCAACGAACGCACCGTAATCGGTGATGTTCTTGACCACGCCCTCGATGATCTGGCCTTCGCTCAGCGTCTGGATGAGGCCGCTGCGCTGCTCGGCGCGGGTCTCTTCCAGGATCGCGCGACGCGACACGACGATGTTGCCACGACGACGGTCCATCTTGAGGATCTGGAAGGGCTGCGGAATGTCCATGAGCGGGGTGACGTCGCGCACGGGGCGGATATCGACCTGGCTGCCGGGCAGGAAGGCCACGGCGCCGTCGAGATCGACGGTGAAGCCGCCCTTGACGCGGCCGAAAATGACACCCTCAACGCGGGCGCTCTCGGCGAATTCGGATTCCAGCTTGTCCCACGCGGCTTCGCGGCGGGCACGGTCGCGCGAGAGCATGGCCTCGCCATTGCTGTTCTCGACGCGGTCGACATAGACCTCGACTTCGTCGCCAACCTTCAGATCGGCCTTCTGGCCGGGCATGGCGAACTCGCGCAGCGGAACGCGGCCTTCGCTCTTGAGGCCCACGTCGATGACGGCGAGGTCGTTTTCGATGCCGGTGACGGTGCCCTTGACCACGCGGCCTTCAAAGCCGCCGTCTGCACCACCAAGAGATTCATTGAGAAGCGCGGCAAAATCATCGCGCGTCGGGTTTGCCTGAGAGGCCATGTAAGAGTTCCTTCAAGTCGTTGCTGGCCAACCGGTTGTCTCCGGTGGTCTTTGGCCAAACTGCCCGAACGACCTCATGCCGGCCGGGCATTCACCATGCGGCGCGAAGGCGATCACTCGTGCTTTGGGAAAAGCAAAAGGGCGCCTCGCAACACGAAGCGCCTCATCCAAGCCGTCTAATGGCGACTCTTCAGGCGAGCGTCCACCAGCGCGATCGCATGCTGAACGGCGGCGTCTATACTCAAATTGCTGGTATCCAGCAAGTCCGCATCTTGGGCCTGCTTCAGGGGCGCATCGGCGCGCTGCATGTCGCGCGCGTCGCGCTCGGCGAGGTCGGCGGAGAGGGCTTCCAGCGCGACGGGATGGCCATGGGCGGAAAGTTCCGCATGGCGGCGCTGTGCGCGCACCGCAAGGCTGGCGGTGACGAACAATTTGGCGTCGGCATCCGGCGCGATCACCGTGCCGATATCCCGCCCGTCGAGCACCGCGCCGCCCGGCTGTGCGGCGAAGGCACGCTGCCGCTCCAGCAGCGCCGCGCGCACCTGCGGGTGACGCGAGACGCGGCTGGCGAGGGGGCCGGCTTCCTCCGACCGCAGCGCCGGATCGGCGAGCAGGCTGTCCGGAAAAGCGCAGGCCGCTGCGGCATCGGCCGGATTGTCGGCGTCCCCGCCCTGCCGCGCGACTGTCATACCAACGGCGCGATACAGCAGGCCCGTGTCGAGATGGGGCAGGCCATAATGCCGGGCCAGCGCCCGCGCGATCGTGCCCTTGCCGGAGGCGGCGGGCCCATCGACGGCAATGATCATGCCGCGCCCTTGAGCGTGGCCAGCATGTCGGTGAAGCCGGGGAAGCTCGTTGCGACCGGGCTCATATCGTCGATGATGAGGCCGCCGCGCGTGTGATGACCGGCGACCGCGAAGCTCATCGCAATGCGGTGATCGAGATCGGCGCCGATCGTCGGCGGTTCATTGCCCCCGTCCAGCGGCTCGCCACCGCGTCCGTGGATGATGAGGCCGTCGGGTGTCTCCTCCACTGACACGCCGAGACGGGCGAGGCCCTGCGCCATCAGGGCGAGTCGGTCCGATTCCTTTACGCGTAACTCGTCCAGCCCGGTGGTGCGGGTGGTGCCCTGTGCGCAGGCTGCCGCGACGAAGAAGATCGGGAATTCATCGATCATGCTCGGCGCGACCTCGGGCGGCACGTCAATGCCAGTGAGCGTGCTGTGGCGCGCGACGATATCCGCGACCGGCTCGCCACCGACTTCCCGCTGGTTAGTCAGCGTCAGGTCCGCGCCCATCGCCTGCAGCATGGCAAACAGCCCGGTGCGGGTGGGGTTCATGCCGACATTGGTGACGGTAATGTCCGATCCCGGTGTGATCAGCGCTGCGACCACGGGGAAGGCGGCGGAGGAGGGGTCGCCCGGCACCACCAGCGTCTGTGGCTTGAGTTCGGCCTCACCGGTCAGCGAGATGATCCGCGTGCCGTCTGCTTCGATCTCCACGACCAGGTCCACCCCGAAGCCGCGCAGCATCCGCTCGCTATGGTCGCGCGTGGGCACCGGCTCAATAACGCGGGTGATGCCCGGCGTGTTGAGGCCGGCGAGCAGTACGGCCGACTTCACCTGGGCCGATGCAACCGGCAGCCGGTACTCGATCGGCACCGCCGGTGCGATGCCGCGCATGGTGAGCGGCAGGCGACCGCCCGGCGAGGTCATGAACTCGGCGCCCATCAGCCCGAGCGGCGTGGTCACGCGGCCCATCGGGCGCTTGCTGAGCGAGGCATCGCCCACGAAGGTCGCGGTGAGATCATGACTGGCCAGCAGACCCATCAGCAGGCGCGTCGAGGTGCCGCTATTGCCCATGTCGAGCGCGGTCGCGGGCTGCGTCAGGCTGCCGACGCCGACGCCATGAATGCGCCACACGCCATCCTCGTCGCGCGTGATCTGCGCGCCGAGCGCCCGCATCGCCGCCGCCGTCGCCAGCACGTCCTCGCCCTCCAGCAGGCCGGAGACG
Organism: Sphingobium sp. B8D3A; assembly: GCF_025961995.1. Taxonomy (NCBI): domain Bacteria; kingdom Pseudomonadati; phylum Pseudomonadota; class Alphaproteobacteria; order Sphingomonadales; family Sphingobiaceae; genus Sphingobium; species Sphingobium sp. B8D3A. The sequence goes on along the minus strand of NZ_JAOQOS010000001.1, from coordinate 2,753,742 downwards.
CGGCTCTCGCCCACCGCCAGGGCGGACAACATCAGGGATCTGTGGGAAATGCTCTTGTCACCGGGCACGGTCACCGTGCCACGCAGCGGAGCGCCAGGCTCGAAGAGCATGTTGCGCGCAATGTCAGTCATGAAAATCAGGTCCGAAAAATGGCCGTCGCTGCACGGAGCAGGAGGGCGGGCAATAAAAATGGCGAACTGCTTTTGACAGTGCCCGCCCGCTATGGCAAGGCGCCCCACACTTCGCGGCAGGCCTGCCTGTCCGCGCACTTGGCTATTACTCTCTGGAAGGATGAGGCGGCACATGGTGAAGCCTGAATGGGGATCGAAGCGGACCTGCCCCAAATGCGCAACGCGCTTCTATGATCTGGGCAAGGACGAGCCCGTGACATGCATCGAATGCGGCAATGTCTGGACGCCCGAGCCCGTGCTCAAGTCCAAGCAGCCGCTGCCCTTCGAGGAAGCACCGCAGAAGGTCGCGGCCGGTGCGGATACGGAAAGCACGGCGGACGATGATCTGGACATCGACATCGACGTCGATGAGGCCGAAGGCTCGCCCGACAACGACGTCGATCTCGGCGGCGATGACGATCTCGGCGTCGATGCCGGCGACGATAACGACGAAGAAAACTGAGCGCGCAGGAAAGATTGCGCGCCATAAAAAATGGACTTGCAGCGAGGCAGAGCCTGACCTAAAGGCAGCGCCTCGCCGCGACGGACCCACCCGTCGCCGCTGCAATGATCGGGGCCGTAGCTCAGCTGGGAGAGCGCTACACTGGCAGTGTAGAGGTCAGGGGTTCGATCCCCCTCGGCTCCACCATTTCCCCTTATCGCAGACAGGTTAAGCGCTATAGAGCGTGCCCCGTCGTGAATGCGCGGCGTCGGGCCAGCGCCGCGTCCGGAACTCATCCCAACCTCTCTTATTGACGGCGACCGGCCTACCCGCGCAGCTTCGCGCCACCCGGGCCACCCTGCCTCTCTCGACAAAAAGTTGGTCGCCCGGCGCAAAGCCAGTGGGGGCGGCGGTTGGTACACATCTTCTCAGCCTGGGGTGCTTCGCGCTGCATGGCGGTTCTGGCCGAGGGTCGGGACTGGACGCGCGGCGCGGCATGGACGCCAATTGCGAGGATGTGACATGACTCTTCTGACCGACAAGTTCTTCGACAGCTTCGCCTCCTCGGTGAAGCCCACGGAAGAGGCGGAGACGCTGCCGCCGGAGATCTACACGAGTCAGGAGTTCTACGAGTTCGAGAAGGACGCGCTGTTTTATCGCGAATGGCTCTGCGTGGGGCGGGACGAGTGGATCGCGGAAGTCGGGGATTTCTTCACGACCAGCCACGCCAATGAGCCGATCATCATTTCGCGCGGGCGGGACGGGGATATCAAGGCGATGTCCGCCGTGTGCCAGCACCGCGCCATGCTGGTGGCGGAAGGCAAGGGCAATACGCGCGGTTTCACCTGCCCCTATCACCACTGGTCCTATGATCTGGACGGCAAGCTGGTCGGCGCGCCGGCGATGGGCCGCACCTGCAATTTCGATAAGGCGCAGTATAATCTGCCCAAACTCAAGGTGGAGCTGTGGCACGGCTTCATCTTCGTCAATTTCGATTCCGAAGCGGAGTCGCTCGCCTCGCGCATGGGACCGATCGAGCCGGTGGTGGCGAATTACGAGTTTGCCAGCCTGCGCGGCCCCGAGCCGCTGTCGCATGAATATCCGTGGAACTGGAAGGTCCAGTTCGAGAATAACAATGATGGCTATCATGCCAGCCGGCTTCACCAGGGGCTGCACGATTTCGTGCCGAGTTCGCTGGCAAGCTTCCCCGAGGTGCCGCGTGAGACGGCGGGCTATTATCGCCTCAACGGCTCCACGCACCCCAATGCGAGCTTCAACCCCACCGAGAAGGCGCTGCTGCCGGTCTTTCCCAAGCTGACCGAGGAAGAGCAGAGCCGGCTGCTGTTCGTGAACCTGCCGCCGACGCTGTCGCTGGTCGTGCTCAACGATGTGGTGATCTACCTCATCATGGATGCGCGTTCGCCGACCACGCACGGGCTGACCTTCGGCAGCCTCTATCATCCCAGCGCCTTCGAGGACCCGGAGTTCGAGGAAAAGCGCCGGATCAATGACGAGCACACGGCGGATATCGTCGCGCAGGATCTGCACGTCGATCTGCTGGTGCAGCAGGGGCTCTCGTCCCGCTTCGCCCCGCGCGGGCGCTACAGCTGGCAGGAAGATGCGCAGCGCCAGCTCAATGTGTGGCTGGTCGACCGCTACCAGCAGGAGTGGGACCGTCGTCGCGGCCCCTCGGCGCCGGTCACGCGGTTGCACGCAACCTCCTGATCTCTCCGGCGGCGGGGCAGGGCCTCGCCGCGACGGGCTGAGGCCCGAAATCAAAACATTGTTCGCAGGAGACACAGCTTCGCGTCCGCCGCGCTGCCTAACTGGCGCGGCGGCCCAAAGGCTTGTGTCCAGTCAGAGGTGATGATGACCAATTCACTTATTTTCTTCGATATTCCCGCCGACGATCCCAATGCTGCCGGTGAATTCTACGCGCAGGTGTTCGGCTGGGAGAATGATCCCCGCCCGATGGGCGTCTATCACCGCATGGTGCCGGGCGGCTTCTTCAAGAAGAAGGACGGGACGGACAGCGAGATCGGCAATCTCCACATGGGCATCGCCAAGGTCGACAATATGCGCCCGCATCCCGACCCGGCAGGCGTCGCGCCGCGCCATATCGCCAGCGATGGCCGCAAGCCGCGCATCTGGGTGTTGATCAGCGACGATGATTCGGCGGATCGAATCCTGGCGACGGCGCAGGAGCTGGGCGCGACGCTGCTGTGGCGCGACCATTATTGGGCCGAGTTCAACGGCTATAACCACTGCTTCGTCGACCCCTGGGGCAATGAGATCCTGCTGTGGGGCAAGGCGGGCGAGAATCCGCAGATTCCCGAGACGTTCACCAAGGAATGAGGGGTGCGCGCGGCCCGCTTGGCGGGTTGGCGGAACAACATGTTGTGCGCCAATCTGCAAGACCGGGCCGCGACCCTTCCCATAGCCTCCAGTCATCCAATGCAACGGCCCGAGCGGCAAGCATGAGGCAAAAGCGACCATGAGCCTACAAGTTCAACCCTGTCTGTCCGCAAGGTGCGCCTGCGCAGCGGGAGCCGGACAATGAGCCGCCTGCCGCTGATCTTCTTCGGCCATGGCAGCCCCATGGTGGCGCTCGAGCAGAGCAGCACCACGCAGGCCTGGCAGGGCATCGCACAGAGCATCGGCAAGCCCAAGGCGATCCTGTGCATCTCGGCGCACTGGCTGACACGCGGCACGGCCGTGACGGCGATGGCGCAGCCCCGCACGATCCACGATTTCGGGGCTTTTCCGCAGGCCCTGTTCGACATGCAATATCCCGCGCCCGGCGATCCCGCCCTGGCGCGGCGTGTGGCCGAACTGCTCGATCCGGTGCCGGTCCATATGGATGCCAATTGGGGCCTGGATCATGGGACCTGGACGGTGCTCGTCCACGCTTATCCCGAGGCCGATATTCCCGTCGTGCAACTGGGCATGGACGTGAATGCCACGCCCGAGCAGCACTGGAAGATCGGGCAGATGCTCCGCCCGCTGCGCGACGAAGGCGTGCTCATCATGGGCACCGGCAACATCGTCCACAATCTGCCGGCGATGGACTGGAACAACCCGGATGCCGAGCCCTATCCGTGGGCCGACCGGTTCAACAGCACGATGCTGGATGCCGTGGTCGCGGATCGCCCGCAGACCGTCATCGATTTCGCGGCACTGGGCGACGATGCCCGCCTCTCGGTGCCGACGCCCGACCATTTCTGGCCGCTGCTCTATGTGCTGGGTGCGCGTCATCCGGGTGAGGAAGCGCAGCTGCACCCCAATTTTATCCATCACAAATCGCTCGGCATGACGAGCATTCTCATCGGGGCTTCCTGAGCCTCCACAAACCCAACACTGACTGACGAGCAGGGGAATTATGGCGCTGATCTGCAATCATGGAATGCGACGGAGCGAAACGCAGCCCGGAGCGCTGCACTATTTGCGGGCGACGCCTGAGACCGTGCACTGGGGCTTCTTCTCACCGGAACTGAAACCAGCGCTGACCGTCAAGAGCGGCGATCTCATCCAGGCGCAGGCGGTGACGCACCACGCCGGCGATGATCCCGAGCTGATGTTCGACGAGCACATCCAGCGCATCTTTACCGAGGTCGATCCCAGCACGCGCGCACCGGGCTGTCACATCATGACCGGGCCGATCTATGTCGAGGGCGCAGAGCCCGGCGACATGCTGGAAGTGCGCTATTTCCAGATGACCCCGCGCTTCAATTACGGCTCCAACCTGCAGGCGAACTGGGGGCATCTCTACAAGGAGTTCGGCGAGACCGAGCGCGTGACGATCTACGAGCTGGACCCGAACGCCAACACTGCCACCGCGCTTTACGCCTATGATGTCGAGGGGGTTTACACGACGCCTGGCCGCATCACCAACTGCCCGCATTGCGACCGGCAACCGGCGCTGCCCGGCGTGACAATCCCCGCCCGCCCGCATCTCGGCACCGCCGGCGTCGCGCCTGCGGTCGATGCGCCGGTCAGCACCATTCCGCCGGGCCTGCATGGCGGCAATATCGATAACTGGCGGATCGGCGCCAATGCCCGAATGTATTATCCGGTGCAGGTCAAGGGCGGCCTGTTCTCCATCGGCGATCCGCATGTCAGCCAGGGCGATGGCGAGATCAGCGGCACGGCCATCGAAGCCTCGCTCGACGTGCTGTTCCAGATCATCCTGCGTAAGGATTTCAAGTTCCCATCGCCGTTGCTGGAAACGCCCAATCACTGGATCGTCCACGGCTTTGGCGATGATCTCGATGCGGCGATGAAGAATGCCGCGATGGACATGATCGAGCTGCTCTCCGAGCATCAGGGCCTGTCGCGGACGGACGCCTATTCGCTGATGAGCGTCGGCGCCGACTTCGGTGTGACGCAGGTCGTCGATGGCACGCAGGGCATCCATGTGCGGATCGACCGTGGCATGTTCCCGAACAAGGGCAGTGTCCGCGATCCCCGCTGATCCGGCCCGGCCGGGGGAGGCAGTCTCCAGTCCGGACGCCTGGTCCTTCGACGTCGCGTCGCTGCCGGCGGCGGAGCGCGCCCCGGCCTGGGCCGCCGCCATGCAGCGCCTGCAAATGCCGTTTCCCAATACGGCAGAGGCAGGCGGGTCGGTGCTCGCCATCACCTCGCCGATGGGCTTCGAATTCGCGGTGGTGACGGGCGGCGCTCTCACCATCGCGGGCCGCACGCCGGGGGCCGCGCCCGGCCTGTGGCTGGGTCTGCTCATCGATGGCGAAGCCTCGCTGGAGACGCATGAAGGCGTGATGCCGCTCACCGGCGACTGCCTCATCTACGGCGCGACGGGCGTGGATGCTGCGTTGCGGTTCAAGACGCAGTTTCGCCAGTTCTTCGTGCGCATCCCCAGCGTTGCCATCGATGCGCGGATGCTGGCACCGCTCGCCCGCCGCATCGGAGTCATCCAGCCGGACAGTCTGGTGGCCCATGCGCTGCTGGCGCTGTTGCGCAGCGCTGCCGACTCGCTCTCGCTAGGGCGCGCCCGCGAATTCGCGCCGCTTGAGACTGCGCTGATCGAATTGCTCGTGCCGGTGATCGCCCATGCCGGCGGCGTGGAAGCCAAGGGCGGTGCCGCCGCGCACCGCGCTCGACAGTTCGAGCGGATCTGCCGCACGATCGAAACCAATCTGACCGACGCGGACCTCTCGGTGCAGTCCGTTGCGCGCAGCGAGGGCGTGTCCGTGCGCTATATCCAGCAGCTGTTTGCACGCTCGGGGCAGACGGTGACCGGCTATGTGAAAGGGCGGCGCCTTGAGCGCGCGCGAGCCGACCTCGTCAATCCGCTCCATGCGCAATTGAGCATTTCCGAGATCGCGTTTCGCTGGGGCTTCAACCAGTCGGCGCATTTCAGCCGGGCCTATCGCGAGCGCTTCGAGGAAGCGCCGCGCCAGACCCGCGCCAATGCGCGGCAGGCGCTGCCGGACAATCGAGCTTTCGCGGGCTGACAAGACGTGTGTGCGCCGCTGGCGCATGATCGCGCAGCCCACATGCCAAGGGTCACGTTCCAGTCGAGGTTGTTCGCCATGTCCTATGATGTTCTTGATATCCGCCCCGTCACCCGGCGGATCGGTGCCGAAGTGTTCGGGGTCGATCTGAACGCCCCGCTCGGCAACAAGGTCGTCAGCGAGCTGCATGATGCGCTGATGGAACATCAGGTGCTGTTCTTCCGCGACCAGAATCTGGAGCATGACAATCACAAGCGCCTGGGCCGCTATTTCGGCGAGCTGGCGCTGCACAGCGGTGTGTCCGGCCTTGCAGAGCATCCCGAGATCGTGTCGATCCACGCGGACGCCAACAGCAAGTTCATCGCCGGCGAGGACTGGCATTCGGACCTGAGTGAAGATGCCGAACCGCCCATGGGCAGCATCCTCTACATGCACACCGTGCCCCCCACGGGCGGTGATACGCTGTGGTCGAGCATGTATGCCGCCTATGATGCGCTGTCGCCGGCCATGCAGGCCTTTCTGGAACCGCTGACGGCGGTCCATGATTCCAACCACATCTATCGCGAATTGTTCCCGGATGTGGACAAGGTCTACCCACGCAACACGCACCCTGTCGTCCGCACCCATCCGGTGACCAAGCGCAAATGCCTGTTCATCAGCAAGTCGAAGACGATCAAGATCAACGGCCTCTCGGCCGAGGAAGGAGATGCGGTGCTGCGCTTCCTCACCGAGCATGTGAAGAACCCGAATTTCCAGGTCCGCTTCCGCTGGCAGCCGCATTCGGTCGCCTTCTGGGACAATCGCTGCACCCAGCATTTCGCGACCTGGGATTATTTCCCGGAAACACGCTCGGGCTATCGGGTGACGATCGCAGGCGACCGGCCGTACTGATGCGGGCCGCCGCCCGACTGGCGGCTGGTGCGCTGGCCTGCCTCTGGCTGACGGCCACGCCGCTCGCCGCCAAGGCCGGTGCTGCGGCAGAGGCCGTCGCGCCGGCCGATGCACTGTCCGCCCTGCGTGCGGGGCTGCAGGCCATGGTCGACGCGCGGGAGCTGCCCAATGCGCAGGCCGTGATCGTCAGGGACGGCCGGGAGCGGCTTCGCGTTTCGATCGGTAAGCTGGACCTCGAAGCCGACCGCGCACTGCCCGCCGATGCGATCTTCCGGCTCTATTCGATGACCAAGCCGATCACGAGCGTCGCGGTGATGATGCTGGTGGAAGAAGGCAAGATCGCCATCGATGCGCCGCTCAGCCGCTACATGCCGGAATTCGCAAATCTGCGGGTCTACAAGAGCGGCAGCCTCGATGCGATGGTGACCGAGCCGCTGAACCGCCCGGTGATCATTGGCGATCTGCTCACCCATAGCAGCGGGGTAACTTACAATTTCACCGGCAACGGCCCGGTGCAGCAATATTATCGCCGCCATGGGGTGATGCGCGCTGGCGGGGTCGGGCAGAATGCTGATGATGCGCCGCCAGCCAGGACGATGGACGAGCTGATCGCGCGCCTCGCCAAGGCACCGCTGCTGCATCAGCCCGGCGCGCGCTTCTCTTATGGCAACTCCACCGGCATTCTGGGCGCGCTGATCGAGCGGGTGACGGGGCAGGGCCTCGATGCGTTCTTGCAGGCCCGCATTTTCGATCCGCTCGACATGACCGACACGCGCTTCGTGGTGGACGATGCGCGCGCCACACGGCTCGTCACCAATTATGCGGCGGTGGACGGCGGCCTGCAGGCTGTCGAGCCGGCGGCGACGTCCGAATATCGCGACCCCGCCCGGCCGTTCGACGGCGGCGGGGCGCTGGCCGGCACACTGCATGATTATCTGAACTTCGCGCAGATGCTGGCCCATCGGGGAGCATGGCACGGTAAGCGCCTCCTCCGGCCCGAGACAGTGGACCGGATGTTCCAGCCGCGGCTGGAGACCGGCGGGCAGCCGCACGAGAATGTCCTGTTCGGCTATGGCCTGGGCATTGGCGATGCGGTCAGCGAGCAGCGCGGCGGGATGCCGGCCGGTGCCGGCGGCTGGTCGGGGTCTGCCAACAGCTACTTCTTCGTCCATCCCGGCCGAAATCTGGTCGCCATCGTCATGACCAATGTGTTGGTCGGCCCGGCCTTCGTGGATCGGACGATCAGATTGCGAGGCCTCGTTGATCAGGCAGCGCAGGCCGTGCTTGCCGAGCGGGAGCCAGCGATCAGGCGGTAAACAGTTCCTTGCGAATGATCGCGTGGACGCCCCAATTGCCGTTGGCGACCTGCGAGATGCCGAAATCCACCCCGACCGAGAGAAGCGAGATGGTTTCGTCTTCCGAGAGGTCTTTGGTGGTCATCAGGAAGCGCCGCGCCTTGCGGAAGGCGTCGCGCATGGCGGCATCGATGGATGCGCGCTTGTATACTTCGCTCTGCGCGTCCTCGCCCAGTTCCTTCAGATAATCCGGGTGACTGAAGCCCATGATGACCCAATCGGTCTCGGTTTCGATCATCGGATAATCGAGATCGCGCAGCTTGCCGGTCAGCTCGCCGGCGGGGTGACGGATCACCTGAATGAGCGCGGTCATCGAGCATTCGATGGCGGTGCCGCATAGTTCGGAATCGCCCTGCGAGGCATGCGGGTCGCCGAGCGAGAGCAGTCCGCCGGAGACCTGCACGGGCAGAAACACGCTCGATCCGGGGCCGGTCCGCCAATTGTCCATATTGCCGCCAAAGGCGCTGGGCGGGATGGTATCGACCGGCTCGGCCTGGGCCGGCGCCAGCGCGATCACGCCGAAATGGGGGCGGATTGGGATTTCGACATTCTGCAGGATGTCATAATTGCGCTCGATTGTCTCAGGGTCGACCGGCACACCCGGATAATCATAGCGCTCATGGACGGTGCCCGAAGGGTCGGTCTGCGGTGTCCAATGGTAGGAATAGACGGCGTGGGCGGTCGGCCGGCGTTCGCCGCCCGACTCTACCTCATAGATGGTGATGACTTCGCGGTTCTTCGGCTCGGTGAGCAGGTCGTTATAGTGGAAGCCCCAGAAGGTTGCGGCATTGCTGCCGAAGGACTTGCCCTGAAAGCGCGGATTGCCGCTGCGGCGGGGCTCCAGACTGAGGATGCGTACTTCGATGATGTCGCCCGGCTCCGCGCCCTGAATGGCGATCGGCCCGGTGCAGATATGCACGCCGAAGCCCTCGCCGGGGCCGCGCCCGAACTCGCTGGCGCTCATCGGGCCGGCACCGCGCCGCTCGATTGCCCGGCCTGTCTCGTCCCAGCGATAGACGCTCTCCGCGCCATGATCGCCCTCGACCATGCGCTCGGGATCGTCATTGGCGTGGTGGGTCAGCGTCTCCACCGTCACGAAGTCGCCTGAGCGCACCATCAGCGCCGGTTTGATCGCCGAGCTGAAATAGCCCCAATGGACCGTGCGCGGGCTGACCGGCAGATGATGATGCCGCACCGTGCCTTCATCGCCAATCGCCGGGATGACATTGGCCTCGACGCCGTCTGCGTCCGCCTCGCCGATCTCCAACTCCTCGACCGGCGCGACGGCGGCTTCGTCGCTGACCGCCCGCTTGGCGGTCGAACGGCCGCGCCGCAGCGTGTCGGGGCCATGATCGGCCTCGTCCACGGCCGGCATCTTGCGATAGTCGCGCGGGGAAATGCCATATTGCTCGCGGAAGGCGCGGCTGAACGAGGCGGAATCGTTGAAACCCCATTGGAACAGGATGTCCGAGATCGATTTCTGAACATGAAGCGGGCTGCGCAGGTCGAGCCGGCAGCGCTCCAGCCGCCGCACCTTTACATAATGGCCAAAGCTGTCGTCGATGGATTCGAACAGCTTCTGCAAATAGCGCGGTGAAATGCCATGTTCGGCCGCAACCTGCTGGTAATTCAGATTGGGGTCCGAGAGGCGCATCTCGATGGTCTGGAAGATCCGCTCCAGCAGCGCGGCGCGCATCCCCGCGGCGCCCCCGAGCGCGCGGGCCGGCGCATCGTTGAGCAGGCTGGCCAGCAGAAACTCGGGCAGGGCCAGTTCGACGGGACGTAGTTCTTCGTCCGTCACGTCATTGCCCATGTCCGCCAGCGAGCGCAGCACGGTGGAGAGCAGGCGGGCAGGGCCGCTGTCGGCGGAAAGGTGCCGGGGCTTTTCGGGTAGCAGGGCCTTGAGGCGCTGATCGAGCGCGCGCGGCGGAATCTTGAGCAACAGCACGCGGTGATCGCCGGTGAACTGCAGCGACATCGGCATTTCGCTGCGCGCGCAGACCATGTGACCATCATCGAGGGTGAAGCTGGTGGTGGCGTTGCGCGCCACGCTTGGCGCATCGAGCGTCACGGCCAGCCAGAAGCAGCCCGGCTCGTCGCGAAAATCAACGGTATATTCCTGAGCGGTCGCCAGCAGGCGGACGAACACGATGCCGTTGCTGCTGGTGAACTGGATGAGCTCGCCGTAGAGCGTGGCCTCGTCGGCCGCCTCCAGCGTGATCGAAACGCGCTTGAGCGCAAAGCTCCATGCGCTGAGTCGCTGCTCCTTGGGGTAGGCATTTGTAGTCGAGCGCAACGGCGGTTCTCTATGTTTTGGTGCGCCTCTCCCGGGTCTTTATGCCCGCCAAGATGCGCGCCTGAGAGAGCCCGGTCAATCCATCACGCGGCGGCTGTTTCAGAATGGGTCATCCCTGCCCCCGTAAACAGATGAAATCGCAGCAGAATTCGGCGACTGCTCTGAGCGTCCGCATACCGCCAGCATGGTCAGTGCATAGATGAGGGCGCTGGAGTGCAGATCCTCAGGCGTCGGGCGCCAGCGTGGCATGCCAGTGGTGATGGCGGGAATGCCCTGCATGTTGAACACATTATGGTCGCGCCACATGCTGGAATAGACCGGATGCGCGCGCTCCACCGGCGCCCGCCGGGCGAGGCGCGTGGCGGCATCCACCGCGCCGGCGAGTGGCGCGACTTCGTCCGCGTCGGCAACGAAACCGTGGCGGACGACCATTGGCTCGACATCGAAGCTGTCGAGATCGAGTGTGCGCATGGCCGCAACGATCTGATGATAAGCCTGCGCCGACTTTTGCCCGGGTGCGAGGCACACTTCCACATAGATGGCGCACACTTCGGTGCCGGCGCCATAATCGGTCGGTGCACCGGCGCGCACGGAGGCGATCTGCGTCTTGGGAAGGGAGAGGCCGCCAGCCGTCTCGAACACGCCCTGCGCTTCCCACTGCCGGCCCCACTGGTGCAGCGCGTCGATCACCGGGCCGAGTTTATAGATGGGGTTGAGGTGCTGGGCGACGGTCTCGGGCGTTTCCAAGATTGGCGTGAACATGCCGGTGCCGAAGATGCGCACGCGGAAGAGGGCATAGCCGCAGCCCTGCCAGGTCAGGCCGAAATCCGTGCCTTCGGCGGCAATGGCGTAATCGGGCGCGACGCCGCCATGGTGGAACAGATAATGCGCGCCGATATCCTTGCCGAGATAGTCGATGCCGGAGAATTCCTCGATCGGCTCCGGGCCGATCTCGCCGGGGCAGGCGGTGAGCCAGGCCTTGCCGGCAAGGCCGATGCCCGCCTTCTTGAGCGCCTTGGCCGCCATCAGGAAACAGGCCATCGGCCCGCGATCGTTGGAGATGGGGAAGCCGCGCAGGCGCCCATCCTCATCGAGCCAGCACTGCGTCCATTCCGGATCCCGCATCGTCGTTTTGCGATAGCGGAACTTGTCCTGCGAGAGGTCGCCGCTCGGGCTTTCCGTATCGAGATGGGCGGTGAAGAGCAGGTTGGCGCCCGTACCCAAGCCGCCATATTCGCCGATGATGTTGGGTCGCTCAGGTGTGGCGCCGGCGCGGCGGGGCTGGAAGCCTTCGCGATCCATCCATTCATAGACATATTGCGCGGCGGCCGCTTCCTCACGCGAGCGGCTCGGAATGTTGCCGAGTTCAAGGGCGAGGGCGACCAGCTCATCGGAATCGATGGCGGCGGCGAGAGCGTCCTTCTCGGCTTCGGTCACCTGATAGGGAGCCGTGGCAGGATGGGCGAACATCGGAGCGGGTTTGGGCTGGGCTTGGGTCATGTCATGCTGCCAAGGCGGGCTCGGCATCCTCCGCTGTGTCTTGTTGGGGGAGCTCCGGGGTGCGGAGCAAGAGCAGGGCTCCGACGAAGATGAAGCCGAGCAGGGCGCAGCCGAGGAAGACAAGCGAGAACCCGCCCGTTTCGTCGCGAATGACGCCGCCCAGCGCCGGGCCGATGGCGGCAGCGGTGGAGATCAAGCTCATCGTGGAATAGAGCTCGAGATTGGCGCGCTTGCCGAACAGGTTGAGCATCAACATGGCCGTGCTGACATAGCTGAAGCCGAAGCCCACACCCAGTCCGATCACGGCCAGCGAGACGACGAACAGATTGCCGCCGATCATCAGCGCCAGCACACCGAGCGAGGTGGAGGTGATGGAGAGCAAGGTGAGCTCGCGCGCGCCGATTTTCTCGCCCGCCATGCCGGCGATCATCGATCCGGCGGCGCTGACGAGGGCAATGCCGCTCATCACGGTGGCGGCCGCACCCATGGTCAGGCCGGTCTCGGTCAGATGCTTCACCGCAAAGCCGTGGACGGTGGTGTTGATCAGCAGGAATGAGGTGTAGACGCCGACCACGATGTAATATTGCGCGGTGCGCATCGCGGCCCGTGCCGTCCAGCCGTCCGTGGCCATGGCTTTCCGGGGCTTGGGCGCAACCTCGGCATCACCGGGCCGGTCGCTGGTGACGAGGGCGGCGAACATCGAGAGCAGCACGGCGGCAATGGCGGCCGTCCACCAGTAATGGCGCCACTCGCCGGTGATCGCCTGCGTGGAAAACGCGATCAGCGGCCCGACAACCGCGCCCATGCCGCCCGCGGTGAAGTACACGCCCATGGCGGTCGAGCGCTTCTCGAAGGAGTGGGAAATGACGTTCACGCCGCCCGTGGTCCCGCACATCGAGAAGCCGACGCCAGCGAACGCCGTGCCGATGAAATAGACCATCGCCGTTTTGGTGACGGCCAGGCAGGTGAAGCCGATGAGGAGAAGCGCGCCGCCGATCATCATCGTGCGGGAAACACCCAGGCGCCGGATCGAGATAGCGGGTGCAAGGCTGGACAAGCCGCACGCCACGCCCAGGAAGGTGAAGCCAAGGCCAGCGACGGCCCAGGGCCAGCCCATCTCCTCGACCATATAGGGAAGCACGACGCCAAGCCCGTTGAAGGTGAAGGCGTTCAGCATGAAAAACAGCAGGCAGAACGCCGTCAGCGCCAGGTATTTTTTCCGTCCTTCATAGGTCATGCAGCGACTCGCCTATCTGGAGTAAGTGCCTGGAAGATGCCGGTTTGGGTGTGCCGGTGTCTTGACGTGGGGCGTCCTCTCGCTTGGCGGGCCGCCGTCCCGTCTCATTCGGCGGGAGCAGACGATCCGGTGCTGGCGGCGTAGGGCGGAAGCAGGAAAAGCAGCAGGCTGCCGATGGCCATGACGCCGACGGCGACGACCACCGCAGCGCGATAATGGCCGATCATGTCGTAGCTCAGGTCCATCAGCACCGGCGTGATGCCCTGCGCGCCGATGACGGCGGAATACATGACGCCAATGATGACGCCAAAGCTGCGCAACCCGAAATATTGGGCAATGAAGTAAGGCAGTGCGCCGAACTGGGCGCCGAGCGCGATGCCAAGGCACAGGCCGGCAACGGGCAGAAGGGCGCCGAAGGGTGAGAATTCGAGCAGCAGCAGGCCGAGAATGGCCAGCGCATACATCGGCACGACCACGCGCGGCCCGCGGCTCTTGTCGAGCACGCGTCCGGTGAAGATCTGCCAGAGCGAGCCGGTGAGCGCGAAGATGCTGACGATGGCGGTGCCCGTGCCCAGGCCATAGCCGCGATCCGCCAGAATGGGCACGACATGGCTGAGCACGGCGATCATGGTGCCGCCACCGGCTGCGATGGCGACCAGCATCAGCCAGAAGGGCGCGGTGCCGATGGCCTCACGCAAGGTCATGCCGTCCACGATGGGGGAGGCTGTCTCCGATGGGTTGCTCGGCGCTGCCGGGCGCGGTGCATCGCGCAGCAGGAAGAAAAAGATCGGAAAGCCGACGCAAAGGATCAGTGCGCCAATCCCCAGATAGCCCGCGCGCCAGCCGGCTGTGGAGACGATCAGCGCGGTCATGATCGGCACGCAGACCGAACCAATGCCGTTGCCGAGCCCTGCGCTCACGCCAAGCGCGGTGCCCCGATTGGTATCGAACCATTCCGCCACCAGGCGCGAGAAGACCGAGGTGGCGGGCAGCGAGCCGAACAGGCTGATGGCCAGAAAGTTGAGGTAGAACAGCATCAGATTGCCGTTCGTGAGCGCGAGGCAGGCGACGGCGAGGGCGAACAGCACATTGCCCAGCAGCACCATGTTGCGGGTGCCGTGCCGATCGGCATAGCGGCCGGCAAGCGGATAGATGCAGGCGCTCACGACGGCTAGGATCGCCAGCACCATCGAAATGCTGGACCGCGCCCAGCCGAATTCCTGAGAGAGGGGCACGAGGAAGGTGCCGAAAACTGCATGAACCGTGGCGGTCTTGCCGAGCGCATTGCCTGCCGTGGCAGCGATCAGAACGCCGGTCCTGCTTTTGTTCAGTGCGGGCGCTTCGCTGAGAGGGCCGTTCGCGGCGTCGAGGGCGATCGCCGGCTGCGCGGTCATTGCGCCCAGGCCGTTTTGGCGGCTTGCGTGGTGACCATGAGGGCGCAGTTCTTGCTGAGCACCTTGAGCGTCGCTTCATGCAGGCCAGGCTCATAGGCGGCAGTGGCGTCCGAAACGACGAACACATTGAAATTGCGGTGGAAGGCCGAGCGGGCTGCGGCGTCAACGCAGCAGTCAGTGCTCAGGCCCGTAATCAGCAACGTGTCGATGCCGCGCTCGGTGAGCTGGGCCTCAAAGTCGGTGCCGTGGAAGCAATCGTAGAGAACCTTCTCGACCTCGATGTCGCCCGGCTCGGGCAAGAGCCGATAATAGTCAGCACCATAGCCCTTGCGACAGATGACCTGCCCGCCGGGTTCGCCGCGACGCGTGTAGAAGGTCTTGAGTGCCTCGGAATCGGTTTCGGGTGTCGTCACCACCCGCACGACGGCGAGCGTGACGCCAGCGGCACGCGCCGCGGCGACCAGCTCCTCGGCCTTGTCGATGGCAGCATGGGGTGCGGAGAGATCCACCCCATGCTGCCCGAGCAGGCCCTCGGGGGCGGCCCAGTCGTTCTGGATATCCACCAGCACGAGCGCGGTGCGCTCGGGCGCGATCATCCCGGCCAGATCACCGGCGGCGACGTGGGGAATGTCCACGAGCGCCGCGTCAGGCATGGACCGGAACCTTGCCGGGGAAGCGCTCGCGCAGGACCGGGAGGACACGCTCGCCGAAGATCGGGATGTCCTTCATGTAATCCGGGAAGATCAGCATCAGCCCGTCCGTGCCGGAAACCTCGAAGAGTTCGGTGAGCTTCTCGACCACCGTCTCGGGCGTGCCGATGACATGGGGGGTCATGAAGCCGGCCCGGCTCTTGCGGGTGAAGTCGTTTTCCTTGCCGATTTCGCTGTCGAGGAAGCCATAAGCGCGCATCATGCCGTGCAACGCGCCTTCGTCGAAGCCGTCGCGGATGGATTGCGCAAAGGCTTCCGCTTCCGCATCGGTCTCGCCAAACACGGGCGTCATCATCGAATAGGTGCGGATCGGCTTGCCGATGTCGGCAGCGACAGCCTTGGCCTTCTCGCTGGCGGTCTTGAGTTCTTCCGGTGTCCCGCCGGAAAGGAAGATCGCATCCACCTCGTCAGCCGAAAAGCGCATGCCCTTGCCGGAGGTGCCGGCGCAGACGAGGAAGGGGCGGGTGGAGGGCGTCGGCAGCGAGCGGCAATCCTCCAGCGAGAAATATTTGCCTTCTTTCGTGACGGTTTCGCCGGTCCACAGCGCCTTGATCGCCTGGATCCATTCATAAGCGAGGTCGTAGCGCTCATCATGGTTCACATCGTCGCGCCACGCACCCATTTGCGCGAACTCGTCCTTATAGGAGCCGGTGACGATGTTGAGGCCGGCGCGGCCCCCGCTGATCTGGTCCAGCGTGGCGACCATCTTGGCGACAACGCCTGGATTCTGCAGGAGCGTGTGAACCGTGCCCCACACCTTCACCCGGCTGGTCGCTTCCGCCACCCCGGCAATGGTGAGGTAGGAATCGAGCTGATAGTCCCAATGCTCGGTCTCGCCGCCGAAGCCGCGGTACTTGGCCATCGCCATCGCGAAATCCAGCCCGTGCTTTTCCGTCAGCACCGCCGCATCGCGGCAGTAGCTGTAGGACGCATCGATGTGCGGCTTGTTTTTCGAGAGGATCCATCCGCCGTTGGCGATGGGAAGGAACACGCCCAAATCCTTTCCTCCTGTGTCGGAGGGCAACCCGAAGGGCGTCGGCGTAATCTCGCTCATAATCTCAATCCCGTGACCTTATTGGCACGCCCACCTTATCGCGCCGACCGATCCGTTCTTGATCATTCGCGCATATTATATTGGTCGGCCCTCGTTCGGATGGGCGGCGATGAAGGCTTCGACCTCGCTCCGCAGCGGCATGGCGGGTACGGCACCGGGCTTTTGCGTGCACAGGGCGGCCGCGGCATTGGCGAAGATCAGCAGGGCCTCGTCCGTTGGCCGAGCGTCGCCGGCGCGATCGAGCATGGCGCACAGCGCGCCGACAAAGCAGTCACCCGCGCCCACGGCGTCGCGCGGCACGACCGGAAAGGCCGGGACATGTACAGCGCTGCCTGTCCGCACCGCCACCGCGCCGGATGCGCCGAGCGTGACGATGACGAGCTGATCGTCGCGGCTGATCAACGTTCGGGCCGCCAGCGCGGCCTGTGGCGTCGCTCGCTCGTCATGCCGGCCGAGATAAATGGCCAGCTCATGCTGGTTGACGATCAGCACATCCGTCGAGGCGAACAGGCGTTTGGCTTCAAGAACCGCAGGGGCCGCGTTGAGGACTCGGACCGCCTGCTTTCCCGGTGAGGCTGCGAAGAATGCCGCGACGGTTTCGACTGGCACTTCGAGCTGAGCCACGCGGATATCGGCGTCTGCCACGGTATCGACCATGGCGGGCGCCAAGGCGGCGTTGGCGCCGGACGCCACGATGATCTGATTCTCGCCGGACGTGTCGACGGTGATGTAGGCGGTGCCGGTCGCCGCTCCTTCGACGGCGACCACTGCGAGGGTGTCGACTCCGGCGGCGGCGAGCTGCTCTGTCATCCAGACGCCGGAATCGTCTTCGCCGACCGCACCGATCATGCGCGTCTGCGCCCCTGCGCGCGCTGCGGCGACGGCCTGATTCGCGCCCTTGCCGCCGGGCAGACGCTCGGACTGCAAGGCAAGCACCGTTTCGCCGGGCCGGGGAAGGGCATCCACGGACTGGATCAGGTCCACATTGATCGATCCTGCTACCACCACCGCCATGCCGGCCTCCTTCTGAACTGCCTCGCTCCCAACCATGATCGGCGCCTCGTCACAATGCGCCGCGCGCCGGCGTGCGCTCCCTGACAACAATTGCGGTCTGCCTTGCAAAGCGCTGCGCTGCCACGGGCGTACACAGGGCGCAGCAACTCTCAACAAGGTAGATGACGCATGGTGAACTGGCTGATCACAGGTATTGGCGGCGGTCTCGGCGAAGCGCTGGCTCAGGCCGCGCTCGACCGGGGCGACCAGGTTTTCGGCACCTCCCGCAGTGTCGAGGCGTGTGCCCGGTTCGCCGCGCTGGCGCCGGGGCGCTCCTTTGCGCACGGCCTCGATTTCGGCGACCCAGTCGCGCCGGCCGCGCTCGTGGCGCTCGCAGAGGAGACCATGGGCAGTGTCGACCGGCTGGTGAACAACGCCGGATACGGGCTGATCGGTGCCGTCGAGGAAATCACGTTGGATGACGCGCGCGCGCTGTTCGACATCAACCTCTTCGGTGCGATTGCGATGATCCAGTCGGTGCTGCCGGCGATGCGCGCACGGAAGGCGGGGCATATCGTCAACATCACCTCCGTCAGTGGCCTGGCGCCTTGGGCGGGTACGTCCATCTACGGGGCGAGCAAATATGCGCTGGAGTGCATCGGGCAGACGCTGGCGCAGGAGGTCGCGCCGCTCGGCATCAAGGTGACCAATGTCGCGCCGGGCGGCCTGCGCACCAATTTCGCGGGCGGATCGCTGCGTCTCGCTGACCGGATGATCGCCGATTATGAGGGCTCGGCCCATTTCGCCCGCCAGTCGCTCAAGGAAGGCGTCGGCAAGGAGAAGGGCGATCCGATCCGCGCCGCTGCCGCAATCCTCGCCGCGCTGGACGCGCCGCAGCCGCCCATGCACCTGTTGCTGGGTGAGGATGCGCTGCATTATGCCGAAGGGCAGACCGATCTGCTGCGCGCAGAGATGGAGCGTTGGAAGGACTATTCCCTCTCCATCGCCTACCCGGCCGAGGAGATGGCAAGCGCCGATGCATGACAGCCGCCTGCCGGCCTGGGCAATCGAGCGCGGACGCTATCTGAACAGCTTTTCGGCGATCGTGCCGGAGAGGAGTGCGCTGGTCGTGATCGACATGCAGACGGCGTTCCTGGCCCCCGGCGCGGTGTTCGGTAATCCGCAAGGGATGGACATCATCCCGGCGGTTAACCTCCTCGCCACAGCGATGCGGGCCGCCGGCTGCCCGATCCTCTGGACCCGGCAGAGCGTCTCGGACGATCCACCGCTCGCCATGGCGCCCTGGCAGTATGATCGGGCCGATCCCCATGTGCAGGCCGCCATGCAGGCCCTGACGCCCGGGCATCCGGCGCAGGGCTTGCATCCGGACATAGCGGTGGAGACGGGCGATGTGGTGCTCGACAAATATCGCTATAGCGCTTTCGCCTGTCCTGCTGGCCAGCTTGAGGCGAAGCTGCGCGAGCGGGGGATCGAGATGCTGGTCATCGCCGGAACGCTGACCAATGTCTGCTGTGAAAGTACCGCGCGCGATGCCTATATGCGCGGCTACAAGGTCATTGCCGCGCTGGACGCGATGGCCGCCGTGACGGATGAGGAGCATGAGGCGGCGCTGCTCAACCTGCGCCTCAATTTCGCGGACGTGCGCAAGAGCACGTCCATCATCAACATGCTGTAAAGCAAGGAAGACGCTGACATATGACTGACGCTGGCTCGAGGACGACCCACCACGAGATCGATGACATCTTCACCCGCCGCTGGTCTCCGCGCGCCTTTGACGGCAGCGCGGTGGCGGAAAGCGAGCTGCTGCGGTTGTTCGAGGCCGCGCGCTGGGCGCCGTCGGCGTTCAACGCGCAGCCCTGGCGGTTCCTGTACGCCGTGCGCGACGGCGCGGACTGGACGCGGTTCCTCGATCTGCTGATTCCGTTCAACCGGAGCTGGGCGGAAAGCGCCGGCGCGCTGATCATCATCCTCTCTGACACGCAGATGCGCAACCCGGACGGCACGCCGAAATCTGCCTCGCACAGCCATTCCTTCGATGCCGGCGCGGCATGGGGCATGCTCGCTATGCAGGCTACGCTCAGCGGGCTTTACACGCACGGCATGACTGGAGTCGACTTCGACAAGGTTCGCACCGAATTGAGCGTGCCCGAAGATTTTCGCATCGAGGCCGCCATTGCGGTGGGGCGCATTGGCGATGCGTCGACTTTGCCCGAAGGCCTGCGCGAGCGCGAGCAGCCCTCTGACCGCAAGCCCGTGACCGACTTCGCCTTTGCAGGGGGCTTCCCCGCGGCTTGATCGGCTCCGTCTATCGGCAATGAAAACCCCGGAAAGCAGTGCTTTCCGGGGTTTCTTCATGTTTGCGGGAGAAGCAGGCAGGTCAGGACAGCAGCCGGGGGACGGAAATCGCGCCGACCGTGAATCGTGCGTCCGGATGCTCCTCACCGCCGTCGCGCGGCTTTTCGCGGTGCTGCACGACGCCGTTCTTGCCGAAATTCTCGACCACAGGCCGTCCGGAATCCCGGTGCAGCCACAGGCGAAGCAGGTGGCGGCGGCGCTGCGGTTCAGGGAAATCGTTGAACGATGTGCGCGCGTGCAGCGCGGCATAGTTGGAGAGCCACTGGATGTCGCCGGGGCGGAAATCCATCTCGATGGCCATGCCCGGCTCATAGGTGATGTCGTCGAACAGCTTGAGCACTTCGATCTGCTCGGGCGTCAGGCGCGGCGCTTCGGAATAGTCCTGCGCTGTGAGGATGTAGAGCGACCCGGCGTACATGCTGAACACGCCCTCTTCCATGCTGATGATGGGCGAGGTGTAGGTATTGGCGGGCGCATTATGGTCCTGCCGGCGCCAGTCCCAGTGGAACGGCTCGAGCAGCAGGGGCGCCAGGTCGGGCCGACGGGCGAGGATCTCATTGTAGATCTGCGCGCCCGAGACGAGACAGGATGCGCCACCCTCCTTCGCCGGGCGCAGGCACATCAGCGCCACGATATCCGAGCTGTCCGAGTGGTAGACGAGCTTGTCCCGCACCTTGGAGGAGAGGGCGGTGGGATCGTCCATCGTCTTGTCGGAGGTCGCATAGACATGGTCGATCAGGTCGCCCATTTCGTTCTGGCGGATGGGGTCGCCCATGTGCAGGCCCAGAATATAGTAGATCGCCGCCGAGAGCGCGTCCGAGTACAGATGGGTGCGCAGGCCGCGCACCAGCACGAAGCCCCGGCCGTAATCGACATCGCGACCCCATTCGGCGGCAGCGTCGGCGCAGGCAACCAGCGGATAATCCTGCTTGGAGACGAAACGCAGGTCAGGATTGGCTTCTACGAACCGCGTGCCCAGCGTTTCCAGTTCCGCAACCTGATCCTCCGAGAGCCGGTAGATCCAATCCTGAGACTGAGACAGCGTATCGCCGCGCCAGGCGGCGTCGGTCCGTACCGGTTCCAGGGCTATGGTCGTCGTTGTGGACATGGTCAGCGCGGCTCCTCTTGCAAGGCCATTATCGTCGTCTGGGTCTGATCCTGCCTGACTAAAGCGTCCCTTTCTTCCCGTCTTGGCAGCACATGCAAAATTAGTGTCCGGTGCGCGAATCAAACGCGTGCCTGGGCGCATCGCGGGCATTCGCGCCGACCAGTCGGTGGTGATGCTTCTTATATAGGGCGCGCAGGTCGAGCGCCCGCCCGGGCTGTGTTGCAATGCAGCATGGCGCATTTGCATCAACAAGTTCTGCGCCCCGCCTCAAGATTAAGTTCCCCAAAACTGGCTCAATGCAGGCTCAGCGGCACTCAGGGAAAACCGGGGCCGGAACAATCGCCGGAGAGGAGCCGCGAGGTCAGGCCGAGAAGGGGACCGCGACAATGAGCGACAGACTAGGAAAGACATACGGATATTTCATGGCGGGTGCGGCGATGGCCGCGCTGATGACCAGCGCAGGTTTCGCGCAGGAAGCGCCTGCGGATAGCGCGAGCGCACATGATGGCGACGAGATCGTCATCACCGCCTCCAAGGTGGATGTGAGCCTGCAGCGCGCCAACCTGTCGGTGTCCGCCGTGACCGCAGAGACGCTGAGCATGGCCAACGTCACGGATGTGACCGGCCTCAACGGCTCGGTGCCCGGCCTCGTGGTCGCCAAGAGCGGCGGCGCCGAGCGCATCATCACCATCCGCGGCATCGGCTCGGAAACGCCGGAGAACACGAACACCCAGCCGGGCGTCTCCTATCATGTCGATGGCGTCTACATCTTCAACTCCATCGCTGCCAACGCGGCGTTTATCGACGTGGCCCAGGTCGAGGTGCTGCGTGGCCCGCAGGGCACGACCTTCGGTCAGGGCTCGACGGGCGGCACGATCAATGTCGTGTCCCGCCAGCCTGTGCTGGGCGAATCCAGCGCGAATGGCGAGATCGGCATCGGCAACTACAACATGCTGAAGATGAATGCCGGCGTGAACGTACCGCTGGGCGATACGCTCGCCCTGCGCGTCGCTGGGCAGCACCAGAAGCATGACGGTTATGCCGTGGCGACCGATGTCGTCGGCTTCGGCCAATATGAACTGGATGACGCCAATGAGACCGGCTGGAAGGCGGCCCTGCTCTGGGAGCCTACCGACAGCATCTCGGTCAGCCTGAACACGATTCAGTACCGCAGCAATACCCACGGCACGGCGCAGAAGAACGTGTTCGATCCTGAGCCCGATCCACGGCGCCTCACGCAGGATTATCCCGGTCGGTCGGTGGTGAACACAGAGCTTTACTACGGCGTGGTCGCCTTTGATGCCGGCTTCGCGACGGTGAAGTCGATCACCAGCTACCAGAAGGTCCACAGCGAGCAGAGCTGGGATGCGGACGGCCTGACGGCCGACCTCTTCGAGGCACTGACCTACAGCCCGCTCACCTTTGGCGGCACCCGCTACGACCACGTGGCCATGTGGGAGAGCAACACCAAGAGCTGGACGCAGGAGTTCAATATCTCCTCCACGCACGAGGGGCCGTTCCAGTGGATCGCTGGTGCGGTGTATCTGCAGTCGACCAACGACCAGTATATTCTCGAATATCGCGGCAGTGACGACAATCTCGTTCCGCCCGTCCTGCCGGTTACCACACCCTATAACGACCCGCTGGTCGGCAATCTCACTTATGCGGAACTGTCGTCGATCAAGCGTGAAGCCTGGGCGGCCTACGTGCAGGGCACATACGACTTCTCGTCGCAGCTCAGCCTCACGGCAGGCATCCGTTACAACAGCGACAAATATAGCGGTCAGGGAGCCAGCAACAGCGACACCGCAAGCTACACGTCCGGCGCCTTTCTCCAGCCGACCCCCACGGACGGCCTGAGCACGACGGAATGGACAGGCAAGGTGGCGCTGGACTTCAAGATCACGCCGGAAAATCTGCTCTACGCCAGCTTCACCCGTGGCTTCAAACCGGGCGGCATCAACAGTTCGGCTGCAGGAGGCAACAGCTCCTCGTCGCTGGGCTTTGCGACCGGCATTCAACCGACCTACAAGCCCGAGACGGTGAATTCGTTCGAGATCGGTTCCAAGAACCGCTTCTTCAACAATGCTCTGACCTTCAACGCCTCCGCTTTCTATTATGACTACAGCAACATGCAGTTCCTCGACGAGGATGCGATCCTGTATGGCGAAGGCACGGCCAACGCCCCCGGCGCGCATATCTACGGCCTGGAGCTGGAAGGGGCCTGGGCGGTCACCAGCAAGCTGAAGATCGACGGCTCCGCCTCGTTCCTGCGCGGCAAGTTCGACGAGGATTATCTCGCGCTCGATCCGGTGAAGGCCGATGAAGCGCAGACGGCGGCGGGCTATCCCGACTGGCTGTTCTGGAGCAACTTCTACCCCGCCGTGCTGGCGCGTGAAGCGGCTCGCGAGAATATCAACGGCAACCGGGTGCCCAAGTTGCCCAAGTTCCAGGGCTCGATTGCGGTCACCTACACCGATCAGCTCGGGGCCGGCGAACTCACGGCGCGGGCGCAATATCTCTATCGCGGCCAGTTCTTCTATCGTGTGTTCAACGACGATTTCTACGACAAGACGCCGTCCTACGACACGGTCAACCTGTTCGTGAAATATGCGCTGGACCATGCGCCGGTGTACTTCAGCGCTTCGGTCACCAATGTGTTTGATACGACGGGCGTCAACTCGCGCTTCTCCGACCCTTATGGCAGCTCGCAAGGGTTCGAGACGTACATCGCGCCCCGGCAGGCGATCTTCTCGGTCGGCTTCAACTTCTGATCACCACTGGCACTGCCTTATAAGGGCAGGCTGACACAGCGGCGCTCTTCTTCTCGGGGAAGGCGCCGCTCCTGTTTGGCGGTGTGTGGTCGTGCCCTCCGTTCGTCCTGAGTAGCTGCTGAGCCTGTCGAAGCAGCGTATCGAAGGCCTGCTCCGTGCGCCGCGATGCTTCGATACGGCTCTTCGATACGCGCCTGCGGCGCTCCTCAGAGCCTACTCAGCACGAACGGTGAAGATCGGCGCACCGATCAAAGGAAGTTATTCGGCCAGATCATCGTGCGCCACATGTGCGCGGTGGGCGAGCGGTCGAAGCCCAGGCCTTCTTCTGGCTCCCGGAAGTGCCGCCCGATGATGTCGGTGAACTCTTCGGGGTCGACCGGCGGGGACTGGTCGAAGAAGTAGTAGTCGTAGATCGTGACCAGCCGCGAGCTCATATACCATTTGTGGTTGCGGGCATATTCGGCATCGCGCTGGATATATTCGGGCGGAACATAGTCCGGCCCGAAGAAGCGATCATAGCTCTCAGGATATTCATATCCCACCGCCTCATCCGCGAAATAGCGGAGCGGCTGGTGATATTGCACGGCCCAGGCGATCTCCTCGGAGACATAAGGCGCAATCATCTGCGCGCCCCAATAGCCATGGTCGGCGCGCACGAAGCAGCCATTGGAGATGTCGTGCAGCAGGCAGGCAAGGACGATCTTCTCTTCCTGCCCATCATCCAGCGCGCGCTTGGCGCTGGTCAGCAGATGGCGGATGGCAATATCGTTGAAGCGATATTTGAAGAAATCCATCAGCTTGGGCTGTTTCGGCATGCGCGGCAGCGCGGGGTTGTCGCCCATCATGAAGACGTGATTCTCGTCCATCTGCCGGATGAGGTCCGGCTCCGGGTCAGGCATGCCGGTGCCGATCCTGCCCACCGGGGCAGGCACTATCATGCGGGTGCGGCCTTCCTGGGGCCAGGGATGGTCATCGCACATCAGGTCTCTCCATATTCAATCGCGGTAGCGCTCATGAGGAACGATTATCACCTTCATGCGGGCATGAATGATCTTAATGTACCGAAATTTTCAGATTATTGGGTGAATATGGGCAAAAGGAGCACTGGACGCGGTCGATTACGCCACATTGAGCGGCAGCCCCGGGCTGTCCTTGACGACGTCCAGCGCAAAGGTGGTGCGCATGTCGCGCACGCCCGGCAGCTTGAGGAGCACGCGCTGGGCCAGTTCGGCATAGGCATCCATATCCGGCGCCAGCACTTTCAACAGGAAATCGAACTGCCCGGCCGTGATGACGCAACTCACGATTGCCGGCTCGTTCAGCACGGCCTGCTTGAACTGTTCGATAATCGAGGAGCTGGAGGAGCCCGTGGCAGCGCCGCTGGGCGTCTGGGGCACCTTCACCTCTACATAGGCAAGGATGCCAAGGCCCACCCGCTTGCGATCGACGATCGCCGTATAGCCGGTGATGATGCCCTCTTCCTCAAGCCGCCGGACATGGCGCAGGCACGGGCTGGGCGACATACCCACGCGCTCCGCGAGGGCCAGATTGGTGATACGGCCGTCCTGCTGCAGTTCATGGAGAAGCTTCAGATCGGTGCGGGAAAGATCCGTCATGCGCTGGTGCCATTCGCTCGCGATGATGAGTGGTCGCCCCGACCTACCATCGCTTCGCTGGCGTGAACATGGCTGGCATGAGGTGGCCGCGCTCGAATGGCAAAGTCGAGTTGACGCTGCGCGCGGTTTGAGCGGAAATATGACGATAAAATAGCCAAAGTTATTGCGCCAAAATTACAAAATATTGACATTTCGGGCAATCGGCACCATCTAATATCCGCTAACGTCGCACCTCGACGGATTTTGATGCCATTGCAGCGGATTCTTCCTTTGATACTTCGGCCAGCGCCACCGGGACAGGCGTTTCGGTGGGTTTCTTATGTAAAAGGAATGATCCCATGCCCATTGGCACAGTCAAATTCTTCAACGCCGACAAAGGCTATGGCTTTATCGCACCCGACGATGGCGGTGAAGACAGCTTCGTCCATATCAGCGCGGTCGAGCAGGCCGGTATGCACACGCTCGACAAGAATCAGCGCGTGAAGTTCGAGATCACGACCGACCAGCGCGGTCGGGCCTCGGCAACGCAGCTCGAAGAAGCCTGAGCAGCACGCTCTCCCTGGCTGGCTCGTCCGGTCGGGGGTGTGCCTCGCAAGGATTTCTCGCAAGGATTTCTGGGCGGGGCAGGGGAGACGGTAAAACACCAATCTTCCCATCAGAGTTCACGCTGGGGCCGCCGCGGCCCCCGCGCACAGCCGGCAAGGAGCGTGCAATGTCAGCGACCAGTGATTTCTATCTCGCCCGCGCGGCGGAAAGTGCCGATGCTGCCAGCAAGGCCGACCTGGCCAATGTCCGCGAGCGCTGCCTGCGCGCAGAAGCTGCCTGGCAGCAGATGGCCGACCGTCTTATCGAGATCGAGCGCAAGAAGCGTCAGGCCGCCGCTTAAGCGGACCGGACTTGTCGATCAAAACGGCGTGGCTTGCGGGTCACGCCGTTTTTCGTGCTGATTTTCTGCTATATGCTTGTGTCCGTCGCCCGATCAATCTCAGGCCGAGGACGAAAATAAATGGTCGGGGAGAGAGGATTCGAACCTCCGGCCCCTGCCTCCCGAAGACAGTGCTCCCATGAACTTTCGGCTTATTTCCACCATTTGAGGTGTGATGTAGTTGGGCGGATGAGGGCGTTTGTTCTTTTTTCGTTCATGCTAAAGGTTCAGTGCGAACCTCAACCCCTGTCGCCTTCCCGAAAACGGAATCCATTGGCCAGTACTATCCGGTCGGGGGGAATTGAACGTTGGTCGCCGTTGGGGGCGACGGACCGTAGATATCGACGCTCGCCGCAGGAAGTACCAATGACCTCTGCATCGTTAACTTGATTAGCTTGCATTGCCTGCGATGGGGGTCTCCCTTGACATGGATTGAACGCACTCACACACTTTAACGCTGTTCAGTTGAGTCCCCGGAGAGGCATTATGTACCCATTTCGAGCTGGCAGTTATGCGCCTAAAAATGGGTGGTATGTCGCGGGGTTCTGCGAGGAGATCGGGGAGGCATTACTGAGCCGGTGGATCCTCAACCAGCCGGTCGTGCTCTATCGCAAGGAGGATGGCAGGGCTGTTGCCGTTGAAGGGCGATGTCCGCATCGGCACTTCCCGCTCGGTGAAAGCAAGCGCATTGGCGACGCAATCCAATGTGGCTATCATGGCATTACATTCGATGCGGCTGGCAAGTGCACGTTCGTGCCAAGCCAGACCGCCATTCCGGGCGTTTATTCCATCAAATCCTACCCGCTTGTGGAGCGGGGGCTCTGGGCGTGGATATGGATGGGTGACGCAGAGAAATGCGATGAAGCTTTGCTGCCAACGCTGGATGAAATTGGGTTCAATATAGAGGGCTTGATACCTCAGGCCTTCTATTCGATGCCGGTCGATGGCCGCTATCAGCTGCTGAATGACAATTTGCTGGACCTGACCCATCTTGGATATCTGCATAGCAGCTCGATCGGGACGCCCGATGATGCTGCGACACCCGAGGTGCGCGACTTGAGTGACCGCCGCCTGTCCAGTCGCCGCTACATCCGCGATACCGAGATCCCGCCCATGCATCGCAGCCTGACGGGGCATCAGGGGCTGGTCGATCGCGTCTCGGGAATGGACTTTTTCTTTCCCGGGTTTCACGCAGGCATTGGTGAAATGCAGTATCCGCGTGATCATGAGCGGGCGGGCGATATCATTCGCACGAGCCGGGTGTGGCACGCCGTGACGCCCGCGACGAAGAACAGCTGCAACTATTTTTTCGCCATGAGCGGTCGTTCCCTTGAGGACCTGTCTCGCGCTAAAATCAGTCTTGAACCGGTTCTGAAAGAGGACAAGTTTGCGACCGAGCAGATCGAGAAGATCATCAGCACCCTGGATGAACTGCCTCCCGAACTCATGCTGAAAAGTGATGCGACGACTGTGCAGGGGCGCCGCATCCTGCAGGCCATGATGGACCGGGAGATGGTGTGACAAGCGCCATGTGTGTGGGCGCTCTTAAGGGCCTGCGACCATTATCTGAGTGACAGCGGCTGAAGAGGCAGGTTGTGGACGACCGGTCTGTTCGCTCATGCAGCTCCCGCGCAGGGGTAGCCGTCCCCGCGCAAGGCTTATTGAGAGCAGGCGAGGTCCGCAAGAGCATGCTTTACGCGTTCGCTGCCTCTTGCTCTTGCGCAGGCTCCTTGTTGCTAGCGAGCCGCGCAACGAGCCGGTTGAAGAGCGTCACCCCCCGATCATGGCTCGTCGGCATAATCCGCGCATCGGGTGCCTGGTCGATCGAGCGTTGCTGTGCTTCGATCATCACCTTGTCTTCGGCGAAGGCCATATCGGCCGTGCGCATCATGCCGTCGCGCACGCTCTCATCGCCATGGCTGCGATGGGGCCCCCAGGAAAAGAAGTAGCGCGCTGTCTTGTCGGTCATCGGGGTGACGGCCTGGCTGGTGAAGTTCAAATTCCCGATCGCATCGGTTTTTTCCGGCGCGGCGTACCCAAGCTTTTCCGCTGTGCCCAGGGGATAAGTGCCGCTCCACATCAGCAGAATGCCGGGCAGGAGAAAATCATAGGTCTGCCAGCTGTCGATGAGCGTCGGTGACTTGCGAATGCTTGAGCCGTGCGTGTTCGTGATCCAGCGCTCGAACCGCACGCCACGATCGAGCGGCTTCACGACCGGAAGGTTGTTCGCGAAATCGGGGGTGGAGCCGAAGCTTTGCGCATGGACATAACTTAAATGGCTGAAATCGAGGAGATTATCATTGATGAGCCGTGCCTCGGCGGCATAATCCAGATGGCCGTGGCCGAGGATATAGTCGGGGTCATCAAAACCGACGGCAGGGGGAATGAGGGCCGGATCAGCATCTTCTGCCTCGCCCATCCATACCCAGACCCAGCTATGCCGCTCGACGACCTGATAGCGTTTGACCCGCGCATCGCGAGGGATCAAATCCTGCCCCGGAATTTCAACGACTTTGCCATCCGGATCGAAAAGCAAGCCATGATACATGCAGCGCAGCCGCTCCCCTTCGCACCGGCCGAGAGAGAGGGGCGCGAGGCGATGAATGCAGCGATCGACAAGTGCGTGAATGGTGCCAGCTTCGCATCGCCACAGGACGATCGGTTCGCCTAATATGGTGATTGCAAATGGCTTGGATGGGGCGAGATCCTGCGACCAGCCAGCGACATACCATGCGTCACGAACATAAGGCGTGGTGAGGTTGCTCATTGACTTTCCATCCTTTCAACTTTCCTGGCGGGCAGGTTGACTTAACACTGTTAAATAGTCAATCCATATCGCGATGGCGCGCCTCCAAACTATTGCCCTTGATCGCGCGCGCATTGTTGCCGCCGCCTTTGCGCAGCTGGAAGAAACTGGCCTTGATGGGCTGAGCATGCGCCCGCTGGCGAGCAGGCTGGGCGTGCAGGCACCAGCGCTTTACTGGCACGTGCCCGACAAGAGCGCGTTGCTGCGCATGATGGCGAAAGAGATTTACGCGGGCGCTTATGCTGCCATTCCGGCATCGCTTGGCTGGCGCGACTGGCTGATTGAACTTGGCCGGGCGTTGCGGCGGACATTTGTTGCGCATCGGGATGGTGCCCGCCTGTGCGCGACGGTTTCTGCGCCTGATGTTGCCTCGCCAGACGAGCGGGCCCGGGGCATCTCGGCGCCGCTCGTGGCACTGGGGCTGGATATGCCCCATGCATTGTCCTTCCAGGCCTCAGTCATTTCGTTCGCACTGGGCTGGTCCAGTTTTGAAGCGAATGGATCGATGCATGCCTATCTCGCGGCGATGATGGATTTCGACGCGAGCTTCGAGACTGGCTTACAAGCGCTGGTCAAAGGGTTTGAACCGGATTGATCATGGCGCCGCTGCTGTAGTGACGCCCGATACCAGCTCATTGACCATCGGCTCGACATCCTCATCGGCAATCGGTGCCTTATAAACATCGCGCATTTTGTGGACGATCGCGCGCCATTGCTCCGCGTTGAGAGGCGGCTGCGACGAGATCATGCTCGCCGAGTGGCAGGCCAGGCAAGCATTGTTGAGCGTGTCCGCCTTTGGCCCGCTGAACATGACGGCATCCTCGGGCAGGGTGATGGACTGGCTTTTCAGGCCTGTAATTGCGAGCGGGGTTGTGGATGCGACACCTGTTTCCACGAACAACGTGCCGCCAGTGGCCAGAGCCAGACCGATGGCCGATATGAAAAGATAGGTCTTCATCGTCATGAAATCCTCACCGGAACTTGCTCGACGCAGCCGCGCATATAACCGCCTGCGTTCCAATTCGGCTCCATCGCTTGAGTGACGCCTGCAGCATTGGTGCAGCGGCTCATCAGCATGAGGGCGCCACGGCCCGGAACCGGAAGGGTGCCCGAGAATAAGCGGAAGCCATAACTGCCTTCGTCGGAGCCCAGCTTCGCATCGGTCCAGTCCCGCCCGTTCGATGAAATCTCGACACGGCGAACGCCGCTCGTGCCGCCCATCGCAATGCCGCGAACAGGGAGATCGGGCTGATAGGCGGCCTCGCTGCCCGGCTCGATACTGGTGATCCACGAGCGGGGGATCATCCGATTGATCGGCTCGGTCGCAAAGCCCTTGGCATCCGGCGCGACATTGGCATTTGGCGTTTTGGGAATGCGATAGGCTTTGGCCATCCAATATTTCTGATCTTCAGCACTCAGCACCTCGATGCTGTTAAGTGCCTTGACCCAATAGGTGGAGTACCATCCCGGCACGACGAGGCGCAGCGGGAAGCCGTTGAGCATGGGCAATTGCTCACCGTTCATGGCGAAGGCGAGCATGACCTCGCCGTCCCGCGCATGATCGATGGCGAGCGACTTCTCGAACGGATCGACATCGGTCAGCGGCAGATCCAGCCCGCCGAACCGCACGGCGACCGCATCGCCCTGGACCCCGGCGCGATCCAAGATCGTCCGCAGGCTCACGCCTTCCCACAACGCATTACCCATCGCGCCATGCGCCCACTGGGCGCCGGGCACGCGCGGATTGAACAGGGCGCGGGAATTGCCCGAGCATTGGTTGACTGCCGCGATCGACATGCGCGGCATCGCCAATATGTCTTTGAGCGACAAGGAGAGCGGACGCGCGGCTTTGCCACTCACCGTCAGGCGAAAGCTCTCGACATCGACCTCCAGCGGGATGTTGGACCAGTGCCACCGCACGAAGAAGCGATCATTGGGGGTGAAGACCTGCCCGTCAAAGGCGGAAAGCGGTGTCTCCAGCAGAGGAGGCCGGTTTCGCTGGACGATCATGCCGCGCTTTTGGGGGAACGCGTTGCTCAGCGGCGTAGGCGACGGCGTCAGCGCGCTGATCCCTCGATCCGTCGTTGCCATCGCAGCCCCGGCACTCCCTAACGCCGCGACCGCCAGAAGCCGTCTTCGCGCGAGGCGCAGTGCCAGAACAGAATCAGCCCGGTCCATCAGAGGTCTCCTTAAACAGGCTGACGGCGACGCATCGCACGGCCAGCAAACAGATTTCCGCATTGATGCATGCGTTCCGGATACCGAGCGGAGCCATCAATGCAGTCCCACGGCATGAATGACAGCGACCCCGCTGATGATGAGAAGGATCAAGGAGAGAATGACGGTGAGGCTGACCCGCGCACCGGCTGCCCTGATGTCGCGCACGTCGACCGAGAGGCCCAGCGCTGCCATCGCAATGATCGTAAGGGTTATGGAAATCGAATGACTGATTTCGGCAAACCAGTCGGGAATGATACCGACTGACCGGAGCGCGGCCATCCCGAGAAACCCGATGATGAACCAGGGAATCATTGCGGCATTGCGACCTGCATTATGCGGGGCGTTGTCGGCCATGCGACGGCGATAAAGCAGCGACAACACAAGAACGACAGGCCCAAGCATCATCACCCGGATCAACTTGACGACCGTTCCGAACTGCACCGCGACCGCGCCGAGCGGCGCTGCAGCGGCAATCACTTGTGGAACGGCATAGACGGTCAAGCCGGCGAGCGCTCCACCTGCAACGCTACTCAGGCTAAGCGCGGCTGTGATGACTGGCAGCAGCAGCACGAGAATGACACCAAGGACAGCGGTGAAGGCAACCGCCGATGCGACATCTTCACAATCCGCCTCGATTGCAGGGGCGATGGCAGCGATTGCCGAATTGCCGCAAATCGCATTTCCCCCGGCCACCAGCACGGCCATTTTCGTGGGCAGGCCAAGCATTCGGCCAATCGCAAAGCTGCAGACAATCATGAGAATGACGAGCGCAACGATGCCTCCCACAAGGGGCAGCCCAACCCCTGCGAGGAGGCTGAACGAAATCGAAGCCCCCATCAGCATGACAGCGACTTCAAGAAGAAAGCGCCCTGCAAAATCTATACCGGCATGGCTTATCGTCTGAACCAGACCGCCGGTGCGCATCGTTGTGCCTGCCAGGATGGCAATGACAATTGCGTCGAGCCATGCCTTGTCCAGCAGTGCCACCTCCAGGCGCTCGATGCCGACAGCGGCGCAGGCCACGATCAGACAAAGAATGAGCCCCGGAAGGCGCCTTTCCCAAATCGACAGTCGGCAAGGCGGTGAAAGCGGAACTATCATTGCCCTGCAGTGAAACTTGCGTCAGAAAAGGTCTAATCAATAGATTATCTAGCAACGATAAAGAATACTTATACTATGACACTTGATCAGCTCCGTGCGTTCGTGACGGTCGCCCAAACCCGCAACATGACGCGGGCCGCCGAGCAGCTGAACCTGTCCCAACCGGCGGTCAGCGCTGCCATTGCGGCCCTTGAAGCGAGGTATCGCACTGCCTTGTTTGACCGCGTGCACAAGGGGCTGGAGCTGACGCAGGCCGGGCTCGTCTTGCTACCGCGCGCTCAACTGGTTCTGCAGGATGTCGCTGTGGCACGCCAGGCACTCACCGACCTTGCCGGGCTGCTGACCGGCGAACTGCGTATTTTCGCCAGCCAGACCGTCGCGACTTATTGGCTTCCGCCCCGGATCGCGACCTTTGCCGTGACGCATCGCCAGCTTTCGATCGATCTGGATGTTGGCAACACGAGTCAGGCCGTGGCGGCCGTCATCTCGGGCGCAGCCGACCTCGCATTCATTGAGGGCGATCATCACGACGCGAAGCTGGAGCGCGTCGCGATTGGTGGTGACGAGTTGGGCTTTTATGCGGCGGCAGGCCATCCTTTGATCAATAAGCATCTGGACCGGGACGACATTCTGGGCGCAAACTGGGTGCTGCGCGAGCCCGGATCAGGCACGAGAGATCATTTCATGGCGACGCTCGGCACTTATGGAGTCGCCCCGTCCGACCTCGATATATTGCTGGAGCTACCGTCTAATGGCGCTGTGCTGGAAGCGGCGCGCGCTGGCGGACTGATCGCAGTGACATCTTGCCTTGCTGGCAGGGGCCGTGTCGATTCTGGCGTGTTGCGCGAAATCCCCTGCCAGTTGCCGCCGCGCGCCTTCTTCATGCTGAGCAACAAGGACCGCGCTGTGAGCGCTGCCGCCAAAGCCTTTCAAGGTGCAATCACGAGCAGCGCTGAATAGGGCTGGCTCAATAGCCTTTGACGCGGTCGAACAGGTGGGTTGGGGTTTCCCGGCGCTCCACGGCGCCGATCAGAGTGTGGGCGTGCCCGACCGCTGCCGACATGGATACAACAGAGGCAAGATGCGGCGTGACGATGACGCGCGGATGATCCCAAAGTGGATCGCCTGCAGGCAAGGGTTCCTGCGGCGTAACATCCAGAACCGCGCCGCCAAGTTGCCCTGTTTCCAAAGCTGCCAGAAGATCCGGAATGACCACATGCTCGCCGCGCGCGACGTTCACGATTCCCGCTCCGCGCGGCATGAGCGCGAAAAGGGATTGGTCGACGATGCCGCTCAGCGCGGGACTGGATGGCAGCATGCAGACGAGGATATCGCTTTGCGCCGCTAATTGCTGCAGACCTTCCTCTCCCCACAGGCAGGCAATCGCGCTTTCGGGTCGGGCTCGGCTTGCCCAACCCTTCACTTGAAAGCCGATCTTTTCGAGGCAATTGGCGGCACTCATGCCCATGGCGCCAAGGCCCAGAATGCCGACCCGGCAATCATGTGCGGTGCGACCGATGGAAAAATGGTCCCATTGATGCTCAGCTTGCGCCTGCATCATCCGGGGCACGTCGCGCAGTAAGGAGAGGCATGCCCATGCGACGTAATCAGCCATCTGGTCACGGGTCTGATCCGTTGACATCCGTGCAATCGGAACAGTGTCCGGCAGGCTGGGATCGGCCGTGAGATGATCCACGCCGGCGCCGAGGCTTATGATGAGCTGCAGATTGGGAAACTGCGCCAACCGACCCGGTTGCGGCCGAAAGCACAGTGCATAGGCGACATCTTCCACCTCGATGGACGCATCATCAATATCGACTACGCGCACATTGGCGCCAGCCGCCTCGAAGAGCCGCGTCCACTCGGCGAGCGGCGCAAATTTATTGCAGGTGACGGCGACAATATTTTGCACTTGGTCCTCGTTTTGCTTCGTCGTTTTTGCGTTACTCAATGCTGAAAATGTCCATGTACAATCGGGCGGGTGGATCACGCCTTGGAACGCCTAGGAACAGCCGATGATTGAAGTCGGCAAGCGCCGGATCCGAGGTGATGAAGCGATAGACGGCCCTGAAATAAATCTGTTCAGGATCGACGGCCTTGCCCGAATTAACGGCCTGCATGACGTCAACGGGCCCCGAACGCAGGCCGAACCCCCGAACCTCAACGAGCGATCCGCTGGTCGTGCGCATTATGAAGTGGACGTCCAGTTCCGTCGTGCCGTCCGGCCAGACCGTTTGCCAGTCGGCGCTTGGCAGCATCTCGGCTTCGAACTTGCCCGCAGCGCGTCCGCCGACAACCTCGACGCATCGGCGTTCAAAGCCCTGCGCGCTGCCCAGCGAATGGCGTGTCGTGAGATCGACCGACAAGGTGAGCCAAAGATCTTTTGAGATATGCACATCGTCCTCCTGTTTGGGAAAGCGCTCAGCCGAGCGATCAACGCGTGCTTGCGCTCGCTCTCGTGGCCTTCATCACCACGGCAAGGGCGGCAATGGATAAGGGGGTGACCAGGAAGATCGCGGCCATTGCGAAGCCCAGATCATTGGTGGCGTCGCTTGTCAGCCCGACTGCATAGGGGCCGATGCCAAGGCCAAGGATGGTAAAGGAGAGGTAGGTGACGGCGGTCGCAAGGCCACGCAGATGGGGCGGCATGGTATCCGCAATGCTGGCCATGCAGCATGGATACCAAGCCCCGGTCAGAAACAGGAAGATCCCGTAATAGACCACATAGTCCGCAAGGTTGGTCTGGTTCAGGGCCATGAGGGCAAAGGGCGGTGCGCCGAGGATGGAGACGAGCATTACCAACTGGCGACCAAGCACCGTCCGGCGACTCATCCAGTCACCCAGCATTCCGCCCAGGATTGTGCCGGCAAAGCCGCATGCAAGTGTGACAAGGCCGATCTGCTTGCCGACCTCGGCCGGGGTCGCGCCATAGGTCTGCATCGCGTAGGGCGCAGCGAATGCATTGAAGCCATAGGCCATGCAGACTTGCGCAGTCACGATGATGACAAGGCTGGGAAAAATAGGCTTCGACCACATTGTAGAAAAGGCTGCGGGATCATTGCGCCTCTGCGCGAGCATCCAGCTGAACGCGGCATGCAGCCCAAAGGCGAGCATGACCGATTGCACGATATGGGAGGTCATTGGCACACCCAGAAGGTGACCATAGACATCACTGGCATCCACAGGCGCGATCCAGCTCAGAGCGGTCACGCAGAGCAGTGCGAACAAAGTCATGCCAAAAAGCAGCGATATAAGCTGGACGATGTCCTTACGGCTGGTGCCATTTCTGGCTGCAGCCCAAATGTTCACGATCGGCAGCAGCGGCAGGATTTCGAATGCGGCGGTGCGGACCGGCTTATGGGCTGGCGGCGTGACAACCCCATCGGCAGCGCCACGACGCGGCTCGCGGAGGAAAAATATCACAACGGCAAGGGTCAGGCCGGGAATAGCTGCGGCGATGAACGTCGCGCGCCAGCCGGAAAGGCCGAACCAGCCGATGCCGCCTGGGAACTGGCTATTCCACCAGCCAATGACGAGGCCTCCGAAAATGGTCGAAAGGCCAAGAC
This sequence comes from Sphingobium sp. B8D3A, assembly GCF_025961995.1. Taxonomy (NCBI): domain Bacteria; kingdom Pseudomonadati; phylum Pseudomonadota; class Alphaproteobacteria; order Sphingomonadales; family Sphingobiaceae; genus Sphingobium; species Sphingobium sp. B8D3A. Next base: position 2,717,737 of record NZ_JAOQOS010000001.1, on the reverse strand, counting down.
CGAGCGTTGCTGCCGACATCAGGATTGCGAACGCCGTCCCGCGCAATGTCTTGGGGAAAAGATCTGCGACCATGGAATTGGAGGCGGGGCCTGCGCCTGCTTCGCCGACGGCCACGACCGAGCGCCAGGTCGCCAGTTGCGCAACACCAGCCGAAAGGCCGCATCCAATCGTCGCAACCGACCAAACGACAAGGCAGCTCGCGATCTGGCGGGTTCTCACCCATCCGTCGGCAAGTCGTCCCATGGGAATCGCGAACAGCGAATAGAAGACCGAGAAGACGGTGCCGTAGATCAGGCCGATCTCGGCATTGCCGATCTGGAGATCACGCTTGATATCGACCGCGAGGATGGTGATGACCTGACGATCCAGCATGCTCACGGCAGAAATGAGCGTCAGGATTACAAGCATGCCCCATGCCCGCCAGCCCCCGACAGCCTTTGTCGAATCCACCGGCGATGCAGCCTCGCCAGACGGTGTTTGCGTGCTAGCGGATGGGGAGACGATCATCGCTCAGGCCGCCAGCACAGAAACGAATTTGACGTTCTGATAGGCTTCCAACGCTTCGCTGCCGCCCTCGCTGCCATAACCTGAGTCCTTGATGCCGCCGAAGGGCGTCTCCGGCAGGCCTACGCCATGATGGTTGACGGATACCATGCCTGCTTCAAGCTGATCGCGCAGTCGCAAGATGCGGCCAGCGTCTTTGGTGTAAGCATAAGCGGCAAGAGCATAAGGTAGCCGGTTGGCTTCGCTGATCATGCTCGCCTCGTCCGGCATTTTCTGGATCAGCGCGATCGGGCCAAATGGCTCCTCGCTCATGATGCGGGCATTTAGCGGTACATCGGTCAGGATGGTCGGCTCAAAGAAATAGCCCGCATTGCCCGCGCGCCGCCCACCGCGATGCAAGGTGGCGCCCTGCGCTACCGCGTCATCGACGAGCAACTTCATGGCATCGACCCGACGTGAATTGGCGAGCGGCCCGAGCGTCGTTTCGGCATCCGTGCCTGCGCCGATCTTGAAAGAGGCGGCGACCGCATCGAACCCGGAGAGAAACTGCTCATAGGCCTGCTCCTGCACCAGAAAACGCGTGGGCGACACGCATGTCTGGCCCGCATTGCGGAACTTGTTGGCGCCAAGAATTGAGACGGCGGAGTCCAGATCGGCATCATCGAACACGAGGGCTGGGGAGTGACCGCCCAGCTCCATCGTCATGCGCTTCATGTGCCTGCCTGCCAGCGCTGCAAGCTCCTTGCCGACAGCCGTGGAGCCGGTGAAGGAGATTTTGCGGACGGAAGGATGGGAGATGAGGAAGGTCGATACGGCGGCAGGCACACCAAAGACAAGATTGATCGCCTCCGGCTCAACGCCCCCATCTAGAAAAGCCTGAACCAGTTCGACGACGCTCGAAGGCGTTTCCTCCGGGCCCTTGAGGATGATAGAGCAACCGGCAGCGAGCGAGGCGGCGAGCTTGCGGACAGCCTGATTGATCGGGAAATTCCACGGTGTAAATGCAGCGACCGGGCCAATCGGCTCCCTGATCGAAGACTGTAGGATTCTTTGATCGCGCGATGGTATCTCACGGCCATAGGCGCGCACGCATTCATCCGCGCACCATTCGATAATGTCCGCGCCAGCCATCGCCTCGGCGCGCGCCTGCGTCAGCGGCTTGCCCTGTTCGGCGGTAATGAGCGAAGCTATGCGATCCGCACGGCTGCGCAATGAGGAAGCGGATCGATGGAGAATCGCGCGCCGCTCGAATGCAGGCACGTGCCGCCATTTCTCGAACCCGGCGGTGGCTGAATGCACGGCTAGATCAAGGCCAGCCTGGTCGATCAAAGGGCAGCGGCCAATTTCCTGACCCGTCGCAGGATCGAAGATAGGTGAGCTCTCAGCGCCTAGCTCGCGCCATACGCCACCGACAAAATGCTTAAAGCTCACGAAACTCTCTCCTGAGTTCTATATCTTGGAACTGTGTTCTAAAAGGTATTGCCAACGTCTTGGTCATTTGTCTAGTCCTGTCTCAACCAGGCCGCGCCGCAAGCGGGTCAGACCTGGGATGTGAGGAGTGTAAGGAGAGGACCATGACGCAAAGTGCTTGGGAGAGTTTCTCCACCGCAGGGTTGCGCGCGACGCAAATTGTTCCTGAATGGAATCGTTTCACAGCGCAGACTCTCGGCCCCGTCGAGATCCAGCCACTTGGCACCGCGCCGTTCGCTGGCACAATCTCGAGAATCGCGATCGGGCCGCTTGGCCTGATTCGCGTCCAGTCGACGCCAGCACGGGCCATCGCCTCGGACGGCGGCGTTGGCCAATGGGCATCCTGCGACAATGATTCCCTTCTCCTCGTCCTTTCTGAGGGCGAGCGGGTGTTTCAGGAATGCGGCAAGGCGCTCAAGCTTGAACGGGGCGACCTGTTCATTCGCGATCTCACCAAGCCCTGGGCGCATGACAGCCTGGAAAAGATCGACCGTCTCATGGTCAAGATCCCCTATTCCGCGTTGCTTGCACGTGTGAGTGATCCCTCTTTGCTGGCAGGCCAGACCTTCCCGGCAACCAACCCGATGGTTGCGATGGCCGTCGATGTCATCCGTTCGATTTACCGCACGCTTGAGACCCAAGTACAGACCGAGCTTGGCAATACGATGTCAGGCTTGATCCTGGACTGCGTAAAGATGCTTTATGACGGCGTGGTGGCGCCTAATGCCGTGCAGGGGGCCACACAGCAACGCTCGGTGATCCGCCGCGACGCGATGAATTACATCAATTCAAATTTGGCTGATCCCGAGCTCAATGTCGGCGCCGTGTCCCGGTCGCTTGGAATCGGGCCGCGAAGCTTGCAACGGGCCTTCCTCGATGTGGGTCAGAGCCCGGCCTCGTTCATCCGTTCGCAGCGGCTGGATCGCGCAGCGGCGCTGCTGAGACGAGGCGGACTGACACAGGGCTGCATCTTGGATGTCGCCATGTCCGTCGGCTTCAATGATGCCAGCTATTTCAGCCGATCATTCTCGCAAAAGTTTGGAATGTGTCCGCGATCCTTCTGTACCGACGCGGCGCAAAGGTGACCGGATGTCCAAATCAGTCAAGCAGCAGACGCGTAGGTGAAAGACGCGGATCGAACCGAAAAGTACAATGTGAAAATCGCCAAAGAGCGTTTTCCGAGAGGGGATAAAGTCATGAAAGTTGCTTTTAAATCATCACTGGCCGTGTCGCTGTTCGCGATCGTCGCGTCGGGCGCGGCGCACGCGCAAACGTCATCCGATCCCTCCGCACCTCCGGCAGAGCCAAGCCAGAGCGCGCAAGCGGACCCTGTCAGAGGGGATGGCGACATCATCGTTACAGCGCAATTTCGGTCGCAAACTGTGCAGAAGACACCTCTCGCCATTTCGGCTTTGAACGCTGAATTGCTGGCCCAGAAAGGCGTGACCGATATCATCGGTGCTGCAAATCTTGCCCCGAATGTCCAGCTTTCCAACAATGCGACCGGATATGGCGGCACGGCGGCGATCTACATTCGCGGCGTGGGTCAGCGCGATCCGAACTTCGCGGTCGAGCCGGGCGTCGGCGTTTATGTGGATGAAGTTTACTATGGCGTAATGCCTGGCGCGGTCACTGAGATGGTGGACGTGGAGCGCGTTGAAATTCTGCGCGGTCCCCAGGGCACGCTGGCAGGCAAGAACTCGATCGGCGGCGCCATCCGCCTCTTTTCCAAACAACCCGGCCCGAATGCTGACGCATTCATCGAGGTCGGAGCGGGATCGCGCAACAGTGTGGTCGCCAAGGGCGCGACCAATGTGACAATCGCTGATCAGACCCTTTACGGCCGCGTTGCCTTCGGCGTGCGTCATAGCGAAGGCTATATGGATCGGCTCGATTATGCCTGCGCGACAGGCACGTCCTTCGCCACGACGAAGCGGACCGATACAAGCTGCATGCTTGGGCAACAGGGTGGCCGCGACGTCTTCGTTGGCCGTGCTTCGCTGCTGTGGACGCCTTCAGCAGATATCGAAAATCTTTTCGTTGCTGACGTTTCCCATGATCGTTCGGAGAATCCGGCCGTCAAGACTCTGACCCAGTCGGCCGCATGGGCTGGCACGGCAAATTATATCACCGGTCCGGAGAGCTACACAAATTACGAAAATTATGAGGTTCGCCCGACCAGTGGCGTTGCCGCCGGTAGCAGATATTACATGTCGGACAGAACGCCTGTGGATTCATGGGGCATTTCCAACACGCTCAAGATCAAGCTGGGTGATGTCTCGCTGACGTCCATCACCGGCTATCGTCGCACGACAATCTCGATCCAGTCTGCGGCTGATGGAACTCCTGCTTCCATCCTCGATCAGATCTGGAACATGAAGCACCGACAGTTTTCGCAGGAGCTTCGTTTGAACGGCAGCTTCGGCGCGCTGCTCGATTGGACGGCGGGCGGCTATTACTACGATGCCAAGGGGCTATCGACTGGACGCTTGACGATCCCCGGCGGCGTGGCCCTGGGCGGCGGCGGCGTGAATCTCGACGCGCTTTACAGCGATCCGGTTGAAACGCGCTCTAAATCTGTGTTTCTCCACACCGTCCTGCACCCCATTGTTGGCGTGAACATCACCGGCGCAGTTCGCTACACGGACGATTTCAAATCCTTCACCTTCCATCGCTACAACATTGATGGCTCAAATAGCACGAGCCTCGGCGGGCTGACCGGTGTGAATGTGACGTTCAAGGGTGAACGCGTCGATTATCGCATCGCTGCTGATGTGGAACTCGCTCAGGACCTGCTTGCCTATGCGCAGCTATCCACTGGCTATAAGGGCGGTGGCGTCAACCCACGGCCATATTTCGCAAGTCAGGCGCTTCCATATGAGCCTGAGACGCTCACATCCTATGAGGTGGGCTTTAAAAGCCGCTTCTTTGATCGTCGCGTGACGCTGAATGTCTCAGCATTCATCAATGATTATAAGGACTTCCAGGGCACATTGACCCGCTGCGATTCCATCTCACCCTTTGCCGCAGCGCCATGCTCGCAAACAACGAATATTGGTGACGCCCGGATCAAGGGTATCGAGGGTGAGCTAACGGCAGAGCCAATCGATGGCCTGAAACTGGATGGATCTCTGGGCTATCTCAACTTCGAATATACAAGGATCAATCCGAGCAGTGGCGTTCTGCCCGGCATGACCAACGAATATACGCCTGAGTGGACCGGGTCTGCAGGCATCCAGTATCGTCTGGAGGCTGGCAAGATCGGTTCGTTCACGCCACGTGTCGATATGGCCTATCGTTCTCGGGTTGAAACACGCGCGGTGAATGATCCGAGAGGTTCGCTTCCGGGCCGGGCGCTCGTTTCGGCCAAGCTGACATGGCGCGATCAGGCAGATGAGTGGCAGGCAGAGGCTTCCGTCACTAACCTTCTGGATAAATTCTATTATAATGCCGCCTATGTGCTGACCGGCGCGCCTTATTTCACAGGGCTTGGCGTTGTGGGCGAACCGCGCACCTTCATGTTCACTGTGCGTCGTTCGTTCAAATGAAGGCGACCATGATCGTCAGCGTTCGCGATCGATAGAAGGAGGATTTTGGCGTGAGCAAGGCAGTTGCCGCTCACGCCAAAGCTTTCAAAGGGTCATGTCAAAGATGGACATTTCAAGCCCATTCCGTTAATGCATAATATAGAACTATGTTCTGTTATTTGGAATTTCCATGGCTCTGCAAATAGTGAGGGAAGCAAATGGTCGCTAAATGGGGAGGGGACGGATATTTCGCTCCCAATCGCTTCGATGCAGACGTCGCGGACTGCATGGTTGAAGGCGTGATCCCTGCTGACCTTGATGGCGCATTCTTCCGCCTGTCAGCGGATTTTCTTTATCCGCCCGCAGGGTTCAATGCCCTCGCAGCCGACGGCTACATCAGTCGCTTCCGCGTGAAGGATGGCCATGTTTCCTATCGTGGCCGCTACGTGCAGAATGAGCGTTACCGCAGCCAGATCGCGGCGCAGCGCCAATTGTTCGGCGCCTATCGCAACCCGTTCACTGACGATGAGTCGGTCCGTAATTTTGATTCTCCACGCGGGAGCACCGCGTCGAACACCACCCCTGTCGTGCTGGCAGGCAAGTTGCTCGCGACGAAGGAGGATGCGCTTCCTTTCGAGATCGACCCCAACACGCTAGAGACGAAAGACTATTACGACTTTGACGGGCAGGTCGATGCAATGACCTTCACCGCACATCCCAAGGTCGACCCCGCAACCGGTGAGACATTTGCGTTCAGCTATGAAGCCTCTGGCTTGTGCAGCCGCGATGTCGTCCTCTTCTGCTTCGACCGGAGCGGCAAGAAGACTTGGGAGTGCAAAATCGAGGCGCCCTATACTTGCCTGATGCACGACATGTGGTTGACCAATAGCCATATCGTCATTCCCGGCGGCGGCACCATAACGAGCATGGAGCGCCTGAAGGCCGGATATCCGCATTGGGCGTGGGATAATGACAGCCAAAATTATTACCTCGTGATCCCAAGGCATGGGCGTCCGGAAGATCTGCGCGTGATCGAGGGGCCACTGCGCGCCATCGTTCACACGATCAATGGCCAGTCTGAAGGCAATGTCCTCACGCTGGATGCGCCCGCCGCAGAGGGAAACAGCTGGTTCCCGCTCTTCCCGGCGCTTGATGAGTCGACGCCGGACACCGTGGCGCACAAGATTCGTCGCTTCACGATCGATCTTGATAACCCCGCCAACGAGATTGAAGAGCAGATCCTGTTCAATCAAACGATCACCAACTTCACGCGTATCGATGATCGGTTCGCTTGCCAGAACAGCAAATTTACCTGGGTGCAATGCGAGGATCCCTCACGGGAATCCTCAGGGATGACGCGCGGTCGCGCGCCGGGCGAATATGCAGCGACGGATCATATTGCCCGCTTCAATCTGGAGACGGGCGAATGCGTGGCTTATCACGCCGGTGCCGGTCAGGTCGTCCAGGAGCCCAGCTTCATTCCCCGGCCCGGAAGTCATCTCGAAGGCGATGGTTATCTGATCGCCGCGACCCATAATGTCCCTCAGATGCGGGGCGAACTGCTGATCGTCGATGCGATGACGATGCAGGAATGTGGCCGCGCCATCTTGCCGTTCCGCCTTGCCCCGCAGATTCACGGCGTCTGGGCGGCCGCGCACGATCTGCGTCTGGATTGACGATGAGCCTTTCCCCAGTCCACCACTCTCAGCCTCAAGATAACTCTGGAAAGGGTAAAACCGGCTGATGGACACGACCTTACTCAAAGGGCTCAAGCTCCTCGAAATTCTGGCGCGATCGCCCCAGGCGCGCGGAACCACGGATCTCGCTGGCGCCCTTGGCGTTCCGAAAAGCAATGCGCATCGGACATTGCAAAGCCTCATCCATGCCGGTTTCGTGCAACAAGATGAGAATGGGTTGTATGAATGCACATCCAAGCTCTTCGAACTTGGTAATGCTGCATTCGGCCGTCAGGACATTCGCAAGATCGCCGCTGGTGAGATGCAGCGCCTCGCCAACATCACGAAAGAGACGATCCATCTGTCGATCCTCGATCGGATCGAAGTCATCTATATCGACAAGATCGAAAGTCCTCAGCCAGTCCGTGCTTACTCCGAAATAGGCGGCAGGGCGCCTGCGCACTGCGTTGCATCAGGCAAGGCACAATTGGCTTTTTCAGGGTCTCACAATCTCAATTCGCTACCTGATCCGCTGCCCTCATTCAGTTCTAACACACGTGCGACACGCGCCGATCTGAGCAAGGAGCTCGCGCAGGTTCGCGAGCGTGGATACGCCGTGAATATGGGTGAGTGGCGCGAGAGCGTCGGTGGTGTCGCGTCTCCTATTTTCGATGCAACCGGGCGTTGTATCGCAGCGATTGGCGTGTCGGGACCGACCGACCGCATGACAGCGATTGAGCGGGAACAATTTTCTTCAGAAGTATTAGCGGCCGCGCGCGCCGTCTCCCGCATGACTGGCGGTGATTTCGATCTCGCCAGACGCTCGACAAGATAAAGGAAGATTTCATGAAGCTGCTTGACGGGGTCAAGGTCGTCGAATTCTGTAGTGTCGCTGCAGGGCCATTCTGCGCGATGCTGCTTGCCGATCTTGGCGCGGACGTCATCAAGGTCGAGCATCCCGGCGGTGGCGATTCCATGCGGGAGTGGCCACCGATCACAGATGGCTACAGCGAGAATTTCGCGTCGCTCAATCGGAACAAGCGGTCGGTCACGCTCAATCTCAAAGATCCTTTGGACGCCGAACTCGCGCGCCAATTGGCTTGCGATGCCGACATTATCGTGGAGAATAATCGTCCCGGTGTGATGCGCCGGCTTGGGCTCGATTATGAGACGTTGAGCGCACAATCGCCCGGGCTGGTCTATTGCTCGATTTCGGCTTTTGGTCAGCAAGGGCCACGCTCGACCGAAGGCGGCTTCGATCTGACGCTTCAGGCGATGAGCGGCGTGATGAGCGTGACGGGCGAGCCCGGTGGTGCGCCCGTAAAAAGCGGCGTTCCGCTCACCGACTTCGCAACCGGTCTCTATGGCGCGATGGCCGCCATCGCAGCTTTGCGTCAAGCGGAGCAGACCGGCCAGGGAAGCCAAGTCGATGTGCCGATGTTCGGCGCATCGCTGGCGATCGCAGCCCTGCAGACCAGCGAATATTTCGGCAGCGGCAAGGATCCGGTCAAACTGGGTTCGGCGCATCCGCGCAACGCGCCTTATCAGGCGTTCAAGGTGCAGGATGGCTATATCGCTTTCGCGGCGGGTAACGACAAATTGTGGAAATCCACCTGCACGGCAATCGGTCGGGAAGATCTGGCCGATGCAGAGCGCTTCTCATCGACCCGGCTGCGCTGCGCCAATCAGGCCGAGCTTGTCGAGATCATCGAAGCCGCCTTTGCCGATACGAGCGTTGATGAAGCGCTGCGACGTCTTCGTGAGGCCGCCGTGCCTTGCTCGCCGATCAACACCTATTCGCAGGCGCTCGCCGACGAACAGGTCGCCCATATGGGCTGGGTGCAACCGCTGGAGCTGCCGGGCGGTCATATGACCAAGACGTTCGTCAGCCCGCTGACGATTGGCGGTGTGGGTGGAACCGTGCGCCGCAGCCCACCGCGCCTTGGCGAGCATAATGCCGAGCTGCTGGACCCGTTGCGGGAAAAGCAGGCACAGGTGGCTGGCTGATGCTGGAAAGCACAAAGCAGGATGGCATCATGCGGCTGACGCTTGCCAATGACCAGCGCCGCAATGCGCTGGCTCCCGAGCTCGTGCGGGCGTTGAGTGCCGCGCTCGAAACGGCCTTTCATGACGGTAGCCGCCTGATCGTGCTCGATGGGCGCGGCAAGGCGTTTTGCGCAGGGTTCGATCTGTCCGATCTGGAAGAGGCGAGCCATGGCGATCTGCTGCTCCGCCTCGTCGAGATCGAGCAATTGCTCCAGCTCGTCTATCATGCGCCGATCCCCGTCATTGCGCTTGGCCATGGTCCCTGCTTTGGCGCAGGGGCAGATCTGTTCGCGGCGTGCGCCCATCGCATTGCTGCACCGGATGCCCGCTTCCTTTTCCCTGGACCGCGCTTTGGACTCGTGCTGGGCACGCGCCGTTTGGCCGCACGAGTAGGCGATGATGCGGCATGGCGGATCGTTTCGACCACGGAAAAGCTGGATGCACAGGCAGCCCTGTCGCTTGGCATTGCGACTGAGATTGCCGCCACCGAGGATTGGCCTGCGCATGTGGAGAGGATTGACGCATCGCTCGATCCAATCGATGTGGTGACGCATAGCCGTCTGCTGGCCGTGACGAAGCGTGATCATCGGGATGCAGACCTTGCCGATCTGGTCCGCTCCGCCGCTGCGCCTGATTTCAAACAACAGCTTCAATCCTATGTGGCAGGCCGCTGATGAACCGTCGCTTTTCCCTCACTGACCTTGCCGCCGGCATCCCCGACGGCGCGAGCCTCGCGCTTGGCGGCAGCTTTCTCCATCGCGGCCCCTTCGCGATGGTGCGCGAACTGGTGCGGCAGGGGCGCCGCGACCTGGAGATCATCAAGCAATCGCCGGGCTATGACATCGATCTGCTTTGCCGCGCTGGCGCTGTGAAGAAAGCGCGTGTCGGCATCGTGGCGATGGAAGGCTATTTCGGCCTTGCGCCCTGGTATCGCCATGCCGTGCAGGCGGGCGAAATCACGCTGGAAGAGCATGCCTGCGCCAGCCTCACGGCAGGATTGCGTGCCGCAGCCTTTGGCGCGCCGTTTCAACCATGCGGCGGAATTTTCGGCTCCGAACTGGCCGTGATCAACGGCTGGAAGGAAGTGGAGGACCCCTATGGAAGCGGCCAATCCACATTTCTCATCCCGAAAATTCAGCCGGACTTCGCGATCATCCACGTCAACGAGGTGAGCGAAGAAGGCGATATTCGGGTGTTCGGCACCAGTCACTGGGATCGGCTGATGACCCGCGCAGCCAAATCCGTGCTGGTCGTCGCTGAGCGCTGCGTGCCCGCCAAGGCGTTTCAAGAGCGCCCGGAGCTGACACTGGCACCGCACTTCATGGTCGATGGATTTGCCGTGGTCGAGCGCGGCGCATGGCCCGGCTCCTGCTGGCCGGACTATGGCATCGATTATGCCGAGATCGAGAGATATATGAATTCCAAAGACCGCGATGTCTCCAGCTTCATCGACCATGTCGAAGGTGCGGGAGCAGAGTCATGAGCGCGACCTGGGATCCCTTCTCCTACATCGTCATCAATCTTGCCAGGTTCATCCGGGCAGGCGAAGTCACCTTCAGCGGGGTCAATTCGACGATCCCGATGCTGTCATGCCTGCTTGCCAAGCAGGCTTATGATTTCGACTTCACCTATATCAACGTGGCGGGTGGCGTCGATCCAAGGCCTTCGCACATCCCCTGGTCAAGCTCGGACCCGGTGCTCGCGGAAGGCTCCAGCTCGATCTTTGCGAACGAAGATTTTTACGATCTTTGCACGCGTGGCGAAATGGACCTGTGCTTTCTGGGCGCGGCGCAGATTAACAAATCCGGCAATACCAACAATTCCGTTATCGGTGAGTGGTCGAACCCGAAAGTGAGGCTGCCGGGCGGCGGCGGTGCGGCGGTGATGCTGCCGACAGCACGGCGCGCTTACACATGGCGCACCGAGCATACGCCAAGGACGCTTGTCGAGAAGCTGGACTTTCAGACGGCATCTGGCGGCATGTCCGGCATTGTTACGCCCATCGCCGTGCTGGAACTGCGCAACGGTAGCCTCGAGATGACATCGCATCACCCCGACGTGACTGCGCAGGAGGTTGTGGAGCGGACAGGCTTTGCTCTCAGCACGGACAATGTCGGCCCCACAGCGCCACCGACCGAACGCGAACAGGCGGCTCTGGCTGCGCTCGATTTCGATGGCCGCCATGCACGGAACGCCAATGTACATTTGTCCTGAAGCAGCATTTAGCGGCCAGATCGCTATCGGCTCAATGTTGGCACAGGCGCTCGAACGTCACGGCACATCATCGCGCAACGCCCTGACCACGGATACGGAAAGCGTCAGCTATCAAGACCTTGCTGAGCGGGTTTCGTCTGCAGCTCATGCCTTGGCGGGGGCGGGCATTCAAGAAGGCGAGGTTGTCGGTTTGCGCGGCGATCGTACTGCCGAAACGATCATCCTGTTTCTGGCGGCTCTGCGCATAGGAGCGCCTGCGCTGATCTTCGATCCGGGAACGCCAGCGGCGCTTCTTACGCAGCAATTTGAGATGTGCGGCGTGCAACGAGCGCCGCTCGCGCTGTCCGATTTGCCTGCGCCATCGGCCAGCGCGCGGATTGCCGAGCCTGCTCCCGACAAGCTGGCCATGATCCAGCTTACATCTGGCAGCACCGGAAAGCCCAAGGGCGCGCTGCTTTCGCAAGGAAATCTTGCCTGTAATGCAGCGGGCGTCCTCGATCGCACAGGGCTTTCGCCCGAGGATCGGCTGCTGCATGTCATGCCGCTCCACCACACGAACGGCATCAACAATCAGATCATTGCGCCCATTCTGGCTGGTGCTTCCATCCTGCTCCACGCGCGGTTCAACGCGGAACGGGCGGTTGACGCCCTGATGAAGAATGACATCACGATCATGACCGGCGTGCCGACCATCTTCGCGCGTATGTTGCCCTTGGTGCAGGGCAAGCCCTTTCCATCGCTCCGCTTCCTGCGCTGCGGGTCTGCGCCGCTGACTGAGCAATTGCATCGGGAGATAGAAGCGGGCTTCGAGACCCCGTTGATCGTCTCCTATGGCCTGTCGGAAGCGACCTGCACCTCAGTCATGAACGTTCCGGCTGATCGGTGCATCGGCAGTGTCGGCCGCGCCCTGCGTGGCCAGCAATTGGCGATTTTTCGCCCCGGTAGTGACGAGCAGCTTGAGAGTGGGGAGGGCGAAATCCGGATCGGCGGCCCTGCGCTCATGCAAGGCTATGTCGGGTCCGCCGACCAGCCGATCGTTTCGGGATGGCTAAGAACAGGCGACCTTGGAACGATTGATGGGGCAGGTAATCTGCGGATTACCGGACGGCTGAAAGACATCATCATCCGTGGCGGAGAAAATCTGAGCCCTGCCGAGATTGAGGCCGCCGCGCTTGAGCTCGCCGATGTTGATGCATGTTGCGTAGTCGGGGCGCCTCATAAGGATCTGGGGGAGGTCCCGGTGCTCTTCATGACGACCAGCGCAGACCTGATCGACACCGCCCAGATCAGTGCGCACGTCCGCGCGCGGCTATCGCGCATTCATGAGCCGGCGCGCGTGATCGTGCTCGCGGCTCTTCCTGAAAATTCGGTCGGGAAAATCGACCGCAAGGCACTCATCGCAATGCTTTGAAAGAGGCGTGCAGTGGAAGAAGGATCTCATGATGGCAAATGACGCTGAGTATGCAGAAGATGCCCTGAGGGTAGACCTTGCGGCTGCTTTCAGGCTGGCCGCTATGTTCGGGTGGGACGATGCGATCTTCACGCACATGTCCGTCCGGATTGGCGAGACCGACACATTTCTGATCAATCCGCTCGACCTTATGTTTGAAGAAGTGACTGCCTCGTCCCTTCTGAAGATCGATCTCGAGGGCCATAAGATTGGCGACCAGAGAGGCGTGGTCAATCCCGCTGGCTTCGTCATTCATTCCGCCATTCACGCAGCGCGGCACGATGCGCGGGCAGTCATCCATCTACATACACCTGCCGGGCAGGCCATCTCAGCAATGAAATGCGGACTCTTGCCCTACACGCAGACCGCTATGATCGCGAGCGCAGGCGGGATCGGCTACCATAGCTTTGAGGGCATCGCGACGCGAGACGATGAGAAGAAGCGGATCGTCGCTGATCTTGGGAATTCGGCGGTCATGATTTTCCGAAATCATGGGACCTTGGCGACGGGCGCGAGTGTTGCGGACGCTTTTTCGAGAATTTACGCGCTGGAGCGCGCTTGTCAGGCGCAATGCCTGATGAGCGTGGGGTCTTTGGATGATCTGCTCCCTCCGCCTCCAGGCGCTGCTGAACAAGTGATCGAGGATTTACGCGCCTTCTCGGGAGCGGGCTCGATGCTGTGGCAGGCATGGTTGCGCAAGCTTGACCGACTGGACACTGGCTTCAGGTCCTGAGCACCGCGCTCATCGCTTGTGTCAGCAGTAATTTTGCGACCGGTGTGACGCCAGAAGGCGGGTCAGACGCCTTTGTCAAACTCCCTGTCGCGGGCTTGAAAGACAGGGAGCCGCCTTTCGCGATAGCCATGGCTTATCAGATATTGGAGTGATCATATGGTAGCGAATTTGCAGGAGAAAATCGACCGGGCCGGTGGCGCGCTGCCAATGCTGCGCAATTCGCAGGCGGGTCTTTATGTTTTTCCGGTCCAGTCAGAATTCACCAATTGGCGGATTGAGCAGCACGCATGGCGCGAAGGCGTCGCGCTCATGGACCAGTCTTTCCACATGGTGGATCTCTATGTGAAGGGGCCGGACGTTTTCCGGTTCATTTCGCAATTCGCTGTCAACAGCTTCGAAAAGTTTGGCGAAGGCAAAGCCAAGCAGTTCATCGCCTGCGCGGAGAGCGGCTACCTCATCGGCGACATGGTGATCTTCGGCCTCGCCGACAACACGGTAAACCTCGTCGGCAAGCCAAGCGTTGCAAACTGGATCGAATATCAGGTTTCCCGCACGGACATGGACGTTTGGTGCGAGCGTGACGAAAGGACCGTCAACAATGCCAAACCCCGCAAGAATTTTCGCTTTGAGATTCAGGGCCCCAAGGCTTGGAAAGTTCTGGAAAAGCTGAATGGAAGCGCCGTTGATGTTCCGCGCTTCTTCCAGATGGGCACCATCAATGTCGCCGGACGCACATATCAATCCTTGCGCCATGGCATGGGCGGCGCCCCTGGCCTCGAATTCTGGGGCGACTTCGATCATTATGATGAAGTGAAAGCCGCCATCCTTGAAGCTGGCGTCGAGTTCGATCTCAAGCAGGTCGGCGCCCGCGCATATTCCAGTGCTGCGGCGGATTCTGGCTGGATGGCGTGCCCGCTTCCCGCCTTTTACTCCGGTGACGACTGTCGTGCGTTCCGCGAATGGCTGCCTGCCAACAGCTTCGATGGCATTGTCGGTCTCGGCGGCAGCTTCGTGTCCGATCGCATCGAGGACTATTATTTCACGCCTTGGGATCTGGATTATGGTCGCCTGATCCGGTTCGATCATGACTTCATCGGTCGTGATGCGCTCGCCAAGATGGAGAAAGAGACACACCGGAAGAAAGTGTCTCTCGTTTTCAATCGGGACGACTTGGCTGCGCTGTTCCGCAGCCAGTTGACGCCCGGCCAGAACGGCAAGGCGATGGAACTGCCCCTCGCCCATTATGCCGCCTATCCTTACGACACAGTGCTGGACAAGCAGGGCAATCAGGTGGGTGTATCGACTTACACCGCGTTCCTTGCGCCCGATGGCGCGATGGTATCCATCGCATCGGTTGATGAGGCCTTTGCTGCCGAAGGCACCGAATTGACCATCGCGTGGGGCGAGAAGGATTCACGTCGGCCAAATGTAGAACCGCATGTTCCATTCGAGCTGCGGGCGCAGGTGAGTGGGTGGCCTTTCTCTGAGAAGGCCAGGGAATCGTACAGGTCTGGCGGCTGATCTGAAGTCCGAACCAATATTTTTTGGGTGGCTTGTCTGCTGGCAGGCAAGCCACACCTCTTTGCCTTGATCGAAGCATCGCCCCGGATGCTCGCCAGTCTGGCAGATGTGATTGTTTGGTGGCCGCGAACATCGCGGAAGCCCTTACTGCCCGAGGCTCCACGCGGCGATTAGCCTCTGGCAACACCCGCGCGGGAAGCACTGGCCTTCTTGTTCTCCCTGCGCCGCTTGGGAGGCACGGTGGGAAGGGTGGCGGCGTAGAGGCTGAACAGCATCGCAAGCGTCGAGGCAGGCTGGGCCGGATGGCCATTCCCCGTGACTGCGTCGAAGATGCCAAGGGCCAAAGCGATCCAGAAGACCGCACGGGCGAAGCCGCTCTGTCCGTAAGGGGAGTCCCTGCGCAGGCCGAGTGAGAGGGTTTCTGAAATAGCAATTATTGCGATGAAGATGCTCCAGAACCACGTCCATTCCTTCGTCGTCAGGATTACGCCACAAACCCACAGGAACGCGCACAGCCGCCCAAAGGCCCATTTGGTGCAGCCTGTTTCCTGACAAATCTTGATGATGATGGGCCAAAAGATTGTCCTGGCCAGCCACGCGTCTAAGCGCTCCACGTCTTAAATCTCCACAAGGCCTGGCGGGATGAGCCTGCTGCGCAGGGTAGCAGCATCGCTAAGCGTTCGCCATTATGTGGAAGAGATAGGTGTCGACGCTCAGGGCTTAGGGGACCAACTCACCGCACTCCAGTTTCCTATGTTCTCTTTATGTTCTAAAAGTTCTCTCCATCGAGTCGAGGCGAGCTATGAGCATTCAGATCATCACGGACCACCATTCCCTTCACGTCACCGGAGATATCCAGACTGTCCTCACAGTCCCATCAGGAGCCCCTTGCTACTGGGTTAGCCTGTCGGACGGAACGCTGCTGGAAGGGCGTCACAGCGGCACAGAACATAGTTTCCGCGTGGCGACAGAGGGTGCGGGCTTGACCCGCATCGACGGCCAGAGGATCGAGCACGACAGGAGGGTGGAATGGGCTGCTGTGTCGCCCTTTGAGGCTGCCGCGCTCGCTGAACACACTCCGGAACCGTTGCCGCTCTTTGAGGGCCTGCAAGACCTCACGGACGACGACCTGCCTTATTGAGCGATGGCCCGCTATGCGAACGGCCTAACGGTAGCCACGCGCATTTTTGAGGCGGCAGCTTGGCACTATTCGGTGAAACCGGTGTGTGGCCGCTGCGGGCACCATGCCCTCTTCCATCCCCATGGTCTTTGGTGGCTTTTCCAGCGCAAGGGTTGGGACGACAGTTTGTCAGCTGCCGCCAGGCGGTTCCGGTGCATCCCGTGCCTGACGACTGAAGGGAGGCCTGTCCGGCAAGCACGATTGTATCTCGCAAAGGACGCGCCCACCGTCGTGCTGCCTATGCCTGATGAGCGGGAATGGAAGCGGGCGTTGAGCCAGTTTAGATCATGATGTTGGTTGGTCATCATAACCAAGGATCTGGGCGCCAGCCCAACCAATCCGCCAGTCCGCGCCTTCCGGACGCGAAATGCCTGACATCTTTGAGCGCCGCTCGATTGCGGGAAGAGCTGTAGCCGAGCGGCAAGCGCTCACAGGGCGATGACAGCAAGGTGTTTCACTGTCGGCTGATTGCAACAAGCCGATGAAGGAAAATAACCATGAAGTATAAGAATGCGTTGTACCGCGCTGAAGAAGCGAGGCTGCTCGACGCCGTGCGTGCCATTGCCGCTGTGACGGAATGGGCGCTTATGGAAGATCCCAGCCTCATCCGTCTCCGCGATACCCGCTGCTTTTATGTTGTGCGTGCAGACCTGCTGGTTCTGCCGTCAGTGGAGGGATCGCCTGCCGGCCTTGTGACCGCGCAGAATGAACTGCGCTGTCGCGCGTTGGTCATCAACGAGGGCCGCTCGATTGCCGGTGAGCCCACACTCTGGGCGCAACTGCGCCTTTGCGCAGGAGGCAGGATCCACGAACATAAATGCCTGCGCCTCTGGCTCAATGAGGTGCACGGCCTGTGGTTGCTGACCGATCCCGACATGGATGAGCCCGAACCTGTGGTCTTCCGGTTGGGTCCGACAGGGCCGGTTGCCACAGCGCCACCATGGCGCACTGACGGCGAGCTGCAGGCCGGATTGGCAAGTGCCCACAGCCTGCTGCCCTGACATGACGCGCGCGGACTTGGACTAGAGATGAAGCGGGAAGGGAGGTCCAGTGGGTCAGGAGTTTAAATGAAAAACTGAAGGCTTTCGCGGGTTGGCCCACCCGCGAGCCTGGAAGGAATAGAGAATGCACTTATTACCAGCGGCGTGCTTCGATGAACGTCAGCCCTTACTGCCACGCCCCAGCAATGTCGTGAAGAGCCAGGTCTTTGGGCTCGCCAGACTGATCGATAGTCAGGTCGATCTCTCAGCTACTGGCCGAGCCCTTATCGATGCAGGCTGCGTCCACATGCCGCTTGCCCGGCTCGTGATCGTTGGCACCAGCTGCGCAAGGCCACTACTGCGCGAGGAAGCGGACCAGATCAGCCAGCTGCTCTCCTGCGACATGCTGTTGCTGCGCTGTGAGGCAGGGCAGGGGGCCAGCCTCGATGTTCGCCTGACACATAAGAATAGCTGGCTCACCGGCTATCTTCCTTGGATGAGCGAGAATGCGTTGTGGCTCGTGCCCCCGAGTGATTCAACACTGCTGCCAATCGAGGTGGCAGGTGGCCTGTTCGAGCGCCCCCATCATCCTTTCGTAAGCGCGCAAGCACGTTCGGCTGGGTTGGACACGGCACATCGCGCGATGTCTGACCTCGCGCGTTGGAGCATCTGAGCCGTGGCAAACAAGAATATCCATGCCAAGCGCGTGGCCCCGAGCGGTCTCGACTTCGTTCCAGTGCCAGGCGGCCCTGACCGACTGGTCTTCGGTGTCTCGCGCCGACAGATCGGCGTTGGTCCGATACAGACGGTTGGACAATCAATCTTGCGGCGGCTGTGTCCTGGAACGACGGCCGCCATCTCAGAGCCTTGGCAGCCAAGCTGCTATCGCTGGGACGTGCTGCTGCCGCCCGATGCACCAGAGGCATGTCGTGACCCGAAACGGCTCTGTGATCTCTACGAAGAGCAGGCCTGCGCTGGTCTGAAAGACCTCGCCGTCATGGCGACCTTGCGATTCCCTTATCCTGGGCCGCTGCATCAGGTCTGGGAGCAGGTCCGTGCATTCGCCTATGAGCGGCTGTGCATCCAGCGTCATCTGGCAGTGGTGGCAGCCATGCATCTGCCCGTGCTCGTCGGCTCGACCAATCCGCCTCATGTCCATCTGATGATGCCAGCACGGGAGCTGTGCAGCTTCGGCTTCTGCGAGTTCGTGCGGCCGCTCGCAACCGACCAGGGCAAGCAGATCCTTGCCGACGAACTCGCCCAGTGGATGCCCGGGTTCCTTGACGCTTAAGTCAAAGCGCAAGGCGGGGGAACATACCCGGTCATTCTAAGAAAGGATAATAAGATGCTTGTAGTCAGTGCCCAAATTTGGCCTGGGGGCGATGAGAGCCGCGCCTACCTGGTCGGCGAGATCATCGCTGCCAACGAGAGTGGTCTCTCATCGGTCAGTTCATATTCTGTCTCGATTAGCCAGGGGCCTGCGCCCGACATTGGCATCGATGGCTGGGAGCGCGAATTCACCCTTGAAAATCACAACCGGGCCGAAGGCGTGTGGACGCTAGTTGCGGCCATCCTCAATGCCGTCGACTTTGTCGGATCTGAGGCGAAAGAACCGGAGGTGAAAGAACCGGAGGTGCCCGATGACGAAGGATGATTTCTACTGGCCACCCATCCACTTGGTCCGAGCGCTTGCCGGTCGAGGGGAAAGGGTGATCAACGAGTATCAGCTGCTGGTCGATCAGGCACGTGCGATGCTGGCAAGTGAAACCCTCAAAGAAGAGGAGATCACCGCCTTTTCGTGGGAGCTGGAGGAAAGTCCGGCGTCTAACCAGCCGCAGAGAATCTGGGTCGCTTATCTGGATAGCTATGTGACAGGGGCGGGGCTCACTGTCACACTCTACGTTTCGCTTGCTCGCAACGGGTCCGAATTGCGGCGGATGCTTTCGCGGATGCTCAGCCGAGACGAAGCTGACTCCGCCACAGTCGCACAAGGGTTGAACCAACTGGACAGGCTTAGACCTGGCGCGTCTGCCCTTGTGCCGGATAGTGTGAGGAAGAGGCTTCGTGCGCTAGAGAGCGGCGAGGATGACGCGGCGGTGTTCACGTTCCTAGGGCAGACTCATGTAAATTATGGGTAGAGGTAAATTTGCGGAGGCATAGCTCCGACGATTTTGCGCGACTTCATGTGTCCAAGGGGGTTTCACTTTCATGTTGGAACGTGCCTGTTCTCTCGCCGCAGCAGGGGTGTGGATAGAGGGCGCTGTACGCTTGAACATGGTTCGGCGGAATGAGCGGCTCAACCGCGATCAAGGTAACCATTTCCGCTTCTGGGGACGATCCGGAAAGTCCCCTTCGAGCAGTCAGACCAGCTAAGCCGCCGTACGTTCACGCTGCCCAAAAGCGCTCCGCGAATGGCCGGGTAGTTGGACAGTTCGAACAGTCTGCTTTTGCCGAGCAACCTCCGAAAGCCGCCGTTCGTTCAGGCCCGGGCAAATGACGGCTATTGCGGACAGTTCGGAAAGGCTCGGTTGCAGATGAATCATGCTAAGCCGCCCTTCGTTCATGGAGCCAGAACGTGAACCTGGGTAAGGAATTTGTGACAGTCCGCTTACACAGGAAATTGCTGTGAACAGATGCTCGCTCGCATCAGAGGCGGAGTTTAGTTTCCGCCCAACTCAGAGAATGTCTGGATATCCCGCCATACTAACAATTGTACTTGTCCCCTGCGCTGCGACATGGCTCAAGATGCAACATGGACGTTAAACTTATCCGCGCATTCTGAGCTGCACCCGGTTTGGTGGACACCGAGATAAGGTGTTTTTGGAACCGGAGGGTAACAATGCAACGACGGAAGTTCAGCCGTGAGTTCAAGCTTGAGGCGGTGAAGCTGGTGCGAGATCGCGGGGTGTCGGTGGCACAGGCATCGCGGGATTTGGACTTGCATGTGAACGTGCTGCGCAAGTGGGTCCGCGAAGCGGAAGGTGATTGTGGATCGGTTTTTCCGGGGCACGGTAATATGAGGCCCGAGCAACAGGAGATTGAGCGGCTGCGCCGCGAGTTGGCTCGGATGAAGGCGGAGCGCGACATCCTAAAGAAAGCGGCGGCCTACTTCGCGAAGGACTCGATATGAGGTTTGCCTTCATAGCGAAGCACCGGGGGATATGGCCGGTATCGTGGATATGCGAGGCACTCGGGGTCTCGCGCAGCGGCTTTCATGCCTGGTTGGTGCGTGCACCGAGCGCGCGTTCGCGCAGCGACGAGGAGATCGGCGCCCGGGTGCGCGCAAGCTTCATCTCCAGCTATCGCACCTATGGCGCGCGTCGTGTCTGGCATGACCTTCTGGCCGAAGGCCTTTCATGTGGCCTGCACCGCGTCGAGCGATTGATGCGGGCACATGGTCTCAAGGCTCGGCCAAGGCGTCGCGGCCTGCCCAAGGACGAAGGCCAGCGATCGGTGATCGCCGGCAATGTGCTCGATCGGCAGTTCACCGCCGACGCGCCGAACCAGAAGTGGGTGGCAGATTTCACCTATATCTGGACTGCCCAGGGCTGGCTCTATGTCGCCGCCGTCATTGACCTGTTCTCACGCCGCGTCGTTGGCTGGTCGATGAGCGATGCGATGACGGCGCAACTCGTCACCGATGCGCTCGTCATGGCGATCTGGCGACGCGGTAGGCCGGATGCGCTGCTGCATCACTCGGACCAGGGCAGCCAATATACCAGCGAGCAGTTCCAGCGGCTGATGGCCGAGAACGGCGTCACCTGCTCGATGAGCCGGTCGGGCAACGTCTGGGACAATGCCGCGATGGAGAGCTTCTTCTCCTCGCTAAAGACCGAAAGAATCGCCCGCAAAACATACCGTACGCGCAATCACGCACGGGCGGACGTGTTCGATTATATCGAGCGCTTCTACAATCCGACACGCAGGCACTCGACCTTGGGGTATCTCAGCCCCATGGACTTCGAGAAGCAGGCTAATGTAGCCTAACCTGGTGTCCGCAAAACCGGGTGCAGCTCAATCGGCTGGCGTGGTATCTAAGGTCGCGGCGCACCTAAGCCTGGCCGCGCAATCCGGGACATGTCGCTGTAGTTGAGATATCGATCACGGCGGCGATCGAGGCGTGGCGGCGGAGAAGAATCTCCTTATCGGCGGAACCTTGCTTGTTGCGTTCGCCTTTTCCTCCATCACAATACCGCTCTTATTTGCTTGTGCCCCAAGCGTAATCGGCAAAATCAGGGCCGAGGCCAATATTGTTCCGCCAACTCACGGCTATTGTATTGGCTCGTACCTGCCTCCAGTTTACAGTAGCTGGTGCATGGGGTGAACGTTTTGGATTGATGTCTCCAATCTGTAGGGGCCCAGCAAAGACAAGCAGCCAGCAGCCATTGAGGCACCGATTGCACTCTTAAACGGCGGCTGTGCGGCTGGCGCGCCGTTGAATTCTGCTGACGGTCGTCACCGAAATGCGGAGCGAGATTACCTCACGGCGAGTAGATGGTTGGTGGGACAAATTTATTGGTGCAATGTACAGGCATGACCTATCTTCGCCGCCGCTTCTGGTACATCGACAAGGACGGCCAACGCTGGCTGGAGCAGGACGACCTACTAGCGCATTCTGGACCAGTGATCGTGCTGGGTGAGCCTGGAATGGGTAAGACTGAGTTGCTGAAGGCGCTTGGGAGCGAGGACGATTATGCCTTCTGTCGAGCCACAACGCTTATCAACCGGCTGCGGCCGGAAACACTGATTGGAAACGCAACACGCCTCGTGATTGACGCACTAGATGAAGTGGCGGCGCAACGTCATGGAGATGCCGTCGACTTAGTTCTGCAGAAGCTGGGGCAACTCGGTTACCCGCCCTTTGTGCTAAGCTGCCGCGTCGCGGAGTGGCGGTCTGCGATCGCGTCCGGCGCCATCGCAGAGCAATATGACACGCCACCGCTTGAGGTGCACCTTGAACCGCTCACTCGGGACGAGCAGTTGCGACTGCTGACCGAATTGACCGGTGACGCAGGCAGGGCTGGAGTCTTACTGGGTCATTTTGAGGATTTCGGACTAAGCTTCCTCGGTAACCCGCAGACTCTTGAGCTGATTGCGGCCCTGCCTAATGAAGCGCTGCCGGACACGTCCGTAGAGCTATTCGAGCAAGCAATCGAGACGCTCCGCAAGGAGCGTAACGAGGTCAAGGAGGAGCTACCGCGCGAGGCAACGCTCGATGCAGCAGGGGCGGCGTTCGCCGGCCTCATCTTGTCGGGCAACGGGCGTATGGACTTGTAACGGTTTTGTGCCGGTCACCTATCTCATTAAGCCACCTTGGCTTCGAACGCGAGCGGGCTGATGCCGCCCAGATATGAATGACGACGGCGGGTGTTGTAGAAGCCGTTTATGTACTGGAAGATGGCCGCTTCGGCCTGACGCCGCGTTGGCCAGCTCTGCCGCCAGATGAGTTCGGCCTTCAGGGATTTGAAGAAGGTCTCGACGGAGGCATTGTCGTAACAATTACCTTTGCCACTCATCGATGGACGCAGGCCATAGGCCTGCAGCTTCTTCTGATAATCATAGGAGCAATATTGGCTGCCGCGATCTGAATGGAAAAGGCAGCCCTCGGGGGGCTGGCGCAGGCGCACCGCCATGTCCAGCGCCCTGATCGCCAGGTCTTTCTTCATCCTGTCGCTGACTGCCCAGCCCACGACGCGGCGGCTATGCAGGTCCAGGATGACGGCAAGGTAGAGCCAGCCTTCTGAGGTCCAGATATAGGTGATGTCGCCGGCCCATTTACGGTTGGGCGCATCGGCGGCAAAATCACCGTCCAGCCAGTTCGCTGCGACCCCCAGACGATGGTGGCTATCCGTCGTAACCTTATGCTTGCGTGTACGGACCGGCCTGATCCCGTTGATCCGCATCAGTCGTCCAACACGGCGCTCGCCAACATCGAGGCCCACCTCTTTCAACTCCATCGTCATGCGAGGACGACCGTAGCTGCCAAGGCTCAGGCTGTACTGTTCCCGGATATGGGCCAGCACTTTCATATCCGTCCGCTCCCGACGACTGATCGGTCGCGAGCGCCAGGATCGATAGCCGCGCTCACTGACAAGCATGACACGGCAGAGCAGTTCAACGGGCCACCGGTGCCGCCAGCTATGCACGAACGCAAACTTCACGGCCTTTGGCTCGCGAAAAACTGCGTGGCCTTTTTTAGCACTTCCCTCTCCTCCCGGAGGACACGGTTCTCAAGGCGAAGGCGTTCATTCTCACGTGCCAAATCTGCCTGCGGCGCTGAAACCAGATCACTGGGCCGATACTGTGATACCCACTTGCCCAGCGTCGACTTCCCGATCCCCAAATCCGATGCAACCCGGTCGCGGGGTAACCCGCTGGTCAGCGCAATCCGCACCGCCTCATGCTTGAACTCTTCTGTATGCTTGATCATCTCGTCGGTCTCCTGTTGCGAGCTCTAATCGCTCAGGTGACCGGCGCAAATCCGTTACAAGTCCAGTATCGTAGACAAGCCAAGTGGATTGGTCGATCAGGGCGATAAAGCTCTCCCGCTCGCCGAAGTCGAGGCATTCGATCGAGGCAATGTCAGGCGGGCCGCCGACACTAGGCTGTTTTCCGCCGACAAATCGGAAGGCCTAACCTACGCTCACCGCCGTGTTGGGGAATTTGTCGGCGCCCAATGGCTGGCAGCGCGCGCAGATACGCCCTTAAAGCGGCGCCGACTGCGCGAACAGTTCTCGTCACATGGGCTCGTGCCGGCGTCTCTGCGCGGTCTACATGCGTGGCTCGCGCGGGACGCGCATTTCGCAGATGCGGTAATTGATATCGATCCAATGGGTGTCGTTGAATATGGCGACGCGGAAGCGTTGACGCCTGATCAGGCGCGGCGTCTGTTTGCTGCGATTGAGCGCCTTGCTACCGAGAACCCCCGCTTCATGGATTGGCGCGAATACCGCGCGTCATCCCTAGTGACGCCGGCGCTGATAGCCCAGGTGGAGCGCGTCGTCCGCGATCCGAAAGCGGAATTTGGGCTGCGCGCTCTTCTGCTACAGCAGTTAAATGGCACACCCACGGCGGAAAAACTTCGTGACCTGTTGCGACAGCTCATGCTTGATGAGGCTGAGCCCTATGGTATCCGCCATGCTTCCGCGAGCGCTCTAGTATCC
Source organism: Sphingobium sp. B8D3A (assembly GCF_025961995.1). Taxonomy (NCBI): domain Bacteria; kingdom Pseudomonadati; phylum Pseudomonadota; class Alphaproteobacteria; order Sphingomonadales; family Sphingobiaceae; genus Sphingobium; species Sphingobium sp. B8D3A. Next base: position 2,693,272 of record NZ_JAOQOS010000001.1, on the reverse strand, counting down.
GTCGGCAGCGAGGATTGGCCCACCGTGCTGGAGCAGCTGCGCTGCCAGGCGCGCGAGGATTCCCTGCGGCTCGCACACGAGCTCCTCGATGACATCGGCCTGACGACGTTCAGCGACGATCAGATTGTTAAGATCATTTTAGCTCGCGACGGCTTAACCCTTTGCCCATTGGCTGCGGAGCCAGAGCGCAACACAGTGATGGGCTTCTACCGCCTGGCGAAGCACGTGCCGCTCACGCGGATCGATGGGCTGCTCGATCTTTTCACAGATTATTCTGAAGAACTGCTGCCTGAGCATGCCGGCCGAGAAGAAAACGATCTGATCGACCTACAATACGCTTTGATACTAGAGCGGCTCGGAAGCGGCAGTTCGGTCGATCCGCTCCGGCTATGGCGATGGCTTGAGCCTTTCGAGGAACAGAGCTCATACCGGCGCGAACAGGGCAAGCAGCTAGCTGAATGGCTCAGTGACAATGCCCCAGTGCGCCAAGCCATCCAACGATATTTGTTGCTCGACAAAGAAGCCACAAAAGACATCTGGCAACGAGCTTGGCCGCTCCATCGTGACACCGTCAACCTGTATCCCACGCAGAGCGACGTTATCGCTCTTCTGGCATCAATGAGCGCGGCCGACGCGCGCTGGCGTGAGGTTTTGGAGCTGGGTCGGACCTGGGGGGAGGAAGGACTCCCGTTGCGCGAGGCGGCCATGCGCTTTGCTGGCGGCCGGCCTGAAGACCTCGCATGGATTGAAGCCAAAGCTGATCGGCCCGTACCCGATTGGGAACGCAAGCAGGAGGAGCAGGCACGCCAGCGCGACGTCGAGCGGACATCCAAGCGCGCGGAGCATCGCCGCGAGTTCCTCGGGAAAATCAATGGGGTTGCGGCAGGGGAATACGGGCTGATCCTCGCACCGGCTCAGGCGTATCTCAAGCGTTTCCAAGATATGGGCGACGAGGTGCCTGCGCATGAGCGGGTAGCCGAGTGGCTGGGTGCGGAGGTCGCGGCGGCGTCACGGGACGGGTTCGAGGCGTTCCTTCAAGCCCGGCCGCCGCGTCCGCGCGCGGTCGAGATGGTACGTAGCTATGCCGAATCGAAACGTTGGCCAGCGGGCGATATCATTGTCGCGGCACTTGCAGAGCGGGTGCGGACAAGGGAACAGCCGTTCGACGGCCTGAGCAGTGAGCGACTGGCGGCGGGTGTGTTCGAGTGCTGGCAGGGCGCAATAGGGGACCACGCCGGACTAAAAGAACTTGGGCCGCTTCTCGAGGCCGAACTGAGGCGGCGTGGGCAGTGGAGGCGGGTAATCCGGCTATTTGTCGAACCGCAGTTGCGCCGCCGCACACAGCATGTTGATCGGCTTTGGGCAATTATGCGCGGGGATGATGGCGGTCTAGGCGCGGACCTGGCCGAGGATTGGCTGAGCCGATTCCCAGACATGTCCGGCGAAGCTGAGGTGGAGATGATCGATCGGCTGATCCGCTCCAACCGGCGGAGTGCTTTGCGCGCGCTGCTCGCCGACCGACTGGGGAGGGAATTGAATGAGGAGAGGCGGCGCAATTGGGACGCTGTTGCGCTCATCATCGACTTCGACACCGCGCGGGCGCGGCTCGGCACTGCAATCGAGCCAGAGCTGCTATGGCACTTGCGCGCTCGCGCTGGCGGCGGACGCTACCACCACGACGGCGAGGGATTGCCGACTTTCCTATCGGTGGACCAGCTCGCCTGGTTAATCGCGACCTTCCGTGTGCTATGGCCGGTCACCGGCCATCCGACGGGCGCCACAACTGGCGATACGAACCCGTGGGACGCTTCCGAACATATCCGGGCGCTAATCACACGTCTCGGCAATGAGGTCTCGTCCGAGGCCGCAACTGCGCTCGCCAAATTGCGTGATGCTCCTGAGGATGGATACACCTGGGCACTGCGGACAGTCGTCGCCGAGCAGCGGCAGAAGCAAGCAGACGACGGCTATATTTCTCCCACTCTCGATCAGATTAAAGCGGTGCTCGATGCAGGCCCGCCGGCCAACGTCGTCGACCTGCGCGCGATTGTGGTCGACCAGCTAGAGGGCTTGAACCGCCGGCTGCGCGGTAGTTCCGAGGACGAAGTCCGCTGGTTCTGGCAGGGCGATCAGCCGCGCAGCGAAAACGACTGCCGCGACCTGACGGTGACCCTGCTGCGTGGTCATCTCGTGCCCCTGTCAGTTTACCCGATGGATGAAGCAGACATGCCGCAAGGTAAGCGGGCCGACATCGTCTTTTATCACGATGCTTTCTGGCTACCTGTCGAAGCCAAACGTCAGCAGCACCCCGACCTGTGGATCGCTATAGAGCACCAGCTAGAACGGCTTTATACGGGCCATTGGCAGGCGGAAGGTCAAGGTGTCTTTCTTGTCTTCTGGTTTGGCTCTCGGTTCAATCTGTCGGCCCGCCGGGACGGAGGGCCCAAGCCAACTACCGCTGCAGAACTGCAATCAGCTTTCGACGCTCACCCAGCCGTGAAGGCAGGGCGGGTGCAGGTCGTTGTCCTCGATCTTTCGCGGCCTGCATGATTTTCGACCCGGAGCAAGATTGGCTTCCATCCCACGGCGTTCTTGACGTCAGAGGAACCCCAACTTTCCCATTGATCGGCATCGTAGAGGACGTCCCCACGCCGTTCGTGCGTCCGTTCACGCTGGCCCAGCACTTCACACGCGGCGGCTAGCCTCAGCGGTGCAACGCGCCGCTTTGCAAGGCTGCATGAAAATCCGCAGGATGAGGGGCGTCAAGTTTAAACAACTTTGGCCGCTTCGAAACGATCATCTGCCGTCCGATCGGACGGGTAATCTGAGCTGTACCTGCTGCTCATCGTAAACATTCAACCCGAGATCAATGTGTTTTCAGTCCCGATCTCCGGACAGTCAATTAGTTGCAAGCTTGATTGATCATCGGCGCACTGACGCCCCGATCTGACGAGGATATTTCAGAAGATTAAAGGTGAGGCGCAATAAAGCAAAACTGAACAACTTCTGTTTTGCTGCGTCGCTTTCAGCGGAATCAAGACATGCGGCGAGGGTCCGCCAGCTTCATCTTATGCATGCATACGCATGGGCCCGTTCGTTGTCGATTCAACTTCGGGAGGGTGAAAATAAATCTGAAAGTGGGCTTGTCGAAGAGAGAACAAATCAAGCACAATAATTGAACACGTCACAAAGGAAGTGTTCAATGAGCCTGCGTCCTCTGGGTCCAATCGGCCACTGCTCTGCCAAGCTTCGACGAGCACTCGCCGTTGAGGAAGAAGCAGCCCTGCGTTGGACAGTGCGCCTTCCACATGATCGGGATCAAGAAAAGAAAGCATCAATGGGCGGCAGGTTCATGATCGCACCGTCATTTAATGTGCCGGGAACATTTGCTTCCATCCGACCGATGTCTGCAGAAGGACGTGTTACTTTCCACTTTTCCGAACAAACCGTCACCAAGCTTGCGAGTGGTGGATCACTGATCACATCAGCCAGAGGGCATAAACTTTTGGAGGGAAATGCTGCCGCGAAGCATGACAGATATGTGGCGCGTCCAGACGCAGTGCTTACCATTTCGGCCTCCAAATTTGGTAACTATGCCGAGCGAGATTCTGCCGTTGAAATTGAGTCGGAGAAGGCGGCGGTCTTCTCAAATATTAGTGAGGACCCTGAAGTTCGTCGAAAGTTCTGGCTCGCCGTTCACAAGCATGAGCGCATTGGCAAGCCAGATTGCCTCATTTTTAGTGGCGCACTGCTTTCCGCTGAAAGCTGGAAAGATATCTCTGAAGAGGCGACGCTGCCGATCAAAGTGCGAGAGATCGCGGCGGATCTGGCGCACGCGCCCTTGATTGAGGCGAAAGAGCCGAAAGTTACCCTCGAATTGGGTGCAGCAGAAGGCCGGAGGATTTGTCGCACCATGCAAATGGTATGCGGAGATCGCTGGAACGCAAAACAGCCAGGCGTGAAGGTTGTGAAGGGCCGCAATGGCAGAACGCAGTTCAGGCTGACAGCCGAGTTCCCGCTTGGCATTGATGCGACCGCACGAGTCAGGATTACCAAAAGGTTTTGCAATGATTTTGGAGAGCTAGGCGCAATGTACACGGCCGCTATCCATGCTCCCGATGGATATAACGACGAAAGAAATCACCACTTGCACTTGGCCTATTATGATCGTCCTTGTTCGATCGTGCCTGAACTTGGGATGTGGGATTTCGAAATCCGGGAAAAAGTGGAAGGCCAGCATGACCGCTTTCGCTATCCATATCGTCAACCGAAAATCTCGGAACTTGGGCGAGATCCCTCAGGTGGTAGTTATCGCAAATACCGGGCCTCTATGATCTACGGTTGGCGTGAGCGCTTCGCGGAACTGTGTAACGAGGAGCTTAGGCAGGTCGGGATCAGTCGCCTGTTCGATCCAAGGAAATATTCGGAAATGGGGATCGATCGAGAGCCCACCGAACCGCTAGGTCGAAACGCCGCGCCCCTCGAGGCAGCCGGGGTTTCAACGCCTGCGGGACGAAGAAATGCCGAGATAATGTGGACCAATGAACTGCGGGCTGCGCTTCAGGCTGACGAAAAACGGCGTGTTGCAAGGAAGAACCAGTTGAAGCGGTTACAGGACGCTGCCGGTCATCTCGCAGCTAAAAACCTAATCGGGGAGAGCGACAGTCTCTTGTCGAAGGCCGAAGAAATTAGAACACAAAGTTTGCTGCTCGACGCACATGAGCTCGAGATGGATGAGTTTCGCGTCACACTTGAGATGGCCTATGCCCGTCCGGATAAAACCATTGCGACCTGCTCGCGGCTCCTAGAGACTTTAGAAGCCGGAAAAGGGACACGGTCCGATCGAGCGAATGAACATCTTATTCGGGAACGCAAAGCTGCAGCAGAAGCCTTCGGAGAGACCATTCGAGAAATAATGGATCAGAGCATGACCAGTATTGCTCCAATCCTAGATCAGGTTGAGGAAGCCAGGCGAATTATCGAGAGCGTGCTCAAGGAAACCGATTATTTGGTTACGCGGGCGTTTGAGTTGCATTCTGGCGAAGAGCGGCGAGAAGAACCCGTCGCCGAAAAAGCTTCACAAAACGTCGATACACCCCGGGACGAGATCGACATCATTCTGCGCCGCATTATGTCCGAGGACATGCTCGTTCTAGCCCCTGACGAGAATGCGCCTTTCTTCCGCGTGCCAAGTATTAGCCGGGAAGAGTTCAAAACTCTCTCGGCCGATCGCAGCTTTGTGTGGGTTCAGAAACGTCTGCAAGGCATTGCGGAGGTCCAAAGCAAGCGTAGGAAGGCAGTAAGCCGACCGCTTGCCGAATATAAGCAACCGGAGATCGAACTGCAGGCTGGTCCCAAGCAGGAAGGTAATCGCGCTTCTGATCGGGCCGAAGCGTATATTCAGAGCGCTTCGCCTGGTAAGCTCGTAAATCCGCCTCTGCAGGAGACTTCACCGCACAAGGCTTCCCCGATCGCGGTGTCGCGTGCGGAAGAGCCAGTTGTTCCAGAACGTTCTACTGCCGCCTTTTCACCAGGACAGCTATCTGACGAGGTGAGCGTCTCCAGTGCACCTGCTAGTTACGCGGTGCACGACCCGAAAAGCGATAACGCTAGAAAGGAAGCAATCTTGGCCTTTGCCCACGCAATTTTAACAGAGCCTGGCGTCGTTGTTGACTTCATCGACGGTGAATATCGCGTTGATGCTTCGACAATGCCGGATTGGTGTATCAGCGTTCTTAGTTTTGAGGCTGAGGCTTCAGTGCAAGTGGCCAGCAAGGAGCGTTGGACTACTGCTTTGGAACGCGAGAGAAGGTCAGATCGCGGTAAGATCATTGACGAACTGAGGATGTCGAAATGCAGACCGCTAGAACGGGACGGTGATCGTTGGGTCGTCACCCATATCAGCGAAAAATTCAAAGCGGCTGTGAGCGAATGGCCAACTCATCCGGAATTACACGCAGCGTATGAGGATATAGATCGGACGTGGAAAGCACGTGAGAGGAATGTGGCAGCTTTAAGGGCGCTGCAGTTCGATGAGAAAAAAGAGGATATCATTCCGGCGCAAGCGCCTTCAGTGGAGATTGGAAATGATCTCGAGGGCTATTCGATCGAGGAGCAAGCCTACTATCTGGCTCTCCGCAACGGTCTGAAGCGATAATGTCGAGGACGCGAAAAGAAGGCGTCCGGAAACGAATGCGAGAAATGCAATCGGCGCGCCCGTCATCAGGCGATGCATCAAAATGGGGGGAGAGGGGTAGAGCAAGAGCTGGGGAGCACAGCACCCTCTCTCTTGCTCTACCCCCTTACCCCCAAGCCGCCTTCATGGAAGGGATGCGTTTATAAAGAGTTAAAATTTCTGGAAATGAGGAAAAATAGCAGGGCTAGCATTCGGTTAACTCAAGCTCCCTAGGCGGTCATGAGCCTTAGGAGAATCAGAATGAGCGACGAGAACTGGACCGTTTTAGCTAGGCGTGGTGGATACAGTGCCCGGGATGCTGCCAGAAACCCATTTGCAATGGACTGGGCAGTCGAAGGATTGCTGCCAGCGACAGGCGCAACAGTTCTTTTTGGTACCGGCAGCACGGGTAAAACGCAGCTTTTGCTCTGGCTTGGAGCCCACATTGCGGCCCAGGGCGTTGCTGAAACCAAAGACTGGCTCGGCGCGGATGTTCGGGCTACCGGAAAAATACTGGTGCTATCCGCCGAGGACCTGCGCGAACATCTGTTCAAGCGCATCGGCGGCATCGCTTGGCAAATGGGTGAGGAAAATGGTTGGAGTGGCGAGCAAGTTGAGGAGGTCTGCGCTCGCATTCACGTGATGCCATTTCTATCAATGAGCCGCAGCGAATTTTCAGAGCTTAATCCTTCAATGTTCGAGCGTGGTGCCGACGGCGATTGGCAGCCGACCAGTTCACTTGTTCATATCGAAAAGTTTTTGGATGACGCGAACGCAGAAGCGGAGGCTGCGAACCGTCCGCAAGATCGTTTCGTGGGCGTCATTCTTGACTCGGCCGTTTCAATGGCCGGGTTCGAGATGTCGCAATCCGAAGCGACGACGAACTTTCTGTTTCACTTGAACCGAATGTCTCGTCGTCAAGAAATGTTCTGGGCTATCATCGGGCATACGCCCAAGGACGCTGCGAAGAAAGTTGATGAGCCAGCCGTTGAACGCCTGCGCGGTTCGGCGATGTGGTCGACAACGCCGCGTACGGTCATCGAACTTCGTTGCGCAACCTCGATCGACAATGTCGAACAGGTGCTCGTTCGATATCCACATCTGGAAATGCGAGATGTCTTGTTCCTCTCGACGGCAAAGGCCAACTCGGTCGGGGCCGATCTCAGGCCACGCGCGCTGATCCGCTTGAAAGATAACGGCGCATTCAGAGACGTCACCGATCAGTTTCCGAACATATTCGAGCGGATCGCGAAGACAAAGAGTGAGAATGACCGTTCCGAAAGGCTGTCACCCACGGATGAGAACCAAACTTGGCTCGTCATCATAGACCTTGTCGCGCGGGTATCCAATAACGGTACTCCGGGTTCGAAATTTACCCGGCAGGATCTGAGAGATCAGTTCGATCACCATCGGAACTTAAACGATGCGCTCGAACATGTTTCGCCAGAGCACGAAGGTAAATATTCGAAATCAACTTTCAGTCTAGCTTGGTGTCTCTATCAATTGCGCGAATTCGGAGCGCTGGGAGACAGCAAACAAGGTTTCGTTGTGATCGACCTGCAGATTGCACGGTCGCGCTTCAGTAAAGTGTCAACTGTCGCGACGAATGAATTTGAAAGCGGTAGCGCTGCGGTCGACGAGCAAGATGGCTCCTCGTCAGAAGATGGGGGCCTCGGAGATAAAGTAGAGCTGCGGCAGCAGCAGCTCGTTCAACCAAGTTAATAATTGGATTCCTGGGGTGTCGCATAGGCACTCCCAGGAGGAAAAATTGAGTCTTCACGACAAGTTACTTTGCCGCAAAAAGCGGCCGAGAACCGCGCCGATGGCCCCGAAGGTTCGGCAGAATCCACTAGAAAAGATATGGCCAGCAGAGTTACTTGGTGTCGCCCCGCCAAGGGCCCTTAATACAACGACCGTCGATGCAGCTTTGCCCCCAAGCTCATCGGTCGGCGTTCAGTCGGTAGGGGCGGCCGTCGAGACCGGGGTTAGACCATCACCAGCGCCTGAGCCTCCCTTCGCGATTTGGGCCCTTGCTGAGCGCTGGAACTGCTCTGAAGGGGCAATTCGCAATCTCATCCAGACCGGTGCGCTGGGGCATTTCCGCATCGGCAAACTCATCCGTGTCCCCGCAGTTGAAGTGGCGAGGTTCGAGTGTCGCTGACATCCTACAGCGTGCAACGCTTTCGCGGTGCCTTTGCCATGGTATGGTACGAGGGCGATCAGCGCCATCGCCGCAGGCTGTATTCAACGGACCGTTTAAGCGCAGAGGCAGAAGCGCGCCAGCTATGGCAGGAAGCCGATAGCGCCCCATGGACGGTGGGGCGGATTGTAATCGGCTACATTGACAAGTTAGCGGAGACAGCTCCCCCTTCACTTCAGCGTCGCCGAGATGCGTGGAAGGCCATGAGATCATATTGGGATAATGTCGATCCAAGCCGCATTGATGACAAGATGTGCGAGGGTTATCACAAAGCGCGCGCTGTGAGCGATGCCACCTCTCGTTATGAACTGCAATTGCTGTCGACCGCTTTGGAATGGGCCAAAGGAAAGGCCAGCTATACCGAAAAGCCAAAGGTGTGGCTGCCGCCTAAGCCAGAGCGGCAGATCCGGCACCTCAGCCACGCCCAGTTCGAGGCGTTCTTCGAGGCGGTGCGAGCGCCGCATGCGCGGCTATATGTCTTGCTGGGGCTGTATACGATGGCTCGGCCTACAGCGCTGCTGGACCTTACGTGGGAGCAGGTCGACTTTGATCTACGTCAGATCGATCTCAATCCTTCTGGTCGCCGGCAGACTATTAAGTTCCGTCCGATCGTCGCGATCAACGATGCTCTCTTTGAAGTGCTTATCGACGCGTACGCCGCGCGCCAGACCCAACATGTAATCGAGCGGGGTGGCCAACGGATCGAAAACATCAAGAAGGCCTTTCAAGCCGCGAGCTCGCGCTGCGGCTTTCGGGTGACCCCCTACATGCTACGACATACCGGAGCAGTCTGGGCAGCCGAAGCCGGAACGTCGATGGCTGAACTTGCGCAGTTCATGGGGCATGACGACGACCGTACAACGCAAAAACACTATGCTCGCTATTCTCCCGGACATCTCAAGAAAGCCGCTAATTCAGTCCAACGCCGACCCAGAAAACACGAGTGAGGTTCAAACTGAACTTCCAACCCCTGTCGTACTTGACGGTCATCTCTTCCAAAAATGGCAGAAATCCGTCGCTAACTGTTGGAGAATTTGGTCGGGGAGAGAGGATTCGAACCTCCGGCCCCTGCCTCCCGAAGACAGTGCTCTACCAGGCTGAGCTACTCCCCGACCGGGCCGACGCTTGAAGCGCCGGCAAGACAGGCGCTGCCCTATAGTCAGGGGTTTGCGTGCTGGCAAGCGCTGCATCGAGAAATCGTCAAACAGCGCGGTAACCCTTGGCTGCGGGATCGTTTGGTCGCGCTTATCAGGGCGGCAGATGGCATGTGCTGGCGCTCGCGCGGCGGCGCGGTTAAGCTCGATCCATGCTTTCATCTGCCTCCCTCGCCGAGTCTGCGCCGCCAACGAGCGCTTCGCCGCATTATGAGCAGCAATATCTCGATCTGATGCGGCATATTTGGAATGCGGGCGATGAACGGGTGGACCGCACCGGCGTGGGCACGCGGTCGATTTTCGGGGCGACCATGCGATTCTCGCTCGCCGATGACGCCGTGCCTCTGCTGACGACCAAGCGCGTCTACTGGAAGGTCGCGGCGCGGGAGATGCTGTGGTTTCTCTCGGGGGACACCAGCATCCGCCCTCTGGTGGCGCAGGGGGTCCATATCTGGACCGATTGGCCGCTGGATCGCTACCGGCGCGAAACCGGCGACATGATCTCCATGGAGGATTTCGAGGCGCGCATTCTGGCCGACGATGGCTTCGCGCAGCTTTGGGGCGACCTTGGTCCCGTCTATGGCCGGCAGTGGGTCAACTGGCCGCATTATGAGCCGGCGCCGGAGGCCGGGGCGGGGCTGTACCGCCGCGCGGCGACCGGGCACAACCAGATCGCGACGCTGGTCGATGCCATCCGCAACAATCCCGGCTCGCGCAGGCTGCTCTTTACCGGCTGGAATGTCGACGAACTGGAGGGCATGGCCTTGCCGCCCTGCCATATGACCTACCAGTTCCATGTCGCGAACGGGCGCCTCAACGGGCTTTTGTTCCAGCGCAGTTGCGATCTGGGCCTTGGCTTTTCCTTCAACATCTTCGGGCTGGCCCTGCTGACGCGGATGCTGGCGCTGCACTGCGATCTGGAGGCCGGCGAGATCGTCTGGCAGGGCGGAGACGTCCATCTCTATCTCAATCACGCCGATCTGGTCGAAGAGCAGCTTTCCCGGACGCCGTCCGGCTCGCCCAAGCTGAAAATCCTGCGCAGACCGGACACCATCTTCGCGCATCGCATCGAGGACTTCGTGGTTGAGGACTATGCGCCGCAACGTGGTATCGCTGCCCCGGTCGCGGTTTAAGGGGCTTGTCGGTGCCGCTGGACGAGCAAAATCTGGCCACAGAGCAAGGCGCGGGCGATCAGCCCTCCGCCGAGCGCTTTGACCGCAGTACCTGGGAGCGCAACCGGCTGGTTGCCTCGATCGCGTTGTTCGCGGGGCTGGGCGTGTTGCTGGCCCTGCCGTTCGTGCTTCGCGCCGGCGGTGCTTTCTTTCTTCCCCTCACGGTCGCGCTGGTGATCGCAATTTGCCTCGTGCCCTTCCTCGAGTGGCTCGAGCGGCGGCGAATCCCGTCGCCGCTGGCCGCGCTGATCGCGCTCGTGTCCTTCCTGTTCGCTGTGAATGCCGCGCTGGTGCTCATCGTGGTGCCGGCGGTCGACTGGATTGCCCAGCTTCCCGAGCGGATCGGCCAGATCAAGACGACGCTGGAGCCGGTCATCCGCCTCTATACCGAGGCGCAGGGTTTCATCGACGGCCTGCTCAAGCTCGTCACGGAAACCCGCAGGGCGCCGACGGTGCCCGGCGAGGTGCCGCGCCCAGGCTCGCTGCTGGATATGCTGACCACCGCCGCGCCGAGCGTCGTCATCAATGTCGTGTTCGGGCTGCTGGTGATCTTCTTCTTCCTCTCCGGCTGGACACGCATGCGCCGGCGGACGATTCAGGGGCGGGGCAGCTTCTCGGGCGCGCTGACCATCGCGCGGGTGATCCAGAACGTGGTCGATGCCACGTCGCGCTACGTGCTCACCATCGCGCTCATCAATGTGCTGCTGGGCTTCACCGTCGCCATCGCGCTCAGCCTGTTCGGGATGCCCACGCCGTTCATGTGGGGCGGATTCGTCGCGCTGCTCAACTTCATTCCCTATTTCGGCCCCTTCGTGGCGGCGATCCTGCTGGCGATGGGCGGGCTGATGACCTTTTCTACGGTCGGCTGGGCGCTGATGCCGGCGATCATCATGACCGGGCTGCATCTTATCGAGGCGAATGTCGTGACGCCGCTGGTGCTCGGCGAGCGCCTGAAGCTCAGTCCGCTGATGATTCTCGTCTCGCTGAGCTTCTGGACGTGGGTGTGGGGCACGGCAGGCGCGCTGCTGGCGGTGCCGCTGCTGATCATCATCCAGACGGTGCTCGCGGCAGCCGGTAAGCCGGATATCGCCGGTTTCCTGTTCGAGTCCGGAACGCTCACCAGCGTGCCATCGGACCCGCAGGAAGAATATCGCAATTGATCGCGCGAAGCGTGTTGACAGGGCCGGCGCCCTCTTATACCTGCGCCCTCCTCAGCCAAGCGCGGGTGTAGCTCAGTTGGTTAGAGTGCCGGCCTGTCACGCCGGAGGTCGCGGGTTCGAGCCCCGTCACTCGCGCCATTTTCTTCAATGAAGAGAATGGCATCGCGCTGGCTTCCCCCTCCTGAACGGAGCGGGACAAGCCCCTGGAAAATGGATTTGGAACTGGCACTCAGGCGCGCCAGCGGCCTGTCTCCATCCACACCAGGATGGGCCGGGTCGGGAAGATCCAGATGATCCCCACGATCACATAGAAGACGAGTTGAAGGGCGCCGGGCCAGCGCGCGATCTGCTCCGAAAAGGAGCCGATGATGGCGGCCCAGACGGCGATGATGCCGAGGATAGCGAACATGCCCGCCGGCTTGCGCCAGCTCGGTTGCGGCGCGTCGTTCACGCGGCCTCTCCCTCGATGACGCTCTGCTCGGTGAACAGCATGTGCAAGGGCACGTCCCACGGCTGAATGGGCAGCGCATCGACCATCTGGCAGCTCCACGCCATGCCGATTCGCAGCGCGTTGGGCAGCTTGGCGAAAGCGCGGTCATAATAGCCCGCACCATGGCCGATGCGATTGAGCGAGGGATCGAACCCGACGAGCGGCGTCAGCACCACGTCCGGCGTGACTGTGGCGGCCTGCGGGGCGGGCTGGGGGATGCGGAGCTGGCCCGGCACCAATATGTCGTCCGGCGACCAGTCGGCAAATTCCATGTCCTCGGCCGTGGTCTTGCCGAGCCGGGGCAGGCACAGCTTGAAGCCGCGCTCGTGGAGGAAGTCGATCAGCGCTTCGGTGGGCGCTTCAGAGCCCATGGCCCGATAGATGGCGACGCGCGAGCCGGGCGGCGTGCGGGCAAGCACGCGGGAAGGGAGAACCCGGAAGGCCAGCGTGCGCACCGAAGGCGGCAGGCCAGCGACAAAGGCTGAGCGCCGGGCGAGCAAAGAGGAGCGCAGCTTGGCGCGATCAGTATCGGTCATTCTTTGGGTCCTGTCCGAGATGCCGGCGGGGTGACGGGACCGCCGTGGCCGTTTGCCGGAAAATCCTCTGACGCCTCAACGTCAGGTGGGGACCATGTAGTTCGGACCTGGGTCCGGCCAGGGACAGCCCCCTTGGATGTGATTATCGCCTCAGGGATGTTCGCTAATGCGCGCACCGGGCAGTACCCGTCCCGCCTTACTTAGGCGTTGGACAGCTGGGCTGCAAGGCTGTCGCCCAAGGCTTCGATCCGCTGAGCCAGCGCATCGAGCGCCTCCAGCGTTGCGGATTCGTCCTCCGGCTCGGCGGGCGGTGGTGGCGCGGCTGCCGGGGCGGGCGCCTTGTCGGTGAGGGAATCGGCCAGCAGCAGGCCCGCGAACAGCAGTTGCCGCACCTCGGTCAGCCCGGGACTGCCGCTGCTGACCTGCTGGACCCGCTCGGACATCAATGCGGCCAGCTCGTGCAGGCGCGCTTCCTCGCCATCCCGGCAATGCACCGCATATTGCCGACCGCCGACCATGATTCGTACTTCTGCCATAGATCAGGCTTCGCTCCTGGCCTTTTGAAGATCGCCAATGAGCGCATCGAGCGATTTCAACGCTGCGATCGCCTTGTCGCGTGAGAAGGGGTCGATATCCACCGGCGGGCCATCATCCTCGATGCTGCCAGCGGCGAGCTGCGCCTCGATTTCCTGCGCACGCGCTTCGGTCAGTTCCCGCGCCAGTCCCTCGGCGCGCGTCACGGCGCGTTCCAGCCGCTCGATCGCCTGCATCATCGCCTTGCTTGCCATGAGCGAACCCTTATCACGCTCCCGAGCGAATGCAAAAACTCGTTGCGCAGCTGCGGACTGAGCGTGACGGCGCCAGAATCACCGTGCCTTTGAGGCTGTGGGGCGCCCCGCAGGTTGACGCTCGGGCCGCTAGACGACATGGAGACCGCGCGGCGACTCATGGCCCGTTCTCTCGGCGCCGGCGCGGCCGTTCATCGACCATCTTCGGTCCTTGATCGCTCTGGAGCAACACGCCTGCGGGCCAGATAAAGAAGAAGGGGCGCTCGCCCATGTCAGTCACCGAAAAGCGGCTCGCCGACGCCATTCGCGTCCTTTCCATGGACGGCGTGCAGGCCGCCAATAGCGGCCACCCAGGCATGCCGATGGGCATGGCCGATGTCGCGACGGTGCTCTTCAAGGATTATCTGAAGTTCGATCCGAGTGCGCCAGGCTGGCACGACCGTGACCGCTTCGTGCTCTCGGCCGGCCATGGCTCCATGCTGATCTATTCGCTGCTGCACCTGTCCGGCTATGCCAGACCGACCATGGCGGACATTCGCAATTTCCGCCAGATGGGCAGCCCCTGCGCCGGCCACCCCGAGAATTTCGAACTGGCGGGCGTTGAAGCCACCACCGGTCCGCTGGGTCAGGGGCTGGCCATGGCCGTCGGCATGGCAATGGCCGAGCGGCATCTCAATGCGACCTTTGGCGATCCGCTGGTCGATCACCGCACCTGGGTGATCGCGGGCGACGGCTGCCTGATGGAAGGCATCAACCACGAGGCAATTGGTCTTGCCGGTCATCTGGGCCTCGGGCGCCTGAATGTGCTGTGGGACGATAACAAGATCACTATCGACGGCGCTGTCAGCCTCTCCTCCAGCGAGGATGTCCTGGCCCGTTACGCCGCGACAGGCTGGCATGTCACGGCCTGCGACGGCCATGATTTCGGCGACATTCGCCGCGCGATGGATGAGGCCATGGCCGATCCGCGGCCCTCACTCATCGCCTGCCGCACCCGCATCGGCCAGGGCGCGCCCAACAAGGCCGGCTCGCACAAGGTGCACGGATCGCCGCTGGGTGAGGATGAAATCACGGCGACCCGCGAGGCGCTGGGCTGGGATCTGCCGCCGTTCGAGCTGCCCGATGATGTAAAGGCCGCCTGGGCAGAAACCGGCACGCGCGGCAAGAAGGCTCATGCCGATTGGCAGGGACGCCTTGCAAGCCATTCTGACAAGGATGAATTCGAGCGGCGCATGGCGGGCAAGCTGCCGGCCGGCTTCTCCATCCAGCCCTATCTGGATGGCCTGATCGCCGAGCCCAAGAAGGTCGCGACGCGCAAGGCGAGCGAGATGGCGCTCGATGCGATCAACGTACAACTGCCCGAGATGTTCGGCGGCTCGGCGGACCTGACCGGCTCCAACCTGACCCAGTCCAAGGATCAGAAGGTCGCTTTCAGCCGCGACGATTACAGCGGTCGCTATGTCTATTACGGCATCCGCGAGTTCGGCATGTCCGCCGCGATGAATGGCATCGCGCTGCATGGCGGCATGATCCCCTATGGGGGCACCTTCCTCGTCTTTTCCGATTATGCGCGCAATGCCATCCGCATGTCCGCTTTGCAGCAGCTGCGCGTCGTCTATGTGATGACGCATGACAGCATTGGCCTTGGTGAGGATGGCCCCACGCACCAACCCATCGAGCATGTGATGTCGCTGCGGATGATCCCCAATCTGGAGGTCTTCCGTCCCGCCGACACCATCGAGACAGCCGAGTGCTGGGCGCTTGCGTTAAAGCAGGAGTCCACGCCGTCCCTGCTGGCGCTCAGCCGCCAGAACCTGCCGCAATTGCGCACCGACGCTTCGGAAAATCTCTGTGCCAAGGGGGCCTATACCCTCGTGGCCAGCGCGAGCGCGCCCAAGGTGGTGCTGATCGCCACCGGATCGGAAGTGGAGATCGCCGTGAACGCCGCCAAGCTGCTGGAAGAGCAGGGGGTCGCCACCAACGTCGTCTCCATGCCCAGCATGTCGCGCTTCCTGGCGCAGGAAGAGGCCTACCGGGCTTCCGTGCTGCGGCAGGGCGCGCTGCGGGTCTCGATCGAGGCCGGCACCACCTTCGGCTGGGCGACGATTACGGGAACCGATGGCATCAATATCGGTATCGACAGCTTCGGCCTCTCCGCGCCGGCGCAGGAAATTTACGATCATTTCGGGCTGAATGCCCAGAGTGTCGCGGCACGGGTTTCCGCCGCGCTGGTTTGACTTTGAGCTAAGGAGTGCAGGACATGGCGATCAAGGTAGCAATCAACGGGTTCGGACGGATCGGGCGCCTCGTCGCGCGCGCGCTGCTGGAGCGC
Organism: Sphingobium sp. B8D3A; assembly: GCF_025961995.1. Lineage (NCBI taxonomy): Bacteria > Pseudomonadati > Pseudomonadota > Alphaproteobacteria > Sphingomonadales > Sphingobiaceae > Sphingobium > Sphingobium sp. B8D3A. The sequence goes on along the minus strand of NZ_JAOQOS010000001.1, from coordinate 2,677,265 downwards.
ACCGATCATGATTTCGAGCTGGTCGCGATCAACGACCTTGGCGATGCCAAGTCGAACGCGCTGTTGTTCAAGCGGGACAGCGTGCATGGCAACTGGAAGGGTGAGGTCTCGGTCGATGGCGACAGCCTCGTCGTGGACGGCAAGCGCATCAAGGTGACGGCGGAGCGTGACCCCGCCAATCTGCCGCACGCCGAGCTCGGCGTGGTGATCGCGCTCGAATGCACCGGCATCTTCGCGGACAAGGCCAAGGCCAGCGCCCACCTGACCGCCGGCGCCAAGCGCGTCGTCATTTCAGCGCCGGCCACGGGCGTCGACAAGACCATCGTGTTCGGCGTGAACCATGATGCGCTGACCGCTGATGACATCGTCATCTCGAACGCGAGCTGCACCACCAACTGCCTCGCGCCGCTCGCCAAGGTGCTGAACGATGCGGTCGGCATCGAGAGCGGCTTCATGACGACGATCCACAGCTATACCAACGACCAGAACACGCTGGATCAGATCCACAAGGACATGCGTCGCGCCCGTGCCGCTGCGCTCTCCATGATCCCGACCACGACGGGCGCCGCCCGCGCCGTGGGCGAGGTCCTGCCTGAGCTGAAGGGCAAGCTGGACGGCTCCTCGGTGCGCGTGCCGACGCCGAACGTGTCGGTCGTCGACCTCAAGTTCATCGCCAAGCGCGACACGACCAAGGAAGAGGTCAACAGCCTGCTCAAGGCTGCTGCCGACAACGGCCCGCTCAAGGGCGTGCTGGGCTATTCGGATGAGCCGCTGGTCTCCATCGACTATAATGGCGATCCGCGCAGCTCGACGGTCGACAGCCTCGAGACGGCGGTCATCGACGGCAAGCTCGTGCGCGTGCTGAGCTGGTACGACAATGAGTGGGGCTTCTCGAACCGCATGATCGACACCAGCAAGGTTGTTGCTGGCCTGATTTGAGGATTGCGGAACACCGCTGACATTTCTTCGGGCCGGGCATGTTCACACACGCTCGGCCCGATTCACGCATGGGAGAGTGACGACGTGGCCAAACCCTTCAAGACGCTGGACGACATGGGCGATATCGCCGGCAAGGCCGTGCTAGTCCGCGAGGATCTGAACGTGCCGATGTTGGAAGGGTCGGTGAGCGACGACACCCGCCTGCGGGCTGCGGTGCCGACGCTGCTGGAACTGGCGGACCGGGGCGCGAAAGTTCTGATCCTCGCGCATTTCGGTCGCCCCAAGGGCCAGAAGTCGCCCGATCTCTCGCTCAGCCTTGTGACGCGCGGGCTGAGCCAGGTGCTGGGTCGCGACGTGCAGTTCATTCCTGACTGCCAGGGCGAAGCGGCGGCAGCCGGCATCGCGGTGATGCGGGGCGGCGACATTGCCATTTTGGAAAACACCCGCTTCCATGCGGGCGAGGAGAAGAATGATCCGGCGCTCGCCGATGCTATGGCCGCGCTGGGTGACATGTACGTCAACGACGCCTTTTCAGCTGCTCATCGCGCGCACTGCTCGACCGAGGGCCTTGCGCATCGCCTGCCGTCCTTCGCCGGCCGCTCGATGGAGAAGGAGCTGGACGCGCTTGAGGCCGCGCTGGGCCAGCCGGAAAAGCCGGTCGCGGCGGTTGTGGGCGGTGCCAAGGTCTCGACCAAGCTCGCCGTGCTCGAGAACCTTGTCGCCAAGGTCGATCATCTGATCATCGGCGGTGGTATGGCCAACACCTTCCTCGCGGCGCGCGGCGTCGACGTGAAGAAGTCGCTTTGCGAGCATGATCTGGTCGATACGGCCAATGAGATTTTCGAGAAGGCCGAAGCAGCGGGCTGCACGCTGCACCTGCCCTATGATGTCGCCGTCGCGACCGAATTCGCCGCCAATCCGGCCAGCTACCGCGTGTGCAACGTGAACGAGCTGGCCGATGGCGAAATGATCCTCGACGTGGGACCGGCCGCCGTCGAGGCGCTCGCGGACGTTCTCAAGACATGCAAGACCCTGGTTTGGAACGGCCCGCTCGGCGCGTTCGAGCTGACGCCCTTCGACACGGCCACCGTTGCGCTGGCCCGCACCGCCGCGGCGCTGACGGCGGAAAGTTCGCTGGTGTCAGTTGCCGGCGGCGGCGATACGGTCGCCGCCCTCAATCATGCCGGCGTGGCTGCGGATTTCTCGTTCGTCTCGACCGCAGGCGGCGCCTTCCTGGAGTGGATGGAAGGCAAGGAACTGCCGGGCGTCGCGGCGCTTACGCGCGGTTGATCAACGCGAGCGAGCGGGAGCCGTTGGCGCCCGCTCGTTCATCAGCGGAATGATTACGCGGTTGAGTTGATCGAGGTCGAAGGCGCCGGTGGCGGCATAACGAACGCGTCCGTCGCGCCCGATCACGAAGTTTGTGGGGAGCGCGCCCAGATGGCGATAGGGGCCTTTCACCCGTCGAACCATCGGGATGGTCATCCCGGCCAGCATTTTCTTGAGCTTGGGGAGCGGCACGGAATCTTCTGTCGCCACGGCAAAAACGCGCAGCCCCTTGTCCTTCAGGATGTCGTGAAAGGCGTCCAACGTCGGCAGTTCCTTGATGCATGGTCCGCACCATGTCGCCCAGAAATTGAGGACGACGACTTGCCCTTTGAGATCGGCCAGCGAAACCGAGCTTCCATCAGCCAGCATCAGCGTGAACGCTGGCGCTAGGTCGCCCACCTTGATCTTTTGAGCGTGGGCTGGCCGGGCCACGCTCATGCCGATGATCGCAATCAGTGCGGCAACGGCCGCGAATTTTGAGCGCATCGATCGTCCCCCCTTCCAACCATCTTTCGTTCCGGGCAGTGCGCCCGTCAAGATGGTTGACCGGCTTGCAATATGCGGCGCAGGCGCGGCATAGGCGTGCCACACAGCACCGCCGATTTTGGCACCACTTCGAAAAACAGGACAGGATGATGCAGGACTCCGACATGACCGAGAAGATTGCCAAGGGGCAGGGCTTCATTGCCGCGCTCGACCAGAGCGGCGGTTCCACGCCCAAGGCGCTGAAGGGCTATGGCATCGAAGAAAACGCCTATTCGGGCGATGAAGAGATGTTCGGCCTGATCCACCAGATGCGTAGCCGCATCATCACCTCGCCCGCCTTCACCGGCGAGAAGGTGCTGGGCGCCATCCTGTTCGAGAAGACCATGGACGGCACCGTGGACGGCAAGCCGACGCCGGCCGCGCTCATCGAACGCGGCGTCGTGCCGTTCATCAAGATCGACAAGGGCCTGGAAGACGAGGCCAATGGCGTGCAGATGATGAAGCCGATGCCGGAGCTGGACGCGTTGCTTAAGCGCGCCAAGAGCCTTGGCGTGTTCGGCACCAAGGAGCGCTCGGTTGTCAATCTCGCCAACCGCGAGGGGATTGCCGCCATCGTCAAGCAGCAGTTTGAGATTGGCCAGCAGGTGCTGGCGGCGGGCCTGATGCCGATCATCGAGCCGGAAGTGAACATCAAGAGCGCCGAGCGGGCGCAGGCCGATCAGATCCTGCTGGAGGAAATCCTCAAGGCGCTCGATGCACTGCCCGAGGGTCAGCAGGTGATGCTCAAGCTCTCGATTCCCGAGAAGGCCGGTCTGTTCGGTCCGCTGGTCGATCATCCCAAGGTGCTGCGCGTCGTCGCGCTTTCGGGCGGTTACAAGCGCCCCGAGGCGTGCGCCGAACTGGCGAAGAATCGCGGCATGATCGCCAGCTTCAGCCGGGCTCTGCTGGAGGATCTGCGTCATCAGATGAGCGATGAGGCGTTCAACGCCTCGCTCGCCAGCGCGATCGACGAGATCTACGAAGCCTCGACGGACAAGGTCGCGGCCTGACGCGCACGACGGGGCGGCGCCCAATTGCGCCGCCTGCGGTCTCCACCCGATGACAGATGAAGGGCGGCTCCCTATCTTGGGCGAGCTGCCCTTTTTCATCTGGAGGATGACCATGACCGCGACGACGACTGCATTGGACGAAATTCCGCTCAAGACCATCAAGGGCGATGATGCGTCGCTGGGCGATTATGCCGGCAAGGTGCTGCTGATCGTCAACGTGGCCTCCAAATGCGGCCTCACTCCGCAATATGAGGGGCTGGAAGCGCTCTACCGCAAATATAAGGATGATGGCCTCGTCGTGCTGGGCTTTCCCGCCAATGACTTTGCGGGGCAGGAGCCGGGCTCCAATGAGGAGATCGAGAGCTTCTGCACAACCAATTTCGGCGTGGACTTCCCTATGTTCGAGAAGGTGGTCGCCACCGGGCCGGACAAGCATCCGCTGTTCGCGGCCCTGACGCAGGCGCAGCCGGAAGCGCTCAACGATGGCGCGTTTCGTGAGCGTCTCAAGAACGGCAACCGCACGCCGAATGATCCGCCGGAACTGCTGTGGAATTTCGAGAAATTCCTCGTCGGGCGCGACGGCACGGTGCTCGCGCGCTTCTCGCCGGATACCAAGCCGGACGATGGCGACCTCGTCGCCGCGATTGAGGCGGCCTTGTCGGGTTCCGCTGCGGCTGGTTGACCGCGCGGTCACCGGGCTTATGGGGGCGGAATGACCGAGACCACACAGGCGCTCAGCCTTCCGCCCTGCCAACTCTACCTGATCTCCCCGCCGGTGATCGGCGAGGATTTCGCCGCTCGCCTTGCCGAGGCGCTGGACGGTGGCAGTGTCGCCGCGTTTCAGCTTCGCCTGAAGGGCGTGCGCGAGGAAGAAGTCGCGCGGCTGGCCGAACCGCTCCAGCGCCTGTGCGCGGAGCGGGATGTCGCCTTCATCGTGAATGACAGCATCGCGCTGGCCCAGCGCCTCGGCGCCGATGGCGTGCATCTGGGGCAGGGGGATGGGGATCCTCGCGAGGCCCGGCGCGTGCTCGGCCCGTCCGCTCAGATCGGCGTGACCTGTCATGACAGCCGCCACATGGCGATGGAAGCGGGTGAGGCTGGGGCTGATTATGTCGCGTTCGGGGCCTTCTATCCGACCACCACCAAGGAAGTCAGCCACCATACTGAACCCGACCTGCTGCGCTGGTGGTCGTCCATCTTTGAAATTCCCTGCGTCGCCATCGGCGGCATCACTGCCGACAATGCAGCGCCGCTGGTCGAGGCTGGCGCCGATTTTCTCGCGGTGAGTGGCGCGGTGTGGAACCACCCTGATGGGCCGCGCGCCGGTGTTGCCGCCTTCGCGAAAGTGCTTGGGTGATCCTGACACGCGGGCTTTCCGCCCTTGGCATCGCGGCCCTGGGTGTGGCGGCGGGGCTGATGGCGGAGCCGGCTGCGGCCGGTGAACCGACCGAGACCGCCCAGGTCCTTCTTCCATCCAGCCTGCCAATTGCGCGCGATGGCTGGGTGACCGACGCTGCGGCGCTGTTCACGCCCGATCAGCGGCACCAGATCGAGCGCCGGCTGGTCGCGCTGCAGGCCGCGACGGGGCGGGAGGCCATCGTTGTCACGGTGCCGTCACTCGATGGGCAGGACATTGCCGGCTATGCAAGCGAGCTTGGCGATCGCTGGGCCGTGGGTGCGCCGGGGGCGGAGGGGATCGTGATCCTGCTCGCGCCGAGAGAACAGCTGGTCCGCATCGCGGTCGGGCAGGGCCTTGCCGCCGCCATTCCGGACGATGACTGCCAGGCGATCATAGACACGCTAATGCTGCCACAGTTTCGCAACGGGCTTTTCGAGGCCGGTCTGGTGGCTGGGATCGCCGAGCTGGAAGGTCGGCTCTAGCGACGTCGGATCAGGCGTCGCCGACCACCATGTCCCTGGTCGGCTCGCCCGAATGCTTGAGCATGTCTGCGATGAAGATTTGCATGTTGTGCAGGGACTCATCGTAATTCTTGTCGATCACCGACATGCGGACAAGCAACCCGTCGGCGAGATAGCCGGCGATATTGGCCTTGGTCATCGCGATGCGCTGCGCGAGCCAGCTCTGCGGGAAGTCGGGGCCGATCCGCGTCCAGTACAGGATGTTCTCGTTGCGCGAGCCGAGCACCGCCGTCACCGATCGGGCCGGAATAATCATTTGGCGGCCGGCGACATCAACCGGCAAATCCAGTGACTCGCTGCGATCGATTGAGAAACCGCCAGCATAATAGCAGATTTCCGGCCGATGGAGCTGGACGTTGTTCAACTGCTTGCTGTTGTAAGCAGCCAGGAACATCACGCCCACGCCCTTGGAATTGACGTAGGTGCGCGTGAGAATGTGTTGATAGAGCTTGTCGGCCAGGTCGCTCTCTGGCGGCAGCACGAGCTCGCTGACGGGGAGCGTCGTCCAATCGCCGAACGCCTTGGGGAACAGGGCCTCGAACTGCTTGTCGGACAGATCACGATAGCGCTGGTGCGGCTCGCGCGCGATGGCAAGGCCGCTCACGGCCAGCATGGCGCCGCCCATGAGGAGATGGCGACGGCTGAGCGAGCGCCGCGCGGGCTCGCTCTCATCCGAAACTGAATTCACGTCGTCCGCTGCCACTGCACCCTCATTCCTTGGCTCTGTCGCGCAGAATAGCAGCTAAGAGCGGATTTCCAAACTGCAAGCGCCATAGCGGCAAATTCCTGCCAAAGCCTTTCTGCCTCGGCCTCTCCGCGCGTCCACCGCAGGCCCGGATGCCTGCCTTCTTGTCTTAACCGGCGGATTTCGTTAAGGAGCCGCTGTTCCGGCGCGGTTGTCCAACTGCCCGGGCGCCCTGACAGTCCTGGATTTCACTGTCCAAGGATAGACGCTGGTCGGCGAGGTTTCGCCCACCGGCGCTTTGTGCGTTGCGGCGTTTTGGTTGGTTTTTCAGCGGCTTCGGCCGCAATGAGGTGGTGATGTTCGATAGTCTGAGCGATCGGCTCGGTGGGGTGTTCGAGAAGCTTCGGGGGCGCGGTGCGCTGACCGAGGCGGACGTGCGCGCCGCGATGCGCGAGGTCCGAATCGCCCTGCTGGAAGCCGACGTCGCCTTGCCGGTCGTGCGCGCGTTCGTCGACAAGGCGACCGAGCGCGCGGTGGGATCGGACGTTCTGCGCTCGGTCACGCCGGGGCAGATGGTCGTCAAGATCGTCTCCGACACGCTGACCGAGACATTGGGCGCCGAGACCAGCGAGCTGCTGATCGACGTGACGCCGCCGGCCGTGATCATGATGGTCGGCCTGCAGGGCTCGGGCAAAACCACCAGCACGGCCAAGCTCGCCAAGCGCCTCAAGGAAAAAGAGCGCAAGAAGGTGCTGATGGCGTCGCTCGACGTTAATCGCCCGGCGGCACAGGAGCAGCTGGCCGTTCTCGGCACGCAGACCGATGTCGCGACGCTGCCGATCGTGCCCGGCCAGCAGCCGGTGGATATTGCCCGCCGCGCGCTTCAGTCCGCGAAGCTGCAGGGCTTCGACGTGCTGATGCTGGACACGGCCGGCCGCCTGCACGTCGATCAGGCGCTGATGGACGAGATGAAGGCGGTCGCGGATGTCGCGACGCCGGCTGAAATCCTGTTGGTCGTCGATAGCCTGACCGGCCAAGACGCCGTCAACGTCGCCAAGAGCTTTACCGAGCAGGTGCCCCTGACCGGCGTCGTCCTCACCCGCATGGACGGCGATGCGCGTGGTGGTGCCGCGCTCTCCATGCGCGCCGTTACTGGCCAGCCGATCAAGTTCGCCGGCACCGGCGAAAAGCTCGATGCCATCGAGCCCTTCCATCCCGCGCGGGTCGCGCAGCGCATCCTCGGCATGGGCGACGTCGTCAGCCTCGTCGAGCGCGCGGCGGAATCGATCCAGCAGGAAGATGCCGACAAGCTGGCCAAGCGCATGGCTGCCGGCAAGTTCGATCTCAACGATCTGCGCGCGCAGCTCAGCCAGATGCAGCGCATGGGCGGCCTCGGCATGCTCGCGGGCATGATCCCCGGCCTCAAGAAGGCGCAGGCGCAGATGACCAATGCCGGCGTCAACGACAAGACACTCGTTCACCTCGATGCGCTCATCGGCTCGATGACGCTCAAGGAACGGGAGAAGCCGGAATTGCTCAACGCCAAGCGCAAGATCCGCGTGGCCAAGGGCGCCGGTCTTCAGGTGCAGGACGTCAACCGTCTCCTCAAGATGCACAAGGAGATGGAAACCGCGATGAAGAAGATCAAGAAAATGGGCGGTCTCAAGGGACTGGCCAAGATGTTTGCGGGCGGCGGTAGCGGCGGCGGGCTGGGCGGTTTGCTCGGCGGTGGCGGCGCTCCGCCGGGAGCGGGGCAGGGCGATCTCAGCGCCCTCAAGGGACTTCCGGGGATGCCGGACATGCCCAAGCTTCCGCCGGGTTTTCAGAATTTTCTCAAGAAGTAACGTAACGAATTTCAGGTTCAGAGTTCAGAAGAAAGGTAAGGTAAGTTACAGATGGCAACCAGCATTCGCCTGTCGCGCGGTGGCTCCAAGAAGCGCCCCTATTACAAGATCGTGGTGACGGACAGCCGCTCGCCGCGCGATGGCCGCTTCATCGAGCGCATCGGCAGCTACAACCCGCTGCTCGCCAAGGATGACGAGAAGCGCGTCGTGCTCGACACCGAGCGCGCCAAGCACTGGGTGAGCGTCGGCGCCCAGCCGACCGACCGTGTCGCCCGCTTCCTCGATGCCGCAGGCGTCAAGGAGCGCGCTGCGCGCAACAACCCCAACAAGGCAGAGCCGGGCCAGAAGGCCAAGGACCGCGCCGAGGACAAGGCCACCAAGCTGGCCGAGGCCGAGGAAGCCCGCAAGGCTGCGGAAGAAGCCGCCAATGCTCCGGCTGAAGAGCCGGCTGCTGAAGCACCCGCCGAGGAAGCACCCGCTGCCGAGGCTGCCGCTGAAGAGCAGGCCGAGGGCTGATTTTGCCCGTGGATCGTCCCGTCACGCTCGCGGCTGTCATCGGCGCGCATGGCGTGACGGGGGAAGTGCGTCTCAAGCTCTTCGGCGATGGGCCGGAGAGCTTGAAACGCTACAAGAGCTTCGAGGCGGGCGGTCGCACCCTCACGCTCAAGACGGTGCGCGATGGCTCAAATGGCGCCGTCGCGCGCTTTGCGGAAATTGCCGATCGCAATGCCGCCGAAGTCTTGCGCGGCGTGGAACTCACCGTTCCGCGCTCGGCGCTGCCCCCACTCGAACCCGGCGAATATTATCATGTCGATTTGATCGGCCTGCCATGCGTTGCCGAATCGGCTGAAGCGGTGGGGACGGTCGTGGCTGTCGAGAATTTCGGGGCCGGTGACGTCATCGAAATCGAGAAGCCCGGCGGAAAACGGTTCATGGTCCCCATGCAGCCGGAAGCGGTGCTCGACTGGAACGAGGAAAGACTTGTCCTGAGCAGCCTTTTCCTTGCAGACTGACAGGACATTCCGCTTCGGCGAATGAGGACGGGCCTCTTGCTTGCCCACATGGATCGGTCTCGATCGATCACCTCCAAGAGCGCAGGGCCGCATGAACGCGATTGTTTTGGACAATGAGGGTATTGGCTGCCTGCACGCGCCGGATTGTCCGTTGTGCGGCGAATCGGGCACTCAACATTATCGCGATCTGCGCGATCCGATGTTCGGCGCGCCGGGACGCTGGGGGCTGAGGATCTGTCGCAACCCGCACTGCGGCTCGGGATGGATCGACCCCATGCCCACACCGCAGAGCCTGGCGACGCTCTATCAATCCTACCATACCCATGACCAGGCACCGGTGATCGTGGCGCCGGAGGGGGCCGCCTCGCATGCGCCGGCCCTGCGCTATCAACTTCTGGGCCTGCTGCCCTGGTGGAAGCATCACTACCAATCAGGCCTCAATTACTTCGCGCACCGCAAGCCCGGCGTCATGCTGGATGTCGGCTGCGGGTCCGGCGGGTTCCTGCGGTCGATTGTCGAGGCGGGCTGGAGCGCCGTCGGGATCGACTTCGATGAACAGGCGGTCGCCGTGGCGTCGCAGGTGCGCGGCGCACAGGTCTTCGCGACCGATATTTTCGATCCGCGTTTCGATGGGAGAAGGTTCGACGGCATCCTGCTCGACAACGTCATCGAGCATGTGCCCGAGCCGGGTCGCACGATCGCGCGGTGCAGTGAATTGCTCGCACCCGGCGGGCGGCTGGTGATGATCACGCCGAACGTCGACGCGCTCGGGCACCGCCATTTTGGCGAACATTGGCGGGGATTGGAGACTCCCCGACATCTGCATCTGTTCACCAGACGCGCCCTGAGAAAACTCTCGGTCAGCAATGGCCTGCGGTCCGCCAAGGTTTTTGCCAAGCCCAGCTCGCGGCAGTTCAATTTCATGGTGGGCGCGTCGGAAGAGATCATGCGGACGCGGGGGCTGCGCACAAGGCGCTGGCCGGTCGCGAAACGTCTCCTGCGGGTCAAGTCGCTCCTCTCGGCGCTTCTGGGCGGCGGGGAGGCCGAATTTCTGGTGTGCATCGCCGATCGTCCCGCACGTCCGCAATCCCGCTGATCGCCTTTAAATCATGACCTTCACTGCACAGATCCTCACTTTGTATCCGGAGATGTTTCCCGGGCCGCTCGGCATTTCGCTTGCCGGTCGGGCGCTGGGGGAGGGGGCGTGGTCCTGCGCACCCATCCAGATCCGCGACTTCGCGACGGACAAGCACAAGAGCGTGGACGATACGCCGGCAGGCGGCGGTGCAGGCATGGTGCTGCGCGCCGATGTGCTGGCACGCGCTGTCGATCACGCGCTGGATGCGCGCCCGGACCTGCCGGTGCTGGCAATGACGCCGCGCGGCATGCCGATCACGCAGGCGCGGGTTCGCACGCTGGCCGAGGGGCCAGGCGCCACGATTCTATGCGGGCGCTTCGAGGGCTTTGACGAGCGCCTGTTCGAAGGGCGACCGATCGAGCAGGTCTCGATGGGCGACATCATCCTCTCGGGCGGAGAAATCGGCGCTTTCATGCTGCTGGATGCTTGCATTCGCCTGCTTCCCGGCGTAATGGGCGCGGCTTCTAGCGGTGTCGAGGAGTCGTTTGAGAACGGCCTCCTTGAATATCCGCAATATACCCGACCCCAGGAGTGGGAAGGGCGTATGATCCCTGAAGTGTTGCGATCGGGGGATCATGCGAAGATCGCCGCCTGGCGGAAACAACGGGCGGAGGATGACACACGGTTACGCAGGCCGGACCTCTGGGAGCGTTACAGGAACGCTCGGGACTGACCTGCCTCTGGCGCGCGACGCAGACGAAGGAAGACAGGACAGATGAACCTGCTGCAGACCATCGAGGCGGAAAACATTGCCGCCATCTCTAAGGATATTCCGGATTTCCGTCCGGGCGACACGCTGCGCGTGGGCGTGAAGGTCGTCGAAGGCGACCGCACCCGCGTGCAGAACTTCGAGGGCGTCTGCATCGCGCGCTCGAACAAGGGCATGGGCTCCAACTTCACCGTGCGCAAGATCAGTTTCGGTGAGGGTGTCGAGCGCGTGTTCCCGCTTTACTCGCCGAACGTGGACAGCGTCACGGTCGTCCGCAAGGGCGTCGTGCGTCGCGCCAAGCTCTATTATCTGCGTGGCCGCACCGGCAAGCGTGCGCGTATCGCCGAGCGTCGCGACACCCGCGAAGAGGCATAAGCCTTATGGGCGCGGTGACGCGCCCAAAGCCATCAGGCGATGGCGAGCGATCATCCCGCGGGATGATGTGAGCGGAGGCCCAAGGGCCTCCGTTTTCGTTTGTGGGATGCTGGCATCGCGCCGCATTTGCGGCGGGCCGGGGAAAGTTCGCTTTCTATTCTCGCCTGGCGCCGCCATCATGCCCCGATGAGCCAAGCCGATGCGATCGCGCTGGAGAGCGTTGCCAAGAGTTTCGATGGCGGTCGGACCTTCGCCACCCATGATGTCGATCTGCATATTGCAGCGGGCACCTTCGTGGCGCTCGTGGGCGCCTCCGGCTCGGGCAAGACGACGCTGCTCAAGTGCATCAACCGGCTGATCGAGCCGGACAGCGGTATCGTCCGCATCCACGGCGAGCCGGTGAATGACCGGCCCGCTTATGAAGTGCGGCGGGAGATCGGCTATGTGTTTCAGGGCATCGGCCTGTTTCCGCATCTGAGCGTCGCCGAGAATATCGGCCTGACGCCGCGCCTGCTCGGCTGGCCGGCGCAGGATATCACCCGCCGCGTGGCCGAGCTGCTGGCGTTGGTCGAGCTGCCCGAGAATTATGGCGCGCGCATGCCGGATGCGCTCTCGGGCGGTCAGCGGCAGCGGGTCGGCATCGCGCGGGCGCTGGCGGCAAGGCCTGGCATCTTGCTGATGGACGAGCCGTTCGGGGCGCTCGACCCCATCACCCGCGACACGCTCGGCCGCGCTTGCCGCCGCCTGCACGAGACGCTGGGCCTCACCACCGTGCTGGTGACCCATGACGTCTTCGAGGCCGTGCTGCTCGCCGACCGGATCGTCATGCTGGAGGGCGGCCGGATCATTGCCGACGATACCCCGCACCGGCTGCTGACCGATCCGCCCAATGAGGCCGTGCGCGCGCTGATGGCGATGCCGATGCGGCAGGCCGAACAGGTCCGGCGCCTGATCGCCGCCGGGCCGGACGGGACCGACTGAGCGATGGACAGCTCTCTCTCCAGCGCGCTGCGCGTCCTGCCGGAATATCTAGGTTTCCATGTGCTGCTGAGCGCGGCCGCGCTGGGGCTGGGCATCCTGCTCAGCCTGCCGCTGGCCATCGCCGCAAGCCGCAGCACGCGACTGCGCTGGCCGGTGCTCTCCTTCGTCAGCCTCGTGCAGACCATTCCGGGGCTGGCGCTGATGGCGCTCTTCTATCCCCTGTTGCTGGCGCTCTCGCTGCTCTCGCTGCGGCTGACCGGGCAGGGCTTCTCCGCGCTCGGCTTCCTGCCTGCGCTGCTGGCGCTGACCCTTTATTCCATGCTGCCGATCGTGCGGAACATCGTCACCGGCATCACCACGCTCGATCCGGCGCTGATCGAGGCGGCGCATGGCGTCGGCATGACCGACCGGCAGCGCCTCTGGCAGGTGGAGATGCCGCTTGTCGCGCCGGTCGCCATGGCCGGGGTGCGGACCGCCGCCGTCTGGGTGATCGGCACCGCCACGCTGGCAACGCCGGTCGGGCAGACGAGCCTCGGCAATTATATCTTCTCCGGCCTGCAGACCGAGAATTGGGTGTGGGTGCTGTTCGGCTGCGGCGTCTCTGCGGCGCTGGCGCTGGCCGTGGATCAACTGCTCGGCTTGATTGAGACGGGGATCGCCCGCCGCGCGCGCCGGCGCATTTGGGCGGGCGCGCTGATCCTGTGCCTCGGCATCACGACGGCCGCGGCCAGCGTGTTCGCCCCGGCAACGAAGGGCGGGTACGTCATCGGCGCCAAGAATTTCACCGAGCAATATATCCTGGCCGATCTTATCGGCCAGCGGCTGGCGGATGAGGGCGGCACGGCCACCGTGCGCAGCGGGCTGGGATCGGCGGTGGTCTTCCGGGCACTCGCGCAGGGCGATGTGGACGTCTATGTCGATTATTCCGGCACGGTCTGGGCCAATGTGATGGGCCGTACCGATCAGCCCGGGCGCGCCGCGATGCTGGCGCAGATGGCCGCGTGGTTGAAGCGCGAACATGGCGTGACGCTCGTTGGCCCGCTGGGCTTCGAGAATGCCTATGCGCTGGCGATGCGGGCCGACAAGGCGCAGCAACTCGGCATCCGCTCGATTGCCGACCTTGCGCCCTACGCTCCACGCTTTGTCATGGGCGGCGATTTCGAGTTCTTCACCCGGCCGGACTGGACGGCTCTGACCGAAGGCTATGGTCTGCGCTTCGCACGAACGCGTGAGTATCAATCCACCTTCATGTATCGGGCGGTGAAGGATGGGGATGTCGATGTGATCTCCGCCTTTTCAAGTGACGGGCGCATCGCGGCGGACAATCTGCTGGTGCTCGCAGACCCACTGGAGCGCATCCCGCCCTATGACGCGATCGTGATGGTGGCGCCTGGCCGCGAGACGGATGCGCGGCTGATGGCGGCGCTCAAACCGCTGATCGGCGCCATTCCGGTCGAGCGGATGCGCGCGGCCAATCTGATGGTCGACCGCCCGGATCGCCCGGTTGCCCCCGCCGTCGCCGCCCGGTGGCTGATCGAGAAATAGGCAGGGCCGAGCGACCAATAACCGCGCCCCAATCATCGCCCGCCAATAATCGGAGGGCGGCCTACCTTTGCTCTTGGCCGGCTGCATCAAAACTGATAGCGGACCTTTCCACGCACCCGTAGCTCAGCTGGATAGAGCGTTGCCCTCCGAAGGCAAAGGCCACTGGTTCGAATCCAGTCGGGTGCACCAAAATCTCACAATTTTGATTGCTGCTTGTGATGCAGCCTTTCGATCACCTTCTCACTTGAGAGTTCGCGGCGTGCGTCGCTGCCGATCCAGCGTGCGGTCTTGTCGTCCGATGCGGCGAGCTCCTCCGCGAGCGCCAGGGCGGGCTGGTGGCAGGCGAGGTTGCGTTTGCCGATGTTGCGCAGCGCCCAGTTCACCGCCTTGCGCACATAGTTTCGCGCATCCTGTGCGTGGTGCGCGATCAGTGGCAGCGCATCCATGAAGGTTGCATCCGGCTCGGCCTTGCGATGGACCGCCATGCCGGCGATCATGGCAAAGGCAGCGCGGCGGACGAACTCGCGCTCGTCGGCGGCGAACAGGGGAATGAGCGCGTCAAGCCCCGCTTCCACGAACAAGTCAGCAGCGATGTCCACGATCTCCCAGGACTCGAAATCGTCCGCCCATGCGCGGGCTTGCTCTGTCGTCAGCTGGGCCGGCTCGGCGGTGTAGATCGCCAGCACCCGAACATCTCGAATGCCAGTCTGCCACAAGGCCATCGCGCGTTCATGGTTAGGGCCGATCTGTTTGGCGATGCCCTGCAAAACCGGGTTGCTCAGCCCCAACGCATTATCGGTACGAATGCCGACCCGCTGCATGCCGGCAAGCACTGGCCCGGAGGCCATGCTTTGCATGGCGGTCACGATCTCCGGCACCGTTGATGCTTGGGTGAGGCGCTCGGGCATGAGTTGAGATCCTGCATTGGGAACGTTGCGAGGTTGCATCTAGGCTGCTTGCCGCATTCGCTCTTTGATGTGGCGCAGGCGCATGTCCCGATCTGGTGCGGTCCTCTCCGCAGCCGGCATCATGGTTAATCAAATGTAATCATCCTGTCATTCGCGCCTCCGATAGGCGGGCGACCTCCATGGGGGAGGGCATGATTCGGAGGTTGCCATGAAGATGATGTTCCTGCGTGCGGGCATTGCGATGTTCACCTTTTCTGCTGCGTCTTCCCACGCGGCTGGCCTGCTCGACAATTATGTCGTCGGCTTCAGCAAAGCGATCGACACCAAGGAAGCCAGCGCGGTTGCTTATAACTGGGACACGCGCACGCTGATGGTCACCAATGATGAGGAAGAGGATGACGGCACGAACATCTGGGGCGAATATGATCTGAACGGCAACAAGACCGCGACGATCATCCTCTCCGGCTGCCTCTCGCTCGACTCTTCCCAATGCGACGCCGAGGGTCTTACTTATGTGGGCAATGGCCAATATGTCGTCGCCGAGGAGCGCTATCAGGATATCGCGCTGCTCAGCCAGACTGGCGTGGACGGCACGACCCGCACCTACACAGCTTATCCGGATGCGCCGACGATCAGCGTCGGCCCCGATGCCGGCAACAGCGGCCTGGAGGGCATTGCCTACAACAAGGTGACTGGCGACTTTTTCGGCGTGAAGGAACGCAGCCCGGAGACGATCTGGAAGATCTCCGGCGCCAATTTCGGTACGGAGACGGCGACGGTCACCGAGCTGTTCGATATTGCGGCGCTGCCGGGCCTCGACCGTCTGTCTGACATCGCGGTGCTCTCCAACGGCATCTTCTCCGCGACGCCGTTCGGCGACAATCTGCTGATCCTCAGCGGCCGCTCGTTCAACCTGCTCGAGGTGACGCAGGCCGGCCAGGTCGTGAGCAGCTATGATCTCTCCGGCTTCAAATCGCTAGTCGACCCGGCCAACCAGGGCGGCAAGTTCGAGGGCCTGACCCTCGACGATGCCGGTAACATCTACCTCGTGAGCGACGATGGCGACGGGCCGAACCAGTCCTATCTCGTGAAGCTCAGCTATGCCGGATCGGTGCCGGAGCCGGCGACTTGGGCGATGATGCTGGGTGGCTTCGCGCTGATCGGCAGCACCATGCGGCGGCGCAAGGTGGCGCTCGCTTTCAGCTGACGGCGTAGGAACGGGCGTCGCGGGCAGACCGCGGCGCCCGCTTAGATTAGAGGGGGACTTCCCCCTCGTCGCTGCCGTTCCAATAATGGATGCGACGGGCGCGGACCTGGATCATGACCAGATCCGGCGTGTCGATGCCCTGCTCGAACCAGCGTTCGAGATCTTTGTTCCAATGCTCGGCGAAGTGCGCCTTGTCGCGGATCAGCTCCGCGCGACCCTCGACGGCGATGAACAGCGGGGGTCCGCCCAGCAGCCCGACCGCGCCGGTGAAGGTGAGGCCGACCTCGGGATCGCGCTCGATATCGGCGATGGTGCGCGCCGCCTCATAGGTGAAGAAGAAGCTGTCGCCGCGCCAGGCGACCTCACCATTATTGCTCATAGGCCGGCTGGCTAGCGCGCCGCCCTCCGTGCGCGTGGAGAGCATCCCGAAATCGATCTTGCCCATCTTCTCGGACAGGTCATCGAGTGTCATCTCAGCCATTGGGAGCCTCCTGAAAAAGCCGGACGAGCGCGTCCGGTCTCCTCCAACGGATCATGATGGCTTAAGGTTGCGTCGGGTCGCCTGACACCGATCTTCAGGGCTTCTTGAACGTCCAGCGGCCGGCCGGACTCTCGGGATCGAACTTGACCAGCGCCGGCGTAGTACCGCCGATGGCAACGAGGGCGCGTGCTTCGCCCGTGCCAGGCGTCGCCTTCGGCATGATCCGGTACGTGCCGTCGGTGAGCTGGTCGATGCGCCAGAGCTGCTCGGGCGCGCCGGTGAAGGCCGGCACCGCTTCCACCTCACCTGTGGCCGTCGCCGCAAGCGCCCGTTGCGTGCCGGCGATGACGATCTTGTAATAAGGCGCACCCATTACGCCGCCGGCGCCCGGCACGGGGGCGACCGTCCAAAGCTGCTGGGGGCGGACCATATAGTCGCCCAGATCGACGGGCACGGCTCCGTCCGGCCAGCCGGGTTCGACCTGCACCAAGGTCTGGTCGGGTACGTTGACCGGCGGTGTGCCGGGCGGGGCGAAGAAGCTGCGGCGGGCGTCGAAATCGATCCGCACGAAGTCGGCGGCAAGCTGGAGGGCATAGCCGCTACGCTCGGCCTCGATTTCGTAGGTGCCCTCGGCGATGTTATCGCCCGCAACCGGCCAGCCATCCTTCCACAGCAGGGGGCGGATGCCGAGCACGCTGCGGCCCCGGTTCATGTCGATCTCATAGTGCATCGAGAATTTCTCGACGCCACCGCCCAGGTCGATCTGCCCGAAGTGGCCGGGGCCGATGTCCCGCCCGCGCGCGTTGACGACCATCTTGCCGCCCCCCTTGAGCAGCGGAATGCCCATATGATCCACATAAGGCCCGAGCGGATCGCGTGAGCGGCCGACGCGGATGTGGTAGGTGGAATTGGGGCCGTCACAGCAGGTGCCGTGCGTGCCAAGCAGATAATACCAGCCATCGCGGTGGAGCAGGGCGGTGGCTTCCATGTCGATGGCGATATCCACCGGCTTGTTGCCGGCCTTGCGCGCGCCGGTGGCCGGGTCCAGCTCGATCATCTGGATCGCGCCGAAATAGGTGCCATAGCTCAGCCACAGCCGGCCATCGACATAGAGGAAAGCGGGATCGATGGCGTCGAGATTCTCCTTGCCGTCGCTGGAGGCGACTATGCCCACTTCATGATAGCCAAAGTCGGGCGAGGCGGGATCGAGCGACTTGGTCCACATCATCTTCACGTCGCTGGCATGGCCGCCGGACATGCCGCCGCCGCCCACGGCGTAGGAGACATAATAGCGATCGCCGATCTTGATGACATCCGGCGCCACGCCGCCGCCCGGCCGATTGCCGCCGCTGCGCCACGTCCAGCCATCGTCGGAGACGAGGCCGCCCTGACCGGTGCCAAAGGTGTAATATTTGCCGTCCGAATAGGTGATGGTGGACGGATCGTGGATATAGGGCTCGCCTTCAAGCTGCGCGCTGGCGGGGCTCTGGAACAGGAGGGCAAGGGCGAGGCCAGTGGCTGCGATGGTGCGGTTCATGCGATCACCTCGGTTGGGCGAAGAGGGAGAGGGGAGGAGCTGGGGTGCGGCTCGGTCAGAGCGTGGTCACCGCAAGATCGGTGACGCCGCGTCCGGCTTCATCGATGAAGCGGACGCAATAGTCGCTCAGGCCCGGCCCGTTGATGATCGCGCCGCGAATGATGTTGCGCCCCTTTTTCAGGGTGATGCGGCGCGAGACCACATCGTCCATCACCATGCGGCGATCGTTGAACAGGACGGCGGTCTCGACTCCGTTCACCCACCACATGGAAGCAGAGTTGGAGCCGACGGCCATGCGCACCTCCATGTCGCGCGGGCTGTCCACGACCGTCGCGACATGGAAGATCACGCCATATTTGGTTTTGCCGAGTGACTGGGCAAAGTTGAACAGCATCACATCGAAGACGGTAGAATCCAGCGCGTGCCAGGCGAGCTTCTGGCCTTCCACGGTCACAGTCTCGCCCGCCCGCGGCAGACCGGCGGTCTGGGTGGGGAAGGGATAGGCGGTCAGCGTCTTGCGCACATAGCTGCCGGTAAACACCGTGTTGGTGCGGTTGGGCTTGGCGATCGGCTCCAGGATCAGCCAGCGGCGAATGAACCCGTCCGCATCCGGTCTGGCCGAGGCGCGTCCGGCTGGCGTGAAATAGGGCGCGAGGGTGCCCGCGCCCTCCGCCGCGCTTGCGACACCCTGCAGGGTGCCCAACAGGACAAGCGAGGCGAGGCAGAAACGCACATGAGATAGGGCCTTGGACGCGATCATGGTCATTCCTTCAAGGGTGGGCTGCGGAGCGCGCAGCCCGCAGCCCGGAAAGAGATCTGCGGGGCAGGATCAGGACGGCTTGAGCAGCCCGTGCATGTCCAGCCACGCCACAAAGGCATCCAGCCAGCCGGTGCTGGTCGTGCCGTCCTTGCCGAGGCCGAAGCCGTGACCGCCGCTCTCGTAGAGATGGAATTCAACCGGTTTGCCGGCTTCCTGCCAGGCATCGAGCAGGCCGAAGCCCTTTTTGGCGAACAGCGGATCATCCGAGGCGATGACGCCGAACAAGGGCGGCGCGTTGGCGGGCACGGTCACCCGCTCCATCGAGCCGTAGATGGGCGCGATGAACGCCAGGTCGAGATCGGGGCGGGCGAGGGTCGTGACCATCGTCGTCATGGCCCCGGCGGAAAAGCCCATCATGCCGACGCGCTTGGGATCGATCCCCCACTCGGCGGACCGCGCGCGCACCAATGTGATCGCGGCGACGGCATCGGCAATCTGCTCCGGCAGGCCGGCCACGGCTTCGTCCGGGCTGGAGCGCGTCTCCGCCCGGCCGACATTGGCGAAGGCAGCGCGCAACTGGCTATCGAAATCGGCAAGCGCGGGCGGCGTGGGCCGCAGGCGATATTTGAGCACGAAAGCGGTGATGCCCCGGTCTGCCAGCGCACGGGCAACCCGCCAACCTTCATTCTCCATGGAGAGCAGCAGGAAGGCGCCGCCCGGCGCGACGATGACCGCGGTGCCATTGGCCTTGCCCGGTGCCGGCAGCACCGGTGTAAGCGTGGCGGTGGAGACATTGCGGGCCATTGGCACGCCATATTGCCGGAACCAGCTTTCGGGCGCCGTGGCGCCCTTGACCGGGCCGGTGCCGAGCGGAATGGCGCCGGGTTCTGCCGGCGCGGAAATGGCGGTAACGGTCGCATCCTGCGCGGCGGCAGGTGACAGGGCGGCCAGAGCCAAGGCAGACAGCACAGCGTGAACGGACGCATGACGAATCGAGATGTTCAAGACTTTCCTCCCCGGTTCAGTGCGGTCGATAGGCCGACCGCCTGCCTGCTCCTCGATACGACATCGCGGCGAACCTGCGAGTCCCCCGATGCGATGGCAGCAGGATAATCGTTGATTTCTTCAAACGTCAACTTGTCAGACAAAAATAGCGAGCAGTTTCAATCGTTGAGCGTTGCGGGGCCGCATGTAAGCCAACGTTATTACACAATTTTGTTGCCAATCTAAAAATCACACGGCTATGTTAGCGTTAACAAAATGAGGAGGGGCGGATGCGGCGCGCGGCTATTTTTGGATCTTTTGTCGTAGTTTTTATGGCCTCGGCCGTGCCTGCTGCCTATGGCGAGGAGCCCGCCCTGCGGCTAGGAGACTCCGGCTATTTCGAGGCGCCGGCCGCCAACGTGCTGGTGTTCAGCAACTGGTATGACGGCCTCTTCGCCGATTCGAAGATCAGCGGTGTGGAGATCATCCAGCAGGATCGGCGCATCGCCACCAATGGCGATGTCCGCCTCTCCGCCACGCCGGGCCAGTGGGATGCCATCGGGCGGATGATCGAACGCAAGGTCGACGCGCGGACCGGCACCATCGAGGCGGTGCTGGAATATCCCGAGCATGATTTCCGCTACATCATCCGTGCCGTGCCGCGCGGCGCGGACCTTCTCCTGACCGTCGAACTGCCCCGCGCCTTGCCGGCGGCGCTGGTGGGCAAGGCGGGGCTGAACCTCGAGTTCCTGCCTTCGGCCTATTACCACAATGCCTTCATGGTGGACGGCAAGGCCGGCGCCTTCCCACGTTATCCGGCCAGCGTGATGGCGCGGACGCCGGAGCGTAATCCCGCCAGTGGACGCAGCGATGGCCCCGGTGCCGAACCGCTCCCTCTGGCACAAGGCAGTGACATCGTCCTCGCCCCGTCGGATGCCGCGCGCCGGGTCCGCCTCCGCTCCCAGACGCCCGTCGCTATCTATGACGGGCGCAATCAGGCGCAGAATGGCTGGTTCGTCCTGCGGTCGCTGCTGCCGGCAGGCAAGACGGGCGTGGTGGTGCAGTGGACTCTCTCGCCGACCAGCACGCCCGGCTGGCTGCGGCCGCCGTCCATCGGCCATTCGCAGCTCGGCTACACGCCGGGGCAGGCGAAGGTCGCGACGATCGAGATCGACCGCGCCGACACCCGTCGGGCCCAAGCGACCCTTCTGCGCGTCGAGCCTTCGGGGCAGGAGGTGCCCGTTCTCAGCGGCGCGCCGACCGCAGCGAGGGATTATCTGCGCTATCGCTATCTGCGCTTCGACTTCAGCACCGTGCGCGCGCCGGGGCTCTATCGGCTGATCTATGGCGACAGCAAGACCGCGCCGTTCCGCATCGCGCAGGATCTGTTTGCCGAGGCCTGGCATCCGACACTGGACGTCTACTTCCCGGTGGCGATGGACCATGTGACCGTCAACGAGGCCTATCGGGTCTGGCACGGCGAATCCCACAAGGACGATGCGCGGCAGGCACCGCTCAATCATGAGCATATCGACCTGTATGCGCAGGGGCCGACCACCGATACGCGCTTCAAACCCGGCGAACATATTCCCGGCCTTAACATCGGCGGATGGTACGATGCCGGCGACTACGACATCCGCACGCAGACCCAATATGCCGTGATCCGCTCCATGGTGCGCAGTTGGGAAAGCTTTGGGCTGGATCGCGATACGATGAGCGTGGATGATGCCACACGGCGCGTGGAAATCCATGTGCCGGATGGTCAGCCCGACCTGCTCCAGCAGATCCGCCACGGCACGCTTCAGCTCGTCGCGCAATTCGATGCGGTGGGCCATGCGATCCACGGCATCGTGGAGCCGGATGTGGGGCAGTACACGCATCTTGGCGACGCCGTGACCAAGACCGACGGCAAGATTTATGATCCGGCGCTCAAGCCTTATGAGGTGAAGGGAGACCGTAGCGGCACGCCCGATGATCGCTGGGCGTTCACCAGCCGGTCCTCGGCGCTCAATTACGGTTCGATTGCGGCGTTGGCTGCGGCCAGTCGCGCCCTCAAGACGCTGGACCCGGCGCTCTCCGCCAAGGCACTGGCCATCGCGACGCGGGTGTGGGCCGAGGAGCAGAGCCATCCGCCTTATGTCTTCCAGCATGGCAATACGACCGGCGGGCCGCTCGAAGCCGAGCAGTTTGCGGCCGCCGTGCAATTGCTCAAGACCACGCGCGACAAGCGCTACGTGGCACAGATCGAGGCGCTGTGGCCGTCCGTCTCAAAATTCTTCGGCTTTCAGGCCGCGCTGGCGACAGAAGCCCTGCCGTTCATGCCACCTTCCTATCGCACGGCGATGGAGCCGCTCGTGCGGCAATGGGCCGCGCAGAGCGACAAGATCGCCGCCGCCAATCCCTATGGCGTGCCGATCTCGGAAGGCGGCTGGGCGGGGAATGAAGGCGTGATCGACTATGGCCTCGCCGCTTATGCGCTGCACAAGGCTTTTCCAGCGATCGTGAAGCCCGATGCGGTGTTCCGCAGCATCGACTATCTGCTCGGCAACCATTCCGGCTCGGACATCTCCTTCGTCTCGGCGGTGGGCGCGCGATCCAAGGAAGTGGCCTATGGCACCAATCGTGCGGACTTCAGCTTCATCGCCGGCGGCGTGGTCCCGGGTGCGCTGATCATCAAACCGGATTTTCCGGAGAACCATGAGGATTGGCCGTTCTTCTGGGGACAGAATGAATATGTGATCTCCGCCGGTGCAGGATTTATCGAACTGGCGAACGCTGCGCATGAGTTGGCGAACCCGGAGCGGTAATCAGGGCTGAGTAACCACCCCTCCAACCGTCACCCCGGGCTTGACCCGGGGTCCCGCTAACCTGTTCCGGCGCATTTCGTCTGGCAAGATCCTGGCGAGAAGTCGGTCCGGAAGGAAGCTGGACCCCTGTGGATTCACATTTGAAGTGCAACGGGTTGAGGAAGGCTTCAGCGGGGGTTTGGAAGCCGAGGCATTTTCGGGGCGTGTGATTGTACAGAGCCAGAATGTCATCGATTTTCAGCTGATGCAATTGGTCGACGTCGGTCTTTCTGGGCAGGCTTCGTCGCAGTCTGCCGATGGCATTTTCGACGCCGCCTTTTTGCCACGGTGCGCGGGGATCGCAGAAGAAGGTGCTGAGGCCGAGCTGGTTGGCGATATGCTGATGCCGGTTAAACTCTGTTCCATTGTCGAACGTGATTGAGCGCCGCAAGGCGGCGGGCATTGGCCCCAGCATTCGTACAAGAGCTGCTGCGACGGGGTCAGCTTTGAGGCTGCTTTGCTGCAGAGCGATGGTCAGCCTTGAGTGGCGCTCATGTGCGACGAGGATGGCCTGACCAGGGCAAGAGAAGAGCATGGCATCGGCCTCCCAGTGGCCGGCTTGCTGGCGGGTGGCGATGCTGTGGGGGCGATCATGGATCGAAGGGCGATCGGCATAGCGGGGCCAGCCTCCCTTGGTGCGCCAGCCGCGCTTGTATTTGGCGCGAGGAAGATAGAAGCGCCAGAGCCTGTCATTGGTTCGCTTCAACTGGGTGTAGACGAAGCGATAGATGGTCTCATGGCTGATGATCTTGCGCCCGGCCTCATGCGCGAGGCGCCCTGAGACCTGCTCGGGGGACCAGCCCATCGCAAGCCGGTCGAGCACATTTTCGCGCAGGGTCTTGTCGCGTTCGAGCCGCGAGCCAGTCCAACGCCGTGCCTGGGCTTGTTGCTGCGCATAAGCGGGCTGGTAGCCGACCCGCGCACCGGCGTTGCGCTTCAGTTCGCGCGCGATGGTCGACGGCTGGCGATCCAGAGTTGCAGCGATTTGCCGGATCGATTGCCCGGCTTCATGAAGCCGGGCAATCGAACACCGTTCCTCGAGCGATAACTGGCGATAGCTGGACATGGCAGCACCTGTCTGAGGTGTTGCACTTCGTTTGTGAACTCAGACCCGGGTCAAGCCCGGGGTGACGGCGGGGGTGGGGCAGGGTCTTGCCGAACACGCCACCTCAGGCGCTCAGTTCTCAAGGGCGCGCCACGCCGTGACCATGGCATCGGCCCGCTGGCGGACCTGTGCTGCGTCCAGCCCCGGCTGATAAATCGATGATCCAATGCCGAACCCAGCCGCACCAGCGCTGCGCCATGCGGCCATATTGTCCGGCCCGATGCCGCCCACCACCAGCACAGGAATGTCGGCGGGCAGCACCGCCTTCATCGCCTTGAGCACCGCCGGGCTGTGCATCTCGGCGGGGAAGAGCTTGAGCGCATCGGCGCCAGCATCGATAGCGGCGAACGCCTCGCTCGGGGTTGCGATGCCGGGCATGGAAAGCAGGCCGAGCGCCTTGGTGCGGCGGATCACCTGCGGGTTCATGTTGGGCGAGACGATGACGCGCCCGCCCGCCTGCGCGACCTGAACGACCGCGTCCACGCTCAGCACGGTACCGGCCCCGATCAGCGCGCCGCCGGGCAGGCGGGCGAGGGCGGCGATGCTCTCCAGCGGGCGGGGCGAATTGAGCGGCACCTCGATGCAGCGCAGGCCCGCCTCGATGAGCGCCGCCCCGATGGCGGGCGCCTCCTCGGGGGTGAGGCCGCGCAGGATCGCCACAAGCGGCATGTCGGCGATCTGATCGAACCACTGTGTCACAGGGATGCTCGCTTTCTCATCGGCGGACGTCGCCGGTTTGGCCGGGGTGGAATGCGGCGAGTTCCTCCGCGCTGATCGGGCTGAAATCGCCATGAACGAAATGATTGAGCACACAGAGCGCCAGACCGCGCTCGGCTGCGGTGGCGATGCCGGCATCGATATGCGCGATCACCCCGGCGGCGAATGCGTCCCCGGTGCCGATTCGGTCGACGATCCCAGCAACTTCAATAACTTGTGTCTCGAAGCTGTCATCCGGTGTATCGAGGCGGGCGCAAAGGTGATGGAGCCCGGCATGGGTGACCACGCGATGGGTGGAGGCGATGTGGCGCAGATTGGGGAAGCGCGCGAAGGCTGCCTGGGCAGCAGCGCGGCGCCCGTCCACGTCCTGCGCATCGAAGGGCTGGCCGAGCAGCATCGCAATGTCCCGCGCACTGCCGAAGAACAGATCGGCCATCTCGACATGGCGAGTCAGGATCGGCGCGGGGTCATCGCACCAGCTTTCCCAGAGCGTCGCGCGGAAATTCCCGTCGAAGGAGATCGGAATGCCGGCGGCCTTCGCCGCTTCCATCGCCGCGAGGGACAATTTGGGAGCGTCAGGCGAGAGGGCGGGGATGATGCCGGAAAGATGCAGCATGGCCGCCCCCTCCAGCACCGCAGCCCAATCATAGCGCTCGGCCGGGGTGATCGCGAAGCTGCTGCCAGCGCGATCATAGCTGATCGCGGGCGCGCGCAGGCCGCTCCCCGGTAGGAGATAGAACAGCCCCATCCGCCCCGGCTGGCGCTGCACATGGCGCACGTCCACGCCGGGCCGGCGCAATGCGTCCAGCGCCGCGTCGCCGACCGGCCCCGGCGGGAGAGCGGTGAGCAACGCGCTCGGAACGCCGAGCCTCGCCAGCGCCACCGCGACATTGGCTTCCGCACCGACGAATCGCGCATCCAGCCGCTCGCTCTGGAACAGGCTTTCGCCGGGGACGGCGGAGAGGCGGAGCAGCAGTTCGCCGAAACAGAGGATGGGGCCGGTTGTCATCGTCTCTCTTGTCAACGCGTTAGAGGCGCAGGAGTAGCCCCTCTTGACAAACAAGCGCAATAGCTCTTGATAGCGCTAACACACAGGGGCGCCCTCGGGGGGCGAGGGAGAGGAAGTGATACATCCAGAAGAGTCCGGCCCGATGCTGCCCGTCGATTGGGAAGAGGGTATGTTTCTGGGGCGAGCCGATTTTGGCGATGGCCCGAGCCCCGTGCTCGTCCGGCAGGGTGAACTGCTCGATATGGCGCACGTCTGGCCGACCGTCTCGGCGCTTGTTGAAAGCGGCGATTTTTCAGGCGCTGGCGGCACCTCGCTGGGCCATTTTGATCCTGCATCCACGCGCTTGCTCAGCCCCGTCGATCTACAATGCGTCAAGGCTTGCGGCGTCACCTTCGCTCTTTCCGCCATCGAGCGGGTGATCGAGGAGCGGGCGCGGGGCGACTGGAGCCGGGCGGCGTCGATCCGCGAGCGGCTGGAGTCGCGCATTGGCGGGCAAATCCGCTCCGTCCAGCCCGGTACGCCAGAGGCCGCCTCGCTCAAGGAGGCGCTGATCGAGGACGGGCTGTGGTCGCAATATCTGGAGGTCGCCATCGGCCCGGATGCGGAGGTGTTCACCAAGTCGCCGGTGCTCTCCACCGTGGGGCCGGGCGCCGCGATCGGCATCCGTTCGGATTCTGCGTGGAACAACCCCGAGCCGGAGATCGTGCTGCTGGCGGACAGCCTGGGCCGCGTGGTCGGCGCGACGCTCGGCAATGACGTCAATCTGCGCGATTTCGAAGGCCGCTCGGCCCTGCTGCTCGGCAAGGCCAAGGACAATAACGCCTCCTGTGCCATCGGCCCGCTGGTGCGATTGTTCGATGACAGCTTCAGCATCGATGATGTGCGCTGTGCCGAAGTGCGGCTGACCATCGCCGGAGAGGATGGGTTCGTGCTCGAAGGCGTGAGCAACATGGCGGAGATCAGCCGCGATCCGCTCGATCTGGTGCGCCAGACGCTGAGCGAGCATCAATATCCCGATGGCTTTGCGCTGTTCCTCGGCACGCTGTTCGCGCCCGTGCAGGACCGCGACGAGCCGGGGCGTGGCTTCACCCACAAGGTGGGCGATGTCGTGACCATCGCCTCCGACAAGCTCGGGCGGCTCGTCAACCGGGTCGTCACCTCGCGCGATGCACCACCCTGGCAGCTGGGTATTGGCGCCTTCTATGCAAATCTGCAGCGGCGCGGTCTTCTGGAATCGGCATGAACAAGTCTGAGCAAACACAATACGCCGTCTATCCAAGCCTGGCGGGCAAGAACGTGCTGGTCACCGGTGGGGCGACCGGGATCGGGGCGGCTATCGTCGCGGCGTTTGCGGGCCAGGGCGCGCATGTCGCCTTCCTCGACTTCAACGATCTCGCCGGCGCCGATCTGGCGCGGGATCTGGCCGGCGCGCGCTTTCGCCATTGCGACCTTCGCAACGTCGCCGAGCTGGAGCGGACCGTCCGCGCGCTGGAGAGCGAGATGGGCGGGTTCGACGTGCTGGTCAACAATGCCGCCAATGACGACCGCCATCGCTATGACGAGGTGACCGCCGATTATTGGGACGAGCGCATGGCGACCAACCTGCGCCACCAGTTCTTCGCCGCGCAAGCCGTGGTTCCGGCGATGCGCGCGCGGGGCGGCGGTGCCGTCATCAATCTGGGCTCGGTGAGCTGGCATCTCGGCATGTCTGAACTGGTTCTTTACCAGACGGCGAAGGCCGGCGTGGAAGGCATGACTCGGGCGCTGGCCCGCGATCTGGGCGGCGACAATATCCGCGTGACCGCCATCGTGCCGGGCAATGTCGATACCCCCCGCCAGAAGCAGTGGTACACGCCGGAAGGTGAGGCGGAGATCCTGCAGGCCCAGTGCCTCCCGCGCCGCATCCAGCCGCGCGATGTCGCCGCGCTGGCGCTGTTCCTCGCCTCCGATGACGGCGCGCTGTGCAGCGGGCACGAATATTTCGTCGACGCAGGCTGGCGCTGAGATGCAGCCCGAGCCGATCCTTCCCCTGGGCATGACGCTCGGCGAAGGGCCGGTCTGGTGGGACGATGCTCTGTGGTTCGTCGACATCAAGGCGCACAGGCTCTACCGCCATGTGCCGACCACCGGCGCGCTGGCGGTATGGGATGCGCCGGACCAGATCGGCTGGGCGCTGCCTACGCGCAGCGGCGACATGATGACCGGCGTGCGCACCGGCCTGCATCGGTTCGATCCGCAAAGCGGGGCATTTTCGCTTTTCCACGATCCCGAGCCGCATCTGCCCGACAATCGGCTGAACGACGCCGCCACCGACACTCAAGGGCGGCTGTGGTTCGGTAGCATGGACGACAGCGAAGCCGCGCAAACCGGGTACCTCTATTGCCTCGCCGGTGGGCAGTGCGCCGCCACGGCCGTGCCTGCTGTCGAGATCACCAACGGTCCTGCCATCAGCGCAGATGGGCGCACGCTTTATCACACCGACACGCTTGGCCGGAAAATCTGGAAAGTCCCCGTCGATGAGAACGGCACGGTCGGCGCGGGCGAGCTGTTCATCACCATCGAGAATGGCGCGGGCTGGCCCGACGGCTCCGTGCTGGATAGCGAGGGTTGCCTGTGGGTCGCTTTGTTCGGCGGCTGGGGCGTGCGGCGCTACGATCCGCAGGGCTCGCTGATGCAGACCATCTCCTTCCCGGTCGCCAATGTCACCAAGATCGCCTTTGGTGGGCCGGATCTGCGTACGGCTTATGCCACGACGGCGCACAAGGGTCTGGATGCTGCCGCGCGTGAGGCACAGCCGTTGGCCGGCCACGTTTTCGCATTCGATCCCAAGGTTGCAGGATTGCCGGTTACCCCGGCAGATATTTGACAGAAGAAACGCCGTCCCGGCCTCGGCTGGAGTCGGCAGAATTTTTGAGAGAGAGGAGGGGCTCGGCATGAGCGCTGAAACGCACGCCATCGGGCGAACCAACATCGGGTTCATATTCGCCATCGTGGCCATCGCCACCATTGGTGGCTTCATGTTCGGCTATGATTCCGGCGTGATCAACGGCACCCAAAAAGGGCTGGAATCCGCGTTTGACCTGGGCGCGCTGGGCATCGGTATCAATGTCGGCGCCATTCTGGTCGGCTCCGCGCTGGGCGCGTTTCTCGCCGGGCGCATGTCCGACCTCATTGGCCGTCGCGGCGTGATGATGCTGGCCGGCCTGCTCTTCCTCATCAGCGCGCTTCTGGCCGGTGCGGCCGGGTCTTCGGCGATGTTCATCATGGCGCGGATCATCGGTGGCCTCGGCGTCGGCGCGGCCAGCGTGATTTCGCCGGTCTATATTTCCGAGGTGACGCCCGCCTCGATCCGGGGGCGCCTCTCCAGCATCCAGCAGGTGATGATCATCACCGGCCTTACCGGAGCGTTCGTCGCCAACTTCGTGCTGGCGCGCTATGCCGGCGGCTCGACGGCGACCTTGTGGTTCAACCTGCCGGCCTGGCGCTGGATGTTCCTGCTGCAGGCGATCCCGGCGGCCATCTACATCTTGGCGCTGCTGATCATTCCCGAAAGCCCGCGCTATCTGGTGGTCAAGGGCAAGGAAGAGCGCGCCCACGTCGTTCTCTCGCGGCTGTTCGGGCCGGAGGAAGCGACGCGCAAGGTGAGCGAGATCCGCGACAGCCTCGCCGCCGATCACCATCGCCCCCGTCTTTCCGACCTGATCGACAAGACGACCGGGCGCATCCGGCCGATCGTGTGGACCGGCATCGGCCTTGCGATCTTTCAGCAGTTCGTCGGCATCAATGTAGTCTTCTATTATGGCGCCACCTTGTGGGAGGCCGTCGGCTTCTCGGAGGATTATGCGCTGCAGACCAACATCCTCTCGGGCGTGCTCTCCATCGCCGCCTGCATCGCCACCATGTTCCTGGTGGACAAGATCGGCCGCAAGCCGCTGCTGCTTTTCGGATCGGCGGGCATGGCCGTCACACTGGCGATCGTGGCCTATGCCTTCTCCACGGCGGTCACGGGCGCCGATGGCGGCGTGGTGCTGCCGGGCAGCAATGGCATCATCGCGCTGATTTCGGCCAATCTCTACGTGATCTTCTTCAACCTGAGCTGGGGGCCGATCATGTGGGTGATGCTGGGCGAGATGTTCCCCAACCAGATCCGCGGCTCGGGCCTCGCGGTGGCGGGGCTGGCGCAGTGGCTGGCGAACGCTCTCGTTTCGGTGAGTTTCCCCTCGCTGGTCATCAGCCCCGGCCTTGCGGTGGCCTATTTCGGCTATGCCTTCTTTGCCGCCGTCTCCTTCTTCTTCGTCCGCGCCATGGTGCGCGAGACCAAGGGACGGGAACTGGAGCAGATGGAAGGCTGATCGCTCACCCGACAGCACGCTCGGCCCGGTCACGCTTAGGCGTCGCCGGGCTGTTCGCTTTTCAGGGCTTGGGCTGGGGCGGGGGGCCGTCGCTCTCGCGCGCAATCAGCGTGTAGGGCGTCACGACATGGGGATGGTCCACGCCCTTCGATGAGGCGTTGCGCATCCGGATTTCCCGCGTCAGCAGCGCCACCGCCTGCTGCGCCATATCGGTGATCGGCTGGCGGATCGTGGTCAGCTCCGGCCAACTGGTGAGCGCCAGAGCGGTATCGTCGAACCCGCAGATGGTCAGCATTTGCGGCACATCGATACCACGCCGGTGCGCGACGGTGAGCGCAGCTGCGGCCATATCGTCGTTGGAGGCGAAGATGGCCGTTGGCGGCTCGGCCAGATCGAGCAGGCGCGTGGCTGCCTCCAGCCCCGAGCGGAAGGTGAAGAAGCCCTGCTCGATCAGCTCGGGCTGCGGCTCGATGCCGTGCTTCTCCAGCGCGGAGCGATAGCCCTCCAGCCGTTCGGCGCTGGCCGTCTGGTTGGGGTGGCCGGTGATGAAGCCGATGCGGTGATGCCCGAGCAGGATCAGGTGATCGGTCATGGCGTGGGCCGCCGCCTTGTCATCGATGCTCACCGAGAGCGCCCAGTCCGGCGCGCGCCCGGTGGCGACCGCGACGACCGGCACGCCGGCGCCTTCCAGCACGGCGAGCACGGAGGGGGAATCGCTCAGCGGCGGGGGCAGGACGATCCCATCCACCCGGCCCTTGAGCAGCGCTTCGATGGCCTTGTCCTCTGCGCCTTCCTCATTGCACTCCTTGACGATGAGCTGCGCGCCGGTGCGGCTGGTCTCCGCCAATATGCCGACGAGAAACTCGCTGAGATAGGCAAAGCTCGGGTTGGAGTGGAGCAGCCCGATGCGCGTGTCCTCCCCGCCGGCAAGCGTGCGAGCGGCGATATTGGGCGCGTAGTTCAGCTCCGCGATCGCGGCCTCGACCGCCAGGCGCTTGTCCTCACGGACATTGGTGCCCTTGTTGATCACACGGCTCACGGTCATCGGCGAAACGCCGGCCAGGCGGGCGACGTCCTCGATCTTGGGGCCAGAGCTCTGCCGACGGGACGAGCGGGAACTGCGGTTGGTGACCATCGCCTGACTTGTTCGCCTTCCTATCCGGAACTGGGCGAGACCTCTCCCAATATCGTGCGGTCACCGCAACAGATAAGATGAGGGGGCGATCTTGCTTTGGCTCCGCGTCGTTATCGTCTCGTCGTACCGATCTATGGGGCACGGCAATTTCGGTTTCGTTAGCGCCTGGGCGACAAGATAGCAAAAAAAGAGGTGGCCGCCGGAGCGACCACCTCATCAGTGACCTGACCCGGCGAAGAGGAAGCGCCCGGGTCCGGCATGGCTCAGATGAAGCGATTGACGAGATTTTCGATCCGCTCCTGCCTTCCGGAGGCAGGCTTGGGGTCGAGCGCGCGGGTCACGGCGAGGTCGGCGATCCCGGCGAGGTCGAGCGCAGCGATCTCCTTGCCCAGCGGACCATCCCAGCCCGCATAGCGCTGATTGCGCAGGGCATCGATGCGGCCATCCTCGATGATCGCGGCGGCATTCAACAGCCCGCGCGCCACCGTATCGATGCCGCCGATATGCCCGTAGAACAGGTCCACCGGGTCCATCGACTGGCGCCGGACCTTGGAATCGAAGTTGAACCCGCCGGTGGTGAAACCGCCGGCGCGGATCACCTCGATCATCGCGACGGTGAGTTCTTCCACGGAATTGGGAAACTGGTCGGTATCCCAGCCATTCTGATGGTCGCCGCGATTGGCGTCGATGGAGCCGAAGATTCCGAGCGCCGCTGCCGTTGCCAACTCATGCTCGAAGGTGTGGCCGGCGAGCGTGGCGTGGTTCGCCTCGATGTTTACCTTCACCTCATTCTCGAGGCCATAGCGCTTGAGGAAGCCGTAAACGGTGGCCGTATCGAAATCATATTGATGCTTGGTGGGCTCGTGGGGCTTGGGCTCGATGAGGATCGTGCCGGAAAAGCCGATCTTGTGCTTGTGCTCGACCACCAGCGTCAGGAAGCGCCCGAAATTATCGAGCTCGCGCTTGAGATTGGTATTGTGCAGCGTTTCATAGCCCTCACGGCCGCCCCACAGCACATAGTTGACGCCGCCGAGGCGATGCGTGGCCTCCAGCGCATCGCGCACCTGCATGGCGGCGAAGGCATAGACTTCCGGGTCCGGATTTGTCGCGGCGCCGGCAGCAAAGCGGGGATGGCCGAACAGATTGGCGGTGCCCCACAGCAGCTTCCGCCCGCTCGAAGCCTGCAGCTCTTCCAGATGATCGATGGCCTCGGCGAGGTGGCGGCGATGCTCGGCCACGCCTTCGGCCTGCGCCATCACGTCGACATCGTGGAAGCAGTAGAAGGGGACATCGAGCTTCTTGAAGAAATCGAAGGCGACCGCGCGCTTCTGATGGGCGGCCGCGCTGTCATTGGCGCCAGCATGCCAGGGGCGGTTGAAGGTGCCGGCGCCGAACACGTCCGAGCCCGGCCAGCAGAATGTGTGCCAGAAGCACACGGCAAAGCGCAGATGATCCTCCATCCGCTTGCCGAGCACGACGCGATCCTTGTCATACCAGCGATAGGCCAGCTCGTCGTCGGTATCCGGGCCTTTATAGGCGATGGGGGCAATGTCTGCGAAATAGTCGGTGGCCATCAGGCGCTCCCTGTCGGTTTCAAGAATGTCAGCTCTGTGCGGCGCGAATGGCGGGGTAGGCGCGGCGGAAGGCCTCGCGCTTGGGGGCCAGTCGTTCGGCGGTCAGCGGGTCGGGCTCGATCACATGGGCGATCGGCGGCGTCGTGCAGATGTCGGCGGGCGCGCCGCCGGTTACACCGATCTGCGCCAGGCGGGCCGCGCCCATCGCCGGGCCGACTTCACCGCCCTTGAGGTAATTGAGGCGCGTGCCGAGCGCCGCCGCGATGATCTGGCCCCAATAGCGCGACCGCGCGCCACCGCCGATCACGGCCAGTTCCTGCACATCGCTGCCGGCGTCGCGCAGCGCATCCAGCCCATCGGCAAAGGCAAAGGCAACGCCCTCCAGCACCGCCTGCGCCAGCCGCTCCGGCCCGCTATCTTGATCGAGATTGAGGAAGGCGCCGCGCACCTGCGGGTCGTTATGCGGCGTACGCTCGCCCGAGAGATAGGGGAGGAAGAGTTCCGGTCCGCACGCGGCGCCAACGGACTCCGCGCGGGAAAAGAGGTCGGCGGCGCCGGCTGCACCGGAGAGGCGTGCAGCAAAGTCTATGCACGACGCCGCCGACAGGTGCACGGCCATCTGATGCCAGTGTGCAGGCAGGCAGTGACAGAAGGCGTGCACGGTTCGGTCTGGATTGGGTTTGAACTGATCGTTGGCGATGAAGATCACGCCCGATGTGCCGAGGGACAGCAGCCCGTCGCCATCGCTGACGATGCCGATGCCGGCGGCGCCGGCCGCATTGTCGCTGCCCCCCGCTGCGACCGGAACGGGGGACATGCCCCAGAGTTGCGCCACGTCCGGCCGCAACGTGCCGGTCAACGCGGTGCCCTCGTACAGTGCCGGCATGTGCGCAAGGCTGAGGCCGGTCGCGTCCAGCAGTGCTTCCGCCCAACGCCGCGCGGCAACATCCAGCCACAGGGTGCCGGCGGCGTCGGACATGTCCGTGGCTTTGTCGCCGGTCATTTGCAGGCGGATATAGTCCTTGGGCAGCAGCACGGTGCGTGTGGCGGCGAAGATCTCCGGCTCGTGCCGGGCGATCCAGGCGAGCTTTGGTGCGGTGAAGCCGGGCATGACGATGTTGCCGCCGATCGTGCGGAAAGCGTCGGTCTTGTCTTCCAGCGCGATGCATTCCGCATGGCTGCGCCCGTCATTCCACAGGATCGCGGGACGCAGCGGCTGACCGTCCGCACCGAGCAGCGTGGCGCCATGCATCTGGCCGGCGAGCCCGACGCCCAGCACGGCGCGCCGCACGGCGGGGTCGATGGCCTGCACGGCTGCGGTGGTGGCGGCCCACCACGCCGCCGGGTCCTGTTCGGACCAGAGCGGTTGCGGCCGTTGCACGGTGAGCGCTGCCGTTCCCTGGCCGACAACGGCGCCATGCTGGTCGATGACGACCGCTTTCACGCCGGAGGTGCCGATGTCGATGCCGAGGAACATGCCGGTCAGTCGCGGAACGGATTGATCGTCTGGATCGTGCCGTCGGCGTTGAAGGTCAGCTCGGTGACCTTCACGTTGCGCAGGTGGTTTTTGCCGCTCAGCTGCGTGTCATGATAGAAGAGCCAGGTCTTGCCGCCCCAATCCACGATGGAATGGTGGGTGGTCCAGCCCTGCACCGGTTCCATGATCTTGCCGCGATAGGTGAAGGGGCCATAAGGCGTCTTGCCCGTGGCGTAGACGAGGAAGTGCGTGTCGCCGGTCGAGTAGGTCAGGTAGTAAGTGTCGCCGCGCTTGTACATCCAGGTGCCCTCAAAGAAGCGGCGATCATGATCGCCACCGAGGAGCGGCTTGCCTTTCTCATCGAGGATCACGGCATCGCGCGGCGCTTCGGCATAGCTCTTCATATCGGCCGACATTTTGGCGACCTTGGGCATGAGGGCCGGCTGGTCGTCCGCCTTGAGATCGGTCACGCCAATTGAGGCATCATATTTGCCCTTGGCCCAGTTCTGCAGCTGGCCGCCCCAGATGCCGCCGAAATACATGTAGCTGGTCCCGTCCGTGTCCGTGAACACATTGGGGTCCATGGAGAAGCTGCCGGCAATCGGCTTGGGCTCGGCCTTGAACGGACCCATGGGCGTGCTGCTGGTCGCCACGCCGATGTGGAAGATGCCGTCCTTGTCCTTGGCCGGGAAGTACAAATAGTAGGTGCCATTCTTGAACGCGGCGTCGGGTGCCCACATCTGCTTGGCTGCCCAGGGCACATCCTTCACGTCCAGCGCGACCGGGCCGATCTTCACCGGGCCGCCGATCTTGTCCATCTCCAGCACGTGATAGTCATGCATGGCATATTGGTTGCCCAGGTCATCGTCCGGGATGCCGGCGTCGACATCATGGCTGGGATAGACGTAGATCTTGCCGTTGAAGACATGGGCCGAAGGATCGGCGGTGAAAATCTCCGTCACGAGCGGCTGGGAGAGGAAGCGCTTGCCGTCAGCCGAGATGCCATCCGATTCATGCGCCGCGCCAGTCGCGCCATTGTTTGCAGCGGCCGGTTCATCCGAGGAGCAGGCGGAAAGGGCGGTGGCGAGACCAAGCACGACGAGGCTGGTCCGGAGCATCGGGACTTTCGGCAAGGGGGCTCTCCTTTGTTTATCTTGCGCGCCGCTTATGGTTGTGCGGCGTTGTTAAGGTAGCGCTACCATTACGGATGTGGCGCGGTCA
Source organism: Sphingobium sp. B8D3A (assembly GCF_025961995.1). NCBI lineage: Bacteria > Pseudomonadati > Pseudomonadota > Alphaproteobacteria > Sphingomonadales > Sphingobiaceae > Sphingobium > Sphingobium sp. B8D3A. Next base: position 2,641,939 of record NZ_JAOQOS010000001.1, on the reverse strand, counting down.
AATGGATTCCGCTCGCGCATGAATTTGTCCTGTTTGGAAGAGGATAGGCGCTCCCGCAGATAAACAGGGCTGGGCAAGGAGAAATGGGAGCGCTACCAAAGTGACTCAGGGCAGCGAATCCGCACAGGATCAGCGTGCCGCAAAAAGGAGAGGGACGATGAAGATCGCGGCGGGACTGTGGGCGCGTGGATGGATGGCCGCAGTGCTGGCCTTGATGCCCGCGGCGGCATGGGCAGGGCCGGAGGCCCGCTTTGCAAGCTTCGATTATGATGGCCAGTCCATCGAGCAGGTAACGGTCAAGCCCGGCGCCTACCGCAACCCAATCCTCTCAGGCTATTATCCCGATCCCTCGATTACGCGGGTGGGGGAGGATTATTATCTCGTCACCTCATCCTTCGCGCATTTTCCGGGGCTTCCGGTCTGGCATTCCAAGGATCTGGTGAACTGGACGCAGATCGGCAATGCGATCGACCGGCCCGATCAGCTCAACCTCGCCGGCCGGGGCGTGTCAGAAGCCGTGTTCGCGCCGGACATCAGCTTTCATGATGGCACCTTCTACATCGTCAACACATGCGTGGGATGCCGGGACAATTTCGTCATCACCGCCAAGAACCCCGCCGGCCCCTGGTCCACCCCCATGTGGCTGCCGTTCGAGGGGATCGACCCGTCGATCTATTGGGAAGGCGACAAGGCCTACATCATTAACAATCGCGCACCGGACGAGACGCCGCGCTATGAGGGGCACCGCGCGATCTGGATCCAGGAATATGACTGGCGGGCCGGCAAGATGGTCGGGCCGAGCACCCAGCTCGTCAATGGCGGGGTGGACCTGAGCAAGAAGCCGATCTGGATCGAGGGGCCGCACATTCTGCGTAAGGATGGCTGGTATTATCTGACCGCGGCGGAAGGTGGCACGAGCGTCGATCACTCCCAGGTGGTGTTCCGCTCGCGCAAGCTGCGCGGACCTTATGTGCCGCACAAGGATAACCCGATCCTCACCCAGCGCGACCTCGATCCCGCCCGGCCCGATCCGATCACCTCGGCCGGTCATGCCAAGCTCGTCCAGACCCCGGCAGGCGACTGGTGGGCGACCTTTCTGGCGGTGCGGCCTTATGCCGACAATTATTACAATATCGGTCGCGAGACCTTCCTGCTGCCGGTTCAGTGGAAGGACGGCTGGCCGGTCATCCTGCCGCATGGCGAGACGATTCCGTTTGCGCCCAAGGCGCCCGCGCTGTCTCCACAGGCCCGGCCGGTGCTGCCGACCAACGGCGATTTCGCATATGCCGACAGCTTCGAGGGCGACCAGCTGGCCACGCAATGGGTCGGCGTCCGCACGCCCGATCACCCGTTCCATCGGCTGGAGCAGGGCGATCTGGTGCTGGCCAGTGCCGCGCCACTCGGTGACAAGGCCGGTACGCCCGCCTTCCTCGGGCGGCGCCAGCAGCATCATGTCGCGACCATGCGCACCGTCGTCACCTTCTCGCCCCAGGAGGAGGGCGACCGCGCCGGTCTTGCCGCGATGCAGAGCGATGATGCCTGGCTGTTCTTCGGCCTCACGCGGCTGAACGGGCAGGATGCAATCGCGCTGTATACTCGCGCCAAAGGGAAGGAGCAGCTGGTCGCCTCCGCGCCTATCGCCAACCGGAGCCCGATGACTTTGACGATCCGCGCGAACGGGGGGACCATGTCCTTCCACTATGCCGGGGCAGGGGGCATGGGCCGGCTCGCGGCGGATTTGGATGCCCGGTTCCTCAGCACACAGGATGCCGGCGGGTTCACCGGCACCATCGTGGGGCCTTATGTCTGGACCCGCTAGCCGAAAGGACCGCTGAGCGATGGTCACGCGCCGCGATGTGCTCGAAGGCTTGCTGCTGCTCGCCGCCAATGCCTGTTTGCCGGGCGCCGCCGTGGCCGCGTCCGAGAGCGACAGACCCTTGCGCGACCGGCTTTGGTATCGGCGCCCGGCGACAGAATGGACGCAGGCCCTGCCGGTCGGCAATGGCCGGATCGGCGCGATGGTGTTCGGCGGCGTCGGCACCGAGCGGCTGCAACTCAACGAGGATACCCTATGGTCCGGCGGGCCTTATGATCCGGTCAATCCCGCCGCCCGTGCCGCCTTGCCGGAAGTGCGCAGGCTGATCGCGCAGGGAGATTACGCGCAGGCGCATGACCTCGCGAACCGCACCTTGATCGGCCAGCCGGTCCAGCAGATGGCCTATCAGAGCTTCGGCGATCTGTTGCTCAGCTTGCCGGGCGCCGCGTCCGCTACAGTCCCTGACGATTATAGGCGCGTGCTCGACCTCGACAGCGCCACGGCAACGACGACGTTCACGCTGGCGGGCACGCGTCACCGCCGCACGGTCTTCGCGTCCCCTGTCCGGCAGGTGATCGTGCTGCGCCATGAAGTGGGCGGCCCTGCGTCGCTCGATCTCGATATCGGCTTTGCCCCGGCACAGGAGGCGCAGGTGGAGGCGCGCGACGGGCTGCTGCGCATCCGGGGGCGCAATCGTGGCGCGCATCGCGTCGACGGTGCGCTGAAGCTGGCAGGGCTGGTGCGCGTGATCCCGGAAGGCGGCTCGCTCAACGCGCAGGGCGATCATCTGGCGCTGCGTGGTGCGCGGGCGGTGACGGTGCTGGTCGCGATGGCGACGAGCTTCCGCCGTTTCGACGACGTCTCCGGTGACCCGGATGCGCTTGTGCGCGGCTGGATGGTCGATGCGATGGCGCGCAGTTCCGAGCAACTGCATGGCGAAGCGGTCGCTGCCCATCGCGCCCTGTACCGCCGTGTCGAGATCGACCTTGGTGACGACAGCGCCGCCGCGCTGCCCACCGATGAGCGCGTGATCGCCGCGCAGAGTCGCGACGACCCCGGCCTTGCTGCGCTCTACTTCAATTATGGGCGCTATCTGTTGATTGCCTCGTCGCGCCCCGGATCCCAGGCCGCGAACCTGCAGGGCATTTGGAATGAGAGCATCGACCCGCCTTGGGGATCGAAATACACGATCAATATCAACACGCAGATGAATTACTGGCCGGCCGAGATCACCGCCTTGCCCGAATGCACCGAGCCGCTGGTGCGCATGGTGCGGGAGCTGGCGGAAAGCGGCGCCCGTACCGCGCGGGAGATGTATGGCGCGCGCGGCTGGTTGGCGCATCATAATAGCGATATCTGGCGCGCCACCGCGCCGGTGGATGGCGCGCGCTGGGGGATGTGGCCGACCGGTGGGGCATGGCTGTGCACCCATTTGTGGGAACGCTGGGACTATGGTCGCGACATTGCCTTTCTTCGCGATGTCTACCCGCTCATGCGCGGGGCGGCGCTGTTCTTCGTCGATACGCTGCAGGTCGATCCGGCGACCGGCGCGCTTGTCACCAGCCCGTCGCTGTCTCCGGAAAATGCCCATCATGGCGACATCGCGATCTGCGCCGGGCCGGCAATGGACCAGCAGATTTTGCGCGACCTGTTCGATCAGACGGCGCAGGCCGCCGATCTGCTCGGCATCGACGGCGCGTTCGCGGCGGAGCTTCGCGCCTTGCGCCGCCGTCTCGCGCCGGATCGCATCGGCGCGCAAGGGCAGTTGCAGGAGTGGCAGCAGGACTGGGATGCGCAGGCGCCCGAGCCGGACCATCGCCACGTCTCGCATCTCTACGGGCTGTTCCCGAGCCAGCAAATCGACCCGGACGATACGCCAGCGCTTGCTGCGGCGGCGCGGCGCTCGCTGGACTTGCGCGGCGATATCGCCACCGGCTGGGCGACGGCCTGGCGGATCAACCTGTGGGCGCGGCTTGGCGAGGGCGATCGCGCCCACCGCGTCCTGCGCTTTTTGCTCGGGCCGGAGCGGACCTATCCCAATTTGTTCGATGCCCATCCGCCTTTCCAGATCGACGGCAATTTCGGCGGCACCGCTGGCATCGCGCATATGCTGATGCGCAGCCGGGGCGATGAGATCCATCTCCTGCCAGCTCTGCCCTCGGTCTGGCCAAGCGGCGCGGTGCGGGGGCTGCGGGCGCGGGGGGCCTGCAGCGTCGATTTCAGCTGGGCGCAGTCCCGGCCGCGCACGCTCATCCTCACCAGCGCGATCGATACCGAGCGGACCGTCCGCTTCGCCAGCCAGCGCCTGATCGTGCGGTTGAAGGCTGGCCGGCCACAGCAGGTCGACGTGAGCGGCTGGCTGGGCCTCCCGCCTATTTCGGCAGGGTGACGCCGGCGGCGATGGCGAAGTCCGCGCTCTGTACCGGCAGGCCGCTATCGGGCTGAGCCGAGCCGACCGACACGCGATACGCACCAGGGAAGACCTGCCGCACGCCCTCCAGCGACACCGCGCTCAGATCGCGCGGCGAGAGATCGAAGCTGATTTGGCGGGATTCGCCCGGCTTCAGCTCCACGCGCTGAAAGCCACGCAAGGCGATACGCGGGGTGCCGGGCACATCCGGGAAATCGAGATAGAGCTGCGCCACCTCTTCGCCCGCTCGCTGCCCGCTATTGCGCAGGGTGGTCGAGACCCGCACGCCTTGCGCAGCATCGCCCGAGGCCTGCACCTGCAGCGGCTCATAGGCGAATTGCGTGTAGCTCAGGCCATAGCCGAAGCCGTAAACCGGCGTGCCGGTGAAGTAGCGGTAGGTGCGCCCGGCCATGCTGTAGTCGCCGAACGGCGGCAACTCATCCACGCTGCGATAGAAGGTGAGGGGCAGGCGCCCTGAGGGATTGGTCTTGCCGGAGAGGACATTGGCGACCGCGAGGCCGCCATTCTGCCCCGGATACCAGGCCTCCACGATGCCCGCCGCATGGTCCTTCGCCCAGGCGAGGTTGATCGGACTGCCGTTCATCGCCACGATGACCAGCGGTTTACCCAGCGCGCGGGCCTTTTCCAGCATGGCAAGCTGCTCGGCCGGCAGATCGAGCGTGGTCTTGTCGCCACCCTCAAAGCCCGGCACCTTCACCGGCGTTTCCTCGGCTTCGAGATCCGAGGTGAGGCCCACGACCGCGACGACCACGTCCGATTGCGCCGCCGCAGCGGCAAGCGCCGCATCGGCATCGGGGGAGACGCGCTTCCACATCAGGTCGATGCCCGTGTTGATGTGCGAGGTCATGGTGATCTCGATCGGGTAGCGCTTGCCCTTCTCCAGCGTCAGCGTCTTCATCGTCGGCAGGCTGTTCCAGCGCGAGTTTTTGAGGTCCACGAACGGCTTGCCCTCGAGCAGCATCTCGCCGTTGGAGCCGGACAGGCCAAGCCGGTAGGTGCCGCTCTCCGGTGGGACGAGGAAGCCGGTCCAGACCACGCGGTGATGGTCGGAGACGTTCGCGAGATCGAGGCTGCGCCCGGTCACATCGGCCTCCCTGCGGGTCACGACCGGCTTGGTCTGGAAGGTCATCGCCTTGGTCGCGCTGTCGAACGTGCCCGGCGCGAAGCGGGCCGGCGGCGTCTGCGTGGGATTATAATAGCGCGCCAGCAGCCCGGGCTTGCCATCCGGCGCGACGAGCGCCGTCGTCGGCACGCGGTCGCCGTCGGTAAAGGTCTCGGCGAAGGGGGCATGGTGGATCGTCGCGCCGGGCATCGCCTGGCGCAGCCCCTCCAGCACGGATATCGGCGGGCCGGAGAGGGTGGAGGAATAATTGCCGCGCAGCACGCGGGTGGCGTCCGCCAGCGGGCCGATGACGGCGATGCGGGCATCGGGCTTGAGCGGCAGCGCGCCATCATTTTTGAGCAACACCAGGCTCTTTTCGGCGGCCTTCAACGCCAGCGCATTGTGGTCCGGCGCGCCGATGACGGATGGTGCGATGGCCGGCCGCGGCGCAAGACCAGGCAGGTCACCATTGCGCAGGCGGGCGGAGAACAGCCGCACGAGCGCGGTATCGACATCGCTCTGGGTGATGAGATTGCGGTTCAGCGCATCGAGATAGGGCTGGCCCAGCCCGGCGGTGTCGCTCAGCGTCGCGCCATTGCACTCGCTATCGACCCCGGCGCGCATCGCGGCGGCGACCGCCGTGGCGGCATCCGGCGCGTAATGGTGGTTGCGGTTGATATCGGTCACCGCATCGCAATCGGAGACGACATAGCCCTTGAAGCCCCAGGCATCGCGCAGGTGTGTCTTGAGCAACTCGTCACTGGCGCACGCCGGCTGCCCGTTCACGCGGTTATAGGCGCACATGATCGATCCCGCTTTGGCCTCCACGATGGCGGCACGGAACGCGGGCAGATAGGTGTCCTCCATATCGTGGCGGGAAACGTAGACATTGGCGTGATGGCGCGTCGATTCCGGGCCGCTGTGCACGGCATAATGTTTGGGCGTCGCGATGATGTTGGGCCGTGCCGGGTCAGGCCCCTGCATGCCGGTGATGAACGCCTTGCCGATCTCGGCCGTGAGGAAGGGGTCTTCCCCATAGGTTTCCTGCCCGCGCCCCCAGCGCGGATCGCGGAAGATGTTGATGTTGGGCGACCATGTGTCCAGCCCCGTGCCGATGCGCCCGAGGCGCCCGGTCTGACGCGCCCGCGTATGCAGGCCGCGCATCTCGACGCTGATGATGTTGGCGACATCATGGACCAGCGGCGCATCGAAGGTGGCGGCAAGGCCGATCGGTTCGGGGAAGTTGGTGGTCGGCAGCGTGCCCATCGCGCCATGCAGCGATTCCGTCCACCAATTGTAGCCGGGAATACCAAGGCGCGGGATGGCGGGCGCGACATTCACAAGCTGGTCCGCCTTTTCCTGCGGCGTGAGCTTCGCCACGATGTCTGCCGCCTGCCGCTCCGACTGCGCCATGACCGTGTTGGCGTCGTCCGTCTGAGCGGCCAGCGGCACGGCGAACGCTGCAGCACCGGCGAGGATGAGGGCGCGTAGCGAGGGTGCGGGGGTCATGATCTGTCTCCAGCGTCTGAGTCGGCGAAAGGATGGGGAAGGGCGGTCATGGCGCGGTGCCGTCCATCTGGACCCCGGCACGGGCGATGACGGCGCGCGCCTCGGGCGGCCAGGCTTGCCCGTTGACGGCAATATTATTGGCGAGGTGGTTGTTCAGATAGGCTGACCAATTGCCATTGGCCTCGCCGCTGTTGAACCAGTTACCGGTCGCAAGATTATCCAGATTGGTTCGACGTGGCCGGGCGTCATCCTGCGCATTGAGGTTCACCCACAGACCCACGCCGTCGATGACATTGTGGCGGACGGTGACGTAGCGCGAGCCTTCGTCCAGATAGACGCCGATGCCGCCGGGGACATCATAGATGTGGTTTTCGGCAATCAGCGCGCCCGGATCGGCGGAGAGATGGTAGATGGCCCCGCCGTCCGGAAACCAGCGTTTCACGCCATGAACGCGGTTGCCGAAGATCACCGTGTCGCGCAGGATCGTCGGCGTCTCGTAGATGCGGTTGCCGGGCTGATCATAATATCCGCGCGCCCGGGTCATATAGGCGGTGTTGCCGCCGGGATCATTGGTCCCCCAGCCCCAACCGACATCGATGCCATCATAAGGCGCATCGGAAACTTCATTGTGCAGGATGAGCGTGGCCGAGGCGTAGGTAACCAGAATGGCGGCCTGCTCGCGATAATCCTGCGATACCGTCTCGATGTGATTGTTGCGGATCAGTATGTCGCGGACTGCCAGGTCCGGCGTTGAGGGATGGTGGGCATCGACGGTCGTTCCCCCGACCATGATCGCCCCGCCCGCCAGCGGGCCGAAGCGCGAGCCGCTGACCTCGATCGACTGCGCGGAAAGCCCCGGGCCGCGCACATTCGCCTCCGGGTTGTTGCCGATGCCGAGCGCGATCTGCCCCAGTTGCGCGAAGGTGACATTGCGGAAGGTGATGCGCCGCGCGGCGGAAATCTGCACGGCAGCGGGCTGCTGGCGCCAGTGGTTGCGTTGCGCCTCGAACGCGGCACAGCCCCAGCTGCAATCGCGAACTGGATCGGCGGGATAATTGGCGATGTCGCCTGCGAGATAACTCCCGCTCTGCTGGCTGGCATAGCCCTCGGCGCTGCTCGGCCCACGCCAGCTTGTGTGGCGGAAGGCCAGTCCTTCGAAGACAACGTCGGACACTGGCGCCTCCGCGCTGCCGGCAATGGTGATGAGCGCCTCCAGTCGGGGCACGACGATCTCGTGCCCCTCCGGTGAGTGGCCATCCTGCGGCTTATAGTAGAGCAGACCCTTGGCGGGATCGGCATACCACTCGCCTGCGGCGCGCATGAAGGCGAGGGCATTGGCAATGAAGAAGCGGGCCTTGTTGCCGGAGACCGGCTTGGCGAAGGTGTCGTAGCCGATCAGATTGTTGCGCCAGCCGGGCTGCTTGAGAAGAATGCGGTCGCCCTCGATACGGTCGATGACGGCCCGTCGATCGGTGAAGAAGCCGGTGTTCTCCACGTCCATGCGACTCTGGTCCGGCAAGCTGGCGAGAAAGCGCCACGCCGGATCGACGATTTGGATGCCCCAATCGAAAAAGGCGAAGGCGCTACGCGGCGCCTCGACAGCGGCGCGATGGGCGAGGCGGCCATCGACCCATAATTGGCGCGGATCGCTGCCCTTGCCGATCGACGCCGTCCAGATGTTGCGATCGCGGTCCGCGAGCGTCCAACCCTGCACGATCGACCCGCCGGAGAGCGTGGGCTGCGCGCCCGGCGCGGCTTCCCAGCGGACCATATGGCCGGCATGGCCGCCATCCTCCGCGCCAAAGTGCAACGGCGCGTCGAGGGAATAAACGCCGTCGGCGAGCTGGACGGTGACCGGCCTGTCGCGGTTCAGCCGCCGCACCGCCGCCTGCGCCTGCACCAGCGTGCCGAACGGGCGCGCGGCGCTGCCATCGCCCGTCTCGGTCCCGAGCGGAGCAACATGCAGCACGGCCGGCTCGGCGTCTGGCCGGGGCGATATCTGCACATTGGCGAAGGCATCTTCCGAGTTGGGTGCGCCCCGCGCAGGCATCGCGGGGATGATAGGCGCAGGCGGCAATTGCGCGGCGCCCACGCACGGCCATCCGCAGGTCAATGCGATCAGGACGCGAAGTGGTGGAAGAAAGGTAGCGCTACCCAATAAGCGTGGGACGTGGGGCCGAATGCCGGAAGCCTGTCTCATGCCCCCAAAAGCTCAGACGGGCTGGAGGCCGTAGTCGCGAATCTTGCGCAGCAGGTCGCGATGGCGCGGGAGGCTGGTGCGCAGCCGGTCGGTCTGGCGGCTGTTCTCGCGGATCGCCTGCATCGCGACGGCGGCCTCCGGGGTCAGTGTCTCCGGGGCGACCTCGGTGCGGAAGCCCATGCCGTACAGCACATATTGGTAGCTCGCGGCGGGGAAGACCTCTTCAATGCGATCGAACTCGTCATGGAACCAGGGCGACTGGTAGCGCCACAGGTGCAGCAGGTCCTGCAACCGGTCCGGAATGGTCTCCGGTAGCAGATTGTCGCGCCAGAAGGCGCTGTCGGTGCGCTTGGTCAGCACATAATGCAGCTTGAGAAAATCGATGATCCGGCCCCAGCGATAGCTGGTGGTCTCGTTGAAGCGTCGGGCGATGATGTCCATCACCTCGCGGCAGGCCGGCATCTGCTCGGCGATCATCTTGGCGGAGAGTTCCACCAGCACGATGGCGGAGGCCTCCAGCGGCTCTAGGAAACCGGCGGCGAGACCGACCGCGACGCAATTGCGTTTCCAGAAGATTTCGCGGTGACCCGAGCGGATGTCGATCTTCCGCAACGGAAGGTCCGCGCCCGCCGGGCCGAGATAGGCGCGCAACTCGCGCTCGGCCTCATCCTGCGTGATGTGGCGGCTGGAATAGACATGGCCGATGCCCCGGCGAGAGGGCAGGCCGATGTCCCAGATCCAGCCGGCGCTTTGCGCGGTGGAGATGGTGTGCGTCGCGACCGGGCTGCTCTCGCTCTCATAGGGCAGTTGCACGGCCAGCGCGGTGTCGCAGAACAGGATGTCGCCGCAATCCTTGAACGGCACGCCCAGCGCATCGCCCAGCAGCAGGCTGCGAAAGCCCGTGCAATCGATGAACAGATCGCCTTCGATCTCGCCGGCCTGCTCCGTGTCGATGGCGCGAATGTCGCCATTCTCGGCCAGCATCACTTGCTGCACATCGGCCAGCACATGGCGCACGCCCAAAGTCTCGCAGCAATGGCGCTGCAGGAAGGGCGCGAACTTTCCGGCATCGAGATGATAGGCGTAGTTGGCGGCGCCTTCATATTCCGCCGTGGTGATGAATTTGGGCCCCAGATTCTCGTCGCAGATCACGCCCTGCGGACACACCGTGTCGCAAAAGCTCTGGCCTTTTCCGTTGGCGAGCCAGTGGGGGACGAGATTGACCCGGCCAAAACCCTCCGGGAGGACGAGCGGGTGATAATACCCGTCGTCGGCCGCGCCGGTGGTCCAGCGGTTGAAGCGCGCGCCCTGTTTGAAGGCCGCGTCGCATTCGCGGAAGAAGTCGGTTTCGGATACGCCCATGGTCTTCAGCGTCGAGCGCAAGGTGGGCCAGGTGCCTTCGCCAACCCCGATGATCGGCGTGTTCGGCGATTCCACCAGCGTAACGGTGAAGCTGTGCGGGATGCGGCCGCGATGTCTCGCCGCGATGATCCCAGCCGTCAGCCACCCGGCGGTGCCGCCGCCGACGATCACGATATTCTTGACCGGATGAACCATGACCACTCACATGAACGATGCGGGGGAGCGCAGGAGTGCGCTCCCCCGGCAAGAAGTCAACCCGATCAGTACTTCACGCGGACACCGGCCGAGAAGCGGCGCCCGTAAGAGAAGACATCCAGCGTCTGATTGCTGAACCGCCCGTGCGTGCTGTAGGTCGAATTGTTGAGGTTGTTGGCCTCGACAAACACCGTCGCGAAAGGCGTGACGTCATAGCTGGCCGAGGCATCGATCTGCAGTTGTTGATCGACATAGACCGGCTCCGCACCGAAGGTGCCGCCCTGATCCTGACCGAGCCGGACCAGATATTCGTCGCGCCAGTTGAGGGCGCCGCGGATCTGGAAGCCGTCCTTGTCGTAGAAGGCGATCAGGTTAGCCGACTTGGCAAGGCCGGTGATCGAGAAGGCCGAGCCGTCCGTGCTGGTGGGATCGTAGTTGCGGTTGCTCCACGGGAAGGTAGCATTGGCCTGGAAGCCGAAGCCGCTCTCGCCAAAGACGTGCTGCACGGCGATTTCTACGCCCTTCACGGTGGCTTCCGGCCCGTTGACCTGGCTATTCACGTTGAAGCGCGCAATCCGGCCGGTGCTGGGATCGATCGCATCGTCGATCGACTGCACCGACACACCGCCGACCACGAAGTTGGTGATGTGCTTCAGGTAGAAGTTGGCCGAAACATAGGAGTTGCGCTGATAGTACCACTCTGCCGCCGCATCGAAGTTATCGGAGAGATACGGCTTGAGGTCGGGGTTGCCGCCACTTGCCGAGAGGCTGCCCACGCGCAACGTTCCCAGCGTGACGGTGGGACGCAGCGCGGCGAGGCCCGGACGGGTCAATGTCCGCGAGGCGCTCATGCGCAGCAGCAGGTTGGGCATCACCTCCAGCTTCGCATCGAGGCTGGGCAGGAGGAAGGTGTAGTTGGAACTGCGCGAGATGGTCGTGGGATCGGAGAAGCCGTTGGTCCCCAGCGCAGGGTTCGGCTGGATGAGGGTCGGATCGCCCGACGGGATCGACAGGCCCAGCAGACGGCGCCCGATCGCGTTCGAGGTCAGATGCGTGCCTTCATGCCGCAGACCGGCCGTCAAGCTGAACGGCATGCCGCCCAGATCGGTGTCGAAGGTCGCGCGGAAGAAGATGGCATAGGTCTTCTCGCGGATTTCATAGACGCTGGCCGGATCGAGCGTCGGTGCCACCGATCCACCCGAGGCTTCGAGCAGCTTGTAGACCTGATAGGGATCATAGACGATGACCGAAGGCCCGAGATTGCCCTGATAGCCGGGGATCCAGTTCGCGGTGCTGATGATGCCCTGATAGACGCTGGCCGGCAGTGGCGCGATGCCGCCGCTTGATCCACCCGGGCGTCCGGAAGGCGTGCCATAGCCCGAACGGCTGGCGAACACACCATTGCTGAACGTGCTGGTGTTCTCGCCGTACAGCTTGTCTTCCATATACTGGCCACCGAAGGCCAGCTTGACGTTGTCCTGATCCCAGCGGAGCACGGCCCGCAATTGCTTGACGGTGTCGGCATTGTAGGGCGCGCCGCGCACGATCACGTGCGAACCGATCACGCTGGTGTCAGTAAAGCGCGAGACATTGCCTGCCGGACCGATGTCGTGGATCTGCGGCAGATAGTCCTTGCTGGGGCCGAGGATCGTGACGCCGGTATTGGCCCCCAGGATGGTCGTGCCGCCAGCATTGGTGCCACCGTAACCGATGTCCATGCTGTCATTATAGCCGTTCCGACCCGGATTGCGGGTGCTGCGGGAAATGAAGCCGTCAACATCCAGCTTCAGGTTTTCGCTAACATCCCATTTGACGTTCGCACCGACGGTGTTCGTTTCGAGAATGGTGCGGGTGTAGTTGGCGTTGAAATCCATCGGCGTGCCGAACTGCGAGAAGTCGACGACCGTGCCGTTCTCGTCATACTTCACGTTGCGCAGGTCGCTGCCGTTGAACCAGGCGGCATAGCCGAACGCATTGCTGTGCACGGTCTGACGGCTGAAATTGTCATCGACCGTGATGAGCAGATTGTCCGAGGGCTGCCACTGCAGAGCGATGCGCGCATCGAGGCGCTCGTCCTTGGTGTGGATCTGCTCGATGCCGGTTTGCTGCGGAAACCAGTTCAGCACCGAATTGCGATTATTGGGGTCAGCCCAGGCGGCGCTGGTGGCATCGCTGGTCGGTGTGCAGGTCGGCACATTGGGGCCAGCCTGGCAGGGCGCGAAATTGGCGCCGATCCAGCCCGGTACGAACACGCGGTTAGAGGTGGTGTCCGTGCGCTTGTAGTTGACGTTGCCGAGGATGCCGATCGTGTCATCGGCGAATGTGTTGGAGATCAGCAGGCCGGCAGACGGCGTCACATCCTTGCTGCGCGACTGGTACGAGCCGGAGGCGCGGCCGATGACCTGGAAACCCGGACGGTCGAACGGCTTGGGCATCTCCACATTGATGAAGCCGCCGATGGCGCTGGTGGAGAGTTCGACATTGGGCGTCTTGTAGACGTTCAGCCGGCCGACGAAGTCCGAGCCGATGGTCGTGAAGTCGACACCGCGGTTGCCGATGGCGGTGGAAATGTGGCGGCCATCGACCAGCGTGTCGATGAAGTCCCCGCCAAAGCCGCGGATAGTGACGCCGTCCGCCTCGCCACGGCGACCGTTGCGCTGCACGGAGACGCCAGGCAGGCGCTGCAGGGCGGCCGCGACGTTAGGATCGGGGAACTTGCCGATGTCCTCGGCCGAGATCGCTTCCACGACACCGGCGGACTCGCGCTTGATGTCGAGGTTCTGCTGGAGCGAGGCGCGGTAGCCGGTGACGATGATGTCTTCAGTCGATGCGCTCTGGGGCGCTGCGCTGCTTTGGGCCGTCGCCGGTGCCGAGACGATCAGCGCCAAGGCACTGGGGGCGCCGAGCAGGACCGCCTTGAGAATTGCAGGACGATTGAGATAATCGAAGTTAGGCTGATTGCCTTTCATAACCCCCTCCACTTGTAATCATCGAACGGCTCCGCTGGCCGGTTTCCCGGGCAGAAGACGCCATGAAACGGCATTGCTGCCGCCGGTTTTCACATGATGCGGATAAAGTGGTCCCTTGTCGGCGTGACACGTCACGCTTACACCCTCTCCAGACATCGTGTTTTTCTATGCTTGAACGTTAGTGCGAAAAGGTAGCGCTATCAAGCTCAAATTTTCGGTGTATCTATGGCCCACCAAAGGGCTGGATTATCGACCGAAAACGTCCGATTCCTGCGGTGGATTACAGCGATCGGACTCGCGGTGCGGAGAATAGCGTCAAGAAGCGGGCTCCCGCCATCGCAAGAAAAATGAGGAGAGGGATGGCATGGAAGCAGCACTCGAAATTCTGGATTCGCAGGCCCATCGGCACCTGCGTTTAGGCGCGATTTCGCCGGAAACGCGCAACTTCGTGCCGGTCCTGCCGTCGGAATTTGCGGCTGCTGCGGCGGTCTGCCCGATTCTCTTCGCGAAGAACCCGGAAACCGGCGCTTTCTATGTCGGTGCCCTGTTCGGCTTCAAGGAAGGCGAAAATCTGCTGGTCGACTCGCATTCCGGCAGGGCGCCCTTCCGCTCGCTCGATGAGCAGCGTGAGGCCTTCTTCGTGTCCGGTGAGAATATCGCAATCGACCGGGCCAGCCCGCGCCTAAGCGAAGTGGCGGGCGAGCCTTTGTTCGATGAGGATGGCGGGGCGACATCGACCACGCGGCATATGCAGCGGTTGCTTGGGCAGATCGTCGCCGGCCAGCAGGAGGCCGAGCGCTTCATCGCCACGCTCAATCGCCTGGGCATCATTCAGCCGATCGATATCTCGCTGCGGTTCGACGATGGCGAAACCATCGAGTTGGCGGGCTTATACACGGTCAGCCTCGATCGGTTGCACGATCTTGACGATGCCAGCGTGCTGGCGCTGTTCCGCAACGGCGATCTTCAATTGGCCTATTGCGTCGCCGCTTCGCTCAAGCAGGTTCCGGTGCTTGCCGAGCGTCGCAACCAGATGCTGACGCAGGCCGGCTGATCGGAGAAGCTCGATGGCCGCTGCCATTGCCGAACTGGACCAGGAGGCACTCACCGACGCCGGCGCTTTTCGGCGCCTGCTGGTCGAGCCCTGCCGGCCTGCGGTCATTCGCGGCCTGTGCGCCGATTGGCCCGTCGTCCGTGCGGCGGCGCGGGCGGACGGTGCGCTCGCGGACTATCTGGACCGTTTCGCCACCGACCGGCCGGGAGAAATCTTCATCGGCGGGCCGGAGATTGCCGGGCGCTATTTTTACGACGATGGCCTCGAGGGCTTCAATTTCGAGCGGCGCGAAGTGCCTCTGCGCGAGGGCTTGCGGCAGATCCTGGCGCGCGCCGAAGCCCCCGGCGATGGCACGGTGTATATGGGCTCGCTGCCGGCCAGCAGCTATGTGCCCGGCTTTGAGGCGGATAATGCCCTGCCATTCATGCCGCAGGGCGTGGTGCCGCGCATCTGGCTGGGCAACGCATCTCATGTGAGCTGCCATTACGATACGTTCGAGAATCTGGCTTGCGTGGTGGCGGGCCGGCGGTGCTTCACGCTGTTTCCGCCCGATGCGATTGGCGACCTGTATGTGGGGCCGATCGACCACACCTTGTCCGGTCCGCCCATCAGTCTCGCGGCCTCGGCGCCGGAGGGCGATCCCCGTTACCCCCGCATGGCGCAGGCCCGCGCGCGGGCTGTGACGGTCGAGCTTCTGCCGGGCGACGCGCTCTACCTCCCCAAATTATGGTGGCATCAGGTGGAGGCGACAGCGCCGTTCAACATGCTGGTCAATTACTGGTGGGATGCCTTCTCCGCCGGCCCGGATGCGCCCATGACGGCGATGATGCTGGCGATGATCGCCATCGCCGAGCGTCCGGCGGCTGAGCGGGAAGCATGGCGCGCCTATTTCGACCATTATGTCTTTCAGCGCGAAGGGCATCCGCTTGCCCATCTGCCGGAGGCGCAGCGCGGGTTGTTGGGGCCGCTGCGGCAGGGGAATTACGCGCGCATCCGGGCGCTCGTCATGCAGCAACTGCGCGGTGGCTGACTGGCTGCCGCTGATCATCATCAAAAACAGGAGGATGGGGATGACTATGAAGACAAGCGCAATTCACGCGGCCCTGCTGGCAGGTCTGTGCCTGGCTATGCCTGCCGCGCCTGCTCTGGCGCAGGTTGCCACCAACGCGCCAGCGCCGGTGCCGGGTGCGCCGAAGGTGACGCTCGAGCGTATCAAGGTCCATTCCCCGGCCATCGCAGGGAATCTGGAAGGCGAGTCTGCCGATCGCGATGTCATCGTCGTCCTGCCGCCCAGTTATGCCGCCAACCGGGCCAAACGATATCCGGTCGTCTACGCTCTGCACGGCTATTCCATCGGTGCTGAGCAATGGATCGGCGAAATCCATGTGCCGCAAGTGATCGAGGGTGCGCTGGCCAAGGGCGCGCAGGAGATGATCCTGGTCTTCCCGGACAGCAAGACCATTCACAATGGCTCGATGTACTCAAGCTCGGCGACAACCGGCGACTTTGAGCGGTTCATCTCGCACGATCTCATCGCCTATATCGACAGCCACTATCGCACGCTGGCGACCCCGCGGAGCCGTGGCCTCGTCGGCCATTCCATGGGCGGCTATGGCGCGGCGCGGATCGGCATGAAGCACGCCGATCAGTTTGGGGCGCTCTATCTGATGAGCCCGTGCTGCCTGTCCGCGCGCGATGCCTTTGCGCTGGACGAAGCCGGGCTGGCGCAGATCGCGGCGGTCAAATCCCCCGCTGACTCCGCGAACCTGCCATTCCCGCTGCGGGCGCAGCTTGCGGTCGGCGCGGCCTGGTCGCCCAATCCAAAGAAGCCGCCGCTCTATCTCGATCTGCCAGGCGGCGATGAGGCGCAGCGCAACGCCATTCTGGCGAAATGGGCCGCCAATGCGCCCTTGGCCTTTGTCGACCAATATATCGGCGTGCTCAAAGGCTATGCCGCGATCGCGATGGACGTCGGTGATCAGGATAGTCTCAAGACCGACACCGAGACGCTGCACAAGGTCCTCGATTCCTACGGCATAGCGAACAGCTTCACCCTGTACGAGGGCACGCATACCAGCCATGTCGCGTTCCGATTCCAGGACCATGTGCTGCCGTTCTTCAGTACGCATCTGGTTGCCAAGGCCGGCGCGGCCCGATGACCCTCAGACATGCGTCCCGTCTGTGGCTAGCGGTAGGGGCCGCAGCGGCGGCGCTGGCAGCGACGCAGGCCGTCGCCCAGACAACCCCCGCCGAGTCGCCGCATGCCGCCAGCAGCGCTGCGGTGGATCCGCTGGCGCCCACGGGGCGCTGGAGCATCTATAGCGGCGGGAACGCCCCGCTGCCGCCGATGGGCTGGAACAGCTGGAACGCCTTCACCAGCGATATCGACGAAGCCAAGCTGATGGCCTCGGCGCGGGTGATCGTGGAGAGCGGCCTCGCCGCAAAAGGCTATCGCTACATCAACATCGATGATGGCTGGTGGCTCAAGCGCCGCCAGCCGGACGGGCGGATGCTGATCCGGACCGAGACTTTTCCCTCAGCGGCGACCGCAGACGGTGGCAACAGCTTTCGGCCGCTCACTGACAAGCTGCACGCCATGGGCCTCAAGGCCGGCATTTATTCCGATATCGGCCGCAATTCCTGCGGGCAGGTGTTCACATCGACCTTCCCCAATCAGCCCGAAGGCAACGTGCTGGAGCGCGAGGTGGGCCTTTACGGCCATGTCGATCAGGACATTGCACTCTACTTCAAGGAATGGGGCTTCGACCTCATCAAGGTCGACGCCTGCGGTATTCGCGGCCTGCCACCCAGCGACCCGCGCGTGAAGGCAGGGCAGTATCGCGGCCTCGATCCGCTGATCGACGTGGAGTCGCTCGGGCGTACCGACATTCCGGCCGTCAAGGCGCTGTATGACGAGGTGCGACAGGCGCTGGAGCGACATAATCCCGACCAGGATTATGTTTATTCGCTGTGCCTGTGGGGATCGGCGGACTCGCGGGCATGGTCCCGAACGGTCGGCAACATGTCGCGCACCAGCGAGGATATCTTCCCCACCTGGAGCCGGATGCTGCACAATCTCGACAGCGTCGCGCATCGCCCGCTCTATGGTCACCCCGGCTCCTGGAATGACCCCGACATGCTGTTCGTCGGCACCGGGGATTTCGACATGACCAACCCCGTCCGTGCGCGCTCGCACATGGCGCTGTGGGCCATGGTCAATGCGCCGCTGATCATCGGCTATGATCTGCGCAAGGCCTCGCGGCAGATGCTGGCGATCCTCGGCAATGAGCGGATCGTCGCGCTCAATCAGGACCCCGCAGGCAATCAGGCGGTGCTCGCCTTCGATTCGCAGGATGTGCAGATTTTCGTGAAGACGCTTGCCGATGGCGACAAGGCGGTCGCGGTTTTCAACCGCACGGCCGCGCCCGCCAAGGCGGTGCTGACGGCGGATCATCTGAAGTTCGCGACCAGTGCGCCGGTCAGGCTGACCGATCTCTGGCAGGGCGCAGACCGCCAGTTCACCGGCGAGCAAG
Source organism: Sphingobium sp. B8D3A (assembly GCF_025961995.1). Classification (NCBI taxonomy): domain Bacteria; kingdom Pseudomonadati; phylum Pseudomonadota; class Alphaproteobacteria; order Sphingomonadales; family Sphingobiaceae; genus Sphingobium; species Sphingobium sp. B8D3A. Next base: position 2,623,768 of record NZ_JAOQOS010000001.1, on the reverse strand, counting down.
CCCTCGACCTCGCACCCTATGAGACGCTGATCTTTCGCGCAGAGGGCGCGCGGCGGCTCGTTGGCGGGCTTTATCTTTCCGAGCAGCCGTCACGGGTCAATCCTGCGGAGGATGGCGTGGTCGTGCCGGAGGCGGACCCGCAAGTGTATCGCGGACTCCTCCCCTGGCGCGGGACCAAGGGTGGAGGCGAGCGCACGCAATATGGCGGCTGGGGCGGGGCACGGTTGGACCAGACGCCGTTCGGGCAGGCCCTGTCCATCGCAGGCACGCACTTCGAGACCGGTCTTGGCATTCTCGCCAATTCGCGGGTGGAGGTGCGCAACGAGGGGTTTCGGCGCTTCGTCGCCTCCGTGGGAGTGGATGACTCCGCGCGCTCCCGCCAGCAGCCGGTGACATTCCTGGTCTACGGCGATGGCAAGCTGCTCGCCCGCTCCAAGCCGGGCCAAGCGGGAGAAGCGGCGCAGTCGTTCGATGTCCCCGTTGACGGGGTCCGCATCATTGAGCTGGTCGCCCGGACGGCGCAGGCTGAGCGCTTTCCCGACCCGGTGACCTGGGGTGATGCGGCGCTGATGGAATAGGCGCCGACACGCTACCACGAGGCATGCCTTCGCTCTCCTCGCCGAGCGATAAGGACCATCCCGCCCGTTCGTCGGTCATCGCATTTCTGTGCGCCTGCATCGCCGAGTTGAGTCGGCGCAAAGTCGTCCTGCCGCATGATCCACTCTGGTTACCGGTGGTTAACGTGGGGGGAGGGGAACCGTTCATCTATGCGCAAGGTTCCCCTGAACACGCAGGAACTCGTGGTGCTTCCTGCGCCGCATTGAAAGGTTCGGAGAGTTCATGACGGAGGGGTTTCTGACAGTCGAATACGCACCTCGCGAGCGGCGGTCGGATGATGCTGCGATCCTGCAGACCCCAGCCGATCGACGAGTAGGAGAAACGCAATGAATACCCTTTCCACCAGTTCCAAGCTTCTTATGACGCTGGCCTTGATGACCGGCGTGGCGTCCGGCAGCGTGCTCGCGCAGACCGAAACCGCCCCTGAGGCGGATGTCTCGACGACGGTTTACACCGATTCCGCCCAGATGACGGCCGGCCCGGAGATCGAGGGGATCATCTCTGCGCGTAATGGCGACCAGCTGCAGATCACCTCGACCGATGGCACGCGCAATACGGTTACCGTTAACAGCTCGACCCGCATTACCGCCAGCGGCGGCTTCCTTGGGCTCAACCGCGATCAGCTGGGTGCCGATCAGCTCCTGAACGGCCTGCCGGTCAAGGTCGACACGGTGCAGGGCGGCGGCGGTCTGGTCGCCAGCAAGATCGACCTCAAGAACCGCGATCTGCGCACGGCGGAAATGATCCGCAATGGCACCTCGCAACGCTTTGAGGAGCAGACGGCCGCGACGGACGCCCTGCGCGCCCGCATGGGTGATATCGACAAGTATAACATCAAGAGCACGACTAACGTGAACTTCGACACCGGCAAGGCGGTGCTCTCGCCGATGGCCAAGCAGAACCTCTGCGCCACTGCCGCGCAGGCTGAGGCGACCGAGAATGCCCTGCTACTGGTGGTCGGCTATACGGACTCGACCGGCGACCCGGAATTCAACCAGACGCTGAGCGAGAAGCGCGCGGCGAGCGTGCTCAATTATCTCCAGCAGACCTGCAAGTGGAAGCCCTACCGCATGCTCGCCCCGGCCGGCATGTCGCTCTCCGATCCGGTCGCTGATAACTCCACGCCGGAAGGCAAGGCCCAGAATCGTCGCGTGGAAGTCCATGTGCTGGTCAGCAAGGCGGTCGACGGCGCCTAAGTCAGGATTGCTCCGGCCCCGTCCATCTCTGGCTCAGTCGAGCCGGCGGTTGGCGGGGCCGATCTGCGTCCGGAAGCGTCAGGGGAGGTCGCCTGGCTCGCCGTCCGCAGGACGCTGCATCGCCGCCCGTGTGTCATCAAGGGCGAGCTGCACGAGAACCTGCATGGCCTCCGCCGCCGCATCTGCGTCCCCGGCGGCAATCGCATCATAGACGCGCATATGGTCGGGCACGGGGTCACGAGGAAGGCCGACGGACCGCTGCTTGAACTGGGTCGTCCAGTTGACGGCCGCACCGATACTGGCGCTGAGCGTCATGAGCACGGCGTTGCCGGTGCAGGCAAGCAAGGCGCTGTGGAAATCCCGGTCCGCTTCCCGCCCTTGCTCGGTCGCCAGCGTGAAGCGGCGCATCCGGGTCAGCGCATCCTTCATCGCGGCAACATCATTGCGATCCCGCCGCTTGGCGGCGAGGCGCGCCGCCTCTGGCTCGACGATCGCTCGCAGCTCGAACAGGTCGCGCACATAATTCACGTCCGGTTCGCCGCCGAACGCCCAGGCCAGCACCATCGGATCGAGCAGGTTCCAGTGACTGCGCGGCAATACGCGCGTGCCAGCCTTGGGGCGGCTTTCCACCAGCCCCTTGGCGGTCAGCACCTGGATGGCCTCACGATAGGCACTGCGGGAGACGTCCAGCGCCTCGGCATTTTCAATCTCGCCCGTCAGCCGCTCGCCCGGCGCGATCCGCCCGGAGACGATCGCCGAGCCGAGATAATGGGCCACAGCCCCGCGGAGCCGCCGGCCCGAGCCCTTGGCCGAGCGGGGAAGCCCGGTCGGGGTGTCGCCCAAACCCCCGTTCCCGGCTGCGCTGTTATCCTGCGTGCTGATAGTCATGCCCCTGTTGCCGCCAGATCGTCTGGACGTTGCTGGAGGCTCAATTAGCGGGACTTGGGGCCTTGTGGCAACAGGAGGGCTGGCGCGGGCACGATCGTGCCTGCCCGCGCCGCTTCTACATCAGGGCTCCAGCGCGATCACCGCGACGGACTTGGCTGGCATGTCGATCGTCAGCTTGCCGCCGCGCACGCTGCCTGTAATCGGCTTGGGGCTGACGGTATTGGGGGCGGCGAAGCTGTTGATGCTGTCCACCTTGGGCGCGGTCAGCACCTCGCCGCGGGCCGAGCGAACGTTCAGCCCTGCGACGTTCACCGTCACCGGCGCGGCGCGCTGGGTGTCGACATTGGTCAGCGCCAGCCACAATTTGCCCTGCTTGTCCTTCGCTGCCACGGCATCGATGCGCGGCATGGTGATGTCTCCATGCTGGAACGTACCGGCCTGGAAACTGACCGGAATGAAGGTCGCATCCTGGAACGGCACATACATTTTGAAGACGTGATAGGTGGGCGTGAGCACCATCTTCTCTTCATCGGTGAGGATCATCGCCTGCAGCACGTTGATCATCTGTGCGATGTTGGTCAGCTTCACCCGGTCCGCATGGCGCGCGAAGATGTTGATGTTGAGCGCCGCGATGATGGCGTCGCGCAGCGAGTTCTGCTGCTGAAGGAAGCCGGGATTGGTGCCGGGCAGGGGCTTGAGCCACACGCCCCATTCATCGACGGCGAGCGAGACCTTCTTCTCGGGATCATATTTGTCCATCACCGCCGCATTGGACTTGATGAAGTCGTCCATCCCGAGCGTTTCCTTGACCAGCCGGGCATAGGCACCCTCATCGAAGGCGTCGCTGGGGTAGGAGGGCGGCCAGCCGCCGGTCGTGTAGCGGTGGAGCGAGAGGCTCTCGATCGACCAGGCCCAGTCATGCTGCTTCCAGGTCTTCATCACCTCCTCGGTGTAGGCGGTATTGTCATCGCCCGGCCCGACGGCGACGCGCAACATGGCATCGGGTTTTCCCTCGCCCTGTTCGGGGTGATAGTTGCGCACGAAGCGCGCATAGAGCTTCATCTGGTCGGCATAGAATTCCGGCCGCATCGCGCCGCCACAGCTCCAGCTCTCATTGCCGAGGCCGAGATATTTGATCTTGTAAGGCTCGCGATGGCCATTGTCGGCACGCTCCTTGCCGGCCGATGTGGTGGGATCGGCGGTCATATAGGCGACCCAATCTGCCGCTTCCTTCACCGTTCCGGAGCCGACATTGACGTTGAGATAGACCTCAGCGCCCACCTGGCCGACGAAATCCATGAACTCGTCGGTGCCGAATGCGCTGGTCTCGACCGAACCGCCCCAGTTCGAATTGATCGAGCTGCGGCGGTTCTTGGCCGAGCCGACGCCGTCGCGCCAATGATATTCGTCCGCAAAGCAGCCGCCCGGCCAGCGCACCAGCGGGGTACGAATGGCGCGCAGGGCGTTGACGACATCGGTGCGGATGCCGCGGACATTGGGAATCTTGCTGTCCTTGCCGACCCATACGCCGCCATAGATGCCGGTGCCAAGATGCTCGGCGAACTGGCCGAAGATGTCGCGGCTGATCGTCGCGCCCGGCTTGGTGGCGTCGATCCGCACCTCGACCGGATCGCCGGCGCGAGCCTGCGCGGCGGCGGGCGTGGTCGCGGCGGTGAAAGCCGGGATGCTCATGGCTGTGGCCAGCAGGGCCAATGTTGCAAATCTCAAAGTCTCTCTCCCCTATTTGAATGTCTTCAGTGCGAATGATCTTTTGTCAGGGCTGCGCCTCGCTGCGGATCGGCAGTTCAAAGCCGGGGACGGGCAGCGCGCGGCCATCGAAGAGATTGACGACGGGGCTGTCGCCCCACGCATAGCGCACCCGGCTGGCGGCAAGGCCATCGTCCTCGATCCACACATCCGATCCCGCGATGCGGGCCTGCGCATAGCGGCAGCTCTCCTGCGCATCGCCGCATAGCTCGAAGCCAATGGGCGCAGAGGTGCTCCATGCGGCGAGGCTGCCCTCAATGCCTGAGAAGCTGATCCTGATCCGTCCCTGCGTCCGCAAGGCCTGCATGGGCATCGGCAAGGGCGTTCCCTGCGCGGCCATGGCCAAGCGAGCGCCGAGCAGCGCCTTGTTGGCAGGGTGGATATCGGTGCGCTCGCCGATGTCGATGGCGGTCACCAAGGCGGCATTGGCATCGCCGCTGACGAAGGCGCGCTGGTGCTCGCGAATGGTCGCCCAGCCGGACGCCGCCGGCGCCAGCTGCGTGGGTCCATAATTGGCAAGCTGCACCACGAGCATCCGCATGTCCTTGCCGAACTGGTGACGCCATCCTGCGGCAAGCGCGGTGAGGCGGCGGGCATAGCCGGGCACGTCCACGTCGCTCTCGCCCTGATACCAGGCAGCCCCGCGCAGCGCGATCTGCCCGAGGGGCGCGACCATGGCATTGTGCATGACGCCGAGGCCGCCATTGCCGTCCCATGGCGGGCGCGGCGGGAAGCTGGGGACGGGGGCGATGCTGTAGCGCCAGCCTTGCGCGAGGGGGATCTCAGCACCGCCTGCGATCGTCAGCTTCAGCCGTTCCGGACCGGTGGTGAAACCGCCCTTGTCCCAGCTGTTGCTGATCGCGACCATGATCTCATTATCGCCCGTGTGGAGAAACGCAGGGGGGACGGCGTAGCGGCGCGCCTCGTCCCAGCTGAACGTATTGCCCACCGCGCGGCCATTGACGAAGGTCATGTCCATGTCGTCGATGATGCCCAGTTCCAGCGTCGCGCCGGCCTTGGCCTGTGCGCCGGTCAGTCGCACGGTGCGGCGCAGCCAGACGGTGCCGGTGGCATCCTTCGCGAGCCGCGTGCCTGTCCAGTCGTTCCACACGCCGATGGCGGGCACATCCTGCCAGCTGAGGATATCCGGCTTGCGCCAGGGCTCGCTCTTCTCGGCCTCGTCCCGATACCAGCGCTCCCATTGCGGGGCGAAGGCGGTGACGGCGCCGAGCGGATCGGTGGCATGTTGGCGCAGCATTGCCAGATCGTCTTTGCCGTCCAGCGCTTCGGCGGCATCCGGCGTGAGCCAGGGCCGCAGTCGCGAGCCACCCCAGCTCGCATGGATGAGGCCGATGGGGACATGCTGCTGCGCCCGCAACGCCTTGCCCATGAAATAGCAGGCAGCAGAGAAGTCCGGCGTCGATTGCGGCGCTGCGGCTGTCCATGCCGTCGGGCTGCCGAAGCGCGTTGCGGGCAGGCTGGCGGTCGCCTTGGGAATTTGCAGGAGGCGCAGGCCGGGATCGCCCGACTGCATGACGACCATCGGGCCGTTCAATGCTCGCGCGACCGGGAACTCCATGTTGGACTGGCCTGAGCACAGCCACACATCGCCGACCAGCAGATCGCGGACCGTCACGGCGCTGCCATCTGCGCCCGAGAGCTGAAGCGTGAGCGGCGTTTCGCTGGCCGGGCGGGGAGGGAAGCGCAGGGTGAAGGCACCGGTGGTATCCGCCGTGGTGCTGGCTTGTTCAGTGCCGAGGGTCGCGCGGATTGTCTCGCCTCGGGCTGCGGTTCCCACGATGACGATAGGCGCATCACGCTGGATGATGGCCTGATCCGTCCAGACCGGAGAAAGCTGAGGAGCGGCCAATGCGCCGCTGGCCGTAAGCAGACAGCCGAGCGCCAGAACAGGTCGGGCATATCCCAAGCCCCGCCGCGCGCCGCACACGCTCATCGTCCTCTCCCCACTCTTTGTTGGTAGCGTTATCATGATTGGCCGATCAGGATTCGGCAACCCCTTACGGTCAGATTTTCCGGCTCAATCCTCGAAGGCTTCCACCTGCACGCGCTGGCCGCGCAGGAAACTGTCGGCGACAATGCAGAGCGGCGCGGTGTCGACATCGCTGCGCCCATCTCGCACCAGTTTGGCGAAGCGAGCATAGAGGCCGGGATATTCGACATCCGGGCTCTCGACCGTGCCCTTGGGCAGGGAGAGCACGGCGCCTCCCTTGGCCAGATGCACGGTGCCGGCGTCGGTCTCCACGATGATGTCCCAGCTCTGCGGTCCGGTCTGGCGCCAGTCGAGATCCATGTGGATCGGCGTGCCGAGCGTGTCGGACAAGCGCAGATCGGCGGCGATCGGCGCAGCCCGGTTCTCGGGGAATTGCAGCGTGGCATCCTTTAGGAACACCGGGTTGGGCAGGATCTGCGTGAGGATCGAGAGGGCATTGATGCCGGGATCGAACACGCCAAGGCCGCCGGGTTGCCAGATCCAGTCCTGCCCCGGATGCCACACGCGCACATCCTCGCGCCAGATGATCGAGACATGCTCGATCCGCCGCTCGGCCAGCCATTGGCGCGCTGGCTCGACGCCGGCGGCATAGCGCGAATGCCAGGAGGCGAAGAGGGTGACGCCTGCCGCGTCCGCCAGACCTTGCAGCGCAATGACTTCCGACAGGGTGGCGCCGGGCGGCTTTTCGAGGAACACATGCAAGCCCGCCTCGATTGCGCGGGCGGCGAGCGCATAGCGCACCTGCGGGGGTGTGCAGAGCGCGACTGCATCCACCGCCGGGCCATGGGCGATCAGCGCGTCGAGATCGCTGAAATGGGGGATATCGTCCAAGCCGGCGGGATGGCGGCTGACGGTCGCGGTCAGGGCGAAATCGGGATTGGCGGCAATGGCGGGAAAATGCTGGTCGCGCGCGATCTTGCCCACGCCCTGCAGCGCGATGCGAATGGGGCTGGCGCTCATTACAGCACGCCCGGGCTGACGCGGGTCTCTGCCATGCGCGTGAGCGGGTTGGAGACAGGCAGCGTGAAGGGCGCCGCGCTGATCTCGAACACGTCACCTTCCTGCGCGCTCACGCCATCGCTGAAGGACAAAGTGGCCGTGCCGAAGAAATGCACGTGCAGGTCACCCGGCCGGCGGAACAGCGCATATTTGAAGTGATGATGCTCGAGATTGGCGATGCTGTGGGACATGTTCGCCTCGCCCGAGAGGAAGGGCTTCTCCCAGATCACGTCATCCCCCCGGCGGATGCGGCTGGTCCCCTCGATATGGGTTGGGGAAGGGCCGAGCAGCAATTCCGGCCCCAGCGCGGCCTTGCGGAGCTTGGAGTGGGCGAGCCAGAGATAATTGTGCCGCTCGGTCACATGATCGCTGAACTCGTTGGCAAGCGCGAAGCCGAGCCGCCACGGCTTGCCGTCTGCATCGATGATGTAGATGCCGGCCAGCTCCGGCTCCTCGCCGCCATCCTGCGCGAAGGCTGGCATGTCGAGCGGCTGGTGCGGACCGAGCAGTTGCGAGCCATCGCCCTTGTAGAACCATTCCGGCTGCTGGCCGATCTCGCCAGGTGCGGGCTTGCCGCCTTCCAACCCTTCCAGGAAGATGCGCATCGAATCCGTTAGCGTTTCGGCCTTCAGCGCCTGCTTGTGCATCTTGTCCCGCCCTTCGGCTGAGCCAAGATGAGTGAGGCCGGTGCCGGTCATCAGCAAATGGGCCGGGTCTTCATGGTCGATCGGCGCGAGCAATTCGCCGGCCGAGAAGGCGGCGGCGAGATCCACAGAGGCACCCTTGGCATAATGCTGCACTGTCTCCAGCAACGATTGGCGCCGCGCGAGAGCGTCCTGCGCTAATGCCCGGATGCTGCTGCTGCCCTGCAGCAGCCAGGCCTCATCATCCACGGCGAGGATCACGGATCGCGCGCCAGAAGGTGCCTGATGTTGCAGCAAACGCGTGGCCATTGGACGTCCTCTTCCATTCCTCATGCGCCGCGCGGGCGCCGGTTCGTGCTGTCTCGTCGGGGATTGCCGGCCTCAGCGACCGGCGAGCACAGTGCCATCGTACAGGCGCGGGATGCCATCCCCCAGTGCGGTATCGCGCAGCGGCTCTGGCAGCACCGACTGGGCGAGGTTCTGGTAGCTCACCGGCCGCAGGAAGCGATCGATGGCGAGGCTGCCGACCGATGTGGTGCGCCCGTCCGACGTGGCCGGGAAGGGGCCGCCATGGACCATGGCGTGGCAGACCTCGACGCCCGTGGGCCAGCCATTGGCGAGGATACGCCCCACCTTGCGTTCCAGCACCGGCAGCAGCCGCGCAGCAAGCGGCTCATCCTCGGCGTCCATATGGAGCGTTGCGGTGAGCTGACCTTCGAGCGCCTTGAGGATCGCCATGACCTCGGCCTCATCGGCGCAGCGCACCAGGATGCCGCTGGCGCCGAATACCTCGTCGGCGAGATCGGGGTTGGCGAGGAAAGCCTGCGCGCTGGTCTGGAACAAGATGGCGCCACCGCTGGTGCCCTCACCGGGGTTGCCACTGGCCAACGTTTCGACTGCGTCATGGCCGGCCAGCGCCGCAACGCCTTTCCCATAGGCATCGCGAATGCCGGTGGTGAGCATGGTCTGTGGGGCGGCCGCTGCCACGCCCTCGGTCGCGCTGGCAATGAAGGCATCGAGCCCGTCGCCCTCCATGGCGATCAGCAGGCCCGGATTGGTGCAGAACTGGCCGGCGCCCATCGTCAGCGAGCCGACGAAGGCGGTGCCCAGCGCCGCGCCGCGCGCCTTGAGGGACTGCGGGAGAAGCAGAACCGGATTGATGCTCGACATCTCCGCATAGACCGGGATCGGAACCGGGCGGGCCTGCGCCAACTTGACCAGCGCAAGGCCGCCGGCGCGTGAGCCGGTGAAGCCGACCGCCGTGATGCGCGGGTCTTGGACGAGCGCGGCGCCGAGTTCGTGCGACGGCCCCATGATCTGGCTGAACACGCCCGCCGGCAGTTCGCAGGCTTTCACCGCCGCCGTCAGCGCCTGCGCCATCAGCGAGGCTGTGATCGGGTGGGCCGGGTGGCCCTTGACGACGACCGGGCAACCCGCCGCGAGCGCAGAGGCCGTGTCGCCACCTGCAGTCGAGAAGGCGAGGGGGAAGTTGGAGGCACCGAACACCGCCACCGGGCCGAGCGGGATCATCCGCATCCGCAGATCGGGGCGGGGCAGGGGCTGCCGCTCGGGCATGGCGGGGTCGACGCGCAACTGCTGCCACCAGCCTTTGCGCACGACATCGGCGAACATGCGCAGCTGGCCCACGGTGCGTCCACGCTCGCCTTCGAGCCGGGCGCGGGGCAGGCCGCTCTCGCGCATGGCGGTTTCGATCAGGCCATCGCCCAGCGCCATGATCTCCTCGCCACAACGCTCAAGGAAGCGCGCACGATCTTCGCGGCTCGTCGCACGATAGACCCCGAAGGCCTCCTCGGCAGCAGCGCAGGCCGCGGCGACGTCCTGCGGGCCATGGACGGGCAGCGGATCACCGTAAGGCGCACCGGTTTCGGCAGTGATCGAGCGGAATTCGGTCATGAGAGACTCCCTTTATTACTCCGACATATGAGGCCGGGCGCGCAAAGGCAACGGGGCGCGGCTGCGCTCGGGAAGTTTTTGTATCGCCGAATTTCCGATGCCTTCCCAGCTTGCCGGACAATCCATATGCAGCCCATAGCCGCTTTTTTGTTGGGCCAGACGCGCCAGTTGGCCATTCACAGGCGCTGCAGTCCTCGCTTTCAATGATAACGCTACCATGGTAGTTTCCGATCAGGCGCGGGACAAGCGGGCCATCGGGGAGGACACATGGAGCAGGGCGCGATGCAGCAATCGCTTTGGGGTGAACTGGGCCGCGTCTTGACGCCCCACGGCCCCGCCGTTCAATCCGCTGTGAGCTTCACGCCATCCGACTACAGCGTGCATTTCTTCCTGCAGATCGCCGTCATCCTTGTGACGTGCCGGGTAGTTGGATGGCTCGGCCGCACCTTGTTCCGGCAACCGCAGGTGGTCGGGGAAATGATCGCCGGCGTCGTGCTGGGTCCGTCGCTCTTCGGCCTGTTCGCGCCCGATCTGCAAGCCGCGATTTTCCCCAAGGAAACCAGCAACGTCCTTTATGTCGGCGCGCAGCTTGGCGTAGGCCTCTATATGTTTCTGGTTGGATTGACGCTCCGGCTCGATCACGTCCGCTCGAAGGCGCGCGCCGCCGGCGCGGTGTCGGCGGCGGGCATCGCCGTGCCGTTCATGCTGGCGGCGGTGATCACCCCCTGGCTGTTGACGATCGACGGGCTGTTCACGGCCGGGGTGGGGCGGGGGAGCGCCACCTTGTTCCTCGGCGCGTGCATTGCGCTCACAGCCTTTCCCATGCTGGCGCGGATCATCAACGAGCGCGGCCTCGCCAACACGTCGCTGGGCACGCTCTCGCTGACGGCGGGCGCCTTTGACGATGCCGCCTCCTGGTGCGTGCTCGCGGTCGTGCTGGCGACCTTCGGCGCGGGGCCGGGGGTCGCGGTGATCGCCATTGTCGGCGCGCTGCTCTATGCGGGGTTCATGCTGATGTGGGGTCGTCGGCTACTCGTCCCGCTCGGGCGTCTCGTCGAGGCGGAGGGCGGCATAAGCATGACGGTGCTCGCCGTGGTCCTCGCGCTGTTCAGCCTGTCGGCGTTTCTCATGGATGCAATCGGCATACACGCAATCTTCGGCGGCTTCCTGCTCGGCGCCTGTATGCCGCGCGGGCTGATCGCGCTGGAAATCAAGCGCAAGGTCGAGCCGCTGGTGGTGGTGCTGCTGTTGCCGATGTTTTTCACCTATTCCGGCCTCAATACGCGGATGGACATGGTGAACTCCGTGCCGCTGCTCCTGACAGCGCTGGCGATTCTGCTCGTTTCGGTGATCGCCAAATTCGGGGCGTGCTGGGCCGCCGCGCGGCTGGCGGGGGAGGATCATCGCACGGCGCTGGGCATCGGCGCCCTGATGAATGCCCGGGGGCTGATGGAGCTCATCATCATCAACATCGGCCTGCAAAAGGGCATTATCGGTCCGACGCTGTTCGCGATGCTGGTGCTGATGGCCATCGTCACGACGGTGATGGCGGGTCCGCTGTTTGAACTGGTCTACGGTCGGCAGGCACGAGCACGCGGCGATCTGGCGGCGCTGGACGAGGCAAATGGTCCATCGACCGCCATGGCCCCGGCGGAGTGACGGTGGCGCGACCAGTGGGATGCTGCGCTTGATAATGTGGGAAAGTCTAAGTGGTGACCCCTACGGGAATCGAACCCGTGTTTCAGCCGTGAAAGGGCCGCGTCCTAACCGCTAGACGAAGGGGCCATCCATGTCGGTCCGTTGCGGAGCCGTCATCAGGTCCGGCGCCTATGCCGTGGGATGGCCGGAGTGGCAACCCCAAAAAGATGGACCGGTTCACAGAAAATGCGTCTTCCCCCGCGCGGCTTAAGCCGGGGAGGGAGCGATAGCGTGGCTGGAAGAAAAATCCCTGGTGGAGCTGAGCGGGATCGAACCGCTGACCTCGTCATTGCGAACGACGCGCTCTCCCAACTGAGCTACAGCCCCCAGGGAGGGCTGCCTATAGGCAAGGCCCGCGCCGATTGCAATCGGGTTTTGCGTGTTTGTGGCGCGTCGCGTCTCGATAGCGACCTGAGTGTCGTATCGCACCGAAATCGCCGGTTCGCGCACCGCCAGTTGGCAGGCATGGAGGCGCGCTGCCGCGTCCCCGAGTCTCCCGTCTGTATCGTCGGCAGGTTTAGTTGTTGAAGCCTACGGAGAGGAAATCCGGCATCGGGCCGTTCCATCCGTCATCCGGCTCCTGATCCGCGCGATTGCGCTGCTGCGGGGCCTTGGGACGCTCAGCGTCAGACCGGGCATCCTGGCGCCGTGGCTCGGGCTGGCGGTCCTCACGGGTCTCACGCGGCGGGCGCGCATCCTCACGGGCGGGGCGTGCCTCGCGAGCGGGCGATTCGGTTTCACGATCACCCTTGGCGTCGGCGCCACGCTCGCGCCGAGCCGGTGCCTTCGCCGGACGCTTGGATGCGCCTTTCGCGCCACCGCGACGATCGCGTCCGCGCCCTTCGTCCTCACCATCGTCGACGGCCTGCGTGCCCATGTCGAGGCGCGGGATTTTCGTGCCGATCAGCTTCTCGATATTTTCGACAGCTTCGGCATCGCTGTTGGTGATGAAGGTGAACGCCTTACCGGTCGCGCCGGCACGGCCAGTGCGGCCGATGCGGTGCACATAATCGTCCGGATGCCAGGGTGCATCGAAGTTGAAGACGTGACTGACGCCTTTGATATCGAGCCCGCGCGCGGCAACGTCGGAGGCGACCAGCAGGTTGATCTCGCCGGACTTGAAGCGATCCAGCTCCGCGATGCGCGCGGCCTGATCGATATCGCCGTGGATTTCGCCAGACCGAAAGCCGTGGCGCTTGAGGCTTTTGTTCAGCTCCCGCACCATCGTCTTGCGATTGCAGAAGATGATCGCGCTCTCGGCGCTCTCGCTCCGGAGCAGCGAGCGCAGCGTCTCGCGCTTGGCCCGCTCGGCGACAGGCACGAGCATCTGCGTGATGTTGGCGCTGGCGGTTGCCGGGCGCGCTACCTCGATGGACTTGGGATTGCTCAGGAAGCGATCCGAAAGCTTCTTGATCGGCGGCGGCATCGTCGCCGAGAACAGCAGCGTCTGCCGGTTCGCGGGCAGCTTGGTGCAGATGTTCTCGATATCGGGGATGAATCCCATGTCGAGCATCCGGTCCGCCTCGTCGATGACCAGCAGCGAACAGCCGGTCAGCAGGATGTTGCCCCGCTCGAACAGGTCCATCAGGCGACCAGGCGTCGCGATCAGCACGTCGACGCCCTTTTCGAGCGCCTTGATCTGGTCGCCCATCGAGACGCCACCGATGAGCAACGCCATCGAGAGCTTGTGATATTTGCCGTATTTCTCGAAATTCTCGGCGACCTGCGCTGCGAGTTCGCGCGTCGGCTCGAGAATGAGGCTGCGCGGCATCCGGGCGCGGCTGCGGCCCTGAGCCAGAATGTCGATCATCGGGAGGACGAAACTGGCCGTCTTGCCGGTGCCGGTCTGCGCGATACCGATGATGTCCCGCATCATTAGGACGGAGGGAATTGCCTGCGCTTGAATCGGAGTCGGCTCTGAATACCCCGCCTCGCCGACGGCTTGCAGCAATTCGTTCGAAAGGCCGAGATCGGCAAAGGGCATCAGAATTCCGTGAATAGAGGGCGCGTGACTCTTGTGGATCACACGGGCAACCGCTTGCGCCATGATGAAGGCGGGCGCGGATGTCAAGATTTTCTAGGGATGCGGGCGCTCTTCGAGGCTTTGTCACGGCCCGCGTCTGCGCGACCTTGGCCTGTCCGAGGCGAAGGAGGGGATCTGGCACCACCGGGCTAGCAGCATCTAAAATAGCCTGATGGTGCCAGATCTGCCCGTTAAACGAGCTATAAACGGGTTCGTTCCGGCCCTCGAAAACTTTCTCGCTTAATTTGGCAGAGAATGGTTTTCGCTTATTAACCCTCGGAAGAATCGTCTGTCTCTTCAGTGTCTTGCTGGGCGCGCCATGCAAGATATCCCACCGTCGCAGCGGTCAGTCCGACGGCAACGAGCAGGGCGGGGTGGCGGCGGACGAACCGGGCGGCGGGCGAAGCCGCGAGCCCTGAGGGTTTCATGCCGGGCACATGATCGCGCACATTCTCGACGAGGGATTTCGAGCCCTTCGAAACCTTGCGCGCTGTGTCCTTTCCCAATCGGGAAGCCCGGCGGCCGGCCTCGTCCGCCAGTGTTGTTGCCCTGGCAAGACCACGCTCGGCAATATCCTCCGCGCGGGAGCGAAGCGTTATGATCACGTCGCGGCCGTCTTCCAGAGGCGTGGAACGGTTTGTGCGAATGTGCATGGCTTAACTCCTCGTGATAACCTTCCTGAACCCAACGGTGGTTCGGACGGATGGTTCCTCTGTTCGCCGCGCGCGTACGGGCTCAGCAGAGGAAGGACGGGAGATAATGTGGGGTGGTTGACCGGTTTCCGCACTTTGGGGGGTGAGGAGGAGCGGAAACCGGTCAAGTGACGCTGACATTATCGGGGGCAGACTAATGTCAATGCTGATCCTCAAATGCACCTGAATCGCGTTGGTTCCCGAGGTTTGCAAAAATAAATTTCTTGTGGGGAACCCTGTCGAAACCGTACATTCCGCGCACTTTTGGTGCTCCACCGCGTCATGCGGTGTTCTTGGTTGTGGGCGCTGGCTGAAATGCAGGAGACACGTTCATATGGCTCTATCCGACCTTATCGCGCGGCAACTTCCTTATCTGCGGCGATATGCTCGAATTCTGACGGGGTCTCAGTCGCTGGGTGACAGTTTCGTGCGGGAGCTTCTGGAAGCGGCTTTGGCCGATTCCAGCCTGCGCGAACAAATCTCCACATCGCGGACCGGGCTGTTCAGTGCCTTCTCACGCATCTACGCTTCCGCCGGCGCTGAGCTGTCGATGAGCGGCGGCCTCGGCTCGGATGAAGGCACGGCTGCCAGCAATCGCCTGGAACTGGTGACGCCGCTGGCCCGTCAGGCGCTGCTGCTGAACGCCGTGGAAGATTTTTCGGAAAGCGAGATCGCCGAGATTCTCGACTGCCCCGAGGACGATGTTCGCGAGATGATCGACAGCGCGCTGGCGGATATCGATTCCAGCAGCCGTCTCAATGTGCTGATCATCGAGGATGAGCCCCTCATCGCGTTCCAGATCGAGGAGATCGTGACCTCCATCGGCCATGTTGCGGTGGGTACCGCTGCGACGCACGCGCAGGCGGTGGCGCTGTTCGATCAGCACCGGCCGGATCTCGTGCTGGCCGATATTCAGCTGGCGGACGGCAGTTCGGGGATCGATGCGGTCAACGAGATCCTGGGCAAGTTCTCGGTCCCGGTGATCTTCATCACCGCCTTCCCGGAACGCCTGCTCACCGGCGAACGCCCCGAGCCGACCTATCTGATCACCAAGCCGTTCAGCGACGACTTCGTTCGCGCCACCATCGGGCAGGTCGCGTTCTTCGGGTCCACAGCGCCGCTGCGTTAAGCGGCGCCATCCTTCCTGCGCAACTGGAATGATTTCGGCTTGCGCAGGGGGATGTCGAACGTGCACATGAGGCCGCTCGACAAAAAGTCGATGCGGATGGGCGTTCCCAGCTCATGGGCCAACGCGCGTTCGATCAGGTTCAGGCCAAAGCCGCGCTTGACCGGCTCCACGACCGGCGGGCCGCCGCGCTCTTCCCATGATACCGAGATCTTCTCGTCTCCCACCGACCAGTGCAGATGCACTTCGCCCTGATCGGCGGACAAGGCGCCATATCGTGTCGCGTTGGTGAGCAACTCGTGCAGCGCCAGGCCGATGGACAGCGCATCGTTGGGCGAGATCAGCACATTGGGGCCATCGGATACAATGCGGCCGCGCGCGTGGCCATGCGATCCCAATTGCGTCTCGATCAACGCCTTGAGGTCCGTTGGCCCCCATTGCGCGCCATCCAGCAATGAGTGGCTGGCCGCCAGAGCGCGCACCCGCTCCATCAGATTGTCGGCAAAGCTATTGATGTCGGTCGCGTTTCGACGGGTGAGGGCGATGATTGACGTGACGTTGGAGAGCGAGTTCTTCACCCGGTGGTTGAGTTCGCGCACGAAGGCGGCGCGTTCCGCCTCGCGCTCGGCCTGCGCATTGACGAGCGCGACGAGATCCTCGTTGCGGCGCTGCACGAGCAGGATGTAGGCGAGCAGCAGCATCGAAAAGGAGACGCCGCCGACCAGTACGACCAGTGTGAGGGGGTAGAGCCAGTGCTCACCGGCCGGATAGAAGCGCACGGACCATTGCTGATCGAACAGGGAAAAGCGCTGCTCCAGCGGCCTTTCCACTCGCTCGCTGTCGCCGGCTGCAAAGATGCGCTCCTGCCCATCCGGGGTGGTATCGAAAATCTCGATCCTGCCGGTTTCCAGCAGGGACGGTTTCACGGCAGCGCGAATGAATTCCTCGACCCGAATGGCGCCATAGATGAAGCCATTGACTGGTCCCTCATCATTCTGTGCGACCGGCAGCAGCACGACGATGCCGGTGTTGTGGTCCGCATTCTCGTCGATCTTCAGCTTGACCGGGTCTGTCGCTGCCATTGAGCGGGTCCGCAACGCGCGGTCGATCGCGGCGGCGCGCCGTGCGTCGCTATGAATGTCGAAGCCAAGAACGCGGCGATTGGCCAAGGAATTGGGCTCGACGATGGTGATGATATACATCGGCTGCCTGGATTGCGCGGGTGCCGGATTGACGGCAAAGTTCTCATATCCCGCTTCTCTCATTCTTGAGGTCAGTTCCGGCAATTCCGCGGCTGTGGTATGGCGCGCCCAGCCAATGGCCACGACGCCCGTAAAATCATAATCCTGGCGGAGGCGGCTGATGAAGTCGCGAAAGAACTCGGGGCTGACCCCGTCTGCGCTGAGAAAGAGCGCGCTGGTGGCCTGGAAATAGGCGGAACTGGCGGCTGCCTGCCGCTGCAGAGCGGCCACGATCTCCCCGGCCTGCATGACGGCGGCCGCTCGCCGCGTCCGCTCGGACGCGACTTCGACAGACCACGCGCTGGCCCCAACAAGCGTAAGCGAAAACAGGAAGACCCCGATCGGCGTCGCCCGGGGATACTCTCTTAACCAGCTATCGAAGCGTCGCTTGGCACGTTTGCCAATATCCCAATTCACCATGAACCCAAATTACCAAAGAGGTGCCAAAGCGCCGTGATCCGTTAGATCGGAACTCTTTCCCCTTGGGATCGTTCCCCCACTCGTACGCCCCCAGCGGAGATCAGTGATGGCGAATAGCGCCCTGAATGCAAAACCGAAAGATGCGGCCTTCAACACCGGGATCGATCGGCAGAATGTCGATGCGATTGCCGACAAGCTTGCCGATGCTCTGGCTGACAGTTTCTCGCTGTATCTCAAGACGCTGGGTGTACATTGGAACATCGTCGGGCCGAGCTTCTTTGGTCTGCACAAGCTGACCGAAGCCCAATATGAGGATCTGGCGCTGGCCATCGACGCGCTGGCGGAGCGCATTCGGGCGCTTGGCCACATCGCTCCTGCAGCCTTTGGCGACTACGCCGAGCGCAGCGTGGTGGAGAGCAGCAAGACGGTCCAGTCCTCCGCCGAGATGATTGATGCGCTGATCAAGGATAACGAAGCGGTCGCCCGGCGTCTTCGTGAGGCTGTCGCGGTCGCCGAAGAAGGCGACGATGTCTTTAGTGCAGACATGTTGACAGCTCGCATCGGAAAGCATGAGGAAAATGTCTGGATGTTGCGCGCTGTCGCGGCGTGAGCTGCGCTCCGGAACGCACATCAGTCACTTTACGAGGGGGCGGGAATTTGGATTTCAGAGGTTTTGGGAACGGTTGTGCAGTCACATCTCAACAATTCTATATTCTGCGAGGCAAGTAGGGGCATGTCCAGCACGCCTGAAAAGCCCGGAAAGAACTCCGTGCAGCGCAGTGGTCGCGCAAAACCCGTTTGGGCCGAAGGCTTGAGGCGGATGTACGATGAAGTCGTCGACGAGCAACTGCCGGACGACTTTGTGGCGCTCCTCAAGAAGCTGGATAAAAGCGGTGACAGCCAGTAACATCCCGAAAAATTATGATTTTCGTACGGAGATGACCGGCGTTCTTCCGCACCTTCGCGCTTTCGCGAGAGGTTTGTGCGGTCGCCCGGACTATGCCGACGACCTCGTTCAGGAGACGATGCTCAAGGCTTGGGCCGCGCGGGATTCCTTCCAGCCCGGCACCAGCATGCGTAGTTGGACATTCGTCATTCTGCGCAACGTCTATCTGAGCGAAGCGCGACGCAACCGGTTCCGCGGCGATTATGATCCCGACCTTGCCGAAAAGCTGCTGAGCCAGCCCGCCGGGCAGGAAGACGGCCTTCACATGGGCGATCTTCGGGCCGCGATGATGCGCCTGTCGCCGGAACGTCGCGAGGCCTTGCTGCTCGTCGGGGCGGGCGGCTTCAGCTATGAGGAAGCCGCGGACATCGCGCAATGTGCGGTCGGCACGATGAAAAGCCGCGTCGCCCGCGCCCGCCGGAGCCTGGAAGATATGCTCGGTGACGAGGGTGAGAAGGGCGGGCGCTCGAAGAGCCGCGCCGTCTCCCACACGGAAATGCTGGCGGATCTCGACAAGGTCGCCAGCCTTTAATCTCGAAACAAGCGTAAAGACCCGCACTTGGTTCGGTCCATCGCAACGCTGTGGATCGTCTCGGGCGGGTGCGCATAATCATCCCGTCAATCCTTGCTAACAGGCTCGCCCTTGTCGCCACGCCCCCATGCCGTTCTTCTGGTCGAAGATAATCCGATCATCGCGATGAATACCGAAGCCCTGCTCGAAGACCTGGGCATCACCGATGTGCGGGTGGCCGCCAACCTCGCCGAGGCGCTCGCATTCGTGAACGAGGTCGCGTTCGATTTCGGGCTGCTCGATCTCAAGCTGGGAGATGAGGAAGACAGCCTCCCCGTCGCTGCCCGTCTCGCGGAAAAAGGTGTCCCGTTCGCCTTCGCAACCGGCGCGGGTGACGCGATGGACGGGGCGGAACGTCAGAACGCGGTCGCTATTCTCAAGAAGCCCTATCGCCTCGAAGACTTGCGGCGCGTGATCGAGGCGCAATTGGGCCTGTAACTTGTGTAAAGTTACGGCCGCAAGATCGGCCCATGTCGCGCCCTGCACTCCATTCAAGATGACGGCCTTTGTCAACTATCCGTTCAGCAAGAACGGAACGAATTCCTCAGACAATTGTTTTGCCTTCAACATCACTGAGGGAGACGGAATATGGGCCTTATCATTCTTCTTATTGTCGGTGGCATTGTTGGTTGGCTTGCCAGTTTGATCATGCGCACCGATGCCCAGCAAGGCATTTTGCTGAATATCGTGGTGGGTATTGTCGGTGCGGTTCTCGCCGGCTTCCTGCTGTCCCCGGTCCTCGGCGCCGCTCCGATCACGTCGGGTGCGATCAATCTGACCTCGATCATCGTTTCGCTGCTTGGCGCCATCGTGCTGCTCGCGATCGTTAATCTGGTTCGTCGCGGTTCGGTGCGGTAAATAGACCGACATAAACGCCAAAAAGGCGCCGGGTCTTTGATGATCCGGCGCCTTTTTTCGTTGCCTGTTATGCTGCGGAAAGGGCGCTCTTGCGGGCTCGGCTCGCAGCCTTGCGGTTCGCCGCTTGCAGATTGGCGAGAAAGTCGGGAAGCGCCACCGGGCGACCGATATGATAGCCCTGGATGATGTCGCATTCCATGGCGGCCAGTGCCTGCAGGACATTCTCGTCCTCCACGCCCTCGGCAACCACCTGCATGTCGAGTTCATGGGCCAGCTTGATGGTGGAATTGATCAGCACCGCATCGCTGCGGCTGGTGAGGATTTGCCGCACGAAGCTCTGGTCGATCTTGAGTTCGGACGCCGGCAAGCGCTTGAGATAGGATAGCGTTGATTGGCCGGTGCCATAGTCATCGATGGAGATATGCACGCCCATCGCCCGGAGCGACTCCAGTTCGGCGATGCCCTGTTCGTCCGCCATGCTGGCCGATTCTGTAATCTCCAGCGTAAGATTTTCGGCAGGCATTCCGTAGGTATCCAGCAGCAGGCGAAGCGGCGCCTCCAGCTTGTTCTTGCCGACCATGCGCATCGAGAGATTGACCGCGACCGAGAGATTGAGCGGCGCGAAGTCGGCAATGGCGCGTTCGAGCACATAGAGCGTCA
Organism: Sphingobium sp. B8D3A; assembly: GCF_025961995.1. Lineage (NCBI taxonomy): Bacteria > Pseudomonadati > Pseudomonadota > Alphaproteobacteria > Sphingomonadales > Sphingobiaceae > Sphingobium > Sphingobium sp. B8D3A. The sequence goes on along the minus strand of NZ_JAOQOS010000001.1, from coordinate 2,603,496 downwards.
GCCGCTCAATGCGCCCCGCATCTTCGATGGCGCGGACGAACCGGTCCGGCCGGATAAAGCCCCGCTCGGGGTGAATCCAGCGGATCAGCGCTTCGGCGCTGGTGATGCGATTGCCGTGCAGGTCCAGCTTGGGTTGGTAGGCCACCCACACATCACCCCGGCGCAGCGCCTGCTCGAACTCGTTGAGAATGGAGAGCTTCCAGAACAGCTCGTCCTCCTCGGTCTCGTAGCGCTCCCACAAGATGCCGCGATTGGTGGCGTTGGTCGCCGCGAGGACTGCCTTGGGAATGGCTTCGGACACGCTCATGTCCGGCTTGTCGCAAAAGCCGGCGTGCAGGGTGATGTCGACCGTGAGCTGTTCGACCTGAACCCCCGGCGCGAACAGCGCTTCCAGACCCTCAAGACTGTCGACCACCTGAGGCACATCCTCCCGGCTCCGCCAGGCAAAGCTGTGATTGTCGATCTGGTAGATCCGCTCGTGGCCTGCGGCGAGGATGAGGCGGTCGCGGATCTTGGCGAGCAGCGTCCCCTGCGCCGCCAGGCCCAGCAGCGCGGTCGTTTCCACGTAATTGCGCAGGCTGACAACGATCGTCACGCCTTCTTCGCCCTCGTTGAGAACCATGGCGGCGAGATTGGGGAGCCCCGCCTCGGCCGACTTGGTGCTGCGATCCAGCAGGGCCTGCGCGACGCTGAGGAGCGACTGGGCGACCAGCGCCGCGACCAGCGTCAGGATTGCCGGGCCGACGTCCGGCCGCCAGAGCGTCAGATGTTCCGTGTAAATCTGCGCGGGCACCAGCCCTATGGTCCCGGCCAGATAGAGCGGATAGCGAAAGCGGGGCTTGAGCAGGAAAGAGAGGCAGATCAGCGCCAGCGCGAGCACCATAGCCGGCCACGGCCCCACCTCGACCGGCAGTCCGGCGATCAGCGTTTCCGCTGCGGCTGCAAAGACATAAAGGCTGGAGAGCTTCTCATGATAGGGGACGTTGAACTGGTCGCCGAAGCCGAAGGCATCAATGCCGACCAGGACCTTCTTGCCCTTGAAAAAGTCCTTGGGGAATTTGCCGGCCAGCACGTCCGAATAGGAAATATGGTCGATCTGGTTCCACCAATAGGACCAATCGATGGGGAAGGAGCCTTCACCCGGATAGCTGGTGCCGGCAAGCGCCTGGGAAATATCGCGCAATTCCGTACCCAGGACCGGAGCATTGAGCACCAGTCGCCGATAATATTGGTCGGGATCGCTATGCAGCCACACGTTGACGGGCGTGACATAGGGCAGCAACGCCTCGGTCGGCAGCGCCTCGTAGGTTGCACGCCCATTGGAGCGATTTTCCAGTAGCGCGGCCAGATAGACATCGGCCTTAGAGGCTGCGAGTGCCTTGATGAGCCGGTCGTCCTGCGCCGGGTCCGCCGCCGGTTGGTCGAAAATGATATTGGAGACGATGCGCTCGGCGCCTGCGCGATTCAGGGCATCGATCAGCTCGCCATGGCGCCCCCGCGGCCAGGGCCACGTACCCAGCGCCTTGATGCTGGGCGTGTCGATCTTAACGATAACCAGCTCGCCGCTCGGCTGCTTGGGAAAGTGCTGGTAGCGCTCGGTGCGCGTCAAATTGTCCAGCGACGTGCCGGCGCCACTCATCATCACGATCATGCCGATGAGGCACGCCGCGGCGAGGATGAGGCTGCGAGCCGACCGGGTCAGTCTCGCAAGGAGGCGCAATCGCAACATGGGTCCACACTCGGGCGGTTCAGTCGCCAGTGGACGTCAATGTCAGGAAACTATGAACAAGTTGTTCACAAGAGATGGAAAGGCTTGTGAGAGTGGACAGGCAGCGAGTTTGTTGCGGCGGTCTTCGAGAGCTTGGGCCGACTGTTCGTCGCGACGCGCTGGTGTACCGTCTGCGGTGTGAAACCGGCGTTCTGCTTGCTCTAGCTTGTCGTCGACCGCGACTGACTATCGCTCGTGACCACCCCGTTCTCCACCCTGGTCACCCTGTCGGCGGCAGCAATCGTCTCTGGCCGATGCGCGATAATGAGCCGGGTGATGCCCAATGCAGCGACGGCGCGATTAACCATGGCCTCATGCTTCAGGTCGAGATGGGCGGTGCCTTCATCCAGCAGTAGGAGTGCCGGCTGACGGTAGAGCGCGCGGGCGAGCAGGATGCGCTGTTTCTGTCCGCCAGACAGGGTTGAGCCCATATCCCCAACCAGCGTCTCGGTCCGCATCGGCATCGCCTCGATGTCTTCCAGAATGGCGGCGGCTTTGAGGCAATCCCGCAGGCGATCCGGGTCGATCTCCCCAAATGCCGCGACATTATCGGCGATGGACCCGGCATAGAGCACGTCGTCCTGCAGCACCGCGGCGACATGCTGGCGAAAGGCGCGGCGGCCGAACTGCGGCAGTGGCTGGCCGTCGATCAGCACCTCCCCCTTGGTCGGATCGATCAGGCCAAGGATGATCTTGGCGAGCGTGGTCTTGCCGCTGCCGGAAGCGCCGGTGATCGCGACATGATCGCCCGGCTCGATGACGAGATCGACGCCCCGCAGCACCGGCGGATCGTGCGGGCCATAGGAGAAATGGACATCGCGCAGTTCTATTCGGCCGGAGAAATCGGCGTGGTTCAGCGGTTCGGCAAAGCCCGCATCCTCCTCGCTCTGCACAATGTCCGCGAGCTGATCGAGATGGAGTTCGAGCAGGCGAAGCTTGACACCTTCATCGAGAAGGGACTGGCCGGCCTGCACAAATTGCGTGCGAAAGGCGAGATAGGCGAACAGGGTGCCGAGCGTGAGGGCGCCGTCCATATTGGCGCGCACGGCGACGAAAATGACGATCACCAGCTCCAGCGCGGGGATCATCGTCTTGGCGGTCTCGTGCCAGGCCTTGACGCGCTCATGCTGGTAGCGCGCGCCGAGCGCCTCGGTCAGCCGGTTCTGCCAGTAGCTGTGGCGCATCGCTTCGCGGCCGGCGAGGCGCAGCGTGACCATGCCGCGCAATGTCTCGATGAGCGTGCCCTGTTCACGGGCGAGGGCCTTCACATATTCCGCCTCACGCTGCTTCTCGCGTGCGAGCAAGGCGAGCCGAACGCCGGAATAGAGGACGAGCCCGACCAGCGTGATCGGCGCAAGGTTGGGCGCGATCAGGAACATCATCACCAGGGTGAGGACCGAGAGCGTGCCGTCGATCAGCGCGAGCGGTGCGCTTTCGATGAGGAAGCGCTGGATCGGCAGCACGGATTGCACGCGGGTGAGAATGTCTCCCACCTTGCGTTTCTCGAACCAGGCGATGGGCAGGCGGAAGAGGTGGCGGACGATGTTGGAGGTGATGCCGAAGGACAGCAGAGCGCCTGACGACAGCAGCACATATTTCCGCAGCAGCGCCGCGCCGGCACCAATGAGCGCGAGCGCGCCAAATCCCAGCGCCAGCGTGAGCAGCAGGCCGCCGTCCTGCGCAGGCAGAACCTCATCGACGGCGGTGCGCAGATAGAAGGGGCTGGCGAGAATGAAGATCTGCATGACGATGGAGAGGATGACCGTCTGCGCAAAGGTGCGGCGTGCGCCCGTCATGCCGCTCCACAGATCGCGGAAGCGCAGGCGCCGCCTGGCCCGGACGGACTGGAAGTCCTGCGAGGGGCGCAGTTCCAGCGCGACGCCGCTGAAATGGCGTCCCAGTTCGTCGAACTTGTACCAACGCGCGATGCCCACCGGGTCGACGACATAGGCACGGCCCGGCTCGACGCGTTCGAGCACGACAAAGTGGTTCAGATCCCAGTGCAGGATGGCGGGCAGATGCAGAAGATGCAGGCCGGCCAGATCGAGTTTTAGCGGGCGCGGCAGCAGCTGCATGTCGTCCGCAGTCTGCATCAGTTGACGCAGCGTCATGCCCCGCGCGCTCACGCCAAAGCGCTGGCGCAGGGCATTGAGATCAAGCTCATGCCCGTGCCAGTTGGCGACCATTGCCAGCGAGGCGAGACCGCATTCCGCCGCCTCGGTCTGCAGGATCGGGCGAATGCGCCGCCGGCCCATGATTTTGGCAATCAGCGCGTTCATCTAGGACTCGCTGCGGGGAAGGACCGGCGCGAACAGCCAGCGCCACAGGCGGACCCGTTCGATGAGGATAGTCGCGGTGACAGGCTGTCCGTCAATGGCCCTGACCCTGAGGTTGCCCGGCTCTGCGCCTGGCGCTGTCAGATGGATCTCGACCGGCACCGTTGTTTCGCCGGGGTCCATGCGCGTCGCGATCGCCGCAATCGTGCCGCTCAGCGTCGTTGCGTCGGCAGCGCTGCCGCCAGCGAGCGAGACCCGGGCTTGTTGGCCTTGATGAACATCCTTGATCTGGGCGAGCGGCACGGTGACGCGGGCCGTCCATTCCGGCGAGGGGCGCGCTGCGGGTTGGGAAGGGGAGGGCGACGGCGTGTCTGACATGTGCAGGCTTCCCTCGGCCTTGATGGTCCGGCTGAAGCTGCCGAACGCGAGACAGGCTACACCGGCACAGACCAGACCAAGCAACAGCCAGCCGATGGCCTGCCAACGCAGTGGAGGGACGAGGAAAATGTCCCCGTGCAGTCGGTTGTGATGATCGAGTGCTTGTCGCCTGAAGAGTGGCATCCGGTCCCCCTGAGCGGCTTTCTAGGATGCTCTGCTGTCCCGAGGCGATGAAAAAATGCCGTTTCAGGTTATGACAAATAAAAACCGGGCGGACGATCGCATATTCGCGCGCGCCCCCCCGGCCATAAGATCAATCTGATCGTGGTGACCAGAAGCGACTGACAAATCAGCCGCGAATGCCACCGCTCGATTCGTGGCTCGGACCACCGCCCGCAACCAGATCGACTTCCTGCTCGCTGAGTTCTTCAACGATCACTTCGTTTACCATCGACGACTCCTGTATTTGGTCGGATCACCCGACCTCGAGGACAATAAACTATGGTTAACAAGACGTAAACCAAGTTTACCTTTTTGCACTTAAGGAGCCGCTTGCATGGCAATTCCACTAAAAATCACAGAAATGTAGATACTTAACAGAATTTTGACGGGCCTCGCTAATCGACGGCCGTCTCACGGTGAAACAGAGGCGGCGCTCGCGGCCGATTTCATGATTCGTTCTATCGCCTTGGCCTATGCAGGGCGCCCCCGGGCGCTATGTTGTGGCTGCAAGAGGAGAGAGGCCTGATGACCCAAGCAACGCTGGACGAGCGCGGACAAGGCTTCGCGGACGAAGCCCAGCGCGGTGCCCATGTCATCGCGCGCCTCCGCCAAGCCTTGGGCGCTGATATCGTGAAGGATGGGACGGACGGCGATTTCGCGCGCCATGTCTCTGATTTCACGAACGTCATGCCGGCGGACATTCCGCTCCCCGGCATCGCCTATCCGCGCACGACCGAGCAGGTCTCGCAGATCATGGCGATCTGCAATGAGGAGCGCTGGCCGGTCGTGCCACAGGGCGGCTTGACCAGCCTGTGCGCGGGGGGCCTTGCGGATCGGCCTTGCCTGCTACTGTCGCTGGAACGGATGCGGGGCATCGAGGAACTGGACGAGGCTGGCCGCACGATGACCGTGCTCGCGGGAACGGTGTTGGAGACCGTTCAACGCGCCGCCGATGAGGCCGGCTTTCTGTTTCCGCTCGATCTTGGCGGACGCGGAACGGCGCAGGTCGGCGGTAATGCGGCCACCAATGCCGGCGGCAACCGCGTGCTGCGCTATGGCATGATGCGCGATCTCATTCTGGGTGTGGAAGCGGTGCTGCCGGATGGCACGATCATCTCGTCGCTCAATGTAATGATCAAGAACAACGCCGGCTATGATCTCAAGCATCTCTTCATCGGCAGCGAGGGCACGCTCGGTGTTATCACCCGGCTGGTGCTGCGGATGTTCCCCAAGCCACGCAGCGCCTGCACCGCCGTGGTGGCGGTCGAGGATTATGCGGCCACGCTGGAGTTGCTCAAACAATGCAATTCGGCGTTCGCGAGCACCTTGTCCGCCTTTGAGGTGATGTGGCCGGACTTCTACCAGATCGGCACGACGGCGCTCGGCCGCCAGCCGCCCTTGCCGCACGGTTATAGCGTCTATGCGCTGGTCGAGGTGCTTGGGACCGACCCGGAGCGCGATCCCGAGCGGTTCGAGGAAGTGCTCGGCGGCATGATCGAATCCGGCCTCGTCAAGGATGCGGTGATTGCCCAGTCGGACAAGCAGCGGCAGGACATCTGGGCAGTGCGTGATTGCCCCGGTGAGTGGCACAAGGGCGTGCATTGGCCGCAAGTGGCGTTCGACGTGAGCCTGCCCACCCGCAAGATCGGCGACTTCATCCCTTATGTGCGCGACTTGCTGCTGGAGCGCTGGCCGGACTGCGTGACGGTCTTCTTCGGCCACCTCGCCGATTCCAATCTCCACCTTTCCGCCCGCGTCCCCCGCGACCCGATGCCCGAGCATGAGATGGAGGCGCTGGTTTACAAGGCGGTCGGCGAATGGGGCGGCTCGATCACCGCCGAGCATGGCATCGGCAGCATCAAGCGCGAATTTCTCCACCACTGCCGCACGCCAGAAGAGCTGGCGCTGATGCGCACGCTCAAGCGCGCGCTGGACCCGAACAATATTCTCAACCCCGGCAAGGTGATCTAAAGCGCTGGCCCGGCTGGGGCGGCTTTGCGATTCCTTAAAGGGAGAAGCCCAGTCTATAGGCCCATTGAGGGCCGGCGCGAGTCGCGGCTGATCATCCATTATCCAGTCGAGAAGGACCGCAGCCGATGGTAAGCCCAACCCCCGCCGGTCGCGCTCTGGTTGACGCGTTCGATGCCATCCGGATCATCAATCTTCCTCACCGGGCCGACCGGCGCCGCGAGATGGCCGCGCAGTTCAGGCGTCTGGGGCTGGACCTCGATCATCCGAAAATCGCATTCTTCACGGCGAAGCGCTTTTCGGATGCCGCAGGGTTTCCGACGCCGGGCACGCGGGGATGTTTCGATAGCCATATGAGCGTGCTGCGTGAGGCGGCGGAGGCGGGGCATCGATCCGTTCTGGTGCTGGAGGATGACTTCGATTTCCATGACCGGATCGAGACGGTTCTGCCGGCCGCTCTGACCAAGCTGGGCGAGGTGGAATGGGACATCTTTTTCGGCAGCCTTCTGCCGGGGCAATATGAAGCGACCGAGTGCCCGCTTGAGCTAATCCCACCCGGCAAAGGGCTCGCCGGATGCCATTTCTACGCGGTGCGTGGAGACACGATCGGCTTTGCCGCGCACTATTTAGCCGCGATGCTGGACCGGCCTGCAGGCGGGCGGCACCCGGATGGCGAGCCGATGCACTATGATGGGGCGCTGTCTGTCCTGCGCAACCGCCATCCCGACCTGCGCACCTATGTCGCGAATCCTGACCTTGGGCACCAGCGCCTCTCGCGCACGGACATCCACGATGTTCGCTTTTATGACCGCTTGCCGGTCTTGCGCACCTTCGCATCCTTGCTGCGCAGGGCGATCCGCCTGAGCGGGCGGACCCGGCAAATGGGGCGAAAGTCCGTTTAAACGGCAGGGGTAGGGCGATCCTTCCTGCAGCGGGCCTGGTAAATGGCCTTGGCGAGCTGGTGCTCGCCAAATGGTTTGCTCAGGCGATGAATCTGCCCTTCGGGCAAGACCAGCCCCTCGCCATATCCGCTTGCGATGATGATGGGCATGTCGCTCTGCACGGCGGTGATGGCCGCGGCGAGGTCCATCCCGGTCATGCCGGGCATGGCCTGATCGGTGATGACCAAGTCGAAGCCGCCATCCTTGAATTTTGAGAGGGCATGAGCGCCGTTGACTGCGCTGACGACCTCGTGCCCCAGATCCTCCAGCAGCGCGACCGTGTTCATCAACACCAGTGCATCGTCATCCACCGCTAGGACACGACATTTGGCTTGCGGCGGCAGCGGCGGTTCCTTCGCAGCGGGCGTGGTTGCCTGTGACTGCTCGGCGGCCTGCGGCAGCCACAATTGCGCAGATGTTCCCTTGCCCGGCGCGCTGGTGAGCGTGAACGCGCCGCCGATCTGGCGCGCAAAGCCATGGATCATGGGGAGGCCAAGGCCCGTGCCCTTGCCAACGCCCTTCGTCGTGAAAAAGGGTTCGGTCGCGCGCCTGAGCGTCTCGGCATCCATGCCGATGCCGCTGTCCACCACGGTCAGAACCACATAATGTCCCGCTTCCAGATCGGCGATCTCGTTGCTCCGCACGGTCTGGCGGTTCGCCTTGATGATGATCGCCCCGCCGTCCGGCATGGCATCGCGTGCATTCACGGCGAGATTGAGGATCGCCATTTCCAGCTGATTGGCGTCCGCCTTCACCGCCTGCAGTCCGAGCGGAATGATCATGCTGACGGGCCATTCCGGCCCGATGGTGCGCTGGACAAGTTCGGTCATGCCGCGCAGCAATTCGGGAATATGCACGCGGCCGATGGACAGCTCCTGCCGCCGTGCGAAGGCGAGCATGCGCTGTGTGAGCGTCGCACCCCGATCGACTGCCTGCATGGCGTTGTCGAGCAGGCGTTGCGTCTCGGCCTGTTCCGGAATCCGTCGGCGCAGCAGGATGAGGCTGCTGTTGATCGCCATCAGCAGATTGTTGAAGTCATGCGCCACGCCGCCGGTGAGCTGGCCGAGCGCTTCCATCTTCTGAGCCTGGCCCAGCGCCTCGCGCGCTTCGTCCAGCGCGCGCTGGGCCGCCTCCCGCTCCGTGACGTCGCGGGTGATCTTGGCGAAGCCCACAAGCGCGCCGGTCTCATCGCGCAGCGCCTCGATGACGACGCTCGCGCGGAAGCGTTCGCCGCCCTTGCGGACGCGCCAGCCTTCTGCCGTGAACCGACCTTCCGACCGCGCGGTCTCCAGGGCACGTTGCGGCTCGCCGGCTGTGCGATCTTCTTCCTGATAGAATTGTGAGAAATGCTGCCCGAGCACCTCGTCCTTGCGATAGCCCTTGATCCGCTCCGCACCGGCATTCCAGCTGGAAACCATGCCCTCTGGGTCCAGCATGTAGATGGCGTAATCGGTGACCGACTGGACAAGCAGGGCGAACTGTTCTTCGCTTTTACGCAGCGCCTGCTCTGCGAGTTTGCGCTCGGTGAGGTCGCGAGTGATCCCGGCATAGCCGATCAGCGCGCCGTGTGCGTCGCGAACCGGATCGATGACGACATGCGCCCAGAAGCGCGAGCCATCCTTGCGCAGTCGCCAGCCCTCGGACTCATGCTTGCCGTGTGTCGCGGCGATCTCCAGCGCGCGCTCGGGCATGCCCTTTTCCACGTCTTCGGTCGTGTAGAAGCGCGAAAAATGCACGCCGATAATGTCTTCCGGCCGGAAGCCCTTGAGCTTTTGCGCGCCTGCGTTCCAGTTCGTGATGTGGCCCGTGCGATCCAGCATGCACATGGCATAATCGGTGATGCTTTCGACCAACTGCCGATAGCTCTCCAACGATGCTGCCCTGAGGTCTTCGGATGCCTGCACGTCTCGAACCCGCCGTCTATTCCCAGTTATGCGCCACAACGCGCGAGCATCGACCCCTGTTCCTTCATTTCTGGGCGCAAGTCGAGCTTGGGGCGCGCAAGACAATTGCATCCGGCGGTTCCGCAAGGCAGAGGGGAGCCGCGCCGCCGCACGCATTTGGTCTGATCATTGCGATCCGGCCTCATGCGAGTGCGCGACACTGGTCTTGAGAGAGAGAACTGGAGGAACGCCATGGAGTTTAGCCGCAACAATCCGATGACGGGCGAGGTCGCATCCTCGGCGACGGCGATGAAGGCCGCCGATATCGCGCCGATCGCCGCCAAGGCCGCAGAGGGCTTCCAGAGCTGGTCGGTCATGGGGCCGAATGCGCGCCGCGCTGTGCTGATGAAAGCCGCCGCCGCGCTGGAATCCAAGAAGGATGCCTTCGTCGAAGCGATGATGGGCGAGATCGGTGCGACGGCGGGCTGGGCGATGTTCAATCTCGGCCTGGCTGCGAGCATGATCCGTGAGGCTGCCGCGCTCACCACCCAGATCAATGGCGAGGTCATCCCCTCGGACAAGCCCGGCTGCCTCTCCATGGCGCTGCGCGAGCCGGTGGGCGTCATCCTCGGCATCGCGCCGTGGAATGCGCCGATCATCCTCGGCGTGCGCGCCATCGCCGTGCCGCTCGCCTGTGGTAACAGCGTCATCCTCAAGGCATCGGAATCCTGCCCGCGTACGCACGCGCTGATCATCGAGGCGTTTGCCGAGGCCGGCTTCCCCGAGGGCGTGGTGAACGTCGTCACCAACGCGCCGGAAGACGCCGCGGATGTCGTCGGCGCGCTCATCGATGCGCCGCAGGTTCGCCGCATCAATTTCACTGGCTCGACCGCCGTCGGCAAGATCATCGCCAAGCGCGCTGCCGAGCACTTGAAGCCCGTTCTGCTCGAGCTGGGCGGCAAGGCACCGCTGGTCATTCTGGAAGATGCCGATCTCGATGAAGCGGTGAAGGCCGCGGCCTTCGGCGCGTTCATGAATCAGGGGCAGATCTGCATGTCGACCGAGCGGATCATCGTGGTCGATGCTGTTGCCGACGCCTTCGCCGCCAAGTTCAAGGAGAAGGTCGCCTCCATGCCCGTGGGCGATCCCCGTCAGGGCAACACCCCGCTCGGCGCGGTGGTGGACGCCAAGACCGTGGCGCACTGCCAGAGCCTGATCGAGGACGCGCTGGCCAAGGGCGCGACCCAGCTCACCGGCGGCGAGACGACGCACAATGTGCTGATGCCCGCCCATGTCATCGACAAGGTGACGCAGGACATGAAGCTGTTCCGCGATGAGAGCTTCGGGCCGGTCGTCGGCATCATTCGCGCCCGAGATGCCGAGCATGCAGTCGAACTGGCCAACGACACCGAATATGGCCTCTCGGCGTCGGTGTTCACCAAGGATATCGCCAAGGGCCTCGGCATCGCGCGGCGCATTCAGTCCGGCATTTGCCATGTCAACGGCCCGACCGTGCATGACGAAGCCCAGATGCCCTTCGGCGGCGTCAAGGGTTCGGGCTATGGCCGCTTCGGCGGCAAGGCCGGCATCGACAGCTTCACCGAGCTGCGCTGGGTAACTGTGGAAACCCAGCCGGGCCACTTCCCGATCTGATCGGAGCGCGATCATAGCGCCAAAGAGCCCGCGCCTTCCGAAGGGAAGGGGCGGGCTTCTTTGGTTTTGGGCGTACTGTTTGTCCATTGTTGCATTCCCGTTCGTGTCGAGCGAAGTCGAGACACGGCAAGCACAGGTCCCGGGTGTCTCGACTTCGCTCGATATGAACGGCGCGCTTGGTGCTGCGGAACGTCGCGCCGGTCCTGCTTCCTTCAGTGCTGCTGCGCAGGCAGGAGCCTAGCGCCCAGCCGCAGTGCCCTTGCGCCCTGGGTTCCTGCCTCCGCAGGAACACGGCAGGGGTGCGCGACAAGTCAAAGCCAGTGCTCGTGAGAAGGCAGGAGCCCAGGGCTCAGCCGCCCGACCATCGCGTCCTACTTTTGGCCGCCGCTACCCCGCAGCAGCCGGCATACGATTGATCCCACCACATTGCCACTGCGCCCCCACGACGGTACAGCGCTCCCCTCGGGCAGATGAGGCGCCGGCTCGGGTCGGCTGGGTTAGGCCCGCACGGAAAGGGCAATATTTTCGATGACGCACGACCATGTCTTGATCGCCGGTGGCGGCATTGGCGGCCTCGTCCTGGCGCTCACGCTTCATCAGATCGGTGTGCCTTGCACGGTGTTCGAGAGCGTGCGCGAGTTGAAGCCGCTCGGTGTGGGCATCAACATCCAGCCCAATGCCATTCGCGAACTGGAAGATCTCGGCATAAGCGAGGCGGATCTGGACGAGATCGGCATTCCGGCGCGGGAATGGGCGCTGGTCGGGCTGAACGGCCGTGAGATTTACTCCGAGCCGCGCGGCAAGGTTGCCGGCTATGACTGGCATCAATATGCCGTCCACCGGGGCGCCTTCCACCTGATGCTCTGCCGCAAGGTGATCGAGCGGCTGGGGCCGGAGGCTCTGAAGCTCGGCCATAAGGTGACCGGCTATCGCAAGCGAGCGGAGGGTGGCGTGACCGCGCTGGTCGATCTCGCTGCTGGCGGCACGGTCGAGGTCGATGGCACCCTGCTGTTCGGGGCAGATGGCATCCATTCCAGCGTCCGCGCACAGATGCACCCGGATCAGCCGCCGATCCATTGGGGCGGCACGATCATGTGGCGTGGCACCGCGCGCGGCGTCCCGATCCGCACCGGTTCCTCCTTCGTCGGCCTTGGCACCAGCCGGCACCGCGTGGTGATCTACCCCATCTCGCATCCCGATGAGGAGGGGCTGGCCGATATCAACTGGATCGCCGAGAAGACCTATGACACCGATCATGACTGGCGCAAATCCGGCTGGTTCCGCCCGGTTGAGCTCGCCGAGTTCGCGCATGAGTTCGACGGGTTCGTCTATGATTGGCTGAACCTGCCGGAACTGCTGGCCAAGTCGGATGTCGCCTATGAAAATCCGATGATCGACCGCGATCCGCTGCCGACCTGGGTCGATGGTCCCGTCGCGCTGATGGGCGATGCCGCGCATCCCATGTACCCGACCGGCTCAAACGGCGCGTCGCAGGCAATCGTCGATGCGCGGGTGATCGGCCGTGAACTGCTGGCGCATGGCGTGACGCCGGCCGCACTGCGCGCCTTTGACGAGAAGCTCTGCGGTCCCATCGGCCAGGTCGCCATGCGCAATCGCGGCTCCGGCCCCTTCGGGCTGCTGGAACTGGTCGAGGAGCGCTGCGGCGGTGCGTTTGAGGACATCGAGGATGTGCTGCCCGCCGCCGAGCGCTCTGCCTTCATGCTCGCCTATCAGCAGGCGGCCGGCTTCGCGCGCGATACGCTCAACGCCGCGCCGCCGACGATCGAGCCGGGCGCGCTGGTCGCGAAGGTCGCGGCATGACGCTGCCCGCGCCGGGCCTCTCGCACGTCTGCGATTTCGAGATCCGGCTCGATCCTCCGCACGAGATGGGCATTACACCGGCTGGCACACGGCGGATCATCCCGGTGGTCGGCGGCACGGTGACAGGACCGTTGCTCAATGGCACGCTTCTGAACGTCGGCGCAGACTGGCAAACCGTGCAACCCGGCGGCGTGGCGCAGCTCGACGCCCGATATGCGATGGAAACGCAGGACGGCGCGGTCATCGAGATCGTGGGCCTCGGCATCCGCCATGCCTCGCCCGAGGTCTCGGCCCGCATCGCGTCCGGCGAACAGGTGCCGCCGTCCGACTATTACATGCGCTCTTTCATTCGACTGGAAACCGGCCATGCGGGGTACGACTGGGTAAACCGCGCCCTGTTTGTCGCGACAGGCGGCAAGGTCGGCCAGACGGTGCGGCTTTCGGTTTATCGGATCGACTGAGTAGCGCTGAACACCTCGCACGGCTCATCGCATCTTATGCGATGAAACGAATGAATTTTTAATATCTGTTAATCTTCGATCACCATTGGCTGGACCCACAATCCAGCAAGGGAATCGGGGATTTGCTCAAGAATTTCAACCATGTTGCCTTCGGGGCAGCAGCGCTTCTGCTCGCCTCCGCGTCGACGACCGCGATGGCGTCGTCGGGTGACGTCATTATCGTTACGAACAGCACGGGCCCGAATGTCAGTGCATCAAACGGCCTCAAAGAGCGTCTGGAGGCGGCCGGCTACTCGGTCACGATCCAGCAGGACGCCGCCAACATCAACGGCAGCAGCCCGATCGCGCAGGTATGGGACGTGCGTTACGATGCCGCGCTCTCGGGAGGCGAGCAGACCGATTATTTGACCTATCTGAGCAACGCGGGCGGGCTTTTTCTTCTGGGTGAAAACCCGGGTCAGGCCCTGCGGAACAATTCCATTTCAAGCTTCATCAGTGCTGCCGGTGGCGGCAATGTCACGGTCGACGCCACTGATGTGACAAACCAGTATGTAACCGATCTGTTCAACGGCAGTGGGTTGATCGTAGCTGATGCAGCCACGGAGTTCTTTGTGCCCTGGGCGGGCGCATTCACGAGTCCAGGCACCGGAACGTTCTTCACAACCGCGGGCCCGAATGGGACCGGATTTGGCACCGGTCTAGCCTTTGGCGCCGGGTCGCTGGCTAATGCGCCTGCCGGTCGTTTGCTAAGCTATCTTGATGTTAACACGTTCCAGGCTGCTGCCTGGACGGATACGCCGGCTCTGCGCTCGCTGGTAGACCGGATGATTGGCTTCGTCGCCGGTGATTTCCAGATTGATCCCAACCTGCCGCCAGTCGGCGGCACCCCTGTCATCGATGACAGTCAGCCGAGCTTCACCTTGGGTGACAGCGCGGCGACCGGCAGCACGATCAGCTTCGATGGCGGCACGCTGGATCTGACCGGTGGTAGCGATCCGGCCAATCTGGTGACGGCGGACGTTTCGATCACCGACAATGGGGCGTTCGTCAATACGGCCGGCAATAGCGGCACGTTTGCGGGCACCATCACCGGTGTCGGCGGGTTGATCGTTTCCGGGCAAGGCTCGCTCGCCTTGACCGGCACCAACACTTTTGAGGGCGGCACGGTGATCACCGACAGCTCCACTGTCGAGATCGCCAGCGCGGATGCGCTGGGCACTGGCGGCGTGGTGCTGATGCAGGGTCGCCTGCGCTTCGGCGCGGACGGCACGGTCAATGTGCCCGTCACCCTTATGGCTGGCCTCAATGCCCTTGATACGGGCGCCAACGACGTCTCGATGGGCGGCGAAATCGCCGGCAGCGGCAGCTTCGTGAAGACCGGAAGTGGCACGCTCGTGCTGACCGGCGCGAACAGCTACACCGGCGGCACCACGATCGCTGCCGGCACGCTGCAGGCCAGCAGCACGACGATCGGCACCGGCAATGTGCTTAACGCCGGCACCTTGGTGATGGACCAGTCTGTCGATGGCAGCTTCGGTGGCGCGGTGTCTGGCACCGGCAGCTTCGTCAAAACGGGCGAGGGCAAGTTGAACCTCACTGGCACCAGCAGCTACTCCGGCGCGACCATCGTGGAGGAGGGCCGGCTGGCCGTGAATGGCTCCATCGCCAACTCCGGCGTGATCGTCGAGAGCGGCGGATCGATCGGCGGCAACGGCACGGTGGGCGGCCTCATCGTGCGCACCAACGCCAAGGCAGCACCCGGCAACTCGATCGGTCAGCTTCAGGCAGCCACCACTGTTCTGTTCGAGCAGGGCTCGGTGTTCGAGGTTGAGGTCGATGCCTCGGGCGCGAGCGACCGTGTTGTGGCCTCGGGCGTCGCGACGCTGCAAGGCGGCACCGTGCAGGTGCTGGCTGCTAATGGTGATTACCGCCCGCAGACCAGCTACCAGATTCTCACGGCGGCTGGCGGCGTTGTCGGCGAGTTTGAGGATGTGACCAGCAACCTCGCCTTCCTGCTGCCGAACCTGACCTATGGCGCCAATGCCGTGACGCTGACGCTGACCCGCAACGACGTGCAGTTCGCCGATGTCGCCGTGACGGCCAACCAGCGGGCCACCGCGGTGGCCCTCGGCACCAGCTTCTCCGCCGCGACCCCGGTCTATCTGGAACTGGTCGGCGAGTCGGCGCAGGGTGCCCAGGCGGCGTTCGACAGCCTCTCGGGCGAGGTCCATGCCTCCACGCTGACCGTGGTCGCGCAGCAGGCGGACGAGATGCGGCGCGCGCTGCTCTCCCGCATGGCGGCGCCTGCCGGAGAAGGCCTGACCCTGTGGACGGATGTTCACCGCTCCTGGAACCAGCTCGATGGCAACCGCAACGTGGCGGACGTTTCGAGCGATGCCTATGGCTTCCAGGTCGGGCTGGAGACGCAGATGGGCGCCCTGCGCATCGGCGTGGCCGGCGGCTATGCGAATGGCGATACCTCGATCGGCGCGCGCCAGTCCCAAGCGGATACCGAAACCGTCAGCGGCGCGATCTATGCCGGCGGCGACGTCGGCCGCCTTGCCCTGCGGGCCGGCGCAAGCTATAGCGACTACGACTTCAAGACGCGTCGTACTGCTGTGGTTGGCGATATCGCCCAGACGCTGACCGCCAATTATGGCGGCCGCGCGATCCAGGCCTTCGGTGAAGCCGGCACGGCGGTTCCGCTCGGCATCGGCACGGTCGAGCCGTTCGTTGGCGTGAATGCAATCTGGCTGAAGAACGATGCGTTCACCGAGGCAGGTGGTTCGCTCGCGCTGACCGGTGAAGAGAAGGAGCGTCGCCGCGCCTGGGCCACGCTCGGCCTCAAGGCCAGCGTTCCGCTCAATGTCGGATCGCCGGTGAGCATCGGTGCGAAGCTGGGCTGGCAACATGCTCTGACCGGCCGGTCGGTTACGTCCGATCTCGCCTTCGTGGCGGGGGGAGCGGACTTCCGCATCGAGGGCGTGCCGCTCGCACGCAATGCGGCGCTGGTCGATGCGGGCATCCGCTGGTCGGCCACGCGCAACCTGAGCCTGGGCGTCACCTACACCGGCAGCATTGCCGACCAGGGCCAGTCCCACGCCGCGCGCGCCGTGCTGGCCGCCAGCTTCTGAAGACCAGACAAAGGATCGGGCGCGGCATCTTGCTGCGCCCGGTTCATCTCCTCGCGGGGCCGTTCATCAGATCGATGAGGTATTGCGAATGGGCCATTCCGGCCGCCTGCACTGCGGTTTCGAGCTGCCGATAGGCTTCCAAGACCGCCCGGCCGTGATCGGTGAGGCGCGATCCGCCCCCGCTGGCGCCGCCCTTGGCGGTTTCGATTAGCGGGGCGCCCCATCCCGTGTTGAGAATATCGACCATGTCGCGGGTGCGGCGATAGCTGGTTCCGATCGCCCGGCCTGCCGCCGCGATTGACCCTGTTCGCGCAATCTCCGCGAGGAGCTGCGCCTTGCCCGGCCCGATGGCGATCACACCATCAGCGATCACCTGCGCCTTGATCTTCAGCGTCGTTCCGCCGTCCTCACTCACGCCTTGCCGACCTCCTACGCGCGCCTCTTGCGCATGCAGGACACTTGACACAGCGCCCCACAGACGTCGATGTGTGCAATGTCATACATCGATCGAAGGGCGGACCTCTCATGACTCATCTGCTGCGCCGTTGCGCCGTGCTGCTCGGCCTGCTGGCGCTGGTCGCGTGCGGCAAGTCCGAGCCGGCGCCGCAGATCGCGGCTGCTGCCGACCTACGCCTCGCGCTGACCGATGCGGCGGCGGCGTTCGAAAAGGAGACAGGTGAGAAGATCGTGCTCAACTTCGGTGCCTCGGGTAATCTCACGCGGCAATTGCAGCAGGGCGCGCCGTTCGAACTCTTCCTTTCCGCCGATGAAAGCTACGTGACGCAACTCGCCAAGGCCGGCAAAACCCGCGATGAAGGCCGGCTCTACGCCATCGGGCGCCTGGCGCTGATCGCGCCCAAGGGATCGCCGCTCAGGCTCGATTCCCAGCTTGCGGGTCTGCGTGAGGCGCTGGCGCTCGGGGACATCAGCCGCTTTGCCATCGCCAATCCCGAACATGCGCCTTATGGTCGCCGCGCGCAGGAGGCGCTGGATCATGCCGGCCTGTGGAAGCCGCTTCAGGATAAGCTCGTGCTGGGGGAAAATGTGTCGCAGGCGCTGCAGTTCGCCACGGAAGGCGGGGCGCAGGGCGGCATCGTTGCGCATTCGCTGGTGCTCGATCCCGCCTTGAAGGGCAAGGCGGCCTATGTGCTGATCCCCGCTGACTGGCACACCCCGCTGCGCCAGCGCATGGTGCTGATGAAGACGGCGGGGCCGGTGGCCGAGCGCTTCTATGCGTATCTGGCCGAGCCTGCTGCCAAGGCGATCTTTGCCAAATACGGCTTTACCCTGCCGGCCGGAGAACTCTGACCGGCGATGGACTGGCAAGCGCTTAATCTCTCGCTCCTGCTCGGGGCGCTCACCGTCGCGATCCTGCTGCCGCTGGCGCTGGTGCTCGGGCGCTGGCTGGCGCTGGCGCGCTTTAGCGGCCGGGCGGTGATCGAGGCGCTGGTGACGTTGCCGCTGGTCCTGCCACCGACGGTGATCGGCTTTTACCTGCTCTCCGCCATGGGGCCGCAAAGCTGGGCGGGGCGCGTTTGGAGCGCGCTGTTCGGCAGTGGGCTGGCCTTCAGCTTCGAGGCGATCCTGCTCGCATCAGTGCTGGTCAATCTCCCCTTTGCGGTTCAGCCCGTGCAGCGGGCGTTCGAGAGCATCGATGCCGATCTGCGCGATGCCGCGGCGACCTGCGGCCATTCGCTCTGGCGCAGCCTCTGGCGGATCGAACTGCCGCTCGCCTGGCCGGGCATCCTCACCGGGGCGGTGCTGACCTTCGCTCATACCCTGGGCGAGTTTGGCGTCGTGCTGATGGTCGGCGGGTCGATTCCGGGCAAGACGCGCACGCTGGCGCTCTCGCTCTATGATCGCGTGCAGGCGTTCGACATGGTCTCGGCCAATGAGATGGCGCTGCTGCTGATGGCCGTCTCGCTGGTGGCGGTCAGCCTTGTCTTCCTCCTGGGGCAGAGGGGGCGCCGACATGGCTGAGGCGGGCGGCGAGGGCGTGACCCTGCATCTGCGCCATCATGCGCCCATCGCGCTGGACGTGGCACTCACTCTGGCGCGTGGACGGACCTTGGCGCTCGTCGGTCCTTCGGGCGCGGGGAAAACCTCTATCCTGCGCGCGATTGCGGGGTTGCTGACGCCTGCTACCGGGCGGATCAGTGTCAACGGCCAATGCTGGCTGGACTCGCAGGCCGACATCCATGTGGGCGCGCGGGACCGGCATGTCGGCTTCGTGTTCCAATCCTACGCCCTGTTTCCTCACATGAGCGCGCGGCAGAATGTGATGGAAGCCTTGCTGGATATCCCGGCGACGCAGCGGCAGGGGCGGGCGGATGCGCTGTTGGCGCAGGTCCATCTCGAAGGGCTTGAGGACCGGCGGCCTCGTGAACTTTCCGGCGGACAGCAGCAGCGCGTCGCGCTGGCCCGGGCGCTCGCGCGCGATCCGCAGGTGCTGCTGCTCGATGAGCCTTTCTCGGCTGTGGATCACCCGACCCGCCGCGCGCTCCATCGCCTGCTGGTCGAATTGCGCGCTGGCTCGGATATCCCCATCATTCTCGTCTCCCATGATGTGCGCGATGCCGCCGATGCGGCTGACGAGATTGCGCTGGTGCTGGATGGCCGGATCGTGGAGCAGGGCGATTCGCGCGCCCTCGTGAACGATGCCGGGAGCCGGTTGTCGCGCTGGCTGGCGGGCTAAGCCTCGCTCGCAACCTCCGGGAAGCCCGCCACCAGAGCGTCCAGCCCCGGCTCGAAGCTCCCCTCGAAATCGAGCATATTGTCGAGGAAGCTATGCATCGGCCCGTTCGCCTCGAAGGCGGACCAACCCAGCACGAAGGAGATGACCGAGGCCTGACGGGCCAAGGCGTCCTGCTGATGCAGCCCCAGCGCCACCAGCGGAGCGGCGATGCGCTGGGCATGGACAAGGGGATCGGCCTCCGCCGGCGGGCGAGACACTGCACAGAGCAGCGCGCCATCGCGATGGGCAAGGAAGCTGCGCCGCAGTGCCCGCCCGAACCGCCGCAGCCAGTCGCGCCAATCCTCGGCGTGGGTAACGTCCGCATAAGCCCGGCCATGAATGCGGCGGGCCATCAGCCCCAGCAACTCGGCCTTGTCCTTGACGTGCCAATAGATCGCCGGGGCTTGCACATTGAGGCGCGCGGCCAGCTTGCGCATGCTCAGCGCGTCCAGCCCCTCCGCCTCCAGCTGCGCGAATGCCGCCTGCAGCAAGCGCTCGATATCCAGCGGGACGGAGATGGGGGAAGCCATAGAGGATCATTGACTCCTTAACACCGTTAAGTCAATTTGCGTGCAGTGGATGAAGCTGGAGAGGCGCCTGTCATGGCCTATGTTCGCAATGCCTGGTATGTCGCGGGATGGTCGCATGAACTGGAGGTGGAGAAACCCTTTGCCATCTCGATCCTCGGCGAGCGGATCGTCATCTGGCGCACGGCGTCCGGCGCGCTCCACGCATTGGAAGATCGTTGTGTGCACCGCCTCGCGCCGCTTTCGCTGGGCCGCTGTGAAGGGGAGCGGCTGCGCTGCATGTATCATGGCCTGCTGTTCGATGCAGACGGGCAGGTCGTCGAGATCCCCGGCCAGGCGCAGATCCCGCCGCAGGCCCGCGTGCGCCGCTATGCCGTGGTGGATCGGCATAGCTGGCTGTGGGTCTGGATGGGTGATGTCGACGCGGCCGATGAGCGCCTGATTCCGCCCGCCGTGGGGCTGGACCATCCCGATTACATCCTCGGCCACGGCTATCTCGATTATGCGGCGGAAGCGCGGCTCATCAACGACAATCTGCTCGATTTCAGCCATTTGACCTTCGTCCATGCAGAGAGCTTCGGCTCCGGGCCGCAATTTGCCGAGACGCCGGCGCGCATAACGCCGCTGGAGCGGGGAATCCGCTATGAGCGCTGGACGGAGAACGCCATCGGATCGGCCTCGCGCCGCAGCCCCGAACCGATGGACAGTTTCATGAGCTATGATTTCCTCATTCCCGGCATCCTGTTGATGACCGGCGGTGTCTTCCCGCTCGGCACCGCGAAGGCTTGCGACTATGGCCAGCCGGAGCTCTCTCAGGCGGTGAGCGGCGTCACCTTCACCAGCCAGGCGGTGACGCCCATGCGCGACAAGAGCGCGCGCTATTTCTTCTCCTGGGGGCCGCATCGCAGCCATGGGGATGAGGCGCTGCGCGATGTTCTGATGCGCATGGCCGATCAGGCCTTCGCCGAGGACAAGGTGATGATCGAGGCCCAGCAGCGCGTGATCGATGATACGGAAGAGGTGCAGGTGATGCCCACCGTGCACGATCGCGGCGTGACCCTGTTCAATCGTCTGGTCGAGAAGCTGGCGCGACAGGAGAGCGGGGCGGAGCGGGCGGCCGCCTGACCGGTACGTCTCACACGTTCTCACGCCGTTTCTCCAGGCCTGGTGCCCGTCCGGTCATCCGCTTGTAGAAGCGCGAGAAGTAGGATGGGTCGTCAAAACCAAGCTCCGCCGCCACCTCGTAGCAGCCGGCATTGGTGAAGCGCAGCAACCGCCGCGCCTCAAACAGCAGCCGGCGGTTGATGATCTGCAGCGGCGTCATGCCGAAGCTGGCCTGTGTCTGGCGCGAGAGCGTGCGGACCGTGCAATGCAGCCGCTGCGCATAATGCTCGATCGGTCGATGCTCGCGATAAGTCGCCTCGACCATCACGCGAAACCGCTCGGCTAGGGTAGACCGCGCGGCATCTAGCGGCGCGCCGGCAGCAAGGGTCGTGCGTAGCCAGGCTTCGGCAAGCGCATGATGCAGCCGCTGGCCATTGGGTGCGAACCGGTCCTGCTCGGCCTCGACCAGAGCGGTGCCCAAAGCTTCCAGACGCGCGGTCAGCGCTGCGTCCGGTCGCAGGATCGCCGACGTCCGGAGATGTTGCCCCAGCGCATCCTGCCGGGTGAGACTGTCCACAAAATCCTGTGAGGCCGTCACGACAAATCCCTCGACATCGGGCGAGAAGCCGAAGCCATGCACAATTCCGCTCGGCGCGCAGACCAGCAAAGGACCGGCCTCCCGCCGATCCTCCCCCGCAAGATGCAGCCGCACCTCGCCCCGTGCCACACACAGCATCTGCGTGAGCGACGCATGGGTGTGGGGCGCGATTTCCCAGTCATAGCGCCGGCTGCGCACGGCAATCGTCTCGGCGTGGAAAAAGTCCTCGCGCCGTGCCGCCTTGTCCTCGCCATAGAGATCGTAAGCTGGGATGATCGCTTCGCGGGAATGGTGTGGAGGATGGGGGAGGGAAGTCATGTCCGGAAAATACCAGAGCTTGTCGCAACTGTCCCTTCCCAAATGCGCGCCGTCATGCGGATATGCGGCCAAGAGTCTGCGAGGAGGATGGAATGACACAGGTGTGCATCATTGGCGCTGGGCCGGCGGGTCTGCTGCTAGGGCATCTGCTGCGGGCTGAGGGCATCGATTGTATCGTGCTGGAGCGCCAGACGCCCGATTATGTGCTCGGCCGCATCCGTGCCGGCGTGCTGGAGCGCGTCACCGTCGAGCTGATGGAACGCCTTGGCCTTGATGCGCGGCTGAAGGCCGAGGGTCTGGTGCACGATGGCTTCAACCTGGCCGATGGCGAGCGGCTGATTCGCATCGATATCGCCAAGCTCACCGGCGGCCATGTCGTCGTCTATGGCCAGACCGAACTGACCAAGGATCTCATGGATGCCTGTGACGAGCGCGGGCTGGAGGTCGTCTATGGTGCTGCCGATGTCGCCCTGCACGAGATCGAGAGCGACACGCCCTATGTCACCTACAGCAAGGATGGGCGCGAACACCGCGTGGATGCGCGCATCATCGTCGGTTGCGATGGCTATCATGGCCCCAGCCGTCAGGCGATCCCGGCCAGCGCGGGCCAGTCCTATGAGCGGGAATATCCCTTCGGCTGGCTCGGCATCCTCGCCGATGTGCCGCCCTGCAATCACGAGCTGATCTACGCCAATCACGAGCGTGGCTTCGCGCTGGCCTCCATGCGCAGCGAGACGCGCAGCCGCTATTATGTCGACGTGCCGCTGACCGAGAAGATCGAGGACTGGCCGGATGAGCGCGTGTGGGACGAACTGGCGATCCGCCTCGGGCCGGATGCCGCCGCGCACATCACCCGTGGCCCGGCGCTGGAGAAGTCCATCGCGCCGTTGCGCTCCTTCGTCTTCGCCCCGATGCGCCATGGCAGCCTGCTGCTCTGCGGCGACAGCGCCCATATCGTGCCGCCCACCGGCGCCAAGGGCCTCAACCTTGCCGCTAGCGACGTGCATTATGCTGCCGCGGCGCTCACCGCCTTCTTCAAGCGGGGCGATGCCGATGCCGTCGCCGGCTATTCGGACAAGGCCCTGGCCCGCGTCTGGAAGGCCGAACGGTTCAGCTGGTCGCTGACGCGCCTCATGCACCGCTTCCCCGAAGACGGCCCCTTCGAGCGCGCCATGCAGGTTGCCGAACTGGACTATATCGCCGGCAGCATCGCCGCGCAGACCAGCATCGCCGAGAATTATGTGGGACTGCCGGTTTAATCGGTAACGGCATCGTTCATGGGGGAACCACGTGGCCGCATCAGCGCACGCTCCACCGCAATCATATTGTCAACTTAAACGTTAGACATTATACCGCGAGACGATCGGGACGTAGACCGAGCCGACTGATCTGCCCTGAGAACAGGAGTTTTGATCATGGATCATGTCACATCCACATTGTCGCCCCCGCTGGTCCTCACCGTGCCGGGATTGGACGGCAGCGGCCCCGCCCATTGGCAGAGCATTTGGGAGCGTGAGATTGACGATTGCGTCCGTGCCGACCTCGGCAATTGGGCGCGGCCCAACCGCACGCATTGGGTGAGCAAGCTCAATCTGGCGATCCGCAGCGCGGGCCGGCCGGTCATTCTGACGGCGCACAGTCTGGGGTGCCACGCCGTCGCTGCCTGGGCTGCGATGGAGCGGCCGGACTTCGGTTATCCGGTTGTCGGCGCGCTGCTTGTTGCGCCGCCCGAACTGGATTTGGCACCGCTGGATGAGCGGCTGGAGCCGTTCGCCCCAGCCTCGCGCGCTCCATTGCCTTTCCCCTCGATTTTGGTGGCGAGCCGTGATGATCCGTACATCCAATACCACCGGGCAAGGCGTCTCGCCCAGTTCTGGGGCAGCCGTTTTGCCGATGCCGGCGCAGTCGGCCATATCAACGCGGCGTCGGGCCTGGGCAGTTGGGGGTTCGGGCGTTTTCTTCTCGCCCGGCTCCACGGGGCAGGGCGCAAAGATAGGCAGGGAACAGCCGCTTCAGTCTGGCCGATGGAAAGCGCAAGCGTCGATCTCTCGGCCTGATCCTGCTCGAAGGCCCGACTCCCGAGGCTAAAGCTCGACGCAGCCGCCGTCCACATACAGGTCGATGCCGGTGATGAAGCTGGCTTCGTCCGAGGCGAGGAACAGCACCGGGCGCGCAATCTCCTCTGGCGTGCCCATACGCTTCATCGGGATGGCGTCGGTCATCATCGCGCGCATGCCCGCCACGGCCTCGGGTGGCAGGCCGGAGCGGTTGATGATCGGCGTTTCGGTGGGACCGGGGCTGACCATGTTGACGCGAATGCCCCGCCCGATCAGCTCAGCAGCGAGCGTACGCGCCACCGCGCGCAGCCCCGCCTTCGCCGCCGCATACATGGCGTTGCCGGGCACTGCTGCAACCGATCCGATCGAGCCGGTGATGACGATGGCGCCGCCGGGTGTCTGCCCCATCAGTGGCAGGGCCTTCTGAACGGCAAAGAAGCAACCGCGCAGATTGACGTCATGCACCTCGTCCCACTGCGCTGGGGTCACCTCCTCCACGGGAGCGAAAGCGCCGATCCCGGCATTCACGAACAATATGTTGATCCGCCCATGCGCTGCGCGGATGGCATCCAGCACGGCATCGTTGCTGTCGATCTGCGCGATATCCGCCTGGAAGCCCTGCGCGCCGGGAATCGCCGCCACGGTCTCATCGATGGTCGCCTGCGACCGCCCAGTGAGGAACACACGCGCGCCCTCGGCAGCAAATCCTTGCGCGGCGGCACGCCCGATCCCGCTGTTGCCGCCAATGACGAGCACAACCTTGTCCTGAAACCGCATCGCTCTCTCCCGTTGATGGATTGACTGCTTCAAATCAGAAGGCCGCCTACAAAATGAGAAAGGCGCAGACCGCGCAGTCGGTAGCAGAGCTGCAGACGACGGTTGATCTCACCGTTTTCGCAGCGTTGCCAGACCGCGTCTGCAGAGAGATTCGAGTCTGCCTAAAGGTTCGAGGATCACGACCGCCTGCATAGGATCAATCACCTTATCCACCACGCTGAACCGGAGAGCTATCTTCTTTTCCCACCAAGGCCACGGTTCAACGATCAAATGAGCATTTCTTCCGTCAGCGAGGATTTTATTTGCCGCACGGGTCGCGATGACGATGAAGATCGCCTTCTTCGTAAGGGAATGAAGATGCGCAAGAACCTCGTCGATTAACTCCGGCTCGATATGCTCTATCACGTCAGTGCAAATGACCAGATCCGCAGGTTTAGGAAGCGTATCTTTACCTTCGATTGCGGGGTCGTATTCGAAAATTGGCCGCTCAAGTGCCTTACCGAGCGCGCCTTGGCCGCAACCATAGTCCAGAATGGATGCAGGGAGATATCGCTGGATGAGATCTTCCACTTGATCGAGCCATTTATCGCCATTCTGACCGTAGCGACCGCCAGCGTGAACATCTTTATTTAGCTCGCGATAGGACTCGCTGATTAGCATGATGTTCTCTTTTCCGACGAAGCGGCCTGATTTAAAGATCGAGTGTAACGTCCAGACAATCAAGCGCAACGCCGCTTAGGTCAATTTTTTCAGCACTCGCATCCCCTTCGTTCGGCTGGTGAGGTGATATTGGCGGCAGAGGGCGCAGCGATAGGGGCGGAGCGTAATCGCTGCGCGGAGCGCCACCGCGCGGGCGTCCGCTTCGGTCGCATAGCGCTGCTTTTTCGCGCAAATCCCGGCTCTTGTTCGCATTCGTCCCTCGTTCCGGGTGGCTTGCAGGCTGATGGCTACCCGACGCAATTGCCAGCGCCCAACTTCCCATGCAGTTTGGCGCGGATGAGCGAGAATCACCAGCCTGCCGCCACCAGCCTTCCCGTCAGCCAGCGCGCGCCCAACACGCTGCCCTGGTGGCAGGGCGCGACGATCTACCAGATCTATCCGCGCAGCTTCGCCGATTCCAATGATGACGGCGTCGGTGATCTACCGGGGATCACCGCGCGTCTGGATCATGTCGCCAGCCTGGGCGTGGACGCGATCTGGCTCTCGCCCTTCTTCACCTCGCCGATGCGGGACTTCGGGTATGACGTCGCCGATTATTGCGATGTCGACCCGATCTTCGGCACCCTCGCCGATTTTGACTCCCTGCTGGCCCGCGCCCACGAGCTGGGACTGCGGCTGATCATCGATCAGGTCTTTGCCCATACCTCCGATCAGCACCCCTGGTTCCAGGCCAGCCGATCCGATCGGCAGGGCGACCATGCCGGGTGGTACGTCTGGGCGGACCCTAAGGCGGACGGCTCGCCGCCTTCCAACTGGCAGAGCGTGTTCGGCGGCCCTGCCTGGACGTGGGATGCCCGGCGGCGGCAATATTATTTCCACAATTTCCTGCGCGAGCAGCCGCAGCTCAACGGGCATCATCCGCGAGTGCAGCAGGCCTTGCTCGATGTTTCGCGCTTCTGGCTGGACCGCGGGGTGGACGGCTTCCGGCTCGATGCGCTCAACTTCCTGATGCACGATCCGCGCCTGCGCCCCAATCCGCCGCACCCGAACCAGGCCGGGCAGCGCACGCGGCCGTTCGATTATCAGGAGCGCCGCTACAATCAGGGGCACCGCCATATTCCGCGCTTCATCGAGCGGGTCCGCGCGCTGATGGACAGCTATGATGACCGGTTCACGGTTGCCGAGATCGGTGGGGACGAGGCCCTGCGCGAGATGAAGCTCTACACCAGCGGCGAGAACCGGCTGAACACCAGCTACGGCTTCGATTTTCTCTATGCCGACGCGCTGACCCCGCGCGTGGTGGCGGATGCGATCGGCCAGTGGCCGGACCGCGCCGGCATGGGCTGGCCGAGCTGGGCATTCGAGAACCATGACGCGCCCCGCGCCGTCACCCGCTGGCTGTCTGACGGCGCTGAGCCCGAGATGCGAGCGCGATTCGCCGCGATGAAGATGCTGCTGCTCACCTGCCTGCGCGGCAACATCTTCCTCTATCAGGGCGAGGAACTCGGGCTGACGCAGGTGGATGTGCCGTTCGAGGATTTGCAGGATCCCGAGGCCATCGCCAACTGGCCGCTGACCCTCAGCCGCGACGGCGCCCGCACGCCGATACCATGGAAAGGGGACGCGCCTCATGCCGGCTTTTCAAGCGTGAAGCCGTGGCTGCCGGTGGGGGCTGACCATCCGGCCCTGGCTGTCGACAAGCAGGAGGCAGAGGAGGGATCGTTGCTCCATCTCACCCGCGCGCTGTTCGCCTTCCGCAAGGGGCAGCCCGCTTTGCGCTGGGGCGCCATCCGCTTTCTGCAGGTCGATGAGCAGGTGCTGCTCTTCGAGCGGCGCTTTGGCGAAGAGCGCCGGCTTTGCCTGTTCAATCTGGGGGCTGAGCCTGCGCCTTGGCCCAAGCGGCTCGGTCTGGCGGCGCCGTTGATGCAGGTCGGCGGCGCGGCAAAGGGCGATCTGCCGGGCTATTCGGGCTGCGTTCTGGAGCCCTGATCGCCTGCGCTTCGGTTGGTCAGGGGGAGATCGCTTGTCCGTCAGCCGGGGCAATCCGGTATCGCTGCAGCACGAAAACGGCCGGGAAGGCCGGGCTGACGGACAAGGCCAGCGCTCTCATGCATGAATTAGCTTAACCGGAGCCTAACGGGAACTTTCGCGATAGAAAAATGTGCGAAAAGGCACGGTGACCCGCAGCAGAAGAGGCGGCGGCGCGCCTTCAATCCTTGCGGGAGACCATGCCGGTGTGGTCCGGCATCGCCAGCGCTGCTGCCACACCGGGGCGGGCCTTCATCCGCGCCATCCACGCCATGGCCTGCGGCGTGCGGGTTTCGTTCCACAGATCGGGGTAACTGCGCGGCATGGAGATGGCCATGGCGAAGACGGCAATGTCGGCCAGCGTGAACATGCCCCCGACCAGCCAGTCATGGCCCGCGAGCGCGCCTTCCACCCGGTCGGTCACGTCCTCCAGATTGGCGCGCCAACCCTCCAGCTCCCGCTCGGAGAAGCCGCCCTTGGCCGCCAGCTCCCATTTATCCCGCTTTTCCTTGAGCGGGATGCGCTTGAGCCGCGCCTCGAACTCGCCCTCAGGCAGCGCTTTGGCCATGCCGGGGATCACCCGATGCCAGGCGAGGAAGGAGAGGGACGGGCGGAACACCTCATCAACATATTTGGTCCAGATGCGCATCTGCCCCTGCAGATAGGGATCGGCCGGCTTGAGCGGCGGGCCGTCGAAGGCGTCGTCGATATATTCGTTGATGACTGTCGATTCCGTCAGCACCCGGCCGTCGTGCACCAGCGTCGGCACCTGTCCGGCTGGGTTGATCGCGACATAGGCCGGCGCATGCTGCTCGAACTTCATCAGGTTGATGTAATGGCTGGTGAAGGGCACGCCTTTCTCATGAATGGCCTGCAAGACCTTCAGGCTGTTGGACGCCGGCTCGCCATGGTAGAGGTCCACGGTCATTGGTTGTAAATCCCCATAATAAGAGTGGTAGCCATGAGGCGAGGAGAGGTATGAAGACAGTAGCAGGCTCGATGGCCTTCATCACCGGCGGTGCGAGCGGCATCGGCCTTGGCATGGCGCGCGCGCTGGCGGCGCAGGGCGCCAGGATCGCGGTGTGCGATGTGCGCGCCGATCATCTGGCGCAGGCGGCGCAGGTCGCGGCGGACGAGGGCTGGGCGGATCGCTTTCGCGCGCTCCAGCTCGATGTGCGCGACCGGGATGCCTTCGCCGCCGCGCTGGACGAAGCCGAGGTTGCGCTTGGGCCGCTGCAAATCCTCGTCAACAATGCCGGCATCGGCATCCAGGGCCCGGTCGATGAAGCGACCTATGCGGATTGGGACTGGGCCATCGGCGTCAATCTGATGGGCGTGGTCAACGGCCTCGTTTCGGGCCTGCCGCGCATCAAGGCGCATGGGCTGGGCGGGCATATCGTCAACACCGCCTCGCAGGGGGCGATCATGCAGGCGCGCGCCACGCGCGGCGTCTACGCGCCGACCAAGGCGGCGGTCATTTCCATGACCGAGCATCTCAAGCTGGAACTGGATGCCAAGGGCAGCAGCATGGGGGGCAGCAGCATGGGAGGCGGCGCGATCGGCGCCACGGTGGTGTGCCCGGGCCCGGTGCGCACCAATATCGAGGAGACCGAGCAGCACCGCCCGGCGGAGTTTCAGGTGGATACGCCCTTCCGCCACCGGGACGAAACGGCGCCGCCCGGCGCCCTGCCGCCGACGGCGCCGGGTTTCTGGCTCGACCCACTGACCGTTGGGGAGATGACGGTGGACGCGATCCTCACCGGCAAGCTCTATGTCATCACCCACCCGGCCTTCATCGGCTCGGTGAAGGCCCGTCATGCCGGCATCGAGGCGGCGATGGCGGAGGATTATCTGCCGCGCTAAGCTCCCGCCGCGCATCGAGGCGCCACGCCGGCCGTTACCGGGCATGGCGCCAGTCAGCGCGCGGTTGAGGTCCAGACCGGCGCTCAGTGCGCCGCCTCGGCCTGACGCCGGCGAAACTCATAGGTGTCGCCTTCCTCGCCGCTCTCGTTGAGCGTCGCGCGGCGCATGTCGCGGCGATACTGGTCCGTCTCCAGCGGTGTCGCGGCATGCAGCGCATAGCGATTGTCCCAGATCACGATGTCGCCGACCGTCCACTGGTGGCGATGGATATATTTGGGCTGGGTCACATGGGCGTACAGCTCTTCCACAAAGGCATGGCCCTCATCGTCGCTCATGCCGACCACGCCCACGCAATGCCCGCCGACGAACAGTGCCTTGCGCCCTAGCGGCGCCTCACGCACCAGCGGATGGTGCACCGGCGGCATCGGCATCGCCGCCTTCATTTCCTCGGTGACCTCAAGCCCGGCATATTGGCGGCCGCGCCAGAAATCGTGGATGCCGGTCATGCCATCCACCTTGTCCTTCATTGCCTGCGGCAGATCGTCATAAGCCGCGCGCAGATCGAGGAACAGCGTGTCGCCGCCAACCTCCGAGGGCGGGCACTCCACGCCGCGCAGCATCGACCATTTGGAGGGCAGGGGGTTGAACGAGCTGTCGGCATGAAAACGCTCGGCACCCTTGGCGATGTTCGCATTGGCCGGGGTCAGCGGCTTGATATTGCCATCAGGGTCGAGATTGCCGGCCGAGAACAGCTCCGGCGCGATCCGGCCCGCCGGGCGTTTGCCGTAATTGGGCGGATATTCCAGCGGCCCGAACAGCCGGGCGAAGCGGATATGCTCCTCATCCGTGATCGGCCCCTGCCGCACGACGCAGACAATGTGCTTGTCCATCGCATCCTGCACAGCCTGGCGTAGATCCTCGGTCGGCTCGGCCTTGAGGTCCGCCCCGACGATCTCGCCGAAGAACAGGGGATGAAGCTGATTGACGGTGATCATGGGCGTCCTCTCTCGTCTCTCCCGCCTGTGCTTGCTTGAGTCTGCGGCGGTTATCGGCGCGGAGTGTGAGCCGGTTACAGGACCGAGTCAATATGGTTGGATTTTGCAATCATTGTAGGGCTTGGTGTTTCGTGCACGCCCCGTGATTCCCGCGCACGCGGGAAGCCAGCAGTAACCTCGCCATGATGCGCAGCAATGATCCATGGTTTGCCAATCCAGAAGCGCCCCTCAAAAGCCCTTCCTCTTCACAGGAGGAGAAAAAAGCAGCGCTGTGAGAGACTGATAAGTTGTCGTTTTCTCATTGGGTCCAAGACCAGAAGTAGAGAGCATTCCGCTCGTAAACAGCTCCGGTTGAACCTTCGATTATCCCATTGGACCACTGGGTTTCAGCATAGCCACTTGTCTCATTGTTGAAGGTCGTCGGCCAGAAAGTTGCGCCGCACAAATGTTGGTCTGATGGAACTGGCCGGACAATCCGATCCTTTGGATCAAAGCGCCAACGTACGAAATCGTCGGCTTCCTCAGGCGACAATTCTACCCTCATGCACATGTGATAGTCGATCGCACCGATGCGGTAGATGTCCAATGGCTTGAGCAGATAGCGGGCGGGCAAGCTCCAGCGCATCGGTTCGATGGATATAACTGCCACGATAGCCAATGCTGCGGTTAACCACAGAAGCGCCCAGCAGCGATTGAAGGATCTGACGGTCACAATGCCACTCTGCCAAACGGAAGGAATGCCGGCAATGTCGTATGGGCCGGTCGTCGACTTGATGGGCGCGTCGCAGCGCGGCGGTCTCCTCTCCGCGGGATCCTCTAAGTCAATTGGCCCTCACTGATCAAAATGATCGCCGCGATTGCTGTAGCTGCTATGCCAGTCGATCCAACGACACCAATCAGTCCGACAACGCCAAATGCGGCGTGTCCGCTTTGGAAGTCTCGATGGATTTTAACGGCGCAGTAGATGGCGTTGCAGAACAGTCCCACGAGGATCAAAGGGGCAAAGACCATTTGTGTTTCTCCGGTGGATCATTTCAAAGGCCTTTCAGTATCACTCTAGGCCAATGAAATGCAGCCCTTCGACTGGATCAGGACGAACCGGTGTTAGGGGGGGCAGCTTTTGCTTGACGCCTGACACCGCGAACCACTGTAAGGGCCGCGCTACATTCTTCCAGACAAAGTCAACCTCTCCGCTCATCCATCACCGCTTTCTCCTTGCGCCGACGCCCGCAATCCTTAGCATTCGCGCCATCGAATCCGGCGGCGTGTAGGTCGCCAGCGTCCGGGCAGTCCGCTCCCCAGAATGCGGCGGCGCCGGGCTATGAATTGAAGGAGAGAGAGCGTGGCAGGACATAATCCCGAAGGCGTGTTCGTGAAGGAGCCCGGCAAGGTCTGGATCAACGGGCAATGGCGGGCGCCTAATAGCGGGCGGTTCATCGAGCTGGTTTCGCCGAACACCGAGCAGGTCGTCGGCGCCGTGGCGGAAGCCGATGAGGCGGACATGGACGCTGCCGTTGCCGCCGCCCGCGCTGCCTTCGACCACGGTCCGTGGCCGCGCATGAGCGTTGCTGAGCGCAACGAGATCATGAAGAAGATCACCGCGCATCTGCAGAGCCGCGCGAGCGAGCTGGCCAAGGCCTGGACCGCGCAGATGGGCGGCCTCGCGAGCTTCGCGCCCGGCATGGTCGCCGGCGCAACCATGCAGTTCGATCAGACCCGCGAGGTCGGTGCCAACTTCCAATATGTCCAGCAGCGCGAGACGCAGGCCGCTGCCGCTGCCTATCTCGTCTATGAGCCGGTCGGCGTGGTCGCATCCATCGCGCCGTGGAACGGGCCTTATGGCATCATGGCCTCCAAGGTCGCCAATGCGCTCATCACGGGCTGCACGGTCATCATGAAGCCCTCGCCGGAGACGCCGCTGGAGGCCTATATCATTGCCGAGGCGTGCGAGGCGGCGGGCGTGCCGGCAGGCGTCGTCAATCTCGTCTGCGGCCATCGCGAGGCGAGCGATCACCTCGTCTGCAATCCCGGCGTGGACAAGGTGAGCTTCACCGGCTCCACCGTGGCCGGCAAGCGCATTGCCAGCGTGTGCGGCGAGCGGATCGCGCGCTGCACGCTGGAGCTGGGCGGCAAGTCCGCTGCCATCGTGCGCGACGATTTCTCCGCCGAGGAGACCGCCAAGCTGATGACGCAGACGATCAGCCTGCTCTCCGGGCAGGTCTGCGCGATGCTCAGCCGGCTGATCGTCCCGCGCGGCCGGCAGGACGAGATTGCCGACGCCATTGCGGCGGAAATGCAGAAGGTGAAGATCGGCTATTCGGACGATCCGACGACGCAGCTCGGCCCGCTCGCGATGAAGCGCCAGCTCGAGCGCGTGGAAAGCTACATCGAGGAAGGCAAGAAGACGGCCGATCTGGTGACCGGTGGCAACCGCCCCAAGCATCTCAACCAGGGCTATTTCATCGAGCCAACGCTCTTCAAGAATGTCGATAACAAGTCGAAGATCGCCCAGGAGGAAATCTTCGGCCCGGTCCTCAGCATCATCCCGGTGGATAATGAGGAGGAGGCCATCGCCGTCGCCAATGACAGCAATTACGGCCTCTCGGGCTCAGTGCTGACCAAGGATGCGCAGGCCGCGTTTGACGTCGCCCGGCGCATCCGCACCGGCGGGATCGGCCAGAATGGGCTGAA
Source organism: Sphingobium sp. B8D3A (assembly GCF_025961995.1). Lineage (NCBI taxonomy): Bacteria > Pseudomonadati > Pseudomonadota > Alphaproteobacteria > Sphingomonadales > Sphingobiaceae > Sphingobium > Sphingobium sp. B8D3A. Next base: position 2,570,639 of record NZ_JAOQOS010000001.1, on the reverse strand, counting down.
GGTCGATTGGGGCCTGCCCTTCGGCGGGTACAAGCAGTCCGGCATCGGCCGCGAGGGCGGGGTGGACGGGCTGATGGCCTATCTGGAGATCAAGGCCATGTATATGGACGCGCCGGTCAACGCGGCGTGAGCCAAAAGGGGATGAGCCGCGCGTCGTTCTATGATGCGCTGGAGGCCTATCTCGCGGCGCTGGGGCGCAAAGACCCCGGCGCCGTGAACTGGGCGCCCGACCCGTTCATCACCGAGAATAATGTCCGCCTCCAGCCGGACGATGGCCTGTGGGGCACCATCGAGCGGCTGGGCGACTATCGCCTGATGTTCGCCGACGAACAGACGCGACAGGTCGGCTATTTCGGTACGGCAGTCGAGCCGCTGGACGAGAGCGCATACACCGTGCGCCTCGGGCTCGACGAGGCGGGCCGGGTAGCGGAGGCCGAGACTATCGTGGTGCGGCAGGTGGACAGCTCGCCGGTGTTCGAAAACCAGCGCTTCTACGACAAGCCGATCCTCAACGCCACCGTTGAGGCGCCCGTCTCCCGCGCGGAAATGATCGCCTTGTCAGATGGTTATTTCGAGACCTTGCAGCGCAATGACGGGACGATCCGCACGAAATTCCACCCCGATTGCAACCGCGTCGAAAATGGCGTGCAGACCACCAACAATCCCGAGTTCGCCAAGCTGGTGCCCGTCGCCGGCCTGCCGTGCGAGGCGCAGTTCCGCACCGGCAATTACCGCTATGACGATCGCCTGCGCGGCCGCCGCTTTCCGCTGGTGGACGAGGAGCGGGGGCTGGTGCTGGCCTATGGTTTCATCGATCATTGCGGGCGGCTGGATCATTACACGCTGACCGATGGCACGCAGGTCCGCTCGCACATCCGCCGGCCGCATAGCTACTATCTCGCCGAGCTGTTCAAGATCGATCACGGCATGATCTGCCAGATCGAGGCCAATTTCATCACCGTGCCCTATCATATGCCCAGCCCGTGGGATGCCTGCCCGGAGGCGGGCGCCCACGCCGCCTGATCGTCCAAGGAGCCGCAATGTCCTTCTCGACCCTCGACCAGCCCGTGCTTGAGTTCGCCTTCGAGTGCCGCCTCATGTTCACGCGGGTCTTTGGCGTCCCCAATGTCCACAATGGCGGCTTCCGCTCGGCGGTGCTGGTGGATGAAGGGCATTTCGAGGGGCCGCGGCTGCGGGGGCGGGCGGTGCCCAATTCCGGCGGCGATTATGCCCATTTCCGCGATGACGATACCGCCGTGTTCGATGCCCGCTATCTGCTGGAAACCGACGATGGCGAGATCATCTACATGCAGAACAAGGGCTATCTCTGGGGGCGCAAGCCGGACTCCATGGCCAGGCTACGCGCCTGGGCCTTCGAGGGCGGCGAGCCGGTCGCGCATGAGGATTATTATCTGCGCGCGCAGCCGACCTTCGAGACGAGCAAGGGCAAATATGACTGGATGACCCGCCATGTCTTCGTAGGCGTGGGCGAGCGCAAGCCGGACGGCAATCTGGTGCGCTATTATGCGCTGACCTGATCCACGCGCGGTGCGCCGGGTCGTTGCCGGGGCGATTGCGTGCGACAGATGACACATTAGCTGCTAGGGCGACGCCATTAGCGCGAACCCTGCTCGCAAGCTGTCGCGATAACTGAGAGACCGTCGTGCTCCCGCTTGCCGTGTCGGGAGACGCTCATGGAAGATTTCAATCGCCTTTTGCACGATCAGCAGCGCGCGCTGATCGACGCCCAGTTCGCCGGGTGCAGCCAGCGCCATCATGCCGCGCGGGAAGCTGCCTGCTCTGTGTCCGCCCGCATCAAGGCGCATCCCTATCCCTACCGTCTGCGCTCGGCCACGGCCATGCGCGCGGTGTTCGCGCAGCAGGGGAGCCTCGCCGCATGAGTCGCGTCGTGATCCTCGCCGCGCCGGAGGCGGATGTGCTGGCTTATTGTGCCAAGGCTGGCATCGGCCTTTCGGTAGTCGAGCCACTGCCGAGCGGCCAGACCCGCGCGGTTCTCAATAACGTCCTCGATGCCGACAAGGTGCGCAAGGGCATGAAGGCGATGGTCGTCAGCGGCCCGGTCGCGCGCTCGCCGCTCTATGTGAGCCGCACGCAGTCGCCCTATCGCTAAAGCAGGTCGCCGCGCCGGTCAGCCGGGCGGCGGCGCCAGCGCGCAGGCCACGTCGGCAATCAGCCCATCGCGCAGGGTGTAGAAGATGAACTGCCACATCTCCTGCACCTCGCCGGCCTTGATCGGGAACAACCCGCCCGCGCCATTGGCATCGAGCGTCGCCCGGTCGAGGTCGCGATAGGCCTCGATGCGCACGATGGCGTCGACGGCCGTCAGGGTGTCGCTCGACGCGAAATTGAGCACCCGCACGCTCTCATGAACATGGGCGTGGAGAAAGCTGTAGAAGCGCTTCATGTCCTCGCGGGATTGCAGCGCGACGCCGAAGAAGCGCATGTCCATCGGCTCTGCGTAAAAGTCGCAGACCGCGTAATAATCCTTGGCATTGAACGCCGCGAGATAGCGCTCGTAATCGGCGCGGTTCATGCCGGTTGCGCCGCTGCCGCGCCACGGGCGGCCTCGACCAGCATCGCGCGATTTTCCTCGATCATCTGGCGGACGGAGCGGGCGGGGCGGCCGGTCAACGTCTGCACGTCATCGGTGCGCAATTCCAGATAGCCTTCGCGGATCGCGCGGCCGAAGGTGACCATATCATCGCTGTTCCAGGGAATGCCGCTCACATATTGGTCATCGACCGGGCGCCGGGGAATGCCCATGCTGTCGAAGATGGCATATTGCTGCCCGTCGTCGACGGGAATGTGCTCTACCGAACAGCCGGTGATCTGCGTGATGAGCGCGGCGACCTCGCCAAAGGTCTGCAACTCCGGCCCGGTGATGTTGTAGACCTTGTTCTCATGGCCCGGCGCGGTCATCGCGGCGACGGCACAGTCCACGCAATCGTCGCGCCAAACCATGGCTTCGCGCCCCTCGCCGGCATTGCTGAACCACTTGCCCGTGGCGAGCACATTCGGCCCGGCCATCAGGATCATGGCGTCGGCATAATGCGCGTCCCGCAGGGCCGTCCACGCCATGCCGGAGGCGCGCATGGCCTTTTCCGTCTCGATATGGTCGTGACGCACCTCTGCCGGGTTGTTCGGGTCATCGATGCCGATGAAGCTGGTGTAGAGAATATGGCGCACGCCGGCTGCCGCGGCCGCATCGATCGCCGCCTTGTGCTGGACGACGCGGGCCCCGACCCGCGTGCCGGAGATGAGCAGCATTTTTTCCGCGCCCTGCACGGCGGCGGCCAGCGTTTCGGGCTTGTCATAATCGCCGTAGCGCACCTCGCAGCCCTGTGCGGTGCGGTCCGCCAGTTTGTCCGGCGAGCGGCTGATGAGGATGAGCTGGTCTGCCAGCCCTTTCTCGATCAGCCGATCCGTGGCGGCCCGGCCATATTGGCCCGAGGCACCGGTAATGACGATCTTGCCTGACATGCGTAGCCTCTCCTTATCCGGTCATGCTTGTTGCGACCGATTCAGAGCCAGTCTAGCGATCCTGCGGGGCAGGGCAACGGCTTGCCGGGCCGGGATCGAGATCGAGGCAGCGGCCATCGATCCGGTCGGCGGGCACGGTGACGCCGATCTGCGCCGCGAGGGTCGGGAGGATATCCACCGTCTCGACTGCCTGGGGCTGTTCCATGTGCATCAGGCCCTTGCGCCAGAACAGCATCGGCACCCGGCGATCATAGCCCCACGGGCTGCCGTGGGTCGAAACATAGCCGGGCGCGGGCGTCGCGATGGGCATGATGCGCGGCTTGAGCAGAAGGACGAGATCGCCCGAGCGCTCCGGATCGTAGCTGGCCTTGGCGATCGTCGCGAGTGACCAGCTTTCCGGCGATCCGGTGGGGGCCGACGCGGCCTCGATATCCTTGCGGGTGAAGACGGCCTCGACTTGCCCGTGAGCGGCGTAGAAGGCCTTGGCCTCGGCAATGACGCGCGTACGCTGGGCGGCGGTCAGGGCGGCATTCACATAGATGTCGCCAAAGGGATTGGTGCCGAGCAGCAAGTTACCCTGCGGCACGCTGATGCCGGTGCGCGCGCTGATCGCCGCACTCACCGCGCTCGGGTACAGGGCGGGGTCCGCGCGCTCTGCGTCGGTAACGGCCTGTTCGCGCAGCCGCTCGGGAATGTCCGGCCCGCCATGGTCGGCGGTGAGCATCACCATATAATCGAGGCCGGTCGCGTCCAGCCGGTCCAGGAAGCTGGCGAGGGCATCGTCCAGCGCGAACATCTGGATGCACATTTCCGCGCCGCGATTGCCATAGCTATGGCCGATATAGTCGGTGGCTGAGAGGCCGACGATCAGCAGGTCGGTGGTGTCGCCGCGCCCGAGCTGCTGCGCCTCCAGCTGCTTGACGGCGAGCGCCAGAACGGCGGCATCGGCTTCCGGCGAGGTGCGGAAGGCGCGAACATCGCCGCCGGCGCGAGCGAAATGTCCGTCACCGACGCTGAGCGTATCGGTCAGGCGGACGGCGCGGTCGTTGGCCTTGCAGAAGGCGGGCACGTCCATCGCCGGGCGGGGCTGGTCGAAGGTCTTGCGCACGCCGGCGTTCACCTGCTCGATCAAAGGGGTGAGCGGCGTCCCCCGATAGCTGGTGAAGCCATTGCCGCCCCACCACCAGATCTGATCGACCACCGGCCCGCCCATCATGATCGCCGAGCGATCCTTGCCGGAGACGGACACCACCTTGGCCGCCGGATTCTGCGCCTTTATATAGCCCCCGAGTGTCGGCACGCGGAGCATCTTCACGGACGGGGCATAATCCCGCGAGCTCGTGCCGGGCACGTCTGGGTCTTCGGCGCAGTAGACCGTCTTGTCGGCACGGGCGATCTTCTGGTCGATCCAGTCATTGCCGATGATGCCGGTGCGGGCGGGGCGGCTACCGGTCAGGATCGTCGAGTGACCGGGGCAGGTTTCCGTGGCAGCGTGGCCCTGATAGCCATTGGGGAAGACGACGCCCTGCTGCAGGCGGGCCAGGCCGCCGGTGAAGGCGCTGCGATAGGCGCCGAACAGGTCCGTGGAAAACTGATCGACGGAGATGACCACCAGCAGCTTGGGCGGGCTCTGCGGCGCCTCAGCTGCGGGCGCAGCGGGCGCGGCTGGAGTCTGCGCGGGCTGGGCCAGCGCCGGGCCACTCAGGGCCAGCGTTGCGGCAAGGCACAGGCAAGCAGGGAAACGCATAGATTCTCCTTGGGGTCGGGGCGGCGCGCGCTTACAGAACGGCCAATGATCCGTTTCATGGCTTTTCCTGTGCGCCGGCTCAATGGCGTTTTGATGACGCTAGGGGTTCTTCTGGCAGCATTGCTGGTTGGCCCAGCCTCTTTTGCGCAATCTGCGGCCCCAGCCGATGGCGGTGCGTTCGGGCAGCGCGGGGCACCGAATATCACCGCGAGCCTTATCGCCGAGACGGACCGCCCGGCGGCCGGGAGCACCGTCACGCTCGCTATCGTGATGAAACCCAAAGCCGGCTGGCATGGCTATTGGGGCAATCCGGGCGATGCCGGGCAGGGGATGCAGGTCGCTTGGGATTTGCCGGCGGGCAGTGCCGTCAAGATAGGCGATTTCCGCTATCCCGTGCCGGACCGGCTGCTGATCGCCGGGCTGATGAACCATGTCTATGAGCATGACTATGCCGTGCTGGTCGATCTTGCGGTGCCCGCGGGCCTGTCGGCTGGCACCGTCTTGCTGGTGCGCGGCACGGCGCGCTGGCTCGCCTGCACGGACGCGATTTGCGTGCCGGAGCAGGGCGAGATCGCGACCACGCTGACCATTGGCGATGGTGCTACGACGGCAGCCTCCCGCAAGATCTTCGACGGATTTCGCGCGGCCCTCCCGCGTCCGCTCGATCAGCCCGCCCGCTATGCGATAGCCGGCGGGACGCTGAGCATCGCGGTGCCCTATCCGCAGGCGGCGCCGATGGGCGCGCCATGGTTCTTTGCGACGACACAGGAGGTCGTGCGCTACGCCCAGCCGCAGGCCGTCCGCCGTGCGGGCGACTGGCTGGTGGTCGAGGTCGCGCTGGCCGAGGGCGCATCCGTCCCCGGCGCGGTGGAAGGCGTGCTTGCGGTTTCACCCGGCGTCGCGCTCGCGATTAGCGCTGCGCCCGGTGCTGTGCCCGAGGGTGGAGAGCGACTGACGGTGGCCCCGGACGGCGCCACGACGGCCGCGCCGGCCGAGAAGACCGGGCTTGGCGCGGTCCTGCTGATCCTCGGTGGCGCCTTTCTGGGCGGACTGATCCTCAATGTGATGCCGTGCGTTTTCCCGATTCTCAGCCTCAAGGCGATCAGCCTGGCCAAGGCGGGCGGGGATGAGCGGCAGGCCCGCCGCGATGCGCTGGCTTACACCGCCGGCATTCTCGTCACCTGCCTTGCGCTGGGGGCGCTGATGCTGGCGATCCGGGCCGGGGGCACGCAGGTCGGCTGGGCCTTCCAGTTGCAGGACCCGCGCGTGATCGCGGTGCTGCTGATGCTGATGGTGGCGATTACGCTCAATCTTCTCGGCGGGTTCGAGATCGCATCGCTTTCGGTCGGGCAGGGGCGGGCCGGGCAAGGCGGACAGGCGGGCGCGTTCTGGACTGGCGCGCTGGCCGCCTTCGTGGCGACGCCCTGCACCGGGCCGTTCATGGGCGCGGCCATGGGCGCCGCGCTGGTGCTGCCCTGGCCGCTGGCTCTGGCGGTGTTCGCAGGCCTCGGCCTCGGGCTGGCCTCGCCGTTCATCGCCATTGCCTGGGTTCCGGCACTGCGCCGGCTGATGCCCCGTCCCGGCGCCTGGATGACCCGCTTTAGGCGCATCATGGCAGTGCCGATGGGGCTGACGGCGCTCGCACTGCTCTGGCTGCTCTCCCGGCAGCTTGGTGCCGGTGGCGTGGTGCTGGGCGTGCTGCTGGCGGGCGGCGTGATCCTGGCCCTCCTGCTGCTGGGGCGTCGCCAGCGCGCCGGCGCTGGCGTCAACTGGGCCTTGGGCGGACTCGTAGCCCTGCTGCTGAGCGGCGCTGCAATCGCGGCGCCTGCGCTGGTCCGTGGGGATCGCCCGGTTGCGGGCGAGGGGCTGGTGGGCGAGCCGTTCAGCGAGGCCCGGCTGGCCGCGCTGCGGGCGCAGAACAAGCCGGTTTTCCTCTATTTCACAGCCGACTGGTGCCTGACCTGTAAGGTCAATGAGGCCAATGCGATCGATACGCAGGCGGTGCGCGATGCCTTCGAGGCGGACGGAGTCACAGCGATGGTCGGCGACTGGACCAATGCCGACCCGGCGATCAGTCGCTTCCTCGAAGCACATGGCCGCTCGGGCGTGCCGCTCTATCTCTTCTACGCACCCGGCGCCGCGACGCCGCAGGTCCTCCCGCAAGTGCTGACATCCGGCACGCTCACCGCTTTGGCGAAACGTTGAGCATGGCCAAGAAGCGCCTCGATCAATTGCTCGTCGAGCGCGGCCTTGCCGAGAGCCGCACCCGCGCGCAGGCGCTCATCATGAGCGGCAATGTGCTGGTCGGCGACAAGCCTGTGGACAAGGCAGGGCAGGCGGTGCCGGAGGAGGCGGAGATCGTCCTCAAGGGGCGGGATCACCCCTGGGTCTCGCGTGGCGGCCTCAAGCTGGCGCACGCGCTGGAGGCGTTTGGCATCGATGTGACCGGGCTGGTGGCAATGGACGTCGGCAGCTCGACGGGCGGCTTTACGGACGTGCTGCTGACCAACGGCGCGGCGCGGGTCTATGCGATCGACAGCGGTACCAACCAGCTTGCCTGGAAGCTGCGGCAAGACTCTCGCGTCATCGTCCACGAGCAGACCAGCGCGCGCATTCTGACGGCCGCGCATGTGCCGGAGCCGGTCGACATCATCGTCTGCGATGCCAGCTTCATCAGCCTTGCCAAGGTGCTGGAGCGCCCGTTGACGTTCGCGGCACCCGCCGCCCGGCTCGTCGCGCTCATCAAGCCGCAGTTCGAGGCGGGGCGCGAAGAGGTCGGCAAGGGCGGCGTGGTGCGCGATCCGGAGGTCCACGCCCGCGTCTGCGCGGAGGTGGAGGCCTGGCTGGCCGCGCAACCGGGATGGCAGGTCACCGGCCTCACCACCAGCCCGATCACCGGGCCGGAGGGCAATGTGGAGTTCCTGATTGCCGGCGCACGCGTGCCAGGATGAAGCAGGCGCGATCCTCTCCCGTGCAATCGGCATGCGGGAAGGGCTGGCGCGGCGCAACGCCATCGTTAAAGTCATGTCAACGCTGTGGGGATTCGGCATGAAGTGGGAGTGCGCGTGAACCAGATTGCATCGCGAAGTCAGTTGCGGATGTCCTTCCTCCGCTGGGCGCTTGTCACCATCCCCGCCATCGAGTTTCTCGGCTTTGTGTCGGGCTATCTGTCCAACAGCGGTTATGACAATCGCTGGTTCGATGCGCTGAGCAAACCGGCATTGGTGCCGCCCGGCTGGGTGTTCGGCACGGTGTGGCCCACCCTCTATCTGCTCATGGCCCTGGCGCTGGCGATGATCCTGCACGCGCGCGGCGCGAGGGGGCGGGGGCTCGCCATCACGCTCTTCATCGTCCAGCTCTGCATCAACCTCGTCTGGTCGCCCTTGTTCTTCGGCGCGCATCAGGCGACTTTGGCCTTCTATCTGATCCTCGTCATTCTCGTGCTGGCCACGATCACCACCATCCTCTTCGGGCGGATTCGGTCTGTCGCGGCCTGGCTGATGGTGCCTTATCTTTGCTGGTTGGGCTTTGCGAGCGGGCTCGCCTTCGATATCGACCGGATGAACCCGGATGCCGAAACCCTTGTTCCGGCCGCCGTGCGTACCCAAATCTAGGCGATGGCCGCCATCAGCGGCGGCGAAGGATCAGACCCATGCAAAGTGAAAACCGCTTTTTCGACGACCTGTCCAAGATCATCAACGGCGCGGCCGGGACCGTGGCTGGGGTGGGGCGCGAGTTTGAGAGCAACGCCCGGGAGCGCGCGCGCGAGTGGATCGGCGGGCTCGATTTCGTAAGCCGCGAAGAGTTCGAGGCGGTCAAGGCCATGGCGGCGCAGGCGCGTGAGCAGGTCGAAGCGCTCGAGGCGCGGCTGGCTGTATTGGAGGGCGGTGCATCGAAGGCCGGCAAGCCGTCGGACAAGGCCGCAAGCTGAGTTTTCGAACAGCTATCCCGGATTTATCCACAACTTATTCACAGCAACATATCGCATTGCGGACAGGTTGGGCGCGGCTTCGCCGCCGCCCGCCTTTCCGGTTGCGCTGTGTCGTGCTACGAAGGGCTGTCCAGCAGGGGCAGGACGGCGCTGGCCGTTACAGGAAGTGGACTGACGGTTTTTGAGTATGATCGACCGGGATGAATTTACAGGCGGCGAGCAGGAAGCCGAGCCGATCGACATGCTGGCGGCCTATTTTGAGGCGCATGACTGGCCCTTCGAGCATGTCGGCGAGGACGAGCTTGTTGCGCGGCATCGTGGCAGCTGGACCGAATATGAGGTTCGGGCGATCTGGCGCGACGATGACATGGTGCTGCAGCTTCTCGTGCTGCCGGACATTCGCGTCGCCGATGATAAGCGCCTGGCGATCTGCGAAACCATCGCCCTCATCAACGAGCAGCTTTGGCTCGGCCATTTCGAGCTGTGGTCGGCGAGTAGCACGCTGCTGTTCCGTCATGGCGCCTTGCTCGGCCCCAGCGGATCGCTGACGCTCGATCAGGCGCAGTTGCTGGTGGAAAGCGCAATCGACGAGTGCGAGCGCTTCTACCCCGTCTTCCAGTTCGTGCTGTGGGGCGGAAAAAATCCCGCTGAGGCCATGGCCGCCAGCTTGATCGAGACGCATGGCGAAGCCTGAGGCTGGCCCGATGTGGCCTTCGCACCTTCTTCTGCTGGGTTGCGGCAACATGGCCGGAGCCATGCTGCTGCGCTGGCTCGACGAGGGCCTGCCCGCCGAGTGGGTGACGGTGGTGCGCCCCAGCGGCAAGGCGGTCGCGCCGGGCGTGCGGGTGCTGACAGCGCTCGAAGGGCCGGTCGAGGGTGACACGCTGGTAATGCTCGGCTGCAAGCCGCAGCAACTGGCGGACGTTGCCGGGACAACGGCACCGCTTCTTGGGCCTGAGACGAGACTGCTTTCGATCCTCGCGGGCGTACCGATCGCGCGCATTCGGGATGCTTTCCCGGCCGTCCAGTCGATTGTCCGCTGCATGCCCAATCTGCCCGTCCGGGTCGGCAAGGGTGTCAGCATTCTCAAGGTGGAAGACGCAGCTGACGGACGGGCGCGCGATCTGATCGATGCCATGTGCAGTCGCCTCGGTCTGGTCGAATGGCTGGACGATGAGCAACTGTTCGATGCCGCGACAGCGCTCGCAGGCTGCGGCCCGGCCTTCGTCTATCGCTTCATCGATGCGTTGGCTACCGCTGGCGCCGAACTTGGCCTCGCGCCGGATGCGGCCGCGCGCATGGCGCTCAAGACCGTGGAAGGCGCCGCGTTGAGCGCCGCGGCGGCGGATCGCCCGCCCGCCGATCTGGCGGATGCGGTCGCCAGCAAGGGCGGCATGACCCGCGAAGGGCTGGACGTGCTGGATCGGCCCGATGGCCTTGCCCCGCTCGTCATGGAGACGCTGAAGGCTGCGCGGGACCGGGGTGCAGTTCTCGCTGCCTTGTCCAGCAAGGCCAGCTGAACCGTCAGCGCGAGATTTGCAGGGCGGCGACCAGTCGCTGCGTTTCAGGATCGAGCAGGCTTTCCAGCACCCGCCAAAAGCCGGTGACGGACGATTGCCCCGCTACCGAATAGGCCGCCGCGAACCGTTCGCGCACGGCATCGAACAACGCCTGCTCGATAGCCTGCCCGGCAGGCGTCAGTTTCAGCAGCTTCTGCCGGCGGTCGCGGTCGCCCTTGTGGACGGCGAGTAACTCGCGCTCAATCAGCTCATCGAGCACGCGCCCCAGCGACTGCTTGGTCACGCCCAGCAGCGCGATGAGCGCCGACACACTGAGATTGGGCCGCCGCGCGATGAAGTAGAGCGCCCGTTGATGCGCGCGGCCGAGCCGATGCTCATCCAGAATCGGGTCCATAGCCTGTGCGAACGCCATATGACCAAATTGCAGGAGCTCGATGCCGCGACGGATTTCCTCCTCGCGCAGGAACAGGGGCGAGGCTGCGGGACTGGATGGGGCGTTGCTCATGCGGCGTTTCATAAGGCCTGTGGGCAGGCGATGGAACTTCGTTCCGCAGCCCGATTACCCCTTTCGCAAGCAAGGCGCACAGGGGGAGCATATTCGCCTAAAGAGATCGCCAAACCACCGTTTCTCCGGCTTGGCATTTGCGCCCGGCCCTGTATATGGGCCGCTCGCAGCGCGCGATGCTGGGGCGTAGCCAAGCGGTAAGGCAGCGGTTTTTGGTACCGCCATGCGGAGGTTCGAATCCTCCCGCCCCAGCCATATTTTCCAGATCAGTTCATATGTGAAGCGCCGAAGTGGCAGGCGAACGCTGCGCCAGCGTCGTCACGCCGCGCAAACGCTCCGCCGAAAGCTCAGGCCCGCAGCGCGGCCATGGCGAGCGCGATGGCGCCCATTGGGCCGGCTTCGTCGCCGAGGCCTGCGAGGCACAGACGTTGCTCGACCGTCTCCTGCGTGAGGAAGGGCAGGTAGCCCGCCAGATCCCGCAGCAATGTGGCGTGCACGGCTGGCAGGAGCGCAGCGCGGCTGGTAGCGACGGTGCCGCCAAGCAGGATGCGCTCGGCGGCCGTGGTGAGGAACAGCGTAGCGGCGAGTTGCGCGAGGTCTGACGCCACGAAACTCCAGCGCGGATCGTCATCGGCGACATGCTCGGGACTCGTGCCGAAGCGGGCGGCGAGGGCGGGGCCGCTCACCAGTCCTTCGATGCAGTCGCCATGGAAGGGGCAGGCACCGGCAAAGCTGTCGCCTGCCGCACGCCGCACATGGATGTGGCCGATTTCCGGGTGCATGGCGCCGTGCACCGGCTTGCCGTCAACGAGCAGACCGCCGCCGAGCCCGGTGCCGATGGTGATGTACCAGAAGCAATCGAGATCGCGGCCGGCGCCCCAGCGATGCTCGGCCAGGGCCGCGCCGTTGACATCCGTATCGATGGCCATCGGGCAATCGAGGCCGCTTGTCAGCCCCCCGGCAATGTCGGCGCCCGCCCAGCCGGGCTTGGGGGTGGGCAGCATATGGCCGAAATTATCGGATTTGCGGGACAAAGCGATGGGGCCGAAGGACGCGATGCCGATCGCGGCGATTGGCGCATCGGCGTGCCAGGCGCGCAATTGCGCGTTGGCGGCGGCCAAGGTCTCGTCCGGCTGGGTGGTCGGAATGCGAACCCGCTCGACGATGCGATCATTCTGCGCAAGCAGGACGAAGGTCTTCGTCCCACCCAGCTCGACCCCGGCAAGGCGCGTGCTCGACATGGCTCAGTCGATAATCCGCGTCGTCTCGCCATCCAAGGCGAGACGAAGGAACGGCGCGAAGGTGCCGGCAAAGCGCTTAGCACCCTCGGCAGCCTCGCCACGGCCCCAATCGTCCGCGAAGGCCGTGACGGAGAGATCGGGCAGCACCAGCCAACTATAGGCCTGGCGCGGCGCTTCCGGCGGGTTGGCGATGACGAGGCCCGAACCGTTCAACGGTTTCCACCCGTGCGTGATCTGCTCGGACACCATGCCGTAGAGACCGGTTGGGGCGCGGGGGGCTTCCGGGTTGAACACATGGGTCTGTGTGGACCAGAATAGATAGTAAAGTCCATTGGCCAGCACGATGTGCGGCCGCTCCAGCTCATTGTTGAGGCCATCGGCGCTGATGATCGGCGCGGTCACCTCCCATTGGCCGAGGGCATCGGGCTTGGCCCGCGCTGCGCCGATCACGCCATTATAGGCAGACTGAGAGGTTGCCAGCGAGCCGGTGAACAGGAGCCAATGCTCGCCGGTCGCCGGGTCGAGCAGATAGCCGGGATCGCGAAAGGCCTTGATGGTGCCAAGGCCGCCGCCAGCGGACAGCGGATCGGCATAAAAGCGCGGGTCACGCGGGAAGGATTCGCGGAGGTTGCGGCAGTTCTCGATCGACCAGTCGCCATCCTTGCCGACCAGATCGGCCTCGAGCTCGAACAGGCGTTGCTCGAAGCTGAGTTCCCTCTCGCCGCGAAAGCCGGCGGCAGTGAAATAGAGCGTCAACCGGCGCCCGTCATTCTCCACATAGGCCGAGCCGGACCATTCCCGGCTGCCGGGCGAAAAGCCATCGGGCATGACCGGGCCATAATGCCGCCAATCCTCGCCCCGGCGCTCGAACAAATGGATGCGGGCGTGGCCGTGACGGTCATCGGGGTCGGCGAACCAGGGGGAAGCGAGTGCCATCCACAGATCGGCCGGCGCCGGCGAACCGTCGCGCTGCAGGATGGGCCAGGCGTCCCACACGCAGACATCGTCACTGATCGGCGCCACATCGGCCTCGCCAATGAGCGGCGCCACGCAGGATGGAGTCAGTTTGAGGTGATTAAGCTGTTCGACCGTCCAGCGGGTCGTGCTGATATCGTTCATGGAGAGCCAGTTAGGTCAGAGAAAGGAGAGGGCGCGAGTGCGCAGGAGGCCGGTGCAGGCGATGTCCGGAAAGAAGGCGTTCGCAACTGTGTTGCAAGGCCATTGACCCCTTGCGCCATGCTGCAAATATGCGCGCGATTGCGCCTGAATTTCGATCATTGTCCCCGTTCCTCAAGTCCTCGCAACCAATACGCCATTGGCAATCGATTACAACCATTTTGGAATAGGGCTGTCGCAGCGGAAAATCGGTCCGTCAGGTGGAGCCGCGCACCACCAGAGCGGGGTTGAGAATGATCGAACCGGTCTGTCGGCCCTCGATGCGCTTGAGCAGGCAATCGACCATCTGCGTGGCGCCGCTGGCGATATCCTGGTGGATCGTGGTCAGCGGCGGCACGATGCTTTGCGCAATCGGGAGGTCATCGAAGCCGACGATTCGCACATCGTCGGGGATCGACATGCCCCGGCTGATGACGGTCTGGACGGCGGCGAGGGCAATCATGTCCGAGGCCGCAAAAATGCCGTCGGGCAATTGATCCACCTGGTCGAGATAGGCGTTGATGTCCGGCGCGCTGAGTTCCGGCGCGAGGTGGGTCGGCACTTCGGTCAGCATCACCTCAGCCGCGTGATCCTGCTGCACGGCGCGCGCGCCCTGTAAGCGCTGGGCGATCTCGATGGCGCGGGGATTGCCGAGGAACGCCACGCGCTTGCAACCGCGCTCGATCAGGTGGCGCATTGCCATCTGGCCGCCGAGGAAATTGTCCGTGCCGACCGAGCAATGGCTCTGCCCTTGGGTGAAGGCGCCCCAGGCGACCATCGGCAGATAATGACCGGCGGCGGCATTAAGGACCGCGGACTGGTCGGACTGGCCGATGATGATGAGGCCATCCACCCGCGCGGTCTTGATGATGCCCTCCAGCCAGTCGTCCCGGTCCGGAATGACCCGCGAAAGCATCAGGTCGAAACCGCGCTCGGTGAGTTCATCGGCCAGGAAACCGATGATCGTCATGAAGAAGGGGTCGGAGATATGCTGGGCGCGCTCATGGCCAAGCGGGATGACCACGCCGATCGCCCCGGTCTTGCGCGTGCGCAGGTTGCGGGCCAGTGGGCTCGGCTGAAAACCATGTTGTTGCGCCAGCTTGCGGATGCGCTCGGCAGTCTCGGAATTGACCACGGCCTTGCCGGCCAGCGCACGGGAGACGGTCGCGGCGGAGACACCGGCGAGCTCTGCCAGATCGTAGATTGTCCGAACCTGCTTGGGTTTCAACGCTCCTGTGTCCTCTCGCATTCAAGGGCCAATCAAATGGCATCTCTAGGGCGCAGGCGGGTTTTGCCAAAGCATTTTTCCGGCGCGGGCCGCAGCGTCCGCGCCGGGAGGGCCCGTCAGGCGGTCGGGCCGGTGTCGCCGATGATGACGTCCTTGCGGTAATCGGCACTGTTGCGCTCGGCCAGGCGGCTCGCAAACGGCTGCTTGCGCCAGTTCCAGATGCACTGGATGGCAAGGCCGGTCGCCATCAGCGCACCGAGCGCGATGCTGTAGCGCGCGTCGCCGAGCCCGTCGCCGATCAGCGCCATCGCAAGCGGGGCGATGACAGCGCTGAGGCAGGTGAAGAACAGCAGCAGCCCTGCAACCGAGCCGTGGCGCGCTTTCTCGAAGCAACTGATGCCGGTCGAGTTGATCGTGGGGTAAAGCACGGACATGAACAGGCCGGTGGCGGGCAGGGCGTAGATGGCGACGCCCCGATCCCCCAGCACGGCGATCCAGAACAGGATCGTCATTGCGACGGTGCACACGGCGAGCACGGCGGTCCAGTCATAACGGGCCAGCAGCCACACGCCGAGGAAACGTCCGGCAGCGCGCAGAACGAAGAAGATCGAGACGGCATAGACCGCGAGCCACGCGTTCGAGCCCTCGTAACTGGCGAGGAATGTCGGCGTCCACACGTAGATCGCGGCTTCCGCGCCCACATACAGCATCAGGGCGGCGGCGAAGAACATGGCGGTGGGATCGGTCATCATCCGGGCGGCATCGCGCGGATCGGCAGGCTTCTCATCCGCCCGCACCGGGGTCGGGAAGCGTGCGCCGAATGCGCCCAGCACGAGCAGGGCGCAGATGCCGGCGGCGAGGAAGTAGACCCACTTCCAGCTCAACCCTTCCTGCAGCGACCAGGCAACGACGGCCGGGCCGACAATCGCGCCGGCACCGAAGAAGCCCTCGACCAGATTCATGATCGTCGAATGCTCGCGCGTCGAGCGGGAGATGTCGCCGATCAGCGCGAGCGCGCCGGCCTTGAAGATGCCGATGCCGATGCCGGAGATGAACAGCAAAGCGACGAAAAACAGGAAGTCGTGTCCGGCGGCGAAGGCGACAGAACTGAGGCCAAAGAGGGCGAGGCCAATCAGGATTGTCGCCTTGCGTCCGATGCGGTCTGCCAGGAAACCCAGCGAAATGGCCGAAATGGCGATGCCAGACATTGTCGCATATTGGAACGATCCCGCTGCCGTCATGCCCAGATTGAACTCGCGGATGATCTGCGGAATCACCGTGCCGACCGAATCGGTGGTCATCGCGAACATCGCGAACATCAGGAAGACCAGCCATTTCAGCAGGGCCGATGCGTTGCTCGGCTGGATGTGGGGGCGTTCCGTCACTTCGCGATCCTCTCGGCCTTATCATTCCATGGCAGGGTCGGTCGAACCGGACTGCCTGCAGACTATCACTCCGCAGAAAGGCGGCGGATGAGGGCATGGCTGTAATCGATTGCTTTCGCAATGTCGATTGGCTCAATGTCGGCAGATTGAGGGGGCGACCGCCACTCGCCGGACGGCTTGCAATGCAATCGATTACCGCTAGTGTCTGCGGCGATGTGAACATAAGCCGGCTGAGCGGCGACGATGATGGGACAGGACTGATGGCGAAGGACGACGGCGCACTGGATCGCAGGGGCTTTCTGGCGGCAGCGGGCATCGCGGCAGCCGTGGCCGGCGTAGCAAGCGCGCCGAAGGCCGCTGCCCAGCCGCCAGCAGGAATGCCGCCTCGCGTCATTCCGCCTTCCTGGACTGCCGCGCCGACCATCGACCTGTGGATAGGCGCGCCGCCCGAAAGCGGCTTTTCGGCACGTTCTCTGCCGATGGACAAGGCGCCTCCGGTCTTCATGCACAATGTCGACAAGCCCTATCTGCGCGTCTTCCGACCGGCCAAGTCCAATGGCCGCGCGGTGCTGGTCATTCCCGGGGGTGCCTACATCTTCATTTCCATCGATAATGAAGGGGCGGAGGTCGGGCAGGCGCTTGCAGCGCAGGGCTATACCGTCTTCGTCCTCGTCCACCGGCTGCCGGGGGAGGGCTGGACGAACCGGTTCGACGTGCCACTGCAGGATGCCCAGCGGGCCATGCGGCTCATCAAGTCGATGGCCGGGACCTATGGCATCGATCCTGATCAGGTGTCGGTGCTCGGCTTCTCGGCCGGCGGGCATCTGGCGGCGACGCTCATCACCGATTTCGCGCAGCCGGTTTACGCCCCGCGCGATGCCATCGACCGGCTCGATGCGAGGCCGCGCACTGCCGGGCTGATCTATCCGGTCATCAGCATGCGCATGCCGGATACCCACGCGGATTCGCGCAAATATCTGCTGGGCGAGAAGCCCGATCCCGCATTGGTCGCCCGGCGCTCGCCGGCCGCCCATGTCGGGTCGCAGACGCCGCCCACGTTCTTGATGCACGCGCTCGACGATCCGGCGGTGCCGCCGTCGAACAGTCTGGAGATGCTGCAGGCGCTGCGTGTCGCAGGGCGGCCGGTGGAGGCGCATTTCTTTGAGGAAGGCGGCCACGGCTTCGGGCTGGGCTGGCCGCAACTGCCGGTCCGCCAGTGGCTGGGGCTTTTCGTGGCCTTTCTGGATCGGCACGCCCGGCCGGAGGGGTGAGGAAGGCTCACAGTTTGGCCCCTCTTCTTCAGAGGAGGGGAACGGGGCTGGCGGGCTAAAAGACTGCGATGAGGCGCGCAATAAAATGCGTCCGGACACCACCATTCTCCCGCCAGACCTTGGCGGTGCGTACCGCTTTTGATATCGCTGCCGGCATGGCGATAAGCGACATCATCGATGCCAGTTCGACCGCAGCGGTGATCAGCAATCCCCGGCTGCCCGATAATCCCATCATCGCCTGCAATGAGGCGTTTCTGCGTCTTACCGGCTATAGCCGCGCGGAAATTCTCGGGCGGAATTGCCGCTTCCTGCACGGGGCCGAAACAGAAGCCGCATCAAGCGAATTGCTGCGCACGGCCATTCGCCAGAAGAAGCCGGCCATTGTGGAGATCACCAATTATCGCAAGGATGGCTCGCCGTTCCGCAATGCGGTGATGATCGCGCCGATGTTCGACAGCGATGGCGGGCTGGAATATTTTCTGGGGTCTCAGGTCGAGGTTGCGGCCGTGGCAGCCGCCGGGCCGGACAGCCGCAAGGGCATGGCCACCGCGCGCGTCTCAGCACTCACGGAGCGGCAAAGACGCATTCTGGTGCTGATGTCGGCGGGCAAGCTCAACAAGCAGATCGCGTTCGAGCTGGGGCTCAGTGAGCGGACCGTGAAGATGCACCGCGCCGCGCTGTTTCAGGCGCTGGGCGTCCGCACCGGGGCGGATGCCATCCGGCTGGCTGTCGAAGCCGGTTACTGATCTCGCGATCAGCCCCGGCTTCAAGAAAATTCAGCCAAAGCCCGCGGTCAGGCGCCCGCCTGGAAGACGCCGCAGGCGATGCGCCCGCCGCTATCGCCAGACGGATCGGTGCGCTGGTCGTCCGTGCCTTCATGCACGACGATCGCCGAGCCGTCGGTGTCCATCAAGCCGGCCATCGTGGCGCCCTTGAGCGTGTATTCGAGCGTGCCCCGGCCATCCTCGCCTATGTCGATGTTCGGCATGTCGCCGGCATGCTGACCCTGCGGGTTCTCAAGACCATGTTTGGTGCTGGCAGGATTCCAGTGGCCACCCGCCGTGGTGAAGTCGGGCGCATCGCACTTGCCGGTCATATGCACATGGACACCCTTGCTCCCTGAAGGCAGGCCCTGCAGGGCGAGCATGATCTGCAAGCCGCCATCCATGGCGCGGATAGTCGCGGTGCCGGCCGGCGCGCCCTGCGCCGTCTGCAGGGTCGCGGTGGCGCTTTCGCCGCTCGCCATATTGCCCGTGGCATTGCCCATCATGGCATTGTCGGCAACATTATCGGCCGGCACGGCGTTGTTCTGCGTGTGATCGGGGCTGCTACAGGCTGCCAAACCCAGCGTGGCGATTGCGGCCACGGCGTAAATCCTTGCAGTCACGGCATTACTCCCATTGCTTTCGGATATAGAGCGAACACGAGAGGGAAGCGGATCGTTCCCGAAAAGATTGGCAGCGTCCCCGGCGACCCCGCTCAATGCGCCTTGTTGGCAGCCCGATCGGCGTCGCGCCGGCGCTTCTTTTCGAGCAATATGCGGCTGGCATCATTCACCGCCAGATTGTCCGCCATCACCGCGCCGCGATGGCCGATCGGGCGATCCGGCCCGATGGTGGAATCGACCATCGTCTGCCGCTCCATCTCGCTGTTGACCTCAGCGCCGATCAGCACCGCAAAGGCGGAGAGGAACAGCCACATGAGGAAGATGACGACGGCGGCAAGCGAGCCATAGGTCGCGTTATAATTGGTCAGATTGGCGACGTAGAAGCCGAAGCCCAGCGTGATCCCCACCCACAGCAGGGTGGAGAGCACCGACCCCACAGAGAGCCAGCGCCATTTCGCGGCTCTGCGGTCCGGCGCATAGCGATAGAACACGGCGAAGGTCAGGCTGATCAAAAGGCCCGCGAAAATCCAGGTCGCCAACTGGATGATCAGCGCCGAACCGCTGCCGATATAATCGGAGAGCACGCGCCCGGCATAAGTGAACAGCGAGATCGCCAAGGTGCCGATCACACCCACCGCGACCATGCCGACGGTGATGCCGGCGGCCACGCCGGTGGTCCGGAAGAAATTGCGCGTCTCATGCTCTTCATAAATGATGTTGAGGGCCGCGATCATCGCTGTCGCTGAGCGCATGGCGCCATAGATCGAAAAGGCGAGGGCCAGCAGCAGGCCGAAGCCCTGCGCTGCCTTGCTGGTCGTCACGATAGCGAGAAGCTGCTCTTCCAGGATCGTGAGTACCTCCGGCGGCACGAAGCCGCGAAGAAGGTTCACGTTGCTGGCGACGATCTGCGGATCGCCGATGAGGCCGTACAGCAGAACGATCGAGGCGATCAGCGGCACGAAAGCAAGGAAGGAGAAGAAAGCGACCCCGGCGGCGAGCAGGCTGAGATTATGGAAGCCGATCATCACGTAGATGCGCTTGAGGATCGCCCACCACGCTTTGGGCGGCAGAGAGAACGGCGAATCGCCCTTTGCGCCAGGGATTTCTTCGGCAAGCACTTCGAGTTCCTGGGCAGAGATCGGGCGGTCCTCCTTGTCTTGGTCGGTGTCGGTCTGGCTGGTCATGGTTGGGCCGTGGCGTTGTCGGCCACATCATTTTCATCGATGGGGAGGGCGAGGCGGCCGGCCGCGGCAGAGGCATTGAGTTGCTCGTCGAGCTGCGCCTGCATATTGGCCGCCATGCCCTCGATCCGGTTGGATTCGGTAGCGTAGCGCTCATCGAAGCTCGGCTCCTTGCTGCACCCCGCCAGCCCGAGCACTGCCAGCATCGACAGGATCGTCACCGCGCGCATCAATAATCCTTCCGGTAGCGCAGGTTCACGCCGGACCCGCCGAAGTTGCTGACCGAACTCAACACTGAGAGCGCTTTCGAGAGGCTGATTTCCAGCTGCGTGGCGGTATGGCCGCGCGCATCGGTGATGATCTCCACATAGACATCATTGCTGATATACTGACCCACCGCGAGCGACGTGCCCCGGCCCGTCTCCTCGTCAGCCCCGAGCAGGCGCAGCCGATCGATGCCACCGGCCGATTGCAGCACGCCCAGCGGATTGAGGCCGCCCGAGCCGCCACGCAGCGAGTTGAGCGAGGCGGCCAGCTGCACGGCCTGGATGGCGCTCAGCTCGCCCACCGAATTGCCGAACAGGATGCGCGCCATCAGCTCGTCCTGCGGCAAGCTGGGCGTCGAGGTGAACGCGATCTGCGGGTCCTGCGCATTGCCAGTGATCGTGATGGTGATCGTCACGTCCTCGACCTCGCCGCTCGCGACGATGCGCAGCTGCGGGTTGGTCATCTCCGGCCCGCTGAAGGTGATCCGGCCCTGCTGAAGCTCGAACGAGCGCCCGGCAAAGCCCAGCGTGCCGCGCACGAGGTTGACGCCCCCTGTGATCTGCGGCGCTGCGCTGGTGCCGGCGACGCGCAAATCCGCCGCCCATTCGGACTCGAGGCCCATGCCGCTTACATAGATCTGGTTATCCGCCTGCACGCGCAGGTCCAGTCGCCAGTCAGAGGGGATGGTCTTCATTGGCTCGGGCGCGCCGGAGATGCGCTCGCGCTTGAGCGTCGGCTTGCGCCGCACGCCGGTCAGCGTCGGGACTTCCGCGCTGCCCTGGAAGACGATGCGATAGCGCGTCTCTGGCAGGGTGAGGCGCCCCGTGATCGTCGGTGGCTGGTTGGGGCCGTTGACCACCTGAATCTGGCCGGTCGCCCGCGCCTGCAGGCCATCGCTGCGCGCCAGCTGCGCATTGTTCGTGTCGATGCCGAGCTGGATCGGGAAGCCCTGATCGGAATTGAGCGAGACCGATCCGCTGGCGCTGACCGTGCCATTGCCGGCATTGGCGGTGAGGCTCTCGACCTCCAGCCGGTCGTTGGTGAAGCGCCCGCGCACGGCCATGTTGGTGAGGCGGGTGCCGTAGCTGGTGTTCTCATAGGTGAGGTTGCTGGCCCGCACGACCCCCGTGAGTTGCGGCGACCGGACCCGTCCGCTGAAATCGGCGGCGACCCCGACTGGCCCCTTGAGACTCTGGTCCGGCAGCGCGGCTAGCGAGAAGAGCACGTCGGCCGGGCCGTTGTAGCGCAAGCCGCCGGACAGAGGCGCGGCGAGCAGGCGGGTCGACCAGCTACCCGCGCCCGGCCCGAGCGGCTGGAGGCTGACCTTCATGCGGCCGATCGCGGCGCCGCGCCGGCGGATGAGCGCATTCGCCTCCCCACCTTGCGGGATCAGCCGGCCGGCGAACTGGATATCGACCGGTTCGGAGACGGCCGCGAGGCTGGTGCGGGTGAAATCGTCGATCGTCAGGCGGGCGTCGGCGGCGGGGAAGGCCGTCTCGCTGGCCTGGGTGAAATCGAGGCTGCCGGTGGCCTTTCCGCCGAGGCCAAGGCCGGGCATGAAGGGGTTGGCGATGGCGAGGTTGAGATCCTGCATCCGCGCCTGCACGGCCATGCCGTCGCCATAATGGCCGGCGAGGTGCAAGGTGCCTCCGCCGACCGTGAGCCGCGTCGGGGCGAGCGTATAGCGTCCGTTCGAGGGCACGATGCGCATCGGCGAGCTTGTCTTGACGTCGACGCCGTTGAAGCGACCGTCCAGCGCGAGCTGCCACAGGTCCCGCGCCATGCGGGCGTTGGCGGCCAGGCGGAACGGATAGCGCGTGCGGCCCTCGACCAACAGCTTCGCCTGACCGCCGCCGTCGCGATAGTTCAGCGTGCCGCGCGCGACCGCGATGGTGAGATCGCCCATCCGCGTGCCGGCAAGCTGCGCATCGGCAACGACCTGCGGCTGCTCGGTCAACAGAATGTCCGCCTTGATGAGCGCCTGCTCCACAGTGAGGCCGGCCTTGCCGGGCAGGCTGGCATTGCGCGCGTTGGCATCCACCAGCGCGCGCTGGACGGCACCCTGCGCGGAGAGTGCAACCCGCCCGTTGATGCCGGACCCATCGGCCAGCAATGTGCCCTCGAACGGACCGGCGCGGCTTTGCGAGACGCGCCCGGAGAGGCCGACGCCGCCGAAGCTCGTGCCTTGGCGCACGTCAACGGTCAAAGGCCCGCGCGCAGTCATTACAGCCAGATTGAGGTCCAGCGGTCCGTAGTCGGAGGCGCCTTCGCCCTGCACCAGATAGGTGCCGTTTTCGCCCCGCACGGTCGCCGTCAGATTGGCCAGGCCAATGCCAAGGCCCGGCCGCTCGGCTGCCAGCCGGACCAGCGGCCGATTGACCGTGCCTGTGACCTCGACGCCCAGCGGGCCATATTGATCCGAGCTTCCGCGCCCGGAGAAGCGCACGCTGCCATCAGCGCCGTAGCGACCGCGCGCGCCGGTCATGCGGAATTGTGGCGCCGAGACGTTCAGCCGCTCGACGCTGGCCACGCCATTGCTGTCATAGCCGACATCCGCGACGATCAATGCATTGCCGCCGAGGAAGCTTTGCAGCCCGTCGTTCAGCAGGCGTGTCGAGCGCGCGGTGACGCGGCCGCCGAGGCGGAAAGAACCGTTCTGGCCGGTTTTGAGGTCCATGTCGGTTTGGAGGTTGAAGATGCCCACGCTCTCGACCTGATAGCCATTCACCCGGCCATTCAGGGCGCCCGTGTAGAGCGCGGTGTTGAGGTCGGCCACGATCACGGCGGTGGCGTCGATCCGGTCGGACCGCAGCCGCATATTGTCCGAGAGGATGCGGCCATTGGCATAAGCCAGGTCGCCGTCCAGGCTGACATTGGTGAGCAGTGGCTCGATGCTGGCATTGACGCCGCTGATCCGCCGGGCGCGTCCCTCGACGGGGATCATCCAGCGGTCCTTATCCAGCGCGGCGCTCCCCGAGACGGCGAGACCCTCGATCAGTGTGGCGCCAAAGCCGATCTGGCGGGCATTCACGCCATAGCGGATCGTCGGCGCGACGAAGGCGCCGTTGAGCGTGGCGTTCATCGCGATGTCCGCGCCGCGCAGGTTTTCGGCGATCACGCTGGGCTTGGTGAGCCGGAAGGCGAGATCGAGATTCTCCATGCGGCTGGCACCCAGATCGATGAGGCCCTGGGCGCCGAAGGTGAAGTTGTCGCTGGCCAGGCCGCCACGAATCTGGGCGCGGCGGTCTGCGAGGGCAGCGGTCATGTCGATTTGCGTCACCGGCTCGAGCATGGCGCGAGCCGGGCCGGTGAGGAAAAGCCCGGGCCGCAAGGGGCCGCGCACCGTGAAGGTGCCGTCGCGGCCCGTGATCGCGACATTGGCGAGGCTTTCGCTGCCCATGCGGCCCGTCAGCTTGCCGGTCCAGCTCTGCCAGTCACCCTTGCCGGCCAGCGCGATGGCTGTCGGCTGCGCGATGCCGGTGTAACTCGCCAGCAAGCCCTGCGCCGGGGCGGTCACGCGCAGATCGACCGCCAGGCGGTTGGATTCCGGTACGGCATCGAGCATCAGCGCGAGCCTGTCGCCACCCGCAACGCCCGGCGCCACAAGGGCGCGCCCGTCCGCCTTGATCCGCGCGCGGCGGTCCGCAATGTGGACCGTCCCGGCGAGGCCGAGCAGGTGCTTGCGGCCGGTCACCGGCGCGTCGATCTGCAGGCGGCCGATGTCGAGCCGGTTCACGTCAATGTCGAGATCGGGCAGCAGCGGCCCATCGCTGGATGGCGTCGGCTTGAATTCCGGCGAGCGATGCAGCCGGGCGGTCGGGATCAACAGGGAGCGGATGTCGACATGGCTGCGCGCATAGGCGAGCGGCCGCCAGTCCATCTCGATGAGCGGCGCGCTCAGGAATACGCCCTTTGTGTCCCGCACCTCTACATTGCGCAGGCGCATGGCGCCGAAGATCGAGCCATCGATCCGCCCGATGCCGATCGACATGCCGTTCTCGAACTTGAGCCCGGTGATCTGCCGGGTGACGAACCCCCGCCCACTGTCGCTGTTCAGCCAGGCATAGCCGCCAATGATGACGACCAGCAGCAAGGCGAGCAGTGCGCCGATGCCGATCAGCACGCGGCGCGGCCAATTCCGGCGGCGCACGATCACGGTGCCGGCGGCCGTCTGGTCCGGCATATCCGGGGCGATGGGCGCGGGGGGCGGGGTCGGATCAGCCATCAGAATGCCTGCCCGATGGAGACGTAGACGGAGATACGGGATTCTCCCGGCTGGCGGTTGATCGGTGTGGCGACATCAAGGCGCATCGGGCCGAAATTGGTGTAGAAGCGCCCGCCTATGCCGACGCCGAAGCGCCAATCGTCAAAGCGTGGCACCTGGCTGGTGTAGACCTGCCCACCATCGATGAAGCCGACGATGCCATAATCGCCGAAGCGATAGCGAACTTCCGCGGCGGCCTCGACGAGGCTGCGGCCGCCGATCGGCCGGGCGTCGGGATCCTTGGGGCCGAGTTCCTGATAGCCAAAGCCGCGCACCGATCCGCCGCCACCGCCGTAGAAGCGCCGCGAGGGTGCGATCTGCTCACGAGCCGCGCCGCCGATCATGCCGACGCGCGCGCGACCGGCCAGCACGAAGCCGTCCGAGATGGGGTAGTAGCCCGTGCCTTCCAGCAGCGCGCGGGCGTAGGTCTGAGCGCCGCTGCCCAGCGACGCCTCTGGCGAGAGCCAGGCGGAGATCCGGAAGCCACGGGTCGGGTCGAGCAGGGAGTTGGATGTGTCGAACGTCACCTGACCGGGCAGCGCCGCGACATAATAGGTCCGCCGGCGCAGCTCACCGGCGTCGAAATTATAGTCCTGCTCGTTGGAGCCGAGCAGCTCGAAGCCGAAATTGTAGGTCAGCCGCTTCTGCCAAATGGGCGTGCTTTCGTAGGCGATGCGGCCATAAAGACGGCCGGTGAACGCCTCGAACGCGTCGAAATTGCTGTGGCGTGCATCGAGGCCCAGTTCCACGCTGCGGTCCCGCTTGCCGGCATTCGAGCGACGGAAGGAGACGCCGAGGCCTTGCTCCAATGTGCCGGCCGTGCCTTGAACGATGAGTGCGCCCTCCGGCGGGAACATGTTCCGGTGCGTCCAGCTCCCCTCGACCTTGACGCCCTGGCCCGTGCCATAGCCGGCTTGGGCGGCGAGGGTGCGGGCGGGGCCGGCCTCCTGATTAACGACGAGGGTCGCATAGTCCGTGCCGTCGCCCGCAGGCTCGCCGCTCGGGCGGGGCGTCACGGATCCCACGGAGAGCAGGCCGGTGGCGATCAGCGCCTGTCGCAAATCATCGATCTTGCGGCTGTCATACAGCTCGCCTTTGCGGAAGCGGGCGATCTTCTGGATATGGTCTGGCTCGAACACCGGCTTCTCGCCCTCGACCACGATGTCGCCGAAGCTGCTGCGGGGGCCGGGGGTGATCGGCAGCGTGTAGTCGCCAGCCTCCGTTTCCGGATCGAGCACGATATCACGCTGGCCGACATTCACGAACGGATAGCCGTTCTCCGGCAGGGTGACTGCGATATTGGCTTCCGCGCCGAGAATGCGCTCCGCCACGATGGGGTCGCCAGTGCGGGGCCGGAAGGCGCGGGTGATGAGGTCCCCGGGCTGCACCGGCGGCGCATCGAACCGGATCTCGCCCAGATGATAGCGCGGGCCGGGCGTGGCCTGCAGGATGACCGTAATCGGCCCCTTGCTGTCCTGCTCGGGAAGCTCCAGCGAACCCCGCACCGTGGCATCGAAAAAGCCCTGCGAGGAGAGGATATCGACCAGCAATTTCTGGTCTTCCTCCAGCCGGGCATTGATCATGGCGCCATTGTCGGCCTTGCCATCGCCATCCTCGAGCGCGGAGAGCGACTTGAACTGGCTGACAATGTCCCCGCCATCGACGGGCAGCACCGGAACGGCACCGTCCAGCGCGGAGAGACCCTCGATCTTGTAGCTGTAGCGCAGCGAAGGGGCGGGCCCCTCGTCAGCCTCGGTATACTGGCTCTCGTCGAAGGTTTCGACATCGAAGGCGTTGAGCGGGGTGAGAGGCCGGTCGAGCTCTTCATCCAGTTCCGGCGGAGCAGGCAGGCCCTCATCCGCCGCCGATTGTTCGGTGGGGGTCGGCTCGGCGCTCACGCTGGCATCGCGGCCAGTGCTGGCCGCGCGCAGGTCTGCCTCGGCTTCCCATGCCTGGACACTGCCAAGGGGCGCGCTTTCGTCGATCGGTGGAATGCTGGCGTCGAACTCTTCGTCTGAAATGATCGGCTCAACTGGGGCCGCGTCTGAATTCCGGGTCGGCTGCGCCTGATCGGTCGAGGGGGGCTGGGCCTGAGCGGGATGCGCGAGAAGGCACAGCATCCCGGCACTCGCCAGCAAGCTTCCACGCCAGGCTTTTCCAAAGTTCTGCGTGCTTGGCTCCAAGCCTGCCTTCAGTAATCTTAGTCGCAACGACGGCTCCCCTGTCGCGATTGACGCGACGTCCGCGAGCCTTGAGGCTCCCCGTCATGATAATGCCGCGGTGGCGATATGGTTTCTGGTCTCGAACGCGGGACGCGAAATTCTGCCCCGCTTATCGGCAGGTTATCTATCGGACCGCGCGCGCCTTGGCTCGTCGTCAGGCTCGGCGTGCACGACCTGGGCCGTGAGGCGGGAGAAGCGCTCGATCTCGCAGGCGGAGCCATTGCGAGCATGCAGCATGTCGCGTCCGGCGCACAGCACCCCATCCTTGTCGGGCGAGATGTAGAAGCCGGAATAGAAGTCCGCTGCCCGGCAAGCCCGCCCCAGATGGGCGCGGTAGCGCTCGGTGTTGCTCACCACCATCGTCACGCCATCAGCATGCGTCACCACCGCCGCGCGGATCAGGTTGAGCGGCAGGCAACGCGGGCCGCGGCCTTCCTTCCACTGGATGACCGGGGGCGCCGGTGCGGCTGTTCGGGGTTGCGCCGGCATGGTCGGGATGCGGATGATCACTCGCTGTTCGATGGAGAGCTGGGCGAGCTGGACCTGCTCCATGCGTGCCATCCGGCTCATCTCTGGGCTCGCCACGCGCTGCTCGGCCTCTACGGCCTGCGATGCCCCCAAAAGCAGGAGCGGCAGCAAAATGGTTGGCGACGATGCTGGCAATGAACTGACCCCAGGGGAGGAAAATGCCCTAACCCTTACCGCTTGAACAGCCGATTAATTGTATGATCAACAACGAAGGCGCGCGCTTCGCAAGCATTTTTGCGCGCAGATGGTGGCCATGCGGCGGCGCAGAGGGCATATAGGCGGGCATGATCTCCGAGACAGTTCTGGACGCCTTTCGTGCGATTGCTGGTCCCCGTGGCCTGATAGAGGATCGCGATCTGATCGTGCCCTGGCTGGGAGACTGGCGCGGCAAATATCATGGCGATGCGGTCGCCATTTTGACGCCCCGCTCTACGCAGGAGGTGGCCGCGATGGTCCGCTGCGCGCATGATCATGGCGTCGCTTTGGTGCCGCAGGGCGGTAATACCTCCATGGTAGGCGGCGCGACGCCCCCGGCCGATGGCAGCGCCCTCATCCTCTCGCTCCGCGCGATGAACCGGATTCGCGCGATCGATCCTGCCGCCAATCTCGCCGTGTGTGAGGCGGGCGTCATCCTCTCGACCCTGCATGAGGCGGCAGCGGCGGTCGGCCGGCGGTTTCCGCTGAGCCTGGGGGCCAAGGGATCGGCAACGGTCGGCGGGCTCGTCTCCACCAATGCCGGCGGGACGCAGGTGCTGCGGCACGGGACGATGCGCGCGTTGGTGGAAGGTATCGAGGCGGTGCTGCCGGATGGCACGATCCACGATGGGATTGCCGCGCTCAAGAAGGACAATCGCGGTTACGATCTCAAGCAGCTGCTCATCGGGGCGGAAGGAACGCTGGGGATCGTGACTGCTGCGAGTCTCCGTCTGGTGCCCGCGATTGCCGATCGGGCCGTGGCTTGGGCCGGCGTGGAAGACCCCGCGCAGGCGCTGGCGCTGCTACGATTTCTCGAGCGGCGCCTTGGGTCCGTCGTCGAGGGGTTCGAGGTGATGGCGAGCGACACGCTCGGCCATGTGCTCGATGTGATCCCCGATACCCGCGCGCCCATCGAGACCCGGACGCCGTGGAATGCGCTGATCGAGGTGGATCTGGACGCGGCCGACGAGGAAGAGAGCGCGGCTGCCCGACTGGAGGCCGCTCTGGCCGAGGCCTTCGAGCAGGGTCTGGTCGTCGATGCGGCCATCGCCGCCAGCGAGGCGCAGGCTGAGGCATTCTGGAAGCTGCGTGAAAGCGGATCGGAGGCGGAGCGGGCGCAGGGGCCTGCGCTGCAGTTCGATGTGAGCGTGCCGATTGCGGACATGCCCCGCTTCATGATCGAAGCGGCAGCGGCGTGCGAGGCGCGGTTCCCGGGGGCGACGGCTTCGTCCTTCGGGCACCTTGGCGATGGCAATGTGCACTTCCATGTCCGCGCGCCGGCCGGCACCGGCCCGGGGCAGGGCGTGGACTGGCTCGGCACGCACGGTGAAGAGGCAACGCGCTTCGTCAACGACATCGTCGTCGCGATGCACGGATCGATCTCGGCTGAGCATGGGATCGGCCAGATGAAGATCGCGGAGTTTGCGCGTCTTACGCCACCCGCCCAGCTGAATACGGTGCGGGCGATCAAGCGGGCGTTCGATCCACAGGGCCTATTCAATCCCGGCAAGCTTGTGCCCCTTGCCTAGGCCCGAGCGGCCCTTTATGGCCGGGCGTCATTCAGCCGGCCCATCGGGAACGGGCTGATCCATGTCCGTTTCAGGAGACCGATGTCATGGCCAGCGCGCCACAAGCCCAGAATTTGCCTCTGCTTTATAACGACCTGGTGCCGCTCAATGTCGAGCAGCACGGCAAGTACACGCTGCGCAACTATGACACCGCGCCGCATATCGTGGGCGTCCACGCCGTCCCGCTGACGCTCGACGAGTTCGCGCAGGCCCAGCGTTTCCTGCCGATCGTCTTCTCCAGCGGCCCCAATCCCGTGCCGCTGGCGCTGATGGGCCTCAACGAGGGCGTCAACACGCTGGTCGACAGCGAGGGCAAGCTGCGCCGCGAGGACGGCTATGTTCCCGCCTATATCCGTCGCTACCCCTGGATGCTGGTGCGCCTGCGTCCGGATTCCGACGAGCTGTCGCTGTGCTTCGATCCGACCAGCGAAATCGTCGGGGAGTATGAGGACGGTCGTCCGCTCATCGAAAATGGCGAGGCCAGCGAGCTGACCAAGGAACTGCTCGCCTTCTGCCAGCAGTTCGAGGAAGCGGCGATGCGCACCGGCCAGTTCGTCAAGGAACTGCAGGAGCAGGAGCTTCTGATGGACGGCGAGCTGAGCATCCAGATTCCCGATCAGGAGCAGCCCTTCGTTTATCGCGGCTTCCAGATGGTCAATGAGGAAAAGCTGCGCGAGCTGCGCGGCGATCAGCTGCGCAAATTCAACCAGAGCGGTGCGCTTCCGCTCATTCATGCGCATCTGTTCTCGTTGCAGGGCATGCGCGAGCTGTTCTTCGCTCAGCGCGCCCTCGGCCTTGGCCCGGTGCCGGCCTACCAGATCAGCTAAATCGAGCCGCTCGCTCAGCCGATCCATTTTTTCGGCGGGGCGAGGCGATAAGTTGAAAAAATCATCTACCTCTTGCGGCCCGGGCTTGAAAAGGCTCGGGCCGTGCCTTAACTTCAAAATACGTAATGGCTTGTTCCCCCTTTCGAGCCGTTGCGTGGGCGTCCCGCCCTTTCGGGACGTCTCCTCCCTGAACCTGGGCCACCCTGTGCATCGCACGGGGTGGTTTTTTATGGTTAAACGAAGATGGCTCGGGCTTTGCTATTCGGCCGCCAACGGCCGGGCAAAGTCAATCAGCTCGCGCGAGAGATGCTCGGCCAATGTCACGAGAAGGCCCTGCCCAATGGCAAGGCCAGGCCCCGGTTCGGCCATTGCCGCATCCAGATAGAGCGACCGATCGAATTCGATCTGAATGGCGTGAACGTCCCGCTCGGGCCGGCCATGTCGCTCAAGAATATGGTTACCCGCATAGGGCGCGTTGATCGCCACCGGCAGCCGGTGCCGGCGGATGACGTCCGCACACAGGTCGGTCAGCCGATCCGTTGCACTCCGCCCGAATCGGTCGCCGATCACCACGCGCGGAGTCGGTATGTCGGCTGTGGTTGCCTTGAGCGGCGGCATGGAATGAATGTCGAGCAGCAGCGCGATGCCATAGCGCCGGCGCGTCACGTCAAGCGCAGCCGCCAGCGCGGTGTGATAGGGGCGATGGACCTGCTCGATATGCTGGCACAGGGCGGCATAGGGCAGGGGATCGCGCCAAAGACCGCCCGTCGTCGCCAGCCGCTCGGGGATCAGCCCCAGGCCACCGCGCAATTTTGCGCTGCTCTGGCCACGAAAGCTCCATGGTGCCCCTTGGATGCCACGCAGATCGACCTCCCGCTCGTCGCGATTGAGATCGATCAGGGCGCGGGGCTGGCGCGCGATCAGCACATGATGGCCTTGCTCGATGAGCCTTTCCACCAGCAGATCGGCATAGCGGTCCTCCAGCCCTTGCAACGCCTTTTGCGAAACGCGGGCCCGCGCGAGCAGGGCAGGGGAATAATCCCGCCCCGCGTGAGGGACGGCGAACACCAGAGGACCGCAATCACCGGCCACGCCGTAGTGATGAAACGCGTCATGACTCCGGGCAGGCTTGGGTCGCAATGGTCCTCCACAGGGCCGCTCGCGGCTGCGAAATTTTCCGCAATTGGCCGCAACTGATGGAAATTCTTAATCGCTTTTCGCATAAAGCAAGGGGTGACGCCAAGGCCTATCAGGCTTTATGGCGGTGTGATCGACGAGTATCCCGGAGGCTTCGGCACGCGCATGTTTCGCATTTTGTTGGCGGAAGACGATGACTCGATGCGGCAGTATCTCGTTCGTGCGCTCGAACGCTCCGGCTATGAGGTCGTGGCGGTGGACCGGGGCACGGCGGCGGTGCCGATCATCGAAGCCGAGCATTTCGATCTGTTGCTGACCGATATCGTGATGCCGGAAATGGACGGCATTGAACTGGCCCAGCATGTCGCGTCCGTCTCGCCGCATACGCGCGTGATGTTCATCACCGGCTTTGCGGCGGTGACCCTGCGCGCGGGGCGCGTCGCGCCGGAAGCCAAGGTTCTCTCCAAGCCGTTTCACTTGCGCGATCTGGTGATGGAGGTCGACCGCATGTTCAATCGCACCAGCGCAGAGAACCTTCTCTGATATTTGCGCTTGCGCCGCCCTCGCGCGTTGCGTAAGGGCCTCTCCTCTCAAGTGGGCGTGTAGCTCAGTGGTAGAGCACTGTGTTGACATCGCAGGGGTCGCAAGTTCAATCCTTGCCACGCCCACCATGGAAAACCCCGCCAGGTTCAACGACTTGGCGGGGTTTTTCTATGTTTGTTGCTTGGCGACGAGAAGCACTGCGACGCAGGACTGCGGCCTCACTAGATGGTGACTCCGGCGAGGGGCGCGGAATTGATCTCACCCACATCATTCGGCTCTGCGCCCTCGGTCGGCAGACGGTCGCCAAGGATCGCCTGTGGGGTGCCGATCCACAGCGCGTCCTCAAGATGATCGCGCCGCTGGTTCAGCGTATTGGGGTGGATGAGAATGCTCAGTCCGCCATGGTTGAGCATCAGCCAGGGCACCAGCGTGTCGAATAGGCTGCAAGCGAAGGCGATCTGGAACATGGATTGCGTGTGCGGCCCGACCAGCCGATCGTGCCAGCGCCCCAGCCGAACGGAAAATCGATCGGACACGCCCGCGCGCAGGCGCTCCGCCACCGGGCGCGTTGCGGCATCATAATAAATATGCGCGTGATAGCTGCAAATCTCGGCGATCTGGCGGGGGCGGGGCGTGGGGTCCTGGATG
The DNA here is from genome assembly GCF_025961995.1 of Sphingobium sp. B8D3A. Taxonomy (NCBI): domain Bacteria; kingdom Pseudomonadati; phylum Pseudomonadota; class Alphaproteobacteria; order Sphingomonadales; family Sphingobiaceae; genus Sphingobium; species Sphingobium sp. B8D3A. The sequence goes on along the minus strand of NZ_JAOQOS010000001.1, from coordinate 2,538,388 downwards.
TGCATGGCGTGTCCTGTCTGTGGTGCCTAGTTGGCGATCGGGAGCCATCTCCGCAAGCAGATGGACAATCATCGGTCTGCCGACACGCGCTGGCGGTAGGCTTTGCACCGGCGAGGCGCTAAGGAGCCTTCTGTATGGCGGTCCCTGCCGCTGTCGGTCACGCTTCGCGCAAAACAAAGGAGAGCAGCCCCGTGAGCCAGAAGATCGATACCCTCGCTGTCCATGCCGGAACCGAGCCCGACCCGACGACCAAGGCGCGGATCACGCCGATCTACCAGACCGCATCCTATGTGTTCGACGATGCTGATCATGCCGCGCGCCTCTTCGCGCTGCAGGAGTTCGGCAACATCTACACGCGAATCATGAACCCCACCAACGGCGCGCTGGAAGGCAAGATTGCCGCGCTTGAGGGCGGTGCCGCCGCGCTGGCCGTGGCCTCGGGTCATGCCGCGCAGTTCCTGGCGTTCCACACGCTGCTGGAAGCCGGCGATCACATCGTCGCGGCCAAGAAGCTGTACGGTGGCTCGCTCAACCAGATCGGCCACAGCTTCAAGAAGATGAGCTGGGGCTCGACTTTCGTGGATGCGGACGATCCGGCCAATATCGCCGCGGCGATCACGGACCGCACGCGCGCCGTGTTCATCGAGAGCCTCGCCAATCCCGGCGGCGTGGTGCAGGATATCGAGGCGATCGCGAAGATCGCGCATGCCGCCGGCATTCCGCTGATCGTGGACAACACGCTGGCCACGCCGGTGCTGTGCCGCCCGATCGAGCATGGCGCAGACATCGTCGTGCATTCGGTCACCAAGTTCCTCAACGGCCATGGCAATTCCATCGGCGGCGTGATCGTGGACGCGGGCAAGTTCGATTGGGTGAAGTCCGGCAAGTTCCCGGCCCTGACCCAGCCCAACGACTCCTATCACGGCGCGGTGCTGAGTGATGCGGTGGGGCCGATTGCCTTCATCATCGCCTGCCGGGTGCTGGGCCTGCGCGATCTGGGGCCTGCGCTGGCGCCGATGAACGCCTTCCTCGCGCTGACGGGCATGGAGACGCTGTCCCTGCGCATGGAGCGGCATTGCGACAATGCGCTGGCGCTCGCGCAATGGCTCCAGAAGCATCCCAAGGTGGAATGGGTGCGCTATGCCGGCCTGCCGGACGATCCCTATCATGCGCTCGCGCAGCGTTATCTGGGCGGCAAGGGCGGCGCCGTGTTCACCTTCGGGGTGAAGGGTGGGCGCGAGGCTGGCATCAAGCTCGTCTCCGGCGTCAAGCTGTTCAGCCACCTGGCCAACATCGGCGATACCCGTTCGCTGATCATCCACCCTGCTTCGACCACCCATAGCCAGCTGTCAGAGGCGGAACTGGTCGCCGCTGGCGCCGGGCCGGACGTGGTGCGCGTGTCGGTCGGCATCGAGCATATCGACGACATCATCGCCGACATGGCGCAGGCGCTGGACGCGCTCTGAGGATGGCAGCCGGGCACGGAGGCGGGGCGGCATGACGCTCGGCTTCTCCGTGCCCGATCTGCTGGGGGCCGCGCGGATGGGCCGGGCGATGACCATGGGCCTGCGCCGCGTGCCGGAGGACGACTGGCTCTGGCCGGACTTCGACCGCGCCGCCCGCTCGGCGGTATTCGACGCGCACCCGGAGGCGGTTCAGCTGCTGCCCGGTGCCGAGGGCGCCGTCCGCGAGGTCGGCGCGATGATCAGCATTTCAGGAGAGCTGGGCGATATCGCGCGCGGCTGCTGGGAAGATCTGTGCATCATGCAGCAGGCGGAGCCGGGTGACCCGTGGCACCTTACCGCCGCTGCGGTGGGCTTCCCGACCGACTGGCGCCTTGCGGACAAGATCGGCCGACCGATGGCGCAGATCCATGCGCCCATCCATGGCTATGCCGAGCAATTGGCGCCCGGTGTCGATCACTTCATGGCAAGCTTGAAAGCCGGCCCGATATTCGCGCGGGCCAACTGGTTCATCGTGCCGTCCATGGAGTGGCGCTATCTCCCGACCGTGGACGAGGCGGCAGCGTTTGCGCATGTCACGCCGGACAATGCCGGGCAGAGGCTGATCGTCCGCTGCGAGCGGCAAACGCTCAGGCGCCTGGCGGAGAGCGGTGCCATCCTCTTCACCATTGGCATCGCCCGCAAGCGGCTGTGCGATCTGCCGGGAGAATGGCCTGCGCGGCTCAGCGCGGCGCTTGCTGCGATGCCGGCCGATGAACAGGCGCGGCGGCTGGTTGGGCGTTATGCGGATGCGCTCAGGCGCTATGCGGATGCCGCCAATGGCAAGAGTGGCTTTTCAAGCGCCTCGGCCTGAGGCAGAGGGGCAGGCTATGACACAGCTTTCATCCGCAGCCGCGCCGGTGACCACCGCCCCCCGCACCGACTGGACGCGCGAGGAAATCGCCGCGCTGTTCGATCTGCCGTTCATGGATCTGCTCTACGAGGCGCAGGGCGTGCATCGGGCCAATCATCCGCGCAACGAGGTGCAGCGCTCGACGCTGCTCTCGATCAAGACCGGCGGCTGCCCGGAGGATTGCGGCTATTGCAACCAGTCCGTCCATGCAGAGACCGGCCTCAAGGCCACCAAGCTGATGGACGTGCGCGCCGTGCTGCAATCCGCCGCCCAGGCCAAGGATGCCGGTTCGGGCCGCTTCTGCATGGGCGCGGCCTGGCGCAACCCCAAGGACCGCGACATGCCCGCGCTCATCGAGATGGTGAAGGGCGTGCGCGAGATGGGCATGGAAACCTGCATGACGCTGGGGATGCTGACGCCCGGTCAGGCGCAGATGCTCGCCGAAGCCGGACTGGATTATTATAATCACAACATCGACACCGCGCCGGAGAAATATGGCGAGGTGATCACGACGCGCAGCTTCGCCGACCGCATCGAGACCCTGGAGGCCGTGCGCTCCGCCGGGATCAACGTCTGCTGCGGCGGCATTGTAGGCATGGGCGAGACGCGCGAGGATCGCATCGGCTTCATCCACGCGCTGGCGACGATGCCGCATCCGGAGAGCGTGCCGATCAACGCGCTGGTCCCCGTGAAGGGCACCGTGCTCGGCGACATGCTCGCCGATACGCCGCTCGCCAAGATCGACGAGATCGAGTTCGTCCGCACGGTGGCGGTGGCGCGGCTCGCCATGCCGCAGGCGATGGTCCGCCTTTCAGCGGGGCGGGAGAGCATGAGCGAGGCCTGTCAGGCGCTCTGCTTCATGGCCGGGGCCAACAGCATCTTCACCGGCGACAAGCTGCTCACCACACCCAATGCCGGCGACGACAGGGATGGCGCGCTGCTCGCCAAGCTCGGCATCGCGGCGATGCAGGCTGCGCCGCATGGTCATCTGGAAGAGGCCGCCGAATAAGGCAGGCCCCGTTCGGCGCGGCGCCGTTTAGCCGCGCCGGGCGTTGTCCGATCTGGACAGTTGACGGCCGGCAACGAGCGTCTGGCTGACGAACAGCACCACGAAGATCACGCCCACACCGCCGACAATCATGTCGAACGGCGAGATGGCCGGCGCCTTGGTGGGGTCGGTGAGCATCATGCCGATGGTCATGCCGATCAGCACGAAGCGCAGCTCCGTCGGCCCGGCAATGCCGTAGGAGAGCTTGAACTCACCCATCACCCGAGCCGCGAGATAGGCGTGGATGGAGAGCAGCAGATAGCCGACGACAGCGAACATCGCGACATCCACCCGCACATAGGGACTGAAGCCCATGCCGCCCAGAATGAGCAAGGTGACGATGCCGTCGCAGCTATGGTCGATGAAGTAACCGTAGGATGGCCGCTCAATGTGGCGATAGCGGGCGAGGCTGCCATCCAGCGAGTCGCCGAACCACTGCATCACATAGCCGGCCATCGCCAGCCACAGCCATTGGTCGCCAAAGCTGCTGCCGGCATAGCCGACGAAGGTGGCAAGCCCGCCCACCACACCAAGCGTCGTGAGCATATCGGGCGTGACCCAGCGGGGCATGATGCTGCACAGCCAGTTCAGCAGACGTCTCTCCGGCGCCGCAAGCAGGTTGTTTTGGATCCTGTTCACGGCTGGCGCTGGTCTGTTGGGGCTATGCTGCATCATCTCTCCGCGGCGTTCTGGGGCGGCCGTCATAAAAGGGTCATACGCGATATTCCAGCGATGATCCCGAATTCCTGCCCCGGCGCGGGACATATGTTGCTGGAACTGCGACGGATGCCACCGCGCCGCCCACGCACAATCTCGTTGACGGCCCCCGCGCAGGGGCATAGCGCGCGGCCATGGCAGCCAAACCAGCGCAGTCGAAGGAAGCAGCACGCCTGCGCCTCTATCTGCTGAGCATCATGCTCGACATGCTGGTGCTCGGGCTGGCCTTTGCCTTGGCCAATCTGCTGGTTCTGGGTTCGCTCATGGGCGAGCCGGGCAAGCCGCACGGTCTGGTGATGGCCGCGATGATCGTGCCGGTCTACGTGCTCATTGCCGTGCATGGCGGCGTCTACGGGATAAGGATGATCGGCAATCGTCGGGCGAGCGCCGCCAAGGCGGTATGGTCGCTGGCGCAAGCGGTGATGCTGACTCTGTTCATCATCTACCTCGGCAAGATCGCCGAGCAATTGTCGCGTCTCACCTTCATGGTCGGCCTGGCTTTGTCTGCCGGCGGGCTGATCGCGGTGCGTCCGCTGATCGACCGGCTGGCAATCTGGCTGGTCGGCACGGTGCCGCACATCACGGTGCTGCTGGTCGATGGCGTCGAGATCGAAACGCCACGCGATGCCTGGCGGGTGGATGCGCAGGCGATCGGCTTCGATCCCACCGCGCGGGATGCCAAAATGGCCGAGCGCCTCGCCGATGGTGTCGGCGGTGCCGAGCGCGTGGTCGTCGCGTGCCCCGCCGAGCGGATCGCGGACTGGCGCATCGTGCTTACCTCCCTGTCCGCCAAGGGAGAAATCCTGGTGCCTGAGATGCGCCAGTTCGTGCCCGCGAAGGTGAGCGCCTTTGCCGATCATCCGACGCTGGTGGTTGCGGGTGGACCGCTGCTGTTCCGGGACCGGCTGTTGAAGCGCCTGTTCGATCTGGCGATCTGCGTGCCGGCGATCCTGGCGCTCTCGCCGATCCTCATTTTCGGCACGCTGGCGGTGAAGCTCTCGGGGCCGGGTCCGGTGTTCTTCCGCCAGCAGCGGCTGGGGCGCGATGCGCGGCCGTTCATGATCCTCAAGTTCCGCACTATGCATATGGCGCTGAGCGACCTCAAGGCGGACAAGCTCACCGAGAAGGACGATCCGCGCGTGACCCGCATCGGCGCCTTTTTGCGGCGCACGAGCATCGATGAACTGCCACAGCTTTTCAATGTGTTGAAAGGCGACATGAGCATCGTCGGACCACGCCCTCACGCTCCGGCGGCGAAGGCGGCGCAGAGCCTCTATTGGGAGGTCGATGAGCGCTATTGGGCGCGCCATTGCATCAAACCGGGCATGACCGGTCTGGCGCAGGTGCGTGGCCATCGCGGCCCGACCGACCGGCACGAGGATCTCATCAATCGGCTCCAGTCGGATCTTGAATATGTGACCAACTGGTCGATCTGGCGGGATTTGCGGATCATCGTCGCGACGCTGCGGGTGCTGGCGCATGATAATGCGTTTTAAAAAGGGGCGCGGTGCTCCTGCGAAGGCAGGAGTCCAGGGCGGCAAAGTCCATCGGATGCGCCTTGGACTCCTGCTTTCGCAGGAGAACAGTCGCATGCCGAGCGGAGATGTCCAGTGACGCCCGTCGATGTGATCCTCGCACTCATCATCGTGCTATGTGCGGTGCTGCTGGTCTGGCCGTTCCTGATCTATCCGCTCATCCTGCGGCTGCTGCCGACCAAGCCGGTCCAGCACGCGGGCGGCGCGGCCCCACCCACTGTCTCGCTGCTCTTCTGCGCCTATAATGAGGCGGCATCGCTGCCTGCGAAGATCGATAATTTGCGTGCGCTCAAGGCGCGGCATCCGGGGTTGCAGATCCTCGCTTTCGACGATGGCTCCAGCGATGGCACGGGCGACCTGCTGGGGCAGGCTCAGGACGTCCTGACCCTGCTGCGCGGTCCGGGGCGCAGCGGCAAGGCGCACGGGATGAAGCAACTCGCGGCCATGGCCACGGGCGAGGTTCTCGTCTTTACCGACGCCAACGTGCTGCTCGACGCAAACGCTATCGATGCGCTGCTGCCATATTATGCCGATCCGCAGGTCGGCGGCGTGCTCGGCTCGCTGCATTATGACGGCGCGGATCGCAGTGCCTCGGCGTCTGTGGGCGCGCTCTACTGGCGGCTTGAGGAGCATCTCAAGGATCTCGAGTCGCGCACCGGCAATGTGATGGGGGCGGACGGATCGATCTTCTCTATCCGGCGCGCGCTCTATCCTGATTTCCCCGACAGCGTGCTGGACGATCTCACCGTCTCCATGGCCGTGGTCTTCGCCGGCCGCCGACTCATCAAGGCCAAGGACGTGATCGCCCGCGAGGCGATGGTGGCCCAGCGCGCGGACGAATATCTCCGCAAGGTGCGCATCGCCGCCCGCAGTTGGCACACGCACCGGCATTTGCGGCCGGGATTGCGGCGGATGAGCCGGCTCGACCGGTTCAAATATGGCTCGCGCAAGATTGTGCGCTGGTTCGGTGGCCTGTGGATCGCTCTGGCGGTGCTGGCGGCGCTGGCACTGGCCTGGCGGATCACGCCCGTTGCCGCAGTCGCGCTGGTCGCGGCCGGGCTGGTGCTGGCGATGCTGGGCGCGATGGCAAGACGCGGGCCGCTCGCGGCGATCTTCGATCTTTTGCTGGCCTATATGGCGACTTTGAAGGGCGTGCTGCTCGCCATGCGCGGGCAGACCTTCACGCTGTGGACGCCCGCCAAGTCCCGCGACTGAGGCCGTGCACGCAAAGATGTGCGGTTCCTCTCGCTTTCGGGGTGCAGCATTGTATAGGCTCGCGCCATGATCACCATGCAACGCGTGCGCAAGGCCGCAGGTAAGCATCTCTCGAGAGCCGAACTGGCCGTGCGGTCAGCCTTCGGCGCTGCGCGTGACCGGCACTGCCCGGCCTGCCGGCACGATGTGGTCGGCTTCTTCCGCTATGGAGATGAAGCGGAGTGGGGATGCCTCGACTGTGGCGCATCGCCGCGCGAACGCCTGATGCATCATCTGCTCGATGAAGGTGTCATCGCCTTGCCTGCGTGGAGCGCGGTGCTGCATTGCGCGCCGGGCGAGACGAGCCTGATCGAGCGGTTTCGCGCCCATGCCGGCGACTATGTGCCCGCCGATATCGACCCCTCCCGCTATGCGGTGCCCGGCGTCCAGCACCTAGACCTGATGGCGATGACCAACGAGTCGCGATACGACCGCATTTATGCCAGCCATGTGATGGAGCATGTGCCTGACGACGCGGTGGTGCTGCGCAACCTGCTGCGGGCGCTCAAGCCCGGCGGCGAGGCCTGGCTGCTCGTGCCGCTGTGGGATCGCCCCAGCGAGGATGGCCCGCCGGATCTCTCTGGCCGCGAGCGGGAGCGGCGCTTCGGCCAGTGGGATCATGTCCGCCAATATGGCCGCGACTTTGCCGAGCGCATCCGCGCGGCCGGGTTCGAGGTGGACCTGATCGATGCCGCGTCCCGCCCGCCCGAAGCGGTGAGGCGGGAGGCGCTGGCCGACACGCTGTTCCGCGCCCGCCGACCGGCATGATGAGCCTGCGGGGGTGATGGCCGGCCTGATTGCGCTGGCGGGGCGTCTTGAGCGTCATTCCGGGCTGCTCGGGCTGGTGAAGCTGGGCAATGTGGCCCTCGCCATGCTGTGGGGTTTCGTCGTCACCTTCGTGTTCGTGCGCATTCTCCCCCTTGAGGAGTTTCGCGGCTTTCTGCTGCTGGTCGCCTTCGCCAACTTCACCGTGTCCGCCGAGCTTGGCCTGAGCGCCATCGTCTATGCCCGGTTGCGGCGCTTGCGCGTGAGTGGGGAGGGCGCTTTCGACCCTGCCGAGCTGGTTGCCTTGCTGTGGATTCTTGCCGGCCTCGTGGCGTTGGGCGCGGTGCTGATCGGTGGCGCCATCGCGACGGGCTGGCTCAAGACCGACTATCCGGCGCTGTTCATCACCTTCTATCTCGTCGCGGCCTTCAATCTGCTCACCCTGCTGGCGCGGCGGGCGCTGGCGGCGGTCGATCACAATCTCTGGTGGGAAGCGCTGGACAGCGTACGCCGTATCTCCGGCCTCGCGCTGCTACTGGCCGCGCTCGGGCCGCTGCCGATCCTTGCGTCGGTGCTCATTCAACTGGTCGTCGCGCTCGGGGTGTTGTGCGCCGGGCTTGCGACCTTCCACGCGACATTGGCGATGCGGCGGCGCGACTGGATTGTGCTGGGGCCGGGGCTGGCGGCGGTGCGGGTGCATTATCTCTCCGATTTCGGCCGCACCGGCCTTCTCACGCTGTGTGATGTCGGCGCCTATAACGCACCCTATTTCACCATTGTGGCGGTGACGCCGGACCCACGGCCGCTGCTGCTCTTCGATCTGGTGTTCAAGCTGTCCCGCTCGCTGTCCGCCGTCATTCGCGCTCTTGCGGAGACGGTTCTGCCCGGCCTGACGCGCGCGGCCTATCAGGGCGATGGGGCCGGCGTGCGGCGCGCTGTCCTGCGCTGTCTTGGCTGGTCGCTGGGTGCCACGATGGCAGGTAGCATCGGACTGCTGATCGCGGGAAAGCTGGTCGCCCACATCATATTCGATGGCAATCTAGACCTGCAATATTCTGAAATTGCGATGATGATTGCGCTCCTCTTTGGCCTCAGCCTCATTTGCGTCTCGGTCTATCTGCAGTGGGGACTGGGGCGGTTCGGGGCCTTGCTGCGGCCTTCGATGCTGCTGTTGCTCGGCAGTGTGCTGGCGGTTCCGCTCGCCATGCCCATGCATGAGAGCCTCGGCTGGACTCTCTCCGCCGGGTTTCTGGCTCTCTACGCCGCTGTTCATGTTTCGCTGGGGCTGGTTCATGGGCGTATGCTGATGCATCTGACAGGAGCGCGGGGCGCAGAGGCGCAGGCAAGGGGCAGCGTGTGAAGATTTCGATGATCGATCCCTCGCTGTTCACGCCACGCTATGATGATGGGCTGTGCGAAGCGCTGGCCGCGCGCGGCAATGACGTGACATTGATCGGCCGGCCGATGCGCGAAACCGATGCCATTGTGCCCAAGCGCTACCGTTATGAGCCCCGCTTTTTCCGGATCGGCGAGCGGCTGCGGCCAGTGCTGGGGGATGGCCGTGCCGGGCAGATCGCCAAGGCTGCCGATTATGCGCTGGATGCCCGGCTTGGCCGCCTCGGATCGCTGGCGGGCGATGTGGCGCATTTCCAGTGGCTGCCATTGGCGATGGTGGACAAGATCCTGCTCGATCGGCTGGCGGGGCGGACAGCGCTGGTTCACACCGTCCACAATGCGCGCCCGTTTCATGGCGAGGATCGCTCGGGCGTGCAGGGGCGCGGCTATGAGGCGCTGCTGCGGCAGTTCGATCTGCTGATCGTCCATGGCGAGCAGACGCGGGAGACCCTGCTCAAGCAGGGGATCGATCCTTCCGACATCGTACTGGTGCCGCATCCGCCGATGACCTTGCGCGAGGCGACGGCGGAAGACCTTGCTGCCGTCCCGCGCGGAACCGTGCCACGCATTCTCTTCTTCGGCACGATTCGGCCCTATAAGGGGCTGGATTTGCTGGTGCAGGCCTGTCTCGATCTCTGGCGGGACGGGCTCGTCTTCGAGCTGGCGATTGCCGGCAAGCCGTTCATGCCGGTGGAGGCGTTTCTGCAGGCCATTCATGGCGGCGGCTTTAGCGAGCGGCTGGTGACCGATCTCGGCTTCCTCACCGAGCATCGTCTCGATGCGCATCTGCGCGCGGCGGACATTCTGGCGTTTCCCTATCGCGAGATCGATTCGAGCGGTGCCTTCCTCTCCGCGCTGCGCTATGGCGCCGCCATGGTAACCAGCGATGCCGGTATGTTCGGCGACCTTCCCGATGCCGTCGCGACGCGCTTTCCGGCGGGCAATGCCCCGGCGCTGGCGGTGGCCCTGCGCCAGCTCATCGTCGATGCGCGCCGTCGGCAGGAGGCGGGTGAGGCCGCGCGCGCCCATGGTCAGGTGATGACCGGATGGGATGTCGCCGCCGCGCAGACGCAGGAGGCCTACCAGATCGCGCGTGAGCGCTTCGCGGCCAGAACCGGCCGCTCGACCGCGGAGAGCGCGGCATGATCGACCTGCGCCGCTACCGCCGCGAACTGCGCGACCGCTGGCTGGCCGTGCGGCTCGGCCTTGTCGGCCGCCAGCATCAATATGGCGAGATCGTCTCGCTACGCCGGCTGATCGCGCATTTCGGCATCGATTGCGTGATCGATGTCGGCGCCAATGCCGGGCAATATGCCACCATGTTGCGCAAGGATGTCGGCTTTCGCGGCACGATCCTCTCGTTCGAGCCGCACCCCGAGGTCTGCGCGAAGCTGGTGGAGATCGCCGGCAAGGATGCACGGTGGCACGTCCACAATATCGCCCTGTCGGATCGGGATGGCGAAGCGACCTTCCACCTGATGGCGGCCGACCAGTTCAGCTCGCTCAATGCCCCGCAGGACGGCCTCGAGCAGATTTTTGCCGAGCGCAACAAGGTCACGCGCACCGTGCATGTGCCCTGCGCCCGGCTCGATACGCTGCTGCCCGATCTGCAGCCGGCGCGCGATGCCAAGGCGATTCTTCTCAAGATGGATACGCAGGGGCATGACGCGCAGGTCTGGTCTGGGGCCAGCGCGGTCGCCGGGCGGATCACCGCCGCGCAGACCGAACTGTCGGTGCGGCCGCTCTACGATGGCGCGACGGACTATCGCACGATGATCGCGCTTCTGGAGCGCGGTGGCTTCGTGCCCAATGCGGTGTTCGCCAACAACAAGGGCCATTTCCCGCTGCTGGTGGAAATGGACGGCCTGTTCATTCGCGCAGATCTGGCGCGTGAGGGCAATGTCCCGATCGTCTGATCCGGCGCACGGGCGCCCGCTGGCTCTCGCAACGGCGCTGGTGGCGGGCGGACTGCTGTCCCTCGCGCTCAGCTGGGGCACCTGGATGTGGCATTTGCGCGGCCAGTCCGGCCGGAGCATCTCCGAATATCTGTTCGCCCGGCAGGATATGTGGATGCTGGACGCGCAGGCGTTTGGCCTTTTGGTCGCGGGTTTTATCGTCGGCCTCCGGGCGCGAGGCGGTCGGCTGGCTGACCAGCGAGCAAGTCGCGGCACCTTTGCCAGGAGGGCGCTCGTTCCCGCCGGTATCCTCCTCGTCGTTCTGCTCGCCTGGCTGGGGCGGACGTGGGTTTTCCATGGCTACAGCGTTTCGCGCGACGAGGTGATGGTCGAGCTGACTGCGGGTGCGCTCGCCCATGGCATGATCGGCTGGCCGATTCCCGAAGCCTGGAACGCCGTCCGCCATGCGATGCAGCCGGAATTCTACAGTCCCTACGGCTCGGATACGCATTGGACGTCGATCTATTTGCCGGTCCATGCCGCAATCCGCAGCCTGTTTCAGCGCGTCGGGCTGGCTGATCTCGCCGCCCCGGTGACCCTTGGCGCGGGCCTTGTCGCGCTCTGGCATATCGCGCGGCGCCTCAACCCGGATCGGCGCGATGCTGCGCTGGTGACGATGGTTATGGCGCTCACCTCCGCGCAATTGCTCGTCACCGCCATGACGCCCTATGCAATGACCAGCCATTTCGCGTTCAACATGATCTGGCTGGCGCTGGTCTTGCGCGGCGGCACGCTGGGGCATGGACTGGCGGCATTGGTCGCGGTTCTGGCCGCCGGGCTGCATCAGTGGCACTTCCCGCTGCTGTTCATTGCGCCGTTCATCCTGTGGATGGCCGCCAATCGCCGCTGGGGTCCGGCGCTGTTCCATATCTGTGTCGCGCTCGCGCTGATGGTGATCTGGGCGCGACTCTGGCCGATGGCGCTGGCCGAGCTGGTCGGCCCCGCGCCGCCAAGCGATGTCCACCGCACCAACAGCATCGTCGACAAGCTGATCAGCCTGTTCGGCCGGCTCGATGATCTCCAGCCGCTGCTGAACATCTCGCGGCTGATCGCCTGGAACAATCTGCTGCTCCTGCCGCTCGCCGGCCTGGCAGTGTTGGGCGTGCGCTGGCGGGGTGTGTGGCGTGACGTGCCGGTGACTGTACCGCTGCTGCTGGGCGTGATCGCCGGTCTCTGCCTTGCGTTGTATCAGGGCTATGGCTGGGGTTTCCGCTATATGCATGGCCAGATCGGTGCGCTCTGGCTCCTCGCCGGGCTGGGCTGGCGCGCGGTCGTGCCGCGCGATGCGCGCTATGGCCGGGTGCTGCTGGTGGCCGGTGCTCTGTTCGCGCTGCTGGGTACGCTCTGGCAGGCGCGCGATACCGAGCACTATGTGCGGGGCTATGCTAAGACCATGGCTGCGATCCGCGCGTCCGATGCCGATGTGGTGCTGGTCGATATTCGCGGCGGCTATTTCATGACCGACCTTGTGCGCTTCGATGCCGATGGTGCGCCCGGCAAGCCGGCAGTGATGGCGCTGCAAATGCTGAAGGGCGCCGATCTGGCGGCCCTGTGCGCACGCTATGATGTAGCGGTGATGGATTTTCGGCAGTTCCAGCCGCTCGGCGTCTATCCACTCTCGCCAATCTTCAAGGGGGATGACGGGATCGTCGCGCGGCGCGCCCATCTTGCGCGCATGGGCTGTGACCGGCCGGTGATCGACTCACCGGCCGGATAGTCTCAGCGCTTACTTGGTGAAGCCGGCGACGATCTCGAGCTTAACCTCGTCACCCACCATCGGCAGGCCGTAAGCAACGCCAAAGTCGCTCCGCTTGATCGAGCCGGTGGCGGTGAAGCCGACATTCTCCTTGTTGCCCATGCCCATGCCGGCGCCATAGAAGCGCGCGTCCAGCGTCACCGGCTTGGTCACGCCGTTCAGCGTGAAGTTGCCGGTGATCTTGGCGGCCTGGCCGTCCACGACGACGCTGGTCGAGACGAAGCGGGCGTCGGCGGGCGTCGGGCCGAAGAAGTCGGCGGCTTTGCCGTCCTTGCCGGCGCGCAGCAGGTGAGCCGTCAGGCCCGCACTGGCGGTGGTGACCTTGGAGACGGGGATGGTTACATCGACCTTGGCCGCCGAAGGGTTTTTGGGGTCGAGCTGGAGCGTGCCGGTGATGTCACCGAAAATGCCGAAATAGGGCGTGAAGCCCAGATGATCGACTTCCCACTTCACCAGCGTGTGGCCGGGATCGGCGGTATAGGTGCCGCCGGAAATCGCGGCGGGGTCCGGCTTGCCAGGCTGTGCGACCAGCCCGCCGGTGATGCCGGCAAGAAGAAGAGCGGGAAGGGCAGCGTGAATGAGGCGCATATCTGTGTCTCCTGATCGTCTGCGAGGGGGATTGAGAACGATACGCCTTAGCATAGCGTGCCGCTCGCCGCTGTCATCAGGGGAATGCAAGGGTGCGGCGCGGAGCGCGCCGGACTTACATCAGTGCATCGGCGAGCAGTTTCACGCCGAGCAGGATCATCAGGACGTAGATCAGCACATAGAAGCGCTCCGGATCGACCTTGCGGACCAGCTTCACGCCCAGCATCGTGGAGATGAGGGCGAGGGGGATCAGCGCAGCGGTTGCGAGCAGATTGGCGTGGGTGAACTGGCCGAGCGCGGCATAGGCCGGCACCTTGATCCAGTTCATCACCGCAAAGGCGATGGCGGTTGTGCCGACGAGCGTATCGCGCGGCAGCTTGCGCGGTAGCACCCACATCTGGAAGGCCGGCGAACCGGCATGGGCGACGTGGCTGGTGAAGCCCGATGCGACGCCGAACAGCACGCCCAGCCATGCCGGGGAATTGGAGGGCAGGGTGATTGCATGGCCTCGCTCGACCCACAGGCGCTGCAGCCCGAACAGGATCGAGATCGCGCCGAGCACGCCCAGCACGACATCCGCCGAGACCTGCGCGGAGAAGAGATAGCCCAGCGCCACGCCAATGGTCATGCCGGGGATCATCACCGCGAGCACATGCCCATCCCAGGTGCGGCGGAACGCCCAGACGCCCACCACATCCTGCACGATCAGGATCGGCAGCAGGATGGCGGCAGCGCGCACCGGATCGATGGCGAGCGCAAGAATGGGCATGGCCAGCGAGCCCGCACCGGAAAAGCCACCCTTGGCAAGGCCGGAAATCACCACGGCGACCACCGCGCACAGAATGTAGAAGGGATCGAGTGGCATGGGGATCGAGACCTCGGGCTTCGCGGCCCGGCAGGCGCGATGTCATCTGGCATAGCGCCTCGGTCACGGCCCGACGCAAGTTTTTTCGCATCGCCCTCTTGAAACCTGCCGCGCTATCTCCAAAATGCCGCCTGCGGACCGGGCCCCTCTGGCGCAGCGCTCAAACATGAGCGCGTCGCGATGTCGGACCGCATCGGGTGATACCGGTGCAGGTTCGGTTTTCAGGCTCAGGCATCCAGTCATCCGATCACGTGCAAAGCACTTTGGAGGATGACGTTCATGAATATCTTCACGTTCAATCTGATGGTCCTGCTGCAACGCGTCGATGATGCGCTGTCCAGTGAACGCGGCAAGGCGCGGCCCGATGGTCGCCTCGTCGCGCGCTTGCGTCTGCGCCGCGATGTGCTGATGAGCCGCCTGCGGCGCTCGCTGGCCGGTCCCCGGGTACTGGGGGCCTGACGCATGGAATTTCTGGATATTCTCTGGCTCGGCAAGCCGGCCTGGATGTGGCTCATGTTCATGGGCCTCGTGCTGGCGCTGCTGGTCTTCGATCTGGGCGTCCTGCACAAGGAGGAGAAGGAAATCGGTGTGCGCGAGAGCCTCGCCATGTCCGCCTTCTACATTACGCTCGGTCTGGCCTTTGGGGGCTGGATCTGGTGGCAGCTTGGCCCGACGGCGGGCCTGAATTACGTCACGGGCTTCGTGGTCGAGAAGAGCCTGGCGATGGACAATGTCTTCGTCATCGCGATGATCTTCACCTATTTCGGCATTCCGCGCCTGTACCAGCACCGCGTGCTGTTCTGGGGCATTCTCGGCGTCATCGTGCTGCGCGCGCTCATGATCGGCTTCGGTGCCGCGGCCGTTCAGCGCTGGGATTGGGTGCTGTATGTCTTCGCCGCCTTCCTCATCTTCACCGGCATCAAGATGTGGCGCAATGCAGAAGCCGAGTATGAGGTCGGCAAATCGCCCGTGCTCCGGTGGATCAAGCGCCGCTTCCGGGTGACGGAGGAGCTGCATGGCCATCATTTCTGGGTGAAGCTGCCTGATGGTGCGACAGGGCGGACGGTCCGTTACATGACGCCGCTGTTCCTGGCGCTGCTGATGGTCGAGTTCGTCGACGTGGTGTTCGCGGTAGACTCGGTCCCGGCGATCTTCGCCATCACCACCGATCCGTTCATCGTCTACACCTCGAACATCTTCGCCATTCTGGGCCTGCGCGCGCTGTATTTCGCCCTAGCGGCGATGGTGCATCGCTTCCATTACCTCAAATATGCGCTCAGCCTGTTGCTGGTGTTCATCGGCTCCAAGATCGTCCTGGCCGACGCGCTCGGCATCGCCAAGATCCCGCCGGTGGTGTCGCTCAGCGTCACCTTCGTCATTCTGGCGGGCGGCGTGTTCTACTCCTTGTGGAAGACGCGCGGCGAGCCGGCGGTGGTGCCGGCTGCGGAGGTTAACAACGTCTGACCCGATCACAAAACGCCTGCCAGTCGATCCGGTCGACATGTCTGAGCTGATCTCGATCCTGCTGGACAATGCGGGCAAATGGGCGGAGCAACACTTGACGGTCTCGCTCGTCTGCACTGAAGGCGGCGCCTTCGGTCGCAGACGACGGTCCGGGCATGACGGCCGAACAGCTGGCGAGCGCTTTCGAGCTCGGTACGCGCTGTGATCTGGACAAGCCAGGCGCGGGCCTAGGCCTCGCCATCGCGCGTGAGATCTGTGCGGGCATTGCCGCTCAGCTGGAGCTGTCGACCACTGAAAACAGGCTTAGTAGCAAACGTCCGTTTCTCGGGCTTGGATGGGAAATAGCGGTATATCCGGATCGCCCCTAACGGCTGACGGCGGACGAAGAGGGCAGCCTAGCCTAAGGCTTCATGAAGCCGAGCGCCCCGGATTGTCCGTATGAGCGGCGATGAGAGGGCAGGGTGAATGAATGTCCGCTTTCCTCATCCGTAGCGAAAAAAATCGGACGGGCCGGAATGTCCCCAGGTACGGGAGCGACGGGTCGAGCCTAGGAAGCTATGCGAACGTCCGTTTTGAGCGAGCCCGGTCCTTGCAGATCTCAGGCGCGGACGGAGGCTCTCTCCCAATAGTTCGCGGGTTCGCACGCCATGAACAAGCGGTGGGTTTCATTGATGGCCATTCAGCAATCGGGACGACCAGAATGTCGGCGGATTGCATCGCCGCCGTTGGATCAAAGCCGGGAGCGGGCCAGCTAATTCGTCCTCAGCGATTAGTAGGCTTTCATGCCGAGGCGGATTTAATTATTCGGACCGCTGTATATTGCTATTCGCACGAAATTTTTTTGAAAATGGGACGGGGATTGGGGTTCATGAAGTTTTCCGCCGATAAATACTGTCTTCTGGCCGGCACAATAATCCTTTGTTCTATCGCTTCTTCAGTCTCTGCCCAGACGATGGCTGCTCAGATGATCAAAGACGCTACCGTTATAGATGTGCCCTTCGTGATTGAGGACATCGATACCAACGGCAGCTCAAATACGCTCTGGGTGAAGGGCGATCAGCCCGAAAATTCGGTGCTCGCCCGTTTTTCAATCAAGCCGGTTCAGGCAGCGTCCTTGATCGTCGATCCTTCTGGCCAGTCCATGCTGTGGCGTGCCTTCACTGGCGGTGGCATAAACTTGCTTCGATCTGATGAGATCGACCTGAAGGGCCTGCCGAGATATTTTTGCGGGTCCCGTGGCGACCCACGCTCTCTGGCCTGTTATACTGACGAAGATGGCAATGGTAGTTTTGAAGGTGTCGCCGAGGCCATACCAGAACGTGGGACGAAACCTTATCATATCACGATCATTAAGGCGCTAAAGCCGCTGAACAACCCGCTGGCTTATAAGATTATTCCCGATGAGCAGCGCCCCGTCATCACGGTTGAACTACGCAATTGCGGCAAGGATTATGATTACCCGCGCTTTGTTGCGGTGTCGAAGGACGATAGGGCTGTCCCAGTCATGCCGACAGTCTTTGGATGGCATGACAAGGACAGCAGCTTTGCGCTCTGTCGGCGCGGTCGCCAGATCGACGCCTCGCCCGATGACAAGATTGCAATTCCGAACGGTGGGTATCTTGCACAGATAGGCCCACTAGCATTCACGGTTGGACCAAAGCAAAATCCGACTCTTGCGCTCATTGGGCCAGCCGACCCGGTCGCGCTTTATAGGCTCGAAGGGGCGAGCCTTGTCGACATCAGTGTCGGTCGAACACCGAATCAGGCTCGGTTGCTTGCGGCAAAGAAATTTCCGTATCCCATGATGATGGCTGACGAGGGAGCCAGCATGCAAAACGGCATGCTCGTCGTGGGCGGACGTCTGGCGACCGTGCCATTCCATCATGCCTATCGGGGCAAGCTCACCCAGGACGTGACCATATCCACCCTGTTCGGCAAGCGCGCACTGGCGGCCGGAACCATTGTCTATGGCTTCGCTGCCCAATCGCGCATCACGCGCACGGTTCGTGGCATACCTGACATGCAGTCCGTCGGAGACGATGACTATCGTAAGATCAATCTCGAATTGACGTGGTGCGCTTCAGTGCATGGTCCTATGCCGACAAAGGAAGCGCCCAAAGCCGTTGGTAAAAACGGCTGGTCGGCGGCATGCATCCCGCACAGCGCGCTCGGCAATCATACAATTATCGCCGATATGCAGCCCGCTTTCGCGGTTACAGGCGTATCTTACAGTGCAACCACATCATCGAACGATGGCGCGCCGCCCATCCAGAGATCCGACGAAACAACATTCGACGCGCCTCTCCGCGTTGATTACATCTATCAAGGACGGGACGCCGAATTCATCTCGTTGCAAGAGGAAATTTACTTCGGCTCTGAGATGACCAGCAGTCGTCCCAACAAGGTCTACGCGCCTTCAGGCGTTGTCGCGGTAGAAATCGCCGGGATGCAGGCGGAACTGACGGCCGCGGAAAATGGCAGCCTCAATGTCAGATCGACGGGAAATTTCGTGGTTGGCTCCAGTCCGATCATCAAGTGGGATCAGAATGCCTTCCTCCGCCAGCAGCTTCAGAAAATGGGTATGAGGATAAAGGACGGCGAAAGTGGTGCCGAGACTGGTTCGATAGACGGAGGCTGGGGCCGAGCCGATTGACCATGCGATCATATATGCGGCTTCTTGTAGATCGCTTTCGCTGCCCTTCCGCCGACCTGCGCAGGCTGTCTTCACGATACGCGCGCCGCCGCGCGTTGTTGCTCATGATAATGCTTTTGCGCAGAACGACTGAATTTGACCAGTCATTCCCTTGCTCCGCTTTTAACGATCGCGCATCTCTGGTCGGGCATTCGCTCAGCTTTGATATGACCTGGAAGGGATGACATGAATCTCGGCCTCTCCCGGCAGGCTTCGGACCCTTCTCTCCACTCGCCTCTTTTTCGCGTGAGGCATGTCTCATTTGCAGAAATCGCCTGCGCTAAACCGCAGAAATCCATCGATGGCGCGCTAAGGTTGGAAAAATGTCACCGGAAGAGTGGGATAGTGGAGTGGCGTGGTGGTGAGCCCTGCTGGGTTCGAACCAGCGACCTACTGATTAAAAGTCAGTTGCTCTACCGACTGAGCTAAGGGCCCCCAAGCGGGTGTCGCGATCCCCTAAAGGTGCGGGCTCTGGCGGTCAACCGGCTTGGCGGCTTTTACAGCCGCGATCATCTGGCTGGGGTGGGTTTGCGCAGGCGGGAGGTTAGATGGCGGATGGTGAGGCCGGACACAGGATCTTGTGCATCCGGAGCGATCGCGCGCAGCGGCTCGAGGACGAAGGCACGGTCTGCGATGGCCGGATGCGGTACGGTCAGACGTTTGCTGCGCACGGCGCCGCCAGACCAGAGCAGCAGGTCGAGATCCAGCGTGCGCGCGCCCCAGCGGCGGTAGCGGCGGCGATGGAAGGTGCGCTCGATGGCCTGAAGCTGGTCGAGCATCGCCAGCGGTAGCAGCCTCGTGCTCACAATGGCTGCCGCATTGGCATAAGTGCGCGCGGACGGGCCCAGGGGGCGCGAGTCGATGATGGGGGAGGCTCGAACAAGGCTGAGGGGCGCGAAGTCGAGGGCATCGAAGGCGGCGCGCACGATGTCGCGCGGGCGCATCCCTGCCATCGGACGATTGGCGCCGATACCAACAGCGTAGATCTGCTCGCCGGTTTCCGGCGACCGATGGTCGCGCGCCAGAGGGTGGATGCTTGCCTTGTTCATCCGCCAGGGCCTATCCGCAGGGCATGTCCATGACCAGTCCTGTTATAAGCCCCGTGCCCGGCGCCGAACCGGCGCGCGATTGTCCCCTATGTCCGCGTCTGGTCGCCTTTCGCCAGGCCTGTCGGATCGAGTATCCGGACTGGTGGAACAGTCCAATCCCCGCCTTTGGCGTTCCGGATGCACGCATTGTTCTGGTGGGACTGGCGCCCGGCAAACATGGCTCTAACCGCACCGGGAGGCCGTTCACCGGCGATTATGCGGGCGACCTCCTGTTCGCCACGCTCGACAAATTCGGTCTTTCGCGTGGCACATATGACGCGCGTGTGGATGATAGTCTTGAGCTGGTGGATTGCGCGATCCTCGCGAGCGTGAAATGCCTGCCGCCACAGAACAAGCCGACCCCCGAGGAAATCCGCACGTGCCGTCCGTTTCTGGATGCGGAGGTCACGTTGCTGCCCAAGGCGCGCATCTTCATCGCGCTCGGGCAGATCGCGCATCAATCCGCGGTGAAAGTGCTGGGTGGACGGCTGCCCAAGGCCCGCTTCGCGCATCTCGCCGAGCACCGGATGCCCGATGGGCGCATGCTGATCGATAGCTACCACTGCTCGCGCTACAATACGAACACCGGGCGGCTGACGGCGGAGATGTTCGAGGCGGTTTTCGAGCGGGCGCTGGCGTTGCGGGATGGCATGTCTGCCCAGCAATAGGCGTATGGTCCATTGTGATGCGTGAAAATTGACGATAGGCGGGCGCCATGTTCACCGATCCTTTGTTGCCGGGCATTCCCCTCGTCGAATCCCCGGTGTTCCCTGACATTATCGATAAGATGGGTCTGGATGACCACGAGCGCGAAATCGCCATTGCGTTGAATCAAAACGGTTTTGCTGTCATCGATTTTCCCGATGAGGGGATCAACGATCGGATCGAGCGTATCAAGGCTGCACTGGCCCCGCGTCTGGATGGTAGCGTCCAGGCCGCCGGTGGCTCTCCTGCCTCCGGTCGTCCCCGCGTTCAGGATGCCTGGCGTTTCGATGAAGATGTGAAAGCCATCGCCGCCAACGAATACATATTGGACTTGCTGAGCAGGCTCTATGGTCGTCGGGCCTTTCCTTTTCAGACATTGAACTTTCGGGTCGGGACGCAGCAGGCGCCGCATACGGACGCTGTGCATTTCTCGAGCATTCCCCAACGGTTCATGTGCGGCGTTTGGCTCGCGATGGAAGATGTCGGCGCAGATGCCGGGCCGCTCGTCTATGTGCAGGGATCGCACCGTTGGCCACTGCTCGACAATGTGCTCATCGACCGGAAGGGGTGGGGAAGTGAACTCCGGTCGGCGCAGGCGCCTTATCAGAAGGTATGGGACGCGATGATCGCGGCCAGCGGTGTGCAGCCGCAAGTGTTCGAGGCCCGCAAGGGGCAGGCGCTCATCTGGTGCGCCAACCTGCTGCATGGCGGCAGTCGGCAGACCGATCGGCAGCGGACCCGGTGGTCACAGGTGACCCATTATTACTTCGACGAATGCGTGTACTACACGCCGGCTTATTCGGACGAACCCCTTGGGCGGCTGGCACTGCGCAATGTCACGAATGTCGTTGATGGAGAGCGCAAGCCAAGCAGGTTTCAAGGTGCAGACATTGCTGACCGGCCTTATCTCGCCAAGCTAAAGGCCCGGCTCAAGAGGCTGGTGAACGCGGGGACTGAAAGCTACCGCCGCGCTCGCCGGGCTTATCGCAGCAGATAATCGTAATAAGCGCCATCCGGCGGTCCACCGGCGGCAGCCTGCACGCCATCCAGGGCGCCCTCCGGTAGAGAGGCGAGCGACTTGGCATGATGCTCTTCGCTGGCCCATTTCTCGATGAAGATGAAGCGGTGCTCGTTGCCTAGATCCCGCATCAACTCGACGCCTTCACAGCCATCGGCAGCCTTCACCGTGCTTGAGAGCGCGACGAGGGCCGCTTCCATCTCGGCGCTTTTGCCGTCTGCGGCGGGAATGATGTAGAGGCGAGCCACGGTCATACACATCTCCTTATGCGGCGATGGTTACACATCCTGCGCCAGCCGTCCATAAAGCTCGGGCCTGCGATCGCGGAAAAAGCCCATGCCGGCGCGGTGCTTGCGGGCACGGTCGAGGTCGAGCGTGGCGATGAGCGCGCCGGTCTGCCAGTCCTCCGCCTCCGCCACCAGATCGCCCCATTCGTCTGTGATGAAGCTGTGGCCGTAGAAGTTTTGCTCGCCTGCGGCGCCAGCCATCTGCTCGCTGCCGATGCGATTGGCGGCAATAACCGGCATACAGTTGGAAACGGCATGGCCCTGCATCGCCCGCCGCCACATGCGGCTGGTTTCCAGATCGCCATCATAAGGCTCAGAGCCGATCGCGGTCGGGTAAAAAAGCAGTTCCGCACCCATCAGCGCCATGGCGCGGGCCGTTTCCGGATACCATTGGTCCCAGCAGATGCCGACGCCGATCGTGCCATATTTCGTCTCCCACACCTTGAAGCCGGTGTTGCCGGGACGGAAATAATATTTCTCCTCATAGCCCGGCCCGTCCGGGATATGGCTCTTGCGGTAGACGCCCATGATCTCGCCCTGATCGTCGATCATCGCGAGGCTGTTATAATGGTGCTGGCCATCCCGCTCGAAGAAGCTGGTGGGGATGTAGACGCCCTGCGCCTTGGCCACCTTCTGCATCGCCAGCACCGCAGGATGCCCGCTAAGCGGGCGCGCGCGGGCAAAAAGAGCCTCGTCCTCGACCGTGCAGAAATACAGGCCCTCGAATAGTTCGGGCGGCAGGATGATCTTGGCGCCGCGCGCTGCGGCCTTGGCGACATGCTCCTCCACCAGCGCGATATTGGCGGCCTCATCGTCCGAAAAGGCGAGCTGAAGCGCGGCGACGGTGAGATGAGACATGATAGATCCTGCGGCGAAGGGGGTCAGACGGCGGCCGGCAGATGCATGCTCATGCAATGGAAACTGCCGCCGCCGCGCAATATGGCATCGGACGGCAGGCCGACAATAGCCCGGCCCGGAAAGAATGGTGCGAGCGCATCCAGCGCGGCCTGATCATTGGCTGCGCCATATTGCGGTACGATGACGGCGCCATTGGTGATACAGAAGTTCATATAGCTTGCCGGGACGATGTGCCCGTCAATCTCGTATCGACCGACCGACGGCATCGTGGCGACCTCCAGCCCACAGGCGCGGGCGCGCGCTGTGGCATCGGCATAGATGGCGGTGTTGGGGTCATCCTCGGTGCTGGCCTGCGGCACGGCAAGAATGCCGGGCGCGACGAAGCGGGCGAGATTGTCGACATGCCCATCGGTGTGATCGTTCAGCAAGCCATCACCCAGCCAGAGCATGGACGACAGGCCAAGGGTGCCGGAGAGGATCGTCTCGATCTGCTTGCGATCCAGCGTGGGATTGCGATTGGGGTTGAGCAGACATTGCTCGGTCGTCACGAAAAGCCCGGTGCCATCCGTATCGAGCGCGCCGCCTTCCAGGATGATGGGAACGTGGCGGCAGGGCAGGCCGGTTGTGGCGGCAAGCCGCGCGCCGATGTCCTCATCGCCCGGCATCTGGAACTTCCCGCCCCAGCCGTTGAAATCGAAATCGACGAGGGCGCGCGAGCCATCGGCGCCGAGGATGCCGAGAGGGCCGGTGTCGCGCAGCCAGATGTCGCCGAAGGGTTCGTGGCGGATCTCTACGGCGGGGGGGGGCAGGGTGCGGGCGTAGAGGGCATCTGGCTCGGTGCGAGCGAGAAGTATGACGCGCTGGCCTTGGCTGGCGACCGCATTTGCAAATGCCGCTGCCTGGAACTGGGCATCCGAACGCGCTGAGGGCCATTCCGACGGGTCGCCGGGACAGCCAATCCAAAGCAGTTCCTGAGGGGCCCACTCTGCGGGGAGGTGGGGCGACTGGAGAGATGACATGTCTTTCGCGCTGGACATCTCGAGCATTTGCGAACTTCCTCAAGGAGGCTTCAGAATACACCGCTGCGGCTTAGTTGATCTGTCAGGCGGATGTGTCCCTTCCGCTAAGGCGATCAATTATTGCCGTTAACAGCATTGGTGATACCGATGACGGAGTAGGTCGCCTGTGTGATCACTGAGATGAACTTCTGCAAATCCACGCCCGGCGCGTTGGATACGTAGAGAACGTCGCGGTTCCGGATCGGGAAGCTCTGCGCGATGAAGAAGGTTGCCGGATCGGTCATATTCACCCTGTAGATGACCGGAATCTTTCCGTCTGGCGCCGCCCTTGCGCCGGCGACCAGCGCGGGGTCGAGCATTTTGGGATCTTCCCAGCGAAACAGGAAGACGCCTTTCGCATCTGCGCGATTATCCTGAAGGCCAGCGACCCGACCCAAGGCCTGGGCGAGGGTGATACCGGTCGCCTCGAAGTTGATTTCGGCATTGGCGCCGCTGGCACCCAGTGAGATGAAGCTGTAGGGCTGGAACAAGACGGTCACAACATCGTCCGCTTGCAAGCGGACGTTCTGCCTGGGATCGCGGATCACGGTTTCCATCGGCAATGAGACCACTGTCTGGCCTCTCGTGATCTGGATCGTCATCTTATTGACCTGCTGGCGGACGCCGCCCACCGAAGCGATCACGTCCAAAAGACGCTCGCCTCGGGGCGTGAGCGGTACGCGAGCGCTCGCATTCACTTCTCCAACCACCGCCACATTGGCATTCGCGTTCCTGGAGATGCCGACCAGGACCTGCGGTTGATTGGCGATGCCCGTCAGTTTCTGCCGGATTTCGGTTTCCAGCGCGCGAGGTGTTTTGCCCGCCGCCTGCAGCACGCCTACGAAAGGCAGAGCAATCAGCCCTCGGTCATCCACCATCTGAGGCGGCATATCAGTGCTTAGCCCGGTGGTAATCCGCTCTGCCGCACTCGCTGAGGTGCTCGCACCGACCGTGCCGAACAGGACCGCGGGCGGCGTTTCCCAGACCGTGACGTTGACGACGTCGCCCCGTTTGACAATGCTTTTCGAAGGCGTGCCGTCACCCAGGACTTGTGAGAACAGGCTTGGTTCCGAACTCGTCAATTGTCGGCGGGCCACGAGATCATCGACGTCAATGATACGGATGTCCGCATTGTTGACAGCCGCGGTCTTGTTACCCACGATCTTGCGTGTGCTGGGGCCGCTGCTCCCCAAAGTGCTGCAGCCCGCGAGTGCCAACCCTGTCAGTGTCAAAAGCGTTACCAGACGGGCGTTCGTGTGGCGGGCGCCTCGCGGCCTTGTGTGCATCATATTTTGGGGTCCGGGTGTTCGTGTAGGCGCACGCATCTAGAGTGCTCCGAGGATCCAATCAATGGAGATGCGGCTTAATGAACCAAGTGCACGCCGTTGAGGGGAGGCAAAAAAAGTCCCTGGATTTCTCTGCGGTGTGTGGCGGGCCTCCGCAGACTGCCCTGCATCCTGCCCGGGCGGAGTGGAAGACCGGCTTTTTCAATTGCAAATTCGACCGGCTGCGCGCACTAGGCCAAGGTTCAACGGCGGCCCACATGACGGGTTAAACCAAGGCGAAGATTCCAGTATGTTGTCTCGCGTTTCTACAATCTTTAAAAAGATAAACGCTCTTTTTATTGTCTGCGTTGTGTTACCGACTTTAGTTTCGGTGGTGTATTTCGGATTTATTGCGTCCGATATTTACATCTCCGAATCTCGCTACGTGGTGCGTAGCCCGGAGAAGAGCGCGGGCACAGGGCTCGGGATGATCTTGGCATCCGCTGGGTTCGCTAGTGCGAGCGAGGAGGCGCACGCAGCGCTTTCTTTCGTCGAATCTCGCGATGCGCTGGCAGCGATTAACAAGGACGGAACTTACGAAAAGGCAGTCACTCGCCCTTACATCTCGTCCTTAGACCGCTTCGATGGCTTAGGCGGTGACAATTCATTTGAGGATCTCTACAAATACTATCTGAAACACGTCAAAGTGGAGAATGATGTCGCGACATCGATATCGACTTTGACAGTCCGGGCCTATTCTTCCGAGGATGCTTTCCGGATCAATGAACGTCTGCTCGACATGGCGGAAGAGACGATCAACCGAATGAATCTGCGCGGGCGCAAGGACATGATAAGATTTGCGCAGATTGAGGTGGATGAAGCCCAAAAGCGCACCCGAGATGCTGGGCTTGCACTGGCCGCATATCGCAACCGCGAGGGCGTGATTGACCCTGAGTTGCAGGCCACTGCGCAGATGGAGATGATTTCCAAGCTTCAGGATGAGATCATCGCGACTCGCACGCAACTCACGCAGCTGAAGCAGTTTACGCCGAAGAATCCTCAGATTCCGGTCCTTGAGAATCGTAGCGAAGCGTTGGATCGGGAGGTGCGTAATATGATGGGCGCACTGGCCGGCGGTGATCGTTCGCTGGCGCGAAGTGCGGTCGAATATCAACGGTATTTTCTCGAGCAGCAGCTCGCGGAGAAACAGCTCGCGGTTGCCTTGGCCTCTCTGGAGGAGGCGAGAAACGAAGCGCGTCGTCAGCAGGTCTATGTAGAGCGCATCGCACTTCCCAACAAGCCTGACTCACCGCTCGAACCGCGCAGGATGCGCGGCATTCTGGCTACGATCGTCCTTGGCCTGGTAGCTTGGGGCATTCTCTCGATGTTGGTAGCGGGTGTGAAAGAGCATGCCCAATAACGATCAACCTTATGTCGCTGACCGCATCTCCCTAAGGGTCACCTTGAAGGCTCAACTGCGGGTTCTTCATGCTTTGCTCATTCGCGAAATGCTCACCCGCTACGGACGGAATAACCTGGGCTTTCTGTGGCTCTTCATCGAGCCGATGATGTTCACTATCGTGATTACCGCGCTTTGGACTGCTACCCGAAATTTCCATGGTTCAAATCTTCCGATCGTCGCTTTCGCCCTCACGGGTTACTCTTCCCTCCTGATGTGGCGTAACATGCCGGCACGGTGCATTCGTGCTATCAGTGGGAACAAGTCGCTCTTGTTTCATCGGATCGTCCGTCCGATGGACGTCTACGCAGCCCGATTAGCACTAGAGTTCGTGGGTACGTCCGCGAGTTTTGTTATTCTCGGCACGGCCTTATGGGCTTTTGACTGGCTTCTTCCACCCGAGGATGCCCTTCAGGTGCTGGTTGGTTGGTTGATGCTGGGCTGGTTCGGCGCCGGACTAGCGCTGGTGCTCGGCGCATTTTCTGAGCGCACCGACCTCGTAGACCGTATCTGGCCCCCGTTTTCCTATTTGCTCTTTCCGTTTTCCGGAGCAGCATTTCTGGTGGATACGCTGCCCGAGAAGATGCGAGAAATTTTGCTCTATCTGCCGATGCTCAATTGCACCGAGTTTATCCGTGAGGGCTTCTTCGGGTCACAGATCACGGCCCATCATGATATGCAGTACGTCGCCATTTTTAATTTGCTACTCACTTTCTTTGGGCTCGGATTGGTCCGCGCAGGCGATACGGCCAAGGACGACGAATGATCAGGTTGACTAACGTGACCAAACAATACCCGTCCAACGGCGGGATCAGGACGATTCTCAAAGGAATTAATCTCACCATTTACAAAGGGCAGCGTGTCGGTATTCTCGGTCGCAACGGAGCCGGCAAATCTACATTGGTCCGTCTGATCAGTGGGGCTGAGCCGCCAACGACAGGCATTGTTGAGCGCCAGATGAGTGTGTCTTGGCCGCTGGCATTCACTGGCGGCTTTCACGCCAAGCTAACTGGCATCGATAATCTACGCTTCATTTGCCGTATCTACGGGGTAGACTTCAAGGATCGACTGGCCTTCGTGGAGGACTTCTCGGAACTAGGCTCTTTCCTGTATGAGCCGGTCGCAATTTATTCCTCTGGTATGCGCGCCAGGCTCGCGTTTGCCATCTCAATGACGATCGACTTCGATTGCTACCTAATGGACGAGGTCATGGCCGTAGGCGACGACTCCTTCCGTGAGCGTTGCAAAGTGGAAATGTTCGAGAAGCGGAGAGACAAGGCAATGCTGATCGTCTCCCACAGTCACCGCTATCTGAAAGGAACTTGCGAGCGGTTCCTCCTATTTAAAGACGGCTGTATTGAAGAGTATGATGACTTTGATGTAGTCTATGAGAAGTATAAACAGCAACTCGCAGAGCCGCAGAAGTTTTGATTCTAGAAATGAGTTTAGAGAAATAAATTTCTCTCTAAATAAATAATATTTTCACATTAAAAAACGTATACGCGATCTGCGCCAATTTTTTCTTTTGCCTTCATGCCGATATCTAGAAGGAATTTTTGTGCCTTCTCTATGTGCTCTATCGATCCGTCTTTTCCGCCTACCGGCTTTTCTTCAATAAGAAGAACGGGCTTGCAGCGAAGTAACGTATCTTTTGCTCCTTTTAATGCGATTACTTCACTTCCTTGGATGTCTATCTTGATAAGGCCAAGATTTTCGATATCGAGGCTATCGATCGTTATCATATTGATATCTTCAACAAGATCACGGTTTTTGGGTATAAAAAGAGGCATGACCTCCTCATCGTCACATATAAATGCACCGCCAACATTCTTGGGAGTACGACATATTGAAGCTACCCGATTTTCTTCCCCGGCCGCATATTCTATAATTCTGACATTTTTTGGGACATTCTTCCGTAAACAAGCAATATTTTCGCTAACTGGTTCAATTGCCCACACTTCTTCAAAGTGCTGGGCAAAATGTCGCGAGAAAATACCGACATTGGCGCCGATGTCCAAACATAGCTTCCACTCTGTAACATATTCCAAGGCTTTCTCTCGTTGAGGCTTTTGATAGCTGCCAACATTATCCCCTAACTCAGTGAAATGTTGTTCACTGTCAGGAAAGTAAATATCCCCAACGATCTTCATGGATTTTTCCTTATCCTCAATTGGTCCTAGTCTAATGAAGACGGTAACGTCCTGTCAACGAGGTCAGTCCGATTTTGGCCTTTTTTCTGTGTTGTTGCTTTTTTCTGTTGAGGTGAAGCTGCAGCAGAGGAGAAGCTTAGGTCTTCTCCTCACGTCGATCCCGCAAAAAACTGCTGCTCTATCAACCATCCTGATGTACGGCGGTGCAAACCCCTTTTATGTCGAGATATGGGGTGAAAAAATTGGAGCTGAGAAGGGGTTTTCTGTTTTGATAGAAGCGGTTGAAGTGGGAAGTTTGACCTTTGCTAATGATCTGCCGTTCGTTCTGATTGGCGGAATGAACGTAATCGAAAGCGAAGAGGTGGTGCTTGAGGTAGCCGACCGATTCATTGAGGTGACGGCAGGACTGGGCATCCCCTATGTGTTCAAGGCTTCGTTCGACAAGGCCAATCGATCTTCGATCTCTTCATTTCGCGGGCCGGGTCTGGAGAAGGGGCTGCGCGTTCTGGCCGAAGTGAAATCGCGCTACGGCGTCCCGGTTTTGACGGACGTACACGAGCCGCATCAGGCAGAGCCTGCTGCCAAAGTTTCTGACATTATCCAGCTCCCAGCGTTTCTCGCCCGTCAAACGGACCTAGTGGTAGCAATAGCTAAGACTGGGGCAGCTATAAACGTCAAGAAACCACAATTTTTGGCACCGCATGAAATGCGCCACATAATCAATAAGTGCCTTGAAGCTGGAAACGATCGGATCATTTTGTGTGAGCGAGGCTCATCGTTCGGATACAATAATCTCGTCGTCGATATGCTGGGCATGGATGACATGAAGAGCATGGCGCCGGTGGTGTTCGACGCCACCCATGCGCTCCAGCGGCCAGGCGGTCGATCGGACAGCGCGGATGGGAGGCGCGCGCAGGCGGCAGCCTTGGCGAGATCAGGGATGGCGCTCGGCATTGCAGGCCTCTTTCTGGAGGCTCATCCTGACCCTGAGAAAGCGCTTTGCGATGGACCGTGCGCACTGCCTCTTGATGCACTTTCACCTTATCTTGAGCAGATGCTGGCAGTAGACAGGCTCGTGAAGTCCTTTTCCAAGTTGGTGACCGGATGAAGTGGATGCCGGATTCTCAGGGGAGATTTTGGCGTCTGCGCAAAAGGACGAGGGCTCCTCGGGTATATGTGTTTGGGGATAGCCACACGGCCGCAATCCTACGAGCGCTTGCCTATGAGGGGCACTCCACACTGAATTTTCCCTTATCAGTCTTGCGCCTCCGGAAAAATAAAGGTGGGGAAACTGTAGGAGACGAGAGTGTCGAGCGCTTTTGTAAGCGGATCGCAAGGCTGGGGAGCACAGATCACGTCTTCTCGGCAGTGGGTGGGAATCAGTACGCCGTCGTGAGTACTCTGAAGCATGAATTCGATTTTACGATTTTGAGTCGCGGCGAGCGGGTGCAGGATTCGCGCGGGGAACGCCAACACGTTGTGCCGCGTCGGGCATTTCAAGGTCTTATCGAATGCGAAGTGGAGAATTCCGATGGCCTAATCTTGCGTCGCATCCGAGATGCCACCTCCGCAAACGTTCATCATCTCTCTCCCCCTCCGCCGAAATCCGATAATAATTTCCTTCTGCAGTGCAATGAACGCTTTTTTTCCTCCATGAGTGTTTGTGAGTTTGTACCGACAGAACCAAAAATTCGTCTTGAATGTTGGAAGATGCAGCAGCGCAGTCTTGAAATGCTTTGCCAAAGCATCGGAATCAGTCTGGTCGCTCCCCCCACGCCGACGATGACGTCTGAAGGGTTCTTGATCCCAGATTGTTACCATGGTGATATTACTCATGCTAATCGTCGATACGGGCGTTGGGTTCTGAAGCAAATTTCTACCATCGTGAACGACGGAGTGTGCTTCAAATGATCCGTGCCGTGGTAATTGGGCAGAGCCATACGGTCTGTATAGGGAAGGCCGCGCAAATTTATCCTGATCTAGGGCGGGGTGTTGCCGTCTTCAGATTGGAAAGTAAACAAGTAAGTGTCGGAGATGGATCCACTCCTTTTAATGAAATTTTGCAGATAATTAAAGGATTACCCGAACATATTCCTGTTTTTCTTTCTTTTTTTGGAACGGTCCATAACGTGATTGGTCTTGTTAGGCAGGATGCGGATTTTGATTTAATTCTGCCTGGCGATAAGGATAGTTCTCAGTCGAACGGGAGCAAGATTGTACCTTTCCATGCGATGGAGGCAGCGTTCAACCATTACATAGGAAAGCCATCGAAAGCTTATGCGATAAGAGATGCCGCGAATGGCGAGACGTTTTTGATCTCATCACCGCCTCCTAAAGCAAGAAACGACTTTATAATAGCGCGATTTAGAGAAAAGTCTGATAAGAAGTATCGCGGGAAAGATGTTGTTGAAATGGGTTTGAATAATCCTCTTCTTCGGAGAAAAATGTGGAGTATAGAGCGAGATTTGAATAAACATTGGGCCGATATTAACGGATGGGGGTACTTAAATCCTCCTCAGAATGCTGTTGATAAGGCGGGATTTTTGGAGGAGCGCTATTATGAGGATGCTACGCATGCTAATTCGGAATACGGGGCGTTGGTGCTCCTTCAGATTGCAGGCATCATTGAAAAGACGTTAGGGAAGTTAAGGCATGGGTAACCACGCTTATACCAGTGCCCCAGATCGGAATTTCTGGCGTCGATCCGTCGCTGATTGTGACCCTCGGTCTGTCGATCCTGTTGGTGAATTTCCGGCCTGCATCCATCCCAAGACCAAGGTGGCGACCGCCGGCAGTTGCTTCGCGCAGCATATTGCGCGTTACCTTCGGGAAAATGGTTTCAATTATTATGTCACGGAGCCGGGCCACCCCATTCTGCCGGAGACCGTCAGGGCTAAAAACAACTACGGTCTTTTTTCCGCACGGTACGGCAACATCTATACCGCCCGTCAGCTCCTGCAGATGGTCGAACGGGCCTATGGCAGGTTTTCGCCCCAGGAAGATGTCTGGATCGAAGCGGAGGATGTCGTGCTCGATCCATTT
Source organism: Sphingobium sp. B8D3A (assembly GCF_025961995.1). Taxonomy (NCBI): domain Bacteria; kingdom Pseudomonadati; phylum Pseudomonadota; class Alphaproteobacteria; order Sphingomonadales; family Sphingobiaceae; genus Sphingobium; species Sphingobium sp. B8D3A. Next base: position 2,507,069 of record NZ_JAOQOS010000001.1, on the reverse strand, counting down.
CGACCGTCAGCGCAGCCGGGTGGCTTTATTTCCGAGCTTGAAATGCGTCTTGACCGGGAACAGCATCTGGCGGCTGTGCGGACGATGCTTGAGACGCTGGATGTGTTCATCTTCACGCTTGGCCTGACCGAATGCTGGATATCTGCGCGAGACGGCGCCGTCTTCCCGATCTGTCCGGGCGTGGAGGGTGGCACATTCGACGAAAGCCGGCACATTTTTTATAACCAGACGGTGGACGATGTGGTTGCGGACATGACCCGCTTCTTGATGATCCTCAGCCGGCTCAATCCCAAGGCGCGAGTTATCCTGACGGTTTCGCCCGTGCCATTGGCAGCGACGGCACGTCGCGATCAGCATGTTCTGGCGGCAACCACCTATTCCAAATCGGTTTTGCGCGTGGCCGCTGATACTCTGGCGACCCGGTTCGATCACGTCGACTATTTCCCGTCTTACGAGATTATCACCGGGTCATTCTCCAGGGGCGGCTATTATGCCGACGACTTGCGGAATGTGCTGGAAAGAGGTGTCTCGCATGTGATGGGCCTGTTCATGAAACATGCGACCGATGCGAGCGTTTCATCTCCGGAAGAGACCGGTGATACAGCGGCGGAGGCAAAGGCCTCACCACGGCAGGCCGGCAGGGACGCAGTGGCGATTGCGAGCCACCTGATTGAAGTGGAATGTGATGAGGCGAGACTGGACCGACCCTGAGATCGCCTCCTAGTCTATCACGCACAATGCGGGAAATTGAACTTTGAACCTTTTTGACATGGCGCGTCGTGGCGACCGCAACCTCGTTCTTTCTGGCGAGGTGAAGAAAATCAAAAGGACATATCGGGATGGAGATTGGCGAGGGCTGGAACTGACGCCTGGCGCCCGCTTTTCCATTCCGGATGTACGCCGCTTTGCAAGCCTGCGGCATTTTCCCGCACAGTGCGGATGGATGGTCGATGTCCCGGTGGGCTCGTCCTTGCGCATCGCCGTGGTGTCCGGCACGGATGGGACCATCCTGTCGCGTCATTTCGTGGCTGGAGGCGAAGGCCTGCGGCCGCTTGATCTTCCCTGGCCTCGCGCTGTGTGTGGCTCGGTCGATCTCGTCGTCTCTCACAAGACGGGCGATGATCCGATTTTCGTCGCCAATCACCGGATGCTGTCGAGGCAATGGCTCTATGATCTTTGCGTTGGGCGCGGTATCGAAGTTGGTCCAGGTCCGGTTCCGCAGATCCTGCCGCGGGAAGGCGTGGAGGTCTCCTATCTCGAGCAGATGCCTGCCGAAGAATGGAACCGGCTGTATAACCGCGGAGGGAAGTTTCCGACTCGGCCGGAGCTCTGGTCCAATTATATTGTGGGTGAGGCGTCCGCCCCCCCCGTGGCGGATGGATCGCTGGATTTCATATTCGGGAGTCATGTTTTCGAGCATCTCGCCAACCCTATCGGCCATCTGAAGCGTTGGCGGGCGAAGCTGGCGCAGCGGGGCAAGATCGTGATGGTGGTCCCGGACCTGAACGGCACCAAGGATTCAATTCATTATCGTTGCTCACTGGAAAGCATGGTCGACGAATTCCAGCGGGATATCTGGCTGCCGGAGAAAGCGCATTACATGCGGCATTGCCGGCTCGATAGCGGCGACAAGAAACTGGTGGATCTCATGGACCGCATGGAATCGATCCACGTCCATTATTATGACAATATCAATTGTCAGATCCTGCTCGATTACGCGGTGCGCGAATTGGGTTATGCCGATTACGTGATCGAGCACACGCCCAATCACAAGGATTTTTATTTCGTATTGGTCAATCGGTAATGGCTGGACTGTCGGCACGATGAACCAACGCATTCTTATCACTGGCGGAGCCGGCTTCATTGGCTCTCACCTCACCCGTCTGGCGCTTGAGGCAGGCCGCACCGTCCGCGTACTCGATAACCTGTCGCCGCAGATTCACGGAGACAACGCCGTTTTCGAGGCCGTGCCGGGCGTAGACTTCATCAAGGGCGACGTAACCGTCCGTGAAGATCTGGAGCGGGCGCTCGCCGGCATCTCAACTGTCGTGCACCTCGCGGCGGAAACCGGCACGGGACAGTCGATGTACGAGATCGAGCGCTATTATCGCACGAACGTACAAGGCACGGCCTTGCTCTTCGATGTTCTTGCGAACAGCGCTCACGACGTCGACAATATCGTTCTTGCCTCCAGCCGGTCCGTCTATGGCGAAGGGGCCTACCTTTGCCATGCTTGCGAGCTGGAGGGGAGGCGCTGCTTCCCCAAGTCGCGGTCTCCCGACGAATTGGCGCGGCATGAATGGGCGCCTCGTTGCCCAGACTGCGGAGGACCTGTGGTGCGCACCGCTACGCGTGAGGATGATGCGCTTCGTCCCGCGTCGATCTATGCCGCGACCAAATTGGCACAAGAGGATTTGGTTCGTGTTGGCGCCACGTCGCTTGGACTGGCACATGCGATCTTGCGCTTTCAGAACGTATATGGCGAGGGGCAATCGCTCTCGAACCCGTATACCGGTATTCTATCCATCTTTTCCACGCGCATCAGGTTGGGCTTGTCGCTCCCGATCTATGAGGATGGCGAAGAAAGCCGGGATTTCGTTCATGTCGAGGATGTCGCTCGGGCGATATTAGCGGTTGCACAAGACAAGACCGTCGAGGGTGTGACCTTGAATGTCGGTGCAGGCGTGCCGACGTCGATTATGGATATGGCGCTGCTTCTTGCGCGCATCATGGGTGCCCGGCAGCAACCGCACGTCACGGGAGCTTATCGCGTCGGCGACATCCGGCATAATTTCGCCGATCTCAACGCGCTGAGATCGGCCATCGGCGATTTTCCAAGCATAGGTCTCGACGAGGGCATGGCGCGATTTTGCCAATGGGTTTCGACTCAGCCCATCCCTCAGGATCTTCTCGACAAAGCAAATGCCGAACTCAAGGCGCGCAACTTGGCCGGCTGAAACAAGGGCGATATCATCGAGCAACCCGGCTTGACGTCGGTCGGGTCCAATCTGCTCCAGCGCTCACCTCAGGCAGGCGTTCATCGGCATGAGACCGGGACGGCCGCTTTCGCCAGCGCTGCGGCCTCATCGAATTTTTCCAGAACCTGATTGGTCAGTCGATCAAGCGTGTAAGTCGATGCAAGCTTTGCCTGCGCTGCGGATACAAGCGCGAACCGTCTCTCCGTATCATCGATGAGCGACTGGATGGACGAAATCCATTCGTCCGTGCCGTCGACCAGGATCCCACATCCTCCGGCGCAGCAGTGATCGTACACAGTGGCGCGACTGGCGATCACGGCGGTACCGATGGACGTATAGTCGACCCATTTGGTATCGGCCTTGACGATGTTGAACGGTGTGCCGCGCAGCGGGGCAAGACCGATGTCCCACCGAAGCTGTCGGAACTGCCTGACGAAGTCATCATAATCGCTGACCTTGGGAAGCGCGCGGACCCGTTCGCCAAATCTGAGCAGGTCGTCCGGCATGGTCATGGAGCCGAACAACTCGAACCGCAGGCTCGGGTTGCGATCGAGGATGTCAGCGATGGCCGGCACCAGCTCGGAGAGCTCGGGCGCCTTGTCATTGCCCATGAACCCGATGGTCTCGACCGGCCGGTCTTCTGCCGGGAAAACGATTTCGCCGCTGCTGTAGATTTCGCCAACGGACAGCCGCTCGTTGAAGCCCTGCGCCTGAAACCGTTCCTTCAGCGCCGGTGTCGAGCAATAGACCAGATCGGCATGGCCAAGCAGATAGCGGATCGTGGAAGTCCGTTCGACGCGGTTATGCTCGACATGCTTGGGGCCGATGTCGGCCGGAACGTTGAGAAGATCGTCATCGATGTGGAAGACGATCGGCGCATTGGCGCCGCGCAAATGAGCCACCATCTCTTCCGCCCCGGACCCGCTATATCGGCAGAAGACGGCAAGGTCCGGCGAGAACCCGGCGATAGCGTCGGCGATCGGCGTATCATGTTCGCTTTCGGATTGTCCCTGAAGGGCGCGAACGTCTGCTTCCGTGATGATCCGGGTTTCCAGTTGCCCGGCTTTGACGAGGCCGGAAAGCGGCTTGAGGAAACTGATATGGAGAGTTGGCACCACGCCGTTCGCGACAAGCAGAACGCGGGCAGGGCGGCGCCCGCACGCCCGTCCGGTAATGCCTGAGATCGCGCCGTCGACGAGTTGGAGTAGGCGATCCCGAACCTGCTCCGGCGATATGTCGAGCGTGTGCGCGCTCAGAAATTCGGCTTGTCGCGCGAGAATGTGAGCTGGATTAGCGACGGCTTCGTCGGCGAACCTGGCCCAGTCCTCGACGGTGGATACTTGTGTGAGGCCCGCATAACCGGACGTGTCGATGATGCCGTCAGGATCGGTCCATACGGCTGTCGGAATGCCCGCGACGACCAGATCAATGACGACCGACGACGGGGCGGAAATGCCGTATGCAAATTGCTTGAGGTCGGTTTTGTACATGGCGGCATTCGCCAACGTTACGTTGGGCGGCAAAGCGACGTTGTTCTTGACCACGAATTGCCCTCCAGGATGCGGACGAACGGCAATCGAGCGCCCAAGCTGGGCCTGGCTGGTCGCGAAATCCTGAACGGTGTCGAGATATGTTTTTTGAAACTCGCCCGTGGTCCGCATCCGCACCGAGTGCAGGTTCTCACAGACAAGACCGACCGCCGGCGGGCGTGCTTTCTTCGGCTTGTTGAGAAGTCGATCCAGCAACATCGGAGGGCCCAGCTCAAAATACTTCGGCCGCTCGGAATGACACAGGTGCTCCATCGTCTCGACTGGGCCCCACCCGCAGACGATGTCGGCGGCGAACCGGATGTCATCGCCATGCGCGATGGTTTGCTCACGGTTCTGCCGGAAGCCGACACATTCATGCCCGTGCTGGATAGTAATGCGAACGTAGCTGTTGGGCGCGGCCAGGAAGACCTGATGATTGGTTTCGTGTGCGACAAGATCCGTTTCGCTGGCGGAAAAAAGCAGCCCCAAACGGCCTTGCGTCGAAAGATGGGCCGTCAGCGGATCTTCAAATTGCTTGATCCGCGCGCCGACAAATGAAGCTAGCTCGTCTATTTCGGCAGTCCATACGCCGGTACGGTCGCGACGACCGAGCTTGTCGGAAACCAGAAACAACAGATCGAGATTTGTTTCAGCAGCCAGGATGCGGATGATGGGTCGCAGGACGTTGATGTCCTGGATCAGGTCGAACAGGAATACGGCCTGGGGGCCGTGGTCGGCAGAACTGACTGGCGCGGTCATGCTCGGCCTGTCCCGATCATGCTCATCCCGGTCAGCGGGCTCTCCATTTCAGACCGCATCATCGTCATCGTCCCGAATATCTCACCAAAAACATTTTCCGTCGCGGCCATGACCTCGTCGTAATAAATCATGCGCCCCGCTCTGCTCGCGATCATGATGGGTGACAGAGAGCGCAAAAATGCTCCGGCCGGTGTGTCAGGCATCGGCATGACATGGCTGAACTCTTCATCTTCGGCTTCCACGAGGACACGGGCCTGGTCATACCAACCGGGTTGCAGGCGGCCGAGGGCGCTGCGTGCGATCCGCAACTGCAAGTCTGCGCCATTCTCAAAAAAGCCGATCCTCGCACTGTAGGGAAGGGGCTGCCGCGTGAGCGGCGATGCCAGCGAGAGCCAGCCCAGGGCGCGCCCGAGTGTGTGAACAGCGGGGGATGAGCCAGCCCCATGAATTATGGCGCGGGGTTGCCGCTGAGCAATACTGACCTGAACGGGGCCGGCCGGCAGTGCATTGAGGAAAGAGACAAGCTGCTTCGCCTCCAGTCCCGGATTGGCGATGGTCGAAAAATGATCGAAAAGGAGCGGTATCGTGGCCGGGCTGAGCTTGAGAGAGCCGCGCTCAAGATCGCCGGTCAGGTCTGCGGGGGTGGTGTAGATCATGTCCCCGAGCGCATCGTAAAGCGGGTATCCGGCGGCAAGGACCTGGGTTCCGTGCGCCAGGGCAGTGATCGCTCTGTTCAGGGACTTTGCAATGCTGAAGCTTTGATAGTTGACCGGAAGAAATGCCACCGTGGCGGCATCAAGGCTGGCGGCTTCCGCTTCAACCGACCATTCTTGCACCTGCGTAGGGCAAGGCAGGCTGCGGAGCAGGCTCAGAGCCGAGCCGTCGAGCGCGGCGGCACTGGTCAAGACCTTCAGCCGCACGTCCCGGCCGCCTGCCATCAATGATTGCAGGCAATCGCTGAACCCGGCGAGGTCGCTGATGCCGACCGGGAATATTGGATTTGTTCCCTGCCCGAACCAGACCACGCTGATCTGCCCGGTGTGACGCACCTTGTGCATCTTCGCGTCGAGCAATCCGGCAAGACGCGCCCGGTGGATCGATTCCACGGGATCATTGAGAACATGGACCGGAATACTGGCGTCAATGGAAGTGACGACGGAGGCCATGCGTTCCGTTGAGCACAGCAGAAAGTCGACCTTGCCGCTCAAGGATCGCTGGAAATCCCTTTGGCCGAACGTCAGGCTGGATGTGCCGGAGACATAATCGTCAAAAAGATCAAACCCGACCAGAGAGCCGGCTTCACGCAGCATTTCTGCCAACATGAGCGCTCCGGCATCGTGACATTTGCTGAAAATATAGGCATCGGCGTTGAGCTTGAGGCCCTCCCGGATGCTGCTCATCGGATCGATGGCTAACATGCAGCCTAGGCGGGAAAACTCCGATTCCAGGCGTCGATACCGAATTCGCGCGCCGGCGCTTTGCATCCAGTCTGCGGAGCGGACGAGGATCTGGATCTTCATCGGCGCAACCTTCGGATGGCGGCAACGGAGGGTAGCGATGCCGCGCTTATGGAATAGGCCGCGCCAGGGATAGGTGTCGACGGTGAGGTCTGATCTGGCCCCGCGGTTGGCGCAACGGTCGTGGCGCTGGTCAGCGTCGTACAATAATGGTGAAGCCCGGTCTTTGCCATCAGCATAGCCACATCGGCGTCGCAACGCGCATCGCGCAAATCGGCCGGCGACAAGAGCTGCCATGCGCTCGCGGGTGTCAGGCACAACCGCATAGTGTTCGCGAGGACCCGATACGTTGTGGCAGGAAAAATGGCGGCGACATCTTCAGCCACTTCGCGGAGCTCGCATGATTGTTCTTCCCTGGCAGAACTGGGGAACAACCCGGCGCATACGATCGAGGCTGATCCATCGATGGTGTCCTCCTCCACGAGCGCGCAAGACACGGTTCCGATGTTGGGCTGGCGGGCAATCTCAAGGAGCAAGGCCAAAGTTCGAGGGTCCGGAAGACACAGCGAACCATCCAGAAAAAGCATGTGCCCGGCCCTGGCCAACGAGACCGCGCGTGCGCGATCTTCCGCGGGCGACGAGCCGGATAGGGGGGCGTCGATCAGGCGGGCCGCGGCAAACTGACTTTGACCGAACGTCTGCGCCCCGCCGCCCATGACGATGATTTCAAGGTTAGAAGCAATGGTCTGACGCGCGAGTGACGCCAGACACAGTCTTAGAAGATGGTCGTCCGAGGGGCGCTCTACAATAATGCTGATGATCGGAGCAGCCTTGGATGCGGCAGCCTCAACGGGCGCTTCCGACAGTCCCGGCATGCGAACGTCCGGTGAGACGGGCATCACGCGATCCACAGCCCAAATCTTGCTATCCCGGTATCGGATCATGATTGGAAGCGGTTGCTCCTTATTGCCTCCGAGCGGCGATCCTTTCGATAGTCCGCCTCCGTCAAGCTCTGCTACGGGAAGCGGCAGAGCGGGATGGTGAAAGATACGGGCAATGCCGGATTCAGACGGATGGCTGGCGAAGGCGGGTGGTTGCCCGGTCGCAGCATCGACGATGCAGAAGGAGTATGCGTCCAGCTCTGGATCGCCCCTGTGCGCAGTAAGTCCTGCGAGGGACGGAAAGCAATCGACGGGAAGGGTCAGTTCGCGCCCGGAGGCGCGACGCGCGGACACATTCGCACCGGCTCGATCTGACGACAGCCGTGCAGCCAGTATCTGTAGGGCCGCACTATCAGGTGGAGCGCGGAAGAAGCACCGGACGCCGAAATGGCGGGCGAGCGCCTCGATCAAGTGAGGATTGCAAAGCCGTTCCGAGCCGTTCGCGCCCTTCAGATCGACCACGATATCTCCGATTGCGTAAGTGCCGGAGGCGTCGCGCTGAGCAAAGGTCGACCGTGCCAATCGGGTCATATAATCGTTGAGCGACAGGCTGGGAGAAGCTGCCTGGCGCGCAACGAACTCGGCCTGATGAAGTCCGCCGCGGAAGAGCGAAGGGAACGGTACCAAGGCGCTGCACAGCAGCGCACCATCTGGAGAATGAGCTGCCAGCAGCAGAGGCCCGAGTTCCTCAATCAATTCAAGGTTGAGAAGCGTAACCTCACCAGCATTGAGGTCCGTTCGCCCGCATGCGGCCAGACCATCCAGCTTCGAGAATTGAAAGCCCTTGATGGCAGAGGCCCCCTGCGGGAGATTGTGAACTCTCAGAATGAGGTGTCGGCCCCCGGAAAACCACCCGTCCGCCACGATGTCGAGGCCGAGGCCATGCAAATCCTCAAGATGTCGCGCTTCGTGGAGGTCGGGCGCGGTCGGTACGGCGACTAGGTCAGCCTGGACAGGTGTATCTGGACGCATCGCGGCGAACAGTCGCCAGCGTGCGAGGGCCAGTATATCTGCCTCGCAGTGGCGCAGCGTCGCGATCAGCCAATCGGCATCGTCCAAGGGCTCCGCATTGTTCGTCGATGCATTTTGTGTAGGGCCAGCTTGGGACGCCGACCGCAAGCTGGCCCAATGGTAAGGCCTGGCTCGCCATGTTGACCTGAAATCGGATGGATAAGGCGGAGATTTGGGCCGGCTGGCGTGCTTCTTTCCTTTCGGGCGGCCATGATCCGCGCTGCCGTCACTCGCCGAGGGATTGACCGGTCGAATGGAACGCCCTTCGTCACGCCCATACTGCAGATAATGGAGAAGCGGGTTGATGCCCGTGCCTTCGACGTCTGGATATCGTTTCACATACCAGCGCAAATCGAAACGACTGCTCGGATTTCTTCCCTCATGCGCGCCGTGGTCGATGAAATGATCGAGTGGATCAAGCTTTGCAGTCACCACGTCAGGGTAGGTTTCCACATACCACTCAGCATTGAACAGTCTGCTCTGGCCTATCACCGCGCGCGCGACGGTTCGGCGGGATTTCGCCTTGCGCCGATCGGCCAGAAAAACTCTGATGTTCTTTAACAGCCTGTTCAACACTGCTTAGAAGTTCCCATCGTGCCTGCACTCAGTCTGTCGAACGTTCAGGAGATTTCTCGCCCATCACCACTCCGACGCCATCGGTCTTCATCAACGTTCACTTGCGCAATCGGCTAAAAATGCCGTTGCACGCGCCACCTCGTCGAGCAGCGCGCTTAGGCTATACGGCTCGACGCTGTAAATGGCGCCGCTCAATGCCATGTCCGTTGCGATGGCGAGGGCAATATCAGCATTTGGCGCTTTCCGGTCGAAGAGGATGACATCGCAGGTGCCGCCGCCGTCCTTGGTGCTGCTCAGCACAGCGGCCAAAGGGGGCGGGTCGCCGCCGTCGCTCGGGCTGACACTTTCCCCGGGCTCGCCCAAGATGAGCGCGATCTCGTCAGCCTCGGGATGCTGGCTGACGAAGCGAGATAGGCAGAAAAGCGCGCGTGCATCACGATATTGCGGGCCGTGCCTGCCGGGCGACCAAGCCCAAGCCGCATGGGTGATCAGATGGGCGGGCTCGGCAGGATAGCCCATCTCGATATTGAAGCTCCGCATGCCGGACGGCAGCTTGACCTTGCCGGAAACCAGAACGAACTGGTGGGAAGCGCTCCGGCCAAGAAGGCGCTCTGCCCGCGCAAGCCACCCGAGCGCGGGGGCAGGACTGTCTAAATCAGCCGGGCAGGCAAGGAAAGTGAGGGCGCGATCAGACAAAGTCGCACGCCTCCAGATGTTTGAGTATGTGCCACGCCGTGCCATCCCGAATTTCTTCCATGGCATACTGGGAGTAGGCGAGATGGCAAAGCCACTCGTCCCTGTCCGGATAGACCGGGCTTTCTATCAGTCCGACATCCGTTTGACCGATTGGCGCTGCGGCACTCGTGGGAGAGACAAACACCGGTGTGCCGAGGCACGCAGCTTCGATGGCAACATTGGAAGAATGCGTAACCAGCGCATGCGCATGGCGCAAAGCCTTTGCCAATGGCACCGTCGGCTGGCCGGGCTGAGGCTTTTCCCGAACTATGATCGGGCGATCGGTTTCGAGATGAAGCTTGGCCAACGTGGTTTCCAGCCAGTCCGCGCAGCCATGGGCTGCCATGAAATAGTCAGTCGGTGGACAGACGATGATGGCTTTTCCACTCTTGCGCCAAGGCTGGATGTCCAGGTCAAGACGCTGCAAGCGGTCCGCACCGACCTTGCGGACTTTTCCGGCCTCGAACCGGTTGCGCGTGATGCGGTAGGATTTGCCGTGACCGCGGTCAAAATACGCATGATCGATATAGAAGAAATGAAGCCCTTGGGCCTGTGCCTGCGCGAGGATGCGGTCGCTGTCCCGCAATACCCCCCAAACGACCGGAATATCGCTCAAGGTCTCGGGTTCGTCCTCGGCATAGGCGAGGCGACAGCCCGTTCCCGCCGCAAACGCCCTGATTACGGGATTCCCGCCTCCGCCGCGATTGAGATAAGCGCTGAGCATCCAGGGCTCGATGTGGGAAGGGGGCACATTGAAATGGAATTCCTGGCTCGCCTTCACTTCGTCATCGCCGATCAGATGGATTTGCATCTGCCGGCTCGTTTCAGAGGCATATCGGGGCAAGACGGGGAGACTGAGACCTTCAGGCGGAGCGAGAAAACTGGGCTGGATGGCCGTTACGCGCGTCGCACCCCCTTCAGAGCGGACCGTCACGGCGACCAGGGCGCCGGATGGAACTGCAGGCATTTCCACGCTGTCGGAGAACACGCGAACCTTGTTCGTGGGCGATCGTTGCAGAGTGTCGTCATCCCAGCCTGCGTAAGGCGTTTGCGAGAATGGCGCCGGAGAGCCCTCCTGGTCATCGAATGCCTTGAACAAGCCGTCGAAAGTCACGCTATCGAACGAAAAATGCCACGACGGTTCTTGCGCTTGCCAAGAGAGGGCAGAGCCAATGAACGCCTGGTTCGACAGAAAATAGGGGTCGGCCTGGGGGGATTCGGCTCGGGGCCCGGCGAGCCGCCGTTCGATCTCGGCGAGTGCCTCGTCGGTCAGTGGCATAGGCGAGGGGAGCACCGCTACCACCGTATCTTGAGGCAATTGGCCGAGCAGCGTCCTGATCCGTGCTGGAGTCTCGAATGACACCAAAGATGCCCAGCCTTCACGACGGGCCTGACCGAGAAGTACGGAGATGGCCTGCCGGTTCGGGAGCGCGAAGAGAACCGCAGCTTGGATGGAGGGCCGAGAAAGGAGCTGCAAAAGGCTCGCATGCAATATGATGTCATCGCTGCACTGGATACTGGCGACGATCAGGACACGGGGGGCTGCGGGGCGCGGGAGGCAAGCGCTCGCTCTTTCCCGCCAATCGGCCCACGCGTGCGTCCCAGCTTCGATCCGTGCCGGCGCGTATCGCGCAAGTCGGTAGCGAAGCGCGGCAAAAAGAGCGGCCTCGGTTAGCGCGTTCACAAGGCCAATCCGATGATTTCGGCACTGAATTGGTCCCAGCTATAGCGTTCGACCGTGGCTCTTACATCCGTATCGAGGGCGAAGGCTTGTTCGATCAGATCGCTGACACGGCTGGTACCCTCATCGATTTCGAACAAGAAGCCGTTTTCCCCATGCACGATCAGGTCCGGGGCAAAGCCGGTCCGGCTGGCCACCGGGACGGCGTTGCACATCATCGCCTCGACCAGTGGAATAGGCCCCCCCTCCAAACTGGATATCGATAGAAACACGTCGAACATTCGATAAATTTGGGGATAATCCCGGTAAGGGCGGGTCATGTAGGTGAAGTTCGGCAGTGCGAGCATCTCCTCGAAGAGGGCGTAGCGGTTCCAATGACGACCGAGCAGCACGAAATTTCGGTGAGGCAACGCCTTGATCACGGAGAGCAAAAGGTCCGGATTTTTCCGCTCATAGAAGGAGGAGGATAGGCCAACAACACCGCCTCCGCGCTGGTGCCCGCGGAAAAGAGACGGGTCCGCAGCGCCAAGCACGACCACCGCCTTCTCGGGCGCGAGCCCCCGTTCGATCCAGAGGCGACGATTAGACTCGCAGGTAAAGATGATGCGGGTTGCGCCGTTGAACAGCGTGAGGTTACGCGCGATGCTCTCGGCGGTCTCTTCCCGCGGATGCGTATACCAGACGAACACATTGCGCGTGGCCAGCGCTTCAGGATAGTTGCTGTCGAAGAAATTTAACAAGGAAGGATGGGTCAGGAAGAGATTTCTCGAGATTGGAGGCGGGCGGCTGTGGTCTACCACCTTCCAACTATCGGGTTGCCGTGAGCCGATCTCCTGACAAATTGCGTCAAGAATCCAACCCTTTGCTTTATTGTGTATGACGAAGGCCCATTCCACGGAGCCATCGGGGTCGGTATGCTCCGGATACCGGCCCTCAGGGGGGCGGACGGCGGCGGCCGGCGCGAAGGCCGCCGACGTGCCGAAGCGCTCGAGGCCGGCGACCGCGGCCTCGCCGTGTGTGAGCACTTCGGCGCCCAGTTGTTCAGCCAGTTTGACTATTTGTTGACCGCTGATGGACGAGAGTTCGCCGACGATAATCGCCGCCCGCCGAGACACTTGAGCCTCGATTCTACCAAGGTTGCCGGAGAAAAACTTCGGCAAAGGTTTGGCTCTATACAGGGCTTTATGAAACGTCGGTTCAACACTCAATAAGTCGAGCGAAACGAGCAAATCATAGTTTGATCCAAAAGCTTGGTTCATGACGGCAATCGCGGCAAACGCATCATCGGGATCGTCACCGCTGTCGAGAACGAGCAGCGCACCGGTGGGCGGATTCGAAGCGCGCTTCAACAATGATTTGCTAATGGCGCTTTTCAGCAAGTTGGACCAATGATTCACAAGTCTCTCAGGCGTGTAGCGCTGGAGGATTGGTTCCGCGAGGTCTAGTTTGGTCCGTATTTTCGATTCGCTGTCAGGGCCGAGGCACGCATGGAGACTTCTCGGAAGATAGGCAGAAAAAATGATATCTTCGAACTCGGTTAAGGCCGACGATTTTTCTGAAATAACGGGAACCGAAGCCGCGAGGGCTTGAAGGGCGCGGTTAGAGGATTTTACATTACAAAACTCATCATCACCCGTTGAAAGCAGGACGGCATCTGTTTGCTCAAGCTCATCGTAAACAGATGAAGAAGACCACTCTACATAGCGAGTTGGAAAGCCGCAATCTATGACTAAAGACTCATATGCAATTTCACTGTTGCTAATGACTGTAAGCTCGATAGGAAATTTTTGGTGAAATTCGCGCAGATGCTTCATTTTTGGCTTGAGACTGAAGATGCCAAAATTACTATGCTGTCCACCATAGTTGCCGAACCAAAGAATTTTTTTTCTTCCGTATTTAAACGCTGAACTGTCATTCGGTTTGGTATGCAATAGCGGCGCGGAGTATGGAAATGATCTCTTAGAGCGTACGAAGCGTTCAGTAGCCTCAAATAGCGCTCGCGTTTCCGCGATATCGGGGATGACATGACAGGGTGGGCCGGAAAGCCGGTTGTCTAAAAGATATCCTTGGAGGCGTTCCGCCATTTCGGCGCTGGGAGTGACGATGCCGCTTAACACAGGTGCCAATGCAACAAGCGATGTCAATGAAGCATAAGGAGCTTTCTGCGCCGAATGAAGAGGGTGTGCCACGTCATCGCAAAGGTCGAGGAAAATCGGCTTTTGCGCCAGCCTTGCCAGCGCAGCAAGTTCGATGGTGGACTGATCGAGGCGTTTAACAATGATGACTGCATCCAGCTCATTGATTCCGCTTTTCATGTCCTTGAAGTTCGAAATGAAAATGTTTTCGAACTCGCCCTCCAAAACGCGCGCAAAATGGAAGCATCGATATCGGGCGCTCGCTGAATTAGCGTCGCTGTCCTTTATGTACCATCCGACCCGAAGCTTACGAGAACTCGAACGTGCGTCAATCTGTGATAGATTGGCGCCGGGGAAGCGGACTGTCAATTCATCGAAGGCAGATCTTGAGGTAGTATAGTTCATTGTAATCTTGCTTCGCGAGTTAGGCTTGCTTGGGGCGGCGATAAACTATGATTGTGCCAGTAGTCCCAACTTTATCCACTACTTATCCTTCCGCAAGCGCCAGCCCTTGGGTTGATGTCGCTTCTTCCTGTTTCATGTTAGTGCTCCATCTATGGCACCAAGATGTGCCTGCCACAAGGGCTGGCTAGCCCCGCAAAACCGGGCTCTCCTTGCCTCATCAACGGGGTGCATTGGGCCGGCTCATTAGGTTTCTGCGCCTCATGATCGCGGCAGAGGTCGATCGTTCACTCGATCTGCAGGGAGGCGTTTACGCACGATGCGACAGTTGGTCACTCCTCTACGACCGATTATAGGAGATCCCGAATTGCCGAGTTGTAAATCCTGTCATTTTGAGGTCGAAGGGGATGTGTTCGATCGGACTACCGTGGTGAGTAGAACGGCAGATGCGTGGTTGTATAGGTGGTGATGGAATGGATCGCGTCTCGGAAGCTTGGAGAGCGTTTGAAGCCCGATTGGAGCAGCGAGATCGGGAAGTTGCTCTGCTTCACAATGAGTTGGAGCGGTGCCACAGTCAACGGCAGGCCGCTGAAGAGCGCGTGGCGATGCTTCAAGCTGCGCTGGACCGGCAGTTGGCTCATGAAAGCAGGGATGACGCGGGTCTGCAGAGGCTGATTGCAGACTTGGCGGAGGCCAGTGCACGGCGGAAGGAGCAGGCTGAGGTGATCGATCGCCGGAATCGGCAGGTCATCGAGCTCAAGAAGCAGGTCGATGAGCTTAGGCGCGGAAATGTCTTCGGCGTGATGGCTGGCAAGCTTAAACGGGCCTTTTCTCGGCGGCGGGCTTAGAGTACCGAGGCGGGAGGCTGAACTTGACCCTCAAGAGGTCAGTGGCAGGCAGGGCGCATTCATCAAGCGCCACGCCTCGGATGATCGAGGAAATGATTGCATGGATTCCGCGGTGAAGCATAAAGTGTTTGTAGGATACGACAGTCGCGAGGACATAGCTTGGCAAGTCGCGCGGCATTCCCTGCTGCGCCATGCCGGCGATGACATCGACGTCATTCCGCTCAGGCAGGATGTGCTGCGAGAACTCCAGCTTTATACCCGTCCTCACGATGCGCTCTCGTCCACCGAGTTTTCATTGACGCGTTTTTTGACGCCGTATCTTGCCGCCACCAGCGGTTGGGTGCTGTTCTGCGACTGCGATTTTCTGTTCACGACCGATATCCGCCACGTCTTTGAAGGTCTGGATGCCTCCAAGGCACTATATTGCGTCCAGCATGACTATCAGCCGGCCAATGAGATCAAGATGGACGGAAAGGCGCAGACGACCTATCCTCGCAAGAACTGGTCGTCGTTCATGCTGTTCAATTGCGATCACCCGGACGTCAAAGCGTTGACGCCCGCCGTGGTCAACACCGCGTCGCCCGCCTTTCTCCACAGATTCGAGTGGATTGGCGATGACGCCGCTATTGGTGCGCTGGATCTGGACTGGAACTTCCTTGAGGGCGAGTATCCGCGGCCTGATTCAACACCGCGTGTGATCCACTACACGAATGGCGGTCCGTGGTTCGAAAACTGGCAGGATGTCGATTTTGCTGATCTCTGGCTGCGAGAGCAGGATCTTTACCTGGCTTCTCGGTCTGAGAAAGCTGCCTAACGAGCGAAAGGCTGCTGGGGTCTGTACCAGCGATCGCGGAGCATTGTAGCCACCCGGCGGGGGCCGCCTTTTCCACCGAGAACGCGACAAGCGAGCCTCAGGAAATCGGGTTTGAGGGCACTGCGCTCATCCAGGGATTGGTAGACGTCCCAGAACCCGTCCAGACCAAGCGCGTCGGGCATGTTGAACACTCCATGGAAGCCGAACGTCGGCCCGCGGACCCGTGTCCGTTCATAAGCAAATCTGTCCGCGACGTCCTCTTCGGCGAATCTGAGGCCATGCCGCTCCACGAGGAGGGCGTGATTCTCACGGCAGACTGCCAGATCCTCCGGATGGGAGGCGCGGAAAGATGGATCGAGGCACGCCTGGAGCAGGCGCTTTGACCGGAGCGAGAAGCCTCCATTGCCCACGCGATTGCCGGATTGGAATTGGGGCCAAGTGGCGCCGACATAGTCATAATCCAGAAATTCTGCGCGCCATGCGGCGGAATTGAGGATGAATCCATCCCACTGGACCGTCAGGACGTGATTTGTCCTGATATGGGCCGGCAATTCGCGCAGGATGAAAAGTGAGTAGGCTTCGGCGCTGTCGAGGGATGGGATCGGGACGACCCGAATGCCGGGTTTGTCGACGGGCAGGTCCGTGAACAGCAGGCATTCGGCGAAGTCCACGGCTGAGAGGCACCTTTGCAGGGCGGCGACGGTCGCTTCCACATTTACGGACGTAATAGCGCACAATGTCACATCGGGCAGCGCGAGGCGGGGCGGCACGGTCACGTCCTTAACACGAATTGCTCGCTATACCGGCTCAGCGAGGGGTGATGATAAGGATCGATCGTGGTTTCCGTTTGCCAGCGTTCCTTCAGAGCTGCCAGTTCGGCTGCAAATCTCCGTCGGTTCGACCGATGGCTATCCTTGCCGCGCGATTTTGATTCGTGATGAATCAGGGTTGCGCGGGGTTCGTAGAACGATTGCCAGCCACGCTCATTCAATTTGAGGCAGAGATCGACATCGTTGAACGCGACGGGAAATCTTTTCTCGTCGAAGCCGCCCACCGCCTGAAAATATGCGCGGCGCACCAGCAGGCAGGCTGCAGTGACGGCAGTTACAGATTGTGGGAGATTATGACGGGAGAAATAGCCTTCATCCTCTGGGCGCAGATAGCGATGTGCGTGGGCGGCACCGCCTCCCACACCGATGACGACGCCGGCATGTTGGATTGATCCGTCCGCATAGAGCAGCCGAGCGCCGACGGCACCGGTTGTGGGGTTGATCGCTTGTCGCGCGAGATGGATCAGCCAGTCGACGTCCAGCATTTCGATGTCGTTGTTGAGGAAGCACACCAACTCCCCTGTCGCGAGCGAAACCGCTGCGTTGTTCATAGCGGCGTAGTTGAACGGGCCCTCGTACTTGAGCACACGGCACTTCGGTCCCTCGATCTCCTTCAGATAATCGAGCGTGTGAGGATCATCGCTGTCATTGTCGATGACGATTACGTCCAGCAGGGGGTAATCGGTCTCGGCGAGGCCAGCCATACATGTGCGCAGCAACTCCACGCGATTTCGGGTCGGAACGATTACGGTAACGGGCGGCAGGATTTCCTCGCCGACGTGCGAAGCGTTGAGCGGAAGCTTTGGTTTGGAGGGCCGGCGACGATGGTGGAGCAGCCGCTTCACATGGCCGACCTGACCTGGAGAGGCGGCAAGGCGGCGGTCGATCAATTGCCGGACCCAGTCTTCCCGGTCTGTGAGGGCGGCGAGTTCAGACGGGTCATCGATCCGAATCATGCAAGCGTATGAGAGATAGTCATGCCATTGGAACAATTCGCTGTTCCAGGATGGCTTGAAGTGTGGCCTGTCCCTCAGTCCTTGCTCGTCGCACACATCATCGTCGGCATAGAGGATGGACTGCTGCGTGCCCTCCGCTGCCGCAGAATAAACTGCGATTGCATCCGGAGCCACCCGGTCGCCAGGCGCCACCGGGATGATCCAGAATGGAAGTTCCGGCATGGTCTGTGCGGCTAGGCCGACCTTGCCCAGCTTCATGACGTCGATCGAGGCATGTGTGCGATCGAGAGATTCGAGCGTGATGTCTGATCCGCTTTCGCCTTCGCTCAGGTCGAGGCCAATCACGATTCTGACCGCCGATGAAGGCGCAGATTGGCCTTCGCGTGCCGCAGCATATTCGTGACGGGCTCGCCACAAGGAATAAGCGTGCGGGGATGCGCCGAGCAGTGGCTCGATCATCGCACGTGCGCGCACACGTCGCCGGAATGTCCACCACCAGCAGGCGACAAGATAGACCTTGGGGGCGGACCTGAAGGCATCGAAATGCACTCGAGCCAGAAGCCAGCTCCGTGCAAAGCGCTTCGGCCCCGCTTTCTTCCTCATGGCGAACGACTTTCAGGCGCTTGCATGGTCGATACGGCTTTCAGCAGCCCATGACGGTCCTTCAGGTTGTTCGCGGGGGGCGGCGCGGCCGGGTCACGGAGAATGATGAGGCGCCTTTGCATGATGATCTTGTCGGACGGGTTGCATCTCGGCTTTCAAGCAAACGCCTGGTGCGTCCAAATCTTGCGCTGCTCAGGAGGCCAGCCATAATGCGCGCGAGAAACTTGTCCAGCGCAGATCAACGACGCCATGGGTGGCGGCGGAAATTGAGTTGCGCGCGGTCTGGTCCTGTGCATTGGCTGTTCCTTCCAGTAAACCCGCCACAATGGCTCGGCCGATCCTCATGGCCAGCAAACCGAGAGCATCGCAGAAAGATTTCCGAATTGGTTAAAAGTCCGCTTCTTCTTGATGTCTCACGCCTCGTCTGGAGGCTTTGGGCCAAGAAATTGCCGACCGGCATAGACCGCACCTGCCTCGCCTATGCCGCCCATTTTCGAGAGTGCTCACAGGCCGTGGTGCAGAGAGGGCGGTTTACGCGTGTCCTATCGGCCAAGGCATCGGCGCAACTCTACGACATCCTGCTTGAGCAGGAGTATGATCATGCGCGCCGCCGCCTGCTGTCGCTCTTCCCGACCAGCCTTGGGGCGGCGCGTGAGCAGGTGGAGGGGCGCCTTTACCTCAATGTCGGCCATACTGGGCTGGACAAGGTGGGGCATGTGCATTGGCTCCACCAAACGCGAGTTCGACCCATCTACTTCGTGCACGATCTCATCCCCATTCACTATCCCGAATATTGCAGGCCCGATGAGCCGAAGAAGCATGCTCAACGCGTTCGGTCTCTCCTTTGCCATGGCGCCGGTGTCATCGCGAACAGCTGTCAAACGTTGGAAGAGGTCCGCCAATTTGCTGCGCAGCAGTCTTTGCCGATGCCGGCGTCCCTGGTGGCGCCGCTTGGCCTCGGTGATCAACGGTCCGCAGCCAACGGTCCTCTGGCGGTCGGTCTCCCGGAGCGCCCATACTTCGTCCTTCTCGGGACGATAGAGGCTCGCAAGAACCATCTGCTGATTCTGACAGCATGGGCAGAGCTTGCCCGTCGCCTCGGTTCTGAATGTCCACACCTGGTGATCATTGGCCAGCGGGGCTGGGAGTGCGAACAGGCGATTGACATGCTTGATCGCTGCGCGGCGATCAGGCCCTATGTTACCGAGTTGTCGGGCTGCGACGATTCCACGCTTGCCGCATTCATGCGCGGCGCGAAGGCGCTGCTTTTTCCGTCTTTCGTCGAAGGCTATGGTCTACCGCTTATCGAGGCACTGGCAGCAGGCACTCCGGTGATCGCGAGCGATCTGCCAGTTTTCCGGGAGCTCGCCGGGTCCATACCGGACTATCTGAACCCCATTGATGGGCTGGGGTGGATCCGTGCTGTCGAGGATTATGCGCAGCGGGGGAGCAGAAATCGTTCAGCGCAACTCGACCGATTACCTGGTTGGCAGCCGCCAAGTTGGTCAGCGCACTTCGCAGCGGTCGATGCTTGGCTGGATCGGATCAGCCAAACACCTTCATCTGCGCCTGTTCTCCCAGATTGACGCGACGGCCGACCAGCCGCTCCAGCGCAGATTCCACAAGAGTGTTGGTGGCGGACTCGCTCGCCAGTCCGCCATAGATCAAGCACCGATCATACAAGACGCGGCAAAATGCTTCGTATGTCTTTCTGTCGGGTGCTTGCGGGCGAACCCAGAACTCATCCAGGCGGCCCTGATGAGTGATGTCGGGAATGTCGTATATCGCCTTTCCGAGCGCAATGGTCGGCACCCCAGCAACGAGCGACAATGTAGCTGACGTGCTATTGACCGTCACGACGCCTTCTGCCGAGGCCGCGAGTTCGGCAAGATTGCCGCCGGCAATGTGAATGACCCGTTCCGCGATGCCCATCTTGCGCGCGCGTTTGATGATGTGCCTGCGCCAACTCTGGAGGCTGCTATCGAGGGGATGTTCCTTGATCACCAGCCGCGCGGCCTCTGGCGCGCGACGCGCGAAGCTGTAGAGCACATAGTCCAGCGCTTCTTTCATGTCGTGAAAGGGCGAGTGCTCCCGAATCTGGAAATCATTGGAGAGCTGCAGCGGGAACAGGAAATACGGGGCGCCGGACAGGTGGGCTATCGCGGCTTCCGTTCTCGCAGCATCCCTCTTCTCCCGGGCAAATTTGTAAAGCCAGCCGATGCCCTCAAGGAGCAGGGAACCCTGGCGATGCGAACTGTAATATGGGTAGAAGGGCCGACCGAGAACCACTCGCGAATAGTAACGGTAGGCATCGCGCGCACGACGCCCGAAATTCGCGGTGATCGCGGGACGGTCCGGCACGGCGGGCAACCCCCGCGCCTCGGCTAGATAAAATGCCGGGTCACGCGGGAGAGAGGAGTTGCCGTTTACGCCACTTGGTTCGAGGGTAAGCCAGTCCGGACGGATATAGCCTTCCTCAAATACGTGCACGTCGATCTTGCGCAATTGCGCCATGCGGTGCGCGGCCATGTGGAGGGGGCGGCAGTCCCCGAAGAGTACGATATCCGTGATCGAGTGGTCGCTCAGAAACCGGTCGATGAACAGAGTCCAGCGCTTTCGGGAGCCTCGATAGTCGGTAGCAGTGCCGGGCCAATCCGCCGCATCGCCGCCATTCAAATTAATGCGAAAAATGCCGCAGCCAATCATCTGCAACTGTTGACTAAGTTGCCAGAAGAAGGGGCCGGGCGGCCCCTGAAGAAACAGAAAGTTCCGCTGCGTTACAGGCTGGAATTTCATCGCAATCCCAAAATTTGCGCCGAAGCGCGTCTGGTCCACCCCAGCAGTCTTCGTACTGGTACTAGTGCAAAATTCTGCCGCTGAACACCAGATATCAATCTCACGATCAGCATTTCCGCAGGGCAGGGTAAATTCGTCACAGGGTCTAAATATCTTGGATAGTCGAGCAGCACGGCGGCGACGAGCTCGTCAATAGTGCGTTGGCGTCTACGGCGTGGCACCGCCCGCCCGCGGTCGGTTGTTAGACCCCACCCCGCATAAAAGGGCGTGCCATGAGTGGTTACGATCTTGCCATGCAGCAGCGCTTCAAAGCCGGCCAGGGATGTGATTACATGGACCTCATCAACCATCCTGATAAGGGCGCTGATCGGACGCGAAGGTTCGATGGCATCGGCAATCTCAAGGACGAGGCGCTGAGGAATCCCCCCCGTTCGATGTCCTGCCTCCACGTCGGGGTGCGGACGGTAAATGATCCACGCATCCGGCGCGCTTGCCCTGACCCGCTGCAACAATTCCAAATTGGAGCGCACATCGCCACCGCCGAATTGCACGGAGCGGTCGTCCTCGACCTGGCCCACCACCAGCAGATGCCGTTTTGCACGGTCGGCGCGTTGGGTGGGGAGCGGTGCCCCAACGCCATATTTACCGATGCCCTCTTTCACGATCCATTCGCGCAGCTTTTGTGCCCGCGCCAACGCCGCAGGAGGGAACGCCGCTAGGGCGAGCATCTCTTCCAGCCGGTTCGGTCGTGACGGGTCGTAATGCACACCGAGGTCGTCCGCCACGATTGAGAGAGGCGGGATGCAGTCCGCGCCAAGTCCGGCCGACCGGATGAAGCCATCCTCCACTTCCAACACGCGCCATGGGCCTGCTTCCACCTTCGACAAAAAAGGTGCAGGAACGCGGGCTTTCCACACTGCGACGGCGGCCCCCTCGGCAATGCCGTCCAGCGCCTCGGGCGTCGCAGGCAGAAATGGAACCGGCCTCCCACCCCAAAGCAGGGGGTGGACCGTATCGCGCTTCCAACCGGCAAAGCCAAAAGCGGCCGCGATTGAACGATTGGCATCCAGGAGTTCACGCCATTCCGCAAAAAGCGTGACAAGTTCTAACGCGCCGATCGGTTCACCAGTGAAAGGACTGCAATAGCGCACGTCTTCCAACAGGAAACGAGCAACAAGGTCTTCTAGCAAGCGTTCAGTTTCTGGCGCGCCCGGGGTCTGCTCGGACAGCCCGGAAAACGGGCCTTGACCTTTCACATGAACTTTCCGCCCGGCGATTGCGTCGAGGAAGGCTTGAGGATCGTCTGCGGTGTAAGCCGCGTCATCCGGCGGTGCCGAGGAGCCCGCCGCTAACACTTGGCGGTCCTGCCAGAAGGTGCCCCCGAGCCTTTGCTGCCGCAATGCCGTGAGCAACGCGCGTGGACTTGGGAGCGTGTCTGCGGACTTTGCGGATCGAACATGATCAAAGGGCTTTGCCCCGGGAAACGGCGGGATCTCGAACACCGCCCGAGCGATGCGGGTTTCGGCCACTATCCTTCAATCCTGACGCGCCTTGCGCGATCGAGGCACCCTAATGGATGTGAGGGACCTGCATTTAGCGCGCGGCGACAAGAATGATGACGGTCTCTGAGCGGCGACATGGGCGGCGAGCCAGTCACTCTATCGTCAGAGCCAGATTGTGGAAGATCTCTTCCACGATCGCAACGTCCGACACATTGTTGACCTCGACCATCGCATAATCTGGTTCCGGGAAAACGAGCACCTTGACCGGGATACCGTGGACAAGAAAACGAAGTTGCTCAAGCCCTTCCACCGTTTCCAGCATCGTGACGTCCAACGCGACATACCGTTCAAGCGCCGCACGACGATAGGCGTAGAGGCCAAGATGCAGATGCACGGGTGCGGCGTCGCTGGGAAGAACCGTGTCCGGCAAATAAGGCAGCAGCCGCTTGGAGAAATAAAGCGCGTTGCTTTGGGCATCCATGACGAGTGTGGTCCCGCCGACCCGACCGTGGGCGGCGTCATTGGCCAGATGGCGGTAAGTCTCTTCTGTGCACCTGATGCCGGCCGTGCAAACCTGCACGTCGGGATTCTCCGCCATGTATCTCACGAGATCACGCACGAACGTCGGGGGGGTAAGAAGGGCATCGCCCTGAACGTTCACGAAGATATCGGCATCAGGGAACAGGTCCAGGCAGGCCGCAACCCGTTCGGTACCGTTCCGACAGGCTTCTGGCGTAGCGACCACATGGCCACCGAATGCGCGCACTTCAGCCATAATCCTGTCGTCGTCGGTGGCGACACAGACGTGAGCGCCCGATTCTGCGCGCTCCGCCGCGCGATAGCTCCAGCGCACCAACGTATGCGCCTCCCCATCGGCACCCCGGATCGGGGTGAGAGGTTTTCCGGGAAAACGCGTGGACCCGTAACGGGCAGGAACGACGATGACCGTATCTGACGCGTCGCGCGCTGGATCCGAAAGGGAAGACGTCAAGACTGCTACTCCACACCCGCACTGCGGCACATAGGCTTACAGTGTCGGCTGCCTCCTAGAAACGCAAAGATGCCGACACTCCAGAAGCTTTCCGACCTGTGCCAGATCGTCACGACCGATACGGAATTTCGCCAAAGCCCCGCTCTAGAGAAGATGCCCCAAATCGTGAATATGAAGAAGGCCGATGGTGTTTGTGGGTCGCTCGCTGTCCATCACGAATAGGACCGTCACGCGCGCGTCGGTCATCATCTTCACGGCATCGTCCGCGATGGCGCTGCTCAAGATGGTCTTGGGCGCTTTCGACATGATATCGCAGGCACGGCCTGTATGGATGAGGTGGAAGTTACGACGCAGATCGCCATCGGTGATCACGCCGACGAGTTCCCCGTTTTCGCCGATCACACCAACCGCACCCTTGGCAACCGCCGTCATCTCGAAAATCGCATCGCGCAAGGGAGCGTCCAAGGCCACCAGCGGCAAGGGGCGACGGCGATCGATGATATCACCGATCGGTGAAAACCTGTTCCCCAGGCTTCCACCAGGATGCCACTTTGCCATCGCTTCCCGACCGACACCACGCCGCCTCATGACACTGATCGCGAGAGCATCGCCGAGCGCCAGCGTCATCGTGGTGGACGTGGTCGGCGCCATCTTGACGGGGCACGCCTCCTCCATCGCCGGAAGCTGAAGAACGAGGTCAGCAGACTGCGCCAGTGGCGATTCAAGCTTTGAAACAATCGCCACAATCTTGATATCGATCGATTTGGCATGCGCCACGAGGGGGCGCAATTCCTGCGTAAATCCGGAATTGGAGATGACGATCAACAGATCGCCTGTTTCCAACATGCCGAGATCGCCATGCGCCGCCTCGCTCGCATGGATAAAGAAGCTCGGTGTTCCCGTAGCAGCCAGAGTGGCAGCCATTTTCTTGCCAACGTGGCCGGACTTGCCCAAACCACTGATGACGACGCGCCGCTCTGTAGCGAGAATGCTCTCGACCGCACTACTGAACCGGGCATCCAGCGAATCCGCGAGAACGTGGAGAGCCTCCGCTTCTTTCAAGATTACCGACCGCCCATCCGTTATAGATTGGTCAGCCGGCGCTTCACCATAAGACAGCGGTCTGCGCATTTTGGAAAGACCCGAAAATCCTGCGCCGGGCTCATTAGCCGTTGCTTCTTGACGAGTGACGGGTTGTGCCGGAGAGTTAACGGGATTTTGCCGCGATGCCATAAACTGTCTTAACTCCCTCACACATATTCCGATGGGCTAACCTGCGCCTTAAAAGTGTGCAAATCATTTTTGCGGCGCAACAACTCGTCGCCTTCTAAGAACAACTGGCCTTGTGTCCAGGCCATTTGTATGAATTAGCGAAAAGGTTCTTAATAACCCGCTTCGTCTACTTTGGCGCATTCGCTCCGCTGCGGCTCCCGTCGCGAATCGTCCGGAATTCTGCGGTTGAGAACCAGTTGGGCCACACGTCGCTCTGCGCCAGTTCGCGGCCGATGCGATAGTGAAGCTGGAGATCGCTTGCCGCGCCGGCCCAATTCCAGCGGGGATCATATTCGTCCTGCGGCTTGTGATAGCGGTGGACCGTGTAATCTTCGGCCGCGGCCTGGCCGGCGGTCACGCCGCCATCCACCAGGTCCTCGCCGCTCTCGGCATACAGCATGGGCACGCCCTGCTTTGCGAAGCTGAAATGGTCCGAGCGGTAGAAGCTGCCTTTTTCCGGCGCCGGCTCGGGCTTGATGACCCGTCCGGCATCCTTGACGGCGCGTTCGAGGAACAGCTCCAGCTCGGATTTGCCGCCGCCGACGACCACCACGTCGCGGGTCGGCCCTGCCATGTTCAGCGCATCCATGTTGATGCCGCCCACCGTCCGCGCGAGCGGGAAGACGGGGTTTTCGGCATAATAAGCCGAGCCGAGCAGGCCGGCTTCCTCCGCCGTCACGGCCAGAAAGACCAGCGTGCGCGCAGTGGGGCCTGCGTCACGGTGAGCCTTGGCCAGCGCAATCAGCGCGGCCGTGCCCGTCGCGTTATCGACCGCGCCATTGCAGATGTCGTCGCCATCGATCGGTTCGCACCGGCCCAGATGATCCCAGTGCGCGGTGTAGAGCACATAATCATCGGGCCGGCTGGTGCCGGGGAGAATACCGATCACGTTGCGCGAGCGTTGGCGGCGGATCGTGTTGTTGATGGTGATGCTGGCCTTGAGGTCACCCAGGGGCACCGCCCGGAAGCCCGGGCGCTTGGCGGCCGCGCTGAGCGCCGCGAAATCCTTGCCGGCCGCCGCGAAGACCCGCTTGGCAGCATCGAGCGTCAGCCAGCCTGCCGCGGCGGAATGGTCCATATGATCGCCCGGCACATCGATGTTGAGCTGCGGGCCTGTCCAGGAGGAGACGACCACGTCCCATGGATAAGCGGCCGGGAATGTCTCGTGAACGATCAGCGCGGCAGCGGCGCCTTGCCGCGCGGCTTCCTCATATTTGTAGGTCCAGCGGCCATAATAGGTCATGGCGCGACCCTCGAAGGGGCCGTCGAGACCTTCCATCTCGTAATCGGGATCGTTGACGAGGATAACCACCGTCTTGCCGCGCACATCTACGCCGGCATAGTCGTTCCAGCCCCGTTCGGGCGCGTTGATGCCGTAGCCGACGAACACCATGTCGCTGGCCGCCACCGTGCTGGTCGGCACCACCCGATAGGTGCCCGCAACCATATCCGTCTTGTAGGCGAGGTTGATGGCGGTTTTTGCCCCGGCGATCCGCAAAGTCATGTCCGGCGAGGGTGTCAGTTCGACCAGCGGCACGTCCTGCGTCCAGCTTCCCTTGTTGCCGGGTTTCAGGCCAACCTTGCGCATCTGGGCGATGAGATAGGAGACGGTCTTTTCCTCGCCGACAGTCCCGGGCGCGCGCCCTTCGAAAGCGTCCGAGGACAGGGTGCGCGTGACGCTTTTGAGCAAGTTTATGTCGATGGGTTTGGCCGTCGCGGCGGCGGGCAGAACAAATGCCGGGTCCGCTGACACGGGCGCGGCATCGGCCGTGCTTTTCGGTGGCGTGGCTGTGGGTTGGCACGCAGCGAGAAGCGCAAGAGGGAGAGCGATCGCGAGACGAGGGAGGCGCATGTGTACTTCTTCCAGCAACAGGCAGGGTGATGGTCGCTCATGTCAGGGTCTGCTTGCGTGTTCAACATGAAGCCGCTTAATCAGAGGCATGGCTGTGCCGTCATGCTTTGGTGGGGCCATTTGCGAGGGGGGATTTCTATGATTTCGGCAGGCGTCATCGCGCGGGTTATGGGCGCGAGCTTGTTTAGTATCGCGGTGGGCGCGGGGGCGGCCGGCGCGGCGGCGGGTGCCCCGTTGAGCGTCGAGCAGGCGGCCGCGACCTTTGGGGCGCGCCCGAGCGTGCAGCACGCCAGTCTCTCCCCCGACGGGGCTTTGCTCGCAACCATCGAGCCCATTGGTGCACGCGGCACGCAGGTCCGCATTCTCGATCTCACTCGGGAGGACTCCCGTCCTGTCGGCATCCTGCAGGCATCGGGATCACCCGAACGGCTGAGCTGGTGCCGTTGGAGCGGGACCCGCCGTCTCCTCTGCAGTATTTATGGGGTGTTCCCACTCAACGACGGCCAGCTCAGCTACGCCAGCCGGCTGATTGCGATCGACGCGGATGGCAAGCGGATGCAGTCACTTCGACTGCCGGGTACCAAGGGGAATGCGCTAGGCTACCGGCTGTTCGGCGGATCTGTGCTGGATTGGAATCCCGGGCAGGACGGCCATGTGCTTTTGCTCCGCGAGTTTGTGCCCGAATCCACCACCGGCACGCGGCTCGCGCAGGTTGCCGATGGCCTTGGCGTGGATCAGGTCGACACGATTTCCATGCGGACGGTGTCTGCGATCGAGCGGCCACGCCCGGCCAATACCGAGTTCATCAGCGACGGGCAGGGCCACATTCGCATTCGTGGCATAGATCCCAACAGAACCTCGGAGGGCTATGCGTCCGGCATCACGCGCTACCAGCATAGCGGTGCAGACGGTAGCAACTGGCGGCTCCTGGGTGATTTCGATTCAAGGACGGGCGAGGGGTTCAATCCCTATTATGTCGATCCTGCCCTGAACCTTGCTTACGGCTTGCGAAAGCTGGACGGGCGCTATGCCGCCTATTCGGTGTCGCTTGACGGCCAAGCGTCCGAGAAGCTGCTGCTGGCCCGCCCGGATGTCGACGTCGAGGGGTTCGTGACGATCGGACGCAATTCACGCGTCATCGGCATTTCCTACACCACCGATAAGACGGAGGTTGAATATATCGACCCCGAGCTCAAGCGGTTGAGCAAGGCGCTCTCGCGCGGCTTGCCAAACTTGCCTCTCATCCATTTTCAGGATTCCAGTCAGGATGAGCGCAAGCTGCTGCTTTGGGCTGGCAGCGATGTCGACCCCGGCCGCTATTATCTTCTTGACCGTGAGGCGCGCGGCCTGACGGAGTTGGCCTTTAGCCGCGCGGGGACGCAGAACCTGTCGCTCGCGACCGTCCGGCACATCACGTTCGATGCTGCGGACGGCACTAAGATTCCTGCCTATCTGACGCTGCCGCCGGGGAGCGACGGAAAAGGGCTTCCCGCCATCGTGATGCCGCATGGCGGCCCGAGCGCACGGGATAGCTGGGGCTTTGACTGGATGGTGCAGTTCTGGGCCAATCAGGGCTACGCTGTGCTGCAGCCGAACTTCCGGGGCTCGTCCGGCTATGGCGATACGTGGTTCCAGACCAATGGGTTCAAGAGCTGGAACGTGGCCATAGGCGACGTTGTCGATGCCGGGCGTTGGCTGATCCGAGAAGGGATTGCCGACCCGCGCAAGCTCGTGGTCTCTGGCTGGTCCTATGGCGGCTATGCGGCGCTCCAGTCGGCTGCTGTGGAACCGGATCTGTTCCGCGCCGTGATTGCCATCGCCCCCGTGACCGATCTCGAAAGGTTGAAGGGTGAGTGGTCCGGCTGGAGCAATTATTATCTGCAGAAGGACTTCATCGGCTCTGGCCCTCATATCGAGCAGGGTTCGCCAGCTCGGCAGGCGGGGCGCATCAAGGCGCCGGTCCTCATGTTTCACGGCACGTTCGACCGCAATGTGAACGTTGGCCAGTCACGGCTGATGTCTGATCGGCTGCGGCAGGCGGGGAAGGACGGGACGCTGGTCGTCTACGAGCAGCTGGACCATTATCTGGATGACAGTGAAGCGCGGAAAGACATGTTGGTCCAGTCCGCCAACTTCCTGCAGAAAGCGCTGAACGCCGCGCCATGAGCGCGGCGTTTGGCCTAGGACCAGAGCCTGCGTCGCAGAGCAGGCGCGCGATCATGAAAAAAAAGGCGGCCCGTTGCCGGACCGCCCTTTTTGAAATCTGCCTGAGAGGCCGATCGATCAGCGCGAGTAGAACTCGACGACCAGGTTCGGCTCCATCTTCACCGGATAGGGCACCTCGTCCAGCGTGGGGACGCGGGTGTAGGTGATCTTGGTGGCGCCATCGGGGGCGAGATAGTCGGGGATGTCGCGCTCGGGCAGGCTCTGAGCCTCGAGAACGAGCGCCATTTCCTGCGCCTTCTTGCCGAGCGTGATCTCGTCGCCCGGCTTCACCAGACGCGACGCGATGTTGCACTTCACGCCGTTCACATAAATGTGGCCGTGCGAGACGATCTGGCGGGCCGAGAAGATCGTCGGCGCGAACTTGGCGCGGTAGACAACCGCGTCCAGACGACGCTCAAGCAGACCGATGAGGTTCTGGCTGGTGTCGCCCTTCATGCGGCTGGCTTCGATGTAGCTCTTCTTGAACTGCTTCTCGGTCACGTCGCCATAATAGCCCTTGAGCTTCTGCTTGGCGCGCAGCTGGATGCCGTAGTCGGACATCTTGCCCTTGCGGCGCTGGCCGTGCTGACCGGGGCCATATTCACGCTTGTTGACCGGGCTCTTCGGGCGACCCCAGATGTTCTCGCCCATGCGACGGTCGAGCTTGTACTTGGCGCTTGTGCGCTTCGTCATGATGACTTTCCTTCAATTGCGAACAACGTCTGCCGCGCCCTGAAAGGGTTTGGCGTCGATCCCGGTCTTTCGCCTGACACTCATTTTCAGAGGCAGGGCCGCCGCTGCACCGGGGTGCGGGGCCGATTGCGAAGGCGCGCCTATGGCGGGCGAGGGGCGGAAAGTCAAGGTGCCGTCGCGGTGGCGGTCTTTCGCGCGGGGGGTGTGGTCAGGCGCGGAAGCTCCGGCCCCACGCCGTCATACAGCAGGCGCAGGGTAGGGGAGGCCTGAACGATGCGCCAGCAGCCCCAACTGAGCGCCATGGTGAGCGCGGTGATCGCGCCCGCCTTTACCACCACCGGCATGGGGATGTGCTGGCCGACGACGACGAGACCGGCCGTGATTGGCAGATGGACGAGATAAATCACGAAGGCCCCGCTCACCAGCGCCTGCACTGCCGGGCTTGGCCTGTCGGCCAGCCGCTTCATGGCAGCAATGAGGGCCTGCGTCATGGTGATCGCCGCAATGGTGCCGATGAACCGCTCGGTCATTGGATGCACGTCTCGCCCGATCTGGAGGTAGAGCAGGGTGGCGGCGAGGGCGGTGAGCGCAAGCAACGCGGAAGGCTTGTGCAGTGCTGCGCGGAACTGGGGGGCGCGGCAGACCAGCCAGCCGAGCGCGAACCACGGCGCGAACTGGATCAACTGGTCGATGCGCAGGATTTGCTGGGGCAGGTTGGTGGCAAAACCCCAGGCATAGAAGAGCTCGATGGCCCCGGCCTGCCAAGCGCCGATCACGACGCCGAGTCCGATCACGGCCGCTGCCATATGCCGGCCAAGCCAGTCATCGATACGGGCGGGAAGCATAGCGTGCGCCGCGCGCGGCCCGAGATGGCAGAGCAGGGCGGCCGCACCGCAAAGATAAAGCAGCACGATGATGAACCACAAATGCCGCACCCAATATCCTCCGGATTGCAGGCTGTTCTTCTCCAGCGAGCCCAAGGCTCCCCAGAGGCTGAAATTGGAGAGTTCGCAGAACAGGTTGAGCAGCGGATTGAGGGTGAGCAACGCGGCAACGAAGGGCAGGCCGAGGCGGATCAGGCGGTTCTTCATCCACGCGCCGGGCGCGCGGCGCATCAGCAGCAGCGCGGCGAAATAGCCAGCGATCACGAAGAAAGCGGGCATTCTGAACAGGTGGATGATGCCGGCGATCCATGTGAAGATGAGATCACCTTCGCCCGCATTGACGATCCACACATCATTGGCGCGGTAGGCCATGGCGACATGGTAGGGAATGCCGAGCAGCATGAGCAGGGCGCGCATGGCGTCCCAATGATGTTCACGACCCGAAACGTCTGTTCTCATTCATCTTCCTGACGCGCACCAGCCTTGAACAAGAAAGCGCTCGGGCACCAGAGTGGTGGCACGGCTGGCCGCGATGGCAGGGAGGTTCGTCGGTTTTGTCGCGCAAGATGGCGGCAATGGGCCGGTCGCCCGGTGTCGGCTTCCCTGATTGTCAGCGGGGACGCGGATTGGCCAGCGCCGAGAGAACGCCGCGTAGGGTGCGCACTTCGAGGCTGTTCCAGCCGGGCTTGGTGAGCACGCCGCGCAGGGTGCGCCGTGTCGCCGGGGCGCGATCGGGCGGGTAGAAATAGCCGGCTTGCTCCAGCATGCCATCGAGCTGGGCGATCATGCCCTCCAGCTCTTCCTGCGGGGCGGGGGGCAGCAGATCGGTGTGGGTCGGCTGGCTGAGCGCCGCCTGCTTGGACCATTCATAAGCGCACAGGATGACGGCCTGCGCGAGGTTGAGCGAGCCGAACTCCGGGTTGATCGGCACCGTGAGGATGGCCCGGGCAAGCGCGACATCGTCGGTTTCGAGCCCGGAACGCTCCGGGCCGAAGACGATGGCACTGCGCCCCTGCGCAAGGTGGATATCCCGCGCGGCTTCTTCCGGCGTCACGACAGGCTTGGTCACGCCGCGCTTGCGCACGGTGGTGGCATAGACATGCGGACAGTCCGCCACGGCATCGGCCAGCGTCTCGAACACCTGCGCGTTGGCCAGAACCCCGTCCGCGCCCGCGGCTGCGGGGCCGGCCGCCGGATTGGGCCAACCATCGCGCGGCGTGACCAGCCGCATCTCGGTCAGCCCAAAATTGAGCATCGCCCGCGCCGCCTTGCCGATGTTCTCACCGAGTTGAGGGCGGACGAGGACGATGACGGGGCGTGGGGTGTCATGCCCTTGTACTTGCTCACTTTCCTCCGTTCGCCCTGAGCGAAGTCGAAGGGCCGAGCTGAGCGCAGGCGAGGCAGGAGCGCTGACGGAAGGAAATGCGGCTGTTTCTTCCCCGTTCGTCCTGAGTTGCTGCTGAGCCTGTCGAAGCGGCGTATCGAAGGACTTGCGCGCCGCTTCCTTGAGGGCCGCAAAATCTCCCGCGATCAGCGCTTCCTTCTTCTTGCGTGACCAGCCCTTGATCTGTCGCTCCGCACTCAATGCTTCCTCGCGCGTTCCGAACGATTCCGACCACGAAAGAGCGACCGGCAAGCGCGTTGCTGTGTAGCCGGGAATTGATCCAGACTCATGCTGGGCAATGCGCAGGTCCAGATTATCCGTATGCCCGGCATAATAGCTGCCATCGGCGCACTTCAGCAGATAGGTGTAGAAGCTCATGGCAAGGCCCTTCGATACGCCACTTCGACAGGCTCAGTGACTACTCAGGGCGAACGGGGTGAGGGGGACGTGGTGCCTCACTCCCGGCCAACCTCACGGATCGACCCCGCAAAGGACTCAAAATCCTTCGCCTCGGTAAAATCACGATAGACGCTGGCGAAGCGGATATACGCGACGCTGTCCAGGCCCTTGAGGCCTTCCATCGCCAGTTCGCCGATGCGGGCGGCGGGGACTTCCGTCTCGCCGCTGGTTTCGAGCTGGCGCTGGATGCCGGAGACCAGCCGCTCGATGCGCACCGTGTCGATCGCCCGTTTGCGGCAGGCGATTTCGATGGAGCGCGCGAGCTTGTCCCGGTCGAAGGGCTCGCTAGTACCGTTCGATTTTGCGACGGCGATGTCGCGCAGTTGGATGCGCTCGAACGTGGTGAAGCGCGCGCCGCAGCCTTCGCACTGGCGGCGGCGGCGGATCGCGGCGCCGTCCTCGGTGGGGCGGCTGTCCTTCACCTGGCTGTCTTCATGGGCGCAATAAGGACAGCGCATTTAGCGGCGAATCCTCTGCCAGAAGGCGATACCGGCGCCGGCCACAAGGCCGAGCGGCAGCGAGACCACCGGCAGGACCAGCCCGGCCACCGCGCCAATCGCGGCACCTGTCAGCACTGGCTTGGTGGAGGGATGGGCAAGCCCCTGCTTGGCCATGCCGGTGGCTTCCGCCTTGGCGCGCTGGGCGAGATCGTCGGGCTTGCTCATCGGTCGCTGTCCTTGCTCAGTAGATCGGGAAGGCGGCGGTGAGGGCCTTCACCTTCTCACGCACATGCGCCTCGATCTGGCCGTCGCCTTCATCGCCATTGCGACGCAGGCCCTCGACGACTTCGGCGATCCAGCCGCCGATCTGGCGGAACTCGGCCTCGCGGAAGCCCCGCGTGGTGCCCGCCGGGGTGCCGAGCCGCAGGCCCGAGGTGACGAATGGGCTCGCAGTATCGAACGGCACGCTGTTCTTGTTGCAGGTGATGTAGGCGCGATCCAGCGCCTTCTCGGCGGCCTTGCCGGTCGTGTTGCGCGAGCGCAGGTCGATCAGCATCAGGTGATTGTCCGTGCCGCCCGAGACGACGGCCACGCCAGCGTCGGCGAGACTGGCGGCCAGCGCCTTGGCATTGGCGACGATTTGATGGGCATAGGCCTTGAATTCCGGCTGCAGCGCCTCGGCGAAGGCGACGGCCTTGGCGGCGATAACATGCACCAGCGGGCCACCCTGCAAGCCGGGGAAGACGGCCGAGTTGAACTTCTTGGCCAACGCCTCGTCATTGGTGAGGATGATGCCCGAGCGCGGGCCGCGCAGCGACTTGTGCGTCGTCGTCGTCACGACATGGGCGTGCGGGAAGGGCGAGGGATGCGCGCCACCGGCGACGAGGCCGGAGAAGTGCGACATGTCGACCAGCAGATAGGCGCCCACTTCATCGGCAATCGCCCGGAAGGCCGCGAAGTCCCACACGCGCGGATAGGCGGTGGCGCCCGCGATGATGAGCTTGGGCTTGTGCTCGCGCACCTTGGCGATCACCTCGTCCATGTCGAGCAGCTGGTCTTCCTTGCGCACGCCGTAGGACACGCAGTTGAACCACTTGCCGGACATGTTGACCGGCGACCCGTGGGTGAGGTGGCCACCCGCCGAGAGATCGAGGCCCATGAAGGTGTCGCCCGGCTGGAGCAGCGCGAGGAACACTGCCTGGTTCATCTGGCTGCCGCTATTGGGCTGCACATTGGCGAAGTCGCACCCGAAGAGCTTCTTGGCGCGCTCGATGGCGAGGTTCTCCACCACGTCGGCCCACTCGCAGCCACCATAATAGCGCTTGCCGGGATAGCCCTCGGCATATTTGTTGGTGAACACGCTGCCGGTCGCTTCCAGCACCGCCTTGCTGACGATGTTCTCGGAGGCGATCAGCTCGATCTTGTCCTGCTGGCGCTTGAGCTCGCCCTGAATGGCGGCGAACACCTCGGGGTCGGCGTCCGCAAGGCCGGTCGAGAAAAAGCCCTGAGCGCGGATGGCGGGCTGGTTGTCGAGATCGGCAGCGGCTGGCGAGGCAGTCATGAGGGATGTTCCTTGTTATCAGACGTCTGTGTTCAACGGATCGGGCGCGGCATCACGCCGTCGTGGCGAGCGCCGGCGGATTGCCGAGCTTGCCGACGCGACGAGCGTGGCGATCGCCGCCGAATTCGGTGGTGAGGAAAGCGGTGAGGCAGGCCTTGGCCATTTCCGGGCCAATCAGGCGGGCGCCCATCGCGATCACATTCGCATCATTATGCTCGCGCGAGAGCTGGGCGGAGAGCGGCTCGCTCACCAGCGCGCAGCGGCAGGCCGGATCGCGATTGACGGCAATGGAAATGCCGATGCCCGAGCCACACAGCGCCACGCCGCGCTCGGCGCGACCGGCCGCGATCTCGGCGGCCAGCTTGTAGCCATAATCGGGATAGTCGACGCTCTCGCCCGCGGCCGGGCCAAGGTCATTCACATCATGACCCTGCTCGCGCAACCAATTGGCCAACGCGGCCTTGAGGTCGGTTGCGGCATGGTCGGAAGCTATAGCGATACGCATGGCAGAAGGTCCCCGGCCCAACTCTGAATTTGAACGAGTCGGCTTCGCGCCGCTATCTAGTATCCACCGGCCCAGAATGCCACCGTGGATTGCGTGACTTGCCCGCTCGGGCTATCGCGCAGCCATGAGCGGGACCATTCTCTCCATCCTCATGCTCGCCGGCATCGCGCTGGGCGTGGGCGGCATTTACATGATCGGCTGGCGGCACGATGCCAAGCGCGGCTGGCTGATGATCGTCGCGGCGATGGTAATGTTCATGAATGTGACGATCTGGACGATCCCGGTGGCGGAGCCGGGTGCGGCGGGCGTAGCGAACGCCGCGGAGTAAGCGTTGCCTGAAGTCCAAAGCTGACTGGTTGCAGGTCGGCCGGCATTATATGCCTAGCCATTCCAGTCCGCCTTTGAGTTCGTCTGCCGAGTAATCGATCTGTAACACGCGCCGATGTCCCGCGGACTTTTTGGCGGCGGAAGCGTGTAGAATGGGCGTGGCGTAAGCCCAGACATCGCCAGCTTGAGCTAGGCAGGCCCGCACCCCACATTTCTGAACGACGTTATCATACTGGGTTATGGGAAGCCGGCCGGCGCGATGTGAGCCTGGCGCAACCAGAAGTGGCGCATTGTCTTCTGGAACATCATCGATGTGGCAGCGTAGGGTCAGCATCCGTTCAAGGAGGGCGAAGGGCGGCTCAACATGTTGCATCCCGCTTTTCTTGCTCCAAGGGCCATAGCCTTCGACCTCCAATCGGCGTTGCACGCATATTGTCCGATCTTGATGCCACGCGAGCGACCAATTCGTCTCGTTGGTTTTGTCGAACAGGATCGCTCGAACCGGTTGGCAGCGCTCTCCGAGAACCGAAGCGGCCAAAGATCCTACTGGTCCTGTGGATGCCAAAAGAGGCCGGAGGCCCGCTACGTTACGAAGACGCAAGCCGGCTTGCCCTCCGGGAAGCGTGCTCAATATTTCGCAAATTTCTCCAAGGCAATTTGAAGCGGCGCCATGAAAATGCTCGGCGCCGTCTCTTGCGAGTGTGAGGGAAAAGGGCTCCGCAGGTTGCGTCATAAGTTCAGATCATCGCTAAAGCATCAGGCAGCCGAGGCAGATGCGGCATCAACTTTAGTCCCAGACGAGCGCATTGTGGGGTGCCGCGATTAGGATCACAAATCCCTGATCAGCCGCACCGGCAAGCCGATCCAGGCGGGGTCGTTCACCACTTGCTGGCGCATGCCGATGCCGAGCGGGAGGAGGTGGAGCATGGCGCCGTCGCGGCCGATGAGGCGGCCAAAGAGGAAGCGGCCGGCGGGGCGGGGCACCAGCACGTCGCGGTTGAGTGCGTCGGCGAACCGTTCCGGCGGCAGGGGTTCGCACCACAATTCGTCTCCGGCGCGGTAATCGCCAAGGGCGGCGGTCATGCGGATGCCAAGCGCGCCTTTGGGCACGGCGGGCGGCACCAGCGTCAGCGGGCGGCTGGGCGCGCCAGCCCCATCAGGGCCGACCAGCGCGGCGACGGGAACTTTCTCGCTGGCGGGCAGATCGACCAGATCGCTGGCCTGCACATCCAGCGCGGCGGCGATACGGTTGAGCCATTTCACCGATACGGTTCGCGTGCCTGTTTCGAGGCGGCCGATCGTCTGGGCTGTGGTCGGCGGTTCGCAGCGGGCTGCCACTCCCTCCAGCGTGAGGCCCCGCGCCTTGCGGACTTCCCTGATCCTCGTAATCATCGGCTCACCTGATTTGCTAACCTCATCGGTTCGCTATGTCCTACATTTGTCGCCACATGGCAATGGTCTTTGCGACTCGAAACGGGAGACGCAGGGCATGGCTGAACGGCGCGGTAAGACAGTGGAACGAGTGATCGAAGGACCCGATGGGCGGCGCGAGCGCGTGATGGTCAACATGGCAGAATCGCCGACGAGCTGGCTCCATGCCCGTGGGATGCTGAGCCAGCGGCAGTTCGATGCCGCCGAGGCGCTGCGCCGCGATTGGGAACAGGCCGGCATGGGTGCGCGCGTGACGATGAACTGGGATCTGGCGGCTGTACCCGTTCGCGCCGGGCGGGGCGGGGCGCCCGGCCAAGCGCCGACGCTCGCCGGAATGAGCGCGCGCGATCGGCTGAATGGCGCGCTGGCGGCGGCTGGCCCCGGTCTGGTGGATATCCTGTGGCGGGTCGTCTGCGCGTGCGAAAGCCTCGTCGCCGCCGAACGCGCGCTCGGCTGGCCGGCGCGGGCGGGCAAGCTGGTGCTGGGCTTCGCGCTGGATCGGGTGGGGGATTTTTACCGGATTCGGTAGGCCAGCCACCGCTTCACGGTTGCTTGCATAGCGCCCCTCATCCTCGTCATTCCCGCGAACGGGATCCCGGTCCGTGCCGGCGCGTTGAGGCAACGTCGAAGCTGGATTCCCGCGTTCGCGGGAATGACGGAGGAAGGAGAAGGGCGCGTTCCTTCGGTGAAGGTGCCCACCTTGTCCGCGCCCGGGTCCTTCCAATCCGCCCTAACCCGCCACCACCTCAAACCCGATCCGCTCTGGCTCAGGCGCATTTTCTTCCGCGCGCGGGGCTGATAAGGCGCCGCCATCATGATCACCGATCCCGCGCGCGCGCTGGCCATTGCCAAGTCCATTTTCCTCGAACGCTTTCCCGGAGCCGATTACGCCTTTGTGGCCGGTTCCATCATGCGCGGTGAAGGGCGCGCCTGGTCGGATATCGATCTGGTGGTGGTCTATCGCGCGCTGCCCCTGGCGCACCGGGAATCGGAGACGGTCGACGGCGTGCCGGTCGAAATGTTCGTGCACGATCCTTCCACGCTCGCCTTGTTCATGGAGCAGGATATTGCCAAGGGGCGCCCCTCCTTGCTCTCTATGGTGGCCGAGGGCGAAGTGATCGGGCGGCGGATCGCGCTCGGCAAGGTGCTGCAGGCAAAGGTCGCGGCGCGGCTCGCGGCCGGACCAAGGCCGCTGAGTGCTGAGGCGCTCGAAGACCTCCGTTACCAGATCACGGACGCGCTGGACGATCTGCGCGGGGAGCGCAGCCGCGCCGAGAAGCTCGCCATCGGTGCGCGACTCCACCCGCTGCTGGCGGAACTGAGCCTGCGCACCCGCGACTGCTGGAATGGCGCCGGCAAATGGCTGCCCCGCCAGCTGGAGGCTGCGCAACCCGGCCTCTCAAGCCGCTACGAGACCGCCTTTGCCGACCTGTTCGGCGCCGGGCGAACTGACACCGTGCTGCAACTGGGCGAAGCAGAACTGGCGCGCGTCGGTGGGCGCTGCTTCGACGGGTTTCGGCGCGACGCGCTGGCTGCACAACGCATCGACGCGCGCTCACCCCTTGCGGCGACGAAAGACCAGGTCTAGGGCCGGCGCATCCGATCACCTCCACCGATCAACATGACAAGGACAGTCCCGATGAAAGCCCGCGTGTTTGTCACCTTGAAATCCGGCGTGCTCGATCCGCAGGGCAAGGCGATCCAGCACGCGCTGGAAGGGCTGGGCTTTGGCGGCGTGAATGACGTCCGCGCCGGCAAGCTCATCGAGCTCGATCTGGCCGACGGCACCAGCGAAGACGAGATCGACGCCATGTGCCGCAAGTTGCTCGCCAATACGGTGATCGAGAATTACCGCATCGAGGCGATCGGCTGAGCCGGCGACAGGAAGGACGTTTCCGATGAAAAGCGCTGTCATCGTCTTCCCGGGCTCCAATTGCGACCGCGATCTGGCCGTGGCCTTCGAGGCCGTGAGCGGCGCCAAGCCCGAGATGGTCTGGCATCGCGAGACGGAATTGCCGGAGGGTCTGGACCTCATCGGCGTGCCCGGCGGCTTTTCCTATGGCGACTATCTGCGCTCCGGCGCCATGGCGGCGCGCTCGCCGATCATGCAGGCCGTTGCCCAGGCGGCATCGCGCGGCACCTATGTGCTCGGCATCTGCAACGGTTTTCAGGTGCTGACCGAAGCGGGGCTGCTGCCGGGCGCGCTGATGCGCAATGCCGGCATCCACTTCGTTTGTCGCAGCGTGGCGCTGACCGTGGAGAACAGCCAGAGCGCATTCACCAGCGGCTATGAGGCCGGCCAGACGATCAACATCCCAGTTGCGCATCATGACGGCAATTATTTTGCCGATGCGCAGACGCTGGATCGGCTGGAAGGAGAGGGCCGCGTTGCGTTCCGCTACGCCGAGGCCGTTAATGGATCGGCCCGGAACATCGCCGGCATCCTCAACGAGGGCGGCAATGTGCTCGGCATGATGCCGCACCCCGAACGCGCGATCGAGAAGACCCATGGCAGCACCGATGGGCGCCGGATGTTCGAAGGACTGACCGAAGGCCTGCTCGCGCGCGCCTGAGGGTTTGCGAGCGCCGGTTGGGACATCCGTCGGTCGCGACCTCCTCCCTCGTCACCCCGGACTTGATCCGGGGTCCAGCTCTCTTTTTGGGATGCCTGAACCTTCGGCCGCATTGAAGCAGCGGGATCCCTCTGAGTTCACAAACGAAGTGCAACACCTCAGACAGGTGCTGCCATGTCCAGCTATCGCCAGTTATCGCTCGAGGAACGGTGTTCGATTGCCCGGCTTCATGAAGCCGGGCAATCGATCCGGCAAATCGCTGCAACTCTGGATCGCCAGCCGTCGACCATCGCGCGCGAACTGAAGCGCAACGCCGGTGCGCGGGTCGGCTACCAGCCCGCTTATGCGCAGCAACAAGCCCAGGCACGGCGTTGGACTGGCTCGCGGCTCGAACGCGACAAGACCCTGCGCGAAAATGTGCTCGACCGGCTTGCGATGGGCTGGTCCCCCGAGCAGGTCTCAGGGCGCCTCGCGCATGAGGCCGGGCGCAAGATCATCAGCCATGAGACCATCTATCGCTTCGTCTACACCCAGTTGAAGCGAACCAATGACAGGCTCTGGCGCTTCTATCTTCCTCGCGCCAAATACAAGCGCGGCTGGCGCACCAAGGGAGGCTGGCCCCGCTATGCCGATCGCCCTTCGATCCATGATCGCCCCCACAGCATCGCCACCCGCCAGCAAGCCGGCCACTGGGAGGCCGATGCCATGCTCTTCTCTTGCCCTGGTCAGGCCATCCTCGTCGCACATGAGCGCCACTCAAGGCTGACCATCGCTCTGCAGCAAAGCAGCCTCAAAGCTGACCCCGTCGCAGCAGCTCTTGTACGAATGCTGGGGCCAATGCCCGCCGCCTTGCGGCGCTCAATCACGTTCGACAATGGAACAGAGTTTAACCGGCATCAGCATATCGCCAACCAGCTCGGCCTCAGCACCTTCTTCTGCGATCCCCGCGCACCGTGGCAAAAAGGCGGCGTCGAAAATGCCATCGGCAGACTGCGACGAAGCCTGCCCAGAAAGACCGACGTCGACCAATTGCATCAGCTGAAAATCGATGACATTCTGGCTCTGTACAATCACACGCCCCGAAAATGCCTCGGCTTCCAAACCCCCGCTGAAGCCTTCCTCAACCCGTTGCACTTCAAATGTGAATCCACACCCGGATCAAGTCCGGGGTGACGGAAGGATTATCGGCTGGTCCTCGGCGCTCGCCGCCCTGCCTTACGGGGCAATGCCGAAGCGCGCATAGTCCGCGTCGATGCGGGGCTTGATGCGGCGGGCGATGGCGAGATCGGTCTGGCCCTCCGCGCCGCGGTCCATGCGGGCGAGGACGACGCCGCGCATGAAGCGGCTTTCGGCGAGATTGGGGACGGAATTCAGCACGGCATTGAGATCGCGGAGCGCATCCTCATACCGGCCGAGACGGTAGGAGACGACCGCGCGGCTATCCAGAATGCCATAGGGGCTGTTGCTCAGCTCCAGCGCCGATGTGCAATCTTTCGCGGCGGTTTCGATCTCAACCTGCCGCGTCCCCTTGATCCAGCAGCGCATGTTGAGGAGTGACGGCGTGCCCGGCCGGTCTTCCAGCAGCGTGTCGACAAGCGCGAGCGCCGTGGCCGGGTCGCCATAAGTGCCGATGATGTCAGCCTTGCCTTCCTGGAAGGTCCGGCGAGATTCGCCGCCCAGCGCAATGCGTTGATCCAGCAGGGCAACCGCGCCATCCAGATCGCCGCTTTCGGCGCGCAGGTTGGCGACCCTGAACACCGCACCCACGGATGCGGGGTCGAGTGCGCGGCCCGCTTCGGCATCCGCCAGCGCTGCCTTCAGGTCGCCCATTTCCTTGTGGATCTGGCTGCGCATCAGATAGAGGTCGATGTCCGGCTCGATCGTGATGGCCTTGCCGAGATCGGCTAGGGCGCCCTTGCGATCATTGATGGCGCGGAGGAATGTCGCCCGGTCGCGATAGGGCGCGGCCTTGTCGGCGTTGGCGGCAATGGCCTTGGCGTAGACGGCTTGCGCAGCGGCAATCTGCGTCGCGCCGGCGGGGTCCTTGCCGGTGATGTCCCACGAGCGCAGGGCATTGGCCGGGGCGATCAGGCGCGGTGCCTGCGATTGCGCGGTGGCGAGACGGTCCTTCTCGGCGCCGATCTCGATGGCTGGGATCTCGATGCCGGTGGAATCGACATTTTCGTCGATGGTGAGCACGCCTTTCTCAAGGCTGAGCGCGCGCTTGAAATCATAGCCGGCAATGCGGGCGGCCAGCGCAGGCTCGCCCTCAACGCGGAAGCCCGCGCCCTGCTGCGGCAGGCGAATGGTCGTGCGAACATGGCGGCCTTCTGGCGCCGGCGTCGCGACCGGGATGGCGGACCAGGCCGCACGTGCGCGATCCGGCGCGAAGCTGATCGAAGAGATGCTCTTGTCGACCGCGCGGCGCATGGTCTTGTCCGTCCACGCCCACTCTGAATCGGTGACGCCGCGCGCCTCGATCGTCACGATCCCCGCCTGATCGTCCCCGGTGAGGCTGATGTCCGCAAACTGGGAGTCGCCGACCACGCTGGAGAGGAACTCGCCAAGCACCTCCTGCTGCTTCTCGCTGTCCAGCTGCGTGCGGACGACGTTGAGCTGCATGGCGGCGAGGCCGCGCAACACCAGCGAGAGATCGAACACGCTCGGCAGATCGATGCTGGCGGTCTCATCCATGGTCATCGTCAGGTCGAAGGCGGGGCGGCCGGCATTGCGCGGCTCGATCAGCAGGAGATCGGCGCCTTCCGGGCGCAGGGGCAGCACATAGCGGAAGGGCGGCGTGTCGTGGATATCCTCGATCCGCGAGCCAATGCCCGTGCCATCCAGCCACAGGGATTCCCCATCGATCTGCGCGCGCACGAGAATGTGGTTGAAGGCGGCCGGGCTGGCAAGGCGCTTCACGACGGCGTCGCCAAGCTGGGCATGGGCCAGCACCGCCTCTGCCGTAATGCCCATTTCGCGCAGCATCGCGAGGAGCATCAGTGTCTTGGCCTTGCAGTCGCCATAGCGTAGCGCCCAGCTCTGTTCCGGCGTTTGCGGGACATAATTGCCGCCATCCATGGAGACCGCCAGATAGCGGATCTGGTCCTGAACGAGCCGCAGGGCGCGCTGGGCGCGGCCGAGCGGCGTACGCTCGGCAGCCATGATCGCCTGGACCTCCTGCAGCAGGGCGCTGCCTGGCTTGAGTAGGCCCTGCGTCGCGAACAGCGGGGACATTGTCTTGGAGACGTCGGCCCAGTCCTTGAACGTGGAGATCTCGAGCAAAGGCAGCGGCTGAAAACGGATGGGCGCATCGGAGGGAATCTCCGTCTGGCGCGGGCCGGGCAGAGCAAAGCTCAGCTCGGTGAAGCGCGCCCCGCGCACCGGCTTGGCCTCGATGCCGGTGATGCCGACCTTCCATTTGACCGGGCTGTCATTGTCCCACAGGGTGCGGAGGCGACCCTGACCGAGCGTCACGGGCGCGGTAATCAACGGCGTCAGCGCCTGGACGTGGCCCGCAAGCGCGGCGTCCTTGCCGGTGGTGGAGGCGCGCAGGCGCAGGATGTCGCCCACGCGCAGGCCTTCGACGGCCATGGTCGCGGTCAGCAGCCCGGTGAGTTCGCGCCGCTCCAGCGCCTGCTCGCGCCGGATGACCGTGAACGTGCGGCCACCGGCCAGCAGATCGATGCTTTGACCATCGCGCACGATTGCCAGCTCGTGGATGATGAGATCGCCCTTGTCCGGCAGCCAGGGCAGGGTGAGGTTGGCGAGCTGGTTGAGCTGTTCGGCCGAGGTGATGCGCTGCGCGGTGTCCGAATAGGTCCACAGGCTGCCGTCTGCGATGCGCTGCTGGCGGTCGAAGATCAGGATGGCGGGGCCGCTCGCCGCGAGTGCGGACGGCGCGGGAAGCTGCGCGGGAATGACCCAGTCGGGCGAGGGCTGATATAACGGCGTCTCCCCCGCACGCGCCACGGCGGAGAGGGCGAGGCCACAGAGCAGGGCCGAAGCAAAAATACGCCGTTTCAATCGTCTCTCCTCATCGCGCAGGCCATGAGGCGTTAGCTGATCGCGACGAATGGCTCAATCGACCCTGTCGATGCTGCGCATTATTCTTCGGGCTGGCTCGGCGATCCTTCCCGCTGAAGGCGGCGGGCGGTGCGCTCATGCACTATAGCGGCCTCGCGCAGGCGGCGGGCGACGTCTGCATC
Organism: Sphingobium sp. B8D3A; assembly: GCF_025961995.1. Classification (NCBI taxonomy): domain Bacteria; kingdom Pseudomonadati; phylum Pseudomonadota; class Alphaproteobacteria; order Sphingomonadales; family Sphingobiaceae; genus Sphingobium; species Sphingobium sp. B8D3A. Next base: position 2,463,734 of record NZ_JAOQOS010000001.1, on the reverse strand, counting down.
GCCACAGTTGTCGGCCTTCAAGCGCGCCACCCGGGCGAGTTGCTGATAGTAAATGGCATCACGCCGGGTTTCCATGTCCTGCGGAATAGCACGACATGGCCCCGCGCGAAGCCGTTTTGCGACAGCTTGTCTTGCAACGGGACAAGTGAGGCACTTGAGGAGGCCCGGAACTTTTCGACTAAGCCACCGATTTGACATCCCGATGGCCGGCCCTCACGGTGCGGTCACTCCACAGGAGGCCATGTGGCTTTGAACGGCGCCGATGCACTGCTGACCCAACCCATCGCCTATATCGGGGCGTCCGGGCTGACTATCGGCGCGATCATCTCGGCCATCGTCGTCTTCTCGACGGCGCTGCTGGCGGTGTGGCTGCTCAAGAAGTTCGTGCGCCGCGCGCAGCAGACGATGGGGGAGGAACGCTCCCACGCCATTCATATCGGCGGGCAGATCGCGCGCTATGTCATCGTCGCCTTCGGGCTTGCAGCGGCAGTGTCGGCGCTAGGAGTCGATCTGTCCGCGCTCTCCCTGTTCGCCGGTGCGCTGGGTGTCGGCATCGGCTTGGGGCTGCGCGATATCGTGCGCAACTTCGTGGGCGGGCTGGTGCTGCTGTTCGACCGGAGCATCGAGGTCGGCGATTTCGTTGAACTGGAAGACGGGACCATGGGCGAGGTGCGCTCCATCGGGCCGCGCGCGACGGCGGTACTGACCAATGACGATGTCGACATGCTCGTGCCCAATGCCAATCTCATCGACGGCAAGGTGACCAACTGGACGCGCAACCGCATGACCCGCCGCGTCCATATCCCGTTTCGCACGGCCCTTAACGCGGACAAGGAGAAGGTGCGCGACGCCGTGATCGAGGCGGCCAAGGCCGTGCCGCTGACTTTGCCCGATGCCGGGCGCAAGCGCACGCAGGTCTGGCTCGTCGGCTATGGCGAGAACGCGCTCAAGTTCGAGCTGGTCGTCTGGCCCACCCTGTCCGCCGTCAAACGACCGGGGCGCACGCTGGCGACCTATTGCTGGGCGATCGACGATGCCCTGCGCCAGAATGCCATCGAAATCCCGCTGCCGCAGCAGGAAATCCGGGTGCGAGGCCTGTTCGGCCAGGAGGGCGAGGCTGGACTGGACGCCTTGCGGCCGGGGCAGGGCGCGGCAACCGATGGGGCAGGGGCGCGTTCTTCCTCCGAAGGCTGAGGGCTTGGTCCCCGGCATTACAGGAGGCCTATCCATGACGCAGAGTCAGAAAACCCCGCCGTTGGACTTCAACGATCCCGACAAGGACAATGCCGAGCAGGATGAGAGCGGCACGCAGGCGCAGGATGTCGCCGCCGATGCGCAGGCCAATCCCTATCGCGGCGAGTCCGAAACCGAGCATGGCGGCAAGCCGAATCCCGCTCAGGTGATGCCCATCGATGCGCCGGACCTGGTAGACACGATGAACCAGATGGATCGGAGCGGCCTCATCGACATGGGCGCCTATGAAGGCGAGGAGAATATGGACGACGAGGACGGCTCCATCCCCGAATAGCAACGACACCGTTTCCCTCTCTTGAGGATCGTCGCGGGCGATCCGCCTGATTATCGAGCGCTCGGGCCGGCCACCGCCGGCTCGGGCGCTTCTCGTTTCCGTAGCGTCCGGACTGCGTATGACTGCTCTTCATGCCAGCATGGCGCCTCTCCTTCGCGCAGCACAGATGCGCATTTGCAACGCGTGTCGACAAGGCGCGGGGCGGTTTGACGTGGGTCAAAGCAAGGCGTGGCGCAAAGGCTACACCTGTGGCGCGAATGAACGATATCGCTGCCCTTTGGGGCAGTCGGGTCTTGCATTCATTGAGTGCGGGCGCATTGAACATGCATGCCCATCCCGCAGGGCCAGCATAACAGAAACGGAAGAGAGAGAATGAAACGGATTTCCCTGTCCATCCAAGCGTCCATCCCCGCGCTGCTCCTCGCCTCGACGAGCGCCCTCGCCCAAACCCCGCAGGCCGCCCAGACAGCGACCGCCGCCGATGACGGCATGGAGATCATCGTCACGGCCCAGAAGCGCGAGCAATCGCTGCAGGATGTTGGCGCGGCTGTCAGCGCGCTCGGTGCCGAGCGGATCGCCAGCGCTGGCGTCAACAGCATCTCTGACCTGCAGACGATCGTGCCGTCGGTGAACTTCGGCAGCGATTTCAATCAGGCGAAGATCTTCATTCGTGGCGTGGGTGCCAACACCTCGACCACGGGCAGTTCCACCGGCGTGGCCTTCCACGTCGACGGTGCTTACGTGGCCCGCGCCGAGGCCCAGCTCACCTCGCTCTTCGATCTGGAGCGCATTGAGGTGCTGCGCGGCCCGCAAGGCACGCTCTATGGCCGCAACGCGGTGGGTGGGTCGATCAACGTCATCACCGCCCGCCCGACGGACATCTTCTCGGGCTATGGCCGCATCGGCTATGGCAGCTATAATGCGTTGACGACCGAAGCCGCGATCAGCGGCCCGATCACCGAGGGTATTCGCGCCCGTCTGGCGATCAAGACCGAGAACCGCGACGGCTATGGCGTCAACCCGGTGTCCGGCAAGGATGTTGACGATCTCAACCGCCGCATGGGCCGCGCCTCGCTCGAGTTCGACCTTGGCCGTGAGGCGACGCTGCTAGTCTCTGGCGAATATTTCCGCCAGAGCGATGCCTCCGGCGCGATCCACTATCTGCGCGCATCCTTCCCCGGCGTGGCGCGTCTGGCGCCGCTCGGCGTGGGCGGCTATGCGACCAACCCGCGTGATCTCGCGACGGAATCCAGCCCGGGCACCGAGACCGAGACCTATGCCTTCACCGGCACGCTCAACGTACCGCTCAACGATGCGCTGACGGTCACCAACATTGCCAACTATCGCTCCTTCAAGAGCTCGCTGTTCCAGGATCTCGATCTTTCGGCGGTGATCGACAGCCTGCCCACCAACGGTCAGGCGACCACGGTGCAGGAGCGCCGGATCGACAGCAAGCAGTGGAGCAACGAGCTGCGGCTTGGCTTGCAGTCCGAATGGGTGAACGGCACCATCGGCGTGTTCTTCTTCCATGAACGCCAGCGGCCGATCGACAATGTCGGTCTCGCGAACCGGACCGGCATGGCGCAGAATATCGGCGTGCTGCAGGCTGCCGGTATCGATCTGAACGAGGCCTATGGCCTGTGCGGTTACTCGCCCAACGGCGTGACCGGCGGCAGCAACATCATCGCGCCCAAGCGCGTCTGCACGCGCTCGAACCTGCTGACCGAGGCTTTCTCGATCTTCGGCCAGTATGAGATCGGGCTTGGCATGTTCAGCGAGGCGCTCTCGGGCCTCAGCGTGAAGCTCGGCGGCCGCTGGAGCAGTGAGCATGTGGAGTCGGAGAACCCCTCCATCATCATCACCCGCAACGGGGTGGGGCCGGTGCTGCGCTACACCGCCGCGGGCACGCATGTGGAGAAGACCTTCCGCGACTTCACGCCGGAAGCCGGGCTGGTCTGGAAGGCCAATCAGGACATCCTGCTCTATTACACCTATTCGGAAGGCTTCAAGGCCGGCTCGGGTGAGAATGCCGCAGGCAGCACCACGATCGTGAACCCCGAGAAGATGTTCAACCATGAGGCCGGCATCAAGGCGAGCTTCGGTCGCATGCTGACCGTGAACCTCGCGGGCTATGCCTATACGCTGAACGGCCTGCAGCTGAACAAGACGATCGCGGGCGGCCCGACCGGCTACACCACGATCTTCCAGAACGCGGCCAAGACACGCGCAAAGGGCATCGAGCTCGACGCGATGCTGCGCCCGATGCCCGGCCTGCGCCTGAGCGGTGCGCTCTCCTACACGGATGCGCATTTCGTCGATTATCTGACGCTCGATCCGCTCAACCCGGCCAACATCGCCGGCGGCACGCCCTACAATGCCGTGACCAACCCCGATCCGACGGCCTTCGGCGCCCCGAGCGGCGGCAACATCCAGCTCGCCGGCAACGACACGCGCAACAGCCCGCGCTGGTCGTGGAACCTGCACGGCGAATATGATGTGATCGCGCCCATCGGCACCTTCACGCCGAGCGTGGACGTCTCCTATAAGAGCCGCACCTACTTCAGCGAGTATATGCGCGAGATCGAGAGCAGCGCGGCCTACACCATGGTCGATGCCTCGCTGGCCTACGAGACCAACGACGGCCGCATCCGCGCGCAGCTCTGGGCCAAGAACCTGTTCGACGTATTCCGCCCGAGCAGCACCTTCGCTCTGGCGACAGGCCGCCTTCTCGGCGTGACCTGGCTCCCGCCGCGCACCTATGGTCTGACGGTCGGCTATAAGTTCTAAGGCGTTTCGCGGCGGCTAACCCCGCCGCGCGACCGCTCGAACTGATCGACACTGCGCCCGGCAGGCTCAGCCTTGCCGGGCGCGATTGCCTTCTGGCATTAGCCACACCGCGACCGTCCGCGCGTCGCGTGACTCGCGGCGCCTATTTCTTGTCGTCGAACGGTATGTAGACCGAAGATTTGTAGAACCGCCCAAGCAAGGCGCCGACATGGACCGGAGGAAACTTCGCTTCACCGTCACGCGCCACCAGTTCCTCCAGCGGCTCGACAACCACGTCGTGATCTGCATTCCAGAAGAAGGGGATTGAAAAGCGTTCGACATGGGAGGTGTTGCGCACGCGGTGGAGCGTCGAGCGATAGCGCCCGTTCGACCACCACATCATCATGTTGCCGATATTGACCGTAAAGGCTCCGGGGACCGGCGGGGCGGAAATCCAGCGCCCGTCCAGCGTCTTGAGTTCAAGCCCGCCAATCTCACCCTGGGCGAGGATCACGAGCGGACCTTCGTCGACGTGGGCGCTCAGATTCTTGATCTCGTTGCCTGCGCCTTCGGGGAGGGAAGGGTAGTACATCAGGCTGATCTGCGAGGTTGAGTTCTGGAAGTAGCGGTCGAAACGGTCTTCCGGCAGGTCCAGCCCCAAGGCGAAGGCGTGGATCAATTCCTTCGCGAGATGCGACATTATATCATAATAGGTCATGCAATCCTTGTCGAAGTTGTCGACCTTGGATGACCATCTGTTCTGCTGGTAGAAGGGGTTCCCGGTTTTGAGCAGCGGGTCGTCAGGGTCGAACTCTCGCTGGATGCGATACTGCTCGAAGACCCGGCTGTTCGCGTTCAGCTTCTCCCGATCCCCCGCATAGATCCAGCCCCGGTTGAGTTCGTCGTTGACGCGCACTTCCTCCTTATCCTCCATTGGCAAATGGAAGAAATCCGTGGCTCGGTCGAAGACGGCCTGTCGCATCTCGGTCGGCACGCCGTGGCCCGTGAGGTAGAAGAACCCCATGGTGGCGCAGGCCTCGGCGATCTGTCGGGCCACCTCACGCCGCGCGTTGGCGTCGCCGTTGAGGAAAGGCGAAAAGTCGATCAGCGGAACTTCGGAAAGTTCTACAGCCTGTGCGATGAGGCGGTCTTCATCCTGAATCATATCGTCCATTCTCTGCTCACTCATCGTTGCAACTTGGCTGACCGATGCTGAAGGTGGCAGTTCGCCCGGCGAACCGGTAATGCTATTCTCGTCCGGTTTTCTTGCGCGAATTGCAACGCCTTGCCGGGCGCAGGCGATGGGCCGGCGCGTTATCGCTGAGCCGGATCGCGCGGCTCATTGCGCTGGATGTGGTTGAGAAGGGCTCTGGTGAAGGACTGCGGATCCTCCCGTGCAGAGATATGGCCTGCATCGAGCAATATGAGTTCCGCGCCGGGAATGCGGGATGCCAGCAACTCGCTGTCGGTGGGTGGCGTGGGCACATCGTTGCGACCCGTCATGACCAGGGTCGGTACCGTTATGGCGGAAAGATGGTCCGTGAAATCGCAGTCGCGCAAAACCGCGCAGCAGCCCGCGAAGCCCTGCGCTGGCGTGGCAAGGAATATCTCGCGGAACTGGGCGATTGTTGCCGGGTCTTGATCGCGAAACGCGTCCGAGAAAAAGCGCAGGAGTGACATATCCACCAGGGCTGCCATGCCGCGCGAGAGAGCGGTCTCGATCCTTTGTTGCCAGCCTTCAATGGTGCCCAGTCGGGCCGCTGTGTCGCACAGGGTCAGGCTGGCAAGCCTGTCCGGCCTGTTGAGTGCCAGCCACTGCCCCATCGTACCGCCGAGTGACAGTCCACAAAGGTGCGCGCGCTCGACCTCGAGGGCATCGAGAATCGCAAGCGCGTCCCCCGCAAGTTGCTCGACGGTGTAAGGCCCTTCGGGAGCATCGCTGGCACCATGGCCGCGAACGTCATAGCGAATGATGCGGTATCGGTCGTTGAGGGCCGCTGCTTGCCGGTCCCAGAGGGTCAGGTCGCAGCCAATGGAATGCGCGAAGAGTATAGCTGGGGCACCGCGCGGGCCCTCCACCCGCATATTGAGCGGGGTGTGATCGAAGGAAGGGATGAGTGGCATCGAGAACTCCTTCTTTTCCTCATGGCACATCGCGGCGTGACTGGGTGTTTCGAAGGACGTTGGGTGAGCATGCTCAATTGGCACAACCGGGCCTTAAAACAGGCCTTAAGTTCGCTGTCTTTGAAATCCGCCCGACGGAGTTCCCGAGTGAGTGACTTTGCACTTCCGGTGATCGATCTTTCTGCATTGGAGAGCGATCACCCTGACACGAGGCAGGAGACTGTTCTCGGGTTGAAGGCCGCAAGTCTGCGGCATGGGTTCTTCTATCTTGTCGGCCACGGCCTTAGCAGCGAGCGGCTTGCGCTGGTGTTGAACTATGCAAAGGCCCTGTTCGCCCTGGATGAGGCCGAAAAACGCGCCATCACAAATGGATCTGCCCGTGGAGGACGCGGCTATGCGCGCATGGGCGGACGTACCAGTGAAGGTTTACCGCAGGATGCCCTGAAGGAAGAATATTATCTCGGGAGCGAGGCCGTGGACGAAGAGGCCAATCTCTGGCCGGACGGGGTGCCTGGCTTTAAGGCATTCTTGCTCGATTACGTGGCTGACATGCATGATATATCGCGGCGGCTGATGGCCGGTTTCGCTCTTTCGCTCGATTTGCCGGAAGACTATTTTTCCGCCTTCTGCACCGATCCAATCGCCGCGCTGCGGCTGGTCCATTATTCTGCTGGCGCCAAGGGGGCCGGAGCGCATTGCGACTTTGGGAGTTTGACCCTGCTTTTGCAGGATGAGGTGGGCGGCCTGCAGGTGCTCGATCAGGATGACGGCAGCTGGATCGAAGCGCCCCCGATGCCCGGAAGCCTGGTGGTCAATGTGGGTGATTTGTTCCAGCGCTGGACCAATGGTCGGTACAAATCGTCGGTTCACAGGGTCGTGAACATCGCCGGTGTGGACCGTTATTCCGCGCCATTCTTTCTGACAGGCGCGCCACAGCAGGAAATCGCCTGTTTGCCTTCCTGCTTAGCTGAAGGGGAGGTGCCGCATCATCCTGCCACCACGGTGGCCGAACATATTCGGCGCAGCTTCGACGCGCAGGGCTTCTGACCCGTACTAGCTTGATGTGGCAATTCTGGATGTGTTGCGCTGAAGGGGCGCTGTGCACCAGCGCTGGCCGCCCACCTTCAACGGCGCAACGGGACGAGCGATGGAGGGCTCTGAGCAATTTCTTGATTATTTGGTCGGGACGAGAGGATTCCCAACCAGTTAATTCCGCGACATCTAAACCGCAGAAAACCGCCAAAAACGAACGTTCTCGATCGTTTCGACACAATCGAAAGCACAATTTAGAGCACGGCGTCAAGCACAGCCGGCTTGGCGTGGTCTCAGTGGGTAGCGTGACGGTCCAGCGGATGCACCTCCTGACTGAATGGCCGAATGTTGGGGTTCAAATCCGCGAGCCATTCGAGTTCGCTTTCGAACTCCGCTGGCGATCGATCTCGATACCAAAAGTGCTTCCGGGGGTCCCAGCGGTACCCAGCGGACTTTAGCTTTTCCTTGATGTTGAATGGTGCGTGGGCAGCATAGACGCGATGCACTGGCGTGTTGGCAGCCTCTATGAGGTGAGAGGCAAAGGTCCGACCATCCTTGGCGTCTTGCAGAAGCAGCCAGGTCAGTGACCAGCTGTCGGCGCCGGCGCGATGGACGTCGTTGAACCGTCCAGCTTGGGTCAGCAGATGGCCAAGAGCATGGCCGTCAAAGCCTTCCGCCCGCCAGTCGATATCCCGGCAGGAGCAGGCCCATTGCCGTTCCGCAGTCAATGGGAACGCTTTGGTCATGAACGCGCGATCGAAGGCTGCGTTGTGTGCAACGATCAGATCGACGTAGCGCAGCGTATCATTGATTGCCCCGTCGTCGAACGCAGTCCCTGCAAGAAGCTCATCGGTGAGCCCGGTGAGATCGGTAATTTGCGGGGGCAGGGGAAAGCCCGGGTCATTGGTCCAGCTCTCCGGTGCATGGATTACGACGGGGGCGCCCTCCGCACACAGTTCCACGACGGTCATTCCCAGCTCGATGACCGCGTCCGTCGCTGGATTGAGGCCGGTGGTTTCAGTGTCGACGACGGCAATGCGCACCGTTGGGTGTTCTAGCGGCTGGTAGGCGACCTGTCCGAAGTCTGGCACGCGGCGCAGAACGCGATAGTCTGCGTGGCGTTCGAGGGCGTTGGCTCGCGCCTCTTCGTCGCCCAGAGTGAGTATTTTCATGGTTGCATCCTTCACGAAAAAGCCCGCCAGAGGCGGGCCATGTTGATCGTCGTGGACCTGCTCCGGTCCCTGGCTGTTGGTCAGTGTTTCATGCTGTTTTTCCTCCTGTTAAACTTTATCGCTTCCCCGTTGGGGGATCTTCTTCGGCACCTCCTGGAGCACGCTTGGTTTGACAGTCGAATGCATGCTAACATCTGTACATGGTAGAACTCGACGAAACTGATCGCAGGGTTGTGGCTCGGCTATCCGAGCGATTTGAGACGCCCGACGAGGCGCTTGAGTGCTACCTGAACTCGCGATTGGCGGCGTTTGATGGCGCGACCGCGCAAGATATCGTCAAAGCTGGGAACGAAGAGCATCTCTGGACTTATATCGCGGCAGTGGATGCCGGTGTGTACGCCTGATGGTTTTGGGTCCCTCCTTGGTCTAAAGACAGGCGCGTGCGACTTTATTGTTTTTAGAATCAGCTATGATGCGTCCATTCGTCGGCTAACCTGCAGAATGCGGGAGATAGCCTCGCCGGCGCAAGTTCTCAGTAGCCATGGAGGTTCGGCAGAATTGATCCCGATAGCTAGCAGTCTCTAGGCCGTAGACTCATAAATGCGGAGCCACAGACGCATTGAGGCGAGTTGGACCATGGCGAGGAAGTTTTCGGCCAGTTTGTCATAGCGGGTAGCAACCCTGCGGAAGTGCTTCAGCTTGGAGAAGAATCGCTCGATGAGGTTGCGCTCGCGGTAGAGCCATGTGCTGAAGTACGGCTTCGACCTGCGATTGGATTTAGGCGGGATATTGGCGAACGCCCCCTTCTCGCGGAGAGACGTCCGGATGCGATCCGCATCATAGGCCTTGTCAGCGAGCACGATGGTCCCGGCACCCACATGGTAAAGCAGGCTGTCAGCCGCTTGCCCGTCGTGGCTTTGCCCAGCGGTCAGGCTCAGCCGGATCGGGAGGCCTTGCCCGTCGACAACCGCGTGGATTTTGGTCGTGAGCCCGCCTCGGGAGCGACCGAGACAATGATCTCGATCCCCCTTTTTGCTGTCGCGGCCTGCTGGTGTACGCGAACGGACGTGCTGTCGATCATCTGGATGTCGCCATCGTGGGCAGCGGTGATGGCGTCCATCATCCGATTCCACACACCAGCTTTTCGCCATCGCACGAAGCGGTTGTAGCAAGTAGTGCGCGGCCCATAGCGCTCCGGCAGGTCGCGCCACGGTGCGCCAGAACGCAGCACCCAGAAGATGCCGTTCAACACGCGTCGATCATCCACACGCGGGACGCCTCGCGGCTTGTTGGGAAGCAGCGGTTCGATAACGCGCCACTCAAAATCGGTCAGATCATATCGGCTCATGCCGACCCTGAATCAGAACTCCGCTCAGGGGTAAAGTCGGCAATCAGTGCTAGTATATCTGAGGATCATGTTGCAGGCACAGCCTTGCATCGCATATCCGTCCGACTGTGCCCAGAACCGCGCGGCGGTCGATGCCTCACCATCCACTCATCAGAATCGTCTCGGCGAACGAAACGCGCATTGCAATCGAGCCGGTCGGGGGCAGCTTCGTTGAAGGCCATTCGTACGCCGCCATCACGCAGCAGCGTAAAGGTGCAACGATATCTCTCACGGTTGCTGTCACACGACATATCCAAAATGTGAAGATCGGGTGCCTTGGCGTCTTCCTGCCCCGCATTGTACCAAAGCGAAGCCAGCCAGTTACCATTCCCGATCATGGCGTTCAGTTGCAGATCGTGCCAGATCGCTGCGCGAAGCTGGCCAGCCACAGGTTCCTCCGGCGGAGTAAGGCTTGCTGCGGCCATAAGGGTCAGGATAAACAACATGCGGCTAGCGATACCATGCCAAACGGCGCATTCCACTCCCTCTCAACGCCAATTTATGGGTTCACGGCCTAGACTAATGGGAATTGCAGCGAACGCCAAAATTGCAGACATTCAGCCTTGCTATCGACGCCTGCAGGGCGCTGACGGCATCTGACGATTTGTGGCAGTCACAGAGGTATGACCGGCCCTGGCGGCCGCTCTTGGCAAGCGGGGAACCTCCGAGTTCCTTGGTCGCATGCGCAACAAACGTAGGTAGTTGATTGCCGACAGGATCTGGGACATTCGACTTATCTTTGAAGCCGCCAGAGAGTAGACGTTGTTCCGGTGTGAGAGACAAAATAGAGGCGACGAATTAGCCGGCGTTGCGGTGTTCGGAGCGCAGCGAACGACGCGCTGGGGCGCTACCGTCCCTTTGAGAAAAAATGCTGCCTCGTAGTGCTAAAGCTCGTCATTGGAGTGAGAGTAAAATGCCCTTGGAGATTGTGGTCACGACCGGACGCTGGAAAAACGACCCGGCGTCGCGCGCGCTGGTTGATTATCTTCGCCATAATGAGGGCGTCCTTGGGATCGAGAATTCCGTCGTCTATTACGATTTCCCTGCATACGCTGATTATGAGGCGGCGATCTTCCGGCCTGACATTTTGTTGCTTTCCCCCTTGCATGGTTTTGTTGCGATCCGCGCTTACGACAACACCATGTTTCAAAGGTCACGTGAGTCAGCCACAGAGATAGATTCCGCGCTGGACGACTTTTCGAGCAACCTTCATTCAAGGCTGATCCGTAGCCGACTACTTCGAAAAAGCCGGACGACGACGGTCGTCAGCATCCATACGGTTATCCAGCTAAGTCCCGACTTGCCAGTGGATGCCTTGGCAAATGAAGAAATTGAATCTACCGTTTGCGCCAGCTTCGAGTCCTTGGCTGACTATCTAAAGTCTGTACGCAACGATGCACTGTCGGTCGAAGTTTTCGCGGAGGTCCGCTCGGTCGTTGAAGGTGCCAAAGCCCTTGCTCGCGCCGCCAAACGACCGGTTGAAAACCCGGAGAAACAGCCATTGGCGGTGGCACTGGCACGGCTAGAGAATGAAATAACGAATTTTGACGAAAAGCAGCGCCACATTGCCCTTGTCGATGTAGGCGGTCCCGCACGGATCAGAGGCTTGGCCGGTTCTGGAAAAACCGTAATCCTTGCAATGAAGGCGGCGCATATTCATCTCAATAATCCTGAAAATCGAATTCTAATTACTTTTTATACTAAGAGTCTCCGCGCCGCTTTTAAGACGTTGGTGACTCGTTTTTACCGCCTCTATTCCGATCAGGATCCTGATTGGAAAAAAATTCACATTCGACACGGTTGGGGCGGAGCGAGCGTTCCCGGAGTATACTCGGATGCCTGCAGCAGGAGCGGTGTAGCAGCTCTACGCCTCCCCGAAGCTAAGAGGGCAGCCGCACGCGGCGAAACCGCCTTTGGCGCTGCCTGCGCCCACCTAGTCAGTACCGGGCTGGTGACACCTTACTATGATCACGTTCTGATCGATGAAGGGCAAGATTTTCCCGACAGTTTTTACAAGTTGGCATTCAACCTCGCTAAAGGCGAGCGCGATCGTAAATCTATCATCTGGGCTTACGATGAGCTCCAAGACATTATGAATGTTAAAATTCGTCAGCCTATAGAGCTGTTTGGACGTGGCGGAGATGGTCAGCCGCTTGTCGACCTGGATAGGACATCCTCCCAGCTTCCGCCGGGTGCTACAAACGACGCTGTTTTAGGTAAAGCGTACAGAAATCAGCGAGATGTACTAGTTTCCGCGCACGCCCTCGGTTTCGGCGTTTATGGCGATATCGTCCAGATGCTCGAGAGCTCTGATCATTGGGAGGACGTTGGTTACGAAGTGAAAACAGGGCCGTTGAAAACTGGACAGCCCGTTGAAGTTATGCGCCCCGATCGCAATAGCCCGCTGGCTATGCCAAAGATTGAAGGCTTTCCTTTGGTTGACTCCGCTGAAGTGGGAAATTTCGATGACGAAATTGCATGGGTTGTAGGCAACATTGAATCATTCATCGACGGTGGCTTAGAGCCTGAAGAAATTCTCGTCATTTCCTTAGATGACAAGCATGCGCGACGCTATCTGTCTTCCGTAGGTGAGCAGTTGTCGTTGAAAGGGATAGCGTCGAACAATGTGATTGCGGACCCGTATAACGAGCCACCATTCACTATTGCTGGAAAAGTTACTCTATCGACCGTTTATCGTGCGAAAGGCAATGAAGCTGCCGCCGTCCTTGCCGTTGGAGTGGATGCCGTCGATGTAAGGTTACGAGACGGAAGGAATAAGCTTTTCACAGCTTTCACTCGATCCAAGGCGTGGTTGCGCATTAGTGGCATTGGTAAACAGGCTAGAGCTATATTGAGGGAGTTGGACCTCGCGCTGGAAAATGCACCGAGCATTAAATTTACGATGCCTGATCTGAAGCAGATCGACACGATTCAGCGGGGTTTCTCAAAGAAGCAAGCTGCGGCGAAGGCTGCTCGAGAGCAATATTTGAAGCGCCTGCGCGAGGCGGGCTTGTCTGATGAAGAAATTGAAGAAGAGCTTCAGGGCTACTCTAATGAACAAGGGTGAACTAGCAGCGCAAATTAGAAAAACATGGGAATACAGTAAGGCGGTTGGCATTGGGGAAATATTTTCCAATCCGTCGGCGTTACATCCTTCCGAGCGATTCCGTTCCATGAGCGTTGATGAAAATATTTCTTATGAAGAACTGTACCTGTGCGGCCTGAGGGATGGTCAATATAATATTTGTCTAAAGGACTTTTCTTTTTTTCAGTATGGACTTGGGAAGGAGGAGGGAGACGTTAGATATGCGTATTATCCCAACCCATTCTTGGGGGCAGCGCCCGATGCAGTTGCAGAGGTGACGGAGATGCAGGAGTACGTCTCCGAGGGAATTATTGACGTCGATGAGTTTCTTCACAGGATAGCAGAGGTTCGAAGGCCGAGGCACCCTCCATTAGTTCGATATGAATATTCGAAAAAGCAATACGTAGAAGACAGTCATCCGTGTTCGCATTTGCATTTAGGATATCATGGTGAGAATAGGTGGCCCGTTCGGCGATATCTCAGTGCTCATGCTTTCACTCTGCTCATAATGAGAATTTTTTACGGAGGATTTTGGGCGACTGCTAATAAGGTCCGGCATGGGCCGGACGATCTAGACATAGAATCGATCTTGGAAATTTCGAAAAATGATTGCCGCCTACTTTACGCCGAGGAGTTTTCGGAGCGAGAGGAGAAGCGTTTCTTCTTCTCTTAGGGTTTGTTCTGATTGAACTAAAGCGATTTGGGCTTCAGTGCCGGCTAATGGTAGTGACCTGCGGGCTTGGGCTGAGGTGGTGCCGGTTTCTGGACAGGATGCTAAGCTAATCCCGACCTAAGTATTGGTACCGGAATGAAGAAGGCGAGAAAGTGCGACAGCGCCGATTTCAAGGCCGAGATGGCTTTGGAAGCGATCCGGGGCGATCTGACGCTGGCGGAGCAGGGGGACCAAGCACTTCACCACCAGCCCGCGCGCTGGCGAGCTAGTCGGACTGGACGTTGCTGCGATTTGAGAAATGTCCGCATCTGACGGTTAGCCATTTGCTATGGAATTGGTCGAACGCGGCTTACCGTTTCTGCGGTGGCCTATGTAGCATTCCACGATGCATCTTTCGCAGTCTAGAATCGACCCGTATCCATTCCGAAATTGAAAGGGCGCTTTGGAGCCGGATTTCGCCCCCCCGCTTGTCGAACAAGGACCTGGCGAGCCTGTGCGTTCCCAAGCGCGGCCTCTGCTTCTAGCCAAGCTCGCCAGTTGAGCGCTCTTGGCTTAAGGCTCCGGTAGTCACGTCTATTTTCCCATTGCGCCGCGGTCAGCCTCTCGTGTTCCTTCTTGAACCGACTCTCTAGCAAATCTCTCATTTGCATTCGATTGTGTGTCGCTGCCGACGCAAGCAGAACGCGTCGTTCGGCCCGCTGTTTGTCCACCAGCATCCTTCGGTTGCGTTTCAGCTCCGCGCTAAGTCTCTCATAAGCCTTCGTCCAGATCATCTGGGCGTGTCGTAGCTCCTCCTGATACGCTTTGAAGGCCTCGTATAGTGAATCCTGCCGAGGCATGCTGACGGGACCAGATGGGCGGACTTGCGACGTCTTAGATCCGAGAAATGCCGCGAAACTCTGGTCGGCGCTTTTCTCCAAGGCGCCCCGAGCATAATCCGAGCCCAACTCGGATCCAGCTATGGCATTGCCCGGTTCATTGAGATCGAACAACACGATCCCTTGGCGATGCCTATTTTTCCCCTGATATTCACGTATCCCGATGCCCAATCCCGCGAGTTCAGCTTCTCGTTCGGCCCACGAGGTCTTGCGCAAAGCTTGCCGCATCTCCTTGCCACATCGCTCGATGATGGGAATTGTGCCGGTACGTTCCTCTCTCTTTTTTGCTCCGGAGGACGCTCGATCCTCTCCCCGCGCGTTGCTGGCCCATCGGTTAGGAGCGGCGGCATTGCAAAGCCCGAACAGCGCTTCCAGTTTGCGCGCTAATTGCTGTAGCCGGAATTTCAGGTTGGTATCCCAAGACCGCCTCTCGATCGGTCCGGCGACATCTCGCAGTTCCCCCTCATCTAGAAAGCGGCGTTCAACCTTGCTCCACGGACGCGCCTTTGGCGTAGCGAAAGTTTCCGGGGATATGATGTTGTAGCCCCTGTGCTGATGCTGATGATCTTTCTCATGATGCGCGACCGTGACCTTCTGATGACTTTCCATCTGCAAAAGCCGATCGACCTGAGTCCATGCTTCTTCCCACTCGGCCGCGGTCAGGGTCTCTCCCGGGCTGAGGGCAATAGAGACATGCAGGATGGGCGACCTACAACGCTCTGACTGCTCATAAACCGAGCGCATTTCTGCAGGTGCGGTCGCAATCGTCGCCAAATTATCGAGCGCGATGAGTTCCGCTCCGTGCCTGAGCTCTTGCGTATTTCCCATGAGGTAGCCGACAAGCCCGACCGGATCGTCGCCGCGTGTAATCTCGATAATCATAAGGCCTGCAGGTGCTCGATGACTGCAGCCAGATTGCGCAATTGCAGTTGCAGCATCGTCTGGTCGATGCCCAGCTCTTGCCGGTTGAGCTGTCGAGCAATTTGGTTGATGTTGCCGCCAACCTTTGAAAGTTGCGCGAGGATCGGCGCTGTCTCAACGACCGTTTCCTTGCCCGACAGCGTGATCGCCTTGCGGATGAAGTGTGCGCGGCTCCACGCCCCTCTCTTGCGATCGAGTGCTTCGAGTTCTGCATCGCTCATGCGCACCCTGATGATGTTTTCCCGGTTCCGTTTCTCACTTCCTCGCTGGCCTGGCATTTTGATGTCCTTATTGGGGTGGGGGCGGGGAGGGGTAATCCCCTCCCCGCAAGGAGTGTGCAGAGGACAGGTTCGAACAGAACGGAGCGACGTAGTCGCGTAGTGACCGCTGAACCGGACCGCGTGGCGCGGTGGCCTCTGCACACTCCTTGCTAAAGTTCCTTATCCAGATTTTGATGCACCAAATTATGCCACCCGAGGCGGACGATGCGCAATCGCCAAACGCTCGATGGGAGCACAGTTCACGCATAATCTTCGGCGGCATCCGCATCTGGCGCGGATCTGATAAACTGGTGGGGAGGTGTACTGGCGCCACCCGAGGCTTGGTCCAAGCGGGGACGCTGCAGGATATCGCTTTGGAAACTGGCTGGTTGCCCATAGCCAGCATTCTCCGCTACCCAAGGTGGACAGGGGGAATCTGACTAAATGGCGTCCAAGAATAATAGCGGCAGTGATCTCGGCTTTGAGGCAGAATTGTTCAAGGCTGCCGACAAGCTGCGCGGAAATCTCGAGCCATCGGAATACAAGCATGTCGCCCTTGGCCTCATCTTCCTCAAATACATTTCAGAGGCGTTCGAGCATCATCGCGCCAAGCTGATGCTTGAAGAATATGCCGATCCGGAAGATCCAGAGGAATATCTCGCTTCTAACGTGTTCTGGGTTCCGCCGGAGGCGCGGTGGGAGCATTTGCAGGCCAACGCCAAGCGCCCGCAGATCACCTTTACCGATGTGACCACCGGGAAGGAGCGGGTGGGCGACATCGGCAACCTGATCGACAACGCGATGGACTCTATCGAGCGCGCCAATGCCGCCGTGCTCAAGGACGTACTGCCCAAGGAATATGGTCGCCCGCAGCTCGACAAGACCATGCTGGGCGAGCTGATCGATCTGTTCTCAAAGGTCGGCATGCACAGTGCGGACGGCAAATCGAAAGACCTGCTGGGCCGCGCCTACGAGTATTTCATTAGCCAGTTCGCGGGCGCGGAAGGGCGACGCGGCGGCGAGTTCTTCACCCCCCGTTCCGTCGTGCAGACCATCGTCGAGATGCTGGAGCCGCACAATGGCCGGGTTTACGATCCAGCCTGCGGTTCGGGCGGCATGTTCGTGCAGTCCGAGCGCTTCATCGAGAGCCACGAGGGCAAGCGCAGCGACATCGCCATCTATGGGCAGGAGCGCAACCATACCACGTGGAAGCTCTGCAAGATGAACCTCGCCGTGCGCGGCATCGATGCGGACATCAAGTGGAACAACGAAGGTTCGTTCCTGAACGACGCGTTCCCCACGCTGAAGTTCGACTATGCGATGGCCAACCCGCCATTTAACATTTCGGACTGGTGGCAGCCGCAGCTTGAAGGCGATGTCCGCTGGAAATTCGGCACGCCGCCAGCAGGTAATGCCAACTTCGCCTGGCTTCAGCACATCATCCACCACCTGGCCCCGCGCGGCACGGCTGGCGTGGTGCTGGCGAACGGATCGATGTCATCCCAGCAATCGGGCGAAGGCGAAATCCGCAAGGCCATGATCGAGGGGGATGTAGTGGATTGCATGGTCGCTCTGCCCGGTCAGCTCTTCTATTCTACGCAGATTCCCGCCTGCCTGTGGTTTCTGGCGCGGGACAAGGGCGCGAATGGCCACCGTGACCGGCGCGGCGAAATCCTGTTCATCGATGCCCGCAACCTTGGCCACATGGTGGACCGCACCCGCCGCGAGTTCTCGGAAAAGGACATCGAGACGATCACCGGCGCCTACCACCGCTGGCGGGCCAAGCCCGAGGCGGGACTGGGCGAGTATCAGGACATCCCCGGTTTCTGCAAATCGGCCGCGCTTGAGGAAGTCCGCAAACACGGTCATGTCCTCACGCCGGGGCGCTATGTGGGGGCGGAGGATGCCGAGGATGACGGCGTTCCTTTCGCCGAACGGTTCGCCGCTTTGACCGCGACCCTGGAAGATCAATTCAACGAAAGCGACCGGCTGACCGCGCTGATCCGCGAGAAGCTGGCAATGGTGGTGCCCGATGCCGATTGACCTCTCTATCGAACCTTTTGAGAAGGCTATCGTCTCGCTTGAGGTGGCGCTCGACCGGCACGCGCAGGACAGCAGCGACGACTTGGTGCGCGATGCCTGCATCCAGCGGTTCGAGTTCACCTATGAGCTGGCCCACAAGATGCTGAAGCGGTTCCTGGAAGCGACGTCGCCCAATCCGGACGAGTTCGACAACATGACCTTTCAGGACCTGATCCGCTCCGGCAACGAACGCGGCTTGCTACGCAGCGACTGGTCTCTGTGGAAGGAATATCGGCGCGCGCGCGGCAGCACCAGCCACACCTATGATGAGGAAAAGGCGCGCGAGGTTTTCGCCATCGTGCCCGATTTCCTGTCCGAGGCGCGTTTCCTGCGGGATCGCCTTCGTGAAGGGCTGGCATGAAGCAGCCGATCGATCTGCGCCCCGATCATGCGAAGATCGTGCATGAGATTATCGCCCGGCACCTGCCCGCCGGGGTTTCCGTGCGCGTGTTCGGCAGCCGGGCGAAGTGGACGACCAAACCGCATTCGGACCTTGATCTGGCGCTGAAGGGCAAGGAACCGTTGCCCCGGTCGGTTTTGGGCGATCTGGCCGAAGCCTTTTCCGAGAGCGATCTGCCGTTCCGTGTCGATGTGGTCGATTGGCACGCGGTCACGCCAAGCTTTCAGGCTGTGATTGACCGGGACGGGGTCGCGCTGGGCTGGCAAGTTGCACCACTCGAGGCTTGCTTGGAGTCGCTGATTGACTATCGCGGCAAGAGTCCGACGAAATCCGCAACTGGCATCCCAGTTCTTTCGGCAAAAGTAGTCAAAACGACTGGCCTTATCCGGCCAATCGAGCAAACTATCGCGCCAGAATATTATCCAAAATGGATGACGCGCGGCCTCCCGAAGCCGGGCGATGTGGTCATGACCACTGAAGCGCCGATGGGAGAGGTAATCCAGTTGGATGCTGAAACAGCGAGATATGCGCTGGGGCAGCGGATTGTCTGCATGAGGGGAAAGCGAGGCCTTCTCGACAATACCTTCCTTCGCTACCTGCTGACTTCCCCCAAACAGCAGGACATTTTGGCGAGCTATGCGACGGGTACGACCGTTCTGGGCATCAGCCAGAAGGCACTGCGCTCAATGCCAATCTCATTTCCTGCAATCGAAGAACAGGAACGGATTGGCACATTACTGTCTGCCCTCGACGACAAGATCGAACTCAACCGGCAGATGAACGAGACGCTGGAGGGGATGGCGCAGGCGATCTTCCGGGACTGGTTTGTCGATTTTGGCCCTGTGCGGCGCAAGGCGGCGGGGGAGACGGATGCGGTAGCCATCATGGGCGACCTGACCCTGAACTCCGCCCGCGCCGCCCAGCTCGCCGCCCTCTTCCCGGATGCCTTCGGCGATGACGGCTTGCCGGTGGGTTGGGAGAAGCGAAGTCTGAGCGATATCGCAACGTTTACAAAAGGGCGCTCATACAAGAGTTCTGAGCTCCAACCATCAAGAGTAGCGTTGGTTACTCTGAAGTCGTTTGCCCGAGGCGGCGGATACAGACACGATGGACTGAAACCCTATTCGGGAACATTCAAGGCCGATCAAATCGTCTCTGCTGGAGACATCGTTCTTTCTCAAACCGATGTTACCCAAGCTGCCGATATCATCGGCCGTCCCGCAATCGTGAGCGACAAAGGAGAATTCGAAACGCTCGTTGCATCTCTGGACGTTGCGATCATTCGGGCGAAAAAGCCAACAATGGTGCCACGAGAGTATCTCTTCCAGATACTCAACTCGCAGCGTTTTACTGATCATGCATTGGCTCACACAACCGGAACGACAGTTCTTCATTTAGCCAAGGTAGCATTGCCATCCTTTGAAGTATTCGTGCCAGTTAATGAAATTCCGCAATTATACAATGAGATTTGCGCGCCATTCCGGCAGAAGATTCATGCTCTTGACCTTGAGAACGCAGCTCTTTCCGAAGCCCGCGACTATCTCCTCCCCCGCCTGATGTCTGGCACAGTCCGCGTGGCGCGTGAAAGCGAGGCGGCGTGAGCATCACGGAAGACATTGTCGAGCTGGCGGCCATCGAAACGCTGCAGGAACTGGGCTGGAGCTATCTCCACGGCTCGGTGATCGCGCCCGATGGTTCCGCGCCAGAGCGCCGGTCTTTCGGCGATGTCATCCTGACCGGCAGGCTGGAAGCGGCCATTGCCCGGATCAACCCGGACGCGCCTGAGCCAGCGCGCGCCGAAGCCATGCGGCGGATGCTGACTGGCGAGTTGCCCGATCTGGTCGAAGAAAACCGGCGCATCCACAAGCTGCTGACCGAAGGCGTCGACGTGGAATATCGCGCCGACAGCGGCAAGACCGCCGCAACCAAAATCTGGCTGATCGATCTTGAGCGCCCCTATGCCAATGACTGGCTGGCGGTCAACCAGTTCGTCGTGGTCCAGAACCGCGCTAATCGCCGCCCGGACCTAGTCCTGTTCGTCAACGGCTTGCCGCTTGCCGTGCTGGAGCTGAAGAACGCCGCTGCGCAAAACGCGACCATTGCCGATGCTTACAACCAGTTGCAGACCTATCTGCACCAGATCCCCGGCCTGTTCAGCACCAACGCCGTTCTGGTGACATCGGACGGCATGGAAGCGCGCATTGGCTCCATCACCGCCAATGCCGAACGGTTCATGCCCTGGCGCACGGTAGACGGCGAGGACTTTGCCCACCGGGGCACGCCCGAGCTGGAAACCCTGCTGCGCGGCGTGTTCACCCACGCCAACCTGCTGGCTCTGATCCGCGATTTCATCGTGTTCGGTGACAAGGGCGAAGGCCCCTTCAAGATCATCGCCGGCTATCACCAGTTCCATGGTGCACGGAAGGCGGTGCGTCAGGCGGTAGAAGCGTCGCGCCCCGATGGGGACCGCAAGATCGGCGTGATCTGGCATACGCAGGGTTCAGGCAAGAGCCTGATGATGGCGTTCTTCGCTGGGCTGGCAGTGAAATCGCAAGCGCTGGAAAACCCGACGCTGGTAGTTCTGACCGACCGTAATGATCTGGACGATCAGCTTTACGGCACGTTCGGCCTGTGTCGCGACCTGATCCGCCAGAACCCGGAACAGGCGGATAGCCGCGCAGACCTCAAGCGATTGCTCGACAAGGCGGCTGGCGGCGTCGTGTTCACCACCGTGCAAAAGTTCTCGCCAGATAGGGGCGAGGAGAGTTTCCCGCTGCTGTCCGACCGGCGCAACATCATCGTCATCGCCGACGAAGCCCACCGCAGCCAGTACGGATTTGAGTCAAAGCTGAACCGGGAAACCGGCCTCAGGCGCTATGGCTATGCCCACTATATCCGGCAGGCCATGCCGAACGCCTCGTTCATCGGCTTTACCGGCACACCGATTGAAGCCGCCGACATCAACACGCCCGCGATCTTCGGCGAATATATCGACATCTACGACATCAGCCGCGCCGTGGAAGACGGTGCGACGGTGCCGATCTTCTACGAAAGCCGCCTCGCCCGGATCGAGCTGAACGACGATGAAAAGCCGCTGATCGACAGCGAGATCGAGGCGCTGGTCGAAGATCAATCGCTGACCGAAGCGGAAAAGCTGAAGGCGAAATGGTCCGCCGTCGAAGCATTAGTCGGTTCCGACAAGCGGCTGGCGCAGGTGGCGGAAGACATGGTCGCGCACCTGGAGGCGCGCATCGAAGCCATGAACGGCAAGGCGATGGCCGTTTGCATGAGCCGTCGAATCTGCGTTGCCCTCTATAATCGGATCGTCGCCTTGCGGCCCGAGTGGCATTCGACCGACGATGCCCAGGGCGCGGTCAAGATCGTGATGACCGGTTCGGCCTCCGACCCGCTCGGCTGGCAGCCGCATATCGGATCGAAGAAGCGCCGCGATGACCTCGCCAAGCGTGCCCGCAATCCCGATGATCCGCTTCGCCTGGTGATCGTCTGCGACATGTGGCTGACCGGCTTTGACGCTCCGTGCATGAACACGATGTATATCGACAAGCCGATGCGTGGGCACGGGCTGATGCAGGCTATTGCCCGCGTGAACCGGGTGTTCAAGGACAAGCCCGGCGGGCTGGTCGTCGATTACATCGGCGTTGCACAGAACCTGCGCAATGCGCTCAGCCAGTACACCGATTCCGACCGCGACAAGACCGGCATTGACGAATCCGCCGCCGTCGCCGCAATGATGGAGCGGTACGAAACTATCCGCGACCTGTTCCATGGCTTCGACTACCGTCCCGGTATCACGGGGCAACCGCGCGAACGCCTGATCTGCCTTGGCGGTGCAATCGACTGGGTCTTGAAGTGGCAGGAATCGCAGGCCGCACGGCAGAAGACCGACGAAGAGAAGAAGCGCGCGCATCGCCGGTTCCTCGACATGGTTCTTGAACTGTCGAAGGCCTATGCCTTGGCGTCAGCCAGCGACGAAGCCCGCGCCATTCGGGACGAGGTCGGGTTCTTCCAAGCCATCCGGGCGGCACTTGCCAAGACCACTGCAACCGGCAAGATCAGCGAGAAGGACCGGGCATTTGCCGTGCAGCAGCTCGTGGACCGAGCCGTCGCATCGTCTGAAATCATCGACATCCTGAAAGTGGCCGGACTTCAATCCCCGGACATCTCCATCCTGTCGGACGAATTCCTCATGGAAGTCGGCAAGATGGAGAAGAAGAACCTCGCTCTGGAAGCCCTGAAGAAGCTTCTCAACGGTGAAATTGTAAGCCGTTCCAAGACCAATCTGGTCGAGAGCAAGGCATTCTCGAACCGGCTGGAGGAGGCCGTCGCCCGCTATCACGCCGGGGCGATTTCTGCGGTCGAGATGATCCAGGAGCTGATCGAACTCGCCAAGGATATGAAAGCCGCCCGCGCACGTGGTGAGGAGATGGGGCTGAGCCAAGAAGAAGTCGCCTTCTACATGGCCCTGGCGGAAAACGAGAGCGCAGTCGAAGCCATGGGCAACGAGAAGCTGCGCGTCATCGCACTTGAGTTGCTGCATCAGTTACGCAGCAACGTTACCGTCGACTGGCACCAACGGGAGAGCGCCCGTGCTCGCATGCGGGTCTTGGTGAAGCGGATCCTCAAAAAATACGGCTATCCGCCAGACCTGGCAGAAGAGGCCGTGCAAACCGTTCTGGCACAGGCAGAAATCCTGCTGAGGGATTTTCCGGGGTAAGAAGCAGCCAATTCATATCTGCGCTGCTTAGAGTATCGTCGCCCTACGCGGGGGACGAAACGCGACCATCTCGCCGCATAATAGCGTTTAGCGTCCGTTGGCGATTTTTCGATCGAATCCTACAACCTCCTTATCATCCACCGGAGGTTGAGAAATGGAACCCGAAAATCGACTGAAGCACACGGCAGATAGCGACGGGCAGCTTATTGCGATTGCCGTTAGAATTGCAGAGCGATGGAAGCAAGCTGCGGAGCAAAAAACGACCCCAGTCGCGATCCGTAAGCGCGTGATTGCGCTCGCCATCGAGAAAAGCGGCGATTTGGAACTGAACGTCAGCGCGATGGCGTCGATCGTGCAGGAGCAGTTTAAGTTGCTGAGCGCCGATCTCGGCCTTCGCGACTTCTCCGAAGACACAATCAAGCGGGACATCGTTAGGGTCCGGTCGGATGGGCGCGGGTCGTCGAAGGTGCCGAAGCCCAAAATGTCGCAGAAAAAGAGGCAGCAATCCGTTCGTGCTGGCCATGCTGAGAAAACGCCAGTTTCTCGGGATGCTCCGGGTGATGATCACAGGATCGCCAGTCAGGCAAACATGTTTGGGGCAGACTAATGACTACGAAAGAGCATGTAGCCCGTATCCGCGTGCAAAACAGTGGAAGCGTCATCTTGTCGAGCGGCGACAAAGGCGGTGTCGGCAAGAGTTTCGCGCTCCGATGTGCCGCTCACAATCTCAATCGATGGCAGCTAGATTGGCATGGCTTCGATGGAGACGCCAGAAATTCACACTTGGTACGCTTCCAGCCCGGTTCGCAGATCGAACCGCTGGTCTTAAAGGTGGACAGCGATTTTGATCGCCTTCTCGACAAGATCGAGGGAACGGACCCGCGATTTCATATTCTCATCGATACACCAGCCGGATCAGGAGATGTGATCGAACGTCGTGGCGACCGCTTGGTCAAGCTAGCGCAACTCCTTGGCCGCCCGTTGATCCGGCTGTTTGCACTGGATGAGGAGGATGACGTGCTCATGGCGATTCAACGCGAAGCTCCTGCGATGGGGCTAGGCAACATCGTTGCGGTCTTGAATGGGCGTTTTGGCCCCCGATCTAGCTTCCTCCTTTGGGAAAAGCAGCGCCGTGGCGGCTTGCCGTCAGTTCGCGATGCCGTTCTGGGGGCGGGAGGAACGGAAATATATCTTCCGGTGCTGCCACCGCTCCCTCGGATGGAAATCCGAGATGCACGCTGCACATTCGCGCAGGCCCTGGACGGTCGGATTGATCTTTCATTCAGCCAGCGAAGCAATTTGTCCGATTGGATCGCGGAGATGGAGGCTGCATTCGAACCCTTTCGTGCACGGATCGAGGGGCGGTAAGATGAATGATATCAATGATTTCCTCGCGCAGGAGTTTTACAATATCTTCGGACGCCATCCGCAACGGCGCGATGAACTGCGCATCCGGCAACTCTATGACAGTTATGGCGGTCAAGGAGGGAAGGCCGTGCTATTCGAAATGATCCACAAATATTACGTCGAACTGAAAATCGACGCAGGGATTTATCATTTAAAGAAGGAGATGGATTCGCACATAGAGAAGCAGTCTTTGCGTCACCGTGAACATGTTTCGAAAGCCATAGCCGATTTGGCGCCGCTTAGAGATACTTTAATACTATTAGCCTGCGGTATATTTATCGTCGGATTTATGGCTGGCGTCTGTATCATGATGGTCGGCCAGTAGTGGCGGGTCGGCCATGGCAGGTGAGAAGGGCTCCAATCTTCCCGACACCTTCAAACGTCGCTCACGGCGCAATTTCACTTGATCATAGTATATGCCTTCCAGGGGGCCTCGTTGCGCTCTAGGAGGCTCCTTGTCATTGGCATGGGGCTGACAGGCTCGCCATGAACTCTCGCCACCTTGAGCGCAGTGAGCAATGTTGCCCCGCATTTCCCAGCCAGTGTGGATGAATGCGACCGTGTCTCCTGTCGTGGCGCCAATGACGGGCCGTAACAACAAGATGTGAGTGTGGATGCACGTTTACCTCGCCCTCTTCGCCTGGACAGGCGTGTATCGCGTACGCAACTGCAGCACCCTTCGATACCAGATGCGTTTCGGCAAAATCCGTCACCACTTTCGTCCAAAATCCACGGAGCTCTGCCGGCAGCGTGGCGATGACGTGCCACGCCGACACAGCAGTTTGGTCGCCAGTGCTTAAAGTCGCGCCATCCGCTTCCTGCCAGATGGTATAACCTTCACAAGCCCAGTTAGGCGCTTTCGCTGGTAGCAGCAGGCCACTGGAAACAAGCTCGAACCTTCGCCGCTCGAATGATGCAGGCATGCGGCCCATGGCATCCACCGCATCGCTTTGACGCCAGATGTACGCGACGTTGGCGACGGCTGAGCGATAGGCCGGTTTGCGATCCACATTGTCGTTGTATGAACGCCATTGCTGCGAAATCGGTCGGATATTGAAGTCGTGGAAGGCTTTTCCGCGCCACGAAGTTGGTGATGTAGGACGGATGGCCTGCGCGATGCGATTGTAGACAAGCGCCATTTAACTTCCTCAAAAAAAAGCGCCGCCCGGAAGGGCGACGCCTGATGGTGTGAATTGCAATAGGTGAAACTATAGAGTCGTCGGCCGGCCCCGAGGTGAACCGAACTGGAGCCTCTCCGTCGGACGAAGGTTGAGGGGGGCGGGATCTATGGCTGGCACTAATTTCCACAGCTCATCGACCATGGAAACAAAGTGCGTTGCCTCTGCCTCTTCGGTGTACGTGCTGTCAGTTTCCCCAACCACCGCGTGCCCGCCGAAGCGATTGCGATCATTTGTATCGAATCCGGATCGGTAGAGGCGACTTAGCCCTGTTTTGCGGATGCTGTGAACGTCGACGTCCTTTCCGTCCTTTTTCCGCGACGTGCCGTCTGGAAAATGATGATCTCGAAGCGGGTAAAATACTTTGTCCCGAAAGGTCTTCTCGAAGCCCGCGTTTGGATTCCACATCTCTGGGAACACTAGGTCTTTTCCTGCAGATCTCAGCGCTCGAACATAATCTAGGAAGCCCAATTCGATAAGCTGTGGAGGAATAGGTAGTGATCTTCTTGAGTGCTTTGTCTTTAGATTTCTGTACGCGTTGTCGCGATATCGAATGAATGGCGTGCCATGATCATCGATTACATCGCTTAACATAAGGCCGTTTACTTCTTCTGACCGTGCGGCGTGCGAAATCAGAAGCAGCGGTGCAAAGTACATCGCATCGTGAATGATTGCATCACCCGGCGCCAGGCGATGGTCTATGTCGGCACAGCCGGCCCAGACAGGACCTGAGATAAGCGTGGCGAGTTCTTCAGGTTCCCAAGCCCGGCGCTTTTCATGCCTGAATTCCTTATCTTTCAGCTTCAATGGCTTGACGTCGACTCTCACCGGCACGTAGCCGTGCGCCGAGCCAAATTCAAAAATATTGGTTATCCATTGCAAGTGCTTATTCCCGGTCGCAACCGAGAGGCCTGGACGAGGCTTTTCTTCTATCTCTGCCGCTATCGGATCGGCGTCCCATTCTTTCTTCATCGTTTTGCCGCGCTCCAAGGCCTGCTCAACTGTTTCAAAGAGTGGCTTTGCTTTCGTGCTGCCCTTCTGCATCTTTCCCCAGGTGGCAGGCATTTGAGGGAACAACCTGGACATAAGAGCGACGTGGCTCTGGCGAATTTGAGACAGCATGAGGTCGCCATTGGCTGCAATGAACAGCTTGAGCACCCCGCGCACGTCGCCTCGACACGTGTCGCTCCACTTTTTATTCGCGAAGCAGGTCTCGAATGCAATTTGAGCGAGCTCAGAGATGGGGCAATCAATCCCTTCAAGTTCGGGGGCAGTAGGCGGAGTGGGGAGTGTGCCCGCGTTAGGAGGTGGCGCAATCGTCGGAGGCTGGGCAGGATTAGCGCAGCTCGCTAGCGCGGGTGTTCCTACGACAGCCTCAAGCGCCTTGGGAAGCGGGGGCAGCTGATTGGCTGAATCAGGTGCGCCGAGTGCTGCGGAAGCTTCGATGCAGGCCGCACGATACCCCGCAGCGACAATTCTTCGCACCCGTTCGATATTTGCGTGAGTGGGGCTGCATCCAGCCTCTCGCAGATAAGCAGCCGCATAAGCCGGATTAATCGCAGAGCCGCCATCGTAGTAGGACGCGACCGTCTGCATCCGATTGATTTCTTCCGAACTCAGGCCAGCGTCTTTCAGATCCCGATAGAAGGCATAGCCGGGGCGGGGGGCGCTCTCCGATGACGCTATCATCGTGAAGTACCTTGCGTGATCGATGTTGCTCAGCAGGTGATCCTCGGCGAGCCACGGGGAGCTCGCTTGCTGTGTCAGATATCGATCAAGTGCGGTCTTGACTGCATTATGATATACGGCGCGCAGTTTCTCTGGTGTGAGTCCCGCGGCGGACGTCCTGACTTCATGCTCCATTTTTCCCAGTTCCATCTCGATCCAAGCCGAACGGGTGCGAGCGAGCTGCAGGTCCGGCGTTTTTAGTGACACTCGGACAGTTGTAGGATGGAGGCTCACAGAACCAAAACGAACGGTCCTGCGCCACCAGTAGATGGCGCCTCGGCGGTAGATATTTGAAGGCATCGTGGGCCCCTTGCAGGGGCGGGCAAGCACAGCGGAAAGCACAATCCAAAGCACAAACGTGCCCAAACGTGTTCCCAACCAATTTTCCCGCCATTGATGAAATGGCGGTTTTCTGGGCTTTTTACGATGTAGGGGAAAATAATTGGTCGGGACGAGAGGATTCGAACCTCCGACCCCCACACCCCCAGTGTGATGCGCTACCAGGCTGCGCTACGTCCCGACCGGAGGTGCGCTCCTAGGCGTATCGCACGGAAGTTGCAAGGTCCGTTGGCGCCTCCTTGCGCATGATTTTTCATTTTGCTGGGGACCGGCAGGCGGGGCGGGGTGAGGGGGCGATTGTTCGGGGCGCTTTGCTCGGCCGGCGTGCGGCGCGGCGGCAGCGCGGGGGAAGGGCGCCCGGCGATCTCGGTTGCCTGCACCGGGGCGATATGCTAGCCGCGCGCCCTTGAAACAGTGTGCGTGAGGCCGCATCTGCGGGGCGCGCTGTTTATCAATCTGCTGATTGCCCTGCTCAAGGATCGCAATGTTCACAACTTTTGCACTCGCCGCCGCTGCACCGGGCTCTTCCGGAATGGCCAGCTTCATGAGCTTCGTCCCGCTGATCCTGATCTTTGCGGTGTTCTACTTCCTGCTCATTCGCCCGCAGCAGCAGCAGATGAAGAAGCATCGCGCCAAGATCGGCGCGGTCAAGAAAGGCGATCAGGTCGTCACCGGCGGCGGCCTTGTCGGCAAGGTGACCCGGGTGGACGACACCTATGTGGATGTCGAGCTCGGCCAGGGCATCAAGGTGAAGGCGGTCAAGGCGACCCTGAGCGATGTCGTCGATCCGATGACCGCCAAGCCCGCGAACGACTGACGGGCCATGCTCGACTTTCCCCGCTGGAAGATCTGGCTCGTCCTTGTGGCGCTGGTCGTCGGCAGTCTCTATGCCGTGCCGAGCTTCCTGCCCGACCAGACCTATTCGCAATTGCCGCGCTTCATGCAGGCGCGCGTCAATCTGGGACTCGACCTCTCCGGCGGCAGTCACATTCTGCTTGAGGCGGACACGAAGGACGTGGCCCGCCAGCGCATCCAGAATATCGAGGAAGCGATCCGCGTCGATCTGCGGCGGGCTGATAGCCGCATTGCCATTGGCGAGATGTCGACGCAGGGCAACGCGCTGCGCTTCATGGTGCGCGATGCCTCGCAGGTGGATGCCGCCGTCGAGCGCATCCGTCCGCTGACGCGCGGTGCCGGCCTCACGGGCCAGCGCGACTTCGATGTACAGGTGCGCGATGGCAGCACCATCGTTGTGACGCCGACCGAAGCCGGCATCAACGCTGCCGTCGAGAGCGCCATGGAAGTGGCGACGGAAGTCATCCGCAAGCGCATCGACGAGATGGGCACGCGCGAGCCGACCATCATCCGCCAGGGCAGCAATCGCATCGTCGTGCAGGTGCCGGGCCTTCAGGACCCCGCTCAGCTCAAGGATCTGCTCGGCCAGACCGCGCAGCTTGAGTTCAAGCTGGTCGACACGACGGCCAATCCGGCCGACTTGGCGCGTGGCATCGCGCCGGTGGGCAGCGTGCTTGTGCCGTATCCAGACAATCCACTCGGCCAGCCGGTCATCGCGGTGAAGCGGCAGACCATGGTGGCGGGCGATGAGCTGATCGACGCCCAGCAATCCTATGATCCCAAGACCAATGCGCCGGTGGTGAGCATCCGCTTCAATAGCTCGGGTGCCAACAAGTTCGCGCGCACCACGCAGCAGAACGTGAACAAGCCGTTCGCAATGATCCTCGATGGCACGGTGCTTTCGGCGCCCAACATCAACGAGCCCATCCTCGGCGGATCGGCGCAGATCAGCGGCAACTTCACCGTGGAAAGCGCCAACCAGCTGGCGATCGCGCTGCGCTCCGGCCAGCTTCCGGTGAAACTGACGGTGGTGGAAGAACGCACGGTCGGGCCGGATCTTGGCGCTGATTCCATCCGCAAGGGTATCATCGCCGGCGGCGTGGCAACGGCTGCCGTGCTGCTGATCATGGTCATGGCTTATGGCCGCTTCGGCATCTACGCGAACCTGGCACTGATCTTCAACGTGCTGATGATCGTCGGCATCATGGCGCTGTTCAATGCGACGCTAACCCTGCCGGGCATTGCCGGGTTCGTGCTCACGGTCGGCGCGGCGGTGGACGCCAACGTGCTGATCAACGAGCGCATCCGCGAGGAGCAGCGACGGGGGCGGAGCATCATGCAGACCGTCGAGACAGGCTATAAGGAAGCGCAGCGCGCGATCTTTGACGCCAACACGACCAACGTGATCGCTGCCGCTTTGATGTTCTACTTCGGCTCCGGGCCGATCAAGGGCTTCGCGGTCGTGCTCACCATCGGCATCTTCACCTCGGTCTTCACGGCCGTGACGGTGACGCGCCTGTTCGCTTCCTTCTGGCTGCGCAAGCGGCCGACGACACTGACGATCTGAGGCACAAGACCAATGCGCTTGCTCAAGCTTGTCCCGGACAACACCAACATCGGCTTCCTCAAGTGGCGCCATGTCGCCATGGCGATCAGCATGATCTCGATCATCGCGTCGATTGCCCTGGTGGCCACGCGCGGCCTCAATCTGGGCGTCGATTTCGTCGGCGGTCAGATGATGCGGGTCACCTTCTCGCAACCCGTCAATCTCGATGCGCTGCGCGGCACGGTCGACGCAGCGGTGGCCGGCGAGGTGAATATCCAGCAGTTCGGTTCGGCCCAGGATGTCTCCATCCGCACGTCGCTGCCCGAGGGCGGCGAGGATGCCGCGAACCAGGCCGCCGAGCGGCTCAAGGCGGCGATCCTCAAGGCCCATCCCGATGCGGTGTTCGGCAGCGTGGATACCGTATCCGGCAAGGTCTCGGGCGAACTGTTCGAGACTGGCGCTTGGTCGATGTTCTTCGCGATGCTGGCGATCTCCATCTACATCTGGTTCCGCTTCGAATGGCAGTTCGGTCTCGGCGCGCTGTTTGCGTTGTTCCATGACGTGGCGCTCACCTTCGGGCTGTTCGCGCTCACCCAGATGGAGTTCAACCTGAACATCGTCGCGGCCCTGCTGACGATCATCGGCTATTCGCTCAACGACACCATCGTCATCTATGACCGTATCCGCGAGAACCTGCGCAAATATCGCAAGATGGAGCTGGTTCCGCTGCTTGACCTCTCGATCAACGAGACGCTCGCACGCACGGTGATGACCTCGCTGACGATCATCATCACCCTGGTCGTGCTGCTGCTTCTGGGGCCGGAAGTGATCTTCGGCTTCACCGCCGCCATGTTGTTCGGCATTTTCGTCGGCACCTATTCGTCGATGTACATGTCCGCGCCGCTGCTGGTGTGGACCAAGGTCGGCTCGGACAGCTTCGTTGCTAAGGCGGGCGGTCAGGTGGCCGGCGCCGAGCGGACCCTCAAGAACGAGACGATGCCGCGCTGATCTCGCGGCATCCGTCGGGCGGGGAGGAAAGAGCATGGAACTGCTCCGCGACGAGAAGCCCGCGGGCCCGGTCATCACCGGCTTTGCCGGGCGCGGCTTTCGCGTGCGCGATCATGTGTTCGACAGCGGCATCCTGATCGATCCGGCTGGCGTGGTCCCGTGGGACGCGCCGGCGACGATCGACCAACTGACTGTCGAGATGCTGCGCCCGATCCTGGATCTCGACCCGCCGGCGGAATTTCTCCTGCTCGGCACTGGACCCAGGCTGGTCAGGCCCTCGGCAGCGTTCGTCCGCGCCGTCGAAGCCATGGGGATCGGCGTGGAGGCCATGGACAGCCGCGCGGCGGCGCGCGCCTGGGGTGTGCTGCGGCAGGAAGACCGGCAGATCGTCGGCGCGCTGCTCCCGCATCGATGAGCAACTGACAGCCCGCGCCCGAAGCGCCGGGCATGACGCGAAATCTTAACCTCAGTCCGCTAGACCTGTTTCCAGGATCAGAAAAGGCAGGAACAAAATCCGGCAACGGGCGTCCTGTACGGGTGAGGATGGAGCGTGATGGGGCAGCTCCTTATGTGAGTATGTCGCATGGCCGTCATCGCCGTTGATTTTGAAGCGTCCTGCCTGCCGCAATATGGCCGGTCTTTCCCCATTGAAGTCGGCATTGCCAGCACCGAAGGCTGGAGCCGATCCTGGCTGATCCGTCCTCATGCGGACTGGGCCGACTGGCAGTGGAGCGAGGAAGCCGAGAGCCTGCACGGCATTTCGCGCGCGCAGCTTGAGCGGGATGGGCTAGATGCCCGCTGCGTCGCACGGCAATTGCGCGCGGCCGTGGCTGGGCATGAGGTGATTGCCGACAGCTATTTCGATGATGCGTGGTCGCGCACGCTCTTTGCAGCGGCGGGCGAAGCGACGCATCTGCCGATCCGCTGCCTCGCCGAGCTTCGCCTGTTTCATGATACGGATCGCACCGTTCTGACGCGGCTGCTCGACGCGGCGGATCGTCAGCGGGCGCGGCGCCACCGCGCCGAGGATGATGCGCGCTGGCTGGCCCAGCTCATGGCGGGTCTGATTGCCGAGAGCGACATGGCCAGGCCAGCGGCGCGCGCCGCTTAGGATCGCGTTAGACCGGCCGCCGGCGAACCTCGCGGCAGCCTTGGCCTACTGCTCCAGATCGTCGGCCAGTGCCTCGGGCGGATGCAGGCGCACCCGCGCGACATGGCGCGGATTGGCCTCGACGATTTCGATGCGCCAGCCACTTGGTTCATGCTCGATGATTTCGCCCGTCTCCGGCACGCGCCCCGCGATCACAAAGGCCAGACCGCCAATGGTGTCAACGTCGGAATCGACCTCGGCGAGGCGTGGATCGATGGTCCGGGCGATATCTTCCAGCTCGGCGCGCGCGTCTGCATCCCACATGCCATCTTCCAGCGGCACCAGCAGCGCCTCGGGTTCCTCGTCATGCTCGTCCTCGATATCGCCGACGATTTCCTCGACGAGATCCTCGATGGTCAGCAGCCCGTCCGTGCCTGAATATTCATCGAGCACGATCGCGAGATGGGTGCGCTTGGCGCGCATCTCGGCGAGCAGATCCAGCACGCCCATGCTCTGCGGCACATAGAGTGGCTGACGGATCAACGTCTCCAGCGACTCCGGGTGCGCTTCTCCGCGTGCCAGAATGGCGAAGGCATCGCGAATGTGGATCATGCCGGTGACATGATCGAGCGTGTCCTTGTAGACGGGGATGCGGCTGTGGCCGGCCTGAGCGAAAAGCGCCATCAGCTCCGTAAAGCTGGCATCCTGCGAAATGGCGATG
This sequence comes from Sphingobium sp. B8D3A, assembly GCF_025961995.1. Classification (NCBI taxonomy): domain Bacteria; kingdom Pseudomonadati; phylum Pseudomonadota; class Alphaproteobacteria; order Sphingomonadales; family Sphingobiaceae; genus Sphingobium; species Sphingobium sp. B8D3A. The sequence continues at coordinate 2,430,819 of NZ_JAOQOS010000001.1, read as the reverse complement.
ATGTCCGCGCGCGGCACGGCGACATCGTCCACAGTATGCTCGCTGAAATGCAGCATGTTGCGGAGCATCTGACGCTCGATCGGGGTGAGGTCGCCCTTACGGGACGTCTCATCTTCCTGATCGTCATATTGCTCGATGACGCTCTCAAGCTCGTGCCTGAGGCTGGTCGATCCATTATCGCCGAAAAGCAGGGCTTTGAGGCCCTGCCATATTCGTCCGCCGTCGCTGCTACTACTACTGTCGCCCTCTTTGGAGGGGGACGGTGCGGATGTCTCCGACATCTTCTGGATCAATTCCCTGTTTCGTCAATCGGCCCGGTCATGCCGGGCTCGCGATCCCCATATGGATCATCAATGCCCAGCGTTTCAAGGGCTCGTATTTCAAGGCGCTCCATCGCCTCGGCCTCGGCATCATTTTCATGATCGTGGCCGAGCAGGTGGAGCGTGCCGTGAACGATGAGATGCGTCGCGTGATTTTCCAGCGAAACCGCGCGTTCCAGCGCCTCGCGGGCGCAGGTTTGATAGGCGAGGATGATGTCACCGAGCAGCACTTCACCATCGTCGCTATTTTCGATGGATTCGATGAGATCGCTCTGGATCATCGGAAAGGAGAGGACGTTGGTCGGCTTATCCTTGCCCCGGAAGGAGGCGTTGAGCTGCTGGACTTCGGCATCGTCTGCCAGCCGGATGGAGAGTTCGACGCAAGCATCGCTGTCGATAATCACCGATTGCGAGGTTTGCGCGAGCGCGGCGCGCACGGCTCGATCAGCGAGCGCGTTCCAGTCGGTTTTCTCGGCCCATTCGGGGCCGGCGTCGGTCAGCACTTCAAGCATTCGGGCCCTCATAAGCCGCGACGATCCGTCCGACGATGGGGTGGCGCACCACATCGGCCGTGGTGAAGCGGGTAACGGCGATGCCTTCAATGCCCTCCAGCCGCTCGACCGCATCGGCGAGGCCCGATGCGCCGGGCTGCGGCAGATCGACCTGCTTGGGGTCGCCGCAGATCACCATGCGGCTGCCTTCGCCAAAGCGGGTGAGGAACATCTTCATCTGCGCGATGGTCGTGTTCTGCGCTTCATCGAGGATGATGAAGGCATTGGCGAGCGTGCGGCCACGCATGAAGGCGAGCGGCGCGACCTCGATCTCGCCTGAGGCGATGCGCCGCTCGACCTGCTCGGCGGGGAGCGTGTCGTAGAGGGCATCGTAAAGCGGGCGGAGATAGGGATCGACCTTCTCCTTCATGTCGCCGGGCAGGAAACCCAGGCGCTCGCCGGCCTCGACGGCAGGGCGCGAGAGAATCAGGCGGTCCACAGAGCCGGTGATGAGCTGGCTCACTGCCTGCGCGACGGCGAGATAGGTCTTGCCGGTGCCGGCCGGGCCGAGGGCGAAGATCAGCTCGTGGCGGGCCAGCGCGTCCATATAGACGCCCTGATTGGCCGAACGCGGCACGATGGTCTTCTTGCGGGTGCGGATCATCACCTTGGGCGGCTCCGACACATCATGCCGGATGATGCCATCGAGCGTCGGCTCGGCGGACATGGCGATCACCGCCTCCACCGCGCCGCTGTCGACCGTCTGGCCAGCGGCGAGGCGATTGTAGAGTCCCTGGAGGACATCGCGGGCGCGAGCGGCGCCTTCCGCATTCCCTTCGATTTGCAGCTTGTTCCCCCGTGCGGAGATGTACACGCCGAGGCGGTTCTCGATGGCCACGAGGTTCTGGTCATATTCCCCGAACAAGGCGCCGAGCAGAAACGGCTTGTCGAAGACCAGTTCGAGGCGGGCCCGTTCTCCGGCCTGGGCTGGCACGGGGCGCTTAGGCAAGCGGGCGACCAAGCGGTCGACTCAGGGCGCGGGGCGCGATGAGAGTGTCTGTCATTGCCAAGCTTCATGCCAGAAGGGCGGGGGGAGCGACAAGCGCGAAGTCTCGCCCTTGAGGTGAAAAGAGGGGCGGCGGATTTGCGCCGCACAAATGGTGGCGATGTCGTTGGCTCGTCCCTCTCCCCTTGAGGGAGAGGGATGCGCAGGCTTGGCAGCGGGCTGCCTAGCCGAAGCTGAGAGAGGGGTATGCGATCCGCCGGATGGCGTTGATCGGAGATCCGCCACCCCTCATCTAACTGCGCCTACCCGCCTGACGGCGGCAAGGCTGCGTATCCTTCTCCCGCAAGGGGAGAAGGGGGCATGGCTGGACGCAATTCGTCGTCCGATCCGCTAGCCGTGCGCCGAATCCCAATGCTCCACGATCAGGCCATCGCGAATGCGATAGGTGTCGTACCACCAGACCGGCGTGAGCCGCGCGGGATCGTGCGGGTCCGGTAAATGCCGCTGGAACATGAGCTGGACGAGGTCGCCCTCGGCGAGGACGAACTCGAACCGGGTCAGCGGATAGGTGCCCGGCTCCAGCGGTTTCATGTCTGGAAATTCGGTGCGTAGGAAGGCGATGAGCGCTGCCAGTCCCTGGCCGATGCCGGGCGAATGCTGGATGTAATCGGGCGCGATATATTTGCCCGCAGACTCGATGTTGCGGCCGTCGATGACGTCGTGCCACATCGCCAGCACAAGTTGCTTGTTGGCCGCGAGCGCGGCGGCTTCCGGCGACTGCGCCATATCCTCTCCCCAGCAGTGTCGCGCATGACTAGCGGGTTCCACCGACAGGTAAAATGGTGATTGGAAGGCGTGCTCGGGCACCTGCTCGCACGCAGAACCTCAGGCCGGGGCTAGCACGCCGTCGTAGATCGAATCTTCCAATGCCCGACCGGCGCCCATCGCCACGCACATCAGCGGGTTTTCGGCGATCTTCACGGGCAAGCCGGTCGCGACCGCAATGGCCTCGTCCATGCCCCGCAGCAGCGCGCCGCCGCCTGTGAGGGTGATGCCTTCATCGATAATGTCGGCGGACAGCTCCGGCGGGGTTTCCTCCAGCGCGGTCATCACCGAGCCGACGATCTGGTTGATCGATTCGCGCAGGGCCTCGGCGATCTGGGCTTCGCTGATCTCGATTTCGACCGGGCGGCCATTGACCAGGTCGCGTCCGCGCACGCCTAGGGTTATGCCAGCGCCGTCGGGCGTCATCGCGTTGCCGATCTGCTGCTTGACGCGCTCGGCCGTTATCTCGCCGATCATCAGATTATGATGGCGCCGGACGTAAGAGGAGATGGCTTCGTCCATCTTGTCGCCGCCGACACGCACCGAGCCGCTATAGGCGATGCCGCTGAGCGACAGCACGGCCACCTCAGTGGTGCCGCCGCCAATGTCGACGACCATGGCGCCAATCGGGTCCACGACTGGCAAGCCCGCGCCGATCGCCGCTGCCATGGGCTCCTCGATGAGCTGCACGTCGGCAGCGCCTGCGCGCGAGGTGGCGTCGCGGATTGCGCGGCGCTCCACCATCGTCGCGCCCGAGGGCACCGCGACCACCACGCGATTTCGGCCCATGCGGGCACTGCCCAGCGCCTTATCGATGAAATGCTTAATCATCTGCTCGGCGATTTCGATGTCGGCAATCACGCCGTCACGCAGCGGACGCAGGGCGCGCACGCCTTCCGGCGTCTTGCCCAACATCAGTTTGGCCTCATTGCCGACGGCCTTGATATGGCCGACGCCCGCGATCGTCTCGATCGCGATGACGGACGGCTCGTTCAGGACGACGCCCTTGCCGGCGACGTGAACCAATGTGTTGACGGTGCCCAGATCGATGGCGAGATCATGGCCGGAAAAGCTGAAAAAGCGGGAAAACTTCATACCCTCGAGATCGTCACTGAGTGAAGCCGTTCACATGCCGCGCGGGCACGGTGGCGTATTCTGCAAAGAGGTGAAGCGGTGTTTTCAGGGGACCGTTGCCCGCGCCTGCCCACCTCAGGCGGCAAGCGGACTGGCGAGCGCGCCGGCGAGGCTGTTGGGCCCGGCCGAGAGAATATCCACCGCGATCAGATCGCCGATGGCCGCGCTCGTGCCATCGATATGGACCGACTGGAGCCAGGGCGTCTTGCCGATGAGCTGGCCGGGGTGCCGCCCCTTGCGCTCCAGCAAAATGGTCGTGCGCTGGCCGACGCTGGCCTGATTGAACGCCAGTTGATGAACGTTCAGCGTGGCCTGCAGGCGCTTGAGGCGTTCGTCCATTACCTCCGGCGCGATCTGGCCTTCCATATCGGCAGCGGGCGTGCCCGGGCGCGGGCTGTATTTGAAGCTGAAGCATTGCGCATAGCGCGCCTCGTTGACGATGCTCAGCGTCTCCTCGAACTCGGCATCGGTCTCGCCTGGAAAGCCGACGATGAAATCGCCCGACAGGGCGATGTCCGGCCGCGCGGCGCGGACGCGCTCGATGATGCGTAGGTAGGAGTCGCGGCTGTGGCTGCGGTTCATGGCCTTGAGGATGCGGTCCGAGCCGGCCTGCACCGGCAGGTGGAGGAACGGCATCAGCGCCGGCACCTCGGCATGGGCATCGATCAGTGCCTGCGTCATGTCGTTGGGGTGGCTGGTGGTGTAGCGGATGCGGGCGAGGCCGGGCAGCCTGTCCAGCGCGCGGATGAGCCCGTCCAGCCCCTGCGGGCGACCGGCTTCGTCTTCGCCGGACCAGGCATTCACATTCTGGCCGAGCAGGGTGATCTCGCAGGCGCCGGCATCGACCAGCGCGCGCGCCTCATCCATGATGGCGCTCCAAGGGCGGCTGACTTCCGCGCCGCGCGTATAGGGCACGACGCAATAGGTGCAGAACTTGTCGCACCCCTCTTGCACGGTGAGAAAGGCAGACGGTGCGGATCGGCGTGCCCGACCCGGCAGCACGTCGAATTTGGAATCGGCGGGCATGTCCGTATCGACGGCCTCGCGACCCGCCACCACATCGTCGATGAGGCCGGGCAGGCGGTGATAGGCCTGCGGGCCGACGACGATATCGACGGCCTTGGTGCGCCGGGTGATTTCCGACCCTTCCGCCTGCGCCACGCAGCCCGCGACGGCGATCATCGGGCGCGTGCCATCCTCCCGCCGCAGCCGGCCAATGTCCGAATAGACCTTCTCGGCGGCCCGCTCGCGGATGTGGCAGGTGTTGAGCACCACCAGATCCGCCTCCTCGCCATCGCCCGCCGCCGTCATGCCGCGCGCCGCCAGCAACTCGCCCATGCGCTCGCCATCATAGACGTTCATCTGGCAGCCGAAGGATTTGACATGGTAGGTCTTGGGTGGGGTCTGGGTCATGCCCGCGCCTATACAGCCGTTAGGACGGTGGGGGAAGGGCAGGCCGCTGCGGGGCCTGCCGTTCAGCCGGGCAGGCCCATGGCCGCGGCAAGCCTCGCGCGTGCGCTGGCGGCCAGCGCCTTGCGATCGGGATGATCGCCGGGATCGAATGGATCGAGGAATCGCAGCGTCAGGGTGCGCCGGCCTGGCGCGCCGAGGATGCGGAGCGCATTGGCGATGCCGCTCTCGCCCTCCTTCCAGGCGACGAGATCGGTTCCCGCGCCGTAATCGATGACGACCGGCTGGATATGGATCGAGCGGGGCGGCGGGAGAAGAACCGAAAAGAGCGCGGGCTTGAACGGCAGCAGAGATCGGCCGTCCCCAGTCGTCCCTTCCGGGAACAGCGCGATGGGCTGATGCGCTGCCAGTGCGGTGCGCACGGCGTCGATCTGCCCGGAGACGGCACCGCGCCGCTCGCGCGTGATGAACACGGTATTGTTCTGCGCGGCGAGCCAGCCAACGATGGGCGCGCGCGCGACATCATCCTTGGAGATGAACGCGGTCCCCGTGGCGCCGCCCAACGCCAATATGTCGATCCAACTCACATGATTGGCGATGAAGAACACATCGTGCAGCAAGGGCGTGCCCTCGATGCGGACGTCAAAGCCCGTCGCGTGCGCGGCGCGCGCGAGAAAGCGCTGGGGCCAGGGCGAAACGCCGCGGCGCCGGGCGAGAAGATGCGGGATGACGCAGGCAATGACGACGCCGATCAGGCGCGCAAGCCTCGCGAGCGCGCGCAGGCGGCTCACTTAGTCCTTGCTGCGATCGCGATCGAGCGAGACGCCGTAGAGCTCCATGCGGTGATCCACGAGCCGATAGCCCAGCTTCTCGGCAATCTGGCGCTGGAGCTGCTCAAGCTCCGGGTCCACGAACTCCACGACCTTGCCGGATTCCACGTCGATCAGGTGATCGTGATGGGCTTCGGGCGCGGGCTCATAGCGCGCGCGGCCATCGCCGAAATCATGACGCTCCAATATGCCTGCCTCTTCGAACAGGCGTACAGTGCGGTACACCGTGGCGATGGAGATGTTGCTGTCGATCGCGGAGGCGCGCTCGTGCAGCTTTTCCACATCGGGATGGTCTTCGCTTTCGGAGAGCACGCGGGCGATCACGCGCCGCTGCTCGGTGATGCGCAGGCCGCGCTCTGCGCACAGCGCTTCTATGTCAATCGTCCGGGACATGGGGACTGTGTAGCTTAATTTAGCCGTTCTGGAACCCGCAATTTCGGCTTTTTGACGATTGGCAGACAAGAAAAATGCCGCCCTTGTGCAAAGGCGGCATCGTTCGATTTTTGTATTCGCGCGGGGCGCGGGATTATTTGCGGCCGCGCTTACGCGTGGTGCCGAGGCCGATCTTCTTGGCCAGCGTGCGGCGCTGCTCGGCATAGTTGGGCGCGACCATCGGATAGTCAGCGGGGAGGCCCCACTTGGCGCGATAGTCTTCCGGCGTCATCTGATAATGGGTCATGAGATGCCGCTTGAGCATCTTCAGCTTCTTCCCGTCTTCCAGGCACACGATGTAATCGGGCTTGATCGAAGAACGAACAGATACTGCCGGCTCCTGCTTGGGCTGCGGCGGCGGGACGTCCTGCTGAAGACCGGCCAGCGCACTGTAAACATTCTGGATCAGCGTCGGCACGTCCGACACAGCCACGCTGTTATTGGATACGTGGGCAGCCACGATATCCGAGGTGAGCGTGATCAGCACTTCGTCTTGAGCGTTAGTATCGGACATATGAAGTTCCCATTATCAACTTGCGACCCGTAGAATCGCTATTCTTAGGCTATATTCTACCATTAAACATTATGGGGATTGAACGATGAGCGCAAGAGAAGTTTCGGACTCAGGACGCTCCCTGTCCCAAAACGAGTTTCAAACTCAAAGCATCAAACCGGGAACCGTTCGATCCACAATAGTAGTTAAGTCGAACATTATACTGATGAAAGCCGGCTTTGATATAAAGATGAAGAGCTGGATTCCCTGATCGCACTTCCAGAAAAATTGTTTCTGCGCCGGTTCCCTCGGCCTCTGTCATACAGCGATCAAGTAATCGGCGGCCATGTGTCCGCCCACGATGATTCGGATGGACGGCAAGCAAAAGAAGCTCAGCTTCGCCGGCAATACTGCGGATCAGGCCGAAGCCGACCGGTCCGGCATGGGTGTAGCCAGTCACCAGAATGGAGCCGGGCAACTGCATCATGCCCATCAATTGCGCAGAGGACCATGCTTCGCCAAATTCCGGTGGGAAGGCGGCCGACATCACCTGCATGGCGGCGCCGATCTCGTCCACACAAGGATCGAGACTGGCCACGATGCGGAGCGCCTCCTTGTCCTGCATCAGCGAACCGGCGCTGGTCTGGGCTTGCTTAAGGCAGCCATGGGCTTCGCGTCTGCCCCGCGCCCGTAATCGGGCACGGGCGGGCGGGTGCGCTGCGTGACGGGCAGGCGGACCACCGCGCGGGCATCGGGAAGCAGCGGAACGGCCTGACCCCGCGCGCCGGCATCGACCAGCGTCTGGGCACCCGAGCCGACGAGCAGGCCGACGTTGAGAGACGCCGCCAGTTCGTCGATTGGCGTGGATCGGACGATGAGGGGTGGGCTGTCGGGTGTGACGGGCGATGCCGCTTCTGCCCAGAAGATTTCGCCATGTCCGCCGACCATTGTCACTGCGAACGGCTCTGTCGGTGCAAGCTCGGCGCGGGCGATGGCGGCAACCAGATCGAGACAGCCATAGCCGGACACAGGCACGTGCCATGCGAAGCCCAGCGCGCGCGCAGCGGCCAGCCCCACGCGCACGCCGGTGAAGCTGCCGGGGCCAATGTTCACGAGAATGGCGTCAGCGCGGCCGCCCTCGGGCAGCGCGGCGATAGCGGGCAGCAGCGCTTCGGCATGACCGCGCCCCAACTCGCGATGCGTTGCCTCAATCAACCGGTCGCCATCGAAAAGGGCGATGGAGAGCGCCGGCGTGGCGCAATCGATGATGAGCGTGCGCTGCGCCAAGGGCTGGCTCATCGTGCGCGTGGGGGAACGATCCGGCGCATCGATCGGCTCAGACGGCCCGGACTTCGGTCACTTCCGGCACATAATGCTTGAGCAGCTGCTCGATGCCGTTCTTGAGTGTCGCGGTTGAGGAGGGGCAGCCGGCGCAGGCGCCCTGCATCCGCAGGAAGACCGTGCCGCGCTCAAAGCCGCGATAGACGATATCGCCGCCATCATTGGCGACGGCGGGGCGCACGCGGGTGTCGATCAGTTCGCGGATCTGCGCGACGATGTCGGCATCGGCCGGGTCGTCGCCGGGCATGGCGCCATCGTCCTCATTCTCCGCCGGAACGCGGATATCGTGCGCCGTGCCCGGCGCGAACAGCGGCATGTCCGCCGAGAAATGGTCGAGCAGGATCGCGATTACGTCGGTGCGCAGCGAACTCCACGCAACGCCCGGCGCTGCCGTGACCGAAATGAAATCCCGGCCGAAGAACACGCCGGTCACATCCCCGAGGTTGAACAGCGCTTCGGCGAGCGGCGAGGCCGTCGCCTCGTCTGCGCTTGCGAAATCGCGCGTGCCGGAGGTCATGACCGGGCGCCCCGGCAGAAACTTCAGGGTTGCGGGATTGGGGGTCTGCTCGGTTTCGATGAACATGCTGGCTCTCGCGCGAAGGACGGAGGCCGGCTTGAACGCGCGCCGGCCAAGGATGCGACTGCCTCCCATTTGGGCCGTCACCGGCGCTCGTGCAAGGGGCGAGTTGGCGCCTAGCGCGTCGGAGCGGATGCCGATCCGGCCGATGTGCCGAGCGCCGGGGCCGGCGCGCTCTCGGGCAGAACCACCGCGGACCAGCTTTTCTCCGGCACGAGATAGCGGGCAGCGAGCGCCTGCAGGTCGGCCGGCGTGATGCTCGTGAGGTCACGCCCAAGGGCGCGCGCATAGCCAAGCTGGTTCTCGTCCCGGGAGAAGCCCTGCAACTGGTCCATCCAGAAGGCATTGCTGTAGGCCGCGCGCGTCAACAATTGACGCACCGGCGCGATCTGGCGGTTGAGTTCATCCTCCGTCACCGGATTGGTGGTCAGATCGCGCACCAGTTCATCCACCAGCTGATAGAAATACGGGATGCGCTCCGGCTTGAGCTGGGTCTGCACGACCAGGAAGCCGCCGCCGTTCATCCGTTCCGGCCAGTTGCTCGATGCGCTGGGCGTGTAGGCCGCACCGTCGATGGAGCGCAGCCGCTCGAACAGCCGGTCGGTGATGATGCGGGCCAACATCTCAAGCTGGCGGCTCTCGCGAATGTCGGCGACGCCACTGCCGGTCGGCCAGGCGATGATCGCGGCGGCCTGTTCGTCCGGCCCGTCATGGACGATGCGAACCGGGGTCGCGACATGAGCGGGGAAATTGAGCGCGAGGTTGCGGGCCGGTGGCGGTGCGTCGGCGCGTTTGGGCAGAGCGCCGAAGCTGGCGGCCACGGCGGCAATTGCCTGCTCGACATCGAGATCGCCGAACACCTGGATTTCAATGGGGCCGTTGGCGAGGCGGGGCGCCCAGACCTTGCGGAAGGTATCCAGCGTCAACGCCGTGCGATCATCCGGAGAGGCCGGGCTGAAGCGGGCATCCTTGTCACGCAGCATCCATTCAAGATCGCGGCCAATGGCTTCCGCAGCGGAGGCCGGCACCGGATCATAGCTAGCCTCAAGCATCGCCATGGAGCGGCGCAGCGGGGCCTCGTCCCAGCGGGGGAAAGCCAGCTTGGAGGCGAACAGGCGCAGCTGATCGGGATAATCCTGCGGGCTGCTCGTGCCGCTGAGCGTGAACGCATCGTCATCGATGCCGAAGTTCAGCGACAGGCGGCGGCCGCTCATCAGATCGTTCAGCTCTCGCTGGCCGAGGTCGCCGATGCCACTGGCAGTCAGCGCATAGGGCACCGCCCACAAGGCGGCGCGCTCATCCGGCGCGAAGCTCTGGCGGCCATGGCCCCAGCGCACATTGATATGCACCTTGCCCGGTTCGGCTTGATTGCCGGCGACCAGCAAGCGAACACCATTCTCGAACGTGACGTTCTGGATGCCGAGCACACCGAGGTCCGTGCGCGAGGCAACCTTGCCCGGCGCGGGCAGCTTGGGCAGCGCGGCCATGGTCACCCGCGAATCGCTCAGGCGCGCGCGGGAATTGGGCTCTACCTGCGCGCTGAAGGCAGTCTGCAGGCGCTGTTCGGCATTGTCCTGGGGCGCGCGCAGGCTGAGCAGGGAGCGTTCCACCGTAGCGGAGAACAGCCGGTTGGTCGCCGCGAGCAGTTGCTCGGGCGTCATATATTTCTTGGAGGACTGGTAGATGGCGAGCTGGTCCTGCGGGGAGACGACCGTCTCGCGAATATCCACCGCCTGCACGATGCTCTCGACCTGCTGGGGACTACCCTCAATGGCTGCACTGGCCACCAGCGCGGCAAAGCCGGCTTCCATGCCCTGAAACTCGCGGTCGATATCGACCTGGCTGGGGGCGACCCGGCGGGCATCCTCGATGATCGCGCGCACTTCCTGCAGCGCCTTCTCCCAATCACTCCCATTCGGCACGATGGTCACATAGGTCGCATTGGCCGAGCGCATGCTGTTATCCAGCGACACATTGGCCTGCACGAACGACGCACCGTCGCTGGCCACGGCTTCGAGGCGCCGATTGATCAGTTCCAGCGCGACCATGTCGGCCAGCCGCATCTGGTTGAAGACGATCGTGTCCTCGTTGAACACCCATGGCCGCAAATAAGCGAGGCCCACGCTATAGGGCACGCTCGGCTCGACGATCACCTTGGTGGCCGGGGCGGAGGGATCGGGCTTGCCGAAGTCGGGCAGCGGCGTCGCGCGGCCCTTGGCCTTCCAGCCGGAGAAATGCGCGCGGACCATCGCTTCGAGAGCGGCCGGCTCCATGGACCCGGAAATGGCGATCACGGTGCGATCGGGGCGATACCAGCGGTCGTGGAAGGCGCGCAGGGCTTGCGGCGTCGCCTTGAGCAGCGTCTGCTCGGTGCCGATGGGGCTGTGGCTGGCGAGGCGCTGGCCGGCGAAATAGAAAGCGCGGATTTCGTCTCCCAGCCGGGCGCCGGGGCCAAGGCTCTCGCGCCGCTCGGCGAGGATGACGGCGCGTTCGGCCTCCACGGGCGCCTTGCTGATGTTGGGCTGCTGCATCATCCCGGCGAGAATGCGCAGGCTCTCGTCAATGCCTTCGTTCGTCGCGCGCGGCAGATCGAGCGCATAGGTTGTGCCGGTGGGCGTGGTCTGCGCATTGCTGTCGCTGCCGAACTCGGCGCCCAGCCGCTGCCAGATCCGCTTCGATTCGCCATCGGGTACATCCCGCGATCCACGGAAGGAGAGATGCTCGATGAAATGCGCAAAGCCGGCTTCGGCAGGCTCTTCCATCAGCGAGCCGACATCCACCCGCACGCGGATCGATACCTGTCCGGCCGGCACATCGTTGCGGCGCACCGCATAGCGCAGGCCGTTGTCCAGCACGCCGAACTGCCATGCCGGGTCGATGGGCACGTCGCTCTTCTCGTAGAGCCACGGGCGCTCGGCCGGAACCGTGGGCTTGAGCGTCGGCTCGCCCGCCTTGGATTGGGGCTGGAGAAGGCCGGGCACCTCGCCCTGTGCGGCCAGTGGCGCCGAAGCGATCAGGCCGAGGACAACGGTCGCGGAAACGATGGGCCGGAAGATATCGGAAAAGGTCATGATGCCAGTCTATTGCCCATTGCGTGCGGGGTCACCCTGAAACTCAGGGCAATGATGGTCGGGCGGAAATGCCGGCCTTGGCGGAAGATGAGCGCGCGGGTTGGTTGCGCGTACAGGCGGTCGGTCGGCACGCCGCAGGTATCGCATCTCAGCCTGAACGCCAGATGACCGCGCTTGCGGCGAACAGCTGGGAAGGTCGCTGCCCGCAAATCCTCCCAGGCATTTGGCATTTGGCGTCGCGCCCCTATCTACCAAGCCGACGACCCACTCTGAACCCTGGAGTTACCGGCTATGCCTGGCATTGGCGACGTACTTTTTCGGCCTTTTCAGTTCAAATCGCTTTCCCTCCCCAATCGCATCGTGATGGCGCCGATGACGCGGGCGAAGGCCCCCGGCGGCATTCCTGGCCAGCCCAATGCGGACTATTACCGGCGGCGGGCCGAGGGCGGGGCAGGGCTCATTCTTTCGGAAGGCACGGTGATCGACCGGCCAGCCTCGCGCAACGATCCGGGCATTCCTTTCTTCCATGGCGAGGCGGCGCTGGCCGGCTGGGCGGGAGTGATCGAGGCAGTCCATGCCGCCGGCGGGCGAATGGGGCCGCAGCTCTGGCATACCGGCTCGACTCGCACCGGTAGCGGCTGGGAGCCGGACGCGCCGGTGGAAAGCCCCTCCGGTCTGCTCGCGCCCGGCGAACCGCGCGGCGTCGCGATGACCGAGGAGGATATCGCCGATACCGTGGCGGCCTTCGCCAAGGCAGCCGCCGACGCCAAGCGCCTCGGCTTCGATACCATCGAAATCCACGGCGCCCATGGCTATCTGATCGACCAGTTCTTCTGGTCCGGCACCAATGTCCGCGAGGATCGCTATGGCGGATCTACCATCCGCGAGCGGGCGCGCTTTGCCGGTGAGGTCGTCGCCGCCATTCGCGCGGCCGTCGGGCCAGATTTCCCGGTGATCCTGCGCGTTAGCCAGTGGAAGCAGCAGGATTATTCCGCCCGGCTGGCCGCGACGCCTGCCGAGATGGAGGACTGGCTGCAGCCGCTGGTGGATGCCGGCGTCGATATCCTCCACTGCTCGCAGCGCCGCTTCTGGGAGCCTGAATTCCCGGAGATCGACGGCGAGGCCGGCCTCAATTTTGCTGGCTGGGCCAAGAAGCTAACCGGCGCGCCGACGATCAGCGTCGGGTCCGTCGGCCTCTCGGGCGAGTTTCTGGCGGCTTTCGGCGGTGAAAGCTCGACAAGCGTGGAGCTCAATCGCCTCATCGAGCGGATGGAGCGCGACGAATTCGACCTCATCGCCGTAGGCCGCGCGCTGATCAGCGATGCGCAATGGCCCCGCAAAGTGCAGCAGCAGGCGTGGAGCGACCTCAAGGGCTTCAGCCCGGCAGACCTTCAGGAACTCGTCTGAGCAGGGGAGGGCGCGCCACGTCTACGGCCCGCTCTTCCAGCCTCGGACAAGGCGCGGCTTGCGATCTACGATGCTGAAAGGATGGTAGCGGAGGAGGGACTCGAACCCCCGACACGCGGATTATGATTCCGCTGCTCTAACCGGCTGAGCTACTCCGCCCCAAGGGCATGCTGCCGCCTTGCGGCGTCAGGCCGGCGCGCTATACGCAGGCGAAATCGGATGGTCAATGGTTGACCGTTCGATTGCGGCACCTTCGTTTCTCTGGCAAGGCCGCGGGGTAATTTGCATTGGGGAGATGACGTGCAGCATTTCGACTGCTTGATCGTGGGGGGAGGCCATGCCGGTGCGCAGGCGGCGATCCTGCTTCGCCAGCTCAAATATGAGGGGTCCGTGGGCCTGATTGGCGATGAGCCGGAGTTTCCCTATGAGCGCCCGCCGCTGTCCAAGGACTATCTGGCCGGCGAAAAGACCTTCGAGCGCATCCTGCTGCGCCCGGCCAATTTCTGGACGGATCAGGCGATTTCGCTGTTCCTCGGGGAGCGGGTCAAGACGATCGATCCGGTCGCGCATCAGGTGGTCACGGCCAAGGGTACGGAATTTTCCTATGGCAAGCTGATCTGGGCGGGCGGTGGCTCGGCCCGGCGGCTGTCCTGTCCGGGTTCGACGGCGAGCGGTCTGTTCACCGTGCGATCGCGCGCCGATGTCGATGGGTTGATGGCCATTCTGCCCACGGCGGAGCGGTTCGCCATCGTCGGCGGCGGCTATATCGGCCTTGAAGCGGCGGCAGTGCTGAGCAAGCTCGGCAAGCAGGTCACGCTTCTGGAGGCGCAGGAGCGGCTGCTGGCGCGCGTTGCCGGGCCGGAACTGTCCGACTTCTTCGCGCAGGAACATCGCGCCCATGGTGTGGACGTGCGCCTCTCGGCCTCGGTGGATGCAATCGAGACCGGTGATCAGGGGCAGGCCACCGGCGTTCGGTTGGCCGATGGCGAGGTGATCCCGGCTGATGCGGTGATCGTCGGTATCGGCATTGTGCCGGAGACCGGGCCGCTGATTCTCGCGGGGGCGAGCGGCGGCAACGGCGTAGATGTCGATCAATATTGCGAGACCTCGCTGCCTGACGTCTACGCGATCGGTGATTGCGCCGCGCATGAGAACCGCTTTGCGGCGGGGCGCCGGATGCGGCTCGAATCGGTGCAGAACGCCAATGATCAGGCGCGCACGGCCGTGCAGCATATCATGGGCAACCCCGCTCCCTACGAGGCGGTGCCGTGGTTCTGGTCCAACCAATATGATCTGCGCTTGCAGACGATCGGCCTGTCGCTGGATTTCGACGAGTGCATCGTGCGCGGCGATCCAGCTTCGCGCAGCTTCTCGGTCGTCTATCTGCGGCAGGGGCATGTCATTGCGCTCGACTGCGTCAACCGCACCAAGGATTATGTGCAGGGCCGCGCCCATGTCGTCGCCGGGAGCCGCCTGGACCGGGCGCAACTGGCAGATGGCGAAATTCCGTTGAAAGAGGTCGGCGTCGCCTAGCGGCTGAGGTCTGGCGCGTCTGAGGGGGACAAGTCCTCGGCGCCCACCGGCCTGATCTTGCGCAGCAGATCGATCAGCAACTGTTGCTCTCGTGAATCGAGATGCGCCAGAAGCTGGGTTTCGTGGCGGTGGATGCGTGCGGCGGCCTCGGTGAAGGCGGTGGCGCCCTTGTCCGTCAGCGTGAGGGAAAACGCCCTGCGGTCTGAGGTCGAAGGCCGGCGCGTCACGAAATCGAGCGCGACGAGCTGATTGACCAGGGTCACCATATTGGTGCGCTTGATGCCGAGCGCGGTGCCCACCCGGCCCTGGCTGATGCCGGGATTGGCGGAGACGACCGACAACACAGCAAAGAGCACTTGCCGCATGTCGCTATCGGCAAAGGTGCGGGAGAAGTCGGCAGACATTACCGCGAAGGCGCGGCGAAGATGATAGCCGGCTAGATCGCCCAGAAGACCGAGCGAAAGAGCATCGGACGGTTCGGCAGGTTGGTCGATCGCTCCCCTCCTCATGCTTGCGGTTGCCTCATGGCTATGGCTTCCCGCCTGAAAATCATTTCCCAGCTAACGGTGTGTTGCGCGTATATCACAGCCGCGCACTGATTGTTATGCCGCATTGCTAGTTGCGCATGATGGGCTTATTTTTGCGACCAGGTCAATGCCCTGCGGGGCACGCGCGGCCTCGCTGCGCCGACCAAGAAACCACAGGGAGGATATCATGAAAGCCCCATTTCTCATTGGCGCAGCGCTCGGCGCGCTGATCTCCACGCCGCTCTTGGCGCAGGATACGGCCGCGACTCAGACGCCCCAGGCGATGGATACGGAATCGGAAGCCGGCACAATCATCGTGACCGCGCGTCGCCGGGCCGAATCCCTGCAGGATACGCCTGTCGCGATCTCCGCCTTCGATGCGCAGGTGCTCGAAGACCGTCAGATCAACCAGACGTCCGATCTCGAGACGATCACACCCAACCTCCAGTTCAAGACAGCCGGCCAGCTCTCCGGCAACTCCGCTGCGACGGTGGTGTTCATCCGCGGCATCGGCCAGCTCGATCCCACAGCAGCCGTCGATCCGGGCGTGGGCATTTATCTGGATGAAGTCTATGTCGGCCGCGCTGTCGGTGGCGCCATCGACTTCGGCGATATCGCCGGCGTTGAAGTGCTGCGCGGCCCGCAGGGCACGCTCTTTGGTCGCAACACGATTGGCGGCGCCATTCTCGTGCGCACCAAGCAGCCGGAGCTGGGCCGGTTCGGCGCGGATGTGCGTCTGCGCCTTGGCTCGGACAGTCTGATGGAAGGCTTTGCCGCCCTCAACATTCCGCTGGGCGACACGTTGGCGGCGCGCGTCTCGGGCGGTTTCCGCAAGCGCGATGGCTATGTGATCCGCGAATATGATGGCATTGATCTCGGCAATGACGATAGCGCGACGCTGAATGGCGCGCTCTATTGGGAAGCCAGCCCGGACATCAAGGTGAACATCCGCGGTGACTACACCAAGCGGGACGAGAACGGTGCGCCGTTCGTCTTCGCCGGCGTGAACCGGAACGCACCGGTCGCGGCGATCGCAAGCGTGGCGGCCGGCTGCCCCGGCGCCACCATTCCGTTCGCGCCGCTCACGCCCGGCGATCCGCGCTTCGGTGCGCCGAACGTGCCGCAGATCAACGATGCTCGCTGCGCCAACAATTTCCAGGACAAGGGCCCGTTCGTCAATGGCGGCACGGCGCCGGTGCTGAGTACTTCGGAAGTCTGGGGCGTCTCGGGCACGGTCACCGCGAATGTGACCTCTAATGTCCTGCTGAAGTCGATCAGCGCCTATCGCTCCACCCAGTCGCGCGGCGTGCGCGATGCGGACAATACCCCGCTGCTGCTGATCACCACGGATGTGGGCTCGCAGTCCGACCAGTATAGCCAGGAACTCCAGCTGCAGTATGAATCGCCGGTGCTCAACGGCATCATCGGTGGCTATTACTTCAATGAGAAGACCAACGAGCGGGCGACCGTGCCGCTGGCCTTCCCGCCGTCGCCGCCGGTCATCGGGTCCCTGCTGGCAGGCGGCCCCGGCTCGCGCGACCTGCAGGTTTCTGATCTGGAAACGGATTCCATCGCGGTATTCGGCGAGCTTTCGGTCAAGCCGATCCAGAATCTCGAGATTTCTGGCGGTTTGCGCTACACGCGGGACAAGAAGAAATATCACGGCATCGTGTTCAACCTGTTCCCAGCCACGCTGCCGGACCCGGATCCGCTGCCGACGCTGGCGATCCCGCAGGGTGGCCCGCTGTTCATCTATCCGGGCCCCTATTCGCAGAGCTTCTCTGCGCTGACCGGCTCGGCGAGCGTGCGCTATTCGTGGACGCGCAATGTCAGCACCTACATTTCCTACTCGCGCAGCTTCAAGTCGGGCGGCTTCAACACGCGCTACAATGCGGCGCCTCCGGGCAATGTGCCGACGCCGTTCGACGAGGAGAAGGTGGATAGCTACGAGATTGGCGCCAAGTTCGATTTCGGCGATTTCCGCTTCAACGCGGCGGCTTTCCAGGCGGATTACAGCAATATCCAGCTGATCTTCCGTCAGGGTGTCGTGCCGCTGCTGTTCAACGGCGGCAAGGCGCGTATTCGCGGGCTTGAAGGCGAGCTGAGCTATCATCCGCGCGCTTACGGCCTGCGGATCGACATCGCGGCGAGCACGCTCAACGATGAGATCCTGAGCATCACGCCTGTTCCGGGCGCGACGGCGACGGTTCAGCCGGGCGATGACCTGCCGTTCACGCCCTCCTTCCAGGGCAATTTCGGCATCGGCTATGAGATCCCGCTCAACGACGACGTGACGCTGACGCCTCGCTTCGACGGCAATTACAGCGCCAGCCTCAAGTTCATCACCGGCAGCGTGCCGGAGATCGAGCAGGACGGCTATTTCGTCGGCAATGCCTCCGTCACGCTGGCTAACAAGGCGACCGGTTGGAAGCTGACCGGTGGCGTGCAGAACCTGTTCGACGAGCTGTATCTGGTGCAGGGCAATGCGTCGCTCGGCACGCTCGGCTATGCCGAGAAGATCTACGCACGTCCGCGCAGCTGGTATGTGCAGGCGTCGATCTCGTTCTGATTGTGACGAAACGGCGGGCAAGGCCCGGCTGATGCAGCGGCCCGCTTCGTGATGAAGCGGGCCGTTTCGTTTGTGACGACGATCAGCGACGAAAGGGGTGCTGGCTCAGCGCAGACCAAGGGCCGCCTTCATAAACCCATACCGCAAGGCCGGCGATGCCGAGAGGGGCAGGGCGGATCTGTGCCCGCAACAGCGCCAGCGTCTCCTTCGCGACGGAGGGAGTGACCTTGTTCTGGACCGTGATGTGCAGGCGCTTGAGTGCTCGGTCCTGCGGGATGAGGTGCCGCTCAAACCGCTCGGCGATCATGGCGCGTATGTCGAGAAGTTCGCCACTCTCCACCGCCAGCGCGACAAGGCCGCCTGACCCGAACGGCTCGCCCAGACTGGCGGGAGGTGGGGGGCGATCGACCAGTCCCTTCAACATCGTCCGTAGTTCGGTATGCAGGGACGGCGGGAGATGGTGGAACAAGGTGATGTGGGCGGGCACCTGATTGCGAGCGGCGGGATAATGGGTCTGACGCAGCCGGTCGGCCCAGGCTTGGTCCGCGCTCCTCAACTGAGCGGTGACGATGAGGGGGCCGCGGGGCAGTTCGAGGACAGTTGGCGTCATGTCAGAACCGGGTTAAAATGGCCGTGCAACAAGCCATGGGGAGGGGGTGTGTGATGACAGGTGTGGGGGACCATCGCAGCCGGAGCATGTCGCGGATCCCGGCTATTCTGTTTCTAATATGGACCCTGATCGGCATCGCCGCCTTCATTGTCCAATCGACCGCCAATCTCGAAGAGCTGGCGATGGCCGATCCCTATCAGGCGGAAATCTGGGCCAACATGCCGCGCTGGGCCTGGCTGAGCTACGGCGTGGCCGTTGCCGCCGCGTTTGCCGGCGCCGTTGCCCTTCTGGCACGGCGCGCCGCCGCCGTCTGGTTCTCGCTCATCGCGCTGATCGCCATATTGGTCCAGTTCGGCTATTCCTTCCTCGGCACCGATCTGCTGGCGGTCAAGGGGGCGAGTGCTGCGCTGTTCCCGGCCTTCATCGTGCTGATTGCGCTGCTGCAACTGGGCTATGCGCTGCGATTGCGGAGCAGGGGTTTGCTCCGCTGAGCAAAGCTCACATTTCGCCGCGTTCACGGCGGATGTCATACCATTTGCGCACGTTCGCATTATGCTCGGCCAGCGTCTCCGCGAAGATATGGCCGCCCTTGCCATCCGCGACGAAGTAGCGCGCCTTCGTCGCGGCCGGCCGCAGCACGGCCTCTATGGAACTGCGTCCGGGATTGGCGATCGGCCCCTTGGGCAGGCCGGTCATCGCATAGGTATTATAGTCGTTCACCGCGCGAATCTCTGACTGGAGGATGCGGCGTCCGAGCGGCTTGCCCCTGGTGATTGGGTAGATGATCGTGGGGTCGGCCTGCAGCATCATGCCCTCGCGCAGCCGATTGGCGTAGACACCGGCCACCGTCGGTCGCTCGGCGGGGATGGAGGTTTCCTTCTCCACGATGCTGGCGAGGGTGACGGCCTGCGCAGGTGTCTTGACTGGCGTTGCAGTCGAGCGCTTGGGCCACTGCGCGGCAATGAAGCTCGTCATCGCGGCCTGCATCCGTCCAAGCACTGCCGCGCGGGTCTCGCCCTTTTGGTAGCCATAGCTGTCCGGCATCACCGAGCCTTCTTCGGGCACGCGAATGTCTCCGATCAGCTCGTCATTCGCCATCAGCCGCTCATGGACGAGGATGGAGGGCATACCCTCTGGGATGGTGACGAGGTGGACGAGGGTCTTGCCGCTCTGGAGAATGCCCAGAATGTCGGCGTTGCTCGCCCGCCGGGGAATGCGATATTCGCCCGCCTTGATCGATCCATCGCCGCCCAGCACCCGCGCGCGGGCAAGGAAGGCGGTGGCGGAGCCGATAGCACCTTGCGCTTCCAGCTCATCGGCCGCCTTGCGCAGCGTCGCCCCCTCGGGAACGATGATCGTCGCATCGGCCTCAAGCGGGCCGGGCCTCGACCAGCCATGGACGAAAAGAAGCGCCGCAACGGCCAGTCCGGCCAGCAGCAGAGCAGCGACCGTGAGGACGATGCGGCGCATTGCAGCCGTCAGAGAGCCTTGAGCACAAGGCTGGCGTTGGTACCGCCAAAGCCGAAGCTGTTGTTGAGCACGGCTTTGACCTTCCGCTGCTTGGCGGTGTGCGGCACGAGGTCGACACCCTGGCAGCTTTCGCTGGGATCATCCAGGTTGAGCGTGGGCGGCACGATCTGATCGCGCATGGCGAGGATGCAGAAGATCGTCTCGACCGCGCCGGCACCGCCGAGCAGATGCCCGATGGCCGACTTGGTGGACGACATCGACATGGTCTCCAGCGCCGGGCCGAACAGCCGCCGCACTGCGCCAAGCTCCAGCTCGTCGCCGAGCGGGGTGGAGGTGCCATGGGCGTTCACATAATCGATATCGGCAAGCGAAAGCCCGGACCTGCGCATAGCCATTTCCATCGCGCGATAGGCGCCTGAGCCCTCGGGGTGCGGTGCGGTGACGTGATAGGCATCGCCCGAGAGACCGTAGCCGAGAATCTCCGCATAGATCTTCGCACCTCGCGCCTTGGCGTGCTCATATTCCTCGAGCACGACCACGCCGGCCCCTTCACCCATGACAAAGCCGTCGCGGGCCTGATCCCACGGGCGGCTGGCACGCCAGGGTTCGTCACGAAATTCGGTCGAAAGGGCACGCGCCTGACCGAAGCCGGCAATGCCGATCGGGCAGATGGCGCTTTCCGCGCCGCCGGCGAGCATCACATCGGCATCGTCGAGCGCGATCATCCGCGCCGCGTCGCCGATCGAGTGAACGCCCGTCGCGCAGGCCGTAACGACGGCGTGATTAGGGCCCATCAGGCCATATTTGATCGAGACCTGACCGGAGATCAGGTTGATCAGGCGACCGTGGACGAAGTGCGGGGAGACCCGCTTGGGGCCCTTATGCTCCAGCACCAGCGATTCGCTCTCGATGCCTGGCAGGCCGCCGATGCCCGAGCCGATCGAACAGCCGGTGCGCAGCCGCTCGGCTTCGCTCATCTCGGTCAGGCCGGCATCTTCTATGGCCTGGCCGGCCGCGTCGATGCCATAGACGATGAACGGATCGACCTGACGCTGGACCTTGTGATCCACGCGCTTATTCGGGTCGAAGCCGAATTCATGATCCGGTGCCTTCACTTCGCAGGCGTAATTGGTGTGGAAATCGGTCGCGTCGAAACGGGTGATCGTTTCCGCGCCCGACCGGCCGGCAATGATGTTCTTCCAGCTTGTCTCCACGTCGCCGCCAAGGGGCGAAACCATGCCGAGACCTGTTACGACGACACGACGCATTTCACTCTCCTGATCCAGTCACCCGGCCAGTTGCCCGGAACGCCAGGCGCTGATCAAACACGAACGGCCCTCCCATAGCGAGTCAAACCCGCAACCGGAGAGCCGTATCCATGTGTATTCACTGGCCGGTGCATGTCCGCGACGAGGCCGCGAACCGGGCTCCCGCTATCTTACTGCTTGCCGTCGATGAAATCGATCGCGTCCTTGACGGTGGCGATCTTCTCGGCAGCATCGTCGGGGATTTCGACGCCGAACTCTTCCTCAAAAGCCATGACGAGCTCGACGATGTCGAGGCTGTCAGCGCCCAGATCGTCGATGAAGCTCGCGTCTTCGGTCACCTTGTCCGCCTCGACGCCGAGGTGCTCGACGACGATCTTCTTCACGCGATCCGCGGTCTCACTCATGAGAGGTCCTTTGCTTTACTTTGGTCTTCAATCTGGAGATGCCCTAGAGCCTAGGGCGGGGCGTGACAAGAGGCTAGCGATAGCGGGCGCAATTGCCCGGTGCGCGGCGCCTTTCCGTCCACTCACAGCGTTGCGCGGCGCCGGAAGACGTAGCGAATCTGGTGGCGCCCCTCGCAAAATTGCTTTGCGTGCGATGCGCTCACGCCCATATGCGCGGACACGATCAAGACATTCCGAGGATCTCCCCTGATGAGCGACTATGACTTCGACCTGTTCGTAATCGGTGCCGGGTCGGGCGGCGTGCGGGCTTCGCGCATTGCAGCGGCGCATGGTGCCAAGGTCGCCGTGGCGGAGGAGCACAAGGTCGGCGGGACATGCGTGATCCGGGGCTGCGTGCCCAAGAAGCTGCTCGTCTACGGTGCCCACTTTGCCGAGGACATCAAGGATGCCCGCCGGTTCGGTTGGGATATTTCCGACTGCAGCTTCGACTGGCCGACCCTGCGCGACAATGTAATCGGCGAGGTCTCCCGGCTCGAAGGGCTCTATCAGCAGACGCTCGACAATAACAAAGTGACGACCTTCCACGAGCGCGCGACGGTGGAGGGGCCTCATGAGGTGCGTCTGGCCAGCGGCAAGCTGGTGACCGCCGAGGTCATCCTCATCGCGGTCGGCGCCTGGCCGAATGTGCCTGACGTGCCCGGCGCGGAACTGGGGATCACCTCCAACGAGGTCTTCCATCTGGAAAAGATGCCCAAGCGCGTTGCGATCTTTGGCGGGGGCTATATCGCCAACGAGTTTGCCGGCATTTTCCACGAGTTCGCCTGTCAGGTGACGGTGTTGCTGCGCGGCGACCAGATCCTGCGCGGCTATGACGAGCAGATTCGCGACCGGCTGCTGCAGATCAGCATGGCCAAGGGTATCAACTTCCGCTTCAACACCCCGCTCGAAAAGATCGAGAAGCAGGAGGATGGCTCCCTCAAGGTGTTTATCGAGGGGGGCGATCCGATCGAGACCGATCTGGTGCTGTTCGCCACCGGCCGCAATCCCAAGATCGACGGGCTGGGCCTGGACAAGGTTGGCGTGGAGACGGAGAAGGGCGCGATCAAGGTCGACGAATATAGCCGCACCAACGTCGAGAGCATTTACGCGGTGGGCGACGTGACCGACCGGGTGCAGCTCACCCCGGTGGCGATCCGGGAGGGCCATGCCTTCGCCGACACCGTGTTCGGCGGCAATCCCCGGACGGTGGATTATGGCTGCATTCCATCTGCCGTGTTCAGCCATCCGCCGATCGGCGCGGTCGGCATGACTGAGGGCGAGGCGCGCAACACGCTGGGCGCGGTCAAGGTCTATACCTCCGACTTCCGGCCGATGAAGAACACGCTGGCCAATCGCAACGAGCGCAGTCTCTACAAGCTGATTTGCGAGGAAACGACCGGGCGGGTGGTCGGCATCCATATGATCGGCCCGGATGCGCCCGAGATCCTGCAGGCGGCGGCCATCGCGGTGAAGGCGGGCCTGACCAAGGACGATTTCGACGCCACCGTGGCGCTGCACCCCAGCATGGCGGAAGAGCTGGTGCTGATGCGCTGAAGGTTCAGGCCGGCACGCCCTTCAGCCGATGCTGTAGGGAATGACGTGCCGGCCATCCCGCTCGACATGGATGGGGCGGTCGATGGGCGGGAAGGCGCGCTGGGGGCAGCCTTCGCGCGGGCACAGGCGACACCCGGGCCCGATGGGGGTGACTGCGGTATCATCGGCGAGGTCCAGCCCGTCCGCCCAGGCGAGATGGGCGGCATAATCGCGTTCGCAGGCGAGCACGATGGCATGGCGGCGGTCCGGCCGTGCGATGGCACGGGCGAGCAGGATATAGTGCACGCCATCGGGCATTTCCGCGCGCTCCGCTCCGCTGTAATCGGGCCGCGTTGGCGCCTCGTGCAGCCTCAAGCGGGGACAGAGCGGGCCATAGCTACCAAAGTCGAGCCGCGTCGCGCTGTGCCGCTTGGTGATGTTGCCGGCCGGATCGATGCGACAGAAGAAGAAGGGAATGCCGCGCTGCCCCGGTCGCTGCAGCGTGGCGAGGCGATGCGCGACCTGCTCGATGCTTACGCCAAACCGCGCCGCCAGCGCATCGACATCATGGCGGAGCGTCCGGGCCGTTTCGCGGAACAGGCCATAAGGCATGAGCAAGGCGGCAGCGCCATAATTGACGAGCGCGTGATGCAGCAGGGCATCGGCAGGCGCGCCGACCGGATGCTGGGCGATGACGGCGCGCATCGTGGGATCGGCCAGCTCGCGCAAATGCACGATATGACTGGCGAGCTGGAAGGCGATGCTTGCGGCGGGCAGGCGATCATTGACGTGCAAGGTCCGGCCATCGGGGGAGGGCGCGCGCAACAGCGTGGTCTTGAGTGGTTCGCGACTGACGGTGCAATCATGCTCGTCGCGCAGTGCCGCGCTGAGCGCCGCTAAGGTGCCTTCCGCATCGGAGCGCGCGCCGATGCTGAGCTGCGTGGCGAGATCCTCGGCGGCGGTGTCCAGATCATGGAAATAATTGTCGAACAGCCGCAGCCGATCGCTCACCTGATCGAAAGTCGCGCGTGCGCCCGGCAGCAGGCCGTTACCAAGCGCCTGTTCGGCCATGGCCAGCCGACCCTCGGTCTGCCGGAGCGCGTGATGCAATTCCACATAGCGCGCTGCGAATTCAGGATATTGAACATGCAGCCGCTCGGTCCGCTGTGGGTCGGGGGCCGGTGAGCGATGGCCGGGATTGGCGAGCGCCCAGTTGAAGGCGCCGAGCAACTGTTCCTCGGGCCGGGCGTCGAAATCGGACCAGTCGAGCGGAAAGGTCGCCGCCAGCGCCGCTTTCACCCGCGCGGTGAGGGGGCGGTCGTTATTCTCCAGTTGCGAGAGATAAGAGACGGAGATGCCAAGCAGTCGGGCCATATCCCCCTGATCGAGCCGGCTCTGCAGGCGCAGATCGCGCACTTTCTGGCCAACGAATAATCTGTTTCCGCGTGGCAAGGACTGTCTCCGGGTACGAGTCGGGGTGAGGGATCGCCGCACTGGCCGGGACGGTGAGCACAATCCGCAAATTTCATGCGCGGCTTAGCTGCTGTGCCGATAAACCAGGACGACCCTTCAAGGCGCCCACACCGTAGCGGAACCCGTTCATTTCGCAATTCCGCAAATTGCTGCTCGTGTTTGCCGATCCATACTCGCTCTGGCGCGACGCTTGCGGCGCGCGGGCACGATGCTAGCCTGCGTTCAGTCAGAACAGCGGTCGGCAACCGCGCCGCAAGGGAGGATCGATTGAGCGAGATCGTGCTGTCCACGCTGGACGATGGGGTGCTGACCCTTGCCCTCAACCGCCCCGAGCGGCTTAATGCCTTGTCCACCGGCCTGCTGGCAGACCTGACCCGCAAGCTCGATGAGGGCGTGCGTGCAGGTGCGCGGGCCGTGTTGATCACCGGGACGGGCAGGGCGTTCTGCTCCGGCGCGGATCTGGCCGATAGCGAAGGCATCGGCGCCGATCTCGGGGAGACCCTGGCGACCTATTACCATCCTCTGTTCCTCCGGTTGGCCGGCCTCGATATCCCGGTGGTGAGCGCGATCAACGGACCGGCTGTCGGCGCTGGCGTCGCCCTGGCGCTGGCCGCTGACATCGTGGTGATGGCGCGCTCTGCCTATCTGCAGCTTGGCTTCGTCAATATCGGGCTGGTGCCCGATGCCGGGGCGACATGGCTGGTCGCGAAGAGCGCCGGGCGCGCCAAGGCGCTGGAACTGGCGCTTCTTGGTGAGCCGATGAGCGCTCAGGAGGCGCAGGACGCCGGACTGGTCGCCCGCGTGACCGACGACGAGAGGCTCGGCGAAACCGCACGCGGTCTTGCTCTCAAACTCGCGCAAGGGCCGACCCGCGCCATCGGCATGATCCGTAAGCAGGTCGCTGCCGCACTCAATCACAGCCTGTCGGAGACGATGGGCATCGAAGCCGCCAATCAGGCAGCGGCCGGCCACAGCGCGGATTTTCAGGAGGGCGTCGCGGCCTTTCTGGAGAAGCGGGTGCCGCGCTTCCAGGGGGATTGAGCGAGTCGAGCCGAAAAATGCGATTTTTCTTTGCGTCATCTTTCCTGGTTTGTGAGCACCATTTGATCGATCTGACGATAGCCCGTTCGTTTCGTCCTGTGGCAACGTTTTACTAACCTTTGAACGCTTAGCACTCTCCTAAACTCAGAGACGATTGGACGGCGTGGAGAGCTTTTACCATCTGGTCGTGGTTGATCAGCAGATTCGGGGCATGCTGATCATTGTGGCGATTTGCGGGTCTGGCATTTTAACGGCCACGGCCATTCTCGGTCATACGTTCAACATGAAATCGCAGAGCGTACGTCGGACCTGGCTTGTGATGGCGGGGCTGGTGACAGGCGTTTCGTTTTCAGCGATCCTGCTGACAGGGGTTGCGGCCTTGGGTGCGCGTGCCGGAACGACTACCGGGCCTGACATGGATCGTATCATCGTCGAAGGCGCGGCCAGTCTGCTCTTCATGACCGCCCTTGTTCTGGCCTGGCGTGGATTGATGGGTGGCAGTGCGGCATCGGCGGATGACGGCCAGCTTGCCGAGGCGCTCGATGAACTAGCCCATGTGCAAGCGCATCATCGCGCCTATGTCGAGCTCAATCCCCAGATCGCCTGGATGGCCGATGCGGAGGGACGCATCACCGAAATTGGCCCACTTTGGGCTGAACAGGTGGGCCTCAATCTAGAGGCCGGGCTAGGATATGGATGGACGCAGGCCGTTCATCCTGATGACCTTCCGACCGTTCAGGCCTTATGGGCGGACGTCGTCAAAAATCAGTCGGATGCCGCCGATGTCCGCTATCGCATCCGCATGGCGAACGGGATGTACCGCTGGTACCGGGCGCGGGCGCGGCCTCACCGGGGTGAAGATGGCAAAGTCCTCGCCTGGTATGGCACGCTGGAAGACATCCACGACCATGTGATCGCCGAAACCGCGCTCAGGCAGAGCGAGGAGCGTTACCGCCTGGCGGCGGAAGCTGGGAACGACGTCATATGGGACTGCTCCCTGCCAACCGGCATTACGACCTGGAGCGGGGCGTACAAAAAAGTCCTGGGCTATCCGGAACTGGATCAGGCCACGCATTTCGATTGGTGGATCGAGCGTATTCACCCCGAGGACCGGGAGCGGGTCCTCGCGAACCAGAGGCGGGCCCTGGAGAGTGGCCAGAAGTTCTGGCTCGAGGAGTTTCGGTTTCGCACGGCCAAAGGGACGTTCATCGATACCAAGGCGCGAAGTGTCATCGTGCGCGGCGACAAGGGCGTAGCAGTCCGGCTTGTCGGATCGATACTGGATATCACCAAGCAGAAGCAGGCGCAGGCCGAGCTGAACTGGGCTGCGTATCACGACCACCTTACGAGGCTCCCGAACCGGGCTCTTTTCGGCGTTCGCATCCAGGCCGCGATCGACGCGGCATGTGATTCCGGTGATCCGGTGGCGCTCATGATCCTGGATCTCAATGGGTTCAAGGAAATGAACGATTCGCTCGGCCATGCCGCAGGCGACCGGGTGTTGGTGGAGGTCGCTCGGCGCCTGTCCTCCTGTATCCCCGAGGGGGCGACAGCGGCTCGGCTGGGCGGCGACGAGTTTGCAATCATCTTGCCTGGCCTGTCTGCGGCGGACGAATATCGCCCGGTAGCGGACGCCTTGAAGCGCTGCTTTGAAGTGCCGGTGCAGATCGAAGAACTGCGCATTCCGGTTAGCTTTTCCGTCGGTGTCGCTGTCTGGCCGCGCGATGGCTTTGAGCCCGGGGACCTCCTGATCGCGGCTGACCTTGCTCTCTATGCAGCTAAGGCCGACATGCCCGGCTCTGTCCGGGAGTTCTCCCCGTCACTCAAGGTCGCATCCGAGAGGCGAACCCGCATGCTGGTCATGGCGCGCGCAGGGTTGGACGAGGACCGCATCGTGCCGTTCTACCAACCGAAGGTAAACCTCCAGACCGGGCAGATCGACGGCTGGGAAGCGCTGCTGCGGGTGGCTGAGAACGGCCAGGTTCTGCCGCCCGCCGCCATCGAGGCGGCGTTCTCGGATGCCGAAATGTCGGTGCGGCTCACGGACCGGATGATCTGCGGCATCTTTGCGGACATCGCGCGCTGGCGGGCCGATGGGCTGGAGCCGGGGCGGATCGCAGTCAACGTGTCTGCGGGCGATTTTCGCGCGCCGAGTTTGCCGGCCCGTCTTGAGGATGCCGCCCGGGCCCATCGGCAGGGTCTGGCCCAGATCGACATCGAAGTGACGGAGACTGTGCTCATCGGGCAATTGGGGCCAGAAGTCGCGCGGATGCTCGAGGAGCTGCGCGGCCTTGGCGTGATGGTCGCACTGGATGATTTCGGCACGGGCTATGCTTCGCTCAGCCATCTCCAGCAATTTCCGGTCGACGTGATCAAGATTGACAAGTCGTTCATCGACCGGATCGAGGACAGCACCCCCGGCGCGACGGCCGTTATCGACGCCGTGTTGCAGATGGCCCGGCGCCTGGGGATGCAGACGGTCGCGGAAGGCGTCGAAACCATCGCGCAGGCCCGCTATCTCCGCGCGCGGGGCTGCACGCTGGGGCAGGGCTTCTTGTTCAGTAAGCCGGTTCCGGCGTCACAGGTGCCCTCACTGCTGCGAGGGAAAGCCTATGGTCACTGGGAGTTCGGCGGCGTCGGCTGACCAGCAGTCGGCGCGGTCGGCTCATCGCCCCCGCCCAGGGCCCGGTAGAGCCCGGCGGCACTGGAGAGCTCCTGACGCCGCAATTCCAGCAGCGCGAGCCGTGCAGCATAGTCGCTGCGCTGCGCATCGAGCAGTTCCAGCCGGGCATCGACCCCGGCCTGATAGCGCAGGCGGGAAAGCTCGGCACGCCGCGCGGCCGACTGGGCGACGCCACGCTGGGCTTCGATCTGGCGGGTATAGGTCTCCCGGCCGGCCAACCCGTCTGCGACCTCGCGGAACGCAGACTGAATGGCCTTTTCGTAGTTTGCGATGGCGATCGACTTGCGAACCTTCGCCAGATCGAGCTGGCCCTGCAAACTGCCGCCGTTGAAGATCGATTGGGTGATCTGCGGCGTGAACGACCAGTTGCGGTTTGCGCTATCGAACAGGCTGTCCAGCGCCATGCTGGTGAAGCCGAACAGACCTGTGAGCGAAATGCGCGGGAAGAAGGCAGCACGCGCGGCGCCGACATCGGCATTGGAGGCCACCAGTTCATGCTCGGCCTGACGGATGTCCGGCCGGCTGGCGAGCAGGGCGGAGGGCAGGCCGACCGGCAGCTGGGTGCGGATCGGCTGGTCCATGAGCGCGATGGGGGCGGGCAGGTCGGCGGGCAGGGGCGCCCCGACCAGCAATTGCAGCGCGTTGCGCGCCTCGGCCAGCATCCGCGTGCGCATCGCCTGATCGGCCTGGGCCTGGCTCACCTGTCCCTCTGCCTGCGCAACATCCAGCCCGCTGACCTGCCGCGCCTGCTGGAGACGGCGAGTGATCGCCAGCGAATCCTGCCAATCGCCCAGCGTGCGGTCGGTGAGGGCAAGCTGCTCCTCGGCGAGCCGTTCGGCCAGATAGGCATCGACGATCGACCCGATCAGCGCGATGCGCGCGGCACGGCGGCCTTCGTCGGTGGCGAGATAGCGCTCGAATGCGGCCTCGCTCTGCGAGCGGAGGCGGCCGAACAGATCGATCTCGAAGCTGGTCAGTGCGGCATTGGCGGAGAACTGGCTGAACTCCGCCCCAGCGCCGGTTTGTGAGGCGGCCGCCGAGACGCGCTGCCGGGAATAAGCGGCGCTGGCATCCAGCGTCGGCAGTTGCGCGCCTCTTGCGACGCGGAACTGCGCGCGGGCAGCCTCGACGTTGAGCGTGGCGACGCGCAGATCGCGGTTATTCTCCAGCGCCAGCTCGATGAGCCGCTGCAAGCGCGGATCGCCAAACATCTCGCGCCAGTCCAGCGCCGCGGCACTGGCTGCCTCTTCGGGAGAGGCGAGCGGGTAGACTGGCGCAACTGGGGCAGGCGGCGTCTCCAGCCGCGGATTCATGGAGCAG
Source organism: Sphingobium sp. B8D3A (assembly GCF_025961995.1). NCBI lineage: Bacteria > Pseudomonadati > Pseudomonadota > Alphaproteobacteria > Sphingomonadales > Sphingobiaceae > Sphingobium > Sphingobium sp. B8D3A. Next base: position 2,401,012 of record NZ_JAOQOS010000001.1, on the reverse strand, counting down.
GCGCTGGTCAGCAGCAGCGCTGCGAGGGCAAATTTACGCATCTCAGTTCTCCGATGCGGGGTAGGCGGCAGGCGTCTGCGATGAACCATCGACATGCTTCTTGCGCTTCTGTCGCTCGACCAGCTTCATCACCACCACGAAGAAGACAGGGACGAAGAAGATCGCGAGAATGGTGGCACTGATCATGCCGCCGAAGACGCCCGTGCCGATGGCCCGCTGGGTCTCCTTGCTCGCACCGCCCGCCAGCATCAGAGGAACAACGCCAAGCGTGAAGGCGAAGCTGGTCATCAGGATCGGCCGCAAGCGCAGGCGCGCGGCGTGCAACGCGGCGTCGACCGCAGACATGCCGTTGTCATAAGCGTGCTTGGCAAACTCCACGATCAGGATCGCGTTCTTGGCGCTGAGGCCGATGATCGTGATGAGGCCCACGTTGAAGAACACGTCGTTGGGCATGCTGCGCAGGGTGACCGCCAGCACGGCGCCGAGCACGCCGAGCGGCACGACCAGCATCACCGCCGCCGGGATTGCCCAGCTTTCGTACAGCGCGGCCAGCACCAGGAAGACGACCAGCATCGAGAGGCCCAGCAGAAGGATCGCCTGATTGCCAGCGAGCCTTTCCTGAAGCGACTGACCGGTCCATTCGATGGCGAAGCCGGGCGGCAGCTGGCTCGCAAGCCGCTCCATCTCCGCCATGGCCTCGCCGCTGGAGTGGCCGGGCGCGGGCTGGCCGGCAATGCGCATGGCGGGATAGCCATTATAACGCACCAGCTGCAGCGGCATGGTCTCCCAGCGCGGCGTGACCAGCTCCGAGAGCGGGACCGTGTTTCCGGCCGCGTTGCGGACATAGAGCTTGAGCACGTCCTCAAGGTTCATGCGGAAGGGGGCATCCGCCTGCACGATGACCTGCTGCATCCGGCCATTATTGGGGAAGTCGTTGACATAGGCCGAGCCCATGGCCCCGCTCAGCGTGGAGGTGATGGACTCGAAGGGCACGCCCATGGCCTGCGCCTTCTGGCGGTCGATCACCATCTCGACGCTGGTGCCGGGCATCAAGCCTTCCGGATAGACGCCGGCAAGGGCCGGGTTTTTCGCGGCCATGCCGAGCAGCTGGAACTGCGCGGCCATCAGGGCATCGAACCCACGGCCCGAGCGGTCCTCAAGGCGCGCGGAGAAGCCGCCGGTGGTGCCGAGGCCATCGATGGAGGGCGGGATGAGGCTCATCACGAGCCCTTCGCGCACGCCGGCGCCGGTGGCCTGATTTGCCGCGCCGGCCTCGCCAAATGCGGTCGCGCCGTCACGCTCGCTCCAATCCTTGAGCATCGTGAAGCCGAGGCCGACATTGGCGCCCGCGCCGGAGAAGCCCCAGCCCAGCACAGAGATGGTATCGGCGATGCCGGCGCGCTGCGCGGTGTGCTTCTCGAAGACTTCCAGCGCTTCCAGCGTCCGGCCGGACGTCGCGTCCGAGGGAAGCTGGAAGACGGTCATGAAATAGCCCTGATCTTCATCGGGCAGGAACGATGACGGAAGGTTCGTATAGCCGACGATCATCAGCACCACGATGACCGCGAAGCTCGCCATCATCCGCGCGCTGCGCTTCAAGGCGCGCGTCACCCAATTGTGGTAGTCGTGCGTCATCGTGTCGAACTTGCGGTCGAACCAGCCGAAGAAGCCCTTCTTGGTCTCATGGCCAGTGACCGGCTTGAGCAATGTTGCACAGAGCGCTGGCGTCAGGCTCAGGGCAAGGAAGGCCGAGAACAGGATGGAGACCGCCATGGAGATGGTGAACTGCCGGTAGATCGCGCCCACCGAGCCGCTGTAGAATGCCATTGGCACGAACACGGCGGTGAGGACGAGGCTGATGCCGATGATGGCACCCGTAATCTCGCCCATGGCCTTGCGCGTCGCTTCCTTGGGCGGCAGCCCTTCCTCGGCCATGATGCGCTCGACATTCTCGACCACGACGATGGCATCGTCGACGATGATGCCGATGGCGAGGACCATGCCGAACATGGTCAGCACGTTCACGGAATAGCCGGCCAGCATCATCACCGCGCAGGTACCGAGCAGGGCGATCGGCGCGACGACGGCGGGAATGATGGTGTAGCGGAACTTCTGGAGGAAGACGAACATCACCAGGAAGACGAGCACCATGGCCTCGACCAGTGTCTCGATGACCTTCTCGATCGAGATCTTCACATAAGGCGCGGTGTCGAACGGAATGCGGTACGACATGCCGTTGGGCATGGCCCTGGCGAGCTCGACCATGCGCTCATGCACGCGGGCGGAGGTGGAGACCGCATTGGCGCCGGGCGCGAGCTGGACGGCCATCAACGCCACGGGCTTGCCGTTGAGGCGAGTCTGGAACCAGTAGGACGCGGAACCAAGATCGACCCGGGCGACATCGCCCAGCTTCAGGGCGGAGCCATCCGTTCCGGCGCGCAGCACGATCTCGCGGAACTGCTCGGGGGTCTTCAGCTGACCCTCGACGGTGATCGGAACCTTGACGCGCTGGCCTTCGGCAATCGGCTCGCCGCCCAGCACGCCGGGCGAAACCGGTGTGTTCTGCGCAGCAATCGCCGCCGTGATATCGCTCATCGCAATGTCGTAGGACGCCAGCTTTGCCGGATCGACCCAGATGCGCATCGCGCGCTCGGCGCCGAACAGCTGGACACGGCCGACGCCGGGGAGGCGCTTGAGCTCCTCGACAACATAGCGCGCGGCATAATCCGACAGTTCCTCGAGGTTCTGCTGGCCGTTGGACGATTCCAGGCTCACCAGATTGAGGAAGTTGCGATTGGCGGAATCGACCTGGATGCCGAGCTGGCGGACGATCTGCGGCAGGCGCGGCTCGGCGGCCTTGAGCCGGTTCTGCACGTCGACCTGCGCCAGTTCCGGGTTGGTCCCCGGCTGGAAGGTGGCGGTGATCGTGGCCTGACCGGACGTATCCGTCGAGCTTTCGAAGTACAGCAGGTTGCGCACGCTTGAGAGTTCGCGCTCGATCAGGCTGACGACGCTGTCATTCAGCGTCTGCGGCGTGGCACCGGGATAGGTCGCGGTGATCTCGACGCTTGGCGGCGCGATGCTCGGATAGCGCTCCAGCGACAGGCGCGGGATGGCGATGACGCCCGCAAGGATGATCGCGATGGCGACCACCCAGGCGAAAACGGGCCGATCGATGAAGAAACGGGGCATGGGTTCGCTTTCGTCTTCAGCGCGCGGCCGCGGGCGCGGCGGGCTTTGCGGCGGCTGCAGGGCGCCATGGCTTGGCCGAAACGGTGGCGCCGGGCTGGACCCGATCCTGCCCTTCGACAATCACGGTTTCACCAGCCTTGATGCCCTGCGTGATCAGGACGTTTCCGTCGCGCACATCCCCGGTCTGCACCGGCCGCAGCTCGACCTTGCCGTCTTTCCCAACAATCCGGACGCTGGCCTGACCGGCAGGATCGCGCAGCACGGCCTGTTGCGGCAGAGTCAGCGCATTGGGGAGGACCATGCGGGGGAGGCGCGCACGCACGAACATACCGGGCAGCAGCGCCCGCGTGGGATTGGGCACCTCGACCCGGGCGATCACCTCGCCCGTGCCGGGATCGACGCTGATGCCGGAAAAGAGCAGGCGTCCGGTCGCCGCATAGGGCTTGCCCTCGGACGACAGGATCTCCACGGGCGCACCCTGGGCGGCATTGCCGGCACGCGCCGCCTCGCGCAGCGTTTCGAGGCGGGCGGCCGGCTGACGCACGTCCACATAGACGCGGTCAATCTGTTGGACGGTGGCGAGCGGCTCTGCGCCGCCGACGGCGGCAAGGGCGCCCTCGGTCACCATGGACTGGTCGATCCGGCCACTGATCGGCGAGCGGATCGTGGCGAAGCCGAGATCGACCTGCTGGCGCGCCAGCGTGGCGCGGCTCTGGGCGAGGTCGGCAGCGGCCTGATCGCGCGCGGCGACGGCATCGTCATAGGCCTGTCCGCTGATCGCATCGACCTTCACCAGCGGCGCCAGGCGCTCGGCCTGGATGCGAGCGCGGTTGAGGGCGGCCTGGGCGCGCTGCACGGCGGCCGCGGCGCTCTGTGTATCCGCGCGGAACGGCGTCGCGTCGATCTGGAACAGGGGCTGGCCGGCCCGCACTTCGGAGCCCTGCTCGAACAGCCGGCGCTGGATGACGCCATTCACCTGCGGGCGGATTTCCGCCACACGGAAGGCCATCACCCGGCCCGGCAGTTCGTCCGCCACGTCGACGCGCGAGGGGGAGACCTTCACGACCGATACCTCTGGCGGCGGAGGCGAGGATGGGGTCTCACCTCCTGAGCAGGCGGACAACACAAGCGCCATCGACGCGATAACGATATAGGCGCCGGAGCGCCTGGGGGGGCATTTTGTCATCATGTCCGACTCTTGATTTTTGCTTGTCCGCGCTGGCCCTTTGGGACTGGCTTGTCGAGGCAGTGTTGGTCAAGTGTAGAGAAATTGTGGAGGCCGGTGGCCCCCCGTTTGGAACTACGGTAACGGCTTGCAGGCAGAAGGATATGCTATGGATGCCGAAAACGCGCTCGTGCTGGTCGCGGAAGACGAACCGGAAATCGCCGATGTCATCGCCGCCTATCTGGAGCGGGAAGGCTTCCGGACGGTTCGTGCCGCAGATGGGCGGACCGCGCTGGAGTTGCACCTTGCGCTCAAGCCGGACCTCGTAATGCTCGATGTGCAGATGCCACGGCTCAATGGTTGGGACGTGCTGGCCGAGTTGCGGCGTCGCGGCTCGACCCCGGTTATCATGCTGACTGCGCTCGATCAGGATATCGACAAGCTGCAGGCGCTGCGCATCGGCGCGGACGATTATGTCGTCAAGCCGTTCAACGCGCTGGAGGTGGCCGCAAGGGCGCGTGCGGTGCTGCGCCGGTCCGGCGGCAGCCGGGGCTCCACCCTGCGGGTCGGGCCCATCGAAATCGATATGGATAGCCATCTGGCCAGCGTGATCGTCGGGGACGATCCGCTGCGCGTGAGCCTGTCCCTCACCCTCACCGAGTTCCGCATTCTTGCGCACATGGCGCGCGCACCCCGGCGGGCGTTCTCGCGTGGTGAACTGGTCGATGCCTGCCTGCCGGGCGGCGACGCGCTCGACCGGACGGTGGATACGCATTTGAGCAAGCTGCGGCGCAAGCTGGAGGACGCCGGCGCCCACGGTTTCATCAACAATGTGCGCGGCGTCGGCTTTCGCCTGGCAGATATTTCATGAAGAAGCCGGCAGGCGGTCTGGGGCGGCAGATCGTGTTGTCCACGGTGATCTCCACCGTCGCCTCGGTGCTGATCACGATCATCGGGCTCTATATCTTTTATGGCGTCATCATCCGTGTAGCGCCGCATATGCTGTTTCCGCTGACGGATGACTGGCGCCCGCACGGCATCGAATGGCTGCTCATCGGGCTGTTCTGCGTCGTCTCGACCGGAATCGCCGTGCTGGTGGCCACGCGACTGGCCCGGCGGATCGTTCAGCCGCTGGTTTCGGTTGCGCAGACCGCTCGGATCATTGCGGATGGCAATATCAAGGTCCGTGCGCGCAGCGATGATCGGGCGCCGACCGAGGCCACGATGCTGGTGGAGGACTTCAATCTGCTGGCCGACCGGCTGGAGCAGGCGGGGGAGGCCGTCCGCCGTTGGAACGCGACCATCGCGCATGAACTGCGCACCCCGGTGACGATCCTTTCCGGGCGTCTCCAGGGCCTCGCCGACGGGGTGTTTGCGCCCGATCCGCCGCTGCTGCGCTCGCTCGTCACGCAAGTGAATGCCCTGACCCGCTTGATCGAGGATCTACGCACGGTGAGCCTCATGGAAGGCGGCCGGCTGGACATGCGCTTCCAGCAGGTCGATCTCGCCGAAGAAATGGAGACGGTCGTCCGGCTGATGCAGCCCGAGCTGGAGACCGCGGGCTTCCGCATCGTCACCGCCTTCGATCGCGGCCTATGCTATGTCGATACCGCACGTATTCGACAGGCCCTGATGGCGCTGCTCGAGAATGCCCATCGCCATGCCGATCCCGGTCAATTGGCCGTGACGTTGCGTATCTCTTCGTCCAGCGTGCTCCTGAGCGTGACCGATGAAGGGCCAGGGATGACGGAGGAGTTCGCCCGCCATGCCTTCGATCCGTTTCGTCGGTATATGGAGCAGGGCGGGGCGGCGAAAGGCAGCGGCCTTGGCCTCTCCGTGGTGCGGGGCATTGCCGAGGCGCATGGCGGCGCAGCGACCTACCGCACGGTCAATGGGGGCTCCTGCTTCACCCTCACCCTGTCGCGATGGAAGCCGCGCGGCCCATCGGCGCCGATGCAAGCCGATCTGGACTGACCTTGCGGTTCAGGCGGTGATGGCCGCAACCGTCGCGCCGAGCGCGGCGATCGCCTGATCTGGCGCCAAGCACAGCTGCAGGCCGCGCTGGCCGCCATTCAGATAAATGTGCGGCTGGGCCAAAGCGCTCTCGTCGATCACCGCGCGGATCGGCTTCATCTGGCCGAAGGGGCTGATGCCGCCGACCTTGTAGCCGCTCAGGCGCTCGGCATCGGCCGGCTTCATCATCGCAGCGCTCTTGGCGGAGAGGGCTACTGCAAACTTCTTCATCGCCACTTCGCTGCTCGCCGGGACGATGGCGCAGGCCGGCTTGCCATCCACCAGCGTCATGAGTGTCTTGAAGACGCGCTCGGGTGGCTCACCCAACGCCTCGGCGGCCTGCAAGCCGATATGGGCGGCAGCCGGATCATAATCGTAGAGATGGATGGTGAAGGCGATGCCGGCCTTGCTCAGCGCCCGAGTGGCGCGGGTTTCCTTTGCCATGCGGGCTGCGTGCTGCGTCCTGTTCACGATGTCAATGCAGCGCCGTTTCGCCTCTCGGCGTAAAAAGGCCGACAATCATGGTGCATGGACAAGGCGAACCATTAAATAACCATGGCTCTTAGCCGTTCAGTATCGTGCGGGCGCCATCGTCGTCGCTCGTACCTGACCGGCGGAGTCCAGATGCTCAAGAGAATCGATGTTGCTGACGTGAAACTCGGCATGTTCATTCACAAACTTGAAGGGCCGTGGCTCAAGCATCCGTTCTGGCGGACGAAATTCCTGCTGACCGATCCCCAGATCCTCGCCGACCTGCGCGCCAGCGAGGTTGAGGGCGTGATGATCGACATCGACAAGGGCGATGATGTCGCGGGTGCGGGCGGTCCGCGTCCGCCGGCGACGACGCTGCGTCGACCGCTCGTGGCGGCGGGCTCCTCCGCCCCCTCGGGCGGTGTCGGTCTTGCCGAGCGGGTGCGCATGGAGCGGCTGCGCAAGCTGGTGCCGGAGCGCGCGAGCGGATCGAACGTCGTTCCGTTCAACCCACGCTCCACGACGGCCTTGAGCGTCGGTGCGGAGGTGGGCCATGCCAAGGCCGTGGTGGCGCGGTCCAACCGCGTGATGAGCGCCGTCTTCGAGCAGGCGCGGCTGGGCAAAGCCATCTCGCGAGGGCAGGTGGAGCCGGTGATCGAGGATTTGTTCGCCTCCGTGCAGCGCAATCCGCACGCCTTCAACGGCCTGATGCGCATCCGCCGCGAGAATAGTTCGCTTTATGCGCACGGCCTGGCGGTGAGCGCGCTGATGATCGCGCTGGGCCGCCAGATGGGCCTCGATGATGCTCGGGTGAAGGAAGCCGGGCTGGCCGGGCTGCTCATGGACGTGGGCATGGGCCATCTGCCCATCGACGTGGCGACGATCAGCGACGATTTGAGCGAGGGCGAGCGCAAGATCGTAGAGACGCACACCACGCTTGGCTATGAGTTCCTCCAGATGGGCGGCGAAATCGCCGAGGATGTCGCACTGGTCTGCCTTGAGCATCACGAGCGCTGCGACGGCTCGGGTTATCCCAACCAACTGACTGGCGAGAATATCAGCCTGTTCGGCCGCATGGCGGCGGTATGCGACGTCTATGACTCAATGACGTCCGACCGGCCGCATCGGCCACGGATCGACCCCAATGCCGCGCTCGGCCTGATGCGGGGCATGGAAGGCGAGCTGGATGACGAGATTCTCGATCACTTCATCGAGAGCGTCGGCGTCTATCCCATCGGCTCGGTTGTACGCCTGAGCAACGGACGCCTGGCGCTGGTGGTGGAGCAGAATGTCGGCGAATACACCACGCCGCGGGTCTGGAGCTTCTACGACATCGCCGCGCGCCGGGTGATCAAGCCGGAGGATATCGACCTGCGCCTGTGGAAAGGCCGCGTCGAGATCGCCTGCAGCGATGACGCTGCCGACTACGGCATCGACGATTTTCCGGCACTGCGCGAAATGGTCTTCAATGCAGCCTGCAAGGCGCTGCAATAAATGATGTTTTAGCTCGGATTATCGCCGGGCCAGCTCCATCAACCGGACAAGATCGGCCATCGTCTGATTGCTGGGCGCGGGGACGCCGACCGCTTGGGCGCGGTCGCAGATGGCGCCGTTGATGAAGTCGATCTCGCTGGCACGGCCGGCAATCATGTCCTGCAGCATGGATGCCTTGTGACCGCGATGTTCGGCCAGGGCATGGTCGATGCTGGCGGTGATGCGCGCATGATCGACCGTCACCCCATGGGCCTTGGCCGTGGCCACCACCTCGTCGACGATCGCTGCAATGATGCGGCGGCCCGGTGCGTTGTCCACGCCGGCATTGGGCTGGCCGGTGACGGCGCCGAGCGGGTTGAGCGCGGCGTTGAAGGCGACCTTTTCCCAGATCGCGACATCGATGTCCGTGCTGTAGCGCGCGTCGAAACCGGCGCGGGCGAGCAGGGCGGTCGCGGCCTGCGCCGCTTGCGCGCCGGCCGGCGTCATCGCGCCCAGCTCGACATGGCCGGTGCCGTGGGATTCCACACCATTGAGGCCATGGAGGTCGGCCGGAAGCGCGGCGATCCCCTTGAGGATCTGGTCCTGCGGGAAACTCTCCGCCACAATCTCCGGATTGCCGAGGCCATTCTGGAGCGTGAGCACATAGGTGCCGCTGGCCGCGAGATGCGCGATCGACTGGATCGCCGAGCGGCTGTGCATCCCCTTGGTAAAGAGCAGAGCGAGATCGATGGGCGGCTGGGCATCGGCCGCAAGTCCGGCCCGCAGCGAGATGGTGCGTGTGCCATTGTCGTCGGTGAGGTGGATGCCGTCGCGGTCGATCGCTTCGATGCGGGTCTTGTCGACATCGATGAGCAGGACGTTCGCGCCGCTCTCGGCAATACGTGCCGCGAACAGGCAGCCCATCGAGCCCGCGCCGATCACCAAAATGGACTGCACCTGCGTCTCCTTATTCCATCGCTGCCCGGCAGCCTTCACGCGCCGCCCTGATGGCGTCCGGTCCGGCATGGGTCAAGCCGCTTGGCGCCGATCCTCCGGCGGGTTACCCTGTTTGCAATATGTGACGCTCAAAGGCGCACGGACCATGAGGAGAGGCGGGCATGAAGAATTTTGCGGGCAAGGTGGCCTTCGTGACGGGCGGGGCGAGTGGCATTGGCCTCGGCATGGCGCGCACGTTTCTGGCCGAGGGCATGAAGCTCGTTATCGCCGATTACAATCAGGACCATCTCGACGCCGCCCGTGACCTGATGACGGGCAACAACGCCACGCATTTTATCAAGGTGGACGTGACCGACCGGGCGGCGCTGCGCACAGCGGCGCAGGAAGCGCTGGACGTGTTCGGCAAAATCCACCTGCTGGCCAATAATGCGGGCGTCGGTGGCGGCGGTGCGGCGGATGATCCAGACTTTGAGGATTGGGACCGGACCATCGGGATTAATCTGGGCGGGGTGGTCAACGGCTGCAAGATCATCGTGCCGATCATCAAGGCGCAGGGTGAGGGCGGCCATGTCATCAACACAGCCTCCATGGCCGGCATGGTGCCGCTGCCCGGCGCCGGCGCCTATGCCGCGAGCAAATATGCCGTGCGCGGCTACACCCAGACGCTCCGGCTCGATTTGGCGCCGCATGGCATTGGCGTGTCCTGCCTCTATCCGGGCGCCGTGCAGAGCGCGCTGATGCCGGTGCCGGAAGATGACAGCAGCGCGCCGCCGGGCGAGGAGGGTGTGTTCGTCAAGCGCTTCTGGGCCGCGATGCGCGCGGCCATGGACCCTCTGGAAATGGGCCGGCTGGTTGTCGAGGCGATCCGCGAAAACCGCCCGCACATCCTCACGCACAGCGAATTCCTGCCGGAAATGCGCGCGATGCATCAGGATCTGGAAACCGCCTTCGTGACCGGTCTGCCGGTGCCCGACGCACGCAGCAGTTTCGAGCGCTTCCGGCACGAGACGGTCGCGCGGCTCATGGTGATGGACGTGATCGACTGACCGCCACCCCTTGGGCAGATCAGCCTGCCTGATGCGCCTGTTTGGCGTGGCGCGCGAAATTGTCGAGGATCGCTTGCCAGCCGTCCCGCTGCAAATCGCGGCTATGTTCGTCCTCCGGCTCGAACTGCACCTGAACATGGGTGCCATTTTCTTCGGACGCGAACGTCACGCGGGCCGTGCGCTCCCCGAACGCATATTCAATCAGGCGCTCCGGTTCGATGCGGGTGTAGGTGCCCGCGAAATCGAAGCCGACGCTGCCATCCTTGGCTTCCATGCGCGAGGAGAATGCGCCGCCTTCACGCAAGTCGACGCTTGCCGCGGTCGTATGCCAGTCATCGGATGCCGCATTCCACTGCATGATGTCCTGCGGCGTCGTGTAGCACCGCCAGACATGATCGATGGGCGCTTCCACAAGCGCTTCGACGGTGATCATTTCGCTGGTCATGATGGCTGATCTCTCTTTGCCGGCAGGCGTTCGCCTTCCCATCGGTTCGCGATGCCTTTCCGCTCCTTCTTCGGCACGGCCGGGCGCCCTGTCAATGCAGCATGAGGCAGGGATCGATCCGGAAAGTGGCCATCGCATGCTTGCGCCTTCGCGCGCCAATCGCCAATTAAGGCGCCACGAAGAGGACGTTCGATCTTAGGAGATTCGGCATGGAAAATTTCAACAAGACGATCAAAGGCATAAAGGATCGCGGCGCGGCACAACTGTTCATCGATGGTGAATGGCGCAAGAGCAGCGGCACCAATGAGTTGTCGGTGGTGACCCCGCATGACGAGGAAACCGTCCTCACCTATTTCGAGCCGACCACGGCGGACGTGGACGTCGCTGTCGCCGCCGCACGCAAGGCTTTCGACACCGGCCCGTGGCCGCGCATGGCGCCCGCCGAGCGCGGCGTGTACCTCAAGAAGGTCTCTGACATTCTCATGGCGCGCATGCCCGAGCTGGCCGAGGCCTGGACGGGCCAGGTCGGCGCCGTGATCGGCTTCTCCAGCAAGGCCAGCTATCAGGTGCCCGGCCTGTTCAAATTCTATGGCGAGCTGTGCGACAGCTACAAGTTCGTCGATGAGCGCATTGGCTCGATGGGCGGCAATAAGGTGCGCGTCGTGAAGGAGCCGGTTGGCGTCGTCGCGGCGGTCACGCCTTGGAACGCCCCGCTGGTGCTGCTGGTCTACAAGGTCGCAGCCGCGCTGGCCGCCGGCTGCACCATGGTCTGCAAGCCTTCGCCGGAAACGCCCATCGATGCGCACATCCTTGCTGAAGCGATCAAGGAAGCGGGCATCCCCGCCGGCGTGTTCAACATGCTGCCGGCCGGGCGCGAGGTGGGCGATCACCTCATCCGTCACCCGGGCATCGACAAGATCAGCTTCACCGGCTCAACCGCTGCGGGCAAGCACATTGCCGGCGTCGCGTCAGAGCGTCTCGCCCGCGTCAGCCTGGAGCTGGGCGGAAAGTCGGCGGCGATGATCCTCGACGATGCCGATATGGACCATGTGCTCAAGAGCCTCGTGCCCTATTCCATGCCGATCACCGGGCAGGTCTGCTTCTCGCTGACCCGCGTACTGGTGCCCAAGAGCCGCAAGAGCGAGATCATCGACGCCTATACGAGCGCCGTCTCCAAGGTGAAGGTCGGCGATCCGTTCGAGGCCGATACCGGCATGGGCCCGCTCACCATGCAGCGCCAGCTTGAGCGCGTGCAGGGCTATATCGCCAAGGGCAAGGCCGAGGGTGCCAAGCTTGCGCTCGGCGGCGGTCGCCCGGCCGACCTCAACCGTGGCTTCTTCATCGAGCCGACGGTGTTCACCGATGTCGACCCGAGCATGACGATCTTCCAGGAAGAGATTTTCGGCCCGGTCGTCTCGTTCGTCGATTATGACAATGAGGCGGACATGATCGCCAAGGCCAATGACACCGTCTACGGTCTGCACGGCGCAATCTACACGCAGGATGCCGAGCGCGGCTTCGCCGTCTCGCGCGAATATCGCGCCGGTTCGGTGACGATCAACGGCATGATGGTGGACATTCACATGCCCTTCGGCGGCTTCAAGCAGTCTGGCCTGGGTCGCGACGGCGGCGTCGAGGGTCTGGAAAACTACACCGAGACGAAGGCGGTTTACTTCGCCTGATCTGGTCGGACGCCCGCCCGCGATTGTTGCGGGCGGGCGCTGGCATCAGGGACTTACAAGCAAGAAAAGCGCGTGCTCCTGCGAAGGCAGGAGCCCAGGGCGATAGCGCGCTGTGGTTGGGCCCTGGGCTCCTGCCTTCGCAGGAGCACTAGTAGTGCTGCTCGGGAGGTGTGCTCCTCAGGCCCGCGCCAAGCTCAACGACATCTCCCGCCGCCTAATCATCGCACCCACCAGCGCCAGGCCTCCCATCATCATCGCCCAGCTTGCGGGTTCGGGGACGAAGGAGCCGAAGCGGATATCTGGGAAGGGTTCGGCCGGCCAGCTCTCATCCTGCCACATGCGCGCGCTGGTGATCGTCAGGTCGGCGCGGTCAAACACCTCGTAGCCGGACATGAAGAGGCCGCCGCCCTGCGTGGCGTGAAACAGCCCGTCAAAGGGATCGGCCGTCTCCGGCCCGAACGAAAAGCCGATGTCCCAGCGCGTCATGTGGCCAAACAAGGCGGAATAGGTGAAATCGCCGGGCATGGTGCCACCGCCATTGCCGCCCACTGCGAGATCGCCGCTGGCGAAGAATGTCGTCTTGCCCAGATAGGTCGTGGTCTGCGCGACCTGATCGATCCGGTATACATCGGCGGTGCCGCTGATCTCGAATGGGGTGATGGCATGAGCGGGGAGAGACAGGGTGGCCAGAGCGGCCGCTAGCACAGGCTTCAACATGGAACGCCTCCCTAAAGGATGCGCCAGACTGTCTCATTTTCGAACATGCGCCTAGAGCGCGGCAGGCCGGACGGCACCGGCCTGCCTTTGTTTCGAGTTACTTCAGCGCATCGCTCAGGCCCGGCAGCATCTCCGCGCCGGCCAGCACCTTGGCGCTCGACTCCTTGACCGTGGCGCCGATTGGCTCTGCCCGCCCGCCGAGGCAGGCCGAGAGGAAGCTCTCGGTGATCGCGTTGAAGGCGATATTGTTCTGCGGCTTGGCAAAGCCGTGGCCTTCGTCCGGGTAGAGCACATAGGTGACCGGAATATTGTTGGCCTTCATCGCCTCGACGATCTGGTCGCTCTCCGCCTGCTTCACGCGTGGGTCGTTCGCGCCCTGGCCGATGAGCAGCGGCTTGCTGATCTGGCCCGCCTTGTGCAGTGGGGAGGCCGCCTTGAGCAGCGCCAGCCCCTCGGGCGTATTGGGATTGCCCATGCGCTGGTGGAATTGCTCGATGCCGGCGGTCCAATAGGGCGGGATGGTGTTCAGCAGCGTCTCCAGATTGGAGGGGCCGACGATATCGACGCCACAGGCAAAGGCGTCCGGCGTGAAGGCAAGGCCGGCGAGCGTCGCATAGCCGCCATAGCTGCCGCCCATGATCGCGACCTTGTCCTTGGCTGTGATGCCCTTGCTGACTGCCCAATCGACCGCGTCGATCAGGTCGTCATGCATCTTGAGGCCCCATTGCAGGTTGCCCGCTGTGATGAAGCTTTTGCCAAAGCCTGTCGAACCGCGGAAATTGACCGACAGCACAGCATAGCCGCGATTGGCCAGCCACTGGTGGTAGCTGTTATAGCCAAAGCTGTCCCGCGCCCACGGGCCGCCATGGACGAGCAGCACCATCGGCGCCGGCTTGTCCGGTACGCCGTCGCCATTGGCATCGCTGCCGGGCGGCAGGGTGAGGTAGGAGACCAGAGTGAGGCCGTCGCGTGCGGGGATCTCCCGTGCATGCATGGGCACCAGCGGCGCGCCTTCCAGATCGGGGCGGCTGACGTAGAGCTTGGTGAGCGCGCCTTTCTTGCGGTCGTACAGCCAGGCGGCGGCCGGCGCGGTGACCGGATCGTTATAGATCGTCCAGACGGTATCGTCGCGGGTGCGGGAGGTGACCTGGAAATCGCCCTTCAGCCGCTCGCGCAGCCACGCCAGCGACTGGCCGACGTCGGGGTCGATCGCCGTCCATTCGGTGGTCAGATACTCGACCGAATAAGCCTCGATCTCGCCGGTCACGGGATCGGCCATCGCGCCGCCGACATCGGCCTTGTCATTGGCGGCGAGCACCTGGCTCTTCCCCGTAGCGACGTCCTGCGCAATCAGCGCGGCGGTGTCGCGGCCCCGGCTGTCCAGCCAGTAGAGCGTCTTGCCATCCGTGGTGAAGCCGGCGGGCTGGGTGGTCAGGGCATCTTCCAGCGTGGTGCGGGAGAGGGGCTTGTCTTCCACGACGTTGTTCGTGACCCGGAAGAAATCATAGCCGCCCTCGGCATTGGGGCGCAGTGCCATGCGCAACACGAGATTATTGTCGGCGAGGAAGCCGGCATAGCCGTCGCCCCGGATGACCTCGGTCAGCGTCCCGGTCTTCAGGTTGAGACTATAGACATCGTGCCAGCGCTCGTCGCGGTTGTTGATGCCGACGAGAATGCGGTCGCTGATCGTGGTGGAAGTGCCGACAATCTGCACGCGCGTTTTCTCGAAGGGCGTCAGCAGCTTCTCGGCGCCGGTGGCGACATCGACCCCGTAGAGAAGGTAATTCTCGTCCCCGCCCTTGTCCTGCACATAGAGCAGCATGGCGGAATCGGCCGTCCAGTAGTGCACGCCAATGGGCCGGTCTTTCTCTGCCGTCATCGGCTTGGCCTGATCGGGATGGTCTGCCGGGGCGACCCAGATGTTCATCACGCCATCGCGGGGCGCGAGCCAGGAGAGATATTTGCCATCCGGGCTCACCCGCAGCTGCGCGCGGTCCGGGTTGCCGAACAGGCGCTGCCGCTCGATGATCGGCGCATCCTGCGCGAAGCTCGCCGTCGCGGGCACGCCGCCGGCAGCCAGCATGAAACCAAGGGCAAATGTCGTCACGCAGGTCGGCCTCTTCATAAAGCATGTCTCTCGATGGGCCGGTCGTCCGTTGGGAAGGGGGAGCCGGCTGTTTCGGAATAGCGCGAGCATATCGAATGGTTCCGCGACGGGCTAGCCGGCTGAGGCTTTATGGATGGCGGGCCAAGGCGTGCGGCAGACGTCCGAGGGTTTTGCCGACTAGAATTTGTGCGCCATGAGCCTATGGGCTTTGCCGGGATGGCCCTAAGGGTGCCTGCCAGACATTCATCCGATTGGGGGATAGCAATTGAAAAAGACCGGTCGCCTTGCCTGGCTGAAGATCGACCGCTTCACGCTGATGCTGTTGGGCACGCTGTTGCTGGCGAGCTTTTTGCCGGCGCGCGGCAGTCTGGTCCCGGCGGTGGATCTGCTCGGCAAGGTGCTGGTGATTGCGCTGTTCTTCATCCACGGCGCGCGTCTGCCGCGCGAGGCGGTGGTCGGCGCCATCGGCCAATGGAAGCTGCAACTGCTCATCCTCGCGGCGACCTTCGCATTGTTTCCGCTGATCGGTATCGCCCTCAAGCCGCTCTCCGGGCCGGTTATCGAGCCGATGCTGTTCACCGGCATTCTCTTCCTGTGCTGCCTGCCCTCGACAGTGCAGTCGTCCATCGCGCTGACGTCGATTGCGCGGGGGAATGTGCCGGCAGCGGTATGCGCGGCGGCGGCTTCCAATCTGGCCGGCGTGGTCTTTACGCCGCTGCTGACGGGCCTGCTGCTGGCGAGCAGCGCGGCAATCAACATGGATGCCGTCTGGGCGATCGTGGGCCTGATCCTGATCCCCTTCTCCATCGGTCAGGCGCTGCACGGCTGGATCGGCGCCTGGCTGCTGCGCCACAAGATGCTCACCTCATTCGTGGATCGCGGCGCCATATTAGTGATGGTCTATGGGGCATTCGGCAAGGCGGTGACCGGCGGCCTTTGGCAGGCGATCTCCGGCATCGACATCGCCATTCTGCTCGGCTTCTGCCTGCTCATTCTGGCCGTGGTCGTCATCGTGCTGCGGCTAGCGGCGCGGCTGACCGGCCTGGCGCGTCCTGACGAGGCTTCGCTGGTATTCTGCGGCTCGGTCAAATCGCTGGCGACGGGCGTGCCGATGGCGAATGTGCTTTTCCCCGCAGCCATGGCCGGCGCCGTCGTCCTGCCGGTAATGATGTTCCACATCGTCCAGCTGGTGACCGGCGCGTTCCTGGCGCGCGTCTATGAGCGCCGCGCGATTGCGGCGGCACCGAACGAGTCCTGACTGGTCAGTGAGTCAAAGGCCGCGCGAGGGCGCGCCATTGCCCGGGCGTCGTCTCGAACCGGCGCTTGAAGGCGCGGGCGAAATGGGCCGGGTCTTCGAAGCCGTTGGCAAAAGCGATCTGCGAGATCGAGGCGCCGGCCCAGCGCGCATCGCGCAGATCGTCGGCGGCCCGCTGCAGGCGGCGATTCCAGATTTGCCCTGTGATCGAAACGCCGAGCGCATCGCGCATCAGCTGATCGAGCCGGCGGCGGCTAATATGCTGCGCCTGCGCGATCTGTTCGGCGGTCAGGCCGGGGATCGAGAGATTGAGCTCGATATAGTCGAGCGCCTTCTGCACACGCCAGTGGACATTTTCCAGCTCCACCGCGAGGCCGGAAGTCGCGCCGAGGAGTTGGATGACGGCATTCATCGCCGCGTGCTGCTGCGCCTCTCGCAGGTCGCCCGCCACGCGCAGCAGGTGCAGCACGGTGTGAGCGAGCAGGGAGGTGCCGGCATCGCGCCCGGGAATGAGCGTCGCGACGAGATGCTCCATGTCCGGGAAACGGCTCATCACCAGCGCGCGGGGCATGCGCAGCAGCAGCAGCTGGCTGTAATCCAGCCCGCACAGGCGGAACGGGTAGCGCTCGTCGATAAAGCAGATGTCGCCCGGCGCCATCTCGCACTGGCGTTGCCGCTGGGTGGCAAGAGAGCTGCCTTCAGCCTGCAACATCATGGTGAGAAACTGGTGGGATTCCGGGCTGCCGGTGGGCGCGTATGTCACCTCGGCCGGGGCGGAGGACACGGCGAACAGCGCGCCCGGGCCAACACGGCGATGCAGGATCGCTCCGATTGTGGGATTGGCCTCGATCGCCTGTACGCACAGGCCGGGAAAAACATTCGGCGCCGCGCCAGCCCATATGTCCGCGCGCTTGGCCCGATCAAAGCCGCTCAGGTCGACAACCGAGGATAGACCCTCGAGATTGACTGCTTCCATCTCCTCAACTCCGATCCTGTATTGAGACAGGTGCCGAGCCTTGTCAAAGCAAATGGTCAGACATCCCCGCTTATTTATCGCGGCGTTGCCAAGGCCGGGCCGATCCGGCATGGCCCGGCCCCATGATGACCCATTTCCGTTTCGTCGTGCTGCTCAGCGGCACCAGTCTGCTGCTCTCGATGCCGCTTCATGCGCAGGAAACCGGCCCGGATGTGGTGGTGCTGGGGCAGGGGCTTGCGCTGCCGCCGGGCACGCCGGCTTATGGATCGGTCACGCTCGAAAAGACGCGGCTGGCGGAGGACGCCTCCGGCACCATTGAGCACGCGCTCGGCGACGTCGCCGGCTTCCAGCAGTTCCGCCGGTCGGATAGCCGCTCGGCCAATCCTTCGGCGCAGGGCGTCACGCTGCGCGCGCTGGGCGGCAATGCGACCAGCCGGGCGGTCGTGCTGCTGGATGGCGTGCCGCTGGCCGATCCCTTCTTCGGTTCCATTCCGTTCAATGCCCTGCCGCTCGACGGAATCGGCGCGGCGCGGATCACCCGGGGCGGTGGTGCGGGAAGCTTCGGGGCCGGCACGGTCGCCGGCAGCATCGAGCTGTTCAGCGCCGATCGCACGCAATTGCCGCGCTATAGCGCGCGGGCGCTCTATGGCTCGCGTAATGCGCAGCAGATCGAGGCGAGCCTTAGTCCCGATCTCGGCAATGGCTTCGTCTCCATCTCCGGCAGCTATGCCCGGGGTGATGGCTTCTGGACGACGCCTGCGGACCAGCGCGTCGCGGCCAGCGTGCCGGCGGGCTACGAGACATGGGCGGTGAGCGCGCGCGGTGTCGCCGCCGTGGGCGAGTCGAGCGAGATTCAGGCACGCATCGGCCTGTTTCGCGATGACCGGACCTTGCGCTTCGCCGGGGCAGATAGCGCGCAGGAAGGGCAGGACGCCAGCCTCCGTTATGTCGGGCGCGGCGACTGGCAGGTCGAGGCGCTGGGCTATGTGCAACTGCGCAACTTCAGCAACATCGTGGTCAGCGCGACGAGCTTTCGCCCGACGCTGAACCAGCGCAACACTCCGTCGACAGGGCTCGGCGGCAAGCTGGAGGTGCGCCCGCCGGTGGGTGAGGATCATCTGCTACGGATCGGCGCCGATAGCCGGTTCGCGAGCGCGGACATGTATGAGGAGGCGCTTAACGCCACGACCGGCGCCGCGACCGCGCGGCGTGAAGCCAGCGGCCGGCAGGTCACGAGCGGCATTTATGTGGAGGATGACTGGTCGCTCGGGCGCCTCATCCTGACCGGCGGCGCGCGCCTCGACTATTGGCGGATCAGTGGCGGGCGCTTCACCGAGCGAACGCCGGCCTCAGGGGTGGTCAGGACGGTGACTTATGCCGACCGCGAGGATTGGGAAGGCAGCTTCCGTGCAGGACTGATCTGGCAGGCAACGCCGGGAGTCGCCCTGCGTGCAGCAGGCTATACTAGCTTCCGCCTGCCGACGATCAACGAGCTGTATCGCGGCTTCACGGTGTTCCCGGTGACGACGCAGGCCAATGCCGATCTCGCCCCCGAGCGGCTGCGAGGCGTTGAGACCGGGTTCGACCTGACCCCGGCTCCCGGCCTGACGCTCTCTGCCACCGCCTTCTACAATCATCTGGCCGATGCTGTCGCGAACGTGACGATCGGCACCAATCTGCGCCAGCGCCGCAATGTCGATGCGATTGTGGCGAAGGGCATCGAAGTGAGCGGGACGATGACGTTCGGGGATTTCGATCTCGCGGCATCCTATGCCTATAATGACAGCCGCGTGGAGGCGAGCGGCGCGGCATCCCAACTCGATGGCCTGCAACCGGCACAAAGCCCGCGCCATGGCGCCAGCGCCACGCTGGGCTGGCACGCGCCCGGCAATGCCCGGCTCGCGCTCACCGTGCGCCATGCCGGCCCGCAATATGAGGACGATCTGCAGGCCGACCGGATGCCCGCCGCAACCACGCTCGATGGCTATGCCCGCGTGCCACTGACCGGCCGGGTGGCGCTGGTCGGCCGGGTCGAGAACCTGTTCGACGAGCGCGTTGTGACCCGACAGGTCACCTCGACCAACGGCGCCGTGAGCACAGACCTCGGCACGCCGCAGACCTTCTGGATCGGCATCCAGATCGCGGGATAGCGCCTCCGTCGCGCTCGCATATTTGAGCGGCCTCTTGCGCAGCGGGGCCCTTGTCCGCATTCTGCCCATTGTTGGGCATGTTGGAGGACGTAATGGGGACTTACGCTGGGGTGCGCTATTCCATGGTGGCAATCTGGCTGCACTGGATCATTGCGCTGCTGATTATCGCCAATATCGCGATCGGCCTCGGGCATGATCCGCTGGGTGCGGTGATCCCCGGCGTCATGAATATCCATAAGTCGATCGGGCTGACTGTGCTGGTCCTGTCCGTGCTCGCCCTGCTCTGGCGCCTGATGAACAGCCCGCCGCCGCTGCCGACGACGATATCCAGACGCACCAAGCGCGCGGCGGCGTTGATGCACCGTTTGCTCTATGCGCTGATGATCCTCATGCCGCTCACCGGCTGGATCATGTCCTCGGCAGGGCCGCGTCCGCTCAACTGGTTCAATGTCTTCGACGTGCCCAAATTCGCGGTGGCAAGGGGCGATGCCATCGTGACCATGGCCGGTTCCCATGAGGTGCTTGGGCTTATCTTCGGAGCGCTGGTGATCGGCCATATCGGCGCGGCGCTTTGGCACCAGTTCATCCGGCGGGACGGACTGATTATCCGGATGGTGTGACGCGCGGGCGCGACCTGCGCGGGATATGAAAACCCGGCCGGATGGATGCTCCGGCCGGGTTTATCGATGCTCTGCAGGATCGGGCCTGTCAGGCAGCCTTCGCTGCTGCATTCTGGCGGCGGTGATAGGCGTTCACGACCGACAGCACGGCCTTCACCGATGCCGTCGCCACGTCTTCATCCGTGCCGACCCCGAAGAATGTGGTGCCATCATCGGTGCGGCATTCGACATAGGCCGCCGCGAGGACGTTGCCCCCGGTGCCGATGGCGTGCTCATTATAGTCGACCACGTCGAGCCCGATGCCGAGTTCATCGCGCAGGGCCGAGAGGACCGACGAAATCAGGCCATTGCCCCGGCCCGAAATGCTGCGCTCCCTGCCATCATGGACGATCTTGCCGGTGAACACGCGGTTCCCCGCGGGGCCGCTCTCGACATAATCGACCAGCGCATAGGGCTGTGCGCCGGTGAGGCAGTAATGCTGCTCGAACGCTTCCCAGATGTCGGCGGCATGCAGTTCGCGGCTGGACTTGTCCGCCATGTCCTGCACGACCTTGGAAAAATCGCCCTGCATCCGCTTGGGCAGCTTGAGCCCCTTGTCCTGCTGCAGCACCCAGGCGACGCCGCCCTTGCCGGACTGCGAGTTGACGCGGATCACCGCTTCATAGGAGCAGCCGATATCCGCCGGATCGATGGGCAGATAGGGTACGTCCCAGATCTCGTCATTGCGCTGTTCCTGCGCGGCGAAGCCCTTCTTGATCGCATCCTGATGGCTGCCGGAGAAGGCGGTGAACACCAGATCGCCAGCATAAGGGTGGCGCGGATGGACGGGGAGCTGGTTGCAATAGGTCACCGTCTGCACGACCTCCTCCATGTTGGAGAAGTCGAGGCCGGGCGAGACGCCCTGAGTGTACAGATTGAGCGCCACGGTCACCAGATCGCAATTGCCAGTGCGCTCGCCATTGCCGAACAGGCAGCCTTCGACGCGGTCCGCGCCGGCCATCAGCCCCAGCTCCGCCGCCGCCACGCCGGTGCCCCGGTCGTTATGCGGGTGCAGCGAGATGACCACGCTGTCGCGGTTCCGGATGTGGCGGCAGAACCATTCGATCTGGTCTGCATAGATATTGGGCGTCGCGGCCTCGACCGTGGCGGGCAGGTTGAGGATCAGCGGCTTCTCCGGCGTGGGCTGGAGAATGTCCATCACCGCCTCGCAGCACTCCAGGCTGAAATCCAGTTCAGCGGTGGAAAAGGTCTCCGGGCTGTACTCGAACCGCCAATCGGTGTTCGGCTGCTTGGCGGCCTCGTCGCGAATGATCTTGGCGGCATCGACGGCGATCTGCTTGATCTGCGGCCGCTCCATGTTGAACACGATCCGCCGCCACGCCGGAGAGACGGCGTTGTAGACGTGGACGATGGCTTGGCGCGCGCCCTGCAGGCTCTCGAACGTGCGCTCGATGAGGTCGCGGCGGGCCTGCGTGAGCACCTGGATGATCACGTCGTCCGGGATGCGGCCCGATTTGACGAGACCGGAAATGAAATCGAACTCGGTCGCGCCGGCCGAGGGGAAGCCGACCTCAATCTCCTTGAGGCCGACGCGGGTCAGCAGCTCGAAGAAGCGGGTCTTCTTCTCGGTATCCATCGGATCGATCAGCGCCTGATTGCCATCGCGCAGATCGGTCGAGAGCCAGCGGGGCGGCTGCGTGATCGTGCGCGAGGGCCACTGCCGGTCCGGCAGGTCCACTTGTGGGAAGGGACGGTATTTCTGTGACGGGTCGCTCAGCATCATGGTTCGGACATTTCATTGTTCACAGCCAAATGCACGCAGGCGCTATCCATTTGCACTGATGAGGATCTGATTCTGTGGCTAAAAGGCCCTTAGGCGCAGCGGGCCGCCTGCGGCAACCGCTTGGGTATCGCGCCTAAGGGCGCGTAAGTCGCGTAAGGCGAAGGGCCAGCCAAAAGTCCATGCGCGCTCCCATGCACGGAAAATCAGTGTCCGTCCAGCATGAAGTAGAAAAACGGCGGTAATCGGCCATATTTTTCGCGGTGCGTCAATCCGCTGCAGCGCCTTGCCCAGATATTTTTAACCGCGCGGAACGCGATCGTCCCTCCCGCGATTTTTACTCTTGATTTTGAATTTCCCCGGCTCACTATGCTGCAATGCACAATAAGATAGAGAAACGCATACGCTGATGACATGTTCCGAGATGCTGGGTGAGGCTGGAGACGTTCGCGATTGTTACGCGGTGGTTCAGCAATGGGTGGATGAGACCGGCATCGAGGGGTTGCACCGACGATTGAGCGAGGCGGAAGCGATCTTCCGGCGCATCGGCATCACCTTTGCTGTGTACGGGGAGGGCGGCGACCCAGAGCGGCTTATTCCCTTCGATCTGCTGCCGCGCATCTTCACTGCTGCGGAATGGGCGCGCCTGGAAGCCGGCATTCGCCAGCGCGCGGCGGCGCTCAATGCCTTCCTGCTCGACGTCTATAATCGCGGCGAAATCATCCGGGCCGGGATCGTGCCGGGCGACATCGTCTATCAGAACAAGGCCTATAAGCCGGAGATGGCCGGCTTCACCCCGCCGGGCAGGGTCTACAGCCATATCGTCGGCATCGACATCGTCCGCACTGGTCTCGACGATTTCATGGTGCTGGAGGATAATTGCCGCACACCGTCGGGCGTCTCCTACATGCTCGAAAACCGCGAGATCATGACGCGGATGTTCCCGGAGCTGTTCGCCCGGCAGCGTGTTGCGCCGGTCGACGATTATCCGAGCCAGCTTCTGCGCTCGCTGCAGGAGGTGGCGCCGCCCGCCTGCAAGGGCGTGCCGCAGGTCGTGGTGCTCACCCCTGGCTCGTTCAACAGCGCTTATTATGAGCATAGCTATCTGGCCGACCTGATGGGCGTCGAGTTGGTCGAGCCGGCCGATCTCTTCGTGGAAGACGGGCTGGTCTTCATGCAGACCACGCGCGGCCCCCGCCGGGTGGATGTGATCTACCGGCGCATCGACGATGATTTCATCGATCCGCTCGCCTTCCGGCCCGATAGCCTGCTGGGCGTGCCGGGGCTGTTCAATGCCTATCGCGGCGGCGGCGTGACGCTCTGCTCCGCGCCCGGTGCGGGCATCGCGGATGACAAGGCGATCTACGTCTATGTGCCCGAGATGATCCGCTTCTATCTGGGCGAGACGGCGATCCTCCAGAATGTGCCGACCTGGCAATGTTCCAAGCCGGACGATTTCGCCTATGTGATGGACCATCTCCCCGAGTTGGTCGTGAAGGAGGTTCACGGCTCGGGCGGTTATGGAATGCTGATCGGCCCCAAGGCCAGCGCGAGCGAGATCGAGGCTTATGCCGGGCGGATCCGCGCCAATCCCGCCGAATTCATTGCGCAGCCGACGCTCGACCTTTCGGCCGCGCCCACACTCGGGCCGGTCGGGCTGGTGCAGCGCCATGTCGATTTCCGGCCATTCTGCCTTGTCGGCAAGGAGATCAGGCTGGTGCCCGGAGGCCTGACGCGGGTTGCGCTCGCGGAAGGATCGCTGGTGGTGAATTCAAGCCAGGGCGGCGGCGTCAAAGATACGTGGGTGCTGCGGTGAGGAGGGCTGCGATGAGAGAGGCCTTTTGCGGCACACAGGTCCAACCAAAGGGAGGCCGCCCATGCTGAGCCGGACCGCCGAGAATCTGTTCTGGATGGCCCGCTATATGGAGCGCGCCGAAGCGACCGCGCGGCTGCTCACTATGGGGCAGCGGATGACCATCCTGCCCGGCGCGACGATGCGCGACGAGTGGCGCTCGGTCGTGCAGGTCACCGAGTGCGAGGATGTGTTCGGCAAGGATGCCATCATCCGCGAGAGCGACATCGTCGAACATCTTATCCTGAATGCCGATAACCCTGCTTCCATCCGCGCCTGCCTCGCGCGGGCACGGCAGAACGGCAAGTCGGTGCGCACCGCGCTCACACAGGAGATGTGGGAAGCGCTCAACGAGGGCTGGCGCAAACTGGAAACCTATGGCGTCAACGATGCGCGCCGAGAGTTCGCCGAGATCATCGACTGGGTGAAGACCCGCGCGATGATCTTCCGGGGCGCCACCGAGAGCGGCCAGTTGCGCAACGAGGGGCACGATTTCCTGCGCGTGGGCGGCGCGCTGGAACGGGCGCAGATGACGTTGCGGTTGCTCGACGTCAAATATTACGTCCTGTTGCCGGAGACCGAAGTGGTCGGCGGCCACCGCGACCATTATCAATGGACTTCGGTGCTGCACGCGCTGTCGGGCAGCCGCGCCTATCACCATGTCTATGGCGGCTCCTACACGCCCGCGCAGATCACGGACTTCTTGATGCTCAACCGGCAGTTTCCGCGCAGCACGCTCTATTGCTTCGATCAGATCGCCTATCGGCTGCAGCGGCTGGCCAGCTGGCACGGCCAGCGCACGCCGGCCAATCTGCGCAGCGAGGAGATGGTGGAGACGCTCGCGCAGGCCAATAGCGGAGATATTTTCCGGCGGGGCTTGCACGAAACCGTCCAGAGCAAGATTGTCCAGTGCAACATGCTTGGGCACGAAATCGCACAAGCCTATCATTTCGGCTGAGCGGGAGGCGACCGGGCCATGCGGATCACGATCCGTCACGAGACTGTCTATCGGTATGAGGAGGAGGCTGGCGGCGTGGTCATGCGCCTGCGCCTGTTACCCGCGACTAGCAATGCGCAAACCGTCGAGCAATGGACGGTGACAGCGAACGGCCAGCCCATCGAACGCTGGATCATCAACGGATATGGCGACGCGGAGGCCGTGTGGCGCGCGCCCGGTCGCGTCGACAGCGTCACGATCCTCTCAGAAGGGACAGTGCGGACCGTCGATTGCGCCGGTGTGCTCAAGCCTGCCGATGGCGCGGTACGGCCCCAGCTGTTCCTGCGCGCAACACCGCTGACCGAGATCGACGCGGCGATTGCCGATCTGGCCCTTCGCGCGCGACGGGTGGAGGGCGTGCTCGCCAGCCTGCACGCCCTCTCCGATCTGGTGCACGAGGAGATCGAATATCGATCCGGCAGCACCAGCATGGAAACCACGGCCGCGCAGGCTTTTGCCCAGAAATCGGGGGTGTGCCAGGATCAGGCGCATGTCTTCATTGCGGCGGCCCGCAGCCTGCTCATCCCGGCCCGCTATGTGGTCGGCTATCTGCGGGACGACGAGCGGCCGGATAGCGACCATGAGCCCCATGCGTGGGCGGAAGCCTGGGTAGAGGGGCTGGGCTGGATCGGGTTCGATATTACCCTGGGCATCTGCCCGGTGGAGGGGCATGTGCGCCTGTGCTGTGGCCTTGATGCCGCAGATGCCGCGCCGATTCGGGGCGTGATGATCGCAGGGGGCGAAACCGCATTGTCGCACGACGTGCAGATTGCCAGTCTGCCATCTGAGGATACCACACAATCCCAGACGCAACAGTGAGTCGGGCGGGCGGCTCAATGCGGGCATGAAAAAGGGGCATAAAATGACGTATTGCGTGGCATTGCGGGTCGAGGCCGGCCTGGTGATGCTCTCTGACACGCGGACCAATGCCGGGCTCGACAATATCGGCATGTTCCGCAAGACCTTCACTTATGAGCGCCCTGGCGAGCGGGCGATTGCGCTGCTGTGTTCCGGAAGCCTCTCAGTCACGCAGGAAGTGCGCACCAAGCTTTCCCGCGCCATGAAGGACGCGGTCGACAATCCCGAGGTCGAGACCCTGCTGAACTGCGCCACCATGCACCGCGCCGCCCATCTGGTCGGCGAGGCGATGAAGGCGGTTCAGAAGGAAATGCGCGAGGGGATGAGCGGTACCAGTCCGTCGCTGAGTGCCAGCATCCTGCTGTGCGGGCAGCGCAAGGGTGGCAAGCCCCGCCTGTACCTGGTCTACTCGCAGGGCAATTTCATAGAAGCCACGGCGGACACGCCCTTCTTCCAGATCGGCGAGCACAAATATGGCAAGCCGATCCTTGACCGGATGATCAAGCCGACCACGTCGCTCTCGGATGCCGCCAAGGCGGTGTGCGTCTCCATGGATTCGACGCTGCGCTCCAACCTGTCGGTCGGGATGCCGCTCGATCTGAGCATCATCCCACGCGATCAATATGAGTTCAGCGTCCGTCGCCGAATCGAAGCAGACGACCCGGAATTCTCGACCATTTCCCGGCAATGGGGAGAGGTGCTGAAGTCCGGCTTTGATTCGCTGCCGTCCATGATTGGCGCGGGATCCTGAAGATTTTAGCCCCTCCTCTTCAGAGGAGGGGTTGGGGTGGTGTAGCAACGCTTCTGTTATCCACCGCGCGTGTGATGCTGGCGCATCGCCACCACCCCCGGCACCTCCCCTAAAGGGGATCGTTGCAAAACGGTGTGACATTTGATTCACTTGGTTTGCGTTGAGGAGGCAGGTGATGACAGGTCAGCTCGGTTTTGCGGAAGGTTGGGTGTCGCCCAAACTTGGTCGGAACGAGAGCCTGGATCGGCTATCGCAGGACGTGCGGTGGTATCGGTTCGAGAAGCTGCTGGTGCGGCTCGATCAAGGGGGCGGACGGCCGCCGTTTCCACCGTTACTGATGCTCAAGGCCTTGCTTTTACAGCAGTTCTATGGGCTGTCGGATGCCGATCTGGAAGAGGCGATCAACGATCGGGTGTCGTTCCGGCGGTTCATCGGCCTGCCGCTCGAAGCGTCGTCGCCCGATCACACGACGCTGTGCCGGTTCCGCAATCGCCTGGCCGAGGCCGGGCTGAGTGAAAAGCTGTTTGGCGCGTTCTCGCGCCAGTTGGAGGCGCGCGGTCTCGTGCTCAAGCGCGGCACGATGATCGATGCCTCGCTGGTG
The DNA here is from genome assembly GCF_025961995.1 of Sphingobium sp. B8D3A. Classification (NCBI taxonomy): domain Bacteria; kingdom Pseudomonadati; phylum Pseudomonadota; class Alphaproteobacteria; order Sphingomonadales; family Sphingobiaceae; genus Sphingobium; species Sphingobium sp. B8D3A. The sequence continues at coordinate 2,373,904 of NZ_JAOQOS010000001.1, read as the reverse complement.
GCAACGCCCTTCCGCCCCGGCTCGAGCAGCGGCACGCGCGAGGCAGTGGACGATGATGCGACGCTGACCATGCGCAAGCATCGCGCGCATTATGGCTACAAGGTGCATATCGGCACGGATCAGGACAGCCGCCTGATCCGCCGGCTGGTACTGACCGGAGCAAATGTGGCCGACACCGACATGGCAGAGCGCCTCGTGTGCGGCGACGAGCAGGCGGTCTATGCCGACAAGGCCTATGCCAAGCGGGCGCGGCGACAGTGGCTCAAGGCAGCCGGGATCAAGCCGCGGATCATGCACAAGACTTGGGGCGGCGGCCCGCCGCTTACACCCTTGCAGCGCCGCCACAACGACCTGATCTCCCCCATCCGTGCCCAGGTCGAGGGCGTGTTCGCCACGCTCAAGCGATGGATGGGGTTTACGGCGGTGCGCTATAACGGCCTGAAAGCAAACCGAAGTCACTGCTTTCTGCTCGCCCTTGCCTACAACATGAAGCGATCGCTTAAACTGGCCTGAGCCAGACACCAGAACGCCAAGAGGGCGGCCTCCCGATGCCGAAACGCCGCCCTCTTCAGGGCCCCAGTACGTACCCAGATCCGCCGTCGCTTACCAAAAAGACCCAATCACACCTTTCGCAACGATCCCCTAAAGAGGAGGGGAGGTTGGAAAAGCCCAACCTCGTCGCCCAAGCATTGAGTTCCGCGTCGCACACCCTAAATGCGAATGACAATCGCCACCCCGTGCTGGCGCATAAACAACCCTATCTGTCCGCGAAGGAAGACATCGACCCATGACCGCCACGCACAGCTCGCGCATGATCATTCTCGGTTCCGGGCCGGCCGGTCTTTCGGCCGCCATCTATGCCGCGCGCGCCGGCATGGCGCCGATTGTGGTGCAGGGAATGCAGCCGGGCGGTCAGCTGACCATCACCACCGATGTCGAGAATTATCCCGGCTTCCGCGAGGTCATTCAGGGCCCGTGGCTGATGGAAGAGATGCAGGCGCAGGCCGAGCATGTCGGTACGCAGATGATGTACGACCAGATCGTCGACGTCGACCTCAGCAAGCGCCCCTTCAAGCTGACCGGTGACGGCGGCACCGAATATTATGGCGACACGTTGGTCATCGCAACCGGCGCGCAGGCCAAGTGGCTGGGGCTGGAGAGCGAGCATCTGCTGCAGGGCAAGGGCGTCTCGGCCTGCGCCACCTGCGATGGCTTTTTCTATCGCGGCAAGAAGGTAGTGGTGATCGGCGGCGGCAACACCGCAGTCGAGGAAGCGCTGTACCTCACCAACCACAGCCATGACGTGACGCTGATCCACCGCCGCGACAGCCTGCGCGCGGAGAAAATCCTGCAGGATCGCCTGTTCACGCATCCCAACATCAAGGTGGTGTGGAACAAGGCCGTCGAGCGGTTTGTCGGCGGGGGCGATCCGGAAGGACTCGTCGGCGTCGATCTGGTCGATACCGAGACGGGCGAGAAGAGCCATATCGAGACGGACGGTGCGTTCGTCGCGATCGGGCACAAGCCGGCGACGGAGCTTTTCGAGGGCAAGCTGCCGCTCGACGAAGGCTATCTGGTTGTCGAGAAGGGTACGAGCCGCACCAGCATTCCCGGCGTGTTCGCGGCTGGCGACGTCACCGACAAGATCTACCGCCAGGCGGTGACGGCGGCCGGCATGGGCTGCATGGCGGCGCTGGATGCCGAGCGCTTCCTTGCGGAAGCCGACTTTGAATCACAGCGCGAGCATGTCCCGGCCTGATCGCGGCATCACGGTGAACTAGAATGTGAAAAGCCGGGCGACCGCGAAGGTCTGCCCGGCTTTCCTTTGTCCTGAGCCTGAGCGCGAGCCCAGACGGGTCACGTGTCGCGATTAGCGCGAGGCAACCTTGGTCAGCGGCGTCTCGTTCAGCAGGACCGCATCCTTCACGCGGAAGGATACCGGCATGCCGTTGGCGCTGCCGATCACGCGGCCCTTGGCGACGGTGAGACGGAAGGTCGAGCCGGGCGTTGCGCGGCCCTCGATCACCCGGCGGCTGTCGCCGAGTTCGGTGACGGTGTAGCTGTAGCTGACGCCTTCATGCGTGAAGGTCTTCTCAGCCTCTTTCGCGTGGCCGGGTGTGACGACGGCAAACGAAAGCAGTGCGGCGGCAAAAAAAGCATTTTTCACGAACAGTCTCCTTTGTCAGTTGCAAAAGAGCCTTGCTCGGCATCCCATGTTCTTCCGTGGTCATAGTGCTGCGCTGCACCATGGCTCACAAACGCAAAAAGCGGCGGAGCGATTGCATTTGATGCAAACCGATGACGCGGTGCAGCGCTACGTGCGAAAAGCGGATACGGAGGAGTACGCCTGTCAGGCGGCGCGGCTGTCCAGTTTGCGGCTCAGCATGGCGGCCAGACTGCCGAACGTCTCGAAGCTGTCCATATCCACATCATCATCATCGATGACGATATCGAGCCGATCCTCAAGATCGGTCAGCAAGGTGGCGACAGCCATGGAATCCAGTTCCGGCAGCGACCCGAACAGACCCGTGTCGGCGTCGAACAGATCGACACGCTGCGGGGAGAGCCCGAGCACATCCACGAGCGATGCGCGCAACGCATCGCTGGCCGCGCTGTTGGAGGCGCCATTGCCCTCTCGATCCTGGCTCGTCTGCATCATCGGGCCCCTAGCGGGTCGATATCATTTTGGAAAGCATGGCGATGCGGGGCCGGGCCGATCTTGCCCGACTGTTGCGGCCGATCCACGTTCGCCACGTGCGCGCCTATTCATGCCTTGAAAGAACATGATATGGGCGGAGGATGCCACCGCCCCTCGACCATCTGACGCAGCAGGGCGAGCCGACTGCCATTGCTCTGGCGGGCAAGTTCGGCGCGATCGATTATGCGACGATGGAGCACTTGGTGGGGCGGCTCGCGCACCTGCTCGCCGCGCGTCTCGACGGGGCAGGCGCGCCCGCCGGCAGTCGGGTGGCGGCGTGGCTGCCCAAGGGCCTTCTGGCAGCGCTGCTGCCCCTGGCCGTGGTGCGGGCCGGGCATGTCTATGTGCCGATCAATCCGCTGCTCAAGCGGGCGCAGGTTGCCCATATCGTGCGGGATAGCGGCGCGGGGATGCTGATCTCGCAGCCAGCGCGGCTAGGGACGCTGGAGCCAGGCGATCTGGCCGAGGCTGTGGCGCGCGTGGAAGAGGCCGCGCTGCTCGCTGTGATTGAGGATGCGGACGCCGCGACGTTGCCGCCCGGCACGGGACGCCCCGGCGATCTGGCCGAGATTCTCTATACATCGGGATCGACCGGGAGGCCCAAGGGCGTGATGCTCAGCCACGCCAATCTGATGATCGGCGCGCGGTCGGTGGCCGGCTACCTCGGCCTCGACGCGACGGACCGTACTCTCGCGCTCCTGCCGCTCAGCTTCGACTATGGGCAGAATCAGTTGCTCTCGACATGGTGGGCCGGCGGATGCGTGGTGCCGCTGGATTATCTGCTGCCGCGGGAGGTCGCGAAAGTCGCAGCCCGGCACGCGATCACGACGCTGGCCGGCGTCCCGCCGCTCTGGGTGCAATTGACCGAGATCGACTGGCCGCCAGAGGCGCGCGCTGCCTTGCGCCGCCTCACCAACAGCGGCGGGGCGCTCACGCGTCCGTTGATCGCACGCTTGCGCGAGACATTCCCCGGTGTGGACGTGTTCGCCATGTATGGGCTGACCGAGGCGTTTCGCTCCACCTATCTCCCTCCCGACCTGCTGGATCGCCACCCGGACAGTATCGGCCAGGCGATACCGGACGCGGAAGTGCTCGTCGTGCGGGCAGATGGCACTTTGACCGACGATGATGAGCCCGGCGAACTGGTTCACAGTGGCCCGCTGGTGGCGCAAGGCTATTGGCACGATGCGGCACGGACGGCGGAGCGCTTCCGCCCGGCGCCGGCTGCCTCCGCTTATGGTGGCATGGCGGTGTGGTCCGGCGACACCGTGGTGCGCGATGGCGCGGGCTTGCTGCGCTTCGTCGGCCGGGACGACGCGATGATCAAGAGCGCCGGCATTCGCATCAGCCCCAGCGAGGTCGAGGAGGCGGCGGTGGCCGTCGCGGGCGTGGCGGAAGCCTGTGCGCTTGGTCGCGCGGATGAGCGCCTTGGCCAGGCCATCGTGCTGTTCGTGCGGGCGGAAGCGGCATTATGCGAGACCGATCGCGACTCGCTCGGCGACCGTCTCGCGGCGCAGCTGCGGCAGACGCTGCCAAATTTCATGCAACCGGCGGAGATCAGGATTTTGGCGCAGATGCCGCGTAACCCCAATGGCAAGATCGACCGCGTGGCGCTTGCCGCGCTGGCCGGGGAGGGCGGCGCATGACGCCCCTCAAGCCCAAGCCGATGGGGCCGATCCCGCCCGGTTATGAGAGCGAGGGCGGCATGCTGCTGGTCGGCGGACAGGGCGTGGCCGCGCTGATCGATCAGGTCGGGGAGACGCCGGCCTTTCTCTATGACGCCGGCAAGCTCCGCCAGCGCGTGGCGGCTCTGCGGGCGGCCATGCCGGCCGGGGTCGACCTTCATTATGCGATGAAGGCCAATCCCTTCGCGCCGCTTCTCTCACTCATGGCGGGGCTGGTGGACGGGTTCGACATTGCCTCCGCCGGAGAACTGGAGATGGCGCGGGTAGCCGGGATGGCCGGCAGCCGGATCAGCTTCGCGGGGCCGGGCAAGACCGACCGGGAGCTTGCCGATGCCCTTGCGGCGGGCGTGACGATCAACCTGGAGTCGGAAGGCGAGGCTGAGCGCACACTCGCGCTGGCTGCACGCGCCAATGTCCGGCCCCGGCTCGCGGTGCGCGTCAATCCCGATTTCGAGTTGAAAGGCTCGGGCATGCGGATGGGCGGCGGCGCGCGGCCCTTCGGCGTGGATGCCGATCGTGCGGCCGCACTGACCCGCCACCTGATCGCCGCAGGAGCGGAATGGCGCGGCTGGCATGTCTTTGCTGGCTCGCAGTCGCTGGATGCGCAGGCCATCGTTGCGGCCCAGTCGGCCACCATGGAGCTTGTCGCGCGCTTGTCGGAGGAGGTGGGGCTAAGCCCGCCGCTGGTCAATCTCGGCGGCGGCTTCGGGGTGCCCTATTTCCCCGGTGACTTGCCGCTCGACATCTCCGTCATCGGCGACGGGCTGAACCGTCTGCTGGCCGACCGCCCCGCCATCCTGCGCGAGAGCCGGTTCGCGCTCGAGTTGGGACGCTTCTTGGTGGCGGAGGCCGGCATCTATCTCAGCCGCGTGATCGACGTGAAGCAAAGCCGCGGCGAGACTTTCGTCGTGGTGGATGGCGGCCTGCACCATCAGCTTGCGGCCAGCGGCAATTTCGGCACCGTGGTCCGCCGCAATTACCCGATAGCGCTGGCAAACCGCTTCGATGAGCCGCCGGCGAGCGAGCCGGTCCATGTGGTCGGGTGCCTCTGCACGCCACTGGATCGGCTCGGCGATGCCGTGATGCTCCCGCCTGTCGCGGTCGGCGATCTCGTCGCGCTGTTCATGGCCGGCGCTTATGGCGCGAGTGCGAGTCCGGCGGCCTTCTTGGGCCATGCCCCGGCCCCCGAGTTGCTGGTCGAAGAGGATTGATGCGCGTCAGGCGGCTGATGCCTGATCGGGCGCAATCCCGATCCCACTCAGGCCCTGCGACTCCAGATAGGCCGGATAGAGCATCTGCTCTTCCCGCTGGATGCGGTCGACCAGAGCCTCCAGCGCGGGCCTGAGGGCGGCGCGAAAGGCTTCGGGTTCCTGGAAAATCCGACAGTCCGGCCAGGCCTTCATCAGATCGGCCCATAGATCCCCCAGATGGCCGGTCTCCGCGTGATATTGCGAGGCGAGCGTGGCGATCCTGCCGTTGCCGCTGGCGCGCAGGGCCGGATAGACGTGCTTGTCCTCCTTGGCCAGATGGCGGATCAAGATGCGGTTCAACTTGCTGCGCACCGCGATCAGTTCGCCCACCTCCGCGCCGGATCGCTGCGTCGCCGGGCTCGTGACTTGCTGGCACAGCTCGAGCAGCGCCATATGTTCAGCCTGAAGATACCCCAATTCCATGTCTTAGCCTGCCTCGCGACACCGCTCGCATGTCCATCTGAGCATCCAATCTGCGCCCGGGAGCTTTAACAATGTGTTGTCAGGCGGTTAGGGGATAGTCCGCCGCAATGAAATAAAGGCCGTCCGGTGGTGCATTATGCCCCAGCGCGGCGCGATTGCGCGCGTCCAGCGCCGCCTTGAGGTCATCGGGCGACCATGTGCCAGTGCCGACCAAGGCAAGGCAGCCCACCATCGAGCGGACCTGATGATGAAGGAAGCTGCGGGCCTTGGCGTGAACGGTGATGCGCTCGCCAACGCGCATGACATCGAGCCGGGCGAGGGTGCGGTGGGGGCTGTCCGCCTGGCATTGCGCGGAGCGGAAGGTGGTGAAATCATGTCGGCCGACCAGGGCCTGTGCGGCCTCGTGCATCCGCTCGGCGTCCAGCACCTGCGGCACACGCCAGACAAGCCCGCGCTCGAAGGTGAGCGGCGCGCGGCGGTTAAGGATGCGATACTCATAGGCGCGCGCGACGCAGGAGAAGCGGGCGTGCCAATCCTCCGGCACGATTTCGCAGGTCAGGATGGCGATCGGCTCGGGTCGCAGATGGGCATTGAGCGCTTCCATCAGGCGAAAAGGCGTGATCGCCTTGTCCAGATCGACATGCGCTCGCATGGCGAGGGCGTGAACGCCCGCGTCGGTGCGCCCGGCGCAATGGACGATCGGCGCGCCGCCGGCGATGCGGCCCAGCGCTTCCTCGATGCATTGCTGCACGCTCGGGCCATGGGCCTGGCGCTGCCAGCCCATATAGGGCCGTCCGTCATATTCGACCGTGAAAGCGAAGCGGGTCATTCCAAAAGCGTGCCGACCGGAATGGCGGTGCCACGCAGCAGATCGGCGGTGGCCATGGCGCCCTTGCCGGCGCGCTGGATGAGGGTGGGGCGCAGCGAGCCCTGCTCGCCGCACCCGATCAGCAGACCCTCGTCGAGCACGGTTCCCGCGGGGCCGGGCTGAGAATCGACTGAGGCAGCCAGAACCTTGTAGCGCTCGCCTTTGTGCGCGAACCATGCGCCCGGCGCGGGATTGAAGGCGCGAACGTGCCGTTCGACCGCGACTGGCCCGGCGGTGAAATCGAGGTGGCTCTCCGCCTTGTCGATCTTGGCCGCATAGGTCACCCCATCCTCGGGTTGGACGATCGGCGGATAGGCCCCGATCTGATCGAGCACCTGGACCATCAACGCGGCGCCGGCATGCGCCAGCTCCTCGGTCAGCGCGCCAGCGGTCTTCTCGTCCACGGGCGTGCTGACCTTTGCCAGCATCGGCCCGGTATCGAGACCCTTGGCCATCGCCATGATGGTGACGCCGGTGCGCTCGTCGCCTGCGAGGATGGCACGCTGGATCGGTGCCGCGCCGCGCCAGCGCGGGAGCAAAGAGGCGTGGACGTTGAGACTGCCGAGGCGCGGGGCGTGGAGGACCGGGATCGGCAGGATCAGCCCATAGGCGGCGACCACGGCGACGTCCGCCTCGAAAGCGTCGAAGACCTCCTGTTCGGCCGCGTCATTCAGGGAAAGGGGCGTCCGCACCGGAAGGCCCAGCGCCTCCGCTCTGGCTTGCACCGGGCTCGGGCGAGGCGCCTTGCCGCGACCTGCCGGACGTGGTGGCTGCGTATACACCGCCACCACGGAATGACCGGCATCAATCAACGCATCGAGCGTCGGCACCGCGAAATCCGGCGTTCCCATGAAGACGATCCGCAAAGGCTCTTTCATGCGGCCCTCTGAAACGCTTGTATCATCGCAGCGCAAGCCCTTATTTGGCAGTCATGTCCTCGCCAGAGATCGACGCGCTCACGCAGGCGCTTGCCCGGCTGCCCGGCCTTGGCCCCCGTTCGGCGCGACGGGCGGTGCTGCACCTGCTGCAACGGCGCGATGCGGCGATGGTGCCGCTGCTGCGCGCGCTGGAAAGCGTGAGCGAGCGGATGGTGCATTGTTCGGTCTGCGGCAATGTCGACACCATCGATCCCTGTGCGATCTGCGCCGATACTCGCCGCGATGCCCGCGCTTTGTGCGTGGTGGAGGATGTGGCGGACCTGTGGGCGCTGGAAAAGTCGCGCCTGTTTCCTGGGCGGTTCCACGTGCTGGGTGGCCGGCTCTCCGCGCTGGATGGCGTGCGGCCCGAAGACCTGTCGATCGCCAGCCTTGTCCAACGCGTCGCCGATGGCGGCATCGATGAAGTCGTGCTGGCGATGAACGCCACGCTGGAGGGGCAGACGACGGCCCATTACATCGCGGAGCGGCTGGAGGCCTATCCGGTGCGGCTGACACAACTGGCTCATGGCGTGCCCGTCGGGGGCGAACTCGATTATCTTGATGAGGGCACGCTGGCGCAGGCGCTGCGGGCGCGGCGGCCGATTGGTTGAGGGGCGGATACGCGGGCAGATCCTGCCGCGTTCGATCAGCCTGATCGGAACAAAGCGTTAACAACGGCTTGATCTCGCGCCTTGGCTTTCATATCTGGACACCATGGCCATTAGACCGATCCTTGAGACCCCGGACCCGATTCTGCGGACGATTTCGACGCCTGTCGAGGCGATCGACGATGATTTGCAGACGCTGATCGATGACATGTTCGACACCATGTACGATGCGCCGGGCATTGGGCTGGCGGCCATTCAGGTCGGCGTGCCCAAGCGGGTGCTGGTGATCGATCTGCAGGAGCCCGAGTCCGAGGAGGAAGGTGCCCCGCCGGTCAAGAATCCGCTGGTATTCATCAATCCGGAGATCCTTGATGGCTCCCCGGAAAGCTCGGTCTACAACGAGGGCTGCCTCTCCGTGCCGGACCAATATGCCGAGGTCGAGCGGCCAGCGCGCATCCGCGCCAGCTGGATGGATCGGCAGGGGCGGATTCATGAGGAAGAGCTGGAAGGGCTGCTCGCGACCTGCCTGCAGCACGAGATGGACCATCTCGAAGGCATTCTCTTCATCGACCATCTGTCCCGCCTGAAGCGGGACATGCTGCTCAAGAAACTGGCCAAGACTCGCAAGGCGGCCTGAGCTTCCGCGCCCCATTGCGGCGCGGCTTGGTCTTCGAATTTGATCGGCAAGAAAAAAAGGGGCGCTTCGGGCGCCCCTTTTTCTAATCCAGGAATAAGCCAGCCGGGGCTCAGCGCTTGTCCATCGGCACATAGTCGCGCTGCGTCGGGCCGGTGTAGAGCTGACGGGGACGACCGATCTTCTGCTCTGGGTCCGAGATCATTTCGTTCCATTGCGCGACCCAGCCGACGGTGCGAGCGAGGGCGAAGAGCACGGTGAACATGTCCGTCGGGAAGCCGATCGCCGACAGGATCACGCCTGAGTAGAAGTCCACATTCGGGTAGAGCTTCTTCTCGATGAAATAGTCGTCGTGCAGCGCGATCTGCTCCAGCTCGCGGGCGACGTCGAAGATGGGGTCGCTGACGCCCAGCTTGTCCAGCACTTCCTTGGCGGTCGCCTGCATCACCTTCGCGCGGGGATCGTAGTTCTTATAGACCCGGTGGCCAAAGCCCATCAGGCGGAACGGATCGTCCTTGTTCTTGGCGCGGGCGATGTAGGACGGGATGCGATCGACGGTGCCGATCTCGCGGAGCATGTTGAGCGCCGCTTCGTTAGCGCCGCCATGCGCCGGGCCCCACAGGCAGGCGATGCCGGCCGCGATGCACGCAAACGGATTGGCGCCGGACGAACCGGCCAGACGCACCGTCGAGGTCGAAGCGTTCTGCTCGTGATCGGCATGCAGGATGAAGATCTTGTCCATCGCTGCTTCGACCACAGGATCGACCACATACTCCTCGGCGGGCACCGAGAAGGTCATGCGCAGGAAGTTGCCGGTGTAGCTCAGGTCATTGCTCGGATAGACGAAAGGCTGACCCACCGAATATTTATAGGCCATGGCGGCAAGCGTCGGCATCTTGGCGATGAGACGGTGGCTCGCGATCATCCGCTGATGCGGATCGGTGATGTCCGTCGAGTCGTGATAGAAGGCCGACAGCGCGCCGACCACGCCGCACATGATCGCCATGGGGTGCGCATCGCGACGGAAGCCACGGAAGAAGGTGGAGAGTTGCTCGTGCACCATCGTGTGGCGGGTGATCGTCCGCTCGAACAGCTCGAATTCCTCCTTGGAAGGCAGCGAGCCGCGCAGCAGCAGATAGGCGACTTCCATGAAGCTCGACTGCTCGGCGAGCTGATCGATGGGATAGCCGCGGTGAAGGAGCACGCCTTCATCACCGTCGATATAGGTCAGGGCCGAGTCGCAGCTTGCCGTCGAGGTGAAGCCGGGGTCGTAGGTGAACATGCCCGTCTGGGCATAGAGCTTGCGAATGTCGATGACCTTGGGGCCGACGGAACCTTCGACGACCTTACAGTCGAGATCCTTGCCCTCGACGGTCATTTTGACTGTGCTGTCGCTCATTCCTTCACCCCTTATTGCTCAAATTTGCGGCCCGGACCCGGAAGCCTGGAGGAGTCCGGCCTGATCCTGCAGGCGGCCCAAGGTTTCGTCCCGACCAAGATGGAGTAGCACGTCGAAGATACCGGGCGACGTCGTCCGTCCCGTTAACGCAACGCGCAGTGGCTGTGCAATCTTTCCAAGGCCAAGGCCTGCCTCTTCCGCGATCGCGCGTATGGCCGCCTCAAGCGACTCAAGTGACCAGTCGGGCAGCGCCCGCAACTGCTCGACCACCGTGCCGAGCAGGGCTCGGGCATTTTCGTCGAGTAGCTTGGCGGCAGCCTCCTCGACCGCGAGCGGCCGTTTGGCGAACAGGAACGCGGCGCCGTCAGTCAGCTCCAGCAGCGTCTTGGCGCGGGGCTTGAGCGCGGGCATGATCGCCGCAAGCTGGTGCAGCCGGGCCTCGGCGGCGGCATCGTCGGCCAGCGGTTCCATCCGCTCGGCGACCAGCAGAGCGAGGCGACCGTCATCGGCCTCGCGGATGTAATGGCCATTCAGATTCTCGAGCTTCTTGAGGTCGAATCGCGACGGCGAGCGACCCACGCCCGGCAGATCGAACCACTCGACGGCCTGCTCGCGGCTGATGATCTCATCATCGCCATGACCCCAGCCGAGTCGCAGCAGATAGTTGTTCACCGCCTCGGGCAGCATGCCCAGCTCGTCACGATAGGCATCGACGCCCATGGCGCCATGTCGCTTGGAGAGCTTGGCGCCATCCTGCCCGTGAATCAGCGGGATGTGCGCATAGACCGGTTCGGGCCAGCCCATCGCGCGGATGATGCCGAGCTGGCGGAAGGCGTTGTTGAGATGGTCATCGCCACGGATCACATGAGTGACGCCCATGTCATGATCGTCCACGACGACGGCCAGCATATAGGTGGGCGTGCCGTCCGAGCGGAGCAGGATCATGTCGTCCAGCTCGGCATTCTGCACGACCACACGGCCCTGCACGGCATCTTCGATGACGGTTTCGCCCTCGCGGGCCGCCTTCAGGCGAATGACATAGGGGGTATCGCCGCCTTCGGAGGAATCGCGGTCGCGCCAGCGCCCGTCGTAGCGCATCGGCTGACGCGCGGCGCGTTGCTGCTCGCGCAGGGCTGCCAGCTCTTCGGGAGTCGCGAAGCATTTATAGGCATGGCCGGCGTCGAGCAGGGCGTTGGCGACCTCGGCATGGCGTGCCGCACGCGCGAACTGGAAGACCGGCTCGTCATCGCCGGCGAGGCCCAGCCAGCTCAAGCCGTCGAAGATCGCCTCGATCGCGGATTCGGTCGAGCGGGCGCGGTCGGTATCCTCGACGCGCAGCAGGAACTTGCCGCCGTGGTGACGAGCGAAAAGATAGTTGAACAGCGCCGTGCGTGCGCCGCCAATGTGGAGATATCCCGTAGGCGAGGGGGCAAAGCGGGTGACGACCGTGCCTGTTTGTTTCCGTCCTTCTGCCACGCTATGCCTGCTTTTCCCTTATGTCGCGGGTGGGTTTCCTAGTGAACGAGAATGCCCCTAGCACGCCTTTTCCGGCTCGACAAATACCGTTGTTGCGCCGCAGCAGTGTCTGGTTGGGACGGCTTCACGCGCGGACGGAATCGGTGCTGGAGGCCGAGCGGGCGCAGCTACCGCTGTGGGTGCCGATCCTGCTGGGCGCCGGGATCATCGCCTGGTTCACCTTGCCTGCGCCACCGCAGTGGATGGCGTGGATCGCCTTCTGGCTGGGCGCCGCCGCTGCCTTTGGCGCCGTGGGGCGCGGAGGGCGATTGCCTGCTGCGCTGGCCATCGGGGCGGTGCTGTTGGCGGCGGGCTGTCTGCTGATCTGGGCCAAAGCGCTGCTCGTGGCGCAGCCGCCACTTTCGCGCGCCGCGGTGGTGGAGATGGAGGCTCGAGTCCTCTCGGCAACGCCCTTGGCTGCCCGGGGACTGGTGCGGCTGGAGGTCGCGCCGCTGTCCCGCCCTGACCTGCCGGCGCGGGTCCGCATCAACGCGGCGCCCGATCAGATGGCAGAGGAGATTGCCGCAGGGGACCGCATTGCCGTCCGAGCGCGGCTAATGCCGCCTGCACCGGCTGCCCTGCCGGGCGCTTATGATTTTGCGCGGGCGGCCTATTTTTCCGGCCTCGGCGCTACCGGGCGGGCACTCGGCAAAGTGCAGCGCCTCGATGCGGCAACCGCTGGCGGGGATGCGCGCGCGTCACTCGCCCACCACATCGCCGCGCGGTTGCCGGGGCCGGAAGGGACGATTGCGATCACGCTCGCCACGGGCAATCAGAACTGGATCAGCGAGGCGGATGCGGACGCGATGCGGCGCAGCGGGCTTGCCCATCTGCTCTCGATCAGTGGCTTGCACGTCTCCGCGCTGATCGGCGGCGTGATTCTCATCATGGTCAGTCTGCTTGCGCTGTCGCCGACCCTTGCGCTGCGCTGGCCGGTGCTGATGATCGCCGCCTGCGTGGGCGGCGCGGCGGGCATCGGATACACTGTGTTCACCGGGGCGCAGGTGCCGACGATCCGCTCCTGCATTGCCGCTCTGCTGGTGATCGCGGGCATGGCTCTGGGCCGCGAAGCAATCGGGCTGCGCTTGATCGCGACCGGCGCGCTGATCGTGATGATCTTCTGGCCCCAGGCTGTCATCGGCCCTAGCTTCCAGATGAGCTTCGTTGCCGTGACCGCAATCGTGGCGCTTTACGAATATCCCCCCGCACGGCGGCTGTTCGAGCGACGCGACGAGGGGCGGATAAAGCGCTGGACCCGCAGCCTCGGCGCCTTGCTGGCGACAGGTTTGCTGGTGGAGCTGGTGCTGACGCCGATTGCCTTCGCTCATTTTCATCGCTCCGGCCTGCTGGGCGCTGCGGCCAATATGATCGCCATTCCGCTCACAAGTTTCGTGGTGATGCCCGCCGAGGTGTTCGCGCTGGTACTCGATGCCGTCGGGCTGGGGGCTCCGGTCTGGTGGGTCGTCGGCGTGGCGCTCAAATTCCTGCTGTGGATTGCGCATAGTGTCGCCAGTCAGCCCTTTGCGACGCTGTCGCTGCCCGTCTCCAGCGGACTGGCCTTTGCGCTCGCCATGATCGGCCTCTTGTGGCTGATGCTCTGGCACACGGCGCTGCGCTGGTGGGGCTTGCCTCTGGTGGCTTTGGGTTTTCTTCTGACATTTCTGGCACCGTCCGCTGATGTGCTCGTCACCGCCGACGGCCATCATGTGGCGGTGCGCCTGGGCGACGGGCGGATGGCACTGCTGCGGGACCGAAGCGGGGACTATGTTCGCACGACTCTGGCCGAGGCGAGCGCTTATGACGGCGAGTTTGCGTCCCTCGCGCAGGCGCCGGACACGCGATGCACGCGGGACATGTGCGCGATGACATTGCCGGGCCGTACCGGCCAGCCGCCGGTTCACCTGCTGATCAGTCGCTCGCGCTTGCTCGTTCCCTATCCCGAGTTGGTGGCCGCCTGCGCACAGGCTGATCTTGTGATTGCCGACCGACGCCTGCCGCCCGGATGTGTGCCGCGCTGGGCAAAGCTGGATCGGCCCGCACTGAGTGCCATGGGGGGCGCACTGGTCCTGCTGGACAGCCGGGAGATCGTGCCGGGCCACGACCCGCGCAGTCGCCATCCCTGGATAGCGGGCACCGGCTCGCGCTAGAGCCAGCGTCCCAAACCGCCCGTCTCAGTTATAGCGCCGCAATAGCCCTGCGAGCCGACCCTGAATGCGCACCTGCCGCGCCTCATAGGTTTGCGGCTCATGATCGCGATTGGCGGGGTCGAGCCTCACCTTGCGGCCGTCATGATGGAAATATTTGAGCGTCGCTTCATTCTCGTCGATGAGGGCAACGACGATCTGGCCATCGCGCGCCGTCTCGGTCCGTTGGATCAGCGCGAAGTCACCGTCGAAAATCCCTGCTTCGATCATCGAGTCACCGGAGACTTCCAGAGCGTAATGATCGCCGGCGCCCAGCAATGCGGCCGGGACGGGCAGCATGGTATCGCTCTCCATTGCCTCGATGGGAAGACCAGCAGCGATACGCCCATGCAGCGGAATTTCGATCACGTCATTGGCGGCGATGGGGATCGTCCGCGCCGGCGCAGTGGGCACCTTGCGCAGCGGGGTCACGTTGGTGGCCGCCGCCGGCTCTTCCGTCCGCTCCGCCACGGGCATACCGTCCGGCAATTTGAGGATTTCGAGCGCCCGCGCACGATTGGGCAGCCTACGGATGAAGCCGCGCTCTTCCAGCGCGCTGATCAGCCGGTGGATGCCGGACTTCGACTTGAGGTCCAGCGCCTCCTTCATCTCCTCGAAACTGGGCGAGACGCCACCCTGATCGAGATGCTGCTTGATGTAGCTGAGCAGTTGCTGTTGCTTGGCGGTCAACATGAGTGGTTCCCCAATATGGAACGGACGGAGAACGTTTAGGAAACGAATCGAGCCACGTCAACACGGATCGGCCGAATATCTCGCGTTTCGGTGGGCTGGCGCTCCAGCCTTGCGCTAGCGAGCGATCAGGTCAGGATGTGCTGATCGGGCGCGATGGGCGCGGGGAGATCAGTCGCGCCGAGGCGGGCGAGCATTTCGCGTTCCACCGTCCGCGTCATAGCATCGAGCGGCAAATCGTTGGGATCATAGCCGAACGGGTCTTCCAGCTGATCGCCCAAGGCGTCCAGCCCGAAGAAGGTGTAGCTCGCCACCAGCACCGGAATGAGGGCCCACCAGCCCAGCGAACCAGCCAGGGCGAAAGGCAGCAACAGGCAGAAGACGTAGGTCGTGCGGTGGAGAATGAGCGAATAGGTGAACGGTACCGGCGTGCTGGCGATCCGCTCGCAGGCCGCCTGCACATCGCTGAGCGCCTTGAGCTGCCCCTCGATGAGCGAATGATGGATCGGGTTGATCCGCCCGTCTGCGGACAGGTGCAGGCAGTGCGCGCCCATCTCGTAGAGCACGGTGTCGGTAGGGTTCGGGGAGGTGCGCCAAGGCCCATCCTTTACCCACCTGCCGATCGCGGCCGCCTCGTCATGCTGGCGCAGGCGGGAAGCAAGACCGTTGGTGAAGCCGCAGATGCCGCGGAGCAGCGGGGTGCGTTCCTCCTCAGGCAGCGAGGAGGTGAGTCGCGCGAAGGAGCGGCTCGCGATGATCAGCGCGCCCCATTGCTTGCGACCCTCCCACCAGCGATCATAACAGGCGCTGTTGCGGAAGCTCATGAAGATGGAGAGCGACAGGCCGATCAGCGCGAATGGAATGCCGCTGATCTGCGCGAACAGCCCGGGCCAGGCGCGCGCCGCGAGAATGGCCGCCACGCTGGCCACGGCGATGCCCGCCAGCCGATGCTGGATATGCGGCATGATCGTGCCGCGATAGGCGAACAGCACTTCGAGCAAGCCAAGGCGGTTGCGAACGATCACGGGCGGACATCTCCTGCCAGGGCACGCGGCCACCGGACATGGGCCGGGCACCGGGCGCGCTCGCCATGCGGAGGATGCGCGCGCAGATCAAGGATTAAGTGGCCGCAAGGGGAAGCGCGCAATGGGCGCTGAGGGAACCGGCGGAGATAAGAGCGGTTCAGCTCGAGAGACGATCACCACAAGAGGACCGTGCCATGCCCCTCAAGCTCGAAGGTTCCTGTCGATGCGGCGCCGTGCGCTTTTCCGTCGACAGCCACGCGCCGGTGCCATTCCTGCGCTGTTATTGCTCGATCTGCCGCAAGACCGCCGGCGGTGGCGGCTATGCCATCAATCTCCACGCCGACAAGCGCACGCTCAAGGTGCAAGGCGAGACCGCCATCTATCACGCTACGCTGGACGATGGTGAAGGCAGCTGCCAGGTCAGCACCGGCGAGCGGCACTTCTGCCCGTCCTGCGCGAGCGCGCTCTGGGTGTTCAGCCCGGAGTATCCTGACCTGCTCCACCCTTTCGCTTCCGCGATCGACAGCGATTTGCCCAAGGCGCCGTCGCTCGTGCACATGATGCTCGGATCAAAGGCGAATTGGGTCGAACCGCAGATCGGGCGGAACGACCAGTGCTTCGACGGCTATCCAGACGAGGGGCTGGAAGACTGGCACCGGGCGCATGGGCTATGGATTGAATAGGACGGTTCGGGCGGGACGCTTCCAGGGGCGGCCGTGAAGTGGGTTGGTGGCAAGAACGTCAGCTATCATCGGCAATCTTAAAACCTGCCTGTCCAGATACCATGTCATTGCAGTCAATATTGAATCCCTTATTTGACGTTAAATGCACTCTGCACGTCGCCCTCTTAAGCCTGAAGAGCGGGCGTTGGTTGCCTACCTTTGGGAGGTGAACGAGTGCAGTAACGCCCTGCCGCCTGAGCTTCTCGTTGAGGAGATGGATGATGGCGGGATGGGAAGCCTGTCATTTGTATCGCAAAAGCTCGAACGCACATATGGAGGCGAGGCTGGCTCTTGCGGCTTTTACGACGAAGATGGGATGCAAGTTAGGGTTGGGTTGATTCTGGACCAAGACGGGGATCTGTACGAACTTGATCTTTGGAAGGTTGATTTCAGCCCACTTATCAAAATCCCTGAGCCTTGTTCATTCTTCGACAAACGCGTTCCGGCTTGAGCGGCCGCTTCCCACGCTAGAACATGTCGTTCACCGATCCTTCGTCACCGCTTCAAAGCGGCTACGGCTGTGGTCCGACGTTGGTGTTGAACACGGACTGATCAGGCGCGAAGCGATTGTCGGAATTCCCTCCGTTCGTCCTGAGTAGCTGCTGAGCTTGTCGAAGCGGCGTATCGAAGGACCGGCCCGTGCACTGGGATGCTTCGATACGGCTCTTCGATACGCGCCTGCGACGTTCCTCAGACCCTACTCAGCACGAGCGGTAAAGGTAAGAAGGCCGATTTCCATAGCTTGTTCGCAGGCGGGGAGCTTTTATCGACAGCAGCCATGATGGCTCCTCAGTGTCGAGGAAAGCTCACAATCCGGATTCTCTGCTTCGTCCCTTCAGCGCCGCCCCAACACATGCTCCACATCGCGCGCCGTCGCGGTAATCCACCCCTCAACCAATACTCTTCGCCAGCCCCTGGCTCAGCTTCAGCGCCCCATTCAACCGTGCCTTCGGGTCGCCCCAGGCGCGCTGGATGACCAGCTTGCTGTCGGGCCGCAGCTTGGCGATGGCGCCGAGTTTCTGGACGTAGCCGATCAGGCCGGGAAGATTGCGGCACTGGTCGTTCTGGAAGCTCACCAGCGCGCCGCGCGGGCCGATGTCGATCTTGGCGATGCCGGCCTTGCGGCAATTGAGCTTCACGTCGATTAGGGTCAACAGATTCTGGGTAGGGTCCGGTAGCGGGCCGAAGCGGTCGATCAGCTCGGCGGCGAAGGCCTCGATGGCGCCCTTGTCCTCCAGCTCGTTGATGCGGCGATAGAGGCCCATGCGCAGGTCGAGATCCGGCACATAATCCTCCGGGATCATGATCGGCGCCTCGACATTGATCTGCGGCGAGGACTTGTCCGGTGCCGGGGCGAGCGCGGCACCGCCGGCCTTGGCTTCCATGATCGCCTCTTCCAGCATCGACTGGTAAAGCTCGAAGCCAACCTCCTTGATGTGGCCGCTCTGCTCGTCACCGACGAGATTGCCCGCACCGCGAATGTCGAGATCATGGCTCGCAAGCTGGAAGCCGGCGCCCAGCGTATCGAGATCGGACAGGACTTTGAGCCGCTTTTCGGCCGTCTCCGTCGTCAGCCGATCGGCGGGAGTCGTCATATAGGCATAGGCGCGCGTCTTGGATCGGCCCACGCGGCCGCGCAGCTGGTAGAGCTGCGCGAGGCCGAAGCGATCGGCGCGATGGATGATGATGGTGTTGGCGCTCGGGATATCGAGACCGGATTCGACGATGGTCGTTGAGAGCAGCACATCATATTTGCGCTCGTAGAAGGCGGACATGCGCTCCTCGACCTCGCTGGCCGACATCTGGCCATGGGCGGAAATGGCGCGCACTTCGGGCACCTTTTCTCGGAGGAAATCCTCCATGTCCGGCATGTCCGAGATACGCGGCACGACGAAATAGGTCTGGCCGCCGCGATAATGCTCGCGCAGCAGCGCCTCGCGCAGCACCACGTCATCCCAGGGCATGACATAGGTGCGCACGGCGAGGCGATCCACGGGCGGCGTCTGGATGACGGACAGCTCGCGCAGGCCGCTCATCGCCATTTGTAGCGTGCGCGGGATCGGCGTCGCGGTGAGGGTGAGGACATGGACGTCTGCCTTGAGCTGCTTGAGGCGCTCCTTGTGGACCACGCCAAAGCGCTGCTCTTCATCCACGATCACCAGCCCGAGCCGCTTGAACTCGAGCCCCTTGGTCAGCAGCGCGTGCGTGCCGATCACGATGTCGATGGTGCCGTCGGCCAGGCCATCCTTGGTCGCTTTGGTCTCGGTGGTGCCGACAAGGCGCGAGAGGCGCCCGACCTTGAGCGGGAAGCCGCGGAACCGCTCCTCGAAATTGAGGTGATGCTGGCGCGCGAGCAGGGTGGTCGGGCAGATCAGCGCAACCTGCGCCCCGGCCATTGCGGCGACGAACGCGGCGCGCAGCGCGACCTCCGTCTTGCCGAAGCCGACATCGCCGCAAACCAGCCGGTCCATCGGCTTGCCGGCGGCCAGATCGTCCAGCACATCGCTGATCGCGCGGTCCTGATCCTCGGTTTCCTCATAGGGGAAGCGGTCGACAAAGGCGGGGTAGCCGGCGCTCTCCACCTCATAAGCAGGGGCGGCACGCAAGGCGCGCTGGGCGGCGGTGGCGAGCAGCTCTCCGGCGATTTCCCGGATGCGCTCCTTCATCCGCGCCTTGCGGCGTTGCCAGGCCTCGCCGCCGAGCTTGTCCAGCGCGACCGCATCCTCGCCCGAACCGTAGCGCGAGAGCACGTCGAGATTCTCGACCGGCACGTAGAGCTTGTCGCCGCCGGCATAAGCCAGCGCCACGCAATCATGCGGCGATTTGCCGACCGGGATCGAGGTCAGGCCCTCATAGCGCCCGATGCCATGATCGACATGGACGACAAGATCGCCCGGTGTGAGCGTGGCGAGTTCCGCGAGAAAGGCGTCCGCGCTCTTGCGCCGCTTCTGGCGCCGCACCAGACGATCGCCGAGCATGTCCTGCTCGGTCAGCACCTCCAGTTCGGCATTGGCGAAGCCGTGATCGAGCGGCAGCACGGCCAGCGCGACGCGGCCCGGGGGCGCGCCGAGCGCTTCCTGCCAGCTATCGACCAGTGTGACGCCGCGCACGCCGTGGTCTTCAAGCAAGCCCTTCAGTCGCTCGCGCGCGCCGATGGAGTAGCTGGCGATGATGCGCTTGCGGCCCTTGCGCTGGCTTTGCTCCAGATGCTTGGCCACGGCCTCATAGACATTGCCGCCCTGCGCCCGCTCGGGCGCGAAGTCGCGGGCGCTGTCCACGCCGAAATCGAGCACCTGGGCGCTCTCGGGCTCGTGGAAGCTGGACGTGAGGTGGATCGGCAGCGCCTCGATGCTTTGTGCCCACTGATCGGCAGTCAGATAGAGCTGATCAGGCTGCAGCGGGCGATAGCTGCCCGGCGAGGCCGCTGCGGCGGTCGTGCGGTTGGCGTGATAATCGCGGATCGCCTCGAAGCGGGCTTCGGCCGCGCCAGCGGTGCCGCCCTCGCGAATCCACAGCGTTCCCTCCGGCAGATGCTCGGCGAGCGGGACGAGCCGGTCCTCGAACAGCGGCAGCCAATGCTCCATGCCGGCCAGACGCCGGCCATCGCTCACCGCCTGATAGAGTGGATCGCCGGTGGCGGTCGCGCCGAACATCTCGCGGTAGCGGCTGCGGAAGCGCTTGATGCTCTCCTCATCGAGCAGCGCCTCGGAGGCGGGCAGGAGCATGAAGCCATCGACCGCCCCGGTGGTACGCTGGGTCGCGGGATCGAACCGACGCAGCGTCTCGATCTCGTCGCCGAAGAAATCGAGCCGCAGCGGTCCTGGCTCGCCGGAGGGGTATAGATCGACGATGCCGCCGCGCACGGCATATTCGCCGGCATCATGCACGGTATCCGTGCGGACATAGCCGTTGGATTGAAGCAGGCTGACCAGCCGGTCGATGGCGATCCGCTCGTTTGGAGCCAGGCGCGCAACCATCTGGCGGATGCGAAAGGGCGTGAGCGTCTTCTGCGTGACCGCATTGACGGTGGTGATGACCAGCTGGGGGCCGTTGGGCTTGCCCTGCAAGGCATGCAGACCAGCCAGCCGCTCGGATGCGGCGCGCAGCGAAGGGGAAGCGCGGTCGTAGGGCAGGCAATCCCAGGCCGGGATGCTCACCACCTCCAGCTCTGGCGCGAAATAATGCACGGTCTGCGCTATCGCGTCCGCCATCTGGCCGTCGGCGGCGATGAAGCAGGCGCGCTCCTTCGCCGCGCGGGCGAGGTCGGCCAGCAGCACGGGCAGGAAGCCCGCGGGCACGCCGGAGAGGGTAAGCGGCGCCTTGGCCGAGAGGATGCGGGAAATGTCGGTCATGGATTATTCGGACGATCTTCCGTTCGTGTCGAGCGAAGTCGAGACACGGGTAGCACTAATAGGGCGGTATTATCCGGCGGGTTCTCGACTACGCTCGAACCGAACGGAGGTGGCGGGGCATGAGAGAAATCTCACTTCGCAATCGGAACATAATCAAGCCTGCGCATCGCTTCCATCATCGCGCCTTCGTAATGCGCGGGGCAGGGAAGAGTGCCGATGGCCCAGGCCATGATGTCGACATCCTCTTCCTCGAGCAGCGCCTCGAACAGATCGGCTTGTTTCTGCGTGAAGCTCGCGGCGTGGGCATCGAAGAAGCCGCCGATCATCAGATCCGCTTCCTTCGTGCCCCGGTGCCAGGCGCGGAATTTGAGGCGGCGCAGGCGGGTCTCGTCGATCATGTCCGGTCCTTTTCGCGCGGCGCTCGGGTGCGCGATTTATCATGATTGGCCGGCGGGCACTTTTCCGGCCCTCCAGCTTCGACTAGGGCAGATAGCGATGCGGCCCGACATTCTCAATCCGCTGTTCACGGAAAGCACGGCGCTCAAGGGCGTGGGGAGCGCTTCGGCCAAGCCGCTGGAGCGCCTGGGCTTGACGCGCGTGGTCGACTTTGCTTTCCATCTGCCGGTGAGCTGGATCGAGCGGCAGCGCGTGCGACGCCTCGCGGAAGCCGAGACGGGGCGGATGGTCGCGCTGGTGCTGACGGCGCAGGACTATCGCGCCTCGGGCACGGCACGGGCGCCGTTCCGCATCCGCGCCGTGGATATGGCCGGCGATCCGGTGAGCATCGTCTATTTCGGCAAGAACAGCGGATGGCCGCGCAAGCTCTTCCCGCTGGGTGAACCGCGCTTTGTCTCCGGCCGCCTCGATCAGTTCGGGGACGAGCTGCAGATCGTCCACCCCGATCATGTGGTGCCGGTGGAAGAGGCGGGTCAGATTGCCGATTGCGAGCCCGTCTACGGTCTTTCGGACGGCATCACCAATGGACGGCTGCGCGATCTCGTCGCGCAATCGGTCGAGCGCGGCCCGGCTTTGGATGAGTGGATCGAACCGGGGCTGCGCGCCCACAAGGGCTGGCCGAGCTGGCAGGAGGCGCTCAAGGCCACGCACGAGACGCCCGGCGCAAAGGCCGCGCGCGAGCGCCTGGCCTATGACGAGGTGTTCGCAAGCCAGCTTGCGCTGATGCTGCTGCGGGCCTCGACCCGCCGCCGGCGCGGGCTTCCGCTGGCCGGGGACGGGCGCTTGCGCGACGCCTTGCGCCTGCCATTCGCCCCGACCGGTGCCCAGCGCCGGGCGTCTGCCGAGATCGAGGGTGATATGGCGCAGGCCGTGCCGATGCTGCGGCTGCTGCAGGGCGATGTCGGCTCCGGCAAGACGCTGGTTGCCCTGATGGCGCTGCTCAACGCGGTGGAAGCCGGCGCGCAGGCGACCTTTCTGGCGCCGACGGAAATTCTCGCCCGCCAACATTATGCCAGCCTCCAGGCGATGCTGGCGGGCCTGCCGGTGAATGTCGCGATCCTGACCGGGCGGGACAAGGGCAAGGCGCGCGAATCGACGCTGATGGGGCTGGCCGATGGCAGCATCCATATCCTCGTGGGCACCCATGCGATTTTCCAGGAGGCCGTGACCTATCGCAATCTCGGCCTCGCGGTCATTGACGAGCAGCATCGCTTCGGCGTGTCGCAGCGGCTGATGCTGACGGCCAAGGCGGAACGGACGCCGCATCTGCTGGTGATGACCGCCACGCCCATTCCCCGCACGCTCTGCCTCGCGCAATATGGCGATATGGATGTCTCCCGGCTGGATGAGATGCCGCCGGGCCGCCAGAGCATCGACACGCGGGTCATCGGTGACGATCGGCTGGAGGATATCGTTTCCGCACTCGGCCGCCATATTGCGGCGGGGCGTCAGGCCTATTGGGTGTGCCCGCTGGTCGAGCAAAGCGAGGATGGCGACGAGGCGGCAGCGGAAGCGCGCGCTGCGATGCTCAAGGCGCGGTTCGGCGCGGATGTCGTCGGGATGGTCCACGGGCAGATGCCCGGCCCGGAGAAGGATGCGGTCATGGAGGCCTTCTCGCGCGGGCAGCTCAAGCTGCTGGTTGCGACGACGGTGATCGAGGTCGGCGTGGACGTGCCCAATGCCACGCTGATGATCGTGGAAGCGGCGGAGCGCTTCGGCCTTGCGCAGCTGCACCAGTTGCGCGGGCGCGTGGGGCGCGGCGATCAGCGCAGTTTCTGCATGTTGCTGCACGGGAGCAACCTCTCCGAGACGGCGCGTTCGCGTCTCGCCCTGATGCGGGAGACCAATGATGGCTTCCGCATCGCAGAGGAAGATCTGAAATTGCGCGGGGCTGGCGAAATCCTCGGTACGCGCCAATCGGGCGAGCAGCGCTTTCGGCTGGCCAGCCCGGAACAGATCCAGTCGCTGCTGGATGCAGCGCACGACGATGCCCGGCTGCTCATAGACCGCGATGGCGGGCTGGCCTCCCCGCGCGGGCAGGCCGCGCGGCTGTGCCTCTATCTGTTCGAGCGGGATGCGGCGATCAGTCTGCTCGCCAGCGGCTGAGCGTCAGCCGTCGGTCTGGGGCCGGGTGATGCGTGCCAGAATATCGAGATAGGCCCGCGCATCGATGGGCTGGAGGAATTGCGCGCCAAAGCATCCCCGCAGGCTCCAGCGGATTTGCGCATCCTGCGTGGTGATGAGCGGCAGGCGAAGGGCGACGGGTTCGCCCCGCTCAAAGCGTGCGAAACCGCAGCGGGCCTGAAATCCCCAGACCGAAAAGTCGATCAGCTCGACCTCGACGGGGTCCGCGCCGCGCGGCCGGGATACATGGGTCTGGAAGGAGATGGCGTCGCGTGAAACGACGCGGCGCCGGCTGTGACTCAGCTCGGATCGGACAGCCCGGCTCCATGCTTCGTCGCCCATCGTTCAGGCTCCGGCGCGGCTGGCATGAGGGTCAGCGGCCGGGATGATCGGGGCCCTTCAGCCGCAGGAGCATGATGTCATACTCCTTGTCCGCGATCGCGGACTCGAATTCGACACCGAGGCGCGCACTATTCGCCCAGATCGCGCGCCCCCGCAACATACCGATCTGCGGCACATCGATGGTGAGGCTTTCGCCGATCGACACCAGTTGATCGCAGCGGATCATGCAGCCGCTCGGCGAAATGTTGATGAGCACGGCCGGCGATGGCGGTAGGGTGCCCCCCCAGATCTGCACGGGGCTTTCCACGGCGTCCCGTTCGTAGCGGCGCGGCTCGTCCATCGAGAAGGCAAACGTCATGGATCAGACTCCCAGTCGGAGTCTGATCCTGTCAGTCACCGGTAAACATCTGATAAACTCGGCGTAATCGAGGCGCGAACGCCCCGCTCCGGCAGCTTAGCGGCTGAGCAGAGCGTGCCGCTTCTTGCCGAGGCTGAGCTTCACCGGCGTCCCGCCAATCTCGATCAGATGCTTTTCGTCGCGTACCGGCTCGTCGTCGACGCGGACGGCGCCTTCGGCAATCTTGCGGCGCGCCTCGCCATTGGAGGCGGCCAGCCCGGCCTGGGTGAGGGCCGTGACCAGGGCGATGCTGCCTTCCGAGACGTGGACGGTCGGCAAATCCGCAGCCGCCGCCGCGCCTTGCTCGAAGGTGAGGCGGGCGGTTTCGGCAGCGCCATCCGCAGCGGCCCGGCCACGGCAAAGCGCCGTAGCCTCATTGGCGAGGATCTTCTTCGCTTCGTTGATCTCCGCGCCTTGCAGCGCTTCGAGCCGCCGGATTTCGTCCATCGGCACATCGGTGAACAGGCGCAGGAACCGCCCGACATCGCGATCGTCGGTGTTCCGCCAGAACTGCCAATAGTCGAAATGCGGCAGCATCGCCTCGTTCAGCCAGACGGCGCCCGCCATCGTCTTGCCCATCTTGCCGCCGTCGGCTGTGGTGATGAGCGGCGTGGTGACGCCGTAGACTTCCGTGCCATCCACCCGGCGCGAGAGCTCGATACCGTTGACGATATTGCCCCACTGGTCCGATCCGCCCATTTGCAGCCGGCAACCCGCCCGACGGGAAAGCTCGAGGAAGTCATAGGCCTGGAGGATCATGTAATTGAACTCCAAGAAGCTCAGCGATTGCTCGCGATCCAGCCGCAGCTTGACCGAATCGAAGCTGAGCATCCGGTTGACCGAGAAGTGCTGGCCGTAATCCCGCAGGAACGGCAGATATTCGAGCGCGTCCAGCCACTCGGCGTTGTCGGCCATGATCGCGTCGGTCGGACCATCGCCGAAGGTCAGGAAGTTCTCGAACACCGTCTTGATGGAAGCGATGTTGCTGTTGATCGTCTCGACGGTCATTAGCTTGCGCGCTTCATCCTTGAAGCTGGGGTCGCCAACCTTGCCGGTCCCGCCACCCATCAGCACGATGGGCTTGTGGCCGGTCTGCTGCATGCGGCGCAGCAGCATGATCTGCACCATCGAGCCGACGTGCAGCGAGGGCGCCGTAGGATCAAAGCCGATATAGCCCGGAACGACCTGCCTGGCGGCGAGCGCATCCAGCGCGCTTGCATCAGTAATCTGGTGGATATAGCCCCGCTCTTCGAGCAGGTTCAGCAGGTCGGACTTGTAGCTTGTCATGATCGCCCTTTGGGAAGCGCGGGGTTATTGAAACGCGGGGGCGCTTAGCATGGGATGGGAAGGATGAGTAGTATTTTGGCCCGCGCCGCTCTGGTCTGCCATCCGGATACGCCCTGCGATGCACTGGCGGCGCTGGGCATGCAGATTGAGCTGACCGACGATCATGGTTGGGAGATCGGCTTCGTGGCGATGGGTCGGATTGCCGATCTGCGTCTGCCCAAGGCCGCGCCAGGCATTCATACCGATGAGCTATGGCGCACCACTTGTTTCGAGTTGTTCGTGGCGCAGGACGATGATGCCTATGCCGAGTATAATTTCTCGCCTTCCGGCGCCTTCGCGGCCTATCATTTCGACCATTATCGCACCGGCATGAAGCCTCTCGAGATCCCGGCGCCGCACATCGTGCAGGCGGCAGATGCCGAGCGGCTGTCACTGTCCATCCGCTTGGCCGAGGACGCTCTGGTCTGGGATCGATCAGGGGCGATCGGCGCCAGCGCGGTCATCGAGGAGGCGAACGGGACTCTGAGCTATTGGGCGCTGGCGCATCCACCCGGACGGCCAGACTTTCACCACCGGGATTGCTTCGCGCTGCGGCTTCCGCCAGTGGACCGGGCATGAGCTTTCTCACCGGTCTCGATCGCCTGCTGGCCGACCCCGCGCTGCGTGCACCGCTTGCCAGCCAGCGCATCTGTCTGCTGGCGCATCCAGCTTCCGTCACCGCGGACCTCACCCATGCGCTCGACGCGCTCGCGGCCTGTGGCGACATCCGGCTGACTGCCGCCATGGGGCCGCAGCACGGCCTGCGGGGCGACAAGCAGGACAATATGATGGAATCGCCGGATTTCATCGATCCTGCCCACGGCATTCCGGTGTTCAGCCTGTATGGCGAGGTGCGCCGGCCGACTGCGCAGATGATGGACTCGGCCGACATATTCCTCGTCGACCTGCAGGATCTGGGGTGTCGCATCTACACCTTCGTGACGACTTTGCTCTATCTGCTCGAAGCGGCGGAAAAGGCCGGCAAGAGCGTGTGGGTGCTGGACCGGCCCAATCCCGCCGGGCGGCCCATCGAGGGTCTGACGCTGAGGTCAGGCTGGGAGAGCTTCGTCGGTGCCGGGCCGATGCCCATGCGCCATGGCCTCACCATGGGCGAGCTGGGGCACTGGTTCATCGCACATTTCGGGCTGAACGTGGATTATCGCGTAATCGCTATGCAGGATTACGCGCCCGAGGCGGCCCCGGGGTTCGGCTGGCCCACCGAGCGCATCTGGGTCAATCCCAGTCCCAACGCGCCCAATCTCAACATGGCCCGCTGTTATGCCGGGACGGTGATGCTGGAAGGCGCGACGCTATCGGAAGGGCGCGGCACCACCCGCCCGCTGGAGCTATTCGGCGCGCCCGATATCGATGCCCGGGCGGTGATCGCCAGGATGCAGGCGCTGGCCCCGCATTGGCTGGACGGATGCATCCTGCGCGACTGCTGGTTCGAGCCGACCTTTCACAAGCATGTCGGCACCTTGTGCGCCGGCGTCCATATCCACGCCGAAGGGCCGGCTTACGCACATCAGACCTTCCGCCCATGGCGGGTGCAGGCACTGGCCTTCAAGGCGATCCGGGCACTGTACCCGGACTATCCGC
Organism: Sphingobium sp. B8D3A; assembly: GCF_025961995.1. Lineage (NCBI taxonomy): Bacteria > Pseudomonadati > Pseudomonadota > Alphaproteobacteria > Sphingomonadales > Sphingobiaceae > Sphingobium > Sphingobium sp. B8D3A. Next base: position 2,346,691 of record NZ_JAOQOS010000001.1, on the reverse strand, counting down.
TCTGGCGCGATTTTCCCTATGAGTATGAGCTTGGCAAGCTGCCCATAGACGTGATCAACGGATCGCCCTTGCTGCGCGAGTGGGTGGACGATGGTGCGGCGACGCCAGCGGACCTCGATGACCTCGCGGAGGCTGACGAACGTGCCTGGGCGGAGACCCGCGCGGCACATCTGCTTTACTGAGCGGCGCGACGATGGAGCGTGGCCCAGAACCAGCGGCGGGGCTGGCGCTGTTGCCGGTGCTGGCTGTGGTGGGTTCGACGGCTTGTTTCCAGTTCGGGGCGGCTTTCGCCAAGGGGCTGTATCCCGTGGTCGGGCCGATCGGCGCGTCAGCCCTGCGCATCCTGTTCGCGGCGCTCATTCTGCTGGTGTTGGTCCGGCCGTGGCGGGCGTGGCCTGCGCGGCCGGACTGGCTGGCGCTGCTGGGCCTTGGTACCTGCGTTGCGGGGGCTATTCTCTTTTTCTACCTCGCCATCGCGCATCTGCCGCTGGGCATCGCAATCTCCATTCAGTCGCTAGGGCCATTGACGCTCGCCGCCTGCATGGCGAAGCGTGCCGTCCACTTGTTCTGGGTCGCGCTGGCGGGTCTCGGCATCTGGTGCCTGGTGGGTGGCGGTGGCGCAAAAGGCGCGCTGGAACCGGTGGGGCTGCTGTTCGCGCTCATCGCTGCAGCCTGCTGGGCAGGCTACATCCTGTGCGGCCGCAGGGTTGCAACATCATTTGGCGCCGGGGGTGCGGCCTTGTCGCTCTGCGTGGCCGCGCTTCTCGTCGTACCGGTGGGCATGATGCAGAACGGGGTGGGTCTCTTCACGCCCGCCTTGCTTCCGCTCGCACTGCTGGTGGCGATCCTGTCCGCAGCCATTCCCTTAACGCTGGAGCTTTATGCGTTGCCGAGGCTGCCAGCGCGTAACTTTGCGGTGCTGACCAGCCTCGAACCGGCCTTCGCCGTTCTGGCCGGGCTACTCATGCTGGACGAACGTCTCAGCGCCATCCAACTCGCCGGCATCGCGATGGTTGTGACGGCCAGCATGGGGTCGGTGATGAGCCGGAGAAAGGCCATGCCGGCATAAGTCCGGCGTTCAATCGATCTTACTGGCTGCTCTGTCGCGCGCCAGCCCTGGCCTTGAGCAAGTTCCACATGCCGCGATGCTGCACGAGCAACTGATCGGCGCCGAATTGCACGGCACGCGAGAAGCGCTCGACCTGGGGAAGGTCGTCCAGCAGAGCCACCGTGTCAGACTGGCTGGGGAGGGTGGTTTCGGCCGGCTCGATGCCGAGGCTGAGCGCACCGACGTCGAGGATCTTGCGGAGGGCCTGCCATTCCAGCACCAGCGTGATCGCCGTGCCGAGCGCGCAACCGCGCCGTTCCGATTGAGCAAGCATCTCAATCGCGTGGCTTTGCTGGGCGATGGCCGCAGTCGCCTCACTATGGCGCGGCGTGCTCGGCACCGGCCCGGCCGCAGCGCAGAGGCGATGCATATAGTCGCGCTCTTCGGCGAAGGCGCTGGTCGAGCGGATCAGCCAATCGCGGGCGACCGGCTCTGCTGTGTGAACAGCCGCATGATCGACAACGCCCGGTATCTGGCCGTGGAGCAGAACGAGAAGGTGGATGAAGTCCGCAAAGTCGGCCGAGTGCCGCGCAAAGGATATCCGCTCGCCGGCCAGCACGGGCGCGCAGTAGGAATGTGTCGCGGACCCTTCGCTCTCCACAAGCGCAAGCACTCGGGCGGAAAGGCCGGTCTCAACGAAATCAAGCGGGCGCGGGTCCATATCAAGCCTTAGAACGCCGAACCGACGGGCCGGCAATTTTCCCCGCGGCGATGTAACGCGCAGGAAGTTAACAAGATGTTGATTTTGCTAGGGAGCAGGACCCTCTTTCCTAATGTCCAGCGCTGGTAAACCCCGCTAGCGTCGAAGGAATTTTCGTGCTTGCGCTGTGAGGCTGCGGACGACCGGCAAGCGATCTTTCCAGCTTAAACTATGGATGTCCGTTCTTGAGCGACGTTGTTTTCCTAAATCGGGATGCGCAACGAAGGTTCGCTTCTGAGCGTGTTCGCGGCGAAACCAGCTATACGCTCCATCAACATGCATTGGGCCGCCTTCATTGGACCCTGGCTGACGTTCAAGCATATGTTCCAGATAAGGGACGATAGACTCTATCGCGTTCCTTCGCATCGCGATGAAGTGCCCGCCCAAAATGGGTTCATTTGCGGAGGCTTCGGCGAGGGGAGGCGTCAAGGGCTGGGCCGAAGACCATTCCAGAACGGCGCCGTAAAATACCGACCACGGTTTAAGGCCCAACGCATGCAAGGTACCCGGCATATCCAACTGCACGTTTGAAGAAAAATCCAGATCGTCTTCCAGTAGAAGGGTCGAGCGATCACCGCGTGCAAGAGCCTCGCGCCAGACGCCCAGATGACTGTGGAAGCATCCTCTGGTCCCGGCTGTCGGAAAACCCGCAGTTTCATCGAATTTTTTGGCTTCGAAGCGAAGTACCGCTGGGTGGTTAAATGATAATCCCAAGCGCGCCAATTGCTGCGAAATCTCATTCAGTCGATCGGTTCGATGGGCCAAGTTGACGATGACCACGCGATCAAAGGCAGCTAGCAGCGCTTGTCCTGCAGCGTTGGAAGGTTCTTGCGTGGCCATCGCTGTGCCCATGAGCGGCTTTACTGGTCCAGGAAGCTGCGCATCTTGCGGCTGCGGCTCGGGTGCTTGAGCTTGCGCAGCGCCTTGGCCTCGATCTGGCGGATACGTTCGCGCGTCACCGAGAATTGCTGGCCGACTTCTTCCAGCGTGTGATCGGTGTTCATGCCGATGCCGAAGCGCATGCGCAGCACGCGCTCCTCACGCGGGGTAAGGCTCGCCAGGACGCGGGTGACCGTTTCCTTGAGGTTTGCCTGGATGGCGGCATCCACAGGAATGATCGCGTTCTTGTCCTCGATGAAATCGCCGAGGTGCGAATCTTCCTCATCGCCGATCGGCGTTTCGAGGGAGATCGGCTCCTTGGCGATCTTCATCACCTTGCGCACCTTCTCGAGCGGCATGGAGAGGCGCTCGGCCATTTCCTCCGGCGTGGGCTCGCGGCCCTGCTCGTGGAGGAACTGACGGCTGGTGCGGACCAGCTTGTTGATCGTCTCGATCATGTGCACCGGAATACGGATGGTGCGGGCCTGATCGGCGATCGAGCGGGTGATCGCCTGGCGGATCCACCAAGTCGCATAGGTGCTGAACTTGTAGCCGCGGCGATATTCGAACTTATCGACGGCCTTCATCAGGCCGATATTGCCCTCCTGGATCAGATCCAGGAACTGCAGGCCGCGATTGGTGTACTTCTTGGCGATCGAGATCACGAGGCGCAGATTGGCCTCGACCATTTCCTTCTTCGCAATGCGCGCCTCGCGCTCGCCCTTCTGCACCATGTTCACGATGCGGCGGAACTCGGGCAGAGACGTGCCGGTCGACTGCGCGATTTCGGAGACTTCCGCGCGGATGCGCTCGACAGCATCGACCTCATTGGCCGCAAAGGCCGCCCATTTCTTGTCGAGCTTGCTGACCTTCTCCAGCCAGCCATCGTCCAGCTCCTGGCCGACATACTGGTCGAGGAAGTCCTTGCGCGGCACCTTGTGGCGCTCTGCGAGGCGCAGCATCTGGCCGCCCAGCGTCGTCAGGCGCCGGTTGAAGGCGTAAAGCTGATCGACGAGATATTCGATCTTCTGCTGGTGGAACTGGACGCTCTCGACTTCCGCCGTCAGGTCCTCGCGCAGCTTGTGATAGGTCGCTTCGTCCTTGGCCGGGAATTCCATGCCATTGCCGAGCGCGACCAGCCGGGCCTGCTGGATCTTGCCGAATTTGCCATACAGCTCGGTGATGTTGGCGAACTTTTCGAGCGCGGCGGGCTTGAGCAGCTCTTCCATTGCGGCGAGCGAGAGGGTGTTATCCTCCTCGTCATCCTCTTCCTGGCGCGCCGTGCGGCGTTCGACCATGGAATCATCGTCGTCACCGTCGGCTTCCGGCTCGTCCTTTACCTCGTCCTCGTCCTTGAACGAGGGACCGGCGGTCTTTTCGGAAATCTCGCCATCGTCGTCTTCGCCATCTTCCGACAGGCTTTCCGGCGCGGGGTCCTTGGAGAGCATGGCGTCGAGATCGAGGATCTCGCGCAACTGCATCTCGCCATTGTTGAGCGCGGTTGACCAGCCGATGATCGCGTTGAACGTCGTTGGGCTTTCGCACAGGCCGAGGATCATGGTGTCACGACCGGCCTCGATCCGCTTGGCGATGGCAATCTCGCCCTCGCGGCTGAGCAGTTCCACTGCGCCCATTTCGCGCAGGTACATGCGCACCGGATCGTCGGTGCGGTCGGTCGTCGTCTGCTTCTTCTCGGCGACATTGCCGGAGCCATCTTCCTCGTCCGAACCATTGTCGATGGACTCGACTTCGGATTCGGGCTGCTCTTCGCCGTCATCACCCTGTTCTTCGTTCTCGACGATGTTGATGCCCATGTCGCTAAGCGCCGAGGTGATGTCCTCGATCTGGTCGGAGGACATCTCGCCTTGCGGGAGGGCGCTGTTCAGCTCGTCATAGGTGATGTAGCCACGCTTCTTGGCACGGGCGATCAGCTTTTTGATGGACGCTTCGTTGAGATCGAGAAGGGGGGCATCGCCGCCTTCTTCGCCACTCTCCTGGTTTCCAGCGTTTCCATTGATCTTCGTCGCCATGCGTTGCCTTGCTCCGGGCCAAGCGCGGTGCCGCGCGGGCCTGTTATTCACTCTTCGAGGGGTTGGGCCAGCTCGGCGGCTCGTGCCGCCAGGTCTTCCTTGAGCTTGCGCAGGGCTTGCTGGCGGGCGAAACTTGCCTCGTCCAGATTCTCCGCCATCGCTCTCGTCGCCGCCGCCAGCTCCGCTTCGATTCGCGGCATCGCCACCAGCACCCCGATGGCTTCCGCCAGATCGCGCTGTGCACGCCATCCGTCGGCTTCGGCCTGGGTGAAGGTGAAATGCAGCGCGTCGGCGCGGAGCAACCCCTTCGCCATATTATACAGCTCAGTGCTGCCCAATATGGTAAGGAGCGCCTCGGTTTCAACAGTTTCTTGGCGATCGGCCGCTTTGAGCAGAGCATCGAGCAACTTTGCCAGCCCGGAGTCGGGGGGCGACAGGCTGTCCAGTGCCTCGCGGTGGACGAGGATTTCGCCCGGAAAGCGCAGGAGGCCGGCCAGAACGGCGCGGAGAAGCAGCATGTCTCCGCCGGTTTCGCGGATCGCCTTGGCATCCTGTGTAGCCGGCGGGGGCGGGGCGATCCAGCGCCCCCCTTTCATCGTGCCGCCGCCGCGACCCGCCGATCGCCCCTCGAAGCGGGCGTTGGGCGCGGCGCGCGGCGCGAAGAACAGCGCGTCGTAACGCTCCTTGAACAGGCGAGAATAGAGGGCCCGGATATCGCTATCGGCGATTGTGGCGGCGAGCGCATTGAGCCGCTGCTTCAAGCCGGCACGTTCTTCCGGCGTGGCCAGCGGCGCGGCATCATGCTCGCTGCGCCAGATGAGGTCCGCCAGCGGGATCGAGCTTGCGAGCACAGTCTCGAAGGCCTGAAGCCCCTCGGCCCGCAGCAGGTCATCGGGATCCTGCCCGGCCGGCAGCGTCGCAAAACAGAGGCTATGACCGGGGCGCAGCAGCGGCAAAGCGCGGTGGGCAGCGCGGATTGCCGCGCGCTGGCCGGCGCCATCGCCGTCGAAGCAGAGGATCGGCGTCTCCACCATGCTCCACAATTTCTCGATCTGCGCCTCCGTCAGCGCCGTGCCGAGCGGCGCCACGGCCTCGGCGATGCCGGCCTGGGCAATGGCGATCACGTCCATATAGCCTTCGACGACGATGATGCGGCCCGCTTTGCGCGCGGCAGGCGCCGCCTTGTCGAGGTTGAAGAGCGTGCGGCCCTTGTCGAAGAGCGGCGTCTCGGGGGAGTTGAGATATTTGGGCTCGCCCTGGCCCAGAATCCGTCCGCCAAAGGCGATCACGCGCCCGCGCTGGTCGCGGATCGGGATCATCAGCCGCCCGCGAAAACGATCGTAACTGTCTCGCTCGCTGTCTTCCGGCCGGATGAGCATCCCGGCCTCGACCAGCATATCCTCTGGGAAGTCTCTCAGCGCGGTCTTGAGCTTGCCGCGACTATCCGGCGCGAAACCTAGCCCAAACGCGCGGCGCGTCGCGTCCGTCAGCGCGCGCTTATGCAGATAGGCGCGCGCCTCGGCGCCATCGAGGCCCCCAAGCTGATCCTCGAACCAGTCCTGCGCCGCGGCGGTCACGTCATGCAGCGATTTTGCCTGCTCGGCTCGTTTGGCGGCACGCGGATCGGGCGCGGGCACCTCCATGCCGGCGGCGGCGGCCAACTCCTTGACCGCATCCAGGAAGGGCAGGCCGCGCTGATCCGTCATCCAACGGATCGCATCGCCATGCGCCCCGCAGCCGAAGCAATGGTAGAAGCCCTTCTCGTCGTTGATCGTGAAGCTGGGCGTCTTCTCATTGTGGAAGGGGCAGCACGCCTTGTATTCCCGCCCGGCCTTCTGGACCTTGATGGTCTTGCCGATGAGCGTGGAGAGGGTGGTGCGGGCGCGGAGTTCGTCCAGCCATTGCGGGGTGAGGCTCATTTCATGCGCCCCTTTGTAACGGATCGCTCCCCTCCCGCTAGCGGGAGGGGTTGGGGGAGGGCGGCAAGCGCTCTCTCAATCTCTAGCGCGATCCCTTCGACATTGCCCAGCACATCATGATTCCAAAAGCGCAGCACCTGATAACCTTGCGCCTCAAGCCATGCGGTCCGCGCTTGATCCATCTCGCCGTCTTCGTCATGCTGGCCCCCGTCCACCTCGACGATCAGGCGTGGCGTGCGGGCAACGAAATCGCAGACATAAGTACCGATGCACACCTGCCGGTTGAACCGAGTGCCGGCGACTTTGCGATTGCTGATGGCGGTCCAAAGCCTGCGCTCGGCATCTGTCGCATTATTGCGAAGTTCGCGTGCACGATCGGTGTTGGCGCGGTTGGGCCAAATCATGCCCTCCCCCGACCCCTCCCGCACGCGGGAGGGGAGAAGAGTGCAACAGAGGGGCCGATCCCCCCAATCACCCCAGCGCCGCCTTCACCAAGCCGCTGGCCTTGCTCATGTCCAGCACCGTCCCATGGCGGTCCTTGAGCACGGCCATCACCTTGCCCATGTCCTTTACCGACGACGCGCCGACTTCGGCCTTGATGGCCTCGATCGCGGCACGGGTTTCGTCCTCGCTCATCTGCTTGGGCAGGAAGCCTTCGATCACCTCAAGCTCGGCCTGCTCCTGCGCGGCGAGTTCGGCGCGGCCGCCCTGTTCGTACATGGTGATCGATTCGCGGCGCTGCTTGACCATCTTCTGCAGCACATCGACGACAATCACGTCGTCATCGGGCGTGCTGGCGGCGGTGCGCAGTTCGATGTCGCGGTCCTTCAGCTTGGCCAGGATCAGGCGCACAGCGGCCAGCCGGGCCTTGTCGCCGGCCTTCATCGCCTCAATCTGGGCAGCCTTGATGCCGTCGCGAATCATCACGTAATCTCCGAGTCACCGTGCGGGAAAGGATCAGATATAGCGGCGATGCGGAATTTTTAATAGATTGACCGTGCATGTGTGAACCCATAGTGAGCCGGCCGTTTAGCCGGGCGCTTGGGGCGCCTGCCAGAAAGCAAAAAGCGAAGGATCAGACAGCCATGGCGAACGCCAAATACCCGACCGTGCCCAAAGGAGCGACGGGGGTATTGGTTCTAGCCGATGGCACCGTCGTCTTCGCGCGCGGCTTCGGTGCCGAGGGAGACGCGGTCGGCGAGCTGTGCTTCCACACTGCGATGACCGGCTATCAGGAGATCATGACCGACCCGAGCTTTGCCGGGCAGATCATCACCTTCACCTTCCCGCATATCGGCAATGTCGGTACCAATGCCGACGACGTCGAGTGCCAGCAGCCCTGGGCGCTGGGGTGCATCGTGCGTGAGGATGTGACCGCGCCGTCCAACTTCCGTAACGTCCAGCCCTTCGATGCCTGGCTGAAGGCTAACGGCCGGATCGGTCTCGCAGGTGTCGATACGCGGGCACTGACCCGCCTGATCCGCGAGAAGGGCGCGCCCAATGCGGTGATCGCCCATGATCCGCAGGGCCAGTTCGATCTCGCGGCGCTGCATGAGAAGGCGAAGGCCTGGCCCGGGCTGGAAGGCATGGACCTCGCCATCGAGGTGACCGGCGCACAGCGGGAGTGGACCGGCGGCGCCTGGCGCCTCGGTTTCGGTTATGAGGCAATGGAAGCGGGCGAGCGGCCCCATGTTGTCGCCATGGATTTTGGCGCGAAAGACAATATCTTCCGCAACCTCGTTAAGGCGGGTGCGAAGGTCACGGTGCTTCCCGCCACGGCCTCCTACGATCAGATCAAGGCGCTCAACCCCGCCGGTGTGTTTCTCTCCAATGGTCCCGGCGATCCGGCGGCGACAGCGGACTATGCCGTGCCGGTGATCCGCAAGCTGCTCGACGAGAATGTGCCGATCTTCGGCATCTGCCTTGGTCATCAGCTGCTCGCGCTGGCCGCCGGTGCGAAGACCACCAAGATGCATCAGGGCCATCGCGGCGCCAATCACCCGGTCAAGCGGTTGGAAGACGGCGTGGTGGAAATCACCTCGATGAACCACGGCTTTGCGGTCGATACCGCCACGCTGCCGGCCAATGTCGTCGAGACCCATGTGAGCCTGTTCGATGGCTCCAACTGCGGCATCGCCTTCACGGACAAGCCGGCTTTCGCCGTGCAATATCACCCCGAAGCCTCGCCGGGGCCGCAGGACAGCTTCTACCTGTTCCAGCGGTTCGTGGAGGGGCTAAAGTGATTGCGCTCGCGCTCCTTGCGGCGGGCGCGGCAGGCGATCAGGGCCAGTTGCAGCGTCAGCTCGATCATATGGTCGCCACCTGCCGCGCCGACCAGGTCGTCCGTCTGGTAGCCCATGGTACGGATCGGGTGAGCTTTGACATGCTCCGACGCGATGCCCTGCCATCGGTCAGCGAGACCAACGCCCTTCAATGCGCGCTCGACAAGGTGCGATCGCGCAAGGATCTTCAAATCGGTTCCACCGGGAACGAGGCTCGGAACAAATAATGCCAAAAAGAACAGATATTTCCTCGATCCTCATCGTCGGCGCTGGCCCGATCATCATCGGCCAGGCGTGCGAGTTCGATTATTCGGGCACGCAGGCCTGCAAGGCGCTGAAGGAAGAGGGCTACCGGATCATTCTGGTCAACTCCAATCCCGCGACGATCATGACCGATCCGGAAATGGCCGATGCGACCTATATCGAGCCGATCACGCCGGAGATCGTCGCCAAGATCATCGAGAAGGAGCGCCCCGACGCGATCCTGCCGACGATGGGCGGGCAAACCGCGCTGAACACGGCGCTGGCGCTGTTCAACGACGGCACGCTGGAGAAATACGGCGTGCAGATGATCGGCGCCGATGCCGAAGCGATCGACAAGGCCGAGGACCGGCTCAAATTCCGCGACGCGATGGACAAGATCGGCCTCGAAAGCGCCCGGTCGCGCATTGCGCACACCATGGACGAAGCCATGGCCGCGCTGGAATTCACCGGCCTGCCGGCGATCATCCGCCCCAGCTTCACCATGGGCGGCACCGGCGGCGGCGTCGCTTATAACAAGGAAGAGTTCGTCCGCATTGTGACCACCGGTCTCGATGCGTCGCCGACCACCGAAGTGCTGATCGAGGAATCGCTGCTCGGCTGGAAGGAATATGAGATGGAAGTGGTTCGCGACCGCGCGGACAATTGCATCATCATCTGCTCGATCGAGAATGTCGATCCGATGGGCGTCCACACGGGTGACTCCATCACTGTCGCGCCGGCGCTGACGCTGACTGACAAAGAATATCAGATCATGCGCAACGCCAGCATTGCGGTGCTGCGCGAAATCGGCGTGGAAACAGGTGGTTCCAACGTACAGTTTGCAGTCAATCCCAAGGATGGGCGGCTGATCGTCATCGAGATGAACCCGCGCGTGTCGCGCTCCTCGGCGCTGGCATCCAAGGCCACTGGCTTCCCGATCGCCAAGGTCGCGGCCAAGCTGGCGGTTGGATACACGCTGGACGAGATCACCAATGATATCACCGGCGTGACGCCGGCGAGCTTCGAGCCGACCATCGATTATGTCGTGACGAAGATTCCGCGCTTTGCCTTCGAGAAGTTCAAGGGCGCCGAGCCGCTGCTCGGAACCGCCATGAAGTCCGTCGGCGAAGTGATGGCAATTGGCCGCAATATTCACGAATCCATGCAGAAGGCCCTGCGCGGGCTCGAGACAGGCCTCGCCGGTTTCAATCAGGTCGATCATCTGGTCGGGGCGCCCAAGGAACAGATCGTTGCGGCGCTGGGTCAGCCGACGCCGGACCGGCTGTTGATCGCGGCACAGGCGCTGCGTGAAGGGCTGAGCGTGGATGAAATCCATGCCGTCGCCAAGTTTGACCCCTGGTTCCTGCAGCGCCTTGCCGAGATCGTCGAGGCCGAGAAGGGCGTGCTCGCGAATGGCCTGCCGCGCGATGCGGAGGCCATGCGCAAGCTCAAGTCCATGGGCTTTTCGGACAAGCGTCTTGCCTGGCTGGCGCTGCAGTCGGCCAACATTCCCGGTGGCATGGACAACGCGATCAAGCGCGGCTCGGGCCTCGTCCGCGATGCCGTGGTGGCGATGACCGGCGGCGTCACCGAGAAGGAAGTGCGCGCGCTGCGCCACAAGCTCGGCGTGCGTCCGGTGTTCAAGCGGATCGACACCTGCGCGGCCGAGTTCGAGGCCAAGACGCCTTATATGTACTCGACCTATGAGGCGCCGACCTTTGGTGAGCCGGAGGACGAGAGCCAGCCGAGCGATCGGCGCAAGGTCGTGATCCTGGGCGGCGGACCCAACCGCATCGGCCAGGGCATCGAGTTCGACTATTGCTGCTGCCACGCCTGCTTCGCGCTGGAAGATGCGGGCTATGAGACGATCATGATCAACTGCAACCCGGAGACGGTGAGCACCGATTATGACACGTCCGACCGCCTGTATTTCGAGCCGCTGACGGCGGAAGACGTGCTGGAGATCCTGCATGTCGAGAAGTCGAAGGGCGAGCTAGTCGGCGTGATCGTGCAGTTTGGCGGGCAGACCCCGCTCAAGCTGGCGCAGGCGCTGGAAGAGGCCGGCATTCCTATCCTCGGCACCTCGCCGGATGCCATCGACCTTGCCGAAGATCGCGAGCGGTTCGCGGCGCTGATCGAGAAACTGGGCCTGCTACAGCCGGCCAATGGCATCGCCCGCAGCCGGGAAGAAGCCATCGCGGTGGCCAACCGCATCGGCTACCCGGTGCTGATGCGCCCGAGCTACGTGCTGGGTGGCCGGGCGATGGAGATCGTCGACGGCCAGGCGCAGCTCGAGGAATATATCGCCACGGCGGTGCAGGTCTCGGGCGACTCGCCGGTGCTGATCGACCAGTATCTGCGCGATGCCGTTGAGGTTGACGTCGATGCGCTGTGCGATGGTGAGGATGTCGTCGTCGCCGGCGTGCTCCAGCATATCGAGGAAGCCGGCGTCCACTCCGGTGATAGCGCTTGCTCGCTGCCGCCTTACAGCCTGCCCGATTATCTCATCGCCGAGATCGAGCGGCAGGCCGATGTGCTGGCCCGCGCGCTCTCCGTGCGGGGCCTCATGAACATCCAGTTCGCGGTCAAGGATGGGCTGGTCTACCTCATCGAGGTCAATCCGCGCGCCTCGCGCACGGTGCCGTTCGTGGCGAAGGCCATCGGCACGCCGATCGCCAAGATCGCCGCGCGGGTGATGGCCGGCGAGAAGCTCGCGAGCCTGCCGAAGATCGACCGCAATGCGATCCGCCATATTGCGGTCAAGGAAGCCGTGTTCCCGTTCAATCGCTTCCCCGGCGTCGATCCGGTCCTTTCCCCGGAGATGAAGTCGACCGGCGAGGTCATGGGCATCGACAGCGATTTCGCGACTGCTTTCGCCAAGGCGCAGATCGGCGCGGGCACGGTGCTGCCCAAGCAGGGGACGGTCTTCATCTCCGTTAAGGATAGCGACAAGAGCGTGATCCTGCCCGGGGCCCGCAAGATTGCCGATCTCGGTTTCAAGATCGTCGCAACGGGTGGAACGGCCGATTTCCTCGCAGAGAACGGCCTGCCGGTGGAGAAGGTGAACAAGGTCGCGCAGGGCCGTCCGCATATTGTGGATCGCATTGCAGATGGCGAGGTGGATCTCATCTTCAACACCACGGAAGGCTGGCAGTCGCTCAAGGACAGCAAGGCGATCCGCACGAGCGCGTTGCGCGGCAAGGTGCCGAGCTTCACGACTGCGGCGGCAAGTCTGGCTGCTGTGGACGCAATTGAGGCTTTGCGTGCGCGTCCTCTTGAAGTGAAGTCGCTGCAATCCTATTATCAGGCGTCGCACGACTGATCTTCCAGAACACAAGAAATCAGTTGCGGGCCGACCGGATCCCCGGCGGACTAGGGAGTTCGCGCATTGTTGCGCTGGAAATAGGGAGTCGAGATGGCGACCGTTGAGAAGATGCCGATGCTGCAAGTCGGTTATGACAAGCTGACCGACCAGCTCCGCGCGCTCAAGGCCGAGCGTCCCAAGATCGTGGATGCGATCGAGGAGGCACGCGCCCATGGCGATCTTTCGGAAAACGCCGAATATCACGCCGCCAAAGAGCGTCAGGGCCAGGTCGAGGCGACAATCGCCGATCTGGAAGACAAGCTCTCCCGCGCGCAGGTTATCGACCCCACCACGCTGTCGGGCGACAAGATCATCTTTGGCGCCACGGTCACCTTGCTGGACGAGGATGACAAGCCGGTGCGCTACCAGATCGTCGGCCAGGCCGAGGCGGACGCGAAGCTGGGCATGATCAGCTATAACAGCCCCCTTGGTCGCGCCCTCATCGGCCGTCAGGTCGGCGAGGATGTCGAGGTGACGGTACCGTCCGGCGACAAGTTCTATCTGGTCAACAAGATCGAATTCATCTGATCCGCAGCCGCGCCATGATTATGTCTTTTCTGGTTGCCGCACCGGCAGCGTTTACGCTGTCGGTTCGCGCCGCAGCCGGCTGACATCGCGATGCAGCTTCCCAAAGGTCCGGCGACCAACATTCTGGCGGCGATCATCGTCATCGTCTTCCTGCCGTTGTATCTCACCGGAGAGATGGGGCGCGCGGCGCTGATTGCCGGGTTCATTTCCGAGCGCGTCACGTTGCTCTCGTCGTCCGAAGCGCTGACCTTCAACGTGCCGTGGCTGCCGCTATGGATCACGCCGCTCACCGCCACGTTGCTGCATGGCGGGTGGATGCATCTGGCCTTCAATGTGCTGATGCTGATCTTCTGCGGCCGCTTCGTTGAAAATCTGCTCGGTCCAGGTCGGCTCGTGGTGATCTATGTCGTCGGCGCCTATGCCGCAGCGCTCGGGCAATGGCTTTCGAGTTTCTTTTATGCGCAAGGGGAGGGCTGGGTGCCGATGATCGGCGCAAGCGGCGCGATTTCCGCCGTGCTCGGAACCTATGCGTTCATCTACAGCCAGCGCGGCGTAAAGGCGATCGGGCCTGTCCCGGCCTATATCGTGCGCATGGTCTGGCTTGGCGCGGCGTGGACCATCCTGCAATTGCTAATCGCGCTGGCCGGCGGGTTCGACAGTTTCTTCGGCGGGATCGCTGTGGGCGCCCATATCGGCGGCTTCATCGCCGGCCTGCTGCTCGCGCGCCCCTTGCTGGCCCGACGGTTCCGGGCGTCCTGACGGAAGCGTGCTAAAGCTGGTCTAGCACCGCCAGCCGAGCCAGTCCGTCAGTGGGCGTGATCCTCGGCATCATCCGCGCTCGGATCGAGCAAGCGATGCAGATGGACGATCACATAGCGCATTTCCGCATCGTCCACGGTCCGCTGAGCCGCGCCGCGCCAGGCCGCTTCGGCACTCGCATAGTTCGGGAAGATGCCGACGATGTCGATGGCATTCAGATCTTCAAATTCGAGTTTCTGCGGGTCTTTGACGCGACCGCCCATCACAAGGTGCATGAGGCTCAAGAAAGTGCTCCGGATTTATGCCCGGCAAGAGGCGCCTGGGCGTTGTCGATTGCTAGCAGCCTCGGCCGGTTCTGCCAAGAATGGCGACACTGGCCTTGCGATCCTAGGCGTCCGATTTCTTGTCCGAACGCGGCTTCTTGATGCGCTTGCCGATCAGGCGGGCGGCTTCGACCGCCGCCGTTTGAAGCGCGGCCTTTTCCGTCTTTGCAAGATTGGCGAACATGGTCTGCGCGGCCTGACGCGCCCCGGAGTTGCGCACAGCGCGCTGCGCGGCGCGCCCGGCCTTGCCCGCAGCTGATCCGATGGCGAGCTTGGGCAGGAAAATGGCGATGACGGCCCCGGCTGCGGCCGCCGCGGCCACTGCCGCGATGGGATGTTCCTGAAACATCCGGTTGGTTTCATTGGCCGCGCGATAGGCCTTTTCCCGCGTGTCAGCGACCACGTCCTCGCCCCGCTCGCGCACCGTGGCAAGCGTGCTCCCGACCTTGTCCTTCACCTGGTCAAGCGTAGAAGCCGTTGGGCGGCCTTTCTTCGTCTTCGGGGCGGTCATCGTCTGATCAACTGTCCTCTTTCTGGCTCCACAGAGCGCGATTCAACCAGACGAGCCAAGCACCACGCATCACGTAGAGCAAGATGAATCGCACGGGGCGCCAGAAGAGAAGGCCGACCGCACCGGTCGCGCCCAGCGTCGTCAGGACGGGATGGCGACGCAGCGTTCCGCGCGCGGCCTGTTTGGCCTGCGAAACTTTCTGCTGAACCGCCTCGACGGCGTCGTCCTTCAGATGCGCCGGGCTCAACCGTTCGCGAACTCCGTCCACTGCGGAGCGGAAGCGCTCTCTTGCGCCATCCGCGCGCTGGCGAGCCTCGGCCAGTTCGAGGGGGGAGGGCGCGCTGCTCATGGCCGGTCTGCCTTGCTGAGGGGGGAGAGGGCGCGCTTGACCATCAGGCCGCAAAGTAGAGCGAGCAGCAGGAGGACACCGGCTACGATCAGAGCCGCGCCAAGCCAACCCACGGACGGAGCGAGCGCAATCACCGCCGCCGCGACCAGCGCAACAAGCGCCAGACTGACAAACAAAAAGGCGAGGACGCCGAACAGCGCCGCGCGTCGGGCCGCTGCGGCAATCAATGCCGCTTTGAGCTTCGCCCACGTCAGTTCCGCCTCGGCGAGTTCGCGGCCCGATGCAATCAGCCGCGAAAAGCTCTCGCCAATGGTCTCCTTTTCAAGCGCGTCTTCAGGGTTCGGCGGGGTGCCCGCCG
The DNA here is from genome assembly GCF_025961995.1 of Sphingobium sp. B8D3A. Taxonomy (NCBI): domain Bacteria; kingdom Pseudomonadati; phylum Pseudomonadota; class Alphaproteobacteria; order Sphingomonadales; family Sphingobiaceae; genus Sphingobium; species Sphingobium sp. B8D3A. Next base: position 2,331,338 of record NZ_JAOQOS010000001.1, on the reverse strand, counting down.
CAGTGTGCATGGTGTCGGGATCACTCATCGATCAATGCCGGCCGGTCCTTCCAGCCTCAGCTTTCACTCGACGAGCCCCGCATCATGCGCATGAGCACAAAGCCAACCACGGCCGCCGCACCGATCGCCACCGCAGGGCTTTTGCGCACGAAGTTGCGTGCTTCCTCGGTCAGCTGGTCGATATCCTTGGCGTCCAGCGAGTCCGCCGCGCCGGCGACGGTTTCCGCAGCCTTGCGGGCATAATCGCCATATTGCGGGCCGAGCTTGGAATCGACGGTTTCGGCGGTCTCGGCGATCAGCTTCGAGAGGCCATGCAGGGCATCGCCCGTCGTGTTCTTAGCCGTCGTGGCGGCACCGCGTGCGGTGGCCTTAGCCTGCTCGGCAAATTCGCCGGCCTGCTCGCGCCAGTCGGTGCTCGATCCGGTCTCCGCGCCCCGCGCCTCTGCTGCCGTGGACAGCGCAGCCGACTTCGCGCTCGTGGCATCCGATGCAGCCTTGCGCGCCGACGTCGCCTTCGACGTGCTCTTGCGGGTCGTTCCAGTGCTATTGGTCTCAGCCATGGCGGGTTCCTCTTTTGATACAGAACAGGCTTGCCTGTTATAGCAAGGCTCGCCCTCTTTAACAGACCTGCGGCGGCAAATGTTCCCGCCATTGCACAGAAACAGCAAGATAAGCCGAGCCGCCCGCCATTGCCATGAGGGAGTCCGCTCGCTAATCCGCGCCGATAATTTGCCAGACGGAAGGGGAAGGCACAGCCATGACCGCAATTCTCGACATTCACGCCCGCCAGATCCTGGACAGCCGCGGCAACCCGACGGTGGAAGTCGACGTGTTGCTGGAAGATGGCAGCTTCGGCCGCGCCGCCGTTCCCTCGGGTGCATCCACCGGCGCGTATGAAGCGGTCGAGAAGCGCGATGGCGACAAGTCCGTCTATCTCGGCAAGGGCGTTCTCCAGGCCGTCGATGCGGTCAATGGCGAGATTGCCGAAGCGATCACCGGGATGGATGCCGAGGATCAGGGCGATGTCGACGCCGCGATGATCGAGCTGGACGGCACGGAGAACAAGGCGCGGCTCGGTGCCAACGCCATTCTCGGCGTGAGCCTCGCGACAGCCAAGGCGGCTGCCGATGCGCGCGGCCTGCCGCTGTATCGCTATGTCGGCGGCGTCTCTGCCCATGTGCTGCCGGTGCCGATGATGAACATCATCAATGGCGGCGAACATGCCGACAATCCGATCGACTTCCAAGAGTTCATGATCATGCCGGTGGGCGCGGAGAGCATCGCCCACGCCGTGCAGATCGGCTCGGAAATCTTCCACACGCTCAAGAAGGGCCTGCACGACAAGGGTCTTGCGACCGGCGTGGGCGACGAGGGTGGCTTTGCGCCCAACATCGCTTCAACGGTCGAAGCGCTCGACTTCATCATGCAGAGCATCGAGAAGGCCGGTTACAAGCCGGGCGAGAATGTCGTGCTCGCGCTCGATTGCGCAGCGACCGAATTCTTCAAGAACGGCAGCTATGTGATTTCCGGCGAGGGCAAGACGCTCTCCCCGGCTGAAATGGCCGACTATCTCGCGGACCTCGTCGCGCGCTACCCGATCAAGTCGATCGAGGACGGCATGAGCGAGGACGATTTCGAGGGCTGGAAGATCCTGACCGACAAGATCGGCGACAAGTGCCAGCTGGTGGGCGACGATCTTTTCGTCACCAACCCCAAGCGCCTCGCCATGGGCATCGAGAAGGGACTCGCCAACTCCATGCTAGTCAAGGTCAACCAGATCGGCTCGCTGACCGAAACGCTCGCCGCCGTCGATATGGCACACCGGGCGCGCTACACCAATGTGATGTCGCACCGCTCGGGCGAGACCGAGGACGCGACCATTGCCGACCTGGCGGTCGCCACGAACTGCGGCCAGATCAAGACCGGCTCGCTGGCGCGCTCCGACCGGCTCGCCAAGTACAACCAGCTCATCCGCATCGAGGAAGAACTGGGCGACCGCGCTTATTATGCGGGAACGTCGATTTTCCGCTGAGGCGTTTTCAACGGTCCGGGTGGAGGCGAACGATCCGTTGCGCATCCCCCGGGCCGACGGCTTGTCTACAAAGTTAATGCAATTTGTCGCATTCGTTCATTTTGGGCTTGCATTGCGACGGTCGGCGTGATTCCAAGGGCCCATGGCGCATCTGGCAAAATTGAGGTTTCTTCTTGGTTCGGCGTTCACGCCGGCCATTGCCATTTTCCTGCTCCTGCTCTTCATCGGCTATGCCATCATTGGCCCGAACGGCATTCTCGCCTGGTCCGATTACAGCCGGCAGCTCAAGCAGCGGCAGGCCGAGTTGTCGGCGCTGCACAAGCAGAAGGCCGCGCTGGAGAATCGGGTGAAGCTGCTCGATCCGCGCCATGCCGATCCGGATATGGTCGACGAGTTGGTTCGCAAGCAGCTCGGCGTCACGCACCCCGATGAAGTCGTCGTTCCGATGAAATGACTAAGGGTGCGGTCGACTAACCAGATTTCGCCACCCATTTAACCTATCTGGACATTGCGCTCCTGCCGGTGCCGTGCCTATAGCTGGCTGTAACAGCCACGCGAGAAGGACCTGAAACATTGGCGAAGCCAGCTTCCAGACGCGCGCAAAATGCCCCTGCATCCACTGCCACGGCGCCGTCTGCGGACCATAACCGGGAGCGCCCCGGTGAGCCCAATCCCTATGACGCGAGCCAGGAAGAGCTGCTCGAATTCTACCGTCAGATGCTGCTCATCCGCCGCTTCGAGGAGCGGGCCGGGCAGCTTTACGGTCTCGGCCTGATCGGTGGCTTCTGCCACCTCTATATCGGTCAGGAAGCGGTTGCGGTCGGCATTCAGTCGGCGTTGACGCCGGGCAAGGACAGCGTGATCACCGGTTATCGCGATCATGGCCACATGCTCGCTTACGGCATCGACCCCAAGATCATCATGGCCGAGCTGACGGGCCGCGAGGCCGGCATTTCGCGCGGCAAGGGCGGCTCGATGCACATGTTCAGCGTCGAGCATAAGTTCTTCGGCGGCCATGGCATCGTCGGCGCGCAGGTCAGCCTCGGCACCGGTCTGGCGTTCGGTCACAAATATAATGAGGATGGCGGCGTGTGCGTCGCGTACTTCGGCGACGGCGCGGCCAATCAGGGCCAGGTCTATGAGAGCTTCAACATGGCCGAGCTGTGGAAGCTCCCGATCATCTATGTGATCGAGAACAACCAATATGCCATGGGTACCTCCGTGGCGCGTTCCTCCGCCGAGGACCAGCTCTATCGTCGCGGCGAGAGCTTCCGCATTCCGGGCATCCAGGTCGATGGCATGGACGTGCTGGCCGTGCGCGGCGCCACCGAGGCAGCGCTGGAGTATGTCCGCTCCGGCAAGGGGCCGATTCTGCTGGAAATGAAGACCTATCGCTATCGCGGTCACTCGATGTCCGATCCGGCGAAGTATCGCTCGCGCGACGAAGTGCAGCACATGCGCGACACGTCCGATCCGATCGAGGGCCTCAAGAAGATTCTCGCCGACGCTGGCGTGAAGGAAGAGGATTTGAAGGCCATCGATACGAAGATCCGCAAGGATGTGAGCGAGGCGGCGGACTTCGCGGAAACGTCGCCCGAGCCTGACATGGCCGAACTTTATACCGATGTGCTGGTGGAGCAGTATTGATGGGTCTCGAGATCAAGATGCCGGCCCTCTCGCCGACGATGGAAGAGGGGACGCTGGCCAAGTGGCTCGTCAAGGAAGGCGATGAGGTCAAGGCCGGCGACATCATGGCCGAGATCGAGACCGACAAGGCGACGATGGAATTCGAGGCTGTCGATGAAGGCACCATCGAGAAGATCCTGATCGCCGAGGGCACCGACAATGTGAAGGTCGGCACCGTGATCGCGATGCTCTCCGGCGAAGGCGAAGAAGCGCCCGCACCGGCTGCGCAAGCCCCCAAGGCCGAAGCGCAGGCCGCGCCCAAGGCTGCGGACGAGGCCGAGGCCCCCAAGAAGGCCGAGAGCGGCACCGCCAATCTCTCCGGCAGCAAGGCGAGCGCGGTGACGGATCCGGCGATCCCCGAAGGCACGCAGATGGTCAAGACGACTGTCCGCGAAGCGCTGCGCGATGCCATGGCCGAGGAAATGCGGCGCGATCCGCGCGTATTCCTGATGGGCGAGGAAGTCGCCGAATATCAGGGCGCCTACAAGGTGACCCAAGGCCTGCTCGACGAGTTCGGCCCCAAGCGCGTGATCGACACGCCGATCACCGAGCATGGCTTTGCCGGCATCGGTGCCGGCGCTGCGATGGGCGGTCTCAAGCCAATTGTCGAGTTCATGACCTTCAACTTCGCCATGCAGGCGATGGACCAGATCATCAACTCGGCCGCCAAGACTAATTATATGTCCGGCGGTCAGATGCGGTGCCCGATCGTGTTCCGTGGTCCCAATGGCGCAGCGAGCCGGGTTGGCGCGCAGCACAGCCAGAATTACGGCCCCTGGTATGCCGCCGTGCCGGGCCTGATCGTGATCGCGCCCTATGACAGCTCGGATGCCAAGGGCCTGCTCAAGGCGGCGATCCGCAGCGAAGATCCGGTGGTGTTCCTTGAGAACGAGCTGGTCTACGGGCGGAGCTTCGAGGTGCCGCAGCTTGACGATCATGTTTTGCCGATCGGCAAGGCACGCATCGTCCGGCCCGGCAAGGATGTGACGCTGGTGAGCTATTCCATCGGCGTCGGCGTGGCGCTGGAGGCAGCGGAAACGCTCGCTGCCGATGGCATCGATGCCGAGGTGATCGATCTGCGCACGCTGCGCCCGCTCGATACTGCGACGGTGCTGGAAAGCCTCAAGAAGACCAACCGCCTCGTGGTGGTCGAAGAGGGTTGGCCGGTCTGCTCCATCGCCAGCGAGATTGCGGCGGTCTGCATGGAGCAGGGCTTCGACGATCTGGATGCGCCGGTTCTGCGCGTGACCAATGAGGATGTGCCGCTGCCTTATGCGGCCAATCTCGAAAAGGCGGCGCTGATCGATGCGGCGCGGGTCGTGAAGGCTGCCCGCAAGGTCTGCTATCGGGACTGAGATAGGGTGGGGCGCTCATTACGGGCGCCCCGCGACCTTTGATGGCGCGAGAGGTCTTGGCTGCCCTGGGCTCCTGCCTTCGCAGGAGCACAAGCCTTTGTCCCTCCATTCTCTGTCTTAACTCAGGGAAGGCGCGCGGCGCGTCCCGGATTTTCGGCACCGGCGCGACGGCCCGGCAATTGCTCGTTGAAAATCTTGCGGCTGACGAACTTCCAGGCGCCATCCACCTTGCGCATCTTATCCTCATAATGGCCGTAGCTGCCGATATGCGGGGTATGTCCCGTGCCGTTATTGGCTACCTCGAACCAGTAGATCACGCCCTTGGCCGTATCGCCATGCACATAGATGGCCTGATTGGTGATGAAGTGGCGCAGGGTGACAGGCTGGCCTGAGCCATCGTCGCCATAATATTGCTTGATGGCTTCCTTGTAGACGCCGATTTCCTTGTAGATTTCCTCCGGCCCGACGGCGGTGCCGCCTGCCCATTCCAGCACGCCTTCGGGCGCGAACAGGGCGGCGTAGCTTTCGGCATCGCCCCAATCGAGCGCCATGAGATACTCGGCTTCGAGCTGCATGATCGCGGCGCGATCGGCGGCATAATCCTCCTGCGCCGCTGTCGGGCGTCCGGTTTCGTTCGGCATAATGATGTCCTCTCCTCTGCCTGCGCCATGGCGCAGGCTCGCAAGAGGTTAGACGAGGAGCCTCGCATGCGCAATTAAAGCTGGACAGAATCAATCTCAGCGGTTGAAACTGGCAGGATAACGAGCCGCAGGAAATGGAACCGGTGCGGCGCCAGGGCGAGCAGAGAGGAATTCACGACATGGCAATGGCACCTCAGGCGGCACACTCCGTGCCGGGCGACGATGCTGGGGCCGCGTCGCAGCAATGGCCCTCGAGCCCGCGGGCCTATTTCGCGCTGACTGTCATCATCATCGCCACCTTCCTGAGCTTCTTCGATGCTACCGTGTTCGGGATGCTGGCGGAGCGGATCAAGGTCGATTTCGGCCTGTCCGATACGCAGCTTGGCATATTGGGTGGTCCGGCAAGCATCATCTTCTACGTCTTCGTCGGCATTCCGCTGGCCCGGCTCGTGGATATCTATCCACGCAAGATGATCCTCGCGATCAGCGCGGCGGTGACGGGCGGCGTCACCATGCTCAGCGGTCTGGCGCAGGGCTTCGGCCAGTTCATCGCGGCGCGGATGCTGTTGGGCGCTGGTGGATCGGCGCATGGCCCCGGCTCTTATTCGCTCATTGTGGACATGTTCCGGCCCAAGAAAATCCCGATTGCCTTCGCGCTGCTGCAGTTCGGCTTCATCGGCGGCACCACGCTTGGCGTGCTGTTCGGTGGTATGATGATCGGCGCGGTATCGCATTGGGATACCAGCTATGTGTGGGGCCTGCGCATCTTCAACTGGCAGTGGATCTTGATCGGCCTCGGCCTGCTGTCCTTCCCGGCGGCGCTGCTGTTCCTACTGGTGAAGGAGCCGGCGCGGCGGGCGGCTGTGGCCGACCCGATCGCAGTGCCTCAGAAAGCCAGCTTCGGCCGCAAGATCGCCACGTTCATGGGCTTCGACGCCATTCGCGGCATTCAGGCGAAAGGCATGGTCTATTACCCGCTGTTCATCGCGCTGGCGCTCAGCGCGACGGAAAGCCAGGGCATCGGCTTCTGGCGCGTGCCTTTCCTCGTGCGGACCTATGGCATGGACGAGGCGCAGATTGGCGCGGTGCTCGCGCCCATGCTTCTGGTCGCGCAGCTTGCCGGCCTCGTGCTCGGTGGCCTGATGGTCTCGTGGTTCGGCCGCAAGTATAAGGATGCGAACGTTCGCACGGCGGCGATCTGCTTCACCGCGGTCACCATCTGCACGCTGGCCGCGCCGCTGATGCCGACCGGGCACCTCGCCATGGGCGCGATGGCTGTGGCGACGCTCTTCGGCCTTGCGGGCGCGCCGGCGCAGAATGCCGCCGTGCAGCGCGTCGCGCCGCAAGCCATGCGCGGGCAGGTGACGGCGCTGTACCTGTTTATGTTCACCTTCTTCGGCGCGATGGGCAGCCTCGTGATCGGTGTGGTGGCGCAATATGTCGTGCGGGATGAGGCACGGCTGTGGCAGGCGATCTTCATCACCGCGCTCGTGCTGCTGCCGCTCGCCACGATCAGCATGTGGCGTGCCTGCAAGCCCTATCGTGAGGAAATCGAGCGCTTGGAGGCAGCAGAAGTTGCGGCTGTGAGCAAAGCAATGCCTGCGGGGAGTTGACGACTCATCATTGAGTTCTCACAGGGGATATTGCGCGACGCCGGGCTTTGGTCCGGCGTCACTCTGTTTTGCTGAGAGTCCCGAGAGGATGGCTATGACCAATTATCCTGCCCTGCACATGATCATCGATGGCGAGGCCGTGACCGGCGGTGATCGCCGAACGCAGACCATCGTCAATCCTGCGACGGGCGAGACCCTTGGCGAGCTGCCGCTGGCCAGCACGGCGGATATCGACCGCGCGTTGGAAACCGCGCAGCGCGGGTTCAATCGCTGGCGCAACTCGACGGCGCAGGAGCGCGCTGCGGTGCTCTCCGGCGCAGCGCGTCTGCTCATGGAGCGGCAGGAGACGCTGGCCCGCATCGCCACGATGGAGCAGGGCAAGACCCTGCCTGAATCCCGCATCGAAGTAATGATGGTCGCCGGCCTGTTCAATTTCTACGCCGGCGAGGTTTCGCGCCTTTATGGCCGCGCTCTGGTGCGCCCGGCCGGCATGCGCTCGACGGTGACCTACGAGCCGGTCGGCCCGGTTGCGGCCTTCTCGCCCTGGAACTTCCCGCTCGGCAATCCTGGCCGCAAGCTGGGCGCGCCGATCGCGGCGGGCTGCTCGGTGATCATGAAGTCTGCCGAAGAGACCCCGGCGTCCGCGCTCGGCGTGCTGCAGTGCCTGCTCGATGCCGGCCTGCCCAAGGACGTCGCGCAGGCCGTGTTCGGCGTGCCCGATGAGGTGTCGCGCCACCTGCTGGCCTCGCCGATCATTCGCAAGCTCAGCTTCACCGGCTCGACCGTGATCGGCAAGCACCTCGCCAAGCTGGCGGCCGAAGACCTGAAGCGCACCACGATGGAACTCGGTGGTCACGGCCCGGTGCTGGTGTTCGACGATGTCGACGTGGACCGCGTGCTGGACGTCATGGTCGGCCACAAATATCGCAACGCCGGCCAGGTTTGCGTCTCGCCAACCCGCTTCATCGTGCAGGAAAATGTCTACGAGCGGTTCCGTGACGGGTTCGCGAGCCGTGCCAAGGCGCTCAAGGTCGGCAACGGCCTTGAGGATGGCATCCAAATGGGCCCGATGGCCAATGAGCGTCGCCCGGACGCCATGGAGCGCCTCATCGGCGGCGCTGTCAGCAGTGGTGCCAAGCTCAATGCGGGCGGCGAGCGCATCGGCAATCAGGGCTTCTTCTATGCCCCGTCCGTGCTTAGCGAGATCCCGCTCGATGCCGAGATCATGAACGAGGAGCCGTTCGGTCCGGTCGCGCTGATCAACCCGTTTGGCAAGGTCGACGACATGATCGCGGAGGCCAATCGCCTGCCTTATGGTCTCGCCGCTTACAGCTGGACGGACGACGTCAAGCTGCAGCGCCGCGTGGCGCGGGAAGTCGAGACCGGCATGCTCGGCGTCAACAGCGTCGCCATCGGCGGTGCGGACTCGCCCTTTGGCGGCGTCAAGTGGTCGGGCCACGGCCATGAGGATGGCCCCGAGGGCCTCCATGCCTGCCTCGTGACCAAGGTCGTCCACGAAGGCTGATCCAGAATACAAGCCCCGGTGCCCGTGCAGGCGCCGGGGCTTTCTTTCCCCATTTCTCAGGAGAGTAACATGACTCACGCGCTCAACACCGGCGGCGATCGCGGCTATCTTCGCATCGCGACCGAAGAGGCTTTCGCGACGGCCGAACAGCTCGACGCCTTTCTGAAGCTGGTCAAAGAGGGCCGGGCCGACAAGGCGACCACGTCGCTCTGGGGTTTCTACGGCACCTCGCCTTCCGAGCGGACCCAGTTCATTCGCGATCGGCTGCTCGATCTGGACGATCTGCGCATCCAGGCGATGGACGAGACCGGAATCGACGTCGCCATTCTCTCTCTGACATCGCCCGGTGGACAGGCATTCGAGACCGATGAAGCCAAGACGCTGGTCCGCAATGCCAACGACGTTCTGAAGGCCGCTTGCGAACGCCACCCGTCGCGCTATGTCGGCATGGTCTCCATCGTCCCGCAGGACGTGCAGTGGTCCGTCGAGGAAATCGCACGCGGCAAGAACGAGCTGGGCTTCAAGGGCGTGATGGTCAACAGCCACACCAAGGGTCACTATCTGGATGAAGAGCAGTTCGACCCGATCCTGAAGGCCTGCGCCGACAATAATCTGCCGCTGTACATCCACCCGCAATCGCCGCCGGATGCGATGATCGCCGGCATGGTCGAGGCTGGCCTCGATGGCGCGATCTTTGGCTTCGGTGTCGAGACTGGCTATCATCTGCTGCGCATCCTGACGACGGGCGTGTTCGACCGCTATCCCAACCTGACCGTGTGCGTCGGCCATGGCGGCGAGGCGATCCCCTACTGGCTGTTCCGCATGAACTACATGCATCAGGCTGGCGTCCGCTCGAAGCGCTATGAGCGCCTCAAGCCGCTCAACCACGACCTGTTCCACTACATGCGCAACAATGTCTGCGTGACGACCAGCGGCATGGCCTGTCCGCTGGCGATCAAGCTGTGCATCGATCAACTCGGTGAGGACCGGGTGATGTACGCGATGGATTATCCCTATGAATATGTCGCCGATGAGGTGCGTACGCACGACAATCTCGACATTTCTGCAGAAGCCAAGAAGAAGCTGATGCAGACCAATGCCGAGCGGGTCTTCAACCTGTGACGACCCCGCCGGTGTCGGGCCGGGTGACCGGCACCGCCTGGTATGCGCTGGCGTTGGTGGCTCTCACCAACGCCATGTCGCTGCTGGATCGCAACATCCTCGCCATTCTCGCGCCGCGCATCAAGGCGGACCTGCAGATTGGCGATGCCGAGCTGGGGCTGCTGTACGGAACGGTGTTCGCGCTGTTCTATGCGTTGTTTTCCCTGCCGCTCGGTCGCCTGTCGGATGGCTGGATTCGCACGCGCATTCTGGCTCTCGCCATCGGCTTCTGGTCCTTTTCCGCCGGTCTCGCTGCCTTCGCCAGCGGCTTTGCGATGCTTGCCATTTCCCGCCTCGGGGTCGGGATCGGCGAGGGAGCGACGTCGCCGGCGGGGACATCGCTGCTGTTCGATTATTTCCCTAAGCATCGGCGCGGTCTCGTGATGGGCACGATTGCTGCCTCCATTGCCGTCGGCCTTGGCATGTCCAACGTGGTCGGCGGGGTCGCGGCGGGCTGGTGGGAAGGGCTTTATCCTTCCGCTCAGTCAGCGCCGCTGGGCCTTGCCGGCTGGCAGTTCGCGTTCCTGGTCGCCTCGGTGCCCGGATTTCTGCTCGCATTGCTGCTATGGCACCTCAAGGAGCCTCAGCGCGGCGCGATGGATGGCATCGCGTCCCGGCCCGATCCGGCGCCGTTCCGCTCGAGCCTCGCGCTGCTCGGTGCAGTGACGCCCGGCACCAATTTGCTGAGCCTCGCCGCCAGCAAGGCCAGTGCCCGCCACTGGACCGCCAATATCGGCGTCATGGTGCTCGTGGTCGGCCTGATGACGCTGTTCGTGCATCTGGCTTCGGCTTTCTCGCCGCGCCCGGCGCTCAATTTCGGTGGCGTGCCGCTCAATCCCCACATCCTGCAATGGGGTGTGATGGGCTTTGGCATCATCGTGATCTTCAACCTGTTGCAGCGGCTGGCGCTTGCCGATCCGCCGACCTATCAGGTGACGGTGCGCTCGCCCGCGCTGATGATCGCCATCGCGGTCGGCGCGCTGCAGACGGTGATCAATTACGGCATCATGGGCTTCACGCCCGCCTTCATCATGCAGACCTATGGCACATCGCCCGCAGAAACAGGCGTCACCTTCGGCCTGCTCTCGCTGGTGATCGGCGTGATCGGCCCGATGATTTCGGGGCCTCTGGCTGACTGGTTCGACAAGTCCATGCCGGCGACCGGGCGCGTGTATCTCACGCTGTTCGCGCTCGGCGTCTCGCCACTGATCGGAGTCTGGACCTATCATGCGCCGGATGCGTTCGGCTTCTACAGCCGCTTCGTCCTCTACAGCGTCATCCTCACCTGCTGGATGCCGCCGCTCTACTCGCTGATCTACGGACTTGTGCTGCCCCGCATGCGCGGCATCACCGCGAGCACCTATCTCATCATCTCCACCATTTTCGGCCTCGGCATGGGGCCTTATCTGGTCGGGATGATCTCGGATGCCACGGGTGATCTGCGCACCGCGATCCTCAGCGTCAACTGGATGGCGATTCCCATCATCATCCTGCTCATCATTCTCCTCACCCGCATCCGCAAGGACGAGAGCCTCATTCTGGTCCGCGCCCGGGATGCAGGGGAGCCTGTCTGATGCTTTGACCTGCTCAGCATCCTCTCATTGTTGACTTTGTTCGAAATGGCGCTTTGTGTCATAAGAACTGAGTCGAGCCGCGCGGGGGACGTGCGCGGTGCAATGAGAGGATGACAAGAGCATGACGGACGAGAGAACTGTCGATTACGTGATCGTCGGAGCGGGTAGCGCGGGATGCGTTCTCGCCAACCGGCTCTCGGCGGATCGGGGCACGGAAGTCGTCCTGCTCGAGGCTGGCGGCGATGACCGCCCGACGCGGGAATTGAGCCAGTTCCGCTCCAACATGATGATCCATATCCCGATCGGTTTCGGCAAGACGCTGAATGACCCCAAGGTCAACTGGCTGTATGAGACGGAGGTCGACGAGGGCTCAGGCGGTCGCCCCCACAAATGGCCCAAGGGCAAGGTGCTCGGCGGCTCGTCTTCGCTTAACGGCATGCTCTATGTGCGCGGCCAGTCGGCTGACTATGATGGCTGGCGCCAGATGGGCAATGAGGGCTGGGCGTGGGACGACGTGCTGCCCTATTTCAAGAGGAGCGAAGACCAGACCCGTGGCGCCATGGAATGTCATGCGCAGGGCGGTGAGCTGGCTGTCTCCGACTTCCCCGAGCATCACCCGATCAGCAAGGCGGTCATCGATGCCTGCGTCGAGGCCGGCTATGCCTATAAGGATGATCTGAACGACGGCGATCAGGAAGGGACGAGCTGGTTCCAGATGACCGCGCGCAACGGCAAGCGTTGCTCGACGGCGGTGGGCTTCCTCCATCCGGTCATGGATCGGGTCAATCTCACGGTCGAACTGCGCGCCATGACGACGCGCATCCTCTTCGAGGGCAAGCGCGCGGTGGGGGTTGAGTTCGTCCAGCATGGTCGTCTGCGCCGCGTGAAGGTGCGCAAGGAAGTGATCCTTGCCGCCGGCGCGGTCGAGAGTCCCAAGCTGCTGGAAATCTCCGGCATCGGGCAGGGCGGGGTCGTCCGGGAGCTGGGCGTGAAGCTGGTGCACGAGCTGCCCGGCGTCGGCGAGAACCTTCAGGACCACTATATGATTGGCTGCCAGGCGCGGCTGAAGCCGGGCACGCCGTCGGTCAACTCCATGGCCAGCGGGCTGCCGCTGATCGGCCAGGTGCTCAAATATGGCATGACCCGCAAGGGCCTGCTCTCCTACGCTGTGGCGCATGGCTGCACCTTCCTGCGGTCGCGCGAAGGGCTGGAGACGCCGGACATCCAGATCCACACCATGGCGGCGTCAATGGATCTGGAAGTGCTGAACGCCAAGCAGCAGCTGGCGTTGGAGAAGGAGCCGGGCATGGCCTCCAACCCCTGCCAGCTTCGCCCGGAATCGCGCGGGCACATCCACGCCCGCTCACCCGATGGCACGCAGGCCCCCAAGATCACGCCCAATTATCTGCAGGACCCGATCGACCAGCAGATGGCCGTCACGCAGCTCAAGATTATTCGCGAAATCTGGCAGCAGCCGGCAATCGCCAAATATCTGGCCGGCCCCGATCCGTTCGGCGAGACGGACGATCAGATGTTCTTCTATGCGCAGGTCGCCGGCGGCACGCTGTATCACGCCGTCGGCACGGCGCGCATGGGCAGCGACCCCAAGGCGGTGGTCGATGCGCGCCTGCGCGTCCATGGCGTTCAGGGCCTGCGCGTGGTCGATGCCTCGATCATGCCCAAGATCGTCTCCGGCAACACCAATGCCGCGACGATCATGATCGGCGAGAAGGGATCGGAAATGATCCTGGAAGACGCGAAGGAACTCGCACCGGCCTGAACCGGCCGGCGTGCGGCATCAATGCTGAACGGAAAACGAGGCCGCCTGCGCGTCAGGCGGCTTCGGTCATTTCATGGAAGGCTTGCGCGATCAGCGTGAGCGACTTGGTGCGGGCCTGCGGATCGAAGGCGGGGCTGTGGACGATCACCTCATCCACCTGCGTCCGCTGGACGAACTGGCGCAGGCCGCGCGCGACATCATCGGCGGTGCCAAAGGCGCTGCATTGCATGACATGCCCCAGCATTGCGCTGAGCGACGGATCGAGGCTCGCGACATAATTCTCCACCGGCGGCGGCAACTTGCCGGGGCGACCGGTGCGCAGCGCGACAAAGTTCTGCATCATCGAGCTGGCGACATATTCCGCCTCCGCCACCGTGTCGGCAGCGACGACGCTCATCGCCGCCGCCGCATAGGGTTCGCGCAGAGAGGCGGACGGGCGGAAATCGCGGCGATAGATGGTCAGCGCTTCATCCAGCAGATCGGGCGCGAAATGTGAGGCGAAGGCGTAGGGCATCCCGAGTGCCGCCGCGAGCCGCGCGCCGAACAGGCTGGAGCCCAGAATCCACATGTCGATCTGCGCACCGCGCCCGGGCACGGCGAGCAGGCCGAGGTCAGGCTCGCCGGTAAAGTGAGCGCGCAATTCCACCACGCTGCGGGGAAACTCCTCGGCCTCCTGCCGGGTGTCATGGCGGATGGCGCGGACTAGTCGCCCGTCCGCACCCGGTGCACGCCCGAGGCCGAGATCGACACGGCCGGGGAAGAGTGCATCCAGCGTGCCGAACTGCTCGGCGATGATATAGGGCGAGTGATTGGGCAGCATGATGCCGCCCGAGCCGACGCGGATGGTCTTGGTCGCCCGCCCGGCCTCGGCGATGATGAGCGCGGTGGCCGCTGCTGCCACGCCGGCCATGCCGTGATGTTCGGCGATCCAGTAGCGATGATAGCCGAGCGCTTCGGCATGGGCGGCGAGCGGGCCGACGCGCTTGATCGCATCGCCGGCGCTCTCGCCTTCGACAACGTTGACGAGGTCGAGGAAGCTGAGTTTGGTCATCGATCCAAGATGGGATCGGCACCCCCGCTACGCAACCGGTGGCGGGCGGGGCGCTTGGGGATCAGGTGACGCGCCAGACCCACAATTTGATGCCCGCCTTGTAGCGCGCGCCCGAGCAGACGAAGATGCTGCGGTTCATCCAGTCATATTTTCCTTCCGGCGCGATGAATTCCGGCACGGTGCGGAAATAATAATCCGCCGGATCGACCTCATCGCCTGCCGCCAGTCGCGCCATCACATCGGGCGGGCCATGGCGCAGGCCACGATTGCGGATCTGGATGACGACGCCGTCATCGGTCTGCAGCGCGTAAAGGGCGTCGGCGACGGTGACGCCGTCCGGCCGGGTGAGCTGGAAGTCGGCGGCATTGCCGAGCAGCTTGCCCTTGATGAGCGGGCCTTCGACCCGGCCGCCCTCGAAGATGGGGATGATGCGGCGGGTGCCATCGACGGTGTTGCCGAGCGGCACCGGCGCGCCGAGATCGCCGCCGGCTTCATAGACGAATTCCAGGCCGGGCTGAATCATGAACGTGCTTCCTTGAGACTTGAAGTGTGAGGCAGCAGCCCCGGCGCGCACGCATGAGCGCGGGCCGGGGCTGTGGCTGGATGATCGCTAGGGTCAGGCGGCTTCGCGTTCCAGGCCGATCTGGTCCGCGCTGGCCCAGTTGCCGTGCAGGCCAAAGCGCAGCGCGAAGGGGATATGGATCGTGGCGACCGGTCCCTTCTCGATGTCCAGCGCTTCGAAGATCAGCAGGTCGCTCTTGTGGTCGGCCAGGCGATTGCAGACCTGCACGATCCAGCCATCGCCTTCCGGCGCGTCTTTGGAGCGGGGCACGAAGGCCGGCTCCTGCAACGAGGAGGTGGGGCCGCACCACCAGTGCTGCTCCTTGCCGGTCTGGTGGTCGATCAGGAACAGGCAGTTCATCAGGAAGCCGCCGGCGCTGCCGCCCTTGAGCTCGACGGGACGCTTCATGTCCATCTCCAGCATCCAGCCATAGCGATAGGGCAGGCCGGTGACGCGGTCGTCGATCCGGGGGAATTCGCCCGACGTCTCCGTGAGGCGGGTGACGCTATCGAACTCGTCGCTGTTGGACGCCATGTCGACCGTCCAGCGGGTGAGGTAGCTCGCCGCCTGCTGCGGGTTGAAGGGCGCGCCATGCACATCCGGGAAGAAGGGGAACATGTTGTTTGCCGCTTCCGGCACGTCGATGTGGACCTTGGTGCCGTCCTGATAGGCGTTCATGACATGCGACGCGAAGCAATTGTCGCGCTTGAACCAGCGGATGTCTTCCTGTTTCACGTCGTCACGGCGGGGAATGATGCCGAGATAGACGGGCAGGGTGGTATCGAAGCCGAAATGCGGCAGGCCCTTCTCGAGGCGCTCCCAGCTGCCGATCGAGGGCACGATGTGCAGGACCAGATAATCCTTGGTCACGCCGAAGTCGTGCATCATGCAGTAATAGGGCGCCTTGAACCACAGTTCGCGGACCAGTTCGCCTTCAGGGCTGACCTCATAGAGGCACACATCGTCGGAGCACAGGCCGCTCGCGGCATAGCCGATGGCAACCATGTTGCCCGTGTGCGGGTCGATCTTGGGGTGCGCGGTGAAGGTCTGGCCGGTCATCTTGCCGCCGAACTTCTCGAAGCCGATGGTCTCCATCGTGTCCGGCTCCATGACGAGGGACGGGCTGTCCTCCTTCATGGCCCAGAGCTTGCCGGCGAACACAAAGGCGTTGGTGTTCGCGGTCGAGCGATACTCGCCCTTGACGGACTCATCGTCCGTCAGCGGATTGCGATAGGCGCCGAAGAGCGCCTTGCCGGCCTCGTTCTCCAGCTTCCACTTGGCGGTCTTGGCCCAGCGCTGCTTGATGTCGCACTGGCCATCATGAATGTGGAAGCGCGTGATCATGCCATCGCCGTTGAAGCTGATGTCATCGCCCAGGCGGGGGGGGAATTGCGGGTCCGGCTGCACGCGGAAGAAGGCGCCATTCAGCTCCGGCGGAATCGTGCCCTCGTGCACGAGATTCGGAATGTCGCATTCGATGCGCGACGGGCTGTTGAAACCTGTGAAAGCGGGGGTATTGGGGAATTGCGCCATAGCTTGCTCCTCTTGCGCAGGTTTGTATGCTATGCATACCAATTGGGCAATTCCCATTGCTTAATCAATGGCCGAACCGTTCCGGTTCTCGGGGGTAAAGATTTTGGAAGCACGCGCACGTCAACGTCCTCTTGTGGCCGCCAAGGGTGGTGGAAGTGCGACGCCATCGCCTGCGCCCGCGCAGATCGACGACGATATCGGCGCGATCGACGACATTATCGGGTTCCACATCCGCCTTGCCCATGGCGCGGCCTACCGCCATTTCACCGAGACTTTTTCCGAGCTTGGCCTGACGCAGAAGATGGTCTCCGTCCTCTGGCTGATCAGCGATCATCCGCACATCGCGCAGGCCGATATCGGCCGCCGTCTGCAAATGGACCGGGCGACGACGATGGCGATCATCAACCGGTTGGAAGCGCGCGGCCTGCTGGTGCGCGGCGCGTCCACGCTGGACCGGCGCCGGCAGACGCTCACGCTGACTGCGGACGGGCAGGCGGCCCTTAGCGAGGCGCGGCGCTGCATCGACGAGCATGAGCAATGGCTCAAGTCCCGTTTCACCAAGAAAGAAGCCACGTTGCTCATCGAGTTATTGCGCCGTATTCACGAGTAGATTCGGCCTGTGAGATCGCCGATGCGGTCCACTGCCTGGAGAGGAAAGCCCAACCATGTCATCGTCTGATCCTGTTGAGATCATTAATGAGTCGCCGATGTCCGTTCGGCAGTGGATTGTCGTGGTCTTGATGATCCTGCTGAACGCGCTGGATGGTTTCGACGTGCTGTCGAGCGCCTTCGCGGCGCCGGGCATTTCGGCGGAATGGGGCATCCCGCGCTCGGCGCTGGGCATCGTCCTCTCGGCCGAGCTGGTCGGTATGGGCTTCGGCTCGGTCATCCTCGGTGGTGTCGCAGACCGCATCGGCCGCAAGGACACGATGCTGATCTGCCTCTTCGTCATGGCGATCGGCATGTATCTGGCCCATGCCGCGACCGGCGTGACGCTCCTGACGGTATGGCGCTTCGTCACCGGCCTCGGCATCGGCGGGATGCTGGCGGCGACCAACGCCGTGACGGCGGAATCGACCAGCAAATCCTCCCGCAGCCTCGCCATGGCGCTTTACGTCATTGGCTACCCGATCGGCGGCGTGGTTGGCGGCTTTGCCGCGCAAAGCTGGCTGCTGGTGGAATATGACTGGCGCGCGGTGTTCATGTTCGGCGCCGTGGTGACCGCGATCATGATACCGCTTGTCTTCTTCCTCGTGCCGGAGACGCCCGCATTCTACGCTGCGCGCAGGCCCTCAAACGCGATCGAAAAGGTCAACCGCTCGCTTCGCGCGCTGCGCAAGCGGACCATTGAGGCGTTGCCGCCATTGCGCACGGAGGGGCCGCAGCCCAAGGTGACCGACATCCTGTCCAAGCCGGGCCTGCGCAAGGTCACCTGGTTGCTGGCCTTCGGCTACATGTTCCACACGCTCACCTTTTATTACATCCTCAAGTTCGCAGTGCAGATCGTCGCGGATTCCGGCTTCTCGCAGGCGGATGCCGCCAGCACGCTCACCTGGGCCAATATCGGCGGTGCGATCGGCGGCGGTCTGTTCGGCTTCCTGCTCAAGAAGTGGGACATCAAGGGGCCGACGATTGCCATGATGATTGCCGGCGTGGTCGCGGTGGCATGGTTCGGCATGGGGCATGGTGAGCTTGGCGAATGGCGCGTGGCGGCATTCCTGTCGATGTTCTTCCTCAACGCGGCCATTGTGGGCTTCTATGCCGCCTTCGCGCGGGGCTTCCCGGCTTATGCCCGGGCCACGGGTACGGGCTTCGTCCTCGGCGTGGGGCGCGCTGGCGCGGCTGGCTCGCCCATCGTCGCCGGGCTGCTCTTTGACGTACTGGGCAAGGGCGAGTTGCTCACCGTGTCGCTCATCATGAGCCTGGGCTCGGTGTGCGCCATCTTCATGCTGCTGTTGCTGCCGATGCGTGATGGCGATGCGATTGCGCAAGCCGAGGCCAAGGCCTGAGATCTGGGTCCGCCGCCCCCTCTATGCGGGGCGGCGGATCGTCAGATACTGACTGATGTGACGAGGGCAGGGGGGCGAGACGGTCAGCCCGCCGTGACGCGGAGCACTTCATCCGGCCGGGCCAGCGCATAGAGCGAGAGGCCCGCAGCCTCGGCCCGCGCTGCCGCCATGCTGGTTGGGACCGAGATGGTCACAAGGGTGTGGGCGCCGGCCCGAACCGTCTTCTCCACGATCTCGTAGCTGCATCGTGCCGTGGAGAGCACGAAGCCTGTGTCCATCGTCTGCCCTGCGCGGGCCATGGCGCCGACGAGCTTGTCCAGCGCATTGTGCCGGCCGACATCCTCGCGGGCCATCAGGATCGCCCCATCCGGTGCCACGAAGGCAGCGGCGTGCATCCCGCCTGTGGCGCGATTGCCCGGCTGATGCGCCCGCAAGGCGTCCAGCGCCGCGAAGATCGCCGCCGGTGCGAGCGCCGCATGCGCGGCGACCGGGGGGAGGGCGCGCGAAACGGCTTCCAGATTATCGATGCCGCACAGGCCGCAACTCGACTCGGCCACGCGCGTGCGCACGCGCTCTTCAAGCTTTTCGAGCGCCAGCGAGGTGATGGTCGCACGCGCGATCCAACCGAGATCGGTCTCGACGATATCGATGCCAGTGACATCGCCCGGTTGCGCAGCCAGACCTTCAGTCAGTGCGAAGCCGGTGATGAAGTCGTCCAGATCAAACGGACTGGCCATCATTACGGCATAGGAAAGGCCGTTATATTCCAGCGCGACCGGCACTTCCGGCGCAAAAGGGCGCGCGACCGGACGGCTGGAGCCATCCGGTCGAAGGGCGACGAGGTCAGCCGGCGTCGTTGTAGCCAGGATCGTTCTCATCCGCGCTCGCGAATTCGGTGGCCCGCGTCATGTGCGGCACCGGCCCATCCACCATGGCGATGGCGCGCGCGGCGAGCGGCGACATGTCGGCGGGGTCGACGGCCTTGATGCCCGCGAGCATCCGCGGATCCCAATACATCTTGATATGGTCGGCGGTGGCGAGGGCCGCCTGATCGTGGCCCAACGCTTCGAAATTCCGCGCGATCTGGTTCGCCATGTAGATGAGGCGGCTGGCTTCCATGATGCTTACTCCGCCGCTTCAGCCGTCAGGCTGGCCACGATCCGCCGCGAGCGCTCGGACCAGCTGTTATAATCCTCCTGCCAATCGGTCGGGCCGTTGGAGGGCGTGATCTGGACAGCTGTCACCTTGTACTCAGGGCAGTTGGTGGCCCAGTCCGAATATTCGGTGGTCACGACATTGGCCTGCGTGGCGGGGTGATGGAAGGTGGTATAGACCACGCCCGGGGCAACCCGTTCGGTGATCGTCGCCCGCAGCGTCGTCTCGCCGGTGCGGCTGGAGAGCTTTACCCAGTCGCCATCCTTGAGACCGCGATTCTCGGCATCGGTCGGATGGATTTCCAGGAGATCCTCAGGGTGCCAGGCCGTGTTGCCGGTGCGCCGTGTCTGCGCGCCGACATTATACTGGCTGAGGATGCGGCCGGTGGTGAGCAACAGCGGGAAGCGCGGGCCGGTCTTCTCGTCGGTCGGCACATAATCCGTGACGACGAACTTGCCCTTGCCGCGCACAAAGCCTTCGACGTGCATGATCGGCGAACCTTCATGCGTCTCGTCCTTAACCGGCCACTGCAGCGATCCCTCGCGCTCCAGACGCGCCCAGGATACGCCCGCGAATGACGGCGTCAAACGGGCGATTTCGGCGAGGATTTCGCTGGGGTGCTCGTAGTTCCAGCCAAGATCCATGGCATTGGCGAGAAGCTGCGTGATCTCCCAGTCGGCATAGCCATTGGCGGGCTCCATCACCTTGCGGACCGGCTGGATGCGCCGCTCTGCATTGGTGAAGGTGCCGTTCTTTTCAAGGAAGGTCGAACCGGGCAGGAAGATATGCGCGTAGTTCGCCGTTTCGTTCAGGAACAGGTCCTGCACGATGACGCACTCCATCGCCTTAAGGCCCGCCGCGACATGCGCGGTATTGGGGTCGGACTGAAGGATGTCCTCGCCTTGGATATAGATCGCGCGGAACGTACCGTCGATCGCGGCGTCCAGCATATTGGGGATGCGCAGGCCCGGCTCGGCATCCAGGGTCACGCCCCAGTCCGCCTCGAACAGCGCGCGCGTTTCATCGTCGCTGATGTGGCGATAGCCGGGCAATTCGTGCGGGAAGCTGCCCATGTCGCAAGCGCCCTGCACGTTGTTCTGACCACGCAGCGGGTTCACGCCTACGCCGCGGCGCCCGATATTGCCGGTTACCATCGCAAGGTTCGCGATGGCCATCACCGTCGAGCTGCCCTGGCTATGCTCGGTGACGCCAAGGCCATAATAGATGGCGCCATTACCGCCAGTCGCAAACAGGCGGGCCGCGCCGCGCAATTCCTCGGCGGGCACGCGGGTGACGGGCTCCAACGTCTCAGGGCTGTTGCGCTCCTGCGAAACGAAGGCGGCCCAGTCCTGATACTCGTCCCAGTCGCAGCGTTCACGGATGAACGCTTCGTCGGCCAGGCCTTCGGTCACGATCACATGCGCCAGGGCGGTGAGCACGGCGACGTTGGTGCCGGGCTGCAGCGCGAGATGGTGCTGCGCGGCGATGTGCGGCGATTTGACCATGTCGGTGCGGCGCGGGTCGATGACGATCAGCTTGGCACCCTGACGCAGGCGGCGCTTCATCCGGCTTGCGAACACCGGGTGGCCGTCCGTCGGGTTGGCGCCGATGATCAGGATGACGTCGCTGTCCATCACGCTGTCGAAATCCTGCGTGCCGGCGGACGTGCCAAAGGTGGTCTTGAGGCCATAGCCGGTCGGCGAGTGGCAGACACGGGCGCAGGTGTCGGTATTGTTGGAGCCAAAGCCGGCGCGGATCAGCTTCTGGACGAGGAAGGTTTCCTCATTGGTGCAACGCGACGACGTGATGCCGCCCAATGCGCGCGCACCGTGGGCGGCCTTGATGCGCTTGAGTTCAGATGCGGCATAGGAAATGGCCTCGTCCCAGCTCACCACCTGCCAGGGATCGTCCACGCTCTTGCGGATCATCGGCTGGGTGATGCGGTCCTGATGGTTGGCATAGCCCCAGGCGAAGCGGCCCTTGACGCAGCTATGGCCGCGGTTGGCCTTGCCGTCCTTCCAGGGCACCATGCGCACTAGCTGCTCGCCGCGCATTTCCGCGCGGAAGGTGCAGCCGACGCCGCAATAGGCGCAGGTGGTGACGACGGCCCGCTCGGGCTTGCCGATCTCGACCATCGCCTTTTCCTGAAGCGTGGCGGTGGGGCAGGCCTGCACACAGGCGCCGCATGACACGCATTCGGAGGAGAGGAAATCGTCGGACGCGACACCCGCAGACACCATGGAGCCGAAGCCGCGGCCATCGATCGTGAGCGCGAAGGTGCCCTGCACTTCGTCACAGGCGCGCACGCAGCGCGAGCAGACGATGCACTTGCTGGGGTCGAAATCGAAATAGGGGTTGGACGTGTCCTTCTGGAGACCCAGATGATTATCGCCCGTGTAGCCATAACGTACATCGCGCAGACCGACGGCGGCCGCATTGTCCTGCAGTTCGCAGTCGCCATTGTCCGAGCAGGTCAGGCAGTCCAGCGGGTGATCTGAGATGTAGAGCTCCATCACACCCTTGCGCAGCTTCTGCAGGCGGGGGGTCTGGGTGTGAACGGTCATGCCGTCCATCGCCGGCGTGGTGCAGGAGGCGGGGGTGCCGCGCATCCCGTCGACCTCGACCAGGCAGAGGCGGCAGGAGCCGAAGCTCTTCACGCTGTCTGTGGCGCAGAGTTTGGGAATGTCGCCGCCGCATTCGGCAGCCGCGCGCATCACGCTCGTGCCTTCCGGGACGGTGACGGAGCGACCGTCGATGGTCAGCGTGACCATCTTCTCCGATGTGGAAGCGGGCGTGCCGAAATCGGCCTGAGGTTCATAGCCCATGACGTTCAACTCTCTCCAGGTCAGCAGCAGTGTTGATATTAACAGGTTCGCGCGGCAATTGCACGGCGCGCGCGGAAATACGGTTCGCGAAGGCCTTCATCGAATGCACGCCCTCGCTCTTGAGGATGTCGAGCGCGTCGCCGGCCGCCGAGGCGGGCCACAGGCCGATCACCGGCAGGCTCTCGACATAAGCTGGGTATGGCGACAGGCGCTGCAAGAGGTCTTGCGGCAGATCGATGGCATCGCACGGTACGCTCAGCACGGCGGGGAGCCCGCGCGCCTGCGCTTCGAGCAAGGCCGCGGCGAGTCCGGCAAGCGGTCCCATGTGCGGGGCGGGCTGGTCGGCGATGCTGGCCACGCCGTCATGTTCACGCCCCACCACGATTGTCTGCGCACTATGTGCAGCCACGGCGTCGATGGCATGGTCGATCAAAGCGCGACCATGGAAGGTCGCCACGGCCTTGTCGCTGCCGAAGCGCGTCGACTTGCCGCCAGCGATCACCGCGCCGAGAACGGCCGCGCGATCGATGGGAAGCAGGCCGACGCAGCAGCTCATTCAGCCGCCTCGGGGAGGCTCTGGCGGGCGCCGAAATCCTCGGGCCAGTGCTTGAGCGCGCTCATCACCGGATAGGGCGTGAAGCCGCCCAGGGCGCAGAGCGAACCGAACTTCATCGTCTCGCACAGATCTTCCAGCAGGACGATCTCGTCCTCCAGGCTACGCGGCGCGGTGGGGGCGTTGTGCATCTGCGGCAGACCCTCGAGCGTATCGCGCTGGCGCGGCACACGCGCCATGATCCGGTCGATCAGTTCCTTGCCGCGTACCGAGCCGATGCGGCAGGGCGTGCACTTGCCGCAGCTTTCCGCCGCGCAGAATTCCATGGCGAAGCGCGCCATGCCGGCCATGTCCGCGCCCTGGCCGAGCACAGTGATGCCGCCATGGCCGATCAGCGCATCGACGGCGGCATAAGCCTCATAATCGAACGGAATGTCGAACTGGTCCGGGTGCAGATAGGCACCGAGCGGGCCGCCGACCTGCGCGGCCTTTACCGGCGAGCCGTCGTCCGTGCCGCCGCCAATCTCGTTGACGAGCTGGCCAAGCGTGATGCCGAACGCCGTTTCGTAAAGGCCGCCATGCTTGATGTTGCCGGCAAGCTGGATCGGCATCGTGCCCCGCGAGCGACCCATGCCATAATCGGCATAGGCCTTGGCACCCTCGGCCAGAATGTAAGGCACAGCCGCAAGGCTGAGCACATTGTTGACGATGGTGGGCTTGCCGAACAGGCCGACCAGTGCCGGGATCGGCGGCTTCGCCCGCACTTCGCCGCGCTTGCCTTCCAGGCTGTTGAGCAGCGAGGTTTCCTCGCCGCACACATAGGCGCCGGCGCCGACGCGAACTTCCAGCACGAACGGCGCAACGAGATGCGCGCTGCGGCGGATCGCTTCTTCCAGCTTGGCGATGGCGTGGGGATATTCCGAGCGGACGTAGATATAACCCTTGGTCGCGCCGGTCGCGAGGCCGGCAATCGCCATGCCTTCGATCAGGCAATAGGGGTCGCCCTCCATCAGCATACGGTCGGCGAAGGTCGCGCTATCGCCTTCGTCGGCATTGCAGACAATGTACTTCTGGTCCGCTACCGCAGCCGCGACGGTGCGCCACTTGATGCCGGTGGGGAAGCCGGCGCCGCCGCGACCGCGCAGGCCCGAGGCCACGACTTCCTCGACCGTCGCCTCGGCGCCGATCTCGCGGGCGCGGGCGAGGCCTTTCCAGCCGCCGGTCGCTTCATAGTCCGCAAGCTCGGTCGGGCGCGTCTTGCCGGCGCGGGCGAACGTCAGCCGCTGCTGCTTGGCAATGAACGGATGCTCGGCAATCACGCCGATGCCGAGCGGCGACGAGCCGTCCAGAATCGCCGCAACATCATCGGCCGTTGTCGGGCCGAAGCCCTTGCCGTCGATCTCCACCAGCGGCTCCAGCCACTGCATGCCCCAGCTCGAAACTCGCTCGACGGTCGCGCCCGCCCTTGCAAAGGCATCGGCAACCGCGTCGGCACCGCAGGCGATGGCCAGCGCGTCGTCGGAAATGCGCACCATGACCATGTCAGGCAATCTCCCGGATCAGCTTCTCGAGCTTGGGCGCGTCCAGCCGGGCGTGAACGGCATTGCCGATCATCGCATTGGGGCCGACGCTGCACAGGCCGAGGCAATAAATGGTTTCAATCTTCACGCGCTCGCCGGCCGCGGCAACCGCGCCATCGACCAGCGCTTCGACGCCGCGTGCCTTGCAGGATTCCGCACGGCACAGCTTGAGCACCGGCGCTGCCTTGGGCTCGGCGGTGAAATCATGATAGAAGCTCACCACGCCATGCACTTCGGCACGGCTCAGGTTGAGCGCGAGGGCGATCTGGCGCTTGGACGCCTCGTCCACGCAGCCGAACTCTGCCTGCACGTCATGGAGGATGGGGAGAAGAGGCCCTTCGCGGCGGCTATGGCTCGCGATGATCTCGTCCAGCCGATCGGCTTTGGCGTCTCTCATGCGCGCGGGTCTCCCAAGTCTTCTTTCGTTGCTGAAATTCGTTTGTGTTACTGCCTATTTTTTGCGCGGCTGGCAAGCGCAAACCGCTGGATCGCGTTGTTGCGAGAGGCTTGCAAAAGGCGGTGTGCACGCATGGCCCGCGCGCTGGTCAGACTGGTGATGTGGCGATCATGCGGGCGCAGTCACGCGGCCGCTTTCAGTCCCGCCAGCCAGTTGCCGAGCATGGCGCGCCCGGCGGAAACGGCCCGAGGTCCGAGCCGATCATGGGCGGCGCGCAGGCTCACGTTGCAGCCGCCGGATTCCATCGCAGCTTCCGGCCATTCCTCCATCCACTGGTAGAAGCGCGCATCCTCGCCCATCTCGGCATGGAATTGCAAGGCAAGCAGATGTTGTCCCCGCCGGAAGGCCTGATGCGTGTAGCGGTCGCTGGACGCAAGCAGTTGGGTGCCCTCCGGCAGGGTGAACGTGTCGCCGTGCCAGTGCAGAACCGGCACGTCGACAAGATGACAGAGCGGGCCGGTGCGGCCGGCATCGTTGACCTTGACCGAATGAAAGCCGACCTCCTTGATCGGGCCGGGATAGACCTTCGCGCCGAGCGCCGCCGCGATCATCTGCGCGCCGAAGCACACGCCGAGCGTGGGGCGGTCGGCCGCCAGCCGCAGCGCCAGGCGGCGCAACTGGCAGGCGATCCACGGATAGCGGTCCTGCTCATACACCCCCATCGGCCCGCCCATCATGATGAGCAGATCGGGTTCTCGCAAGTCGAGCGTGGCGAAGGCAGGGTCCGTCACGTCAATCCGGTCGATCGCATAGCCGGCGGCTTCCACCGGCTCCCGATATCCCGCCATGCCCTCATGGGGGACGTGCCGAATCACAAGCGCGCGCTTCATCCTCAGTGGCCTCTCGAAATGAGCGTCAGAGGCCGAGGCGCGACCAGAAGTCGCTCGCGCTGGCGAGAGGCGGCGAGTCGTGCGGGGCCGTAGGCGCCAGCCGCCAGCTGGGGTGCGGAAGCGGCGCCAGCGCGCGGATGGCTCGCTGGGCGTGATTGCGGTTACGGCGGGGAATGGAACGGATAGCCATATCGTTTCTCCAGAGCGGAGCACGAAACCGGCGTTGTCGCGTAGGATTCGTGCGCTTTAGCGGTTGGTGACGCGGAGCAAGCTGACAAACATCAAAAGCCGCGTTCCGGGCTGGGGGCGGCAGGGCCGCCCGTCGTTCCGGACAAAAGGGGTTTAAGCCGGGAGGTGTGATCTCGGCAATCAAGCGATCTTTGCAGGGGTGATAGTTTAGCTCGGCCGGCCGCGCGGGCGTCTGCGTGTCAAAGCACGCCGAAGGTCCAGCCTTCCGTCCGCGCCAGTTCCGGCGTCAGCGCCTGTGGTGCCCACAGGGCCGGCTCGCGATGCACCAGCCGCAGCCAGGCCGCGCTGAGCAGCGCATCGGTGGCATGGTCGCTGTACCGGCCGGTGAACCGCACATGCGGCCCGCTGGCGAGCCGCGCAAGGCAGGCATCCAATTCGGCCTCGCGAACCTTGGTCTGGCCCTTGCGCTTGCCGGCGGCGAGCGCGGCAAGGCTCGTGTAAATTTCCACGATCAGACTGCCTGAGCCGGGGTCGGCGTCGAACGGCCAGATCGGCATGTCCGTCTGGATACGGTGCAGCACCCGCATCCCGGTCAGACTGGATTTGCCAACCTGCGCGGCACCCACAAGATTGAGGTTGCTGCAGGGAT
Source organism: Sphingobium sp. B8D3A (assembly GCF_025961995.1). Taxonomy (NCBI): domain Bacteria; kingdom Pseudomonadati; phylum Pseudomonadota; class Alphaproteobacteria; order Sphingomonadales; family Sphingobiaceae; genus Sphingobium; species Sphingobium sp. B8D3A. The sequence goes on along the minus strand of NZ_JAOQOS010000001.1, from coordinate 2,304,578 downwards.
TGAGGCCCTGTGCCTGCTGGGCCAGCTCCGTCTGGCGCAGCCGCCCGCGTCCGCCGCCGAACAGATCGCCTTCCCGGCCCCCATGGCGCCGGAAATGCCGCGCGGCCTCCGGGTGATCGACAAAGGCGCCGGCCCCCAGATGCGGCTCATCGGCGCAGATGTCCTCGACAAGCGCCCAGAGCTGGCGGGCGTCGGGCGGAGTGCGATCCCAGCCCGGGAAGAAGGCGCCCTTGTCGGCGAAGGGCAGGGACGGGCCGAGATCAAGGCCGACCAACGTCTCGCGCGGCATGTCGCGGCGCATCCAGTCGAGTACATCGAGGCGTGACCAGATGTGGCCGGGGCGGACCAGCGCCGGGCCAGCGTCGCTATCTGCGTCGCAGATGGCGACGGCGATGCCCGGCTGTCGCGGTCCCTGTGCACCCGACCAGTCGATTGCGGCGAAATGGCGGAAGCGGCTCACGGGTGGCGGGCGGGATCAGTCACCGCGCAAGTCGCGCCGACGCTCGTCCCACCAGGCGATGCGCTCGGCGATCCGCTTCTCGAACCCGCGCTCGGTAGGAGCGTAGAAGGTCTGCGGCGCCATCTCCTCGGGCCAGTAATTGTCGCCTGAGAAGCCGCCTTCCACATCATGATCGTAGCTATAGCCCTTGCCATAGCCGATCTCCTTCATGAGCTTGGTCGGCGCATTGAGGATGTTCGCGGGCGGCATCAGCGATCCGGTTTGTTTGGCGCTGGCAAAGGCCGCCTTCTGCGCCTTGTAGGCGGCGTTGGATTTGGGTGCGGTCGCGAGATACAGGCAGGCCTGCACGATCGCCAGCTCGCCTTCGGGCGAGCCAAGGAATTCATAGGCGTCCTTCGCGGCCAGGCATTGGGTGAGCGCCTGCGGATCGGCCAGGCCGACATCTTCGCTGGCGAAGCGCACCAGCCGGCGCAGGACGTAAAGCGGTTCCTCTCCGGCAACCAGCATCCGCGCGAGATAATAGAGCGCGGCCTGCGGATCGGAGCCGCGCAGCGCCTTGTGGAGCGCGGAAATGAGATTGTAATGCCCGTCGCGATCCTTGTCATAGACCGGCATCCGGCGGTGAAGCAGGGCCGCAAGGCCCGCCGGGTCCAGCGGCTCGGTGAGGCCGATGCCCTGCAGCGTCTCCACCTGATTGAGCAGGAAGCGGCCATCACCATCAGCCGAAGCCACGAGCGCGGCGCGGGCATCGTCGGTCAACGGCAGCGGCGCGCCGGTCAGAGCTTCCGCACGGGAGATCAACGTATCGAGCGCGGTCTCGTCCAGCCGGCGTAGTATCAGCACCTGCGCGCGGCTGAGCAGCGCCGCATTGAGAGCAAAGCTCGGATTTTCGGTGGTGGCGCCGACCAGCGTGACGGTGCCATCCTCGACATAAGGCAGAAAGCCATCCTGCTGTGCGCGATTGAAGCGATGGATTTCATCCACGAACAGAAGCGTGCGCTGCCCGGCCCGGGCAGCGTCGCGCGCGGCGGCGAAGGCAGCCTTGAGGTCCGCCACGCCGGAAAAGACCGCCGAGATCGGAGCAAAGCGCATGTCCACCGCTTCGGCCAGCAGTCGCGAAAGCGTGGTCTTGCCGGTGCCCGGCGGCCCCCACAGGATCATTGAGGAGAGCCGTCCCGCCGCGACCATCCGCCCGATGGCACCGTCAGTACCGGTGAGATGGTCTTGCCCGACCACGTCATCGAGCGTGCGCGGGCGCAGACGGTCGGCCAGCGGCGCATCCGCACGAGGCTCGGCAGGGCTGGAGGCGGCGGCAAGGCCGCCGAAGAGATCAGACATGCGGACTCATATAGGTCGGCCCGTCACCGGTTGCACGGGCCAGCTTGCATCGGACTGCAGGCCATTCGCAGGCATGCTCGAAAAAATTGCTAAAAGGGCCTTGTGGAAATCAGTCTAAGATATATCTTCGATCAATCTGAATTTTGGAAGGATTGAATCTTTGATGTTTGACACACGCACACATGGACGGCGCGGCCCGCATGGGCACCGTCACGCGCTCAAGGCCATGATGGGCCGGGGCGGTCGTTTCGGCGGCGGCTGGGGCGGCGCAGAGTGGGACGGGCAGGGCGGCCATGGCGGTCCGCGCGGCGGCCGTCGCGGACGCGGACGCCTGTTCGATGGCGGCGAGTTGCGACTCGTGCTGCTCAAATTGATCGGCGAGGGGCCGCGCCACGGCTATGACCTCATCCGTGCGATCGAGGAGCTGACCGGCGGCGCTTATGCGCCCAGCCCCGGCGTCGTTTATCCCACGCTCACCCTGCTGGCGGAAATGGACCTCATCGCCGACAGCGAGAGCGAAGGGGCGCGGAAGCTGTACGCGATTACCCCCGCAGGAGAGGCCCATCTTGCCGAGAAGGCTGACGAGATCGGCGGCCTGATGGACCGGTTGGCCGGCCTCGGCGCCGAGCAGCATCGATCGAACAGCGGCCCGGTCCGCCGCGCCATGGGCAATCTCAAGACGGCTCTGATGGGCCGGCTGCGCGAAGGCGAGACCACAGACGATCTGCCGCATGAGATCGCCGCGATTCTCGATGAGGCAGCGCGGAAGATCGAGCGGTTGTAAGACTGCACAGCATAATTCCAATCGCTCCACCGCCGGACGGTGGAGCCACCAACAGAAAGACAATGTCATGAACAGCGCAACAGCCAAGGTGCCTACGCAGAGCGGTAGCCGCTATCTCCAGCAACTGTGCAAGCACTGGTCGCACAACCTCAAGGTGGAGTTCACACCTGAGCGCGGCACGATCGTGTTTCCGCGCGACGCGCGCGGCGCCGATTGGCCGGCTGACGCTCTGGTGACGATGGTCGCGCAACCCGACACGCTCGACGTGACCATCGACGCCAGCAGCCCGGAGCATCTCGAAGGCCTCAAAAACACGGTCGCCCGCCATCTCGATCGCTTCGCGTTCCGTGAGGCGCCGCTCAGCTTTCCCTGGTTGTGAGGGTTTGAACCGGCGCGATCAGTCCGCCGGTTCGGTCTTCAGTTCTGCAAGGGCGGCTGCGATCTGCGCCGTGCCATAAGGCTTGGTGACGATCGGCACGGCGTGGAAGCGCGAGGAATCGAGACCGCTGCCATAGCCCGTCGCAAAGACGAACGGGATGCCGCGTTCGGCCAGTGCCCTGGCGACCGGCTCGCTCGTCTCCGCGCCCAAATTATAGTCGAGCATCGCCACATCGAGTGGCACGGTTGCGCAGGCGCGCAGCGCGGCCGTGACGCTGGAGGCGACCTCGACCTTTTCGGCGCCGAGTTCCATCAACGCATCCTGCCCGTCGAGCGCGATGATGAGGCTGTCTTCCACCAGCAGCACGCGCTGCCCGGCTAGCGGCAGCTTCGCCGGCTCGCGCAGATCGGCAGACGCGCCGTCCGTCGCATCGATCCGGTCCTCCGGCGCGACGCCGGCCACGAAGCGGGAGGGAATGCAGAAATGCGCCTTCACACCGCTCAGTCTGTAGTGAATCTTGGCATCGCCCCCGAGATCGTGGGGGACGGTCTTTTCGATCACCGTCGAACCAAAGCCGCGGCGGGAGGGCGGGGTGACCGCCGGTCCGCCGAGTTCAGACCAGTCGATCAACAGGCTGCCATCCTCGTCCTGCTGCCAGCTGATCAGCACTGTGCCGCTGTCGGAGAGCGCGCCATATTTGGCGGCATTGGTCATGAGTTCGTGGAAGACTAGCGACAGCACGGTGAAGGCGACCGGCTGAAGCAGGATGTTGGAGCCTTTGGTGTCCACATTGGTGCGCTTGTCGCGCAGGAAGGCATTGGCCTCGATGTCGATAAGATCGCGCAACCGCGCCGGACCCCAGCGATCGCGCGTTACCTGGTCGTGCGCACGGGCGAGCGCCTGCAGGCGATCGTCCAGATTGCGCGTAAAATCCTCGACGCTGGCCGCCCCGTCGCGGGTCTGCGACACGAGGCCGCGAATGAGCGAGAGGATATTGCGCACGCGGTGATTGAGCTCGGCGATCAGCAGCTCCTGCCGCTCCTGCGCCCGCTGCCGCTCCTCGCCCGCGCTTTCGGAAAGGCGGATGAGCACTTCCAGCATGCCGACCCGCAGCGCTTCGGCAACGCGGCGCTCCACCGTGGTAAACGGCAGGCTGCGGCCCTTCACCAGTTGCGACCAGCTTTCGAAGCTTTTGCGCGGCGTTAGCCGGTCGCCATTGGGGCCGAGCTCGACCGGCTTTTCCGGGTTGCCGCCCCAGCGCACCGAGCGCATCTGCTCGCTGCGGAAGAACACTACATAGTCCCGCGGCTTTCGGGAGAGCGGGATGGCGATCAGGCCGGCGGCGACATCCGCATAAGCGGCCGCCTCGGGCAGGACGGATGAAATGCAGTCCGTCGCAAAGACCTCGCCGTGCGAAAGCTGATTGAGGATAGAGACGAGGCTTATGAACTGCTCGCGTGAGGGCGTCAGGCCGCTGAGCGAGACAGAGCCATCGACATAAGCCCCGACGCCGTCGGCGGGAATGGTATCGAACACGACCTCGCCAAGCCAGTCCGCGTCCCGCAGCAGGTCCCCATCCTGCGCGATGGAGGCCATCAAGCGATCGGTGGCGCCGCGTGCGCGCGACTCATAGCCGGCATTCTCGCTGCGTTCCCGGCTCTCGAGCATCAGCGAGAAGATCTGGCCGAACAGTTCGGCGGCCGTACGCATGGCGAGGCCAGGCAGGCGCGGCTGATAATGGTGGCAGGCGAAGAGCCCCCAGAGCTTGCCTTCGACGATGATCGAGATCGACAGCGACGCGCTGACGCCCATATTGCGGAGATATTCGACGTGGATCGGCGAAACCGCGCGGAGCAGGCACAGGGATTGGTCGAGGACCGCGCCGCTCGGGTCGGTCTGCGGCACGATCGGCACCGGTTCTGCATTCACATCAGCGATGATGCGGAACGGATTGCGCACATAGAGCTGGCGCGCTTGTGCCGGAATATCCGACGCGGGGTAATGCAGGCCAAGGAAGCTGTCGACGCCGGCGCTCAGGGCCTCGGCAACGACCTCGCCCGAGCCCTCGGCATCGAAGCGATAGACCATCACCCGGTCGAAACCGGTGATCGCCTTCACCTGCCGGGCGCTCTCGCGAATGAAGGAGGTGAGCGTGTCGGCCTGGGCGAGGCGGGACATGAGCGTGCGGACCAGCGTCGCCGCTTCACCCGGATCTTCGAGCGCGGGCTCGCATTCGATGACGATGCTGTTGCCCGAGAAATGCACGGCGACATCGTACAGCTTGCCATCATCGAACAGCGGCTGCGAGAACAGGCGTTCTACGGAATCATTGCCGCGCAGCATCGAGATCCGGTTGCGGATGTCGTGCTGGGCAGCGGGCGTGATGAGATCGGTGAGCTTGGAACCGAGCAGCGCATCCGCCGATTTACCCGTGAACGCGGCGATATTGTCCGATACGCGCCCGATCATCCAGTCGGCACTGACCGCCAGCAGGAAACCGAACGGCTGGATGGTTCCGAGAATATGGATCGGTTCGCGGTCGCAATTGGTGAGGTCGACCCGAAAGCCGGCAGGATCATTGGCCAAGTCTGGCTCCCATCGCGATGGCGCAATTTCGGTAAAGGGCGAAGGTCCGCGTCGCTGCTGCGCGGGTTTCGCGCTGCCAGACGGGGCCGTGAGTCAGGGCCTGATCTTCCAGAGCGGCGATGAAGGCACGCCACGCGCCTTGAGGATGCACGGCGCTCAGATAATCACGCGGAAAATCGTCGGGCACGCGGCGGGCGAGCATCGCGCCACCCAGGCGCGAGCCTTCCGTCACATAGGCGGCACCCCAATGAGCCGCCGTGCTCGGGGCCCATGTCAGCGGCTCGGCCTCGGGAACGGCCTGGCCCAAGGCGTCGAGGTCGGCCGTCAGGGCCCGCACGCGCGCGGCCGCGTCGATATTGGGCGAGGCTGAACGCAGCCAGCGCTCGAGCGGTACCAGCGCTGCAGCATGGGCAGACAGAAAGCGGCCGTAACTCGCACGGCTTGTCAGATCGAACTGGCTGAACAGGCTGTCGACTTCGTCGTGGTCGGCACGCGTCTCTTTCTTCAGGACTTGATGGAAGGCCACTGGCTGAGCCGCGGCTGTTGTCGGGATTTCCGCCACGCCGGGATCAGTATCGAAAGACATTGCCGTGAATTTACAGCGCGTGCCGGCAATATACAACGCGTGATCTTGCGAGCCGCGGCGAAAGGAATGGCGCAATTCGGGGCAGGGGCGGCCTTTGTCTCATCGGACACATAACGCGCCGAGGGATGAACGGTTGCAGACCGTCACACTCAGTCTTCGTCGCCGTGTGATCAGCCGGCGCGGCGTTTCGCCAAGCCGCAATATGTTTCAATCATTGCGGCGTTCACCTGATCCCATTTGTAATCCTGCACCCGCAGATGGCCGGCTTGCCCCGCCGCTGCGCGCAAGGCGGGATCTTCGATGAGACGCTGGATGGCGTCGGCATAAGCCTGCACGTCGCGCGGCGGAACTAGGAAGCCGGTCTCACCGTCCGCGACCAGATCAATCGCGCCTGTGGCGCGGGCAGCGACCACCGGCACGCCCGCCGCCATGGCTTCGGTCGTCACATTGCCAAAAGTCTCGGTGACCGAGGGCATGAAGAAGATATCCATGCAGGCGGCCGCCCGACCGAGGTCATCGCCGCCCTGAAAACCCGCAAACACCGCCTCCGGCACCCGCTCCGCAAACCACTGGCGCGCGGGTCCTTCACCGATCACCAGCACCCGGTGGCGAACGCCGCGCGCCTTGAGCGCCGCGATCACATCGGCAAAGACGCCGAGGCCCTTTTCCAGAACAAGCCGCCCAAGGAACCCGACGGCGATCTCGTCATCGGCGATGCCGAGCGAGCGCCGCCAGCCATTGTCCCGCCGCTGCGGGTTGAACCGGGCATGATCGATGCCGCGCGACCAGATGCCGATCGGCGTCGTCACGCCCCATTCGCGCAGCAGCGTCGCCATGCTGCCGCTCGGCACCATCACCTGGTCGACGCGATTGTAGAAGCGCGTCTGCAGGCGGACCAGCAGCGGTTCGATGACGCCAAGACCGTAATAGCGCGGATAGGTTTCAAAGCGGGTGTGCAGGGAGGCGACACAAGGAATGCCCTCTCGCCGCGCCCAGCTCGATGCGCGATGCCCTAGAATGTCCGGCGCGGAGACGTGGACGATATTGGGGGCATAAGCTGCCAGGTCCGCCCGAGTCTGCGCTGAAAGCCCCTTGGCGAGCCGATATTCGCCCCGGCCGCCCGGCATGGACCAGCTCGGCACCGACACCAGCTCGCCAGCCGGTTCGAACGCCGGTGGATCGATGGTGGGGGAATAGACGCGCACGCTGGCGCCGCTCGCGAGCGCAGAGGCCATCAGATTGTTGAGGGCCTGATTGGCGCCATCGCGGACGTAATTATAGTTGCCGCTGAACAAGGCAATGCGGAGGTCGCTGGGGAGCATCGGGGCCCTATAGCGAGGCGGGCCGTGCGGTCAAAGTGCTGCTGCACCATCGGCGGGAACTTGTCCGTCCGTTGTTGCACTGGCGCGACTCACAAGGGTCGTGCCATGACAGGACATGGACGAGCCATCCCTTTCCCTTTCCGTTGACGCGCTGCTGGTCGGGTCGCCGGCCTTGCTGGCGCCGGGCGTGATGAGCGCCATGGGCAAACGCGCGGTGCGCGGGCCTGTCCGGATCGGCTGGCTGGGGCTGGAGGGCGATAGCGTCGCCGACCCCCTTCGTCATGGCGGGCATGACAAGGCTGTCCACCTCTTGCCGCATGAGCATTATGCCTGGTGGCGCGGCGTGCTCGACGATCATCCGCTGCTCGACGGGCCGGGCGCGTTTGGTGAGAATATTTCGACGCGCGGGGCCACCGAGGCCAATCTGTGCCTTGGCGACCGGTTCGCGCTTGGCAGCGCCGTGCTGGAGGTCAGCCACGGCCGGCAGCCCTGCGCCAAGCTCAATGCACGCTTCGGCCGCGACGATGTGTTGGGTCAGGCCATCGCGAGTGGCCATTGCGGTCTCTATCTGCGCGTGATCGAGCAGGGTGAGACCAAGGCGGGCGATGCGATGATCCTGCTGGAGCGCCCCTTGGAAGACTGGCCGATTGCGCGGGTGTTCAACCTGCTGATCGCAGGCGGACACAAGGCCGATCCAGCGGGCGTCGCGCAACTGGCGCAAACCCGCGTCCTTGCTGACGCGTGGCGGGTGCGGGCGGAAAAGCTGGCGCGCTGAGCTAGGCGTTGGAGCGCGCTTCTGATTCATGCTGGCTTTGCGAGCGGCCATTGGGCGCACGCGTCGAGTGGCATCATCCCGTGCCCAAGGCCAAGGGCGGCCGGGAGACGGTGCCCCTGCATCCGATCTGCCATCGCGCGATCCACGCGCACTTCAGCAATGGCCAGCTGGCGCGCATGGGGCGCGATCAGGCGGCGTTGCGCGGTGATCCCGCGCTCGCCGCCTTTCTGTGCTGGGTCGCCGGCAAGCCGGCGGACTTCCACGCGCCGACGCGCAAGCCCCGCCGTTAAGGGGCGAGGCCTGCACCGGCTCAGCGCATCGCCTTGACGTCCTCGGCGGTGATCGCATCCTCATAATGATTGCCGAAATGCGTGCGGACATAGTTCACCACATTGGCGACCTGTTGGTCCGTCATCATCTCCCCCACCGGCGGCATGCCGTTCAGGCCCTTGAGCGTCACCAGCATGGGATAGCCGCTGGCGGCGAGATTGGGGTTGTTGGCGAGCGCGGGATATTTGCCCGCGCCCGTCGCGCCGGCTGCGTCCGGCATGTGGCAGGCGGCACAGACCCGGCGGTACATTTTTTCGCCATCGGGTTCGCTGAACCGCCCAGGCATCACGAACGCCCCGTCGGCATCGCCTTGCTGGGCGACCAGAGCGGCGGGATCGCCCTGGCGTGGCTGGGCAGCATCCTGCGCGAGTGCGACGGAGACCGAGCCGGTGAGAATGCCGGCGGCGAGGCCAAAGGCCAATGTGCTGATCTTCATGATATTAGCTCGCGGTGACACGTTGATGGAGCCGCGTAATCGCATCGATGGCGGAGGTGATACCGCCTTCCTGCCATCCGCCGATATAGGAGGTATGTTCGCCCGCCAGGACGATCCGCCCGTCGAATTCGCACATGTTCCGGTAGTGCTCGGCGCGCGCTTCCTCCGTCCATTGCCCGAAGCAGCCGAGCACCCAGGGCACCCGGTGCCAGCCGACGGCCACGCCGTTCATGAACTCGGCCTTATATTGCGGATGGATCTGCGCGCCCCATTCGAGCGCGCGCTTGACGCGCTCTTCCGGCGGCAGCGCGGTCAGTTCGAACCCTGTCGAGCCGCCGGTATAAGCGCCCAGAAGCACGCCCGGGCCGCTGGCGCCATAATTGCTGCTGGGGTAGCTGATCTGCGAGATCGGCAGATCCGTGGTGGTGATGCCGCCATAGATCTGGTCGTCCTGCTCCCAGAAGCGCCGCTTGAACTCCAGCCCGACCTTGACGCTGGTCGAGTAGGGCACGGCACGGATGGCGCCGGCCAGCTTGGGGCCGACATTCATGTCGATCTGCGCGAGGATAGGCAGCGGGATCGTGCAGATGCACCAGTCAGCCTTGGCCTGCGCGGCGGCACCGGACTTGGTGTCGACATAATCGACCGTGACGCCTTTCGCGCCCTGCTTGATCGCCGTGACCTTGCTGTTGAGGCGAACCAGATGGCCGACCGCCCGCTCAAAGCCCTGGGCGACCATTTCCATGCCGCCAACCGGCTGGAAGATGGCGAACTCATGATCCCAGGTGAGGTTGCCGCCAATTGAGCGCCAGAGGCGTGAACGGAGCACCGTTTCGGCGGTCATCGGCTCGGAGGGGATCGGCTCGGCAGTCAGGCCGCCGCCCGGCTGCTTATCCCAGCCACGGCGGTTGCTGGACTCGCGGCCCTTCACATAGCGCATGTCCTTGTCGAGCGCGCCCCAGCTCCGCAGGGATTCCAGCAGGATGTCGCCATCCTCCTTGCTGAGCGTATCCGCTAGGGCGTTCTTGTTGACGGCCTTGGCGAGCAATTCGCTGACATGGCCGTAGAAATCGGCCTGCACATGCCGGTAGCGCTGCGGGGCCCCGCCGAACGCCTTCGTCGAGTGGACATAGGCGTTGTAATTGACCTGCATGAACGGTTCGAGCGCGACGCCCAGTTCGCGGCAATAATGCATGATGCCATGGTGGTGCCATGGAATGCGCCACGGGCCGGGATTGATGTAGTTGCCGGGCGCAAAGTCGCACTTCTGCGTCGCGCCGCCGAGTTCGGTGTAGGTGTCGCCGCCCTTGAGCGTCCAGGAGCGACCGCCCACGCGGTCGTTATACTCCAGCACCTGAACCTTGTAGCCGGCGCGGCTGAGCTCCAGCGCGGCGGTCATCCCCGCGACGCCGGCGCCCAGAATGAGCACGCTCGCGCCCTTGGCGCCGCCCTCCAGCTTGATCGGTCCCTTGAACGTCGAGGCCTGAGCCTGGCCGAGGCTCGACATCGCCATGTACATCGCCGATGCGCCCGCTGTGGTTCCAATGAGCGCCAGCAGATCACGCTTGCTCATGCGCAGCGCGTTAGTGTCTGTCATATGTGGTTATATCCCATGTCACCCCTTTGCGTGAGGGGAGCCATGGTGGGCGAACCGGGCATTGACCCGACTCGCACCAACCTGTGCAGCACCTCGTCGCGAAGCCAGTGATCGGCCTGCGGCTCGCTGCTGTTGATACGAGGTTTTGCGTATTTGCGGTGGGACGCGGCTCGGGCAATGGGCCGGATCTACGTGGGAGTCGGGGGCGATGAGCGCCGTGCCCCAAGCACATCCCGCTGTTGAATTACGCGAAGTATTCAGGGCCGGATTTAACCCCTCCTCTTCAGAGGAGGGGTTGGGGTGGTGCAGCAACCTCTCGGTTATTCACCGATAGAGCGATGCTGCGCATCGCCACCACCCCCTGGCCCCTCCTCTGAAGGGGATCGTTGCGAAAGGTGTGATTGGGTCTTTTTGGTAAGCGACGGCGGATCTGGGTACGTACTGGGGCCCTGAAGAGGGCGGCGTTTCGGCATCGGGAGGCCGCCCTCTTGGCGTTCTGGTGTCTGGCTCAGGCCAGTTTAAGCGATCGCTTCATGTTGTAGGCAAGGGCGAGCAGAAAGCAGTGACTTCGGTTTGCTTTCAGGCCGTTATAGCGCACCGCCGTAAACCCCATCCATCGCTTGAGCGTGGCGAACACGCCCTCGACCTGGGCACGGATGGGGGAGATCAGGTCGTTGTGGCGGCGCTGCAAGGGTGTAAGCGGCGGGCCGCCGCCCCAAGTCTTGTGCATGATCCGCGGCTTGATCCCGGCTGCCTTGAGCCACTGTCGCCGCGCCCGCTTGGCATAGGCCTTGTCGGCATAGACCGCCTGCTCGTCGCCGCACACGAGGCGCTCTGCCATGTCGGTGTCGGCCACATTTGCTCCGGTCAGTACCAGCCGGCGGATCAGGCGGCTGTCCTGATCCGTGCCGATATGCACCTTGTAGCCATAATGCGCGCGATGCTTGCGCATGGTCAGCGTCGCATCATCGTCCACTGCCTCGCGCGTGCCGCTGCTCGAGCCGGGGCGGAAGGGCGTTGCCACCAGCGAGGCATCGATCATCGTGCCGCGCTTGAGCACGAGACCGCGCGCCTCCAACTGGCGCGAGAACGCGCCAAACAGCTTTTCACTCAGCCCGGCCTCGGCCAGGCGATTGCGGAACCGGCACAGCGTCGTGTGATCGGGCGACGACGCTTCGAGCGGCAGGCCGATGAACCGCCGGAACGACACCCGATCGTTGATCGCCTCTTCCAGATCGGCATCCGACAGCCCATAGAACTGCTGTAAAAGCAAGGCCTTGAGCATCAGTAACGGTGGAAACGGCGGCCGTCCGCCCCCTTGATCGAGCCGCACCAGCAGCTTCTCGAACCGATACCACCGCACGTCCTGCGATAGCCGATCCAGGCTCTCGTTCCGACCAAGTTTGGGCGACACCCAACCTTCCGCAAAACCGAGCTGACCTGTCATCACCTGCCTCCTCAACGCAAACCAAGTGAATCAAATGTCACACCGTTTTGCAACGATCCCCTGAAGAGGAGGGGAGTATGTCGTCTGTCGCCTAAAGCGTCGCCTCGATTTCGCGTGCCGCCATATCAGGCTCGGGCGACTGGGTGATCGGGCGGCCAATGACCAGCAGCGATGCGCCAGCATCCACCGCTTCACGCGGCGTGACCGCGCGCTTCTGATCGCCCTTGCTGGCACCGCTCGGGCGCACGCCGGGCACGACAAAGAAGCCGGCCGGCCACAGCTTGCGCGCGCGGGCGACCTCATTGCCGGAGCAGACGATGCCGTCGAGACCAGCCTCCTTGGCAAGCAGCGTCAGCCGCTCGACCTGTTCCTGCGTACCGCCGTGGACGCCGGTTTCTTCCAGATCGGTCTGGTCAAGGCTCGTGAGCGTCGTCACGGCGACGACCTTGGTGTGGACCCCGGCCGCAGCCTTGGCGTCTTCCAGCATCGCCCGTCCGCCAGAGGCATGGACGGTGAGGATCGACGGTTCGAGCGCGTGCAGGGCCTGAACCGCCTTGGCTACGGTGTTCGGAATGTCGTGAAGCTTCAGGTCGAGAAAGATCGGCAGGCCGAATTTGCGCATCTCATGCACGCCATGGTGGCCATTTGCGCAGAAGAATTCCAGCCCCAGCTTGATGCCGCCGACATGGTTGCGGACCTTCTGAACCAGCTCCTGCGCATGGGGCAGGGAGGGCGTGTCGATGGCGATATAGATGATGCTGGTCATGGAGTGTCGGTTCTGCCTGCCGGTTTAAGATCGTCGTCCACCCGCACATCGATGGTGCGAACGGGCGGTGCGGGGTCGAATCCCGCGGGGGTGATGTGATCGGGCGTGGCGGTTGGCGTGGGGTGGTCCTGGGTGTGAACCACCGGCGCCGTCGCAGCCGGCGCAGAAGCCGCGAGGGCGCGCTCGGCGCTGTCGAGCCGCCGACGCATCCGATATTTGGTGGCCTTGTGCAGCGCCCAGAACGGCAGAGAACCGGCGAGAAACGCGACGATCACGAGAACCGGCAGCTTGGTTTCAAGCTGGAGACCGCCCCACAGATTGATCATCACGGGGGTCCAGTTGGCGAAGCTGAAAATGACGATGATGATCGCCAGTACGACCCAGAAGGCTGTCCGGAGGAACTGCATGGCTTCTCTTCCTCTGCTTGGTCCGTAGAGCCTGACCATAAGCGCGCCGCGACGGCTTGCCTAGGGGCGCAGTTCAACGCCTCCCTGCGGACATGGGAGCTTCCGGAACGGGCGTGTCAGCCAGCGGTTCCGAACACCCGCGTGAAGATCGTGTCGACATGCTTCAGATGATAGTCGAGGTCGAACAGTGCCTCGAGCTGTGGACCGGAGAGATGCGCGGAAACGGCCGGGTCGGCCTTGAGCAGATCGAGCAGCGAATGCGCACCATCCGACTGCCACACCTGCATGGCGTTGCGCTGGACCATCGCATAGCTGTCCTCGCGGCTCACGCCAGCCTGGGTGAGGGCGAGCAGCACGCGCTGCGAGTGGATGAGGCCGCCCATCCGGTTCATGTTCTTCATCATCCGCTCGGGGTAGACGAGCAGCTTGTCGATCACGCCGGTGAGCCGACCGAGGGCGAAGTCGAGCGTGATCGTGGCGTCCGGGCCGATGAAGCGCTCGACCGAGGAGTGGGAGATGTCCCGCTCATGCCACAGCGCGACATTCTCGAGCGCGGGCAGGGCATAAGCGCGCACCATGCGGGCCAGGCCGGTCAGATTCTCGGTGAGCACCGGGTTGCGCTTGTGCGGCATCGCCGACGAGCCCTTCTGGCCCGGCGAGAAATATTCCTCGGCTTCCAGCACCTCGGTGCGCTGCAAATGGCGCACTTCGACGGAGAGCCGCTCAATGGAGCCCGCGATCACGGCCAGCGTCGAGAAGAACATGGCGTGGCGATCGCGCGGGATAACCTGCGTACTGACCGGCTCCACCGTGAGGCCGAGCTTGGCCGCGACATGCTCTTCCACCTTGGGATCGATATTGGCGAAGGTGCCGACCGCGCCGGAGATGGCGCAGGTGGCGACGTCTTCTCGGGCCGCGATCAGGCGCGCCTTGCAACGGTAGAACTCGGCATAGGCTTCCGCCATCTTGAGACCGAAGGTGACCGGCTCGGCGTGGATGCCGTGACTGCGACCAATGGTCGGGGTCAGCTTGTGCTCGAACGCGCGACGCTTGATTGCCTCCAGCAGCGCATCGAGATCGGCGATCAGCAGATCGGCCGCGCGGGCAAGTTGCACATTGAGGCAGGTGTCCAGCACGTCCGAGCTGGTCATGCCCTGGTGCATGAAGCGGGCTTCATCGCCGATCTGCTCGGCCACCCAGGTGAGGAAGGCGATCACGTCATGCTTGGTGACAGCCTCGATGGCATCGATGGCGGGCACGTCAATAGAGGGGTTGGTGGCCCACCAGTCCCAAAGGGCCTTGGCGGCGCTTTTGGGTACCACGCCCAGCTCGGCCAGCGCTTCGGTCGCGTGAGCCTCGATCTCGAACCAGATGCGGAAGCGCGCTTCCGGCTCCCAGATCGCGGTCATTTGCGGGCGGGCGTAACGAGGCACCATGAGGCGGGTTCCTGATGAGACAAATTGGAGACGGCCTGCCCCTAGCAGGCTGCGGCGAAACGGGCAAATCACCCGGGTGAGGGCGGCGGTTATGACTCAAGGTGCTGAGATATAGCGATAAAAATCAATGCTGTCCGTGGTGGGTGGTCGCGGCGAAATGAAACGAATCGTCCGCAGATGGGTGCGCGTCGACCGATTGATCAGAGCCTCATCCGCGTGCCGCAACCTCAGATCAGTCCCATGGCCCGCATCGAACGGTGACCTTCGGTCGCGATAATGACATGATCGTGGACGGTCACGCCGAGGGGCTTGAGCGCGGCGATGACGTCGCGAGTCATGAGGATGTCCTGCCGGCTCGGCTCGGGCAGGCCGCTGGGATGATTGTGCACGAGGATGACGCCCGCAGAGCCGAACTCCAGTGCGCGCCGGGCAACTTGCCGGGCGTAGATGGCAGCTTCATCCACCGAGCCGTCCCCCATATGATCGTCACGCAGCAGGATGTTGCGGGCATTGAGATGAAGCACGCGCACGCGCTCGATCGAGAGATGGGCCATGTCGGCGCGCAAATAATCGAGCAGGGCCTGCCATGATGCCAGCACCGGCCGCTCCGCCACCTCGTTGCGGAGCATCCGCAGGGCGGCGGCCTGTGTCGCCTTGAGCGCGGCGGTCGTGGTCTCGCCCATGCCGTCGACCTGCATCAGCGTGGCCCAATCGGCGCTGAGCACGGCGCCCAACGAGCCGAAGCGGGCGATCAGGGCCTTTGCCAGCGGCTTGGTATCCCGCCGTGGCAGGGCGAGCGCAAGCAGATATTCAATCAGTTCATGGTCGAGCAGCCCATCCGGTCCGGACGCGAGTCGCTGCCGCAGGCGGGCGCGGTGGCCAACGCCATCATGACTCGTCTCGCTCTTGCCCCGGGATCGCCCTTCGCCCATGAACATTGTAGCTAAGCGCGAGCCGCCAGAGCGGCAAGCGGGAATGACGGGGATAAACGTCTGACCGAGTGGGTCGAAGAGGATGACGGACTAGAGGCGGGTGCAGCAGAGCGGCTGCACCGGCGCCGTCAACGTGTGCGCTGGATCGCCGGCGGGAGCGCGATGGCGCTGCTGCTGGTCGCGGGCGGCCTCTGGTTTGCGCGCGAGCCGATTGCCGACAGCTTCATCGCCCGCGAACTGGCCAAGCGGGGCGTACAGGGCCGATATGAGATCACCCGGATTGGCCCGCAGCACCAGCGGCTGGACAATCTCGTCATTGGCGATCCGAAATCGCCCGATCTCACGGTCCGCTTCATCGAGCTCGAACTCGCCTGGGGCCTGACCGGGCCTTATATCGATCGCCTTGAAGCCAGCGGCGTTCGGCTGCGTGGGCGGATTGCCGATGGCACGCTGGACTTGGGTCAGGTCAGTCGCTTGCTGGAAGGCGGCACGGGCGATCCCAAGCTGCCCGACTGGACGGCGGTGATCGAGGATGCACAGGCGCGGATCGTTACCAACAACGGCACGGTCGAGCTGGGGCTGGATGGCAGCGGGCCGTTATCGTCGGGGTTCAATGGTCAGCTTAATCTCGCGAGCCCGGCGCTAGCCTTTGGCGATTGCAGGCTGCGGGCGCTGCGGGCGCCAGTGGACGTGGCGACCGAGAATGGCGAGATTCACCTCAAAGGCCCTGCCCATGTCAGCGGCGTTGGATGCGAGGCGGCGAAGCTCCGGCTGACGGCCCCCACGCTCGATCTCAACATCCGCACAAATTTGGCGTTGGAACCCTTGGGCGGTGCAGTGAGCCTCGCAGCGCCATTGGCCGAGCAAGGGGACGGGCGGGGCAAGCGCGAGTTCAAGGAACTGTCCGGGCTCATTACCTTTAAAGGCGAAGGCGATACCCTGCGGGGGAGCGCTTCGCTTGCCGCCGTTAGCGCGCTTGTCGACGGCCTTGAAAGTGACGCGGCGAAGCTGGGCGGCAATTTCGCGGTGCAGCTCGATTCCCGCAATCGCGCTCTGGCGTGGCAAGGCACCGGGACCATCGAAAATGCCCGGCCGGCCCGCGGGATCAATCTCGCGCGCCTCGCTTCGGCGGCCGATGGCAGTCCGCTGGAACCGATCGCGAACAAGCTGGCGCGCGCCGTCGAGGCGATCGGCCGGCGCAATCACATCGAACTGGCGGGCCAGGTCAATATGCTCGGGTCTCACGGCAATGCACGGCTCGACCGGTTCGCGCTGCGGTCCGCCAGCGGCGCGCGGATCGAGAACTGGGAAGGCAGCGCGGTGCGCATCGATTGGCCCGGCGGCCTTCGGGCTTCGGGACGGCTGGATATTTCCGGCGGCGATCTGCCGGAGGGGCGCATCGAGTTCGCCACGCAGGAGCAAGGCGGTGTGCGCGGCACCGCGACGTTGCGGCCTTATGATGCCGGCGGGGCGCGGCTTGCGCTCACCCCGCTGCGCTTTGCCGTGGATGGCGCGGGGCGCGGCAGCCTCCAGACGCAGGTGACGCTGGACGGCCCCTTGCCGGGCGGCGCGGTCAAGGGCCTGCAGATGCCGCTGGATGCTCGCATCGGGGCAGGCGGGTCGGTCAGTCTATCAAGGACTTGCGTGCCCTTGCGCTGGGCGTCGCTCAGCACGTCCGGCCTCGTCCTCGATCCTGCGGCGTTACAGGTTTGCGGGCTGGGCGAGGGCACGGCCGCGATCCGCGACGTGGCATTGCGCGGCCGGCTGGGCGACAATCCCTTCGCATTTGATGCAAGCGCAGCGCGTTACGGCCTCACCACCGGCCGCTTCGAAATCCAGCAGCCGGACGTGCGCATTGGCGCGGCCGAAGCCCCGGTCCGGCTCGCTGCCGATCGCCTGACGGGCGGACGTGGGTCGGCGGGCGGCCTTGCCGGGACGATTTCGGCAGGCCGGGGCCGGATCGGCTCTGTGCCGCTCGATCTCACCGCCATGGAAGGGCAATGGCAGTTCGCCGACGGACGTCTGGCCGTCGATGGCAATCTGCGCGTCGCGGACACGCAGGCCGATCGGCGCTTCAATCCGCTGGCCGGCGAGCAGGTGCGCCTGACCCTGGCCGACAATCGCATCGAGGCGACTGGTGTGCTGGTGCATCCGGAACGAAAGGCCAAGGTCGCCGATGTGGTGATCTGGCACGACCTAAGCCGTGGCGCAGGCCGCGCCGATCTGACCGTGAACGGCCTGCGCTTCGGCAATGCGCTTCAGCCGGACGATCTCACGCCGCTCTCGCTGGGCGTGGTCGCTAACGTGGTCGGGATGGTGAATGGCGCCGGCCAGATCCGCTGGACCGGCGACAAGGTGACCAGCGACGGGACCTTCTCGACCGAGAATATGGCTTTCGCGGCCGCCTTCGGCCCGGTCGCCGGCCTGTCGACGACGATCCGCTTCACGGACCTGCTCGGCCTGCGCACCGAACCCGGCCAGGTGGTGACGGTGGAAAGCGTCAACCCGGGCATCGAGGTGCGCGACGGCACCATACGCTATCAATTGCTCTCCAGCGAGGTGGCGGAGATCGAGGGCGGGCGCTGGCCGTTCTCCGGCGGCATGCTGGAGCTGATGCCCGCCCCCCTCGCGCTGGATTCGCGCCAGCCGCGCAATCTCACCTTCCGCGTCGTCGGGCTGGATGCGGGCGCCTTTATCAATACGCTGGAACTGGAGAATATCTCCGCGACGGGCACCTTCGATGGTTTGCTGCCCATGGTGTTCGACAAGGATGGCGGGCGGATCGTTGGCGGCCTGCTGGTTGCGCGGCAGGAGGGCGACGAGCCACGCTACCTCACCAGCACGCAAGGCCTGACGATCCCGTGCGATCCAGAGCGCCGGGCCGGACGCCTTTCTTATGTGGGTGAGGTGTCCAACGCGCAGCTCAACGCGATGGCGCGGCTGGCCTTCGACGCGCTCAAGAATTTGGGCTATCGCTGCCTCGCAATCCGGCTGGATGGCGCCATCGATGGCGAGTTTGTCACGCAGGTCAGCATCAACGGGGTCAATCAGGGCACGGAAGAAACGCGCCGTAGCTTCCTGGCGCGGCCGTTTCTTGGCCTGCCCTTCCTGTTCAATGTGCGGATCGAGGCGCCCTTCCGGGGGCTGCTCAACACCGCGACCGGGCTTGCCGATCCGACCAAGCTCATCAATGGCAGTCTGGGCGACCAGTTTGTGCCCGTCGGCAGCGGAGCGTCCACGCGGGCCTCCGGGGTGGCCGTTCAGCCGGTGGACAGCGACAAGAGGATAGAAGGGGACAGGAAATGAGGCACCGACGATGGACATCGCGCGCGACGCGACTGGGGATGGGGCTGGCGCTTGCCGGAGCGGCAGGCGGCTGCATTCAGGTGCGCGCGCCCGAAAAGCCGATCGAGATCAATCTCAACGTGAAGATTCAGCAGGAAGTGGTCGTGCGCCTGCAGCAGGACGCCAAGGACCTCATCGAGAACAATCCGGAGCTTTTCCCGAAATGACATATATGCACAGCATTCGCGCCGCAGCGCTTGCGGCAGTTTTCGGTCTCGGCGTCGTCGGAGCGGCTCCGGCTATCGCGCAGGACGCGGTGGTGAGTGCCGCCAAGTCGGCCGGCACGGTCGGCGAGCAGTCGGATGGCTATCTGGGCGTCAACGGCTCGGTGAGCAGCGATGTGCGCGCCGCCGTGGATGCGCTCAACATCAAGCGCCGCGCGGCTTACACCGATCTGGCGGCCAAGCGTGGCGTGACCGTACAGGACATGGCGGCCGTGACCGGTTGTCAGACGCTGGCCGGGCGCGTTTCGGAAGGGCAGATCTACCGGATCGGCAATGGTCCGTGGCAGACCAAAGGCGCCGGGCCGATTGCGCTGCCGGATTATTGCGCCACCGCCACACGTTGAGCGATTCGCGCCACTGAGGGCCTAATTTTCCTCGAAAATCCGCCTGATCCCTCCGGCGCGGTCACCAGTGTTGACTTGCACGCCAACGCTTTCTACACGGGCCGCGCCTTGACGGGGGCGGCTCAGGCACGTCATGCAGCGCTGGTTTTTACGTCTCTTGGCGTGAACGGGAGTTGGCACGATGACAGAGACCGAACCTGGGCGAGACCCGATTGCCGAAGATGAACGCATCAAGTCGCTCAGCGAGCGGTTGGAACGTGCCGAGGCAGTCGAAAAGGTCAGGACCGGAGCGGACCGGGAAGTTGGCGGCGATAAGAATTATCGCCTCGGCAACCGGGTTCTTGCGGAGCTGATCGGCGGTCTTGTCGGCGGCGCGCTGATTGGATGGGTCCTGGACCGGTTCATCGGCACATCGCCCTGGCTCCTGCTGGTTTTCCTCTTTCTGGGGATCATCGTAGCCTTCAGGAACATTTGGAAGATTTCGATGAAGCGTCCTGAGAAGTAAGGGCGCTTTCGTCATAATCGCAGACGGCTTTTTGGGAATCAGACGTGGCAGAACCCGGCAAGATCGATCCTATGCACCAGTTCGCCATCGAGCCGCTGTTCGGTACCGAACAGTGGAGCCTCGGTGGTTACAACATTGCGTTCACCAACAGCGCGCTGTGGATGGTGATCACGGTCGTCGTTCTGTGGGGCTTCATGCTGCTCGGCATGAAGCGCGATCTGGTGCCGGGGCGCTGGCAGGCGGCTGTAGAGTCGATGACCGGCTTCATCGCGAAGCTGACCGATGACAATATCGGCAAGGGCGGGCGCAAATATGTGCCCTACATCTTCTCGCTGTTCATGTTCATCCTCTTCGCCAACCTGCTCGGCCTGCTGCCCATCGGCATTTTCGGCCTGCATCCCTTCACCTTTACCAGCCACTTCACGGTAACCGGCGTTCTCGCGATCCTGAGCTTTTCGATCGTGCTGATCGTCGGCTTCTGGAAGCATGGCCTCAAGTTCTTCTCGCTGTTCGTGCCGCACGGCACGCCGCTGTGGCTTATCTGGCTGATCCCCATCATCGAGTTCGTCTCGTTCATGGTGCGCCCTTTCTCGCTGGGCCTGCGACTATTCGTCGCGATGATCGCCGGTCACATTCTGCTCAAGGTGCTTGCCGGCTTCGTGATCAACGCTTCGGCTGCCGGCGTGGCGCCCGGCCTTGGCGTCGGCATCCCCAGCTTTGCCCTGATGGTCGGCATCTCTGCGCTGGAGATCCTGGTCGCTGGCATCCAGGCCTATGTTTTCGCACTGCTCACGTCGCTGTACATTCACGACGCCGAGCATCTGCACTGAGTTTCAACCAACGACCAAATCGAGTTTCAGAAAAGGAGTTAAGTAACATGGACGCAGAAGCCGCAAAGCTGATCGGTGCCGGTCTGGCTGCTATCGGTGCCGGCGTGGCCGCGCTTGGCGTGGGTAACGTCTTCGGCTCGTTCCTTGAGAGCGCGCTGCGCAATCCGGGCGCTGCCGACGGCCAGCAGGGCCGTCTGTTCATCGGCTTCGCCGCCGCAGAGCTTCTCGGCCTGCTGGCGTTCGTCGTCGCGATGATCCTGATCTTCGTCGCCTGATCGCCCGCAAGACGACAGACGATGATGTGGAGCCGGCGGCTGCCCAATGACGGGCTGCCGCCGGACCGCGCAAACGGACAGGTGATATGCCTCAGATAGCCCAGCTCGCCGCAACCTACTCGTCGCAGATCTTCTGGGTTCTGCTGACATTCGGGTTCGTGTTTTTCGTGATCGGTCGCGGCATGGTGCCGAAGATCCAGTCCACGGTGGATGCGCGCGACAAGAAGATCGCCGACGATCTCGAAGCGGCCCGTGCGAATTCGGCCAAGGCCGATGCGCTCGAAGCCGACTGGCGGGCGAAGGAAAATGAAGCGCGTGCCGCTGCGCAGGGCCGTCTGGCCCAGGCAAAGGCTGAAGCTGCTCGCAATCGCGAGGCTGCGCTGGCCAAAACCGACGCAGCGCTCAGCGAAAAGCTGGCCGCAGCCGAAGGCGAGATCGAGGCCGGTCGTGTGAAGGCGCTGGCGCAGATCGAAACCGTTGCAGCGGACGCCGCAGCGGACATCGTGCAGAAGGTCGCCGGCACGCAGGTGTCGCCGGATGCGGCGCTCAAGGCAGTGAAGGCGGTACTCTGATATGGCAAACCAGACCATGACACAGGTTGCCGAGACAGCCCCGGCAAGCGACAACGGCTCCGGCGCCGTGCAGTTCAATCTCGAAAACGCCGACAAGGTCCAGAATCTGGACGGCGACATCCACGCGGCCACGGAAGCCGTGGGCGGCCCCGAGCACCATGTTCCGGACGCCACCGCGTTGGGGATGGATGCGACGGGCTGGGTCAGCCTCTCGATGCTCGTGTTCGTCGCGGTGCTGATCTGGAAGAAGGTGCCGGCGCTCATCGCCCGGTCGCTGGACGCCAAGATCGCGACGATTCGCAATCAGCTCGACGAAGCCGCGCGGCTCCGGAAGGAAGCCGAAGCGCTCAAGGCCGAGTATGAAGGCCGGATCGCCTCTGTCGCCAAGGAAGCCGATGCGATGCGCTCGGCGGCCGAGCAGGAAGCTGCCGATCTCATCACTGCAGCGCAGGCGGAAGCCGAAGCGCTGGTCGTCCGTCGCCAGAAGATGGCGGAAGACAAGATCGCCGCAGCTGAGCGCGCGGCCATTGCCGATGTGCGCGCCAAGGCGGCTGCAGCGGCGACGGCAGCAGCCGGCGTGCTGATCCGCGAGACCCACAGTGCCGCGGCCGACAAGGGCCTCGTCGACGACGTGATCGGCAAGCTCGCGCACTGAACGAACTTCAGATCGATGGCTTTAGAAAGGCTGGGCCGAGCGATTGGTCCCGCCTTTCTGCATTTGACGGGCCGTGCTTCGGCCGGTTGAGGCAGGAGGCCGTTGTCCTGTCCGCCTCTCGCCCCTAAATGGCGCGGATGACCGAGCGGCCATCGTCCCCCAATCGCTTCAATGAAGAAAAGGCGACCTCCACCATCCGGGGTAGTGAACTGCCGGACGTGGACGCCGGCGTCGCAGCGATTCGCGGGACGCTGAAGACCTTGGGCACGCGACCCGGCGTGTATCGAATGCAGGATGCGCGCGGCGACGTGCTGTATGTCGGCAAGGCGCGGGCGCTCAAGAATCGGGTGTCCAACTACACACAGGTCGATCGCCTGCCGCGCCGGCTGCAGCGCATGGTCTCGCAGACCCGCTCGATGACGATCGTTACCACCCAGAGCGAGGCCGAGGCGCTGCTGCTGGAAGCGCAACTCATCAAGCGCTTTCGGCCACCCTATAATGTGCTGCTGCGCGATGACAAAAGCTTCCCGTTCATCCTGCTGCGTGAGGATCACGCCTTTCCGCGCGTGCAGCTCCACCGCGGTGCGCGGCGCTACAAGGGGCAATATTACGGGCCTTTCGCGGGGGCGGGGCAGGTGCGCAAGACGCTCAACGCGCTGCAGAAGCTGTTCCTGCTGCGCAGTTGCACGGACAGCTTCTTCGCCAATCGGTCGCGGCCCTGCCTGCTGTATCAAATTCGCCGCTGCTCCGCGCCCTGCGTGGGGCGGATCAACGAGGCGGATTATGCGGCCCTGACCCAGGACGCGCAGGACTTTCTCGGCGGCAAGTCCACGGCGGTGCAGGCGCGGCTCGGCGAGGCCATGAACGCGGCGGCGGAGTCGCTCGATTACGAGATGGCTGCCGTCTACCGGGATCGGCTCAAGGCGCTGACCTTCATCCAGGGCAGCCAGGCGATCCACGCCGAGGGGCTGGGCGATGCCGATATCTTCGCGCTCGCCAGCCGCAATGGCGGCATGTGCATCCAGGCCTTCTTCATTCGCGGCGGGCAGAATTGGGGGCATCGCAGCTTCTTCCCGGTCCACACCGCCGAGGTGGGGGAGGATGAGGTGCTGATGCAGTTCATGGCGCAATTTTATGAGGATGTGCCGCCCGCGCCGCTGGTGCTCTGCGACCGCGAGCCGTCCGAGACGCTGCTGCTCGCCGAGGCGCTGAGCCAGAAGCTGGACCGCAAGGTGCGCATCGAGGTGCCGCAGCGCGGCAGCCGCGTGAAGCTCATCAAGCAGGCCCAGCGCAATGCCGAGGAAGCGCTGGAGCGCCGTCAGGCCGAGAGCAGTGCGCAGGGCAAGATTCTCGCTGATATGGCCGAATTGCTGGGTCTGGAAGGGCCGCCCAATCGCATCGAGATTTACGATAACAGCCACATTCAGGGCACCAGTGCGCTGGGCGCCATGGTGGTGGCGGGGCCTGAGGGGTTCCGCAAGAGCGGCTATCGCAAGTTCAACATCAAGCGCCCCGAGACGGTCGCGGGCGACGATTATGGCATGATGCGCGAAGTGCTCGGCCGCCGCTTCGGCCGCGCCGCCGAGGAAGATCCCGATCGCGAATCCGGGGAATGGCCGGACCTGGTGCTGATCGATGGCGGCCGGGGCCAGCTCAACGCAGCGCGCAAGGCGCTGGAAGAAATGGGCATCGAGGATGTCCCCATGGTCGGCGTCGCCAAGGGGCCGCATCATGGTCGCGAGGGCAGGGAAGTGTTCCACCTGCTGGACGGGCGGGATTTCCAGCTCCCGGTCAATCACCCGGTGCTGTTCTACCTGCAGCGCCTGCGCGACGAGGCCCATCGCTTTGCGATCGGCGCACACCGGCAGAAGCGGGCCAAGGCGATCACTGTCAGTTCGCTGGACGAGGTGCCCGGCATCGGTCCCGCGCGCAAAAAAGCGCTGCTCATGCATTTCGGTACCGCCCGCGCCGTGCGCAACGCCAGCCTCGACGACCTCCAGCGCGCGCCCGGCGTTTCATCGGCGGTCGCGCAGACGGTCTATGATTATTTCCATGGCTGAGACTGATTCTCGTCTATGAATTGATGGGAACAAGGGGCGGGGTGTGCATGCGAGTTCTGGTGCTGGGCGCGGGCGGTTTTATCGGCCGGGAAGTGATGGCGGTACTTCTCGCAGCCGGGCATGACCTCGTCGCGACAGCGCGGTCGCTGGACGGCCTCGAAGCGCGCTTTCCTGCCGTATCTTTCATACGGGTAGACCTTTCCCGCGCGTTGCAGGTGGCCGACTGGTCGCCGGTTCTCGTTGGCGTGGATGTCATCATCAATTGCGCAGGTGTTTTGCGCGGACGAGAGATGACCTCGGTGCATGTCACGATGCCTTCGGCCTTATACGAAGCCGCTCGACTCGCCCGTGTACAGCGGGTGCTACTCTTATCGGCGATCAGCGCGCGGCCGGACGTGCAGACCGCTTATGCCCGCACCAAGTTGGCGGGCGAGGTTGCCTTGCGGGACTCGGGAGTCGACTGGACCGTTCTGCGCCCGTCACTGGTTTACGGGGATGGCAGCTATGGCGGCACGTCCCTGATGCGTGGATTGGCGGGACTGCCTTGGGCGATTCCGATGGCCGGTGATGGGCGCTTCCCGTTCACGCCTGTCCACGCGCAAGATTTGGCCCGTGCCATCCGCATCGTTTGCGAGGACGAGTCTTTCGCGGGACAGGTGCTGGAGCCGGTTGGACCCGACACGATGGAACTGCGCGATCTTCTTGTGCGCTATCGCCGCTGGCTGGGTTTTGGCGATGCTGCCATCTTGCGTGTGCCGATGCCCCTCATGCGCGTTCTTGGAAAGGCCGGGGACTTTTTCGGCTCTGGCCCGGTGTCCTCGTCCAGCCTTGACCAGATGGTCGCGGGAAACGCTGGTGACAGTGCCGCTTTCGAGCGGGCCATCGGCTTTCGGCCCCGCAGTCTCGATGTGGCGCTTCAGGCGAGTCCTGCGCAGGTGCAGGATCGCTGGCACGCCCGGCTCTATTTTCTGGCGCCGGCACTCAAGATCGTTCTTGTGCTTATGTGGTTAGTGTCGGCCTGGCTGGGTTTCGCTCATGGTCAGGTCCGTACGGAGGAGGTGACGAGTGGACTCGGATTGCCTTTGCTTTGGACAGAACCATTGCGCATCGCTGGGAGCCTACTGGACATAGCGATGGCGGGATGGCTGCTTGTGGATCGTTTCGGCCGATGGTCCACTCTCGGCCAATGCCTGCTTATCATCGGCTATACTGCGGTGATCGGTTATGCGCTTCCAGAACTCTGGATTGATCCTCTGGGGCCGCTTCTTAAGAATGCGCCTATTCTCCTTGCCGTGTTGATGCACGGAGCGATCGCGGATCGGCGTTGATGGAGTCCTATCTGATCCTGAAGTGGGTGCATGTCCTGAGCAGCACCATTCTGTTCGGCTTTGGAGCCGGGACAGCCTGGTATCTTTGGAATGCGCACCTCACGCGGGATCCCGCGACCATTGCCAGCGTCGGACGGATGGTGGTGCGCGCGGACTGGATATTTACGGGTACGAGCGGCATCGTCCAACCGGTGACCGGTATCTGGCTCGCCCATCTCGCCGGTTGGTCTCTTACCGAACCATGGTTGCTCGTGGCGCTTGTTTTGTATGCCGTTGCTTTTGGCTGCTGGGTGCCGGTTGTCTGGCTGCAAATCAAGGCGCAGCGACTGGCCCATGAGGCATGGGAGAATGGCGTTCCGTTGGGATTAGAGTACGCACGAGCCATGAGCTTGTGGTTTGCCCTTGGCTGGCCCGCTTTCCTTGGGCTCATCGCGACCTTCTGGCTAATGATCGCCAAGCCCGCCTTGTGGTAGTTCGCCCATCGACCGGTGACAGCAAGAGCAAAGGTTGATGCCCGGCGCAATGCGCGCTAAGGGCGCTGCTTCAACACCCGTCGGGATGTCCTAACCGCTCATGCTGTTCACCTTTCTCCTTGTCGTCCAGGCGATCATCGCCTTCGCGCTCGTCACTGTCATTCTGATGCAGCGGTCCGAGGGTGGCGGGCTCGGCATGGGTGGCGGTGGCAGCCCGTCTGGTCTGATGTCGGCGCGCGGCGCGGCGGATTTCCTCAGCCGGGCGACCAAGATTCTCGCGACTTTGTTCGTGGGCATGAGCATCGTGCTGGCGGTGATTGCCGCTACGCAGCACCGGGCCGCGACGATCGATACCTCGCTGGTCGGCCAGTCCGGCACCAGCGACATGTCGGCGCCGATTGCCGATGGTGATGGCATTTCCGGCGCGGCCAACAGCGCGGCAGCACCGGCCGGTCCGGCCTCGGCGCCTGCCAATGGCGCTGCTGGCGCCCCGCTCGCGCAGTAACGATCCACCAGTTTTTTTCACCGGTAGCGGATTCGTTCGCTTGCCCTTCCGTTCGAGTTCAGCGTAAGCCTCCTCTCCCATGGCGCGGTTCATATTCATCACCGGCGGCGTGGTCTCCTCGCTTGGA
Source organism: Sphingobium sp. B8D3A (assembly GCF_025961995.1). NCBI lineage: Bacteria > Pseudomonadati > Pseudomonadota > Alphaproteobacteria > Sphingomonadales > Sphingobiaceae > Sphingobium > Sphingobium sp. B8D3A. Next base: position 2,277,754 of record NZ_JAOQOS010000001.1, on the reverse strand, counting down.
AAAGGCCTTATGGCTGCGTCGCTTGCGGCGCTCCTCCAAGCGCGTGGCTACAAGGTCCGCACCCGTAAGTTCGATCCTTACCTCAATGTCGATCCCGGCACGATGTCGCCTTATCAACATGGCGAAGTCTATGTGACGGACGACGGGGCGGAGACCGATCTCGATCTTGGCCATTATGAGCGCTTTACGGGCGTTGCGAGCCGGCAGGCCGACAACGTCACGCAAGGGCGCATCTACCAGACGATCATCCAGCGCGAGCGGCGCGGCGATTATCTCGGAGCCACCGTGCAGGTGATCCCGCACGTGACGGACGAGATCAAGCGCTTCGCTCTGGCCGAGACGGACGATGTCGATTTCGTGCTGTGCGAGATCGGAGGCACGGTGGGCGACATCGAGAGCCTGCCGTTCATGGAGGCCATCCGCCAGCTCCGCAATGAGCTGGGCCACGGCCAGACCGTGCTCGTGCATGTGACGCTGGTGCCCTATATTGCGGCGGCCGGCGAACTGAAGACCAAGCCGACCCAGCACAGCGTGCGCGAACTGACCTCGCTCGGCATTCAGCCCGACATTCTGCTCTGCCGCACCGAGCATCCGCTGCCGGACAGCGAGCGGGCGAAAATCGCCTTGTTCTGTAATGTGCGCACGGAAGCCGTGATTCCCGCCCTCGATGCCAGCAGCATCTATGCCGTGCCGGTGCAGTATCACCGTGAAGGGCTGGACCGCGCCGTGCTGAGCGCCTTCGGGATCGAAGGCTCGCGCGAGCCGGACCTGACCCGCTGGTTCGATATCATGGACCGGCAGGTCCACCCCGAAGGCGAAGTGACCATCGGCGTCGTCGGCAAATATGTCGGCTTGCCGGATGCCTACAAGTCGCTGCACGAGGCGCTCGTGCATGGCGGGCTGGCCAATCGCGTGAAGGTGAAGGTCCAGTGGCTCGATGCCGAGCTGTTCGAGGCCGAAGACAGCGACATCGCGGCCCAGCTCGAGCCGATGCATGGCATTCTTGTGCCGGGCGGCTTCGGCGTGCGCGGATCGGAAGGCAAGATCGCCTCCGTGCGGTTCGCGCGCGAGCGGGGCGTGCCCTTCTTCGGCATCTGCCTCGGCATGCAGATGGCCTGCATCGAGGGTGCGCGGAACACCGCCGGGATCGAGCGCGCCTCGACCACCGAGTTCGGCGAGACCAGCGAGCCGGTCGTGGGTCTCATCACCGAGTGGATGAGCGCCGAGGGGCTGCAAACCCGCAATGTCGATACGGACCTCGGCGGCACCATGCGCCTGGGTGCCTATCCGGCCAAGCTGAGCGGCAACAGCGTCGTTTCCAGCATCTACGGTGCCGAGGATATCAGCGAGCGCCATCGTCACCGCTACGAGGTGAACGCGGCCTATCGCCAACCGCTCGAACAGGGCGGCCTCATCTTCTCCGGGATGTCGCCGGATGGCACGCTGCCGGAGATCGTCGAGCGGCCGGATCACCCATGGTTCATTGGCGTGCAGTTCCACCCGGAACTCAAGTCCAAGCCGTTCGATCCGCACCCGCTGTTTGCCAGCTTCATTGCGGCGGCGCTCAAGCAGAGCCGGCTCGTCTGATCCTGCACCAGCCATGGACGGCCCGTTTCCGGATCGTTCATGGTGAAGGGCGTAGACGAACCGCCTGCCGCATCCTATGTGGGGTGCGTCTTACCGGCCGGGATGCCTGCGACTTGCAATTGATGATCCTCCTGTCTGCGCTTCTTGCGTCGCTGTCCGGCCTGATGGTCGGCGAGAGCCGCGTGGCGCCTGCGCAGGTGGAACTCAGTGCAGAATCGCAGCAGGCTCCCTCCAGTGAGCAGGCGATTGCGGTCGCGCGGGTCTTGTCCCGCGGTGACACGCGGGCCGAGGCCGTCCTTGTACGGGCAGATCAGGCTACGGCACTCGCGCTGCCGGCCCGTAATGGCCGCACCCATCTTTCTCTGAAGCAGAGCTGGCTGATCTAAGCCCGCCGCAGGCCGCCATGTGCTGGTCTGCCATTCTGCTGTTCGCGCGCTGGCTCACGGCGCGTTCGCTTGCCGGTGTGTGAACCGGCGCCCGACCTTTCCGTTTTCAGACAGGAATTTCCGATATGCTCGGCGGCGTTGCCAAATTCTTCTTCGGCTCTTCAAATGAGCGTTACGTCAAGTCTCTCAGCAAGACGGTCAATCAGATTGCCGCCTTCGAGCCGACGATGGTCGCGATGAGCGATGATGAGCTCAAGGCGCAGACCGCCAAGTTCCGCAGCCAGCTCGCCGACGGCGCGACGCTCGACCAGATCCTGCCCGAGGCGTTCGCGACGGTGCGCGAGGGCGCGAAGCGTGCGCTCGGCCAGCGGCATTATGACGTGCAGATGGTCGGCGGCATCGTGCTCCACCGCGGCGAGATTGCCGAAATGCGCACCGGTGAAGGCAAGACGCTGGTCGCGACGCTCGCGACCTATCTCAACGCGCTGCCCGGCAAGGGCGTCCATGTCGTCACCGTCAACGACTATCTCGCCCGGCGCGACTGCGAGTGGATGAGCCAGCTCTATAACTTCCTTGGGCTGACCACGGGCGTGATCGTACCCAATCTTTCTGAGCCGGAGCGTCGCGCGGCTTATGATGCGGACATCACCTACGCGACCAACAACGAGCTTGGCTTCGATTATCTGCGCGACAACATGAAATATGAGCGTGACCAGATGGTCCAGCGCCCGTTCAATTACGCGATCGTCGACGAGGTGGACTCGATTCTGATCGACGAGGCGCGCACGCCGCTGATCATTTCCGGCCCGACGGACGACAAGTCCGAGATGTATATGTCCGTCAACGCGCTGGTGAAGAACCTCGCGGATGAGGATTACGAAAAGGACGAGAAGCAGCGCTCCATCGTGCTGACCGAGGACGGCACCGAGAAGGTGGAGCGGATGCTGGAGGACGCAGGGCTGCTCCAGGGCGCCAATCTCTATGATTTCGAGAACACACAGGTCGTCCACCATGTGAACCAGGCTCTGCGCGCCAACTTCATGTTCCGGCGCGACATCGATTATATCGTGAAAGACGGCAAGGTCGTCATCATCGATGAGTTTACCGGCCGCATGATGGACGGGCGCCGCTGGTCTGACGGTTTGCACCAGGCCGTGGAAGCCAAGGAAGGCGTAAATATCGAGCCGGAGAACCAGACGCTCGCCTCGATCACCTTCCAGAATTACTTCCGCATGTACCCGAAGCTCTCGGGCATGACCGGCACGGCGGCGACCGAGGCGGCGGAATTCTACGACATCTACAAGATGAACGTGGTGACCATCCCGACCAACCTGCCAGTGCAGCGTCAGGACGATCAGGACCTCTTCTACAAGAGCCTTGAGGACAAGTTCAAAGGCATCGCCCGGACGATTGGCGAACATGCCGCCAAGGGTCAGCCAGTGCTGGTGGGTACCGTCTCCATCGAAAAGTCCGAACTGCTCTCCAGCTTCCTCAAGGAGGAAGGCGTGAAGCATTCGGTGTTGAACGCGCGCTTCCACGAGCAGGAAGCCGGCATCGTGGCTCAGGCCGGGCGGCTCGGCGCGGTTACCATCGCGACGAACATGGCCGGCCGTGGCACCGACATCAAGCTGGGCGGCAACCTGGAATTCCGGGTTGAGGATGAGCTCAAGGACATGCCGGAAGGCCCTGAGCGCGATGCCGCAATTGCGCGGATCGAAGAGGAAATCGAGGCCGAGCGCCAGCAGGTGCTCGCCGCCGGCGGCCTGTTCGTGCTCGGCACGGAGCGGCACGAAAGCCGCCGTATCGACAACCAGCTGCGTGGCCGCTCCGGCCGGCAGGGCGATCCGGGCCTGTCCCGCTTCTACCTTAGCCTCGATGACGATCTGCTGCGCATCTTCGGCCCGGACACGCTGTTCGCACGCATGATGCGCTCCAGCCTTGAGGATGGCGAGGCGCTTCCGCCGTCCAAGTGGATGAGCAAGGCGATCGAGACCGCGCAGAAGAAGGTCGAACAGCGCAACTACGAAATCCGCAAGCAGGTCGTCGAATATGACGACGTGATGAACGACCAGCGCAAGGTGATCTACGAGCAGCGCAGCGAGATCATGGATGCCGAGACGGTCGGCGACGTCGTCACCGAGATGCGCCATGAGACGATCAACGACATCGTCGGCGCCGCCTGTCCTCCGGGCACCTACCCCGAGCAGTGGAACATTCCGCAGCTCAAGGAGCGCCTTGAGGCGGTGATGAGTCTGACGCCGGACATCGATGGCTGGCTGACCGAGGACGTGGTCGATCCGGAGCTGTTCGTCGAGCGCCTCACCGCGCTGTCCGATGCTGCGCTGGCGGAGAAGGTCAATGATCTCAAGCCCGAGACCTGGGCGCAGATCGAGAAGAGCATCCTGCTGCAGAATCTCGACCATCACTGGAAAGAGCATCTGGCGACGCTGGATGCCCTCCGTCAGGTCGTCCACCTGCGCGCTTATGCGCAGAAGACGCCGATCAACGAGTATAAGCAGGAGGCATTCGCCCTGTTCGAGCGGATGCTGGAGAACATCCGCGAGGATGTCAGCCGCACGGTGAGCCATGTGCAGTTCCAGATGCAGGATCCTGTGCCGCCGCCGCTGCCCGAGCTGCCGGACTTCCTCACCAGCCATATCGACCCGTTCACGGGTGAGGATAACAGCGCGGACATCGATGCCGGCACGCGCGGGTTCATCACCACCACCATTCCGCGCGCCGCGACGGCTGCGGCGGTGGGTGAGGGCAATCCCTATGCGGGTGAGGAAATCAGCCGCAACGCGCCGTGCCCCTGTGGCTCCGGCGAGAAGTATAAGCATTGTCACGGCGCGCTGGCCTGACAAGAATCCTGACAATGATCTGGTGGCCGGGCGAGAGCCCGGTCACGTCTTCCCGGCGGCCTTCAGTCTGCCTGCGAGTCCCTCGGCGCCAGCCACACCAGCCCGATGAGGCTGATCACGGCCGCGCCTGAAAGGTAGAGGCCCACAGCGCCCACGCCATGCGTGCTCACCAGATATTGCGCGGCGATGGGTGCCATGGCCCCGCCGATGATGCCGCCAACATTGAAGGCGAAGGATGAGCCAGAATAGCGCACGCGCGGCGGGAAGAGGGCGGTCAGCCATTCGCCGAGCGGGCCATAGGTGAATCCCATCAGCAGCAGCGACATGGCGAGGATGAGGAAGAGCGCCAGCGGATTGGCGGCATCGAACCCGGCGCCGAAGACGATGCCGAGCGGCACCGTCGCGGCGCATCCGGCAATCAGTACACGGCTCGCCGAGCGCATGTCCGACCACCAGCCGGCCACGATGATCCCCAGCGCGAGCATCAGGATGGCCGCAAGCTGGATGGTTAGCACCTCGCTGCGCGCCATGCCGATGTTCACCGTGGCATAGCCCAGCGCGAAGGCCGTGGAGATGTAGAACAGCGCGAAGCAGCAGACGACGGCGAGCGTTCCGGCCATGGTCGCGCGCACATGGCGGGTGAGCAGTTCCGCCAACGGAATGGCTGCCGGCGGCTCGGCCTCCAGCGCCGCCTTGAACTCGGGCGTCTCGCCCATCTTCAAGCGCACCCACAGGCCGATGATCACCAGCAGCGCGCTGGCAAGGAAGGGAAGGCGCCAGCCCCACGCCATGAATTGCGCATCGCTGAGCCAAAGGCCGAGCAGCAGGAACAGGCCATTCGCGGCGACAAAGCCCAGCGGTGCGCCAAGTTGCGGCATCATGCCGAAGCGCGCGCGCCAGCCCGGGGGGGCATTCTCCACCGCCAGCAGCGCAGCACCACCCCATTCGCCGCCCAGGCCGAAGCCCTGGCCAAAGCGCAGGATGCAGAGCAGCAGCGGCGCGACCCAGCCGATCATCGCATAAGTCGGCAGGAAGGCGATGAGGAAGGTCGAGCCGCCCATAAGCATGAGCGAGGCGACGAGCGTCGATTTGCGGCCGATCCGGTCGCCATAATGGCCGAACACGGCGGCGCCGAGCGGGCGCGCCAGAAAGGCGAGGGCGAAGCTGGCATAAGCCGCCATCAGCTGCGCTGTCGGCGACGTGGCGGGGAAGAAGAGCGGACCGAAGACGAGGCTCGCCGCCGTCGCATAGATATAGAAATCGTAGAACTCGACCGTGGTGCCGGCCAGACTCGCGACGAGCACGCGACGGTGCTTCACCATAGCAGACAGGCCGCTGGGCGCCGGCGTTCCGGCGGTTGCTGCGTCGTTCAAAGTTGGCCCCCCTCACATATGACGGCGATGCCCTAGCTCAATTCCGGGCAGCAGCGCTAGATGGCGCGGATGGGGGTGACAGAAGAGAGATCAGCGCCGGCGCTGTTGGTTCAGCACTTCATAGGCCATCACGGCCCCGGCGACGGACGCATTGAGGCTGTCCGCACGGCCCATCATCGGGATTTTGACCAGCAGGTCGCACGCGGCCTCATAATCGGCGGGCAGGCCTCGCGCCTCATTGCCGATCACCAGAAAGGTCGGGGCCTCGTAACGCGGCGCCTGATAATCATGCTCGGTGTTGAGGCTGGTGCCGACAAGCTGGCCCGGCCCCGTGCGGAGCCAAGTGAGGAAGTCAGCCCAACTCGCCTGCGCGATGGATTGGGTGAAGAGGGCGCCCATCGACGCGCGTACCGTCTCGACGGAGAAGGGATCGACACAGTCATCCACAAGGATCACGCCGCCCGCGCCGACCGCATCGCCAATGCGCAGCAGCGTCCCCAGATTGCCGGGATCGCGCATGGCCTGCGCGACGAACCAGATTGGTGCCGCGCTACGATCAAGCGCGGGGAGGGGTGTCAGCCGGTCGGGATAGACGCCGACGAGCGTTTGCGCATTATCCTTGCCGGAAATCTTGCCGAGAATATCCGCGCTGGTGAGAATGACGTCGCCCCCTTGCGCCTCGACCGCCGCGATTAGCTCGTCGGCCAGCGGATGCGGGCGGGCATCGCTCGCCATGAACAGCATCTCCGGCAGAATGCCGCGCTCGCGCGCTTCAGTGAGGATACGCAGGCCCTCGGCCAGAAACAGGCCTTCGCGCTTGCGCAGCTTCTTTTCCCGCAAGCCGCGCACGCGCTTGACGAGCGGGTTGGAGAAGCCGGTGATTTCGCGGGGCATGGTCAGCAGGGCCGCACAGGATCAGTCTTCGCCGAAGCGATTTTCGACCAGCTCGATGACGGCAGCCAGCGCCGCTGGGGCATCGTCACCGCTCACCGAGACGGTGATATCATCGCCCATGGCGGCGCCCAGCATCATCAGGCCCATGATCGATGTGCCGACCACTTCCTGCCCATCCTTGCGCACCATGATGGTCGCCGGCAGGCTGCTCGCCAGCGTAACGAACTTGGCGCTGGCCCGCGCATGCAGGCCGCGCCGGTTGGCGATGCGCACGGTCGCGCTGGCGGTCTCGCCGCTCAAGTAGCGTCTCCCAGCAGCTCCGAGGCAACGCTGATATATTTGCGGCCCGCTTCCCGTGCGGCGGCGACCGCCTGCGTGACGCTCATATTGCGGCGGGCGCTTTCGAGACGGATCAGCATGGGGAGATTGACGCCGGCGATGACTTCCACCCGCCCTGCGTCGAGCAGGGAAATGGCAAGGTTGGAGGGCGTGCCACCAAACAGATCGGTCAGCAGGATCACGCCCGAGCCATCATCGACGCGCTGCACGGCGGCGGCGATGTCGGCGCGCCGTACCTCCATATCGTCATCGGGGCCGATGCAGACGGTTTCTATGGCCTGTTGCGGCCCTACGACATGTTCCATGGCGACGCGAAATTCCGTCGCGAGCCCGCCATGGGTTACGAGCACGAGTCCAATCATGGTGAGTGTGCGCCCCGCCCTTCGATTTCCGTTGGTACGATTTCTTTTTTGCCCTGGCGCCGGTTCTCATAGGCGTCCAACTGGACTGAATCCAGATTGCGGTGCGCAATGGTGGGCGAAAAGCCCGCCCGGCGCAAGCGTTCTGCGATCTCTTCCGTCACGCACACCGAGCGGTGGCGACCGCCCGTGCAGCCAAAGGCGATGGTGACATAGGCTTTCCCCTCCTCGCTGTAGCGAGGAAGGATGGTGACCAGCAGCTTCTCGATCTGGCCGACGGCCGCCTCGAACAGCGTGTCGGCCATCACATAATCGCGGACATCGGGATCGAGGCCGGTGAGCGGGCGCAGCGTCTCGTCCCAATAGGGATTGCGCAGGAACCGCATGTCGAACATCAGGTCCGCATTTCGCGGAACGCCCCGCGCAAAGCCGAAGGACAGCAGGGTCAGGGTCGATTCGAAACTGCCTGCAAAGCGCTGGCGGATCGCCTGCTGCAGGCCGTTGCTGGTGAGGTCCGAGCTATCGACGACATGCTCCGCCGCGCGGCGGAGCGGTTCCAGCAGCTCGCGCTCGCGGGCAATGCCGTCCGCCGCCGGGCGATCCAACGCCAGAGGGTGGCGCCGCCGCGTCTCGGCATAACGCTGCTCAAGCACCGTCCCCGAGCAATCGAGGAACAGCATCTCAACCTCATAGCCAGTGCGCTCGCGCATCGCGGCGATAGCCGAAAGGATGGTGTCGGCTGCAAAGCCGCGCGTGCGGCTGTCGATGCCGATGGCGACCGGGCGGCCCGCCTGTTGCTCATGACCAGCCGGCAGCGGGGCAGCCAGCAACCGGTCGAGCAGAACCAGCGGCAGATTGTCGACCGTTTCCCAGCCGGCATCTTCGAGCGTGCGCAGGCTGGTCGATTTGCCGGCGCCCGAAAGGCCGGTGACCACCAGGATGCGCTTGGCGCCGGGAGCATGGGAGACAGGTGACAGGGCAGGGGGCTGGTCCATGCCTACCCCTTCGCCTGCCCATCGAGACGAAGCAATGCCCATTCGGCCTTGATCGGGGCGGAAGGCTCCAGACCGGCCAGCACGACCAGCGGCAGTTCGACACCCAGAAGGGAAAATGTGGACCCGATGTCAGGCATGCGCACGGGCGCTTCATCCAGTCTGATCGCAAGACACGCAATCACGCCACCGACATGGGGCGTTTCGACGATGCCAAGGTGGCGAATTTCCAGCTTGCCCGCAATGGTTTCCGGCGCGTCAAGGATCAGCTTGCCGTCCCGCTTTGAGGCGCGGGTGTAATCGTCGCTGATCAGCATCGCGCCGCGATCGATGAGGCGCAGGGCAAGGTCTGACTTGCCGGACCCGCTTCCGCCGATCAGCAGCACGCCCTTGCCTCCGATGGCGACGCTGGTAGCGTGGATGGTTTGGCAATGGGCGGGATCGTCGCTCATGCGCCGCTGCGCGCCTTCGCGCTGTTCGGCGGCGGCACATCCTGCTCGGCTAGGGGCAGGGTCACGACAAATCGCGCACCGGCCTTGCCATCGAGACGCGCCTCGACATGGATGGAGCCGTGGTGGCCCTCCAGAATTGTGCGGGCGATGGCAAGGCCCAGGCCGCTGTGCTTGCCAAAGCCATCCCGCTCCGGGCGCACGCTGTGAAACCGCCGGAAGATCGCTTCCCGCTCGCTCTCCGGCACGCCGGGTCCCTCGTCTTCCACCGCCACGATAGCCTTGCCGTCTTCGGCTGACAGCGTCAGGCGAATCCGCCCGCCATCGGGTGAAAAGGAGCGGGCATTGTCGACGAGATTATCCACCACGCGGACCAGCTTCTGCGGGTCACCGGAGACGAATACGGCGCCACGTCCCGACCCTGCATAGCTCAGCCGAACCGCGGGACCATCCTCCCGCGGTGCATGGTTGCGCACCATCCGTCCGATCATCCGCCCGAGATCGATGGTCTCGAACGGCGTGCGCGAGAGCTGTGCGTCGATGCGGGTTGCCTCGGCAATGTCGCTGACCAGCCGGTCGAGCCGGCGCACGTCGTCCTGCGCGATGGCGAGCAACTTGGCCTGCAAGGCCGGGTCCTTGATCTGGGCCAGCCCCTCGAGCGCCGAGCGCAGCGACGCGATGGGGTTCTTGAGCTCATGGCTCACATCTGCCGCGAAGGCATCGGTCGCATCGATGCGCTGGCGCAATGCCTGGCTCATGTCGGAGACGGCGCGGGCCAGCATCCCGATTTCGTCGCGCCGATCCGGCAGGCGCGGCACGATGACTTCCCGCGCGCGCCCCAGGCGCACGCGCACCGCAGCGCGGGCGAGGCGACGGAGCGGGAGCACGATCGTCCGCGCAAGAAAGAGCGAGAGCAGCACGGACACCAGAATCGCCGCCGCAAAGACGAGGGCGATGCGCAGGCGCTCGGCACGGACGATATCCGTGAGGTCCCGCGTGTTTGCGGTGGCGAGCAGTACATCGCCGCGCCCGGCTTCGTCGAGCGGGCGGGCGACGCTGAGGAAAGGTGTGCGGTCCGGCGCGAACCGATAGGCCGAAGCGGGCGCGCGGGTGCGGGCGGCCTCGCGGGCTTCCGGCCAGGCATCGCGGCGATCCTGCGCCGGCTCCTTCACATAGGCAGGACGGTCGGCGAGGGCGATGGTCTCGACAACGCGGTCCAAGACGCGCGCCAGCTTGATGTGGAGCGGATCGCGCATCGGATCACGCAGCGTGTAGCTGGGTGGGATGAGGCGAAAGCTATCAGCCAATTTGGTGCCGTCCGCATCATAGATGCGCAGCCGCAAACCCGTTGTTTGCGCTGTGCGCAGCAGCAACCGGGCGCGATCGCTGGCCGGGGCTGTCTCCATCGCAGCGGCGATCAGGGCGGTTTCCCGGCTGATCGACACCAGCCTGCCATCGATCAGCCGCGCACGATAGCTGTCGAGATAGAAGAAGCCGCCAGCCAGGATGGCAAGCGCGAAGATGTTGACCGCGAGGATCCGCCGGGTGAGCGAGATGCGCGTGGTCCATTCGCCGCTCGCCAGGCGCTCCTCATTCCTCGTTGAAGCGATATCCGGCGCCATAGAGCGTATCGATTGCGTTGAACTCGGGAGCGACTTCGCGGAATTTCCGGCGCAGGCGCTTGATGTGGCTGTCGATGGTGCGGTCATCGACATAGATGTCGTCCTGATAGGCGGCATCCATCAGTTGATTGCGGGTCTTCACGATGCCGGGCCGCTGGGCCAGCGCCTCGAGAATCAGGAACTCGGTGACAGTCAGCGCGACGTCCCGGCCATCCCATTGCACCCGGTGGCGGGCGGGGTCCATGCTCAGCCGGCCGCGTGCGATGGTTTCGGTCTCGCCTTCGCCGCCATTGTCATCGCGGGGCTGGCTGAGCGCCGTGCGGCGCAGCAGCGCCCGTACCCGCGCAATCAGCAGCCGCTGCGAGAAGGGCTTGGCAATATAATCGTCCGCGCCCATCGCAAAGCCAAGTGCCTCGTCCAGCTCGTCGGTCTTGGAAGTCAGGAAGATGAAGGGCAGATCGCTCTTCTCCCGCAGCCGGCGGAGCAGCTCGATGCCATCCAGATTGGGCATTTTGATGTCGCACACCACGATATCCGGCGGGTTCTCGATCAGCGCCTTGAGCGCGGCCTGACCGTCCGGATAGAGTCGCGTCATGAACCCTTCCGCGATCAGGGCGATGCTGAGCGAAGACAGGATGTTCCGATCGTCGTCGACCAGGGCGATGGTAGCGCTCATCGAGCTTTGCGCCGATCCTCTGACTATTGCTGGTCATTCGGCCTAGACGAACGCGGGACCGGGCGCAACCTGGGCCGGGCGGACGATAGGGAATCCGCTGTTTTGTCCCGCCACCGGACGAAAGCGACAGATGCGCGGCACTGCACAACGGGTGGCGTTTGACGCTGGGCCATCAAACCCTTATGCGCCGGGGACGGGGCTGAATTTGAAGTTTTCTCGCGGAGGACGGCCGTAGGAGCCCGCCCTGCGTTTTTGCTTAGGAGACAGGTGTGCAGGTTATCTCTTCCTTTGGTCTTGGCGACCAAGGCATATCGACGTCGGCTGACGTCAAATGGAATCTTCTGACCGCGCCGTTGGTGGAAGAAGCGGTTCGCAACGGCGAGGGCGTGCTGGCCAAGGATGGGCCGCTGGTTGTCGAGACCGGCAAGCACACCGGCCGCAGCGCGAAAGACAAGTTCATTGTGCGCGATGGCACCACCGAGGACACGGTCGCCTGGGGCGACGTGAACGTGCCGATGACGCCGGCGCAGTTCGCCACGCTCAAGGCGGATTTCTTCGCGGCACTGGGCGAGAAGAAGCAGCTTTACGTCGCCGACCTTTTCGGTGGTTCGCAGCCCGAGCACCGCGTCAACGTGCGCGTGATCAACGAGTTTGCCTGGCACAATCTGTTCATCCGCACGCTGCTCGTGCGCCCCGAGCGCGATGAGCTGGCCGGCTTCAAGCCCGAATATACGATCATCGATCTGCCGACCTTCCGCGCGGACCCCGCCAAATATGGCTGCCGCAGCGAGACGATTATCGCGGTCAACTTCACCGAGAAGCTGATCCTGATCGGCGGCACGGCCTATGCCGGCGAGATGAAGAAGTCGGTCTTCTCTATCCTCAACTATCTGCTGCCGGCCAAGGGCATCATGCCGATGCACTGCTCGGCCAATATCGGCCCGAATGGCGACACTGCGGTGTTTTTCGGCCTATCCGGCACCGGCAAGACGACTCTCAGCGCCGACGCCAGCCGCACGCTGATCGGTGACGACGAGCATGGCTGGTCGGATACCGCCGTCTTCAACTTCGAGGGCGGCTGCTACGCCAAGATGATCCGCCTCTCGGCCGAGGCCGAGCCGGAAATCTACGCGGTTACGAAGCGCTTTGGCACGGTGCTGGAAAACGTCGTGATCGATCCCGATACGCGCGAGATCGATCTGGACGATGCGACGCTGGCGGAGAACAGCCGCGGCTCCTACCCGATCGACTTCATCCCCAATGCCTCGGCCGACAATCTCGGCCCGGTGCCGAAGAACATCATCTTCCTCACCGCCGATGCCTATGGCGTGCTGCCGCCGATCGCGCGTCTCACGCCCGATCAGGCGATGTATCACTTCCTCTCGGGCTATACCGCGCGCGTCGCGGGTACGGAAATCGGCGTGACCGAGCCGCAGGCGACCTTCTCGACCTGCTTCGGCGCGCCGTTCATGCCGCGTCGCCCGAGCGTCTACGGCAATCTGCTCAAGGAGCGGATCGCAAAGGGTGGCGTGAAGTGCTGGCTGGTCAACACCGGCTGGACCGGCGGCAAGGCAACCGATCCGGGCATCAGCCGTATGCCGATCAAGGTGACGCGTGCGCTGCTCAACGCAGCGCTCGACGGCAGCCTGAACAACGCCGAATTCCGCATCGATCCCAATTTCGGGTTCGAGGTGCCGGTGGCGGTTGGTGATATCGACCCCGATATGCTCGATCCGCGCGCCGCGTGGAGCGACAAGGCGCGCTATGACGAGACGGCCGCCGAGCTGGTCGGCAAGTTTGTCGCCAACTTCGCGCAGTTCGAGGCCGACGTGGACGCGTCCGTCCGCGACGTGCTGAAGTCGCCCGTCGCGGCCTGAACCCGCGCCGGCTGACGCCTTTCGAGGCTTATGAGCGGCGGCTGCCCATGCTAGGGTGGCCGCCGTTCTCATATCTGCGGGGGGTACGCATGAGCATATGGAATGGCCTGTCGGTCGCAAATGATGCCGCGCAAGCTTAGGGCGCCGTCGTGACGACAGATAACAATCATCGCTTGTTCAGCGATGCCGCCGCCATCCACGCAATTGGAGAAGGGCTGCTGGATTGCACCTTGCCGCGCGAGCGGTGGACGCATGAGGCGCACCTCGCTGCCTGTCTCTGGCTGATGGTCGAGCGACCGGATATCGATCTGGACCGGGAGATCGCGCCGATCATCCGCCGTTACAATGCCAGCGTGGGCGTGCCGAACGATGATCGCCACGGCTATCATGAAACGATCACGCGCGCGTTCCTCGGGGGAGTGCGGCTTTATCGGGCCGAGCATATAGGCGGTGCCCTGCTGGATCAGGTCAATGGCCTGCTGACCTCAGCACAGAGCGCACGGGACTGGCCGCTCAATTTCTGGTCGCGCGAGCGTCTCTTCTCGGTCGAAGCGCGGCTGTCCTACACGCCGCCGGACCTGGAAACGCCTGCGCTGGCAGCGTTGCTTCTCTATCTGCCGCGGGAACCGGATCGCGCCTGAGCAGTAAAAGGGACATGTTTCCCCACCATTGGACCCTGCCGCCATTACTGGAATCGCTGATGCTGGGCGTTCTCGCCGTTCTGGCGGCTCTGGCTCTGCACTGGATCAGCGTGCGGGTGCTGCGTCGTCTGCTCACCCACGCGCATTCGGAGGGCGGCCTCGCCCTGCTCCGCCGGGCGCAGTGGCCGTCGCGCTGGCTGCTGGTTGCCTTCGCGCTGGCGTTCCTCCGTCCGTCGCTAACGTTGGGAGAGCGCGGTCACCTGATCTGGAGCCAGGCGGCGGCGATGATCGTGCCGGGATTGATCGGCTGGCTGGCCGTTGCCCTCATTCGGGGCACGCAGGATGTGGTCGAGCAGCGGACGGATATCAGCGTGGCCGACAATCTCCGCGCCCGGCGAAAGCGAACGCGGACGGGCATTCTCGGCAGGATCGCCGTGGTGCTGGTGATCTTCATCACCCTGTGCCTCATGCTGTTCAGCATCCCCTCGGTGCGGGCGGTGGGTGTGACGCTGATGGCCTCGGCCGGCCTTGCGGCCTTGGCGGTCGGCGCGGCTGCGCAGCCCTTGCTCAAAAACGTAATCGCGGGCATCCAGCTTGCCTTCACCGAGCCGATCCGCATCGATGACGTTGTCATCATCGAAGGCGAGTGGGGCAAGATCGAGGCGATCTACATGACCTATGTGGTCGTGGCGGTGTGGGACGAGCGACGGCTGGTCGTGCCCATCTCCCGCTTTCTCGAAGACAGTTTCCAGAACTGGACTCGCTCGACAAGTCAGTTGCTTGGTTCGGTTTTCTTCCATCTCGACCCAACGGCCGATATCGATCAGTTGCGGTCCCGCTATGAAGCGATCGTGGCTGCCTCGCCGCTTTGGGATGGGCGGGTGAAGGTGCTTCAGGTGACGGAGGTGCGCCCGGACGCCATCGAGGTGCGCGGCCTCGCCAGCGCGCGCAATGCGGGCGAGGCATTCGACCTGCGCTGTGAGATTCGTGAGAAGGTGCTGGCCTTCATCCGCGATGAGATGCCTCAAGCGCTGCCCCGCCACCGCGGCCTGCTGGCGCGGGATGTCACTGAACGGGCGAATGCCGGGTGATCGCTAGGCTGTGCGTGGCCCGAAGAGAATGATCGCGGCGCCGCACAAACAGACTGCGCCGCCCAGCAGATCCCAGCGATCCGGCCTGGTGCCCTCTGCAAGCCAGAGCCAGGCAAGCGCGCTGGCGATGTAAACACCCCCATAAGCGGCGTAAGTCCGCCCCGCATAATCGGCTTCCACCAGCGTGAGAAGCCAGGCAAAAACCGCCAGCGAGGCGAGGCCGGGGAGCAGCCAGAGCGGCGATTTGTCGAGCCGCAGCCATGCCCAGAACGCAAAGCAACCGGCGATTTCT
This sequence comes from Sphingobium sp. B8D3A, assembly GCF_025961995.1. NCBI lineage: Bacteria > Pseudomonadati > Pseudomonadota > Alphaproteobacteria > Sphingomonadales > Sphingobiaceae > Sphingobium > Sphingobium sp. B8D3A. The sequence goes on along the minus strand of NZ_JAOQOS010000001.1, from coordinate 2,262,315 downwards.
GCCAGCGCCGCGCCGATAAAGGCGAAAGCGGTCATTCCGGCTCCGGCATGTCCTTGCCGTCACGGGCCACGTCGGGCGGGGCGAGCGGAGTGGGCAGGGGTTCGACAATCAGCGCCGCGCCCTTGGTGCCCGTCACCCGCACATAGCTGCCGGCATCTGCATCCGGTCCGGTCGCCGTCCAGCTTCCGTCATCCACCTTCACCCGGCCGACGCCATGATTGATCGGTTCGACCACCAGCAATTCGCGGCCAACAAGGCGCGCGGCCCGGTCATTGAGCATCGGGTCCTGCGAGGCGACCGGGCGGGCGAGATACCAGAGCCGTCCGCCGCTCACCGAAATCGCGGTGAAGATGGCAAAGGCGAGCAGCTGGAAGGCCGGATCGATCGGCAGGACCAGGCTGAGCCCGGCCGTGAGCGCCGCAGCTACGCCCAGCCAGATCAGAAAAACGCCGGGCACGATGATCTCCGCCCCGGCGAGGATCACCGCGAACACACCCCAGAGGATGGAAGGATGCATGCTGTCCAGCATCGGCGTCACGGCGTCCGCGTGTGAGGCACGCCGGTGCCGGACACGGGCCGTGCAGGCTGCGTTGCTGCATGATCGCCCAGCGCTTCCTTGGCGAGCTGGCCGATGCCGCCGAGCGTGCCGATGAGCTGGGTAGCTTCCACCGGGAAGAGGATGGTCTTGGCATTGCTGGAGGTCGCGAACTTCTCCACCGCCTCGACATATTTTTGCGCCACGAAATAGTTGATCGCCTGGGCATTGCCGCCCGCAATGGCCTCGCTCACCACTTGGGTCGCCCGCGCCTCGGCCTCCGCCTCGCGTTCGCGCGCCTCGGCGTCACGGAACGCTGCCTCACGCCGGCCCTCGGCTTCGAGGATCTGCGCCTGCTTGGCGCCTTCGGCCCGCAGGATCTCGGCGCTCTTGAACCCTTCGGCATCGAGGATATTGGCGCGCTTCTCACGCTCGGCCTTCATCTGCCGGGCCATCGCGTTCACGATGTCCTGCGGCGGGCGGATGTCCTTGATCTCGACGCGGGTGATCTTGACGCCCCAGGCATTGGTAGCGTGATCGACCACGCTCAGTAGCCGGGCGTTGATCTCATCCCGCTTGGAGAGGGTCTCGTCCAGATCCATCGACCCCATCACCGTGCGCAGATTGGTGGTCGAGAGTTGGAGCAGTGCTGTATTGAGGTGGCTCACCTCATAAGCAGCCTTGGCGGCATCCAGCACCTGGAAGAACACCACCGCATCCACCGCCACCATGGCATTGTCGCGGGTGATGATTTCCTGAGACGGAACATCAATCACCTGCTCCATCATGTTGATCTTGCGACCAACCCGGTAGAAGAAGGCGGGGTAGATGTTGAAACCGGGAGATGCGACTTCCGTGAACCGGCCGAACCGTTCAATGGTGTAGCGATGGCCCTGTCGGACGATCTTCACGCTGGCAAACAGATAGAAGATCACCAGAATGGCGATGAACATTGCGAACGTGACCAGATCCATGGTCGATAGCCTCCTGCGCTTGCGGTCGCTACTATGGCCCTTCAGAACAGTGCCGGAAAGCGGAATCGGCAGGATAAGAGGATTGAAAAGGCATGCAGAAGCGTCGTCCGGTCGAGAGAATTGATTTGCCGTTGCGCCTCGTGCGGACGCTGCTGTTCGTACCAGCCTCGCGCCCGCGCGCGATCGAGAAAGCGCGCCAACTCGACTGCGACTTCATCATTCTTGACCTTGAGGATTCGGTGATCGCCGAAGACCGCGACGCCGCCCGGCAGCGCGCCGTGGAGGCTGTGCAGGCCGGGTTCGATGGGCGTCCCTGCGCCATCCGCATCAATGCCGAGGGGCGGCCCGAGCACGGGCTGGACATGGTTGCGGCGCGCAGTGCCGGCGTGCCCTATGTCATCGTGCCCAAGGTGATCGAGGCGCGGCAGGTCCACGACGTCAATCGCGTCACGCAACGGCCGGTCATCGCGATGATCGAGAGTCCGGCGGGGATCATCAATGCCTTGTCCATCGCGCGCGAGCCAGGCGTCTCGGCGCTGGTCGCCGGCACCAACGATCTGCGCCGGGGCTTGGCCGTGCCGCCTGATGCACCGCGCAGCGCGATTTCCTACTCGCTCCAGTCGATCGTGCTGGCAGCGCGCGCCGCAGGAGTGGCCGCGTTCGACGGGGTCTACAATAATCTGGAAGACCCGGCCGGTCTGGCCGCCGAGTGCGACGAAGGGCGGCAGATGGGGTTCGATGGCAAGACCATCATCCACCCCAGCCATATCGACATCGCCAATGATGCCTTCTCGCCCAGCGGCCCGGCGGTGGAACAGGCCCGCGCATTGGTCGACGCCTTTACCGGCGGCGCCCAGCGCTATGATGGGCGCATGATCGAGGCGATGCACGTCGAGGAAGCCAAGGCGATCATCGACCGGGCCGAGCATCTGCGCAGCTAGGCTTTGGATCGCTTCGTAACGGATCGCTAACCTGCTTTCTTTACGAATCGCTACATGGATATTCCCGCCGCTTATGTCGCCCTGGTGGAGGGAAGCCTGCGCTTTCTCGCCATTTCGCACGAGCGCGGGCACCTGATCGGCGGCTTGCTGCTCTATGCTATGGTCGCTGCCTGGCCGCTCACGCGCCGCCATCCGGCGTTGCCATTTGCTGTGGTGGCGCTGGCCGAGCTCATCAACGAGAGCCTTCAAGCGGCCTATTACCGGTCGCTGCGCCTCGACGATACACTGTCCGATCTGGTCTGGACGCTGGCCGTGCCAGCCCTTCTGCTCGCGTTGACGCAGATGATCGCCAGCGATCGTGCGGAGCGCGGGGTGGTCCGTCCCGCCCTCGGATAGGCGCAAACCAGCCTTCGCGCCCTTCTCTTTGACGACCCCCTAGCCCTGCACGGGGGAAATGGTTACATGGGCCGCCACTGATTCCCCCAAGGGGTCTCTCCAGATCAGGTGGCGACATATATGGACATTCGGCTCGGCCTCACTTTCGACGACGTGCTTCTTCAGCCGGGCGAGTCCGATGTGCTGCCGAGTCAGGCCGATGTGTCCACGCGGGTCAGCCGCAACATTTCGCTGAATATCCCCATTCTCTCCTCGGCCATGGATACTGTGACTGAGGAAGACATGGCCATTGTGATGGCGCAGCTCGGCGGTATCGGCGTCTTGCACCGCAATCTCTCCATCGAGGAGCAGTGCGCGGCGGTGCGCGCGGTCAAGCGGTTCGAGAGCGGTATGGTCGTCAACCCGATCACCATCGGCCCGGATCAGCCTTTGTCCGAGGCGCAGGCGCTGATGGCGCGTCACAAGATCAGCGGCATTCCGGTTGTGGAGTCGACCGGCAAGCTGGTCGGCATCTTGACGAACCGCGACGTGCGCTTTGCCGAAAACCCGGCCCAGCCGGTGCGCGAGCTGATGACGCATGAGAATCTCGCGACCGTGCGCACCGGCGTCTCGCAGGACGAGGCCCGCCGCCTGCTGCATCAGCGCCGGATCGAGAAGCTGCTGGTGGTCGATGATGCCTTCCGCTGCGTGGGCCTCATCACCGTCAAGGACATCGAGAAGGCCGTCACCTATCCGCAGGCCACCAAGGACGCTTCCGGCCGCCTGCGCGTCGCCGCGGCAACGACGGTCGGCGACAAAGGTATCGAGCGCACCGAAGCGCTGATCGACGCCGAGTGCGACCTGATCGTGGTCGATACCGCCCATGGCCACTCCAAGATGGTGGCCGAGAGCGTCGCGCGTATTCGCAAGCTCTCCAATGAGATCCAGCTCGTGGCCGGCAATGTCGCGACCGCCGAGGCCACGCGCGCGCTGATCGACGCCGGCGCGGACGGCGTGAAGGTCGGCATCGGCCCCGGTTCGATCTGCACCACGCGCGTGGTTGCCGGTGTCGGCGTTCCGCAGCTCACCGCGATCATGGATGCGGCAAAGGAAGCGCTCAAGAGCGGTATTCCGGTGATCGCCGATGGCGGCCTGCGCACCTCGGGCGACGTTGCCAAGGCGCTGGCGGCTGGCGGCGCTGCGGTGATGATCGGATCGATGCTGGCCGGCACGCAGGAAGCACCGGGCGAGACGTTCCTCTATCAGGGCCGGGCCTATAAGAGCTATCGCGGCATGGGCTCCGTCGGCGCGATGGCGCGCGGCAGTGCGGACCGCTATTTCCAGCAGGACATCAAGGATCAGATGAAGCTGGTGCCGGAAGGGATCGAAGGCCAGGTGCCCTATAAGGGGCCGGCGCGCGATGTCATCCATCAGCTGGTCGGCGGTGTGAAGGCCGCCATGGGCTATACCGGCAGCAAGACGATCCGCGAACTGCAGGAGCGCGCCCGCTTCGTGCAGATCACCAATGCCGGCCTCTCCGAGAGCCATGTGCATGACGTGACGATCACGCGTGAAGCGCCGAATTATCCCACACGATAACGATATCAGCCCTGCATTGGGGGCAGCGGTATGACGCCCGCCGCGCGGGTGCAGGCCGCCATCGATCTGCTCGATCTCATCATCGCCAGTGCGCGCGATGATGGCGCCGCCGCCGATACGCTAATCGCCCGCTATTTTCGCGAGCGCCGCTATGCCGGGTCGAAGGATCGCCGCGCGGTGCGCGATCTCGTCTATCGCGCGGTGCGGGCTTATGGCGATCCGCCATCCTCCGGCCGTGCGGCCATGGTCGGTCTGGCGCGCGCGGATGCGGCGCTGGCGGCGCTGTTTGATGGCTCGGCCCATGCGCCGACGCCCTTGGGCGAGGCGGAACGCGGGCCGGATGGCTCGCGCCTGCCGGGCTGGGTCGCCGAGACTTTCGCGGAACTGGTCGATGAGGCCGAGCAGGAAGCACTGCTCGATCGTGCGCCTCTCCACGTTCGGCGTAACCCGCTGAGGGCGAGCGATACCGAGATGTTGGCGCGTTGGCCCGATGCCCGGCCAATCGGGGCAACGACATATGGCTATGCTCTGCCGGCCGGCACGGACGTTCCGGATGATGGTATTGCCGAGGTGCAGGATGCCGGGAGTCAGCTGATCGCGCAGGCCTGTCACGCCACGCCCGGCCTGACCGTGCTCGATCTGTGCGCCGGGGCAGGGGGCAAGACGCTCGCCCTGGCGGCGGACATGGTCAAAGACGGCGCCCTTGCAGGGCGGCTGATCGCGGCCGATGCGGTGCGTGACCGCCTCGCGCGATTGACGCCGCGTGCCGAGCGCGCCGGCTATGGTGGACAGATCGAAACACTGCTGCTCGATTCTGGTCGGGAGGAAGCGGCGCTCAAGCCGCTCGTCGGGCAGTGCGACGTCGTCTTGATCGATGCGCCCTGCAGTGGATCGGGCACCTGGCGACGCAACCCCGAGGCGCGCTGGCGGCTAACGCCGGCGCGGCTGGACCGCGTGGTCGCGCTTCAGGCGCGGCTGCTGCGGCTCGCGCTACCGCTGGTGAAGCCGGGCGGGCGCTTGGTCTATGCGGTCTGCTCGCTGATCGACCGGGAAGGGCGCGATCAAATTCAGCAAATCGTCAGGACCGATCCCCTATGGCAGCCGGTACACTCTGCCGGGTCGGAACAGGCGCCGGGTCGTTCATGGGGCGAGGGCACATTGCTCACGCCCGCACATGACGGAACCGACGGCTTTTTCTTCGCGGTGCTCGAAAAACCATGCTAGCGTCGTCGACCATGGCGTCTGTTGCGCAGGGCTCGATCTGGGAGACAATCATGCGGTTCACCCCCGCCTCCATTTTACTTGCGAGTGCGCTTGCCCTGTCGGCGAGCAGTGGATTTTCCCAGCAGAGCGCGACGCCCGCGCCCAGCCCGCGCGCAGCCGAGTGGATGGCGAAGGGTAAGGCCGCCGCAGAGGCCGGTGATCTCAGCAAGGCCCGCGATGCCTATGAAACCGCGCTTCTTCTGGCGCCCGATCAGCCCGGTATCTTCATGTCGCTGGCCAAGATCGCCCGCGCCCAGAAGCTCCCCGGCAAGGCGATCCGCTATTATGGTCGCGCGCTGGATCTGGAGCCCGGCAATCAGGCGGCCCTGCAAGGCGAAGGGCTCGCGATGCTGGACAAGGGCGCGGTGGAAAGCGCCCGCGAGACGCTCGCCAAGCTGCGCCTGCTCTGCAAGACGCAATGTGCCAGTGCGGATCAGCTGGCGTCCGCGATCGCCACGACCAAGCCGCCGGTGACGACGGCCGAGGCCGTCACCAACGCGCCGAAGGTCGAACAGCAGTAAATTTCGCGCCGTGAAGCTGCTCAGCGTCCCATCAGGCGTGCGAGCATCACGAAATCGTCCACGCTGAGTGTCTCGGCGCGGCGGCTGGGGTCGATCCCGGCTTCCGCCAAAGCATCGAGCGCGCCGGGCAGCCCCTTGAGGCTCTGCCGCAGCATCTTGCGCCGCTGACCGAAGGCGGCGGCCGTCAACCGGCTGAGCGTTGCGACCTCGACGCCGTCGGGTGCGTCTGCCGGGACGATGTGGACCACGGCGGACATCACCTTGGGGGGCGGCGTGAAGGCGGAGCGATGGACTTTCATCGCGATGCGCGCACGGCTGCGCCACTGGGCCAGTACCGCGAGCCGCCCATAGGTATCGCTGCCGGGCTGCGCGACGATCCGCTCGGCAACCTCGGCTTGGAACATGAGCGAGGCGGAGAGCCACCAGGGCGGCCACACGCCGCTCTCCAGCCAGCCGACGAGCAGGGCTGTGCCGATATTATAAGGCAGGTTCGCAACGATATGCGCCGGTCCTCCGCAGACCTCTACGGGGTCGACCCGCAGCGCATCATCCTCGATGACGCGCAACTGGCCCGGAAAGGCCGCTGCGACTTCGGCCAACGCCGGAATGCAGCGGGCGTCACGCTCCACAGCGGTCACCTGCGCGCCGGCGCGGAGCAGGGCACGGGTCAGCCCGCCGGGACCGGGGCCAACCTCGAACGCGCGCGCACCGGTCAGATCCCCCGGAATCGCGGCGATGCGATCCAGCAACTGCTCGTCCAGCAGGAAGTTCTGGCCCAGCGCCTTGCTGGCCCGCAGGCCATGCGTGGCAATGACCTCGCGCAGCGGTGGAAGCGGGGTCATGAGGGCTGGCAGGGATCGACCCAGGCGCGGCGATTGAGCTCGGCCTGCTGCGCCATGCGAATGGCGGCGATCATCGCGCCAGGATGCGCCCGATCCTTGCCCGCCAGATCGAACGCCGTGCCATGGTCGGGCGATGTGCGCACGATCGGCAGGCCAAGCGTGATGTTGACGCCTTCGTCAAAATCCAGCGCCTTGATCGGGATCAGCGCCTGATCGTGATAGCAGCACAAGGCCGCATCGTAGAGCGCACGGGCGCGGGGCGTGAACAAGGCGTCCGGCGAATGCGGCCCGGAAATGTCGAGCCCGTCTTCGCGCAATTGCTCGAGCACCGGCGCAATCAGCGTTGTTTCTTCCGTGCCGAGCATCCCATTTTCGCCGGCATGAGGATTAAGACCGGCCATGGCGAGGCGCGGGTTCTCGATGCCGAACAGGCGCTTGAGACCGCGCGCGGTGGCCAGCGCCCGAGAGCGGATCAACGCGGCGGTGAGCGCCTCGGGGACTTCCGTATAGGGAATGTGGATGGTGAGCGGCACGACCCGCAGCGATGGGCCCGCCAGCATCATCACCACATTGCCGCGCGAAACACCGCAGCGCTCGGCCACGAACTCGGTCTGGCCGGGATGCGTGAAGCCGACTTGCGACAGCTGGGATTTGGAGACGGGTGCGGTCACAAGGGCGCTGGCGCTTTCCGCCCTGACCAAGCCGGTCGCCGCTTCCAACGCTTGGAAGGCGCAGCGCGCGCCGTCGATCGAGGGCTGGCCGGGGATGATCTCACCGGCATCGGCGACCTGCAGGCAGGGCAGCGCCTTGCCGAACACCGCATCGGCTTCGATCGGGTCGCCGATCATCGCGACCGGGCCTTGCCAGACGGCGGCGATCGAGGCGCTATCACCGACCGCGAAGAAAGGCGGCAGATTGTGCGTGTCCCGCGCTTCCCAGGCTTTCGCGGTCACCTCCGGGCCGATCCCCGCGGGGTCGCCCAGCGATATCGCGATCGGCCGCGGCAGCGCGGACGCGGAATACATCGTGCGGAAGACGTCAGTTATAGTCGATCACCGCATCGCGACGAAGGTCGCGCAGATATGTGCGTGCACGCTTGTTTACGCGGTCTTCCTCCATCTGCGCCATGATCGACTCCACCGAGGGCGCGCTCGCGTCTGGCGGATCGTCCCGGCCGCACAAAACGAGCGCGCGGACACCTTCCGTTGCCGAGCCGAAGGGCGGCGTGGATTCGCCGACCTGCATCGAGAGCAGGATGGACTGGAGCTGCGGGGGCAGGTTGCGCGCCTGAATATCGTTTTCGATGACGGTCGCGCCAACGCCCTTGGCCATCGCCTCGACCGATCCGCAGCCCTGAAGCTTCTTGAGCGCCTCACCGAAGGCGTTGGCCCGGCGCTGGGCTTCGGCCGCCGATGTGCCGGCGGGAAAGTCGATGGCGACCTGCTTGAGGCTCAGAACGGCGTCGCGTGCGTCGGCCATCAGCACCTGGCGCTTGTCGATCAGATAAACGAGCGAAAATCCGCCCGGAATGGCAATCGGGCCGGCGATCTGGCCGACCTGGAGCTGCTGCGCGGCTTCGGCCAGCGGCTCGGGCAACTGCGCGGCGCGTACCCAGCCGAGATCGCCGCCGACCGCAGCGGTCGATGCTTCCGAATATTGCCGCGCATAGGCCTGGAACGAGCCACCCTGGCGAATCTGCGCCATGATCTTCTGGGCGTTCTCGGCCACCTGCTGGCTGTTCGACGGGTTGGCGGAGAGATAGATCTCGCCGATGTGGAACTCTTCCTTGCCTTTGGCAGCCTGGAGGCGCTCATAGGTCGAGCGGACCTCGTCTTCGGAGACGTTCACGAAAGGCTGGACCTGACGCCGCAGCAGGCGGCTCCAAGCGACCTCGCCTTCGATCTGGCGCCGGATGCTGCGTGCGGACGAGCCCTGCGCGGCAAGATATTTTGCGAAATTGTCCGGTGTGTAGCGGAAGTTCGCGGCGACGCGCGCGAAGTTCTCGTCAAGCTCGGCGGCGGGGACGCGAATGTCCTTGGCCGCTGCCTCCTGAATCTGCAGAGTCTCGTCGATGAGATTGCGCAGCACCTGCAGGCGCAGACGGTCCTTTTCCTCGGCACTGACATTGCCGCCATTAGCGAGAACCACCAGTGCGAGCCGCTGCTCCACATCCGTCTGGGTAATGACCTCGCCGTTCACCAGCGCCGTCGCGGTGCGGACATTGGGGTCGCGCTTGCCGAAGAGCACCACCGAGGCAGGAATATCGAGCGCGGACGCGGTCGCTCCGGCGGCATCCTCAGCCTGGCCTTCCGGCGCTTGAGCAATGGCTGAGCACGCCAAAAGGCCCGTCGCGGCGCCTGCAAGAATCCGGGCGGTGAAACGGGAGGAAATCCTTTTCACGCTGTTCACGTCAGTCAAACTTGCTCTCCATTCAGAAGCAGGCGGCCTCAAGAGGCCGCGGACCTGCCCGGCGGATTAATGCGCGGCGGCTGAACCGGGCCTGAGCGACGGATGACGCCCGGCCTTCACACCCTTTGCGAAGCTGGAGTCTTTACAGGCCGAGATTCTTAAATACCAGCCGCAGTTGAAACGAATTGCCGCGACGGGCATCGCCGACCGTCTGGTAATCGCGCCGCCAGGTGAAGCCGAGTTCCAGGCAGTCATCCTCATAGGCGATGCCGAGGCGGTGGCGCACCGGCTCGAAGCCGGACAGGGTACTCGTCGGATCGTCCCGCTGGCCGGTCAGATCGATGTTCGTCGAGCCGAAGACCGACCAGAAGCGCGCAAAGGCGACGCGCGCTGCAAGGCGGATTTCCTCGACATCGCGTAGATCCTCGACGCCGGACGTAATGTTCCGGTCCAGCCGCAGATAGCCGACCTCGGCATAAGTGCGGCGCGTTCCGACCGTCGCCTCGATCTCGTTACGGCGGACGGCGAAGCCATCCTTGTCGAGCCGGAAGCGGTGGGTGAAGGACAGGAAATCCTTGTAGCGGATTTCCGACCGACCAACGATGTCCGACAGCCGATCGGACAGGCCGGTGCCATTGGGCAGCAGGGACGGGCGGTCATCGATGCGGTAGCTCTGGCCGACGGTGGTATCGAACGAGAAATTCGGCACGTCGAAGCGGTAGTCGAACCCATAGGTGATGCGGGTCGAATCCTCGAAGCGGTCATAGCCGGGGAAGCGATTGAGCGCGAAGAGGTTGGAATCCTCCAGGTCAATCGCGCGGGCATCCTCGTTGGGTACATTCAGGTTGGCGAGGCGCGGCGCGGCAACCAGCTGGACGCGCGGCGTTAGGCGCTGGGTGCCGCCAAAAGCCTGCCCGATGAACGGCCAGCGCACATCCAGCGCCAACGCGGCGATTCCTCGCGTCTGCCAGCCTTCCTCACCGCGATAGACCACCGTTGGCGAAAGATCGTTCTGCGCGCTGTTGTAGACGTCGCCGCGGGCATAGGCGGTCAATGAGACCTCCTGTCCCATGCCGGTCAGCCGGCTCTGCTTCCAGGTGAAGCCGACGAACGCGCGCTGGGTATCCTGCCCGTCTGTGCGGAGGATCGACAGGCTGTTGGCCTGCAGTTCCACCCGTCCGCCGAACAGCGGATCGGTGGTGCGCAGGCGGTAGTCGATGGCGGGAATGGCGATAGGAACCTGGCCGGCCCGGTCCCCCGAGCGCAATGACTGAAAGGCCCAGCCGGCAATCGAGAGATAACTGCGCGTGCCGATCCGCTCCAGATTGAGCGTGGAGCGCAGACGATCCTCGTGGCTCAGGTCATAGCGATTGAGGAAGGTACGGTCGGACGCGTAACGCAGCGATCCGGTCAACGACCAGAGCGGGTCGAACTGAAACTTGCCGCTGGCAGCGATGTAGCCGCGCAGACGCTCATCGCTGGTGACATCGGTTTCGCCCGTGACCGGCGTAACGGCGCTGACCGTGCCGTAGCCGGTGATCTGATAGGCGCCCTTGGGCAGGAGTGCGCGATAGCTGGCCCCGAGCATCGGCAGCACCGCGCTGTAGACATAGGGCGTGAGCGTCAGATCGCGATTTGGCGCAAGCCGCCAGTAATAAGGCTGCACATATTGCACCCCGTTGCGCCGATCATAGCCGATGTCCGGCACTAGCAAGCCGCTGCTGCCTTCATCGCCAATGCTGTGGCGCAGGCCCGGCAGGGGAAGCAGGGGCAGGCCGAACATGCTGACGCGCGCATTCTCATAGCGCACCCGCTGGCGAGCATCGTCAAGAATGACGCGATCGGCCTGGATCTGCCAGGTCGGCTCCTTGGGGCAGCCTTTGACCGTCTCGACCTTGCAGGGCGTGAATGCCGCCTTGTCCAGCACGTAGATGTTGTCGGTGCGCTGGGCCTTCACCGCCGCCAGCCGATTCTCGCTGTTGGTGACGATCAGCAGATTTTCGATGACGCCGTCCCGCAGGCTTTCGGTGACGTCCATCTCGTCGGCATAAGCGCGGTCGCCACGCTCATTGACGAGCAGCACATCGCCGCGCGCGATGACGGTGCCGGCCTTGCGATCCCACTCCACCTGGTCGGCGGACAGATTGGCATCCTGTCGGGCAACGCGGACATTGCCGGAGGCGCGCACGATATCGGCATTGCTGTCGTAATCGATCCGGTCGGCCTGGAAATTGATCTCGTTCTTGGAGACCGGCGCTGCCGGCATGGGGACGGCCTCGGCCTCTTCCTTGGCCGGGCGGTCTTGAAAATCGGGTTCAGCGCCGGCGGGGATATCCTGCGGCGCTACATTGTCGATGGTGAGCGGCGGTTCGCCCTGCGTCGGCGGCTCGGCCTGCGTCTGGGCGTAGGCCGGCGCGGCCATGACCATCGCCAGAATCAGAGCTGGCGCGCTGATGCACAGGTGCACGCGCATCATAGTCCGCTCGCGCGTGTCACGGCTCATCGTGGCAACCAATCGTCATTCTCCCAGCGCGGCTCGCGGTCTGCGCGCGCCGTGTGCAACGCTGCCCTATTGCACTGCAGCGCCCGCTCCGCAATTGCCTTCCCAAGCGTGAAATCGCGCTTAACGGTCCCTTTGCCGTGGCATACCCCCTGGCAAGGCGCTATTCCGCTTCCATATTCACACCAGGTCATCTGGCCACATAATTCCTTTCCAGGAGCTTGTATCCATGCACATCACCATTTCCGCCAGTCGCCCTGCCGACATGGACTGCCTCGTTTTCCCGGTCGCAAAGGGCGCCGCCGTGTCGCCGGGCATCGAGGCGCAGGCTCTGGCGGCGCAGGCGGCGGCGGCATCGCGCTTTGGCGGCGAGGCAGGCGCCGTGGTGGAACTGTTCGTGGCCGAGGCGGGCAAGACTCTCCGCGTCCTGCTCGTCGGAACGGGCGAGGGCACGCCGGCCGATCTGGAGAAGGCAGGCGGCGCGGTGACGGCACGGCTGCAGACCTCCGGCGTCAAGCATGTCGCGATCGACGGCGCGGAGCTTACTGCCGACGCGCTCGCCCGGATCGCGCTGGGCGCAGAATTGCGCGCATGGCGCATTGACACCTATCGCACGAAGCTGGCGGAGAAGGCCAAGCCGACGCTCGAAACCGTAACGCTGGTTCATGAGTCCGGCGAGCTGGCGGCGCTCGTGGATGATGCTAAAGCCGTCGCACAAGGTGTTGCATTCACGCGCGAACTGGTCGCCGAGCCAGGCAATATCATCTATCCCGAGAGCTTCGTGGAGCGCTGTCGCCATCTGGTCGATCTCGGCATCGAAATCAGCGTGCTGGACGAGACGGACATGGCCAATCTCGGCATGGGTGCCTTGCTCGGCGTTGCGCAGGGCTCGGTGCGCAAGCCGCGCATTCTTGCGATGCGTTGGGACGGCACCAATGGCGCGCAGGCCAAGCCGCTGGCGCTGGTCGGCAAGGGCGTCACCTTCGATACCGGCGGCATTTCGCTCAAGCCCGGTGCGGGCATGGAAGACATGAAGTGGGATATGGGCGGCGCCGGTGCCGTTGCCGGCGCGATGAAGGCGCTGGCTTTGCGCAAGGCGCCCACGCATGTCGTCGGCATCTGCGGGCTGGTCGAGAATATGCCGGACGGCGGCGCGCAGCGTCCCGGCGATATCGTCAAAACCATGTCCGGCCAGACCGTGGAAGTGCTGAACACGGACGCCGAGGGGCGTCTGGTGCTGTGCGATGCGATCTGGTGGACCCAGCAGACCTACAAGCCCGAGACTGTGATCGACCTCGCGACCCTCACCGGGGCGATGCTGATCTCGCTCGGCAGCGAGCATGGCGGCCTGTTCAGCAATGACGATGACCTTGCCGAACAGCTCCTCGCGGCCGGTCGCGAGAGCGGTGACAAATTGTGGCGCTTCCCGCTGTCGCCAGCTTATGACAAGCTGATCGACAGCCCCATTGCCGACATGAAGAACATCGGCCCGCGTTATGCCGGCTCGATCACGGCGGCGCAGTTCATCAAGCGCTATGTGCAGGAGGGCGTAAAATGGGCGCACCTGGACATTGCCGGCATGGTCTGGGCCGACAAGCCCGGCGCGACATGGGAGAAAGGCGCTACCGGCTATGGCGTGCGCCTGCTCGATCAGTTGATCCGCGATCGCTATCAGGCCGGTTGAGGTCTTGCGCATATTTCGGCCCGGCCTTCGCAGCCGGGCCGGATCGCGCTAGAGCCGTAACATGCAGGTGGATTTCTATCAGCTCAGCCGGGATCCCGTCGAGGCGACGGTGCCCGCCATCGCGCGCAGGGTGCTTGATGGCGGCGGGCGACTGCTGGTCGTTTCCGCCGAGCGCGACCAGCTCGACCGTATCTCCGAGGGTCTGTGGAGTGCTGGGCCGGAGAGCTATCTGGCCAACGATCATGCGGATGCACCCATGCCGCAGGTCCAGCCGATCCTCCTCGCGCCGAGCTGTGATGCCGCCAATGGTGCGCGCCATGTCGCGCTGGCCGATGGCCTGTGGCGGGATGAAGCGCTGGGCTTCGAGCGGGTCTTCTACTTTTTCGACGATGCCACGGTGGGCGGGGCGCGGCTGGCCTGGAAGGCGCTGAGTCGATCGGAGGACGTCACGCCGCGCTTCTGGAAGCAGGATGGCGGGCGGTGGCGCCAAGGGCCTTGAGGCACCAGCGGCGCGCCGGATTCGCTCACCGCATGTGACGCGGCTTCTTGGTGGTATCGGCGCGCGCTTCTGCGTGACGGCTCTTGAGGGACGTCGGTGCGCTGGCCTGAAGAAATTCACGGCCGCTCAGCCCGTCTCCGCCGCGTCGGTTGAGCGGCGGTTCGAGTGTTTCGATCAACAGCGCTTCCATGGTTCTGAGCATATTGGCTTCGCTCCAGCACGCGCTTTGCGCGAAAGGCAGATGCTGACTGGCGTCTCGCAGGCCGAACCAGGAGAAGCGATTCCACCGGCCGGCAAGCCGGTCGGTCGTATGCGTCTTGAGTCGCGCATAGAGATCATTGCTGGCACGCCCGACATAGACGGTCCGCGCGCCATCCTGCAGGAGGTATAGGCCCACCTGACGGGCAAAGTTGAACAATGGCGCCCCCTTGGTGCGCCGGCCGAGGAGGAGGGGCGGTCCGGACCAGGGCACCAGTTCGCGTTTCCAGAACATGCCAAAGGCATTCAGGCTCTCGCCCGGTCCGAGGTCCGGCCAGCAAATGGCAGGATATTGGGAAGCCCGATTGCAGGTTGAGCTTTTACGCGCAGCGGCTCGAGCCAGTGCCGGCTCCGCCGCCTCTGCTGGTAGGGTCAGGCAGGGCGTCGTCACCGTCGCCGCATCAGGAAAGGAGCGGTGCTGTCCCGGTGCAATGCTGTGAAAGCGCAGCGACCCGTCATCATGCCTGTCGATCCGATAAATGGATTCCTTCGGCTCCGCGCCCTGCATGTTCCCATTCCCCCTTTGCGCACCCAACCATGGCAAACCGTAACAATGTGAACTCAAAGCGCTTAATTGATCGTAACCCGTGGACGCCTGCTGCTCTTGATCGGCCGTCGCTTCGCGGGTAGAGCGCGCGCGACCTCAACTCTTTCGTTTTCTTTACCGGAGCATTTCTCATGGCGGCGACCCGCACCTTCTCGATCATCAAGCCCGACGCGACCCGTCGCAACCTGACCGGTGCTGTCACCAAGATGCTGGAGGAAGCCGGCCTGCGCGTCGTGGCATCCAAGCGCATCCACATGAGCCGCGAGCAGGCCGAGGGTTTCTACGCGGTGCACAAGGAGCGTCCCTTCTTCGGTGAGCTGGTCGAGTTCATGATTTCCGGCCCGGTCGTCGTGCAGGTTCTGGAAGGCGAGGACGCCGTGAAGCGCAATCGCGACATCATGGGCGCCACCAACCCCGCCAATGCCGAGCCCGGCACCATCCGTAAGGAACTGGCCGAGTCGATCGAAGCCAACAGCGTTCACGGGTCGGACAGCGAAGAGAATGCTGCGATCGAGATCGCCTACTTCTTCAAGCCGGAAGAAATCGTCGGCTAATCCGACGGCCGTCTAACCGTCGGCCTTCTAAAAAGGGCGCCAGACCATCGGGTCCGGCGCCTTTTTTGTTTGGTTTAACGCTGCCGGCCAGCGGCTGCTTCCGTCTCGAAATAATCGAGCAAGGTCTGGGCCGATTTGAACAGATCGTGCCGCTCTTCCACGCGGCGCCGCGCCTCGGCGCCCAGCGCAGCCCGCTGCTCGGGCGTGGCGCGCATGATCCCGCGTAACGCCTCGGCAATGGCCTCCTCATCGCCAGGCGCGAAAATCCAGCCACAGCGTTCGTCCAGCAACTCGGGGATGCCCGCAATGGTCGTGCTCAGCACCGGTCGACCGATGGCGAAGGCTTCCATGATCCCGATGGGCAGGCCCTCGGCATAGCTTGGCAGCAGCATGGCGCGACCGGCCAGCAATTGCTCCCGTACATAGGCACCGGTGCCCCAGCCGTGCAGAATGACATGATCCTTGACGCCATGTGCCCGGATCGCCTGCCGTAGCGCGTGCTCGTCGTCCCCGCCGCCGATCAGCTCGACCACCAAGTCGGGAAACTCCCCGATCACGGCAGCGACGGCGGGCGGAATATGAATCTGGCCCTTGTTGGCGCACAGGCGGCCGATGCAGATCACTCGGCTGCTCTCGGGCGGGGCAGGCTGATAGGGGAAGTCGGAGAGGTTGATGCCGCAATGGACGATGCGGACCTTCTGGGCCGCCTCTGGGGCCTCCGCTACGATGCGATCGTGGCAGTAACGGGTGATGGCGACGATGAAAACCGCATCGCGTGCCTTCTCGCGGATGGAGAGGCGGGCCGGCTCGCCGGGCACCAACTCATCGGGACCATGGACCGTGAAGCTGTAGGACGGCCCACCCAGCCGCCGGGCCAGCATCGCCACGGTGGTCGCGTTGGTGGAGAAGTGGGTGTGGACGTGATCGATCCCTTGCGCATTGGCGCGGCGGGCGAAAGCCATGGCCTCCAGCAGATAGGCGACATGGGCGACAAGGTTTCGCCCCGCGTTGCGCCACACCCGCCACCAGAGCGGCAGTACCCGCAGCGTTCTGACCGGATGTAGCAGGCAGGTGAGCAGCACGTCCCACAGCAGCGCCGCCTTGCTGCCGGTGATGATATAGTGCGTGCGCGCCTGCTCGGCGATATCTTCTGGGTCAACCAGCTCACCATCCCAGTGCCGCAGGGCAAAACGCTCGACCGGCTGGCCGAGCGCCTCGATCGCGCCGATCTCGCGGCGGATGAACGTCGTGCTGATCAGCGGATACATGTTGAGAAGATAAGCAAGTTTCATGGCCGACCGCTCATGGGAGCGGAGAGGCGAGCCTGTCAACGCGGCTAACCCTTTTTGCGGCAGTGCGGGCCGGCAAGTCCGCCTCAGCAGTCCGGCAATGTGTGGAAAGTGGCTCCCCGAGTAGCAGCATTGGGGCCAGCTTCACCGCTCTCACACCTTCTCGAAACTCTTGTCAAAGTATTTGTAAACGGGCAGTTATCTGTCTCAAGCTGTCCCGGAAAAACTCGGTGCAGCCAGACCGATTTGGGGGCCTCGTTGGGGGCCAGTGGGGGCCTGATTGCTGACAGTTTTGGCGTGCCGGAATGCGGTTTCGCGAGAGAAAGCATACAAGCTGGCGGACGCAAATGGGCTATATTTACACGTCATGCCCTCCGGAACGCGAAGCTGGCGCTGGAAGTACCGCATCGGCGGCGTGGAGAAGAAGCTTTCCTTCGGTCAGTTCCCGGAAGTGTCCCTGGCCAGGGCGAGGGAGCTGCGCGACGAAGCCCGGAGGATATTGCGGTCCGGTGGGGACCCAGGCGCACGGGCGGCAACCCCGGAGACGCTGCCGACGTTCGAGCAGGTCGCCCGAGATTGGCACAAGCATCAGTCCCTCGTGCGGGCTCCACGCTACGCGCGCCAGATCCTCGACCGGCTCGAGACGGACGTCTTCCCCGCAATCGGTTCATTGCCGCTGGGTGCCATTTCGGCAGCGACTGTCCTGAAGGTTATCCGGTCGATCGAGGCGCGCGACGCGCTGGTGATGGCGCAACGGGTGCGGCAGCATATCTCGTCGATCTTCGTGTTCGCGATTGGCGCCGGCCTGGCCGAAACGGATCCAGCGAACATCATCCAGCCGACGTTGAAGCCGCGAACGCGGTCATTGCGTCCCGCAGTGCTCAGGATCGAGGAGGCGCGCGAGCTGATCAACGCGGTGGAGGCCACGACCGATGCCTTCGTGGGAACCAAGCTCGCGTCGCGACTGCTGGCGCTCACAGCGGTTCGGCCAGGCGTATTGAGGCTGGCCGAGCAGACCGAGTTCGAGGATCTCGATGGACCGGCGCCACTGTGGCGAATTCCGGCAGCGAAAATGAAGCTCGCCCGGGAGAACAAGGCGGATGCGGCCTATCAGTTCGTTGTGCCGCTCGCGCGCCAAGCGGTGGAAGTGGTCAAGGCGGCCGCCATCGTCTCGGATGGGCGGCCCTATCTCTTTCCCAACACCGTCAAGGCAAGCAGGCCGATCTCGGACAGTACGCTGAGCAAGATTTACCGCGACGCGGGCTATCAGGGGCGCCATGTCCCGCACGGTTGGCGTGCGACCTTCTCGACGATCATGAACGAAATGGCGGCACAGAACGACAATGTGCTGGATCGGGCGATCATCGACCTGATGTTGGCCCACATGCGTGGCGACGTCGAAGCCGCCTACAATCGGGCGGCCTACATGCCCCGCCGGCGCGAGCTGGCACAGATTTGGGCAGACATGTTGCTGAAGGATGCGCCACCGGCGGCATCGCTGCTTCCCATCGACTGAGCTTAGCCGCCGGAGCGCGGGCATGAACGCCCGCTCGATTGGCGATCTCGCCGCCAACATCGCCGGCGTTCGTCGCCTCGGCCGGCGCACGCTCCAGCCCGTGCGGCGCAACAGCCCCTATGCCGGCGAATATGAGATCGAGCGCTGGAAGCGCGAGAATATGTTCCCGCGATCAGAGAACAACGCCCGTTTGAAGCAGCTAGAGCAGCTGATGCGGTCGACCAAGCTGCCCGGCCGACGCCGCGGCGTCGTCGGCGATATCGAGATGGACGTCTATCGCTTCTTGTTGAAGCGGCGCGGTCGCATGAATGGCCGGCTGGACTACGCGATCAACACCATCGCCGCCGAAATCCGCCGCGCGCGGTCAGCCGTCGTCAATGCCCTGGCGCGCCTGAAGGAGCTGGGCTTTTTGGATTGGCGCCGACGCACGGCCCCCGTCGAGGATCCCGAGCCAGGCGGCCAGTACGTCCAGCAGATCTCCAATGCCTATTTCCTGACGCTGCCGCGCAAGGCGGCCGAGCTCGTGCGCCGCATCATGCGACGGCCGACCGAGCAGAGCCGGCGAGCGGAACAGCAGCGCCAGTTCCTCGACCAATTCAACACCATGACGCCTGACGAGCAGCTGGCGACGATCGCCGACGAAGGGCTTCGCTCGACGTTCCGCCGCATGCGCCGTCTTTTGGAGGGTGCGAGTCCTCCAGACGGTCAGAATCAGGCCCTGTAAGAACAAGGGATAAGGAATCGAGCTACGCTCGATGCTCCAACCCCGCGTCGCGGGGCCCCGATGAGGGATATCCGACGCAAGCAACCGCCCATAGGCACACTCAGCTCTCCGGCGCGCCGGAGGGGCCGGACCGGCTTGGGCCGGTCCGGGGGCTATCCAGGGGGATAGCGGGGCAAGAACTGTGCCAGGGCGGCGCCGGCTGGCTGCTGGCAAGCTCGGCGATAGGAGGTGAAAATCACTGCTAGGGGTGCCTCAGTATTCAATAGCTCCGCGCCAAAACGGTGAATTAACGGAGGCGTTATATGTCGAAATCTTTAAATGTTGCTCTCGAACAACAGTAGAACATTATGTGTAATAGATATGGACTCCGAACAACCAACATTGGATCATCAGCTCTGACGGATTGCGTCACTCGAAACAGGGGGGTAGTGAAATGTCAGTGGTGAGGATCGATTGTATAATTCCAGATGGAGCAGACGCCGATCGGCGGATCGACCGCCTCGGCGGCCCTAGACCAGATGGACCAGAGCGGTGGGAAGATCCCATCGACAATATCATAAATTATATCCGAAACGGCACGCACAGCTTTTATACTATGGTGGGAAATAGGGCAGTGGACGTCGTGGTGCGTGTCCATCCTACTTCCGGTCGTTTCTACCTTACCACCGAGGGAGACGGGTTTCCGCCTAACAATCTACTCAATCTTGGGCGGTGCCAAAGATAGCTTAGGTTCGTTATCGGAATTCTAGATCGTAGGTGAATGGGCTCAGTTGGTGAAGCTCGTGTAAAGTTTGCAGCAGCAACTTGTCAGCGCATCAGCAGCTCCGCCCAACGGCAAAACAGATCGCGCCGGCGCGCCAGATGCTCGGCGCGGTTGTAGGCTGCCTCCACCTTATTGGTCGACACATGGGCGAGCGCCTGGTCGATGACGTCCTTTTCGGTTGGGCATTCCTCGTTGAGGATGGTCGAAAAGCTCGCGCGCCAACCATGCGGCACATGCCGACCGGCATAGCCGGCGCGATTGTAGAGCTCGCCGATTGCGCCGGCGCCGATCGGGAAGATCAGAGAATGGGTATCATACCCTCGCGCGGCCGCGCCGCGCAGCAGCTCGGCTGCCGGCAGGCTCAGCGGAACCAGATGATCATTGGATGCGTCCGCCTTGCGCACCCGCGTCAGCTTCATGTGCGCGGCCGGGATTCGCCAGAGCGGGGCAGGGCCGTCTAGATCCTCGATCTCACCCCAGCGCGCCAGGCGCAGCGCGCCAATGCGGACGGCTGTCAGCGCGAGAAACCGCGAGGCGAGCTTCACGCGCGGCGCAGCGTCCAGCGCGTCGACGGCGCCCAGCAGCGCCTTCAGCTGATCGATATCGACCAGCGCCGGGTGCCGCTGCACGCTCGGCGGCGGCGCCAGCTCGGCGCGGAGCGCTGCGGCCGGGTTCGTCGTGCAGAGCTCGCGCACGATCGCGTAGGAAAAGATCGCGTCCAGGCGTTGCCGGATTCTACGCGCCGTTTCGATGGCGCCGCGCGCTTCGATCGACTGGACGAGCTCGAGCAGCTGCACGGCCTCGATTCCGCCGATGGGGTTTTTCGCCAGAGACCGAAAAACGTCGCGCTCCAAGCTCAAGATCACGTCGCGGGCATGTTCGGCCGACCAGCGGCTGCGGCGGTCCTCGAACCAGGCGCGGGCCACCGTTTCGAACTGGTCGGCATGGGCCGCAGCGTCGCGATCGCGCGGATCGAGCCCCGCCGCGATCAGCGATCGCGCACGATCGGCGCCGTCGCGGGCTTCGATCAGCGACATATCGGGCCACCGGCCAAGCGAGAGCAGCTGCTCTTTCCCGCCGACGCGATACTTGAGGCGCCAGGACTTGAGGCCGCTCGGTGCCACGAACAGGAAAAGCCCCAGCTCATCGAACATTTTGTAGGCGCGCGGCTGGATCCGCGCAGCCTTGACCGCAGCATTTGTGAGCATGATACACTCGCTTGGTTTGTCGAGGGGCGTCAGATGGAGTTGGGAAGCGCGGCGGATTGGGCGGCGGGCGTCGGCAGTTTGGCGGCAGTAATCTGCGCGTTACTCATTGCGTTTCGTCAGGAGCGCGAGTTCAACAAGCGGCGTCGTGACGAACAGGAACAAGCGGAGCAACGGAGAATTCACCTTATTGATGAGGTGATTAGGGTCGCCTCCCACGTTGAAGTCACCATCGAATGGATCAGCAATCCCGTCGGTCTTGAACCCACCCAGTCGCTTTGGCAGTTTTACCTCGTCACGCTCGCTGGGTATCGCGGCCAGTTCGAAGCGCTCCAGTCGCTTGCACGTGACGATCCCCGCGTATTCAGCGAGATCGGGAGGCTGATTTCGGAATGCGATTTCATGGTCCGGTTGGAAGGCGGCGACTGGATGGCCGCTGCCACCACTGCTGCAAATCTCAAGAAGCTGTTTTCATACCGTCGCGAGCAGCTGGAAAAGATTAAGCACGACGCCTAGTGCCTCTCCGCGACGGATATTCCCTCCGCCCCGGTCGCGCATTTCAGCGATTTGCGACGGGCCGATACCCCAACCGATACCCCAGCTATTGACCGACTCGGCGGCCGAATGTTCTCCATTCGTTCATGCCGCTACACACCGGGCCAGACTGCATTTTCGAGGCGGCCGCCTTCCAATATACCGTCACGATCCGCTGCCGGCGGTGCGGCCATTTCAAGATTTACGACCCGCACGCTCTGTGGTGGCTGTTCCATCGCAAGGGTTGGAACGATCATCTAAAGCAGTTGTGGCGGCACTTCCGCTGCACTCAATGCCGGCACAAGTACATTGAGGTCAGGCTATGCCGCGAGGACCCGACTGGCGAACAGCCGCCGCTTCCTCCAAAAGGCGAATGGCGACGCGCCGCGAACCGGTTCAGGGGATAGGAGGCACCATGTGCAATCTTTACAGCGTCAAGGTCGGGCTGAAGGACTTTCTCGCACGGTTCGATGCGCGCCAGGATCCTGCAGGGACCCTGCTGGTCGAAAAGGATTATGTTGCGCCGGGCAAGCCCGGTTACGTCGTGCGAGAGGAAGGTGGCGAGCGCTTGCTCTCGGTGATGAGCTGGGGCTTCCCCTTCCAGGGCAAGCCGGTCACCAATGTGCGCAACTACACGTCGCCGTTCTGGAAGTCGGCGCTCGCCAATCCAGCCCGACGCTGCCTCGTCCCGGTCAATGAATTCCAGGAGTGGAGCGTCCAGGCGGATCCGGAGACAGGAAAGAAGCGCCCTTATTGGTTCACGGTGCCATCACAGCCCACATTCTCCTTCGCGGGCATCTGGCGGCCGACCGAGGCCGATCCGGTCTATTCCTTTCTCACCTGCGGCTATGAGGGCGATCCGGCCGCTCATGTCGTCGGGGCCATTCACCCCAAGGCCTGTCCGGTGATCCTGCATCCGGAGGATTACGATCGGTGGCTTCGCACCGATCTGGACGATGCGCTCAGTCTCGCGGCCCCTTATCCGAGCCAGCTGATGTCGATCGGCCGCTACGCGCCACCGGCGGCTTGAGCGGCTTGCCGTTCAGCTGCTTCTCCTGGTTCCAATCGATCGCCGCCTGCCGTGCTGCGACATAGGCGTTGACCGTTTCCGCATGGCGCAGTCGGCAGTCGTGCCCGTCCAGTACCGCGGCGATATCGCCCTGCGCCAGTTCACCGATGCTCTTGTCAGTCAGAAGCGCCGGCGCCGGGCAGGGGACAGACAATGCCGCCGGCAGTGGTGGAGGCACAGGCGCCAACCGCTCCCCGGGCGCGATTGACTTCGCGGAACAGGCCGTCAGTGAGGCCAGCAGCAGGATTGGAAAGACGCGGCTCACGGATGATCTCCTTGGTGACGGTGGGCTGGATGATGGTTCGGGTCGCCTGCAGGGCCGAGCGCCCCGCTTCGTAACGAGCACTGGCCGCATTGATCTGCTCGCCGATCGCCTGCTCTGTCTCGCGCGCGCTGCGCGTCAGCATGACGGCCGTGATCATGCGCTCGCGCTCCGCGTCGGCCTGGCCGCGGGTATAGCCTCGGTCATCGAGCCACCACAGCGCGCCCAGGATCGCGCCGACGCCCAGCACATGCGGCAGCGCGCGGATGAGGAGGGACATGGTCAGGCGCCTCCCAGCTCGGCCGGCACGGCGCCGACCATGCAGAGCTCATATTCGCCGATCCGCCGGTCTTTGCCTTCGCGGCGATAGACGAGGCCGGCGACGACCTTGCCGCCGGCATATTTGTAGAGCCGCATCGCTCGGCACGCTTCCACATAGCGGCCCTGGACGAACAGCCGCCGCACGCTCGAGCGGGCATAAGCCGAGATCCCGATGTTGGAGGCGAAAGTGGTGTGCGAGGCCCACTGCCAGGGCTCGCGATCGATCCCGGCCGCGCTGGCGCGCACGCCCTCGCCGAAGTCCCGGTACTGGGCGAGCGTGATCTCGCGGCACTCGGCCTCGGTATATGGACGCATCGGGACATGGGTGGCGCCGCCGCAGACGGTCCACACGCCGACCAGGTCCTTGTAGGGGTTGAGCTTCATGCCCTCCCAACTGATGCCGAATGGAACGGCGATCGCCAGCATGGCACTGGCGACGCCAGTCGCGAGCATCTTAGCGTCGGCCATTTATCGTCCTTTCTTAAGCCAGGCGTTCAACCGGGCGACCGTCGATCGCACGCGGCCGAGTTGGCGCTGGGTTGTGTCCATTTCGTAGATCCGCAACGCCATCCAGATGATCGAGAGACTGGTGGCGATAGCTGGCAGCATCTCGATAAGGCCTCCAAAGGCGGTGGCGATCGCGCCGGCGTCAAAGCCGCGCTTGATGATGTCGTGACGGTCAATCATGTTCATCGCGCCACCGCATCTTTGGCGGTTCCATCGCAGCGGTAGAGCGCGACGATGTCGGGTTCTTCACCGGTGAATGGGGCGCTCGGGCAGGTGTAGGTCGTGCCGCTGTAGCGCTCGCTGTTGAACACCGCCCATTCATCCAGCGCGCCCGCGGTGAGCGCATATTCGCCATTGTGATTGCGCAGCGAATAGCCCGAGCCGCCTGGCGCGATCGTCTCGCCGAACGCAGCGAAGTTCTCGCGGGTGCCGGGCAGGCCATCGGTGACGTTGGTTACATAAAGCGCCAGCCCTCCCGGCCCGGCCTGGCACGCGACATGATATCGCTTGCCCGGCACCAGCACGGTGGTGCCGGTGAGACCGCTCCAAACACGCAGCTTGCCGGCGGTATCAATGGCGACGAAGCGGGCGCCGCTGCTTCCGAACCCACCGAACAGAACCTGGAGCGCGCCCGGAAGCGGGTCGGGGCAGGTGAAGAAACCCTCGACCGTAATCGGCGCGAAAACAGGGCACTTGCTCGCGCGCGCGGTTCCACCGGTCATCTGCTGGCCGAACGACGCGCCGCCGGTGCTGGTCGCATAAGCGGTGCTCGTCTCCACCATGCTGAGCGGGCTGGCCGGCGCGATGAAGCCGCTGGGTGGTGCATTCACGGCGCCGCCCGGCGTCGGCGCCGCGATGGCGATCGGCGCCATGCTTGCCTGCACGATGCGCCCCGTGGCGATCCCGTCGCCATCGGTGCGGTCGTCGCGGATCGTGTCGGTCGCCGCATTGGCAGGGCCGCTCGGGAAGTAGACCCACAGGTCGAGCTCGTGGCCGGGACCAGGATCGTTGGCGAGCGTGATCGACAGCGTCGTGGCGTTCACGACGCTGACGGAGGAAACCGGGAAGCGGTTGTCGGTCGCGTTGTTCGCCAGCGGATTGACCCGGCCGCGCGGGAACACCCACAACCGGTTGCCCGGTGTGCCGCTCAGCACCAGTCCGGTCTGGCCGACATTGCTCAGCGTAAGTGTGATCGTAGCGCCTGATCGCGTGGCGGAGAGCGGTGCTGGGCCAAGGCCGGCGCTGGCGCCATAGTGGCTGCGCAGCGCGCGATACAGATGTCGGGCCATGGTCAGCGATCCGGCCTGCGTCTGGTGGATACCGTCGCTGCTCATCAGGGCATCGTCCATGTGGACGTAAGTTGCGCCATTGGCCGCGCACCAGTCCTGCGCACCCTTGCGGATGCGGCTCACCTGCCAGGGCGTGCCCCAGCTGCGCACCAGCCCCATGGAGGGGATGGTCCATACGAGCTTGGCGAAGGATGACAGGCTGTTGAGCGCGGCCAACTGATTGAAGACTGTGCCGAGGGCCTGACCATAAACCTTGGGTGGGATGCCGTTCGAGGCCTCGGTATGGCCCTGGCCCCACACGAAAGCTTCAAAGCCGTTGCCTGCGCGGTTCATCACCTCGGTGAGCGCGGTCCAGTTGCCTTGACCATTGTAGAAGCTCGTAATGGTCGTGCCGCCGACTGCATGACCGACAACGCCGCAGTTGACGCCGGTCAGCGCGATCATGCGATTGAGATATTCGCCGACGCCGACCGAGTTAGGACCGGTGCTGTTGCTCATATCAGCCGGCGTCTGCCAGGGCATAGTCGCGGCGGTAGGATTGTAGCTGTTGCCATCCACGTAGCGCGCCAGCACAGCGCTGTTAGGATCTGGCACGATATCCAGCGAGGCGAAGGTGGCCGTGGAATCGGTGGCTTGACGGCCCAGCATCCGCACCGCGAGCGACTGGCCCGCAAAGCCGGTCAGCATGCCCATGCCGACCTTGACGGTGCCGAGCTGCCACGCGCCGTCCGCGCCCTTCAGGTCCACGAAGAACCAGCCAAGCCGCGCGTCGATGCCGCTCACGTCGATGAAGCTGGCACCGTTGGCGACTGTGCCGGCCGTCCACTCGGTTTGGAGGATCGTCGTGCCGTCAGCCGCAGAGCGGATGCGCGCACCGATCGTGCCTGCCGTCACCGTGCCTGACAATGGCACGCGGATCGTACCGGTGCCCTTGCCCTGGCCGCCGCCCGCTGTCGTGGTGCGCTGATAGATGCGCTTGTCGTCATACGCCGGGAATTGGGAGAGCGTGAACCCAGCGGTATAGCTCGCGGCCGGTGCAACTGGCGTGGCGGTCGCAACATTCGACCACGTCGGTTGCTGGCCGACACTGTTCACCGCCGCTCCGCGGAAATTATGTGCCTGGCCGTTCGTCAGGCCGGTGATGACGGCTCCCGTGACGCCGGAAGTGCCATCTGCGAATGTCGTCCAGGTCGACGCGGCGGCAAGCTTGTATTGGTAGACATAGTCCGTGATCGGCGACCCGCCATTTGCAGGCGCGTCGAAGGAAAGCACGACCTGGCCATTTCCGGGCGTCGCGGTCAGCCCGGAAATCACCCCCGGCACCGTGGGGTTGACCGGCCCGACAGGGTCGCCGTCGTTGGAGCCGCTGCCGCCCGGTCCAGACGCCAGCTGGCGCGGCCCAACCAGCGCTGCGAGATCGTCGATCGTCAACACATAGGTCACTCCTGTTGCGCCGGAGATCAGCGCGCCATTTCTGAGCCAGCGCCATCCGGCATGATCACCGTTGAGGATTGTGCCGCCGGCGGCTGTCAGCATGTCGCCGACGCGCGGCGGAGAACCTGCGCCGCTCACGGTCGGCGGGCTGGTCCAGCTCGGCGCCGGCGTCGGGGTCGGCGGGGCAAAGCTGGCGCCGACATCGCCGATCGGCTCCAGGTCGACGACATTGGCCTGCCATTGGAAACCCGCATTGGCTCGCGCCCAGATGGTCCCGAGGTCGCCGATCAGCGGCCCGAAGTAGATCCTGTTCTGTCGCTGAGCGTGCGGATCCGGATCTGTCACCAGCAGGATGGGATCGGTGGCGCCGACCGCCGCGATCAGCGGGTCGATCAGCTTTTCGACTTCGTCGCGATACAGCGATGCGAACGACAGCCCCGTGCTGCGCAGCTTGAGGCCGCGGCGACGAAGAAGAACCGCCCTGGCCGACCATTCGGCCTTGCCATGGTCGCGAACGCCAAATGCGGCGCCGAAGGCAAAATTGCGTGCGGGCTGCAGCCGCTGCCCGATCACTACGCGGGCGACTGTGACGGCCGTGTTGTTCGCCGGCGTCGTGATGGTGATACGCCAGTAGCGGGCGGCACTCGGCCCGCTCGCCGGCTTCTCCCAATAGGCCCGGCCGCGCCCACTTGGGAACGTGGCGATGCCGGCGAGAAGAGGGACCGCTGGCCAGGCGTGACTGGCGCCGCTGAAGGCGCCCTGCGCGTTGGTCGCCGCGCTCACCTGCAGCTGCCAGCTGCTTGTCGCGCCGGTGAGGCCAAGCAAGGCGATCGTATCAGCCGGTAGATCCTCTCCCAGGTCGATGATGAAGGACTGACTGGCGGCGCCGGAGGCCTGCGCCTTCCACACCATGCCCAGCCAGTCGTTGGCGACATTGAGGGGTTGGTATCCGGATAAGCTGTTCGTGCCGCTCAAGACGGCGACCGGCAGCGGCCGCATGATGATTGCGTTGCTCATCGGTCGGTTCTCTCAAAACTGCAAGGGGGCCGGCTGAGGCGGTTCGGTCATGCTTTGCGTTGGCCCTGGTCCCGGAGCGCAAAGCTGCAAAATGTGTTGGCGAAGGCTATTGTTCACTCGGAGGCCAACCGGCAGAAATGTCGACCGCCATTAGGTCTGCAAAACTCGCGTCGGGATCGCGCAAAGCGGCCTCTTTAGCTTGCCGGACTGCCATTTTGGCTTGGAAGCCTTTGTCCAGCGCGTGGCCCATGTCCTCGAACTCTGGAAGACTTAAGAGCACCTGCGATCGATCCCACATCGTCCAGTTGATGGAGGAGACCGGCTCGCCCCGCCTGATCGCTTCCTTGAAATATCGCAGGGTGCTCTCGAAGCGGGACTGCGCCTGATCATCGCAGCAGATGCGGCCGGAGGGCGAGGGGCAGCCGGCCTTTACCTCAAGCGCAAAGCGCCCCGAAAGCTGTGCCAGCAGTGGTTCGCGAACGTCGTCGGCGGTCCAGTTCGCATTCTTGATCCAGGCGGACTGATCGACTGGCACAGCTCTCAATGCATCTGGGAAATGCTGGCTGGCGAAGTCGCCCGATATGCCATGCCCTTTGCTCACGATGCTCGCGGACGCATCGGACCAGACAAGCCAGAACTCTCGCTCCGGGGTCATCTTTTCACCTCGCCATAACGTAGATTGGATCCGCCCAGGACGGTGAGCGCGTTAACGAAGTCACCGCCATTGTTGGTGTAGAGGAGCTGCCATGTGTGGGTGCCGGCAGCGAAGCCACCCAGGCTGATGCCCCAGCTGAACGGCATCCCGAAGCCGGGACCAGTCCCGCCCGCTCGCATCGGCACGACATATTGGAACAGCGGCACATTATAGCCGTAATATGGGTCGAAGGTTTCGGCCGCGGTGCGGAGAACAACTATGCCGTTCAGATCGTCATTGGTCTGAACGAACAAACTGACATCAAAGTCGAGGTCAGAAGCGGCCTCGATCTTCGTCTTGGTGAGCGTCATCAAGGTTTGCGTGGCAAAGCGTGGTACCGTCACACCCGAGACCATCTGTACCGACCCTTTGTCGGTCACCGAATTGCCGGCAATTTTGATGGTGTTGACTTCTAGGTTGCCAATTTTCGCATTAACAACGACGGCGTTGCCAAGGAATGCGCTGTCAGCGACGATGTCGAGCGCTGAAATTGCGCCGAGGATCCGCTCCCAATCGCCGCCCGTCCACCGGAACCATTGTTTCGACGTCGGGCGGTACCAGGTCTGCGAGACGAACTGGCCGGGTCCGGGGTGGTCATCCTGGACGAAGCCGATCGCGGAAGCGCCGGCAGGCCCGGCGGCGCCCGGCGCTCCATTTTGGGCAAGAATGCGCGGCGTGCTCCAGTCAGAGGCCTCGACCGTATCGGTCGCGAGCTTCGAGCGCGCCGTTGCCGATATCATGTACAGCGGCTCGGCGCCGGCCGGTGGCTCTTGTGACCAGCTGTTATTATGACTCGTGAGAACCCCGGTCGCGAACGTGTAGGTGGCGATCGTGGACGGGGGAGGGGGAGCGCTGGAAGCTCGCCTGAAGAGAAACACGACGGCTGTGTTGTAACCATCGAGGCCCGGCGGCCCCTCTGGCCCCGGATCGCCCGGAAGGCCCCGCACCGCGTTCTCCAGGATCGCGACAGTAACGCTTGCAGCGTAGAACAGGGCATCGAGCTCCGGCCCGTTCACGGGGCTGTCGACGCCGGCATTATCCCAGTCGGGCGTAACTGCCTCGAGGAAATCGAGAAGCGCTTCCATGTCGGCCTGTGCAGCGGCGCGTTCCGATGCGGCCACGCCCAGGTCGGCTGCCTTGTCATAGGCGGCGGTGAACCGGGTCGTCAGCGAGTCATGCTCGCGCACCAGGCCCTGCTTGTCGGCGCCGGCGGTGAGCCAGCCATCCGAGGTGATGCGGCCGATCCGGATGCTGGCGGCGTCGGCCGCTTCTTGCGCCGCGATCGCTGCAGCCAGCGCCGGGTCGTTCAGCGCCATTTCGCTGAGCGTGTGCACGCGGTTGGTGACCGCGGCCTTTTGCGCCAGGCGCCAGTAGGGCGTGCTGACCGACATCTGCTCGACAGATGCGACTGGCGGCCAATTGCTGCCATCCGACGCGAGCGTGCCGGCCGGCGCGCCGATCTGCACCGCTCTTACGCGCAAGCGACCGAGCCAATCAATCAGAGCCGTGGCGTTGATGCTCTGCGCGATGCTCAGAATGACATCGCGGGCGGT
This sequence comes from Sphingobium sp. B8D3A, assembly GCF_025961995.1. Classification (NCBI taxonomy): domain Bacteria; kingdom Pseudomonadati; phylum Pseudomonadota; class Alphaproteobacteria; order Sphingomonadales; family Sphingobiaceae; genus Sphingobium; species Sphingobium sp. B8D3A. The sequence continues at coordinate 2,232,637 of NZ_JAOQOS010000001.1, read as the reverse complement.
GGTCTGTGAAGTGAGGGCCAGGGACAGGTTGTAAGGGCAGGCCGCATCGAGGGCGTCGAGATCTGCAACGACGACGCGGTCAAGTTTCCCGAGGCGCTCGGCAATGCGATAGATGATCGACCCGGGCCGGCGCACCCATGCGCGTGCGCCGCCATTGTCGCCCAAGGCGTGGAAAGTGAGCAGGCCGGCCGGCGGAGCACCAAGCCGGACCAGGCCAAGTGTTACGCACGTGGCCCAGTCGCCATTGGCGATCGTCGCCGCCTTCAGCGCGGCAAAGCTGGGATAGTTTGCCACTGGCGGTCCGAGACGGCTGAGCCGGTCGAACGCCATCTGGCCGCCAGCCATGCTGCCATTACTGAGCTGATAAATATTGTCGACGGCGTCGATCAACACGCCTTCGACAAAGCGCGGTGATCCGATCAGCCAGGGGATCACATTGCCCTTGAGCTCGATGCTGCCCTGCGCCCCGCCGGTGCCGGCATAGGTGCCAAGCAAAGGCTCATCGAGCCAGGCGTCGTCGCAGCCGATGGACAGGGGCATGGCGCCTTCGCCGCTGGGCGGTTGCTCACGCACGCGGCCGTCGAAGATCAGCGCGTAATCGCTCCACGGCGCGCCGAGCTCTCCCTGCCACAGGCGCACGCGCCCATCGTAGAGATCCAGCGCCGGCAGTTCCGGCAAGGCTGAAAACTGGATCGCGAGCTCGCCGGTCGGCGCGGTGAGCTGGCTGCCGAACGATCCATCGAAGATGTCGTAGCGCAGCTTGGGCAGTCGGGCGATCGCTGGCCGCCAGCTGGCACTATCCAGATGGCAGACGCGCTCGTCGTCTATGTTGGAAAGCCGCAGCGTGGTGGGCGTCGTGCCTGACCAGGCATCGATCCTGCAGAGCGTCGCCTTCATCCGAACAGCTCCACGGTGCTCGTCTCGTCCTCGAGATCGATCTCGATCCGGCCCACCACCATCGTGGCGTCGACCTGCTGCTCATCGTCGATCAAGCGATAGCAAGGCACGCCTCCATCGAGGCTGATGTCCAGGACGGCCGCGATCTTGACGGCGAACCGGCGCCGGCCCTGCTGGCCGATCAGTGCGGCCCGGGCGTCGAGGATGGCCTCGGTGTCCGCCGCGCTGTCGCAATAGCCCTCGGCCGGAGCCTTCTTGCCATCGCGGGCCGTGGGGAAGCGGTCCAGGAGCGCCGTGTCCGACACAATGACGATCGCCGCCGCCCGCGATGACGCTGCGACATCTTCAGGAAGTGCTGCCATGGATCCTCGTCAGTATCCGCGCTGCGCTTGCCACCAGGTGTCCAGGCTGCCGCTCCCGGCGATCACCTTCAGCAGTTGGGTCTGTTCGGCCAACATGGTGCTTTGCTGCTCGAGGATGTTGGCCGTCGCCTCGCTATTCTTCGCGATGGCCTTCTCGAAGGGGTTCTCGCTGCCCGTGCCGTTGTTGGCGTTCTGCTTGTCGATTGCGCTGATCGCTTGCTCGGTGAGCTTGGTGATCATGTCATACTGCGCGAAATATTCCTTGGTGGAGCCGTTGATGTCCCGCTCGATCTGCAGAAATGTCTGGGCGGCCTCCTGGAATTTGGAGGTGTCGACATTCTTGCCGGCGTTGATATCGGCGATGAACGGATCCAGCGCAGCCCGGGCATTGGCCTGCTGCTCTCGCAGCGACAGTGGCGAATTGCTGCCCGCCTTCAGAGACTGCAGGAAGTCCTTCAGCGCGTCGGTGGCGACGCCGGCCGCCTTGACCGCCTCGTCGCGCTGCAGCTTGTAGAGCTGCTCGAGCTGGCGCATCTCCTCGTCGGTCGCGCCGGCTTCCTTGGCGATCTTGACCAGCTGCTTGAACTTGAGGTTCACCTCGTCCAGCGCGGCGCCGACCGGGTCGGTGTAGCGCTTCAGATCCTTGAACGCCTGCTCGAAACTGAGGGCCTTGCTCAGCCCGGTTTCTATGTCGCTGGCTTCTCTCAGCAGCTTCTGTGTGCCCTCGCGGACGCCCTTGATCGCGCCGTCCTGCAGGGCGTTCAGAACCGCGAGCCGCATGGCCGTCTCCGGATCCTCGCCGTCATAGAGAAGCTCGATCCCGGGCGTGCGCGAGGGATGCTTGTTCCCGACCGCATTTGTGGCAGTGCCGGCCACGCGATAATAGCTGCCGCGCTGTCCGAAGCTGACGGCATACTGGCCGACTTCGGCGCCGAGCTGGTCCGCGATCCGCTGGATGTTCTGCTGCAGACCCTTGGACATGCCGGTGAGGGAATCGACGACGCCCGCATCCTTGGTGCCCGAAATAACTGGGTTCGCCGTATTGTTGGTAACGATGGTCGAGCCCATCGGCGTCTTCTTGAACAGCCCGCCGATCACGCCGCCGAGCAGTCCGCCCGCAATGGATCCCAGCGGTCCGGCTATGGAGCCAAGTGTTTTGCCGAGAACGTCAGTCAGCGGCTTTTCGAGCCGCTTGCCGATCTCGCCGCCGATCGCGCCACCGAATGCGCCGCCCAGGCTGTTGCCGCCCGCCATCCGCGCGGCTGCAGCGCCGACGCCGGCGTTGCCGCTGATCTCGCGGAGCGTGGCCTTACTCTTGTCGGACAGACTGTCCCACTTGCCCATCGCGAGCTCGGCGGCCGTCTTGGCGATCGTCCCCATGCCGATCCGCTCAAATCGCTCCCAGACGGAATCGACGCCGTTGCTAAACAGATCCTCGAACTCGTCGGCGAGCCGACCAAGCTCCTCATTGGCCTTGTCGACGCGGATGCCGACATCGACCGTGACCTCGTCGGCTAAGTCTCCAAGTTCTGCTTGCAGGCGGCGCTTGTCGATCGCCTGCTGCAAGGGCGCGAGCTGCTGGGGCGTGGCCGTCGGAAACTGGCGCACGATCCGGAGATACTCAGCCGCCGCCTCGGCAGCATGCTCGCCTTCTGTGGCGCGGATCGCCTCCAGGCGCGCCGCTTCCTCCATATGCTGGAGCTCTTCGTCCAGCTCCTTCTGCAGTCGACGGCCTGGCGCGTTGCTGATGAGATCGCGGGCCTTCTCGATCTGATCGAGCAGCTGCTCGTAGTTCGGCGGCTTCTTGAGCGCAAAATCATTGGCCAGGTCGTCGAGCTCACGCAGGGCGCGCTGCGTCTGCTGCAGCTCGCTCGGCATGTCGGTGAAGCGGTCGGTGATATTTGCGATCCGCTTGGCCGCATCCTCGCCGCGCTCGGCGAGCCGCTGCGTTGCCGCCGCGGCGTTGCGCATCGCCGGCGTCTTCTTGTTGAGGGTCTCAATCTCTTTGTCGTGGGCCTTGGCAACAGCGGCGCTGGCTGCCGCATAATGCTCCAGTCGCAGCGCGCCCATCTGATATTGCCGATCGAGCATGTCCTGCGCAGCCTGGCGGCGTTCGTCCGCTGCCTTGCGAGGATCTGTCTGCGCATCGATGCGCCGCCGGAGCACCGGTATCTCAGTTTGACGCAGTAGCAGTTCAGCTTTGGTCTGCGCGCCCGCGAGCTGCTTAATTTGCTTGTCGACATTGCCCATCGACTGACGGAGGGCGAACTGCGCAGAGTCGGCGCCAACACCGCCGGTCAGCGCGGCAAAATTGGACTGTTCGGTTGCCTTCAGGGCTTCCAGGGTTGCGATTGCCTGCTCGCGCTGGGCTTTCGCTGCCTCGACTGCCCGAGCGGCGTTCCGGACGGCCTGCTCCTCCATCGCGCGGGCGCTCACCAGCTGCTTGCGCTGGGCTGCCTCGAGCTCGTCGATCGCGGCGACGAGATCGCGCACGCTCATACTCTGGAAGTCGATTGCTTGGGTGAGATCGAGTGCGCCCTTTCGCGCTTCCTCGGCAGCGTCCCCCGAGCTCAGTAGCCCTTCGACCAACATTCCGACCATGGGAATGGCGACGCCGAGCGCAACGCCGAACCCGCCGCCAAGAAAGCGGGTGAACTTGCCGAACTTAGTGTTGGCGCTCTCCGCACTATTACCCATCATTTGGAGCGCGCCGATCAGCTGGGGCAGCTGCTGCGAGGCCGCGCGGATCGCGCTCGTGCCGCCAGCAACCTGCACCCAAAAGTCCTGGAACTGATATCCGACCTGCTGAAGGCCATTACGTTGCGCGCCCGAGGCCTGCGCCATGTCGCGCTGCGCGTTAGCCGTCTGCCCCAGCTCGGCCTGCAGCAGCTCGAGCGCCTGGACTTCCTCGCGGGCAGCGCGGGCCTGTCGCTCATACTTGGTGGCGACGTTCTGGGCCGCCGCGATCTCAAGCTGCTGGGCGCGTGTCACGACGCCGCTGGAGCGGTTGAGCGCCTCCTTCGCCGCCGCCAGCGCGCGGGCCTGTGTGGCCTGCTGCTCCATGGCGATCGCGCCGGCGCGCAGGCCGGGCAGATCCAGATCGAGGATGCCGGCGTCCGGCGTGACCTTCAGCGCCCGTTTGAAGGTGCTCTCGATTTTGCGTTCGACGGCGCGCAGGCCGGGATCGAGCGCGCGGTCGAGTTTTGCGCCGGCCTCGGCGCCGGCGGCTTCCATGGCGGGTCCGAGACCCGAAGTCAGTTTCTTGACGCTGGAGGACAGGGCCTCGCCGTTCAGCTGCAGACGCCCATTGATGTCGAACTGCATAGGGCCTCCGGGTCAGCTCTCGCGCGTGCCATCGATGGCGGTGCGCAGGCGGTTCATGCGCCGAGTGAAATTGTCGCGGAGCATTCGGCCGCGTCGCTCGATGGCCGGTTCGATCGAGAATTTGTTGGCGAAACGCTGGGCGGGGATGAGGACGAAGATCGGCAGGGTTTCGGTGGCGGAACCGCTATAGGCGCCGCCTTGCCGGCGCGACGTGGCCGCGCGGGATCCACGCCCGTTGCGCGCGCGGTAACGATGCTCGGCAACGAGGAGGGAGGGCTTGCCCCCGCCGCGGTAGACAAAGACGAGCCGCTGGCCGTTGCGCCGCTCCCATTCGCCTGGCGAGAGATCCCGGGAGCGTGTGTTGACGCCGGCATGTTCGGTCGGGATGGCGAGATAGAAACCGCCCTTGGAGCGGTTGACCCCCGCTTGCGACCAGAAGGTCATCGCGCCCCGGGTGCGTGAGCCGCCATTGACGAACACCTCGCCTGCCGGCGCGGCTGCGAGGCGGGATCCGCGCGGGAAGGTCGCGCTTTTCCATGCTCGCCAGAGATTGCCGCCGGCGGCTTCGCGGGTCAGGCCCTCAAGGTCGCGTTCGAGCCCCCTGGTTTCGGCACGCACAGCGGCCGTTGCCTGTGTCAGGATCGCGCGCACGACCAGGTCGGCCGACCGATCGATCTCACGCTGATCGAGCCTGAGTTCGATCGAGGGCATGGCTCAATCCTTTTCCGCCGTCATGTCATCGAGGGCGGCGAAGCAGTCCATCAAGGCCGCTGGCTGTTCCTGCCATCCGCCGGCGCAGGGCAGGGGCGCCGCGCCGCGCATGCCGAACGGCCCGAGGGCGGTTTGCAGGCGGGCGCGGAGCCACAGGTCCACGACGAACAGCGCCCAGCGCGGAACGGTCAGTCGGGGGTTTTCGGCGTATTGCTGTCCGTCGATGACCCATCCGCCGGGGTATCTGCGCCCGAATTCGAAGTCCCCGGGTCGCCGGCGGATTTCGAGGGCGCATCGGAGTTTTTTCGCTCGAGCGCTCCGTGTTGCAGGCGCCAGGCCTGCGCGCCGGCGGCGCGCAGCGTCGTGGACGGGATGCCGGCCAGCGAATCGAGCTCGACCAGCTTGTCGATGCCGCGCTTGAACGGCGTCTCGATATTCTCCCACCCGATGCAGAAGCGCCGGAAGGCCACGATCGGGATCATCTGGCTGCGGCGTTGCTGCTGGGCGAGCAGCAGCTTATAGGGCGGCCAATGCAGCGCGAGCAGCGCCAGGGCTTCAGACAGGACAGCCTGGTCGCGATCGCTGATCGTCTCGCCGCTATGGGCGGTATGGGCGAGGAGGATGAGCTCCTCGCTGCCTTCGCCGCCCAGCTCGCGCAGACCCGTGACACAGGCCTCCTCGAGCTCCCAGGGCCATACAGTGCCGGCGAGGTGTTCGCTCGCCAACTCGGCCTCCATGAGCTCGCGCTCCAGGACGTTGCCGGCGCGCAGCAGGAAGACGGGTGGCTTCTCGTCCTGCTTGAGCCATTCGGGTGTGTAGCGCAGGGCGGCAGATGCCGCTGTCGATGTCACTATCGTCATGAGATCACCAGAAAGAGAGGATGAAGTCGCCGTCGCGACCGTTGCTGTCCTTGCCCGGCGTCGTCATGGCGCGACGCTCCTGGAAGGTGCGCAGGGATCCGCTGGTCCCCGGCTGTGCGCCGACAGGGGTGAGCTGCGGAAGCGTGACGGCCCAGCGATTATTGGCGCTGCCCATGGCGCGGATCACGCCATTGTAGACGGCCGAGTTCTGGATCTCGGCCAGAATGTCGCGAGTGGCGACCAGCGTGGCCTTGGGGTCGCATTCCAGGCGACCGGTGCGCTTGCCGAGGATCGATGGACCGAAGCCATAATTGGTGTTCGGATCGCCAGGCGATTCCTGTTCGGCCTGCAGGTTGATCGACCAGCGGTCGATCGGCAGACCCTTGCGATCCATGAGGAAGGCGGGGTTGGGCTGGTTGACGCCCTGCACCAGCATCGGTGCGGCATGGGCGGCCACCGAGACGACCGGCACTGCGGCGTCCGTGCGGCCGGCGAAAACGCCCATGAGCTTGACGGTGATAAAGCCCGGCTTAGCCGTGTCGCCGCCCCACTCCTGAATGATGCCGCGGCAACCGACGAACTTGAGGAGCACGCCGTCCTCATAAAGATAAAGGGTGCCGGAGGGATGGTCGGTGATCCGAGCGGCCGCGTCGGCCGGCGAGGTGCCGGCATAGGTCCAGTTCGGCGGGATGGCAGCTTGCGTGCTGGTCGTGAGCGGCGTGTCGAACGTGTCGACCAGGGTCGCGACCTTGCCGCTTGTGTAATCGGCGATCAGCGTCGTGCGCCCGGCGCCAGGCCCGCCGGAAAGCACCAGTGGCATGCCGCGATAAAGCTGCGCGGTGGTCGCAAAGCCCGTGCCCAGGGTCGCGGTGGTCGCGCTGCCGGCAGTCAGGGCAGCCGCTGCGATCGCGGCCTGGAATACGCCGCGCAGGCCGCACGAAGCCAAAAGATCATGATGGGGCGGCTTCACGCTGGCGCTGTAAGCAGCAGCTGCGCCCTTCATGCGGAAGCGGATCGTAACCTCGGCCGGCTGCCCAACGATCAGTGGCGCGCCGCTGACCAGGCTACCGGTCGCTTCGTTGCTCTGCTCCTCGGTAAAGGGCGTGTTATAGCTGAAGCCATCGGCCTCGTAGGGAAAGGCGTTGGCGGCGGTGGGGCCGGCGTCAACGCCCTCGGCGGTTTCCAGCTTGAACAGCATAACGCTGTTGGCCGGACGGATCGTCTGGTCCATGTCGGTGTCTCGCTTCTGGTCGGAGGGTCAGGTTGCGGTCGGGTCACCGCGGCGGGTCGGGAAGGTGATGAGGAAGTCGAGCGAGAAGGCGAGGCGGTGGGTGCTGCCCAGCGGCACCCGATTGATCCGCATGTCGCCCTCCTCGATGTTCTCGATCAGCGAAGAGGCGTCCGCCATTCCGAAGATTGCCGTCACGGTTGCGGCATAGAGCGCATTCAGGCGGGCGAGCGCGGCACGACCGCTCGCGTCCTCGACAAAGCCCTCGATGCTGAGCGTCATGCCCTGGCGCTGCGTTCCGGTTTCGGTGCGCTGGTCGGGCCGCTGTCCGTCATCGTAAAGGTGGAGCGCGTCGAACTGCATCGGGTCGCCGCTCGGCATGACCTCGATCTCGGCGGCTTTGCCCTGTAGGGATGCCTCCGCATCCGTCATGATCTGGTCGCGGATGGCGATCATGCGGCCGCCACCGCTAGGATCCAGGCGCCGATGCTGTCGTCCTTGGCGCGGTCGATCACGCCCCAGCGGCCGGTGGAGTGGACAATCACGTCGCCCTTGGCCGGAATGCCTGGCAGATCGACATATTGGATCTCGAATGAGACGTGGCGGGCCGTGGCACCGGCGCCGGTGAATGTGTCGGCCGGCACGTCGCTATGAACGCCGGTTATTGCCTTCTCCAACACGCCGGCGCCGGTGTAGATGATCGGATCGGCCATTGTGCGATGGATGGTCGCCAGACCGGCGGTTGGCAGGCCCATGGCGATCTCCATGCTGGCTGAAGAACAACGGCGCCGCTGAGAATGAAGCGGCGCCGCCTAGCGTTGTGGGATCAGGCGATCTGGCCCGTGAGCAGCGCGAGGCCGATCGTGTCACCGGATGCGGCCACGGCAAGCGCAACGCCGACCAGCGTGTTGCCCGAGGCAGTCTTGGTGAGCACCTTGTTGGTGTTGTCCCAATAGAGCTTGTCGCCGATCGCCCACGCCGCGCCGGTGGCCTTGGGGAGCGTGATTGCGCCGCGGCGCTTGCCGCGGACGAGCTCGCCGGATTTTGCCGCGACGAGTGCAACGGCGAAGAGCGCGCCGACGAGGAACGCCCCGCCCGACGCGACGTCATAAGGCGCCGGGACTTCGATCGTCTCGGCATCCTGCACGAAATTCTTCATGACGGTATCTCCATCAATGTGAGGGGAAGGAAATCAGCGACCGCAAGGGCCAGCCGCTGATCAATCGAGCGGTCCGATCAGGCGCCCGGGTTCTTGTCGAGGCCGCGCCAGTCGATGGTGGAGGCGGCGAAGTCGAGGCTGGCCTTGAACTCCATGCCATCAACGGTGAAGCCCGGCCGCGAGCTCAGCTGCACGCCCTCGGCGCCATCGAGATAGGTATACTCGATCGTGTCGACGGCGGTGTTGCTGGCAGCCAAGTACCAGGCCGTGGTGCTGACGGCGTCGAGGACTGCGTCGATGACCGGTTCCACCGACGTTCGGCCGCCAGCGCGGAATTCGTTGGTGGCCGCCGCCGTCGCCGGCACATACTGCGCGCTGGTGTACTGATAGGCCTTCTGCTCCTGCGTCGCCGGTGCGATCAAATAGGCAGGCGCCAGGTTGAGCTCCTCCTTCTGCATCCCTTTCTGCAAACGCATGCGGGTGCGGCCGGCGCCGAGCGTTGCCTCGGAGATTGCGCCGCCAGAGCCAGCGAGATTGCCATGGTCGGCATGGAAAAGGGGAGTTCCATCGTTCATGGCAGGATTGGACGTAAGCTGCGCATAGACCGTGCGGTTCTCGAGGCGCGCGGCTGCGGCGGCATAACCGACAGTAATCCGCTCAAGCGCGCGCAAATCGTCGTTGATCAGCAGCTGACGGGACACGCCGATGATGCGGCCATAGGTGAGCAGGCCGTAGCTGGTCTTGCCGTCCGAGGCGGTGCCATACTGGAACTCGCCGGCCTCATTGGTCCGCAGCAGGTCAGGCATGGCCGACATCTGCACGACGTCGACCTTGCGGAAGTCAGGCGCGTTCGGCGCCCGGCGCGCCCAGATGCGATAGGTCGGCTGATTTTCATCATAGGCCATGCGCAGGCGCCGGCGCAGCGTCTCGCCCATCAGCGCCGAGAAGTCGCTGGTGGTGTGCAGCGAGCGCTCGACGATCTCGGTGCGGGAGAGCCCGCGCGTATTAACCCCGGACTGCGCGAGGATCTCTTCGGCCATGCGATACATGGACAGACCACGGAACTCGCGGCCGGCCTCACTCAGTTGCGCGCTGGGCGCCATCTGATGGACGAGGCTGTCGGTCATCGCGCGCACCATCGTCACGCCGCTGCCCGGGCGGGCAGGCACGCGGCCGTTGGTCTGAGCGGTGGCGTCGCGCGCCACGAAGCGCTCACCCAGCTCGGCCATGAGCGCGGCACGCGTGAACGGCGTTGCCACATGCGCATCGACCAACGCGGTCTGCGCGTCGGCGTCGAGGCCGGCATTGCGGCATAGCGTCAGGACGGTCGCCGAGGTCAGGACGGCCGAGCGCTGCGTTTCCGGAGCCGGAGCGCCGGCCTTATCCTCGTTGTTGCGCTCTTGGTTGGGATTGCTCTGGTTGCCCTGATCGCCGTCCTGCGGCGCGCTGCGGGTCTGATCGTTCTGGTTGGCCGGCTCGTTACCGGCCTGCGAGTTGCGTGCAGGCATGGATTCATTCTCCACGGTGGGTGCCGGCGAAATGCGGCGGAAGGTGCAGGGGGAGCCGCCCTGCGCGGTTGTCTGGCTTCGCGACTGCGCGCCGTGGTCAAACGGCACCGGCACGAAGCTGATTTCGGAGGGTTCCCAGTCGATCGCCCGGTAGAGGGCGCGCTGACCGTCGCGCTCGGTGATCTCGTAGGTGTGGACGATGTAGCCGACCGAGACATTGCGGATGATGCCGGCGGCGATATCGGCGACGATGCCTGCAACCTCCGCCCGATCGGAAAGGCGCAGCGTGGCAATACCGAGGCCGTTCTCCATCCGGGCGCTGCCCGGCACGACCACGCCGATCTGGTCGCTGAGCTGGTAACGGGCGTGCGTGTTGAGGACCGGCGCACCATTGTTGAGCCGCTCGAGGCGAACATTGGCCGGCTCAGTGGCCAGCTCCTCGTCGATAAACTCCCAGCGATTCCAGTCGAACCGCGCACCCCGCGCGCCGGTGGTGAACACCACCTCGATCGTGCGCTCGGTTTCGTTCCAGGTGTCGGTCCGGAGCTGGAGCTCGCGAGTGACCATCGGGATGTCGTGGGTGCGCGTTTCCTGCGCCGGCGCGGGATCCGCGCCAGTATTGCGTTGGGGCATGTCGATCCTTTCCGGGGGTCAGGCGGCCTTCTTGCCGTTGTCCTGATTGCTCTCGCTGTTGGCGCTGGCCTGATTGGGAGCGGCCTTGCGCGGATCCCCGTCGAAATGGACGCCGGGACCAAGTGTGTTGTCGGCTGCCGCGAGATCCTCGGCGAGTTGCTCCAGGAACTCGAGATAATCGTAGCCATTGGCCTCGACGAGCTGGCTCGGGGTCACCTTGCCGAGGCGCAGATCGAGCAGATCGCCTTGGGCGTCCTTGTACTTATCGACCGAGATGAAGCCGGGCGGCGTCCAGCGCATCCCGAAGTCCTGCGACGGCAGCAACCCGGCCGCCATGCTCGCCTCCCTGAAGCGCGCGCCGATCGGCTTGCAGGCACGATGGATCATGATGTGCCATTGCTTGCGCTCCATGCGGCGACGGAAGCCATGGCCGCCGGCGCGCCAGCTCGAATAGTTCACGCGGCTGAAGTCGCCGGTCACATGCTCATACATGACGCCGGCGCCGGCCGCGATCTCGCGCAGGTAGAGCGTCGCGAACTCCTCCACCCCTTGCGAGCTGCCCGGTGTGCTGACGGTGACCTCCTCGCCGTCGCGCAGGCGCATGATCATTCCTGGCTCAAACTTCTCGGCGAGCTTGCCGGGGCGCGCCGCTTCGGTGCTCGTGCCGATCTGCGCGTCGGCGCCATCGAGGCCAGGCTTGATGAAGGCGGCAAGGCAACTCTCGATCCGCTTGCGGACCAGCTCCGCATCGAAATAGCCGCGCAGATCGTGCAGCGGCATCACAGCCGGCGCGAGCAAGGGCATCCCGCGATCCTGCCCCGGCCGCAGCTTGTCGTAGAGGTAGACGATCTCGCTGGCGGGGATCCTTTCGCTGGTCATGGCCCGGCTGCGCCAGCTCGCCATGTTCCCCGGGTGCCCAGGGTAAAGCCACCATGCCCGCACGCGGCCTTCCACATCATACTCGATGCCGCGGTCGATATAGCCGTCCGCCAGCATCGTCGTTTTGGTGACGTCAATCAGATCCGGCTCGAGCAGCTGCAGCTTGAGCGGCGTGCGGGTCGTGCTGGCATCGAAACGCTGCCGACGGAAGCGAATGATCGCTGCGCCCGATTCCGCCATGGCTTTGCAAGCGAGCCAGAGCAGCCCGTCGAGATCGTTGTCGCCATCCCAGTCGCACTCGTCCTTGAAGCCCGTCCATAGGCCCGAAACAATCTTCTGATTGCGCTTCGACAGGCCGGTCGGCGCGCCAATGATGCCTGTGCCGACAACATTGTCCGCGAAGGTGTCGAGGATCTGCACGGCATAGCCGCTATTGCGGGCAAGCTCCCGGCAACGGTTGCGCACAGTCTCCTCGGCCGCGCCGATCTCGGTGTTGGCGTCGGTGCCGCCAGCTTTCCAGCTCATGGTGCGATGATCGCGCCGTGCAGCGTCATAAGCCCGGGTGGCGAGCTGCAGCGCTGCACGCGCGCGAACACGCCGCAACGCCGAGCTGGGCGATACCCAGCCAATTGAGCGGTCGAGCCAGTTCACGTCAGAACCCTGCCACGCTGGTGCGGCTTTGCGGCCGACCAGCGGAGGATGAAGCGGCGATGTCGTCCTGCGCCATGCGGAGGATCCGCTGCATCTCGTCGAGCGTCCGGTACTGGATCTCGCGGCCGTCCGGATAGCGGACGCGCGTGGCGCCGGTCGCGATCGCTGATTTGAGGGCGTCGATATCGCTCTGCTGCAAGGCCATGCTCAAATCCTAAAGCCAGCTGCCGCCGTCAGAGCGGCCGCCGTTGATCCAGTCGCTGCCTTGTTGGGGCTGCGGCGGAGGGGTTTCAGTCGGTTGGGCCGGTTGCTCGGCCGGCTTTGCTTGCGGCGTTGCGCCTGGTTCGCTGATCTGCCCGCGAACCCTGGCCCAGTGTCGGAGCGTCCACCGATCGATGCCAACCGCATAGGCAGCCGCGCGGGCATAGACCCGCATGTCGATGGCTTCGTTACGGGTGCCGCTCGTGATTTGCCATTCGAGCCGGCCGAAACCGGATCTACTCTTCACCCTGACCAGCTGCTCGGCGACCAGCTGCTTGATCCAGGTCTCGTTCGTGCCCTGTGGCAGGTGAATGTAGCCCGGCGGGTGCGGTTGGCCGTCGACCGGGGCATCGAGGTTCAGCCAGGCATAGGTCTCGGACTTGAACACCGAGACGGCGATTGTCCAAAGCTGCACGCCGCGGCGCAGCTTCCGGCCGTTGACCGTGGTGTCCACCCAGGTCGGTCCGGTGACGGGCGATGAACTGTCGAACTTGCCGGTGCCCTTGATCGCCATGACGTGGCGGGGATATTTTCTTGCCCAGGCGTAGACAGTGGTGGTCGAATAGCCGTCGCCAGTGTCGATCGCCCAGCGTAGCGGCCGCAAGCGCCGTCCGGAGGCGGTTTCCCACTCCCGGCCGAGCAGTGCGTCCATTTCCTCCCAGATCTCGGCCTTGGCCGGATCGCCATCGATGACGATGTGATCGACCAGCGCGCTTTCGAGGCCAGGCCCCCAGGCCCAGATATCGCACTCGATGCGGTTGCGCTGAATGTCGATGCCAGCGGTAATGGCGCCGGCCCATTCCGGGACCTGTTCCAACACCAGCTCCCTCGATCGGCGGTCGTAGAGCCTTTGCCAGTCCGGGGCTTCGCCCTTTTCCTGCCATGTCTCGCCGAGCGCGGTATTGGTCCACGTCTTCAGCGTTTCCGGGTTGCCCTTGGCATCCACGAAGGCCTTCACCGTGTCGGCCAGCTTCACCCAGGAGGAGTAGGCCTCCCAAATATGAAAGCCGGCGATACCGTTGAACGGCGCCGTCGCTCGCCATTCGCCCTTGCGGACCGCTTCCCATCTCTCGGCATCGGTCCAATGGTGCTGGCAGAGCTCGCCCGTCTCCGGATCTGCGGCCGCGCATTCATAATAGGCGGTCTCGTGCAGGTGTTTGCCTGCCTCGTCCTTCTCCCATTTGACCTGCGACCAGCTGAGCCGCTGTTTCGTGCCGCATTTGGGACACGGGATGAAGTAGTAGCGCTTGTCGGACAGCTCGAAAGCTGCCTCGATCCGACTGGCGCCGGCGACGGTCGGTGTCGATCCGGCGAGGCGCTTCCGATTCCAGAACGTCGTGGTGCGCTTGAACGCGAGACTGAGCGGATCACCCTCGGCGCCGGCCGAGGCTGGGTAACGGTCAACCTCGTCCGCCAATACCACGCGGATCGGGCGCGATGCGAGCGAAGCCGGGCTGTTCGCCCCGGCGATCGTGCAATGACCGCCGGCGAACTTCTTGTGCAGGATGGTGTTGCCACTATCCCGCGCCTTGCTGTCCGAGATCTTCGCCGTCAGGCACGGCGTGTCCCGGATCATCGGTGCGAGCCGGTCTTTCGACCATGCCTCGCCCATTTCCAGCGTCGGCTGCATCACCAGCATCGGCGCCGGATCCTGGTCGACGAAATAGCCGACCACGTTTCCGATGATCTCGGTCCACCCAACCTGGGCGGACTTCATCACGACGATGTCCTGGATCAGCGGATCGCTGACCGCGTCCATGATCCCGCGCTGGAATTCCGCGCGGGACGTGTCCCATTTACCCGGCTCGGCGCTTGCTTCGGCGCTGAGCTGCCGGTTTGTGTCCGCCCACTGGCTGACCGTCAGTTTCGGCGGCGGCGTCAGCACCGGCCACCAGGTCGCCACCGTGGCCGCCATCGCCGCGCTCGCCACCACCATCGACGTGATCGTCGGGATCAGCGGTGGCGATTTTCGTCGACGCGAGCTCGAGGAGCGCTTCATGCACCAGCTCCGTCAGCTTGTCCTGCACGGCCGCGATCGTCGGCTTGGCATGGACGAGGGGGGCGCACTTGGCAGGCAGGCTGAGCAGCTTCGCCCGCACGCGAGCAAAGGCGGATTGAACAGCGCTCGAGACTTCATGGCGTGGTAGCAGCTGCTTCCTCATTTCCTGCGCCTTGGCCTCGGCAATGTCGGCCTGGGCGCGGAGGATGCGCGCTTCGTTGACCTCCTTCTCCTTCGGCTTGCCGGCGCCGACCTGGTAACTTGTCCAGGCCTGGACCCATTCGGTCAGCGTGGCGCCGTCGCCGGGCAGTTCGCCTTCAGCGCGGAGGTTGGCGATCCAGCGGGAGGATTTTCCCACCAATTTGGCAACTTCATTCAAAGTTGGCCGATATTCAGCCAAATTCATGAGTTTAGCGCCCTAGGATGATGAAGTAGGGAAAATCCCTGTATCTAGAAAACTCCCGCGCCTTCGCCCCCCGTATAGCGTGAGCGCCAGGAAGGACCCGCGAGGGGGGTGGGGGAGGGGCGGCCGGCCTCGCGCGCTCAGCCCGCCGCCACGTCGATCGAGATCGCCCTCCACTGGCCATCGCCGGTGTCGCGCTGATAGAGGCGGATGTACCGCTTCGATCCCACCACGCGGAAGCTGTCGCGGATCGCCTGCATGGCCTTCTTCCATCGCTCATCCGCGAACTCTAGGCGCAGCAGCGAGAGCAGGTCGTTGCGATTGACGCGGCCCTGATTGTCCACGTCGAACGCCCGATTGATGATGGCACGGATCTCCGGCCCGCTGGTGGCCGACCATTCCACAAGGCACTCATCGATGATGCCCTTGGCCACCTGCAGCTCCGGTCCGAACACCACATGCTCGGATACCTGCACGACGATCTTGAGCAGCCCGTCGTAGCTGGTGAATGTCAGATTGCCCTTCGATCCGCCCCGTCGCGCGCCATATTCCTGCTCCAGCAGCGCGACGAAGTCATCGACATCATCGAAGCTGTGCTGCCGGAAGCGTGCCACTTGGGCCGAGAGGGGCAGAGCAAAGCCGATCACCTTGCGGACCAGCTCGTCCTGCAGCTTGTCGACCGGCTTAACCACGCTCTCGGGGATCAGGCCGCCCTCGGCGTTGACCATGTAGCGAGCGCCATCGATGACGCGGATCGGGTCTGCCAGGTCGCTCATTGCGTTGCTCCTGCGTCCGGCTCATGATCGAGCAGCCCACCACGCAGCAGGGCGCGGGCCTGCTCCAGCTCGTTGACAACGGCGAGCAACCAGCGACGGGTCACGGCCACAGGCTCAGCGCTATTGTCGGCCTCCATACGCAGGGCGACGATATCGATCTTGTCTTCAGCATTGGCCATGCCGGCTTTCTCCCCGCCCATGTCAGCCCGATCAGCGCCGGACGCGGCCGTAGGCCATCTCGCGCAGGTCCAGCGCGATCACCTCGGGGCTGGCCGCTTCGGCGGTAATGTGGTGAAACTCGCTCGGCCCGGCCTCGATGATGCTGTCGCATTCGCGGATCACGCGGGTCATCCCGCTGATGACCGGCGCCTTGTCCCGACTGGCGCCGCACATCTTGCGCAGCGAGAGGGCCATCAGGCGAATGTCGGCGGCGATCTGGACGTCTCGGCGGTTGATCACATCCGACTTCCCCATTGAAGCCCATGGCCGGGGGGACATACGGCCATGGGCTCCGGACACAATTGTGACGGGGTCGTTTTGCGCGCTTTCATGACCGTTTGGCAGGCCCGCTTTTGTAACGCTACTCGCGTCGGCCAGGCTTGAGCAGGCCAGATGTCCGTGGTCTATTTGGCCTGAACAGAAAGGTGGGGATGGAAACTGTGAGCGAAGAACTCTGGAGTGACGATTTGCTCGGCCGTCGTGATGAGGCCGCGATGATTATCAATTACATCGAAGGCGCGACAGCGCAGGCGATGAAAACTAGGACTAAGGGCGCGGTAACGTTGGCCGTAGATGCTGGCTACGGCGCTGGAAAGACATTTTTCTTACAAAGACTCGCTGATGAAATCAGGGGGCACCATCCAGTAGCTTTCGTGGATGCCTGGAAAGACGATCTGGCCGATGAGCCACTTATCGCGTTAGTGGCCACCCTAGCATCCGCGATTGAGCCTCTCGCTTCGGTGGGCAGCGGAGTAGTGCTGACAGGCCGTTTGCAGTCCGTTATGGATAAGGCCGGACAAATAGCGAAACTAGCATCGTTCGGTCTTTTGCGGCGCGCAGCCGGAATGGCCATCAGCGCCACCGCCGTCGAAGCAATCGAGGCGGCTTGGGACGAGATACCCGACGTTGCATTTCATCAGGTCGAGGAGCTTGGCAGCGATGCAGCGGCCGGACTTGACCGGCTCCTAAGCATTCCCTCTAGCCTCTACATGAAGTCCAGGGTTGACGCATTCCGAACAGGCCAAGAGGCGATCCGCGAACTGAAAGAAGAACTGGGCAAGCTTGTCGAGGCGCTTGCGGGGTCGAACTATAAGCCTCCACTCGTGATCATCATTGACGAACTGGACCGGTGTCGCCCTAATTATGCAATTAAGCTCCTGGAAGAGATCAAGCACCTTTTTGACGTTCCAGGCCTGGCATTCATTCTAGGAATGCACGGCGAGCAGCTGAGCCACGCGGTGAAGGCCGCGTACGGCCCTTCCTTCAAGGGCGAGGAATATCTCCGTCGATTTATGCGGCGCCGATATGTTCTTCAGTCGAAATCCAAGGAAAAGCTCACGTCTCAGGCGATGAGCGAAGCCGCACTCGCGATGACTGACGGCTACCCATTTCTAATTGACGACAGGCCCAAAGACCTACCTTTTTCGGCAGTTTTTAATCACTATGTTGAGAGCTTATTGGTGACCCCCCGCGAGTTGCAACAGCTGGCTGAAATTCTGGAAACGGCTTATTCTGTCGCGAATGGTGTCGAATTGATCAACCCATTGCTCGTGCCTCTTGCTGTTGGTGAAATACGTGGTGAACAACCTCATGAACTGCGCTTCGCCCCGACAGGGAGGAGCTTGATCTACAATTTCCGAAGAGAATCTGGTCACGTTCAGTATAGTCCGCAGGCGCTTATGAATGAAATAATTCGTCTGGGAAGGCTGAGCGTCCAAGACTTAAACATGAGCTCTAGTTCTGACCATTTGTCATTTCTGGTCCTCCGCTCAATGTTGAAAGGAGAGGAGAAATTAACGGCCGTGCAGAATTATCCGCGTCTGCTCGCGAATGTGGGGAAGATGATCATCAATTGAGGTATCAACGTTTGGTATGATGACGGTGCTACCGGCGCTGGGCCGGCGATTTCGCATTGAGGCGGAGAGCCTTCCTCTGCCTGAGGGTTTTTATGAGGATCTGTGATCATTGGATTAAGCAACGCGTTCTTGAGAAGGGGATTAGTCATGGTTTGGCGATCAAAGGTGTTGTCGTTTGACGAATGGACGATCGTACAGGGTCACTTTGAAAAACTGATGATCGACCTTGGCGGTCCGGCGAACCTCGCAATGTTCAGTAAAAGACAGCGCGGATCGACCGATGCTGAAATATTTATTACCGGTCCGGGCATAGACACGATCGAGGCCACGTCGCCAGGCGGATGGTCTAACTCTCAAGCGCCAACTGGCCCAGATCTGCAGTTGCTAATCGCTTCCGGCGACGCGTGGACATACTTCGGAATCGCGAAGCCATTCTGATTACGTCAGCGCTGCGGGTGCGGGCGCCTCTTGTCCGCATAAGCCGGCGCTGCCGGCCTATTCAACCAGTCGATCACCCCATTGCTCAGAAACCGCCGGCTGGGCGCCCGATGTCGTGATGCGCAAAGCCGGCAGAGCGGGAAGCTGCCCGGATGATAGAGCAGGGGCTTCATGATCGCCCTGCCGCACGTCGTCACGACGCGATGAGCATTGTCCTTATCGACGATGAACCAATGCGCCTCTTCATCGCCAAAGCACACCGCCCATTGCGGCTCGCCCAGGTCGAGATCCGGGCCGAGGCTCCCGCGTTCGCCCGTCACACGATCGCCGCGTGCGCGCGCGCCACGGCCTCCTCGTCAATGTCGCGCCGGGTCTGCCGGAACATGTCGATCCAGATCTGCAGGGCCGTCACGACCAGCGCCCGGGCGCGCCGGGCCGCCATATGGTGTCGGGCGGCCGCAGCCGCGATGCCGAGGTCCTCATGCACCACGCTCAGCAGCAGCGGCCCATGCACGCGCGGGTCCGCACGCCACTGGCTATAGGCTACCTCCATCCATACGCGGCCGAGCGCCTCATGGAACACCTCGCCATGCGGCGTATTGTCGATCCGTGTTTCGAGGCTGGCGGTCCGGACGGCCACGTCGCACATGATGAGGGCGGATGCGGCCGCGATCTCGGCGCCGGCCGCGAGCAACTCGGCATCGATGGCGCCGCTCATGTGGAGACGCGCAAGCGCGCCCTGGCGCTTGCGGCTGAAATGTTCATGGGTTTCGGGTGTGCCGTTGCGCTTGTGCGCCCAGCGCGCCCGCGCCGCGATATTGGCCTTGCGGAGCCGCCGCTCCTCGGCCGCGCGTTCGGGATGCCGCGCTGCCCACGCCGACTTGATCGCCGCCGCGCGCGCGTCGAGCTCTTTTTCGAGTTTGCTGCGCGTCTTTTGCTCAGTGCCGGGCGTGAGGCGCAGTGCCGCCCGATTCCTGTTTTTGCGTTTTGCCATGCTGGGCCGGAACATGATCCAGCACGGCGGGCGGGAGCAGGCCCGCATTTGTCACGATGTAGCCCGCCGCCTGCAGGCGGCGCAGTGCCTCCTCTTCAGCCGAGATCGGGCGGATGCCGCGCGGCACGCCCGGTGCATGGCGGATGCGGCCTTCCCGGGCGAGCTGGCGCACGGCGTCCTGCGCACGCGACCGATTGCAGTTCAACGCCGCCGCCAGTTCCGAGAGGCTTGGGCCGGCGCCACGCGCGGCATAATACTGCTCGATGAACGCGAGCGCCTGCAGCTTGCGGCTCGCCATGAGGGGCGAGAGCCGGGGAACGTCATGCATATCGGAACCTCACCCTCCGCCGATAGACATAAGGGGAACATGCAAAAAATGCGAGGATGTTAAGGGGTTGCGGATGATCCTCCGCCTGAGAACGGCTTGTGCTTCGCCACCTAGATTGTATGCCGGTTACGGGTGTTCGGCGCATGGCGCGGATCGGGGCAGATGAAGCTAGAATCTCTGGATTGGTCCAGCTTCCGAAGCGGCGTGGCACAGTTCTCCGCTTGGAATAAGCGCACCCTCGCTATGTGGTGGCTATGGGGTCCTCTGCTCTTCGCCTCTATGGCTTATCTCGACCCCAGGAATGAGCGGGCGGATATGTATGATTTCGCCCGATCTGCTCCGCGCTTCGTGCGTGAAGGGGTCGTGGATGACGTTGGAATTCGCGGCCGCTGGATGCAGCTCCGTATGCCCAATGCTACCCGGCGAGTAAGTTGCGAGGCCGCTCGAACGCGTACGTGGGACACCGATTGTCTCCCCCGAGAGCGTTTTCCGCTACGTGTCAAACTAACCTTGGTGGACTATAGAAAGCACTGGTTGATCATCAGCGCCGCTGACAAGAATGGCATGATCTTGAGTGAGCAAAAGCAGCTCGCCTATCTGAAGAGGCGGTCGGAGTTCGATAAATCACAGAGCCCCGGCAAGAACTTTATTCAGAATCTCATCTTAGGATTTGCAGTCGGCGGTCCGCTCACGCTCCTCGCGTTCCGCCGACGTAGGAAGCTTCAACAGGCTGCAAATGCTGCCAACCAGCACCAATGATCAATGTGCGTTCTACCGCGCCACCGGGATCTCCCGAATATCCGTCGTCCAGGAGGGGCTCTTCTGCCCCCGCTTGGTATCGAAAGTCCGCCCACCAAAGCCCTGCGCTGCCAGCTGGATCGTCCCCCGACCGAACCGCTCGTTCAGCCCGTCCATAGCCGTCAGCAGCCCTCGCGCGCGCGGGTCGGCCTGGACGAACAGGTCGCCTTGCCCGGTCCCCTCCGGCACCAGCTCCTCCAGCAGCACCCCGCATTTGGTGTAGACGCCGCCCGGCTGATACATCGCCTCCATCATGCGCCCCGCATGTGCAGCGATGATGCGCGGATCATTGCTCGGCGGGGAGAGGCGCATCTGCCGGCTTGCCGAGGGCGCATTCGCCCGAAACCGCGATCCATGCGCAAACGCGATCATCCGCGTCGCCATCAGGCTTTGCTCGCGCAGCTTCTCGGCCGCGCGCACCGCGCGCCGCACCATCGCCTCCCGCAGCTCGCCCACATCGGTCACCGGCGCGCCGAACTGGCGCGTCACTGCCGTCGCCTTGCGCGCCTCCGGCTCGGGCTTGAAGTCGTCGCACGCTACCCCGTTCAGCTCCAGCACCAGGCGCTCGAGCACGACTGTGCCGACCGAGCGCGCCACCGCCGGGGGCAGGGCGACCAGATCGGCCACGGTGCGCACGCCGAGCGGCTGCAGCCGCGCCGCCAGTGCTCGCGCGATGCCCCACACCTCGGTCACCGGCCATTGCGCAAACAGCCGCGCGCGCAGCTCCACATCATGCAGGTCGATGACGCCGCCCCAAACCTTCTCGGTCGCCTTGGCCAGCGCATTCGCCACCTTGGAGAGCGTGCGCGTCGGCCCCAGGCCGATCCGCGTCGGCAGGCCCACTGTGCGCAGGATCGCGGCGCGCAGCGCATGCGCCGCCGCCACATCGCCAAGCCCATCCGCACGCGTCGGCAGCCGATAAAAGCTCTCGTCGATGGAATAGATCTCCACCAGGTCGCTATGCGCGCCGATCACCGCGTTGAACCGGCGGTTCATGTCGGCATAGAGCTCGTAGTTGGATGAGCGCAGCGCGATGCCGTGCCGCTTGATCACATCGCGGATCTTGAACACCGGATCGCCCATCTTGATGTGCAGCGCCTTCGCCTCGGCGCTCCGCGCGATCGCGCAGCCATCATTGTTGGAGAGGACGATCACCGGCACGCGCCGCAACTGCGGGTCGAACACCCGCTCGCTGGAGACATACATATTCTCCACGTCGACGATCGCCCAGCTCATCGCTGCCAGCTCATCGCTGATAGTCGCGCACGCCGGCGCGCACCACGCCCCAAATCTCGGTGGTCTCGTCCGCCAGATGGTCGGCATAGCTCTGCCGGCTGTTGCGCGCTTCCAGATAGGGCACGCCGCCCCGGTAGACGAGCTGGCGGCACACAAAGCCACCGGCGACGATCGCGATGACGATATGGCCGTTGCGCGGCGTCACATCGCGGTCCACCACCACCACGTCCCGGTCGGAAATGCCGGCATCGATCATGCTGGAGCCATCGATGCGGAACACGAAGCTGCCGGCCCGGTTGAGCCGCAGCAACTCCGCCAGATTAATGGCGTCTTCCTCCCAGTCCTGGGCGGGGCTTGGAAAGCCGGCGCCCGCCACGCCGATCGGCTTGAACCGGATGCCCGGCGCCATATCGGCGAGCGGGACCGGCTGCGCGATTGGCAGCAGCATGATCAGATTCCCTGGCTCGTCACCCCACATAACGCCAAAGAGAACAGATTGGGAACATCCCAGATGTGCAGTTCGTCGCTTTCCTGCGCCAGGAGCGCGGCGACGCTACGACGCCGGGGCAGGGGTCGCGTAAGTGCCGGTGGCCAGGCCGACGACGACATAGCCGACGTTGAGCCATGACAGCCAGCACACCAGCAGCGCGCCCAAGCCGTGCCCAACAGCGAAATTCATGCCCATCGATATGAACACGCCAACAAAATAGGCGATGGAGCTCATTTCCGCGATCTGTTGCGCTGAACTGGCGGTCGCGTTCTTGATCGCCCGCAGTTCTGTCAGGATCTCGGAATTATCCACGGTCGCAAGAATCTGCCCCGGCGCCGTAGTCGCTCCTGCCGCGGCTGATGATCCGCCAATGCGGCCCGCATAGCCGCAGCCACCGCATCCTTCACAAATCGCACCGTAAGCCCTCGAGCCATTTCCGGAGCAGAGTTTGCACGGAGTGGCGGGTTCAAGAACGTGGACGGATCCGGCACCGCCGCATCCCTCGCATACCGCCCCGTATGCCCTCGATCCGTTTCCGTAACAAAGCTTGCAAGACACAGCCGTCGTCATGATTTCCCCCGCATATTTGCCAGCCAGCGGCTCACCTAGTTTCGCGGCCGCAGCGTCAACGCGTCCAGATCCTTGCGTTCATAGGTGTTCAGATAGACCGGCTTTTCTGCCGGCTGCAGCACGCCGCCGGAGAACTTGAACTCCTCGAACTCGCCGCCGTGCGTTTCGCCCTTTTCATCGAGCCGCAGGGCGTAGCGGTAACAGAACTCATGTCCCATCACGCCAGCCCAGCGCTCGCGCAGATCCTTACGCCATGTCTCGAGAGTGGCCGGTTGGGCGCTGATGTCGGTGGATTGGATCTTGGCGACATTGTCGGCCGTGATGTAGAAATTGGCCCGCTCCACAGACCATTCGTCGGTGGTCACACAGATCGCGTCGCCTTTGAGCATCTGCCGATCTCGCATCACATGCTTCTCGGCACTGTCCCATTTGTAGACGGTCATCGTGTTCACTTGGGTCGGGCTGACGACTGTCTCGGCATATTGCACGTTATCGCAGCTGTCGCCGTCGCCAGGACGATAGCAATACACCACGCCATTCTTGAACTTATCGAACATGGTCTGGGCCGAGACATACAGCCTTCCATCGGGCGTCTTTGTCGGGGCCTCGGTCTTTGCTGCAGCGGCGACGGCGGCGCCGTTTCCGGCAGTCGTGCTGTCGGGAGGTCCTTGCTCCGAGCATCCAGACAAAATGACCAGCGCCGCAGCACCGGCTTGCGCGCGAAAACGATTCTTACCCACGATGACCCCCCACAAGGTTCACGTGATGTTTACCGACTTTGCGAGCGTGGCAAAGCGAGAAAATGGATGCTGAAAGCTGCCAGTCCAGACACCACGACGTTGCGGAGACTGCCGACACCGCTTAGCGTTGTCAGATGCCCCGACTATTCGCGAAAATTGGGAAAATCGTCTCGCGTTGGACCAGTCGCGAGGAAAGATTTTTGAGGCACCAATTCCACGGGAAGACCGCAGGTGTTCGTTTTCACGGACTGCGCCAATCCAAACGAAACGAGGCGAAGTATTTCCTGTTGGCTATTGCCCCGGCGGTTTTGATTGGGCCGTTCATCCGGAAATGGTCAGATGCTTCCTTATTCGGAAAAACCGTATTGGCATTGCTTGCCATATGGTTCGTGGCGGTGCTGGTGGCTGGTGGCTTTCTTCTTTTCCGCGCTCTAATCCGAGCGTCACGCGACAGTGCTGAATGATGACAAACGTCAGCTAACCAAGCCTTTCCTACCCTTCCAGCCCCTTGAAGCGAGCTGTTCAGGGGGGCGCTTGTTCAACTTTGATCTTCTTCGATTGGCCGAGGACCCTGCAGACAGATCTGCTGCTCGTCACAGCGCAGGTGCCGCATCATCATCTGCCGTATTCTGATGATCTTTGAGCATGGCGCTCCAGCGTCGAAGTCGAGGCTGACTTTGGTCTGCGGCACGGACCGGGCGAGCTGGTCGAGATAGTCATCAGTGACCGCCTCGTAGCCCCGCTCAGTGACATCGATGCCATTCCAGAGAACGCGCCCGGTGCGGGTGACTTTGATGATATTCGCAGGCAGCGGCTCGACAGAAAAGCCCTCGCTGCCCCTTATGCTCTCGTCGTGCCATGAATAGAACCAGGGCCACGGCACTGCGCAGTTCTGAGCTGGCTTTGGGCTGCAAGACGCCAGCACGAAGAGGCTGAGCACAACCACAGGTCGCGCAGCGATGTTCATGCGATGACCTTCTGACTTGGAGGGCAAAGCGATGTGGACATCAGCGCGAGGTTCCTGTCCAGGACATTCAGTGGGTGATCGGACGACCTTGCACCGACTGTTCAGCAGATCACTTTGAGTGGCGAAGGACGTTGAGCAGGTGAATGAACCAGTCGATCAATCGCTGCACGGTTTTGCCTAGTTCAAAGGCCTCGTTCATCTCGGCACCGAGAGACTGACCATTCTCGCTGTCTGGCAATGTCGCAACGATATGGGTCACATCGGCACCAACGGCTTCAAAGATTGCCTGCGCTTCTTTCAGCGCCTCAGCGCTCGCAGCGGAAGATCGATCAGGGCGGTGCTCCACCACAATCGTGATGGCATTCTGAAGTTGCGCCGGAGCCTCATCCGAAAAACAGGTCATGGCAGGCGGTCCGTTGCCACCAATACCGGTTCGAGAGGCAGGAAACGCCTGATAACAATCGTGAAGACGTGCTGCGCTCTGCAAGAACTCGAGATATTTGCCGGCGAGTTGCTCGCCATGCTGAGCGGCCTCGTCGTGTCGCGGTTCAGAACCCGAATTGGCATCACTGATTTCAGCATTGGCGAGCAGCTCAACGATTTCTGCGATAACTACGTCAGGGTCGCGCTCCCAGAATTCGGGCTGCTTGAGCTGGTAGATGATCTTGAGTTCGCTCTCGTGCCGCAGGCCAAAACTCGCGGGTGACCCACGTCGGGCTAGTTCTTGAAGTCGGCGATAAGGATCCTTTCGGCGATAAGGATCCTCATCGCCGAAAGAATCCTTTGAGTCATCCTTCTGCAGAAAGCAAAAAGGCAGGTGTTCTCCCGGATCGGCTCCAAGTTTTTGCTCCGCTTCGGCTTTAGCGAAAGCCTGCAAAGTCATACGCGCCGCGCCCATCGCGTCCTGGTGTGAATCGGCTTCTATTCTCAAGATGATGTTCGGCTCTTGAGCAATAAATTGTGGGAGTACCCGGGGGTCTGGAGAATTCATCGCGAGATAATATTGGCGGTATGCCTCGATAATGTCTCCAGAGAATTGAATGAAATCGTCGTTGTGTTCCCCGAGCGCTGCAATGAGCCCGCAAAAGCGCTCAAGGGCCTCACCAGCGTGGTTGTACATTGACGGCGATATATAATTCTGTGGATGAGGCGTGTTGATCTTCTGAGCAAATTGGTTGTGAGGTCTTAGGGATCTGAAAGGCTTATTGCCAATCGACGCAATCCGGAAAAACAGTGCTAGTCGGTAAAATGCGATCCTTCCGAGCGACGTAACCTGACTCGGACCGATAATGTTGAGGCTTTGCGTGAGGAGGCGAATAAGAACGGCGCGGGCAGATCGAGGGGGTAGCCGTCCTAATTCAGCCTCAAATGTCGGCATATCCACAACGTGGGCGAATTTGCCATCTTGATTAAAACTCATGCTCCACCTCCGGCCGGACCGCTCGAAAGCTCGCGAATAGCTTGGATGGGCACGTTGGTTCTTTTCACGAGAATCGGCATTTCAAATCCGGGAAAAATGCACGTCGTTTCGAAGCTCCATTCGCCTTCTTCCGGCTGAGAGAAGACGTCCTGCCAAATTGCGCAGCAGCGGACACGAGTTTGCAGTTCTGATCTGTGGATTAGATCAGACAAATCATCGGGCGGAATGAGATCGGGCAGCTGAACTTCCAGCGTTTCTGGCGCATTGGCGCTCAGGTCGATGCCAGCGACGCTGTGATACTGGGGCGGGTGCCAACGCCAACCCTCTCCGCGATGCCATATCTCCAACATCACCTCATTCAATAATTGTCTTGCAGGCGACTGCCCGCTGTTATGGACACTTAAGGCAATTCGGACAGCGCCGTTGGCAAGGATTGTGACTTCGCATGACTTGAAAGTGACATAACAGCGAATCTGAGCGCGGCCTATATTTTCGCTGATAGCATTTGCCTTGTCGGCGGCTTTGAGAGCTTTGCTTGTAAGTCGGATCTGCTCAATCACGGCCAACGTGGCGCATACGGTAATGAGCACGCTGATCGATGATATCACCAGCATCCATAACGCCCACCGGGCCATGTCTTCTTGGGCGGCGAGGTCACGGGCATTGCGTACGGCGTCACTGACGACCGTTGCGCCGGCGTTGTCGAGCAGCTTGAACTCCACCAATCTTGCCGCGCTTACTGCCCCCAAATAGGCGCCTATGCCAAGCGCCAGGCACACGATTGCTATCACTGCCACCGCAGCGACTGGAAAGAGTGATCTGTTCTTCATGCCCCCCGGCACGCCCCCATTGATGATCCGCGATGATTACTGGTGTCGGTAGTCCTGCCGTCGATCGTGCATGGTCGCCTGCTGCTGCTGGTCCTCGGGTGGAGGTGGCGTGTCCAGATTTTCAGGAGGAAGGTGATCGGCCATGGCGCGCACCTGGGCGAGGGCGATCGGCTTGAGAAAGTCGGGTAGCGGTTTGAAGAGCTTGACGAGTTGGGCCGTTTGCGAATCGAGAGGATCGGTTTCTAGCCGCTGGCCGGTGATGATCCAAAACCAGTCCGCTCCAACGCCCGCGATACGCTGCAAGTAATCCAACGTCGGCAAACCGCCTGATTCATAACGGCTTTGTGTGTTGAGCGTCACACCGCCAACCTTCGCCATTTCGGTCTGATTGAGCGCGAGCTCCTTCCTCGTGGCGCGCAGTCGCTCGCCAATTTCATAGCCATTTCCGAATTCGACTTGACTTTTCACAGTCAATTGTGAATTATCCTCACAGATTCTCGCAAAGGTGACATGCCACATGACGGCACTCGGAGTCTCGCGTCCCGAAAGCTTCGCGCAGCGCATCAGCGCGGTGCGGCAGCAGTTCGACGCATCGGGAGTTTCGATCACTGAGTGGGCCAATCAGCACGGCTTCAGCCCAAACATGGTCCACAATGTTCTAGCCGGTAAACGCCGCTGTATTCGTGGGGAATCCCATCGCATTGCGGTGGCCCTCGGAGTAAAAGAGGACGTTCCACCGCCGGGCGAGCCATTGCGCGCTGCGCCTGAGCGGATCGAAGGCGTCCGGGGATGATCTGTCGCGGTTCCCCCCCAAGCGAAACCGCGATGGCCGAAGGAGGTCGGGGCGTTTCCGTCCCGACCTCCGGAGGCGATCTTAGGCGGGCAATCGGCGCCTGTATCGGGCAGACGACATACGCTTTTGCCATGTCCCGATCTGGCGCAGATCGGGGGCTTCAATCGACATTCTATGCGCACGGTCACGCTCCCAGCCGTCCGTCGCGCGACCGGCGCCAGTCCGGCAAGGGGTGCCCTTGCGCCCCGGCTCCCACAACAAAGGGACTGGCGCCGGCTTGCGCCGCGCAGGTGGTGGAATGACCAAGGAGCGCCGCCCGCTCAGCATCGATTCCGCCTTGGCCCGCATCGCCGGTCAGGTGCCCGGGAGCTGGGGAGCCATGGCCAAGGCCACCGGCTATGAGGAGCGCACCGTCCGCAAATGGGGCGATGAGGATCAGGATGGCGAGATCAATATTACCGCCGCCATCAAACTCGACCTGCTATATCAGAACCACGGCGGGGAAGGCCGCCCGATCTACGATGTTTATGGCCTGATGCTGGGCGCCGCGGTCGCGGAGGCCTACACGGACCAATTCGAGATCCTCCGCCGCGTCATTCGCGTGGTGAAGGAGACAGGGGAGGCGAAGTCTGCGCTGGTGCAGCTCTCTCTCCCCGATGCGACTGAAGCCGATCGGCGTGCCGCGCAGAGGGAAGTGCTCGAGGCTCTCACTGAGCTGAAGAACATTCTCCCGCTGCTCGAGCACGTCGAGAGGGTGGATTGGTCGGCCGACAGCGCCGCCCAGTCGCGCGCGCCGCCCTAAGCCCCGGCCATTTCAACCATCTATTGTCCGTCCACCGCCCGTCCCGCAGCATCGCTTCCGGGAGCGGCTTTCTGCTGTCTGGAGCCCGCACATGACCATGAGCCCCGGCACTTACCTCGCCCGCCGCCGCGCCGCTGCCGGCCTTGAAGTCGAGGACGTCGCGCTCCGCATCGAGACCACGCCTTATCCGATGAACCTGCGCGATCGCGTGGCGTGGCTGCGCAACATCGAACGGGACGTTTCGCCTTTGACGATCAGCACAGCCGTCGCCCTGCAGCAGCTCTACCCGTTCAGTGGCGAGGTGCTGGTGCAACTCGCCGCTTGCGCCGAGCAGCCTGAGCGGACGCCGCCGCAGCTCTGCCGCGTCTGCGCCTGCACGCAACATGATCCGTGCTGTGAAGGCTATCTGACGTGCGGGTGGGCAGAGCCTGATCTCTGCACCAGCTGCGCGGACGAACTGCGCTTCGCGACGGCCCACAACTGCAGGGCGCCGATCGCGGCCGGGACGACTGCAGCATGAGGCGCGCCCTCTCATTGCGCGCCGAAGCGCCGCGACCGCGCCCAGCGCGCGTCCATCCCATCGCCTGCCACTGCCAGCATTGCGAGCCGCACCGCACGGGAGAGGCCATGCGTGCCCTCAATCATTGGGCACGCCTCACCCTCATCGGCCTGGCCCTCGGCCTCGGCGCAGCCTGTCTGCTCGATCTCGCAATCGGTGGCCCCGGCGTCCTCTCTATCTTCGGAGTTTCATCATGAGCGACAACATCGCCGCCGACCAGCTGCGCCTGCTCATCGAGCGCATCGAGCGTCTCGAGGAAGAGAAGAAGGGCATCGGCGATGACATCAAGGATGCTTACGGCGAGGCCAAGGCCACTGGCTACGATACGAAGATCCTGCGCCAGGTCATCCGCCTGCGGAAGCTACCTCCGCATGGTCGCCAGGAGATGGAGGCAGTCCTCCAGACCTATCTCGCCGCCTTGGGGATGGAATGATGGGGCAGGGGGGCACAGTCGCAGAGATCCTGCCGCCGGAGGGCGCGACGCCCTTTCCGCAGGCTCAGGATCCTCTGCTGATCGACGAGCGCGGCTTCGGTTGGGTGCCCCATGCCTTCAGGCCAGGCTTCTGCGCTTACACGCCCATCACGCGCGGCGTGGGCATCGCCTGGTGGCCCATTCAGGAGATCGGCGGCGCGATTATCTCAGCCTATGGCGGTAATCCGGCACAGCCAACCGATGAGAGCGTGGTGTTCAGCATCACGCGTGAAGGGCTGCGTGGCCTGATCGCGGACCTGCAGTCCATCGCCGATCAGCTGGATCAATCATGAGGCGGCGCCCTGCGATCTGTCATTGCGCCGAGTGCCGCGCGCTCGACCGCACATTTCCGGATCAGGGCCGGCAGCTGCTCCTGCCCGCCGTCCGGGGCAAGTCTGCACGCCTGCGCAAGGGCGGCGCGATTGACGCCGGCCGAGACTGACCCGCTCATGCCAACCCTTTGTCCACAACCCAACCGGAGACCGCACGCCCTCCAAGGAGCACAGCCATGACCATCAGCACGATGACAATCGCCGATCTTTGCCTCTCCCCTTACAACGTCCGCACCAATCAGGCCGACGCCAACGCCATTGACGGCATGGCGGAATCACTCTTGCGCGTCGGCCAGCTCTACCCGCTCGCCGTTCACAAGATGCCGCGGGCGACGGGGAAGGGCGGTTCGCGCTGTCGCCAGCTCTGGGGTGTGCTCGCCGGCGGCCGACGCTTCCGGGCGTTCGAGCGGCTGATCGCAGATGGTCGCTTGCCGGCATCGCACCCGATCGACGTCATCGTGCGCGATATCGCCAGCGAGGCCGAGCTTATCGAACTGAGCTTGGCCGAGAACCTCGTCCGCTTCGAGCTGCGCGCCTATGAGGTCTATGCGGCTGTCCATCGTGCCCACGCCGGCGGTCGCAGCTTCGCCGAGATCGCGCAGACGAACGGGCAGACAGTGGAGACGGTCCGCCAGTGGGATCGCCTCGGGGCATTGGAGCCGGAGATCTTCGCGGCGCTTTCGCGTGGCGAGATCGGCAAGGAGCAGGCCAAGGCCTTTGCGGCGACGAACGACCATGCCCTGCAGCGCTGGGCGTTCGATCAGGTGATGACGCTCCCGGAATCGCATCCCGGCCGCCAACCCACTGGCATCCGCCGGATCATGAAGGTCGGCGATAACGAGCAGCGCAAGCTGCTGCGCTTCGTCGATGATTATCAGTACCGGAAAGCGGGCGGCCGGTTTGAGCTGGACCTGTTTGCCGATCAGCCGGGCGAGCGCGGCCGCGTCACCGACGAGGGGCTGCTCATGCAGATGGTGGAGGCCAAGCTGTCCGTCATGCGCGATCGCCTGCGCGGGCAGGCCAACGTGCCCTTGCGATTCGAGGCGACCTATCCGCGCGATAGCAACTATGGCGGCGTCGCGATCGATCTCGAAATCACGCCGCAATGGGGCGAGCTTAGTGCCGAGCAGCAAGACCGCCTGGATTATCTCGCCAATGAAATGGCCGAGATTGAACAGCGCGCCGCAATCATCGTTGAGCCCGGCGCCGATCGGGAAGACGCGCAGCTGCAGGCCGCCATGGAGCCGCTCGAGGAAGAATGGGCGGCACTGCGCGAGGAACAGGCGCAGATCGAGGCGACTCGCTCGCTCACCCTGCCGGCCGGCGATGTTTTCGCGACGTTGGTCATCGAACAGGAAGGCGAGGTGGAAATGCGCTTCTGGTGGGCGAGCCGAAAGGCCATGGCCGCTGCGCAAAAAGCGGGCAAGGTCGACAAGAAGCCTGTTTCGGCCGGCCCGATCCGCAAGGCGGACAGCCATGGCCCCGTTGCGAGGCCGGTCACCGGCGCAGCAGCACTTATCCGGACCGATTACACGGCGCAGCCGCGCGCGGATGCGCAGATCCGCGAGGAGCATGGCCTCACCCAGGACGCGATCCAGAGCCTCCGCTCGATGCGCCGGATGGCTCTGCGCGCCGGGCTGATCGCTGAAAGCTGGCACCAGCAGAGTAGTGGGGTCGCTCTGGATTATCTGCTCTGGTCACTGGCGCGGGACAAGTTCGGCAACCGATCGACGGAGGCAGCCCACGAGCGCGGGATCGCCGGGCTTTCGACCTTGCACGATCCCGCACCGATCGGCGTCGAAGCGATGGCCGACGCGACCACCGCCGGCGCGATCTGGCACGAGGCTGTGGCCGCGCTGCGCGATCATCCGTCGATGACCGATGGCGATCCGGTGGCAGCCTATCATGCGTTTCGCGCCGAAGACTGGCGCTGGAAGGAATGGGCGGCGTCGGTCGTCGCCGGCAGCGTTCTGGCCCGCTCGGCTGACGCCGACGGCTATCGCGTGCCGCTGCATGACGAGCTGGCGGACCTGTGCGGCTTCGCCGACGACGAGGCCGTGCGCGGCCTCATCGAACCCGGCGAGGCGCTTGTGGAAATGCTGCCGCGCAGTCAGCGCCTGGCGCTCGCCGAGCCGCATGTCGATGGCGCCACGTTCCGGGGCTGGCAGAAACTGAAGGCGGCCGAGCTGGTGGCGCCCGTCACGCGCGCCCTGCGCCACGCAAAGGCGTTCGTCCACCCGATGCTCCGCTTTCGCGCGAACACCCAGCGCTCAGTGCCAGCGGCCGTTGCTGAGGACGTCGCGGCATGATCTGGATGATTGTTGTGGGAGCGATGGCATGCGTCACCGCCTTCGTCGTCGTGATCTGCACGATGCTGCCACCACCCGCTCCCTGCGACGATTGCGGTCAGGAGCTCGGATCGAACAACGACTGCGAAAACTGCGTCGACTTCAGGATCCTCCCGTGAGGCGCCCCGCCATGTCCGCTAGATATGCGTCACGCACCGAGGTTCCGGTCTCAAAGACCCGCGTGGAGATCGAGGAACTGGTCGAGCGCTACGGCGCCGCGCAGTATATGAGCGGCCACGACGCCAGACGGGCGTTCATCGGGTTCACGATGGCGGACCGTCAGGTTCGCTTTCAACTGCAGCTTCCCGATCCGGCCGGGAAGGCCTTCACCACCTATCGGGATCGCCACGGATACGAGCGCCTCCGCACGGCGGATGCGGCGCAGAAACAATGGGAGCAGGCCTGCCGCTCGCGATGGCGCGCGCTGCTCCTGGTCATCAAGGCCAAGCTCGAAGCGGTCGAGGTCGGCATCAGTACGTTCGAGAGCGAATTCCTGGCGAACATCGTGATGCCTGACGGCCAGTTGGTGGGCGCGCTCGTCCGCCCGCGAATCGCTCAGGCTTATGAAACTGGAGACATGCCGGCCTTGCTGCCGCCGCCGGCGGAAGACGGAGGAGCATCATGACAACGCAAAGCCATTCCAGCGAGGCGCTCTGGCGCCTTCCGCGCGTTAGCGACGTCACCGGCCTGAGCCGCGCGACAATTTATCGCCGAATGGATGCGGGCACCTTCCCGCAGAGGCGGGATCTCGGCGGAAACCGCGTCGCTTGGCGCCGCTCGGAGGTCGAGGCCTGGATCGAAGCGCGCGAATCAAAATCCAACGCAGCGAACTGAACTGGGGGCCACGCTAGGGGCCATAAATTTGGAATATGGGGGTAAGTATGTGTAATTGCGCGATATTTCGCGGTGTAGTGGCTCCCCGAGTAGGATTCGAACCTACGGCCATTCGATTAACAGTCGAATGCTCTACCGCTGAGCTATCGGGGAGCAGCCGGGCTTTCGTCCGGCGAGGCCGCGCCTATAGCAGCGGGTTTGAAAGAAACGCAAGAGCACTCATGAGATAAATTGTTCAGCCGCGATTCGATCGTCCAGCGTGTGCTCGGGATCGAACAAAAGCGTGAGCGGCATGGCGAAATCCACGGCGATCTCGACCTGCGAGACATCGCGCACTTCGCGCTGGTCGGCCACGGCGGAGACCGGGCGCTTGACGGGATCGACCACACGCAGCCGAATCTTGCTGCGCTCCGGCAGAATCGCGCCCCGCCAGCGGCGCGGACGGAAGGGGCTGATCGGCGTGAGCGCGACGAGGCCGCAGTCGAGCGGGAGAATGGGCCCGTGTGCCGATAGATTATAGGCCGTGGAGCCGGCCGGCGTCGCCACCAGCGCGCCGTCGCAAACCAGTTCCTGAATCACGACTCGCCCATTGACCGAAACTTCGAGCCAGGCGGTCTGGCGCGTTTCGCGCAGCAGGGAGATTTCGTTGATCGCGGGCATCGCGAAGGTTTCGCCGCTCACTGTCACGGCGTGCATCCGCAAGGGGTTCACCTTGAAGGCCTTGGCCTTGTCGAGGCGCTGGTCCAGCCCGTCCTGCCGCCATTCGTTCATCAGGAAGCCCACGGTGCCCAGGTTCATGCCGAACACGGGCACCCGACGATGGCTCTCCAGCAGCGCATGGAGCGTCTGCAGCATGAAGCCGTCGCCGCCCAGCGCGATGATGATATCGGCCTCGTTGAGGCTGACGAACGGAATGACCGCCTGCAGCCGCCGCGCGGCTTCCTGCGCAGCGTCCGTGGGCGAGGCCAGCAGGGCAAGTTTGCGATCGGCCATGAGGTGGCGTTATCCGCCCGTCACGCTCATGTGGCGCCGCGTGGCGGGCTGCGCGCCTGCCGCGACGCTGAAGTCATGTGCCAGCGGCTTGGCAGCCAATGCCCGGTCGAGCAGGGCATCGATTCCCGCGACACCCTGTTCACGGAAAGCGGCCTTGAGATCGATATGATCTTCATGCCCCAGGCACATGTAGATCCGGCCCTGGCAGGTGAGGCGCATCCGGTTGCAATCCGCGCAGAAATTCTGGGAGAGCGGGGTGATGAGGCCCAGCCGGGTCTTGAGGCCGGAGAGGGCAAAATAGCGCGCCGGCCCGCCGGTGCGGTCATCCAGCGGGATGAGAGCGTGCCGCTCGCGAATCGGGGCGATTGCCTCGATCAGCGGCAGGAAGCGATCCGAGCGATCCTCCGCCACTTCGCCGAGCGGCATCGTCTCGATCAGGGTGAGATCGAAGCCCTGCTCCGCGCAATAATCGAGCAGCGGCAGGATCTGGCTTTCGTTGGTGTCGCGCAGCGCCACGGTGTTGAGCTTGACCTTGAGCCCCGCCTGCCGTGCGGCCTCAAGACCGCCGAGCACCTTGGCGATATCGCCGCCGCGCGTCACATGCGCGAAAATGTCCGGATCGAGCGCATCGAGGCTGACGTTGATGCGCCGGATGCCGGCATCGAACAGCATGTCGGCATAGGTCGCGAGTTGCGTGCCGTTGGTCGTCAGCGTCAGTTCGTCCAGCCGACCGGCCTTCACATGGCGGCCAAGGGCACGGGCGAGGTCGCCGAAATCGCGGCGCACCAGCGGCTCGCCGCCGGACAGGCGAATCCGGCGGACGCCCCGGGCAATGAAGCGCTCGGCGATGACCGCAATTTCCTCCAGCGTCAGGATTTCCCGCCGGGGGAGGAACTGCATCGTCTCGCTCATGCAGTAGCGGCAGCGCAGATCGCAGCGGTCCGTCACCGAAATCCGCAGATAGTCGATGCGGCGACCATGACTGTCGCGCATGGCCGGAGCTGCGTCGGGGAGGCTGTCGATTGCGTTCGCCATACGCATTAGCTAGGCGATGCGGGGGGAAGGCGCAACCATCGCGCATCGGTTGCGCTCGATCCCGTCCGCTAATCCACGAGCCTGAACGGATCGCGACCATTGTGAGTGAGCCTGCCGCAACCCGGCCCCATGAAGAGGGAGACCAGTCCTCCGGCCTGTCCGGGGACATGGGCGGGCTGCCGCTGTTCATTCTCTCGGCCGCGCACCGTGACGCGCTTTCCGCCTGTGCTGCGCAGGCCGGGTGGAAGCCCATCGCGGCGCGGCGGTTGGACCGGGCCGAGAGCCGCTATCTCGGGAGCCTGGCGCGCATCGCGGTCATCGATCTGCGGGGTGTGACGCCGGATGATGCCCTCGAAATGGTGAAAGCCCTGGCGGCCGCCGTCGAAGCCTCCGGGGGCGCCTTGCTGCTGCTCGTTGAAGACGTCGGCGCGCCGCACGTCCCCGGGCTGATCGGGGCCGGTGCCACCCATCTGCTCGATGGCGAGATCGACGAGGCCCGCTTCACCATCGCGCTGCGCACCGCCGACAAGCTGGCCGAGCGCCTGATCGGCAGTCTTGCCGCGGCGGGCAACCGCCATGCCGTCGCACGCAGTGATGGCCTGTTCTGGCGCTGGAATGGCGCGGAGCGGACCCTTGCGATCAGCCCGGCGCTTGGCGATCTGCTGCGGATCATGGTGCCGGATGCCGACCATGCCCGGCTGGGCATTGCCGATCTGGTCCGTGCGCTGGATCGGGCGGATCGGGCAGGGGCCGTGGCCGCGATCCGTCGCGCCGTTGACGACCTGATGCCCTCCGCCTTTGCCCATGCCGTCCCGTCCCAGCCGGATCGACGGCTGGTCCAGCATCTCTATCCGGACGCGCAGGGCTTTAGCGGTGAGGTCGAGGAACTCGATGTGCATCATCGCGCCAACCGGCGGGATCGGGACCCGATGACGGGCCTTGCCAGCCGCCAAGGCGTGATCCGCTGGCTCGACCATCATTTGGCGCAAGGGCGGCTGCCGGCGGTTCTGCTGATCGGGCTTGGCGATTTCGACCGGGTCAACAGCGCTTATGGGCGGCTGGTCGGCGATGCGATGCTCTCTCGCGTTGCGATACGCCTCCAGCGGCTCGTGGATGCCATGGCGCCGCGCGACTCGCTGGTGGCGCGGATCACCGGCACAGAGTTCGTCATCGCCGTGCTGGGCGGGCCTGAAACCGCGCTGCCATCCGTAGAGCGGGCAACGCTGCTTGCGCAGCAAATCGTCGCGGAAATCAGTCGGCCTTTCAACGCGGGCGACTATCTCATTCGCCTGACGGCGCGCTGCGGCCTTGCGCCCGGTCAATCGGGCGATGCGGCCGAGACGATCCTGCGCCGCGCAAGCAATGCGCTCGCGGACGCCCGGCGCGGGAGTGCGCAGGGCGGCATCCGCATCCGCGTGGCGGACGAAGCCAGCCGCATCGTGGATGATGATCGCTTGCAGAACGACCTGCGCCACGCCCTCGATTCCGGGCAGATCCAGCTCCTGTTCCAGCCGCAATATGCCATGGAGGATGACAGCATCGTGGGCGTCGAGGCGCTCGCCCGCTGGCAGCACCCCCATTATGGCGAGATCGGCGCCGGCGCGCTGTTTGCCATCGCCGAGCGATCCGATTTCATGCTGCCGCTCTCCGATCATATTCATGCGCGGGTACTGGCGGAGGCGGCGGCATGGCCCGAGGAACTGCGCGATCTGCGGTTAGCGATCAACGTGACCGCGGCTGATATCTCCGAGCCGGATTTCCTGCAGAACTTCCTCCAGACCGTCGATGCTTCGGGCTTCGCGCGCGAGCGTTTGACCGTCGAACTGACCGAAAGCGGCCTGGTCGAGCATCTCGCCGGCGCCTCGCTGCTGCTCACGCAATTGCGTGAGGCGGGGCTCAAGGTTGCCGTTGACGACTTTGGAACCGGCTATTCAAGCCTTGCCTATCTCAAGGCCCTGCCGCTCGATTATCTCAAGATCGACCGGAGCATCGCGCGCGATATCGAGGGCACTGCGCGTGATCGCGTGATCGTCCGGGCGATCATCGATATGGGGCGCTCGCTCGGGCTGGGCGTGATTGCCGAGGGTGTGGAAACTGAGCAGCAACTCGCACTTCTCGCGCGGGCGGGCTGCACCTGTTATCAGGGTTTTCTGCGTTCGCCGGCCATTGCCAGCGACAAGCTCGCCGATCTCGTTCGCACGAGTCAGCGTAGCGCCACCTAGCGCGGCGCGCTCAACCGTAACGCAGTTCACCCCGGAAGGGCAGATTACGACGGGCAATTTCGGTGTTCACCGCCTGTTGCAGCGGCGTATTCGACTCGCGCGCGGCCGCGCGCCGCGCGATTGCGTACAGCTCGGCATCCAGCATGGCTCTCGCCATGTCCGTGCATTCGTCGGTTAATTTTCTCATCGGATGTCCCTCCTATCGAGGGGCAAAGCGGAATTCCGCGCACCGTCTGTTGCAAATGCACAGCCGACTCGATGTTAAACAGCGAAACTCCCCGCCTCAACGCGACAAGTGTAACACAGCTGGCAAAAAATGGGTGGGAAATCGGAACCGCTCGCCCGATTTCCCGTGCCGCCGATCAGGCCGCCTTGCGGAACTCCAGGTCCAGCCGATCCCAAATTTCGACCAGCGCGGAGACAAGCTCACGCATCATCTCTTCGCTGTGGGACGGGCCGGGCGTGAACCGCAGCCGCTCCGTACCACGCGGCACAGTGGGGAAGTTGATGGGCTGCACATACACGCCATATTCCGCGAGCAGAATGTCGCTGATCCGCTTGGCCTTCACCGGATCGCCGACCATCAGCGGCACGATATGGGTGACCGACGGCATGACTGGCAGATTGGCATTGGCCATCTCGGCCTTGAGGAAGGCAGCGGCGGCCTGTTGCGCGTCGCGCTCGACCTGGCTCTGCTTGAGGTGGCGGACGGCCGCGAGCACGCCGGCAACGAGCACCGGCGAGAGGGAGGTGGTGAAGATGAAGCCCGGCGCATAGCTGCGGATCACATCGATGATCACCTTGTCGGCCGCGATATAACCGCCCATCACGCCAAAGGCTTTGCCCAGCGTGCCTTCGAGGATCGTGATCCGGTGCGCCGCCTCGTCCCGCTCAGTGATGCCACCCCCGCGCCGGCCATACATGCCCACGGCATGCACTTCATCGCAGTAGGTGAGGGCGTTGAACTCATCGGCGAGGTCGCAGATGTCGTGGATGGGCGCCACGTCGCCGTCCATCGAATAGACGCTCTCGAAGGCGATCAGCTTGGGCGCATCCGGATCGGCCTCGGCCAGCAGTTCGCGCAGATGGGCCACGTCATTGTGACGGAACACGCGCTTCTCGCAGCCCGAATTGCGGATGCCCGCAATCATCGAGGCGTGGTTGAGCGCATCAGAAAAGATGATGCAGCCGGGCAGCAGCTTGCCCAGCGTGGCAAGCGTCGCCTCGTTGGAGACATAGCCGGAGGTGAAGAGCAGCGCGCTCTCCTTGCCGTGCAGGTCGGCAAGCTCGGCTTCCAGATCGACATGGTAATGGGTGTTGCCGCCGATATTGCGGGTGCCGCCGGAGCCGGCGCCGACATCGTGCAGCGCCTCTTCCATGGCGGCGATCACCTTGGGGTGCTGGCCCATGGCGAGATAATCGTTGGAGCACCAGACGGTGATCGGCTTGGGGCCGTTATGCCCCGCGAAGCAGCGCGCATTGGGGAAGGCGCCCTTGTTCCGCAGAATGTCGATGAAGACTCGATAGCGGCCCTCGCCATGCAGCCGCTCGATCGCCTGCGTGAAAACATGCTGATAATTCATGGTCGGCAGCTTGTCCCGTCTCGATACCGCGCCTCTAGCGGTCTATGGCTCGCAATTCCACTGATAATGGCTTGCAAGTCGATATTGGCGTCTACTGATGCAGCGCCGCGACGCTTTGATTTGCCTCAAAGCAGTTCGGTTTTGGTGATGCCGTAAGTGAGCAGCGCGGGGGTGAGCGCTTCAATGTCCGGCGAGGGACCAGTGAAGACGGCTTTGCCTGGCGCCGGCTCGGCTGGCCAGGGCGCCTTGCCGTTCAGCCAGGCGATCCGCCGCGCGATTCCGTCGCCGCCGTGGAGGAAGGTGATGGGGCGCGGCGCGGCCGCGGCCAGTTCAGCTTCCACCAGCGGAAAGTGCGTGCAGGCCAGGACCACCATGTCCATCCGGTCTCCGACCGGCTGCTCGAGCAGGCCGGCGAGGGCAGTGGCTGGAATTTCCGGGTCGGCTGGCGCGCCGCGCAACCGCGCCTCGGCATAAGCGACCAAAGCGGCGCTGCCATGGCGCAAGACCGTGCAGTCCGCGCCATGCTCGCGGGCGAGCCGATCGACATAAGGTTGCCGCACCGTCGCATCCGTGCCCAGCACGCCGATGACTCGCGTCTTCGAGGCCAGCGCCGCCGGCTTGATCGCCGGCACCGTGCCCACGACGGGAATATCGAGCGCCGCACGTACGGAGGCGAGGGCGATGGTCGAAGCGGTGTTGCAGGCGATCACGGCCATGCGGGGGCGGTAGCGCTCCACCAGCCGGCCCAGCAGCGCCGGGACGCGCGCCGCGATCTCCGCCTCGCTCTTGATGCCGTAGGGAAAGCCGGCATTGTCGGCGGCATAGACGATGGGCATCGTCGGCAGGAGGGCCATGGCGGGGCGCAGGATGGACAGCCCCCCCACGCCGGAATCGAAGAACAGGACGGGAGCCGCTTCAGGCGGGCGGGTCGGTTCAGCCATGGCGCTTCTCTTGACGCTGCGTGTCCGCACAAGTCAATCGTCGATGATGGGCGCGGTTGAGCGCTGATGGCGGCTCTGCCATCATGGCATCCGATAACGGAGGAAGAGGATGGGCGGCACAATCGACCGTGAAGAGCGGCATCGACTAATCGACATGATCACGGCGGCCTGGAAGACCAAGGTGATTGGCGAGGCGGTTGGGCTAGGCCTCATCGAGGCGCTGGCAGCCGGACGCCACGATAGCGCGGCTATCGCTCAGTCACTGGGTGCCAGTGAGGACGGGGTCATGCGCCTGTTGCGCGCACTGGCGGTGCTTGGCCTTGTCACGCATGAGGGCTCGGATCGCTTCTCGCTTACGCCGCTCGGGGACTGCCTGCGCAAGGACGCGCCGGATTCGCTTTATGGCATGAGCGGACATTGGAATGAGCGGATGTGGAACAGCTTCGCCAATCTGGGTGTCAGCGTGAAGAGCGGGGAGCCCTCCGTGCCGTCCGGCCCTGATCATTTCGTCCAGCAGCAAGCTGATCCGGCGCGGGCGGATGTCTTCAACCGCGCCATGGCAGAAGGGAGCCTGCGTGTCGGCCGGGCTCTCGCGCGGGCTTATGACTTTTCCGACGCGAAGACGGTGCGGGACGTCGGCGGCGGCTATGGCGCACTGCTTGTCGGCTTGCTCGAAGCCCATCCCCATCTGCGCGGCGAAATTTTCGACTTGGCAACGCTCGGCGACGCTGCGCTCAATTGGCAGGACGGGCAGCCCGTTCGAGATCGCATTGCCTATCTCGGCGGCAGCTTTTTCGATGCCATTCCGCCCGGCGCGGACCTTATTCTTCTCAAATTCATTCTGCACGATTGGAACGACGCGCGGTGTCGGACAATCCTGTCCAACTGCCGGGATGCGATTGGGGACGGGCGCATCCTGATCATCGAGCGGATCGTGCCCGAGCGTGTCGGGCCGGGCGACGAAGACGTGATCCGGGGTGACCTGATCATGCTCAGCGTCGGCGGGAAGGAGCGGACGGAGGCCGAATATCGTGCCTTGCTGAGCGCGACCGGGCTGAAAATGACCGGCATCACACCCATCGATGACCGCTATGCGGCCATTGAGGCGCGACGCATCGGCTGATCGACGAAAGCGGGGCGCACCGGCGGGCGATCCGCCGGCGCGCCTCAAGGCCGATCAGCCCTCTTTGTTGGCCGCGATCCGCTCGGCTGACTGGATGGTGTTCTCCAGCAGCATCGCGATGGTCATCGGGCCGACGCCACCCGGCACGGGCGTGATGTGGCTCGCCTTTTTGGAAACGCCCTCGAAATCCACATCACCGACCACGCGGCCATCGGGAAGGCGATTGATACCGACGTCGATCACCACCACACCGGTCTTCACCATCTGCGGCACGATCAGGTTCGGAACGCCCGCCGCGACGACGAGAATATCGGCGAGGATGGTCCACTGGCCGAGATCCCGCGTCTTGGCATGGCAGATCGCGACCGTCGCATCATTGGCCATGAGCATAAGCGCCATCGGCTTGCCGACGATGTTGGATGCGCCGACCACGACGACATTGCGCCCCTCGATGGGGATGCCCTCATGCTTGAGCAGGTTCATCACGCCATAAGGCGTGCAGGGCGGGAAGACCTGGCGTCCCACCACCAGCGCGCCGACATTGTAAAGGTGGAAGCCATCCACGTCCTTCTCGGGCGCGATCGTCTCCAGCACCTTCTCCATGTCGATATGCTTGGGCAGGGGCAGCTGAACGAGAATACCGTGCACATTGGGATCGGCATTCAGCTTGCCGATCAGTACCAGCAGTTCCTCATTGGTGATGGTTGCGGGGTGACGATGGCTGATCGACTTGATGCCGACCGCCTCGCAGGCCTTCACCTTGCGGCTGACATAGATGGCGGATGCGGGATCCTCACCCACTAGCACAACCGCAAGACCCGGCGTCACGCCGCGCGCCTGAAGCGCCTCGACCCGTGCGCGCTGCTCGTCGCGCATCTTGAGGGCGACGGTCTTGCCGTCGATCAGCTTGGCGCCGCCAACTGGCCGATTGTCCGTTGCGAGAGCGTTCACGCGGTCCTGCCTTTCCTGTTGCGGCCTGTGATGTCGGCCCATTTGCTGTTCGTCCCGATCCCATGCCCGGCGGTCGCGCGCGTCGCGCTTGATCTCTCCCAGGTGGAATGCCCTCATAGAGCCGACTGCTCTTTAAGGGCCGCGACGCAGCAAGTGCAGCCAAGCAACTGATCTTTGGTGCCGTCCATAAGTGGCGGGATAATTCAAGTCAAACGAGGCTGGGGCTTTCGCAGGAATGCCTGATTGGCCCGGTGCGAGCCTGCTGGGCTGGTGGCGGTCGAAACGATAAGAGTGGCCCATTTTAGAACAGCAATGGTTAATATTCTTGTTAATCATATTCTAAGGTCTGCTATGCGCCTCCCGTCAGCTGCAGACTCGCAGCGACACATGTGGGAGATTATCATGCGTAAATCACTTTTGGCGGCAGCGTCGCTCGGTGCGATGCTGCTGGCGGCAGCGCCTGCCTCTGCAGCAGTCACGTTCACGCTGGATGATGTGAACTTCGTCGGCGGCGGTGCACTGACGGGATCGTTCACCACCAGCAACGATCTGTCGACGCTGCTCGATTTCTCGATCAGCACCACGAAGAACAATTACGGCTTCTTCGGCAACTTCCCGGGTGACACCTACACGCTGGCGGATGCCCTTGGCTTCACTTGGTCTTCGACCCTCGGTCTGAGCGCATCGTTCCTCTCGCCGATTTCGAGCATCTCGCTGGTCTTCGCGAGCCCGCTCACGGCTGATGGCACGTCGCTGGCGCTCTCGAACGAGACCGTCGTGAAGTGGAATGGCGGCACGCGCTTCGCCCTGTCCGGCAGCGTTTCGCCGGTTGCGGCGCCGGTGCCTGAGCCGGCCACGTGGATGATGCTGATCGGCGGGTTTGCGATTGCTGGTACGATGATGCGTCGTCGTCGCACGACTGTCAGCTTCGCCTGAGTCGAACGCTCGATTTCAAGGAAGCCCGGCTGGAAACGGCCGGGCTTTTTTGTGCGCGTCGTTCTCGCCGGTCCGGCAGCGCGCCCGGTGCGCTTACATGTCGATTTCGCGCACGCCCTTGATCCTGCGAGCGCGCTCCACGCGGTTGCGCAGTTCCGTGCGGATATGGCGCGCATTTTCCAGGTTGCTGATGCGCAGGACGGTGCGCCGATCTACGCCTTCGCCCGTCAGGTCCGAGGAGACGATCTGCAGATTGCCGACGTCGAACATCTGCTGAATGATGGAGAAATCCGCGCGCACATCCTTGATGCGGTAGAGTTCGATCTCCTCTTCCGTCCGGGCGAGGATGCCCTGCCGAATGAACAGGCGCTCGCCGCTCAGCTCGTACCATGTCATGCGATAGCGCAGCGCGACCACGCCCACGGCAATAAACGGAATCCCGAGCAGCAGGATCGATCCGGCCAGGG
The DNA here is from genome assembly GCF_025961995.1 of Sphingobium sp. B8D3A. Lineage (NCBI taxonomy): Bacteria > Pseudomonadati > Pseudomonadota > Alphaproteobacteria > Sphingomonadales > Sphingobiaceae > Sphingobium > Sphingobium sp. B8D3A. The sequence continues at coordinate 2,189,709 of NZ_JAOQOS010000001.1, read as the reverse complement.
TCAGCCAGCCCTTGAAGGATTTGAGCAGGAATGCGGACATGGTCGGGCGAAATCCGATGACATGCTCGGTCTGCCATCCCGCCATCTGAACTGCTCTGCCGGTCATGCTCTGCTCCATCCTCGCCGCGCTCTAGTCGGCCGGGGCAGGGGGCACGTCAAGAGGGGTGAATGATCGCTTTTGCGACGAGCCCACCTTGCGTCTCGCAGAGCAGCGGGCGCTGTAGTATTCCGGCCCGCTAGAGACATCGGGCGGCGCGGTCGCCGACGGTCGGATCGAAGGCGAGGTAGAACATGCGCAAGAAACTGCTCGGCTTTCTGGCGTTGGGATTGCTGGGTGCGGTCAGCGCGACTGCGCAGGGGCGCACACCCTCCGCCGCGCCGGGCGCATCCTATCGGCTGGCGCCCTTCGGCGCCGTGCATGTCGACCGGCCGGCCGGTGCGCCGCAGGGTGTCGTGATTTTCCTTTCGGATTCGCCGACGGCCGCCCCGATCGCGCGGGGCTTGATCGAGCGCGGGTTGCTGGTCGCGACGGTTTCGGCCGCTACGTTGCTCAAGACCGTTCAGGCTTGGCATCAACGCTGCCTCAACCTGAATGCGCCGATCAACGATCTCTCCAAGGATCTCCAGCATCGTGCGGGAATTGAGGCCTATCTCAAGCCCGTGCTGATCGGCCAGGGTACGGGAGCGGCCCTGGCCTATGCCGCGCTGTCGCAATGGCCAAACGCGCCCTACCGCGGGGTGATTTCGATCGGTTTCACGCCGCAGGTGACCAGCGCCAGCCCATGGTGCGCGACCGGAGGGGCGTCCTTGGCGCGAGCCGGGCAGACCGGCCGCTGGTCGTTGAAGCCGAATAGGCAGATTGGCGTGCCCTGGCTCGTCATGGGCACGGCGGCGCAAGTCAGCCGGACGCAATCCTTCGTGCGCGCGGTGCCGAGCGCGAACCAGAGAACGCTGCCCTCAGCCGCGCAGGCGTGGCCGCAAGCCATCGGCGATGCGACGATGGCGCTGCTGCCGCGTGACCAGCCGCGCCCTCCCGCCGGCGCGCTCCCGCACCTCACCATGCCGCTCACATTGGTGCAGGCGGCGCCGACGCCGATGAACCGCGATCTGATGGCGATCATCTATTCGGGCGACGGCGGCTGGGCGAGCATCGACCGCGACGTGGCGAGCCAACTCGCTGCGGCAGGGATACCGGTGGTCGGCGTGGACAGCCTCGAATATTTCTGGACCGCGCGCACGCCTGCCGGGACCGGGCGCGATCTCGCGGCGCTCATCGAGACGTTCAGCGAACGTTGGGCGCGTCCGCGGGTTCTGCTCATCGGTTACAGCTTCGGCGCGGATGCCCTCCCGTTCATGGTCGATGCTCTGCCGTCGGCTGTCCGCAGCAAGATCGAGCGCGTGTCCCTGCTGGGCTTGAGCAGCACGGCGGATTTCCAGTTTCACCTCAGCAGCTGGCTGGATGTGGGCGATAACGGCGGGCTGCCGACCATTCCGGCGATTACGCGGCTGCGGGGCCTGGCGGTCCAGTGCGTGCGCGGGCAGGATGAAGACGAGAGTGCCTGCGGCAAGATCCCGCAGGGGCTGGCCCAGCAATATGTCGTGCCGGGCGGGCACCATTTCGATAGCAATGCGGCGTTGCTGGCGCAGATCATCCTCGCTCGCAAGCGCCCCTGAAGCGCTGACGATGGATCAGGTCTGGGGGCTGCCGCCGATGAGGCTCTGCAGGTCGATCAGCGCGCGGGCGAGCGAGATGCCCTGGCGCCCGGCGATGTAGCGCGGCTCCCATTTGGGCGAGAATTTCTCCTTATAGGCGCGCAGCCCCTCAAAGCCGTAAAAGGCATTGCCATGCTGGTAGAGAAAAGCCCCGAGCTTTGACCACAAAGGCGCGAGGCGGCGCGCTTCCAGGCCGGAGAGCGGCGCCATGCCGATGTTGAACCAGCGATAGCCCTGCTGCTGCCCCCATTGCATCAGGCGGATGAACAGAAAGTCCATGGTGCCATAAGGTGCGGCGTGGTCATGGCGCATGAGGTCGATGGAGAGTTCCGAGCGGGTCTGTGTCGGCCAGATATTGGCGAAGGCGACGATCTGCCCCTGACTGCGCACGACGGCACAATCGAACCTTGCCAGATAGGCCGGGTCGAAGCGGCCGACACTAAAGCCCTTCTCGCGCTGGCCCTTGGCCTTGAGCCAGAAATCGGAAACGCGCTCGAGCTCGCCCATATGGGCGGGCACATCGGTGGCAGGGATGAACTCGAACGTCGCGCCCTCGCGCGTCGCCCGGCGCTCTGCATGGCGCAGCGACTTGGCGCTGGGGCCATCGAGCGAGAATGTCGCGAGGTCGACATGGGCTTCCTCGCCATATTTGGTGATGCGCAGGCCCAGCTCAATGGCCGTCGGCAGAGCGACCGGGCTGATCTGGTAGAGCAGCAGGCGCCCCTGCGCCGCGTCCGCCTTTTCGCGCAGGTCCCAGAGCAGGTCCGACCATTCGTCCTCGGCGCCGACAGGATCGCCCATCACGATCCAACTCGCTCCCTTGATCTGATACATCAAAAAAGCGCGGCCGCTTTGCGAGTGGAGGAAGCGCTTGTCTCCGGTGAAGGCAAGATTTGCGTCGGTCCGATCCGCCAGCGCGAGAGCGGCGGGGGACGGCTCATCGCCCCCAGCTTCTACGGCGCGTTCGGCCCGGGCCGGCTCGAACAGGCGGGCAAGGCCGACGCCCACGAGCAACACCGCGACGGCAAGACTGGCGCGCAGGAATCGCGCGGCATCGGCGCGCTCGGCAAAGCGCCACCACAGATCGTTCTGATAATCCACATGTCGGTAAGCGAATAGACCGATCCAGATCGACAGGCCGACCACCACCGCAATCGTCGCCAGCCAGCCGGGCGAGAAGGCCTCCGCCAGCAGGCGTGTGCGCCGGTAGAACGCGGGCTTGGACCATTGCAGCGCGGCCGCGATGAGCAGCATGACGCCTGCTTCCTCATAATCCAGCCCCTTCACGATCGAGAAGACCGCGCCGGCGAGCAGCAGCAGCCGCGTAAGCCAGAAAGCCCCGTCGAGGCGGCGGTAAAGTCCGGCGGAGAGCACCAGTAGAGCCGCGCCGATCAGGCTCCCGCCCATGTGGGAAAGCTCCACGAACGGCAGCGGCACAATGTCGGACACGGTGTTGGCGCGCTAGGGGATGGTCGGCAGCGATCCGGAGATCAGCAGCACCGTGCCGCCGAAAAACACCAGCGCGGAGATCATCAGTGGCGCCATGCCGGAGGCGACGACCTGAGCGCCGCGCAGCGTTCGTCCGATGGGCTTATGCCAGCGCGCGCCCTCCTGCACCACGATCAGAATGGCCGCCACAATCAGCGGGGCGACATAGTAGATGAGGCGATAGGCCAGCAGGGCGGCGACCAGCTCCGGCCGGTCCACATTCGGCAAGGCAATCAGCATGATTGCCTCGAACACGCCAATCCCGCCCGGAACATGGGTGATGAGTACGGCGACGATTGCCAGGGTATAGCCGATGAAGAAGGCTGGCCAGGCGCTGATCTCGATGCCGGGAATGAGCACGAACAACGCCGCGCTGGCCGCTGCAAGATCGAGCGCGCTGATCCCAATGAGCGCGATGATCTGCTTCGCCGGCGGCAACGGGAGCGACCAGCGACGGACGTGCAACGTCCGTCCTCGTTGTCCGGACCAGAGGAGGCCTGCAGCGGTGGCGAGCAGCAAGGCGAGCCCAATCGCACGCAGCACACCAGGCGGGACGACCATCCCGTCAAAAGCCAGCGCTTCGGGCCGCCAGGCGAGCATGGCGCCTGAGAGCACGAACACACCGCTCCAGAAGGTCAGGCTGGCGATCAGGATCACGCGGGCAATATCCCCGGCGCCCAAACCGGCGGCGCTGTACACCCGATATCGCGCCGACCCGCCGGTCAGCAGCGAGAGGCCGAGATTATGGCTCAGCGTGTAGCTGGTGAACGAGGCGATCGCGGCGGTGCGGTTAGGCAGGGGGCGCCCAATGGTGCGCAGAGCCATCACATCATACATAGTCAGCGCGGCATAGCTGCACGCGGTGAGGAGCGCGGCAGCCAGAAAGGCGAGTGGAGGCAAGGCGTGGAATGCCGCCCGCACGTCGCGCAGATGGACCTCGCGCAGCAAGTGGCTGAGCGCCACGAAGCCGAGCACGGCCAACAGCAAGGCAACGCCGATGGTCAGGATCGTGCGATGGCGCTGAGTCATGGTCTTCATCTGCCCCCCGGAGGCCATCGGGCGCTATTCGGCCTGAACCTGGCGGACCCAGATCTGGCTTTTGCACAGCCAGCCGCCGATCAGGCAACCGGAAATCTTCACCCGATCCCGGTCGAGCTGCTCGATGGTGGACGAGAAGGTGCGGCCAAGGTCCGGCACATAGACGCGGCCCGCCCAATGCCCCGGTGACTTGGCATGATAATCCTGCAGGAGTTTGGTCCCGATCAGCCTGGAGACCCCAGCGTCGGCGGCATCGGCAAGGGCGGTCGCGTTCGCCCAGCTCACCCAGCCGCACAGGCCGCCGTCGCAATCGCCCGTGGTGACGACCACCGTGCCGCGCGGATTGATCCAATGCCCGGCAATGGCATTCTCGGCATGGGCCGGCGTGAAGGCGCCGATCATGGCGGCAACGGCTATCGCGAGCAGCTTAGCCATGAGGATTGACCCCGGCCGAGGTCATCGCGTCGAACAATAGTCCCGTGACCGCCGCGACATCCCAGTTCAGCTGATGCCCACCGGGCAGGCCACCAATGCGCAGATTAGGCAGGTGGAGTTGGGGGCAGAGGCTGTGCGGTTCTTCCTTGCCGTAGACGCAGAGCAAGGGGAGCCAGCTGAGCGTACGCGCGGTAGGCAGGGCATCATGCTCGGTCTCCCAGAAGCTCAGCACCTCGCTTGGCGATGCACGATACTCGACCGTCGCGCCGGGCACGAAGAGCGCGGCCAGAGCGATATTGCGACGCTGCGCCTGCGGCAGGTTGGCGAGGCCGACATGGAGCATATCCGCGCCAAAGGACTGGCCGATCAGCACCACGCGCCCCTGCGGGTTCACGGCGCGCGCCAGCGCCAGTGCCTGGGTGATGAGCGCAGCAGCCTCAGATGGGGTGCGGGTCTTGCGATAATAGGTCAGGCTGTTGACGCCAACCACCGGGATGCCGGCTGCTTCAAGGCGCTGCGCAATCCTTGGCCCCATGCCGACCCGAAAGCCCATGTCGCCGGAAAAGATGACCGCCACGGGCGCACCGGCGCGCGGATGATAGCCGGCGGGGCGCAAAATCGTGAACGGGTCGCTGCCGAAATAGCCCAACCAGCCGAACGCCATGAGCACCAGCGCCATAAGGGCAACGAGCGTGATTGCCGTCTTCCGCATCCATCCTCCGCGCCTCGTCATGCTGCTCTCATGTCCATGATCGTCCGAGGGTATCCTCTGGCAGTGACAGCCGGTCAACGCGGTGGCCGCTTCATGAACTTCATGTCATGTGGCGGTCAGCCGCCCGCCATTCGCGGGGGCTTAGGCAGCATGTCATGGGCCTCTCGAACCGCCTCCTCTATTTCTTTCTCGTTCCGCTGGCGGGCGCGCCGCCCTTGCTGTCCTCCCATCTCGTGCCACCGTCAGCCGCCGCGCCTCGCCATGCTACGCATGCCGGGTTCACGCTGGGCGAGGACAAGGCAGGCCGGATCGTCGTGACCAGCCTGCGGGACGGGCAGGCAGGGGGCGGGCCGATTGCGGTGGGCGATCAATTGCGCGCTGTGGATGGGCATGCGGTGCGAAGGCTCGGCGTCGCGCGGCACATGATCGACGATCCCGCCCATTGCGACATTCCGCTATCGCTGGCGCACGGCGCCGTGCGATATGAGGCCCGCGCTCGGCGATGCGGCAGTTGATGGCGGCAGGGACGGTGGAATGGGCAGAAAAATACTCCTGGTCGAAGATGATCGTGCGACGGCCGAGTTCATCCTGAAGGGGCTGGCCGAGCATGGCCATGTCGGCGATCACAGCGCGGATGGGCGCGACGGCCTCTTCATGGCGACCGATGGCGGCTATGACGCGATCATTCTCGATCGGATGCTGCCGGGCATGGATGGCATGGCCGTGCTGGGTGCGCTGCGTGCTGCCGGCATTGAAACACCGGTGATCCTGCTGACTGCGCTCGGCTCCGTCGACGACCGCGTGACGGGGTTGACGGCGGGTGCCGACGATTATCTGGTCAAACCCTTCGCCTTTGCCGAACTGCTCGCCCGGCTGGAACTGCTGATGCGCAAGCGCGGCCATGGTACATCGGTGGAGACGACGCTTGCCTGCAGCGATCTCCACATGGATCTGCTCAAGCGCACGGTGCAGCGCGGCGGTCGACGCGTCGAGCTTCAGCCGCGCGAGTTCCGGCTGCTCGAATATCTGATGCGCTACGCAGGGCAGGTCGTCACGCGCACGATGCTGCTCGAAGGCGTGTGGGATTATCATTTCGACCCTGGCACCAACGTCATCGACGTGCATGTCAGCCGCTTGCGCCGGAAAATCGATATTGAGGGCGATGTCCCCCTGATCCACACCGTGCGCGGCGCGGGCTACCGGCTGGGCGAATGAGTCGACCGGGTGCCGCATCCGGGGCGGGCCTGCGCTGGCTGCGCTCGTCGCATGTCCGCTTCATGGGCTGGATCTTGCTGCTGGAACTGGTGTTCGGCGCGGCGTTACTCGCCTCGGTCACGCAATTCGTGCGCGCCGACCTCGCGGCGGCCGACCGCAGCATCGCCGTTGAGGATCGCGACAGCCTGCTGATGATCGGCCGGGATGAAGGCGCGCAGGCGCTGAACCGGGCAATCGCCGAGCGAACGGCGGAAGATGACGACGCGCTCATTCTGCTCGTGGATCGTAACGGGCGCAAAGTGTCTGGAAACCTCTCGGACTGGCCGCCCAATGTCCCGGCCGAGGCGGGCTGGACGCGTGCCGAGCTTTATCGGCTCGGAGATGCAGAGCCGGCCCCCTTCGGCATCACCGCCGCACGTCTTGGCGATGGGCGCCGCTTGCTCGTCGGCCGCCGCGCCGAGGCCAGCGATCAGATCCGCCAGACTGTTCACGAGGCCCTGCTGACCGCGCTGGCACTCGCCTTGCCGCTCGCCCTCGCCGGCGCCTGGTTCGTGGTGCAGATCATCGATCGGCGGATCGGGCACATCGCCGCGACGGCAGAGGGCGTCGGCGCGGGTGATATCGAGCAGCGCGTGCCGCTGCACGGTTCCGGGGACAGCTTCGACCGGTTGGGGGAGGCGATCAATGGGATGCTGGACAGGATCGGCAGCCTGATCGGCGAACTGCGCACCGTCACCGATAGCATGGCGCACGATCTGCGCTCGCCATTGACCCGCCTGCGCGCACGAATCGATCGGGCGCTGGAGACGGACGATCCGGCGGCAATGCGCACGGCCATCGAGGGCATCAGCCGTGAGGCGGACCAGCTGCTCGCCATGCTCACCACCGCGCTGGAGATCAGCCGCGCGGAAGCGGGCATCGGGCGCGAGCGCTTTCGGCCCACGCTGCTGGGCGAGATGCTCGCCGATCTGGAAGACTTGTACGCGCCACTGGTCGAGGAGCAAGGCCGCAGCCTTTCCATCGCAATCGAGCGGCCGGTCGAGGCCAGCGTCCATCGGGAACTGCTGGGGCGGGCGCTCGCCAACCTCCTCGACAATGCGCTCAAATATGGCGCGGGTGCGATGACGCTGTATCTGGATCGCGAGGGCGCAGACGTGATCATCGGCCTTGCCGATGAAGGGTCGGGCATCGCGCCGGATCGGGAAGCAGAGGCCCTGCGGCGCTTCGGTCGGCTGGATGCCGCGCGCGGGCAGGCCGGGGCAGGCCTTGGGTTATCGCTCGTCGCGGCTGTGGCGCGCATGCATGGCGGTCAGGTCCGTTTCACCCGCCGCCATGGTCTGTTCGCGGTTGAAATTCTGATCGGCGTGGGAGGCTGAGCGGCCTTCGGTCTGCTTCCGCTGCTGACAGGATCATGCCTGTCTCGATGAAGCGGTCGACCGGAGCCATGCGGGCAAGGGGAGGGACGGCATGGCTCCGGTGACGGGGGTCACTTCTTGTCGGTCGTGCTCTTGGCCGGGGCAGCGAGCGATGCAGTCGTCGTGCTCTTGGCCGGCTTGGCGGGCTTGGCCACCTTGTGATGGCTTTCCTTCGCCGGTGCCGTCTTGGCCGACGCGACAACTGGCGTGGCAATGGCTGCGAGGGATGCCATGCCGGCAATGATCAGGCGACGGTTCATGAGGGTATCTCCTTCAACAAGCGACCCTTCGTGGATCGCAAGCCCCTTATGGCTCCCAGCACCGAACCGGAGCATGGCGCCTGCATGAACTTTTGGACATGTGGGGAATCGGGGTGGCGCACGATCCATTGCCGCCAAAGACTAGCGACCGGAAGGGGGACGCACGTGAGTTAAGATTGACAGAGGGCGCAGCTACCGTGCGCATCCGGTTACTGTTCCAGATCATTGATGATCTGCGGACGTGAGCGGCTGGCGCATTACGCTCGTAGCGGCCAAGCGCGGATTACAAGCGACGATGAAAGTAGGTGCTTCGATTTCAGCCCATATTACGTATTTAGGGAAGCCCTTGCCATTCGGGCGGGATGGTCATCACGATGTCTTTCGGCACGCCGTTTCGGATTATACGCAAGCGCATCGGCTGCGACCCATTTACCGCTGAGCGCCAATGGTCGACGTCGGCAGGATCGCCATTGACCTGAGTGATAATATCGCTGGGAAAAATGTCGGCTTCATATGCAGGCGATCCATCTCGCACGAACTGCACAAAAACCGCGTGTCGTGTTCCGATTGCTGCCATCTCTTGATTAGTGAGATCGCGAATTTTCAGCCCTGCCCCTTTGCGCGGAATTTCTTTGAAATAGATCGCTGTCTTGTCAAAGCGATTGATCGTATATGGGATGAAGCTGGTCTGCGTTCCGTAGGTGGTTGTCGTGCCGGAATATGTTCCATGGGCATAGCCTCCCGGCCCGTAAGCTGATGCCGTGCCGTTTGTGTATGACGTAGTTGTGTTCGGTAAAGTCAACGGAAGCACAGCACTTTGCGAGGATGCCAGCTTCGTACTAACGATGAGGTAACGGGCACGGAGCTTTGCCGCCAACCGCTCGCCGTCCTTCGTCTTGTCGTTTGACGTATTGAAGCTCGTGTAGCCAATCGGCACGAACCCCCTGCGGAACATTGCTTCGACGTCCTTGTCTACATCGCCGGACGAGGGCAGCACTTCAGGTGCCGTCGACGCGTCTATTGTTCCTTCCTGTGGTATGGCCGTGAAAAATTTTTCCCAGTCGCTTGCTATTGCCGGTGCGCTGACAAGCGGAAGCGCGAATATTGACGTTGCGAGAATACGCCAGTCCATGTGATTCCTCTCCCCCTTTTGTCGCGCCGTTATCATTACAGTGGGGGCGAGCCATCAGCAACACTTGCAGTAGTCGACTATGATTGCGCCGTATCGCTGGGGTTTCCGCGCCTTCAATCAAATCCAAGTGGCAAGTATTAATGATTGAGAGGCTGCCACTTCTCCAGACCCTTACGACACCACCATTTTACTCCCGGTTGATAGCGCAAAGCGTGTATCGAAATCGAACTGCACCGCACCAGGCGGGAGGTCTCCCTAATCGCGGGGCGGCGATTATGAGGATCGCGGCCGCAATCTTAAAAGCGATCGAACAATCAATGGTAATTGGCGGACAGGGTGGGATTCGAACCCACGGTGAGCTTCCACCCACGGCGGTTTTCAAGACCGCTGCCTTAAACCACTCGGCCACCTGTCCGTTGTCCCGCGCCCTAGTCGAAACTGTTCGGCAAAGGAAGCCCGCGCGAGCGAGGGATTGTTGCGCGGGCGGTTCGTCGCAGGGGCGATGCGCCCAATTGCGGAGGCTTGCCTTGCGCGTCCTGCGTCAACTCTGCCAATATGCACCGATGACAACGCACTCGCTTCGCCGCCGGCTCCTGCCGCTTTGCGGTCTCGCTCTTGGTCTTTCCCTCGCGACGCACGCCCCGGCCGTGGCACAGGCGCTGCCGTCGTCGAATGATCCGGTGGATGCGCAGACGGCGGCCGGGTTTACGAGCTATCTGGAGAGCCTGCGGGGCAAGGCGCGGGCGCAGGGCGTGAGCGATGCGACATTCGACCGTGCAATTGCCGGGCTGAGCTTCAATCCGCGTGTTGCGGCGCTGGATCGCGGTAATCTGCCGACGGCCGACAATGCCCCGATTCCCGACTTCGAGCCCTATCGCCAGCGCCACATCGATGCGCGGAAGATTGCCCGCGGCCGCGCGGTCTATAATGCCAATCGCGCGCTGCTGGTGGCGATCGAGCGCGATGCGGGCGTACCGGAAGAGATCATGGTCGCGATTTACGGCCATGAGACGAATTACGGCACGATCAGCGGCGATTTCGACCTGCTCCGCTCGCTGGCGACGCTGGCTTATGAAGGGCGCCGGCGTGCGCTGTTCGAGCCGGAGCTGCTGGCCGTGATGGCGATGATGCAGCGCGGCGTGCCGCGTGAGCGGCTGGTCGGCAGCTATGCTGGCGCGTTTGGCTATCCGCAGTTCCTGCCCAGCGTCTATCTGCGCGATGCGGTGGATGCCGATGGTGACGGGACGCCCAATATCTGGTCGAGCGAGCCCGATGCGCTGGCCTCCATCGCCAATTATTTCCAGCGCGCCGGCTGGCGCAAGGGCGAGCCTTGGGGCGTCGCGGTGCGCTTGCCGACCGGGTTCGATCGAGGCCGGATCGCCAGCACGCTCAATCCCACTCGCTGCCCGCGCGTGTTCGGTCGCCACAGTCGCTGGCTTTCGATGCGCGAGTGGCAGGCGCTCGGAATCATGCCGGAGGGCGGCTCCTGGCCGGATGGCAGCATTCAGGCGACGCTGATCGAGCCGGATGGCCCGGGCAAGACGGCCTATCTGCTCACCGGCAATTATCGCGTGATCCTCGATTACAACTGCTCGAACTTCTACGCGCTGTCCGTCGGCCTGCTCGCCGATGCGGTACGGCCTTGATCCGGGGCTAGGCAGAGCCATGGCGGATGGCTAAGGACGGAGCGAAGCCGCGATGCCCGCAGGGCGCGCGATGACCTGTCAACGACCGGATTTTCCCATGCGCGCACTTCTGCCGATTGCCCTCGTCCTGCCGCTCTTCCTGTCCGCCGCACAGGCGAACACGCCAAGCTACACCTCCGAGGCCTCCGTGGCCTATATGGTCGATCTGTCGTCCGGCCGGGTGCTGTTCGACAAGGATGCGGACCGGCGGATGCCGCCGGCCTCGATGGCCAAGATGATGACCGCGCATGTGGCGTTCAATCTCATCAAGCAGGGCAAGCTGCGGCTCGATCAGAAGTTCACGGTCCGTCCGGAAACCTGGCGCAAGTGGCACAGCCAGGGCTCGACCATGTTCCTCTCCGTCAATGAGGAGGTCTCGGTCGAGAACCTGTTGCACGGCATTGTCACGCTCTCGGGCAATGATGCCTGCGTGGTGCTGGCCGAGGGCATTGCCGGCTCGGAAGAAGCCTTCACCGACCTCATGAATGCCGAAGCCAAGCGGCTGGGCATGACCAACAGCCATTTTGCGAACACCACCGGTTGGCCCGACGAAGGCCGCACCTACACCACTGCGCGCGATCTTGCGACGCTCGCCCGCAACACGCTGGAAGAGACGCCAGACCTCTACAAGCAGTTCTACACGGTCAAGTCCTTCACCTGGGGCCAGACCATGGGCGGATCGGAGATCAGCCAGGCCAATCGCAACCCGATTCTCGGGCGTGTGGATGGCGCGGATGGCCTCAAGACCGGCCATACCGAGGAGGCAGGCTACGGCTTCACCGGCTCGGCCCAGCAGAATGGCCGCCGTCTCGTGATGGTCGTCGCGGGCCTCACCAGCTTCAATGGCCGTGTCGAGGAATCGGTGCGCTTCATGGATTGGGGCTTCAAGGCCTGGCGGTCCAAACCGCTGGCCAAGAAGGGCGTTACCCTGGGGCAGGCGCAGGTCCAGGGCGGCTGGGCCCGCTCGGTCGATCTGGTGACGCCGCGCGATCTCGTCGCGACCGTGCCGATTGCGGCGGCGAATGGCGAGATCAAAGCGCGTGTCGTCTATCGCGGCCCGATCAAGGCGCCGATCGCGCAGGGGCAGGAGATTGCTCATCTGGTGGTGGATGCCGGTGACGGCACTACGCAGACCTTGCCCCTCGTAGCCAAGGAAGCCGTCTCGGAAGGCGGCTTCTTGGCTCGCCTGTGGAACGGCTTCCTCTCCTTCTTTAGCTGAGCGCCGGCATGACGCGCGGCCGCTTCATCACGCTGGAAGGCGGAGAGGGCGTCGGCAAGTCCACGCAGGCCCGTCTGCTCGCGGAGGCGCTTGAGGCGCGCGGCATCGAGACAGTGCTGACCCGCGAGCCCGGTGGCAGCGAGGGGGCCGAGGCCATTCGCGGCCTCCTGCTCTCCGGTGCGGCGGATCGCTGGAGCGTGCGCGCCGAGGCGCTGCTGTTCGCTGCGGCTCGGGCCGATCATGCCGAGCGCACCATTCTGCCGGCCGTGGAGGCCGGCAAATGGGTGATCTGCGACCGTTTTCTGGACAGCAGCCGTGCCTATCAGGGCGTGGGCGGCGCGCTGAGCGACGACGACATTCTGACCCTTCACCGCATCGGCTCGGGCGGGCTGTTGCCGGATCGCACCCTGCTGCTCGCCCTGCCGCTCGATGAGAGCAGCGAACGGGCCGGCGCGCGGGATGCCGGGGCGGTGGATCGGATCGGCGGGCGCGATGCTGGGTTTCATCGCGATGTCGCCGAGTCCTTCCGCCGGTTCGCAGCCGCTGAACCCGCGCGTTTCCGGGAAATTGATGCCAGCGGATCGATGGAAACGGTGCGCGACCGGCTGCTGGCCGCGCTCGCCGACTGGCTACCATGACGCGCTGGCTCGGCCATGACGAGCAGATCGCGACGCTGATTGAGGCGAGCGCGACGACGCGTCTGCATCATGGCTGGATCTTCGCCGGGCCGCGAGGGCTGGGCAAGGCCGGGATCGCCTATGATTTCGCCCGCCGGCTGCTGGTCAGCGGGGCGGGACGTCCCGTCCCGTCGGATCGGCTTGCGCCGGACCCCACAGACCCGGCCATGCGCCTGTTCGACGGCGGCGCCCATCCCGATTTCATGCGGCTCGAACGACTTGAGCGCGACAGCAAGACTGACAACGGCGCACTCGCCCGCAACATCACCGTCGATCAGGTGCGCAGCCTTTCGCGGCTGCTGCACAGCGCGCCCTTCATGGGCAGCCGGCGTGTCGTGCTGATCGACAGCGCGGATGATCTGGAGGCGGGCGCTGCCAACGCCCTCCTCAAGAGCCTGGAAGAGCCGCCGACGGGCGCGATCTTCCTGCTCGTGGCGCATCGGCCCGGTCGCCTGCTGCCCACCATCCGCTCGCGCTGCCGGGTGATGCGCTTCGCACCGCTCGATGATGCCAGCATGGCACAGGCGCTGGCGACCGCGCTGCCGGAGGTGCCAGAGCCTGAGCGCGCCGCGCTGGCGGCCAGTGCCGAGGGATCGCCGGGGCAGGCGATCGCCAATCGCGATCTGGATCTGCCTGGGCTGGAACGCGCGCTCGATGCCATCGCGCAGGGTGGACGCGGTGGGGAGGGCGCCCGCGCCGGCCTGATGAGCGCGCTCTCGGGCGTCGCGGCTCGCCCCCGCCTCGAAGCCTTTGTCGATCTTGTGCCGCGCTACATTGCCCGCCGTCTGCGGGGCGCGCCCGCACCCAGCCTCGGGCCGGGCATCGCCGCCTATGAGGAAGCGCAGCGTCTCGGCGCCGGCGCTGTCACCCCGCTGCAGCTCGAGCCCGGCGCGCTGGTCTACACCCTGTGCGAGACCGTGGCGCGCGCGGGGCGATAGGTGCTCGCTGGCCTTTCTGAATTCCTGCGAAGGCAGGAGCCCAGGGCCAAACCGACGAGCCTAGCCGCCCCAGGCTCCTGCCTTCGCAGGAGCGCATCCAAGCGTACATCATCGGCTCGCTCCGCAGGAAAATCACCACACCGCCAAAATCGCGCTATACCCCTCGCGGACGGCAAGTGTGGGGGACTGACAGGATGGCAAGCGAGCACAGGCAAAACCGAGATGCGCCCGACTTGCCTTCCACACCGCTAGACGAAACCCCGCCCGTCGGACTGGAGCGCTGGAAACGGCTCGGCCCCGGCATCGTCGTGGCCGCGACCGGCGTGGGCGCGGGCGATCTTGTCGCCACGCTCATTGCCGGCGCGCGCTTTGGCTATGCGTTGCTCTGGGCCGCCGTCATCGGCTGCATCATCAAGATCGCGCTGGCCGAGGCGACCGGGCGCTATCATCTCGCCACTGGATCGACGATGCTGCAAGGCTGGCGGTCGCTCGGCCATTGGACGAGCTGGTATTTCGGCATCTACATCCTGATTTGGGGCTTCGTGTATGGCGGCACGGCGATGAGCGCGACCGCGCTGCCGCTCGCCGCGATGTTCCCGGGGTTATTGCCATTCTGGGCGTGGGGCATGGCCTCGGGCCTCGCCGGCGCGCTGTTCGTCCTGTTCAATCGCTATGCGGTGTTCGAGGCCGTGATGAAGCTGCTGATCGGCGTCATGTTCGTCGTCGTTGTCGGGCTTGCGATCCTCGTCATGCCGGATCTCGACGCAGCACTGATCGGCCTCGCGCCCACGCTGCCGGAGGGCTCGGCCATTTACACCTTGGGCCTCATCGGCGGCGTCGGCGGCACGATCACGCTCGCGGCCTATGGCTATTGGGTCAACGCCAAGGGTTGGCGCTCCCCACCCTGGATCCCGATGATGCGGTTCGACAATCGCGTGGCCTATATCGCGACAGGGGTCTTCGTGATCGCCATGCTCATCGTCGGTGCCGAACTGCTCTACACCGCGCAGATCGCGCTTTCCGGTGGCGACCGGGGCCTGCTCGACCTGGGCGCGGTGCTGGAGGCGCGCTTCGGGCGCACCGTGGCGACCTTGTTCCTCATCGGGTTCGCGGCGACGACCTTTTCGTCGGTGCTCGGCGTCTGGCAAGGCGTGTCCCTACTGTTCGCGGACTTCGTCCGCAGTATCCGGGCGGAACGGGCAGGGGAAACTGCCGTGCATGATCCGGCCATCGCGGCGACGCTGGACCGGACGCCGGCCTTCCGCTTCTATGTCCTCTGGCTCACCTTCCCGCCCATGCTCCTGCTGTTTCTGGGCCAGCCTTTTGCGCTCATCATCGCTTATGGCGCGTTCGGGGCCTTCTTCATGCCCTTCCTCGCCGTCACGCTCATGTGGCTGCTCAATTCGAAGGCCGTGCCCGCGCAATGGCGCTCGGGCTGGTGGTCGAACCTGATGCTCGGCCTGGCCTCGCTGTTATTTGCGGTGTTGTGCGTGGATCAGATCCGCTCGCTGCTATAGGTCACGGCTTTTCGCGCGGCGCTGTGCTGGGAGGTCGGAGAGGAGTCTAGGCATCCTCCCTGTACCCCGCTAGAGAAGCCGCAAGCGAAAGCCGCGCCTCAGACGGCCCTTATCCAGCAGGACATCATGCCCAAACCCTTAACCATTACCACGGCGATCAGTTACCCCAATGGCCGCCCTCATATCGGCCATGCCTATGAAGCAATCGCGACGGACGCCTTCGCCCGCGCGGCCCGGATGATGGGGCGGGACGTGTTCTTCCAGACAGGCACCGACGAGCATGGCCTTAAAATGGCGCAGGCCGCCCGTGCGCGCGGCGTTGAGCCCGTCGCCCTGGCCGATGAGATGTCAGGCTATTTCAGGGAGATGGATGATCTTCTGAACATTAGCTATGATCGCTTCATCCGCACCAGTGAGCCGGCCCATCATACCGCAAGCCAGGCCATCTGGCAGGCGATGGTCGACAATGGCGACCTTTATCTGGATCGCTATGAAGGCTGGTACTCGGTCCGCGATGAGGCATATTATGATGAGAGCGAGCTAAGCCTCAGCGATGGCGGGGAAAAGCTCTCCCCGCAGGGCACGCCGGTCGAATGGACTGTCGAGGAAAGCTGGTTCTTCCGCCTCTCGGCCTATCAGGACGGCCTGCTCGCGCTGTATCGCGATCAGCCGGACTTCATTCAGCCCGAAAGCCGCCGCAACGAGATCCTCCGTTTCGTCGAGGGCGGGCTGCGCGATTTGTCTGTCTCGCGCACCAGCTTCGATTGGGGCGTGAAGGTCCCCGGCTCGCCGGATCACGTCATGTATGTGTGGGTGGATGCGCTCACAAACTATCTCACAGGTTGCGGCTATCCCTCTGATCCAGAACGCATGGCGCGCTACTGGGCGGAAGGGGGCGACATCGTCCACATCATCGGCAAGGATATCGTACGCTTCCACACGGTCTACTGGCCGGCCTTCCTGATGAGCGCGAAACTGCCTTTGCCGAAAACGGTGTTCGGCCACGGCTTCCTGCTCAACCGCGGCGAGAAGATGTCCAAGTCACTGGGGAATGTTGCCGATCCGGTCGAGCTGGCCGAGGCCTTCGGCGTCGATCCGCTGCGCTACTTCCTGCTGGCCGAGGTCGGCTTCGGCAATGATGGCAGCTATAGCGCGGAAGCCATTGTTCATAAATCGAATACCGAGCTTGGAAACGCCTTCGGCAATCTTGCTCAGCGCGTGCTGAGCTTCATTGCCAAGAACCTGGAAGGCCGTGTGCCCACACCGGCACCCAATGTCGATGACGAGGCCTTGCTGGCGCAGGTGCGGCAGATCGCCACGCAGGATGTTCCGGGTGCTTTCGAGCGCTTCGCCCCGCACGAGGCGATCCAGGCCTGGCTGCGCGCGGCCTATGCCTGCAATGCCTATGTGGATGCGCAGGCGCCCTGGGCGCTCCGCAAGACCGATCCGGCCCGTATGGAGGCGGTGCTGGCAACGCTCTACGTCTGCATCGCGACGCTGGCCGTCTCCGCACTGCCGGTCATCCCGCGCAGCGCAGAGGACCTGCTCGACCGCATGGGGCTGCCCCAGGATGCGCGCACGTTCAGCGCCATCGGCACGGACTGGTATACGCCGCTGCGCGCGAGCGGCCATGTCGTCGGCGCGCAGCAGCCGCTCTTCCCCCGCCTCGAACTCCCCGCAGCGGAGGCCTGATGCTCGTCGATAGCCATTGTCACCTCAATTATGAGGGGCTGGTGGAGGATCAGCCCGCCGTCCTCGCCCGTGCCCGTGCGGCGGGGGTGGGCACGATGCTCAACATCTCCACCCGCGAGCGCGAGTGGGCCGCGATTATCGGACTGGCCGAACGCGAGGCGGACGTCTGGGCGAGCGTCGGCATTCATCCGCATGAGGCGGACAGCCACGCCCATGTCGATACCGCCAAGCTGGTGGCCGCTGCGACCAATCCCCGTGTCGTGGGCATTGGCGAGACCGGGCTAGATTATTATTACGACCATAGCGATCGCGCCCAGCAGCAGACGAGCTTTCGCGCCCATATCGCCGCCGCGCGCGAGACCGGTCTGCCGATCATCATCCACACCCGCGATGCTGAGGCGGATACTGCCGCCATCTTGCGCGACGAGATGGGGCAGGGGACATTCACCGGAGTGATCCACTGCTTCACCGCCAGCGATGCCTTTGCCGACATCGCGCTGGAACTCGGCCTGTTCATCAGCATTTCCGGCATCGTGACCTTCAAGAACGCCAAGGCTTTGCAGCAGACGGCGGCGCGCATCCCGGTCGACCGCTTGCTGGTCGAGACGGACTCGCCCTTCCTCGCGCCGGTGCCGCACCGCGGACGGCCCTGCGAGCCAGCGTTCGTCGCTGATACCGCGCGCTTCCTGGCCGATCTCCGTGGCGAGTCCCTCGAGGCGCTGACGCAGGCAACGACGCGCAACTTCTTCGCCCTGTTCTCCCGCGCCGCGCCGGTCGCGTGACGCCATGACGCTCAAGCTGGTCATGTTGGGGAGCGGCACCTCCTCGGGCGTTCCGCGCATCGGCAATGATTGGGGGCAGTGCGATCCCGCCGAGCCGCGCAATCGTCGCACCCGCGTCTCGATCCTTGTCGAGAGCGCGACCACGCGGTTGCTGGTCGACACCTCCCCGGATTTCCGCGCGCAGATGCTGGCGGCCGATGTCGTGCATCTGGATGCCGTCTTCTGGACCCACGACCATGCCGATCACTGTCACGGCATCGATGATCTGCGGCAGATCATGCATCATCGTGGCATCCCTGTGCCGGGCTATGGCCACCAGGCGACCATGGCGGCGTTGCGCAGCCGCTTCGACTATGCGTTCGATGGGCGCGAGGGGTATCGCGCGACCATCGCGGGCCATGACCTGCCCGACGAGGGGGTGACGGTGGGCGACATCGCGGTCACCCATGTCGATCAGCCCCATGGCTTCATCTCCTCGAGCGGCTTCCGATTCTCGTGCGGGGGGCAGTCGCTCGGCTATGCCACGGATTTTCATGAGATGACCGATGCGATGGTCTCGCTCTATGCGGGCGTGGATTGTCTCGTCATCGATGCGCTGCGCGAGCGGCCGCACCCGACCCACGCCCATCTGGCGCTGACGCTGGAGGCGATCGCGCGGATACGTCCCGGCCGTGCCATCCTCACCCACATGGATAACAGCATGGACTATGCCCGTCTGCGCGCCATGCTTCCCGAAGGCGTTGAGCCCGGCTACGATGGTCTGACCGCCCTGATCTGATCGCCCTTCGCGGGCGTCCGTTCCAGCAGGAGAGTTGGCCATGGCCGATATGATTGCGCACAGCCTCTGGTTCGTCCTGGCCTTCGTCCTCGTCGGCAGCAGCCTCGCCCTGCGCCGCCTCCCGCTCCACCATCTGGTGAAGATGATCCTCGTCTGGTTCGCGATTTTCGCCGCTGTCTGGATCGTCGTTCTGGCCTTCCGCGGCCTCTCTGGCTGACCCCAACACAATATTTTGCATCAATCCCATCTTATCTGTTCGAGGCTGTTGACACCCCCGAACAGCCCCCCTAAAGCGCCGGTCCTACCCCGTGCCCAGATGGCGGAATTGGTAGACGCACCAGCTTCAGGTGCTGGCGATCGCAAGGTCGTGGAGGTTCGAGTCCTCTTCTGGGCACCATTTTCCTGACACCCCAAATAGCGATGATTTCGCTCTTTCCACGCTGGGGAAGGGGTTTGGCCGCTGTGACTTTTCCCTTGTAGCCTGCCCTCTGGGATCGCGCGAAATTTCGCGATCGCGAGCTATACATGCGCGCATCCGATCATCGAAGAGATGATCGCACACCGAATAGCTGTGTCGGGAGATGAAGGGCTTTTCCAAGCCTGCCCAGCCAGGAAGGCTGGTGACCCCTACGGGAATCGAACCCGTGTTTCAGCCGTGAGAGGGCCGCGTCCTGACCGCTAGACGAAGGGGCCACTGAGCGAGCGATGTGCATCGCTGCCGTGAGAGGGCGCCTTTACGGGGATGGTCTGGCGCGGTCAAGGCCATTTGCTCATGCGATCGCAAGATCCTCGATATGCAGCTCGGCGGCCGGGCGGGGCCCCCAGTCGTCGATCTTCGCGCGGCCGGCGAGCCAGAAGCGCGTGCCGGCGCGGGAGGAGAGCAGCATCTGCCCAAGCTCGGTCTCTGCCTGACGGAAAGCCATGGCCTTGAGCGAGCGGCCATCCTCGCCCGCCACGATGGCGCGGACATGGCTCGTTCCGACGATATCGGCGCGCACGACGCGCACCGGCCCCAGCGCGACGCGGGGCGCGGGCCAGCCATTGCCGAAGGGGCCGGCCTGCTCCATCGACTGGATCAGCTCCGGTGTCAGTCCGGCCGGCGCTACCAGCAGGTCGATGAGGAGGGCGCGGGCGGTGGCGGCGCGGGCGACATCCTCGCGGAGCCGCTCCTCCAGAAATTCGGCCAGCGCGGTCACCTGCTCCCGGCGAACGGTAAGCCCGGCCGCCATGGCATGCCCGCCGCCTGCCATGAGCAGCCCGTGGTCCTTGGCGGCCAGAATGGCGGCGCCCAGATCGACACCGGTAATGGAGCGTCCCGAGCCCTTGCCGATGCCGTCCTCGTCAATGGCGATGACGATGGCCGGGCGGGTGATCTTTTCCTTCAGGCGCCCGGCCACAATGCCGATTACGCCCGGATGCCACAGATCGCCGGCGATCACGGCGACGGAGCGCTCGCCCAGCTCTGCGAGAAGGGCCTCGGCTTCCTCCTGCACGGTTGCTTCGATCGCGCGCCGCTCCTGATTGAGCTGATCGAGCTCCGCGGCGAGCATGGCGGCTTCGTCGGGGTCGGCGGTGGTGAGCAGGCGCACGCCCAGATCCGAGCGGCCCACGCGTCCGCCGGCATTGATGCGGGGTCCCAGGGCAAAGCCGAGGTCCGAGCATTGCGGTGCACGCTCCAGCCGGCTTGCGGAAAGCAGGGCGTTGAGGCCGACATTGCCGCGCCGCGCCATCGTCTTGAGCCCCTGGGCGACAAAGGCGCGGTTGAGGCCCCGGATAGGCGCCACATCTGCGACGGTGCCCAGCGCGACCAGATCGAGCAGATCCAGCAAACGTGGTTCCGGGCGGGCGGCGAACCACCCTCGTGCGCGCAAGGTGCGCACCAGCGCGGCGCCGAGCAGGAAGGCGACGCCGACCGCGGCGAGATGGCCATGGCCGGCGGCCTCATCGGCCTCATCGAGGCGATTGGGGTTGACCAGCGCAAGGGCAGGGGGGAGCGAGGCGGCGCATTTGTGGTGATCGACGACGATGACATCCAGCCCCACGGCGCGTGCGGCCTCCAGCGCGGCAAAGGCCTGGGCGCCGCAATCGACCGTGACGACGAGGCTGGCACCGCTGCGTGCCAGCGCTACCAGCGCCTCACCGGATGGGCCATAGCCCTCCATCAGTCGGTCGGGGATGTAAACGCCGGCATCGAGCCCGAGCTCGCGCAGCAGCCGGACGAGCAGTGCTGCGCTCGTCGCGCCGTCCACGTCATAATCGCCGAAGATGGTGACCGATTCCCGGTCGATGACGGCCGCGGCGAGCCGCTCGGCGGCGCGATCCATATCCTGGAAGATGGACGGATCGGGGAGGAAGCTGCGGATGGTCGGCGCGCGCTCGCGCTCCAGGCTGTCATGCGTGCACCCCCGCGCGCGCAGCAGATCGTCCACGAGATTGCCGCCGCTGCCGCAGGGCTCAGGCCCGCGCCAACGCCAGGCACGGCCGGTGAGCGATCGATCGATATCCAGAGCAAAGCGCATGGCGGCACCTTAGCCGAGCTTGTGGGGGAAAGGATAGGAGCGTCGTGACGCGGGTGTGGTTAGTCTTCGCCGGTCGTGCTGGGCAGGGTCTAGGTGCGCCGCAGGCGCGTAGCGAGGAGCCGTATCGAAGCATCGAAGCCTTCGATACGCCGCTTCTACAGGCGCAGCAGCTACTCAGGACGAACGGAGATATCATCCGAGATGTCGTCATTTTGCGCAGGGCGTCTTTCGGGCGGAACGGCGTTTATCCGCACGCCGCTCTTTGCAAGACCCGGCCGATGGAGTAGCTGCGCTATCATGACGGCAATCCTCTCGCTCCGCGGCGTCACCAAGCAATATGCCAGCGGTCACAAGGCGCTCGGCAGCGTCGATCTCGATGTGGAGGAGGGCGAGATCTTCGCGCTTCTCGGGCCGAATGGCGCTGGCAAGACGACGCTCATATCCATCATCTGCGGCATCGTGCGCGCCAGTGGCGGGACGGTGCATGTCGGCGGGCACGATATCGTGCGGGATTATCGCCAGACGCGCGCCACCATTGGTCTGGTGCCGCAGGAACTCTCGACCGATCAGTTCGAGCGCGTGATCGATACGGTGCGCTTCAGCCGCGGCCTGTTCGGCAAGCCGCGCGACGATGCCTATATCGAGAAGGTGCTGCGCGACCTGACGCTGTGGGACAAGCGCCACGCCAAGCTGCAGGAGCTTTCCGGCGGCATGAAGCGGCGAGTGATGATCGCCAAGGCGCTCGCCCATGAGCCGCGTCTGCTGTTTCTGGATGAGCCGACTGCCGGCGTCGACGTGGAACTGCGCCGCGACATGTGGGCGCTGGTCCGCCAGTTGCGAGACAATGGCGCGACGATCATCCTCACGACCCATTATATCGAGGAAGCCGAGGACATGGCCGATCGCGTGGGCGTCATCACCGGCGGCGAGCTGATTCTGGTGGAAGACAAGGCGCGGCTGATGAAGAAGCTGGGCAAGAAGACGCTGCGGATCACGCTCAACGAGCCGATGTCGGCGGTGCCTGCTGCCCTGTCTGACTGGCGTGTGACGCTGGAGAGCGAAGGCGCAGAGCTTGAATATGTGTTCGATAGCCAGGCCGAGCGCACCGGGATCTCGGCGCTGCTCGGCCAGCTGAGCGCCCTCGGCATTGGCTACAAGGACCTCAACACCAAGGAAAGCTCGCTGGAGGACATTTTCGTGGATCTTGTCCACAAGCCCGCGACCCGGTCGGAGCAGGCGGCATGAGCGGCATTAACATCCACGCGATCCGCGCGATCTATCTGTTCGAACTGCACCGCTTCCAGCGCACACTGATGACGGGGCTGGTCGTGCCGGCGTTGACCACCACGCTCTATTTCGTGGTGTTCGGCAGCGCCATCGGCTCGCGGATGACGGAGGTCGACGGGATTCCCTATGGCGCGTTCATCGTGCCGGGCCTCATCATGCTGTCGATGTTCACGGAGAGCATCTTCAACGCCAGCTTCGGCATCTATATGCCCAAATATAGCGGCACGATCTACGAGCTGCTCTCCGCGCCCATTTCCGCGCTGGAGACGATCATCGCCTATGTAGGCGCCGCGGCGACCAAGTCGATGATCATCGGGCTCGTGATTCTCGCGACCGCGCATCTGTTCGTCGATCTGCCCATCGCTCACCCTGCGGCGATGCTCCTGTTCATGATGGTGATCGCGATCAGCTTTTGCCTGTTCGGGTTCATCCTGGGCATCTGGGCGCAGAGTTTCGAGCAGTTGCAGGTCATCCCGCTGATCGTCGTCATGCCGATGACCTTTCTGGGCGGCGCGTTCTACTCGATCCATATGCTGCCCGAACCTTGGCGGACGATCACCATGTTCAATCCGGTGGTCTATCTGATCAGCGGGTTCCGCTGGACCTTCTTCGGGAAGGGCGATGTCGCGATGGGCGTCTCCGTGGCGTTCGTCAGCGCGATGCTGGTCATCTGCCTCGCGGTAATCGCCTGGATGTTCAAGACCGGATATCGCCTCAAGAAGTAGAGCGAACGGGCGTCAGATACCAAAACGCCCGCCATGCGCGAACGCAGGCGGGCGGTTCAGTCTCTAAATACTCGGTGCGTCAGTCGCGGGCGCGATGCTCGCCCTTGACCCAGCGCACCGTGCCCGACGAGGCCCGCATCACGACGCTGTTCGTGGTCATCTTGCCGCCGCGCAGGAGCTTGACGCCCTCGAGCAGCGAACCATCGGTGACGCCGGTTGCAGCGAAGATGCAGTCCCCCTTGGCGAGGTCCTCCAGCTTGTAGATGCGGTCGAGGTCGGTGATGCCCCACTTACGGGCGCGGGCCTTCTCGTCCTCGTTGCGGAACAGGAGCTTGCCGTTGAACTGGCCACCGACGCAGCGCAGGGCAGCACAGGCGAGCACGCCTTCAGGCGCGCCGCCAGAGCCCATGTACATGTCGATGGTGGTGTCCGGGTCCGTCGTCGCGATCACGCCGGCCACGTCGCCGTCGCCGATCAGCACCACGCCGCAGCCGATGCCGCGCAGTTCGGCAATCAGCTTCTCATGGCGGGGACGATCCAGCACGCACACGATGATCTCGGAGGGCTTCACGCCCTTGGCCTTGGCGACGGCCTCGACATTCTCCGTGGCGCTCTTGCGCATGTCGATGATGTCCGGCGGATAGCCGGGGCCAACCGCCAGCTTCTCCATGTACACGTCCGGCGCGTTGAGCAGATTGCCTTCCTCGGCCGCAGCGAGAACCGCAAGCGCATTGGGGCCGGCCTTGGCGGTGATGGTCGTGCCTTCCAGCGGATCGAGCGCGATGTCGATCTTGGGACCACGGCCCGGCGCGCCGCCGACCTTCTCGCCGATGTACAGCATGGGGGCTTCGTCGCGCTCACCTTCACCGATCACCACCGTGCCATCCATGTACAGGCCATCGAAGGCCTTGCGCATCGCTTCCACGGCAGCAGCGTCCGCGGCCTTCTCGTCGCCGCGCCCCACGAGCTTGGACGCGGCGATCGCGGCGGCCTCGGTGACGCGCACCATCTCAAGAACAAGTACCCGATCGAGTACGGAACTGGCTTCGACGGTATTCGACTTCCCCATCCTGCGGCATCCTTTGCTGAATTGATGGGACGCGATAGGCGAGGATTGTTGCAATGTCGATAATGAGCCAGCGTCTTACCGGTGCGGCCGGGCGCATATCGCATCCCGGCCGGTAAGCGCGGGTCGCCGCCTCTCAGTCGAGGATGTGCATCAGCATCGGCGCGCCCAGCAGGCTGTCCGATCCGCCGAGCCTGCGCAGCAGATCGTCGATGGCGGAGAGGGCGCCCGGGTGAGTGACGATGGCGACGAGAACGCCCTCGTCCGCGGTGGCGGCCCGCTGGATCACGCTTTCGATCGATACACCCGAATCTCGCATCGCTGCCGTGATTTCCGCCAGCACGCCGGGGCGATCCTGGACCTGGAAGCGCAGATAGGCGCGGCCGGTGCGCTGCCCGGCATCGGCCTTGACCTGGCGCTGCAGCCATTCGGCCGGCATGGCGAAGGCAGGGCCATATTCATCGCGTGCCACGTCGATGACATCGGCGACCACCGCCGAAGCGGTGGGGCCTTCACCGGCGCCGGCGCCCTGGAAGAACAGGCGGCCGACGAAATTGCCCTCTGCCACGACGGCGTTGAGCGCGCCATCGACATGGGAAAGGGGGTGATCGAGGGGCACGAGCATGGGGTGAACACGCTGGAAGAGGCCGACATTCTCGCTGCCGTCCGCCTCGCACTCCGCCATGCCGACCAGCCTGATCTTGAAGCCGAGCGATGCCGCCTCGCGGATGTCGGCAGCCATGACATTGCGGATGCCGGTGATATCCACCGAGCCGAAATCGATCTCCGTGCCGAAGGCGAGGCTGGCGAGAATCGACAGCTTGTGGGCGGCGTCGATACCGTCGATGTCGAAGGTGGGGTCGGCCTCGGCATAGCCCTTGGCCTGCGCTTCCTCCAGCACCTGGTCGAACGGGCTGCCGTGCTGTTCCATGGTGGAGAGGATGTAATTGCAGGTGCCGTTGAGGATGCCATAGACCCGCATGATGCGATTGGCAGCGGCGCCCTCCCGCAGGCCCTTGATGACCGGCACACCGCCCGCGACGGCCGCTTCATATTTCAGCGCAACGCCGCTCCGCTCGGCTTCATGTGCCAAATCGAGACCATGATGGGCGATCATCGCCTTGTTGGCCGTGACGAAAGGCTTGCCCTGGCTCAGGCATTGGCGGGCCAGCGTCAGGGCCGGGCCATCCGCGCCGCCGATCAGCTCGACGACCGTATCGATGTCCTCGCGCTGCGCGAGGGTCGCCATGTCGTCGACCCATTCATAGGCGGAGAGATCGAGGCCGCGATCCTTGCTGCGGTCCCGCGCGGAAATGGCGACCACCTCGATCGGGCGGCCTGCACGCCGGGCGATCAGATCCCGATTGGTCTCCAGCAGGCGAATGACACCGGCGCCCACGGTTCCCAAGCCGACGATGGCGAGGCGAAGGGGGCGGGAAGAGGCGTCGGTCATGGTCATGTCCTGCAAAAATGTGTGAGCGGCGGTCGCTCGGAGGTCCGCCGCCGCTCATAGCGGGTAATCCCGTACAGGAAAGAGCCCTCTGCCTAAATCACCGGCGTTTGCGTGCGGTCACATGGTCCCAGTGCGGCCCGGAATGCGTTGTAATCGCGACTGGCGGCTTCCGCATCGTTGCGCGCCAGTTCGGTGAGGGACAAGGGCGGGAGCTGATCGGGTAAGCTGCACGCGAGGCGATACCACAGCAAGGTGTCCCGCTCGGGGAGCTTCGCCGAATCGTCCACAACCTCGCCCAGCGACACGCTGAAATGCGGCTGCTCCTGCGGCCGGCGGATCACTGACAGCGAAATCGGCGAGCCGTCCGCCGTGCCAAGGAAGATCTGGGTCTCTCCTTCACCCACAATCGCGCCCGGCACATGAAAGGCAGAGGTGATTGCGGTGATCGGACCTGGTGCGCCCGGCGCGTAAAGATCTTCGATGACCTTTCGGGCCAGCGCCTCGTTGGCGGGGGTCCAGGGCACGAGCGCCGTGCTCGCGCTCAACTGGAACTCGCTCACCTGCTGGCCGACTTTGCCGAAAGCGAGAAAAATCTTGTTCTTGAGGTTCGGGCGTCCGGCATTTTCGGCTGAGCCGTCCACGAGGAAAGAGATTCGCTTGGACATCACGCCATCGCTGCGAATCAAGCCGAGCGTTTCAGCCTGGACGTAAAAACGGCTCCGCGTTTCCGGCAGATCGGGCGCGCGCTCGCGCTTGAGGACGACGATAGAACGCACGGTAATGCGCGCCACCGTGGGGGATGACGATACCAGTTCGGCCATCCGCGCGTAACTCAAGCTTGCCGGCTCTGGCGATTCTGCCACCTGTGCCGTAGCGGAAGTGGAAATAAAGGGGAAAGCGGCTGTCAACAGGGCGCTGCAACCGATTGCCAACAGTTTGGATCGGGCCTTT
Source organism: Sphingobium sp. B8D3A (assembly GCF_025961995.1). Taxonomy (NCBI): domain Bacteria; kingdom Pseudomonadati; phylum Pseudomonadota; class Alphaproteobacteria; order Sphingomonadales; family Sphingobiaceae; genus Sphingobium; species Sphingobium sp. B8D3A. The sequence continues at coordinate 2,163,012 of NZ_JAOQOS010000001.1, read as the reverse complement.
GGGCGTCGGATTGTGTCGGTCATACGCAATTCTCCTGATAGGCCTTCCTCAGCCTCTAACATAGGGGGTTAAGCAGAGGTGACCACCGTCAACAAAGCGTTTGCTTCACACGTTTTGCCACGATAGGACATGCCTCGGAATTTAGGAGCCCGAGCGATCAGTATCGCACGGAAGACGTCGTGCTTTACGGCATTTCGTCGATTCGTGGTCTGATTGTCAGCGCTGTATCGAGCTAGGGAGTGTCATTGCTGAATGGCCTATGCTGACCAGTCACAATCGTCCGGTAGGACGGTTTCTCTTATCATCGTGGCAATCATTCACGCGATCCTCGGTTATGCGTTTGTGACGGGGCTTGGCATCAAGTATGTCAAGCAGGCTGCAGAACAGCTGAACGTCATCGACGTGGCAGAGGAGCCGCCGCCACCAGAGGAGGAGCCGCCGCCACCGCCGCCGCCTCCGCCGGACATGCCGCCGCCACCGCCGCCGCCGCCTACAGCGCCGCCGCCGATGATTTCGTTGCCGAGTTCGGCTCCGGTTCTGGCCCCGCCGCCACCACCGAATCCGCCGCCGCCGGCTCCGCCTGCACCACCGCCGCCGCCTGCGCCGGTTGTCAGCAAGGCCGCTGGTGCCAGGGGTAACCCTGCGAGCTGGATTACGTCCGACGACTATCCTGCCGGTGCTCGTCGTGACGAGGCCGAGGGTTCGGTGACGATCGCTTGGGATATCAATGCCCAGGGGCGCGTCGAAAATTGCCGGGTGACCGCATCGAGCGGCCGCAAGGACCTCGACGAAACCGCTTGCAGCCTGATCACGCGCCGGGGACGTTATTCTCCCGCGCTCGATCAAGCCGGCAATCCGATCAAGTCCAGCAGCTCGCGTCGCGTCGTCTGGAAGCTTGAACGTTAATCCTGATTTCGGCCGTCCCGAACCGGGGCGAGGGACGGCCCATTCACCGACTGGTTTGAGAGGAATACACGAATGTTGATTTATTTGTCCGCAGCCGCTGCGCCGGCCGATAACCCTTACGGTCTCATGGAAGCCCTCGAGCAGGGCGGCGTGATCGCCTGGACCGTTTTCATCATTCTTTGCGGCATGTCCGTGTTCTCGTTCTTCATTCTGTTCTCGAAGCTCATCGAGCAGCAGAAGGTGATCGGCCAGGCCAAGAAGGTCCGTACGACGTTCTGGCGTTCGGCGACCCTCAAGGAGGGTTCGGCCAAGCTCGAGAAGAACAGCGCCTACAAGCAGCTGGTCGACGACGGCATCATGGCGCAGGAACAGCATGCCAAGCTGACCGATCCGGTCGAGGCGCATGACTGGATGCACGCTTCGCTCGCGCGTTCGGAAGCCGCGATCAACTCCAAGCTCGGCGGTGGCCTCGCGTTCCTCGCGACCGTCGGTGCGACCGCGCCGTTCATCGGTCTGTTCGGTACGGTTATCGGTATTTACCGCGCGCTCATCAAGATCGGTGCGTCCGGTCAGGCCTCGATCGACGCCGTTGCCGGCCCGGTCGGTGAAGCTCTGATCATGACCGCGCTGGGTCTGGCCGTGGCCGTTCCGGCGGTGCTTGCCTACAACTGGCTGCAGCGTCGTAACAAGTCGATTGCTGAAGACCTGAGCGGCTTCAACAACGACCTGCTCGGCTACATGGTGTCCAACGGTGCGGTCCGTCCGACCGTGGTTGCTGCCCCGGCCGCGCCCGCTGCCAAGCCGGCTGCCGCCAAGGCCTGAGCTATCAAATGAAGCAGGTGTGGCGATCCTCGAGCGGTCGCCACATCAAGCCTCCGCAAGGACGTGCGTGCTTCCAAAGCCAAGAGTTAGGATTTTGATCGATGGCAATTAGCTCTGGGGGTGGTGGTGATGACACCCCGATGTCGGACATCAACACGACGCCTCTCGTGGACGTCATGCTGGTGCTTCTCATCATCTTCCTCATCGCAATTCCGGTGGTGATCCAGACAGTGGACGTGAAGCTGCCGAAGATCGCCTTCGAGCCAACGACCACGAAGCCGGAAAATGTGAGCCTTACGGTTCGCGCAGTGGATGGGCAGTGCGAAGTGTACTGGAACGTGACCAAGGTCACGGCCGGTGACCTTCTCAACCGCGCTGTCAAGAAGCTGGAAGCGGATATCGAGAAGGCCGGTGGCGTGGAGAACATGAACCCCGACGATCTGCCCGAAGCGCACATCCGTGCAGACATCGATACGCCGTACCGGTGCATCGGCGGCACGATCTTCACGATGCAGCGCGCTGGTTATCCGAAGGTTGGCTTCATTTCCGAGCCCGACCCGGCTTCGATTTCCGTCCGTCGCCTCTGACGCCCAAGTTTAGGAGACCAGTCCCATGGCAATGAGTGGTGGCCGCGACGACGGCGAGCCGATGATGGAAATGAACACGACGCCGTTGATCGACGTCATGCTCGTGCTCCTCATCATGTTCATTATCACGATCCCGATCCAGACCCACGCGGTGAAGATCGACCTTCCGCAGAACGCGGACGCGCCTCAGAACACGATCGACCCGGTCAAGAATCGTCTGACCATCGATCCGGCAGGCACGATCTACTGGAATGGCGCCCCGGTCGACCGGGTGACGCTGCGCCAGTATCTCGATCAGACCAGCCGTATGGCCCCGGAGCCTGAACTGCAGTTCGAGCCTGACCAGTCGGCTCGTTATGTGGTGGTTGATGAGGTGCTCGCCATCATCAAGCGCGCTGGCGTGACCAAGCTGGGCTTCGTCGGCAATGACCGTTACGGCGGCGTGTTCTGATCATAGCGGAAACGCGCTTCGTCGCGGATCTGGATGCATTTGGAAAAGGGGGCTTCGGCCCCCTTTTTTTGTTGGGCTTCTGAGCGAGGCGTCTGGGGTTAAGATGGAAGGCGTCTGGGGGCAGGCTTCGGCCCTAGGCGTGAGCGCGGGTCAGCGGCCTTCAAGACCTCGACACCGCGCTGCGCGTGCGAGCACTGTTGTATTGCGCTGGGAGGCGAGCACGCGAGTGGCGAACAAACACGCCAAGTCAGTTGATGGTTCTAGACCTTCCAACGGCGCTGGCAATGCCATTAGCCCTCGGGTCGGGCACTCAGGCAGCGCTGCTGATTTCAAGCGATCAGGATAGAGAAGTGGCCGCCGGTCGAGGTACTCCTAGGTCTTAGAGTCCTCATCTTCTGGGCCGGAAGGACCTCGTATGATTAGGACGATGGTAAGCTTCCCTGTCGTATCGTGCGATGTTCCAGGCAGGCAGGTCGATATGGGCGCAGTTCCAGACAGAATGAATGAGCCGCCCGCTCGTTCGTTAGCGCGACAGTCGGTGTTGATTGGCGTCCGCGTGCGCCGCAAGGGCGAGAGTTGGTTCAAGAGCCGGATTTCGGACATGTCGCTCACCGGTTTTCGCTTGATGAGCTACGTCAAGCTTCAGGTCGGTATGGAAGTGTGGGTGATGTTCGCCGGTTTTGAAGGGCGCAAGGCGTTCGTCACCTGGGTGTGCGACCATGAAGCGGGGTGCGAGTTCGAGACACCGATGCATCCGGCGATTTTCGATCACATCGTTCGCGGCGCTGAGGCGGACTGACGACATCGGGCCAAGCAAGCGCGCGGGCTCGGCAAATGAGCCGCTTCGCCGGAAGAAGGGCAAGAGCGCGCACTGAGGCTTGCTCGGCCTGATCGTGGGACACTCGGTCAGTTCCGTGCAACTTATGCAGACGACCCATTGCCGGTTTGCTGCAGACAACAGGCAGCACCGAAAGGGACCTCGCTTCCGACATCGACGGGGCGTGGTAAGGACTTGGTTGATGCTTCGATGCCATTCTGCATGCGTTCTTCAGGGCTTGGATGTGCTCGGGCTGCGCGTGGGCGCGCTGCTGCTCTCGGTGCTGCCAGTTGAGACCCTGAACCCTACGCAACCTACTTATGTTTGAGCGTCGCTCACTTGGCCACGCGGCTGCCGGTCAAACATGCACGCCCTTCGCGAGCCTAAGCAGCTAAGAGCCGGCGCCGCATCAGCAACAGCTGATCACCGCGCCCACCTCCGTCAACCTCCGGAGATCAGGCCGGTTCGTCGAACTGCAGCGATGCGAGCCGGGCATAAAGGCCACCGCGGGCAATCAGGTCCGCGTGGGTGCCGATGTCCGCGATCCGGCCCTGATCGAGGACGACGATGCGGTCGGCGGCGCGGACGGTCGCCAGGCGATGGGCGATGACGATGGTCGTGCGATCCTTCATCAGCCGGGCGAGGGCATCCTGCACCAGGCTCTCGGATTCCGCGTCCAGCGCCGATGTTGCTTCATCGAGCAGCAGCAGCGGCGCGTCCTTGAGGAGCGCGCGGGCGATCGCAACGCGTTGGCGCTGGCCGCCGGAGAGGCGGGCGCCGCTCTCGCCGAGTTCGGTGTCCAAGCCCTGCGGCAGCGCCTTGAGAAAGCCGTCGGCATTGGCTGCGCGCGCGGCCTCCATCAACTGCTCGTCGGTGGCATCCCAGCGTCCGTAACGCAGATTGTCGCGCGCACTGGCCGCAAAGATCACGGTTTCCTGCGGTACCAGCGCGATCATGCTGCGCAGGCTCAGCAGGTCTGCCTGCCGCAGGTCGACGCCGTTGAGGAGCACCCGCCCGTGCGACGGATCGTAAAACCGCTCGGCAAGCTGAAGGAGCGTGGATTTGCCCGCGCCAGATGGCCCGACGATGGCCACGGTCTCGCCCGGTGCGACATCCAGGGAGAAATCCATGAGGGCCGGCAAATCCGGCCGCGTCGGATAGCGGAAGGCCACATTCTCGAAGGTCAGTCGCGCCTGGCCGGGCTGCGGGATGGCAACCGGCCTGGCCGGTTGACGGATTTCGGAGACAGCGCTGGTCAGTTCGCTCAGCCGGGTGGCGGCGCCGGCCCCGCGCAGCAGATCGCCATAGACCTCGGTTAGCGCACCGAATGCGCCCGCAACAAGGCCGCCCGTCATCACAAAGGCGGCGATGCTGCCGCCAGACATGCGGCCCGCCGCCACGTCAAGCGCGCCCTGCCACATGATGAGCGTGATGGAGCCGAAGATCACCAGGATGATCGTTGCGGTCATAGCCGCCCGCAAAGTGATCCGTTGGCGGGCCGTGCGGAAGCTGTCCTCGACCGCGCGCCGGAACCGTTCGGCCTCGCGCTCTTCCTGACCGAAGGCCTGGACGATCTTCATGGCGCTCAGCACTTCGTTGGTGATGCTGCCGACCGCAGCCAGCCGATCCTGACTGTTGCGCGAGAGCGCGCGCAGGCGCCGACCGACCAGAATGATCGGCCCGAGCACGATGGGAATGCCGAACAGCAGCATCGCCGTAAGGCGCGGCGCGAGCATGAACAGATAGACGATGCCGCCAAAACCGGTGAGCAGATTGCGCATCGCCACCGAGACCGTCGAGCCGACGACCTGCTCGATGATCGCCGTATCCGCCGTCATGCGAGAGGCGATCTCGGAGGGGCGGTTATGCTCGAAGAAAGCCGGCTCCTGCCGCAGCAGATTGGCCTGCGCGGCGATCCGCAGATCGGCCACCACGCGCTCGCCCAGCCATGCGACGAAGTAGAAGCGCATGGCGGTCGCAAAGGCCAGGATGACCACGATCAGCAGCAGATACTGGAACCAGCGGCTGATGTCCCCATCCAGACCAGAGGCGAAACCGCGATCGATGACCAGCTTGAAACCACTGGGGATGGCAAGCGTTGCTGCAGAGGCGAGAACCAGTGCGAAGCCGGCGCCGGCTATGCGGCCGGGGTAGCGGAGCGCGGCGCGCCAGATCAGTCGAAGATTGCCAAGATCGCCCGCTTTGCGCCGATCGTCATTGTCTAGGGTGGACGCCGAGGTAGCCATGGCCGCGCCCTAGACCAACTTTGCAACCAAGGGGAGGGCTTTTGCACCTGCGCTGTGCCTTCTGGTGTGGCAAAGGAGACGCGTCGGCACTATTTAATGCGTCTAAGCCCGGCATCGGCGCTGGCGTCAGGGCGTTGGATGTGCTGGTTTAGACAGATGGCCCCGAGTAAGGAAACACATGCTCTATAGTGCCTATGAAATTCAGCGCAGCTTTCTGGCAAGCGCCAGTGCCATGGCGACCGCGAGCGTAGAACTGCTCCAAAATCCCGCAAATCCCTTTGCTTATTTCGGTGGCGGTCCGATGCTCGCCTCCGCGCTGGATGTGTTCGCGCATGCCGCGGCGCCGCGCGGCAAGCCCGCCTTCGACCTGCCGACTACCGAGGTGGACGGGCAGACCGTAGCGGTGCACGAAGTCATCGAGGCGCGCCAGGTCTTCGGCCAGCTGCGTCATTTCGTGCGGGAAGGGCAGGAGGGGCGGCACCCCAAGCTGCTGATCGTCGCGCCGATGTCCGGCCATTTCGCGACGCTCCTGCGCGGCACAGTGGCCCGGATGCTGCCGGGGCATGACGTCTACATCACCGACTGGCGCGATGCCCGCGATGTGCCGCTCTCCGACGGGACGTTCGATCTGGATGATTATGTCGATTATCTCGTCGGGTGGCTCGAGCATATCGGACCGGGCGCACATATGCTGGCGGTCTGCCAGCCGTCGGTGCCCTGTCTGGCGGCCGCGAGCCTCATGTCCGCGTCCAAACATCCGTGCCGTCCGCGCACATTGACGATGATGGGCGGCCCGATCGATACTCGCGAGGGGCCGACCGCCGTTAATCAGCTGGCGCAGGAGCGACCGCTGAGCTGGTTCAGCCAGAATGTCGTGACCTCGGTTCCGTTCAATTATCCCGGCGCCGGTCGGAAGGTCTATCCCGGCTTCATGCAGTTGGCCGGCTTCATGACCATGAACCTTGGCAACCACCTGATGAGCCACTGGCAGATGTTCCGCCACCTCGTTCAAGGAGATGACGAGAGCGCGGACGCGACCAAGAAGTTCTACGAGGAATATCGCTCGGTCTGCGACATGACCGCCGAATTCTACCTGCAGACCGTCAATGAGGTCTTCAAGAAGCACAGCCTGCCCAAGGGCGAGTTCATGCATCGCGGCGTCCGCATCGACACCGCGGCGATCACGGATGTCGCGCTGCTCGCCGTCGAAGGGGAGAATGACGATATTTCTGGCATCGGCCAGACCAGGGCGGCACTCAAGATTTCCCCGAACCTGCCGGACGAGATGAAGCAATATTATCTCGCCGAAACGGTCGGCCATTACGGCATCTTCAATGGCTCGAAATGGCGGAATCGCATTGCGCCAGTGGTCGAGGCATGGATTGCCCGCCACGATGATCTGCCGCGCGGCTGATCGCCCGTTCTCATGAGGTCGGATTCGCAGTGATCGACATTGGCCTGCAGCAAGTCGCGGTCGAGCGCTTCGCCGTGCGCGACGCTTTCACCATCAGCCGTGGCGCCAAGACATTTGTGGATGTGGTCATGTGCGTGGTCACGGATGGCACGTTCACCGGGCGGGGCGAGGGCACACCGATCTATTATCATGGCGAGACGGCCGAAGGGTGTGCGGCTGCGATCGAGGCGCTGGTGCAGGCGCAGGGCGGCCTGCCGGACCGCGAGGCGTTGCGCACCCTGATGCCACCGGGCGCCGCACGCAATGCGCTCGATTGCGCACTGTGGGATCTGGAGGCAGCACGGACCGGCAAGTCGGTTTGGGTGCTGGCCGGACTGAAGGCGCCCCAGCCTGTGCGGACGGCCTATACGATCAGCCTCGATACGCCGGAGAAGATGGCGCAGGCGGCCGCAGACGCACGGGAGCGGGGGTTCACGCTGCTGAAATGCAAGCTCACCGGCGACGGCGATCAGGCCCGCATTGAAGCGGTGCGCCAAGGTGCCCCGGATGTCGACCTGATCGTGGACGCCAATGAGAGCTGGGCCGATCTGGACTTGCAGGCGCAAGCTTGTGCGCTGGCCGATCTGGGCGTCACATTGATCGAGCAGCCCTTGCCGGCGCAGGCTGACGCCGCGCTGGCCGGGCTGGCTCTGCCGGTGCCGATCTGCGCGGACGAGAGCTGCCAGTCGCTGGCTGATCTGGCGCGGCTTGGGGCCTATCAGGCAATCAACATCAAGCTCGACAAGGCCGGTGGACTGACCGAGGCGCTCGCCATGGCCCATGCGGCAAGGGCCGCGGGGAAGCGGATCATGGTCGGCTGCATGCTCGCAAGCTCGCTCGGCATTGCGCCTGCCTTTCTGCTTGCACAGTTCGCCGATTGGGTGGACCTCGACGGCGCCTTGCTGCTAGCTCATGATCGCGAGGGCGCCATGAAAGTCGCCAACGGATATGTTTCGCCCGGAACTTTATGGGGCGAGGCGATTATAACGGATGCTCAACGAAGTTGAACGACAATAGGGTTTTGAAGCGGTCGTAAAGGCCGATGGCCGGCAATTGCCGGGTCGCGATTGGAGGAGGCTGTACGTGCGCCTAGCACGAATTCTCGCATTATTGGTGGTACTCGCGACTGTCGGCGTGTCGGCCTATTTCCTCTATCGCATGCCCTTCGCCTGGCTGCAGATCGTCCCTGCGGCGATTGGCGTCGGCCTGTGCCTCTGGTTCTGGCGTACGGCCCCCAAGCGCAAGAAAGCCCGCAAGCGCGCCGCGCTCGCGACGGTTCTCTTCGTGCCGCTGCTGATGGCCAGCGCGGTGCTGAGCCTCATGGTGTCGCCGGAATCAGTCTGGCCGGTGTTCACCGCGCTGGCGCTGCTCGCGATGATGGTTGCCGTGCTTGCGCTCATGCGGATCGAGCGCAAACAGAACCATGTCTGGGCCGGCTATTATTCCGACGTAGCCTGATCGGCGCTGCCGACGCTGCGCGGGGCCAGAGCGCCCGGCAGTTCGTGGAGAACAGGGTAGGGCATGATCATCTTGCCGGACGGATCGGCGGTAAATGTGGTCTGCGTGGGATAGGCAAATTCCAGCCCGAGATCGTTGAAGCGGCCGAGAATATCGAGGCCGATCGCGTGGCGGATCATATAGATTTTATCCCAATCGGCCGAGTGCACGTCGAACTCCAGCTCAAAATCCAGTGAGCTGGCCCCGAACCCAATGAAGCCCGAGCGCACGAAGTCGCCGCCATGCGCGTTGACGATCTCTCGCAACAAATCGGGAATTTTCGCTGCTTCAGCCGGCGCGGTCTGGTAGATCACGCCGATGGCGAACTTGATCCGGCGCCGGTCGAGGCCGGTGTAGCTCGTGATCTCCTTGTTCAGCAATTGCGCGTTGGAGACGATCATGCGTTCGCCTGTCACCACGCGCAGGCGCGTGGATTTGAGGCCGATGCGCTCCACAACGCCCGTCTGCGTACCGAAATTGATCGCATCGCCGACCTTGAAGGGCTTGTCGAAGATGATCGAGAGGGACGCGAACAGGTCCGAAAAAATCCCCTGCGCCGCCAGACCAATGGCAATGCCGCCGATCCCGAGACCGGCGACCAGACCCGTGACGTTGACGCCGAGATTGTCCAGCACGACGATGGCCGCAACGGCGAAAATCGCAATGGAGAGCAGAACCTTGATGAGGCCGCTGGCATTGGCCAGGGCTTCGCTGCCGCCCAGCTCCGGGTCCGAGCGCATCTGGATGAAGCCGAGCGCCATGTGGCGCACCCAGACCGCGATCTGCCAGGCCGTCACCACGATGAACAGGAAGTTGATCGCATTGAACAATGCCGGCGGCACCGGGAAATAATTGACGACGAGGCGTGCCGCGATGAGCATCATGAACAGATGCCCGGTTTTCCCGACGGTGCTGGCGGCGGCGCCCATGATCGGGGCGCTGTGCGCGGCCTTGAGGAGCAGCCGCTGCACGATCCGCTTGAGTAGCCCCAGCGCAAAATAGATGGCGATGCCGATGGCCACGGCGATCGCCACCTCGATCCAGTTCTCGCCAAGCCATGTCATGGCATGTTCGAGGCTGCGGAGGGGATTGGCGTGGGATGAAGTTGTCGTCGGGGCAGCAGTCATCAGGCTGGCGTGCTCGCAGATTGGGGGATGTCGTGCGATGAGAACGCCGCAGAGAGGATGTAGTTCACGGACAGATTGTCGCTGAGCACGAAGCCATATCGCGGATCGGCCATCAGGCCCTTGGTCGTCATGACGTGCAGGCCACGGTCGGACAGCAGCGCCTCCATCTCCTCCGGGGTGATGAAGCGGGCTGCGTCATGCGTGCCCCTGGCGATGCGGCCGAAGCCCTCTGCCAGCGTCACCACCATCAGTCTGGAGAGCGGCGTCCGGTTTGGGGTCGAGATAATCAGCAGCCCATCCGGCTTGAGCAGCCGCGCGATGGCGGAGAGGAACATCGCCGGATCGGTGACATGCTCGATGACTTCCAGCGCCGTGATCAGGTCGAATTGCGGGTCGGTCAGCGTCTCCACCCCGCAATTGCGATAATCGATGGGCATGCCCATTGCGGCGGCATGGTCGCGGGCGACGGCGATATTCTCTGGCGCCGCATCCACGGCCGTCACTGCGCCGCCCATGCGGGCGAGCGGCTCGGAGACGAGCCCGGCCCCGCAGCCGACATCGAGAACGCGCTTGCCGGCCAGCGGGCGCAGATCCTGAGGCGATCCACCCCAGTGCGCGTCAATGGCGGCGCGGATGAAGCCAAGGCGCACCGGCCCCAGCTTGTGGAGCATGGCGCTGGAGCCATTGGGGTCCCACCAATCGGCCGCGTGCGCGCCGAAATGCGCGGCTTCTTTGGGGTCGATGGTGCTGCTGTGCGGTTCGCTTGCCATTGCCGATCCTGCTGACTAATAGGGCGCCGGCTCGAAGGCCGGTGAATACCGATCCGTCGGCATTTCATGCCCCCTTGATAGTCCAAGAAAGGTCCGCGGCAAGTCCATGGCGCGTATTGTGATGAAATTTGGCGGCACGTCGATGGCCGGCATGGAGCGAATCCGCAACGTTGCGCTTCGGGTGAAGCATGAGGTTGGCCTGGGCAACGAGGTCGCCGTCGTCGTCTCCGCGATGGCCGGCGAGACCGATCGTCTGGTCAACTTCTGCAAGGAAGCCAGCCCGCTTTACGACCCTGCGGAATATGACGTGGTCGTCGCGGCCGGCGAGCAGGTGACGTCCGGGTTGCTGGCGATGACGCTCAAGGCGCTGGGCGTCGATGCGCGCAGCTGGCTGGGCTGGCAGTTGCCGATCCGCACGAGCGAGGCACATAGCAAGGCGCGGATCGACACGGTCGAGACCGAAGGTCTGCTGGCGGCGATGACCTCCGGGCAGGTAGCGGTCATTCCGGGCTTTCAGGGGCAGATGGAGAGCGGCCGGGTCTCGACCCTGGGTCGTGGCGGGTCCGATACCTCCGCCGTGGCGGTCGCCGCCGCGGTGCAGGCCGATCGGTGCGATATCTATACGGATGTCGATGGCGTCTACACGACCGATCCGCGCATCGTCAGCCGGGCCCGCAAGCTCGACAAGGTCACCTATGAGGAAATGCTGGAGCTGGCCAGTGTCGGCTCGAAAGTGCTGCAGACTCGGTCCGTCGCGCTGGCGATGAAGGAGAAGGTGCGCGTGCAGGTGCTCTCCTCCTTCGACGCGCCAGGGGACGATCCCGAACCCGGCACGATGATCGTCAGCGAAGCAGAAATTGAGGAAAGCGACATGGAACGGCAGCTCATCACCGGCATCGCTCATGACAAGAACGAAGCCAAGATCATCGTCACCCGCGTGCCGGACAAGCCCGGTGCGGTTGCCAGCATCTTCGGCCCGCTGGCCGACGCAAGCATCAATGTCGACATGATCATCCAGAATGACAGCAAGGATAATGCGGAGACGGACGTGACCTTCACTGTCCCCCGCACCGATCTCGCGCGCAGCGTCGACATTCTGGAGAAGCTGCAGGACGAGATCGGCTTCCGCCGCATCATCACCGACGATCAGGTCGCCAAGATCAGCGTCGTGGGTGTTGGCATGCGCAGCCATGCCGGCGTCGCGGCGACCATGTTCAAGACTCTGGCCGAGCGCGGCATCAATATCGAGGCGATCTCCACCAGCGAGATCAAGGTCTCGGTGCTGATCGACGAGGACGAGACCGAACTGGCCGTTCGCGTGCTCCACACCGCCTACGGTCTCGACGCGGAGCAGGCGCCCGCTTGATCTATTTGGAGCCGCTTCCGTTCGGGAGAGGCTCCGAGGCAGCGTGCCGGCATCCGGTCGGCCGCTGATCTCCTCTTTGCCGTCGCTTCCCGGTGGGAAGGGTCAGATTGGGTATCGTGATGACCGACCGTCTTTCTTCCCTCATGGCCCGCGGCACCGCATTTCTCGGCAGCGAGACCGCGATCATCTGTGGCGCGATGAGCTGGGTGTCCGAACGGCATCTGGTGTCCGCTGTCAGCAATGCCGGCGGCTTCGGCCTGATCGCGTGCGGCGCCATGACACCGGACCTGCTCGATACCGAGATCGCCGCGACCAAGGCGATGACGGACAAGCCCTTTGGCGTGAACCTCATCACCATGCACCCGCAGCTGTTCGATTTGATCGCAGTCTGCGCACGCCATTCGGTCACGCATATCGTGCTGGCCGGCGGCCTCCCGCCCAAGGGCAGCATCGAGGCGATCAAGGCGAGCGGCGCCAAGGTGATCTGCTTCGCGCCAGCCTTGTCCTTGGCCAAGAAGCTGCACCGGTCAGGCGTCGATGCGCTGGTCATCGAAGGCATGGAAGCGGGCGGCCATATCGGCCCGGTGGCGACCAGCGTACTGGCTCAGGAAATCCTCCCGGTGATGGCAAGCGAGCTGCCGGTCTTCGTGGCCGGCGGCATCGGCCATGGCGAGGCGATCGCTGCTTATCTCGACATGGGCGCGGCCGGCGTGCAACTCGGCACCCGCTTTGCCTGCGCCAGCGAGAGCATCGCCCACGCCAATTTCAAGAAGGCGTTCTTCCGGGCTTCGGCGCGCGATGCCATTGCCAGCGTGCAGATCGATTCGCGGCTACCGGTGATCCCCGTGCGCGCCCTGCGCAACGCCGGAACCGACGCCTTCACCGCCAAGCAGCGCGAAGTCGCGCAACTGCTCGACGACGGCAAGGTCGATATGGGTGAAGCGCAGCTGCAGATCGAGCATTATTGGGCCGGCGCCCTGCGCCGGGCGGTGATCGATGGCGACATCGAAAATGGCTCGCTGATGGCCGGCCAGTCGGTGGGCATGGTGACGAAGGAAGAGCCCGTCGCCGAGATCATCACGACCCTGGTGGCCGAGGCGCGGGCCGCGTTGACCCGCCGGGTCGGCTGATCGCGGCGCTGCTCTCGCAGACAGCCTGTCGTTCATTGGTTAACGGGTAGCGATATCACGGCGTTCCGTTTACAGCGGTGCGAACGCGCCGACTGGTGCGACCGCCGAAAAGAACAAGACGTCGGGAGAGGTGCCGTGCTGAAGGGCCGGTCAAATGACAGGTGCATAAGGGGCGCGTTGTTGCGCGTTTCAACGCCTGCTTGCGTGTCTGCCGCGTCTCCTTCTTTTCCGACTGGCTTTCTTCCTCTGCTGCTCGCCATTCCAACATCGTTTTTGCCGGGTTTCTCGCCCGGAAAGATCGAGACGAGGTTGGTTCCCGGCGGCAGTTTCTGATAGCAGGAACGCATGGATCAAACGCGGCGCCCGGAATCCCCATCGAGCAGTGCGGCCACGGCCGCGCGCAGAATTCTCTCTCGCCTCCACGAGGTGATGGCGGCGCGCACGCAAACCCAGGTGAAGCTCAACAAGGTCGTCGAGATCGTCGGTCAGGAGCTTTCCAGCGAGGTTTGCTCGATCTACCTGCTGCGCGATGGCATGCTGGAGCTGTTCGCGACGCGCGGCCTCAAGCAGGAGGCCGTTCACGTCACGCGCCTGGCGCCGGGCGAGGGCCTTGTTGGCACGATCGCCCAGAATGTCGAAACGCTCAATCTCGAGGAAGCCTCCGGCCATCCCGACTTCGCCTATCGGCCGGAAACGGGTGAGGAGCGCTTCCACAGCTTCGCCGGTGTGCCGATCGTTCGCCGTGAGAATGCGATTGGCGCGCTGTGCGTCCAGCATCTCGACCCGCGCGGTTATGAGGAAGTCGAGATCGAGGCGCTGCAGACGGTGGCGATGGTGCTCGCCGAGCTGATCAACAACGCCAATCTGGTCGATGAAAATCCCGGCGAAGATCGCCCGCTCGAGACGGGCGCGAGCATCCTCTCGGGCTTGCAACTCGTGATGGGCATGGCGCGCGGTCACGCGGTGTTCCATCAGCCGCGCGTGACCATCGAGCATACCGTCGCCGAGGATGTCGAGGTCGAGCGGCAGCGCGTGTATTCGGCATTCGCCAAGATGCGCGAGCAGATCGAGCGCATGGCGGGGCAGGCCGAGTTCGGCATGGACGGCGAGCACAAGGAGGTGCTCGAGACCTACAAGATGTTCGCCTATGATGAAGGCTGGTCGCGGCGGATCAACGAAGCGATCGACTCCGGCCTTACCGCCGAGGCGGCAATCGAGCGGGTGCAGCAACGCACCCGGATGCGGATGCGGCAGATCGACGATCCGCTGCTGCAGGACCGGATGCACGATCTGGAGGATCTCTCCAATCGCCTGCTGCGCATCGTGGCCGGGCAGCTCGGCACGGCGGCGCAACTGGGGCTGCGGCAGGACACGATCCTGATCGCCCGCAATCTCGGGCCCGCGGAACTGCTGGAATATGACCGGCGGCGGTTGAAGGGCGTCGTGCTGGAAGAAGGCTCGCTGACCGCGCACGTCACCATTGTGGCGCGGGCCATGGGGGTGCCGGTGCTGGGCCGGGTCAAGAACACCCGGGCGCTGATCAACGAGGGCGATCTGCTGCTGCTCGATGTCAACCAGAACCGCCTTTACATCCGCCCCTCCGAGCCGATGGACGAGGCGTTCGAGAGCGGCCTTGCGCTCACGCAGAAGCGGCGCGCGGCCTATGCCGGCCAGCGCGATCTGCCGGCGGAGACAAAGGATGGCCAGCGCATCGAGCTGATGGTGAATGCCGGCCTGCGCGACGATGTCGCCGCGCTGGATGTGACGGGCGCCGATGGCATCGGCCTGTTCCGCACCGAGTTCCAGTTTCTCGTCTCGGCGACCCTGCCGCAGCGCGAGCGCCAGCAGCGGCTCTACAAGGAAGTACTCGACGCAGCGGGCAGCCGCCCGGTCATTTTCCGCACGGTCGATATCGGTGGGGACAAGGCCCTGCCTTATCTGCGCAAGAGCGATTCCGACGATGAGGAAAACCCCGCCATGGGCTGGCGGGCGGTTCGCCTCGCGCTGGAGCGCGATGGCCTGATGAAGGCGCAGGCGCGGGCGTTGCTGGAGGCCGCAGCCGGGCGGACATTGCATGTCATGTTCCCGATGATCTCCGAACCATGGGAACTGACGCAAGCGATGACTCTGTTTCGCGAGCAGAAGGACTGGCTTGCCAAGCGAGGCCGCAAGCTGCCCAAAAGCGTCAAATACGGCGCAATGCTGGAAGTGCCGGCGCTCGCCGAGGCGCTCGACTTCGTGCTGCCGGACCTGGACTTTCTCTCCATCGGCACCAACGATCTCACCCAGTTCCTGTTCGCTGCCGACCGCGCCAACCCCAAACTGGCTGAGCGTTACGATTGGCTGAGCGTTGCGATCCTTCGCTTTCTCGCACGCGTCACGCGGACCTGCTCCGAACATGGGGTGCCGGTGGGGGTCTGTGGCGAAATGGGCGGACGCACGCTGGAAGCCATGGCCCTGCTCGGCCTTGGCATCCGCCGCCTTTCGATCACGCCAGCCTCGATAGGCCCGGTCAAGGCAATGGTGCGCTCGGTGGACCTCACGGCCTTGTCGCAGGTCACGGTCGATTTGCTAAAAGGCGGGGTTGCCAACCTTCGCGAGCCGCTGTCGCAATGGGCCGACGATAACGGCGTCGATCTCGGCTGAGAGCCTGTGCGGTGCTGCGCCAGCGAATTCGCGCGTTGACACCGCATAGCGACTGATGAAACAAAGGAACTGGCAAAAAGACCGAAAATAGACGGAAAAAGGCCTCAATGCGCGAAGATGCGAACGAAAAAGAGACGGTCGCGCGCAGCGGACTGAGTGCATCGGCGCAGATGCGGCAGGCGCGTGAGGCTGCGGGCATGTCACTTGATGATGTTGCGAACCGCACGCGGATCACCTTGCGCCATCTCACCGCGCTGGAAGCCGGTGACTATCAGGCCCTTCCCGGAACGACCTATTGCGCGGGCTTCTCGCGCGCTTATGCCCGCGCGGTCGGCATCGACGAACATGCCCTTGTCAGCAAGGTGCGTGAAGAAATCGCGGAAATGGGCGTCGAGCAGGACCCTTATGAGATTGAGGAGCCGGTCGATCCCAGCAGCGTTCCACCGCGCTATCTGGTGATCGCCGCCGGCGTGATCGCGCTGCTGTTTGCGGGCGGTTATGCGATCTGGCGGACGCAGTACATCACGCCGCCGACTGACGACCAGCTTGCGATCGAGCAGCGGACCGAGCCGCGTATCGCCGATCCACGCAACAAATCGGCGGCGCCCGCGCAGAGCCCGGCACAGGCACGCCCAAACGGCCCGGTGGTCCTGACCGCGGTAAACGAGGTTTGGCTGCGCATCTATCAGCCGGACGGAAAGCGTCTCTTCGAAGGGACGCTGGAGAAGGACAAGAGCTTCACCGTCCCGGCCGAGGCGCAGGACCCGATGATCCTCACCGGACGCCCGGATGCGCTGGCGGTGACCGTTGGCGGGCAGGCCATCCCGCCACTCGGGACTGCCGAGCGGACGATATCGGACGTTCCGCTGACGGCTGCGGCTTTGCTTGAACGGCGCGTTCAGCCCACAGACACCGATCCGGCGGCATCGCAGACCAGCAATGGTGATGCACCGCCGGCAGGTTGATGCTAGCAGGCACAGCCTCGCCAACGGATGGGGTAGCGCTCATTGCGCCTCCGCCACCGGCCAACATGATTTGAACATATCAGGAATTTCACCATGGCAGCAGAGCTTTCCCCCCACGAGATGACCAGCAAACGGACCGGCGGCGGGATTGTCCGCACCCTGCTCCTTGCCGGCGCCGGCCTGCCGCTGCTGTTCAGTGCCCCGGCGAGCGCCCAGCGCACGGTGGAAGGCCGCGTGGACCGGCTCGAGCAGGAAATGCGGGCCGTGCAGCGCAAGGTGTTCCCCGGCGGGGCGGGCCAGATCATGGCGCCGGAAGTCACGCCGCCTGCGCCGACGCCCGGTGTCGCAGCCGGCGCGCCCGCGACGACGCCGATTGTCGATCTGACGGCGCGAATCAACGCCGTCGAGGCGCAGCTCGCTCGCCTCACCGGTCAGGTCGAGGAGAATGAGCACCGGCTCCGTCAGCTGGAAGAGAATTTCAAGGCGATGAGCGCCGCGCAGGCTGCTCCGGCCGTCGATCCGGCCAGTCCCTTTGGCCCACCCAGCGCGCCGCTGCCCGACCGCGCGGCGCAGGCTGCTCCTGCGGCGACCCCACGCCCAGCAGCGCAGCCGTCCCTCGTGGCCCGCACCGAAGCGGTGGCGGCGGTCGAGCGCCCCAGCACCGGCAACGCCGCGCTGGATAGCTACACCTATGGCTTCCGCCTCTGGACCGCGAAATTCTATCCCGAGGCGCAGGTGCAGCTGCAGCAGACCGTCGACAAATATGGCAAGGACCCGGTCGCCAGCCGTGCCCACAATCTGCTCGGCCGTGCGTTTCTCGATGACAAGAAGCCGGCGGCTGCAGCCAAGATTTTCTACGAAAACTACCGGCAACGCCCGGCTGGCGACCGCGCGGCCGAGAGCCTTGCCTGGGTCGGTGAGTCGCTCATTCAGCTCAACCGGCTGAAGGACGCGTGCCTCGCCTATGACGAGCTGAACGAGGTGTTCGGCGCCAACATGCCGGGCAGTGTGCGCGACATGATGACCAAGGGCCGGACCCGCGCCAAATGTAGTGGCTGACACGCTCGCGCAGCGATTGCCCGAGGCGGTTCAGCACCTGCTTGGGCGCGACTTGCAAGCGTCCGAGCGCATCGGCATCGCGGTCTCGGGCGGGGCGGACAGCATGGCGCTGCTCGCGCTGGCGGCGCGTTGCTGGCCCGGGCAGGTTGAGGCGGCGACAGTCGATCACCGATTGCGAGCCGATTCCGCCGCGGAAGCAGCCATGGTGGCCCGCTGGTGCCAATGCGAGGGCGTCCCCCACGCCATTTTCACGGTCACGCAGCCCCTTGAGGGCAATCTTCAGGCGGCGGCACGCGCGGCGCGCTATGCGTTGCTGGAGGATTGGCAGCAGGCGCGGGGCCTCGACTGGCTGATGACGGCGCATCAGGCGGACGATCAGCTTGAAACGCTCGTCCTGCGGCTCAATCGCGGGGCAGGGGTGGCGGGGCTGGCGGCTATTCGGGCCCGGCGCGGGACATTGCTGCGGCCGCTGCTCAATGAGCGCCGCGCTGATCTGCGCGCGTGGTGCCAGCGCGAAAACGTCCCGTTCATCGACGATCCGAGCAACGAGAACCAGCGGTTCGACCGCGTAAGGGTTCGGCAGGCGCTGGCTGGCTGCGATCTCATCGACCCCAGTGGCATGAACCGCGCGCTGGAAGCGCTGGGCGAAGCGGAGGACGCCATCGCGTGGATGCTGGACCGGCTCGCCGCCGAGCACCTTGTGCTGGCCGAGGATCGCGCCGACCTCACCCGAACGGACCTGCCGCCGGAGCTCCTTCGCCGCCTGATCTTGCGCATGGTTGCCCATCTCAATCCGCAGGCAGAAAAACCGCGCGGGCCATCGCTGGATCAAGCGCTTGTTCAACTTTTCGATGGTAAGACCGTCACCTTGGCAGACTGCCTTGTCACCGGAGGGGCGCGATGGACGATGCGGCGGGCACCACCGCGCAGGTCGTGCTGAGCCCAAAGCCGTTCCGGGCATTGTGTTCCGGGCAGGAAGTCCTATTTTGGACCGCGAAAGCGAGTGGTTGATGAACGATAACAAAGAGCCGCAAGGCAATCCATGGATCAAGAGCGCCCTCATATTGGCGGGCGTGTTTCTTGCGCTGCTGATGTTCGTGACGGTGTTCGACAGCAAGGGCATGAGCAACAACGGCACCGCGATTGCCTATTCCGATTTCCGCGACCGGGTTTCCGCCGATGCGGTGAAGGAAGTGGCGATCGGTCCGGACCGGATCAGTGGCGTGCTCAAGAACGATCAGCGTTTCGTCACCTACGCCGTGCCGGACCCGCAGCTCACGGCGCTGCTGGACGAGCATAAGGTCAAATATAGCGGCCAGCCCGAAGAACAGCCGAACTTCTGGATGATCCTGCTCTACCAGTCGCTGCCCTTCATCCTGATCCTCGGCATCGCCTTTTTCGTTCTGCGCCAGATGCAGAAGGGTGGCGGCGCCGGCGGCGCGATGGGCTTTGGCAAGTCCAAGGCCAAGCTGCTCACCGAGAAGCAGGGCCGGGTGACGTTCGACGACGTGGCCGGCATCGATGAAGCCCGTGAGGAGCTTCAGGAGATCGTCGAGTTCCTCAAGGACCCGAGCAAGTTTGCGCGACTGGGCGGCAAGATCCCCAAGGGCGCGCTGCTGGTCGGCTCGCCGGGCACCGGCAAGACGCTGCTGGCGCGCGCGATCGCGGGCGAGGCGGGCGTGCCGTTCTTCACCATTTCCGGCTCTGACTTCGTCGAAATGTTTGTGGGCGTCGGCGCAAGCCGCGTGCGCGACATGTTCGAGCAGGCCAAGAAGAACGCACCCTGCATCGTCTTCATCGACGAAATCGACGCCGTCGGTCGCCATCGTGGTGCGGGCCTGGGCAATGGCAATGACGAGCGCGAGCAGACGCTGAACCAGCTGCTGGTCGAGATGGATGGCTTTGAATCCAACGAAGGCATCATCATCATCGCCGCGACCAACCGGCCTGACGTGCTCGATCCGGCGCTGCTGCGTCCGGGTCGTTTCGACCGTCAGGTCGTCGTGCCGCGCCCGGATATCGAGGGGCGCATCAAGATCCTCGAAGTCCATATGGCGAAGGTGCCGCTGGCGCCCGACGTCGATGCCCGCACGATTGCACGTGGTACGCCCGGCTTCTCCGGTGCCGACCTTGCCAATCTCGTCAACGAGGCGGCGCTGATGGCGGCGCGGCGCGGCAAGCGTCTTGTCGCCAGCGCCGAGTTCGAGGCGGCCAAGGACAAGGTGATGATGGGCTCCGAGCGGCGCTCCATGGTCATGACCGAGGACGAGAAGAAGATGACGGCCTATCATGAGGCTGGTCACGCCATCGTCGCGATTCACGAGCCGGCGTCCGATCCGATCCACAAGGCCACCATCATCCCGCGCGGTCGCGCGCTGGGCATGGTGATGCGTCTGCCGGAGCGGGACAGCTACAGCTATCACCGCGACAAGATGCACGCCAATCTGGCCGTCGCCATGGGCGGGCGTGTGGCTGAGGAAGTGATCTTCGGTCACGAGAAGGTGTCGTCCGGCGCGTCCGGCGATATCCAGTACGCCACGCGGCTCGCGCGCGACATGGTCACCCAATGGGGCATGTCCGACGAGCTGGGCCCGCTGCAATATGAGGAGCCGCAGGGCGAGACCTTCCTCGGTTACTCGCAGAGCCAGCGCGTCCACATGTCCAATGAAACCGCGCAGAAGATCGACGCGGAGATCCGCAAGGTTGTCGAATCCGGTTATGATCGGGCCAAGACGGTGCTGAGCGATCATCTCGATCAGCTTCACCTGCTGGCCAATGCGCTGCTGGAGTTCGAAACGCTCTCGGGCGACGAGATCAAGACTTTGATCGACAAGGGCGAACTCGTGCGTCCGAGTGGTGAGAAGATCCGGCCCTCTCCGGTCCCGGTGACGGGCACGTCGATCCCCAAGACGGGCAAGCGCAAAGGCCCGATCAGCGATCCGACGCCGCAAAACGTCTGACCCTCATGGGGACGGACACCTAAGACTGACTGTCGCCGCGAGCCCGACCGGCTTTGCGGCGACAATCATTTCAACAGGCGGCCATTTCAAGAAGCGGCGCAGGAGGACGGATGCCCATCTATATTGACGAGAGCGGCAGTCTTCCCGCGGGCGCCATGATCATGGCTGGCGTCGAGATCGAGGCGGATGCCGCCGACCGGCTGCTGGCGCGGTTTCGTGCGGTCGTGGGTTTGCGCGGTGAGCTCAAGGGCAGCCGGATCGGTCTGGTCGAACGCGCCTTCTTCTTCGAACTGCTCGACCGGTTTGATGCCCGGGCCAAGATTTGCATCATCCGCGCCGACCCGCAAGACGCCGGACGCCGTCCCGAAGACCTCGACGTCTATGTCGCGCTGCTCACCCAACTGGTGGACGAATGGCGACCGGACGCGGAGGAGGATTGTCTGCAGGTCTTCATCGATGCGGGTCGCTATGACACGCTAGTGCTGGAATCCGTGCGGCACGACATTGCCAAAAGGCTCGCGCGATGCGGCAGCGCGCAGATGATCGACAGCAGGCGCTCGGCGGGGGTGCAGATCGCCGATGTGGTCGCCAACAGTTTCTACAACATCGCGATCCGGTCTGGCCGCTCCGCGCGGATCGAGACCATTGTCGATCCCTTTCTTGCCGGGGGCGTGCTGCAAACCAGCGATTTGCGCCGCAGGCCGGCACCCCGCGCGCCGCATCCGGTGACGGCAAGGCACGATTGACGTCGAATTCAGTCCCTAGCCGCATAAAAAAGGCGGCTTCGACTGTGCCGAAACCGCCTTTCGATCTGATGTTCTGAGGACTTAGCCGTCGTAATCGGCACCCAGGCTGTGCGAGCGCGGCGGCGTCGCAGCCGTGAGGCGCAGCGCCTCGGCAGAGCGTGCGATCGAGCCGATTTCGTCTGGCGTGTCGTCGTCGTCGATCTGCATCTTCTGCATCGAGCCGACGAGATCGTGCTTGAGGTCGTCCGGCATGATCGTCTCTTCGGCGATCTCGCGCAGAGCGACGACCGGGTTCTTGTCACGATCCCGATCTACGGTCAGCTCGGCGCCACCGGAGATGGTCCGGGCGCGCTGCGCCGCCAGGAGAACGAGGTCGAACCGGTTGGGAACCTTGTCGATGCAATCTTCGACAGTAACGCGCGCCATGCTTGGCTCCTGAGCAGATTAAGGAGAATGCGGGAAAGGCTGTCGGCTAACAGTCGAGGGAGCGAAAGTCAAGAAAATCGCAGGGGCGATGGGAGGCTCGCGGCGCTGCGATCATGGAAACAATAGTGTCCATCCGGCATTGAACGGGTGGGATGCGCGCGTGATGGTTGGCAAGGCAGGGTGGTTGACGCATGAGGGGGGGCATGACAGGCAACGTCTCTACGCTGGCACCGCGCGTGCAGGATGATCGCCTGCACGAGGTGGCCGGTAACAAGCTTAGGTTGATGCCCGGCGGGCAGGATCGGCTCGATACGCTGCTCGACCTGATTGGCAACGCGCGCGAGACACTCGACCTCTATTTTTATATTTTCGCGGCGGACGACTGCAGCACGCTGATCCGTGACGCTCTGGTCGAGGCCTGCAAGCGCGGCGCCGCTGTCACACTGATGATCGACGCGTTCGGATCGGCGCGGACGCCCGATGGGTTCTTCGATGCCTTCATCGGTGCTGGCGGGCGTTTTGCGCGGTTTGGTGCACGCCGATCGATGCGCTACCTGATCCGCAATCATCAGAAGATCGTGATCTGCGACGGCCGCCGGGCGATGATCGGCGGGTTCAATTGCGAGAACAGCTACTTCGTCGGCCCCGAGGACGCGGATGGCTGGTGCGACCTCGGCCTCACGCTGGAAGGACCGCTCGTCGAAGATCTCGGCCGATGGTATGAGGGATTGGCGAAGTGGAGCCTGGAGAGCCGGCAGCGGTTCAGCCATCTGCGCCGGCTGGTCCGCACCTGGCAGCCCGGCGAAGGAAAGGCGCGCTGGCTGATCGGGGGACCGACGCGCTTTCTCAACAGCTGGGCCAAGTGTGTGAAGACGGATTTGCACCATGGCTGCACGCTCGATCTGGCGGCGGCCTATTTCTCCCCGAGCCCCGGCATCATGCGCCGCATGGCGGGCATCGCCCAGCGCGGGAGCGCCCGGCTCATCACCCCTGAGCGATCCGACAACACCACCACGGTCGGTGCTGCCCGCCACCTTTATCGGCGGCTGCTGCGGGCCGGGGTGCAAATCATGGAATATCAGCCGCAGAAGCTGCACATGAAGCTGATCGTCATTGATGACATCGTCTATGTGGGATCAGCCAATTTCGATATGCGCAGCCTCTTCATCAATCTTGAACTGATGCTGCGCATTGAGGATGCCGAATTTGCCCGCGCGGCCCGCGCGCTTGTCGACACCATGGCGAAGGACAGCACGGTCATCGACGGCCGCACTTATGCGGCACTCGCCAGTCCGTTCAGTCGGTTTCGATGGTGGATCGATTATCTTCTGGTCGGCGTGGCCGACTATACCGTCACGCGACGGCTAAACTTTCGGCGTCGCTGAGCGCGGCGCCCACGTCGTCACCCTTGCGCGCCCAGAACAGGCGGGCAGGGGGAATGCATCGCCACACCATGCCTTGCGCGACATTCGCGAAATTGGCTTCAAGGCGTGCGAGCACGAAGCGCGAATATTGATAGACGAGAAACTGCCCGCCCGGACGGATGGCGCGCGCCGTTGCGGCAGCGATGTCGTCGGCGACAGCGGGGGGCAGGGTGGAAAAGGGCAGGCCGGAGATGATGTAATCCGCGGCCTCGAAACCCTCACGTGCGAGAATGGCTTCCACATCGGCGGCCGATCCTTCCACGCAGATCAGCCTTGGGTCCGCCATGTGCTGGCGCAGGTGGGTTACGAACATGGGATTGGTATCGATGGCGATCAGCCGCGCGTCCGGCCCAAGCCGCTCAAGAATGCGCCGGGTGAACACGCCCGTGCCCGGCCCATATTCGACGACGCAACGCACATCCTGCCAATCGACCGGATCGAGCAGGGCGTGAATGGCGATGTCGGACGTGGGGATCACCGATCCCACCATCCGCGGATGGCGGATGAACTGTTGAAGGAACAAAAATTTGGGAGACATTGCCAACGTCGTTGCGGTCACTTTCCGGGCTTCCCTCTCTTTGACGTGACAAATTAACGCGCGACGCGCAAGGTCGTTTCTTAAGCCTTGAAGAATATTGCTAAAATTCTTCGGCCAACATCAGTGTTTGTCGCGCGCTTGTCTTAGGCCGTTGGGCCGCTCTGCTTGTCGCCCAGCTCCAGACCGTGCTTCATGAGCATGGGGACATTGGCCATGGCGAACAGCATCGAGGCAGCGGTGACGCCCCAGACCTTGACCAGCAGCCACGTATCGAAATCGAGCGACATCCGCATCAGTTCATTCGCTACGCCGAGCGCCGCGAAGAAGAAGCCCCAATTGCGCGAGAGCTTGAGCCAGCCCGTTTCATCCAGCCCGCTATAGGCCGACTGCAGCAGGTAGCGCAGCAACGGGCGGCCGCCCATCCAGCCGCCGATCAGCATCAGCGCGAAGAAGCCGTAAATGATCGTCGGCTTGAGCTGGATGAAGGCCGGATCATGGAAATACAGCGTCAGGGCGCCGAAGAAGAGGACCAGGATCGCCGAGAGCCACAGCATCGGCGACACCTTGCCCAGCCGCCATTTGCTGACCACCACGGCCACCGCAATCGCGGCCATGAAGGCGGCGGTGCCGGCAAACATCCCGATGAACTTGGTGGCAAGGAAGAAGACGAGCAACGGCCCGAAATCAAGTGCCATCGGCAGCCAGCTTTCGCCCTTCGGGCCGGGTGCGATCGGCGCGGAATCGATGGTCGCATCGACGCGGGGCCGGGCTTTGTCGTCAGCGTGCATAAGCCGCTCCTGCAATGGCGTGGGCGAGTTCGCCGGGGTCGAAGGGGCGCAGATCGTCGATCTTCTCGCCTACGCCGATGGCGTGAATGGGCAGGCCGAATTTCTCGGCCGCCGCGACCAGAACGCCGCCGCGCGCGGTGCCATCCAGCTTGGTCATCACCAGCCCGGTGACATTGGCGACATTCTGGAAAATCTCGATCTGCGACAGCGCATTCTGGCCGGTTGTCGCGTCGAGCACGAGCACGACATCATGCGGCGCGGCGGGGTTGAGGCGCCCCAGCACGCGGCGGATCTTGGCCAGCTCGTCCATCAACTCCGTGCGGTTCTGCAACCGCCCGGCGGTATCGACGATAAGGATGTCCGTGCCCTGCGCGGTCGCCTGCTTGACCGCGTCGAACACCACGCCTGCCGCATCGCCGCCTTCCGGCCCGGTGACGATGGGCACGCCCAACCGCTCGGCCCAGATGCGCAACTGGCCGATGGCCGCGGCGCGGAAGGTGTCGCCGGCCGCCAGCATCACGCTGTAGTCCTGCTCCTGGAACAGATGCGCGAGCTTGGCGATGGTCGTGGTCTTGCCCGAGCCGTTGACGCCGATGACTAGGATGACCTGCGGGCGCGGGAAAGCCTCGATCTCGATGGGCTTGGCTACCGGGGTCAGCACCTTCTCGATTTCCTCGGCGAGGATCTCGCGCAGATATTCCTCGGTAAGTTCCTTGTTGAAGCGCCCCTCGGCCAGCCGGTCACGGATGCGCGCGGCCATCGCCGGGCCAAGATCGGTCGTGTAGAGCGCTTCCTCCAGCTCATCGAGCGTCTGCTCATCCAGCGCCGCCTTGGCAAAGACGCCGGAAATGCTCTCACCGAGCCGGTCGGAAGTGCGTTTGAAGCCGCCGAAAAGACGGTCGCGCCAGGAAAGTTCAGCCATGCTCGGCTCCATGCGCGATGAGCGTGTTTCCCTCAAGCCCCGTGATGCGGGCGTGGACAATCTCACCGGGCTTTTGTGGGGTAGCAAAGCGGACCGGCGCGAAATTTTCGCCATGGCCCATGAGTCCGCTGGTTTCGACCAGCACGCTCTGGGTGGAGCCGACGAGGGCGCGAAGCCATACCGTCCGTTCGGCGTCAGAGGCGGCCCGAAGCCGCGCGGCGCGCTCGCGGATGACGGCCCGGTCGACCTGGGGCATCCGCGCTGCCGGGGTGGCGTCACGCGGAGAATAAGGGAAAATATGGCCGTGAACGATGCGGCAATCACGAACCAGCGCGAGACTGTTCTCGAACATCGCATCGTCTTCGGTCGGGAAACCGGCAATGATGTCCGCGCCGATGGCGATCTCCGGGCGCCGCGCGTGCAAGCGCTCGACCAGATCGACGGCCTGAGCACGGCTGTGCCGGCGCTTCATCCGCTTGAGGATCATGTCGTCGCCTGCCTGCAGCGAGAGATGGACATGCGGCATGAGCCGCGGTTCGCCGGCGATGAGGTCGAACAGCCGGTCGTCGATCTCGATGCCGTCGAGCGAGGAGAGGCGCAGGCGGGGCAGATCGGGCACATGGCGCAGGATGCGCTCGACCAGCAGCCCGAGACTGGGCGTGCCGGGCAGGTCCGGGCCGTAACTGGTGACGTCGACGCCGGTGAGCACGATTTCCTGCACGCCCTCATCGACCAGCGCGCGAACCTGATCCACGACGGCGCCGGCCGGCACCGACCGGCTCGGCCCACGCCCGAAGGGGATGATGCAGAAGGTGCAGCGATGATCGCAGCCATTCTGCACCACGACGAAGGCGCGAACCCGCTCGGCAAAGGCGGCCAGCAGGTGCGGCGCCTGATGTTCGAGGGTCATGATATCGGCGACGCGGACCCGCTCGGGCGATGAAATCTCCCCTCCGTTCGTGTCGAGCGAAGTCGAGACACCAGAGGACGAGCCTGGCCGTATCTCGACTTCGCTCGATACGAACGGAGAGGTCCGGAGATGCTCTGCAAAGGCTGCTTTCTCGCCATTGCCGATGACGGCAGTCACCTCCGGCATAGCAGCGAACATTCCGGGGTCGGTCTGCGCCGCGCAGCCCGTGACCACGATGCGAGCTTCCGGCCGGGCGCGGTGGGCGCGGCGAATGGCCTGGCGGGTCTGGCGAACGGCCTCGCCAGTGACCGCGCAGCTGTTCACCACGACAAGATCATCCCGCCCGCCCAATTGCTGGCGAATGGCCTCGCTCTCGGCGATGTTGAGCCGGCATCCGAGCGTGATGACCTCGGGGCCGGTCATGCGGCGGGTGCGAACTCTGCCGGATCGAGCGTGCCATCGAACACATGGGCAGCCGGGCCGGTCATGCTGATATGGCCGCCGGGCGCCCAATCGATGAGAAGATCGCCGCCCGGCAGGCTGACCCGCACCGGCCCTTGCGCGATCCGCCGGCGAAGCGCGCTGACTGCCGTCGCGCAGGCGCCGGTCCCGCAGGCCTGGGTGAAGCCAGCTCCGCGTTCCCAGACCACCAACCGAATATGGTCGGGCGCGAGCATCTGCGCGAAATTCACGTTCACCCGGGCGGGGAACAGCGGATCATGCTCGATCAACGGCCCGAGGCGCGCCATGTCGATATCATCCAGCGCATCGACGAAGAACACCACATGCGGGTTGCCAATGCTCACCGCGGACGGCGCGGGCAGATCGTCCCAGCTCACCGGCATGGCGAGCGTATCCATGGCATAAGCAAGCGGCACCTGCTCCCAATCCGTCCGCGCCTCGCCCATATCGACGCTGACCAGATCGCCCTGGCGATGCGCCTCCAGCAGTCCGGCGTTGGTCTCGATGGTGACGTCTCGCCCCACGAACAGCGGCACGCAGCGGGTGGCATTGCCGCACGCATCGACCTCGCTGCCATCCTGGTTGAAGATGCGCATGGAGACATCGGCGCGCTCGGAGGCGCCGACGACGATCAACTGATCGCATCCCACCCCGGTCCGACGGTCGGCAATGGCCTGCGCCAGTTGCTCGGTCATGACGACTGGTCGCTCGCGGGCATCGATGACCACGAAGTCATTTCCAAGGCCGTGCATCTTGGCGAAGGAGAGAAGGGCGGGGTTGGCAGACATGCCGCGCATTTAGGCGCGTGAGGCAGCCAAGTCCATGTTTCGCGGAAAAATGCAGCCGCGCGGGGTTGTCACTGCGGCCCCCAACGCCCATTCTCTATCGAAGCTGATGAGATGGAGGAGGCATGATGAGACGATTGACCCTGGTGGCGGCACTGGCGCTTCTTTCTGCCTGCGGCCAATCCGGGTCAAATCTCTCGGAGGACGTCTCGAACAGCCTCAACGTGCTGGAAGGCGATGTCGGATCGCAAGCCCAGGCAGCCAATGCGATGAACAGCGCCGGCAATAGCGCGGGGAACAGCTCAGAACCCGGCAAAGTGCTCGTCGGCGGCCTGCCTTTGCGGCTGGGCTATTATGTTTCCAATGAAACGGCGTGTGAGTCAGCCTCCAAAGCCACGGTCACGCTGATCGGCCGGAATGGCTATAGCGGCGCGCGCTACAGTTGCACCTTCGGCACCATCGAGAAAACCGGACCCACCACCTATCGGGTGACCGAGACATGCCGGGAAGGCGATGCCATCGCGAACCGGCAGGAGGTGCGCACCAGCACCCGGACCTATGACGTGACCGATGCGGAAAATTACGCGGCCCAATCGGACAGCGGCTGGGCCAACAAGGCGCGTTACTGCCCGCAGAGCAGCCTGCCTGCACCGTGGAAAGACGAGGATATGCGCGCGCTGACCGGCGCGCCGCCACCAGAAAAGCCCTGACGCTTCAACGGCGGGTCACAAGTACCCGCCACAAGATTGCGCTTTTGCCTCTGCGGCCCTTTTGCGGTATCCGGCCCGCAGTTCCCCTCATTCAACCGCTGGAGAAGCCCCTGTGGGATATCGTGTCGTCGTCGTAGGCGCCACCGGCAACGTCGGTCGCGAAATGCTCAACATCCTTGCCGAGCGGGAGTTCCCGATCGACGAGATCGCGGCAGTTGCCAGCGCGCGGTCGACGGGCGACGAGATCGAATTCGGCGAGACCGGCAAGATGCTCAAGGTCAAGAATATCGAGCATTTCGATTTCACGGGCTGGGATATGGCCCTGTTCGCCGCCGGCTCCGGACCGACTAAGGAATATGCCCCCAAGGCCGCTGCTGCTGGCTGCGTGGTGATCGACAACAGCTCGCTCTACCGCATGGACCCCGATGTGCCGCTTATCGTGCCGGAGGTGAATCCCGAGGCCATCGAGGGCTACAAGCGCAAGAACATCATCGCCAACCCCAATTGCTCGACAGCCCAGCTCGTCGTGGCGCTCAAGCCACTGCACGATGCCGCCAAGATCAAGCGTGTGGTGGTGGCGACTTATCAGTCCGTCTCCGGCGCCGGTAAGGAGGGGATGGACGAGCTGTTCGAGCAGAGCCGTAACATCTTCGTCGGCGATTCCGCCGAGCCCAAGAAGTTCACCAAGCAGATCGCCTTTAACGTCATTCCCCACATCGACGTGTTTCTCGACGATGGCTCCACCAAGGAAGAGTGGAAGATGGTCGTCGAGACCAAGAAGATCCTCGATCCCAAGATCAAGGTCACGGCGACCTGCGTGCGCGTGCCGGTATTCGTCGGCCACAGCGAGGCCGTGAACATCGAGTTCGAAGACGAGATCAGCGCGAAGGAAGCGCAGAAGATCCTGCGGGAGGCGCCGGGCGTGATGCTCGTCGACAAACATGAGGACGGCGGATACGTCACCCCGGTCGAGTGCGTGGGCGACTATGCGACCTTCGTCAGCCGCGTGCGCGAGGATTCGACCGTCGAGAACGGCCTGTCGCTCTGGTGCGTCTCGGATAATCTGCGCAAGGGCGCGGCGCTGAATGCGGTGCAGATCGCCGAACTGCTCGGCCGCAAGCACCTGCAGAAGGGCTGAGCCTTATACCTGTCACCGCCCGGCGGCGACTGTCCGCCGGGCCTGGAGTCCCCTCACTCGCTGATCGGGGGTGGCGGGGACGATCCTGGCCCTCGCTTGGGCTTGCGCAGGAAGAAGGCGGCCGGGATGATCAGCGTGCTGACGATGGCCATGGCGTAGAAATCGTCGAGGAAGGCGATCATCGTCGCCTGCTGGTTCACGATGCCATCGATTGTCGCGAGCACGGTCGTGCCGAAGCTGCCGAAGCGCTGCAACTCGCTCGGGTCCACCGGCAGATGGGCCGACGAGATATGCTGCGTGAGATCGGCATGGCTGACCTGGCTGTTGCGCGCCAGCAGCGCCATCACCACGGCGATGCCGATGGATGAGCCGATGTTCCGGGTGAGGTTGAGCACGGCAGCGCCCTCGGTGCGAGCGCCGGGCGGCAAGGTGCCGAAGGCGAGCATCTGCAGAGGCACGAACACGATGCCGATGCCGGCCCCCTGAACCACGCCGGTAACCACGAACGGCACCCAGTTCTGCTCCAGTGACCAGCCGGTCATCATCCACAAGGAGCTGGCGGTGACCGAGAAACCGCCGGCGATCAGCACGCGTGGATCGATGAGGCTGGTCAGGCGGCTGGAAAGGGCCATCGCGACCAGCAGGCCCGCGCCGCGTGTCGCCAGGATCCAGCCGGTGTCGACCACTGAATAGCCATAGAGTCCCTGGAGCAGCGGCGGGAGCAGCGCCATGGCGGCGAACATCACCAGCCCGATGATGAACATGAACGCAGCGGCGCTCAGGAAATTGCGATCTGCAAAGAGGGCAGGGGCGAAGAGCGGCTTGCGGGCGGTGAGCGTGTGGACCGCGAACATCCACAGGCCGCTAACGGCCAGAGCGGCCTCGACCCAGATTTCCGTCGAGGAGAACCAGTCGGCATGTTGCCCGCGGTCAAGCATGAGTTGGAGGCTCGCCAGACCCAAGGCGATCAGCGCGAAACCGAACAGGTCGAAATTCCGCCGCTGCAGCGGCTTCTCGGGGAGAAGGGCGTAAAGTCCGACCAGGCAGACGATGCCGAATGGGACATTGACGAAGAAGCACCAGCGCCAGTCGATCCACTCAGTCAGCCAGCCGCCGACCACCGGCCCCATGATCGGGCCGATCATGACGCCCATGCCATAGACGGACATCGCCTTGGCGTGCTGGGACGGGCGATTGATGTCGAGCATCAGGCTCTGCGCCAGCGGGCCGACAAAGGCGCCGCCGACACCCTGCAGGGCGCGGAACAGCACCATTTCCGTCAGGCTCTGCGCGATGCCGCAGAGCACGGAGGCCACCACGAAGACGAAAACGGAAATCAGCAGCAGGCGCCGCGTCCCGATCCGGTCCGCAAGCCAGCCGGTGATGGGAATGGCGATGGCGGCGGCGAGGATGTAGCTGGTGAGTACCCAGCTGATCGTCTCGTCACTGGCGCCGAGCGATGCGCGCATGTGCGGCAGCGCCACGTTGGTGATCGTCGTATCGAGCACCTGCATGATCATGGCCGACATGATCGCCATGGTCAGCAGCGCCTTGTGGCGCACCTGCAGTTGCGGAAGATCCGACGCGGGAGCCA
Source organism: Sphingobium sp. B8D3A (assembly GCF_025961995.1). Classification (NCBI taxonomy): domain Bacteria; kingdom Pseudomonadati; phylum Pseudomonadota; class Alphaproteobacteria; order Sphingomonadales; family Sphingobiaceae; genus Sphingobium; species Sphingobium sp. B8D3A. Next base: position 2,131,767 of record NZ_JAOQOS010000001.1, on the reverse strand, counting down.
TGATGCCGGTTTGCGTCAGCGGGCGGAGGCGACTGCGGCGCCAGCTTTGGTCGCGTGAATGTCCACCGTCACCTTCGCGCTCAGGCCAGCGATCATCGGCCGCTCCGGATGGCCGTCGATAGCGATGCGCACCGGCACGCGCTGCGTCACCTTCACCCAGTTGCCATTGGCATTCTGGGCAGGGAGTACTGAAAACTCAGAGCCCGTACCTGCGCCGATGCTGTCGACATGGCCACGGATATGCGATCCGGGATAGGCATCGATCTTGATATCGGCGCTCTGGCCCGGGCGCATCCTGTCGAGATCGGTTTCCTTGAAATTCGCGGTCACCCAGATCCGGTCGCTAGCGACGATGCTGACCAGTGGCAGACCTTGCACCGCCATCTGACCGACTTGCAGGCGACTGGCCTGGCTGATCCGGCCGGAGACCGGGGCATGGACCACGGTGCGATCGAGGTTGAGAGCGGCCTGATCGCGCTGGGCTTGCGCCGCGGCGATTTCAGGATTCACGCCCGGCACCTGCGCGCCGTTGGCAAGGGCCGCCTTGGCCTTTGCGGCATCGGCTTCCGCCGTGCGCAGCCGCGTGCGGGCATTGTCGAGCGCCTGCTGGGATTGCTGGAGACGGGCGCGGGTGGTGAACCCGTCCTTCATCAGCGCCTGCTGCCGGTTGAGATCCTGCTGGGCGTAATAAACATCCTCACGCGCACCGGTGATGTCGACGTTCGTTGCCTGAAAATCCGTGCGGAGGCGCCCGACCGCGACCTGCGCGTTGGCGATCTGGGCGTTGGCCTGCTGGAGCGCGACCTTGTAGGGCTGCTGGTCGACGACGAACAGCACGTCTCCGGCCTTCACCATCTGGTTCTCGCGAACCTTCACCTCGATGATCCGCCCTGCGACATCACTGCCGACTGCTACGATGTCCTGCTTCACATAGGCATTGTCGGTCGACACGGTACGCCCGCTCGTCGCCCAGAACCACGCGCCCACCGCCAGAATGATCAACGGTACCGAAATCATGAGCAGGCGGTTGCGCAAGCGCTTGCCGCGCGGCTCCGCTGCGGCAGATTCATCGGGGGTAGCCACGGTCTCGGCAGGCGCAGGCGACTGAGCGGTCGGACGCAGGGCAGGATCGGCTTCAGACATGGACTGCCGCCTCCTTTGCGGCCTCGTCAGTGGCAGGCTGGCTATCACCGGAAAGATTGTCGCGGATGCGGCAGAGCACGGAAAGCACGGTTTCCTGCTCCGCCGCTGAAATGCCGGCGAGCGATTCATTCAGAACCCGCTGGCCGATCTGCTGCAATTCGGCGGCGAGCGGCTTGGCCGCCTCGGTCAGGAACAGCTGCCAGGCGCGGCGATCCTGCGGATCACGGCGGCGCTCGACCATGTCGGCCTGCTCGAGACGGTCCACCATGCGGCAGGTCGTGATCGGCTCGACATCCAGCCGCTCGGCAAGCGCGCCTTGGTTGATGCCGGGAAAGCGCATGATCTGCGCGAGCGCGCGCATCTGCGGCCCGGTAATGCCAAGGCTGCGGGTGCGCTCGTCGAACCGGCGACGATACAGACGCCCGAGGTCGCCGATCGCAAAGGCGAGATGATTGCCGTCCATGATGCCGGCGCATTTAGTAAGCGGGCTTATTAAAAGCAAGTCCAGACTCCATACCCCAATGGCGGGACAGGGCCCTCATCTCCCGCGCATTGGCCTTGCCTTTCGGACCCGATCTCCGCCACAATCGGGCGATGACAGAGACATCGACGATCCGCCTCGACCATCTTCAGGGCCATGACGGCACGCGCATCGCCGTCCATCGGCTCGGCGATGGGCCGGCGGTCATCATGCTGCATGGCCTCAGTTCAAGCGCGCAAATCAACTGGCAGCGTTATGGCACGGCCCAGAAAATCGCCGATGCCGGTTTCGAGGCGATCATGATCGATCAGCGCGTGCATGGCAGCAGCGATGCGCCGACGGATGCCGATGCCTATCCGCAGGACGTGATGCTGCTCGACATGGAAGCGGTGATCGGGGCGCTGGGCGTCACGCAGTTCGATCTAGTCGGCTATTCAATGGGCGCGCGGCTGTGCCTGGGACTGATCGACCGTGGCATGACACCACGGCGACTGGTGCTCGGTGGCATGGGGCTGGAAGGCCTGCTGGAGTGGACGCGCCGCCGGCAGTTCTTCCTCAATGCGCTCAATCATTTCGAGACGGTACGGCCGGGCGACCGCGACTATATGGCCATCCAGTTCATGAAGACCATGAAGATCGATCCGGTCGCCTTGCGCCTGCTGCTGATGAGCATGAGCGATATGGATCGCGCGGTGCTGACCAAGGTGACGATGCCGACCCTGGTGCTATGCGGAGAGGATGATGACGATAACGGGTCGGCCGATGCGCTGGTCGCGGCTCTGCCCAATGCGCAGCGCGGTACGTGCCCCGGCACCCATATGACAGCGATCACCAAACCGGAATTCGGACAGGCCATCGCCGACTATCTCGCGGGTTGACGAACCTAGCCCTGACAGGCCAGCTTGGCTGCAATCCACAGGCTCAGGCCACAGGTTCAGGGACACCAATCATGCTCAATCCCGTTTCGCGCCTTGCCGTAGCGGCAGCGCTCTCATTGGCCGTTTGCGGCGCGCCGGCTTTGGCCCAGACCGATTCGGCTCCGGCGCAGGCCACGCCCACGGCGGCGCAGGCCGATGCGCTCGTGGCGCAGGCCGAGAAGGAATTCTTCGATTATTCGCTGGAGGCCAATCAGGTCTATTGGGTCAACGCGACTTATCTGACCGAGGATACCGATGCCCTTGCCGCCCGCGTCGGCGCCAAGGGCACCGAGATGTCGGTCCGCTATGCGCTGGAGGCCGCCAAGTTCGAGAAGGTGCCGGGCCTCTCCTACGACACAAAGCGCAAGCTCGACATCTTGCGGGCAGGCATCGTGCTGCCGGCGCCGACCACGCCCGGCGCTGCCGCCGAGCTGAACGCCATCGCGACCAAGCTGCAGTCCGATTATGGCAAGGGCCGCGGCACGTTGGACGGCAAGCCAATCAACGGCAGCGATATCGAAGCGGAGATGGGCAATCTCGACCACACGCCGAACGAATATCGGGAGATGTGGACGAGCTGGCACGACAATGTCGGCAAACCGATGCGCGGCGAGTTCGAGCGGCTGGTAACCATCGCCAATGAAGGCGCCAAGGAGCTGGGCTTTGCGGATGCAGGCGCGATGTGGCGCTCCAATTACGATATGCCGCCGGACGACTTCGCCAAGCTGACCGAGAAGCTCTGGCAGGATGTGAAGCCGCTCTACGATTCGCTGCACTGCTATGTGCGGGACAAGCTGAACGCCAAATATGGCGATGCGGTCCAGCCCAAGACCGGGCCGATCCGTGCCGATCTGCTCGGCAATATGTGGGCGCAGGAATGGGGCAATATCTACCCGCTGGTCGCGCCGGCCGGAGCAGGGGATCTGGGCTATGACATCGGCGCATTGCTCAAGGCCAAGGGCTATGTGGAAACCAGCCCGACTGAGGCGGACCCCGCCAAGCGTGGCAAGTGGGAAACGCAGATGTTCAAGTTCGGCGAGGGCTTCTTCTCCTCCCTCGGCTTCGACCCGCTGCCGGAAACCTTCTGGACGCGCACCCAGTTCATCAAGCCGCTCGACCGGGAAGTGGTCTGCCACGCCTCGGCCTGGGATATCGACAACAAGGACGATATCCGCATCAAGATGTGCACCAAGGTGGACAGCGGTGACTTCGTCACCATCCACCATGAGCTGGGGCACAATTATTATCAGCGCGCCTACAAGGACAAGAGCTTCCTCTATCTGAACGGCGCCAATGACGGCTTCCACGAGGCCATTGGCGACACCATCGCGCTGTCGATTACGCCGCAATATCTGGTCGACATCGGCCTGCTCGATCCGTCCAAGGTGCCAGGCACGGACAAGGACATCGGCCTGCTGCTGCGGCAGGCGATGGACAAGATCGCCTTCCTGCCCTTCGGCCTGCTGATCGATCGCTGGCGCTGGGGTGTGTTCGACGGCTCGATCCAGCCGGCGGACTACAACAAGGCGTGGAATGCCATGCGGCTGCAATATCAGGGCATCGTTCCGCCGACGGACCGTCCGGATGACGCGTTCGACGCTGGCGCGAAATATCACATTCCGGCGAGTGTGCCCTACACCCGCTACTTCCTGGCGCGGCTGCTGCAGTTCCAATTCTATGAGGCTGCGTGCAAGCAATCGGGCTGGAAGGGGCCGCTCCACCGCTGTTCCTTCTACGGCAACAAGGCCGTCGGCGAAAAGCTGAACGCCATGCTGGAAATGGGCGCCTCCCGCCCGTGGCCGGATGCGCTGCAGGCCTTCACCGGCTCGCGCGAGATGAGCGGCAAGGCACTGGCCGCCTATTTCTCGCCGCTGAAGACCTGGCTGGACCGGCAGAACAAGGGAAAGAGCTGCGGCTGGTGAGCCGCCAGCGGGGCAGGGCGAGCCGCTCTGCCCCGTCCTTACACCGAAGCCTTGATCGTCCGCTGATGCGTTAGGCGCGGGCGAGGCGAGTGGACGTGCAAATGATGGTTAACGCAGCAGGGAATGCGCGCAATGCTTAGATAAACATGCTATTTGACAGCATGTTAGATGGTCTGGTGGGCATATGGTCTGGCTTCTCCTGTTAATCGTCTCGGCCGGCATTGGCTTGCTCGCATCGTCCCTTCCCTCGATCCATTCGATCCTCAAGGCCCTCAAAGGTGGCGATTTGTACCGCCGCTGGAATCGCCTTCGCTGGTTGGTCGTCGGCTTCATCATGGCCTATGTCGTGTACGGCAGCACCCGCTTTGCCACGGTGTCGGAGCCAACGGATTTGCTCGGCAGTCTGATTCTGCTGGCGGGCGGGTTCTTCGTGCTCGCCGTGGCGCGGCTTTCCGCGCTGACCACGCAGGATCTCGTGCGCATCGCCATACTGGAGCGCGACGTGGTGCGCGATCCGCTCACCGGCACGTTCAACCGACGCTATCTCGACACAAGGCTGGACGAAGAGATCAGCCGCTCCCGCCGCTCGGGACTGCCCCTATCGACGCTGATGATCGATCTCGACCATTTCAAAGGCGTCAATGATTTCTATGGGCATCTGGTCGGGGATCAGGTGTTGCGTCACGTGAGTTCGCTGATCCAGAGCCAGGTGCGTCTGAATGACATCGTGGTGCGCTATGGCGGCGAAGAGTTCGTTGTAATCACGCCGGACAGCAGCCTGGAAGATGCGGCGCGGCTGGGGCACCGGCTGCTGCGACAGTTGCGCGACCACAGCATCGATTTGCCCAATGGCGACACGCTGGCGGTCACCGCCAGCATCGGCGCGGCCACGCTTGCGGAGGCGGAGGGGCGCACGACCTTCCTGCGCCGGGCGGACGATGCGCTGTATGAGGCCAAGCGCGGGGGCCGCGATCGGCTTTGCGTTGCCGGCCGGCTGGCGGAGGAGAGCCCGGCCTGACGTCCCTTCGCGCCGTCAGCGAAAGGGCGGCTCGTTGAACGCGCGCAGCTTGCGGCTGTGCAGGCGGTCGCCCTGCTGGCGCAGGCGTTCGCAGGTCTCGATGCCGATGGCGAGGTGGCCCGCTATGGCTTCCTCGTAGAAACGATTGGCCTGGCCCGGCAGCTTGAGCTCGCCATGGATCGGCTTGTCGGAGACGCATAGCAACGTGCCATAGGGCACCCGGAAGCGATATCCTTGGGCGGCGATGGTCGCGCTCTCCATATCCACGCCCACCGCGCGCGAGAGGGAGAAGCGCAGGGCCGAGCGGGAGTAGCGCAGTTCCCAGTTGCGGTCGTCCGTCGTCACGATGGTGCCGGTGCGCAGGCGGCGCTTCATGTCGCCGCTGGCGCCCAGAATATGCTCGCACGCCTCGGCCATCGCCACCTGCACCTCGGCAATGGCGGGCACCGGAATTTCCGGCGGCAACATTTCATCGAGCACATGGTCGTCGCGCAGATAGGCATGGGCCAGCACATAATCACCGATCCGCTGGCTCGGGCGCAGGCCGCCGCAGTGACCGATCATAAGCCAAGCCTCGGGGCGCAAAACCGCGAGATGATCGCAGATGGTCTTCGCGTTGGCGGGGCCGACGCCGATGTTGACCAGCGTGATGCCGGTGCCGTCCGGGGCGATCAAGTGGTAGGCCGGCATCTGGTGACGCCGCCAGGCGCTGTCAGCGATCGCGCTTTCCGGATTGGCGGTGTCGGCGGTGACCTCGACGCCCCCGGCACCGGAAAGCGCCGTGAAACGCGTGCCCGGTCGCTTGAGTTCGGTGCAGCCCCAGCGCACGAATTCATCGACATAGCGGTGATAGTTGGTGAACAGAATGTAGCGCTGGACGTGCTCAGGCGGCGTGCCGGTGTAATGCCGCAGACGCGCTAGACTGAAATCCGTGCGCAGCGCATCGAACAGCGCCAGCGGTCGCTCGCCTGATGGGCCGGGCAGCAGCAGCCCGTCCGCCACCTCATCACCGATCTGCGCGAGCTCCGTCGAGGGGAAATGGCGCGCCAACTCGCTCGGCGGAATTGCGGCAAGTGTGCCGGCGGGCAGCGAATCCAGCACATAGGGGAACGGGATCGCCTGATCGCTCCGGCCGACGCTGACTTCCACCTCATAGTCGGCCATCAGCAGATCGAGCTGTTCGGTCAGATAGCGCGCGAACATCTGCGGCCGGGTGATCGTCGTCACATAATGGCCGGGGCGAGAGAGGCGCGCGAAGGAGCGGCGGCTCGGCACGCCGTCATTGGTCTGATGATAATCGATGATCAGCGAGGGATAGCAGAAATCCCGGTCCGCCACCGAGCGGGCGGAAGGCACGGTGCCATCCTTGGCATAAGCGAAAATGGCCTCGCGCAGATTGGCGGTCGCGGTTTCATAGCCCGCGATCAGCGCTTCGACGATGTGGGTGCTGGAAGCTTGGTTCATGCCCCTTCATAGCTGGCCTGTATGACAGGCGGAAGAGGGGCGGGGTGCGGGGCAGCAGCGACCTGTGCCGCCGCCCCGCTCGCAATGGTCTTAGAGCTGCTCGAGCATGAAACCGGCGCTGGAAACGCGGAATTCGCCCGGCGCTTCGACATGGAGCTGCTCGACCACGCCATCATTGACCAGCATCGAGAAGCGCTGGCCGCGCGTGCCGAGACCGAACTTGCTGCCGTCCATGGTGAGGCCGACGGCTTCGGCGAAGCTGCCATTGCCATCTGCGAGCATTGTCACCTTGCCGTCAGCCGACGAGGCCTTGCCCCACGCGCCCATGACGAACGGATCGTTGACGGCGGTGCAGGCGATCTCGTCGACGCCCTTGGCCTTGAGGTCGCTTTCCTTCTCGATATAGCCCGGCAGGTGCTTGGCCGAGCAGGTAGGCGTGAAGGCGCCCGGAACGGAGAAGAGCGCGACCTTGCGGCCAGCAAAATAATTCTTGCTGTCAACCGGTTCGGGGCCGTTTTCGGTCATCTTGACGAAGGTCGTTTCGGGCAGCGTGTCGCCAACTTTGATCGTCATCGGTGTCTCCTGTTCTGGGGGAAAGGGCTCGGCTGGTGAACCAGCGCGCAGCGAGCAAGTCGGTGTTCGGCCTGCGCCTGTCAAGGTCGATGCTGTGCGGGGCCGGGCGGCTCTGCGGTACGATGGCCGCTCAGCCGGACGGGTCAAGCGCCTGCGGGGTGGACGCATTGTCCCCAACAAGGCATGGTCGCGCTCAGGAGGCCCATCGCATGAGCGCGCCCGCGCAACCGAGACTCTCCCTCGCCGGCAAATTGTTGCTGGCCATGCCGGATATGCCGGACGCGCGGTTCGAGCGCGCAGTCATTCTCCTGTGCGTGCATGACGAGGGCGGCGCCCTGGGCATCGCGCTGCACGAGCCGATGGAGGGCATGGGACTGCATGCTCTGCTTGGCTCGTTAAGCATCGACGCGCAGTCGGTGGGCGATGAGCCGGTGCTGCAAGGCGGGCCTGTCGAACCGCGCCGCGGCTTTGTGCTGCACAGTCGGGACTGGATGACGGCGGACAGCCACCCCATCGATGACGAGATTGCGCTCACCGGGTCGATGGAGGTGCTGCACGCCGTTGCTTCGGGCGGCGGGCCGGCCCGCTGGTTGGTCGCCTTGGGCTATGCCGGGTGGAGCGCGGGACAGCTGGAAACGGAGCTGGCCGCGCCGGGCTGGTATCTCAGCAAGGCGCAGCCTTATCGGCTGTTCTCGATGGCGCCGGAGAACCGCTGGGCCGGGGCGTTTTCGCTCGAAGGCATCGATCCCGCGATGCTGACCGGCAATATGGGACACGCCTGACACGGCAGGGCTGGCTTCCTTTATCCCTTCCGCCCGACCCCAATCACATAAAGATATCTTTATATTTGCGAGGGAGCGATAGCCTTGGTAAGGCGCCGCGGTGTTACCGGTGGCGTGCGTAGCGGCCCCGGCTCAGGCAATCAGGAGAATGATCAGTGGCGACCGTGGCCCAGGACTATATCGTAAAGGACATCTCCCTCGCTGGCTTCGGCCGCAAGGAGATCGAGATCGCCGAGACCGAAATGCCGGGCCTGATGGCGCTGCGCGAGGAATTCGGTGCATCCAAGCCGCTCAAGGGCGCGCGGATCACCGGCTCGCTGCACATGACGATCCAGACCGCTGTGCTCATCGAGACGCTGGCTGAGCTGGGCGCAGAGCTGCGCTGGGCCACCTGCAACATCTTCTCGACCCAGGACCATGCCGCCGCCGCGATCGCCGAGCGGGGCATCCCCGTGTTCGCCATCAAGGGCGAGACGCTCGAGGAATATTGGGACTATGTCATCAAGATCTTCGATTGGGGTCAGGACACGACCTGCAACATGATCCTGGACGATGGCGGCGACGCGACAATGTTCGCGCTGTGGGGCGCCCGTGTCGAGGCCGGTGAAGAGCTGTTCGCGCCGTCCAACGAGGAAGAGACGATCTTCGTCGCAACCCTCAAGCGCTTCCTCGCCGAGCGTCCCGGCTATCTCACCAAGACCGTCGCGGCGATCAAGGGCGTGTCCGAAGAGACGACCACCGGCGTCCACCGGCTCTATGAGCTGGCCAAGAAGGGCAAGCTGCCCTTCCCGGCGATCAACGTGAACGATAGCGTCACCAAGTCCAAGTTCGACAATCTCTATGGCTGCAAGGAATCGCTGGTCGATGCCATCCGCCGCGCCACGGACGTGATGCTGGCCGGCAAGGTCGCCTGCGTCGCCGGCTTCGGCGATGTCGGCAAGGGCTCGGCGGCCTCGCTCCGCAATGGCGGCGCCCGCGTGCTGGTGACTGAGATCGACCCGATCTGCGCTCTGCAGGCGGCGATGGAAGGCTATGAGGTCGTGACCATGGAAGAGGCGGCGACCCGCGCCGACATCTTCGTGACGGCGACGGGCAATGAGGACATCATCACGCTCGACCACATGCGCGCGATGAAGAACATGGCCATCGTCTGCAACATCGGCCACTTCGACAGCGAGATCCAGATCGCGGCGCTCAGCAACATGAAGTGGACCGAGATCAAGCCGCAGGTCGACGAGGTCGAGTTCCCCGATGGCAAGAAGATCATCATGCTCGCCAAGGGCCGTCTGGTGAATCTGGGCTGCGCGACCGGCCACCCGAGCTTCGTCATGTCCTCCAGCTTCACCAACCAGGTGCTGGCGCAGATCGAGCTGTGGACCAAGAGCGATGCCTATAAGAACGAGGTCTATGTTCTGCCCAAGCATCTCGATGAGAAGGTCGCAGCGCTTCACCTCGAGAAGCTGGGCGTGAAGCTCTCCAAGCTGACCGACAAGCAGGCCGCTTACATCGGCGTGACGCCCGAGGGTCCGTTCAAACCGGATCACTACCGCTACTAAGCCGCATAAGGCTGAGAAGACGTGAGAAGGCGCGGGCTAAGTCCGCGCCTTTTTTCGTGATCCCGGCCGCGCCCCTGATCCGTTCCCGCCCTCTCGGGCAACTTGACCTGCAGCGGTGGGGTCGTGAAGACAGGGGGCATGGATAATCTCACACACAGCATGGTGGGCGCCGTGCTGGGCCAGATCGGGCTCAAGCGCACCTCTGGCCTTGCCATGCCGACGATTATCATCGCGGCGAACATCCCGGATATCGATGCGACCTGCACGTTGCTGGGGACACAGGCGCTGGCACTGCGACGCGGGCTGACGCACGGGCCGATCGCGATGATCCTGCTGCCGTTGATGCTCACCGCAATCATGGTCGCGTTCGACCGCTGGCAGGCGAAGCGTGGGACACGGCCAGAGACGCGGCCGCCGGTGAACATAGTCTGGCTGTGGGTCGTCGCGCAGATCGGGACGCTCAGCCACCCCGCGTTCGACTGGCTCAACAGCTATGGCATCAGATTGCTCTCGCCGTTCAGCGACCAGTGGTTCCATGGCGATGCGCTGTTCATCATCGATATCTGGCTCTGGGCGCTGCTGATCGGCGGCTATCTCTGGGCACGGCGCGGCGAGCGCGCCGGGCCCGCGCCAATGATGCAGCGCGCGCGGATCATCGCGACGGCCGCCTGCGCCTATATCTTCGTCAACGGGCTGATCACCGGATCGGCGGAGGCGAAAGCCGCCGCATGGCTGCGCGCCCAAGGCCGCGAGGCGGACCTGGTGGTCGCCAATCCGCGTCCGTTCGCACCCTGGTCGCGCGAAATGCTTTGGCGCGGGGACGGGCGCTTCGGCGGCTTTCCCTACAGCCTCGCCACCGGGCTTGAAGCCGATGCAGGCGCAGCGGAAGGGATGCCGACCGGCATGGACGATCCCGGCGTCGAGCGGGCGCGGCAGCGCGATGCGGATGCGCGGGCTTTCCTGTTCTGGTCGCGGATGCCGGTCGCGCAGCGGGCTGAGAATGGCGATCTGCTGATTTCCGACCAGCGCTTTGCGGGGCGTGGCGCCAGCGCGAGCTTTTCCGTGCAGGTGCCTGCGCAAGCAGTGCGGTAGAGCGATGTCGGCAGCGAGCATCTTATGGTTCCGGCGGGATCTTCGCCTGACCGATCAGGCCGCGCTCATACAGGCGTGTGCGGAAGGGCAGGTGATCCCGGTCTATATTCTCGATGATGAGACGGCGCGGCACCGGGCGATGGGCGGCGCATCGCGCTGGTGGCTGCATCATAGTATCGAGAGTCTCGACGCCGCCCTGCGCGCGCGCGGATCGCGACTGATCCTGCGCCGGGGCAAGGCCGAGGCGGTTCTCGCCGCGTTGGCCACGGAGACCGGCGCCACCCGCATCCATGCCTTGCACCATTATGAGCCCTGGTGGCGCCAGGCAGAGAAGGCGGTTGCGCGCTCTCACGAACTGATATTGCATGATGGCAATTACCTCATGCCGCCGGGCGCACTGACCACGGGCAGCGGCGGTCCCTACAAGATCTTCACGCCCTTCTGGCGCGCGCTGCGGGAGGTGATGCCGCCGGGTCAGCCCGTGCCGGCGCCCGATACCGTTCCCGCTCCGCAAAAATGGCCGGCGAGTGATCAACTCGAAGACTGGGCCTTGCTGCCGACTTCGCCTAATTGGGCGGGCGGGTTCGCGCATGATTGGTCGCCTGGCGAGACGGGCGCCCACGATCGGCTCGATGCCTTTATGGACCATGTCGGTGACTATGACGAAGGCCGCAATCTGCCTTCCATCGAAGGCTCCTCGCGCTTGTCGCCGCATTTGCATTTCGGCGAGATTTCGCCGGCAACACTGTGGCACGCACTCGACCGGGAGGATGGCGCCAGCGAGGTTTATCTGCGCGAACTGGGCTGGCGTGATTATGCCCAGAATGTGATCGCGCAGATGAGCGATTATGGCAGCCGCAACGGTCGGGCGCAGTTCGATGCTTTTGCGTGGCGCTCGGGCCAGGAGGCGGCGGAGGACCTGAAGGCCTGGCAGGAGGGTCGCACCGGCTATCCGATCGTCGATGCGGGGATGCGCCAACTCTGGCAGACCGGATGGATGCATAACCGGGTGCGGATGATCGCGGCGAGCTTCCTCATCAAGCATCTGCTCATCGACTGGCGCGAAGGGGAGCGCTGGTTCTGGGATACGCTGGTCGATGCCGATTATGGCAACAATGCCGTCAACTGGCAGTGGGTCGCGGGCACCGGGATCGATTCCAACATGTTCGTGCGGATCATGGCGCCGCTCACCCAGTCCGAGAAGTTCGACGCGGCCGCCTATATCCGGCGCTGGGTGCCGGAGCTGGCGCATGTGAAGGACGCCGCAATCCACGATCCCGAGTCCGCGGGTGTTAGGCCAGCGCAATATCCGGCCAAGTTAATCGAGCATCGCGCCGCGCGAGAGCGGGCGCTCGCCGCCTATGCCCGCGCGAAAGGCTGAGCGGGCCCCGGTTGTCTTTGCGTGAGGAATGCGCTCATATGGGCGCATGACCATTCACAATCCCAAAGCCAGCCGCCAGCGCGCCATGATGCGCCGGGCCGGCACGCAGGTGGGTGGGCGTTTCTGGCGGGCTTTGCCGACCCGGCTGTTCGAGCCCATGCTCGTGAGGGCCGACCGGGGTTTGATGCGTGGATCACTCGAACTGCATCTGCCGGATGGATCGGTGCGCTTGCTCGGCGGGCGCAAGCAGGGCTTTTCCGCGATCGTCCACCTTGCCAATTGGCGGGCCTTGATCCGGCTGGCGGCATCCGGCTCGACCGGCTGGTATCGCGCCTGGGCGGATGGCGACTGGTCGAGCCCCGATCCGGTTGCGCTATTCGCCCTGTTCGGCGCCAATGCCCGTTCGCTGGGGAAGTCCGCGCGCTCGACTGGCCTGCCGCGCCTGATGGGCCGCTGGAAGCTGGCGCGGCGGCATAACAGCCGCCGCGGCGCGCGGCGCAACATTGCCGAGCATTATGATCTCGGCAATGATTTCTACCGGCTGTGGCTGGACGAGACGCTGACCTACTCCAGCGCGCGCCCGGCGCATCCGCGTGAGACGCTGGAAGCCGCGCAGATTCGCAAGATCGACGAGCTCCTGGCGAGGCTCGATCTTAAAAATGGTCAGCAACTGCTTGAAATTGGATGCGGCTGGGGCGGGCTGGCTGAGCGTGCGTTGGAGCGGGCCGATATCGGCTACACCGGTCTGACGCTCTCCACTGAGCAGCAGCAGATCGTCGGGGGCCGGATCGAGGGATTGGGCGCGCAGGACCGGGCTCAGGTCCTGCTGCAGGATTATCGCGACTGTGCCGGCCCGTTCGATGCGATTGCCAGCGTGGAAATGGTGGAGGCTGTCGGGGAGCGCTATTGGCCGACTTATCTCGCCTGCATTGCCCGGCTGCTCAAGCCCGGCGGGCGCGCGGCCATCCAGTATATCAGCATCGATGACGAGATTTTCCCGGCCTATGCCGCGCGGGCCGACTTCATCCAGCGCTACATCTTCCCCGGCGGTTGCCTGATTGCCGAGCGGCGCTTTCGCGATCTTGCCCAGCGCGAAGGGCTGGAATGGGCAGACCAGACTCGCTTCGGCCTCGATTATGCGTGGACACTGCGACAGTGGCGCGCGCGCTTTGACGCAGTGGTGGATGCAGGTCGTCTGCCCGCCCGGTTCGATGCGCGGTTTGTGGACATGTGGCGCTACTATCTCATGTATTGCGAAGGCGGTTTCGCTGGACGCAGTATCGATGTCTCGCAGGTGACGCTGATCAAGCGCTAGGCGCCGATCTGAGCGATCTCGGCGCGGATCGTCGCGATCTGGCCCGGGATCAGGGTCAGTCGGGGCTCTTCCTCATCCAAAATCGCTTCGAAGGCCGCGCGCTTCCAGGCCGCCTTGCGGGCGTCATCGGCGGCGATTTCCGGCGGCATGGTGGAGAGCAGGATGTCGATCAGTCGATCAGCCCCATGGAGCCGGCCCCAGAGATAATCATTTTCGCGATAGGCACGGCTGAAGAACGCACCGAAGCAGTTGAATTCGATGCCACGCAGCGTCGCCGGTGCGCCGCCTTTGCGGATCGCCACGGCATCTTCGGGAGATATGCGATCCACCTTGATGGGGTCGTACTCGTCCAGACCTTCTCCCTGCAGCAGCGGAAAGGTCGCAATGTCGTAATAAGGGAAGCCGAGATAGGCCTTGAGCAAGGTCCGCCGGTCCTCGGCCGGGAGCGCCACACAGGCAGCCGCAAAGCGCGCGTCGATCTGCTGGTCCAGATCCCGCAAGCCCCGCGCCTCCGCGATGATCGCAAGGGACGCCATCAGGTTATCGCCGTGCGGCCGCAGGGCTTCGCGTGTGCCCGCGCCAAACCATGACGGCGTCTGACGTTCGGCATAAAGGCCGATGGCTTCGTAGAGCATATCCTGCATGACGGAGAGGGCGGCGCCGTTCCCCTCATCCTCCTCGCTGGCGCCTTCCACAGTCTGCTCACGGAGCTGGACGAGGCGCCGGGCGAGGAAGCGCAGCCGGCGGATGCGGAACGCAATGTCGTGATTGCGATAGAACAGAATGAGCGCCGCGCTCGCGCCATCGCCCGATCCGGGGTCCATCTGGTCCACGCCCGCCGCATGGAGCTGCGCACGCAGCGGCTCCCGCAGACTGTCGCGCGCGGCCATGCCAGGGGCATCGCGGAGTTGACTGAGCAGATCGGCCAGTTCATCGATGATGCCGGCATATTTGAGATAGCCATAAGCGGGATAGGCAAAGCCCGCCGCCCGCGAGGCCTTTTGCTGCAGCCTCGCGCGCAGATGCGCCAGACGGCGCGGCGAGGGCCGGCTGAGCAGTAGGCTGAGGCCGACAGTCTGGTCCACAGTTCGCTCGATGTCCGGCCGCAAGCGTTCGGTGATTTCCAGCATCCGGTGAATGCGGCTGGAGCGGGCGCCTATCGCCTCCAGATTGTCCCGGATCGGCTGTTCGCGCGGAATATCGCTGACCGCGCCAAAGATCGTGCGGAAGAAGCCCGGGACCGGGCGCTCACCATTTTGGGCATGGTGGGAAGGGGAGGTGAGGCGAAAGCCGGGCGCACTCGGCGTCGGCTCGATGAACACAAAGCGCCGGTCAACCGTCCGCCGCGCCGGGCGATTCTTGAGCGCATCGATTGCCTGCGCAAAGGGCGCATTGGCCAGCACCGATCCGTCGATCAGCACGGCGTCCTCCGCATCGCCGGTGGCGCTGTGACCGGGCAGTACGCGGCGCAAAAACGCATCGCGACCGGGCCAGGCGCGGTCGCGGTCGGCCAGCACCTTGTCCATTTCCCGAGCCGTGAACGGCGGAAAGGCCCCCGGAAAGCTGGCCGTCGCGCGGGCGGCAAACGCGAGTTCGGCAGGGTCGGCGAGTGTGCGCGGTTGCCCACCCCGGGCATGGAAGCCAATCGTAAGCCGGTGCTCGGTCTCGCTGATTTCCGGCGGGCTATTGAGGCGCAGCCGTTCCTCATGGCCGGTAAAATCCGTAGCGGTGACGAACAGGTCCAGCGGATGCCCACGGGGCAGCAGCGATCTTCCGCTCTTCTCCGGCGCTGTCTCGCGAGCCTTTTCCATCGCATCGAAGGCATTGAGCAACAGCTCGGTAAACCCCTTCCCGCCGAAGGGAGGCGCGAACCAGCGCGCCCGGATGAAGTTGGAGAGCTTGCGTCGCACTTCCGAGCGCGTTTCCGGAGCCACGGTGCGGGACACCGTGTCATTGCGGCGGCGCAGCAGCAGCCAGAGCAGCGGCGCGGCCCAGAATTTGGTGAAGCGCGAGAGCGGGCGCGCGTCGGGATCGAGCAAAATGTCGACATCGGCGCAACGCAGCCAAAGTTCGGTCAGCGGGTCGAGCGACTGACCGCTCTCTATGGCCTGCGCCAGATACACGCCGTTGATGCCGCCCGCGCTGGCCCCGGCAATGATGTCCGGCAGAATCCGCACTCGCAGGCCGGTCTCCGCAAGGCAGGTCTCCAGAATGCGCTGGTAAACGAGATTGCCCGGTCGACCGCTGCGGAAATCGCGGCTGGCCTGCGCCAGATGCCAGATCTCCTTGGTGACCCCGTGCATGTAGACGGCGAGGCTGACTCCACCATAGCAGACCAGCGCCAGCCTCAGTTCCTTCTCCCGCATGACCGCAGATTGGCGCGCCGCAGCCGGCTTGTCGAGCCGTTGCACGGATTATCCGCAAATCAACGAAGGTCGAACGTGGCCCAGACTGGAAGATGATCGGACGCGCGCCGGGCCAGCACGGAGGAATGGACCCCGCTGTCGGTCAGCGTCAGGCCGCCCCGCCACATGATCCGGTCGAGTTCGGCAATCTGGCGGCGGGCGTGGAAACTGCGGCCGCATGGCGCGATGTCGTAGTGGCGCGAGAAATCCTGCAGGCACCCGCGATTGGCGGTCCACTCGTTCGTATCGCCCATCAGGATGGTCGCATCGGCGGGATGCTGGACATCTACCATATCGACATGATGCTGAACCGCCGCAGCCTGCCGCCGCCGCCAGAGGCCGGAGAGGTCGAGGTGCATCCCCACCGTCCGCAAGCGAATGCCCTTGATCTCGATACAGGCCATCACAGCGCCGCGCGGCTCGAGGCAGGGGAGATGGATCACGCTGGCATCGGCATGACTCTGGTCGCGCCGGACGAGAAGCGCATTGCCGTGCCAGCCCATGCTCTCGACTCGCGTCGGCAACTCGATGGCGCGATAATCCGAATGCATCTCCAGCAGGCGATCCGGCAGCACCGCATGACGGATGCCGAAGCGGCGGTCGGCTTCCTGCAGGGCAATCACATCGGCATCCAGCTCGTTCAGCACATCGATGATGCGCTCTGGCATACGGCGCCGATCGGTGCCGACGGCTTTGCGGATGTTGTAGGAAGCGACCTTGATCATTGCGCCGTAGATTTGGCCTTATCGGCCGCAAGGCAACCCCATGGCCAAGAAAAAGGCAACTCCGCGCCGGCTCAGCCATTCAACTTATATCACAATCTTGGAGGATGATGATGAAAGTTGCTCATGACGCGCTCGTGATGGTGGTCGATGGCAGCAAGATGCTGCTGTTCCGTAATGCTGGCGACGAGGAGTTTCTCAACCTTCAGGTCGAAGAGGCGGTGGAGCAGAAATCCGAGCAGGATCAGGATCTTTCGACCGATCGGCCGGGGCGCAGCTTCGCTTCGGCACCCAACAGCCAGGATCGCAGTGCGATGGAAGAAACCGACTTCAAGCAGCAGGCGGAAGACCGCTTCGCAGCGGATGCGGTCGCGCTGCTCAACAAGCGCGCCATGGAGGGATCGTTTGATCAGCTCGTCATTGTCGCCGCGCCGATCACCCTGGGTGAGATGCGCCGCCATTATCACAAGACGCTCAAGGATCGGCTCGCCGGCGAAATCGGCAAGACGCTCACCAGCCATCCGGTCGACGAGATCGAACAGATCCTCATGAAGAGCTGATCTCGCCTCTGGCGTTCCCTCTTCGTTCTGCTAAGAGGGCGCATGGCGAAAGTGAAACGTCGATATGTGTGCCAGGCCTGCGGGGCGGTGGCGTCCCGCTGGCAAGGGCAGTGCGATGACTGCGGAGAATGGAACAGTCTGATCGAGGAAGCGCCGCCCACGGCGTTCTCGGCCAAGCACGATCTGCAGGCCGGCGGGCAGGCGATTAATCTGATTGGGCTCGATGCGGATATCGCTCTGCCCGAGCGGATGAACACTGGCCTGCCGGAATTCGACCGCGCAGTCGGCGGCGGGCTGGTGGCGGGGTCCGCAAGTCTGATCGGCGGCGATCCGGGCATCGGCAAATCTACCCTGCTGCTTCAAGCTGCGGCGCGGATGGCCAAGGCCGGGCGGCATGTCGTTTATGTGAGTGGCGAGGAAGCTGCCGATCAGGTCAGGCTGCGCGCCCGGCGGCTGGGGCTGGGCGATGCGCCGGTGCATCTCGCCAGCGCCACCTCCGTGCGGGATATTCTGACGACATTGGGGCAGCGGGAAGAGCCCGATCTGCTCATCATCGATTCGATCCAGACCATGCACAGCGACCTGATCGAAGGCGCGCCGGGCACGGTCAGTCAGGTGCGGGCGAGCGCTCAGGAGTTGATTCGCTTCGCCAAGCGCGGCGGGACGGCGCTCATTCTGGTTGGCCATGTCACCAAGGATGGCACCATCGCCGGGCCGCGCGTGCTGGAGCATATGGTGGACACCGTGCTCAGCTTCGAGGGGGAGCGCAGCCACCAATATCGTATCCTTCGCGCGATCAAGAACCGCTTTGGCGGCACGGACGAGATCGGCGTGTTCGCAATGGTCGAGGAGGGACTGCAGGAAGTCGGCAATCCCTCGGCGCTGTTTCTGACCGACCGTGAGGAGCGCGTGGCGGGCACGGCAGTCTTTCCCGCGCTTGAAGGTACGCGGCCGGTTCTGGTGGAAGTGCAGGCGCTGACGGTGCGACTGGCCAGCGGCGCGACCCCGCGCCGGGCCGTCGTGGGTTGGGATAGCGGCCGGCTGGCCATGGTGCTGGCCGTGCTCGAAGCCCGCTGCGGCTTGAGCTTTGCGACTTGCGAGGTCTATCTCAATGTCGCTGGCGGTTACCGCTTGCAGGACCCTGCCGCCGACCTTGCCGTCGCTGCTGCCCTGATCTCGGCGCTTTCCGAAAAACCCGTGCCGCATGACGCGGTGATGCTCGGGGAAATCGCGCTGTCCGGCGAGTTGCGCCCGGTCGCCCATAGTGCGCTGCGCCTGCGAGAAGCCGCCAAGCTCGGCTTCGGGCGTGCCTTGTTGCCGGCATCCAGCGCGGCGCAGGCCAGTGGCATTTCGACGACCGGATTCCGCCGGCTCGGCGATCTTGTTGACCATCTGCTTGGGCGGGACTAGCCAGCCGGCATGACCGTGCTGGATTTTGCCGTTCTTCTGCTCATCGGTGGCTTGGCCGTGCGGGGCTTCCTGCGCGGGTTCGTGACCGAATCGCTGTCGCTTGCTGCACTGATTGGCGCCATCGTCGCGGTGCGGCTGTTCCACGCGCCATTCACGGCTCTGCTCGATACCATTGTGGGGGCGGAGTATGTCGCGGCGCTGCTGGCATTCGTCGCGGTGTTCGGCGTCGTCTTCATGCTGGGCACGCTGCTGGCGCGCTGGATCGGCGACAAGACCAAGACCTCGCTGCTCGGCCTGTTCGACCGGACGCTGGGCCTTGGCTTCGGCGCCATCAAGGGCCTGCTGGTGGCGACCATCGCCTTCGTGCTGTTCACGATCGGTTATGATGCCATCTACGGCGTGCAGACCAATCGGCCGGACTGGATGCGGCTGTCCCGGTCCTATCCGCTGCTGAGCGCGAGCGGCGCGGCGATGAGCGGCTGGATGGCGGAGAACAGCCGGCGCGGCGGCCTGCTCGGCATTCTTGAGGATGATGGCGCTGAGAGTAGCAACGCGAGTGGCGAGGACAGCAATGCCGCGCAGTGAAGGCACCGGCGCATGAGCAGCGCGCTCTACAGCATGGATGTGCTGCGTCGCGCTGCCGGCATTTCGGCCTATCCGCCGCTCGATCAGGCTGATTTCGTTGAAGAGCGGCGCTCGCCGACCTGCGGCAGTCGTGTCTCGGTCAGCTTGCGGGTGGATGAGGCCGGCCGCATCACCGCCTTCGGGGTCGATGCCAAGGCTTGCGCGCTGGGACAGGCGGCCTCTGCGATTCTCGCCGCGCAAGCTATCGGCGCTGATCGCGCAACCATCGAGTCGGTGAGCGAGGCATGGCGGGGCTATCTGGCCGGGGAGCAGGATGCCCTGCCGGACTGGCCGGATCTCGCCTTGCTCGCAGCCGGTCGCGATTATCCCGCCCGGCACCCGTCGATGCGACTGGCGTTCGAGGCCACGGCCGCCGCTCTCGCCCGCGCAAATGGGGACGCGCAGGCGGAGACGTCGTCATGATCGGCATGCTGGCGGCGCTGAGCGCCGCCTTGTCCATTGGTGCGTCGGCATTCGGCGCTCATGCTGCCAGCAGCCCGCAGGCGGCGGAGTGGTTACGGACCGGCGGCGTCTATCAGCTTGTCCATGCCGTGGCAGTGCTGGCGATTTTGCGCCTGCCGGTCAGCAGCGGTCCATCCTGGGCGCTGCTGGGCGGGAGCGCGCTGTTCGCGGCGACGCTCTACGCCATGGCGCTGGGTGCCCCGCGCTGGCTCGGCGCAATCACGCCGATTGGCGGCGTGGTGATGATCCTGGGATGGCTCTGGTTGGCCTGGCAACTCACGCGGGCTGACTGAGCGCGACCCTGCTAGGTTCAGGCGCCGTCGAGATAGGCGGCAACGTCCGCCAGATCGACATCCTTGGCGAGATAGGTCTTGCCGATGCCACGGGCCAGCAGGAAGGGCAGGGTGCCGCTGCTCATCTTCTTGTCATGCAGCATATGCTCGACGAGCCGCGCGCCGGACGCGGAGACACCCGCATCCGCCAGCGAGGCCGGCAGGCCGACGGCGCGCAGATGTGCAACGACCCGCTCTGCATCCTCAGCAGGGCATTCGCCCCGCCGCATGGAGTATCCAAAAGCTAGGGCCATGCCCGCCGCGACACCCTCGCCATGCAGCAGTCGATCCGAAAAGCCGGTTTCCGCCTCCAGCGCATGGCCAAAAGTGTGGCCAAGGTTGAGCAATGCCCGGCGACCGCTGGTCTCGCGCTCATCCTCGGCGACGATTGCGGCCTTGGCGGCGACGCTACGGGCAATGGCGTGGGCGCGGGCATCCGGATCGCCAGCCATCAGCGCCGTGCCGTTCGCCTCGCACCACGCGAAAAACTCGGCATCGTCGATCAGGCCGTACTTCACCACCTCGGCATAGCCGGCGCGCACTTCGCGCGGGCCGAGCGTATCGAGGGTGTCGGGGTCGATCAGCACGAGTGATGGCTGATGGAACGCGCCGAGCAGGTTCTTGCCTGCCCGGCTGTTGATCGCGGTCTTGCCGCCGACCGAACTATCCACCTGCGAGAGCAAAGTGGTCGGGATCTGCACGAAGTTGCAGCCCCGCTTGACGATGGATGCCGCGAAACCGACCAGATCGCCGATCACTCCGCCGCCCAGTGCAATCACATGGTCCCGCCGTTCGATGCCATGGGCGATCATCCGGTCGGTCAGGGCTTCGAGATGCTGCCAACTCTTGGTGGATTCGCCCGCCGGAAGCGTCACCAGCTCGGCCGCCAGTCCAGCCCGCTCCAGCGCGGCCGCAAGGCGCGGCCATTGGGCCGTCGCAACATGCGTATCCGTCACGACCAGAAAGGATCGGCTGCTGGCAAAAGGCGCCAGCGCCTCGCCCGCGCGCTCCATCAGCCCGGCTTCGATGCGGACATCATAGCTGCGCTCACCAAGGGAAACGGGGACGGTGGTCATGGGTTGAGCGCTTTCACGATCTTGTCGATGGTCGCCTCATGCGGCGAGTCCGAGCTTTTGATGTGGATGGGGGCTTGCTGGTAAAAGGGCGTGCGCGCCGCCGCGAGGCTCTTGAGCACTTCGCGCGGCTCACGGCCCTTGAGCAGGGGGCGGCCATCGCGCCGCGAAACACGGTCAACGAGAATGTCGATATCGGCATCCAGCCAGACGGCCGTGGCGTGCGCGAGGATCAGCGCCCGCGTCTCGTCATTGACGAAAGCGCCGCCACCGGTGGCGACAACCTTGGGCACACCGTCAATCAGCCGAGCGATCACGCGCCGTTCGCCATCGCGAAAGGCCGGCTCGCCATAGGTGTCGAAGATTTCCTGAATGGTCATCCCGGCCGCCCGCTCGATCTCGTCGTCAGCATCGACAAAGGGCAGGTTGAGCCGGGCTGCGAGGCGACGGCCGATGGTGGACTTTCCCACGCCCATCAGGCCCACCAGGACGATGGAAGGTCCTGCGGATAACCCTGCGATGGCCTCTTCGCGATATTTATCGTTTCGCCCCATGATCTGCGCGGCTATACAGCCGCCAACGTCTGAGGCAACGGCGTTCGAACGCCATCAGGCATATGTCACTGCAACGGTAAGGCCCGATCCCCCATCATGAAACTCAGCCGCCGCGACCCTTATCAACAGTCCTATCGCTCACGCCGTCCGCGCAATCCGCTGTCGCTGATCGGCGTCATTCTGTTGGTCGTCATCGTGCTGCTCCTCGTGCTGTCCTGGTGGAATGGCGCTGAACGACCCGTCACCGAGATCGAGCTGCCGGTTTCCGCCGAGCAACTTGCCGGTTAGGGCAGGGCAGTGCGAGGCAGACAGATTGGCTTGCTGGCGGGTTTGAGCGCGCTGGCGCTCAGCATTCCCGTGCTGGCGCAGAGCGGCCCTGAATCGCTGCTGCCGCCCGGATTTGGCGATGCCGCGCCGACGCCGTCGCCCAGCGGGCCGCAGCCGGCGACACCGCAGCCCGCGCGGCCGGCCGCACCGGCGCCCACGCCGCTGCTGCCGCCCGGCGCCGTCGTCGACCGCGCCGCCAATGCCCTGGCGGCCGACGAGGCGGTGAACGAGACGGTAGCCGACGAAATCGCCGAGAAATACGATCTGCCCCCGTCCGCACGCCGGTCTCTGGACCGGATCGGCCCACTCAAGAGGGCGCAGGGCGGCTTGGGCGAAAGCGCCTTCGGGCAACGCAATGGGCAGGCCCTTGCCGGCGTAATGCGCACGATGCGCGCGCCGGTCATGTCTCGCTGGGCGAGCATTTTGATGCGCCGGGCGTTGCTTTCTCAGGTCTCCACGCCGTCGGACATCGGTGGTGCGGACTGGGCGGCCGAGCGCGCATGGCTGCTGCTACGCATGGGCGAGGCGGATAATGCGCGCCTGCTGATCCAGCAGGTCGATGCCGATCAGTATAGCCGCCGGCTCTATTCCGTGGCGATGCAGGTGCAACTCGCTACCGCCGATCCCGCCGGCTTCTGCCCGCTGCTGCCGCGCGCGCGGGATATGAGCGACGAGCCGGGCTGGTTCATGGCGCAGGCCATCTGCGCGTCCTTCTCGGCAGATCAGGGCACGGCGAGCGCATTGCTCAGCCAGGCGCAGCGGCGCGGCATCGCCCGGGGCATCGATTACCGGCTTGCCGAAAAGGTGGTCGGCGCTGGGCCGAACAGCCGCCGCTCGGTGAAGATCGAGTGGGATGGCGTGACCCAGCTTACGACATGGCGCTATGGCTTGGCGACGGCGACCAATGTCGCTATTCCGCCAGCGCTGTTCCAGACAGCCGGGCCGCAGGTGCTCGCCTGGCAGGCTCGCGCGGCCAATCTGTCGCCGATGGATCGTTTGGCCGGCGTAGGAGTCGCCTCACAGCTGGGCGTTTTCTCAGGCGCCGCAACATTGGGCTTCTTCGCTGCCTTGGCAGAGGACGAGTCCGCCGAGGCTACCGCGAATGATCGCGTCGACTGGTTGCGGACGGCCTATGGCTCGGGCGATACCGGCGCGCGAATTTCCGCGATGCGCGATTTCTGGCAGGCCCAGCCGGCAGGTGGCTGGAGTGCGGGGCCGGGCGGCGTTTACTATGGCGCTTTGCCCGCTGTCGCGCGCGCGGCTGCGGCGCTGCCGGTCTACGCCGAAGCAGGCGAGGATACGCCCTGGCTGATCGCTGCCATGCTTGCGGGCGGCTATGATCGGAGCGCCGCGCGCTGGCGCAGCGTGCTCGAGGGGCTGGATGGCGATGCGCAGCAACGCAGCTGGGCCCTGTTGGCGACCGGCCTGCCCGATGCAGCGGTGGACCTGTCCGCAAATCGTATCGCCGCTTTTGTCGACGCCGATGAGGCAGAAGACAAGTTGCGTGGTCATAGCCTTGTCGCCGTGCTGGGTGGGCTCAATCGCCTGCCTGCTGGCGAGCGGGCGCAGCTTTTGCAGGATGCCGGGATCAACATGTCCTCGCGGCGTCCATGGGTCCGGGCAATCGTTGCGGCGGCGGCACGCCGGGAGCAGGGCACGGTAGCGCTGCTGGCGGGCGTCGGGATGCAGAGCCTCAACTGGCGCAACATGACGCCCGAGCAGCTCTATTACATCATATCGAGCCTGAACGCTGTCGGTCTTGAGGCTTATGCGCGGATGATCGGCGCCGAGGCGATGGCCCGGCTCTGATGGCCGGTGCGGACGAGCGCGAGTCGGTCGTCGGTTCGTGCGATGCCACGCTGATCAGCCGCTATCTCACCATGATGGCGGCCGAGCGCGGCGCCTCGCGCAACACATTGCTCGCCTATCGAACCGATCTCGAAGACGCCGCGGTGCGCTGCCAGGGGTTGGCACATGCGGACGCTACCCGGCTCACCTCGCTGGCTGCATCATGGCGAGATCTCGCGACATCGACGGTCGCGCGCAAACTTTCGGCGCTACGAGGTTTCTTCGCTTTTCTGGAGGCAGAGGCGGTCCGGGCTGACAATCCCGCCGCGAGTCTGGCAAGGCCCAGCCTGCAGCGTCCGCTCCCCAAAATACTGTCTCATCAGGATGTCGATGCGATTTTTGCGGTCATCGCCGAACGGATTGCGCGCGTGCCGGTCAATCCGCTCGACGTACGGCTCGCGGCGCTGATCGAGTTGCTCTACGGTTCCGGGCTGCGTGCGACCGAACTGGTTTCGTTGCCCGCCAAGGCCATGGCGACCGATCGCCCCTTTCTCATCCTGCGGGGTAAGGGCGGGCGCGAGCGGCTCGTGCCGATCTCCGACCGTGCGCGCGCGGCGGTGGCCGCGTGGCGAGCGCATGTGCCGGAGGACAGTGCCTGGCTCTTCCCATCGGGCAAATCCTATTTGAGCCGCGTGCGACTCTTCCAGCTGGTGCGCGCTTTGGCCGCCGAGGCTGGTATCGATCCGGCGCGGGTCAGCCCGCATGTCCTGCGTCATGCCTTCGCGACCCATCTGCTGGAAGGGGGTGCAGACCTGCGCGCACTGCAGGCGATGCTGGGCCATGCCGACATCGCGACCACCCAGATTTATACCCATGTCGACGCCGCGCGACTGGTTGCACTCGTTAACGCACGCCATCCGCTCGTTGACCTCAAGCGACGCGGCGTATAGCGCGCCAGCATGATCAGTTATCTCGACTTTGAGAAGCCGGTAGCGGCACTCCAGGCCCGGATCGACGAATTGCGCGAGACGGCGGACAATGATTCCATCGATATCGATGCGGAGGTCGAAAAGCTGCAGCAGCGCTCGACGGCGATGCTCGGGGACCTCTACGCGCGGTTGACGCCCTGGCAGAAGACGCAGGTCGCGCGCCATGCCCAGCGGCCGCACTTCCGCGATTTCGTCGAGGGCATGTGCAGCGACTTTATGCCGCTGGCTGGCGACCGCGCCTTTGCCGACGATCAGGCCATTCAGGGCGGCTTTGCGACCATCGAGGGCCGCAAGGTGATGCTGATCGGCCATGAGAAGGGCAATGATACCGCTAGCCGGGTAAAGCATAATTTCGGCATGGGCATGCCGGATGGTTATCGCAAGGCGATCCGGCTGATGCAGATGGCCGATCGTTTTGGCCTGCCCGTGGTAACGCTGGTCGACACCTCAGGCGCCTTCCCCGGCGTGCAGGCCGAAGAGCGGGGCCAGGCGGAGGCGATCGCGCGTGCGACCGAGGCTTGCCTCACCCTCGGCGTGCCGCTGGTCGCGGCCGTGGTGGGCGAAGGCGGATCGGGCGGCGCCGTGGCGCTGGCCTCTGCCAACCGCGTGTTGATGTTCGAACATGCGATCTATTCTGTGATCTCGCCTGAGGGCTGTGCCTCCATCCTCTGGCGGACTGCCGACAAGGCGGCGGACGCGGCGCAAGCCATGCAGGTCACCGCGCAGCAGCTCGCCAGCCTGGGGGTGATCGACCGGATCGTTCCGGAGCCGGTGGGCGGTGCTCATCGGGCGCCCGACTCGGCTATCGCAAGCCTCAAGGGCGCAATTCTGGAAGAGCTTGGTGCCCTCGCCAGCGAAGATTCGAATGCGCTGCGCACGCAGCGAGCGCAGAAGTTTCTGGCCATGGGCGCCTGACAACGGGAACAGCCCAAGGCGATTTGCATTCCCTCAACGTCTGTCTATTTTCGGTTCGTCGCAAAATAGACCTGAATGAGAAGGGGAGGCTATGGGCCGCAAATATCTGATGCTGTGGTTGAGCGGCGCCCTCGTGGCAGGCTGCGCAACCACGCAATCGAGTGAGGCACAGCAGGGCGGTATCCGCACGGCGACCTCGATGAGCCAGTCCGAGCGCCAGCAGGGCGCCAAGGCACATCCGGAGCTTCTGGCGGAATTCGGCGGGGTCTATAATGGTCCGCAGGCCACCTATGTGACCAGCGTCGGCAAGCGCATCGCCGTCCAGTCGAGCCTGTCGAACCAGCAGAATGATTTCACGATCAGTCTGCTCAATTCATCGGTGAATAACGCGTTCGCGATCCCCGGCGGCTATGTCTATGTAACTCGCCAGTTGCTGGCACTCATGAATGACGAAGCCGAGCTGGCGGGCGTCCTTGGCCACGAAGTCGGCCACGTCGCAGCCCAGCACGGCCAGCGCCGCCAGAGCGCAGCCACCCGCAACTCGATCCTCGGCGTGCTGGGGCAGGTGCTGGTTGGCGCTGTCGCGGGCGACTCCGGGCTGGGCCAGCTCCTGCAACGTGGCATCGGCACGGGCACGCAATTGCTGACCCTCAAATTCTCCCGGTCGCAGGAATATGAGGCGGACGATCTTGGCATCCGCTATCTCGCGAGCGCGGGCTACGATCCTAAGGCGCTTTCGTCCATGCTCGCCTCGCTGGCCGCGCAGAACACGCTGGACGGGCAGGTGCGCGGTCAGGGTACGGCGGTGCCCGAATGGGCCAGCACACACCCCGATCCCGCCTCCCGCGTGCGCCGCGCGCTCACCAATGCGCAGGCGACCCGCTCCACCAACACGCTGCGCAATCGCGACGTGTTCCTCAATCAACTGGGCGGCATGATCTACGGCGACGATCCCAAGGACGGGATCGTGCAGGGCAATCAGTTCCTGCATCCGGTGATGAAGCTCAAGTTCACGGCGCCCCAGGGTTTCTCGATCCAGAACGGCGCCAGCGCCGTGGCGGTTGTCGGCCAATCCGGCCAGGCGCAATTCTCGATGGCGCAGTTCAATGGCAATCTGGATGGCTATGTCCAGTCAGTCTTCAATCAGCTGGCTGGGCAAGGGCAGGCGCCGGACATTCGCGTCCAGCGCACCACCATCAACGGCCTGCCGGTCGCGTCGGGCTCGGCCAGCATGGCCAACAGCCAGGGAACGCGGCTCGACGTGACGGTGGTTGCCTATCAGTTCGGCCCGTCGACGGCCTATCACTTCATTACGGTCACGCCGGCGGGGCGGGGACTGGGATCGCTCTCCACACTCATCAACTCCGTGACGCGCATGACGGACAAGGAGGCGGCGGCGATCAAGCCCCGCCGCTTGCAACTGGTGACGGTGCGTCAGGGCGATACTATGCAAACGCTGGCCAGCCGCATGGCGTTCGACGATTACAAGGTCGAGCGGTTCCTGGTGCTGAACGGATTGTCGTCCAACACCGCCTTGTCCGCAGGCAGCCGGGTCAAGATCGTGACCTACTGAGCGCTGGGTTGAATAAACAAAAACGGGTGGCAACCGCGAGGTCGCCACCCGTTCTTATGAGGGAGTCGTCGAAACTGCCTCAGTTGCTGCTATTACCGGTTCCTGCACTAGAACCGCTAGCGCCAGACGCATTAAGCTTGCCCGACACGCCATTAAACGTGTTGCCGAGGCTTCCGCCAATGGCGCTCATGCCGGCGATGGCGGCGACGGCGATCAGGGCTGCGATCAGGCCATATTCGATGGCGGTCGCGCCCTTGTCGTTCTTGAACAACTTGCGAAGGGTCTTCATAGGAGGTCTCCTCAAATCCTTGGTATCAATCACACCCGGCTACTGAATGGGGTCAGCAAGCAGGCTATCGATACGGCCGATTGATTTCCAAATTCCTAACCTAGGGCCCAGTTGTAAAAAAATGGTGGTTAATGGCTGGTCACTTCGTTCGATACTTCATTCCAGGTACGGGTCGTCGATGAACCCAGGTGCGATACGCCTGTGACGAGCGCCAGCACGATCAGCGAGAGGATCAACCCATATTCGACGGCGGTGGCGCCTTTTTGGGATACGAGAAGGCTGTGGATGAAGGCCCGCACGAGGGTTTTCCTGAAAGCAGATGTCGGTCCAACGCGGTGTAAAGCGCAAGCCGTTAACAATTTGTAGGATGATCGCCCGAGCATGACCGGAATGAACCAAAGCAAACCGCCACTGGTCGTCGTCGCCGCGGCGCTGGTGGATGCGCAAGGCCGGGTGTTCGTGCAGCAGCGCCCGCATGAAAAGGCGATGGGCGGCTTGTGGGAGTTCCCCGGCGGCAAGGTCGAGCCCGATGAAACCCCCGAAGCAGCGCTGATCCGCGAGCTGCGCGAAGAACTCACGATCGAGACCGAAACCGCCTGCCTCGCGCCAGCGAGCTTTGCGACCGGCATGATCGGCGAGCGACCACTGCTCCTCTTGCTGTACGTCTGCCGCAAATGGCGGGGCGTCGTTCAGCCGACAGAAGCGCCGGACAGCCGCTGGCTCCATACGAGCCAGTTGTTCGCGCTCGACATGCCCCCCGCCGACGCACCGCTCGTGGCAATGCTGGACGCGCTGCTCTAGCGCCTAGTTCTCGGTGGCGCGGGAGGGGCGCAGAGCCTCCGCCAGCGACACCGTCGCGCTGCCGCGCCTTGCAGGGCGGGGCTGATCCGGATCGGGCGCCCAACCGCTGCCATGCAGGACCACGAAGCGTTCCCGCGTCCGCCCATCCGGGTCAGCGGCCTGCGCGAAGTGCGCAGCCGCTTGCAACAGCCCTGCGCGCGTCAGCGGCGGCGGCGGCGAGGCGAGGCACTGCGCCGCGCCCATGCCGCGGAGATCTGCCATCAGGCTGAAGATCGAGCCATAGCGCACGTCCAGATTGTCGCTATCCGCCACCGGCATGGTGAAGCCGGCACGGGCGAGCAGATCGCCGAGCGCGCGGACGTCGATCTGCGGATGAATGCGCTGGGCGGGCCTCTCCCCGTCGGCCGCCAGCAGCGCTGCCTTGAGCCGCGCCAGCGATCCCGCGCCGATCATCGTCAGGAGGAGCAAACCATCGGGCCGCAACGCGCGGCGCAGCGCAATCAGCGCGCCCGGCAGGTCGTTGATCGTATCGAGCGTGCCGGAGCACAGGATGAGGTCGAAGCGTTCCGGCGGGTAGGGGAGGGCATCCTCCCGAATAATGTCGCCACCGCAGGCCTGCGCGAACCGCGCGCCGGGATCGGCGGCCGTTACCGAGCAACCCCGTGCAGCGAGGGCATCGATCAGGCGGCGATCCGGACATCCGATGACGAGTGCGTCCCGAAAGGCACGCGTCACGTCGTCCAATCGCTCCAGCATTGCATCGGCCATCGCGGCGTAAAGAAAGTCATGCGCTGCGAAATTGCCGGAGGCGCGGTCGCGGCGCTGGGCCCGCAAAGCCTCGTTGAAGATCACCGGGACAGTCATGGCCGGGCTTGTGCCGACTCCCGCCGCGTGGAACAAGCCGCTTATGGCCGTTCGGACGATTTTGCAGGCCGCACTCGCGCCTCTGCTCGATTATGCGCTGCCACCGCGATGCCCCGGCTGCGGTGTCGTGGTCGGCGCGGTGGGGACGTTCTGCGCGGACTGTTGGCTGTCCATCGATTTTATCGGCGAGCCGATCTGCGCGACATGCGGGGCCGACCTGCCGGGGCCGCTCGGCGGGGACATCAGGTGCGGGGCCTGCCTATCCGAGCCGCCGCCCTATGATCGCGCGCGCGCCGTCATGACCTATGGCGAGATTGCACGAACCGTGGCCCATCGCCTGAAATACGGCCGGCGGCTCAGCCTCGCGCGGGTCATGGCAGAGCATATGACGCGACTGGTCGTGCTGGACGAAGCCGCAGGATCAGCCGATCCCCCTCTTTTCCTGCCGGTCCCGCTGCATCGCTGGCGACTCTGGTCCCGTGGGTTCAATCAGTCCGCGCTGATTGGCCGCCATATTGCCCGCCGGACTGGCGGCGTGCTGGAGCCGGAGCTTTTGCGCCGCGTGAAGGCGACGCCGCCGCTCCATATGCTGAGCCGGCGGGAGCGACAAAAGATCGTGAAAGGCGCCTTCGCGCTCGCCCCCGGAGCGGCTGCGCGTTTGGCGGGCCGCCATGTGATCCTGATCGACGATATCTGGACGACCGGCGCCACCGCGAGCTCCTGCGCGCGCGTGCTGCGGTCTGCGGGCGTGCGGCGGATCGAGGTGCTGTGCTGGACGCGGGTGGGCATGGGCGAACATTGACATTCGTTTCCATGCGCACGACATCCGTTCTTGAGACTTATCACAAGGGAAACAGCCACGCATGGCGCATGTCGAGATCTACACGCGAGCCTTTTGCGGATATTGCGCGCGGGCAACGGCGCTGCTGCGGGAGAAAGGCGTCGACTTCGAGGAATATGATCTGACCATGGGCGGCGAGAAGCGTGCCGAGATGATCGAGCGCGCCAATGGCCGCGCCACCTTCCCGCAGATTTTTATCGACGGCCAGCATATTGGCGGCAGCGACGATCTGATGGCGCTCGAACGGAGCGGCAAGCTCGACCCGTTGCTGAACGCCTGACCCGGGCCATCGTCGTGCGCGTCGCCATTTTGCAGATGAATGCCGGCATCGATCCGGCACGCAATCGCGAGACACTGGTCACGGCGGTGCACAATGCAGCGGCCGGCGGCGCAGCCATGCTGTTCACGCCGGAAATGAGCGGCCTGCTCGATCAGGATCGCACCCGATCAGAAGCCGCGCTGGCGACCGAGGATGAGGACGAGACGCTCCGCGCCGTCCGGGAGGCCGCGCAGGCTTCGGGCTTGTGGGTGCATCTCGGATCGCTGGCTCTGCGCGATCCGGAAACCGGCAAGCGCTTCAACCGCGGTTTTGTCATCGACGCCGCCAGCGAGATTCGCGCGCGCTATGACAAGATTCATCTGTTTGACGTTGATCTGACGAGCGGCGAGCGCTGGCGCGAGTCCAGCGTGTACCAGAGCGGCCAAGAGGCGGTTCTGGCGCAAACGCCGTTGGGCAAGATCGGCCTGACAATCTGCTACGATCTGCGCTTTCCTGACCTTTTCCGTGCGCTGAGCAATGCCGGGGCGGACATCATCTCCGTGCCCGCCGCCTTCACCGTGCCGACGGGCGAGGCGCACTGGCATGTGCTGCTGCGTGCCCGCGCCATAGAATCCGCCGCCTTCGTCATTGCGAGCGCCCAATGCGGTCTGCATGAGGATGGTCGGCGGACTTACGGCCACAGTCTGGTCATCGATCCATGGGGCACCGTACTGCTCGATGCGGGGGAGGTGCCGGGGCTGTATTTCGCGGATCTTGACCTTGATCGCATTGCCGAGGTCCGCTCGAAAATCCCGGTACTGGCTCATAGAAAGTCTATTCAGGGCGTTGTTTTGTTGTGATTTCCTTCGATCTCAAATGCGGCCACCATCATGTTTTCGAAGTGTGGTTCCGGTCATCCGCAGACTACGAAACCCAGTGGGGAGGGGGGCTGTTGCTGTGTCCCACCTGCGGGGATGACAGGATCGAGAAAGCGGTGATGGCTCCCGCCGTGGCGGCCAAGGGCAACCAGAGGACATCGAGTCGCACCGATCTCGCCATGCCGGAGGGCGCGGGTGCCATTCCAGTCATGTCCGAGGCGGATGCCGAGCGGATCGGTGCGTTGATGACAGCGCTGGCCCAAGCTCAATCAGAAATGATCGGGCAATCTGAATGGGTTGGCGAACGTTTTGCCGACAAGGCCCGCGCGATGCATTATGGCGAAACCGAGAGCCGCTTGATCCATGGGACGGCCAACGCCAGGGAAACCCGCGAGATGCTGGAAGAGGGGCTACCCGTCGCCCCCTTGCTGATCCCCATCGCCCCACCCGATCAGGTCAACTGATCGGCGCCGGAGGGTGGTGCGCCCGACAGGATTCGAACCTGTGGCCCCCAGATTAGGAATCTGATGCTCTATCCTGCTGAGCTACGGGCGCCCACTGCCCGAGTATGACCGTGAAGCGCGCCCGTCAATGCGGGAAGCTGTCAGGACCGCGCATGAGCGCCCAATGAAGGCGGCCCTCGCAAAACCGTTATGCTCTGCGATTAACCATTTCAAACCCAATATCCATCTATAAGAGGAAGCTCCCTCAGATCCCCGAATGCGGAACAGAATGACGGATATCCGGACAATCCAGCGCTCCAATGGCCAAACGTGGCGCAAAGTCAGGCTACTGAACATCTGGCTCGACGACCTGTCAGTCGAAGAAATTGTCGCCAATCTGGATGACGATGTTCTCTTCACCGCCAATGTCGATCACCTGTATCAACTCCAGCGCAATGCCGCCTTCCGCGAAGCCTATTCGGCCGCGACCGTCATCTCTTGCGACAGCAAATATGTGAAGGCTGGCGTGGTCTTCACTGGTCGAGGCCCGATGAAGAAAGCATGCGGCTCGGACATCGTGCCGGCTTACTGGCGGCACCATGCCGACAATCCCGATGTGACCATGTTCCTGCTCGGCGCGAAGCCGGGCGTCGCTCAAGCGGCCCAGGAGCGGATCAATCGCTTGGCCGGGCGCCAAATCGTTGTGGGCGCGCATGGTCCGTCCATGAATTTCGTCGACGACCCAGCCGAGTGCGACGCGGCGATCGACATGATCAACCGCTCAGGCGCGACATGCTTGGTGGTGGGCTTGGGGGCCCCGAAGCAGGAAATCTGGATCAGTCGCCACAAACACCGCATGCCAGGCGTCAAGCTTTTCATGGGCGTAGGCGCCACAATTGACTACGAAGCGCAAGTCGTGAAGCGCGCGCCGGTATGGATGCGCAAGCTCGGTCTCGAATGGTTTCACCGCGTCGTATCCGACCCACGACGCTACGCCATGCGCTATGCCCGCAATCTGGAATTTTTCTGGCTGATCACGAAGGACAGGTTAGGGCGATATAACGGGCCGGGTATCGGTGGTCGTGATGATCAATCCACTGCTGGCTGACGGCATAAATTTAACATAATATATATTATCGAACTTGTGCCAAGGCGGTGGGGTTCGCTTCACGAGTTGGTACGCTCTGCCCCCACGCGCGCCGGGACACGATCTGAACCGATCCGTTCCATTCCGTCATGCCCGCGTGTCGGGCGTCCGCTCGCTCCAAGCGGTTTCGGACAAGTGCGGTAACGTGCAGGACGAAATTCTGTCATCTTGCACGCCTGCCAAAATTATCAGGATCCGCCCTGACAGGATATGTTCAGTCCCTTCATGCTCCCGTCGAACAGGCTGCCGACCTCGGCTTTGGATATCGGAAACTCTTCCAGCGGGTCGTTCGCGAGGTTGTAATAAGCGCAGGAGGGATTGCCCGTTTCTGACTTGATATACAGCAGCTTATAGCGCTTGTTGCGGATGGCGACCTGCCGCTCCCTGTCTTTCAGAGGGATTACGGTTTCGGATATGATGAAGTCTTTCTCCTCGTCACGGACGCTGTCCTTTCCGTCGAAGAGGACAGGCGCGAGAGACACCGAATCCAGCGGAATCATGTTGCCGGCGCGATTGGGAACCTGCTGCGGCTTGGCCACATGCGCCAGATCGAGGACGGTCGAGTAGATATCGACGACGTGTGTCAGCGCATCGCTGTAGCCCGGCTTGATGTCCGGCCCCAGCATCACCAGCGGAACCCGCATGCCACTTTCATAACCGGTGCCCTTGGCCCTGCCCTTGGCCGTCAGGTACATATTGTCGATGAAATCGACCGCCGGGCGGCCATACATAGGCGTGCCATTATCGCCCAGAATGATCACATAGGTGTCCGGGCTGAGCTTCTTGAGCTCCTTGAGGAATATACCGAGAACCGTATCGGTCGAATTGGCCCAGGACCGGTTCAGGGCCGGCGGGGAGCACTCGCCGAGCTCAGAGGTGCCGAACTTTCCGCCACACGCCTGAATCTCGGCGCGGGACTTGGCATCGAGCGTATCCGCATTCGGTACGAAGGACGGCTGCGGTCCTGCCGTGATATGGACCATGTTGAAGGCGAGCCAGGCGAACCACGGCTTGTCGGGCGCTTCAGCCTGGTTGCGCTTGATCCAGTTGAGCGTATCGGCGGCCCGCACGACCGGCTCGAAACTGGTCGGCGCGATGCCTGGCAGTGAGCGGACCGGCGCCGGCTCGGTTCGCCATTCCGAGTCAGGGCTGGCAGAATCCTGCACTTGATAATCATGATGCCAGTAATCGGTGATCGCCCCGTTCAAATTGCCTTCGAACAGCGCGAAACCGGCTTCCTTGGGCTTCATGCCGGGATATTGGTTAAGGCCAGCCATGTGCCATTTGCCGAACACCGCGGACGTGTAGCCGGCCGCCTGCAGATCCTCCACGAAGGAATGCTGCTTTTGCGACAGCCAATCCTCATAATCGCGCAGTCCCGTATTATGGGCGTACAGGCCCGTGAGCATGGATGCGCGGGTCGGTGAGCAGAAGGGCTGTGCCCAGGCGTTGGTGAAGGTGCGCCCCTCCCCCGCCAGACGATCCAGCACGGGGGTGGAGGCCGGACGCCCCTTGATCGCCCGGTAATTCGGATGATTGAGCCCCGAGGGTCCGTACTGCTCCACGAGACGATCGATCATGCCAGGATACATGTCGGACACCGCGTCAACGCCCACATCATCCAGGATGACGAGGACGATATTCGGTCGGGCCTTGGGCGCATCTTCGGTTCGCGCGACGCCGGGTTGTGCCCACAGCATCAGCGAGAGGCCCAGCGCGCTTGAGGTGGCCTTGAAAGCGGCTGCCGAGACTTTGACGAATGTTTTCATGCGCTTGTTATCCTAGATTCGGCCAGGACAAGGGAGGCGGCAGCTGGCTGCGGGCCCCTTCCCTCTCAGTTCACTTGGTTGATTTCTCGAAGGTGACGCGGTCGATCGAGAGTTCGGACATGGCCGGCTCGGCCATGTTCTCCAGCAGGGTGCGGACATTGTACCGGCCGATCACACCGCTGCCCCGCAGCGGATAATAGACCGCGACATCCTGCGACTGCACCACCTTGCCATCCACGATCATGGCGATCGTCGCAGCGCGCGGGCCGACCTTGGGCGCGGCCGTGACGGAGATGCTGACATCATGCCGTCCGACGGCGACTGGCTCGCCCTCCAGCCGCACACGCTCGGCTTCCCGCCCGCTCGGGTTGTAGAGATAGGTGGGGCGACCATCCTGCATGATCAGCCCCCCGCCCCCGGCCTCATCCCCGATGATCACGATCGGCCCTTTCGCGTTCGTGCTCGCGGTGGTGATCGCGGCGCGCATGGTCCAGTCCATGCCGAGGGCCGGGAACGTCCCCTGCGGATAACGGGTTGGCCCCGGATAATAAGTGAACTGGTTGCGACCATCGACCAGCGAGGGCCGCTTCCCCGCCCCCACACGGCCGATCAGGTCGGCCTGGATCGGATTGACCTGATAGCGGCGTGCCGCCTCCTCAAAATCCTTCTGCAATTCGGCCAGTTTCTGGGAATATTGAGCGGCCAGATCGCGCGACTGCGAATAGTCCTGCGTGAGGTTGTAGAGCTCCCATTTGAACGTCGACGGGTCCAGCGGGGTGGTAGACCGGTCAAAGGGCGCGCGGGGCGGCGTGGTCGAGGCCAGCCAGCCATCCTTGTAATAGGAGCGGTTGCCCAGCATCTCGAAATATTGCGCGCGGCGCGTGGAGGGCGCGGTCGCGTTGCCAAAGCTATAGACCATGCTGACGCCGTCGATCGGCTGCTGCGTCACGCCATCGACTTCCGTCGGCGGCACGACGCCGGCTGCCTCATAGATCGTCGGCGCGATATCGATCACATGGTGGAACTGGCTGCGGACCTGCCCGGTCGTCTTGATGCGCTGCGGCCAGCTGATGACCAGCCCATCGCGCAACCCGCCGAGATGCGAGGCGATCTGCTTGCCCCAGGGGAAGGGTGCATTTTGCGCCCATGCCCAGCCGGCATTGTAGTTCGAGTAGCTATGCGGGGTTCCGTTCTGGTCCGATGTTTCGATCAGTTCCGCTTCGGTCGGCTCGATACCGATCAGGCTCTGCAACTCCTGCACCGCGCCACGCCGGCTATCCATGCTGGCGCCATTGTCGCCCTGCAGATAGATGATCATGGTGTTGTCGAGCTGGCCATTGGCCTCGATCTCGCGGATCACCCGGCCAAGCTGGTCATCGAAATAGGCAAGCTGCGCGGCCGCCACCTCCATCTGATGGGCATAGGTCCGCTTGGCTTCCGGACTGAGGCTGTCCCAGGCCGGCACCGCATCGGGCCGAGGCGTCAGAACCGCATTGGCCGGGATCGTGCCTGACTGCTTCTGCCGGTCGAAGATCTGCTGGCGCATGACATCCCAGCCCATGTCGAACCGCCCCTTGAAACGCGCGATCCATTCTGCCGGCGCCTGATGCGGCGAGTGCATGGTGCCGGGGGAGAGATAGACAAAGAAGGGATTGTCGGGCTTCTGGCTCCACTTCACCCGCAACCAGTCCACCAGATGGTTGGTCATGTCCTTGTCGAAAATGTAATCGCCATCCTTGGGGGGCTCGATGGCATTGCGGTTTTCGATCAGCTCGGGACGAAACTGGTCGCTGGCGGCGGCATTGAACCCGTAGAAATAGTCGAAGCCCATCCCGTTGGGCCAGCGATCGAAGGGGCCCATCGGCCCGGTTTCCCAGACCGGCGTATTGTGATTCTTGCCGAAGAACGCCGTGTCATAGCCATTGTCGCGCAGCACCCGTGCGATGGTCGCCGCGCTTTTAGGCATGACAGAGGTATAGCCCGGCTCATCGATGGCGACGTTGGTGATCGAGCCCGAGGCGACGGCATGGGCATTGCGGCCGGTGAGGAGAGCCGCGCGGGTGGGCGAGCACATCGCGGTCGTATGGAACTCATTGTACCGCAGGCCCCGCTTGGCAAGGGCGTCGAAGGTCGGCGTCGGGATCAGGCCGCCGAAGGTGCTCGCCGACCCGAAGCCCACATCGTCGGTCATGATCAGCAGCACATTCGGCGCGCCATTGGGGGCGCTGGGTGCCTTCGGATAATAGCGCCATTCCGGCGCTTGCGTGCGATCTGCGGGCTCTTTCGCCATCGCTGCGCCGCCGTGGGCCAGGACCAGGAGCGAGAGCGCCGTCGATCCTGCGATGCGGGCGATACGGGATTTCATGGGCATGATCGGTCTTTCCTGGTTTACCGGGCGTTCTTGCTGATCGTGACGGATGCGATGTCGCAGGTGCAGCGGCTTGCGACTGGCGCCACGGACGGGGTGTAGGAGAGCGGCGCCGTACCGGTGCGCCCGATATAGGCATCGCCACGGCCGCGGAGGGCCTGGCTTACCGTCGTGGACGCGACCTCGGCGCCGTCGACCCTGAGGCGTACGGTAGTGCCGCCTGCGGGGACGGGTTCGAAATCTACCGCAATCTTGTAACGGCCCGCTGGCAGCGCATCTCGGGGAGAAATCTCCACCGGCGTCCCGGCACTGCTGGGATTCACGATGAAGGTGGGGCGCCCTGCGTTCAGCACCAGCGCCATGCCGCCAAAATGGTCCCCCTGCACGTAGATCGGCCCACTGGAGCTTGGGCCCGCAGTCGATACGTCGGCGGTCACGGTCCAGCCGGCCGCGATCGTCGGGAAAGCGTAGTTCGTATACCGCGTATCGCCGGGGTAGTAAGTGAAGCTGGTCCTCTGCCCGAGCAAGGACGGCCGGAACTGGGGCTCCATGCGCGTATGAAGATCGGCGTTCAGGGGGTAGACTGCGTATCGACGCGCGGCGGCGTCGAAATCCGCTTTGAGCTCTTCCAGTTTCGCGGGATGTTGGGAGGAGACATCCTCCGTCTGGGACCAGTCGCTCCGGAGGTTGTAGAGCGCCCATTTGAAATCGGCCGGCTGTGTCTTGGCCGCCCCATCCCACGGGGCCCGGCCCGGCAGGGTCGATGCCATCCAGCCATCCTTGTAATAGGCCCGGTTGCCCAGCATCTCGAAATATTGCTCGCGATGCCGCTCTGGCGCCGCCGCATCCTTGAACGTGTAGAGAAAGCTCGTCCCATCGATGGGCTGCTGCTGCACGCCGTTCACGACGTCGGGCGCGGAAACGCCTGCGGCCTCGAAAATGGTCGGCGCGACGTCGATGACATGGGTGAATTGCTGGCGGATCGCCCCGCCCTTCTTGATCCCCGCCGGCCAGCTCACCACCATCCCATCGCGCAGGCCGCCCAGATGCGATGCGACGCGCTTGCCCCACTGGAACGGCGCGTTGGTCGCCCAGGCCCAGCCGGCCGGATAAGTGCCGAAGGATTTTGGGCCACCATAGTCGCCCATCGCGGCAATCAGGTCTTGGTCGGTCGTCGGATTGCCGGCGATCACCCGGAGCAGGTCCGCACTGCCGCGCAGATCTTCCTCGCTCGCGCCGTTGTCGCCCTGGATATAGACGACCATGGTGTTGTCGAGTTGGCCGTTCCGTCGCAGCGTATCGAGCACGCGCCCGATCTGAAAATCGAAGAAAGCGAGCTGCGCGGCCGCCACTTCCATCTGCTTCGCGTACGCGCGCTGAACCTCGGGGCTGACCTGATCCCACGCCGGAATCTGCTCCGGGCGCGGAGAGAGCTGAGCGTTGGCCGGAATGATGCCCTGCCGTTTCTGCCGCTCGAACGTCTGCTGGCGCAGCACGTCCCATCCTTGATCGAACTGGCCCCTGAAGCGCGCGATCCACTCGGGCGGTGCCTGGTGCGGCGCATGCGTCGAGCCAGAGGCGAAATAGGCGAAGAAGGGATGCTCCGGCCGCAGGTTATGCTGCACGTCAATCCAGTGGATCAGCTTGTCGGCAAGATCCCGATCCAGAATGTAATCGGGGTCCTCTGGCGCCCGCACGGTGTTGCGATTCTCGATCAACGCGGGATTGAATTGATCAGCATAGGGCGCGTTGAACCCGTAGAAATAATCGAAGCCCATGCCGTTGGGCCAGTTGTCGAACGGCCCGACCGGCGTGTTTTCCCACACGGGCGTATTGTGATTTTTGCCGACGAAGCTGGTGTCATACCCGTTCAACTTGAGCACTTGGGCGATCGTCGCGGCGCTCTTGGGAATGACGGACGTGTAACCGGGCGCATCGAGGGACACATCGGCAATCGATCCGCTTCCCACCGCATGATGATTGCGCCCGGTCAGGAGTGCGGCGCGGGTCGGGGAGCACATCGCGGTCGTGTGGAAGGCATTGTAGCGCAGTCCGCTCTGCGCCAGGGCATCGAAGGCCGGTGTCGGGACGGGTCCGCCAAAGGTCGAGGCCGCGCCGAAGCCGACATCGTCAGTCATGATCAGCAGCACATTGGGTGCGTTCTTGGGAGCGACCGGCTCCTTGGGATAGGCCTGCCAAGTCTGCACCGGCTCATCGGCCGCGACGGCCGGCACCGGTTGCATGGTCAGGACCGGCAATGAGGCGACAAGGAGAGAGAGGCGGAGCTTGGCAGAGCGGGGTGACATTGGGGCAGTCCTCTTATTCTGGCTCACGCATCCCGCGCGCAGCGAACTCTCACTTTCCGGGCCGGCGCTTCTTCCGGATCGTGATCGTCAGACCCCATTGTGAATGTTCCGCCTGCGATCAGTTGCATCAGAGAAAACCTCACATGCCCTGCCGCCCGGCGCGTGTCCGGGCGGCAGGAACGGATCAGAACGCCCGCCTGACGGTGAGCGACCATTCACGCGGCGCGCCGGGCGTCCCGATGACGAGGCCGATCGGCAGGCGTGTCTTGTTCTGGTAGTAGAACTTGTCGGTGAGGTTGGTCACGGCGAGCGAGACCTTCCAATCCTCATCGGCGGACTGCCAGGTCAGTCGACCATTCAGCATCGTATAGGCCGGCACCAGGGACGCCGGGTTATTGTCCGAATTGGTGTAGAAGGACGACTGATAGGCGAGATCGAGGCGCGGGGTCAGCGTGCCCGCGTTCCCGACGAGGATCTCATATTGCGCACCAGCGCTGACCTTCCACTCGGTCACGAAAGGCGCGATCGAATTGAGCGTGATGCCGGCAATCGTGGCGCCCGCCGCGCCCAGCTTCGTGAGCTGGAAATCGAGGTAGCTGACACTGCCGTCGAACGACAGGCCACGGAGCGGATTAACGGTCAGTTCCGCCTCGAACCCCTTGAACCGGGCGTCGCCGGCATTGGTGGGGGTCGCGTTCTGCGGTGTCAGGACAACCCCGTTCACAACGGTTGGCGCCGTGTTCGAGAAGATGATGTCCTTGTAATTGTTGATGAAGGCAGACGCATTCAACCGGACAGCGCGATTGAGCAGATCGCTCTTGAAGCCGATTTCATAGGCTTCCAGCGATTCAGGATTGAACGGCACCACCTGCTGAATGACGAACGGCCGCGGATTGACGCCACCACCGCGGAAGCCCGTGGAATATTGCGCGAACACCATCAGATCGTCGGTCAGGCGGTAGTCGATATTGGCGCGATAATCCCAGCGCTTCCCGCTGTAACTGCCCACCGCACCGTCGATGAGGCGCTGTGCGGTATAGCTCACCTGGCTCGTGTTGAACGGGTTGAAGCGGCGGAAGTTATAGTCCTTCTTGTCGTCGGTGTAGCGAATGCCGCCGGTCAGGTTGAGACGATCCGTGAGATGCGCCGTGACATGGGCAAATCCGGAAACGCTGCGTGCCGGAATGGTGTCATCCGAATAGAAGACGGAAGAGGTCGCAGCCCCCGGCGCAATGATGCTGCCGCCTTCGATATAGCTGGTGGCCTTGTAATAATAGCCGCCCAGCGTCCAATCCAGCAGCCCCGAAATGCTCGTGCCATTGAGGCGCAGTTCCTGGGTGAACTGGTGGTGGGTATTGGTGATGTTGTTGGTGTTGATGCCATAGGGCGTCGTGTCAAAATCCGTGCCATAGCGGCCGGATATGCTTTGATACGAGGTGATCGACTTCAGAGCCAGATCAGGGCCGAGCTTCCAGTCGATCGAACCAGAGACTTCCCAGGTGCGAAGACGCGTATTGGGCTGCCACACGACCGTATTGTGGCTGCCGCCGGCATCGGTGAATGCGGGCGTCGTGTAATTGGCGTAGTTTGTGTACGATTCCGGCCCGGTGATGAAAACGTTGCGGTTGGTGATGCCGGGCGTCAGCGTCGGCGCCACCGTAATCGCGAGCAGCTTGGTTGCGCTCGGCTCTGAATCGTCCACCAAACGGCTGGCCGCCACATTGACCTCGATGTCGTCACTGGCGATCCAGCGCATAGCGACACGCCCGGCGGTGTACTTCGTGCCGCCTTCCTGTCCGATCACGCAATCTTTGCCAACCGCGGCAGAGGCCGTGAACACGCCGTTAGTCGGGTAGACGCAGCCGAAATCCAGCCGGTCGAGATAACCCTTCTTGCTGCGCGTGGCGCCCGATACACGCACGAAGAGCCGGTCCGGCACGAGCGCGAAATCGCCTGCACCGCGCAAGTCGAGGCGGTCGAAGCTGCCCGTTGTGGCCTCGATGAAGCCGCCTTCGCCCGAGGGTTTCTTGGTGAAGAGCTTGACCGCGCCGCCGATGGAATTCTTGCCCGCCAGCGTTCCCTGCGGCCCGCGCAGGATCTCCACGCGCTCGAGATCGAGCAGGTCCAGCTGAGACCCGAAAACCGTGCCATGATAGACATCGTCGACATAAAGGCCGACGCCCGGCTCATAAGCGAAGTTGGTATCCGCCTGTCCGACACCGCGCACATAGATCGCCGCGCCAGGGCCGAAGGCCGAGGTCGTCGGCTTCAAGACGACGTTGGGCGCGCTGTTCGTAAGATCAGTGACGGTGTTATAGCTGCGCGACTCCATCATCGCGCTATCCATCGCGGTAATGGCGATCGGCGTGTCCTGAAGACGCTGCGAGCGGAACTGGGCGGTCACCACAATATCGCCGACGCCCCCATCGGCCTCCTGCGCGCTATTGTCGGTTGTGGCTTGTCCCTGTGCCATAACAGGCGTGACGGCAGATAATGCGACGGCCACGACGCTGGCCCGTACGAGTAAAGTGCGAATCTTGGACACGATTCCTCCCCCTTATAAACATTGATCCGTCCCCTCTCGCGGGCCGGTTGATCGTCAGTTCGGAGGAAAGCGCTTGAGAAGCAATGTACCGGCGGGCTATCACCGTGATAACCAATTGGTTATCGGTATGGTGTGGGTATGGCGACGACGAGACAGCTCGAGATTTTTTTGGCGGTGGTGGAGGCCGGCGGATTCCGCCGGGCTGCGGATAAGCTCGACATCAGCGAAGCCTCCGTCAGCAAGCAGATAAAAGCTCTGGAACGCGCGTGCGGGGCGGCCCTCTTCGACCGCGCGGCTGGAAAATCGCCGGAGCTAACCAGCGGCGGTCAGCGCACGCTGAAACTCGCGAACGAAACCCTTCAGCTTAAAAAGCAAATCCAGTCGCCGAAATTGAACGCAGGTATCGAAGAGGATTTGGAGTTTATAACGAGACCTTATTTCTTCGAAACATTCGTGAAGCCTAAAATAAAAATTATCAATGAAGCCGTTTATCCGAGCAAATTGCGGTTGACGATCCTTGAATCGACAACGGAGATCGTGAATCGTCTCTCCACAAATCACAATGCATTCTGCATCGCGAGATTATATGTGCAGCAGAATGATCAGGTGAATTTTCATTATCTCAAAAAATCTCTAGCCTCGGTCTATGTTCCTACGAACATTTATAAAATGTGCGTGGATGGAAAAATAAACATCGAAGATTTGCCTTATGTCACTCCGAGCTCCAATCACGGAGTTAACGAGATTTGCATCAAGGAAATTCAATCCCGCGAATTTAATCACAACATAATCCAGTCTCAGGTTTTTTCAGACCAGATTATTGCGGAAGCCATTGAGAGGGGCGCCAAGACGTTCCTGCTCGATCATCACGCCCGCTCTGCCGTTGAGAGTGGTGACATCGTGAAATTATCTCATGACGAAACGACGTTCTGGATTACGTTCGTCTGCAGCAAGAAAAGCTCAGATGATATTCAAAAGAGAGTTTTGAGCTCGATCAGGAAAGTCTTTGATCAGGAGATGTTCTAAGTCGGTCGGGGGCGTCGCGTTCTCATCCGTGCCGATGCTCTTCCGCGCAGGTAAGATCGGGCGCTTCGGTCTGCACCGTCACATGGTGAATGGCGAAGCGCGATGCGATGGCCTTGGTCACGGCCATGCGGATGGCATCCGCGCGCCCCTCCCCGGTCAGGGTGACATGACAGGTACAGCTGATATCGTCGTTCGACATCGACCAGACATGGAGATCGTGGACATCGGCGACACCCGGCACGGCAGCGATAACGCGGCGGACCTCGCCCAGGTCGAGCCCCTGGGGCGTGCCTTCCAGTAGGATGTTGGTGGTATCGCGTAGGAGGACCCAGGTCCGCGGCAGGACCCACAGGCCGATCGCGATCGCCACGGCCGGGTCAATCCATGTCGCCCCGGTGAGGCGAATGGCAATGGCACCCGCGATCACCCCGATTGAGCCGATCATGTCGGCCCA
Source organism: Sphingobium sp. B8D3A (assembly GCF_025961995.1). Classification (NCBI taxonomy): domain Bacteria; kingdom Pseudomonadati; phylum Pseudomonadota; class Alphaproteobacteria; order Sphingomonadales; family Sphingobiaceae; genus Sphingobium; species Sphingobium sp. B8D3A. The sequence continues at coordinate 2,088,399 of NZ_JAOQOS010000001.1, read as the reverse complement.
TACCTCCAGATAAGCCCCTTTCACGTTGAGGCTCTTGTCCTTGCCGGCCGAAAGGAGCCGCATCGAGACGAGGTTCACCACCAGCCCGATCGCCGCGACGATCATCATGCCCAGGGATTGCGTCTCCTGCGGCGCGTTGAAGCGCGAGATCGCTTCGGTGAAGACGTAGATCGCGATCATGAAGAGCAGAACCGCGTTGAAAGCGGCTGCCAGAATTTCGAACCTTCGATAGCCGAACGTCCGCTTGTCATCGGCGGGCCTGCGGCCGATGCGGATGGCTAGCAGCGCGATCCCCAGAGCTGCCACGTCCGTCAACATGTGCGCTGCGTCGGAAAGCAGGGCGAGGCTGTTGAAGACGAACGCGCCCACCACCTCCGCGACGAGATAGATCGAGGTGAGGATGAGAGCCAGGACCAGCATCCGGGCGCTGGCTCCGGCGGTATGATCATGGGCGTGCCCACCACCGTGATGATCATGCGCCATGTCGGACTCCTTCCATCGCCAGCTTGTGGGCATTCGCTGCCTACGCCATCCGTGCGCCTTAGCGCGCGTATAATGTCAGCAGAACGAACAAGCTCAGCAAGGTTGCCGATATGAGGCCGCCAGGCCGGCCCGCCTCAGCCAAAAGAAACAGGCCGCACCAACCCAGTGGTGCGGCCTGCCCTGTTTTTGCTTTCGCCGCTGTGGCTCAGATCTTGAAAAGCTGCTGCGCGTTGGTGCCCAGGATCTTGTCCCGCTGCACCGGCGGCAGCGCGCTGACCCTTGCCTTCACGCCGACCATGTCCTGGATGGAGAAGGGATAGTCCGAGCCGTAGAGCACCCGGTCCTCGCCCACTTGCTTCACAAGAAATTCGAGCGTGGGCTGGTCATAGACGATCGCGTCATACCAGAACTTGCGGAAATAGGCGCTCGGCGGCTTGTTGACGAGCCGGCGGCTGGTGGTGTTCTCCCACATCTTGTCCATCCGGGCGATGAGGTAGGGCAGCGTGCCGCCGCCGTGGCAGGCGATAAGCTTCAACCCTTCGAACTTGTCCATGAAGCCTGTGAGGATGAACCGCGCATACACCAGCGCGGTATCGCTGGTGAAACCGATGGTGTTGGCGAGGCCGAAAGATTCCACGCCCCACTTCTTGATGTCGACCATCGGCACAGTCGGGTGAATGAACGCCGGCAGGCCGGATTCCTCCACCGCCTTCCAGACCGGATGGAAATGCTCGTCGTCCGGCAGCATGCCGACCATGTTGGTGAGCAGGCAGAGGCCAGCGGCGCCCATGCCGCGCACGCGGGCGAGTTCCTCGATGGCGGCATCGGGATATTGCCAGGGTAGCGAGGCCATCCATTTGATGCGGCCGGGATATTTCTTCTCCGCCGCCGCGAAGTCGTCATTCACCTCGCGCGCGGTCTGGATCGCAACCTCGCGGGTGCTCCAGAACACGTTCGGCGCCGTGAGGCTGATGATCGCGATATCGACCCCGGCCTTGTCCATGGCGGCAATGCGCATGTCGAGGTCGGTCATATCCGGCGCCAGCCGCACGATCGGCGCGCCACGATAGGAGATCGTTTCGTCCGGCTTGGTCGGGAGGAGGCTCGTGTCCGCATCCGGGTGCTTGCGCAGCATTTCCACCCAGCGCGGGGTGAAATTGTGGGTGTGAACGTCGATGACAGGCACTTTCGCGCCGCCGCGTCGCTGCGCGCTGGCATTGCCGGCCATAGCAGCAAGGCCGAGGCCCGCCGCGCCGGTCAGAATATCTCTGCGTTCCAGGGTCATCTCTTTCTCTCCTCTTAAAATTTCAGACGCACGCCGGCGCGGTAGCTGCGGCCGGTCTGGTCAAAGAAAACAGGGTTGGTCACCGAGTTGCCCGGCGCGATGGGCGGGTCCGTATCAAACAGATTATTGATCGCGGCATAGATCTGCATCGTGGAATCCCCTGCCCCACCGATGGTGTAGCGCAGCGAGAGATTGAAGGTCAGCATGTCGTCGACGACATTATTGTTGATGCTGTTGGCCAGGGTGTTGCTGTAATTGGGATCGTCCGGCCCGATCAGGCTCGCATCGTAGCTGCCCTTGGGAATGTAGTGCCCCTGCACCGTGGCACCGAACGGTCCCTTCTCGAAGGTGAAGGTCCCATCCAGCGTATATTTAGGCACGCCGATCGGGCCGCCGACCTGACGCCCGGTCTGCCCGGCGCGGTCCAGAGAGCCCGTCGCATCCACCTGGATCAGATCGAACACGCGGGTCGCCAGCAGGTTGATGGCGATGCGGTTATCGGCCCCGAAGCGCTTCGAGAAATCCAGCTCGAAGTCGATGCCGCGCGTCTTGATCTGGTTGACGTTGAGATACTGGTCCACCACGTCCGTGATCAGGCCGCTGGGGCCGGTGTCGCGCGTGATCAGCGCGCAATAGCTGGCCCCGCCCGCGTTACAGCGATCCGTGATCACCTGCGCGCCGACGAGGTCGATCGCGTCGCGGATCTTGATGTCGTAATAATCCGCAGAGAAGCGCAGGCCAGGGATCATCCGCGGCTGAAGCACGACGCCGGCCGTGGTGGTATCCGCAATTTCCGGCCGCAGGGACTGGTTGCCGCCCCGGAACACGCGGGCAAGCACCTGACTGCTGTTCGAGATGTCGAAGATGGAGCCCTGCGAGGCCACCAGCGGGGTATAAAGCTCGGCGGCGTTGGGCGCGCGGATGTCGCGCGACCGTGTGCCACGGAAGCGCACGCCCTCGACCGGCTCATATATGCCACCGAGCTTCCAGGTCGTCACAGAGCCGCTGGTGCTGTAATTCGTGCGGCGGATCGCCCCGTTGAACTCGAGCAGTTCTATGCCGGGCATGTCGCGGAGCAGCGGAACGACGGTTTCCGCATAGCCTTCCACGATGTTGATCGTTTCCGGCCCGAAGGACGAGGCGTTTGCGATGTAAAAGCCGTTGGTCAGCGAGATCGGGTCTGCCGTGCCGCTCACACGCTCGCTGCGATACTCGCCGCCCACCGCGATGGAAACCGGGCCGGAGCCGAAGTCGAACAGATCGCCCCGCAGGTTGGCGGCGACCACATGCTGCTGAAAGCGCGTGCGCTGTTCGGAGGTGCCGAAGCTGTAGGCGCGCGCCGCCTCCGAGAAGCGATACTGGCCGAACAGGTTGAGGGGCTGACAGCCCGTCGCGGCCGCGCGGACCGCAGCATTGGGGCTGAGGGTCGCACGGCACACGATATTGCCATTGTCCACCCCGGTGCGGAACCGGCCTTCGTCCACGGCATCCAGCGCCCGCGTGAAGTTGGCGGTGATGCGGTTGTTCTCGACGATCTGGCTCGCGTCGGTCTGGCCGAATTGATAATAGGCATCCGCCTTCCAGCCATTGCCCAGATCGGCATCGAAACCGCCGACGATGCGGAAGGTCTTGGTGACATTGTCGCCCACCGCCACGCCAAGATCCTGCCCGACGCGCCCGAAGGTGAGCGTCTGCGCGCCAAGCGTGGTCATCTGATTGACGATCGACCGCGGCAGATAGGGGTTGTCGCGATTGATGGTCAGATTGGTGTCGCGGGTCTGCGCGCCCGGCGTGATGACGCGAACCCGGCCATAGGACACATCGATGAAGGGCGTCACCGCACCCAGCTCATATTCGGTGCGTCCGTACAGGGCGTAGCGCTCCACCGGCACTTTGAGCACCCCGGCGGACCGGAAGGCGTTTTGCCCCTGCCCGCTCCCGCCCTGCATGAACAGCGTCGCATATTGCCCGCGCACGAACGGAACCGGGTTGCCTGCATCGTCGAACTGGATCGTCGCGAGCGCGGTCGGGGCGTTGATCTTGCCGGCGTAGGTCTGTGTCGCCGTGCGCACGTTCGGGCTGATGATCCGCGCGGCCTGGCCGTTGGTCCGGTAGGCGGTGTTGGTGAGAACCTGCCATTCCTGCGCACACAGATCATAGCTGTAGCAGCCGCCCATGCCGCGATTATTGTTATACTCGCCGCCGATGATGATGTGGCCGCGTCCACCGGCAAAGCTGGTGCCCGCTGCGGCGGCGATCAGCTGATCGCTATCCTCGCCTCGCTCGGAGATGCCAGCCTGCACATTGACCCGGAAGCCCTGCAGCTTCTTGTCGAGAATGAAGTTCACGACGCCGGCGACGGCATCCGAGCCATAGGCCGCCGAGGCACCGCCCGTCACGAGTTCGACGCGATTGATGAGGATGCCGGGAATGAGATTGGTGTCGACAGCGCCGGCAATCGTGCTGGGCACGAACCGGCGCCCGTCGACCAGAACCAGCGAGCGCTGCGCGCCCAGACCGCGAAGATCGACCGTGCGGGCGCCACCGGCGCCAATGGTCACGCCGGACGTGGTTGGCGAAGTGGTGGCGCGAAAGGCCGGAAGCTGGGCAAGCGCCTCACCGACGCTGGCCGCCGAGGTATTCGCCAGACGCTCGCTGCCGAGCTGCGTGACAGGCGTCGGCGCGGTGAAGCCGGAACGGGCGATCCGTGAGCCCGTGACGACAATCGCATCGCCCTCCTCGGCCTCCGGCGCCGGCTCAGTCTGAGCCATGGCTTGCGGCGCAGGCGCGGCGGGCGCTGGTGCGGCCATGGCGGCGGCAGGCCGCGGCTCCATGCGCACGACGGTGAAGCCGCTGCCGCGCTCCAGCGGCTGCAGAGGGGCGCTTCCCAACAGCCGGGCCAGCGCTTCCTTGGGCTCATACTGCCCTTTGATCGGCACCGACGGCCCATAGCCGGTGGACGAGGCGGAAAAGACGATCGACGTGCCGCTCTGCAGCCCGAACGTCCGCAGGGCTGAAGGCAGAGGCTGCGATGGAATATCGAAATCGACCGGCTTGGCCTGCGCTGCCGAAGCGACCAGCGCGGTCGCCGCCGCGCCGAGCATCAAGGCGCCGCGCGTGTTGAAACCAGACATGAACATGAAAATCCCCTCACCTGTTTTTAGACTTCTCTACCTGATGAGGCGGTTCGCGCGATTTACCTCAGTCGTGCGTTCAGATTTCTTTCACGGGCGATATCCAGCAACCGATATTCCCCGTCGGAAACCCGCGTCCACCGGGCCACGCCCATGGCATCGATGGCCGAAAGAAATGTGGAGACGTCGCCGGCGCGGAGCACGGCACTCATCCGCCGCTCGGCAATGGCGGGCGTGCCGATGAGGATCTTGGCCGGGAGATAGCGGTTCATCTCGGCCACGATGTCGCCGAGCCGGGCTTCGTCGAAAATCAGGACACCCTCCCGCCAGCGCGAAACATTGCGCAGGTCGACCGGGGCGAGTGTCCAATTGCCGTCCCCCGCGACGAGGCGGTAGCCGGGGCGCATGAAGACGGTCGATGCCGTGTCCGACTTTGTCTTGAGGCCCTGCACGACGACATGGCCCTCCATGAGCGTCAGCTCGACACTGCGCTCGACGAGATTGACGTCGAACTGGGTGCCGAGCGCCTTGATCCGCTCACCACCGGCCATCACCACGAAGGGCCGCTCGCGATCTTTCGCCACCGCAAAGTTGGCGCGGCCGCTCAGCAACTCGATGCGCCGGGTCGTCTCCCCCATGCTCGCCTTGAGCGCGCTGCTCGCATCGAGGAAGACCTTGCTGCCATCGGGCAGGACGATCGCCGACGTCTTGCCCTCCGGCGTTTCGTAATAGGCTGTGACGACGGACGCTCGCTGTTCGTTGCTGGTGGGCAGCAGATCGAGCGCAACGACGGCCGCCACGGCGCCGGTGAGCAGCAGGCCGAGAGCCGCCGCGATGGCGAGCCGGCGTTTGCCCCGAGGCGCCTGGCGCGCCTCTTCGCGCAAGGCCATGATTTCCGGATGGGAACGGAGGCGATCGAGTTCCAGAAACTGGGCGACCACCGCGTCATAGTCGCGGCGGTTCTCGTCGCGTTCGGCCAGCCAACGCTCGAACTGGCGAACCTCTTGCGGAGGCAATGTGCCTGAGCGCACACGGGCCACCCATCCGGGGGCATCCACGGGCGTCGGCCGGTCGGCGACCCGAACGAGGCGAGGCAGAAACTTCATTCCGTCCCCCTGGCATTGTCGTGCAATGCTTTCAAAGCCTGCATGATGTGCTTTTCGACGGCGCTTGCCGAGATGCCCAGATGCGCCGCGATCCGGGCGTAGGTCATCTCCTCGAAGCGATGAAGAACGAACACCTGCTGAGTGCGCGGAGGCAGCGTGCGGATCACCTCCAGAGCAGCGGTGAGGCTTTGCTGCCCGATCAGGATGCGTTCTGGTGAGAAGGGATCGATCTGATCCGGCACCTCTTCGTCGGCATAGCGCAACTGGGCATTTTTGTGGTGCCGCCGCGCCAGCACATGGGAGGCGATGGTGAAGAGATAGCCCTGCACATTCTCGATTTCCGCGCTTTTCTGGCGGCTGTGCAGATTGGCCAGGACTTCCTGCACGAGATCCTCGACCTCGCCGATGGGCACCCGTTTGCTGAAATAGCGATGCAAAGCGCGCCGGTGCAGCGACACACGTTCGTCATCCAAAACAGGCACGGATTTATCCTGCACCTATGCCATCTCCGTGAGAGGTCCATTTGTTCTGTTTTCTATGAGCGTCGTTACCCGGAATTCCTCAGCGCATTCATAAAAAAAGAAAAATCGGGTCCACTTTTAAGGTGGCTCCCTGCCCGATGGGCGCTCTTTCCGGTCGACGCTGGAGTTTGGACATCGACCTGTCTACCGTCTGGCGAGCTATCCTATCGTGACGGAACCTTCATTGAGCAAGACACCCGCAGACATCGCACCGCTTCAGGACATCATGGCTCGGCTTCGCAATCCGGATGATGGCTGCCCGTGGGATGTCGCCCAGACCTTCGCCACCATCGCGCCTTACACGATCGAGGAGGCCTATGAGGTCGCCGACGCCATCGAGTCCGGCGATATGGCGGCGCTCAAGGATGAGCTGGGCGATCTGCTGTTTCAGGTCGTGTTTCACAGCCAGATGGCTTCGGAGCAAAAGGCCTTCGATCTTTCCGATGTCATCTCCGCGATTTGCAAGAAGATGTTGCGGCGCCATCCGCATGTTTTTGCGGCGCCGGGGTCGGTCTCGCCCGGTTGGGATGAGATCAAGGCTGCAGAGCGCGCCGGCAAGCCCTCGGAGGACCGCTCGGCCTTGTCAGGCGTTGCGCTCTCCCTGCCCGCCCTCTCGCGGGCGGAGAAAATCCAGAACCGTGCCGCGCGCGTCGGGTTTGATTGGGATGACATCGCAGATGTGCGCGCCAAGGTGCTGGAAGAGCTGGAGGAGGTCGAACAGGCCACCGATCAGGCCGAGCTTGAGGACGAGATCGGCGACCTGTTGTTTGCGGTCGTCAATCTCGCACGGCATCATCATGTCGATCCCGAGACGGCGCTCCGCCGGGCGAGCGGGAAATTCGAGCGGCGGTTCCGCGCCATGGAGGCCGACGCGGGCCAGGCATTTCCCGGCTTGTCGCTGGATGAGAAGGAAGCGCTTTGGCAGAAGGTCAAGCGCGCAGAGCGTTGAAAGCGAGCCTCAGGCGATCAGCCCGGCCTGGTCGCCGTGCAGGCGCACGAAGCGATCATAATCGGCCGGCTCCATCCGCACAGAGACGTGGATGGTGACTTCGCCCCCATCGGCCTCTGCCGTTTCGGACAGCACTTCGCCATGGGCATGAAGCCAGGCAAGCGCCGCGCCTTCACGTCCGCTCAGATCGAACTCGTAGCGCCGGTGGCTCTTGCCGAGAATATCGGAAAGGCGCCGGCGTAGCGCCTCGATCCCCTCGCCCGTCAGCGCGGAAACGAGGGCGACATCGGGCTCATGCTCCGCCCGGTTGCGGATCGCAGCCTGATGGTCGGGATCGTCGATCAGATCGACCTTGTTCCAGACTTCCAGCACCGGCACGGCGCTATCCACGGGCGCATCGTCGTCCTCACCGGCGACCGCGCCCAGATCGGCCAGCACGTCCAGCACGTCGGCTTTCTGCGCGTCGCTGTCAGGATGCGCGATATCACGCACATGGAGAATGAGATCGGCGGAGAGCACCTCTTCCAGGGTTGCGCGGAAGGCCGCGACCAGCTGGTGCGGCAGGTCCGACACGAAGCCCACCGTATCCGAGAGAATAGCCTTGTCGATGCCGGGAAGGCTGATTTGCCGCATCGTGGGGTCGAGCGTGGCGAACAGCATGTCCTGCGCGACCACAGCCGATCCGGTCAGGCGATTGAACAGGGTCGATTTGCCCGCATTGGTATAGCCAGCGAGCGCGATCACCGGCCAAGGCGCGCGCTGGCGCCGGGCACGATGAAGCCCGCGGGTCCGCGTAACCTGCTCAAGCTCGCGCCGGATGCGGGCCATGCGATCGCGGATCATCCGCCTGTCGGCTTCGATCTGCGTTTCGCCGGGGCCGCCAAGAAAGCCAAAGCCGCCGCGCTGCCGCTCCAGGTGGGTCCAGCTGCGCACAAGCCGGCCGGCCTGATAATCGAGATGGGCCAGCTCGACCTGCAGGCGCCCCTCGGCCGTGGCGGCGCGCTCGCCGAAAATCTCCAAGATAAGGCCGGTGCGGTCGATGACCTTGGCGGCGCAATTCTTCTCAAGATTGCTCTGCTGCACGGGTGTCAGATTATTATCGACGACGATGAGCTCGGCCTGCTCACGCACGGCAAGCGCGGCGATCTCTTCCACCTGCCCGGAGCCGAACAGCGTCGCTGGCCGGGACTGCCGCACGCGGAACGCGGAGGTCGCGCACACATCCAGCCCGATGGCAAGCGCGAGGCCTTTGGCTTCCTCCAGCCGGGCCGAGACGTCCCGCCGCTGGCGTCGGCCGAGATCGGCGTGGACCACGATGGCCCGCGTTCCACGCGTCACTTCTTCCTGATCGAGATGAAAACTAATGGGTCATCCCCATCTGTTCAGTCCTCATCTTCATCATTTTCGCCCGAGAGATCGAGCGGATGGGTGGGCTGAACGGTCGAGATGGCATGCTTGTAGACGAGCTGCACGAGACCATCGCGCTGGAGCAACATGCAGAACAGGTCATAAGCCGCGATCTCGCCCTGAAGCATCACGCCGTTGACCAGAAACATAGTCACCGGGTCGCCGGACTTATGGACCGCCGACAGGAAAATTTCCTGCAAAAGCTTCGGCTTGCGCTCATTTGATGAGAAGGCGGATTCAATCTTGGCGAGATCCATCGGATGCGCAGGCATGACCGTGGAAATGGCGTGCTTGTATACCAGTTGGGTTTGACCGTCGCGCCGAAGCAGGACCGAGAAATTATCAAACCAGGTGACGATGCCCTGAAGCTTGACGCCCTTGACCAGAAACATGGTCACCGGGGTCTTGCTCTTGCGAAGGCTGTTGAGAAATATGTCCTGTAAGTTATTGAGTTTTTCGGCCATTTTCTACTCCATTATTGGCGGCTCGCTGTCCGCGTCGCGCTCTGTCAAAGCGTCGATATGCCCCATGAGCGGGGTGACTGGTGCACGCTATGTGATTCCCGGGGAGAAATCCAGCCCCGGCTTGTTGCGCTGCACAAAGGTTTTCAGTGTTCAACTATCGCGTTCATCTCCCAGCCCGAGCGACTTCAGCTTGCGGTGCAGGGCCGAGCGCTCCATGCCAATGAACGCAGCGGTCCGCGAAATGTTGCCGGAAAAGCGCTTGATCTGGATGCGCAGATACTCCCGCTCGAAATTCTCGCGCGCTTCCCGCAGCGGCGCGCCCATGATCGCGGTGGACATGCCGGTGTCGTCGCCACCGCCGGTAGCCTCCGCGGGCAGCATCTCCAGCTCGATCACGCCGCCCGAGTTCATCGGCGCCAGAATGACGGTGCGCTCGACGACATTGCGGAGCTGGCGGACATTGCCCGGCCAATCAGCCGATTGCAGGGCGGCCATCGCATTGGGCGCCATGTTCGGGGAGGCCATGCCGCGCTCGGCGGCAAAGCGCGCCAGATAATGCTCGACCAGACCGGGAATGTCATCCCGCCGTTCTGCCAGCGGCGGCAAGGTGAGCGGCACGACATTGAGCCGGTAATAAAGATCTTCACGGAACCGCCGCTCGGCGATCTCTTCCTTGAGATCACGCGCCGTGGATGAGATGACCCGAATGTCGACCTTCACCTGCCGCTGCCCGCCGATACGGGTAAAGCTTTGGTCGGTCAGCACCCGCAGGATCTTGCCCTGCGTGGTGAGCGGCATGTCGGCGATTTCGTCGAGAAACAGCGTGCCGCCATGGGCCTGCTCCAGCAGGCCGGGCCGGATCACCCCGTCGGATCCCTCCACGCCGAACAGCGCTTCTTCGGCGCGCTCCGGCTCGATCCGCGCCGCCGTCACGATCACGAACGGACCGCTCGCCCGGGTCGACCAATTGTGGAGCATTCGCGCCGCCACTTCCTTGCCGACGCCGGCCGGTCCGGTAATCAGCACCCGGCTGCCGGTGCCGGCGACCTTCTTGATCGTGGCACGCACCGTGTTGATCGCATTGCTGGTGCCGGTCAGTTCCTCTTCCTGGCCGAACCGCGCGCGCAGCACCTGATTCTCCCGGCGCAGGCGCTCGGTTTCCGTCGCCCGGTTGACGATGTGAAGAAGCTGGTCGGATTCAAACGGCTTCTCGATGAAATCGACCGCCCCGCGCCGGATCGCCGCGACAGCCGTATCGATATTGCCATGGCCCGAGATCATCAGCACCGGAATGCTGGGGTCTCGCTCCTTAATGATGTCGAGCAGTTCAAGGCCATCCAGCTTTGACCCCTGCAGCCACACGTCCAGCAACACCAGCGATGGGCGCCGCGCGGCAAGCGCTTCCAACGTCTCGTCACTATTGGCGGCAAGGCGCGTCTCGAACCCCTCGTCCTCGAGGACACCCGCGACCAGTTCCCGGATATCGGCTTCGTCATCGACGATCAGAACATCAAGCGCCATTCAACGTCTCTTTCATATTGTCTCGGCCCTCTCGTCGCCCTCTGCGAGGCGCGACAGCCGTTCCACGTCGAAGCGGAGAGTCACGACCGTGCCTCCGCTTTCGGCATCGCCGAAGGTGATGGAGCCGAAATGCTCCTCGACGATCTTCTTCACGATCGCGAGCCCGAGGCCGGTGCCTTTGGCGCGCGTCGTCATATAGGGTTCGATGATCCGCTCGCGCTGCTCCGGCAGGCCGATCCCGTCGTCGGTCACGGAAATGGCGAGCTGCCCTTCCTCACGCAGCACGAGCATCGTCACATGGCCATGCTGGGCACTGGCGGGCGGTTGATCGCCCTCCCCCTTAGGCGCGTCCGCAAGATGCCGCTGCTCGATGGCCTCGACCGCGTTCTTGACGATATTGGTCAGCGCCTGGCCGATCTGCCGACGATCGCAGACCAAGGCCGGGTCGGCTTCCTCGCTGGCGAAGGTGAAAGTAATCTCGGGGTGCGCGACCTCATGCAGAAACATCGCATGGCGGGCGATGTCGATTACCGCTTCCTCCCGGAAGACCGGCTTGGGCATGCGCGCGAAGGAGGTAAACTCATCGACGATACGGCGCAGATCGCCGACCTGCCGCACGATCGTCTCGGTCAGCCGGCGGAAGGTGCTGGGATCGGACTCGATCTCCTTGCCATAGCGCCGCTGCAGCCGCTCGGCGGCGAGCTGAATCGGGGTCAGCGGATTCTTGATTTCATGGGCGATCCGGCGGGCGACATCCGACCAGGCGGCGCGGCGCTGGTCGAGCAGTTGCTCGGTAATGTCATCGAAGGTCAGCACCTGATTGCCATCCTCGACGACCACGCGGACGGCGAGCGTACGCACTTCGCCCCGGGCGCGGATCTGGATGATGTCGGCACCGGTGCCGGCCTCCATCAGCGCTGCCAGCTCCTCGGACACATCGGCAAGCCGTTGGCCGACTGCCTGTTCGCCGGGGCGCACGAGCAGACCCGCTGCCGAGCTGTTCAGGATCTGGATGGTCCCGTCGCGGTCGACAGACACCACGCCCGCGCTGACACCGGATAGCACGGCCTCGATGAGCGCCCGACGATCGGCGAGCTGGTTGTTGGCCGAAACGAGCGCGCCGGTCTGCGCCTCCAGTCGCTGGGTCATCCGGTTGAACGCGCTTGCCAGTGTGCCCAGTTCGTCGCGAGAATGAGAGTCAGTGACCCGCGCCGACAGATCGCCTGCCGTCACACGCCGCGCGGCATCCACCAACTCTCCCACCGGTCGGACGAGTCGATCCGCCACGGCCAGCGCAATCCAAACTGCTGTGCCCACCAGCATCAAGGTGCCGATGAACAACGCGATGTTGAAGCGCAACTGCAACTGCCGGGACCGCGCGGCGAACTCGTCATAATCGGCGAGCACGGCCTGAGCGCGCTCCATCTCGCTGAAAGCTGAGACGGCCGAATCGCGGGTGGCGTAGAGGAAGGTGTTGGACTCGGGATAAAGGAGCACAAAGGCTTCGATCTGGTTAGGCTTGGCCTGCACCACGACCGGCTGGCCATTGCGCAGATCGCGGATGATCTCCGGCGTCAGCATATCCGTGGCGGTCTGGCGTTCCGGATCGACCGTCGCTGCTGTCCGCGCGACGCCATCCTTGCCGATCTCGATGATCGCCGAGCGGTTCAGTTTCCGCGTGACCACCTGATAGATATAACCCTCCGCGAAGGACGGGCTGGAAATGCTTGATTGGGAGAGATAATTGCGCAGGTCCCCCGCCATCGTCACGGTCTCGTCGCTCAACTCCTTGAGGTTGGACTGATAATAGCCGCGCGCCAGATCGGAGGCGTTCTGGAGCATGCCGCGCGCGTCGGCCGAGAACCAGAACTGCACGCCATATTGGAAGAGCAGCGAGGCAAAGATCACGACGAGCAGGAGCGGAAGGCTCGCGATCACTGAGAACAGGGCGACGAGGCGGACGTGCAGCCGCCCGTTGCCGCCCACGAGACTGCGATTGGCGCGCCGACGGGCGATCCTCTGGCCGAGCAGAACGAGCAGTAGAATGGCGGGCAGAAGATTGAGGACCAGCAGCAGCGCCACCACGGCGGCGCTGAGCAATGTGTCATCATCCTGCGGACGGGTGAGCAACCACCAAGTGAAGCCCGCCGTGGCGACAAAGACCCCCGCCGTGAGCGGAACAGCCAGACGACTGAGCCGCTGCCAGATGCGCAACGGCCGCGACGGATCGCTCACGTTGTCCAGCACAGTCGATCTTTGATCCATCGTGGCACCGATACAACATCGGCGTGGCGGAGCAAACACGCTTAACGCGCCACGGTGGAAGTTACGGCGCTGGCCCGCCCCGGTCTATCGCACCGCAATCAGCGATGGCGCAGCGGCATGGTGGGGTCGATATCATAATGATTGAGCTTCTTGCGCAAGGTGTTGCGATTGAGCCCCAGTGTGGCCGCCGCCCTGATTTGGTTGCCATCCATCGCGGCAAGCACCTCGCTCAGGAGCACAGGTTCGATGACATCGAGCAACCGGTCGTAAAGCTCGCAGGGGCTGCCATTGCCGCCGACCGCGAGGTGATCCCGCGCCCAGCGCCGCGCCGCGTCCGCCAGATCGGCGGCGCTGCTGTCGGCCGGATCACCGACGCTATCCTGCACGCGCAGCACCTGCCGGACATGCTGGACCTGAATTTCCTGATCGCGCGTGAGCACGGTCAGGCGCTTCATCAGGTTCTGGAGTTCGCGCACATTGCCCGGCCAGTCGTAGCGCTCGAGCAGCGCGGCGGCTTGCTCGGAGAGCAGCTTGCTCGGCAATCCCTCGAAGACAGCCTGATCGAGGAAATACCGCGCGAGGATCGCGACGTCACCCGTTCGCTCGCGCAGCGCCGGCAGGCGAATCGGGACGACGTTGAGCCGGTAGAACAGGTCTTCGCGGAACCGGCCTTCGCTGATCAGCGTCGGCAGATCCTGATTGGTGGCGGCGATGATGCGCACGTTGACCCGCACCGGCCTTGTCCCGCCCACTGTCGTGATTTCGCCGGACTGGAGCACCCGCAGCAGCCGCGTCTGCGCATCCATCGGCATGTCGCCGATCTCGTCGAGAAACAGCGTGCCGCGCTCGGCCTGCTCGAACCGGCCCGCCGTTCGGGCGAAGGCCCCCGTAAACGCGCCCTTTTCGTATCCGAACAGCTCCGCCTCGATCAGCTCGCGGGGAATGGCGGCCATGTTGATCGCCACAAAGGGTTCATTGCGGCGCGGCCCCAGGCTGTGGATCGCCTCGGCCACCAGTTCTTTGCCGGTGCCGGATTCGCCTAAAACCAGAATGTTGAGATCATTGCCCACCACCCGCGCGATGGTGCGATAGACCTCCTGCATCTGCGGCGAGCGCCCGATAAGGGGCAGGCCGTCGTCCGTGCCCTCACCAGCCGCGGGTTCCGCCAGCTTGCCCTTGGCCCGAACACTGAGGGCTTCGGCTACCGCGCGGCTAAGCTCATTCAGATCGAACGGCTTGGGCAGATATTCAAATGCCCCCTGCCCCGTGGCGCGTACGGCCGTGTTGAGCGTGTTCTGCGCCGAGAGGATGATGACCTTGAGGTCAGGCTCGGAAGCCAGAATATTGCCGACATCATCGAGACCATCGCCGTCCGGCAGGATCACGTCGGTAATCAGCACATCGGGCGTGAAGCTCGCCAGCGCCTCATGGCGCTCGGCTATCGAGCCGGCGGTGCGGATGATGTGGCCTTGCCGCTTGAGCGCCTCGCTGACGACCATGCAGATCGCCGGATCGTCATCGACCACCAGGACCTTGCCGGTCAGGCGCGTCATAGGCTCCCTCCCATGGGCAGGAGAACCCGGAAGATCGACCGCCCGGCCACCTTGTCCCGCTCATACTGCACCAGGCCGTTCATATCGCGCACCAGCTTGTCGACCAGCGCGAGACCAAGGCCCTGTCCGCTGCGCTTGTTGGAAATGAACGGATTAAACAGCACATCGCGGATATTGTCCGGCACGCCGGGGCCGTTGTCGATCACCTGTATCTCGATCTGCAGCGGTGCGGCGCCCTTGCCGCGCGCGCCCATCACTGACAGGCCATGGCGGTAGGCCGTCGCAACCTGAACCGCGCCATCCGCCATGCCATCCACGGCCTCCACCGCATTCTTGACCAGATTGAGCATGATCTGCACCAGCGCGTCGCCATTCACCTGTGCGAATGGGAGAGACGGGTCATAGGTGCGGGTGATCGTGCAATTGCGGGCGAACCCGGCGCACGCCAACTCCACGGCTCGGTCGAGCAGCGGATAGATATTCTCCGGCCGGCATTCGAGCGGCTGGTTGCTGGTGAAGTGCTGCATCCGGTCGATCAGTGCAGCGATCCGGTCCACCTCGTCGCAGATCAGCTTGGTGAGCGGACGGGTTGCCTCCCCGGCATCGCCCTCCAGCAATTGCGCCGCGCCGCGAATGCCCGAAAGCGGGTTCTTGATCTCATGAGCGAGCATCGCTGCCGCGCCGGTCGCCGAGCGCACGCCCATGGATGTGCGCCGCGTGCCGAGTGCCTGCGACTGGCCATGGACATGCAGGGCGACGATCCGCCAGCGATCGTCCTCCAGCAGCGGATGAATGAGAATATCCATCTCCAACGCTTCATTCCGCCCGGCATGGACCTGAATATCATAGGCAGACAGCGGCTTGTCCGTCATCCAGATCGCCGCATCGACGCGTGGATCGGCAATGCGCAGCACACGCCCGATGGCGCTGCCGACCAGTGCCGAGCGCGCCATATTGAGCAGATTCTCTGCGCGGGCATTGGCCAGGACGATCCGGCCGTCCGGATCGATCATCAATGTCGCGACGGGATGCGCGGAGACGATTTCGGCAGCGGCAGGCAGGGATCGGGTCGGTGCATTCGCATCCGCCCCAGCCCTGAAATCGGCCTCAGGCTGCATTCCTGGCCTGTTCCGGTTCCTGATCGAGCCGTTCAGGGTGCGTCACGAACGGGGCGTAGAAGCGCTCCAGCATATCGAGCACGGTCGCCGCATCCGGCACCTGATTGACCATGTTGCGGAACTCGGCCGAGCCGGGCAGGCCCTTGGTGTACCAGCCCAGATGCTTGCGGGCCATGTTGACGCCGGTCGTCTCGCCATAATGGTCGAGCATCGCGCGATAATGCTCGACAATCACGGCATATTGCTCGGCAATACTGGGGTTCTCGACGGTCCGGCCGCTCACCAGACCCTGCATGACCTGCCCGAGCAGCCACGGCCTGCCATAGGCGCCGCGCCCGATCATCACGCCATCGGCGCCGCTCTGCGCCAGCGCGGTGCGCGCGTCGTCGAGCGAGCAGATGTCGCCATTCACGATGACGGGCAACTTCACCGCATCCTTCACGCGCCGCACGAACGCCCAGTCCGCGCTGCCCTTGTACATCTGGTTGCGGGTCCGCCCGTGAACCGTAATCAGCTTGGCGCCCAAATCCTCGGCGATGCGTGCCAGCTCGGGTGCGTTCAGGCTGTCATGGCACCAGCCCATTCGCATCTTCACGGTCACCGGCACATCGACCGCCTTCACGGTCGCCTCGATCAGTCGGGCAGCGAGCGGCAGGTCGCGCATCAGCGCCGAGCCGGCATCGCCATTCACCACCTTCTTCACCGGGCAGCCCATGTTGATGTCGATGATGGCCGCGCCCCGATCGGCATTGAGCTTGGCTGCCTCAGCCATTTCAGCGGGCTGGCAGCCGGCGAGCTGAAGCGACACCGGTTCCTCGATCGGGTGCCAGGCGGCCTTCTGCAGCGATTGCCGTGTCTCGCGGATCATCGCGGGTGAGGCGATCATTTCTGTGACGTTAAGGCCCGACCCATAGCGCCGCACGAGCGTGCGGAACGGCATGTCGGTCACGCCCGTCATGGGCGCAAGAACGACCGGTGTCTCGATCCGCACGGGACCGATCTGGATGGGTTTGAGCAGCGTCATGACCGGAATGTTGCCTAAAAAACAGGCAGCCCTTACCGCGAATGACGCTGGCGGGCAAGCAAGCCGTGCGCTAAGCGCGCCCCCATGCCCGATCAAGCCCCTCCCGCAGGCCTGTCAGCCGCGATTTTGCTCGCTGCCGG
Source organism: Sphingobium sp. B8D3A (assembly GCF_025961995.1). Lineage (NCBI taxonomy): Bacteria > Pseudomonadati > Pseudomonadota > Alphaproteobacteria > Sphingomonadales > Sphingobiaceae > Sphingobium > Sphingobium sp. B8D3A. The sequence continues at coordinate 2,071,429 of NZ_JAOQOS010000001.1, read as the reverse complement.
TGCCGGCTTGCGCACCGGTCACGAGACACCCAAACAGTTGCGAACGCTCGCCGGCAAGCCGGTTGTGGCCCATGCGCTGGATGCGTTGCGCGCCCATCCCGGCGTTGGCCCTGTGGCGCTCGTCGTGCCGCCAGGCAGCGAGGATGCGATGCGCAGCCTGCTCGGCCCCCGCGCGGAAGGTCTGATGATCGTTGCAGGTGGCAGCAGCCGGCGCCTCTCCGTTCTCGCCGGTCTTGAGGCGTTGGCAGGCAGCGAGCCCGGTGCGGCCCATGTGCTCGTTCATGACAGCGCCCGGCCGCTGCTTCCGGTCGACGTCATCGACCGCGTGCTCGGCGCCCTCGTCGATGGCGCCCGATGCGTGGTTCCGGTACTCCCGGTGGTCGACACACTGGTGCGCTCCGGTGGCGACGAGGCCGGCCAGGTGGTCGACCGGTCGATCCTCGCGCGCGTGCAGACCCCGCAGGGCTTCGATTTTGCCGCGCTCATAGCCGCCCATCAGAATTGGACGGGGCCAGAGGAGCCGACCGACGACGCGCAGATGCTACGGCGCGCGGGCATCGACGTGGCATTGGTGCCAGGCGACAACGCGCTTGAGAAGATCACGGGACCGGGCGATCATGAACGGATGGAGCGAATATTGACGGCCGGCATGAGCACGCGCGTGGGTATGGGTTTCGATGTGCATCGCCTCGTGGAAGGCGAAGATCTCTGGCTGTGCGGCGTGCAGATCCCCCACAGTCATGGCCTCTCCGGCCATAGCGATGCCGACGTGGCGATCCATGCGCTGGTCGATGCGATGCTTGGCGCGTTGGCCGAGGGGGATATCGGTAGCCATTTCCCGCCCAGCGATCCGCAATGGAAGGGCGCGGCTTCGGATCGGTTCCTGGCCTTCGCCTGCGATCGCGTCTTGGCGCGTGGCGGGCAGATCGAGCATGTCGACGTGACGATCATCTGCGAGGCGCCCAAGATCGGGCCGCATCGCGGGACGATGCGCGCCCGCTTGGCGGAGATCATGATGTTGCAGGAAGCCCGGATCAGCGTGAAGGCCACCACGACCGAGCGACTGGGGCTGACCGGCCGCGGCGAGGGCATCGCGGCGCAGGCCGTGGTGACTCTGCGCGTGCCGGATGATGACGTTGAACCCGCATCGTGACGCGGCCTCAAGGCAACCAAATGCCAGTCGCCACCGTTCCCGTTCGTCGAGGCCATCGTTAATGGCGTTGGCTTTTCAACCCGATGCGATCATGCGTGGACGATCATGAGTGAGTCGACCCTGAACAATGCCGATGGCGTGCTGCCTGCCGAACTTGTCGTGCTGGCCCGTCGCGTTATCGCGGAAAATCGCGCCATTGGCCGCACCGTTGCGGTCGCGGAGAGCTGCACCGGGGGGCTGGTTGCTGCCGCATTGACCGAAATTCCCGGATCGTCCGCCGTGTTCGAGGCTGGCTTCGTCACTTATTCCAACGCGCAGAAGGTCAAATTGCTCGGCGTCAGCGAAGATGTGATCGATGCCTTCGGGGCGGTCTCCATCGCCACCGCCTGGGCGATGGCGCATGGCGCCCTCAACCGGACGGGAGCCGATGTCGCCGTCTCGATCACCGGCGTGGCCGGCCCAGATGGCGGAACGGAGCTGAAGCCTGTAGGCACGGTCGTGTTCGCCCGCGCTGAAAAGGGCATGCAGGATGCCGATGCCGTCGCCGACCTGCGGAAATTCGAGGATGAAGGCCGCGCGAAGGTGCGGCTTCAGGCGGCGCTATGTGCGCTCGAACTGCTGCTGCCCGAGGCATCCGCGCCGTAAAGGGCTGCCGCCCGCTCTTCAAAAGCGCCGATCATCTTACGCAGCGCCCTGTCGAACACCTGACCGGCCAGCATCTCGAACATGCGGCTCTTGAACGCGAAATCGACTTCGAAGTCGATCAGCACCCCGCCCTCCCCGTCCGGCCGGAAGCGCCAGTCATTCGAGAGATGGCGCAATGGCCCGTCGACATAATCGACATGCACATGGTGCGGCCGCTCCTTGACGACACGCGAGGTGAAGGTCTCGCGCAACCCCTTAAAGCCGACCACCATGTCCGCCAGCATCTCCGTGTCGCTGTTCGAGCGGACCCGCATGGCGCTGACCCACGGCAGGAACTCCGGATAGGACGCGACGTCAGCCACCAGATCGAACATCTGTTCGGGCGAGTAAGGCAGATGGCGGGTTTCGTTATGCTTGGGCATGGGCGTTCAGAGGCTGCTTTTAATCGCGGCTTTGGCAAGCGCGGTTTCGCGCGCGGCCCGCATCTGGGCAAAGTCGTCGCCGGCATGATAGCTTGAGCGGGTCAGCGGGCTGGAAGCGACCTGCAGGAAGCCCTTGGCCCGCGCAATGGCGGCATAAGCCTTGAACGCCTGCGGGGTCACGAATTCCGCGACCTCGGCATGCTTGGGCGTCGGCCGTAGATACTGGCCCATGGTCAGGAAATCGATATCCGCCGAGCGCATGTCGTCCATCACCTGATGGACCTCGAGACGCTGTTCGCCGAGGCCCAGCATGATGCCGGACTTGGTGAAAATGGAGGGATCGAGCCGCTTCACCGTCTCCAGCAGCCGCAGCGAAGCATAGTAGCGCGCGCCCGGGCGGATCGTAGGATACAGCCGGGGTACGGTCTCCAGATTGTGATTATACACATCCGGCCGCGCCGCGACGATGGCCTCCACGGCGGCCTCATGCTTGTTGCGGAAATCCGGCGTCAGAATTTCGATCGTCGTTTCCGGCGTCGTGCGGCGCAGCGCCTCGATCACCTTCACGAATTGCCCTGCCCCGCCATCGGCGAGATCATCGCGGTCCACCGACGTGACGACGATATGCTCAAGACCCATTTCGGCGCAGGCATCGGCCAGATTCTGCGGCTCGCGCGGATCGACAGGCCGGGGCATCCCGGTCTTCACATTGCAGAAGGCGCAGGCCCGGGTGCAGGTGTCGCCCAGGATCATCACCGTGGCGTGTTTCTTGGTCCAGCACTCACCGATGTTCGGGCAGGCCGCCTCTTCGCAGACGGTCGCCAGCCCCTTGTCGCGCATCAACTTGCGTGTGGCTTCGTAACCGGCGCTCACCGGCGCCTTGACGCGGATCCAGTCGGGCTTGCGCGGGCGGAAGCCTGCGGGATCGGACGAGAGATCGTTCATGCCGCCCAGATAGCGACCGCAAAGCCCGCTTGCCAGCCCCCACGATCATCGGCAAAGAAATTGCCATGGTACAGTTTTCAGACATGCTCGAAGGATATCGCCGGTTTCGCGGTCAGGACTGGTCCGAACAGCGCACGCGCTGGGCGGAACTGAGCGAGGGCCAGAGCCCCCGCGTGATGGTGATCGCCTGCTCCGATAGCCGCGTCGATCCGACCCAGATTTTCGACACCAGTCCCGGCGAAATCTTCGTCGTCCGCAACGTCGCCGCGCTGGTGCCCCCGTTCGAAACCAATCCAGGGCGGCACGGCGTCTCCGCTGCCGTCGAGTTCGCGGTGCAGTTCCTTGGCGTGGGGGAAATTCTTGTGATGGGCCACGGCATGTGCGGCGGCTGCAACGCCGCGCTCACCCGCGCCATGCACGATGCGGCGCCCGGCGAAGGCGGATTCATCGCGAACTGGATATCCCTGCTGGACGACGCGCGGGCGGAGGTCGTCGCGACGCATGGCAGCGACCATGGCGGCGCGGCAGGCCGGGCGATGGAACTGGCCGCCGTCAAGGTCAGCCTCGCCAATCTGCGCACCTTCCCGTGGATCGCGGAAAAGGAAGCCAGCGGCGCGCTGGCGCTCCGAGGCGCATTCTTCGCCATATCGGATGGCGTCCTGCACGTGCTCGATGAGCAGAGCGGCGACTTCGCTCCGTTCGAATAGGCGATGGACACAGAAGTCGCTTTCTTCGTCTACGGACTATTGATGACAGGCGGACCGGGCTTCGCGGCGCTCGGCATGGAGGGCGGCGTTCGCCGCCTCGGGCCGGACCGGGTGGTCGGCCGGCTCTATCATCTGGGTGATTATCCCGGGCTGGTCACGGGCGAGTCAGGCGTGGTGCATGGCGAACTGATCGGCATCCGCGATCCGCTGCTGCTCGAGAAAATGGATGTCTATGAGTTGTACGATCCCGAGAAGCCCGGTGCGTCAGAGTATCGCCGCGTCGAGGTCGACCTGCTGGACAGTGGGCGCCGGGTCTGGACCTATGAGTATAATCGCAGTGTTGAGGGTCTACCGGTGATCGCCAACGGCCAATGGCGCAATGCCTAGCCCGGCGTCACGCCGACATCCAGCGCCCTCGCCACACTGGGTCGATCCGCGCCGAGTCGGCCGACGCTCGATCGGCCTGGCGAGAGCTGGCGATAGAGCCTCCGGCTAATCGCTGCCCCCTGCCCGGCCTCGTGAGCCTCGTTACCGCGTCAGCTTCTTGTACGCGAGTCGCGTCGGGCGATCCGCGGCGTCGCCCATGCGGCGGCGCTTGTCTTCCTCATAGGCCTCGAAATTGCCTTCGAACCATTCGACGTGGCTGTTCCCCTCGAAAGCGAGGATGTGAGTCGCCAGGCGGTCGAGAAAGAAGCGGTCGTGGCTGATGACCACGGCGCAGCCAGCGAAGTTCTCAAGCGCGTCTTCCAGAGCGCGCAGCGTCTCGACGTCGAGATCGTTGGTCGGTTCGTCGAGCAGGAGGACGTTGCCACCCTCCTTGAGCATCTTGGCCATATGGACGCGGTTGCGTTCACCGCCGGAGAGCTGGCCGACCTTCTTCTGCTGGTCCGGCCCCTTGAAGTTGAAGGCGCCGACATAGGCGCGCGTCTGCAACTCATGCTTGCCGATGGTCATCAGATCATGCCCGCCGGAGATTTCTTCCCAGACGTTATGATTCGGATCGAGCGCATCGCGGCTCTGGTCGACATAGCCCAGGCGCACGGTCGGCCCGACCTCGATGCTGCCCGAATCGGGCTGTTCCTGCCCGGTGATGAGCCGGAACAGCGTAGATTTACCCGCGCCGTTCGGGCCGATCACGCCGACAATGCCGCCCGGCGGCAGCGTGAAGGAGAGATCATCGAACAGCAGCTTGTCGCCATAGGATTTGGTGAGGTTCTTGGCCTCGATCACCTTGCCGCCAAGGCGCTCGGGTGTCTGGATGACGATCTGGGCCTTGCCCGGCGCGCGATTCTCCTGCTTCTCGACCAACTCGTCGAACGCCCGGATACGCGCCTTGCTCTTGGTCTGGCGCGCCTTGGGCGACTGCCGGATCCACTCCAGCTCCTCCTTGATCGCCTTCTGCCGACCGGCATCCTCGCGCTCTTCCTGCGCCATGCGCTTGGCCTTGGCGTCCAGCCAGCTCGAATAATTGCCCTCGAACGGGATGCCCCGACCGCGGTCCAGCTCCAGCACCCAGCCGACGACATTGTCCAGGAAGTAGCGGTCGTGGGTAACGAGAATCACGTTGCCGGTGTAGTTGATCAGGTGCTGCTCCAACCACTGGACGCTCTCGGCATCGAGGTGGTTGGTCGGTTCGTCGAGCAGCAGGATGTCCGGCTTTTCCAGCAGCAGACGGCACAGAGCGATACGGCGCTTTTCACCGCCCGAGAGGTTGTCGACGCTCCAGTCGCCCGGCGGGCAGCGCAACGCCTCCATGGCGATCTCCAGCTGATTGTCGAGCGTCCAGCCGTCGACCGCGTCGATCTTCTCCTGAAGCTCGCCCATCTCCGTCATCAGCGCGTCGAAATCGCAGTCTTCCGGCGGGTCGCCCATGATCGCGCTGATCTCGTTGAACCGGTCGACCAGATCGGCGACAGGCCGCACGCCGTCCTTCACATTTTCGATCACCGTCTTGTCGGGATCGAGCTGCGGCTCCTGCGGCAGATAGCCGACGCGAATCCCCTCGGCGGCCCAGGCCTCGCCCGTGTAATCATTGTCGATGCCGGCCATCACCTTCATCAGCGTCGATTTACCGGCGCCGTTGACGCCGATGATCGCGATCTTCGTTCCCGGCAGGAACTGAAGGTGGATGTTATTGAAAAGCGGCTTGTTTGCGCCGGGGAAGGTCTTGGTCAGACCCTTCATGACAAAGCTGTACTGGACGGCCATCGGGAAACGGTCCTCTTGAGCGGAATGGTGTATCTTTGAATTGGCGCCCGGTTAGCTTACGGAGGGTCCATTGGCAAATCCCGGCTTGTGCCGCTCCGGCACTCTCCGCCTTCCCGCGGTAAAAGCGCTGTCCCACACGAAAAACCGTCCCTTATTGCCAAGCACTTTGGTTGATAAGGCTATTGATTTCCCTGCGGCATGCGTTAATTGGGCCGCTCGTGCCCTTTGCTGTGCACGACCTTTGCTATGGGAGCCTAATAATATGAAGAAGTTTGCTGTGGCCGGCGCCGCGATCGCGCTCATGAGCCTTGCAGCGTGCGGCGAGAAGCCGGCTGCTGAGACCAACAACGTCTCCAACGAGCTGGTTGTGAACGAGCTGGACGCTGCTGCCAACGCTGCTGACAATGCTGCGAACGCGATGGACAACCTCGCCAACGTCTCGAACAACGCGGCGAACGCAGCAGAGTAATCTGCGACTGCGCTTCTGCGCATTGTTCAAGGGCGGCGTCGATCATCGGCGCCGCCTTTACATTTGGTGGTACGGTCACCGGCAATGCCGTTTGGATCGTGCCCGCCAGTTACAGGCACCGGTGATCTTCTTGCGATCATCGCCGCCTCGCCACCGGACACATCCGGGATCGGCGCGGCCTTTGTGCTTGCATCAAGGGCAAAGCGAAAGCTAAGGCCCGCCCTGGATCGGGGAGTAGCGCAGCCTGGTAGCGCATCTGCTTTGGGAGCAGAGGGTCGCAGGTTCGAATCCTGTCTCCCCGACCACTTTTCCCTTATTTTCTGAATAGTGTGATCGGCATTGCCACGGCTGAGCCGGGCGGTCGCTGTGCCTTTGCGGCAAGCGCAAAGCGCAGCAACGTCCGCTCTTCGATGGATGGTGGGCCCGGCAGGACTCGAACCCGCAACCTAGCCGTTATGAGCGGCCAGCTCTAACCATTGAGCTACAGGCCCCATTCTCCACCGCAGCGCATGGCGCCGGCTCTAGGCGCGTTAGCTTGCGGCGATCCTGCTTGGCAAGTCTTGATGCATGGTGGCGAGCGGAGCGAACAGGCGTCGGATCAGCCGTTATGGCCCTGCTCGCGATAGGCCTCGGGCGCGGTCGGAAGCACGATGCCAAAGGCCTGTGCCGTGATGGCGAACTCCCCGCCGAGATGGCGGACGATTCCCCGCACCAGTTTGAGGGTGAACGCAAGGCCGAGCGGCGGCGTGTCGCCATAGAGGCGCTGCTCGACCACATAACCCTGTTCGAGAAAGGCGCGCGCCTCGATGCCGCGCAAGGCCGTCGGGCGACTCATCGTCAAGCTCACGGAGGCGCGCTCCGGCGCCGGACAGACGCACAGGACAAGCTGTTCCCCCGCAGCCAAGCCGGCATGGCCGATGCGGATCAGGTGATTCAACATGCGTTCGATCTGGTTGCGGTCGCCATGCACAAGGCTGGAGCCGCTCTCGACCGAGAGATTGACGGCCTGGCCAAAGCCGGCGGCGTCCACCACCCTATGCAGGGCAGCGGTCAGATCGACATCATCCTGCTGGGCCGAGAGGTCTCCCCGCTCCAGTCGGCTTGCCGCGTCGAGATCGTCGAAGGTCGTCAGCAATGCCCGTGCATCCGCCAGGATGGCCCGGGCGATGTCGCGATAGACCTCAGGGACCGGGCCCAGGATCTGCGCTTCTATCATTTCGCCATAGCCCTGAACGGCGTTCAACGGCGTGCGCAGCTCATGGATCAGTTGCCGCGTGCTGGTGGCAGAGAGCGTGGCGCCCTCGTCGCTCGCCTGCGTTTCAATGGGGCGAACCGGCGCCTCGAACCGCCGCTCGCGCCTGGCAATGCCGGTATAGCCCCGGAAGCGACCGCTCTGTCGGTCAAAATGCGGTTCGCCGGAGATGCGCCATTCGCCCGCCAGCGCACCGTCCTGCAAGGTCAGGCGGCTATTCTCGAACGCGGCGCGGTGCCGAAATGCCCCAAGCGTGGCGCCATCCACCCCATGGCTGACATCCACGCCCGGCGTCGCAATGCTCAGGCCAATGATCGCCTCGGGAAATGCGCCGTCGGTCAGGCGGACGAGGCCCGAAGCATCGGTCTCGAACTGAAAGCTGTCGACATCGGCGTCCGGCGTATTCTGGACCCGAGACTCTGGCTGGACTGCATCCGGCCGAGGGTCAGCGGCGCCGGCCGCCTTGAACGGGTTCGCCTTCTTGAACCGCTCGATTTGCGCAACGAGCCGGCCGATCTGGCTTGCCTCGTCCGTGCTGCCCGGGCGATCAAGCTCCTCGGTCGCAACGACCCGGTCCGCACTCGACGTCTCTGCTTCCGCCTGCCGAACCTCGACCGCCGGCAGCGACAGATCGACTTCGCCGAAGCGTCGTAACGCAGCCATTGCGGCATCCGGCAGATCCGGACGGCGACGCAGAACACTGCGCGCCAGCGGACCTAGATGGGGTATGATCGCGGCCCAGTCTTCGCCCGTCAGACGGACAGACTTCATCATCGCCACGACAACCGAAGGATGGTCGCCCGCCAGCCATTGCACCAGCGTGGGCGAGCGAAGTCTGGACCCAAGCTCCACGACGGACGCGATGCGGCCTTCCAGGCTCACCTTCGGGCGGGCCTCCTGCAGGATCGTCAGGATGGTATGCGCCTCGTCCGGCGAAAGCTTCTGGGTTTCCACGCCAGAGACATCATATTGGGCAAGCAGATCCATGCACTGGCGCCACCGCGTCACGGCGGCACCTGTGCCCTCGCCGCCATTGGCCAGCACCGTCCGCAGAAGATCGTTGAAACGCATTCAGTTGGCCCCTGTAACGGAACCGCGTGTACTGATGGTAAACCGACCCGCCTAGCGTTAAAAAATGGGACGTTGCATTGTGGGACAATTACGTTGCAGCGACATTATATGTCTGCAAGAACATCTACCGTGAAAGGAAATGTCCTCTATGCCCGGTAGTTCGCTGGATGAGACCGACGTCAAATTGCTCGACCTGCTTCAGGAAGATGGCCGCCTGACCAATGTCGAGCTGGCACGGCGCGTCGGCCTGACCGCCCCGCCCTGCCTGCGCCGGGTGAAAAGCCTGGAAGATCGCGGCTTCATCGCCTCCTACCACGCCCATCTCGATCCGGTCGCCCTGGGCTACACGACGACGGTGTTCGCCATGGTCAGCCTGAAAAGTCAGGCGGAAGAGGATTTGCAGGCATTCGAGGCCCATGTCGCGGCGCTGCCGGAAGTTCGCGAATGCCACATGCTGAATGGCGAGATCGATTTCATCCTCAAGGTGGTGGCGCAGGATCTGCGCAGCTTTCAGCAGTTCCTCACCTCGCAGCTGACGCAAGCGCCCAATGTGGCCAGCGTGAAGACGTCGCTGACGATCCGCACGTCCAAGAACCTGCCAGGGGTGCCGGTCGGCCGCTGAGCCCGGGCGTGGCTGAGGGCTGAGGCAGTCCGTCCAACGCCCAATAAAAATGCCGGCGACAGAGCCGCCGGCATTCTAACTTTTTCGATCCACCCGCAGGGGTTCAGGCGTTGGGGCTGTTCAGCCACACCGTCCAGAGGTCGGCGGTCCGCTTGCGCACGCCGGTGCCGCTGACCTTGCCGAATGCCTCGAGAGCACCGGCCTTGTCGCCCGAACGTGCCAGCGCGATGCCGAGGCGCGTATTGACCTCATCCGCATCCACGCCGCCCTTCTGCAGCGCCAGGCGATACAGGGTCACGGCCTTGGCATTGTCGCCATAGCTCATGAAGGCGCTGGCGGTGTTTGCGGCGGGCTTGCCGGTGGCGGCAGACGCTGCGCTCTTCTCCGAAGTTGCCAGCGATGCGCGATCCTGCGTGATCCCGCTGGTCGCGACCTGATAGAGGTCGGACAGCGTGGTGCCGCTCAGAACGCCGCTGGAGCGACCCTGATCGATCACTGCCTTGACCTCGCCGGGCAGGCCGAGGCGATTGGCCGCCTCTGCATATTCATTGTAATTATAGGCGCTCTTCAGCGACTTGGTGGCCGCCATCAGACGCATGATGTCGATGCTCTCGTCGCGGGTCGCATTGGGATATTCGTCCTGCAACATCCGCAGCACCAGCGCCCAGTTGTCTGGCGTGCCGCTGACCGGCAGTGCCAGCTTGGTCCAGTCGGAGAGCGTCGGCGACTTGGCGAACACCGCCATGCTCAGGCCCTTGTTGTACCAGCTCGCATCGACAGGCTGGCCAGATGCCTTCTGCAGTTCGATCGCGCGCTTGAGGTGCGGCAGGCCCTGCTCCACCTTGGCCTTGCCGGCATCGGTGAACTGGTTGTTGACGATCTGGTCCTGCGCCTCGTTGAAATAGGTGTTTGCGATCAGCACGTCGGGCGTGGGGCCGCCGTAGCCGCCGTCGATCGCCGACTGGAAGTGCGTGCGGGCCTGATCATATTGCTTGGCGTTGAAGGCGAACTGGCCGACGAAATAGTGGAACTTCGCCACTTCGGTCGCCGGCGTCATGCCGGAGTCGATCATCGCTTCCAGAGCCTGGCGCTGGATGGCCTCATCCTTCTGGTTGATGCCGACCTGCAGCAGCAGGCTGCCGAAGAAATAGCGATCGTCGGGCTTCGTCGCCGTGGACTGGATCTCATCCAGCTTCGCCTTTGCGCCCGCAAAATCCTGCTTCTTGACCAGCTCCTGGGCTTCGACCGCTCCCTTCTGGAAGCCGCGGCTCAGCGAAATCTTGGGTGCCGAACTCTGTTCGGCCTGCTTGCCATCCCGGTTCTGCGCCGATGCGGGAGCCGTTGCAAAGGCGCCCGCCGCAAACGCGGCCAGGGTGATCGTAAGAGCAGTGGTATTGAACAGACGCATCAAATATTCCTCCAGAACTAAGATCTCGGCCCCCAAGTCGCGGATCCCGCTGACTTCATGGCCCTGCACTGCAGGATCACGCGTGAACGGGAATTGAATGCCGCTATAACCACCGTTCCCGGGCTTGTCATGAGGGCGCGATGCCGGTTGGCATGGGAAATCCGCAAGCCGTCGCGCTGCCGCCCCCATTCGGCTTCGACCGGTTCGAGGCAGCGTGCAATTTTGCCCTTTTCTCTGGCCTTTTCTGCAGTCGCGGGCTAGTCACACCGCTTCGAGTTCCCACCACGTAATCATAAGAGAAAACGCTTGAGCGACGAGACAATCCTCGCCGAACCCTCGGATATCAGCCCGATCAACATCGTCGATGAGATGAAGTCGAGCTATCTCGACTACGCCATGTCGGTGATCGTGTCCCGCGCGCTGCCGGATGTGCGCGACGGGCTGAAGCCCGTGCATCGCCGCATCCTGTTCGGCGCCCACGAAATGGGCTTCACCTATAACAAGCCCTATCGCAAATCGGCCCGCATCGTCGGCGACGTGATGGGTAAATATCACCCGCACGGTGACAGCTCGATCTACGACGCATTGGCACGCATGACGCAGGATTGGTCGATGCGCGTGCCGCTCATCGACGGCCAGGGCAACTTCGGCTCGATGGACCCGGATTCGCCGGCGGCCATGCGCTACACCGAGGCGCGCCTCGCCAAGGTCGCCAATGCGCTGCTCGACGATCTCGACAAGAACACGGTCGATTTCCTGCCGAACTATGATGGCAGCGAGAGCGAGCCGCAGGTGCTTCCTGCCCGCTTCCCCAACCTGCTGGTCAACGGTGCCGGTGGCATCGCGGTCGGCATGGCCACCAATATCCCGCCGCACAATCTCGGCGAAGTGCTGCGTGCCTGCAAGGCGTACATGGATAACGGGGCGATCTCTGCCGAGGAGCTGATGGAAATCGTGCCGGGCCCGGACTTCCCGACCGGCGCGCTCATCCTCGGCCAGTCCGGTGCCCGCTCGGCTTACACGACCGGGCGCGGATCGATCATCATGCGCTCGCGCCATGTGATCGAGACGTTGCGCGGGGACCGTCAGCAGATCGTCCTCACCGAAATCCCGTTCCAGGTTGGCAAGGCCGGCCTCGTCGAAAAGATCGCCGAGGCGGCCAAAGACAAGCGGATCGAGGGCATCTCGGACATTCGCGACGAATCCAACCGCGAGGGCGTCCGCGTCGTCATCGAGCTGAAGCGCGATGCCACGGCGGATGTGGTGCTCAATCAGCTGTGGCGGCACACGCCCGCGCAGTCGAGCTTCCCGGCCAATATTCTCGCCATCCGTGGCGGGCGGCCCGAGCTGCTGACGCTGCGCGACATCATCGAGGCCTTCGTGCGCTTCCGTGAGGAAGTGATCACGCGCCGGACCAAGTTCGAGCTGGCCAAGGCACGCGACCGCGCGCACATCTTGCTCGGCCTCGTCATCGCGGTCAGCAATCTCGATGAAGTCGTGCGCATGATCCGCGGGGCGAGCAGTCCGGCGGCGGCCCGCGAGGCGCTGCTGGCGCGCGCCTGGCCGATCGGGGACATCGCGCCCTATCTCAAGCTGGTCGAAGCGGCAGATGATGAGCCCTCGGGCAGCGTCTATCATCTGTCGGACGCGCAGGTTCGCGCCATTCTCGATCTGCGCCTGCACAGGCTGACGGCGCTGGGCCGTGACGAGATCGGCAATGAGCTCAAGGGGCTGGCCGATGCGATTGCCGGCTATCTCGAGATCCTCGCCAGCCGCGTTCGCCTGTTCGAGGTGATGCGCGCAGAGTTCGACGCGATTGAAGCAGAGTTCGCGACACCCCGCCGCTCCACCCTTGCCCCCGCTGCCGACGGCATTGAGGATGAGGATCTGATCGAGCGCGAAGACATGGTCGTGACCGTGACCATGTCCGGTTACATCAAGCGCACGCCGCTCGATACCTTCCGCGCCCAGAACCGCGGCGGCAAGGGCCGCGCCGGCATGGCGACCAAGGAAGAGGATGTCGTTACCGAGCTGTTCGTGACCTCCACGCACACGCCGGTGCTGTTCTTCTCGACGCTGGGCAAGGTCTATCGCCTCAAGGTCTGGCGCTTGCCGGAAGGCGGGCCGGCCACACGCGGACGTCCGATGGTCAACCTGCTGCCGCTGGCCGAGGGCGAGACCATCCAGACCGTTCTGCCGCTGCCGGAAGACGAGAATGAATGGGCGCAGCTCCATGTCATGTTCGCCACCGCCAAGGGCAGCGTACGCCGCAACGGCATGGATGCCTTCACCAACATCCCCTCGAACGGCAAGATCGCCATGAAGTTCGAGGGTGAGGACGCCGACGACCGCCTGATCGGCGTCGCGCTGCTCACCGAGGAGGATGACGTGCTGCTGGCTTCCCGCCAGGGTAAGGCGATCCGCTTCCGAGGCGATGATGTGCGCGAGTTCCAGAGCCGCAACTCCACCGGTGTGCGCGGCATGACGCTGAAGGAAGGCGACGAGGTCATCTCGCTCTCCGTGCTCCAACGTGCCGGTATTCAGGACATGGAAGAGCGCGAGGAGTATCTGCGCTTTGCTCCATGGAAGGGTGAGAAGGAGGGCGAGCCGAAGATGGCCGCCGACCGTTTCGAGGCGCTGCGCGCCCGCGAGCAGTTCATCCTGACCGTCTGCGCCAATGGCTATGGCAAGCTCTCCTCGGCGTTCGAGTATCGCCGCACCGGGCGTGGTGGCCAGGGCATCACCAATATCGACAATATCGAGCGTAACGGCCCGGTTGTGGCGAGCTTCCCGGCGACCCGCGAGCATCAGCTCATGCTGGTGACCGATCAGGCAAAGCTCATCCGCATGGGGCTCAGCAGCCTGCGCGTGATCGGCCGTGGTTCTGCGGGCGTGCGCCTGTTCGACGTGGCGCAGAACGAGCATGTCGTGAGTGCCGCGCGGATTGAGGAAAGCACGGACGAGGTCGACGCGGACATGCCGGCGGCCGACGGCGAAGCATCCGACACCGCGGAATGAAGAACAGGCCCGTCAGCGTTGCCTTGAGCGCGCTGGCGGGCGGTTCATAACTAAACCCAGCGCCGCTCGAACCGCTGGCCGAGCCCGGTCAGCAACTCATATTGCGACAAACCGGTGTGCGCTGAGGCGCTGGGCAGATCATACGCCACCTCCAGCCACGCCCCTTCCTCCAAATCCGATGCCGTGCTGACATCGACGGCGATCAGATCCATGGAGACGCGCCCCAGCAGCGGCAGCCGCTCTCCGCCATGGAGCATCGCCCCTCCCCCGGCAAAGGCGCGCAGATAGCCGTCTGCGTAGCCAAGATTGACGATCGCCGTCTCGACGGGCGCCTTCGCGGTGAAGGTCGCGCCATAGCCCACTGTTTCGCCAGCTTCGACCCGGCGCCGCTGGAGGATCTGCGCATGGGGACGCACGACCGGGCGGATATGGCCGGTCGCAGTTGGCGTCGGCAGGCCGCCATAGAGCGCGAGCCCCGGCCGGGTGAGATCGAAGGCGTAGTCGCTCCCGAGCAGAATGCCGGCGCTGTTGGCCAGGCTGTACCGCCGCGCCGGTACCTGCTGCCGCACGGCCTCGAAGCGCGCGCGCTGAACCGCGTTCAGATCGGACGCTTCATCGGCGCAGGCAAGGTGGCTGCAGAGTGTCTCGATCTCCAGCCGATCCAGCAGGCCAGAGCCAAGCTCATCGGGGCGTAGGCCCAGCCTGTTCATGCCGGTATCGATCATGACATCGCACGGGCCGCCGCCTGCAGCTTTCCATCGGGTGACTTGCGCGGCGCTGTTCAGCACCGGTCTTGCCGGTACCGCCAGCGCAAAGGCGAGGTCTTCAGAACGCACCCCGTGCAACACGCTCAGCGATGCGCCTTCCAGCAATGGCAGCAGAGCCGCCGCTTCCTGCCATGTCGCGACGAAGAAATCCCGGCACCCGGCGGCCAGCAGATGCTGAAGAACCTCGGTCGCGCCGAGGCCGTAGCCATTGGCCTTAAGGGCTGCCCCGCAGGCTGCCGCCCCACTCTGCGCTGCCAGCCAGCGCCAATTGGCGATCAGCGCGTCACGATCCAGATGCAGGGCCAGCGGTGATGAGGGACAGTCGATCATGTCGGCGGGGTAGCGCGCTCGCCCCTGCCCGTCGAGAGCAATCCGGCTACCCGCGCCCTGCTGGAGGGCGCGGGTGACACAGGGTTAGAACGCCTTGCGGACTGTCAGCGAGACAAACCGGCCGAGCGGGTTTGCCACGGTGGAGTCATAGACCTGATTGTTGGCGATCGCCGCGAAGGGCGGCGCGGCATCGAACAGGTTCAGCGCACTCAGCGAGAAGGACAGACCGCTCAGCACGCCGTCCGCCTTCGGCACGTCGTAGGTCAGCGTCAGATCGACCGTCGTGTAGGAGTCGACCGGCTGCGATGGCGCGATGGTGCCCACCGTGTTGGTGTAGGCATTGGTATAGTTCACGAACATCGTGGCGCCGAAATTGTCGCCCCGCCACCCGAGATTGGCGCGGCCACGGAACCGCAGCGGGAAGTTGGCCAGGTTCAGTCGGTCCACCGTTGGCGAGGTCGGGCCGGTCGCTCGCCCATAGCTGAGCAGATAGGTGCCCGAGACGCCGATATTGGCCGATCCACCGCCCAGATCGAACGCATAGTTGGCGAGGAAATCCAGCCCGTCCATCTTGATGCGCCCGACATTGTTGCGGCGGGCATCGACAATGGCATCGACATCGGAAGCTGCAATGATCGCCGGCGGCGCCCAGGGCAGATCGTAAATCGCGTTCACCTGCGCGACGGTCGGGTTGAAGGTCACGAACGGCGCGTAGGCCGGGTCGGTGAAGACCTGCACGCTGAACACCGGCGCTGTCTCGATCACGTCCTTATAATCGATGTTGAAGTAATCCAGCGACGCAGTGAAGCCGCTGCTCGGCGGGGTGAACTTGACGCCAACCGACCAGGTCGTGGCCTTCTCAGGCTTGAGATCGGCATTGCCGCCGACATATTCGATCACATTGCCGAACGGCCCGAAATTGGGGATCGAAAACACCGTCGCCGTACTGGCGGGGTTGGTATCGGACAGCGTCGGCGCCCGGAACGAGGTGCCGTAGCTGGCATGAGCCGAGACGCCCGGCACCGGATCGTAGCGAATGCCGAACTTCGGATTGGTCGTGCCGCCGACGTCGCTATAGTGATCATAGCGGCCGGCAATGTTGAGTTCGAGCCGATCAATGCCCGGCATGGCATTGGCCGCACCGACCAGCGGCACGTTCACCTCCGCAAAGGCCGACCAGACGTCGCGAGAGCTGGCCGTATCGCCAAAGAGGTTGATCTGCGAGAGCGATGGCCCGTTGATATTCTCGGCAGCGGTGTTGCGGTAATAATCATGGTGGAACTCGCCGCCCACCGCCATGCGCACCGCGCCGCCGCCGATGTTGAACAGCGCACCGTCCGTCTTCACGTTGACGAGGTCGACCGTGTAGAGGCCGGTCACGTCGAAGAAGGCGACAAGGCGGTCGATCTGATCACGACTGTTTTGACCCGTCCCGTAGACGTTCAGGGCCGTCGCGGGGTTGGAATCGGCCAGCGCGGCGGAGAGCAAAGCCGTGTTCAGGAAACCGTCCGTCTTGGCGCCGCCTTCCGTGGCGCCATGGGAGCCGTAGATGGAAAGCTGCCAATTGCCATCCAGCGAATAATCGAACCCGGTCGCCAGCTGGTAGGAGCTTTCGTAGATGTTGCCCTGGATCGGCCCATATTCGTTAAAGGCATATTCGACGATCTGCGAGGTCTGCCCCGGCGCGAACTCGATGAAATAGGGATTGCTGCTCGGAACAGGCGTCGCGGCGCCCAACGTCAGAGACCCCGCGCGCTGGTTCAGGGTCCGCTTGGAGTAGAAGCCGCTGGCCCACATCTTGAGCGCAGGCGTCAGTTCCTGATCCAGTCGCCCAATGACGCTCCAGCGCTTGAGCTGCGGCAGAAGATCATTGTTCACATAGCTTTGCTGGAAATTGGGCGTCGTAGACAGATTCGCCGGTGTCAGATTCTCGCCGCTGCCCCCCGGAAGCCCATAACGGGTAAAGGTCGCGGGATCGATCACATTGCCCGGCGAGCTGGTGAAGGCGCAGTTGTTCAAGCCCCCAAAAGCACGCTGATCGCACTGGAACAGCTCGGCGCGATCTTCTTGGCGCAGGCGGCTGTGGTAATAATAGTCGCCGGCAATCATCACCGAGCCGGTGTCCCACTTCTTACCGAGAATGGCATTGCCCTGCCATTCGTCATAGCCATCAGCGAAGCCGTAACGCGCGCTGGCCTCCAGACCGTCGAAGTTGCGGCGCAGGATCAGGTTGGCGACGCCCGCGACAGCATCCGAGCCGTAAGTGGCCGAAGCGCCGTCCGCCACGATGTCGATCCGTTCGAGCGCAATGGCCGGGATCACCGAGGCATCGAAGAGCTGGCCGGCAACACCGCCCGGAGGGGCGCGGCGGCCATCGAGCAAGGTGAGCGTCGCCTGCGTGCCGAGGCCGCGCAGGTTAACGCCGTTGGCGCGGGTGCTGTTGAGCGTCGCGCTGTTGACGTTGGTGCCCAGCGTGGCTTCGCCCGGCCCCAAGGCGGACACCTGCGGAATGGTCTTGAGGATATCCGATGTCGTGGCCAGCCCCGTGTCGCGGATTTCCTGCTGACCGACTGCAATCACCGAGGAACCCACCGGCGCAACCCCGCGCAACTGGGTGCCGGTCACCACAATGTCAGCGGTGTTCGCGGCATCATCCTCGGACTGATTGGTCTGTGCGGTGCCCGTCTGAGCGCTGACACCCTGCGACGTAACAAGCGCAGCAAACGACACGAAGCCAAGCGCAGATGCGCGCCGGAAGCCATTTTTGGCCATGATCCTCCCCAATATGACAGCGCGATCGGCCCTACTGTCGATCGTCAATATCGACTTACGAAAATGAATACACTTTGTCTAAGCATTTTTGCAATCGATTGCTCCGACAAATACAACTGCTTTAGATTGTGTCGGATTCTGCTGCTTGATTGGTGGATGACCTGCTCCTTGCCGTTGACTTGGTGAAGGAGACGAATCGAACTGCTTCGAAGGGACATGTCGGGGATTCCAATCAGCCTGCATTGCGAATCCCATATAAACCGCCGATACGCGAGGTGCAGGCCATTCGCCCGACTTCCACAATGACTCGCACGCCATAGACCCGGCCAGGTTATTCGCCCCGATCGCAGACGAGATCATGATGCAAGCCGCGCTCAGGGCGCGCTCTGCACCTGGGAAACCGATTGCAGATTTCCCAGACTGGGCACCACCACCCATCGCGCTGCGGCTTCCTCGGCCAGCATTGCAGCGATGCGCGCGGCGGCTTGGCCATCCCCGAAAGGACTATGGGCATGGGCCATGGCGGCATAGGCCTGCGGGTCGTCCAGCAACCGCGCGACTTCAGCGACTATGCGATCAGGGACGGTGCCGATGAGACGGGCGGTGCCTGCCTCGATGCCCTCTGGCCGTTCGGTCGTCTCGCGCATGACCAGCACCGGTTTGCCGAAGCTGGGCGCTTCTTCCTGGATGCCGCCACTATCCGTCAACACCAGGGAAGCTGCATCCAACAGGCCTACAAATCCTGGATAATCCAGCGGCTCAATCAGCGCGACATTCTCCAGGCCGGAAAGCGCGGGCTCCAGCGTGGCGCGGACCTGTGGATTGGGGTGGACCGGCCAGATGATGGCCACATCGTCGCGCTGGGCGAGGGTGCGGATGGCGGCGGCAATGTTCGAAAGCCCCTGCCCCAGATTCTCCCGCCTGTGGCTGGTGACGATAACGATCCGGCGCCCTGCAAAGCGCCGCAGCACGGGTGCGATCGAGCCCGCCAAAAAAGGCTGCTCCCGCAGCCTGACCTGAGTCGCGAGCAAGGCATCCACCACCGTGTTGCCCGTCACGATGATCCGCCCTTGGGTATGCTCGGCTTCCAGCGCTGCCGCCGCCCCCGCCGTCGGGGCGAAGTGCAGATTGGCCGCGCAGGCGATGATGCGGCGATTCACCTCTTCGGGCCATGGGTTGTAGATATCGCCGCTGCGCAAGCCCGCCTCGACATGCCCAACCGGAATGCGGCGGTAATAAGCCGCAAGGGCGGCCATCATTGCAGTCTTGGTATCGCCGTGGACCAACACCCTGTCGGGCCGTTCGGCGTCGAACACGGCACCCAAGGCGAGGATGAGCCGCGCCGTCAACGTATCGAGCGTCTGGTCCGGCGCCATGATGTCGAGATCGAAGTCCGGCACAACCCCGGCGAGGTCGAGAACCTGGTCGAGCAAGGCCCGATGCTGTGCGGAAACGCAGACCTTCGTCTCGATCTGCGGTAGAGATTTCAGCGCATCATAGACAGGAAACATCTTGATGGCTTCGGGCCTCGTGCCGAAAACCAGCATCACTTTATAGCGCACCATCGTTCGCTTGCCCCCCACAGACAAGGACTGTTTAACCGATGGTTAATACGCGGTAAATACTTGTTAACCGGAAAAGAAAATGGCCCGCCAGCAACGCCGACAGGCCAATCTCTCAAAGCAGGAGGCCGCTAGCCTCCTTCAATCTTAATTGATCAGAACAGACCTTCGATCTGACCCTTGTCGTCCAGACGGATGAAGTCCGCCGACGGCGTCTTGGGCAGGCCGGGCATGCGCATGATATCGCCGCACACCGCAACGATGAACTCAGCGCCTGCCGACAGGATCACGTCGCGCACCGGCACGACGTGGTTTGTCGGCGCGCCGCGCAGGCTCGGGTCGGTCGAGAAGCTGTACTGCGTCTTGGCCATGCAGACCGGCAGATGGCCATAGCCATCGGCTTCCCAGCCCTTGAGCTTGTTGCGCACGCTGCTGTCGGCGGTCACTTCGCTAGCGCGGTAGATGCGCTTGGCGATCGTGTCGATCTTGTCGAACAGCGAGAGGCCGTCCTCGTAGATCGGTGCGAAGTTGGACGAACCGCCCTCGGCGAGGGCGACAACCTTGCGGGCCAGCTCTTCGGTGCCCTTGGAGCCATTGGCCCAGTGGCTGCACTCGACCGCTTCGGCGCCAGCGGCTTCCGCGATTTCCTGAACGACAGCCATTTCCTCGGCCGTGTCGGTGACGAACTGGTTGATCGCCACGACCACGGGCACGCCGAACTGACGGACGTTCTCGATGTGACGGGCGAGGTTGACGCCGCCCTTGCGCACCGCGTCAGGGTTTGCCGTGCCGAGATCGGCCTTGTCGACGCCACCATGCATCTTGAGCGCACGGATGGTGGCCACGATGACGGCCGCGGAGGGCTTCAGGCCAGCCTTGCGACACTTGATGTCGAAGAACTTCTCGGCGCCAAGGTCAGCGCCGAATCCGGCTTCGGTCACCACATAGTCGGCGATCTTGAGCGCCGTCTTGGTGGCGAGCACCGAGTTGCAGCCATGTGCGATGTTCGCGAACGGGCCGCCGTGGATCAGCACGGGGTTGTTTTCGAGCGTCTGCACGATGTTGGGCTGCAGCGCGTCCTTGAGCAGGACGGTCATCGCGCCCGAGGCGTTCAGCTCGCGGGCAAGCACGGCCTTGCGGTCGCGCGTGTAGCCGGCGTGGATGTTGCCGAGCCGACGCTCCAGATCCTTGAGGTCCGAAGCGAGGCAGAGGATCGCCATGACTTCCGACGCCACGGTGATGTCGAAGCCGTCCTCGCGGGGATAGCCGTTGGACACGCCACCGAGCGAGTTCACGATCGAACGCAGGGCGCGGTCGTTCATGTCCAGCACGCGACGCCATGCGATACGACGCGGATCGAGGCCGAGCTTGTTGCCCCAGTAGATGTGGTTGTCGATCAGCGCGGCGAGCAGGTTGTTCGCCGAGGTGATGGCGTGGAAGTCGCCGGTGAAGTGGAGGTTGATGTCCTCCATCGGCACGACCTGCGCATAACCGCCGCCGGCGGCACCGCCCTTGACGCCGAAGCACGGGCCGAGCGACGGCTCACGCAGCGCAGCGACCGTCTTCTTGCCGATGGCGTTCAGGCCGTCAGCAAGGCCGACCGTCGTCGTGGTCTTGCCCTCGCCTGCCGGCGTCGGATTGATCGCGGTGACGAGGATGAGCTTGCCATCCTGATTGCCCTGGACGC
The DNA here is from genome assembly GCF_025961995.1 of Sphingobium sp. B8D3A. Lineage (NCBI taxonomy): Bacteria > Pseudomonadati > Pseudomonadota > Alphaproteobacteria > Sphingomonadales > Sphingobiaceae > Sphingobium > Sphingobium sp. B8D3A. Next base: position 2,050,391 of record NZ_JAOQOS010000001.1, on the reverse strand, counting down.
TGTTGATGAAGTCCCAGGACAGCTTCGCCTTGTAAGGGCCGTAGTTCAGCAGCGCGTCCTGCGGGATGCCGACCTTTGCGCCGACCTCGGCGATGTTCTGCATCTTCGCTTCGCGTGCGATTTCGATGTCGGAGCCTTGAGCCATGATTCTCCTAGCCTTTCCATGATACGGCCCGGAACGGGCCGACCGTCTTTGTCTGGAATTAATTGAGCGGCAACGGACGCCGGAGCGTCAGATGCCCTGCTTGCCCTTGAAGTTCACGATCCACTCATTGGTCTTCACCAGACCGCCGAACGGATAGAAATGGAGGTGGACCTTGCCATGTTCCTCGCCCAGCGCGGGGACGAGATCGGCGATCACCGGATCGGGACCGGCGCTGCCGATCAGGCTGGTGATCGAGAGGCCGTACTTCTTGACGACCTTGGCGGAGGTGCCGACACCGCAACGCGCGGCGAAACGGAGGAGCGTCTTGATCGAGGCCGGGCCGGCAAGGCCGATGCGCACGGGGCCGTCAATGCCCTCGGCGCGGATCTGCTTGAGCCAGTCGAGCACCGGATCGGCATCGAAACCGAACTGGGTCATGATCGAATAGTCGATCCCCTGCTCTTTGAGCGAGGCGACCTTGTCATGCATCGCCTTGACGAGCTTTTCGTTGGTGATGTCCGGGTGGCCTTCCGGGTAGCCGGAAATGCCGACATGCTGGATGCCATATTCCTTGAGCGTGCCCGAGGAAATCACGGCCAGCGCGTCATCATAGGGCCCAAGCGGTTCGGAGGGATCGCCGGCGATCACGAAGACATGCTTGAGGTCGATCTGCGCGGCGAGCATGTCGAGGAAACGGTTGAGGTCTTCCTTCACCAGAAGGCGCCGGGCGGAAATGTGCGGGACCGGCTTGAAACCGAGGTCCTGAATGGCCCGAGCCGCGCGGACGCGATCCTCGAACTCGGCACCCGGCAAAAAGGTGCAGGAAATGAGCGTACCCTGCGGGATCATGTGCGCGGCATTCTGCAGCGCTTCCACGTCCTTGGGCGTGATTTCGAGCGAGTAGTCTTCAAACAGCCGCGCCAGTGCGGTCTTGTCCAGGGTTGCCGTAGCCATGAAAAGTCCTCGCCTCGATTAGGGCTTACTGTGTTTTTAGAAGGTCGTCGGGGCGGCCACCCCGGAGGATGGCCGCCCGCAACGGATCAGGATCAGGCGTCGACGCGAGCGCTGCGCCAGCCGCCTTCGTACGTCTCGCGCGCGGTCACCGAATAGGGAACCGGGCTCACGACGGCACGAACAGCGATCTGCTTGTGCGGCTCGACGGTGGACTTGCGCGTGCCACCATTTTCCTCGCCCCACAGGACCGTCAGCTCGGTGCCAACCGGGATCTCGTGGTCGATCGTCGCGAGCGAAAGCGCGCGCTTCTCGTTGTACGAGTAGCCGGTGAACATCGAGATGCCGACCGTGTTGCCAGCGGCGTCGAGGACGGCGTCGGCATTGGTGTTGGCATAGTTGGCCAGCGGCAGGTCGAAGAACTTGTAGTGCGAGTCGGCGTCGGCATCGAACAGCGAACCGTATATCTTCGCCATGTCGTCGCCGTTCCAGGCCAGCGTGACCTTCTTGCGCTGCGTCGAAGCGTCGAGGGCTTCGAGCGCATCGCGGCCGATGAAGTCGTGGTCGAACTTCACGAACGGACCGTAACCGATCTCATAAGGATTGGTGTAGTAATCCTCGATGTTGTTCGAGACGAACGAACCGCCGATCGCGCCGGTGGCTTCGTAGCTCTTGGCCGGCAGCCACTCACGATAGGCCTTCAGCTTCTCGCCGGTGTAGATGGCCGGCAGCGGGCTCGGGATCCAGCCGGATTCCAGCGTGTTCGAGGGATAAGCGCGCGAACCGACCTGCACCAGGCCGAGATCCTTGCCAGCCTCAACGATGGCGCCGCGGATGTCTTCCATCTCTTCGTACGGACCCCAGATTTCGAGGCCCGGCGCGCCGGCCATGCCGTGACGGAGCGTGCGCACGGAGCGGCCAGCGATGTTCATGGTGGACATGTTGAAGAAGCGGAGCTGCTCGAGCTTGCCGCCATGCAACTTCTCGATCACGTCCCAGGCGTTCGGGCCCTGGATCTGGAAGCGCCAGTAGCTACGGTTGACGGGCTTGCCCATCGGACGCGAAGGCGAACGGTCGTCATAGACGATCTCGACGTCGTAGCCGCCGGTCTCGGCATGGTACTGCAGCCAGTTGGCAGCCGGCGCACGGCCGACATAGCAGAACACTTCGGGCTCTTCCCAGAAGATGATGCCGTCGCCAATGACGTGGCCATAAGGCGTCACGGGCACATACTGCTTGGCCTTGTTGACTTCCCAGCCCTTGGGCGAGTTGATCATCGTATCGGTCAGGAGCTTGAGCGCGTCCTTGCCCTTGATGAACAGGTTGACCATGTGGTGCGACTGATCGAACAGCACCGCAGCGTTGCGCCAGGCCCACTGTTCGGAGCGCCAGTTGGAGAATTCCGGAGCAACGACCGGATACACATAGGCGCCGATCTGGCTGTTGCGCAGCATTTCCACCGGATTGCCGGCGGCGTTGAGCACTTGCTCAAGATTGGTAGGGTTGGACATCAGAGAGCCTCTCCATTTGGATCGCGAGAAACAAGGGTCTGCGTTCGACGACAACGTCGAATCGATGGACGGGCGGAACATACGAAATTTTGTATGTTACACAAACGAAAAATTGGAAGGCCGCCCAGACCCTCCGGCGCAGAAATTAGCGAATTGATAGGGATTTATCACCTCGCAACGGCGTCAAAAAATTGCACGTTCATGCTGCACCAGCGAACCAGTTTCGGGTCCCTTCGGAGCCGGTTCGCACGGATCACCGGTTCATGCCATTTCCACGGCGGGCGGTATCAGGCACCGCGATGTTGCTGCGCAATATGATTGAGGCCGAGCGGGGCCTAAACCGGCTCACAGGAAGGGCCGGACGGGGTCGCGGCCGTCCCAATCCTGCGTCTGCTCCCAGAAGGCGGTGAAGCCTGCATCCATGCCCGCCGTGGCGGGAATCAGTTCTACGAAGCCCGGCGCGCCCGGCCCACCCTCGAAGAACGCGACAGAGCCGCCGGTCGGAACCGGCGCCCGCTGGACCAATGTTTCCCCACGGGCAATCCGGCGCGCCACCTCGTCCTCGATGTCCTCGCGCGCGACGCCAAAGTGATGGAAGCCATAGCCCACGCGATCGATCGTCTCCTTGTAGACCGACGGATGGTCGTCCAAAGGCTGGATCAGCTCGATATTGGTCGAGCCGGCAAAGCTCATCGCGATGGCGCTGCTGCTCTTGCACGTCTCGCCGCGATAGACATGATCCGGCCCCCCGAAGCTCGGCAGGACGAACCAGGGCCCGACGCCCGTGCGCTCGATCCACCAGTCGATCGCCTGATGGATGTCGCGGACCACATAGGCCATCTGGCAGATGGTGCCGATGTCGCCGCCGAAGCCAAATTTCTTGGTCATCCGTTTCTCCTCTTCATTCTTGTTCTGTGATGGTCGCCAGAGCACCCGCGAGGGTTTCCGGCATGGAAATGAACGGGCTATGGTCGCTTTCGAGCGTGGTCACACTGCGGCAAGGCAGCACCGCCTGCATCGCGCGTTGCACGTCCAATGGAAAGGTCCGGTCCTGCGCGCATTCGATGTAATGGCGCGGTACGCGGCCAAAGCGAGCCACAGTGAGGCGCAGCGCTGTGCCGAATGGCCTGGCCGGCTCATCGATAAGCTGCGCGGCCGACTGCCGCTGGTCCTCAGGACTGCACAGCTGATAGAAGAATTCCGCCGCAGCCGCTGGATCGAACCGCAAGCCAAGGCCTCCATGGACCGGGCTGAGCGCGGCGCCGAAGCGGCCCGTCTCCATCGAGCGCCCGATCACGTCATACAGGCTTTGCCCATCGGGGATGAGCGCGCCGCTGATATAGACCAACGCTGCGAACGCCTCCGGCGCCAGTTCGGCCGCCTGACTGGCGACGATGCCGCCGCGACTATGGGCGCACAGGATCACCGGCGCAGGCTGACGCCGGGCCTCCCCAACGATAAACTGCGCCCAGCCCTCCAGCGAGACCTGCGCCATGGCGCGCGCAGCGCCACCGGCACCCGGCAGGTCGAGCGCGATCATGCTGTGCCCGGCCCGCCCCAGCGGCGCGCGCAGACGCTCGGAGCACGACCCGCTATGCCAGGCCCCGGGTATGAACATGAAGCGGGCCACGCGATCTCAGCGAACGTCGATCACCACCTTGCTGAAATGTTCCGAACCGCTGCCATGCGCGAAGGCCGCCTTGGCATCCTCGAATGCATAACGGGCGCCGATGACCGGCTTGATGCCGTTGACGTCGATTGCCGCAGCCAGTCGCCGCGCCATGCCGCGCGAGCCGACGAAAATACCCCGCAGCGTGCCGCCGACGAACATCAGGCCTGATGGGTTAGGCCCGCCAACGGGATTGAGCACGCCGATCAGTGCAACCTCACCATTGTGGCGCAGTGCGGCCATGCTTTGCTGCACCGTGCCGGCACCGCCGACCTCGACAACCTTGTCGACGCCGCCCATCGTGGTGGAGACATGCTGACCCCAGTCCTCGATCTCGCGATAGTTGATGAGATGATCGGCCCCCAGCGCCTTGGCGCGCTCCAGCTTGGCGTCGCTGGAGGAGGTAATGATGACCTCGCAGCCCGCCACCTTGGCGAGTTGCAGCGCGAGGATCGACACCCCGCCGGTGCCAAGCAGCAGCACGCGTTCGCCGGGTTTGACCGGCCGTGGGCCTTCAAACAGCGCGTTCCAGGCCGTCACACCGGCGCAGGGCAGGCAAGCCGCCTCGGCATAGCTGAGCGACTTGGCGATGGGGACCACGCCCTGCTCAGGCAGAACGACCACTTCGGCGAGCATCCCGTCAGCGCCTACCGCACCGAGCGCAAGGCCCGCAGCCGGATTGGGCGGGCCATCGTCCCAGCTCTGGAAGAAGGTGCCGGCCACCCGGTCGCCCGGCTTGAACTGCGTCACACCCGCACCCACGGCAATGACTTCGCCAGCCCCGTCGGAAAGCGGGATCGTCGGGCTGGGCACGGGACCGCCGAGATAGCGCCCGAGCACCACCGCCTGATCGCGATAGTTGAGCGAACAGGCATGAACCCGGATCGCCACCTGACCGGGGCCGGGCGCGGGCTGATCGCGCTCGACCAGATGAAGATCGTCGATCGAGGTGGCCCCCGCCGCCAGTTGCCATGCACGCATCGTCAAACTCCTTCACTCATCTCAATTCACTGTGTCGCCGGCTACAGCGCCTAGCGGTCGCCAGACCATGTCCGCAGGCCCGGCGCGGTGCGATCTTCGCTGGCCAGCGCCTCGGCGACGGCCGGGCGCGCCTTCACCCGCTCGCGCCAATCGACGATCCGCGGATAGTTGGTCGTAACATCCAGCTCCGGGAACATTCGCTCTACCATCGCGCCGCAATGGCTGAAGAAATTGATGTCCGCCGTCGTGTACATCTCGCCGGCCAGCCAGGGCGTCTCACCAAGCTGGGCCTCGATCTTGCGCAGCGCATAGATGATCTTATCGGTCGCGTTGGCGAGGTCCGTCTCGGAAAAGCCAGAGCGCGCGGTCGCCCATTTCTTGCGCTGATCGGGGAGCGGAATATGCTCGAGCAACTTCTCGAACTCGCCATTCTCGATGTTGCGGGCAATCACGCCGACGAGCCGGTGCCAGCCATGCATGGAGACATAGTTCATGACATGCTCGTCCACAAACTTGTTCCAGTAGCGCACCTTGGTCTTGCCGAGCGGATCGTAGGGCATCAGCGGGACTTCGGGAAAGACGTCTTCCAGATACTCGTTGATGACGGTCGTGTGGGTGATCACGGCGCCATTATGGACCAGCACCGGCACCTGCCCCTCCGGGTTGATCTCCTTGAACCAGTCCGAATGCTGCTCGAACTTGTGGAGATCGACATAGATCGATTCATAAGCCAACCCCTTCTCCTTCAAGGGGATCATCGACTTGAGCGAATTGGCCAGCGGCTCGGCGTGGTAATATTTGAGCGTCATCCTGAGGGTTCCTTAAACTTCGAGCGTATCGAGCACGCCGCCATCGACTGCCCAGTTCTGCGCCGTCACATGACTGGCAGCCGGCGAGAGGAGGAAGCAGGCGACCTCCGCCAGTTCATCGGCACTGCCCATCCGCCGCTGGGGCACGCGCTGATTGATGCGCGCGGCTTGCTCGGGCGGGATCAGGTCGAAGGCCGGGGTCTCGATGAAGCCGGGCACGATGCAGTTGCACCGCACACCCTGCGGCGCCAGTTCGACGGCGATGGCGCGCGAGAGGCCAAGCACGCCATGTTTGGACGCGACATAAGCCGGGTTCATCGCCATGCCGCGCTTGCTGGCCATCGATCCGGTGACGAGGATGCTGCCCTCGCCCGCTTCCACCATTCCCGGCGCGAGCGCCTGGATCGCCCAGAAGACGCTGGTGAGGTTGACACGGATCACCTCGTCGAACAGCTCGGGCGAATAGGCCAGCGCCGGCGCGAAGTTGCCCGCGAGCCCGGCATTGGCGAACAACCCATAAGCCGGCCCGAAATGCCCCACGGCGTCTGCCAGCGCGGCTTCAAGCGCGGCTTTGTCACCGACATCGGCGGCGAAGGCGGCGGCATGATCGCCGATGGCCCGCGCCTGATCGGCCAGCGCCTCTTTGCGCCGCGCGAGCATGGAGACCCTCGCGCCACGGGCGGCGAGCATCCGCGCCGTCGCCAGTCCTATGCCACTGGATGCGCCGGTGACGATCACATGCCGCCCCGCAAAGTCTGTCATGGCCTCTCTCCTCTCCCTGCGCACCGTCTAGCGCGGCGCGATGATCTCGGTCCACGGCCCAAGGTCCGGGCTGCTCCCGGCTTTCGCCATGTCGGCAGGATCCCATATTTGCGTCATCAGCGCCCGTGCCTGTTCGTCGGCGACACCGAGCACGTCCCGGCGGTAGCGATAGACGAAGGCCGAAACGCGCCAGTTCATGATGCAGTGAATGTGCACCGGCGCGTCATCGGCCTCCAGCGCCGCGACGAACGCCTGATAATGCTGCTCGGTCGGCGCATCGAAGGGGATGGGGATATGCGTGTAACGCAGCCCTGCCTCGGCCATCTCCGCGGCTTCATTCGGCAGGGCCTCCGGGTGACTGTCCAGCGCGAGATTAATGACATGGCGCACACCAATCTCGGCAAGGCGCGCAGGATCGCCCGGCTGAAGTCGCCCGGACGTCGTGATCCGCGCATCGACGCGCAGAAAGTTCCGGATGTCGTCCGGGTCCGCCATGTCCCTCGACCGATCTCGCCCCCTCCCCAACGGAGGAGGGGGCGCTCATGTGTGGATCAAAGGGCGATGATGACCGATTTCAGCTCGGTATAGGCCTCGACGCCCTGACGGCCCTGCTCGCGGCCAAGGCCGCTTTCCTTATAACCGCCGAACGGCAGCGCGGGGTCGATCATCGAGTGGCAATTGCCCCAGATCGTGCCGGCCTTCAGCTTCGCGGCCAGCTTGTGCATGGCCGAGAGATCCTTGGTCCAGATGCCGGCCGCAAGGCCGAAGCTCGTATCGTTCGCCTGCCGCGCGACTTCATCCAGATCATCGAAGCGCTGGGCCACAACGACGGGGCCGAAGATCTCCTCGCGCACCACCCGCATGTCCGGCTTCACGTCCACCAGCACGGTCGGGTTGACATAATAGCCGCCCTCGCTGGCCGGCGCATCGCCGCCGACGGCGACAGAGGCGCCCGCCTTCTTGCCGTCCTCGATATAGCCCATCACGCGCTGCATCTGCTCGTCGCTGACCAGCGGCCCCATATGCGCATCGGGATCGAGACTGGCGCGCGGCTGCCAGAATGCGGAGGCTTCCACGAAGTTCTCCAGCACGCTGTCAAACACGCTCTTGTGCGCATAAAGCCGCGAGCCAGCGACGCAGACCTGGCCGGAATTGAAAAAGATCGCCTGCGCCGTGCCGGGGCCGACGACCTTGGGGTCGACGTCCGGCAGCACGATCACCGGCGACTTGCCGCCCAGCTCCAGCGTGACGCGCTTGAGGCTGTCCGTCGCGGTGCGGTTGATGATCTTGCCCACTTCCGTCGAGCCGGTGAACGCGACCTTGTCGACATCGGGGTGCCGCACGAGCCGATCGCCAGCGGTGTGACCATTGCCGGTGATGATGTTCACCACGCCCGCCGGAATGCCTGCCTCGGCGATGAAGTCGGCCAGCCGCAGCGCGGTGAGCGAGGTCTGCTCGGCCGGCTTGAGCACCACCGTGCAACCAGCGGCCAGCGCCGGGCTGATCTTCAGCACAGCCATCAGCAGCGGGAAGTTCCACGGCACGATCTGCGCGGCGACGCCAATCGGCTCGCGGCGGACATAGCTGTGGAAGGCACCGCGCGGTGCCGACATGGGCTCGATCATCTCGCCGCCCAGCTTCGTCGCCCAGCCTGCCATATAATGCATCATGCCGATGGCGCCGGGCACGTCGATGGCACCGGCCATGCCCTTGGGCTTGCCATTGTCGATGGCTTCCAGCTCGGCCAGTTCATCGGCATGGGCGCCCAGGATATCGGCGAGCTTGCGCATCATCGTCTCGCGAACGATGGGCGGCAGGTCGGACCAGCGGCCATCGTCGAAAGCGCGGCGGGCAGCGGCTACGGCGCGATCAACATCGGCGTCGCTCGCGTCAACGAAGCGGCTGATTTCCTTGCCGGAGCTCGGATCGATCACGCCCAGAGTCTCACCGCCGGTGGAATCCACCCACTGCCCGTCGATGAACAGCTGCGGCTTGCGGGCGAGCGCCTTCTTGGCCGCTTCCGAATAGGGGAATTGCTCGAGCTTCACGTTGCTCATCTGGTTCATTCATCCAGCTCCTCTTTGAACCCGGCTCAGCGTGCCGGGCATATCATCTGCCCAGAGCGCTCCGACGCTACTTGGCGGCGAAGGAACGCGCATGACCCAAATCATCGATCTCGACGACAGGTTTAGGACAAAGTCATGATGAGAGTCGATGGGGTGATTGCGGGAGCGTAGCGATAACCGTCATTGCCGCCATTCACGCCGGCGAACGCATCTAATGCGCCAGCTCAGGGGCCGTCTGATTGGTGTCAGGCGGCCCCCTTCGCATGCGATCAGATCTGATTGGTCCGCGCGAACCGGGCGATATGTTCGGCCGCGCGGAAGGCCAGGGCCTCGATCGTCTGCGTGGGCTGACCGCGCCCGGACGTCACCATGCTCGATCCGTCGCACAGGAACAGGTTCCGCACGTCATGGGTCCGGTGATATTTGTCGATGACCGAGGTCTCCGGGTTATTCCCCATGCGGCAGGTGCCGAGCAGGTGGACGCCGCCGCGCCCTTCGCCCACTTCACTGCGGACCACCTGCGTCGCGCCGGCTGCATCCATGATCTCCACTGCCCGATCGGCCTGCCAGTTCGCATGCTTGGTGTCGTCAGGGTGATCCTTGTACGTCACCCGGATCGCCGGAATGCCCCACTCGTCCTTGAGTTCGGGATCGATGTCGACACGGTTGGTCTCCTGCGCCAGCGACGTGCCGTGGCCCGAGCAGTTCATCCAATAGGTATAGGATTCCAGATATTCCTTGAACTCCGGCCCCCATGTCGGCGTGCCCTTGGGAACGCTCTGCCCCCAGGTGAGCGGGCCGCCCGAGCGCGCGTCGAACCCGCCGCCGCCGTAGAAGCCGCGTTTCTCGTCGGCATCGTAGAAATCGTGCAAGATACGGGTGACGTTCGCGCCCTTATATTCGTTGAGCGGCTGCTCGAACCGAGCCATCGCCCCGCCGCCCTTGTTGCACATTAGATAGCGTCCGACCTTGCCGCTGGAGTTGGCCAGCCCATCCGGGAAGGCATTGGTCGCGGAGTTGAGCAGCAGCCGCGGCGTCTCCGCACCATTGGCGCACACCACCACGGCGCGGGCGTTCTGGAACTGCTCCTTGCGATCCTTGTCGAAATAATGGACGCCGGTGGCGCGCCCGGCATCGTTCATGCCGATGCGGAACACGTAGCTCTCCGAGCGGATCTCGCAATTGCCTGTCGCCTCGGCCTCGGGGATCACCGTCCAGACCGAGGAGGACTTGGCCATCACCTCACAGCCAAAGCCGCCGCACAGGCCGCATTGCGCGCAAGGCGGACGATCCTTGTAGATTACCGAATTGATCGCCAGCGGCGCCGGGAAGGGATGCAGGCCGAGCTTGCGGGCGCCGCGCTCGAACAGCACGCCGGATGACTTCACCGGCAACGGCGGCATCGGATAAGGCTTGCTGCGCGGTGGATCGAACGGGCTTGCACCGGCGAGGCCGGACACGCCGACTTCCCATTCCACCATCGTATAATAAGGTTCGAGTTCGGCATAAGTGATCGGCCAGTCGACCAGATCGGCGCCGGGAATGGAGCCCCACCGGCTGCCTTCGATAAAATCGATCTCGTGCAGTCGCCAGAAATTGGCGTTGAAATGCGCGCTGCTGCCACCGACGACGCGCGCATAGGTCAGCGCATTCCGCTCCATGCGCTGCGCCGGCTTGCTCGGGTCGCTGCGGAAGGTTTGCGGATTGGCCGTCGGGCTGTTGGTGATGCCGGACAGGTGCCGGTACTTCAGTTCGTCATGCTCGAACTCGTAGGCTTCCAGCCGAGGCCCCTGCTCCATCACCACGACGCTGTTGCCGGCGCGCGCCAGTTCCCGCGCCATGATGCCGCCCGAAGCGCCCGAGCCGACGACAATGAAATCGACTGTTTCGCTGGTCTTGTATGTCTTGCGATCCATGGGGCGCCTCCGTCAGGCCATGTAGGGCTTGGTGCCGGGATAGGGCTCGAACCCCGGATAATCCTTGTCGTAATAGCCGAAGGGCGGCTCCCAATAATGGCTGTCGACCACGCCGATCAGCTTGGTACCAACCCCCTCGAAATTGCCGCCATATTTGGGCATGGCGATGAGGCCGAGGACCGTCAGCCGCCGCACCGCCAGGAAGAAGGGCGTCTTGTCGACCTCCTTGAGCCAGGCGATCTGCTGGGCGTCCGGCGCGGCGGAGAATGGCGCCTGCGTTCCATGTTTCGCGGCATAGCCAGCGTTGAACTCGGTCAGGCCAGCCTTGAAGGACGGCCATTGCTCAGCAAAGAAGCTGCCCATCGCATTGTCGATGAAGTAGACGATATGCGCATCCCGCGCGCCCGGCATGGCGCCGCCCGGCACGATCTGGTTGGCGACCGCATCGACATTGGCCGCTTCCGCAGGGCTCAGCGTCGTAAAGCTCGTATGCCCCTCGCCAGATCCGGCGCTGCCATGACCATGCCCGACATGCTCGGCGGCGGATGCGATCTGTGGCCAGTTCAAGGTCACCCAGGCCGCGCTGGCCAGATTGCCGACGGCAGCGAGAAACTGGCGGCGTGATGGAGAAGTCTGGGTCATAAGGCACTCCGAAACCGGCCGGAAAGTGCCATGATTGAGCGCTGCCAGGGGCTCGGAGGGAATACGTCAAACTACGCATTGCGAGGTCGCGCCGGGGCAGCGCAAATGCGGGTGCGCCCACGTAGCCAGCGCTTCCCTCACCCCATTGAATTGTCCGGTCATCGCGGGCACCATGCGCCCATGGGTAATTTGGTAGGCAAGACGGCAGACGCATTTCCGCATGGCACCGTCCATCGGGCCGCAGACGATCTTCAGCACGCGCTGACCGCAGATGCCGACCTGTTCGCTCTCTGGGAGAAGCTGACCCCACTCGGCCGGAACGAGTTCATCTGCTGGGTGGAGGACGCGAAGCAGGCGAAGACCCGCGAAAGACGGATCCAGCGAACCTGCGAGGAACTGCTTGAAGGCAAGAAGCGGCCCTGCTGTTGGGCCGGGTGCATTCACCGGAAGGACAAGGCCCCCGGACGATGGCAGCAGGCCGTGCTGATCGACGGCAAGACCGGCCAAACGCCTCCCACATAGGACCATGCCATCGCCGCCTTTCAGCCTCTGCCAGCTGTTCAGATGAGAGAAGCGTTCAACCGGCGGCTCGCGTCACATCGAGCAGCAGCGTGCGGAACTGCTCATCGGTGGCGTGGGCATGCGTGCGCATCGCGGTCAGAACCTCCTGCGCACGCTCATGGGATAGCCTGTTCGCAACGGCGATGGCGGTCTCCAGGGAGACGGCATCGGCCGCCACGGCTTTTCGCACGGCGCCAATGATGGCGATGTCGCGTAACGACCCCTGCGGGATCGTCTCGGTATCGCGGTGGGCATCCTTGACGATGCCACCCATCCAGAGGTTCTCAGCGGGATCGTCGATCGGCTCGAGCGCATTGATGGTACGCGCCTGATCGTCCCAGCTGCGCGCCAAGGCATCGACAAGCTGGGAAACCGGCAGGCCGACGGCAGCAGCGATTGAGGGCAAAGCCTCGGCGGCAAGAACCCGTCCTGCATAGAGGTCTTCCAGACAGACGGTCAGCAAGCTGGTCAGGTCGCGGGCTTGTGTGCTCATGCTGCTCCTCTCCGATGACTCAGCGGCGCGAGAGGCGCCGCCGATCATCCAACGAGAGAGCGCGGGGGACGTTCCGTCCTAGCCCCAGCGATTGATTTCCGGGCCGGGCGCAAAGGCGTGAGCCGGCTGCGGGCTGCGCGCCTGCGCGAGCGCCCGCTGCACGCTGGGCCGCGCCTCAACCCGCGCCAGCCACGCCGCCAGGCGCGGCTTGTCGGCGAAGGCATCGGAAAGCAGGTCGCGCATCGGCGCCACCCAGGCGTAGCTTTCCAGATCGGCGATGGAGAAGCTGCCCATGAGCCAGTCGCGCGCCTCAAGGCGGGCCTCGATCTTCTGCGTGGCCTCACGGACCCGTGCCTCGCTGGCAGCACGATGCTCGGCCGAGAGCTGGCCGCTACGCGTCTCGCGCCAGCGCTCGGCCAGATCCTGCGAGGCAATGGGGGCAATCAGCGCATCGAAGCGCGCGTCATCGAGCGCAGCCAAGCGCGGCGTCGTCCACGCCAGGTTGGCCAGGGCCGCCGCGCCGGGCGCGACGCGCTCGATCATCCAGCGACACCAGGCCATCATTTCCCACCGGGCATAGGGATCAGTGGGGCGCAGGCCACAACCGGGCGCGGCGTCATCCAGATAGCAGGCGATGAACACGCTATCGCACAGCGCGTGCCCGTCGACGACGAGCACCGGGCCTTCCCCTTCGACGCTGTAATCCGCCTCGAATGCGCGCGGCACGGTCCCGCCATGGCGCTCGGCCATGCCGAGGTCGATAGGGCGAAGCTCCGCGTTCAGACCGCTCTCGAACAGCGCGGCGAGCACCGTGAGCGAGGGGCCGGTCGGCTCGCCATGATACAGGGTCATCGCCATCACGCTGCCTCCTCGATCAAGGGAATGATGCGCTCGGCAAAACGGGGCACGCGGCTATAGGCCCAGGTCTCCCGCACCGCAGGGCGCCGCGCAATGGCGCGCAGCCAGCGCATGATGTTGGGGGTTTTTGCGTCGTTCACGTCATCGGGCTGCATGGAGGGGAGCCCGTAAGCCGAATTGAAGCAATTGATATCCGCCAGCGAGTATTGATCCGAGCCGAGATACTCGCGCTGCCCCAGCGCCTCCTCCAGCTTGGTGATGCCCAGCTTCACCCGCCGCGTCGACTCTGCCAGTTCCGCCTCGCTGAACAAGCCGTAGATCGCCTTGCGCCAGGCAGTGCGGCGCTCCGGCAAGGGAATGCGGTCGATCGCTGCCTTGAGTTCTTCCGGGTCGCGCGCCCGGACTTGCGGGCCGATGAAGATGCTCCAGCCGATCATGCTGAACGACGGGCAAAGCCACTGGTCGAGATATTTCATCCACCAGCGCACACGCCAGCGATCGACCGGGTCTTCAGGCATCATCGAGGGGCCGGGAAAGGCCTCCTCCACATATTCCATCATGGCGGTCGATTCATTGAGTAGCCGGCCGCCATGGGTCATCGCCGGGATCGTCCCCATCGGGTTGATCGCCAGATAGTCCGGCTTGTGCTGATCGAACGAGAGCAGGTCGAGATAATGGCTATTGAACGCCACACCTTTCTCGATGAGGGTGAGCATGGGTTTGCCCGAATTGGCGTTGGGCTCCCAATGGTACAAAGTGACGTCGTTGCTGCTGCTCATCGTAACGCGGGCCGCTGCCCTCTCCTCTCGATCAATTTCAGGCCATCGTCCAAGCGATAAGCTCATGCGTCGCGTCGCGCCGTTCAGAGCGCAGACGCAACCCGCGGTCCTCAAGCCAGGTCCGGGCGGCGACATAGTCATTCCAGCCGGTCAGACCGGCCACCGGACCAGACATCGCACCGCTACGACGGATCGCGCGGACGCCGGCCCAGTTGCGGCTATGCTCTCCGGCAAGATCGATCTGCTGCAAGCCGAAGAACTGCCCGGCGAAAGACCGGCTTGCGGCTCTGCGGCTGTCATAGACGACGATGCGAGCGGCCTTCTCCGGCCCAGCGACGGCCCGGGCGCCGAATAAGCCGACAGCCCCTGCAACCGCGGCGCCGCCCAGCAATTGCCGCCGCGAGACGCCGCTCATTTGCCCTTCCCCAAATAAGCCGCCACGGCTTCCAGTTCGGAGTCGGTAATGTCCACGCGCGTCTGGCGGGGCATAGCGCCCTTGCCCATGCGCACGACCGCCTTCACATAATCGGCGGTCAGATCGTCCCGGTTGGCGATCAGGCCCATGGCGGGCGGGTTGCCCATCATCACCTGCTGCTTGGTGATCAGATTTGTGCCCATCCCCCAATCGAAATGGCAGGCGCCGCACCGATTGGAGAACAGGGCTTCACCGCTATTGGCATTATGCTGCCGGTCCCCTGGCGCCATTTGCGCCCGCATACCGTAAGCGGAGGGGGGCGGCGGACCACCTGCGGGGGCGGCGCCGGGCTGGGCAGCCCGCGCGTCCCTTGTCCCCAGATCATAGGTCGTCATCAGCACGCCGACCGCCATCAGCGTCATGAGGCTCGTGACCTGCCCTATCCTCATGCCAGTGCCTTTCCACGCTGGTCGGCATAGGCGCTGGGCCAGATGCCGTTCTTTCCGGGAGAGAGAATGCCGTTCGGGTCGAGCGTGTTCTTAACCTGCTCGGTCATCCGCCGCATGGCGTGGTTGTTGAACCCGAAGGTATCGGAGATCGCGTCCATCCAGCCGAGATGGGTGCGATATTCGGCATAGCCATGGGCGGCAGCGTCGGCGATCAGCGCGTTGAACAGCGTCTTGATCGTCTCGACCTGCTTGTCGTTGTCGCGGTCGTACATGAGCATGTTCACATTGTTGCAGAACCGACCGCCAATGGTGAAGCTGGCATAGAAATCCACATCATGATCGTTGATGATCTTGCGGCTGCGGCGCATCTGGTCGAGCACATGCTTGCCGGTGGCCGGGACGACCGGCGAGAAGCCCATATGGGCGCTGCGCCCGCCAACCCAATCGCCCATCTGCAGCGGAACGGCCGATGGTACGCCGAGCGTCAGGTCCATCACATTGGTCGCATCGCCCTTGCGCCACCAGCGCTCGCCGATCGGCGTCTTGAGGTGCGGCGCGAAGGCGGCCTTCACGACAGCCGCCTTGGCCTTGGTCACCGATTCCTCGCCATAGAGGCGCAGCTGCATGTTCCAGTAGCTGAGCTTGTGCTCCTTGAGCAGCTCCTGCACGCGCCAGTCAGGGATAGCGCCGGGCTTATCCCAGAAGTCCTTGCGTTGTCCCAGAATGGTCATCTTGCCGAGCCAACTCGGGATGAAGATCGACTGATCGATGATCCGATTGAGCCGCAGGGGCGTGAGGGTATCGATCACCCAGCCGATGTCTTCCGCCTGCGGGATTTCAAGGTTCAGCTCTACGGAGGTTTCCGGCTCCGGCATCAGCCACATGCCGGCCTTGGTCACGACGCCCAGGTTGGACTGGGTGAACATCTGGTCCCAGCTCGGGCCGTAGCTGAACGGAAAAAGATGCGCGGCCTTGTTGTTCTCCATGGCGCCAAGGCCCGTGCGCACCACATCGCCATTGGCGAGCACGACTTCCATGCCGCACAGGTTGCTCGCGTGGACGCCGTAGGGCGTGTAGCCGATGCCATGATCGAGCGCGTTGCCAAGCACCGAGCCCCAGCCATTGCCGGGGACAGACATCATCAGCGGCAGCTTCTCGCGCTGGATATGCTCATACAAGTCGATGAAGCCGACGCCCGGCTCGATGACGCAATAGCCCAGCTCCGGATCGACCTCGAGAATGCGGTTCATGCGCCCGAGATCCAGCACCATACAGCCCGGCATCCGCGGCGCTGCCGTGCCATAACCAAGGTTCTTGCCGCGCGCGACAGTCCACAGGGGGAGCTTGTGCTCATTGGCGATGCGCACCACCGCCTGCACTTCCTCGACCGTGCTCGGGGCTACCGCGCCCGATGCCGTCCAAAGCGTCTCGGGCCCCGGCGCGTAAATATCCGCATAGGCATCGCGATCTTCATCGCTGGTCATCACCCAGCCCGCACCGACCGCAGCCTGCAACGCCTTGACGGCGGCATCGAAGCGTTGGGGTGACATTCCAGGCGGCAAAACTAGCTTCATGCGCTCACCTCTCCTTGCGGGCCTGTGCGGCCTCTCGCTCTTGCGACTATTGCTATTGTGGGATCATGGGGCGGTCAAAGGAAATGAGGGCGACCACGCGGCCGCCCTCCTCAAGTTTATCTCGCCCTAGGGCCTCAGAAGTCCTTCTTGATCGACACGCGCCATTCGCGCGGCGCGCCGACATTGGCATAGGCCGTGCCCGCGAAGCCGTAGACGGCGTCAAACCGCGACGTGTAGTAATATTCGTCGAAGAGGTTGGTCACTTCGAACGACACGGCGAGGTCGCGATCCTGATTGCGCCAGGTCAGCCGGGTGCTGCCGAGCACGTAGGACGGAAAATATTCGAAGTCCGGATTGACCGCGTTCAGCGTTCTGCTGGCCAACTGCCGGCCGCGATAGGCGACGTCCAGCCTCGGTGTAATCGAGCCGGACCCGCCCATGTCGATCTCATACTGAATGCCTGCGCTCCACTGTGTTTCGGGCGAAACGATGGGGCTGCCGGCGGTGATGGTGCTGCCGACGGCGGGCGAGATCGACTTGTATTCCGAACCGATCAGGCTCAGCGACGCGTCGATCATCAGATTGTCGACCGGAGTTGCCGAAACCTCGGCTTCGAAGCCCCACATCTTGCCGTCGCCGGCATTGGCGATGACCGCGCAGGGCCCGCCACCATAAGCCGAACAGTCGGAGAGCGGCAGCTGGATCGCCTTATAGTCGTTATAGAAGCCCGCGAGGTTCACCCGCAGGCGACGGTCCAGCAAGTCCGTCTTGAGGCCGATCTCGTAGGCTGTGACGGTCTCCGGCCCGAACGTGCCTTGGGTCGCGTGCGTCGGCAGGAACGGGCGGGCGGTGACGCCCCCGCCCTTGAATCCCGTGCCCACGGTTCCATAGAGCAACACTTCCGGCGAGAAGCGGTAATCCACGGACAGGCGCCAGTCGACGCGGCTGCCGTCATACACGGCCTTCAGATTGTTGAGAGCCGAGAGGCCGAACGGATCGGGGAAGAGCGGCGCGGTATTGTCGAGGTTCCGCCGGATGAATGTGTAGTCCTTGTGCTCCTCAGTGTAGCGGATGCCGCCCGTGATCGTCATGCCATCAACGGGGCGGACGATCGCGGTGCCGAACACGGCCTTGCTGTCCGCATTGATCGGATCGTTGCCGAGGAACTGGAGCGGCACGCCGGGGATGATGTAGCGGATATCCTGAATGGTGAAGTATGTGCTGCGCTGATCGGAA
Source organism: Sphingobium sp. B8D3A (assembly GCF_025961995.1). NCBI lineage: Bacteria > Pseudomonadati > Pseudomonadota > Alphaproteobacteria > Sphingomonadales > Sphingobiaceae > Sphingobium > Sphingobium sp. B8D3A. The sequence continues at coordinate 2,032,574 of NZ_JAOQOS010000001.1, read as the reverse complement.
TAATAGCCGCCAACGGTCAGATCGGCCATGTCGCCAAGCTTGGCGTTGACGCGCAGCTCCTGGCTCACGAACCAGAAATCGAGATCGTTGAAGCCGCCAGCGGCCCGCGTCAGCGTCGGCGTGAAATCATCGTCCGTGCCCCAGCGGTTATTGTAGGAGCGATAGGCCGTGATCGACTGGACCTGAATATTGTCGGTCACATCCCAATCGATATGGCCGGACACGCCCCAGCCACGGAACTTGTTCCGATTGCCCGTATTCCAGTTGCCGGCTTGACCTCCCGCCGGCAGCCCCCAGCTTGCATAGGTGCACCAGGGCCCGCACAGGAAGTTCGAGGCGTCGCCCTGCGCCACGATCGGCACTTCGGCAGCGCTGGGGCGATCGGAATACTGATAGTCGCCGATAATCTGGATATCGAGCTTCTCGCCTGCATAACGCAACGCGCCGCGCACGCCGGAATAGTTAATGCCGCCCAGATCCTCGACCACGCAGTCGGTGTTGGTCGGCACGGCCGGCAGGATGCCCTCGGGATTGCCGGGATTGGCGCAGCCATAATCGATCTGCTGGACATAACCGCGCTGGCTCTTGTGGACGCCGGAAACGCGAGCGAAGAGCATATCCGTAATCGGGAAATTCGCTCCCGCCCGCACTTCCACGCGATTGCGCGAGCCATAGCTCACTTCGGCAAAACCGCTCGGATCGGCTTCCGGTTTCTTCGAGAACAGTTTGATCGCGCCGCCAATCGAGTTGCGACCCGTAAGCGTTCCCTGCGGGCCGCGCAGCACTTCCACGCGCTCCAGGTCGAGCAGGTCGAAATTGGCACCGGTGAGGGTCGGATAATAGACATCATCAACATAAAGCCCGACGCCCGGCTCATAAGCCGGGTTGAAATCGAACTGCCCGATGCCGCGGATGGAGGCGCCCATGGAATCGCCGAACGCGCCGCCCATGGGGGTGAGGGTCACGCTGGGCGCCTGCCGGGCGACCGCAGCGATGTCATCCTGATTGCGCGCTTCAAGTAGCGCCGCATCCACCGCCGTGATCGCCAGTGGCGTATCCTGCAGGCGCTGAGACCGAAATTGTGCAGTAACAATGATATCGGGGGTGCTGTCGGCCTGCGGGGCGGCATCTTGCTGCGCGATAGCGGGCGACGCCGCCGCGATGGCCATCACCATAACCGAACCGGCGCACAGCAATGGGCGGATTCTGGACTTCCTGTTCATCACATCTTCTCCTCACCTGTGCGGCTCGATGCAGCCTCACATTGCGCGGGTCTTTGCGACCTCTCGCAGAGCATACAGGAGCCGTATTTTTAGGCTCGTTGATATAGGCAGGAATTCCGGACAGGATCAACTTAAAGGAGACGGCGGCGGCGCGACGGCCGAACTTTTGGTCCCGGCGTGGGAGTTATGCATCAGCGCTCTTGTTCAGGAGTGCAGAAACATGTCTGGTTGCGCATCTTTGAAGCACGGCAAAGGCGAACGGCCGCCGCGATGGAGGCGAAGGCCGGCTAAGACCCCAACTTGAATGCGTGATTCGTTGCCGCTGCGTTCGTGAAAACAGAATGCGGCGAGTTAACGGTCGCCCTGCCCGGCTCACTCAGCGAGCGCGTGCCTCATCAAATCTCGCGCGAGCCGCGTCGATGTCTTGCAGATGATCCTCCGCCCAGGTCCACACGCCACAAAATGCTTCGCCCAGACTGGCACCCATCTCCGTCAGCCGATAATCCACATGGGGCGGCACGACCGGATGCACCGTGCGGTGGACCAGACCGTTGCGCTCCATCTGCCGCAGGGTCTGTGTGAGCATCTTCTGGCTGATGCCGGGCATCTTCTCGAAGATCCGTGTGAAGCGCTGTTCGCCATGATCGTGCAGCACTTCGATCAGCAGCATGGTCCATTTGTCCGCGACTTGGCCGATAAGGTCATTGACCAGCGCTTCCACGCGGGGATCGATCTGATCGTAGCGATCCGGGCTGGCTGGCACGCTTGCGCGCTTCGCTTGGGTTGTCATTCACACTCTCTTTCCGGTGAGTATCAATCTTTCCGGTGCCTTCTTTCGTTCTGAAAGCTAGGACTTAAATGAGCAGTCGTCCACCAGCAGAATTTGGAGCAGACGGCATGAAGACCACGGGCAACACCATTCTCATCACCGGCGGCGGCTCCGGTATTGGCCGCGCATTGGCGCGCCATTTCCACGAGCTCGGCAACACGGTGATCGTCGCGGGGCGGACAGCAGCGACATTGGCTGAGACCATCCAGGGTCGCGCGGGCATGCACATGCTCACAGTTGATGCGAGCGATCCGGCAAGCATTGAGGCATTCGCGGCCGAAGCGGTGACGCGCTTTCCGGCCATCAACGTCCTGTTCAACAATGCCGGCATCATGCAGCGCGAGGATCTGACGCGACGTGGCGACACGACTGTGGCGGAGCAGACCTTCATCACTAATGTGCTGGGGCCGATCCGCCTGACCAATGCCTTGATCGAGCATCTGATGGCGCAGGAAGACGCCGCGATCGTCAACACGACCTCCGGCCTCGCCTTCGTCCCACTGATCGGCACGCCGAGCTACAGCGCGAGCAAGGCGGCCCTGCACAGCTGGACGGTCTCCCTGCGGGAACAGCTGCGCGGCAAGGTGGAGGTGATCGAGTTGGCCCCGCCAGCCGTGCGCACCGAGCTAACCCCGGGCCAGTCCACCCGGGAAAACTATATGCCGCTCGAGGATTATGCTGCGGAAGTGATGGCGCTCTTTCAGCAAGTGCCTACACCCGAGGAAATTCTCGTCGAGAATGTCCGCTTCCTTCGCTCGGCTGAGCGCGAGGGACGGTTTGACGAGACTGTGCGGATGATCAGCACGCTTTGATTGCCAAGGTGGGATGGCGAAACATCATCGCCGTCCAAGGGGGCAGGCTCTAACAGCCTGCGCCCTTGGGCGTGCGAAAGGATCAGGCCGCTTTCGCCGCCTGATAGGCCGCCATCGGCACCCACCAGCCATGGACCTGAGGCCGCATGCGGGTGGGCACGGGCACCTTGGCGACCGGCCCCGCCGGCAGGTCGCCCGCGTTCCAGATCCACACCGCGTGCTCGAACTGGTCCGGCGCGGTCTCATGGTCGACGACGCCGACCAGCCAGCCTTCATGACCGGGCTCGCTCGACGGCACATGCACGGTCTCGCTCATTCCATGCGCCGGCGGCAGATTATAGCCGATGATTGCGCCGGTCTCGAAATCCTTCCGCAGGAGCGCGGTGAACATGGCGCCGACGACGCCGCCCATCAGCGGTGGCCCCATGGGCTGCGGGTTCATGCTGCAATACCAGCCCCGCTTGTACGGGCGCCCCTGATCGGCATCGGCAATGCGCGGCATGTCTCCCGGAGGCCCGAGCGGCGTGACCTCCACACCGTCGCTCTCACCCTTCATATCGACGGTCCAGCGCTGAAAACCGCCGCCCAGTTCCCAAGGCTGCACGTCGATGCCGCTGTCCGCGCGGATATGCGGGAAGGCGATCGTATCGGTGATGTGGTGATCGATATGGACCTTTCCGTCCGGCGTCTCAAAGGCGTTCATCATGTGGAAGCTGGAGGCGCCCTTCGGTCCCTTGAACCAGCGGATCTCGAACACATCGCCATAACGCGGCATCACCCCGATGTGATATTCCAGATCTTGCTGGTGAACCCAGTGCGCGCCCTTGGCTTTCACGCGCTCCAGGTCAGCGGTTGTCGGTTGGAGCGGGAAGATCGCGTAATTCTGCGTAATCACGAAGTCGTGGACGAGGCTGCAGAACGGTGCCTCGAAGGATTGCTCCTTGACGAGCTTGCCGTCCTTGTCGGTCCACCAATAGGCGATGGTCTTCGAGCAGAGGCCGTCCGCCTCATAGCCGTAAACGAACATTTCCTTCGTCTCGGGATCGATGCGGACATGGGCCGTCATCGTCTGCGACTTGAGCGCGCCCCCGAAATCATAGGCGCCGATGGTCTCCAGCGTGTGCGGATCGACCTGATGGCCCGGCCCATCCTCCTTGGTCATGATGAGCTTGCCCGCGTGCCAGACCGGCGTGGTGTTGGAGACGGTCCCCTCCACGCCCTCGGCCGACGCGTCATTGGTGAAGGGGTTGCGATAGCGGCCGAACAGACGCTTGCCGGCGGCGTTCTCGGCCTTCCAGCGCGGGGTCTGGACATATTTGATGTCATAATCGACCGTGCCGTCCTCATTGAAGAGGATGCGGCTGATCATGCCGTCGTCGGAGAGCGCGGTATCGGGCTGGAAGAACGGCTCGAACTGCGGATCGGGCACTGCCCGGAAGAAAGCGCCGCGCACATCCGCCGGAATGGTGCCCTCGGATGCCGTGAGGCCCTTGAGCGAAACTTCCTGACGGACTGGCGTGTTGAGGCCCATATAGTCCGGCGTTGCGGGAAACGGCATTCTTCTCTCCAGTCAGCTTGCGGTTTCGGGCCTGTTTGGTCTCTCGTTATCGAACTGGCTATGACCCAGCGCGAAGTTCTTCAGGCCAGTATAGACGCATCGGGTTGGTCACCAGCATCTTGCGCTGCAACGCTTCCGTCGTCGCGATGCGTGGGATCATGTCCACAAGCAAGCCATCGTCCGGGATGGCATCCTGCATGTTGGGGTGCGGCCAGTCGGTGCCCCAGATGACCCGATCCTGATAATCGGCGACAAGCGGGGCGACGGCATTGGCAAAATCATCCCACGGCGCACCAGCGGGGTCGAGCCGGTCCGGGCAGGTCGCCTTGAACCAGATGTCCTCGCGGCTGTCGAGCAGGTTGCGAAAGGCCTTCAGGTCCGCACCGTCCGGTCCCTGGCGCACATCGGGGCGGCCCATATGGTCGATCACCAGCGGCACCGGGATCGCATCCATGAACGGGCGCAGTTCTTCGAGAATGTCCGCCTCGAAATAGATGACGACATGCCAGCCCTCCGGCAGTCGGCTGGCGACCTCAAGGAACTTGTCCTTGGGAGCATCGTCCACCAGGCGCTTGAGGAAGTTGAAGCGGATGCCGCGCATGCCGCCTGCGTGCAACGCCTCAAGCTCGGCCTCGCTGATCGCCGGATCGACCACGGCGACACCGCGCGCCTTTCCGTCGGACACGGCAATGCCGTTCAGGGTCGCGGCGTTGTCGATGCCATGGCAGCTCGCCTGGACGATCACATTGCGGGAAAAGCCCAGATGATCGCGCAGGGCAAAGAGCATGTCCGGGCCTGCATCCTGCGGCAGATATTTGGCCTTCGCGCTGAACGGGAACTGCGCCATCGGCCCGAACACATGGCAATGCGCATCCACGGCGCCCGGCGGCGGCGTGTAGGCGGGTTTGCTCGGATTGCTATGCCAGGAAAGGATGCGGTCGGTCATCTCATTGGTTCCGTTCGGGCTGGGCCTGTCGAAGCCCGTTTCTCACTTTCCGTTCAATTGTTTCAGACGAAACAGCCCTTTGACAAGTTCAGGGCGAACGGACTTGTTCTGAGGTGCAGGGAGCCTGCCATAGACGCAGGGGATGTTCAGCCGAACACCACCCCGTCCATCAGCTTGCGGGCGGTGCGCAACATGCCGGCTTCCACCGGCTGTCCGTCAGCGTCCACGGTCACGACGCATTCGGTGACGCCGGTCGGATGCTCGACCCCCAGCGTCTTCGTCGCACTCGCGGGCACCTTGGCGACGGAGGCAGCGGGAGAGCCTTCGATAAGGCATGCCGTCGCCACGCTCACCGCACCCAACACCCCGATGGAGGCATGGACACGATGCGGGATGAGCGAACGCACGGTAACGGCCCCACCCTCGCGCGGCGGCGCCACCAGCATCATCTTGGGGACGGACTTTTCAGTCACGTCGCCAAGGTTCATCATCTCACCGACCTTGAGGCGGATGGCCTCGACCTTCGCCTTCATCTCGTTATTGGCGTCAAGCGTGTCACGATCCTCATAGCCGGTCACGCCGACGTCGCTGGCAAGCATGACGACGCAGGGCATCCCATTGTCGATCATCGTCACCTTGATGCCATTGATCTCGTCGACGCCATTGCCCGTCGGCAGCAGGGCGCCGCAGGATGAGCCAGCGGTATCGCGGAACAACAGCGGAATGGGCGCCGATGTACCCGGCACGCCACTGATCGAGGCGTCACCATCATAGCGAACCTGGCCGCCGGGCGTCTGCACCGTGGCGACGGCGACCTGGCCGGTATTCTCCATGAAGATGGCGACGCGGGTTTCATCGCCGGTTGGCTGCACGAGACCGCGCTCAATGGCGAACGGACCGATGCCCGCGAGGATATTGCCGCAATTCTGCGCGTCGGTGACAATCGCCTGATCGACGAACACTTGCAGGAAGAGATAATCGACATCGACCCCTTCGCGGCTCGATTTCCTGACCACGCCAACCTTGCTGGTCAGCGGATCGGCGCCACCCATGCCGTCGATCTGGCGCGGGTCTGGCGAGCCCATGACGCGCAGGAGGAAGGCATCGCGGGCGGCGGTATCCGTGGGCAGATCGTCTGCCAGGAAATAGCCGCCCTTGGAGGTGCCGCCACGCATCCACATGCAGGTAATGCCGTCCATCACAGCCTCCTGCTCGAAGCGAACGGAGATGCGTTCCGAGGCCGACGTGCCTCACACATATTTCAGGCCTTCCTTCTCCAGGCGCTCGCGCATCTTGTACATGTCGAGGCCCAGCACGCCGGAGGCCAGCTTCTCGCGCTTCTCGCCTTCATTGGCTTCCCGCGCACGGGCCGCTTCCAGCACCTTGGCGGCGTTGGCGCGGGGGACGACGCACACGCCGTCATCATCAGCGACGATCACATCGCCCGGATTGACCAGTGCATTGGCGCAGACGACCGGAATGTTGACGCTGCCCAGCGTGTTCTTGACCGTGCCCTGCGCATAGACGGCCTTGGACCAGACCGGGAAGTTCATCTCGGTGAGGTCGCGCACATCGCGCACGCCGGCATCGATGATCAGGCCGCGACAGCCGCGGGCTTGCGCCGAGGTCGCCAGCAGATCGCCGAAATAGCCATCCTCGCACGGGCTGGTCGGCGCCAGCAGCAGGATGTCGCCGGCCTTCAACTGCTCGATGGCGACATGCACCATCCAATTGTCGCCCGGAGGCGCGCTGATCGTTACCGCGCTGCCCGCGATCCGCGCACCGGCATAGATCGGCCGCATGTAGCTCGCCAGCAAACCCGTGCGCCCCTGCGCCTCATGAACCGTCGCAACACCGCACGCCGCCAGACCGTCAATCACCTCAGGATCAGCACGCTCGATATTCTGTACGACCACACCCATGATTGCTCCTCTCGATCAACATTAACTGGCAACAGCCTTGCTCCCGTATAGAATAAGGGAACGGCGTCCGGTCAATCCACCCCGAACTTTGCGCAGATCATAAGCATCTGCTAAGTCTGGCCCTCATGGCATCGGGCCTCTCACCCTTTTCGTTCAATCTGCGCCACCTCGCCGCCGTTGCGGCGGTAACGCACAAGGGAAGCGTGTCCGCCGCCGCGAGCACGCTCCATCTGACCCAGCCTGCTGTGACCCAAGCCATTGCTCGCGTGGAAAGCATCATGGACGTGCAACTGTTCGAGCGGCGCACGGACGGCATGACGCCCCTCCCTCCTGCGATGGCGCTGGCTGAGCGCGTTGAGCAAGCGGCCGAACTGATCGGCTCGCGACGGGTGACCATGGCGCAGTTGCGCGCCTTCCTCGCCGTCGCGGATAGCGGAAGTTATGCGGCTGCAGCGGCGCAGAGCGGCCTCTCGCAGCCGACACTGCATCGCGCCATTGGCGATCTGTCGCTGATCCTCCGGCGCTCGCTCGTCGAACGGCGCGGACGGGGGATTGCGCTGACCGACGCGGGCCGGCGCACCGCCCGGAACTTCCGCCTCGCCCGGACAGAGCTGGAAGCCGGCCTCGACGAAGCCCTGGGCCAATCCGGCGGCGTGCCCGCGCGGATCACCATCGGGGCGATGCCGCTCTCCCGCGCTCGGGTGCTGCCGCGCGCGCTGGCAAGGTTCAACACCGCATTTCCGGCCATAGAGATCGTGATCGTCGAAGGATCGCATGGCGAACTGGCGGAATCCCTGCGCGACGGCAGCATAGACATGATGGTCGGCGCCATGCGCGATCCGCCACCCGGCCCGGACCTCATGCAGCGCCCCCTGTTCGAGGATGAGGTGATTATCATCGCGCGGGCCGGTCATCCTGAGGCCGGTCCGGCACGGGATCGCCCGTTGAGCGATCTCGCGCGCTATGCCTGGATCTTGCCGTCGCCCGGCGCGCCCCTGCGGGCGCGCTTCGACGAGATGTTCCGCACGGCCGGACTTGCCCCGCCGCCCGTTCCGATCGAATGCGGTTCGGTGATGATGATCCGCGAAATCCTGATGCAGACTGACTTTCTGACGCTGCTCTCGCCCGATCAGGTTTCGGTCGAGCAAGAGGCGGGCTGGCTCGTCTCGCTCGGCGCCCCGCCCGGAGGCTTTTCCCGCGCGGTCGCCCTCACCACCCGGGCACAGTGGCGGCCGGCCCCGGCACAAGCAGCCTTTATCGCCGAGCTGGACCGGGCCGCGACGGAACCATTCGCTTCTACTTATGGCACGGAGCGGGAACAAATTTGCGATTCTGCGCGATAGGCGGCACAGCGTCGATCATGAGCGGGAGAATTGCCCTTATTGGCTTTGGGGAAGCGGGCCGGACCTTCGCCGGTGCTGCCGGGTGGCGCAGCGATGCGCGTGCATTCGACCTCAAGGCAATCGAACCGCAGACTGCCGGCCCGATCCGCGCCGCGTACACCGAAACGGGCGTCACAGGCTGCGAGTCCCTGGCGGACGCGCTGGCCGGCGCGGAGGTGATCCTGAGCCTCGTCACCGCCGATCAGACCGAGGCGGCAGCGTCCGCAGCCGCGCGGCACCTGTCCCCCGGCGCGCTGTTCTTCGACATGAATTCCGTGTCGCCGGGCGCCAAGAAGCGCAATGCTGCAGCGATCGAGCAGGCTGGCGGTCGTTACGTCGATGTAGCGGTCATGTCGCCCGTGCAGCCCGCCGCGATGACTGTGCCGCTGCTGATCAGCGGCCCGCACGCTGCGCAGGGCGAAGCGGCGCTGCGCGCGATCGGCTTCAGCAAGGTTGCGATTGCGGGCGATCAGGTCGGCGCCGCCAGCGCGACGAAGATGGTCCGTTCCGTCATGATCAAGGGCATCGAGGCGCTGACGGCAGAGATGATCCTCGCGGCCCGCCGCGCGGGCGTGACCGAGAATGTGCTGGCCTCACTCGGCGGAGACTGGCCCGAAAAGATCAATTATAATCTCGACCGCATGCTGGCGCACGGCACGCGCCGCGCTGCCGAGATGGACGAGGTGGTCGTGACGCTCACCGAGCTGGGCATCGAACCGGCCATGACACGCGGGACAGTGACACGCCAGCGGGCGATGGGCGCCTTGCTCGGTTCGGCCGAGATGCCGCAGGGGCTTGAGGCAAAGCTGGCCTTTCTGGATGCCGCGCATCCCGAGATGATCGCGAAGCCCGTGTCCGCTGCGCAGCCCAAAATTACAGAAACAGAAAAGTCTGGAAGGTGACGGAATGACGATGATCATCGACTGCCATGGCCACTATACCGTGCTGCCCAAGGCGCATGACGAGTGGCGCGAGCAGCAGAAGGCGGCGTTCAAGAATGGTACGCCCTGCCCGCCCTATCCCGAGATTTCTGACGACGACATTCGCGAGACCATCGAGCAGAACCAGCTGCGCCTCATCAAGGAGCGCGGCGCGGACATGACGATCTTCTCGCCCCGCGCCTCGGCCATGGCGCCCCATGTCGGCGATCAGTCGGTCGCGGTCCCGTGGGCGCAGGCCTGTAACAACCTCATTGCGCGCGTCGTCGATCTCTACCCCGAGACATTCGCTGGCGTGTGCATGTTGCCGCAGTCGCCAGAGGCGGACATGACCAGCTCGATCGCCGAACTGGACCGCTGCGTCAATGAGCTGGGCTTCATCGGCTGCAACCTGAACCCGGATGCGAGCGGTGGCCACTTCAAGCAGCCGCCGCTGACCGACAAATTCTGGTACCCCTTCTACGAGAAGATGGTCGAGCTGGACGTCCCGGCGATGATCCACGTCTCGGGCAGCTGCAATCCCGCGATGCACGCCACGGGTGCTTATTATCTGGCGGCCGATACGATCGCCTTCATGCAGCTTCTGCAGGGCAATCTGTTCGCCGACTTCCCGACGCTGCGCTTCATCATTCCGCATGGCGGCGGCGCAGTGCCCTATCACTGGGGCCGGTTCCGCGGACTTGCGGACATGCTCAAGCAACCCAGCCTCGATACGCTGCTGATGAACAACGTGTTCTTCGATACCTGCGTTTATCACCAGCCCGGCATCAACCTGCTGGCCGACGTGATCGATAACAAGAACATCCTGTTCGGCAGCGAGATGGTCGGTGCCGTGCGTGGGATCGACCCGACGACGGGTCATTATTTCGACGATACGAAGCGCTATATCGATGCGCTCGACATTTCTGACGAGGAGCGTCACGCGATTTTTGAGGGCAATACCCGCCGCGTCTTCCCGCGTCTCGACGCCAAGCTGAACGCCCGCGGGCTCTAAGAGAGGATATCATGACCGAGAAGAAAGAGAGAATCGACGTTCACGCCTATCTTGCCGAGTTTGACGACATTCCCGGCACCCGCGTGTTCACCGCCCAGCGCGCGCGCCGGGGCTACAATCTCAATCAGTTCGCGATGAGCCTGATGAAGGCCGAGAATCGCGAGCGGTTCAAGGCGGACGAGAGCGCCTATCTCGACGAGTGGAACCTGACGCCCGCCGCCAAAGCGGCCGTGCTGGCCCGCGACTACAATGCCATGATCGACGAGGGCGGGAATGTTTACTTCCTCTCCAAGCTCTTCTCGACCGATGGCAAGAGCTTCCAGTTCGCTGCCGGATCGATGACCGGCATGACGCAGGAAGAATATGCACAGATGATGATCGACGGTGGTCGTTCGCCTGAGGGCGTGCGCTCGATCAAGGGAGGATTTTGATCATGGCACGCGTTACCACGGGCATTACGTCCAGCCACATTCCCGCGCTCGGCGCGGCGATGCAGACCAAGACCAGCGACAACGATTATTGGGGTCCGGTGTTCAAGGGCTATGAGCCGATCCGGGAGTGGATCAAGCAGCCGGGCAACACCCCCGACGTTGTGATCCTGGTCTATAACGACCACGCCTCGGCGTTCGACATGAACATCATCCCGACCTTCGCGATCGGTTGCGCCGAAAGCTTCAAGCCGGCTGATGAAGGCTGGGGCCCGCGCCCCGTGCCCGACGTGAAGGGCCATCCCGATCTCGCTTGGCACATCGCCCAGAGCCTGATCCTGGACGAGTTCGACATGACCATCATGAACCAGATGGACGTCGACCATGGCTGCACCGTGCCGCTCTCGATGATCTTCGGCGAGCCGGAAGAGTGGCCGTGCAAGGTCATTCCCTTCCCGGTCAACGTGGTCACCTATCCGCCGCCGTCGGGCAAGCGCTGCTTCAGCCTGGGCGACAGCATCCGCGCCGCGGTCGAGAGCTTCCCGGAAGACCTCAATGTCCACGTCTGGGGCACAGGCGGCATGAGCCACCAGCTTCAGGGTCCGCGGGCCGGCCTGATCAACAAGGAGTTCGACCTGAACTTCATCGACAAGCTGATCAGCGATCCCGCAGAGCTGAGCAAGATGCCGCACATCCAGTATCTGCGCGAAAGCGGATCGGAAGGCATCGAGCTGGTCATGTGGCTGATCATGCGCGGCGCGCTGCCGGAGAAGGTGCGTGACCTCTACACCTTCTACCACATCCCGGCCTCCAACACTGCGCTCGGCGCGATGATCCTGCAACCGGAAGAAACGGCCGGAGCGCCGCTGGAACCGCGCAAGGTGATGAGCGGCCATAGCATGGCGAAGGCCTGACACGCGCAAACACCCCTCCTCTTCAGAGGAGGGGTTGGAGTGGTGCTGGCCATCACCCCATTTGAAGTGACTTCGGGGGCATTGAGCCCCCTCGCCTCTCACCCACCCCTTGCCCCTCCCTTGAAAGGGAGGGGTTAGCTGGAGAAAGGACTCCCCCTCATGAGAATCGCACTCGCAGGCGCCGGCGCATTCGGCGAAAAGCATCTCGACGGCCTCAAGAACATCGATGGCGTGGAGATCGTATCGATCATCAGCCGCCGTGCCGAGCAGGCCGCCGAAGTCGCCGCCAAATATGGCGCGAAGCACAGCGGCACCGAACTGGACGAAGCGCTTGCACGTGATGACGTGGACGCGGTGATCCTCTGCACGCCCACGCAGATGCACGCCCAGCAGGCCATTGCCTGCATGAAGGCGGGCAAGCATGTGCAGGTGGAAATCCCGCTGTCGGACAGCTGGGCCGACGCCCAGGCGGTCATCGACACGCAGAAGGAAACCGGCCTCGTCTGCATGGTCGGCCACACCCGCCGCTTCAACCCGAGCCACCAGTATATCCATAACAAGATTACGGCCGGTGAACTCGCGATCCAGCAGATGGACGTGCAGACCTATTTCTTCCGCCGCAAGAACATGAATGCCAAGGGCGAAGCGCGCTCCTGGACGGACCATCTGCTGTGGCACCACGCCGCGCACACGGTCGACCTGTTCGCCTATCAGGCCGGCAAGATCGTGCAGGCCAATGCCGTGCAAGGCCCGATGCACCCGGAGCTGGGCATCGCGATGGATATGTCCATCCAACTCAAGAGCGAGAGCGGCGCGATCTGCACCCTCTCCCTCTCATTCAACAATGATGGGCCGCTCGGCACTTTCTTCCGCTACATCTGCGACAATGGCACCTGGATCGCGCGCTATGACGATCTGGTGACGGGCAAGGAAGAGCCTGTGGACCTGAGCGGCGTCGCCGTCTCCAACAACGGCATTGAACTGCAGGACCGCGAGTTCATCGCCGCGATCCGCGAGGGCCGCGAGCCCAACAGCTCGGTCGCACAGGTGCTCGATTGCTATCGCGTGCTCGGCGAGCTGGAAGTTCAGCTCAACAAGGCCGGCTGATAAAGACGGGCGGTGTGCGGCCTGTTCGCGGCTGCACACCGCCTCATTTCCGGCGACACTCAATCATCGTCGTCATGCCCGTAGTCATTTCTCAAGCTTTGCCATTTAAGGCGCCGCTCTACCGTCAGACCATAGGCGGCGGGGGAGATGCATGTCAGTGGCGACCGGGCTAAGTTCAGATCTCGCGGAGCTGCTGCGCGCGTTTTCTGCCACCGAAACTGAAATCGTGCAGTTGGGCACGATCGCGCAAGCGGCGCGGATGCATGAATTACTCCAGCTCCGTCGGCAGTTCGTCGAGCAATTCGGGCTGGTAAGCGCCGCGCTCCAGCGCGAACCCATCCTGCTCGCCTCGCCAGCTCTGATGACGCAAGCCATGCGCCTGCTGGCGGCTTTCCGCTCACGCAATGCCATCAATCAGGCGGACTGGCCGGTCATCCGTGTCCGGGACGATCCCATCGCCTATCGCGATGCATCCCAGCATGTGAAGGATGCGTCCCGGGACTTCTGGGACTGGATCGAAACCACCCTCGGTTTTGGGCGATAAAGCACGCAATCCTCGCCAAAAGCGCCGCGAGGATTGATTTTTGATGCCCGGGGCGACACAAGCCGGGCCATGACTTCGCCATCCACCCCCCTCCCCACTCGCCGCATCGCCGATATGGCCGTCTCCGCCATCAGTCTGGGCTGCATGAACCTCTCTCACGCTTATGATGCCCCGCCGAGCGAGGAGGAAGGCGCGCGCCTGCTCAATCATGCGCTCGACATCGGGGTGACGCATCTCGACAGCGCAGCGCTGTATGGCGGTGGCAAGAATGAGGGTCTGATTGCCCGCGCAGTCGGCCATCGCCGCAAGGATTATGTGCTGTCGAGCAAGTGCGTGCTCGATCTGATCGACGGCGAGCGTGTGCTCGACGGGCGGCCGGAGACGATCACCGGATCGCTGGAACGCTCGCTCAAGCGGCTCGATACCGATTTTATCGACCTCTATTACATGCACCGGCTCGACCGGAACGTGCCGATCGAAGATTCGATGGGCGCTCTGGTGCGCGCGAAGGAAGCGGGCAAGATCGGCGCTATCGGCCTGTCGGAAATGTCGGCGGCGACCATCCGCCGCGCGCATGCCGTGCATCCCATTGCGGCCATCCAGTCCGAATATTCGCCCTGGGTGCGCAATCCCGAAGTAGCGGTGCTGGACGCCTGCCGCGATCTCGATATCGCCTTCGTCGCCTTTTCGCCGGTCGCGCGCGGAATGCTTGCCGGGGCGATCAGCAGCATCGACTTCAAGCCCGGCGACATCCGCATCCCCATGCCGCGCTTTCAAGAACCGAATTTCAGCCACAACCTCAAGCTGGCCGAGCGATTCAATGCGGTAGCGGCCGATCTCGGCGTCACACCTGCACAGCTCAGCCTCGCGTGGGTTCTGGCGCGGGCGCCGCAGATCATCGCGATCCCCGGCACGCGCTCCATCGCGCATCTCGAGGAGAATGTGAAAGCGGCCTCCATCACCCTTACGCCCGAATCCATCGCGGCCGTGGACGCGATCTTCGCGCCTGGCGCGGTTGCGGGCGCGCGTTATCCCGCACCAGTGCAGAAGCAGATCGATACCGAATTGCTGCCCGAAGAGGCGGACGCGGCATGAGCGTGACACTGGACGACGCGATGCGGCGGGCGATCGAGTGGGACTGCACCACGCTCATCAATCGCTACACGCTGCTCAACGATGCGGCCGACTGGGACGCCGTCGCGGCCCTCTACACCGAGGATGGTCAGATGGCCCGGCCGAGCGCACCGGATCAGCCCATCAAGGGCCGTGACGCCATTCTCGCGACCTTCAAGAGCCGGCCGGCCCGTGCGGCGCGCCATGTGGTTTCCAACGTGGTCGTGGACGTTATAAGCGAGACCGAGGCGACGGCGCTGTCGGTCATCGTCCTGTATCAGGGCATTGCGAGCGAGACCGGTGGACTGCCGGTGCGCGATCCAAAAGGGCCGCTGATCGGCACCTACACGGATCGCCTGCGCAAGACACTGGGGGGTTGGCGCTTTGCAGAGCGGCGCGGCGGTCTGGATTTTGCGGCATGACCGGAGCACCCACACCACAGCCGGATGACTTCCAGGCGTTCCTGTCCCGGCCCTACCGCATCGAATGGGGACATTGCGACCCCGCAGGCATCGTCTATGCGCCGCGCTTCCTCGAGATGTTCGGCGAGAGCACGATCATGCTGTTCGAGAAGGCGCTTGGCGTGCGCAAGCGGGACATGCTGAAAGCCCAAGGCGTGGTCGGCTTTCCGATGGTCGATGTGTCGGCCAAGTTCCAGCGCCCCGCCGCCTATGGCGACGATGTGGTGCTGGAGGTGGAAGCGCCCGATTTCGGCAATTCCAGTTTCACCATTCGGCATCGCCTGCTCAAAGACGGGCATGTCTGCGTAAGCGGCATGGAAAAGCGGGTGTGGACCGTGCGGGATAGCGAGCGCCCGGGCGGGATGCGCGCGGAGCGCGTGCCCGATGACATTCGCGCCCGGTTCGCTCTGCCCGGAGCGTAAGGCTGCCCAACTATGGAGGGCGCGCAGTCATTCGATAGAGGGCTATCCATTTGCCAAAGCCTGCGTCATGATGCCTCATAACAAGAGGACTCATGGAGGGGCTTATGGTGATGGGGGATGCGGGCACGCCGCGTCTGCGGAGTGGCGGCTATCAGGCATGGCTGGTCGGACTGCTCAGCCTGAATTTCGGCATCGTCTTTTTCGATCGGCAGGCGCTCAACGTGCTGATGCCGTTCGTCCAGCCCGAGCTCGGGTTGTCGAACGCTCAGATCGGCCTGCTCGCGGGCGGCCTCTCCTTCACCTGGGCCATTGCCGCCTTCGCCATCGGGCGCCTGTCGGACACGATAGGGAATCGCAAGCTCCTGCTCGTCGGCGCGACGCTCGGCTTCTCGCTCTGCTGCTTTCTGAGCGGCATGGCGACGAGCTTCCTCTTCATGCTGTGCGCACGGATGCTGATGGGCGCGGCGGAAGGCGGCGTGATGCCGATCAGCCATGCCATGGTCGCCAGCGAAGTCGACCCGCGCCGTCGCGGCCTCGCGCAGGGGATCGCCCAGAATTTCGGGTCCAACCTGCTGGGGTCTTTTCTCGCGCCTGTCTTGCTGGTGTGGTTCGGCCTGGAGTTCGGGTGGCGCAACGCCTTTTTCCTCGCATCCATTCCCGGCATCATCTGTGCCTTGCTGATCTGGTTCACGCTGGAAGAGCCGGCCGCTCCTGCTCGGCCGCAGGCACAAGATGGCGAAGCGCAAGGTGTCCTCAGCGTGTTGCGCACCCGCAATGTGCTGGTCTGCGTGCTGCTGGGCGTGCTGATGGTCAGCTATTTCGTCATCTGCCTGACCTTCCTGCCGATCTACCTCACCAGCGTCAGAAGCTACACCCCGACGGAAATGAGCTGGCTGATCGCAACCCTGGGCATTTCCGCGACTATCGGCAGCTTCGCGATCTCGGGGCTGTCGGACTGGATCGGGCGGCGGCCCGTCATGATCGCCATGCCTCTGCTCGGCATCATCCTGCCGCTGGGCGCGCTCTACTGGAGCGGGTCGATCTGGGGGCTGGTTCCGATCTTCTTCTTTGGTTGGGGCCTGAACGGGATCTTCCCGTTGTTCATGGCCACCGTCCCATCCGAAAGCGTCGATCCGCGGCAGGCCGCGACGGCGTTGGGTCTTACCATGGGATCGGCGGAAATTCTTGGTGGGGTCTTCGCCCCATCGCTCGCCGGTGTAGCGGCGGACGCGACCAGCCTTGCCGCGCCCTTGTGGATCATGGTGGTGCTGGCGATCCTCGGCGGGATCGTGGCGATGTTCCTCACCGAAACCGCCCCCTCGCAACGCGAAAGGACGGCAGTCGCGTCCTGACAGCATCCGATGCCGGGCCACGCATCTGAACAGCGCGGCCCGGCATGGAGCTTTTAAATCAGGCCGGCACGCTCGCGAGGCGCTTGGCTGCAATATCGGCGCCTTCGCGCAGGACTTGCAGCTTCTTCCACGTGACGGCGGGATCGATCTTGCCGTAGCCCGCAAAGGTGCCAAAACCGCAGTCCGTGCTGCCGATCACGCGCTCAGCGCCGACGATGCCAGCAAAGCGCTCGATCCGCTGGGCGACCAGTTCCGGATGCTCGACATAGTTCGAGCAGCTATCGATGAGGCCCGGGGCCAGCACGAGATCGTCGGGCAGCTTCGCATCCCGCCACACGGTCCACTCATGCTCGTGGCGCGGATTGGCCGATTCAAACAGCACGACGCCGGGGCGGGCCCGCAGGATCGTCGGCAGCACCTTGGCAAGATCGATGTCGCAATCATGCGGGCCCTCATAATTGCCCCAGCAGATGTGCATCCGCAGCCGGTCGCGCGGGAGGCCTTCGGTGGCCGCGTTCAGTGCCTCGACATTGGCCTCGGCAATCTTCACGAACTCTGCGTCGCTCACATCCTGATAGCCGGTGTGGCGGGACATGGCGAGGTCGGGGCAATCGAGCTGCAGGTCGAAGCCCGCATCGATGATCGCCTGATATTCGGGGCGCATGGCCGTCACCAGATCCGCGAGATAGGCCTCGTGGCTGGGATAATAGGCATTGGGCTGGAAGGCCGTGATCAGGCCGGGCGACGCGGCATTCATGAAGCCGCGTGCGCCCTTGCCCTGCGCCTTGAGCGCCTGATCGAAACGGCGAATGTCGTCATGGCAGGGCTGCAGGTTCTTGAGCTTCACCGGTGCGATGCACGAGGCGCGGGTGAATTCCTGATCGCCCATGATCGCGGCGAGCTTCTTGCGCAGCTCCGGCAAGGGCGCGAGGTCGAGCGCCGGCTTTCGATCGGTGTGGCCGCCAAAGCCCTCCAGACGCTCGATGATATAGGTCGAATAACCGACCTTACCGAGTTCGCCATCGGACACGATGCTGACTCCGGCCTCGACCTGCTTGGCAACGGCATCGTCGATGGCCTGCTGCACAACCGTCTCGAACTGCGCGGCGTCATAAGGCTCGCCATGATCCTTCGCGAGCAGCAAGGGAACAAGTTCCGGCCCGCGCGGCAGACTTCCGACATGTGTCGTTGCGATCACAGTACTCAACCCTTTCTTCAATTCAACGCTATGCGCCGCCCCTCGCACGACCGATGCAATCAGGCAAGCCCGAGAGAGGTCGGACCAAAAACGCAAGGCTTACCGCCATTTGCGGAGACGGCCATTGTTGACAATATCCAATGATGTCTCAGCATCACCCGGGCAGCCGCCCGGCCCGCCGCTGTTCACACTATTGCACATATTGCTGGCTCCAAACCCTCATGTTATGCCGCCACCACGCCGTTGCATGTCCGCTACGAGACATGAAAATCAGCAACGGCAACATGGAGAGGAGATTGCCCATGCGCAGATTTTGCGCGCGATCCGTTGCGTCCTATGCCCTGGCCTGTGCGCTAGCCGCGCCGGTTTATGCCCAGAGCGGCGAACAGCCCCAAAGTGCCCAGAATACGGATGTTACCGGCGATATCATCGTCACTGCCCAGTTTCGCGAGACACGGCTTCAGGATACGCCGATCGCCATCACGGCGGTCAACGCCGCCCTGCTGGAACAGCGCGGACAGACCAGCATTGCCGACATCGCCAACCAGTCACCCAACGTGACCTTGCGGCCACAACCGCAAAATGGCGGCGCCGGCCTCATCGCCTTCATCCGCGGCGTGGGGCAGACCGACTTCAACTATGCCCTCGACCCCGGCGTGGGCGTCTATATTGATGATGTCTACATTCCGACCCTCTCCAGCTCGCTGCTGGACCTCATGGATCTGGACCGGGTGGAGATCCTTCGCGGCCCGCAGGGGACGCTGGCGGGCAAGAACTCGATCGGCGGCGCCATCAAGCTGTTCAGTGCCAAGCCCGATGGTTCTGGCGGCGGCACGCTCGAGGCCACCTACGGCTCCTACAACCGTCTCGATCTGCGCGGCATGGCCGACTTCGCTGTGACGGACAATCTGTTCGTCCGCCTGTCCGGCGCCGCGAAGAGCCGCGATGGCTACCTCAAACTTCTGGATTATGGCGCGACCCACCCCGGCTCCAACGTGCCGGCCAGCAACAATCGGGGCGCCGATCCCGTTGTCGGGACGCAGGGCGGCCAATCCTATGTCGCCGGGCGGATCGCGCTGCGCTGGCTGCCATCCGATGCGCTCGAAGTGAACCTGTCCGGGGACTACACGTCGGATAAGTCGGAGCCGGCGCCAACCGTCCTAGTCGCGGCGGGTCTGCCGGGGCCGACCTCGACCAACCCCAATCCGTTCAACCCGGCCATCCCTAACCCCGGCACGAATGCCAACGGCGGTGCCTGGCTGCCGGGCAAGAATGGCAGCCCCGTGCCGGTAGGCTGCGCCTTCGTGCCTTATGGGGTCTATGGCTGCGATTCCCTGGCCAGCTCGTCCTATGGCGGCGACCGCCGTTTCATCAGCTACGCCAATTTCGTGGATGGAATGCTGCCCACGTCCCAATCCCCCTACAAGCCCTACACGGCCTTGCAGAACCAGGACTTCAAGGGCTGGGGCATTCACGGTAATGTGACGTGGACGTTGAGCGACAGCCTCAATGTCGTGTGGATATCTTCCTATCGCGAATATCAGTCGAACTTTGGGCAGGATCAGGACGCGACCCCTGTTCCCGTCGCGCAACTGGATAACCAGCTCGACCATCATGCCTGGAGCCAGGAGCTGCGCCTCAACGGCAAGGTCGGCACGTTCGCGGACTTCACCCTCGGCGGCTTCTACTTCGATCAGAAAGGCACCTACTCCGCCCGTGTCGACCTGAACTATGCCGGCATCGACTTCCTGCATGGTCCCGACACCACGCCGTCCACTTCCAAAGCGCTGTTCGCCAATGGCGTGATCCGGCCGTTGGAAGGATGGAGCATCTCGGGCGGTCTGCGCTACACGCGTGATGAAAAGACCTACACCTACTTCCGCCGCAACCCGGACGGCACGGTTCCGTTCGGCAACTGGACGCCGGCGCAATTGCCGTCCCTCCCGATCTGCGAGTTCTTCCAGGGCGCACCGACCGCAGGACCGACCGGCATCGGCAACACGCCCAACTGCCTGCTCTCCGGCCTCTACAATGTCAGCGACAGCTTCAAGGGCGATCGTTGGGATTGGCGGATTTCCACCGACTTCCGATTCTCGCCGGAACTGCTGGTCTATGGCTCAGTCGCCACCGGCTTCAAGGGCGGCGGCGTCAATCCTCGGCCGTTCTTCGGCCCGTCGGCGGGTTCGTGCACGGCACCGGGCTATGTCGCTCCGGCACCCTGCAACCAACTCGGCAGCTTCAACCCGGAAACGCTCACCACCTATGAGCTGGGATTCAAGTCCGACCTGTTCGACCGGCGCGTGCGGCTCAACGGCGCCGTGTTCCTGAACAAATATAATGACATGATCCTCACGCTCTCGGCCTGCCCGTCCGTGCCGTGCCTCAAGCCAACCAATGTCGGCAAGGCGGACGTCAAGGGCTTCGAGCTGGAAACGACCATTCATCCGTTCGCGGGATTCACCGTCGATGGAAGCCTCAGCTACATCAACTTCCAGTATAAGGAAGTCGGCACGTCCGGCATTTCACTGGATGCGGTGACGCCTTACACGCCGGAATGGACCTACAGCTTCGGGTTGCAATATGATCATGAGATCACGCCCGGCACGGTGAGCGTGCGGTTCGATGGCTCCTATCAGTCCGATGTCTTCACCGAGACATCCAACTCTGAGTGGAGCCGGGTGGAGGGCAACTTCCTCGCCAATGGCCGCCTGTCTTTCACCACGACGGACAAGGACTGGCGCATCTCGCTGGAAGTGCAGAACATGTTCAACAAATATTACTTCCTGACCAAGAGCGATGTCAGCGCGTCGCTTGGCGTCGTAACGGGCGTGCCCGCGCCATTACGGACCTGGGCGGTCTCCGTGCGCCGCAGTTTCTGACCGCCTCGTCAAGCCAATGGATCGGGAGGGGCGCACCATCGCCTCTCCCGATCTTATTGTGCGCACAATCGCCGCACAAAAAGGCCAGAAGCGGTTGCGCCGCAGATACTTTGGACACTATCAATAAGCCGACCGCCTGCCTTCCCACGAACAGGACTCGTACATGCTCATCAAACGGCTCGACCACGTCAACATCCGCACCCGTGACCTGCCGCCGGTGGTGGCGTTTTACCGCGACATTCTGCTGCTTGAGGAGCGCGATCCGCCGTCCAATCTGGACCGGACAATGGTCCGGTGGATGTATGATCACAAGGACGATCCGATCGTCCACATCAGCACGCCCGGCGCGCTGTCCGAACATGGGGTTTACGACGATATCACTGGGACGACTGGCGGCCTCGATCATGTTGCGTTCCAGTGTGTCGGCCTTGGACCGCTAGTCGAGCGGCTCGAGGCGCATGGCGTGCCCTGGCGGGAGAATCGGGTCGAGGTGATCAAGATGACACAGGTCTTCCTGCACGATCCCACAGGCGTGCAGATCGAACTGAATGTGTTCGACGAAGACCCGGCCTGAACGCGCCTGACCGGAGAGGACCGCACAGAATGACCGATGCTGGCACGGGACAGCCCCCCAAGGCACTTGAGCAGTTCGACATCGCGGGGCGCAGCGCGCTCGTGACAGGCGCCGCCTCCGGCATCGGCCTCGCTTATGCGGAGGCGATGGCGGAAGCCGGCGCACGGGTCACACTGACGGATGTCGATGGTGCCGCCGCCGAGCGGGAAGCAGCACGCCTGCGCGCGCAAGGCTATGAGGTGCGCGCCGACCAGCTCGATGTCTCCGACCGCGCCCGCACCACCCAGGTGTTCGATGCGCACGAGGCTGCTTATGGCGGACTGGACATCGCCTTTGCCAATGCCGGCCTTGGGATCGGCCCCGGCTTCTGGAAGCCAGAAGGCGGCCGCGACCCGAAGGGCCAGATCGACACCTACGATCCGGCGATCTGGGACCGGATCATCGCGATCAACCTGACCGGCGCCTACAATACGATGCGCGATGCTGCGCGGCTGATGAAGAAGGGCGGCAAAGGCGGCTCGATCATCGCTACGTCATCCAACGCCGCCGTGATCTGCGAGCCGATTGTGCCCATGCCCTATATGCCGTCCAAGGCCGGGGTCAGCCATATGGTGCGCCACCTCGCGCTGGAGCTGGGGGCCTATCAGATCCGCGTCAACGCCATCTTGCCCGGGCCGTTCGTCACAAACATCGCGGATGGATCGCTCAAGGACCCCGTGGTTCGCAAGGCCTGGGACGATGCGACCTTGATGGGGCGGATTGCCGAGACATATCAGATCAAGCCGCTGGCATTGTTCCTTGCCTCCGACGCATCGAGCTATGTAACCGGAGCGCAGATGATGATCGATGGCGGCATGTCGCTCGGCCGGCTCGGCTGAGCAATATCGCGCTGCCTCAAGCCAAGACCAGAACAGGAGTGACACGCATGACCACATCCGCACAGGCCGCCATCTGCAAGGGCGGCGAAGCGCCGTTCGCTATCGAAGCCGTGACGCTGGACGAGCCCCGCGCTGACGAGGTGTTGGTGCGCATCCACGCCTGCGGTATCTGCCACACCGATATGGCCGCACGCGATGGGCAGCTCCCGACCCCGCTCCCCATGGTGCTGGGCCATGAAGGCGCCGGCGTGGTCGAGAAGGTCGGGTCCGAGGTGACGCATGTGAAGCCCGGTGACCGGGTGCTGATGAGCTTCAACAGCTGCGGCACCTGCCCGAGCTGTGAAGTCGACAAGCCCACTTATTGCTACAATTTCGTGCCCGAGAACTGGATCGGCACGAGGCCGGACGGCAGCCACACGCTGCATCGCGATGGCGAGGGCGTGAATGCGAATTTCTTTGGCCAGTCTTCCTTCGCCACTCACGCCATCGGCCATGCCCGCAACGTCGTGAAGGTGCCCGAAAGCGCCGCCCATGTACCCCTCTCGACCCTCGCGCCGCTCGGCTGCGGTTTCATGACCGGCGCCGGTGCCGTGCTGCGCAGCATGAAGGTGCGCGCCGGCATGCCCATCGCCGTCTTCGGCACGGGCGCTGTCGGCCTCGGCGCGATCATGGCCGCCAAGATCGCGGGCGCGAACCCGATCATTGCCGTCGACATCCACGATAATCGCCTCGCGCTGGCCCGCGAACTGGGCGCGACCCACACGATCAACGGCAAAACCAGCAATGCGGAGGAGGAAATCCGCAAACTCTGCCCGCAGGGTCTGGGCTATGCGTTCGATACGACGGGTCTGAAGGCGATCATCGAGAGCGCCGCCGGACTGATTGCGCCGCTTGGCATCGTCGGCATCGTCGGTGCATCCGACCCCGCCGCCAATCTGACACTCAACGAGTCAGCCTTCATGGGTGGCGGCAAGCGGCTGATGGGAATCCTGGGTGGCGATTCCGATCTGTTCGGCTTCCTGCCCGAGTTGATCGACCATCATCTTGCGGGTCGTTTCCCGCATGACCGGCTCATCAAGACCTTCCCGTTCGCGCAGATCGATGAAGCCTTCCATGCCGGCGAGAGCGGCGCGGTGGTGAAGCCCGTCCTTGTGATGGATGCCTGACCGGTGGCCTGATCCTCGACAAGCCGCGCCCGTTCTTCTTCGGGTGTGGCTTGGATCGGCCATGCGGTGACGAGCTAGCGTTGCCGCTTCCATCTTTTGCTGAACATGTTAATTACTTTGCGTGGGCTGACGGCCCTGCCGCAGGCGCGATTATGCGTTCGCGTATGTGATAATTTCATATATAGAGAGAATGACAATGACGGCAGCAACAAACATCATGGGAGCGGCGGCATGACGGCGCGGGGTCTGGCAGTCGAGAAGCCCAAGGCAGTCGAAGGACCGACGGTGCGCGATGCCGTGATGAGCCTGCTGCGCGATCTCGGCATGACGACATTATTCGGCAATCCCGGCTCGACTGAGCTGCCGTTGTTCCGCGACATGCCACAGGATTTCCAATATGTCCTGGGCCTGCAGGAAAGCGTCGTCGTCGGTATGGCGGACGGCTTCGCGCAAATGAGCGGCAATGCTGCGTTTGTTAACCTGCATTCCTCTGCCGGCACGGGCCATGCGCTTGGCAACATCTTCACCGCGTTCCGTAACCAGACGCCGCTGGTGATCACCGCAGGGCAGCAGGCCCGCAGCATCTTCCCCTACGACCCGTTCCTCTATGCCGAGCGCGCCACGGAGTTTCCGCAACCCTTCGTCAAATGGACGTGCGAGCCGGCGCGCGCCGAGGATGTGCCGCTGGCCATCCTGCGCGCTTATCATATGGCGATGCAGGCGCCGCGCGGTCCGGTGTTCGTCTCCGTGCCCATCGACGATTGGGATCGGGCCTGCCAGCCGATCAGTGCCTCGACTGTCTCTCAGGGATCGATGGCGTCCCCTGCCCTCATCGGTGCCGCCGCCGATGCACTGAACGCCGCGAAATCGCCCGTGATTGTTGCCGGCGCAGGCGTGGGTCGCGAAAATGCCCGCGCCGCGCTCCATGCCCTGGCGACTGCGCATCAGGCGCCGGTGTGGGTCGCGCCAATGGCTGCCCGCGCCGTGTTCCCGGAAGACGATGCCCTGTTCGCGGGCTTTCTCCCAGCTTCGCGTGAAGCCATTGTGGGCGCGCTGGATGGCCATGATCTGGTACTGGTGCTGGGGGCGCCGGTCTTTACTTATCATGTCGAGGGCTTCGGCCCTTATGTGCCCGAGGGCGCGCAGATCATCCAGATTGTCGATGATCCAGCCACGGCGGCCCGCACTCCGGTCGGCACGGCCATCGTGGGCAATGTCGCGGACGCGATTGCGCGCCTTAATGCTGCATCCGATGCTGCACCGCGCACGGCGCCGGCGCCTGCCACGAGTCATGCGCCGGAAAGCGCCGATGGCGCCGCCATTTTCGAGCCACATCTGATACAGCGCCTCGATGCCCTGCGCCCCAAGGGCATCATCATCAGCGAGGAAGCGCCGAGCACGCGCGGGCCGTTGCACGATCATTTCCCGATCCGGCTCGAGGATGAGTTCATGGCCACCGCCAGCGGCGGGCTGGGCTTTGCGCTGCCTGCTGCGGTCGGCGCTGCCCTTGCGCAACCGAACCGCACGGTGCTGTGCCTGCTGGGCGACGGGTCTTCGATGTATTCGATTCAGGGCCTTTGGACGGCGGGCGACCTCAAGCTCGACGTGCGCTTCCTCATCGTCAACAATGGCGGCTATGCGGCGCTCGACCAGTTCGGCGCGCTGTTCGATATCGAGGTGGTGGGCAGCAAACTGCCGGGCATCGATTTCGTCAAACTCGGTGAGAGCATGGGCGTGCCCGGTGCGCGCGTTTCCGACCCCGCAGCGCTGGACGATGCGATCCGGGATCTGTTTGCCGGCAGCGGCCCCCGCTTGCTGGAAGTCATGGTGGAGCGGGCGCGCTAAGACTTATGCTGCGCGCAGCATGAGCGGCGAGCGCCGGTGTCCGATAGGAGAGAATAAATGAGCAAGACATTCATTACCTGCGCGATCACCGGCGCATCGCCGATGCCGAAGCATCCCAACTTCCCCTTCCGCCCCGAGCATGTGGCGCAGGAGGCGCTCGATGCTGCCGAAGCCGGTGCGTCCATCATCCATGTGCATGTCCGCAATGGCGAGGACGGCACGCCGAGCCAGGAGATGGACGACTATCGCAAGGTCGTCAGCCTGATCCGGGAAAAGAACACCGACGTGATCCTCAACGTCACGACCGGCCCGGGCTGCATGTGGTTTCCCAAGAGTGCCGACGAGCCGGCGATGCCGGACCTGGAAAAGACCCTGATGTTCACGGCGGAGCGGCGGATCGAGCACATCCTCGACCTCAAGCCCGACATGTGCACGCTCGATATCTGCACCATGAACCTGTGGGGCGGCATCGCCATGAATCTGGAGATGATCGTCGGTAAGATGGGCACCATGCTGCAGGATGCCGGCGTGCTGACCGAGATCGAATGCTTCGAGGCCGGCGATTTCGTCTTCGCGGACGATCTGATGGCCAAGGGCCTCATTCCAAAGAACGCACCGTTCACCTTCGTCCTCGGCACCAAATATGGTCTGCCCGCGACGCCGGAGGCGATGATGTATTCCAAGAACCAGATTCCGCGCGGTGCGCCTTTCACCGGCTTTGGCATTTCCCGCCACAGCTTCCCCATGGCGGCGCAGTCCGTGTTGCTGGGCGGGCATATGCGGGTCGGGTTCGAGGATACCATCTACCTGCGCAAGGGCGTGCTGGCGCAGAGCAATGCCGATCTGGTGCGGCAGGGCGTCGAGATTCTTGAGAAGATCGGCGGTGAGCTTGCCACGCCGGGTGAGACCCGGCAGATGCTCGGGCTTAAGCAGTGAGGCGGGCACAATAGGGCAGGCCCGCCGACGGCTATTGGGGGATCGCGGCATGGAAGCGAAGGCGGAGTCCTCGTCGGTCAAATCGGCCACGCGGACGCTCGACATTCTGGAATATGTCGTCAGCAGTGGCCGTCCGGTCAGTGCTGCCGAGATTGCGCTCTCCCTGGCGATTCCCGTCAGCAGCCTCTCCTATCTGCTCGGGACGCTGGTCGAGCGCGGCTATCTGTTACGCAGCGGCCGGCTCCATTCGCTCGGGCCAGCGCTCGCCCGTCTAAACCCAGCGCCCGAGGCCATCCCGCTCAAGGACCGGGTCTATCCGGTGCTGAGATCAGTCTCGCGGCAACTCAACGAGACCGTCTCCTTCTTCGTCCGCCATGGTGAGAATATGGAGGCGATTGCGGGGGAAGTGGCGCCGCAAGCCCTGCGCTATACCATCGAGGTTGGCCGCCTAGTCCCGCTCCATGCCTTTGCCGCCGGCAAGGCCATTCTGGCCGCGCTCGATCCGCAGGAGTTGGACGCCTATTTCGCGGCGGCCAGTCGCGCCGCGTTCACGCCACAGACGCGCACTGCCGAGGCAGAGCTGCGCCGCGAACTGGCACAGATCGCGCAAACCGGTATTGCGCGCACTGCGGAAGAGTTCACCCCCGGCATCATCGGCATCGGCCATGCCGTGCATGTGGGCGGGAGTCTGGTCGGCGCGATCAGCGCCGCCATCCCGGTTGCGCGGGCTACATCAGAGCTTGAGGAGCGCGCGGCCGTCCTGCTCACCCAGGCGGCCCAGGCCCTTGGCGGAGAATGAAGGCAAGGCGCAGGGGGTCATCAACCTCCTCGCACCGCTTCCCGATGCCAGCGTCGAGGAAGTCTTCGACCTGATCCTCGAAAAGGCAGGCGCCCGGATCGAGCGGATCGTGTCGCAGGGGCAAGTGACGCCCGAGGTCGCGCCATACGATCAGCCGCATGACGAGTGGGTGCTGCTGCTGGCCGGCGGCGCCCGGCTCTGGCTGGAGGATCGGGGCGAGTGCGCGCTCTCGCCCGGCGACGCGATGCTTATCCCTGCTCACGTCCGTCATCGCGTCGTCTGGACGCAGGCAGCACCGCCGACCGTCTGGCTGGCGGTGCATTTCGCGCAGGATCGCCCGGCAGAGTGAACCGCCAGGCGACGTGTCGGGCCGTCAGTTACCCCGCGGCTGCTTGGTCATCATCGGCGTGAAATTCTCGACGATGAAGCTGCGACCGAGCACCGGGTGCGCAAAACTCATCGGCACTTCGTAGCGGTGCGGCCAGGTCTGCCGCACTTCTTTCTCGGGCAGGATGCGGTCGGGGCCGTTGGGATCTTCCGGATAAGGTTTCTGCGCCGGCTGCAGGTGCGCGGTGGTGTGCGCCCAGCCCTTCTCATAGTCGCCCTGCCACTGCATCATATAGTCGAGGCGCTTGATCTTCCAGACGCCGTCTTCCTTGACATAGTCATTCTCGTAGATGCCGGACTCCCAGAATTGCTGCGGCACCCCTTCGGGCTTTTCGTGCAGCGCGTCGTCATGCCAGCCACCGGCGAGAATGCCGCGGAAGCGACCCTTGGCGGTCTGGCCGTCCTCGCCAATCGTGATGACGTCCTGCAACTGAAAATGATCGAGCAACAGGCCATGGACCGGGCCGCGCCGCCCGCCGGTGAAGAGGTTCTGGAACCATGTTCCATAGAGCCGCATCACGCCCTCATATCCGACATATTCGCCGGAGAGGAACACCACGACACCCTCCTTGGCGAAGAGACCGGCAACCTCCTCGGGGCGGTTATAGTCGATATAATAGCCATAGGCCCATTGGAGCCGACGGATCGCGTTGATATCTTCGAGTTCCTGGACCTTCTTTTCCAGCTTGGCCAGGCGCGATTCCACCTCAGACATTATCGACTCCTCTCTCTTTGACTGTATGTTTTGCCAACAAAGCACAAATAGCCGGCGAGAGGAAAGAGACATCATGAGCAGCACGGATTGGTCCGGAAAGGTCGCGTTCATCACCGGCGCGGGCACCGGAATCGGCTTCGGGATCGCGCGGGCTTTCAGCAACGCTGGCATGCGCCTTGCCCTCTCCTACCGCAATGAAGAGCAGCGCGCGCACTGTACCAAATGGTTCGAGGAGCGCGGGCGGGAAGTGCCGCTCTGGATCAAGCTCGACGTGACCGACCGGGCGGCGTTCCAGCAGGCGGCAGAGCAGGTCGTCGACCATTTCGGCGCCTGCCATGTGCTGGTGAACAATGCCGGCGTCTCCGTATTCGGCCCCACCGATGAAGCCAGCTTTGCCGATTATGACTGGATCATGGGCGTCAACTTTGGCGGGGTGGTGAACGGCATCGTGTCCTTCCTGCCCAAGATCAAGGCGAGCGGCGAAGGCGGCCATGTGGTTAATGTCGCGAGCATGGCGGCATATCTCTCCGGGCCGCAAGCCGGGATCTATACCGCCAGCAAATTCGCGGTGCGCGGCCTGACGGAGTGCCTGCGCTATAATCTGGTGCCCTATGGCATTGGCGTCTCGCTGGTCTGTCCGGCGCTGGTCGCCACGGACGCTGCGCTCTCTGCGCTGAAGCGCCCGGCCGAATTTTCGGGCAGCGGTTTCGCCCCGGTGGACGAGGCGGAAATCCGCCAGTTCGCGACCGCCTTTGAGAATGGCATGGACCCGCTGGAGGCCGGTGAGAAGATTTTTGCCGGCATGGTCGAGAACCGGGGCCTGATCTTCACTCACCCCGAATTTGCGGAAGACTTCAAGGACATCTACGAAACCAGCCTCGCCGCCCTGCCGGATGAACTCGCGCCGCCGGAGCGCCTTGAGGTCGAGCGGATGCGCCGGGCCGCTAACAAGGCCGCGCTGGAAGGCGCAAAGATCGGCTTGAGCGACCTCACCTAACTAAGGCGGAGCGCCTTGCGTGCGCGACGGCGACGATCCAATAAGACGCAAAGACAGGGGAGAATATATGAACGGCAAATCCATCGCCTCTCTGGCCGCCTTGCTGGCCGGCGCTGCCCTTACGCCGACGCCCGCAGCCGCACAGGACGCAGCCCAGCGCTGTGCGGCCCTCACCAGCCAGAATTTCGGCGCCGAGGTGAAGATCACCAGCGCCATGCTGGTACAGGCCGGCCCCTCCAAGGCGCCACCGCCACCGGGCGAGCCACCCGCCACGCTAGTGCTTCCTGAACATTGCCGCGTGGATGGCGTCATCAACCAGCGCACGGGCGCCGGTGGCAAGACCTATGGCATCGGCTTCGCCCTTGCGCTGCCGAAGGATTGGAGCGGTCGCTTCCTTCTGATGGGCGGCGGCGGACTGAATGGCAGCATTCGCGAGCCGATCGGTCCGGTCGCGGCCGGCAACCGCCCTGCCCTCTCCCGCGGCTTTGCGGTGCTCAGCCATGACAGCGGCCACAAAGGCGCGGTGTTCGACAACGCCTTCATGATCGACCAGCGCGCGACGCTGGATTTTGCGGAAAGCTCGGTGCGAACCGTCACGCTCGCCGGCAAGGCGATCGCACAGGGCTTCTACGGCAAATCGGCCACGCGCAGCTACATGACTGGGTGCTCGACCGGCGGTCGGGAGGGCATGCTCGCCGCACAGCGTTATCCCGAGCTGTTCGATGGAATCGTAGTCGGCGCGCCGGCCATGCGGACCGGCAATTCAAACCTCGGCATGAGCTATGCGCAGGTGATGTTCAACCAGGCCGCGCCCAAGGATAACAAGGGCGCGCCCCTGATCGACCGGACCTTCTCGCCGGCGGACCGCCAGCTCATCCTCAAGGGACTGCTCAACCAGTGCGACGGACTCGATGGCCTGAAGGACGGGATGATCGAGAATGTGGGCCAATGCCGCTTCCAGCCTTCCCGGCTGCAATGCACCGGCGCGAAGGGGGATTCGTGCCTGAGCAAGGCGCAGGTCGAGGCCCTTGAGCGCGCCTTTGCCGGGCCGCGCGACAAGTCCGGTTACCCGCTCTATGCGCCGGTGCCTTTTGATACCGGCATCGTCGATACCTCGGGGCCGGTGTCCGGCTACATCACCACCGGCGCGCCGGGCGTGTTCGGCCCGCCACTGCGCGACCTCGCAATCGATCTCGATGCCCGCATCAATGAGGTGCGCAACAACGCCCAGCAGCGGCTCACCGACACATCCTACTGGACCAACCTCAACACCTTCCTCGACAAGGGCAGCAAGATCCTCTTCTTCCACGGCGTGAGCGACCCCTGGTTCTCGGCCTGGGATACGTGGGATTACTGGCTGCGCGCGTCCGAAACCAATGGCGAGGCGTGGGACAAGGCGAGCCGCTTCTACATGGTCCCGGGCATGGCGCATTGCGGCGGCGGCAATGCTTTCGATCAGTTCGATCTGCTCGGCGCCGTGGTGGATTGGGTCGAGCAAGGCAAGGTGCCGGAAGGCGTGACCGCGAGCCGCCGCGATGGATCGGCCAGTCGCCCGCTCTGTCCGTTCCCGGGATATGCGCGCTATACCGGCGGCGATGCCACCAAGGCTAGCAGCTTCACCTGCACCCAACCTGACGTGGAGGAAAAGCCATGAGCCGCGGCCTCTGTGCAGTCGCGCTGATTTCCGTGTTGGCGCTCCCGGCTCAAGCCGCCGACGCTGACCCCAGCAAGCCCAGCCTGGAGTTCGCCTTTGAAGAGATGGTCACGCTCTCGCCGGCCATGCCGGCCGGGAAGACGCCCTATGGCGAGCGCCTGATCATTCCGATCACCGGCGGGACGTTTGAGGGACCGGGCATCAAGGGCACGATCATCCCCGGCGGATGGGACTGGCAGTTGCGGCGCAGCGATGGCTGCACGGACATCAAGGCCGATTACATGATCCGCACCGATGATGGCGTGATCATCAACGTCGTCAACAAGGGCACGTTGTGCGGGCCGGACAAGGACGGCAAGCCTCGGCCCGGTCGCACCCACCCGGTGTTCGAGGCACCGCTCGGCAAATATGAGTGGCTGGGGCAGAGCGCGTTTCTCGGCACGCTGGAGCCGGTGATGGCGGACGGCAAGGTGAGCGCCGTCCGCATCCGCTTCTACCGGGCGATGTAAGCGGGCGTCTGCAGGACGATCAGATGCCGTAGACGTCCAGCATCGTCGGCACCCGGTCGTTCAGCAGGCGGATGACCTTGCGGGAGATTTTCCACGCGCCGTCCTCGTGTCTCAGCTCATGCTCGTAACGCCCGAAATAGGCGTGCGAGCGATTGCTGCGCACATCGTGCACATTCACGATGAAGGTAGAATTCACGCGCGCCATCCCCTCGCCCGCCGGCTCGGCGATGACATTGCCAATCATGTGGGACACGCGCGGCATGACCGCGGACGCCACCGAAAAGCCCGAGCGGATGCGCTGGATGCGGTCCGCCAGGTTTCGGCGACCGCGATAATAGATCAGCGAGAGTTCAGCCTCGGGGTCTTCGGTCTGCGTGCCGTCGTCGCGCCAGGCGGGCATCCAGAACACGCAATCCTTTGTGAACAGCTCAAGCCAGGCCTCGAGATCGAGACGGTCGAGCAGCAGTGCCTCGCGATAAAGCAGTTGTGCGGCGTCGGCGTGGCTCAGCTGGCTCATGCGATCACCTCCGCCATGCGCTGCGCCCAGGCGCGATAGTAGCTCGCGAACAGGCTCTCGTCGCACAGCTGCGCGTCCGCGACGACGTTGCGCGCGGGCTTGAGGTCGATCATGTCGGCGTACATGTTCCCGCCCTCCTTCGAGGCGGTCAGGCCGCGGGCATGGCCTTGCAGCCAGGGACGGTCCTGCTCGGCCATGCCCAGCTGGGCTTCCTCATAGCAGACGGTGTCGTCCGGTGTCGCCATGCCGGTCGGATTGAAGAAATCCTCATACTGCCGGATGCGGAATGTCCGCGCCTGCGCACTCTCGCCGCGCGGCGCGATGCACCAGGTCTGCATCTCGGTGAGGCCCGCAGCCAAGGGCCGAATGACCCGCATCTGGCTCGACGCATTTTCCGCGATCTGCAGATTGGGGAAGATCGTGAGGTTGCGCATGTTGAACATCCAGTTGCGCTTGGCCTCGCCATGATCGCGGGCGAGCTGTTCGGCCCGCTCAAACTCCGGAATGGCCGAGGAGACGGGCATGATGCCCCAGTTGAGCACATGGCCATGATCGAAGCTCATCGTGCCGCCGCTGGTGCCGCTGGCTTCCTCCTGCCAGAAATCGGAGGCCCCCAGCGAGGACTGCACGACATCCTCCGCCTGCTCCTTGGCGCGCTGATCGAGAATGCGGATGTAGCTCGGATGGGTGGAGGTGAAGTGATACTGGTCCGAGCAGTTTTCGAGCTGCATCTTCCAGTTCGCAGCATAAGTGAAGGTGACGCGGCCCGGCACCAGCTCGACCCCTTCCGGGCTCTTGTCCACCACCAGATCGAGCAATTTGCGGGCCTCACCCAGATGCTCATCGAGGCTCGGCACGTCGGCATTCAGGCTGGCAAACAGGAAGCCGCGATACTCGCCGAACTTTGCAACGGGTGCCAGATCGTGGTTCTCATCGTCGAACCCGGCGCCATAGCAGCCGCTCTTCTGCCACTTGATGTTCTTGTTCGCGCCGGCGCTGTCGAACGTCCAGCTATGATAGGGGCAAACGTGCCGGCGCGCATTGCCGCACAGCTTCTGGATGAGGCGCACGCCCTTGTGCGGACAGGCATTGACGAAACAGTGCAGCACCCCTTCGCCGTCGCGACTGACGATGATCGGCACCCGACCGATGAAGCCGGTGAAATAATCGTGGGGATCCTCGGCTTGCGTGGCGAGCCCGATGAACACCCACCCGCCTTCGAAGATGTGCTTCATCTCCAGATCGAACAGATCGGGGTCGCGGAACAGGGCACGGTTGACGCGGAACACGCCGTCTTCCGGGCGGTCGTCGATCAGGTCGCGAAGCGCAAAGCCGGTCATCGTTCACTCATCTCCCAAGGATCATGCTGGTCGCGCGACAAGATCCCTGGAGGACCATCGCGCGCGTCATACGAAATCACTTAACATGATAAGCATATCGTCGCAAGCGCAAGCGGGAACGCGCGTGCTCAATCCTCATCGATTGCTGCGCACAATGCGCGCAACTCAGCGGCTAGCCCCTCAAGGCGGGTCGCGCCGAACCGGGTGGAATAGACCCGCATCATCGCCGCGACATGGGCGGAAATCGCTGTCACGATCTGCGCGCCTGCCGGCGAGAGCGCGATGGTGGAGCGCCTGCGATCATCGGGATCGGCCGTGCGCACGATCAGCACACGCGCTTCCAGTTCGCGCAAGATGCGCGTGACGCTCGGCGCATGGAGCAGCGCGACTTCCGCCAGGTCCGTCGCATCAGTGGTGCCCCGGTCGTTGATCACCCGCAGCACGCGCCACTGCGGCTCGGTGATGTCGAAGTCGCGCAACTTGGTGCGCATCGGGGCGATCACCGCTTCCTTGGCGCTCAACAGGATCGCAGCCAGCGATTGCTCGAATGGCGGGAGTTTCTCGTCTTCGACCATCTTTGCCCCTTGCGCGCACTGCCTGCCCCGCCCGCCGCGTCGTTCCACGGCCGGCACTCGCGCAAAACTCATCGCTATTCACCGGGCTGTCGTCCAGCCCATAAAAAACGGGGCCGCCTTTCGGCAGCCCCGCCCTTAAGCTCTTGAGCCCGATCAGGCCTTCTTGGTGCGCCAGCTGTCAGCATAGCCGGTGCGGGCAACAGCCGAGTAAGGCACCGGCGCGACGATCGCCTTGATCTCGGTCTGCTCGTGCGGCTCGACGGTCGGCTTGGAGGTGCCGCCATTGGGCTCGCCCCACAGCAGGGAGACTTCCGTGCCGGGCTTGGCGTACTTCGGGTCGATCATGGCGAGCGTGAGCATCTTGCCCTCGTTCGACGAGTAACCCACCCAGGTGGAGACGCCGATGTGCTTGCCGTCGACCATCACCGAGTCATAGGGGTGCATCGAGTAGACTGCGCTCGGGAACTCGAAATACTTCGCGCGGCCGGACTCGGCGAAGTAGCTGCTCATCACGCGCAGCATGTCCTCGTCGTCGAGCGCCAGCGTCACCTTTTCCAGGTGCGGCTCGTTCGCCATCTTCTCAAGGGCTTCCTTGCCGATGAAGTCATGGTCGAACTTGACGATGATGCCATAGCCG
Organism: Sphingobium sp. B8D3A; assembly: GCF_025961995.1. Classification (NCBI taxonomy): domain Bacteria; kingdom Pseudomonadati; phylum Pseudomonadota; class Alphaproteobacteria; order Sphingomonadales; family Sphingobiaceae; genus Sphingobium; species Sphingobium sp. B8D3A. Next base: position 1,998,023 of record NZ_JAOQOS010000001.1, on the reverse strand, counting down.
ACATCCCACGGCGTCAGGCCGTAGCCTTCGAGCGTCTCGGGCACGAACGAACCGCCCGCGGAGCACTTGGCGCCATAGCTGTTCTCGCCGGCCCACTTGCGGAAGTCCGCAGAGCCTTCGCCGAACAGATAGCCCGGGAACGGGGATGGGATCCAGCCCGACTCCAGCGTGTTCGACGAGTAAGCGCGACCGCCGACAAGGGCGAGGTCGTGCTTCTTGCCGGCGGCGACGAGCGCGCTGTGCACCGCTTCGTAATCGGCCCAGGGACCATAAAGCTCATAGCCCGGCTGACCGGCCATGCCGTGACGCAGGGCGCCAACAGTCTTGCCGGCGATCTGGACGTCCGCCATGTTGAAGAACTTGAGGTCCGGCGCAGCCTGGCCCATCGCGTCCGTCAGGATCGCCATGGCGTTGGGGCCCTGCAGCTGGAAGCGATAGTGGCGACGCTTGCCGTCCGTGCGCAGCGCGGTGCGCTCGTCGCGAGTCAGCGTGACGTTCCACTTGCCGGTGGAGGCGTGGAACTCGGCCCACTCGATGGCCGGCGCGCGGCCGACGAGATTGAACTGGTTCTCGGCGAGATAGAACAGGATCACGTCGCCAATGACATAACCCTCAGGCGTCACCGGGACCCACTGCTTGGCCTTGCCGGGCTTGAAGTTCTTGAAGCTGTTGATGCCGAGATAGTTGAGGAACTCGAAAGCGTCGGGGCCTTCGACCATCAGCTCGACCATGTGGTAGCTCTGGTTGAACAGCACGGCAGTCTTGGCCCATGCGCGCTGCTCGTTGCGCCAGTTCGAATATTCCGCCGGCACGCCCGGATAGACGTTCGGACCGGTCTGCTGGTTGCGCAGGAAGTCGACGGCATTGCCGGCGCCATCCAGCACGTCTTGAAGATTCTTCGCCATGATACTCTCCTTCGGACTGAAGTTGGAAACGAAATTATAATTGGTCAGGGGTTCGCGGTTGCCGCAGCCTCTTGCTGCGCGACGCGGTCAAGCCAGGTGCGCAACAGGGCGGACATCGCATCGGGCTGTTCGACCGGCAGCATATGCCCTGAATCGGGGATGACAGCATAGGTCGCGCCCTGGATCGCTGCAGCAATCCGCTCATGCTGCACAGGCGGTGCCCAGGCGTCGTGCGCGCCGGTTGCGACCAAGGCAGGGCAATGAATTTGCGGCAACAGGCTCTCGACTTCGGGGCGCGCCAGCAAAGCGCGGATCTGCCGCTCGAACATGTCGATCCCGGCATCGCTGCACATCTGCCAGAGCATGTCCATCAACTGCGGCTTGAGCCGGTTGCGCTCCCATACCATCGGCGGGAGCCAAGAATCGATCAGGGCGTCCATGCCCTCTTCCACGCCGCGGTTAAGCAGCGCGAAGCGACCGTCCGCCTCGTTAGGCTTGGGCAAATGAACGCCGGTACTGATGAGGCCGATGCCGGCAAGCCGCTCGGGCACCTTGCGGAAGATTTCGAGCGCAACCCGGCCGCCCATTGAATGGCCGACAACAGCAAAGCGCGAGGGGGCTGACTCGATCACCTGATCGGCCATGGCGGTGAGGCTGTCCGCCTCGCCATATCCATCCACGGCTGTGACTGGTATGATTTGACCCAAGGCGGCGACCTGCGGCGCCCAGATGCGCGCATCGCAGATGAGGCCCGGCAACAACAAGACCGGCGCGGCCAGAGAGGGCGAGTCGTTCATCGCTTCCAATCGTTCGTATATACGAAAACTTCATCTACCCGAAAACGGGGCGCTAGGCCAGACCAATTCGAAGTCGAGCCTGCATTTTTGCTGCACATGAGAAATGCACAGGCACCCAATGCAAGCAACCCTCCCACGCCGGGCGCGGGAGGGTCTACTATAAGGCGGTGCCCTTGCGGGACGAATTGACCCGCTGGTGTCAGTCGACCAGCATCAGGGCATCGAGTGCGACCACGCCCTGCCCCTTGGGATAGACGACCACCGGATTGAGATCGAGCTCCTGGATGCGCGGTTCGCCGCGCAGCAAACGCCCGATGCCGCCGATGAGATCGGCGACCGCGTCGACGTCCAGCGCGGGGGCACCGCGATAGCCATTGAGCAACGCGGCCTGCTTGAGCTTGCCGAGTTCGGCCATAATCGCCGCCTTGGTCATGTCCGGCGAGAGCAGGCGCACGTCCTGCAGGATTTCCGCCGTCACGCCGCCAAAGCCGGCGAGGATCACCGGACCCCATTGCGGATCGTTCTTGGCGCCGACGATCAGCTCCATGCCGCGCGCGCCCATCGCCTCGATCAGCACGCCATCGAGAATGATGGATGCGTCATAGCGCTTCACGTCCGCGAACATCTTGTCCCACGCCGCGCGGATCGCCTCGGCGCCGACCAGATTGAGCGCTACGCCGCCGGCATCGCTCTTGTGGCTGAGCGCAGCGGCCTGCGCCTTCATGACCACCGGCCCGCCAATGGCGTCGGCCGCAGCAATCGCCTCTTCAACGGTCGCAGCAAACTGACCCTTGGGGAAGGGAATGCCGAGCGGTGCGAGCAGAGCCTTGGCTTTATACTCAGGCACGACGCCCTTCTCGCTGGCCAGCGCAGGCACGCTGGCCGGCGCCGCATCCGTCTTCGTCGCATCGCGTTGACCGGCAGCGGAAAGCCGCTTGATGGCCCGCAAGGCCCGCTCCGTTGTCGGGAAATAGGGGATGCCCTCGGCGCGAAGCTGCTCGATCCAGTCGGCCGGCACATGCGCACCTTCGTCCACGCCGCCGAAGATCACCGGCTTGGTCGCCTTGAGTTCACGGACGGCCTTGAGGAACGGCGGCAGCTTGATGCCAATGGTCGCCGGATTGGTCTGGATGATGCCGGCGAAGATCGTGCCGACGCGATCATCCTCGAACAGCGCCGCGAGGGTGCGGTAATACATGTCGGGATCGACAAGCCCCTGCGCGGTCAGATCGAGCGGATTGCTGACCGGGACGAACTCGGGCAGCGCCGCGCGCAAGGCAGGCGCATTGTTGTCATCGAGGGTCGGCAGCGACAGCTCCAGCTCTTCGGCGAGGTCCAGCGTCAGCGCCTTGAGCGCACCGGATTCGCCGAGCACGGCGGTGCCGCCACTCGGCAGCGCCGGGCAACGCGCCGCGATCTCGGTGATGTCGCCCAGCTCTTCCAGCGTCTCGGCGACGACGACCCCTGCCCGCTCCACCTTGGCGCGCATGAGCTTATAGTCGCCAGCCATGGCGCCGGTGTGTGTGGCAGCGGATTCGCGCGCCGCGCTGCTCTTGCCGGGGTGCAGCAAGGCAACGAGCTTGCCGGCCTCGCGCGCCTTGTCCATCAATGCCAGGAAGCGGGCCGGATCACGGAACTGCTCGACGATCATCGCGATGATGCGCGTCTTCTCGTCGGCGATCATGAACTCGACATAATCCTCGACGCCGCTGCCGGCCTCATTGCCGGTGGAGACGGAGTAAGTGAGGTCGAGCGTGCGGCTCTCCAGCATCACCGCGAGCACGGCAGCCATGGCGCCGCTCTGCGAGACGATGCCGACGCCACCGGGGCTCGGGGCCTTAATATCGGTATCGATGAAGGTGAGCGGAATGCGGTCCAGATAGTTCACCGAACCCAGGCAATTCGGCCCCTCGACCACGATGCCGGCCTCGCGCGCAATGCGCCCGATTTCCTGCTGGTCGGCCATGCCCTGCTCGCCGCCCTCGGCAAAGCCTGCCGCAAAGATGATGGCGGCGCCGGCCTTGCGCGCAGCAAGCTGGCGCATCGTATCGAGCACGGCGACGCGGGGAATGGCGAGGATCGCGCAATCCACGCCCTCGGGCAGCGCCTCGACGCTGGGCACCGCAGGTCGACCGCTGATCGTTTCGCGCTTGGGATTGACGAGATGGATGTCACCGGAAAAGTCGTTCCGAACGAGATTGGCCAGAACGCTCGCACCGAGCGAACCCGGCGTTTCGGACGCCCCGACGATCGCGATGGACCGCGGACGCAGCAACCGATTGATGTCACGCGTTCCCGCCTGCGGGCGCTCTCCGGCCTCAACCGTCATAACTCAACTCTCCTTCGCGAAACCAGCTCGTGGCAATCAGACCTTTCGCCCCGGAGGCGGATGCAGCCGGGGCGAAGAATAACACACAGGAAAGGGCGGCCCTGCTTGGGCCACCCTTCCGGCAACTCAGACGTCGGTTTTGGTCTTGTCGTAGTGACCCAGGCCCGGCTTGAAGGTCTTGTCGTCGAGGAACTGCTTCATCGCGACATGGCGGCCATCCGACTTGTCGAACCAGTTGAGGCCTTCCTGCAGGCGGATCAGATAATCCTCTGCATTGTCGTAGGTCATTTCCTTCACCCGGCGGACGGCGTCCTTGGTGTACTTCACCGTCGCCCAGTTCTTGGCGATCAGCGTCTCGGCGACCTGCTTCACGCGGGCCTTGAGCTGGTCGACCGGCATCGACTCGTTGACGAGATTGTAGCGGGCCGCTTCCTGACCAGAGAGGTTCTCGCCCATCATGGCGTGATACATGGCGACGCGCATCGGCATCAGGTCCACGGCCACCTTGGTGGCGCCACCGCCGGGGAGAATGCCCCAATTGACTTCCGACAGGCCGAACTGCGCTTCATCAGCCGCAAAAGCGAGATCGCAGGCGAACAGCGGGCCATAAGCGCCGCCGAAGCACCACCCATGCACCATGGCGATGGTCGGCTTCTGGAACCAGCGCAGACGCTCCCACCAAGTATAGGCCTCACGCTGTGCCTTGCGCGTGCCGGCCAGGCCCTGTGCCTCGGTCTCGCGGAAATATTCCTTGAGGTCCATGCCGGCGCACCAGGCGGGGCCTTCGCCACCCAGAACCACAACGCCGACATCGTCCCGGAATTCGAGATCCGTCAGAACCTTGAGCATCTGGCGGTTCAGCTTGGGGCTCTGCGCGTTCCGCTTGGCGGGGCGATTATAATAGACCCATGCGATATTATTCTCGATCTCGACCCGAACGGTATCCTCTTCCCGCTCGACGGACGTATTTTCCTCAGCCATTTGATTTCCCTTCAAGGCAATTTATGCTATGCGCCATAGCATTATCGACCATGGCTCACAAGGGGCTGGCGACTGGTTTTCATCCGGGGGCATGATGGCAAGGGACCAGAGGCAGGGACGCGACAAGGCGCTGGATTCACCGGCTGAGCCCCCGGTCGCCAGTACGCTCGCCAGCCCGCTCGACGGGACGCTCGGTTATCGACTGCGCCGCGCCTCCATGGCGATGATGGGCGATGTCATCGCGGCACTGCGTGCCATTGACCTGAGCGTCGGCGAGGCATCCTTGCTGATTCTCGTCGGCCATAATCCGGGTTGCCGGCAGAGCGATGTCGGGCGGGCGCTGGCAATCAAGCGCGCCAACCTGACGCCACTCATCGGCCGGCTCAAAGCCCGCGACCTCATCAGCGATGCACCCATAGACGGGCGATCGCTGAGTCTGACGCTCACGCCGCAGGGAGAAGCCCTGCAGCGCGAGGCGATGAAGCGGGTGAAGGCGAGCAATCGCAAGTTCCAGAAACGCCTGACCATCGAAGAGAAGGCGCTGCTCGCCGCGCTGGAAGCGTTGGGCTGAGCGGGGCACGGCCCTTCCCCTTCCGGGCGTCAACCTATCGCAGCGTCGCCCTTCACCGTCACCGGAATGCGCAGATAGCGCACGCCATTGGCCTCCGCCTTCGGGAATCGCCCAGCGCGGATGTTGACCTGGATCGAGGGCAGCAACAGGCGCGGAGCGGACAATCCGGCATCCCGCTTGGTGCGCATCGCCACAAAGTCATCCTCGCTGACATCATCGCGCACATGCACGCTGTTTTTCCGCTGCTGGCCGACGGTGGTCTCCCAGCGATAATCATCCCGCCCCGGGGCCTTGTAATCATGGCACATGAACAGGCGGGTCTCGTCCGGCAGGCTCAGCAGGCGGCGGATCGAGCGGTAGAGGGTGCGGGCATCGCCACCGGGGAAGTCGGCCCGCGCGGTCCCATAATCCGGCATGAACAGCGTATCGCCAACGAACACGGCGTCGCCGATCCGGTAAGCGATGTCCGCCGGGGTGTGACCGGGAAGATGCAGCACCTCGACCTCCAGCGACCCGATCGAGAACCGCTCGCCATCGGCAAACAGGCAATCGAAATCCGAGCCGTCGGTCTGCAAATCGTCCAGCGCGAAGACGGGGCGGAAGATCTTTTGAACGTCCCGGATGTGCTCGCCAATGCCGATCTTCGCGCCCGTCTTCGCCTTGAAGAAGGGCGCGGCGGAGAGATGATCGGCATGGGCGTGGGTTTCCAGCACCATGGCAATCGACCAGTTCTGCGCCTGGGCGCGGGCAAGAATGCGCTCGGCTGAGCCTGTGTCGACCTCGCCGCTGGCTGGATCGAAATCCAGCACCGGATCGACCACCGCCGCGATGTGCGTTTGCGGATCGACCACCAGATAGCTCACCGTGTTGGTGGGCTCGTCAAAAAATGCCTCAATGATGGGTGGGGTCATAAGGGCCTCCGTTCGATGCTTGACAATATAGAAGCGCCTTCTACATTAGCAATATCTAATTTAGAGGATACTGATGTTAAAAGCTGCCATGGATCTCGACATGCTCGAGGCGCGCGCCGGAGAGGTTGCGCAGGTGCTGAAGGAGTTGAGCAACGGGCGTCGCCTGATGCTGCTGTGCAAGCTCGTCGAACATGGCGAGCGCATGGTGGGCGATCTGGCGGATGATGTCGGCCTCTCTCAATCGGCCCTCTCGCAACATCTCGCCCGGCTCCGCGAGGAAGGCCTCGTGACCTCCCGCCGCGAGAGCCAGACCATCTGGTACAGGATTGCCGATCCCCGGATCCAGACCCTGCTTGCCACGCTTTATCAACTCTATTGCACAGGGGACTGACCCCATGACGATCCAGACACTCTCCCCCGCCGACGCCAAGCGCCTCATTGAGGGTGGCGCCAAGCTCATCGATATCCGCGCGGCGGACGAACATGCCCGCGAGCGCATTCCGGGGGCCGTCAACGTGCCGCTGGAGCGCATCGACACGGTCGACGCCGGCAACAATGCCATCGTGTTTCACTGCCGCTCGGGCATGCGGACACAGGCCAATGCCGACCGTCTGGCCGCAGCCAGCGATGCCCCCTGCTTCATTCTGGAGGGCGGCATCGACGCCTGGCGCAAGGCCGGGCTGGATGTGCACATCGACAGCGGGCAGCCGCTCGAGATCATGCGGCAGGTGCAACTGACCGCCGGCGGGCTGGTGCTCATCGGCGTATTGCTCGGCTTCCTCGTCGCGCCGGGATTCTTCGGCCTTTCCGCCTTTGTCGGCGCGGGCCTGATGTTCGCGGGGGGGACAGGCTGGTGCGGCATGGCGACGCTGCTCCAGCGCATGCCCTGGAACCGTCGCAAGGCGGCCTGACCGCATGACGACCGCGCAGATCCTCCTCGCGCTCCTCTCGGGCGGCCTCATCGGCATCGTACTCGGAATGGTGGGCGGCGGAGGATCGATCCTTGCCGTGCCGCTGCTCGTCTATGTCGTCGGGGTCGGATCGACCCATGCCGCGATTGCAACAGCAGCCGTGGCAGTCGCGGCCAATGCGGCGACGGGGCTTGCGGGTCACGCGCGGGCCGGGCGGGTCAAATGGCCCTGCGCGTTGGTGTTCGCGGCGTCGGGCGTCGTGGCGGCAGCGCTGGGGGCAGAGATCGGCAAGGCGGTGGACGGCCGGCGGCTGCTCGCGCTGTTCGGCCTGTTGATGATCGGCGTCGGTATCGCGATGCTGCGCAGGCGCAAGAGCGCTGACAATCCCGACGTGCGTCTCACCCGCCAATCCGCCGGGCGGCTGCTGCCGCGGCTGATTCCCATGGGCGCAGGCGTGGGTCTGGCGGCGGGGTTCTTCGGGATTGGTGGCGGGTTTCTGATCGTCCCGGCGCTCATCGCGGCGACGGCGATGCCCTTCGCCACGGCCGTGGGTACCTCGCTGGTGGTGGTGACGGCATTGGGGCTGACCACGGCGACATCCTACGCGCTGTCCGGCTATGTCGACTGGCCGCTGACGGCGCTGCTGATCGCCGGCGGTGCTGCGGGATCGGTGCTGGGCATGCGCGCGGGGGCGGCGCTTGCTGCGCACAAAAAGCTGCTCGAACGCAGCTTTGCGATGTTGGTGATCGGCGTAGGCGGCTATGTGGTCTGGACCGCCTTCTAACCCCATCCGTCGGCGCCGGGCCGTGCGGGTCATCATGCTTGCGATGGGGAGAAATGGCGCGCCCGGAACGATTCGAACGTCCGACCCTCAGATTCGTAGTCTGATGCTCTATCCAGCTGAGCTACGGGCGCTTGCCAATCTCACGGTGCCGGTTGGCCGCCGTGGGAGAGGCGCAGATAGTCGGGGGCGCCGTCTGTGGCAACCCCCTTTTTTGCATTCTTTTTGTCCTTTCAACCGCGCGCGGCGAGCGCCGCCTGTGCGGCCGCCAGACGGGCGATCGGCACCCGATAGGGCGAGGCGCTGACATAATCGAGGCCCGCCTTTTCGCAGAAGGCGATGGAGGCCGGATCGCCGCCATGCTCGCCGCAAATGCCAAGCTTGATAGCCGGGCGCGTCGCCCTGCCCCGCTCCACAGCGATCTCGATCAGCTCACCCACGCCCTCGACATCGAGGCTCACGAACGGGTCGCGCGCGAAGATGCCCTTGTCGACATATTGGGTGAGGAACCGCCCGGCGTCGTCCCGGCTGATACCGATGGTCGTCTGCGTCAGATCGTTGGTGCCGAAGGAGAAGAACTCGCCGGCTTCCGCGATCTCGCCGGCCTTGAGCGCGGCGCGCGGCAGCTCGATCATGGTGCCGACGAGATATTCGACCGAGGCACCGCGCTCGGCGAACACGGCCTTGGCGGTCTTGTCGACAATGTCCTTCATCAGCTCCAGCTCGCGCTTGGTGGCGACGAGGGGAATCATGACCTCGGGGATCGGCGCGTCACCGCTGGCCTTGGCGACATCCAGCGCCGCCTCGAAGATGGCGCGGGCCTGCATCTCGTAGATCTCGGGATAGGTGACGCCCAGACGACAGCCGCGATGGCCGAGCATCGGGTTGAACTCGTGCAGTTCGGCCGCGCGACGCTTGAGCAGATCGACACTCACGCCGGCAGCCTCGGCCACGTCGGCGAAATCGACATCCTCATGTGGCAGGAACTCGTGCAGCGGCGGATCGAGCAGGCGAATCGTGACCGGCAGGCCGGCCATCTCGGTGAAGATCTCGGTGAAGTCGGCGCGCTGCTCGGGGAGCAGCTTGGCCAGCGCCTCGCGACGGCCCGCCTCGGTCTCGGCGAGGATCATCTGGCGCACGGCGGTGATCCGCGCGGCATCGAAGAACATATGCTCGGTGCGGCACAGGCCCACGCCCTCAGCGCCGAACTCGCGCGCGGTGCGGCAATCCAGCGGCGTCTCGGCATTGGCGCGGACCTTGAGGCGGCGGACCTGATCGGCCCATTCCATCAGCGTGCCGAAATCACCGGCCAGCTCGGGCTGCACGGTCGGCACTTCGCCGGCCATCACTTCGCCGGTCGCGCCGTCGATGGTGATGATCTCCCGCTCCTTGAGCAGACGGTCACCGATCCGCATCAGCTTGCCGGCGGTATCGATGGAGATGCTGCCCGCGCCGGAGACGCAGGGGCGCCCCATGCCGCGCGCCACCACGGCAGCGTGGCTGGTCATGCCACCGCGCGCGGTGAGGATGCCCTTGGCGGCGTGCATGCCGTGAATGTCCTCGGGGCTGGTCTCGATGCGCACGAGGATGACCGCCTCGCCCAGCTCGTTGAGCCGCTCGGCGGTCTCGGCATCGAACACCACCTGGCCGGATGCCGCGCCCGGCGAGGCCGGCAGGCCCTTGGTCAGCACATCGCGCGGCGCCTGCGGATCGAGCGTCGGGTGGAGCAACTGGTCGAGCGCGGCGGCATCGACGCGCGCCACGGCTTCCTCATTGGTAATCAGCCCTTCCGTGGCCATGTCTACCGCGATCTTGAGCGCGGCCCTGGCGGTGCGCTTGCCCGATCGGGTCTGCAGCATCCACAGCTTGCCCTGCTGCACGGTGAACTCGATGTCCTGCATGTCGCGATAATGCGTCTCGAGGATCTGGAAGACCTTGGCCAGCTCGGCATAGGTCTCCGGCATGGATTCCTCCATGCTGAGCGGCTTGGCCCCGGCCCGCTCGCGCGCGGCTTTGGTCAGATATTGCGGCGTGCGGATGCCGGCGACGACATCCTCACCCTGCGCATTGATGAGATATTCGCCATAATAAGCGTTCTCGCCGGTCGCGGGATCGCGGGTGAAGGCGACGCCGGTGGCGGACGTTTCGCCCATATTGCCGAACACCATGGCCTGCACGTTGACGGCCGTGCCCCAGTCGCCCGGAATATTGTTGAGGCGGCGATAGACCTTGGCGCGATCCGCCTGCCAGCTGCCGAACACGGCGCCCACGGCACCCCAAAGCTGCTCGTGCACATCCTGCGGGAACGGCTTGCCCCAAAGCTGCTGCACCAGCGCCTTGTACTCGGCGACCAGCGCCTGCCAGTCCTCCGCGCTCAGCTCGGTATCCAGGAAGGCACCCTTGTCTTCCTTTGCAATCTCCAACGCTTCCTCGAACTTGCCATGATCGAGGCCGAGCACGACGTCCGAATACATCTGGATGAAGCGGCGATAGCTATCCCACGCAAAGCGCGCGTCGCCGGAGACGGTAGCGAGGCCTACGACGGTTTCATCGTTGAGGCCGAGGTTGAGCACCGTGTCCATCATGCCCGGCATGGAGACGCGGGCACCGGAGCGAACGGAGACCAGCAGCGGATCGGCCTTGTCGCCAAAGCGCTTGCCCGTGACGCCCTCGATATGCGCGATGCCGCTGGCGACTTCCGCATTCAGGCTCTCGGGATAGGTCTCGCCATCCTCATAATAGCGCGTGCACATCTCGGTGGTGATGGTGAAGCCCGGCGGCACCGGCAGGCCGATGGCGGCCATGCCATCCAGATTGGCGCCCTTGCCGCCAAGCAGGTTCTTGTCGCCCTTGCCGCCATCATCGACGCCACCACCGAAACGGTACACATATTTCGTCATTCAGACACTCCACCTGCATTGGAATGCGCGCGCAAGCGGCCGTTATGATCTCGCCGCCGACGCGCGATTATTGCTCGCGAACCTAACCTTCGATTTTCGAGAAGTCGGCGACTTTGTGCACCGCAGCGCGAATACGGGTCAACAGACTTAACCGTGATTGGCGCTTGACCGGATCGGCATCGTTCACCGTCACTGTCTCGAAGAACGCATCGATCGGCGCGCGAAGCGTGGCCAGCGCGGCCATGGCGCTCTCGAAATCCTCCGCCTCGATCGCAGCCTGCGCGCGCGGCTCGGCCTCATCGAGCGCGCTCACCAGTGCCGCCTCGGCGGGCTCCAGTGCGTAACCGGGCTCAGCCACGAACTGCGCCTCATGCGCGCGCATGGCGTCGGCCATTTCCGGATCGGTCAGCGCTTCGCCGGGGTCTTCCTCGCCAAGCTGGCTCTGCTGCTTACCGCCCTCGGGCTGCTCCTTCTTGAGGATATTGGCTGCGCGCTTGTAGCCCGCGAGGAGGTTCTTGCCGTCCTCGGTGCTGACGAAGGATTGCAGCGCATGGACGCGGGCGAGCAAGCGAACGAGATCGTCCTCGCCGCCGAGCGCGAACACAGCGTCGATGAGGTCGTGGCGGACGCCGGCCTCCCGCTGCTGGACCTTGAGGCGGTCGGCGAAGAAGTCGAGGACGCTCCTTTCGACATCATCAAGCGAGAGCAACGCTACATCTTTAATTTGGGGTCGCGTACCGTCCGGGACATTCATATTGCGAGCTAGACGTAAACTCTGATTTCGATAAGCGATGATGGCGCTAGCATCGACAACTGCGAGACCTTCCAATTTTTCGGATACTTTGGCCAGCAGTACGCGATATTGATCCGGCCAATCTGCAAGGTTACAAAATGCAGTTCGAGCCGCTTCTACTATTCTGAGGCGAAGGCCATTTGTTTGGATTAGCTGCAGTATTCCCAGAGTCGCTCGACGAAGCGCAAATGGATCGCGTGAACCGGTAGGCTTCTCGTCAATCGGAAAGAAACCTGCAGCAATCGTGTCAAGCTTATCCGCCAGCGATACCGCCACCGTCACCGGCGCTGTCGGAACCTCGTCCCCCTGCCCGACCGGCTTGTAATGATCGCGGATGGCATCGGCGACCGCATCCGGCAGACCTTCCGCGCGGGCGTAATAGCCGCCCATCAGGCCTTGCAGTTCGGGGAACTCGCCGACCATTTCGGTGACAAGATCGGCCTTGCACAGGCGGGCGGCCTGTTCGGCAAGGTCGGCCAGTTGCGCTTTGCTGTGCTCCTGCGAAGGCAGGAGCCCAGGGCCAGCTTGGGCGACATCGCCCCGGGTTCCTGCCTTCGCAGGAACACTGGCTTGTTGATTGGCGCCAACGATGCCTTCTTCCACCAGCCAGCGGGCGAGCTTCGCGACGCGGTCCACCTTGTCCGCGACGGTGCCCAGCTTCTCGTGGAAGGTGATGCGCGAGAGCTTGCGCGCATGGTCTTCCAGCTTCGTCTTCTTGTCCTGCTCCCAGAAGAAGCGGGCATCGGAGAGACGTGCGGCGAGCACCTTGCCATTGCCTTCGACAATCGCGGTGCCGCCATCGCTGGCCTCAATGTTCGCCGTGCAGATGAAGGCATTGGCGAGCTTGCCAGCACTATCCCGCAGCACGAAATATTTCTGGTTGATGCGCAGCGTGAGCTGGATGACCTCGGGCGGCACCTCCAGAAACGCGGCATCGAAGCGGCCGAGCAGCGGCACCGGCCATTCTGTCAGCCCGGCATTCTCGGCGACGAGGCCGGCATCGGGGATCAGCTCCAGACCGGCCTGCGTCGCCAGCTCATTGGCGCACCGGTCGATGATCGCCTTGCGCTCCTCCTGATCTACGATGACATAGGCCGCACGCAATTGCTCGGCATAGGTCGCGGCGCTCTCGATGCTGATCTCGCCGCTGGAATGGAAGCGGTGACCGCGCGTCGTCCGCCCGGTTGCGATCCCCTCGATGGCGAAGGGCACCACATCATTGCCGAGCAGCGCGATGATGCCCTGCAGCGGACGCACCCAGCGCAGGCTCTCGGTGGAGAGGCTGGCATCGCCCCAGCGCATCGACTTGGGCCAGGGGAAGGCGCGCACCACCTGCGGGATCGCATCGGCCAGCACATCGGCCGTCGCGCGGCCGGGCTTCTCGACCGTGGCGAACCACACGCCGTCGCGATCCTCAAGCTGGTCCTGCGTGAGGCCGGTCTTGCGCAGGAAGCCCTCCAGCGCCTGCGGCGGGGCCGAGGTGCGCGGGCCTTTGAATTCCTCGCTGACGGCTTGCGTCGAAAGCGGCAGAGCGCGTGCGATCAGAGCAAGACGGCGCGGCGTCACATGGACGGTCAGGCCCTCGGGCTTGAGACCAGCCTGTGCCAGTGCGTCGCTGAACAGCCGGGCGAAATCCTCGCTGGCCTTGGCCTGCATGCGCGCCGGGATTTCCTCGCAGCGCAGCTCGAGAAGGAAGTCAGCGATCATTGATGCTCTCCGTTCGTGACGGGCGAAGTCGAGAATCTCTGCCGCGCCGCCGAACGTGTCTCGACTTCAGCCTTCGGCTGAAGTTTATCCTGAGCGCCCGCCCTGCGGGCAGTCGAAGGGCTCGACACGAACGGAAATGAGGTGCTGATCATCATTCCGCCCACCCATTATGCGTCATCCACGCCTCGCAGCTTCCTTTGGCGAGATCGCGCACGCGGCCCATGTAGCTGGCGCGCTCCTGCACGCTGATCACGCCGCGCGCCTGCAGCAGGTTGAAGACATGGCTCGCCTCGATGGCCTGCTCATAGGCAGCGAGGGGAACGCCGGCCGCGATGCTCGCCTTGCACTCTTCCTCGCAATCCTTGAACCAGCGGAACAGCTTGTCCGTATCCGCCACCTCGAAGTTCCACTTGGAGAGCTGGCGCTCATTTTCCAGGAACACGTCACCATAAGTGACGGCGGGCCGGTCCCCCACGGCCTCGTTGAAAACAAGGTCGTACACGCTGTCGACGCCCTGGATATACATGGCGAGGCGCTCAAGCCCGTAGGTGAGCTCGCCCGCCACCGGCTTGCAGTCGAAGCCGCCCATCTGCTGGAAATAGGTGAACTGCGTCACCTCCATGCCATCGCACCAGACTTCCCAGCCCAGGCCCCAGGCACCGAGCGTCGGGCTCTCCCAATCGTCCTCGACGAAGCGGATGTCGTGCAGCAGCGGATCGATGCCGATGGCCTTGAGCGAGCCGAGATACAGATCCTGCAGATCCGGCGGGCTCGGCTTCATGATCACCTGATATTGGTAATAATGCTGCAGCCGGTTGGGGTTCTCGCCGTAGCGGCCGTCCGTCGGCCGGCGCGAGGGCTGCACATAGGCGCAGTTCCACGGGTTCGGCCCCAGGCTGCGCAGCGTGGTCGCGGGGTGGAAGGTGCCCGCCCCGACCCGCATGTCGAAGGGCTGGAGGATCACGCACCCCTGCGCTGCCCAATAGTCATGCAGCGTCAGGATGAGTTGCTGAAAGCTCAGCGGTTTGGAGGCCTTATCCTGCATGGTTCAACCGTTTCACGTCTAAGCTTGAGCGGCTGTGCACCGCCTGTCGGAACGCGCGCGCTTTGGCCCATGGGGCTAACGGGGTCAAGCCGCGCGGTGGCGCCGGGCCGGGCGGGGTTGCGTCCGCGCGCCAACTTGCCCAATGCAGGCGGTGATTTGAGGAGCGCGTGCATGAACTGGAAAACATTGATCCTCGGTTGGGCGCTGCTGCTGCCCCCGGCCCTCACCGGGCCCGCGCTCGCCCAGCAACCCAAGGCGCCGGCCACACCGGCAGCCGCTGCGGAGGCGCCCACCGTTCACGCGCGCCCCGCCCCGTGGGTGGTGCGGGACAGGGACACGACGATCTATCTGTTCGGCACGATTCATCTGCTCAAGCCGGGCATCAGCTGGTTCGAGGGACCGGTGCGCAAGGCGTTCGACAAGGCGGATACCGTCGTGCTCGAGGTCATCGATCAGGATCAGGGCGCCACGCGGGAGGCAATCATGCAGCGGGCGGTGGCGCCGGGCCTGCCGCTCTCCAACAAGCTCGATGAGGCGACCCGCACCGCCTATTTCGCCGCGCTGGAGAAATGGCGTCTCGCCCCTGCTGTTCGACCATGTGAAGCCCTGGTTCGCGGCCACGACCCTGACCGTGCTGCCGCTCGATGCCCTCGGCTATTCGCCGGATAGCGGCGTCGACAAGGCGGTGAAGGCTGCGGCGGTCAACGCGGGCAAGTCGCTGGTCGGGCTGGAGACCTCCAGCGAGCAGATCGGCTTTTTCGACCAGATGCCCGAGGGTGTGCAGCTGACCCTGCTCAAGGAAACGCTGGCGGAGCTGCCGACCCTGGCCGAAACCATCGACGGCATGGTCGCCGCGTGGAGCGCTGGCGACGAAGAGCGGCTCGCGGCGCTGATGAACGAGACGACCGAGAGCAGCGAAGAAATCGAGCGCATCCTGCTCACCGACCGCAATGCCCGCTGGGCCGAGTGGATCGCCGCGCGGATGAAGCAGCCCGGCACGGTCTTCATGGCGGTAGGCGCGGGTCATCTGTCGGGAGACAAGAGCGTGCAGGCGATGCTGGAAAAGCACGGTCTGTTCGCCAAGCGGGTGAAATGGCCCCGGTGATGGACGGGGCAGCATAAGGGCTGATCGATGAGTGCGCCGCACCCAGCCTTGAACAAGCGCCGCCTAGCGCCGCTGCTGCTGCTCGCGCTGGCCTCACTGGCGGCCCTGCTGTGGCTGGGCTGGCGGATCGGCGCGCCGACGCAGCCCGATCCCGCCACCGTCACGGCGCGCCCGGCGCTGTGGCAGGCCAGCAAGGGCGAGGCGCGGCTCTGGCTGTTCGGCACCATCCATGCCGTGCCGCGCGGCGAGGCCTGGCTCTCGCCGGCCATCGCCAAGGCGGCCGACGAAAGCGACCGCTTGTATCTGGAGGTCACCGGGCTTGAAGGTGAGCGCAAGAGCCGGGCGGTGTTCGAGCGGCTGGGGCGGCGCGCCGGCCTGCCGCCCATCGCCGCGCGCCTCTCGCCTGAGGATGCCGAGCGCTATCGGGCGCTGCAGGCGAACCACGGCGCGGCGCTCGATCAGCTGGACAGCTATGAGAGCTGGGCCGCCGCGCTGCTCCTCAACGCTGCGGCCGCCTCCGGCCTCTCGCTCACCGCCGCGGAGGCGGGCGAAGCAGTGCTGGAGCAGCGCTTCAACAAGGCCTCCCGGCCGGTTCTGGGGCTGGAGACCATCGACCAGCAGCTGGGCCTGTTCGACAGGATGCCGGAGAGCGAGCAACGGCTGTTGCTCAGCCAGTCCCTCACCGACGCGGCGCAGGCCCCTGCCCTCTACCGCAGCCTGTTCACCGCCTGGGCGAGCGGCGACATAGCCCGGCTGGAACGCGAGTTCATCGCCCCGTTCGCCCGCGCGCCGGCTCTGCGCGCAAGGCTGATCGACGGGCGCAATGAGCGCTGGGCGCGGCATCTCGATGCGGCCATGATGGCCCGGCCCGGCACCGCTTTCGTGGCGGTCGGCGCCGGGCATCTGGTTGGCGATGCCAGCCTGCAGGCCCGCCTTGCCGCGCGCGGATGGCGCATCGACCGGGTGCAATGAACGCGCCCTCGGCCGCTTCGCTTGCTTTCCCCGCAATTTGCCGCTAAGCGCCCCGGCTTCCGTCATGGTCATCCCTGGAGGCGTGGCGGAGATTCTAGCACTAAGCTTCTGGAGACACGCACATGAGCGATACGCTTACGCTGTCGGCCGAGGCACGCGATCGGGCAGGCAAGGGAGCCTCCCGCGCTCTCCGCCGTGAGGGCCGCGTTCCCGCCGTCATTTATGGCAATAATGAAGAGCCGCAGTCGATTCACGTTGAGGAAAAGATCCTCAACAAGCTGCTCGGCACTGGCCATTTCTTCAATTCGGTCGTCATGGTCGAAGTGGGCGGCAAGAAGGTCCGCACGCTCCCCAAGGACGTGGCGTTCCATCCGGTGACGGATCGTCCGCTCCATGCCGACTTCCTGCGTGTTTCCGAACACGCCCAGGTGCATGTGAATGTGCCCGTGGTGTTCGAGAACGAAGAGGCCGCTCCCGGTCTCAAGCGCGGTGGCGTGCTCAACGTCGTCCGTCACGAGCTGGAAATGATCGTGGATGCCGCTGAGATTCCGGACAGCATCACGGTTGACCTCACCGGCTTCGATGTGGGCGATTCGATCCACATCAGCGCGGTGAAGCTGCCCAAGGGCGCCGAGCCGGCGATCACCGATCGCGATTTCACCATTGCCACCATCGTTGCTCCGTCCGCGCTCAAGTCGAGCGAAGGCGACACGACGAAGGACGGCGAAGAGGCCGGCGAGGCGTAAGCCTCTTCGCGCGGGGGGAGCGCATCTGTGCAACTCTGGGTTGGCCTCGGCAATCCCGGATCGCAATATGCGCTCCACCGCCACAATGTCGGCTTCATGGCGCTGGACGTCATCGCCGTGGATTACGGCTTTTCGCCGTGGAAGAAGCAGTTTCAGGGCCTCGTTTCCGAAGGCCGCATCGGCCCGTACAAGGTGCTGCTGCTCAAACCCCAGACATTCATGAATAAAAGCGGCCAGTCTATCCGTGCCGCCTGTGATTTCTACAAGCTCGGTGTCGAGGACGTGACCGTCTTCCACGACGAGCTCGATCTTGCGCCGATGAAGATGAAGGTGAAGCGCGGCGGCGGCACCGCCGGGCATAACGGCCTGCGCTCCACCGACGCGCATCTGGGCAAGGACTTTCGCCGCGTGCGCATCGGCATCGGCCATCCCGGCGACAAGGACCGCGTGACCGGCCATGTGCTCGGCAATTATGCCAAGATCGAGATCGATCCGCTGGCCGACTTGCTCGGCGCCATGTCCCGCGAGGCGGAATGGCTGGCTGCGGGTGACGACGTGCGCTTCATGAACGAGGTTGCGCGCCGCCTGCAGGATTGATGGCGGGCATGATCGCGGGCGCGCTTACCGACTGCCGCCATTCTGCGCCTGCGCGGCGCGATAGGCCGCGAGACGGGCACGCCAAGGCGCCAGCGTCTGTTGCGGCACGTCCGGCCGGGCCATGGCCGGTTTTCCCGCCCGCAGCCGCGCCCGATCGGCCTCGGGCGGATCGACCCGGCGCACCCGCACCTGCACCGTGCCCTGCTGCCTGATCCCGAGCAGTTCTGCCGCCCCTTGCGACAGGTCGATGATCCGGTTGCGGGCGAACGGCCCGCGATCGTTGACGCGCACCAGGATCGTCCGGCCCGTGTCCAGCGCCGTCACCTCGACATAGCTGGGCAGCGGCAAGGTGGTGTGCGCGGCGGAAATGCCGTGCTTTACAAAGCGCTCGCCATTGGCGGTCTGATTGCCGGACTCGCCGCCGTACCAGCTCGCATCGCCCAGCATGTCCAGCGTGCGATCATCGGTCGGCGTGTAGGTGACGCCGCGCACCACATAAGGCGGCCCGATGCGCACTGGTGTATCGCTGACCGGGCGGAACTTGGTGCTGCCGGCGCAGCCGGCGAGGGCCGGCATCGCGAGCAGGGCAAGCCAGAAAGAACGCCCTGGCAAGGCGCACGGCATGGAAGTGCGGATCGCAAGCATCGCTCTCCCCCTAACCCACTGCGCCGCCACGGTGAAGAGATGAGTCGCCTGCTAGGGTGCGGGCACAAGCTGGCTGCTTTCGCGAAACGTCGGCTATCCTGCATTGTCGTCACGAGGCCGCCAGTCCGGACACGACAACATTGCCGACATTCGCTCACTATAGCAGCAGCCACTTCACGACGCACGCGCCAGCCAAGAGGACCAGACCGCACCCCCACCACGGGATGGGGGTGCCATCGTCATAATCTCCCAAGTCGACATACCGTTGTAACGCTTGTCTTTGACGCGCCCCGTATGCGCCGTCGCGGGATCGAATGTCAGCATCATCAAGATAGTGGTGAACGGCCTCCGGCGTCGCGTCGATTGGCAGTTCCTGCTGAAGCTCGCTTGCTAGCCGCTCCACCTCAAGCCAATCTGTTGGTTCTCGTTCTTCGACAGCCAGAATGACCGCTAAGCGGCTGCGTAGCTCGTCCATTTCCACGCCTACAGACTACAGGAGTTGGCCCTTGTTGCAACGGCCGCTTTCTACGCCAAGTCAGCCGTACAGTCCCTTCTGGGCTGTGTCTGAAACCGGACGTCGCCTGCCTCTGAATTCATCCAAGCCGCCCACCCTTCGTCATTCCCGCGCACGCGGGAATCAGCTGGGGCGTTGGTCCCGAATGTAAGCGTCGATCTTGATTCCGCGTGCGCGGGAATGACGGCGTTTTGTGCCTCTGAACTTTCGACTTCCCGCTCAGCCCGCCCGCTCACCTCACCTAAGTCACAGAACTGACTTGCAATCTTCATCCCCGTGCCATCGCCTCGCAATCATCATGTCATCCGCCTCTGCGATCAGGCCCCGCCTGAGCGGCAAATGCACCTTCCGCGAGCCGTGGCGGAACCAAATCAGGGGAAATCATGTCACATCTTACCGACGAAGCCCGCGCGCCCTACCGGACCGCGATATCCGACGAGGCCAATCCCAACAGTCTGGAAGCCATTGTCGAGGCCAATCCCTCGCGCCGCACGATCATCAAGAACGGGCTGTTCGGCCTGTCGATCTTCCCGGTCGCGGCGATGCTCTCGGCCTGCGGGGAGGACAAGGACGGGATGGTGACCATTCCCAATCCCACGCCGACACCCAGCCCGACGCCGACCCCCACGCCCACGCCGGCGGTCAGCTACGCCATCGAGTTCACGTCGGTGGCCGCCAATCAGGATGACAAGGTCACCGTGCCGGCCGGCTATGACGTGAAGGTCCTGCTGAAGGCGGGCGATGCCATCGAGACCGGCGTCACCGGCTATGCCGGCAGCTTCCCGACGCCTGCGACGGCGGAGAAATGGGCCGGCGGCAATCATGACGGCATGGAATATTTCGAACTCTCCGGCGTCGACCCCAACAAGGGCGGCCTGCTGGCGATCAATTTCGAATATCCCGATTTCAACATTCTGATGAACGGCAATTACGATGCCACTACCGCCACCGCCGACCAGAAGGCGCTCGCCCTATCGGCTGTGGGCATCGGCGTGGTGGAAGTCGCCAAGGGCAGCGATGGCAACTGGGCGGTGAAGGCCGGCTCGCAATATAACAAGCGCTATACCGGCAACTCCAATTATCGCGCGGGTGGCCCCGCCGCCGGGCTGCTCTCCGGCACGATCAAGGGCATGCTCAACAATTGTTCGAGCGGCCGCACGCCTTGGGGCACCTACCTCACCTGCGAGGAAACGACGGACAATTATCTCGATCCCACACGCCCCGAGCGGGATTATGGCTGGGTGGTCGAGATCGACCCGCTGCAGGAGCTGGCTCCGGCGACCAAGCGGACCGCCATGGGCCGGTTCAGTCACGAGAATGTCGCTCACCTCACCAACAGCGATCGCCGCGTGGCCTTCTACATGGGCGATGATTCGACGCCGGGCTGCATCTACAAGTTTGTGCCGGATCAGGCCTACAGCACGACCAACCGGGCGGCGAACAGCAACCTGCTCGACTATGGCACACTCTATGTCGCCAAGTTCAATGCGGACGGCTCGGGCGAGTGGAAAGCGCTGGTGCAGGGCCAGAACGGCCTCGTCGCCAATGCGTCCGATCCCGGCGATGTCAGTCAGTTCACGACGGCCCCTGCGCCGACACCGGTGAGCTTCAACAGCCAGGCCGACGTGCTGATCAACTGCGCCTCGGCCGCGCGCGTTGCTGGTGGCACCGTGATGGATCGGCCGGAGTGGATCACGGTCTCGCCCGATGGCAAGGCGATCTTCGTGACGCTGACCAACAACAGCGGCCGCAAGGTGACGGATGCGGCGAACCCGCGCGTCACCAACCGCCACGGCCATATCCTCAAGTTCCGCGAGAGTGGCGATTCTCCGCTGGCGACCGGCTTCACCTGGGAACTGTTCCTGCTGGCCGGCGACCCCGGTTATGCAGCCGGCGGCACCAATCTGGTCGGCAATATCAATGGCGACACCTTCTCCAGCCCCGATGGCATCCGCATCGATCCGCAGGGGCGCCTGTGGGTGCAGACAGACCACAGCGTGCCGGGCACCTCGGGCGCGAGCGGCGTCACCATCGAGCAGGTCGTGGGCCACAATGCGATGTTCTATATCGACCAGACCAGCAAGAAGAGCAAACGCTTCCTCGTCGGCCCGACGGGCTGCGAGATCACCGGCCTTGCCTATACGCCGGACCTCAAGACCTTCTTCGTGAACATCCAGCACCCGACCGGCAACTGGCCGATCGCCGGCGAGCAGCCCCGCTCCTCGACCGTCGTCATCACCCGGACGGACGGCAAGCCCGTCGGCGCCTGACCGGTTCACGATCCGACACTGCATCGCCGCCGCGCCCACCCCGGCGCGGCGGTTTCTTGTTGGGCGCTGCGGTCGAGACGGCTGGCCATGGCAGCGACAGGGCGCTAAGGGGCCACATCACGTGCTTCCAGATCGAACGGACAGATTTCCATGGGTTTCAAATGCGGGATCGTCGGCCTGCCCAATGTCGGCAAGTCGACCCTCTTCAATGCGCTGACCGAGACGCAGGCAGCGCAGGCTGCCAACTATCCCTTCTGCACCATCGAGCCGAATGTCGGCCAGGTCTCGGTGCCGGATGCGCGGCTCGACAAGCTCGCGGCCATTGCCGGCAGCCAGAAGATCATCCCGACCCAGCTCGCCTTTGTCGATATCGCCGGCCTGGTGCGCGGCGCCTCCAAGGGCGAGGGCCTGGGCAACCAGTTCCTCGGCAACATTCGCGAAGTCGACGCCATCGTGCATGTCCTGCGCTGCTTCGAGAATGACGATATTCAGCATGTCGACAATCGCGTCGATCCCATTGCCGATGCCGAGACGGTCGAGACCGAGCTGATGCTCTCCGACCTTGAAAGCCTCGAAAAGCGCGTGCCGGCCTTTACCAAGAAGGCGACTGGTGGCGACAAGGAAGCCAAGATCGCCGCCGCTGTGCTCGGTCGTGCGCTCGATCTGCTGCGCGAGGGCAAGCCCGCGCGGCTCGTCGAGATCAATGACGAGGAGGAAGCGCGCATCTTCCAGCAGGCGCAGCTGCTGACCTCCAAGCCCGTGCTCTATGTGTGCAATGTCGAGGAAGAGAGCGCGGCCGAGGGCAATGCCTTCAGCGCCCGCGTGTTCGAGAAGGCCAAGGCCGAGGGCGCGCAGGCCGTGGTGGTCTCCGCCGCGATCGAAGCCGATCTCGTCACGATGCCGATCGAGGATCGCGCCGAGTTTCTGGAGGCCATGGGTCTGGAGGAAGCGGGGCTCGCCCGCGTGATCCGCGCCGGCTATGATCTGCTGCACCTCATCACCTTCTTCACCGTCGGCCCCAAGGAAGCGCGTGCCTGGACCGTCCATCGCGGCGCCAGCGCGCCGGAAGCGGCGGGCGAAATCCACAGCGATTTCCAGAAGGGCTTCATCCGCGCCGAAACCGTCGCCTTCGACGATTTCATCTCGCTTGGCGGCGAGGCGAAGGCGCGCGAGGCCGGCAAGCTGCGCGCCGAAGGCAAGGCCTATGTGGTGCAGGACGGCGACGTGATGCACTTCCTTCACAGCTAGATCGGTGCGATAACCTCGCCATCATGTCGTTCCCCCGCCGACTCCTCTGCGCGCTGCTGACGCTGCTGCTGGCCTTGCCGGCGATGCAGGCCAGCGCATGCGCGCCGGGGAGCGAGGGGACGGGGGTAGCGCACCATGCGAGCGCCGAGACTGCCGCGCCGCATGGCGACCACGCTGCCCATAGCGGCCATGCGCCGTCCGCCCCGGATGGCTCCAAGCCGGTGGTGGCGCATCATGATTGCATCGGCTGCGTCGCGCCGATCGACAGCCGGACCTATCGGCCGGTCGATCGACTGTCCTTGCTGCCCGGCAAGGCGAGTTGGTCCCCCAACCCTGCCCGGCTGACGGACTGGCTGGGATCGCCCGACACGCCCCCTCCCCGACAGGTCCTCTGAACGCTTTCCCAAACAGCTTCAGATAGGACTTTTTTATCATGAGTTTTCGATTGAACGTGGCTGCGAGCCTGCTCGCGGCAGCCTCGCCCGTTGCCCTCTTCGCGCAGGCGCCGATGGCCGGGCATGACCATGCCGGACACCAGAGCGCCAACCCGGTGACACCGCCCGCCGAAAATGCCGGCGAGACGATGGACCATTCGACCATGGATCATGGCGCGATGGATCATGCCGGCATGCACCATTCTGGCATGGATCATTCTGGGATGGATCACGCCCGCCACAATGCCGAAGTGCCCGCCTCGGCACCGAACCACGTCCACCCCACCGACACCGCCCGACCTTATGTCGATGGCTCCGGCACGGCGCGGCTCCCGGCGGCGCAAGGCCCGATGAGCGGCCTTCATGCGATGAGCGGCGACTGGATGTTGATGGCGCACGGCAATGTCCAGCTCAATTACACCGATCACAAGGGGCCGCGCGGCGACGATCTGGTCTACGCCACCTCCATGCTGATGCTGGCGGCGGAGCGGGATTTGGGCGGTGCGCGGCTTGCGCTCCGCTCGATGCTCAGCCTTGAACCGACCATGTCGGCGCGGGGTTACCCCAATCTCTTTGCCACGGGCGAGACGGCGGGCGGCACAGCGCTGGTCGACCGCCAGCATCCGCACGATCTGTTCATGGAGCTGGCCGCCCGGCTGGACGTGGACATCGCGCCCGGCGCAAGCGTCTTCCTCTATGGCGGACCGGTCGGCGAGCCGGCGCTCGGACCATCGGCCTTCATGCACCGGGCGAGCGCGCATTATAATCCCGAGCCGCCGATCACGCACCACTGGTTCGATTCCACCCATATCACTTATGGCGTGGTGACTGCGGGCGTCGCCTTGCCGCAATGGCAGCTCGAAGGCTCGGCCTTTCGGGGGCGTGAGCCGGATGAGGAGCGCTGGGGGATCGAGACGCCCAAGCTCGATAGCTGGTCGGTGCGACTGAGCTGGACGCCGACGCCCAACTGGGCCGCGCAGGTCAGCCATGGCTTCCTCAAAAATCCCGAGACGCTTCATGGCGACCAGAACGAGCATCGTAGCACGGCGAGCGTCCATTATGCGGACGGCGCCCTCTCGGCGACCGCGGCCTTCTCCGCCAAGAACCGCGACCCCGGCGATACGCTGACCGCCTGGCTCGGCGAGCTCAATTACGATCTGACGCCCCGCCACAGCCTGTTCGGCCGGGTCGAGAATGTCGCCAATGATGAGCTGATCCCCGATCATGACGATCCGCTCCACGACGTACCGTTCCGCATCACCAAGATGCAGGCTGGCTATGCGTGGAACACCCCGATCGGTGACGGCCCGGTCCACCTCGCGCTTGGCGGTAGCGTCAATCTCTACGCCAAGCCGGCGGCGCTGGATGCGGTCTATGGGGATAATCCCTGGGGCTACACGCTGTTCGCGCGCCTTTCCTTGGGGCGCTGACATCAGCCTCCCCTCCTCCTGCTAGGAGGGGGGCGGGGGTAGTGGCGATGCGTCGGCATCGCAAAGCGATTGCGCGTCCGTAGCGTTGCTGCACCACCCCAACCCCTCCTCTGACCCGCAGGCGAGCGAAGCTCAACAGGAGGGGCTAATTGAGCTGTCAGGCGTGGCCGACCCAGCCCCGCCATGTGAAGGCGGCGTAGAACAGCGCCACGTCCGCAAAGCCGCCGGCTCTCAAGATGGCTTCGTCTTCGTCAGGCGAGAGGCAGTGGAGGCTGGCGGCGACGGCGGCGCGGGCCTTGGCGGTGTCCGCCGGGTCCGCGCCCATCGCCTTGGGGTAAGCCGCATAGCGGTCCAGCCAGACATCGCGGGTCTCAGCATCCTGCGGGAAGCTGCTATGGGCAGCGACGAAGGGCGCGCCTGCGCGCAGGCGGCGGTGGATCTGCTGCACGGTGCGCGTGCGCTCGGTGGGATCGAGAAAATGCAAGGTCAGGAGGCAGACGGCCGCATCGAATGGCCCGTCCGGCGCATCATCGATCAGGCCGTGCACCAGCTTGACGCGCGCCATCAGCGGACCGAGCTGCCGTTCGGCCAGTTTCAGCATTTCGCCGGCCGGGTCCACGCCCACGAAGCGCCAATTTGGTTGCGCCTCCGCGAGCGCCCTCAATTCCATGCCGCCGCCCGCGCCGAGCACGAGCACCCGCGCATTCGATGGGGCGCGCTCGGCAAGCAGCAGTCCGGTCATCCGGTGCAGCGCATCCAGCCCCGGCACGAAGCGGCGCGGGCCGTCCCAATAGCGCGCCGTGGCTGCCGGATCATCGAAGGCCTTGATGAACATGTCCGGGTCCACCGTCTCGTCCGGTGCGGCGTCGTGCGTGGTCATGGATTTTCGATCCTGTGTTGGGGGCCGTAATGGGACGGCAAGAGACGGTGGAAGCCGGCGCTGAGACTGGCGAGCGTGACGGTGGCGTAGGAGTCGAGCAGCAACGCCTCGGCCTGCCGCAGCGGTGCATCGAGCGCGGCGTTAACGGCCCTCTCGACCGCGCAGCCGGGGTTGTCGCTGCGATTGCCGATGGCGAAGAGCGGCGGTGCCCCGATGGCCCGATAGATATCCAGCAGCGTGACGGCCGCCGGATCGCAGGCAATCGACCAGCCCCCGCCATGGCCTTTTTCCGAGCGGACATAACTGGCGTCCCGCAAGCCGGCCATGACCCGGCGGATCACCACCGGATTGGTCTGCATGATCCTGGCCAGCATCTCGGATGTAACCGGGCGCTGCTGCTCGGCCATGTGGAGGAGGACGTGGAGGACGCCGGACAATTTGCTGCTGTTGCGACTCATGCAACATATCATGTTACATATTCGCGCCCTGTTCAAGCCGGATGAGCGCCGCTTGCCCTTCTTGCCCGCCCCGCCTAGGCAAACGGCCATCCGATCCCTGAACCGAAGGCACAGACATGGACTATTATTGGGAAGACCTGGAGCTTGGCCTCACCGAGCATTTCGGCCCGTTCGAAGTGGATCGCGATGAAGTGATCGCCTTTGCTGAGCGCTATGATCCGCAGCCCTTCCACCTCGATGAGGAAGCGGCCGCAAAGACCCATTTCGGCCGGCTCGCGGCGAGCGGCTGGCAGACCTGCGCAATGATGATGGGCGCGATGGTGCGGGCGCGACAGAATAGCGGCGGTTGGCAGGCCAATGCCCTGGGCGCGATGGGTCTGGACGAACTGCGCTGGCGCCGGCCGGTCTTCCCCGGCGACGTGCTGCGCGGATCGAGCGAACTGGTCGAGAAGCTGGAATCGCGCAGCCGGCCGGAGACGGGCATCCTCAAATGGCGCACCCGCCTGCTCAATCAGGACGATCAAGAAGTGCTCAGCCTCGTCTCCGTGGTACTCCATCGTCGCCGCCCGCAGGCCTGATGCGACAAATGCTGCACAAGATGTATTGATCTCTCAACATCCTTGCTGCACCCTGCGCGCGTCGGCCATGGGGGCGGCAAGGAGAGGATCATGAAGGATGACAAGGCTGTGCCGGTAGCGCTCGCGCCATCACGGCGCACGTTCATCGCCGGGGCGGCAGCACTCGGCATCGGCAGCACCAGCGCGCTTGCAAGAGCCGCAACGCAGGAGGGCACCGTGCCGTCGCAGCCCTGGTTCGAGGCGTATCTGGCCGCGTTCAACCGCGCCGACGAAGCGGTATTTAGCGCTTATTATGCCGATGACGTGCAGTTCTTCGGCCAGGCCGCGCAGGTGACCGGCCGGCAGGCGGTGATCGATTTCTATCGCGGCGTGCGCAAGCATCTGCATGAGAAGGTCGATCTGCTGACCTATGTGGGCGATCCCTCCGGCGCGCATATCCTCGCG
Source organism: Sphingobium sp. B8D3A (assembly GCF_025961995.1). Taxonomy (NCBI): domain Bacteria; kingdom Pseudomonadati; phylum Pseudomonadota; class Alphaproteobacteria; order Sphingomonadales; family Sphingobiaceae; genus Sphingobium; species Sphingobium sp. B8D3A. The sequence continues at coordinate 1,971,071 of NZ_JAOQOS010000001.1, read as the reverse complement.
GTGCTCCGCACGACGCTGGTGGCGCACACCGACTGGCCGGACATGCCGACCGGCGCGCTCAAGGCGGGCGACACGCGCTCGAGCGTCAACTTCGTCATGTACGACATCAAGGATGGCCTGTTTACGCGGGTCCGCTCGGCCCGGTTCAGTCCGCAGAAGGGGCGCAGCGCATGACACAGGAAGATCGCTTCCGAGCCTATATCGCCTCGTTCAACGCGCAGGATTGGCCTGCGCTGGTGAAGAATTACGCGCCTGACGTGCATCTGGTCATCGGCAATGGCACAGAGCTGATCGGGCACGATGCCATCGTCGCCTTCTACAAGAAGGTGAACCAGCAGACGCGGCGCATCATTCAGGTCCGCAATGTCTTTACCGACGGCAAGCGGCTGGTCGCCGAGCTGGAATCGGAGTTTCTGGCTACCGTCGATGCGCCCGATTTCACCTCCGGTCCGCTCAAGAAGGGCGACCGCATCCACATCAACAGCTTCGCGCTGTATGAATATGTGGGCGACGTCTTCACCAACATCCGCTCGGCGGTGTTCCGGCGGGAATTCATCCCGGCCGGCAAGAGCGAATAAGCAGAGCGAACAAGCCGCGCCGGCTCAATGCCGGCCGAACAGCTTCTCGATGTCGCCATGCGCCAACTTGATCCAGGTCGGCCGGCCATGGTTGCATTGCCCGCTATGGGGCGTGACCTCCATCTCGCGAAGCAGCGCGTTCATTTCCGCCACGGAGAGCACCCGCCCTGCCCGCACCGAGCCGTGGCAGGCCATGGTCGCCGCAACAAGATCGAGCCGGGCCTTGAGCGAAGCGGCATCGCCCAGCGCGGCCAGATCGTCGGCGAGATCGCGGACGAGGCCGGGCACGTCGCTGGTGCCGAGCAGCGCCGGTGCGGCGCGGACGAGGATCGCCGCCGGGCCGAAGCGCTCGACCTCCAGACCGAGTTCGGCCAGCTCGGCGGCGCGCGCCTCGATCCGGTCGCAGGCCGGCTCATCCAGCTCGACCACTTCGGGCAGCAGCAGCGCCTGCCGCGCGACGACGCCGTCCGCCAGAGCCCGCCGCATCCGCTCCAGAACCAGACGTTCGTGCGCGGCATGCTGGTCGACCAGCACCAGCCCGTCCTCCGCCTCGGCGACGATATAGGTCCGCGCCACCTGCCCGCGCGCCACGCCTAACGGAAACTCGCGATGCTCGGCCTGCGGTTGTGTGACCGGCGCTTCCGCCCGGCCAGACGGTGCGAAACCGGTGAAACGGGCTTGGCGGTCCGCGAACAGCGGCGCGGCGCCATAAGCACCGCCGGATGACGGCGCCCGCCAAGTTGTGGGAGCCTCGGGTGCCTGCGCCTCTTCGCGCTGCCACAGATCGGCGGCGCTGGCCTCGGGCCGGTTGGCGACGCGCATGCCGGCATCATCGAGCGCGCGGCGCAGGCCGCTGACGATCATCCCGCGCATGAAGGCGGGATCGCGGAAGCGTACTTCTGTCTTGGCAGGGTGCACGTTCACGTCCACGTCCGGCATCGGCACATTCAGGAACAAGGCCAGCACCGGATGCCGGTCCCGCGCGATGAAATCGGCATAGGCGCCGCGCACAGCGCCCACCAGCAAGCGGTCGCGAACCGGGCGGCCGTTGACGAAGAGATATTGATGATCGGCCGAGCCACGATGATAGGTTGGCAGGGAGGCGACGCCGCTGATCGTCACCGCCTCCCGTTCCAGCGACACGATGACGTGATTGTCGGCCAGTTCACGGTCGATGAGCTGGGCGACGCGATCCTCGCGGGTCTGCCCGCCCGGCAGCGAGAACACCCGGCGCCCGTCATGCTCCAGCACGAAGGCGACATCGTTGCGCGCCATCGCGAGGCGCCGGACGATGTCGAGGCAGGCGGCATATTCCGACCGGGCCGAGCGCAGGAACTTGCGGCGCGCGGGGACGCGCTCGAACAGCCCATCCATCTCCACCCGCGTGCCGGGCGCCATCGCGCAAGGGGCGGCGGTGGCCAGCACGCCATTGTCGCACACCAGGCGCCATCCATCCGCATCGCGCTGACGGCTGGCGATGCTGAGGCGCGAGACGCTGCCGATCGAGGGCAGCGCCTCACCCCGAAAACCGAGCGTCCTGACCGCCTCGATGGCCTCGTCAGGCAGCTTGGATGTCGCGTGGCGCTCCAGCGCAAGCGGCAGATCGTCGCGGCTCATGCCATGGCCATCATCGGTGACGCTCAGGCCGCCGAGGCCGCCCTGCTGCAGCGAGATCGCAACGGAGCGGGCCTGCGCATCCAGCGCGTTTTCCAGCAACTCCTTGAGCGCGCTCGCAGGGCGCTCGACCACCTCTCCGGCGGCAATTCGATTAACAAGGGACTCGGGGAGGCGGCGTATTGACATTGGATTGCGACTAGACCAAGCGAGCCTCCTACGCGAGCGAAAGCCACCCGTTTTTCCGGTGGCTGGAGTCGGCAGGGCGGGCATTCCCCGGAGCATCTGAAAGCCGCGTCCTCACCGGCGCGACCGGCATGAACAGGACAGTCAATGGCGTTCTTCTCCAATTGGTTCAAGTTCACTTCCAGGGACATGGCGATCGACCTCGGCACGGCCAACACGGTGGTCTACGTGCGCGGTCACGGCATTGTCCTCAATGAACCATCCGTGGTTGCGGTGGAGACGATCAACGGCGTGAAGCGCGTCAAGGCCGTCGGCGAAGACGCCAAGCTGATGATGGGCAAGACGCCGGAATCCATCGAGGCCATCCGCCCGCTGCGCGACGGCGTGATCGCCGACATCGACATTGCCGAGCAGATGATCAAATGGTTCATCAGCAAGGTCCATGGCCACCGCCGCTTCCCCCGCTTCCCCGAGATCGTGATCTGCGTGCCGTCCGGCTCGACCAGCGTCGAGCGCCGCGCGATCCGTGATGCCGCCAGCAATGCCGGCGCGAGCCAGGTCTTCCTGATCGAGGAGCCAATGGCCGCTGCGATCGGCGCCGATATGCCCGTGACCGAGCCCATCGGCTCAATGGTCGTTGACATCGGCGGCGGCACGACCGAGGTCGCCGTGCTCTCGCTGCGCGGCCTGGCCTACACCACCAGCGTGCGCGTGGGCGGTGACAAGATGGATGAAGCCATCGTCTCCTATGTCCGTCGCCACCACAATCTGCTGATCGGCGAGGCCACGGCCGAGCGGATCAAGAAGGAATATGGCATCGCCCAGAAGCCGGCCGACGGCGTGGGCGCGACGATCCACATCAAGGGCCGCGACCTCGTGAACGGCGTGCCGAAGGAAATCGCGATCAATCAGGGCCAGATCGCCGATGCGCTGGCCGAGCCCATTGGCACCATCGTGGAAGGCGTGCGCATCGCGCTTGAAAACACCGCGCCGGAGCTGGCCGCCGATATCGTCGATCAGGGCATCGTCCTCACCGGCGGCGGCGCGCTGCTCAAGGGGCTGGACGAGGAACTGCGCGACGAGACGGGGCTTCCCGTGACCGTTGCGGAAGACCCGCTGACCTGCGTCGCCATCGGCACGGGGCGCGCGATGGAGGACCCGGTCTTCCGCGGCGTGCTCCAGACCGCCTAAGCCCGAGGTTGTTCGCATGGCGCCACCCGGCAACAGGCGCCCCGGCTTCAACCGGAAAGCGCAATATGGACTGTTCGCCAGCTATGTGATCGCGCTGCTCGGCGCGGTCACTGGCCTGCTGATGCTGATCGTCTCCATTGCCGATCCCGCTGGCTTTGCTGGCCTGCGGTCGGCGGCGGCGGAAGTCACGCGCCCCATCTCCAGCAATCTGCGCTCGGTCGTCGTCGGCGTCGGCAATATCGAGGAAGAGTTTGCCGCCTATATCAACGCAGGCTCGCAGAACGCCGCCCTGCGCCGGCAGGTGGAAGCGAACCGCACGCGCCTCATCGAGGCCGAAGCGATCCGCCAGGAGAATATCCGCCTGCGCGACCTGCTCAAGCTGACCGAAACCGACCAGGGCGTGGTCGCTGCCGGCCACCTGATTTCCTCCACACCGGCCAGTGCCGCCCGCCTGGCGCGTCTCGACATGGGCCGCAGCGAGGGCGTGAGCGCGGGCATGCCGGTGCGCGCGCCGGAAGGCCTGGTCGGTCGCGTGCTGCGTGCCGGACCGAACACAGCCGACGTCCTACTGCTTATTGATGAAGGCAATATCGTGCCGGTGCGTCGCACGAGCGACAATATTCCGGGCATCAGTTCCGGCCGGGGCGACGGCACGGTCGAGATCCGCGCCCTCAATGCCGAGCGCAATCCCTTCAAGCCCGGTGATGTGCTGGTCACGTCCGGTATTGGCGGCCTGTACCGCTCCAACATCCCTGTAGCGATCGTCGCGCGGCGCGAAGGCGAGAAGGCCATCGCCATTCCGCTCGCCAATCCCTCGCGCGTGGAGTTGGTGGTCGTGCAGGCCCCCTTCCGCCCGGAAGAAGCCGAGCGTGCCGGCAATGCCGCGCAGGCGCCCGCCACGCCATGAACAGCCGCTACAGCAACCGGATCGGCCGCAAGCGGACCTGGCTGCACCTGCGCGGCGTGCCGGTCGCGTCCGTCATTCTCGGCTCGATGCTGGCGCCGCTCATGCCGGTCATCGCGCAGACCCCGCTGCTCCCGCCGTTCGGCCTGATGATGCTGATCGCCTGGCGCGTGCTGCGTCCGGACATCTGGCCGCTGTGGATCGGCGTGCCGCTGGGGCTGGTCGATGATCTGATGAACGGGCAACCGGTCGGCAGCGCCGTATTTCTATGGACGATCCTGCTGCTCGCCTTCGACTTTGAGGGGCAGCGGAACCTGTGGCGCGACTACTGGCATGGCTGGCTACTCGGCTCGCTGGCAATCGGCTTTGCGCTGGCCGGTGGCTGGCTTGCCGTACATCTCTCCGGCCATGGCGGGGAAATCATTCAAATCCTCCCGCAGTTCCTCTATAGTGTCGCCTTGTTCCCCTTCATCGTGCGCATCTGTGCCGCGTTGGACAAATGGCGGCTTCCGTGATTTCCTTCCGCAAGATCCTGTTCCCCAACAAAGTCGTCACCCCCGCCAGCCAGGCCTACAGCTTCAACCGCCGCACCTTCGTGCTCGGTGGGGCGCAACTGGCGGTGGGCGGCCTGCTGGTGGGGCGCATGGGGTGGATCGCCATTGCAGAGAATGAGAAGTACCAGCTCCTTTCCGACAGCAACCGCATCAACCTGACCATCACCCCGCCACGGCGCGGCTGGATTCTGGATCGGCGGGGGCAGGCGCTGGCCTCGAACCGTACCAATTTCCGTGTCGACATCATTCCCGATCGCCTGCGCGACCGGGAGCGGGTGGTGCGTGAGCTGGCCACCCTGCTGGCCCTGACGCCCAATGATGTGGACCGCATCAACGAGCATCTCGACCGCGCGGCGGGCTATCAGCCCGTGCAGGTGGCCGATGACTTGAGCTACGAGCAATATGCGGCGCTCTCCGTGCGCTTGCCCGATTTTCCCGGCGTCGTGCCCTCGCAAGGCTTTTCGCGTTATTATCCTGCTGGGCCGCCGGTCGGCCATCTACTCGGTTATGTCGGCACGCCGTCAGCCGAGGAATATAATGCATCGCGCGACCCCTTGCTGATCACGCCGGGCTTCAAGCTCGGCAAGCAGGGTCTGGAGAAGTCGCTCAATTCGGTTCTCACCGGCAAGCCGGGCGCCCGCCGCGTGGAAGTGACGGCGCGCGGGGCGATGGTGCGCGACCTCGAAACCCGGCCCGATACGCCGGGCCGCTCCATCAAGCTGACCATTGATGCCGGCCTGCAGGAATTCGCCGGCCGGCGGCTGGGCACGCAGAGCGGCGCCGTGGTGATCATGGATTGCCACACCGGGGACATTCTCTGCTCGACCTCAATGCCGAGCTTCGACCCCAACAGCTTCTCCGAGGGCATTTCGCATCACGAATGGCAGATGCTCTCGCAAGACGACCATGTGCCGCTGCGCAACAAAACGCTGGGCGGGCTGTATCCGCCCGGGTCGACCGTCAAACCGATGATCGCCCTCTCCTTCCTCGAAGCCGGACTGCCGGCCGAGGCGACGGTGAACTGCACCGGGGCGCTGCGGGTGGGCAATCGCCTGTTCCACTGCCATGCGCGCCGCGGCCACGGCACGACGAACATGCACCGCGCCATCGAGCAGAGCTGCAACATCTATTTCTATTACTTCGCCCAGAAGATCGGCATGGACGCCATCGCCATGATGGCGCGGCGGCTGGGCCTCGGCCAGCGCTTCGACCTGCCTTTCCCCAACCAGAGCTACGGCACCGTGCCGGACCCGGCCTGGAAGATGAAGAAATACAACCAGCCCTGGCAGACCTATGACACGGTCAACGCGACCATCGGCCAGGGCTATATGCTGGTGAACCCGACGCAGATGTGCGTGATGGCCGCGCGCCTCGCCACCGGCCTCGATCTCGATCCGCATTTCATCGTCGACGGCAAGCGCCATCAGGGCGAGCCGCTGGGCGTGTCGCTCGAGCATCTTACGGTCATCCGCAATGCCATGAAGGATGTGGTGAACGGCGGCGGCACCGGCCGTGCAGCGCGGCTGGACGTTCCCGGCGTAATGCTCGCCGCCAAGACCGGCACGGCGCAGGTCGGCGCGATCAGCACCCGCGGGCAGCGCGCGGCAAGCCAGCCCTTCCGCCTGCGCGATCACGCCCTGTTCCAGGGCTTCGCGCCGCATGACAATCCGCGCTACGCCATCGCCACGATCATCGAACATGGCGGCCATATGGACCGGGTGCAGGACGCGCCGATGATCTCGGGCGATTGCATCACCTATCTCTACGATCCCGCCAAGGCGATGGAGAAGCTGCAGCGCTTCGAAGCGACCTGGGGCGGCACGCCGCAGATGCGCATGGAGCGCCAGCTCAACGCCTTCCGCATTGCGCGCGGCCTTGAGTCTGCGCCACTCATGCCCGAGCCCGGCAATGCGGCCTCCCCGGCCGCCCCGACTCCCGCCACCCCGGCGCAGACGGGGAGCGAAGACGGCGCCAATGCAAGCGAGGATGGCGACATCGATGCCCCCGTCGGCCCCGGCACCCGCGACACCGACTGAGCCGCACGCGGTTTTCTCGCAAGGCAGCATCTTTTTTCGCCACGCCTCGGATTTTTTGTTGGCATCCTGAAAACACCATGTTAACGGCCCACCTCCCGACGGGATGTTGATCAAACGATCAACGAGCCGCCGAAGTGGACGCATAGCTCAGTTGGTAGAGCAGCTGACTCTTAATCAGCGGGTCCTTGGTTCGAGCCCAAGTGCGTCCACCATTTTTCTCCTAAATTTCAATCTCTAGAGCGAAGCGAGACATTGCTTCCGCTTTAGGTTCCCGGCGTCCAGCGGCAGCCGCCGTTCGTCATCTGGAAAGTAGCATCGGGTTTTCCCGTTCGATATTGACGCGCGCCCGTCCTATCGGATATTCCCGATGAATGGAAACCGATAACGCGCTCGGCATTCTGGCGGCTCTGTCGCACCCGACCCGCCTGGCAACCTTCCAGTTGCTCGTACGGCATGAGCCGGAGGGCCTTTCGACGGGGCAACTTGTCGAGGCGAGCAGCCTGACGCAGAGCACCTTTTCGACCCATCTGGCGGTCATGGCGAAGGCAGGGCTGGTGATCTCGGAAAAGCGGGGACGTCAGCAGATCCAGCGCGCCAATATGGCGCCTTTGCGCGATCTGATGCTCTTCCTCGCCAAGGATTGCTGCCAGGGCCGCGCAGATTTTTGCGAGCCGCTGCTTGCTGAACTCTCCTGCTGCTGAAGGACGGGATCATGACCACCATCGTCATCTATCATAATCCCGGTTGCGGAACCTCGCGCAACACGCTGGCGCTCATCCGCAATTCCGGGGTCGAGCCGCATGTCGTCGAATATCTGAAATGCCCGCCGACGCGAGCGCTGCTTGCCGAGATGATCGCGCGGGCCGGGCTGACGCCGCGCGCGTTGCTGCGTGAAAAGGGCACGCCGTTTGCCGAACTCGGGCTGGACGATGAGCGCCTGAGCGATGACGCGCTGCTCGATGCCATGATGGCGCACCCGATCCTCATCAATCGCCCGCTGGTGGTGACGCCGCTGGGCGTGCGGCTTTGTCGCCCGTCCGAGCTTGTTCTCGATATCCTGCCCGATGCGCAGCGCGGCGCCTTCACCAAGGAGGATGGCGAGCCGGTCGTCGATGCCGCCGGGCAGCGGGTGAGCTGATGGGCACGTTCGAGCGCTATCTCTCGCTCTGGGTGGCCCTGTGCATCGTTAGCGGGATTCTGCTTGGCAAGGCCTTGCCCGGTGTCTTCGCCGCGATCGCGTCGGCCGAAGTGGCACAAGTAAACCTCATCGTCGCCGCGCTGATCTGGCTGATGATCGTGCTGGTCCAAGTGCGGGTGATGCTCTCCGTGGTCGCCATCGTGAAGCGCAGCCGGCCCTGTTATGAAAGGAACCTCGTTTCGTGAGCCGTGTGCGCATCCTGCCCGATCCTGATCTTCTTCCCGCGCTCGACCGTTCCTATGCGATACCCAGGCCCGCCCTCGGGATTGGCGAGGATCAGCCGCCGCCGCGCATCCTGCTGCTTTATGGGTCGCTCCGGGAGCGGTCCTTTTCGCGCCTCGCGGTCGAAGAAGCCGCGCGCCTGCTGCGGTTCTTCGGCGCGGAAACCCGCATCTTCGATCCCTCGGACCTGCCGCTGCCCGATCAGGTGCCCGGCGACGATCACCCGGCCGTGCACGAGTTGCGCGCGCTGTCGCTGTGGTCGGAGGGACAGGTCTGGTGCAGCCCGGAGCGGCATGGGCAGATCACCGGCATCATGAAAGCGCAGATCGATCATCTGCCGCTGGAGATGAAAGGCCTGCGCCCGACACAGGGCCGAACGCTCGCGGTCATGCAGGTGTCGGGCGGATCGCAGTCCTTCAACGCGGTCAACACGCTCCGCCTGCTGGGCCGCTGGATGCGGATGTTCACCATCCCCAACCAGTCGTCGGTGGCCATGGCCTATAAGGAGTTCGATGAGGCCGGCCGCATGAAGCCCTCCAGCTATTATGACCGCATCGTCGATGTGATGGAGGAACTGGTGCGGATCACCGTGCTCATGCGACCGCATGCGGCGCAACTGGTCGATCGCTATTCCGAACGCAAAGCGCGGGGAATCAGCGTGGATCCTTCCGCTGACCGCGCCGCGGCTGCGCTGACCGATGGGCGATGAGCGCCGATAGGGCGGTCAGGACTATGCAGCCGATCCCAAGGCGATGCCAAGCGGTGGTTCTTGCTGATACCCAACAGTCCCTTGCCCGACCGCGTTCTGCCGTGTAGCAGGCGGGCAATCGCAAGGACCCGGTGAAACCCCGGGTGGCTATTCCGGCCGCCGATCCGCCGGACAACATCACACATGCAACCTTCTCTGCGCCCAATGTGCGCCATGTGCCTTGTTGTGGAATCCGCATGAGCTCTCATCTGACATCTTACCGCCGCCAGTGGTTCACTGACGGACCGACCGCCCGTCGCGACATCTTGGCGGGCGTGGTCGTCGCTCTCGCCCTCATCCCGGAAGCGATCGGCTTTTCGATCATCGCCGGCGTCGATCCGCGCGTTGGCCTTTATGCATCCGTCGCGATCGCCATGACCATCGCGCTGATCGGCGGCCGCCCGGGCATGATCTCAGCGGCCACGGCGGCTGTCGCCGTCCTCGTCGTGCCCCTCGTCCGCGAGCATGGGGTCGACTATCTCTTCGCGGCGACCATCCTGATGGGCCTTATCCAGATGATCGCCGGACTGCTGCGCCTCGATCTGGTGATGCAGTTCGTGTCCCGTTCGGTCATCACGGGCTTCGTCAACGCGCTGGCGATCCTCATCTTCATGGCTCAATTGCCCCAGCTGACCAATGTCGGGTGGCAGACATATGCCATGGTCGCCGGCGGCCTGGTCATCATCTATGGCTTTCCGCGGATCACGAAGGCCATCCCCTCGCCGCTCGTCGCCATCCTCGTGCTCAGCGCAATCAGCATCAGCATGGGCCTGCCCGTCAACACGGTAGGCGACATGGGCAAGCTGCCCGAGGGACTGCCCAGCCTGGCGCTGCCCAACGTGCCCTTGACCCTCGATACCCTGCGGATCATCCTGCCTTATTCCCTGACGATGGCGGCGGTCGGCCTGCTGGAATCCCTGCTTACCGCGCAGATCGTCGACGACATGACCGACACCGACAGCAACAAGCGGGTCGAATGCGCCGGCCAGGGCGGCTCCAACATCGTCGCCGCGCTGTTTGGCGGCATGGGCGGGTGCGCGATGATCGGCCAGTCGGTGATCAACGTCACGTCGGGCGGCCGCGGGCGCCTCTCGACCTTCGTCGCCGGTGCCTTCCTCCTCTTCCTTCTGGCCGTCCTCGGGCCATTTGTGGGGCGGGTGCCAATGCCGGCGCTGGTCGCGGTGATGATCATGGTCTCGATTGGCACGTTCAGCTGGAACTCCATCCCCAATCTGCGCCGCCATCCTGCGACATCATCAGTGGTGATGCTGACCACGGTCATCGTGGTCGTCGCCACGCATGATCTCTCGCTTGGCGTGCTGGCCGGGGTGCTGCTCTCCGGCATCTTCTTCGCCGGTAAGGTCCAGCGCATGTTCGCCGTCGAGCGTGACGAAACTGCGGACGGCGCGCAGGCCATCTACCGCGTGACTGGCGAGATTTTCTTCGCGTCGGTCGACCGCTTCACCCGCGCGTTCCAATCGGAAGGCACAGCGACGCGCGTCGTCATCGACGTGACCGGCGCACATTTCTGGGACATCTCGGCCGTCGGCGCGCTGGACAAGATCGTGGCGCGGCTGCGGCGCGATGGACGCGAGGTCGAGGTCGTGGGCTATAACCGCGCCAGCGCCGACATTGTCGACCGCTTCGCGTTGCACGACAAAACCGGCGTAGAAATGGGGCTTGCGCCGCACTGATCGAAGCTGCGGCGAATGAAGGGCTTGGGCGTCAGGTGATAGACCTGGCGTCCGCCCCGCCCAACGCCTGATCCAGCAGCTCAACGACGTGCAGAACGGGAATGTCAGTTGCGCTGCCGATCTGCATCGCGCAGCCGATATTGCCCGTGGCGATGACATCTGGCTGCAAAGCTTGCAGATTGGCGACCTTGCGATCGCGCAGCTGTGCGGAGATTTCCGGCTGAAGGATATTGTAGGTGCCGGCCGAGCCGCAGCACAAATGGGGCTCGGCGGGGGTCGCGACCTCATAACCAGCACGCTCCAGCAGCGCGCGCGGCTCGTGGTCGACCGACTGCCCGTGCAGGAGCGAACAGGCCGATTGATAGGCGACGCGGATGCCCTGCGGACGTCCCCGCGGAAGCGTGATTTTCGCGAGAAACTCGCTGATATCGCAGGCCAGCGCCGATAGGCGGGCGGCCCTCTCCGCATAAAGCGGGTCGTCGCGCAGCATGGAACCATAATCCTTGATCGTCGTGCCGCAGCCCGAGGCGGTGATGATGATGGCTTTCAGGCCGGCGTCTATATGAGGAGTCCAGGCATCGACATTCCGACGCGCGGCGTTCAGGCTCTCGGCGTCCTGCCCCATGTGCCGGACCAGCGCGCCGCAGCAAATCTCGCCTTTGGCGAACAAGACCTCATAGCCGGCGCGCGATAGCAGTCGGTGCGTGGCAGCGCGGATGTTGGGCTTCAGGACCGGCTCTGCACAGCCTTGCAGGAGAATGACCCGGCCCAGATTGCCGGTCGCGGTTGGCGGCACCCCAGCAGCCGTTGGGCGTTCGGACGGCGCCAGTCGCAGCATCGCTGCCAGAGGGCGCGTGGCCGGCCATCGCGCCAGCAGCGGTGCGAAGGGGCGACCGAACGGTGCGAGGCGCAGCGCCAAGGCCAGGCGGCGCGGGTGCGGCAGGACCGCGCCGAGCAGGCGCCGCATCAGCCGCTCGTGCCAGGGGCGCCTATAATGCGTCGCGATCCAGCTGCGCGCATGGTCGACGAGGTGCATGTAGTTCACCCCCGACGGGCAGGTCGTCATGCAGGACAGGCAGGACAGGCAGCGATCGATATGGCGCACGGTCTCACTGGAGGGCACGCGCTCATTCTGGAGCATATCCTGCATCATGTAGATGCGCCCGCGCGGCGAATCCCGCTCATCGCCGAGCAGCACATAGGTCGGGCAAGTCGCGGTGCAGAAGCCGCAATGGACGCACTTGCGGATCGCGCGCTCACTGGTCGCCATCGCAGGATCGGCCAATTGCTCGGCCGTGAAATCAGTGCGCATGGGCGACTCCAAAGCGATCGGGTGAGAGGATGCCCAGCGGATCGAACGCCGCCCGCACCCGCGCCGAGAGTGCGGCGACGCCGGGCTCTTCGACATGGAGCGCGGACATGCTGGCGCGCAGCGCGGCTGGCGCGCGGATCAGCGTCGCGTGCCCGCCCGTCTGCGCGATGACCTGGCGCACGCGGTGCTGATCGGCATCTTGCGGCAAACTCAGCCAGACGAGGCCGCCCGCCCAGTCATAGCAGCGTCGCGCACCCAGATGCTGGAGCGCCCGGAAGACCTCCGGCCCACGGGACGGCGCGGTGCTGATCCGCCACAACACGGCCTCGCCCTGCAGGGCGCCTCCACCCCTCACCGCTGCCCACAAAGGCTCGTCGGCACCGTCAGCGAGCAGATCGGCCTGCCCCAGCAGCGCCCGCAGCATGTCGCTGCGCGCTGCCACCGATGGCGCAAAGCCTTCGACGCGCAGCAGCGTGATCCCCGCTTCGGGCAGATGCGCGGCGCAGGCGACCTCGGCCGGGGAGCCCATGGCGCGGGCCATTGCGGCGATGGCCGCTTCGTCGTCCAGTCCGCGCAACAGCAGCGTCGCGCATGTCTGCGGGCGGGGCATGACCTTTACGGTGAGGCTGGTGAGCGCAGCCAGCCTGCCCCAGCTGCCAGTCATCAGCTTGGGCAGGTCGTAGCCAGTGACGTTCTTCATCACCTTGCCGCCGCCGATAAAGGCCTCGCCCCGCCCCGAGACGGCCTCGAAGCCCAGCATGTGATCGCGCGCCGCCCCGGCCGAGAGGCGGCGCGAGCCTGAGACGCCGGCCGCGATGATACCCCCGATGGTCGAGGCGCCGGATGAGCGCGCGAAGACCGGGCCGTAATCGAAGGGGTCGAATGCCAGCATCTGGCCCTGCTCCGCCAGAAGTAGCTCGATCTCGGACAAGCGGGTGCCAGCCCCTACCGTGAGCACAAGTTCGGCGGGATCATAATCGATGATCCCTGCAAAAGCGGACATATCCACGATCAACGCCTGCCGGTCCGGCTGGCCGATATCCGCCTTTGTCCCGCCGCCGCGCAGTTCCGCAGGCATGCCGTCGCGACCCGCATCGCGAATGATCGCGCAGAGCTCAGCGATGTCGGTCGGCGTGACCATATTGGTGGTCATCAAAATCTCGGCAGCTCGGGGAAAGGCACCTGCCCCTTGTGCACATGCATGCGGCCCAGCTCGGCGCAGCGATGCAAGGTGGGGAAGACCTTTCCGGGGTTGAGGCGCAAGGCCGGATCGAACGCGCATTTCACCCGCTGTTGATGCGCGAGATCGGTCTCGCTGAACATCTCCGGCATCAGATCACGCTTCTCGATTCCGACGCCATGTTCGCCTGTGAGCACGCCGCCCACCTCGACGCACAGGCGAAGGATCTCATTGCCGAGCTTTTCCGCGCGGTCGAGCTCGCCGGGCTGGTTGGCATCGTAGAGGATCAACGGATGGAGATTGCCATCACCGGCGTGAAAGACATTGGCGACGGCAAGGCCATGCGCTGCGGCCAGCTCGGAGATCCGTCGAAGCACATGCGGCAGGTGGCGGCGAGGAATGGTGCCGTCCATGCAATAATAGTCCGGCGCGAGGCGGCCCACGGCGGGAAAGGCAGCCTTGCGACCGGCCCAGAAGGCGAGGCGCTGCGTCTCGTCCTGCGAGACCTGCAGGCTGACCGCGCCATTCGCCGTCGCAATGGCGCTGATTTCTGCGGCGAGATGATCGCATTCGGCATCGACGCCGTCGATCTCGACGATCAGCAAGGCCTCCACGTCGAGCGGATAGCCGACCTTCACGAAGGCTTCGGCAGCGCCGACGGCGGCGCGGTCCATCATCTCCATGCCTGCCGGAATAATGCCGGCGCCGATCACATCCGCCACGCAGCGCCCCGCCGTCTCGATGCTCGGGAAGCCGATCAGCATTGCTCGTGCCTGCAGCGGCTTGGGGAGAATGCGCACGGTGACTTCCGTCACGACACCCAGCAGCCCTTCCGATCCGGTCATGACGCCCAGCAGATCGAGATCGGCCGCATCGAGATGGCGGCCGCCCAAGCGGATGATCTCGCCGGTCATCAGCACCATCTCCACGCCGAGCACATTGTTGGTCGTGAGCCCATATTTGAGGCAATGCACGCCGCCGCTATTCTCAGCGACATTGCCGCCGATGGAGCAGGCGATCTGGCTGGAGGGGTCCGGCGCATAATAGAAGCCCTGCGCTTCTACCGCCTTGGTGATCGCAAGGTTGGTGACGCCGGGCTGCACGACGGCGACCCGGTTGGAATAATCGATCTCGATGATGCGGTTCATGCGGGAGAGGCCGAGCAGGATGCCATCAGCCAGCGGCAGCGCGCCGCCCGAAAGCGACGTCCCGGCCCCACGCGGGACGACCTTCACATCATGGGCGTGGCACCAGGCCAGTATCTGCGAGACTTGCGCGACCGTCTCAGGCAGCACCGCGGCAAGCGGCATCTGCCGATAAGCGGTGAGTGCATCGGTCTCGAACGGGCGCAGGCCATCGGGATGGGAGACGACCCCCTCCCCCGGCACGATGGCCTGCATCGCCCGCACAATCTCCGCGCGACGATCCAGAATGTCCGGGTCCGGGGCCGGCATGGAAATGGTCACGCGAGGCGACCTTGAACCGTCATCACCGGCAGCGGGGGCAGCTTGCGACGTAACGAAGAGATCACGACCTGGGCGCTTAGGTCGCCGAGCAGCTGCCTTTTCAAGATATCTTCCTGAGTTCCATCATGCGTATGACAGATACGAGTGTGCCAGAGCTTGGCGGACTTTGGCAGACTAAAATAGTGGCAACAATTCCGAGCGAAAATATAGTTGTCGCTGGCTGAATTTCGCTTGCATAACAAGGATCAGACAGTTTCAATCGGTCCGTAGAGGATCGCATGAACACAGCGGAAAAGATATATAGCGCGTCCACCAGCGAGGATGCCGGCACCGCCCGCCTGGCCGAGCGGCTGGCCCGCAGGATCGAGGACGATATCGCCTCCAGCCCCTTGCCCGTCGGTGGTGTGATGGGGTCACTGCGGGGTCTGTGCGAGCATTATGCCGTGGGACGCGCAGCTATGCGCGAAGCGGTCGCCCTGCTCGAGCGCCGCGGATTGGGCCGGCTACGTCCCGGACCGAGCGGTGGCTTCATGGTGGCGCAGCCCGACGTGGGCCGGATCGGGCTTGAGCTCGCCAATTACTTCCAGCTGGCTGGCGTGACGTGCGAGCAGGTGCTGGATGCGCGCGAAGCTGTCGACCCGCTGCTCGCAACGCTTGCGGCCACAGCCGATCGTTCAGACCATGGGATGCGACTGGACGCGCCGGACGAACGCGAAGGCGGCCTTGCCTGGCATTTGCGGGTGCGGTCCGATCTGGCGGCGATGAGTGGAGACCCTGTCCTGCCGCTGTTCGTGCAGTGCCTGAACGAACTGACGATGCTGTTTACCGGGGTTGAATCGCATGACGGCGATTGGCTTGGGCAGGCCAAGCAGCAAGCCGAAGCGATCAACCAGGCCGTCGCCAACCGCGACGTGACGGCCGCACAGCAAGAGGCCGACAGGCTTCACCGGCGCCTTGGCGACTGGCTGGCCGCGCGCGATGCGCCGCTTTCGCCGCCGACCATCGAGGCGTCCCGTCAGGATGCCGACCGGACGCTCGCCCTCCTCGTCGCCCGCAGGCTGGCGGCCGAAATCCTGCCGAGCGGCAATGCCGGCCAGCGGCTCGGCTCCGAATGGGACTTGTGCGAACGCTTCAGCGTCAGCCGCGTCACGCTGCGTCAGGCGATCCGGCAGTTGCAGGATAGCGGGCTCGTCGAGTGCCGCCGGGGTCGGGGCAATGGCCTGATCGTGCGAGATCTGCGCGGCACCGGCAGCATCCGGCTTGTCCTTGCCTTCCTGATCAGCCGGCAGGTTGATCCGCAGACCGCTGGCACGACGCTGTTCCAGTTGAACCGCTTCGTACCCGCGCTGGCCGTGAGCCGCGCCAGTGCGACGGAGCGAGCAAGACTGCGGGAGCTCCTCGACCGCGCACAGAGCAGCGACCCCATCGATCGCTATGATCTGCTGGCGCTGGTGCAATATGTCTCCAAGCTGGCGAGAAGCCCGATCATCGATCTCTTCTCGCGCTGCCTCGCGGCTTATGAGGCGCGGTTCCATCCCTTCCTGCTGGAGCGCCTGCCGGCGCACAAGCAGGCCGAATATTTCGCGCTGCTGCGCATGCTCCTCGACCAGTTGCCGATGGGGAGCGATGCGCAATTGGGCTGGGCCAAGGCAGAAGCCTCGCGCGTCATGCTCTCCATGAGTTCGACGCGCCCGATCTGAGCGGGTGCAAAGGGGGTGCTCTTATGCCACCCCTGCCTCGTCTTCCGGCCGGTAGACATCCTTGCGCAGATCCCGCGCGGCGAGGACGTAGTGCAGCGCGGCCCAGAAAAACAGCACCAGCACAGTGACCAGCGCGTACCGCAAACCGGTCGATGACGCGGTGAGGCAGGCGGCGTCAAGAGCCGTGCCGATGCCATCGGGCCCCCTGCCCCCCGGACAAGATATGGCGAAATCAGCCGCACCATAAGCGCGCCTTGCGTAGAAGTCGCTGAGCACCCCGGTAACGGTCGGCCCGAGGCCGGCACCCAGCAGGCCACCAACCAGCGCGGTGATCGCGGCGGTCATGGCGCGCATCTGCGGCCCGGCAAGGTTCTGCATCGTGCCCATCGTGGGGGCCATGAAGGTGATGAGGGCCATATTGCCGAAGAAGATGCAGGCGAGTGAGACGTACAGCTCACGGCTCATGAAGGCGCCGAAATAGATAGGCACGCACAGCGCCATGCACAGGGCCGGGCCCCAGAGCACCCAGCGCATATCCCGACGCGACAACCAGTCGAAGCCGAACCCGCCCAGCAGCATGCCAATGCCGTTGGAGGTGAACGTGACGATGCCGAAGATCACCCCGAGCGTCGCCAGGTTGATCTCGAAGCTGCGCAGATAGAAGGGCAGCACGAAGTTGGCGATGGCGTTGAGGGTGAAACCGGCAATGGTCACCCCCGCCAGCAAGTGAATGTAGGTCTTCTTGGCCAAAAGGAAGCGCAGCACCGTCCCCAGCGAGGGCACGGGTGCGCGGGTGATGCGGCCATCCGCCAATCCACGCGGCGGCTCTCGCAGGGTGAACCAGACCAGCAGGGAGACCATGATGCCCGGTGCGGCCATAACGAAAAAGGCCGTGCGCCAGTCCCATTGCGTCGCCACCCAACCGCCCAGCGACTGGCCGAGCAGAAAGCCGAACGGCGAACCGAGCGAGATGACGGCCAGCACCGAGGCGCGACGATTGGCCCGGTAATGATCGGACAGGAGCGATGATGTCGGCGGTTGCACCCCCGCCTCGCCGATACCCACGCCGATCCGCCCCAACAGCAAGGTCGTAAAGCCCGTTGCCAGGCCGCAGACCGCGGTCATCGCAGACCAGGCGGCAACGCAGATGGCGATCAGCCGCGTCCGGTTGACGCGCTCGGCCAACATGCCGAGCGGCACGCCCAGCACGGAATACATGATCGCAAAGCCCAGCCCCTGCAAAATGCCAAGGTCGGTATCGGTAAGCCCGAGGTCTTCCTTGATCGGCTGGGCGAGCACCGCGAGGATCGCGCGATCGGCGAAGTTGAAAATGCTGACGAGCAGCAGCACGAAGACGGCCCATTTCTTGTAGCCGGGCCGAAGCAGCGGATGCGTTTCGTCTGCGAGCGGCTCTGCCGGATTATGCTGTGTCGTCGTCGCCATCGTCACTCCCCCGCATTTCGTCCGTCGGTTCTACTGTATTTTTGACCGACTGCTATTCCGCTGCCTGCTGCCGCTCGGCATGGGGAACGAAGGTGACATTGTGTGCCTGCAGGCGGGGCAAGACCTCCTCGCCGATGCGGCGCACCTGATTCATGTACATCTCGTGCGGCATGTCGCCGCGGTTGCACACCAGCAGCACATTGTTGGCGCCGGCATCGTTGCACTCATCGATGATGCGCGCGACGATCTCGTCGGCGGTGCCGATCGGCATGTGCTGGGCTGCGGCACGGACCGTGTCCATCGTCCACTCGTTAAACACCGTGTCATCCTCGGCCAGGGTGCCTTTCGCACCTTCGCGCAGATGTTCGAACGCCGTCGAACTGTAATATTTCGTTTTGCGCACATCCGACTGCCAGACCTGATCGTAGCGCAGCAGCGTGTTGAACAGATACATCAGATGGCTGCCATATTCCTCAATGGCCTGCTCCTTGGAATCGGCCACGTAGCAGTCGACCATGATGCTGATCTTGTCCGACTGGACCTCGCGTCCATGGCGGGCCTGGCATTCGGCGAAATAGCGGATGGTATCCTCGCGCATGGACCCGCGGAAGATGCCCGGCGTGATGGTCGCATCATGCTCGGCCGCCCATTCGATGGACTCCTTCGAGCCGGTGAGCGGCACCCAGATCGGCGGGTGGGGTTGCTGGAAGGTGCGCGGCCACAGGGAGACGTCCTCGAACTTGTAGAACTCCCCGTCAAAGGAGAAGCTGTCCTGCGTCCAGGCGCGCCGCATCACCTCGAAGCCCTCATTGAAGCGGCCGCGTGATTCACCCATGGGCACGTTGAAGATCTTATATTCGCGGGGCGCACCCCTGCCCACGCCGCAGATCAGCCGTCCGTTGCTCATGCAATCGAGCATGGCGATCTCTTCGGCCAGACGCAGCGGCTCGTGGATGGGCAGCAGATTGGCGTAGACCAGGATCTTCAGGCGCTCGGTCACCTGCGACAGCGCCGCCGCCATCAGATTGGGCGAATTGCCCAGACCGAAGGGCGTGCCATGATGTTCATTGATCGCGATGCCATCAAAACCCTGCTTGTCCATCTCCGCCCATGCTTCGAGATGGTTCTTGTAAGTCTTTGCAGCGGCCTGCGGATCAAAATGACTTGCACCCAAGCGCGGAAGAACACCATCCTCGCGATACTTATCAACATTCTCTTGATAAGCGGTCCAGTCGAATACGAAGACCTTCATGATTTATTCTCCAACGTAACGCTTGAATATATTGTTATACTGAACTTATACTGATGCAGTCTGAAAAACTTGAAAGGCGTTCTTATGAAAAAGACCTTCGTTGCTCTGGTCGAGCGAACAGACCTTTGGGACCCCAGCAAGGAAGCGCATGAGCAGCCCGGCTTTGCGGACCACGCCGGCTATATGGGCGCGCTCGAAAAGGAGGGCTTCATCGCCATGGCGGGCCTGCTGGCCGAGTCCGAGGATGTGCTGTTCGTGTTTCTGGCCGACAGCCGCGAAGAAGTGCTCGAGCGACTGGCGAAGGACCCCTGGCAGCAGAGCGGACAGGCGAAGCTGACCCGGCTGGAGGAAGGCCATTTCCGCATCGGCGCGCCGGCCGGCGCAGCCTCGGGCTGATCCGGCGCGCAGGATGGCGGAGCGGACAGGAGAGCGCTGCGCCATCATGCGTCGAACACCGCGATGGTCCTGACCTCGAAGCTCTCCCGGCGCGGGGAATCCGGTTCGCTGGTCGGATCCTCGAACGCGGTATGGCCGGTCATCTGCCAATCGGGATTGCCGGTATCGTACAGGCGGAAGATCAGCGCCTCATCGGGCTGCATATCCGGATAATAATACCATTGATGCCGGGGATTGTAGGCCATGTTGAGGCCGGCTGGCATGCCCTGGCGGAAGCCGCCTTCTGGCTTGCCCAGCGATACGCTCAAGAAATCGCGCTTCTCGACACTGCGGCTGTCGCAGACCGCCAGCGGATAATTCTCGACCGGCTTGGTGCCGCGCCAGACATTGATGTTGACGAGGCGCTTGGCCGCCAGCTCCTCGGCCCGATCGGGCACGAGCCGCGCGATCCACTGCTGCAGCGCGGGCCCGTTGAAATCCACATGGGCACTCAGCGCCGGGCCGCCGCCCTTGGCATCCTCCCCGCCCCGTAAAATTCCCATGAAGGCGAACACTTCACTGGCGCCGGTCAGCTCTTTCACCAGACGCGCCACCTCGGGATAATAGCGGCGCTCGAAATCATTCTTGTCCGTAAAATCGACATCCGTGGCGTGGTTCACCAGGGTGAAGCCCTGCGCATCGAATGAGGTGTCCGCAAGCCGGGCGTTGTGCACGGTCACGTCATGATCTTCCATCGAGAAGGAATAGGAGCCGTTCTTCTCGATCCAGCCCCCATCGGCCGCGCGCTCCGAATAGCGAATGAAGCTCTCGACCGAGGTCGGGCGCGAGGCGACTGCGGCAGCCTGATTCTTCACGATTCTCTCTCCTCATGGCGGCCGGGGCATCGCAGTCGGCGGGCTATCCGTCCGGTCTGGCAATGCCTCTGGGGCCGCCTTTCGTTCAATTCGAGCCAGTGTGCGGACCGGCCGGCGTGAAAATAGTGCCTACATTGCAAGGCTGAGCCGAGCCGAGTGGCCTCAGGGCAGCGCGGATTCGATCATGTCGGCAGATTCGGTCACGGCAACGTGCTGGAGATCATGGGTGAAGGGCATTTCCTCCACGCGCCAGTCCGGCTGAGTGCGCAACCGTTCGGCCACGGGGGCGAACGTATCGTTCTTGTAGCCGGTGGCGATCACATAGGTCTTTTGCGGGATGCGGTCGCGGGCACCGGTCAGCTCCGCCTTTTGCGAGAAACAGTAGACGGACTGCGCCGTGCGCCGATCCTCGTAAGACGCGCGGGACGCAGGGTCCATATGCGCATTGAAGCCCTGCAGCAGCAGCCGGGGCGGCGGCACGAGATAATCCCCCTCCTCGGGCGGGAGGTGCGGCTCGCCGGGCACCAGATCGTTCAGCGACTGGCCGTTCTCCGGCATGAAAGCGTCCATATAGAGGATCGACTGGATCACCCCCTCGGGGATCAGTTCGGTCGCCTGCGAGATCGGCATGCCGCCATAGGAGTGGCCGACCAGCAGCACATTCTCCAGTTCCTCATAGCGGATGACATTGGCGATATCCTGCGCATGCATCGCCAGATTGACGTCGCGGCTGCTGAGGTGGGCGCGCTCACCAAGCCCGGTCAGCGTGGGCGTGAACACATAATGGCCGCGATCGCGCAGCAGATCGGCTACCTTGCGCCAGCGCCACCCGCCAACCCACGCGCCATGCACGATCACGATCGTTCCACGCTTGTTCGCCATCATTCTCTCCCTCGATATGTGTCAGCTTGCCGGCGTCGCCTCACGCAAGAGGCATGCCGTTGATTTCCCCAGCGAGTGCCGCTGCGCCGGGCGCGAAAATAGTGGCGACAATAGGCAGATGCGGTGGGCGGTTCAGAGCGGCGCGCCATCGGCCCGCATCTCCAGGATGCGCCGCCGATAGGGCTTCACCCCCGCCCAATAGGTGATCGCCGCCAGCGGGAAGGAAATCGCCGCTGAGGTGGCGATGGCATATCGCAGCAGCGCCTCGTCCCCCCACACATATTGGGTGAGGAAGGCGAAGTAGGTCGGCCCCAGCCCGCCGCCCACCGCCGTCATGGTGAACAGATAGAGCGCGGTGATCTGCCCCCGAATCTCGTTGGGCGTCACCACCTGCAAGGCCGAGTTGAGCGATGGCGCCGCCATCAACATCAGGGCCGTGCCGATGCCGCCCATGCCGAGCGCCAGCCACGGGCTGGGCATGAGTGGCGCTGCGATCATGAACGGGGCCGATGCGGTAAAGCCGATGGCCAGCACCCGCATGTTCGCATCGGCATGGCCGCGGTTGCGGAAATGATCGTTGAGCCAGACCGCGCCGAACAGCGCCGGAATGGCGAGGACGAGGCTGAGCAGCCCGGTGTAAAGCCCCGTGCTGGCCGGCGCCCATCCATAGGTCCGTGCATAAAAGGCCGCGCTCCACGCCGCCGTGCCGAACATGTGCATGGCGGTGAAGCAGAGGCCCAGGAACATCGGGCCATAGAGCCGCCAATGGGCGAGCAGATAGCGCAAGGTCTCGCGCAGGCCGACCTTGCGCGGTTGCATCCCCATGACCGCGGCCGCGCTGAACCCGCGGCGCTTGGGCTCCACAATCGTGGCGACCAGCAGCAGGATCGGGATGCCCATGAGGCCGGTCACCACCCACACGACCTGCCACTCGCGCACGGCACCGAGCAGGGGCAGGTGAATGGCGGGCATCCCGGAGAGCAGGTGGATCATCACCGCGCCAAGCAGCAGCGAGAGCGCCGTGCCACCCTGAAAGCCGACATTGTAGATCGCGATGGCGCGGGGGAGCTTTTCCGGCGGAAAATAGTCGGCCATCAGCGAATAGGAGAGCGGGCCGCTGATCGATTCACCGGCGCCGATGCCAAAGCGTGCCGCGAAGAACTGCCAGAAATTCTGGGCAAGGCCGCACGCCGCGCTGGCAAGGCTCCACAGGAAAACGGATACCGCGAGCAGATGCTTGCGATTATGCCGGTCCACCAGTCGAGCGGCAGGAATGCCGATCAGCACGTAGAAGAGACTGACCGAGAAGCCGAGCAGATAGCTCATCTCCATATCGGTCAATTGCAGGTCGCGCTTGATGGGCTCCACCAGCAGCGTCATGACGCCGTTATTGAGCTGGGCGCACATCTGCACGGCGGCCAGCACCCAAGCGACATGATAGGCCTGACGCGCGGCGGGCCAGGCTTCGTCCGAATAATGGGGGCGATAAACGGGGCTGGCGGCGCGATCCGGATCGGGCTGCGCGGCGGCGATGTCAGTCAAATTGTCTCTCCACGCAGCATGTCATCAATCGGTATAGGGGCCGGGCACGGTTCCCGGCTTCATCGCGCCGGTCCAATGCTCCGCAAGGCGCCCCTTCTCGATGCGGAACATGTTGAACTGGGTTGTCGTGTAGCTGGCCCCTGCCCGGCTTGGGTGCGGATGCTCATGGCCGGTGACGACGACCACGAAATCGCCCTGCGCGACCATGGCGACCAGTGTGGCCTGCATGGCCTGCGCAAGGGGTGCCGCCATGCGCCCCTTAGCTGCGGCGACGATCGCCGGCTCGCCATGCGTGGCGCGTGGATCATGTTCGATGAAGTCGTCGGCCAGATAGCGCGCGGCGGTTGCCACGTCGCCCGCGTCGATCAGGTGGCGCCAGGCATCGAACACGAGCCGCTTGTTGGCTGCCAGCGCCGGATCGTCCGATTGGAGCAGCGCTTGCTGGGCTGGCCCGGTCGCCCCCGTCACCGGTTGCGGCCCGCCCTTGTCTGGAGACGGCAGATCTGGTCCGGGCGGGGCCTCGACCGAGTGCCAATGCTCGGCCAGACGATCCCCTTCCACCCGGAACAGGTTGAAGTGCGTGCTGGTATAGCGCCCGGACCCGACCGGTTCGCGCAGCTCCTCCCGCAACGCCATCACCACCAGATCGCCTTCTGCAACCATCGTGACGAGCGGCGGCGAAACCAGTGCCGGGATGTCGCGGCGGGGCACGGCCGAGAAGATCTGCTTGAAGGCCGCGCGCCCGCTCGGCAGCACCGGGCTGTGCTGGATATAGCCTTCCGTCAGCAGATCGTCAGCCCGCTCGACATGGCCGGCATTGACGATGCTGCGCCACATATCGAACGCTAGGCGCTTGTTCCGAGCCAGGCGCGGGTCCTTGTCCTCCAGCAGAGAAAGTGGCGCAGGGTGACCCATGACCGTCACGACGCTTCCCTCCCTCGCGGCAGCCACGGGCGGTGCGAGCGATGGTGACCCGTCGCCCGAGGAGGCCGTGCATGCCGCGAGCAGCATGCAGGCCGCCACCCCGCCCAGCGAACCCCGCCTCAAAAGCGCTTGCCGACCTGGATCTGCATCACACGGCCCAGCGCGCTGCCATAGGTCGGATCGAAGCGGATCGCGCTGCCGGCAAGGCCTGCCTGATTGACGACCAGTGGCGGATCTTTGTCGAAGACGTTCTGCATGCTGAGGACGATGCTGAAATTGTCCGTCAGCCATGAGCCGCCCCGGTCGCCGGTGTCGAAGCCGATGGTCAGGTCGAACGTCGTGTAGGAGCCGATCTTGGCATAGGATGGGTCGACGCCGACCGGCAGTTGTGCCTGATCGATCTCATAGGAATTGCGGAAGTTGATGAAGGTGCTGGCGAACAGATCGCCCATCCCGATATCGCGCCGCCATCCCAGCTGGCCGCGCGCCTGGAAGGTGAGCGGGAAGCCGAGCTGGTTCACTTCCTGCACGAGCTCAGCGCCGGGCAGCGGGGACACTTTCCAGCTCATCGTGTAGGAGGCAACCGCACCGAGGTTGAACCGGCCCATGCTGCTATCGAAGGCGTAATCGATGTTGAAATCGATGCCCCGGCCGACCGTCTTGCCCGCGTTGATCCGGCGGCCGCTCACCAGCGCGAACACATTGCCCGGCGCCGTCGGCGGACCGAACAGACCGCCCCGCTCCCCGCCTGTGTTGTAGCAGCTGATCATCGCATCGTAGAGCGCCTGCGTGGTCACATTCTTCCCGAAGGCTGCGGCGCAGGAAGGGTTTGCCTGATTGATGGTCGGGAAATCGCCAAAGAAGGCAGTCGGGTTGTTCGCGGCCAGTGTCGGGAAATAGGCCGGGTTGTAGATGATCTGCGAGTTGTAGATCTGCTGGTTGATCGCCGGCACGCTGCCGACGTTGAAGGCCGGCGTGGTGATCTGGCCCTCATAGCTCAGCCACCAATATTTGGCGGACATGGTGAGGCCCGGCAGCGAGGGCGGTGTCCAGTCGACACCAATGGCATAGGTCTCGGAGGTCTCGGGTGCGAGATCGCGATTGGCGCCGCCGATCGACTGATAGATTGCGCCCATCGGCACGCCCTGACACGCCGCGCAGATGGCCGGCGAGAGCTGATTGCCCGCCGTCACCAGCGGGATGACACCTGTCTGCGAGAAGGGATCATTATCGGCAAGGCCCGGCGCCCGGAAGGACGTGCCCCAGCTGCCGAAGATCTTGAGGCCGCGCGTCGGCCAGAAGTTGAAGCCCAGACGCGGATTGGTCGTGGTGCCGGCGTCGCTATAATCATCATAGCGGATCGAGCCATTGAGCTCGAGCTTGTAGATGAGGCGGCTTTCCGCATCCGGGCTCACGACCGGCACGAACAATTCGCCGAACACCGAAGAGACGCTGCGCGGATTGAAGTTGTTGCCGCCGAAATTATTCTCGTTGAGCAGCGAGCCTTCATAGCGTTCGACGCCCACAGCCAGCTTCACCTGCCCGGCCGGGAGGGAGAAGAGCGGGCCGTCGGCGGTCGCCGAATAGACCTGCATGTCATATTTGGTCCGGTTGATGAGCGAGGTGCCACGCGCATTGATGGAATCTGCCGTCGCCTGATCGGTGCACTGGAAGGCGGTGGGATCGCAGAAGAAGTTGAACGTCGCGAAAACCGGCGCCGGTGCGCCGCCCGTCTGTGTGGTGGTCGAGGGTGCATCATGCGTGCCGGCGAAGGCCGACAGGGTTACCGACCAGTCATAAGGCAGCTTGATGTCGACACCGCCGCCATAGGTCCAGGTTTCCGTTTTGCCGAAGCGGCGCGGCGACCCGATGTCGTAGACGGTGCTGTAGGCCACGGAGAGCGCGCCCGTCGCGCAGGCGGCGAGAAGGTTGGCGGGACCGGTGACGACACCGCCCGCATAATGGCTGGGGTTGCACGGGCTGAACGGATTGCTGTTGGGAATGCGCGGCAACTGGCCAAGGTTGGTGACGCGGTTGCTGGTGGAGGAGTTGGGACCGTTGATGGTGAAGTCGCGCCGTACATACAGCGCGTCCGCGAACACACGGAGCCAGTCGGTAACATTCTGCTCGAAATTCATCGCAAAGCGGTCTGCCTCAACCTGCGGAATAACCTCGATACCGCTCCAGGTATTGAAATAGTTGGGCGTGGATTTGAGATCTGCGAGAGTCAGCTTCGACCCGTCCTGACCCCCCGGGATGCCGTAATAGATGCCGTTGATGACGACATTGCCCGGCGCCGAGTAAAGCGATGAAGGCGCGCCGCCATAAGGCGAGAGATCGTCATTATAGAGATCCGGGCGGGCCGAGGCCGCGAAGCCCGTCTGATAGGAATGCTGGTAGGAGAGGATGATGCCGCCCTCCCCCACACTGCCCTCGCCCCAGCGCACGCCACCGATACCGGTCACATACCAGCCATCCTGACCATCATTCTTGCGATAGCCGCCGTGGATTTCGAGCGTGTCCTCCGGCCGCCGCAGGATATAGTTGACCGTCCCCGCGATCGCGTCCGCACCGTACAGGGCCGAGCCCCCGTCCTGCACCACGTCGATCCGCTGGATCATCTGCGCGGGGTAATTATCCCCGTCGAACGAGTTCATGTTGCCGCCTTCATACGGCACGCGGTGCCCGTTCACGAGGCTGAGCGTTGCGCCCACGCCCAGGCCGCGGACATTGGGCGACTTGTTGAAGTTGAAGGAGTTGATCGTGTTCGCCTGCTGCGCCTGTCCACCGGCATAATTGTCGCCGCCGCCCAGCCGCAGGATGGAGGGCACCGTGCCGAGAATGTCGGCGGTGCTGGAGAGGCCTGTGGCCCTAATCTCCTCCTTGCCCAACTGAACGAGCGCCGTGCCGACCGGTGCTTCGCCGCCGATGCGGGTGCCGGTGACGATGATTGCGCGCTCATTATCGCCATTGCTGTCCTGCGCTCCGACATCGGCGCTTGCCGAGCCGGCTTGCGCGCTGGCCGGCTGGGCCAGCCCCAGCATCGAGGCGCTGCTGAGCAGCAGAAGCGCGCATTGCGCGCGCGACGTGAATGAAAGACGATGGCCTGCAGTCATGTTCACCCTCCCGGCCTTGCGGCTGTTTCGGGATGCACGATCCGGTACTGCGCCGCATTGCTCGCGTGTCGCAGACGAGGTCCGGTCGATGACATCCTCTCTTGTCCACCTGCCTTTGGGCTAAGCACGCGGGACGAAAATAGTGCTGTGAATTGGTTGCGGTCCCAAAGCATCATGAAAGCAGCCTGGCGACAGGCATGAAGTGGCCGCTGCAAAAGAACACACTATTTTGAGGGCCAGCGCTGATGTCAGATCGAGGAAGAATGGCTTTGCGCGTCGGCAGCACCTGCGCGCGCCGGGCTGAGATAAAGAGTGGGATGAGGAATGAGCGGAGCGATGATGATCAACCAACTGCACCCCCGGTTCGTGGGCGAGATCACCGATCTGGATACCTCCGGCCCCCTCTCGCCCGAGACCGTCGAGTTCTTCGAGGCGGCGATGGCGCAATATGCCGTCTGCGTGATCCGCAATGCCAGCCTGTCGGACGAGGATCATATCGCCTTCGCCCGGGCCTTCGGCCCGCTGGAACTGGCACCGCCCGGGCGCAAGCGGATCGCGCCGGAGCTTTACGACATCAGCAATCTTACCGCCGAGGGCGAGATCATCCAGCCCAAGCCGGATGGCGCCCAACCGGCCGATTTCGAGCTGTTCCATACCGACAGCCCGTTCAATTCCTGGCCCACGAAATGGTCGATGTTGCTGGCCTATGTGACGCCACCGGAGGGCGCCGATACGGAGTTCATCGACACCCGCGCCGTTTATGACGATCTGCCGGCGGACATGAAGGCAAAGGTCGCCGACCTCAAGGTGGACCACGACCTTTTCCGCGCGCTGCAGTTGAACGGCGTCAAATTCGAGGATGAGGAGATGCGCAAAAATTATCCGCGCATGGCTCATCCGCTGGTCCGCACCTCGGCCAGCGGGCGCAAGGCGTTGTACATGGGCTGGCACGGCGTGGGCATCGAAGGGTGGCCGGAAGACGAGGCCCGCACCTTCCTGGACGAGCTCTACCGCTTCGCCACGCAGGAGCACTATGTCTACGCGCATAAATGGCGGCCGGGCGACATGGTTGTATGGGACAATCGCTGCACGATGCACAGCGCGACGTCATTCGAGCGCTATCGCTACAAGCGTGACATGCGCCGCGCGACGATCAACGAATATGGCCCGGAAGTCTCGGCCATCGAGGCAAACAGGCGCGCGCCGGACTGATCGCGCACCGGCCCCGCGATGGCTCTCAACCCGGCGGCGGTTGGAACGCGGCGCGAGCCTTGGCAACCCGCGCCCGGATCGCGCAGCCTTCGGCATGGTCGTTGAACAGCCCCATGGCCTGCATGAAGGCATGGACCGTGGTCGGGCCAACGAACTTCCAGCCGCGCTTCTTGAGGTCCTTGGACATGGCGATGGATGCGGGGGACGTTGAGGCGAGATGCGGGATATCGTCTTTAGGTTCGAAGCCCCAGACATAGGCTGCGAAGGAGCCGCTTTCGCGCACGAGATCCTGCACGCGCTGCGCGTTATTGATCACCGCGTCGATCTTGCCGCGGTGGCGGACGATGCCGGCATCCTGCAGCAGGCGCTCGACATCCGTCTCATCAAAGGCCGCGACGCGATGAAAATCGAAGCCGTGAAACGCCGCCCGAAAATTCTCGCGCTTGGTCAGGATCGTGCGCCAGCTCAGGCCCGACTGGAAGCCTTCAAGGCTCAGCTTCTCGAACAGCCGCCGATCGTCGGACACGGGATAGCCCCATTCATCGTCATGATAGGCGATGTAATCCTCCGACGCTGCGCACCAGCCGCAACGGGCCACGCCATCGGATGCCGCAAAAAGCCCCGCCATGTTCCTTCCCCATCATCCGAGCGGACAGCGCGGCGCGCGGGCGCCGGCAAGCTATGATCTAGCCTGCAGCCGTCCCTGACGCCAGCGCCCGCTCGAGGCTTCTCCCTTATCTGTCGGCAGCGATGTTGGTGCGCCAATGTCCGTAGAGAGCCGGGATATCGCCGCTGGTCAGGATGGGCATGGCGCGTTGCAAGTCGTCATCGCTCCAGTCCCACCAGCACAGCTCAAGCAGCCGGGCGACGTCCCCGTCGGCGAAGCGCTGCCGGATCAGCTTGGCGGGGTTGCCGCCGACGATGGCATAGGGGGCGACGTCCTTCGTCACGACGCTGCGCGTGCCGATGATCGCGCCATGCCCGATGGTGATGCCGGGCAGGATCACCGCTTCCGACCCGATCCACACATCATGGCCGATGACCGTGTCGCCAGCGGGCCGATAGCCATTGTCCGCACCGGCAAATGCGGGCGCGTCCGGCATCCAGAAGAAGGGGAAGGTGCTGATCCAGTCACCGCGATGCCCCTGATTGCCCGCCATGATGAAGGAAGCGCCCGACCCGATGGAGCAGAACGAGCCGATGATGAGCTTGTCCGCGCCGTCATCGGGCAGCAGGTAACGGGCGCAATCGTGGAAACCATGGCCGTGATAATAGCCGGAATAATAGCTATAGCGTCCCACCCGGATGTTGGGATGCGTGACAAGACGATCGAGCGTGATGCCTTTGAAGGGGCTTTCAAATATATTTTGCATGGTTGGTCTGGCCTGAAGATTTGATCGCCAGCTTCGGGGCCTTGAGACGGCCGCTGGCGCAAGACAACGTGCTCGGGCAATAACTGGATCGCCCGCCTCAGCTTCTCACGTCAGTGACGCGGAAGCACGATGCAGATGGTACACGGTGCTATCTTCATCCCGCGATGATGGCGCA
Source organism: Sphingobium sp. B8D3A (assembly GCF_025961995.1). Classification (NCBI taxonomy): domain Bacteria; kingdom Pseudomonadati; phylum Pseudomonadota; class Alphaproteobacteria; order Sphingomonadales; family Sphingobiaceae; genus Sphingobium; species Sphingobium sp. B8D3A. The sequence goes on along the minus strand of NZ_JAOQOS010000001.1, from coordinate 1,941,319 downwards.
AATGCTTCAGAATGCCAAGTGAGGCGATGTATTCACCCTCCCGCAACAGACTATTGCTGCTCGGGATAATCCTCTGGCTTGACCGAGCCGACCATGGGCCGATCTTCCACCTTCTCCTGCGACTGACCACCGCCGGTGCGATTGTCATTCTCGGCAGCGTCCGGTCGGGCATCGCCCATGGGACCACGGGGCATCTCGGTTGGATTGCCCTTCTCGCCCTTGTCCTTGGGGGGATTGGCCTCCGCCTCCCGATCCTTATCCATGGGCTTGCTCCTTTCCAGCAGTCTTTGGCTCCTTGCCAAAAGCCTCGCGCAGCTCATCCTTGGCTTTCTCAAGGATCTGGCGTTGCTCCTTGCCGAGATTGTCGCCTGCGCGGTTGATGTAAAAGGTGAGCATGCTCATCGCGGACTGGAGCGCGGTGCCCTTGCGCCGCTTGCTATGCTCCGCCGAGCGCTTGAGCGAGGCTGCGATCTTCGCCGGATCGTCCTGCTTGAAAACGCCCTCATCCAGATCGAGCGCGTCCGAATGTTCGGTCACATCCTGAGACCATTTCTTATCGGCCATGGCTCAGTCCTTCCCGCTGCCGGGCTCAGCCAGCTTGCGATGCTGTTCGGCGAGAATGGCCTGCGGGACGACGCCCGCGGCGGCGACCTGCAGCTTGTTGGAGAGGCCTGAGACGATATGCCCCTTGCCATCCAGCAGCGCCTTCCAGCCATCGCGCGCGACTTTGGCGGGATCGGCCTTGTCCTGCTGGCCGACCTGCGTATCCAGCAGACCGGCGCGCTCGAAGAACTCGGTGTCCGTGGGGCCGGGCATCAATGTGGTGAGGGTAACGCCCTCGGCCTCCTTGATCTCGTTGCGCAGCGCTTCGGTGAAATTGTCGATGAACGCCTTGGTCGCGTTGTACACGGCATTGAAGGTGCCCGGGATGTAGCCCGCGATGGAGCCGGTGACGAGAATCTTGCCGTCATTGCGCGCGACCATGTCGGCCAGCACCTTCTGCAGAAGATAGACGGTGCCGGTGACATTGGTGTCGACAGACCGTCGCCACATGGCGACATCCTGCTCCAGAAAGGGTCCGCCCGTGCCGACCCCGGCATTCGCGCAAAGCACGTCGATCCTCCGGCCTTCCGCTGCGGCCAGAAGCCGATCCACGCCGTCGAGCGTGGAGAGATCGGCCTCAAGCGATCGCACGTCGCCGCCATGGCGCCTGAAGTCCTGCGCGGCCGCGTCGATCAGCGGCTCGTCAGCGACGACGAGCAGGTCATAGCCATCCTGCGCGATGAGATGGGCGAGTTCGAAACCGATGCCGGTAGACGCGCCCGTGACGATTGCGAATTTCTCGCCCATCCCATGCCTCCTTATGCGCCCGGCATCTTTGCCAGCATGTCGATATGCTTCTGGACGACCGGGGCGATCTCGCCCGCAGCTGCCTTGAGCGCCGGCGTGTTGCCGTTGGCGGCGTAACCCTGATGGAGCGCAAGCGCCGCTGCATGGGCGTCGCGTTGGGCCGTCAGGTAAGCCGTGGTGGCGGCAGTGCCCTCGGCAGCCTTGATGGCGTCCAGCTTGGCTTGCTGGTTGGCGTCGAGCGCCGGTGGTGCAACGGTCAGGCCAGCCTTCTCAGCCGCTGCCTTGAGCTTGGCGGTGGATTGCCCGTGCGCATCGACCATCATGTTCGCGAAGTCGGCAACCGGCTTGTCCGGATTTTTCGCAAGGATGGCGCGGGACGATTCGATCTCGAACAGGTCGCCAGCGCCTGCCTTGGCGAGGTAGCCCGTCGCATCGGTGGGCGTGGCGGACATCTCGCCCGGCGGCGGCGCGCCCACGGACATGTTCGTGGCATTGCCCGTCATGGCCATGTCGTTGTTGGTCATGGCTGTATCATTTGCCGGTGTGCTGCCCTGGCTGCACCCAGCCAATACACAGGCCGCCAACGGTATCGCAAAATAGAGTTTCATCATCCGTCTCCTTGCATGAGTCATGCGGCGACCCGGTCGAGCCCCGGTTTCAACACCACCTTGGTCACTTCGTTCTGGTGATCGTGGAACATCTTATAGCCCTGCGCGGCTTTGCTCAGCGGCATGCGGTGACTGATGAGGAAGGTGGTATCGATCTTCCCCTCCATGATCGCATTCAACAGGCCCGGCAGATAATGCTGCACATGAGTCTGGCCGGTCTTGAGCGTCAGGCCCTTCTCCATGAAGGCGCCGAGCGGAAACTTGTCGACGAAGCCGCCATAAACCGCCGGCATCGATACGCGGCCACCCTTGCGGCAGGCAATGATCGCCTGGCGGATCGAATGGGTGCGGTCGGTGCCGGTGAAGGTGGAGACTTTGATCTGGTCCCAGACATTGTCGGCGAAAAGACCGTGCGCCTCCAGGCCGACCGCGTCGATACAAGCGTCGGGGCCAATGCCGCCGGTCATCTCCATCAGCGCCTCGTAGGTCTTGCTCTCCTCGAAGTTGATGGTCTCCGCGCCGAATTTTGCCGCCAGCTCAAGGCGGCGGGGGAAATGGTCGATGGCGATCACCCGCTCGGCGCCCATCAGGAAGGCCGCCTGCACGCAGAATAGCCCGACCGGCCCGCAACCCCAGACAGCGACTGTGTCGCCGGGCTCGATCTGCGCGAACTCTGCGGCTTGCCAGCCCGTCGGCAGAATGTCGGACAGGAACAGCACCTTGTCGTCGTCGATCCCGTCGGGAATGACGATGGGGCCAACATCGCTGAACGGCACGCGGACATATTCCGCCTGCCCGCCGGCATAGCCGCCCGTCATGTGGCTATAGCCGAACAGCGCGCTCATTGGCTGACCGTAGAGCGTCTGGGCGATGTCCTGATTGTCGGCCGGGTTGGAATTGTCGCAAGCGGAATATTGGTGCTTGCCGCAATGGTAGCAACTCCCGCAGGCGATGGTGAAGGGCACCACCACCCGCTGCCCTTTTTGGAGCGTCGAGCCGGGGCCGGTCTCGACCACCTCACCCATGAACTCATGGCCAAGAATGTCGCCGGACTTCATCGTGGGAATGTAGCCATCGTAAAGGTGCAGGTCCGAGCCGCAGATCGCGGTGGATGTGACCTTGATGATCGCATCGCGCGGATTGATGATTTCGGGATCGTCCACGGTGTCCACGCGGACATCATGCTTGCCGTGCCAGGTGAGCGCGCGCATCAGGCCGTCTCCTCTTCCAGTTGCTTGTGCGTCCACGCCGACGTGGCGATCTCGCCGGTTTCCATGAGTTGCTTGAAGCGCCGCAGGTCGCGCCGAGCCTGAATGGCCGGCTCGCGCTGGAACATCTTCGCGATGACCTTGCCGATAAATCCTGCGGGCGGATCGTAGAGGATCGTCGCCGTGACCACGGTGCCGCGCGCGCCTGCATCGCGGAAATCGATGCGACCGCTGTTCGGCACGTCGGCACCCTCCGTCGAGGCCCATGCGATGAACGCGTCGGGCTTCTCTTCGGTTATGACTGCATCCCACTCGACGGTGCGGCCCCCGGGCGCCTTCACCACCCAATGGCTGGTCACATCGTCGATCATGTCGACCCGCACGACATTGTCCATGAAGGTCGGCAGCCGAGTGAAGTCACGCCAGTAAGCGTACAGCTCCGCACGGGGGCGATTGATCGTCACGGAGCGGCCGACCAGACTGTCGCCTTTGGGTTCGACCAGGGTCGCCGCGGCCTCATCGACCGCGTGGCGATCTTTGGAGGTCGTCAGCGGTGCGTCGTCGCGCGCATCGGGCATTCTACTTCTCCTGTCGCGGGTTGGCTCAGTGAGCGTATGATCAGTCAACGCGTCTCAGCTGGGACCGTTGCCCACATATCGGACGAACTCCTCAGAATAGCGGCGGGTGATCATCGCCTGCTCGCTGGACGAGACGTCCTCCATCAGCTTGGGGAACCAGGTTCCCTCCTCGGAATAGATGTGATGGGCGACCGCGCCGCGGATATGCTCGAGCTTGTCGAGATAATCCTGGCTCATCGGGTCCAGCCGTTCCAGCAGACCCATCTCCATCTTGGCGGCGGATTGTTCCTGATAGGCAAGCTCGGCATGGCCGACCTGCTTGTCCGCGGCCAGCGCGGGATAGATCGCCGCTTCCTCCGCGATAGAATGGCCCGTGAGGAGCAGCGCCAACCGCTCCTGCGCATCGCGACGCGTCTCGGCCGTTGTTGCGGCCTTCACGGCTGCGAACAGAGCCTCGATCTGCCGGTGATGATCGAGAATATGCGCGAGCCAGCTGCCGCGCGTCGCAAGCCCTTCGGCCTTGGCCCGGGCCTCGGCCCGCGCCTCCTCGCTTTCGGGCGGGGTGACAGCGGCGATGACCTTATCGATGATGGACATGATTAATCTCCTTTTCGAAGGAACTCAGGCAACGGCATCGAGATCGACGAGCGGCTCGCGTGCCCAGAACCGCAGCGGCGCCAGCGCCGCGACGAATGCCGTCGCATCGGATTTGCTCTTGAGGGCGAAGCAGCCTTCATCGAGGTCGGGCATCAGACCGGCCTTGGTCAGCAGCGGCTCTGCTTCCTTGCTCAGGCCCATGAACTTGCAGTGGGCAAAAGCGTCCGTCACGAAGTCCTTCGCCGTGGCATCGAGCGCGAGCAATTGCCCGCCTTCGGCCGAGGCGACGACCGCGACGGCATCGAATAGGACCGAAGGCCCGCCATCCACCTTGTAGTGCGCGCCGAGGATCTTACCGTCCGACAGGGTGACCCCGCCGATCTTGGGGGCAATGAACTCGATCATCGCACCGGCTTCATTGACCGCGTTAATGATCGCCTGGACAAGCGTCGCATCGGCGCCATCGGTCACCAACAGGCCGAGCTTGCGGCCGGCAAAGCTCTGCGGCCCGCGCTTGATGATGCTCAGCGCATCGGACGGCGCCAGATCGGTCCGCGGCTGTACCGCCGTGGTCGCCGCCTGCGGCATGGCCAGCCCCAGCCCGTTTGCGACGGTCGCCGCGAGGTCCGCATCGATGTTCAGCAGATGCGAAACGATGCGCGACCGGATGTCCGGCCGCTCCACGCGGGAGAGCTCGAACACCAAAGCATCGCCGATATGCTTTTGCTCGATCAACGTCTGGCTCGCGTAGAACTGCGTGGCCTGGCTATAATGATCGGCAAAGCTTTCCGGCCGGATGCGCAACTTGTCGCCGTCGGCCGGCTCCGCGAAGCTCTTGAAGCCGCGCTGCGGGTCCTCACGCGGACCGCCGATTTCCGCGCCCCAGCTATTGGGCTCATAATTGGCGCGACCGACGGGATTGCGCATCGCCATATGCCCATCCTGCTGGAAATGCGCGAACGGGCAGCGCGGGGCGTTAATCGGCAGATGCGTGAAATTGGGCGAGCCGAGGCGTTTGAGCTGCGTATCCAGATAGGAGAAATTGCGCCCCTGCAACAGCGGGTCGTTGCTGAAGTCGATGCCCGGCACGACATTCTGGGTGCAGAAGGCGACCTGCTCGGTCTCGGCGAAGAAATTATCGACCAGACGATCGAGCACCAGACGACCCACGACGCGGATCGGCACCAGTTCCTCGGGAATGATCTTGGTGGCATCGAGCACATCAAAATCGAAGCTGTCGGCGAATTCCTGATCGAAGAGCTGGAGACCCAGTTCCCATTCGGGAAAATCGCCGGCTTCAATGGCGGCCCAGAGGTCCCGCCGGTGGAAGTCGGGGTCGGCGCCGTTGATCTTGACCGCTTCGTTCCAAGCCACCGACTGAAGGCCCAGCTTGGGCTTCCAGTGGAACTTGACGAACGTCGACTTTCCGTCTGCGTCGACCAGCCGGAAGGTATGGACGCCAAAGCCCTCCATAAAGCGGAAGGAGCGCGGGATCGTCCGGTCGGACATGATCCACATGACCATGTGCATCGATTCCGGCGTCAGGCTGATGAAGTCCCAGAAGTTGTCATGCGCCGTCTGGGCCTGCGGAAAGGCGCGATCCGGCTCGGGCTTGGCGGCATGGATCAGGTCGGGAAACTTCATCGCGTCCTGGATGAAGAAGACCGGGATATTGTTGCCAACGAGGTCCCAATTGCCCTCCTTGGTGTAGAGCTTCACCGCAAAGCCGCGCACATCGCGCGCGAGATCGAACGAGCCCTTGGACCCGGCCACGGTCGAGAAGCGAACGAAGGCCTCGGTCCGCTCGCCTACCCGCTGGAAGAGATCGGCACGGGTGATGTCGGACAGGCTGTCTGTCAGCTCGAAAAAGCCATGGGCGCCATAACCGCGCGCATGAACCACGCGCTCCGGGATACGCTCATGATCGAAGTGGAACATCTTCTCGCGAAAATGGAAGTCTTCCAGCAGCGCGGGGCCGCGCGCGCCCTGCTTGAGGCTGTTCTGGTCATCGGAAACGGGAACGCCCTGCGCGGTCGTCAGCGTCGCGACATCACCGCCAGCGGTCTGCCGCGTCTCGCCACCCTCGCCCATCGGTCCTTCAAAAACAGGCATGTCCTCAAAGGCGGCATCTGCAGAAGAGCTGTTTGCCGATGACCGCTGCTGATCGGATTTCATCGGCGCACGGCCTTTCGCCGCACGCGTTGCCTGTTTCGCCATCGCGGTTCCTTGTCATTGCTGGGATGTGAACGAGTTCGTCTCGTGCTTCACCAACACGCCGTCCGGATGACAGTTGCCTGTTAAGGCTAGGAATTAACATTGATCATAGTGAAAGCCGATCGGGGCTGGATCGCCAGCGCGGCTTATCCGTTAGCCACTCGATGTTGATGGATCGCCTCCTTGCAAACCGCCGCGGCGTTGCCCTGACGCCGGAAGAACGAGCCGCGCTCGAAGACACGATTCTCGAGGTTCGCACCTTTGAGCCCCGCACGACGATTGTCGAAGCGGGTCAGATTGTGGATGTCAGCAGCTTCCTGGTCGAAGGGATCATGTCGCGCTACATCGATGATCGCAAAGGCTTGCGGCAACTCGTCGCCATCCATGTGCCGGGCGAATTCGTCGATCTCCATGCCTATCCCATGCGAGAGCTGGACCATGCCATCGGCACGCTCACGACCGCGAGCATCGCCATCGTGCCGCACAAAGCCTTGAGGGAAGTACTCGACCCCCGGCCCGATCTGGCGCGCAAGTTGTGGTTCTCGACGCTCATCGATGCTGCCCTTCATCGTGCCTGGTTGTTCCGGGTGGGCCGGCTCGACGCGGTCGGGCGTGTCGCCCATTTCCTGTGCGAGATGAATGCCCGCCTGTATGCGGTGGGATTATCGGACGGACATCGCTTCGTGCTGACCCTGACGCAGGGCGACATTGCCGAGATTTGCGGCCTGACCACCGTTCACACCAATCGGGTGCTCCGCCAATTAAGAGAAGCCGGACTGTGCGAGAGGCACGCCTCGCTGGTCCAGATCAACGATTATGCCGGTCTGGCCCGCCGGGGCAATTTTTCATCAGATTATCTGTATCTCGCCCCCTGCGCAGATATCCAGCAAGGAGGACCAGCATGACTGTCCACTCCCCAATCGAGCCTTATGCCGAACCCGGCGTCGCCACGGCCGAGGAGGATCATGTCATCCTCGAGGGTCCGGGTGGGATCGCTGTCACCATGACGGCGGACGCAGCCGTTGCCACGGGCGAGAGCCTGATCGAAGCCGGCGAGGAAGCGCAAAGGCATCAGAAGACCAAATAACTGCGCGATCTCAAATGACACGCAAGCTTGGACTGGGACGGCAACGGGCCGCGCCGAGCGCCGGCCGACTCCTCGCGGAGACCCCGGCGCCGGGAACGATGTCGACCGGATGGAAGTTTCTCTCCAGCGATAAGGACAACAGGTCGAAAGATGATGTTTCCGCAGGAGAAACCCTCAGAAGATTCGGATGCCGAGACCCTGTCCCCGGCATTACCCGATGGCATCATTGCGGCAGCCATGGCCGTGCTCGAAACCGCCAGTCAGGCGGAGATCGGGATCGCCACCGCAGAAAGTTGCACCGGGGGCCTGCTCGCATCGCTGCTGACCGATATCGAGGGGACCAGTAATGCCTTTGACCGGGGCTTCGTCGTCTACAGCAAGCATGCCAAATGCGATCTGCTCGGGCTCAGCCATAAGCTTGTCGAGGATTACGGCGCGGTGAGCGAACCCGTCGCGCGCGCGATGGCTGAAGGGGCCTTGCGCCGCTCCAAAGCGCGACTGGCGATTGCGATCACCGGCTTTGCCGGCCCCGGCGCCTCCGACGACGAACCGGGGCTGGTCCATTTCGCCTGCGCCGCGCATGGGGCGGAGACGCGCCACGGCGTCCATCACTTCGGCGACATCGGGCGCGGCGCGACCCGGATCGAATGCCTGCGCGTTGCGCTTGCCATGCTGGGCGAGATGCTCGCCGAGGTGGTCGCCGATCCTCAGCAGGTCGCGTGAGGCCGCCCATGGCGACCCCGGCACCCGATGGCATCACGCAAGAGCATGAGAGCAACAGCCGGCGGGCCAATCCCTGGCCGCTGGTCCTGCTCACGGTGATCTTGGGCGCCGGTCTGACCGGCCTGTTTGCGGGGCAGGCCCCTGTCGTGCGCTACACCTCGAACGACCGCATCACCCTCGTCGTGCAAACGCCGGAAACGCTGCGCAACGGCATGGTTTTTGAGACCATCGTCGAGGTGACGCCGCGCAAACCGGTCGGTGAGCTGGTGATTGCCGTGTCGGATGACCTCTGGCGGGAGATGACGATCAACACGATGATCCCGGCCGCAAGCGAGGAACGCTATAAAGACGGCTCTCGGCAGTTCTCCTTCGGCGAGGCAAAACCCGGCGAGACCTTCCGCTTCAAGATCGACGGGCAGATCAACCCGCCGCTGTTCGCCGGCACGCGCGGCAAGATCGCTGCCCTCGACGGGGAGCGCGAACTCGCTGCCCTGCCCGTCCACATCAAGGTCTTGCCCTGATGGATATCATCCTGCGCGCCAGCGTGATGTTCTTCATCATGTACATGCTGCTCCGGCTGCTGGGCAAACGCGAACTCAGTCAAGTCACGCCGTTCGAACTAGTGCTGCTGGTGGTGATGGGCGATCTCGTCCAGCAGGGCATCACTCATAATGATCTCAGCATGACCGGCGCCGCCCTCGCCATTGGCACCATTGCCTTCTGGGCGCTGGCGCTGAGCTGGATCACCTATCTTTCCCCACGCGCCGAACGGCTGCTGGAAGGCGTACCGCGCGTGCTGATCAAGGATGGGGAACTGATTACCCCCAACATGCGCCGCGATCGCGTCACCCGGGCCGAGGTTGAAATAGAGATGCGGCTGGCGGGTATCGCCAACATATCCGAGGTCGCCTGGGCAATCCTCGAACCCAATGGCAAAATGAGCTTCATCGCGAAGAAGGACGACGGGCCAGCCAAGCAGGAAGACGACGATAAGGCCGTTTGATAGGCTCGACTGACTGCGCGGCCGATGAGCGAACGCGGCGGGGTTGCCCACAGGCCGGCGTCATTGTATCAGCAGGTCCGCCGACCAAACGAAATAATGTATTGGTTCAATCATGCGCATTCACCGTACAGCTGGCCTTACGCTATGAGGCCACGCATCGAGACCCTGACTCGTCCCACAGCCCTGCTGCTGCAGCCCGGCGACTTGGCGCTCCCTGCTCGGCCCGAATGGCGCTCGTTCGCGCAAAGTTGGGATGAGCTGCCCCGCGACATGTGGATGGCCGATGGCGGAACCTATCGCCGCCGCCGCTACGCAGCGTTTGAGGTCGATGGCGACGCCTGCGGGCGCCTGCCGCATCGCGCCCATTATCAGGATCGCAATCACAATCCCTTGAACGGCGGCGTCGAACGCTGGTTTGCCCCCATGGCGGACGGGCAGGCCACGAGCGCGTTATTGCGCGATCTGATGCGGAATACTGCGGCGCGCATTTCGCAGGCCAGCGGTTGCGAAGAGCACGCATGGATGGTCGAAGCCCATCAGTTTCGCATCGAGGCCCTGCCCGACCTCCCCGGCCTTCCGACGCCTGAGGGGATGCATCAGGATGGACGCGATTGGGTGTTGATCCTGCTGGTCGGCGGCAGCAATTATTCCGGCGGCACGACCCGCGTCGAAACTGTTTCGGGCGCATGCCTGCTCGAACACCGGCTCGCGCACGCCGGCGAGGCGCTGCTCCTCGATGACGGAGAGGTGCGCCACGGAACCACGCCGATCCAGTCGGAAGTCGGGGATCTGCCGGCGTGGCGAGATACGCTGGTCCTGACCTTCGCGAATGCGGCGGGGCGCTGAGCGGCCGGCGTGGATCGCTTCTTCATCGTCACCGGCGGCCCCGGATCGGGCAAGACCACACTGCTCGATGCGCTGGCCCGGCACGGCATCGCGACCATGGCCGAGGCCGGGCGCGCGATCATCCAGCAACAGATGGCCGCAGGCGGCAGCGCCCTGCCCTGGGCCGACCGGGAGGCGTTTGCGGAGAAGATGCTTGCGTTCGACGTGAAGTCCTATGAGGCAGCGAAGACACGGCCCGGCCCGATCCTCTTCGACCGAGGCATCCCGGATGTGATCGGTTATCGTGCTCTGTGCGGCCTTCCCATTCCCGACAATTTGCACCGAACCGCTAGCGCGCGCCGCTACAATAACGACGTCTTCATCGCCCCGCCCTGGGCGGACATTTATGCGCAGGATGCCGAGCGCAAACAGGACTGGTCAGAAGCCGTGACGACCCATGAGGTCATGGCCCGGGTTTATTCCGACCTTGGATATAATCTCGTGCCGCTACCGTTTACGACTCCGGACGAGCGCGCGGATTTCGTGCTGCGCAGGATCAGCGCCAACGCCTCAGCCTGACCGACGACCGCGCTTTACACCAGCCCTCGCGCGGCGCTGTCGCCCGCCGGCGTCAGCATCTCCACCACCTCGTGAAGCGCCTGTTCCAGACGATCCCGTGACGGGATTGCGCCGAGGCACAGCCGCACGCCCGAGGGCGCACAGGGATCGACGGCCGGCGCATCGGGCGGGGTGAGCGCAATGCCGGCGCGCAGGGCGCGGGCGCTCAGGCGTTCGGCATCGAGCATCGGCATCGGCATCCACACATGGAGGCTGCCCGCCGCGCCAGGGACGGCCATGGCCTTGCCGAGAATGTCGCGGGCAAGCTGCGTCCGCATCTCCGTCTCTGAAACCAGCTCGTCGGCGATGCGATCGGCCGTGCCATCCTGCTCCCACTGGCTGAACACCAGACCGCCCAAGGACGGCGGCGTATAACCAAAGGCGCGGACACCGAGCAGCAATCGGTCGCGAACCCCGGCATCCCCCGGGGGCAGCAGAAAGCCGAGGCGAAGGCCGGGCGCGACGGCCTTGGACACGGCGGCGACCATCAGCGTGCGCTCGGGCGCCAGATCGGCGAAACTCTCCGGGGCGTCGCGATCCGCGAACACGCGATAGGCATCGTCCTCGACGATCATCAGATCCCGCGCGCGCGCCACCTCGATGATCTCTGCGCGTCGCGCGGCATCGAGCGTGATGGTGGTGGGGTTCTGCAAGGTCGGGATCAGCACGACCACCCGCGCACCGGTCTCGCGGGCGGCCCGGGCCAGTGCCTCAGGCTCGAGCCCGCGCTGGTCCATGGCGACACCGCGCAAGCGATAGCCGGCATGATCGGCCAGCGTCCGGATGCCGGGATAGGTAGCCGCCTCGCACAAGATCGTATCGCCGGGCCGCGCCAGCGCTGCGAAGGCAAGCGCGAGGCCGTGTTGCCCGCCATTGCACTGAATCACGCGATCCCGCGTGGCGCGCTGAACGCCATGGCGACGGCTGAGCCAGGAGGCGCCGGCCTCGCGGATGGATTCAAGCCCCTCGGGCGGGGCGTAGTTGACGGCTGTCGCCAGATCCGCGCGCTGGCGCACACGGCTCAACCCTTCGCCGATCCAGCGCTCGGCAGGCGCTAGCGGCGGAATGTTCCGCGCCATGTCCAATGGCCCGCCAGCCTCGGACGGCGACTGCGGCCGCGCCCGGTCCGCGACGAAGGAACCGCGCCCGACATGGCTGGAGATAAAGCCCCGCCGTTCCGCCTCGACATACGCGCGGCTGACCGTCCCGACACTCAGCGCCAGACGATGGGCAAGGTCCCGCTGCGGCGGAAGGCGATCCCCGGGGACGAGCCGCCCCTCGCGCACGTCGCGCTCCAGCGCCGCGACAAGGCGCTCGTACATCGGCGCATCGTCGCCCGTTACCTCCGGCCGCCAGTCCTTCATCCATCATCCTCGCTCGATTGAACCGGTTCAATATCACATTTGACACATGGATCAATCGCGATCATTTCCGCAAGCGGGAGATCATCATGGATACCAGCCTGCTCGCGCCTTTGGCGCTCTACAGTTTCGTCTGCACGGCCACGCCTGGGCCTAACAACATCATGCTCGCCTCATCCGGGCTGGTGTTCGGATTCCGGCGGACGCTGCCCCATATCTTCGGCATCAATTTCGGTTGTGCGGCGATGCTGGCCTTGAGCGGGCTTGGCCTTGGCGCGATCTTCGACGCCTGGCCGATCCTGCGCTGGGTGCTGCGCATCGTGGGCGCAGCCTATCTGGCCTGGCTGGCGGTCAAACTCTGGCAGTCCGAAGGCATGGCACGGCGTGAAGGCGCGCATCCGATGACCTTCTGGCAAGCGGCGGCCTTCCAGTTCATCAATCCCAAGGCATGGACGATCACGGTGCCTGCCATCGCCACCTTTACGGTGCCGGATCGGCCGCTGGGTCTGCAGCTTGCGGTGATCGTCGCGGCTTTCTCGCTGGTCGGCCTGCCCTCCATCGCGGGCTGGGCGGCCATGGGCGCTGGCGCGCGCGAACTGCTCGAGAGTCGCAAGGCTATGACCCTGTTCGTGCGGACCATGGCCATCATGACGGCACTCACTGCCCTGCTGTTTCTAATTTAGGGAGATAGGCACATGACACGCGACGAAATGATCCGCTTTGCGACCCAGTGGATCGCCAACTGGAACGCGCGTGATCTGGAGGCGGTGCTTTCGCACTTCGCCGAGGACGCGCGCTTCATCAGTCCCTTGGCCAAGGAGATTGCCGGCTCGCCCATTATCGAGGGCAAGGCCGCGTTGCGCGCTTATTGGTCCGATGCGCTTGCGGTCACCACGGACATGCACTTCACCCTCCTCGCGGCGGTGTGCGACGTCGAGGCACAGGTGGTGGACGTCCATTATCTCGCGCAACGCAATGGCCGATCCCGGCGCGCGCTGGAGACGATGCGGTTCGTGGATGGCAAGCAGGTGGAAGGCGAGGCCTTTTTCGGCATCGATCTCACAGACTGATAGCAGGCGCGGTTGCCAAAGCCCGCGCGAGCGTCTAGCAGGACCCGTACATCAAGAGTTGGGGCGACGCCCAACGCCAACCTGCCAATCCGGGCAAGGTGGCACTCCGCAAGGAGGATGTGGCCGAACGGCAATTATGCGGATCAAGCCACTCAGCGTCGACCCAGACAAGGACCGACGCACCGTGCCGATCAAGATACCAGACCACCTTCCCGCCCGCCGCACGTTGGAAGCGGAAGGCGTCCTCGTGATGGACGAAGGCACCGCCACGCGGCAGGACATCCGGCCATTGCGGATCGGCCTGCTGAACCTGATGCCGGACAAGATCAGCACCGAGACGCAGATCGCCCGGCTGCTCGGCGCCACGCCGCTCCAGATCGAACTGACGCTTGTGCGGATTACGGATCACGCCACCCGCAATACGTCCGCCGATCATATGGCCGCCTTTTATCGCCCGTGGTGCGCGGTACGCCATGAGCGGTTCGATGGCTTCATCATCACCGGGGCGCCAGTGGAGCGGCTCAATTATGAGGATGTACGCTACTGGCCGGAACTGACCGACATCTTCGACTGGACGCAGACGCATGTTCACCGCAGCCTGACGATCTGCTGGGCGGCGCAGGCGGCGTTTTATCACTTCCATGGCCTGCGCAAGCGCACCTTGGAGCAGAAGGCGTTCGGGATCTTCCCGCATCGCAATCGCCTGCCGACCTCGCCATATCTGCGGGGTATGTCCGACGAGTTCGACGTGCCGGTGTCGCGATGGACCGAGGTGCCGCAGGTCGAACTGGAGACGGCGCCGCATGTGCAGGTCCTGGCCGATGCGCCCGAAACAGGCGCGGGTCTGGTTTATGACGAGGCCCGGCACATGCTCCACATGTTCAATCATCTGGAATATGATACCGAGACGCTCGCGCGCGAATATGCCCGCGATGGCGGGGCCTGTTTGCCTGTCGACTATTTCCCGCAGAATGACCCAACGCGTCCACCGCTGAACAGCTGGCGGAGTCACGCCCATCTGCTGTTCGCCAACTGGATCAACGAGGCCTATCAAACCACCGCGTTCGACCTTGCGCATGTCGGGCGGGAGCCACTGCCGGTGTCGTGAAGGACATCACCGGTTCCGCGCACGCCGTAGCCTCCAGTTGGCGATGTGCGCCCCCGCGAGCAGCAGGCTGCCCGAGACCGTGATCGCCGTTTCCAGAATCTCCCGGCTGGCGAACAGGATGCCGACCGCCATCAGCGCCAGGCCGACCGCGCCGATCGCCAAGGGCACGGGCGCCCGGTGCCTGCGCCAACCGCTCACCAGCGCGAAGGCGCTGGTCGGCACCGCGAGCGCGAGGACGATCGCGTGGAAGCTCTCGCCCGGATCGATCTGATCGGCGAAGGCCGGGAGGGCTGCCAGCAGCAGCGGCAGTCCCAGACAGTGGATCATGCAGGCGACGGAGGCGCAGACGGCAAAGCCGTCCAGCCAGTCGTTTCTGCTCCGGGTTTGCGTGAGGGGAGATGCGGCGGCTGCGTGATTCAATTCCATGCCACCATTATGATATGGTATATCATGTCTTTCAAGGCATGGAGCATTTAATTGGTCGGAACGCTACCTCTGAAGCAGCCCGCTATTCAAACGCTACGCGCCGCCAATCAGGGCGCGGCAGCCTGAACAACGCGCAGCCGCCTACCCTCTCAGTTCCGCTAGCATTTAGGTGCGCGAGCGCGCCCGCAACATGGAAAACTCCACGTCGCGGGCGTTCGCATTCACGCCTTGGGGATGACCGGCACCAGCAGATGGCTGTCATATTGACCACCGGTGTGGATGATATGCGTGCCGGCGTTGCGCAGTTCTTCGTGGCGCGCGAAGGGCAGCATCGGCAGGCCCTCGCGATAGATATCCATGCCCTTCACCACCACGCGCAATTGCTCGCCCGCCCGGAACAGCGTGGAGGACGGCCAGATCTCGATATCGACCGGCACCGGAACGCCCGGCTCCAGCGGCTCCTCGACCAGATGGCTGTGAACCGGCTGGAACGGCGTCGAGCGTGCCTCATCCAAGGCGCGATGGCTGGCGCGCAGCCAACCGAGCGCCACAGGGCCGTTCTCGAAAAAGGCGTAGAAGGTCATACCCACCGGATTGCCATCGGCATCCAGCTTCTGCAGCGCGACGAACAGGTCCATGTCGTCCGCGCCCTGCGCTTCCACCCACAGGCGCAACTTCATATAGCCGGTCAGCTCGGTATCCGTGTCGAAGCGGATATCGAAGCAGGCCTCGCCGGCTTCGTCGAGCGGATCATAGGAGGCGCTGGCTGCATTGCCCACGGGCTCGCCCTGCATCGTGCCGGTCGCGGCATCGAGATAGAGCGGCGTGTAGACCGTGCGTGCCAGCGGCCATTCCTGCTCGCCGCGCATGGTCCATGTCTGCGCGCTTTCGCGAACTTCGAGCAGCACCTTAGGCCAGTCGGCAAGGCCGCTCTCGACGCCTTTGAGATAGCGATCGAAGAAGACGCGGGCCAGTTCCTTGCTCTCGGGCATATAATAATGCGCCCATTTCTTGCGGCCATGGCCGATCAGCCATTTGTCCGCCGAGGAGAACTGGCGGAAGGCCTCGAAGGTGCCGCGCGTGTGCAGCGCCTGATCCGCCCAGCTGCCGACGACCAGCGCCGGAATGTCGATGGCCGACAGGTCGACTTCCTTGCTTGCCCAATAGGCGTCGTACAAGGGATGCGCCTGCACATTGGCGTTGGTATCCTCGTAGCGCTGATGGCCAAAGCGCAGGTTGCTGCTGCCGCGCGGCAGGAAGCCCGTCTCGCGAATGCCGCCATGATAGGCAAACTCGCGATACCAGTCCGAGAAGCCCTCCCAAGGATTGATGGCGGCGAGATGCGGCGGCTTGAGCTGACCGACGAGATACTGGATCGCAGCGAGATAGGAGACTCCGGTCATTCCGACCTTGCCATTGCTCCAATCCTGCACGCCAAGCCATTCGATGAGATCGTAGCAATCTTCTCCCTCGCCCAGGCCGTTGTGGCGCACCTCGCCCTCGGACTGCCACATGCCGCGCGAGTCCGCATTGCACACGGCATAGCCATGCGCGCACCAGAAGGCAGGATCGGGCGCCTCGAAGGCGGTGAAGCGCGACATCCAACCGGCCTCCACGCCCGAATGGGGCGGGAAGAGCTTATCGGACAGGCCATGCTTTCCATAAGGGCTCCAGCCCAGCAGCACCGGCAGCGGGCCCTCCGCGGCATCGGCGGGACGATAAAGATCGACATAGATGTGAACGCCGTCGCGCAGCGTCACCTGGATATTGCGATCGATGAGGAGGCCGTCCTCTTCCCACTGCTCATGGGCAATCGGCGGCAGCGGCGGCTTGCCCGGTGCTGTCGTGGGATCAATGCTATCCTGCATGATCAGCGTGAAGCCGGCCGTATCGCTCATCGACTATCCTCTCGTCTGGAAATTAAAAATGCCCGGCGATCGGTTGGACCGCCGGGCACATCATTAACGGATCAGAACTTGAACCGGGCACCGATGCGGTAGGAACGGCCAACCACGTCATACAGCACGTTGTTGGTCGGACCGAAGCTGGACGGTGCGTCCACCGGCGGATCCTTGTCGAACAGATTGTTGATCGCGCCGAAGATCTCCATCTTCTGGTCGCCACGGTTCCAGACCGCGACGCTGCCGTTCAGGTTCACATAGGTCCAGGGCGCGATGTAGTTGTCGTTGACGCTGTTATCGAGGTTCGGGTCATAGCCATATTGGCCAGGCCCGATCAGCGAGTTGTTGTAGGTGCCGCTGGAGATGTGACGGACCTGCACCTGCAGCGTGGCAGGCTCCGCATTGAACGTCACATAGCCGTTGATGATGTAGCGCGGCATGCCCGAGGGCTGCGAAACCGGCGAGCCGTTCATGCCGGCACGATCGACCGTACCGCTGGCCGAGTTGGTGATCAGATCGTCGATGATCGTCGCCATGCCGCGCAGCGAGATGCTGCCCCCGAACAGGTTGACCGGCAGCGTGTAAGCGGCCTCGATGTCCCAACCGCGCGTGATCAAGCTACCCAGGTTCACGTTCGTGTTCACGATCGACTGGATATCACCGAAACGACGCCCCGGAGCGACCGGACCGCGGGTAATAAGGCTGCAATACTCCTGGATGCCATCGCGCTCGCAACCATCGACGATGACCTGCGCACCTAGCTGCGACACAGCCTTATCAAGCTTGATGTCGAAGTAATCGATCGAGAAGCGCAGGCGACCGGCACTGCCCAGATCGGGCTGCAGGACGACGCCGACCGTGAAGGTATCGGCTTCTTCCGGCACCAGCGTGGAATCGCCGCCGAGCAGCACGGAGGTGAGCACCTGACCGCCTTCGCTCGGGCGAACGTTCTGGAAGCTGGTTTGCAGCGGCCCGAACAGCTCGAAGAGGTTGGGCGCACGAATGTCGCGCGAGCGCGTCGCGCGCACACGCAGCCAGTCAAGCGGCGAAGCCTCGACACCGACCTTCCAGGTCATGACATCGCCGCTGGTCGAGTAGTCCGTGTAACGCAGCGCGCCGTTCAGATAGACGCCCGGCGCGACGGGAACGTCGAGTTCGCCGAAGGCCTCGAAGACATCGACCTTGCCGTCGATCGGCGCGCCCGGGCCCGTGTAGAACTGCAGCGCCCGCGAGATCGCATCGGCATTGCCGCGCGCGATATCCTGGCGCAGCTCGACACCCGTTGCGGCCTTGATCGGACCGGCCCAGCCCTGGAACAGCGTGCCGTTCATCGATGCGGCAACGACGTTCTGGGTGATCCGCGTGTCCTGCTCCACCGTGCCATGCGTCCACGCCTTGGCGGCGGCCGAGAAGTTGTTCTCACCGAACGGGTTCAGCGGAACGCAGCCAGCAGCCGCCGGGTTGCCCTGCAGGGTTGCGCGGCACACGATGTTGCCGTTGGCAGGACCGCCGTTGAATTCGCCCTGATCGACGGCGTCGATGGCAAACTGCAGGCGCGGCGTGATCGAGGTGTTGTAGCCGCGCTGCCAGTAGTCGGTGCGGCCGAACTGGTAATAAGCATCGAATTTCCAGTCGCCCCACATTTCGGCATTGATACCCACGACCGCGCGGTAGGTGTCGCGCTTCACGGTCGAACGCTGCGGCCCGAGGTCGTTCCACACGCGACCCATGTTGAAGGACGGCAGGCCGACGCTCGCCATGGTGGCTGCGACCGAATCCGGCAGGAAGGCGTTGTCGGCGCGGATCACCAGCGAACCCAGGTCGCGACGCTGCGCCCCGATGGTGGAGCCATTGACGCGGCTGTAGGAGCCCTCGGCGAACAACTCGACGCCGTCAGCCACTTCGAACTTCAGATGGGTGAAGCCATTGAGGCGCTCGACGGGCGCGGCGATCGGGAAGTTTTCGTAGAAAGCCTGACGCGCATCGCCACCACCGCTCTGGAAGATCGGCACGCCGTAATAGGTGCCATAATCATGAGGCACGAGGGTGCCGTCCGGCCGGAATTCCATGCCGCGCAGACCCGACGCATTGAAGGCTGCCGCGTTCGCAGCCGGCCCGGAGACGATGAGACCATTGTAGGACGCCGTCGCCGTGCGCGTGTTCGGCAGGATCAGCGTGGCGGGCAGCCCCGCGCCGACGCGGCCGAGGCTCCGATTGGCGGGGTTGACAAGCGGGTTGGCAACCGTGTTGTAAGCCAGCGAGCACCAGTCGCGCGAATAGCAGCCATCGGTGCCCTTATTGTCCGAATACTCGACGCCCGCGATGATGTGGCCGCGACCACCGGCGAAGCTCATGCCGCCGGCGAGCGCGAACTGATACTCCTTGCCGTCGCCCGCATCATTGATGCCGTACTGCGCCGAGCCCTTGAGGCCGGTCAGGTTGGTGTCGAGAATGACGTTGACGACGCCGGCGACGGCATCCGAGCCGTAAGCAGCCGAGGCACCGCCGGTCACCACATCGACGCGCTCGACTAGCGACGTCGGGATGATGTTGAGGTCAACCGCGCCGGCATTGGCGAAGGAACTGCCCTGCACGGTCGAGGCCACCACGCGACGGCCATTGATGAGCACGAGCGTGCGGTTGGCGCCGAGGCCGCGCAAGTCGGCGGTAGAGGCGCCGATGTTGTTGGCGAAGATCGCGTTGGTGCTCGGCGTCGCCTGCGGACGGAAGGACGGCAGCTCGTTCAAAACCTGCGCGACGTTGACGGCGGCCTGGCGGGCGATCTGCTCACCGCCAACGACGGAGACGGGCGTGGGCTGATCAAAGCCGGTGCGCGCAATGCGCGAGCCGGTGACGATGATCGCCTCGCCGGCCTCATCATCCTGCGGCTGCGCGGCGTCCTGGGCGAAAGCGGGCGTGGCGACAAAAGCCATGCCGAGCGCGAGAGCGCTCAGGCTGGCACCGGCACCGGCCCTCAAAACGCGCGAACGTGTAATGAATGGGGACATGGACAATCTCCTCTCCTGATCAGGCACTAGGCACAAGCTTTGCCGAACGGCGCGCGCGCAAAGACAATGCCCGCCCCCGTTCGACATGCTGGAAAAACAACGATGACGGACTATCAAGGGAGAATTGATCCCTCAACACCTTTAGCGCGAGTTAACTGCCTCATTGGCGAGGTGTGACATATCCGTCACAAAACCGGGGCATTGCGTTGAAAAAGTCCACTCGGATGGGGTTTTCTGAGCACCAGAATCCCCAGCGAGGTCAGGGAGCGAGGGGAATCGTCTCCGCCTCGGCGAGGATCAGGAGGAAGTCTTCCCTCGCGTCGGTCCAAACCTGCCGAGGGGTCCAGCCACCCGCTGCCAGCAAAGCACGCGCAGATTGTTCGGTATATTTGTGGCTGTTCTCAGTATGGATGGTTTCACCATCGCGCATGAAGAACAGGCGGTCCTCGACCTGAAACGCGACGTCCCGCTGCGCCTCAAGATGCATTTCGATCCTGCTCGCGGCAGAATTCCAGCGGGCGACATGGCGGAAATCGTCCACCGGAATGTCGGCGCCAAGCTCCCGGTTGATCCGGTGCAGGAGATTGAGGTTGAATTGCGCGGTCACGCCTTGCGCGTCGTCATAAGCGGCAATCAGGCGATCGATTGGCTTCACCCGGTCGATGCCGATGAGCAGCCACGAGCCATGGCCGAGCGTGTCGCGCATCGAGCGCAAGAGGTCCGTCGCGGCGAAGGGCGCGAGATTGCCGATGGTGGAGCCCGGAAAGAAGCCGAGCATGGCACTGCCCCGCAGCGCGGAGGGCAGCGCCACGGTCTTGGTGAAGTCGGCTTCGACCGGATAGATTGGTAGATCCGGCAGCAATTGCGCGAGATCGGCATTGGACTGGAGGAGAAATTCCCCGGAAATGTCGATCGGCACATAAGCGGAAGGACTGACCTGCCGCAGCAGATGCGGGGTCTTGAGCGAACTGCCGGAGCCGAACTCCACAACCACCCGCCCCTCACCGATCAGGGCTGCGACATCGCCGCAATGGGCCTTGAGCAAGCCGACTTCCGTGCGGGTCGGGTAATATTCGGGCAGCCGCGTGATATCCTCGAACAGTTCCGAGCCGACAAGATCGTAGAACCAGCGCGCCGGGATGGCCTTTTGCCGCTGCGACAGGCCCGATAGGACGTCCTCGCAAAATGCCCGGCCTCCTTCGTCGGGCGCGCGGCGGTCCAGCAGATCGAGTTTGGGCATCGTCGCCATGGTCAGCAGTCCTTTGCGAGCCGCAGTCCGGTGAACTGCCAGCGCTGATGAGGGTGAAAGAAATTCCGGTACGAGGCGCGCATGTGCCCGCGTGGCGTGGCGCAACTCCCGCCCTTCAGAACGAACTGGCTGCTCATGAACTTGCCATTATATTCGCCGACCGCGCCCTCTGCGGTGCGAAAGCCGGGATAGGGTCGATAGGCCGAACCGGTCCATTCCCAGACATTGCCGAACAGCGAGAGAAGGCCTGGCCCGTCTTCCGGGCATCGCGGCGTGACCGGTCCCGGCCGGTCAAGCTGGATACCAGCGTGAGGATCGGCACCCTGCGCCGCCGCTTCCAGTTCCTGCTCGGTGGGCAAGCGCGCGCCGGACCAGCTCGCAAAGGCATCGGCCTCGTAGAAGCTGATATGCGTGACCGGATCGGCATCATCCACGGCCTGCCAGCCCGAGAGACTGAACTGCTCCCAGGCGCCATCCGACTCCCGCCAGTAAAGCGGATGGCCGATCCCCTCACGATTGCACCAATCCCAGCCGTCGGACAGCCACAGGGATGCCGTGCGATAGCCGCCATCCTCCATAAACGCGCGCCACTCGCCATTGCTGACCGGTCGATTGGCGAGCGCGTGGGGCGCGAGATAATGGGGATGACGCGGCTGCTCATTATCGAAGGCGAAGGTGCCAGCGCCATCTGCATGACCGACCTCGACAAGGCCGCTCGGCCGCTCGATCCAACGCACGACCGGCGCCTCGCTATGTCCTCGCGGTTGTGCGGGCCACAGGGCGACATCGAGCGGGTTGCACGAAAACAGATGCTTGAGATCGGTCAGCATCAGTTCCTGATGCTGTTGCTCATGATGGAGGCCGAGGGTGAGCAAGTCCGGGCACGCCTCCGCGAGCAGAGGCATCGCGTTCAGGACCGCCTCATCGACCCGCGCACGATAATCGCGGACCTCCGCGAGCGTCGGGCGCGTGAGCAGGCCTCGATGCGGGCGCGGGTGTCGCGGCCCCTCCGCCTCGTAATAGCTGTTGAAGAGATAGGCCCAGCGCTCGTCATGCGCGACATAGCCCGGCACATGGTCGCGCAGCAGGAAGGTTTCGAAAAACCAGGTCGTATGGGCGAGGTGCCACTTGGCCGGCGAGGCGTCGGGCATCGACTGCACCGTCGCGTCAGCATCGCTCAGCGGCGCCGCCAGATCGACAGAAAGCGAGCGGACAGATTGGAAGCGGTCAGCCAGGTCTGCAGAACATGCCTCGGCGACCTGCGCGCGGCTCGCCATCTCAGGGATTCATGTCCGCGATCGGCTTCCCGTCCTGCTCCTCTTCGAACAGCAGGGCCGCTGCTCCAGTTGCGGACAACCGCACCTTGTCGCCTTCCACCTCTGCGACGAGCCCGCCCGACAGATAATGGTGGTGCTTGCCATGCGAACCGCTGTCCGCGCGCGTCATCTTGATGCGGTCACCCTCGACATGGTCGACCGTGCCGATATGCACGCCATCCGCGCCGATGATGGACATATGCTCTTTGACGTTGCTGAGATCGGCCACAATTGCCTCCACGCTTGATCGGGAACCCGATAGCCTAACGCGCAAGGCGGATATTGGATGCAGGGCGATCCGAGCGAATCTTCGGCTCAGACGTAGCGCAACCCGGCGTCCATGATCCGCTGGCGCAGATCGAATACGTCGAGGCTGAACTCTCCGGCTGCAAGGCGCGTGCGCTTGCCAGCCTCGTTCGCCTCCCGTGCCCGCGATGCTTCCAGCACTTTAGCCGCATTGGCGCGGGGGACGACGCACACGCCATCATCATCGGCCACGATCACATCGCCCGGATTGACCAGGGCATTGGCGCAGACCACCGGAATGTTGACGCTGCCCAGCGTGTTCTTGACCGTGCCCTGCGCGTAGACCGCCTTGGACCAGACCGGGAAGTTCATCTCGGTCAGATCGCGCACATCGCGAACGCCGGCGTCGATGATCAGGCCGCGACAGCCGCGCGCCTGCGCCGAGGTCGCCAGCAGATCGCCGAAATAGCCATCCTCGCAGGGGCTGGTCGGCGCCAGCAGCAGCACATCGCCCGCCTTCAACTGCTCGATGGCGACATGCACCATCCAATTATCGCCCGGGGGCGCGCTGATCGTCACCGCACTGCCCGCGATCCGCGCGCCAGCGTAGATCGGCCGCATGTAGCTCGCCAGCAAGCCCGTGCGCCCTTGCGCCTCATGAACCGTCGCAACACCGCATGCCGCCAGACCGTCAATCACCTCAGGATCAGCACGCTCGATATTCTGTACGACCACACCCATGATTGCTCCTGCCCTCTCAGCTTGCGATGATTGTCTTGGTCTCCAGAAACTCTTCCAGTCCCAAGACACCATATTGCCGGCCATTGCCGGACCTTTTGTATCCCCCGAACGGCGCCGCCGCCGTCCATGGCGGAAAGTTGATCGACACATAGCCTGCCCGCACGCGGGCAGCGACGGCCCGCGCCGATGCGGGATCGGCCGACTGCACATAGGCGGCGAGGCCGAAGTCGGTGGCATTGGCGATTTCCACCGCCTCGTCAACATTCCGATAGGTGAGGATGCACAGGACCGGGCCGAAGACCTCCTGCGTGGCGATGGCGGCATCCGGCGCGACCGGACCGAAGATGGTTGGCCTGGCGTAATAGCCGGTCGGCAGATGGGCGGGTCGTCCAAGGCCGCCGGTCAGTAGGGGCTGGCCTTCGTCGATCGCCTGCCGGATCAGGCCCTGAACGCGATCGAACTGCGCCGCGTTCATCAGCGGGCCGAAGCTTGTCGCGGGATCATCGGGCGGCCCCACGACAAGGCCCTGCGCGGCGGCCACGGCAAGCGCGGAAACCTCCTCGAAGCGGTCGGCCGGGACGATCAGCCGGGTCGGCGCGGCGCAGACTTGCCCTGCCACCATCATGCACGCCGCCACGCTGCGCGGGACGACCGCCGCAAAATCAGCTTCCGGCAGCAGGATGTTGGCGCCCTTCCCGCCCAGTTCCTGATGCACTCGCTTGATCGTCGGTGCCGCCGCCGCCGCGACCGCCGCGCCGCCCGCCACCGATCCGGTGATCGAGATCATGTCTACATCAGGATGCGCGGCGAGGCGCTGCCCGCAATCCGCGCCGCGACCATTGACGAGATTGAACAGGCCGGGCGGCAGGTCCGCCTGTGCCATCGCCTCCGCGAGCAGCCCGCCGCACAATGGCGCATGTTCGCTCGGCTTGACGATCACCGTGCATCCCGCAGCAATCGCCGGCACGGCCTTGCACAGCATCTGATTGACCGGGGCATTCCAGCTGGTGATTGCGACCACCACGCCCATCGGCTCCCGCACGATCTCGAAGCCGCCGGGCATCATCTGGGCGAAGGGATAGCGCGCGAGGATCTCGGCCATGCTGTCGAAATGCGCTCGGCACATCATGCTCTGCCCCTGCGCGACCATGCGCGTCAGGCCGATCTCCCGCATGAGGTGATCCTCGAGCGCGGGTGCCAGCACCTCGAAGGCGCCGCGCATCCGGGCGAGCACGTCCAGCCTTTCCGCGATGCTGCTCTGCGACCATGAGGTGAGCGCCTGCCGGGCAGCGGCGACCGCGCGATCTGCGTCGACCGCATCGCCGAGGACCGCGCGCCCGAGCAGCGTTCCATCCGCCGGAGATCGAACCTCCACGATTTCCCGGCTGTGCGGCTCGACCCAAGTGCCGCCGATGAAGAGACGATCCTGATACAGCGGAGCATTCAAAGTCGTGACACCTTGGCGTGAGGATTGTATAGCACGAGAATATACTATTTCAGAGAGGGACCGGTGCCGCAATCGGAAAGCGCAGATTATATCATCATCGGCGCGGGGTCGGCGGGATGCGTCCTCGCCAACCGCCTGTCGGCCGCGCCGGAAAACCGCGTTCTTCTGCTGGAGGCGGGCGGGCGCGATCGCCACCCGCTGATCCGCATGCCCTTCGCTTTCATGAAGCTGCAATTCATGCCGTCCCTGACCTGGCCCTATTGGAGCGAGCCGGAGCCGGGGCTGGATGGCCGGCGCCTATGGCTGCCACGCGGCAAGGTTTTGGGTGGCACCTCCTCGATCAACGGCATGGTCTACGCGCGCGGCCACCCGGCTGACTACGATGAATGGTCCGCGCTGGGCGCCACTGGCTGGAGTTGGGGCGAGGTGCTCCCCTATTTCCGTCGCTCCGAGCGGAGCTGGCGCGGCGATAGCGCAGATCATGGCGCCGAAGGGCAGCTGACGGTCAGCCCGGTCGAGACGACTGGGCCTTTGCATGATGCGGTGATGCAGACCGCCCGCGCCCTTGGCCATCCCATCCTCGACGATCAGCATGGACCCAATAGCGGTCACGGCTTCGTGCCGCCCGAAGTGACGGTGGACAAGGGCCGCCGCGCCAGCAGTGCGCGGCAGTTCCTGCACCCCGTCGCGCACCGGCCCAATCTGGCCATTCGGACCGGCTGCACGGTCACCCGGATCGCCATCGAGGCCGGGCGCGCGGTGGGCGTCGAGATCATGTACAAAGGCCGCCCGACTTTGCTGCGCGCACGGCGTGAGGTCATATTGTGCGCGGGCACCTACAACTCGCCGCAATTGTTGATGCTCTCCGGGATCGGCCCGGCGGACGACTTACGCGCGCTCAGCATCGATGTCGTGGCCGACTTGCCCGGGGTTGGCCGCAATCTTCAGGAGCATCCGCTCACCGGGATTGGCTACACGCTGACCGAGCCCATCGGCTTCGAAAGCAATCTGCGCTTCGACCGGCTTCTGTTGAATGTGGGACGCTTCTTCCTCGGCCGGGGGGACCGGGCGACTCAATTGCCGGTCACCGCCTTTGGCTTCATGCCGACCAGGCCCGGGCTGGCGCGGCCGGATATCAAGGCCAATATCTACCCCACCCGGCTCGATGCCCGCGTCTGGTTCCCCGGCATCCGCAAGGGCGCCGGTCATGCCATGAGCGCGTTCGCCGTGCTGCTGAGGCCCGAAAGCCGGGGCAGCGTGCGCCTGCGCTCCCGCAACCCGGCGGACGCGCCCGAGATCCGGATCAACATGTATGAGGACGAACGCGATCTGCTGACGATGCGCCGGGCGGTGCGCATGTTGCGGGAGTTCTTCGCCACCGCGCCGCTGCGCGACCTTGCCGGAGGCGAGATCATGCCGGGCAGTGGCGTGCAGAGCGATGCGGACATCGACGCCTATAATCGCCGCAGCAGCGTGCTCGCCCATCATGCCTCCTCGACCTGCGCGATGGGCGCCGATGAGCAGGCGGTGGTCGACCCGACCTTGCGGGTCCGTGGCATCGAAGGCCTGCGCGTGGCCGACGCCTCTGTCATGCCCCGCATCGTCGGCGGCAATACCAATGCGCCGGTGATTATGATCGCGGATAAGGCTGCTGACCTGATTCTGGGCGTCGCCCCGCCGCAGTCCGGCTGAAGGGGGACACTCCCGCGGCAATCGATTGCATTTTTACTGGCCCTGCCCGCCTCGCTTCGCTACCCCTCCCGCCCATCGACCCGCTGGATGCGAGACTCGCCGCAGCCGCACGAGGATGAGGAGGCTTTGAAATGAAGAGATTTTTGATCGCCGGCGCCGCCATGCTGGCCATGGGCACGGCGCTCGCTGCGCCCGCTCAGGCAGAACTGAAAGTCGGCGCCGCCAAGGTCGACTGGACCCCGGCCGCCAAGAGTCTGAAAGAACCCTATACCGGCGTTCTCGACCCCATTTACGTGCGCGCGATCGCGCTGGAGAGCAATGGCGAGCGCGCCGCGCTCGTGACGGTGGATGTGGGCGCGATCCCGACGGACCTGTGGAGCGGCGTCACCGCTCGACTGAGCAGCGACCTCGGCATTGCGCCGGAGCGCGTCATGCTCACCGCGACCCACACCCACAGCGTGCCCTGGGGTCCGCACCCCAAGCTGGAGGACCAGATCGTCCAGGCCGTGCGCGAAGCGGTCGGCAAGATGCAGCCGGGCAAGGTCGCCTTCGGCGAAGGCAAGTCCTACATCAACGTGAACCGCAACATCATCGACCCGGACAACCGCCGTTGGTGGGAAGGCCCCAATGTCGATGGCCCGTCCGACAAGACGGTGGCCGTGCTGCGCTTCGAGAATGCGGCCGGCAAGCCGGTCGCCGTCTATTATAACTACGCCGTCCATGCCGTGCTGACCGGCAATCTCGATCTGGTGAGCGGCGATCTGCCCGGCGCCGCCTCCCGCTATATCGAAAATGCGATGGGCGATGATGTGGTGGCCGTATGGTCCGAGGGTGCTGCGGGCGATCAGAACCCCATCTTCTTCCAGCAGACCTACGATCTGCGCGCGATCCGCATCGCCGATTATGCCAAGCGCGGCGAAGACATCAGCAATGCCATGCCGCCCGGCGGTGTCGGCATGGACCGCAAGAACCCGCAGGTCGCCAAGCTGATGGAGCAGCAAAAGCAGATGGCCCAGTCCATGGGGCAGATGCTCGGCGAGGAAGTGCTCCAGACCATGCGCACGCGCCTTGAACGACCCGAGAAGGTGGAGGGCATCGCCGGTGCCAGCAAGACGCTGGTGTGCCCCGGCCGCGAGCGCACCGACAAGGGCCGCGCAGGCTATGCCGGCACCTATGTCGATGCGGCCGACATCCCCATTCACCTGAGCATGCTGAAGATCGGCGATGTCTTCATCGGCGGCGTGAATGGCGAGGTGTTCAACCCCATCGCGACCAGCTTCAAGGCGCAGGCGCCCTCGCGCCGCACGATGATGGCGACACTGACCAACGGCTTTGGCCCATCGGGCTACATCCCGAACGATGCGGCTTTTGGCCAATATACCTTCGAGGTGGTGTCCTCGCGCCTGAAGCCGGGTTGCGCGGAAAGCGGCATCGTCAACGGCCTGCTCGATCTGGTCGAGCAGACTGACGCCGCCAAGTAAGGCCAAGGGGGCTACGGCCCCCTTCCCACCCCCGCTCGCTCAATCCTCTTCGCACTTGCAGACCGGCCCCGCGCGCGTCGCGCTGGGCCGGGGTGCAGTCGTCGCGAATTCGACCGGGACCAGCCGGCCATCGCGGTTTGCATCGGCGCCCGCAAAGCGGGTCGATGTCGCCACGGCCCACTCCTCGAACGAGAGGAGGTTGTTGCCGTCCTTATCCAGCTTGCGGAACGCGCTCGTTCGGCTTGCCATCATCTCCAGGCGCGTCACCACGCCATCGCGATTGCGATCATAGCGGTCGAAGCGCTTCTGCTCGCGCGTCCGCTCTGTGGCTTCCGGGACGTCGGGCGGCGGCGCCCCGCGTGCATTGGGATCGCCCGGCCCGGGCAAGGGCAGCGCTTCTGCGCGCAGGCCACCATTGGCGACGCGCGGCTGCATGTCCGCATCCACGGCGGACTGCCACCAGAACAGCCCCGCCGCGACGAACAGCAGCGCGGAAAGTACACCGGCAAAGAATCGCCCCATCGCAGGCCCCCCGCAGAGAGATTAACCGCGCAGGGCGGCGATCAGCAAGCGGCTGTACTGGCGGGGCGTGAAGCCGCGCGATGGCAACCGTGCGGCGCGAACATCCGGCATGGCGACAGCGGCGAGCAAACGCAGGGGGCGCGGCAGGCTGCGGGCTGATCGTGCATCCCGAGGCAGAAAATCCGAGGCAAGTGCGAGGCTCCGACGCGCAAGAGCCTCCTCGCTGGCGTGACCGGCCAGATCCCACGAAGCCCAGAGCGCGCCCAGCCGATTAGCCGCCTCGCTCTCTCCTCCAGCCAGCAGCGCAAACAGCCCACCGCCCCGAGCAAGCGCATAGTCCCGCAAATCCTCGTCGCTGAGCGGATCGGGCGAGGCAAGCACGCGCCATCCGTCGATCAGCCGTTCTGCCGCCGCGCTGGCGCCGGCGTCCGCTTGCTGGCGCCAAGCATCGACCAGAGGCTCGCCGCGCCCCTTGGCATCATCCCGTTCCACCAACACGGCATCCCACCAGGCAAGGCGAATGGCGGCGATGGTCGGATCGGCCCGTCGACGGATCAGCTCAGCCAGCCGGGCGTCCAATTGCCAGCACAGCGCATGCCATGAGCGCTCCCCCGCAGGCGTGTGCGCGAGCAACAGGCGCTGCAACGGGGCGTGCTCGTGATCGGCACCGAGCGCGGTAGGCGGCGCATTCACCAACGATCAACCAACCGAATTAGGCATTTGTCCACCACTTCTGAATAAGGCGAGGATCGGGCCGGTGGCGGTGCAATCGTTCGCCGGATGGGTGGCTTCAAGGGCAGTGAGGACAGGAATGCGCAACCGGGCAGGCGCAAGCTTCATGACCAGGCTTGGCCGCGACGTGCGCGGCAACGTCATCGCCATTTCGGCAGCGGCCCTCATTCCGCTGGCGGGGCTGATTGGCGGCGGCGTGGACATGAGCCGTCTCTACCTCACAAAGACGCGACTGCAACAGGCTTGTGACGCCGGCGTGCTGGCCGGTCGCCGCGCGATGGGATCGGGAAGCTGGACCGAAGAGGGCAGCACCAGCACCCGCAGCCGCGCGCTCGAACTGTTCAACGCCAATTTCACGGACGGCGCCTACGGCACGACCTTGCTCGACCACGATTTCTCGGAGGATGACGGCGAGGTCACCGGCTTTGCGGACGTCTCCGTGCCCATGACCATCATGCGCATCTTCGGCATCACCGAGCGGACCATGCACGTAACCTGCACCGCCAAGATGGAAATCCCGAATACCGACGTGATGTTCGTGTTGGACGTGACGGGATCGATGAATTGCCCGGCCGATGGCAGCTACTGCCCGGGCGGCAACAATAACAATAGCCCGGCAAGTAATGCCCGCCTTGTTGGGTTGAAGAGCGCCGTCAAATGCTTTTATGAAGCTCTGCTGCGGGTTAACACCACGGAGACCTGCGGCAACGACCCTGCAGCCACCACTTATGCCGGCACGGCGCAAATCCGCTTGGGGTTCATGCCCTATTCGGTAAACGTGAACGTCGGCAAGCTTCTGAACAATGACTGGATGGCTAGCACAGCGATCTACCAGTCGCGCGAGCCAAAAACTGAAACAGTTTACTCATGGCAAGCGGGCACCGAAACAATGACCCCGTGGACAAACTGGTCAGGTTCTCCGACGAATCTAAATAATGCCAGCACCTATTCCGGCTGGTCTAATATTACGAACAGCAACAACAACAGTTCAACTACTATTAACGGCACATCATACAGCAATCGGCGCACCGACAGGAACTCTTCAAACTGCTCCAACCTCAACTCGAACGGGACGGTACTTACTTACACGGATACTGGCAGCCTACAGGACCCCACCGACGTAGCTCCGGTGTATCCGGAAGATCCACAAGTTCGGACCCATCGGCAGGACGACAACCATGTCGTCGTCGCATACAAATACTCATGGTCAAACAGCAGTTGCCGTCTTCAGAGCAGCAACGCGCGCACATACACGCGCTCAAAGACGGCGACTGGCACACGCTCCATCACTTGGACTACACACCGGCAACGCGTAACCGGCTGGACATATAAACAAATGTCGTTCGACGTTTCCGCTTTGAAAGCTGGTGGTACAAACTGGAATAATAGCGTCGCACTGCCGGTAGCGACATCGACCGTTCCAGCGGTCAAACTATCCGGCTCCAACGCGGACACGACGCTCTATATTGCCGCGAATGCCGAGGTCACTTGGGATGGGTGTATTGAGGAGCGCAAGACCGTTCTAAACAGCGACGGCGATGCGAGCGATGAATGGAATTCCATTCCGACTGGCGCGCGCGATATGAACATCGATGCGGTGCCCGATCCCTCCAACCCGGACACGCAGTGGAAACCTATGCTGCCTGGTGTAGTCTGGGCGCGCTACACGGGTACCAATTATAACTACAATTGGACCGTAGATCCTCCTGTAGTGACTTCGGATCCGAATCCTTATCATCCCCGCAAGGACCGATTCAGTTATTATTGCTCGACCGAAGCGAAGAAGCTCCAGACCTGGTACACACCAGGGGGATTTGAAACCTATGTCAACTCCTTGCGCGCCATCGGCAACACGTACCACGACATAGGGATGATCTGGGGCGCCCGGTTCATTTCGCCGACCGGTATCTTTGCTGACGAAAACAGAGAGACCCCCACTGGCGGCGCCATCCAGCGGCACATTATCTTCATGACCGACGGCGCCACGATGACAGACAACACAAATTATACGGCCTATGGCATTCCCTGGTGGGACCGGCGCCAGACCACCTATGCGCCCAACGACACGCAGCTCACCAACATCCTCAACAGCAGGCTCGTCGCACTGTGCACCGCGATCCGCAACCGCAACATCACATTGTGGGTGGTCTCCTATGGCGGCGGTGTCGACACCGAGACTGAAGCGCGCCTGGAGAATTGCGCGACGCCCGGCAAATATTTCAAAGCCGACGATACGCCAACGCTGATCAGCAATTTCAAGCAGATCGCATCTGAAATCGCCGATCTGAGGCTGACCAACTGAGATGAGGCGCGCGCCTCACCTCTTCGGCCCACGCGCCCTGCCTGTCCTGCGTCAGTTCGCGCAGGCGCAGGAGGGCGTGACGATCATCGAGTTCGCGCTCATTCTGCCGGGCTTCCTCATCATGCTGCTGGGCGCTCTGGATGTTGGGCACACGCTCTACATGCAGAGCGTGGTGCAGGGCGCCGTGCAGAAGGCCGCGCGGGACGGCACGCTGGAGACATCCGCCGGCACCAACGCGACCTCGCGCGATGCGATCGATGCCGTCGTGGAAAGCCAGATCAAGCAGCTGCATAATGACGCGGAGGTTTCGGTCCAGCGGCGCTTTTATCGCAGCTTCTCGCAAGCCGCCGCTGCCCAGGCCGAGCCGTTTACGGACAGTGCCAGCGGCCCCAACAAGAATGGCGTTTGCGACGGCGGCGAGCCGTTTGTAGACAACAATAACAACGGCGTTTGGGATGCCGACGGTGGCAATGCCATCAACGCCGCGGGCGCGCGCGACAATGTCGTGTTCACCGTGACGGTCTCTTATCCGCGCCTGTTCCCGATCGACAGACTCATCGGCGGGCATGGGATCACGCATGTCGTGGCCAGGACCGTCCTCTCCAACCAGCCCTATGGCGACCAGGGCACCGATGGCACGCCAACTGTGCGGTATTGCTCATGAGTGCGGTGAGGCTCCTCAAGCGCAAAGGCGCGCTCTGCGGTGTTCGGCTTGGGAACGTCGCGCATCTAGGGCACGCCCAGAGCGGTGTAGCCGCCGTGGAATTCGCACTCACGGCTCCGGTGATCCTTGGGATGTTCCTCGCCGGCGCGGAACTCACCAATTTTGCGATCACGCGGATGCAGGTGAGCCAGATCGCCCTGCATGTCGCCGATAATGCCTCCCGCATCGGCACCAACAGCCTGCTCACCGCGCCGCAGATCAGCGAAGCGCAGATCAACGATCTGCTGATCGGCGCCAATATGCAGTCCGGCGCGCTCGATCTTGCTACCAATGGGCGGATCATCATCTCGAGCCTGGAGCCGGTCGCCAATCCCAATCCCGAACCCAAAAAATTCCACATTCACTGGCAGCGTTGCTTCGGCGCCAAAAGCTGGGCTTCGACCCATGGCGTGCAGGGCGACACCGATCTGCCGGCGATGGGCGAAACCGGCAAGCAGGTGACGGCGCCCGATGGCGGCGCGGTCATCTTTGTTGAAGTGGCCTATGATTATACGCCGCTCATTTCGGCGAGCATCGTGCCGACGACCGTCATTGTGGACACTGCCGCCATGACTGTGCGCGACGACCGCGACTATAATGGCAATGGCGGCACGGGCGTCTACAATAATGAAGGCGTCACCGCCTCGACCTGCAGCAGCTGAGGCGATAGCGCGGGTCTAGAGCGCCAGATCCACCCACCCACTTTGGGCCCGAGAGGCGGCAACGGCTGTCTCGATAAACGCCATGCCGCGCAACCCCTCCTGCACGCCGGGGAGCGAAGGCGCCGCGTTGCCCTGAAGAACCGCCGCGAAATCGCGATAGAGGGTGGCGAAGGCCGCCATATAGCCGTCAGCATGGTGGACGCCGGGCGGGCAGGCGATCGTGGGCTCGTGCTCTTCGAACGAGAGCCGAAGGCTGGCACCGTCGATCGGATGCAGCGCGAGAGCATGGGGATCATCGAGCGTCCAGACCAGACTGGCGGCCTCCCCATCGCAGCGCAGGCGCAGCCGGT
Organism: Sphingobium sp. B8D3A; assembly: GCF_025961995.1. Taxonomy (NCBI): domain Bacteria; kingdom Pseudomonadati; phylum Pseudomonadota; class Alphaproteobacteria; order Sphingomonadales; family Sphingobiaceae; genus Sphingobium; species Sphingobium sp. B8D3A. The sequence continues at coordinate 1,908,191 of NZ_JAOQOS010000001.1, read as the reverse complement.
TGCCCTCCCCCGCCTCGATCTGCGAGGCCATTATGGTCCCGCGTGCACCATTGTCGAACCGCAGGAGCACGACGCAGTCGTCGTCCAGCGTGCGCCCCGGGACGACGCTGCCAAGGTCGGCCATGATCCGGCTTACGTGCAGGCCGGAGACGAACTCGGCGAGATGGAAGGCGTGGACGCCGATGTCCGCAATGCAGCCGCCCGCGCCGGAGCGCACGGGGTCTACACGCCAGGCGGCCTGCGCATGGCCGGCTGCGCTCGCCAGCCAGCCCTGCGCATAGGCTGCGCTGACCTTGCGGATCGCGCCCAGCTCTCCCGCGGCCACCATCGCGCGGGCGGCGCGCACGGCGGCAAAGCCACCATAAGGATAGCTGACCGCAAAGGGGCGGCCCGTCTCGTTCACAAGCGCGGCAAGCCTGCGGGCTTCATCGAGCCGCGCGGTCATGGGCTTGTCGCTCATCACGGCAAGGCCAGCCTCAAGAACGGCCACGGCAGCCGGGTAATGGAGATAATTGGGCGTGACGATGGTCGCGAAATCGGCGCCATCCACCCGGTCCCGCTCGCCCGCTAGCAGGGCGGGGACATCGGCATAGGCGCGGGCGGGATCGATGCCATAAGCAAGGCCCGCCTGCCGGGATCGCGCCGGGTCCGATGAAAACACGCCCGCAACCAGCCTGATCTGTCCGGTCGCCTCCGCCGCAATGCGGTGGGTCTGGCCGATGGACAGGAGCCCGCCTCCGCCAATCATGGCCATGTTCAACATGACAGGCGCCTCCGCTTCCCCAGCGATCAGGCAGCAACCAAGGCGGCGTCGCGCAAGCCGCGCCACACGCGAGCAGCCTGCACGCTTTCCTGCACATCATGCACCCGCACGATCTGCGCGCCCTGCCCGATCGCGACCTGCGCCAGGGCGACCGAGCCGCCGAGCCGCTCCTCGACCGGCGCCCCGTCCGTCAGCGCGCCGACAATGCGCTTGCGGCTGGCCCCGAACAGCAGCGGCACGCCCAGCGCCTGATACATGGCCAGATTGTTGATGATCCGCGTGTCATCCTGCAACGCCTTGCCGAAGCCGACACCGGGATCGAGGATGATCTTGCTCCGCGCAATACCGGCATCGAGGCAGGCTGCGATCCGCGCCTCCAGCCAGTCGAACACGGCCATGTCCACCGTCGGGCCGGCAACGGCGCCGGCCTTGTACTTGACCGCGCCGCCGTGCGGATCGTCGCCGGCGGACGGGCTGTGCATCAGGATGACGGGGCACCCCGCCTTCGCTACCACCTCCAGCCCGCGCGGATCGTGGGTGAGGCCAGTCACATCATTGACGATGCCGGCGCCGGCCGCGAGCGCGGCCTCCATCACCGCCGCCTTGCGCGTATCGATGGAGACCACGATGCCGCTCTTCGCCAGTCGCTCGATCACCGGCACGGTCCGGGCGATCTCGTCGCCCTCCCACACGGTAGCCGCGCCCGGCCGGGTGGACTCGCCGCCGACGTCGATGATCGAGGCGCCGGCCAGTTGCATGGCAAAGCCCGCATCGGCGGCGCGCTCGGCATCGCCGATGAGCTTGCCGCCATCCGAGAAACTGTCCGGCGTCATGTTGAGGATGCCCATGACCTGCGGCGTATCGAAGCGAATGACGCGCTCGCCCAGCGTCAGGGGTGCGCGCGGCGCCGTCAGCCCCTCCATTTGCGCTGCGACCCGCTCAGCCTGCGCATCGCTCAGGCGGCTTTGCCAGTCCTCGAACATGGCAACGGGGACGATGGCCTTGCCGGCAGCGCCTTCCGCACCCGCCCAACGGACCTCGAGGCCCTGGAACCAGATCAATCCACCGGCGAGCCTGCGGAATTCATGCGTCTCCAGCCCGACAGGCGTGTCGATGAACCAGATCGGGCGCAGATAGAGGCGGGCGTCCGGCGGCGGGGTTTCCATCATCATCGGGCGATATCCTTGTGCATCCCGCGCGCCTTAGCTTGCCCGACAGAAAAGCGGAAGCAGGAGCCCGGACCCGCGGTGGGAGCGCGCCGTCCGGGCCCCAACGACGATGCCTTATGGCTCCGTCGCGAGCAGGTAAAGCTGGCGCATGGCATCGAGCGGCTTCACGGCGCCTTCGTGCTCGATCTGCCAGAAGGTCCAGCCATTGCAGCTTGGCGCGCCCTGCAGCGTGGCGCCCATCTTGTGGATCGAGCCGGTCTGGCCCTTGCACTCCAGCGAGCCATCGGCGCGGACATGCGCCTTGAAGCGCCCCTTGCTGGCGGTGAGCACAGTGCCGGGTGCGATCATGCCGGTCTCGACCAGCGTGCCGAACGCCACGCGCGGCTGGCTCTTGGGGGATTGCATGATGGTCAGCGCGCTCTCATCCAGCGGGAGCGCTGCAGCAATACGCTCCCGCGCGACCTCGCAATAACTGTCTTCCCGCTCGATGCCGATCCAGCGGCGCCCCAGGCGGCGGGCCACGGCGCCGGTTGTGCCGGTGCCGAAGAAGGGATCGAGCACCACATCGCCCTTGTTGGTGCAGGAGAGCAGCACGCGGTACAACAGCGCCTCCGGCTTTTGGGTGGGATGCGCCTTGGTGCCGCCGCGCTTGAGGCGTTCCTGCCCGGCGCAGATCGGCAGCACCCAGTCCGAGCGCATCTGCAGCTCGTCATTCAACGTCTTCATGGCGCGATAATTGAAGGTATATTTCGCCTTTTCGCCCTGGCTCGCCCAGATCATTGTCTCATGGGCATTAGTGAAGCGCGTGCCCTTGAAATTGGGCATGGGGTTGGCCTTGCGCCACACGATATCGTTGAGGATCCAGAAGCCGTGATCCTGCATCAGCGCGCCGACGCGGAAGATATTGTGATAGCTGCCGATCACCCAGATCGTGCCATCGGGTTTGAGGATGCGACGCGCTTCGGCCAGCCACTCGCGGCAGAAGGCATCATAAGCGGCATAGCTGTCGAACTGATCCCAGGCGTCATCGACCGCATCGACGCGCCCGCCCTCGGGGCGGAACAGATCGCCGCCGAGCTGGAGATTATATGGCGGATCAGCGAAGATCATGTCCACGCTTGCCGTCGGCAGTGTGCGCATGATGGCGATGCAGTCGCCCTGCAGCAGCGTGTCGAGCGGCAGCACGGGCGGCGTGTTGGCCGGCAGGACCTTTGCGCGCACCGGTCGCTTCGTCAGTTTTTCCATCACGCTCATGTCGTCTCACCCCCGTTTGTGCGCCCGGTGTGAGTCACGACGAGTCCACCGTCAAGAGCGGTAACGGACTGGAGTCACGCGAAGAATCCGGCGCGGAAATGAGAACGAAACGAGTCCCACACGAGGGATGGAGTCCTGCGATTCAGGCAGGACTCAACATGTTGTGGTGTTGCGCCGAAGACTCAGGACCGCGACGGGCGGAAAAATATTTTAACCGAGCCTCCGGCGCTATCGATTTTCAGAGGCTACCCGGCCCCTGGATCAGCAACCACAGGCCGATGACCGCGAACAGGCTGGCCGCCACGATGCGCACCACCTTGAGCGGCACGCGGCGGAGCAGTTCGTGCCCGAGGAACACTGCCGGGACATTGGCGATCAGCATGCCCAGGGTTGTGCCCATCGTCACCAGACCGACCTGATGGAACTGGGCGCCAAGCGCGACGGTCGCGATCTGCGTCTTGTCGCCCATCTCCACCAGGAAGAAGGCGATCGTGGTGGTGACGAACGCGCCGAAGCGGGCCGGCTTGTCCTCCAGATCATCGATCTTGTCGGGGATCAGCGTCCAGATCGCCATGGCGAGGAAGCCGGCCGCGACCAGATAGTGGAACCAGTTTTGCTGAAAGATGGACGCCACGCTTGCGCCGAGCAGGGCTGCCAGAAAGTGGTTGGCCAGCGTCGCCGCGAGAATGCCGAGGATGATCGGCACCGGCTTCTTGAACCGGGTGGCGAGCAGGATGGCCAGCAACTGCGTCTTGTCGCCGATTTCGGCGAGCGCGACGACGGCGGTGGAGGTGAACAGGGCTTCCATGAAAAATCCTCAGCCGGGCAACAAGACAAACAATGACACCGCGCCTCCCGCCCGGCCTGGACGGAAGCTCGATGTCATTGGTCTCGCCGGAATGCTTGGATTCCCTGCCGCCACGGCCTCTCGACCGAGTATGTTGACGGGCAGGCCTGCCGGAAACCGGCAGCTGGCTACTCCCCAGATGACCCCAGCGCCTTAGGCCTTCGGCCGTCTCCCGTCAACGGGCGCCCTACAGAAAGGCCAGCTGCGCGACTGGCGCGAAGCTGCGGCGGTGAAGCGGGCTTGGGCCATGCTGGCGCAGCGCGGCGAGATGATCGGCGGTGCCGTACCCCTTGTTCCGCTCCCAGCCATAATGCGGATGATCGCGCGCGGCTTCCCGCATCAGCGCGTCGCGATGTTCCTTGGCGATGATCGACGCGGCGGAAATGGAGGGCTCCAATGCATCCCCTCCGACGATTGCCCGCGCCGACCAGCGCCACTCGGGGCGCCGGCCATGCGGCGTGAGATTGCCGTCCACCAGCACCTCGCGCGGATCGCATCCCAGGCGGGCGCACAGCCCCTCGACCGCGAGCGTCATCGCCAGCATCGTCGCGCCAAAGATGTTGAGCCGGTCGATCTCGGCGACGTCCACCACGCCGACCGCCCAGTGGCAGCGGCGCTTGATCGTCGCTTCCAGACCCGCGCGCTTGGCGGCGCTCAGCTTCTTGCTGTCATCCAGGCCGGACGGGCGCGGTTTGCAGAGAACGACCGCCGCCGCGACCACCGGCCCGGCCAGCGGCCCACGCCCGGCCTCGTCGACACCCGCGATCATCCCTCGACCCGCCAGGGCGGATAGCGCCGGTTCTCGCCCGCCGAATAAAGGCAAACGCGGTTACCGGCCGGATCGACCAGCCAGGCCTCGCGCCAGCCCCATGCCTGATCCACCGGCTCATTATCGAAGACGAGGCCCGCCGAGATCAACGCCGTCACCCGGGCATCGAGATCATCGCATTCCAGATAGACGCCATGCTGCTGGCCATGAAGGGATAGGGTCGCGCCGCCCGGCGCCTCGAACCGGGCATAGGGCTGGTCCGGGCTGTCCACGATCAGGGTGAGGCCCAGATCCTCGTAGAAATCGCGCGAGGCGGCATAATCACTGACCGGCACGGAAATCTGATTGAGGCGGCCGCTCGGTCCCATATCGAGCCGCACCGCGCCATGCGCCATCGGACCATGCCCGCGACCGAGGCCGGGCGCAGTGCGCAGAGCCAGCCGCACGAACAGCCGCGCCCGGGCAATCGCCTCCGGCAGATCGAGCCCCTGCCCCAGCCCGGTCGCGATGGCGCTGGCCAGGGTGCAGCCCGTGCCATGGGTATCCTCGGTATGGATGCGTGCCCCTTCCCAACGGGCGATTTCGCCTTCCGAACCGACAAGCCGGTCGGTGATGATCTCGCCGGGCGCGTGGCCGCCTTTGATGAGCAGCATCTCGCCCCGCGCAGTCAGGTCCGCCTCGCCGCCAAGCGCCTCCAGTTCGGGGAGATTCGGCGTCGTGACGAACGCCCAGCCCATCAGCTCGTGCAGGCTCTCGATGGTGGCGGCGTCCGCGAGCACGCCGCCGCTCGTCGCGACCATCACCGGATCGAGCACCACCGGCGCGCCGATGCTCTCAAGTCGGTCGGCGACCGCCAGCGCCGTCTCCGCGGAGCCGATCATGCCGATCTTCACGGCGTCCACGCCGATGTCGCTGACCACGCTGTCGATCTGCGCCAGCACCATCTCCGTCGGCACGGGATGCACGGCCTGCACGCCCAGCGTATTTTGCGCGGTGATCGCGGTGATCGCGGTCATGGCGTGGCCGCCGAGCATGGTGACGGTCTTGATGTCCGCCTGGATGCCGGCGCCGCCGCCGGAGTCCGAGCCGGCGATGATCAGGATTCGAGGATAGCTCATGAGGCGCTTTTGCCCCTTGCCGGCGCGGAAGTCGAGCCGCTGGCGCTGCGCCTCACTGTTCCTTGCGGGCGCAGACGATGCACAGCGATGCCTCGGGCCGGGCCGCCAGACGCGCCGGCGCGATGGGCTCGCCGCACAGCACGCAGGCGCCGTAAGCGCCGGCCTCGATCCGCGCGAGTGCACGATTGACCGAGCCGATCTCGCACGCCACCAGTGCAGATTGCTGCTCCAGCGCGCGATCATCCTGCACTTCGCTTGCCTGTTCGGCTGAATCGGCATTCAGCGGTTCATCGAGATCGACTGCAAGCCGCTTTTGCCGGGCTTTCAGATCATCGCGCATGGCCAGAAGCCGTGCCTTTGCGTCCATCATGTCCATGGTCACACCTCTCCGTCCGACTGCTCGATGCCAGTCTAGGGAATGATGCGCGCCAATCCATGCGCCAGATCAAATGGGTCGCGGGGGCGCTCAGCCCTTGAAGCGGCGCTCCGTCGAAGCAGGGTTTCGCTTGAGCGCGTCGCCAGTCCGGCTGGGCCGGTCCAGCAACTCGCCCCGGCAATTGGGGCAGCGATCATCCATGTCCTCGGCGCACTCGGCGCAGAAGGTGCATTCGAACGAGCAGATGAAGGCGCCGCCGGCATCGGCGGGGAGATCGGCGCCGCAGCGCTCGCAATCCGGGCGCATCTCAAGCATGGGCGGCCGCCGCGCTTGCCACGGCATCGCAGATGCGGTTCACCACACGCACGACCTGATCGCCATCGTCCCCTTCGGCCATCACGCGGATCACCGGCTCGGTGCCGGACGGCCGAATGACGAGACGCCCCACCCCTTCAAGCTCCGCTTCCGCCTGGGCGATCACGGCCTGGACGCTCTGCGCCTCAAGCGGCTTACCGCCGGCGAAACGGACATTCTTGAGCAATTGCGGGACCGGCTCGAACTGGCGCAGCAGGGCGCTGGCCGGCTTGCCGCTCTGCACGAGCGCGGCGAGTACCTGGAGCGCGGCAATGGTGCCGTCGCCCGTCGTCGCATAATCGGAGAGGATCATGTGGCCGGACTGCTCGCCGCCGACATTGCAGCCACGCGCCTTCATCTCCTCCAGCACATAACGGTCACCGACCTTGGTGCGGATGAGGGGAATGCCCTCGCTAGCGAGCTTTCGCTCCAGCCCCAGGTTGGACATGACCGTGGCGACGACCCCTTCGCCCTTGAGCATGCCCTGCCGCGCCCAGCTCGTGCCGATCAGCGCCATGATCTGGTCGCCATCCACGATGGTGCCAGTCTCATCCACCACGATCAGGCGGTCGGCATCGCCATCGAGCGCGATGCCGATATCGGCGCCAGATGCCACGACCGTCTCCTGCAGCAGCAGCGGCGCGGTCGAGCCGCAGCCATCGTTGATGTTGGTGCCGTTGGGCGTCACGCCGATCTGGACTAGCTCAGCACCCAGCTCCCAGAAGGTGTAGGGCGCGGTGTTGTAGGCGGCGCCATTGGCACAATCGAGCGCGACCTTGAGCCCATCGAGCCGCAGATGCTGCGGGAAGGTCGATTTGACGAAGTGGATGTAGCGCCCCCGCCCATCCTCGACCCGCCGCGCGCGCCCGATGCCTTCGGACGGAGCCAGCGGTATCTCGCCGCCCTCGATCAGCGCCTCGATCTTCAGTTCATCGGCGTCGGAGAGCTTGTATCCATCCGGCCCGAACAGCTTGATGCCATTGTCATAATAAGGATTGTGGCTGGCGGAGATCATCACGCCGAGATCGGCGCGCATCGATGCGGCCAGCATCGCCACGGCGGGGGTCGGGATCGGGCCGAATTGCACCACGTCCATGCCGACACTGGTAAAGCCCGCGACCAGCGCATTCTCGATCATATAGCCGGAAAGGCGCGTATCTTTGCCGATCACCACGCGGTGGCGATGGCTGCCGCGCATGAAGTGGCGGCCGGCGGCCATGCCCACTCGCATGGCCATTTCGGCCGTCATCGTGGACTGGTTGGTGCGGCCCCGGATGCCATCCGTGCCGAAGAAGCGTCTGGTCATCGCCGGTGCTTAGCGGATCGGGGGCCGGCAGCGCCAGCCCCCTTGAAGGCTCACCGCACAGGCGCCGTCTGGTCCCGCAGGCCTTCCTCCGGGCGGTCATCGACCGGTTCATCCTCTTCCTTCAGCGTGTCGAGATGCATCAGGCGCTTTACCAGCGGAGAGACCGCCAGCACCGCGACGGCGATGCCGATCGTCCACCAGCCGATGGTGTTGTAGACCGAGAGCGTCGCTTCCTTGGTCATCTCGCCATCATGACCGCCGGTCGCCTCGCCGATCTTGCCGGCGACGAAATTGCCGACCGCCGACATGTAGAACCAGGCGCCCATGATGAGGCTGGCGAGATGCTTGGGCGCCAGCCGGTTCATGGCGGAGAGGCCGACAGGCGAGAGGCACAGTTCGCCGGTGGTCTGGAACAGGTAGACCAGGAACACGAACAGCACCGGCGTCAGCGCCGCCATGCCCGCGGACTGGGCGCCCCACACGAAGATCAAGAAGGAGAAGCCGACCTGTGCCAGCGCCAGACCGAATTTGGCCGGTGCGGACGGTTCCCAGCCGCGCTTGCCCAGCCACAGCCACAGCCAGGCGAAGACTGGCCCGAGCAGCACGATGTAGATGGGGTTGAGCGACTGGAAGAAGGTGGTCTGGAAACCGCCACGGTCGACATAGCGATCCGTGTACAGATTGAGGCTGCCGCCCGCCTGCTCGAACAGGCCCCAGAAGACTGGGTTGAGGGCGACGAGGAAAACGATCGCGAAGATGCGATCGCGGGCATCGGGTTGCAGCTTCATCGCGGCGTAGAGCACATAGCCGAGCAGGGCGACGCCCGCGACGATAAGCAGCGTCTCGATGATATCCTGATACTGGACGAGGAACCAGATCACGCCGATGGAAGCGACACCGATAGCGTAGAGCAGCCATTCGGTCCGCAGGGTGAGCGGCTTGGGCGGCTCCCCCTTGCCCATGAGGAACGGCTTGCCGATGACGAACACCGCCGCGCCCAGCAACATGCCAACGCCCGCCGCGCCGAAGCCGTATTTCCAGCCGTAGGTCTCGCCGAGCCAGCCGGCCATGATGGTGCCGATGGCCGCGCCCACATTCACGCCGACATAGAAAATCGTGTAGGCGCCGTCGCGGCGGGGATCGGTGAGCCCGTAAAGCTGGCCGACGATCACCGAGATATTGGCCTTGAGGAAGCCCGAGCCAACGACGATGCAGCTCAGCGCCAGCCAGAAGATGTTGATCGTGGGATCATCCTGTCCGCCCGAGCCTTCAAATGCCATCAGGCAGTGGCCAGCGGTGAGGATCAGCGCGCCGAACAGCACGGCCTTGCGCTGGCCGAGATAGCGGTCGGCGAGATAGCCGCCCAGCACCGGGGTGACGTAGACGAGGCTGGTATAGGCCCCGTAGACGAGGTTCGCCTGTCCATCGCTGAACAGCCAATGCTTGGTGAGGTAGAAAATCAGCAGGGCGCGCATGCCATAATAGGAAAAGCGCTCCCACATCTCGGCAAAGAACAGAATGTAGAGGCCCTTGGGATGGCCGATAAACTCCTGCTTCTTGCTCACAAGCCCAACCGCGCCGCCGGCAAGAAGCACGACGAGTGCGATGAGGGCGATGGCTGGAATGGTCGCCATAAAGTCTCCTGGTCCGGGCAACGGCGAGACGCCGGCCGCGACAATATGCCCACGAGACTTAGAGAGTCTGACATTTGAGAAAAGCGCTTTTTTCTGCCGGCCTCGATGGGAGCCGCTCCATCGGCCCTGCCGTAGCGAAAACCGCCGCTACCGCACCGACATTGCGATCAATTCGCAAAGGCGCTTGGCGGATCGACCGGATTTGTCTAGCGATGCGGCATGTTCAACGACCGCTCTTCCATCCCCGCCTATCTCGCATCCCGCCGATCCGGCAAACCGCGCGATCTCGCGGCGCCCGGCCCCTCGCTCGATGAGCAGCGCGAAATGGTACGGATCGCGACGCGGACCCCCGATCATGGCAAGCTGGCCCCCTGGCGGTTCGTGATCGTGCCCGACAACCAGCGCGCGGCGCTGGCCGCCCTGCTCGAGCGCGCCTACCTCGCCGAGAAGCCCGAGGCTGGCCGGCTGGAAATCGAGGCGATGCACCAGTTCGCGCATCAGGCGCCGGCGCTGATCATTGTCCTGTCCTCGCCCAAGCCTTCCAAGATTCCGGTGTGGGAACAGGAGCTCTCCGTCGGTGCGGCGATAATGAATCTGCTGCATGCCGCCCATGCCATGGGTTTTGCGGGAGGCTGGCTGACCGGCTGGCCGTCCTATAACGAGGCCGTGCGCGATGCGTTCGGCACCAGCGAGGAGCGGATCGCTGGCTTCGTGTTCATCGGCACGCCCTCGCGGGATCTGGACGAGCGCCCCCGGCCGGAGCTGGACGACGTGTTGTCGATCTGGTCGGGCGGCTGACCGCACGCTTTCTGGCCGGCGCCTTGACCGATCCACTGTATTATGTCACTGATGCAGCATGATCGATGAGAGCCGGCCCGTTTATCTGCGCCTGCGCGACGAAATTGCCGCCGCCATTCTGGATGGACGCTTTGCAGATGGGGATGTCTTGCCATCCGTGCGGGCCTTTGCGGCCCAGCAGGGCGCCAATCCGCTGACCGTCGCCAAAGCCTATCAGAGCTTTCAGGATGAAGGGCTGGTGCAGGTCCGCCGGGGTGTCGGCATGTTTGTCGCACCGGGCGCATCGCGTCGCCTGCGGGCGATGGAGCGCGAACGCTTCTTCAGCGCGGTCTGGCCAGGTGTCTCCGAGCAGATGCATCGCATTGGAATCACGCTGGAAGAGCTTGTCGAGCGGGATCGCGTGACCACCGGCTGACCACGGCCCATCGCTCCAGCCCATCGACCTATCGCGTCTGATCCCTCGTTCATCTTCCGTTGCGATTGGCCTCGCCAGACTTGTCGCATCAGGTTAAACGGAGACAAGACATGATCAAGACCGCCCTTGCTACCCTCGCCGCTGTCGGCGTGATGATGAGCGCAGCCCCTGCGGAAGCCCATAAGAGCAAGCATCGGCACGGGCACGGCGCCAGCCGTATGTATGACGACCGCGGCTATTATCGCGAGCCCCGCCCGATCACCCGCGACACGCGCACATGGCGCGGCGACGATGGCCGCTATTATTGCAAGCGCGCCAACGGCACGACGGGCCTGATCATCGGCGCAGCCGGTGGCGCACTGCTCGGCCGGACCATCGATACGCGCGGCGACCGCACGCTCGGCACCGTGCTTGGAGCGGCCGGTGGCGCCTTGCTCGGTCGGGAAATCGAGCGCAGCGGCGCGCGCTGCCGCTGATCGGCGATTGAGTTTGGACGCGCCGGAGTGGCCACAATGTCGCTCCGGCACGGGCCGCTCAACTCTGAAGATTATAGCTTTTCATGAGATCGTAGAGCGTCGGCCGGCTCACTCCCAGCATTCGTGCCGCGCCTGAGATATTGCCCTCGGACCGGGCGATCGCCCGCCGGATCGCCGCCTGATCGGCCGCCTCGCGGACCGCGCGCAGATTCACCACCGGGCCATCCTCGCCGGCTGCTCCATCCAGATCAAGATCGCCTGCGGTGACCATCTTGCCCTCGGCCAGGATGACCGCGCGTTTGACGCGGTTTTCCAGCTCCCGCACATTGCCTGGCCAATGCCAGGCATCAATGGCGGCGATGGCATCGCCTGCCAGGCCGCGCACCTGTGCATTCAGTTCCGGGGCGAAGCGGGCGACGAAGTGGCGCGCGAGCAGCACGGCATCGCCGGTTCGCTCCGCCAGAGCGGGGATGCGCACGATGATCTCCGCCAGACGATAATAGAGATCCTCGCGGAAGCGGCTCTGGGCGATCATCTCCTCTAGATTCTGGTGGGTCGCGCAGACGATCCGGCAATCGACCGCGATCTGCTGGCGTCCGCCGATCCGCTCGATGGTCCGCTCCTGCAAGAAGCGCAGCAGCTTCACCTGCAGGGCCAGCGGAATGTCGCCCACTTCATCGAGGAACAGCGTACCGCCCTGCGCCTGCTCGATCTTGCCGGGCGTGGTTTTGACTGCACCGGTGAATGCACCCTTCTCGTGCCCGAACAGTTCGCTTTCCAGCAGCGTCTCAGGGATCGCCGCGCAGTTGATCGCGACGAACGGCCCGGCGGCGCGGTCGCTCTTTTCGTGCCGGCCGCGCGCGAGCAACTCCTTGCCAGTGCCGCTGGCGCCAAGCAGCATCACGGACACGCTGGCGCTCGCCACCCGTTCGATCATGCGCGCGACCTTGAGCATTTCGGGCGATGCCGTGATCATATGCCCGAGCACCCGCGCATCGGCGGGGACCGCCTCGGCAAGCCGCCGGTTCTCCTGCTCCAGCGTGTGGACGTGAAAGGCGCGCGCGACGATGTGCCCCAGCGAGTCGATGTCGAGCGGCTTCTGGTAGAAATCCCACGCCCCCTGCCCGATCGCACGCCGGGCACTGGCGCGGTCGCCCTGACCGGACGCTACGATCACCTTTGTCGCCGGGGCTTCGGCGAGGATCTGCGCCAGCGCGGCCATGCCTTCGGTGATTCCATCCGGGTCCGGCGGCAACCCCAGATCGAGCGTGACCACGGGCGGCGCTTCTGCGCGCAGGATGTCCATCGCCTCCTCCCGGTCGCCGGCGATCAGGATGTGATAACCGTCATAGGACCAGCGCAACTGGCGCTGCAGACCTGGATCATCTTCGACGATCAGCAATTTCGGGCGACTATCCCCCATCACATCGCACTCCGCATCGGCATGTCTGTTGCGTTCTCACTTGGGCTGGTAACTGGCAGCCGGATCGTGAACTGGCTGCCTTCTCCCTCGACACTCTGGACGAGCAGCCGGCCGCCCATCGCCTCGACCAGCGCGCGCGTCTCATGTGCGCCAAGGCCAAATCCATTGGCTTTGGTGGAGCTGAAGGGGCGGAACAGACGGTCGCGCATGAAGGCGGCGCTCATCCCCCTGCCCCGATCGATAACGTGAAGATCCAGCGTGGCATCGCCCTGCTCCACGACGATCCGCACCAAGGCACCATCCGCGCTGGCTTCGATGGCATTGCGCACGAGATGAGTGAGCGCGCGCTGCAGATTGTCCGCGTCGACGATCACCTGCTGGTCGAGCGCACCCTCCACGACGACATTGCGCGTGCCGCCGGCCCAGGCGCGGGCGAGATCGCCGAGCCATGGCCCCAGCAGCAGCTCCTCGCGCTCGGACGGGCGCGCCTGCCCGCCGCGCCCAAGGCGCTGGATGAGGTCGTTCATCCGCGATGAAGTTTCTTCCAGCGTCAGGATCATATCCTCCCGGAACGCCGGATTGTCTGCGTGGCGGCGGGCGTTGCCGGCCAGCAGCGTCATCTGGCTCACGAGATTCTTGAGATCGTGCAGGATGAAGGCGAAGCGGCGGTTGAACTCTTCGAACCGCTGCGCTTCGGCCAAAGCCTCGCGATGGCGCTCCTCCGCGACGCGAGCGGCAGCTTCACCGCAGACGACGCGCAGAACGTCAAAATCCTCCCAGTCGAGCGCGCGAGAACGTGGCGGTGCGGCCAGCAGCATCACGCCGATGATCTCATCGCGGCAGATGAGCGGCGCAAGTGCCCAAGCGATACGGCTCTCCAGCATCGAGGCGGGGAGAAGGTCGCCCAGATCATGCCCCTCACGCGCGATGTCGAGGATCTTTCCGGCCGGAACCATCCGGTCGGTGACGGCGAGTGGCAGGGTCAGCGGCGGGGCGCTAGCCTCTGGCCACGCATAGGCGCAGACGCGGACCAGATGCTCATCCTGCCTCAGATACAGCGCACCGGCAGGCGCATCGACCGCCTGGGTAATCGCCCGCGCGATCCGGCAATCGAGGCTGGTGTCATCCGTGTCTCCGCCATCCATCGTGGCGGAGAAGCGGAGCCAGAGGCTGCGATAGTCATATCGATGCGCGAACACATGCTTGGAGATTTCGCCCCGCAGCCAGGAGCGCATGGATGCCGACGGCAGAAAGGCCAGGACCGCGACGGCAAGGGTGAACAGGAGCGCGAACTGGACGATGCGCGCCATGGGAGCGCTCATGCCGCTCAGCAAGCCGACCAGCAGCAGGATGACGCAGATATAGAACAGCGCGAGGCCTGCAGAGACGAGCCGGGTCTTCAGTGTGCGCGAGAGCGCGAAGGCGCGCGTGCCGTCGCTGCGCAGGCCCAATGCGAGCATGATCGCCAGCACCGCCATCACGAACCCGCGCATCGGCGCGAGCGGGGTCATGCTCCCTTCGGCGAACCAGACCAGCAGATAATGGTTGAAATCATAGGCCCACATGCAGGCCAGCGCGGCGGCCAGCCAGCCCTCGCGGCGGGCCGATTCCGGGTCACCGCGCCCGGTATTCCAGCGAAACAGGAGGAGCAGCGCGCCCAGAGCGAAGGCAGCGCGCAACATCCAGGTCATTTCGAAATAAACGAGAATGCGGCGATCAAACCGAATGCCTTCGCCCATCTGCAGATCGAAAATCAGCTGAACAGCGAGCACAAGCGCCAGAGCCAGCACCACGACCTTGGGGCCGGCCCGCCCGCCCGGTCGCCAGACCCGCGAAAGGCTGGCCAGTGCCGCCAGCCAGGCCGCGTTGCGCATGGTCTCGGTGACTCCATCGCTCAATTGGCCGAGCGGGCTGAAGCCGACAAAGGCGTGCCGCAGCGACCATAGCGCCGTCAGCGCCAGCGCGACGATGACGAACTGCGGCGCGGCAATCCGGTGGGGCTGCCGCGAAATCAGGATCGCGAGCGTGGCGAACAGGATCGCCGCGAGCGCGTGACCCAGATGGCCGGCAATCAGCCAGACAGCCATGTGCATCCCCCCCCCGGGCTAAGCGACTGCGCGGCCGTGAAGATCACGCCGCCCACGCCGCAGCGCCGCCATCCCGCTTTACAGGTCAGTGTAAGATGATCCGACACCCGTCCGACTTATGGTCAAATAGCAAAAATATGCTGAACGTCGCAGACTGCCCGTGCGCGATGCCGATTTTTACCGGATGCTAAGCCTGTTTGCTTATCATGCCCACGTCCGCGAAGACCGGACGAGCCGGAGCCATTCATGCCCAACCGCATCTATCTGCTGATCGCCCTCGCCTTCGTCATCGGTGGCCCGATGCTTGTGATGGGCATCAGCAATGTCCTCCCTTCGGACCCGGCGGCAGAGATTGCAGCAAACGGCGGGCAGGCCCCAGAACCGTCGGTGGAACAGGCGCAGTCCGAACCGGTCGCGGAGGCACCGCCCCCGCCGGTGGTAGAACAGGCGCCCGGATCGACCGATCCCCTCTTCGATGCCAACCCGACGCTGGATGTGGAGTCCGCCCGCGTCTCGCTTCCCGAGCCGGTCGCCGAGGATGTCCCCGCACCGCCGCCCCCGGCCCACGCGGAAAACTTCTCGCCGCAGTCCGGGTTTGGCGGCGACGACGGCAAACCACATTATTGAGGCGCGCGTGATCTTGACAGACGAGCGTAAGGCCGGCTGCTCAGCGCGACGCTGTCAAAGTGTCCATTAAGGCGCTCACACCGGCGTCAATCCCGATGCTCATCTGCCCCGCTCGGAAGCGCGGCAATATCCGTTCGGCGATGATCTTTTTGCAAAGTGAGTTGGGCAACGCTTGTTCCAACCCATAGCCAACCGCGATTCGCACCTGCCGCTCGTGAGGCGCGACAAGAAGAACCACGCCGTCATTATAATCCTTGCGGCCGATCCCCCATGCATTGGCAAGGTCACGGGTGAAATCTGAAACATCCCGCCCGCCTAGAGATTTGACGGTCACCACAACCATTTGGTGACGGGTGGTCTCTTCAAACCGCGCCAGACGCTTGGAAAGTGCCGCTTCTTGCTTGTCTGGAATGATGTTGGCGAAGTCATTGACGCGGCCGATAGGTGCGACTTCCGCCTGCGTCTGGGCGGCGTGAGACGGCGCATCGGTCGTGGACTGGTCATCTGGCGGCGCGTTAGAGCAAGCCGCAGTGAACATGATCAGCAGGGGGAGGAGGAGCTTCTTGATCAGCATTTCGATGTCTGACCTAAAGGTCCGCATTTTGCTGTTTCGGACCAACGTATATCGAACCGAAAAGCATAAGCCACGCCCTCAGCAAAGTCAGCCTACGACTTCCCAAAAATATCCAGCGCCGCCACCGTCAGCGCCTTTGCGGCCGTGCCGATCACCGCATGGGGATCGGGTGCCCAGAGCGGGCTGTGGAGCGACGGCAGGCTGATCTCGCCACGCTGCGCGGCGGCCACCTTGTCGGGGTCCACCCCGCCGACCCAGAAGATCATGCTCTCGATGCTGCTATCGGCGCGGTGATATTGACCGAAATCCTCGCCGCCCATCACCGAGGGCACCTTCCGCACCCGATCGGCACCGAAATGGGCGCGCAGCACGCCCGCGACATGATCGCTGAACTGCGGCGTGTTGTAGGTCGCCGGCGTGTAATCCTGCTCCACCGCCATGATCGGCATCCGGTCCTCCGGCACACCGGCCGCCATCGCCTCGCCCCGCGCAATCCGCTCGATGCCGCCCAGCAGGCGCGCGCGGGTCTCATCGGAATAGCTGCGCACGGTGATCAGCAGCTTTGCCTCATCCGGTATGACATTGTGCTTGGCGCCGGCGACGAAGCTGCCGACCGTGACCACGGCCGCCTCCTGCGGATCGCACTCGCGGCTGACCAGCGTCTGCAGGCTGGTGACGATGCGCGCGGCGATCACGATCGGGTCGATGGTCTTGTGTGGATAGGCGCCATGGCCGCCCTGGCCGCGCACGGTGAGGTCCACACTGTCCACATTCGCCAATATCCAACCCGGCGTGTAGCCGATGGTGCCGGATGCAAGCTCGGCGCTGTCATGGAAGGCAAGGACATGGCTTGGCTTGGGGAAGCGCGTGAACAGGCCATCGTCCAGCATGGCCTTGGCACCCAGGCCGATCTCCTCGGCCGGCTGCAGGATCATCACCAGCGTCCCCGACCATCGCGCCCGCAGCCCAATCAGCGCCTGCGCCGCGCCGGTCCAGGCCGTCATGTGCGTATCGTGGCCGCAGGCGTGCATCACCGGGCTCTCGATGCCGTCGCGCGTCGTCGCCCGGACCCTTGAGGCGTAGGGCAGACCGGTCTTTTCCTCGAGCGGAAGCGCATCCATGTCGGCGCGGATCATCACCACCGGGCCGGGGCCGTTCTCCAGCACAGCCACGACGCCCGTCTGCCCGACCTGCTCGGTAACGGCAAAGCCAAGCGCCCGCATTCGCGCCGCCAGCGTCGCCGCAGTGCGCACCTCCTGAAAGCTCAGCTCCGGATTGGCGTGCAGGTCGCGGTAGATCTCCAGCAGTTCAGGCAGCGCCGCATCGATGGTCGCGTCTATATGGGAGGCCGGAATAGCTTCGTTCGACGCTTCATTGAAAGACATGCCCGTTCCTTCTGCCCCGTGACGGCCACGATCATAGGCGCTTTTGCGCGCCTTGGAAGGGCAGTGAGCCGAAGCGCTTCCAACCCGCCTGCTCTCTGCTTATGAGGCGAGCATGAAGCTGGACCGCCCCCCCAAAGCCGTGGTGTTCGATATGGACGGCGTGCTGTTCGACACCGAGACGCTCTATCGCGCGGCGATGTTTGCCGCCGGCGATGAGGGCGGCCATGCGATCACCGAAGCGCTGTTCAATGCCACATTGGGATGCCCATGGCCGACGGCGCGCCAGCAATTGCTCGACCATTTCGGCGGCGATTTTCCGGCCGATGATTTTCGGCATCGCGTGCGGGCGCATTTCGATCTTTTCGTCGCGCAGGACTTGCCGCTCAAGCCCGGCGTGGAAGCGCTGCTCGATGTGCTTGATGCGGCGGGATTACTCCGCGCAATCGCGACGTCCTCCGGCCATGAGCAAGTCCGGCATCATCTGGCACATCATGGTTTGGCGGATCGGTTCATGCATGTCGTCGCGTTCGGCGATTATCAGGCGGGAAAACCGGCGCCCGATCCCTATCTCCTCGCGGCCGAGCGGCTGCGCGTCTCGCCGGCCGATTGCCTTGCCCTTGAGGATTCGCACAATGGCGTGCGCTCGGCAGCCGCGGCAGGCATGATGACGGTGATGGTGCCGGATCTAATGGCAACCACAGCGGAAATGCAGGACCTTTGCGCCCACATCGTCGAGGATCTGCACGCTGTGCGCGAGATCGTGCTGGCGTCGCTTTCGGAAGGCCGCGTGGTCGAACGACGCTAGTCCGCGCGCCCGGTGACTTGCTCGTCGGCCGTGGCATCGGCCTCCTGAGCGGCGCCCTCGCCCGGTGATGGCGCCGGCAAGCGCCCAAGCGCTTCGACCGGCTCGATCGCGTCGATCTCCCGCGATCCGGTTTCGACACTTAGATCCTTGAAGCGTCGCCCGGTCACCAACACGCGATTTTCGAAGCTGGAGACGAATTTATTATAGCTGGAAACCGAGCCATTGAGGCTGCGGCCGAGCGAAGAAAGATGCCCGGCGGCCACCGCCAGCCGCTCATACATCTCCTTGCCGAGCGCCGCGATCTGCTGGGTCTGTTCGGCCATTTTCTCCTGCCGCCAGACGCTTGCCACCGTGCGCGCAATGGCGACCAGATTGGTCGGCGTGGCCAGCAGCACGCGCTTCTCGAAGGCCCATTCCCACAGGCCGTCATCCTGCTCCAGCGCCGCCGCGAGGAAATGCTCGCCGGGGATGAACATCACGACATAGTCCGCCGCATCGCCGAAGCGCGTCCAGTAATCCTTGGCGCCAAGCTGCTGGGCGTGGTTGCGGATCGCGCCGGCATGGGCCTTGAGATGCCCGGCCCGCACCACCTCGTCCACGGCGTCGACCGCTTCCAGATAGGCGTTGAGCGAGCATTTGGCGTCGATGATGAGTTGCCGCCCCCCGGGCAGACGCACGATCACGTCCGGGCGCAAGCGCCCGTCAGCAGTATCCACCGAAACTTCTGAGCGGAAATCGGCGAACTGGCTGAGGCCCGCCATTTCCAGGACGTTACGCAATTGCTGTTCGCCCCAGCGCCCGCGCGCCTTGGGGCTGGAGCGCAGCGCATTCACCAGTCGCGCCGTCTCCACCCGCGCCTCGGCACTGCCCAGCCGAACCTGCTCAACGGCCTCGCGGAGCGCGGCGTAGCTATCCACCCGCTCCTTCTCGACCTTGCCCAGGCCTTCCTCATAGCGCTTGAGCGTGGTCTCGACCGGCTGCAGCAGCGCCTTGAGGCTGGCCTCGCTCTTCTCATGGGCCTGATGGAAGCGCTGGTCGGCGCGCTCGATGAGCAAACGTTGCGCCTCGTTCAGCAACTTGCCGGCGGTCTCACTGAACTGCGCAGACAATTGCTCGCGCGCCTCACCCAGCGCGCGAATCTGGGCCTCGAAGCCCTCCATCCGCGCCTTCTGATCGGCCTGGACTGCCGCGAGCATCCGTTCGGCCTCGTCACGCGCGCGATCGGTGTCCTCCAGTTTCGCACGCAAGGCTTCGGTCTCTTCCGCCCGGCTCGCCGCCACCGCGAGGTCGCGCAGCGCGGCGTTGCGCATATCCTCAAGGGTGGCGAGTCGGTCGGCGAGAGCCTTGCGCTCGGCCTCGACCGGTGCAGCCACGCGGGCGCGCATCAACCAGCCGGCGGCAAGCCCGACCAGCAGAAGAAGCAGACTGAGAACAAGGCTTTCAACGGTCACGGCAACTCGCGGCAAAACAGGAACGAAATGAGAACCTATCGCCCCTGCCCCACAAGCGCAAGCCCGTCACTCGATATGGCCCTGCTCGCGGAAGAAGCTGTTGAGGGCGCCGAGCATCGTCTGCCACCAGTCTACGACATCGGCGAAATTGCGCTGGGTCAGGCCCCCATAGGTCGTCACGTCATAAGTCAGGTCGAGCGAGCCATCCTCGTCCACCGCCATCTGGCTGAACCGGTTCTTGCGGTTCCACAAATTGGCGAGCTCTGGCGTGTTCTTGCCGTCATCCACGAAGCTGGTCGAGAAGTGCAGCGAGGCGCAGTTCTTCCCGTCCTCGCATTCATAAAAATAGATGTTGAAGTTGTAGCCGCTCGCCGCGCTGGTGATCATCGGGTTGCCGGTGGACTCACTCTGGCTCAGGCTGGCCTTGTAGCCGGCGTCCTGGATCGCCTTCACCACCGTCTCGGGCGCATTTGCGCAGACAAGCCCCTTGCCGCACGGTTCCTCATCGGCCGCATGAGCGGGCTCCGCCATCATCACAAACGCACATGCTGCAGCGGAAATCCAAGCGGTCGTCTTCATCGTCGTCCCCATTTGCTCGTTACGGCCACGGCCTTATCGCGATGAAGCGGACATCACCACACCGCAAAGCCTATTGCGGATATGTTCTTCATATGTTCTATTGGCGCATGACTGCGATCAAGGGGCGCGGCGCCCCGGCCAATGAGGTATCGAGCCGCTTCCACCTGCCCGCGCGCGAGGTCGATGGCGACTGGCTGGATGCGCGACTGGCGGACGAGGAGGACCAGCCGCCACCCCTGCGCACCACCGTGACGCTGGAGCAGGCGCGCACGATCATCACCCGCAACAATTCCCCTGACATTGGCTTTGAACAATCGGTGAATGCCTATCGGGGCTGCGAACATGGGTGCATTTATTGCTTTGCGCGGCCGAGCCATGCCCGGTTCGATCTCTCGCCGGGGCTGGACTTCGAGAGCCGGTTGTTCGCCAAGCCGGATGCAGCCAAGCTGCTGCGGCAGGAACTCGCCAGGCGCGCTTATGTGGTGAAGACCATTGCGATGGGGACAAACACCGACCCCTATCAGCCTATCGAGGCGCGGTATCGCATCACGCGGGCGTGCATCGAGGTGCTGGCGGACTGCCGCCATCCGCTGATGATTACCACCAAATCCAATCGGGTGCAGCGGGATCTCGATTTGCTGCGGCCAATGGCAGCGCAGGGGCTGGTCGCGGTGGCGATTTCGCTGACGACACTGGATGCCGGGCTGCACCGCAAGCTGGAGCCGCGCGCGCCCTCGCCTGCCAGTCGGCTCGCGGCGATCCGCGGGCTCTCACAGGCGGGGGTGCCGGCCCATGCCAGCCTGTCACCGATGATCCCGGCGATCAACGATCATGAGATCGAAGCACTTGTCGCGGCGGCCGCAGAGGCGGGCGCGCAATCGGTCTCGTTCATTCCGGTGCGACTGCCCTTCGAGGTCGCGCCGCTGTTCCGGGAGTGGCTCGATGCCCATTATCCAGACCGGGCCGCCAAGGTGATGAGCCTCATTCAGTCGATGCGCAGCGGGCGCGACAATGATCCCAATTTCGGCACGCGCATGCGTGGGTCCGGGGCTTATGCGGAGCTAATCGGCACGCGCTTCCGTGTCGCTCAGGCACGCCATGGCCTTGGCAAGGGCCGCCTTGCGCTGCGGCGCGATCTGTTCGTGCCGCCGTCTGATCAGGGCGATCTGTTCAGCATGCTGCGATGAACAGACCGCCCTTCGGTTATGTCAGATCAGTTGAAGGACACGCGCATCGTCGCCTTGCGACCGCGCAACGTGTAGCCAACCGCGCCGAAGCCGATGACCAGCATGGCCCAGACAGCCGGCTCAGGCACCGGCGGAGCGTTGGTTCCGTTTACGGCAATATTGTCGATGTTCGCCGAGGCGCCACCGACGACGAAGCCGAAGACGACCCGATCGACCAGATTGCTGGCGCCGGCGATGGTGGAGAAATCCCCGGAGAAGGTCGAGAGCAGGCTGAACACCGGCACCTGACCCGCAAAGCCGGTCACGCTGTAGAGCAGGTTGCTGTCCACGGTCGCCAGATCGAAGCTGTCCAGCGTGAAGCTCGCGCCGCCCGCCGTCAGATCGAACAGGCTGAGCGCCGTCCCGCCGCCAAAGCCGACGCTGGGCGCGCTATTACCCGAGCCGGTATCGACCACGGAAGACCCCAGCACATTGGCGAAGGTAAACCCATCCTGCGTGTAGCTGGTGAACGGATCACCCGATCCGGAGAGACCATCGAAGCTGATGATTGCGGCCTGTGATGGTGCCGCCAAGGCGGCTCCGGCCATGAGCGCCGCTGTGACAAGCGGCAGTTTGTACATAGTTTTCATCGGTAACTCCCAAGTCCTAAGAGTCACCCCCGGCGCCACCCGATGAACGGGATGGCACCCCCGCCGCTGCGATGGTTAACATTTCGCAAACGCACAATAGCGCTGCGTTCAATTGTGCTCACGAGGCGAGGAAAGCCGCGTTGGTTCGCGCTCCCGCGCGGTGCAGTGCAGCACGTCGCGCCTCAGGCACGGTCTAGCGGGAGGCGACCAGCGCCAGCTGTGGCCCGTGCTGAGCGAGCACCACCTTGGTCACACCGCGCACCGTTTCGACCCGCTCGCCAAGCTCGGCATCGAGCTGGAAATCCTCGCCGAGGATGACCCGCGCCCGCCCGCCATCGGGTAGCGCCGCGTCCAGCTCCACCGTCGAGCGCGCGCCGCGCCGTTCGCCCAGCATCTGCCGGAGCGAAGGAATAGCGCCGGGCTCCTCGACGGAAATGACCATCCGCATTCGCGCCGTGCCCGCGAGGCGCGCGAAGGACTGGACGTTGCGCACGGTGACGCGCGGGGTCTCCTCACCGGGCTGGCGATCCAGCTCCACGGTCAGCAGGGCGCACTCGTTGCTCTCGTGCAGGGTTGCGAGCAGCTTGCAGCTTTCCTCATCGAAGCAACTGGCCTGGAACTGCCCGCTGGAATCCGAGAAGGTCGCCGAGGCATAGCGGGCTCCGCGCTTGGTCTCGCGCCAGCGTATATCCTCGATCAGCCCGGCCATCATCGCGCCGGTTCGGTCGCCCCCGCCAATGCCATCCGACTGGCCGCACAGCTCCGCATAGCTGCGCACGCCCTTGCCGCGCGCGAGGATACGATAGCGGTCCACGGGGTGCGCCGAGAAATAGAAGCCGAACGCCTCCTTCTCCTGCGCCATGCGCTCGACGGCGGTCCATTTCACATCCGGCAGCGGCACATCCGCATGGGAAACGTCCTCCCCGCCGAACAGACCGCCCTGCCCGCTCTCGCGCTGCTCGGCGGCTTTCGCGGCAACCGCCAGCAGCGCCTCGGCAGCGGCATGGACCACCGCGCGGTCCAGACCCAGGCTGTCGAAGGCGCCGGCCGCCGCGAGACTCTCAAGCTGCCGGCGATTGAGCAGGCGCGGCTCGATCCGCCCGGCCAGATCATCGAGATCGCGAAACGCGCCGCCTCGGACCCGCTCCTCGACCAGCGTTTCCATCGCCTTCTCGCCCACGCCCTTGAGGCCACCAAGCGCATAACGGACGGCATGGCGGCTAGCGTCCTCCGGGTCCGGCTCCACCGAGAAATCGGCTTCGCTCACGTTGATATCCGGCGGCAGGCAGGTCAGCCCCATGCGGCGCATATCATCCACGAAGACGGTCAGCTTGTCCGTCTGGTGGATATCGAAGGCCATGGAGGCGGCGTAGAATTCGGCCGGATAATGGGCCTTGAGCCAGGCCGTCTGATAAGCGAGCAGCGCATAGGCTGCGGCGTGGCTCTTGTTGAAGCCGTAACCGGCGAACTTGTCGATCAAGTCGAACAGCTCATTGGCCTTCTTCTTGTCGATCTGGTTGTGCGCCTTGCAGCCTTCGACGAAGGTCGCGCGCTGCGCGTCCATCTCCGCCTTCACCTTCTTGCCCATGGCGCGGCGCAGCAGGTCGGCGCCGCCGAGCGAGTAACCGGCAAGGATCTGCGCGGCCTGCATCACCTGTTCCTGATAGACGAAGATGCCGTAGGTCTCGTTCAGGATCGGCTCGAGAAGATCGTGCGGATATTCAATCGCCTCCTCGCCATTCTTGCGGCGGCCGAAGAGCGGGATATTGTCCATCGGGCCTGGCCGGTAGAGCGAGACGAGCGCGATGATGTCGCCGAAATTGGTCGGCTTCACCGCGGCGAGCGTCTTGCGCATGCCCTCCGATTCCAGCTGGAACACGCCGACCGTGTCGCCGCGCTTGAGCAGATCATAGACCTTCGCGTCGTCCCAGCTCAGCCCTTCCAGATCGACGCTGACACCGCGCTTGGCGAGCAGCTTGACCGCGCGTTGCAGCACCGAGAGCGTCTTGAGGCCCAGAAAGTCGAACTTCACGAGTCCCGCGCTCTCGACATATTTCATGTCGAACTGGGTCACCGGCATGTCGGACTTGGGATCGCGATAGAGCGGGATCAGCTCCGACAACGGACGGTCGCCGATCACCACGCCGGCGGCGTGGGTAGAACTGTTGCGCGGCAGGCCCTCCAGCATCATCGCCTGATCGACCAGCCGCTTGATCTGCCCGTCCGCCTTATACTCCGCCACGAACTCGGCGGAGCCGTTCATCGTCCGCTCCAGCGTCCACGGGTCGGTCGGGTGATTGGGGACCAGCTTGGCCAGCCGGTCGACCTGATTATAGCCCATCTGCAGCACGCGGCCGGTATCCTTGAGCGCCGCGCGCGCTTTCAACGTACCGAAGGTGATGATCTGCGCGACCTGATCATGGCCATATTTGCCCTGCACATAGCGAATGACTTCGCCACGCCGGGTTTCGCAGAAATCGATGTCGAAGTCCGGCATCGAGACGCGCTCGGGATTGAGGAAGCGCTCGAACAGCAGGCCCAGCGCCAGCGGATCGAGATCGGTGATCGTCAGCGCCCAGGCGACGACCGAGCCAGCGCCCGAACCACGCCCCGGCCCCACCGGAATATCCTGCGCCTTGGCCCATTTGATAAAGTCGGCCACGATCAGGAAGTAGCCGGGGAAGCCCATCTGGATGATGATATCCAGCTCGAAATCGAGCCGGGTGAAGTAATCCGGATAGCTCTCCCGCAGCGCAGCTTCGTCGAGCTCGGCCGCGCCTTCGCCATGCGTGTGCTGATGGATCTTGCGCAGGCGCCCGACCAGACCCGCCGTCGCATCGACGCGCAACTGCGCCTCCTCACCGTCGCGGTCGCCGGCAAGGCTGGGCAGGATTGGCTTGCGCTTGGGCGCCATCACCGCACAGCGCTGCGCGACGACGAGGGTGTTGGCGATGGCCTCCGGCAGATCAGCGAACAATTGCTGCATCGCATCGGCAGGCTTCATCCAGCTTTGCGGCGAGCTTTTCGGGCGGTCGTCGCTCTCCACATAGCTGCTGTTGGCGATGCAGAGCAGCACGTCATGGGCCGGGTGGAAGCCGGCATCGGCATAACAAGCGGGATTGGTGGCCACGAGCGGCAGATTGCGCGCATAAGCGAGGTCGATCAGCGCGTCTTCCGCCGCCGCCATGATCGCATCGTCGGTGCGGGACAGCTCGATATAGAGGCGATCGCCAAAGAGGGCGGAGAGCCGGCCAAGATAGCGACCGGCTTCCTCCGGCAGGCCTTCCGCCAGCAACCGGGCGAGTGCGCCTTCGCCGCTGGCCGTCAGGCAGATGAGCCCATCGGCATGGCGCTCCAGCGCCTCGAAGGAGACATGCGCCTCCTCCATTTCAGGGCGTTCGACATGGGCGCGGCTCGCCAGCGCGCAGAGATTGCCATAGCCGACATCATCCTGCGCCAGCAGGACCAGCCAGTCGATCTGCACCGGCGCATTGTCGGGTCGGCCGGGGCGTCCCACCGCGAGCGTGGTGCCAATAATTGGCTGCACGCCGGCCTTGGCGGCCGCGTCGGAGAAGGCCATGGCCGCATAAAGGCCGTTCCGATCGGTCAGCGCCGCAGCCGGGAAGCCCAGCTCCTTGGCCCGCGCGGCAAGCTGCTTGGGCGCAATCGCGCCTTCCAGCAGGGTGTAGGCCGACAGGTTACGGAGCGGAACATAGGGCTGGTGCGGCATGACCGCTGTTATGGGGCCTTGGCACCCATCTGGAAAGGGCCGCGCGCAAGTTACCCACAGGCTTTGCACCACTGAGACCGCCGGCACTGGGCCATCCCCGCAATCCCCCTGAACGTCCGATCTTGCAAGGACTTGCGCCCCGGACCCAAGATGGTTCAATGAGTCGCAGAAACAGGGGACGGGATTATGGACATCGAACCGACGGGTGGCACGGCGCCATCGCTCATGGAACGCGCGAAGGCGATCATTCTCAAGCCCAAGGCGGAATGGCCGGTGATTGCGGCGGAGACGACGCCGAGCGGTGACATCTTCACCAACTACGCCCTGCCACTGGCGGCGATCAGCCCGATCGCGGCCTTCGTCGGCGGCCAGCTCTTCGGCTTCGGCGCGTTCGGCTTCAGCTATCGCCCGTCGCTGATGGGCGGCCTCTCCATGGCGGTGACGAGCTTCATTCTGGCGCTGGTCAGCCTGTTCCTCATCAGCTTCATCGCCAACAAGCTCGCGCCCAAATTCGGCGGCGTCGGCAGTTCTCGCAACGCCTTCAAGCTCGTCGCCTATTCGATGACGGCCAGTTGGCTAGCCGGCATCTTCAGTATCGTGCCGTCACTCAGCTTCCTTGGAATTCTCGGCCTCTATTCTTTCTATCTCTTCTATGTCGGCGCGGCCCCGCTGATGAAAGTGCCGCCCGAGAAGGCGCTGACCTACACGATCGTGACGGTGCTGTGCGTGCTGGTGATCTATATCGTCATCGGCGCGATCACCGCCACGGTGGGCCGCACCTTCGGCTTCTCGCCCTCGGGCAGCCTGGGCGGCGGCACGGTGACGACGGAGGATGGCGCGACGATCGCCCTGCCCGGCGTCGGCAACATCGATACCGACAAGATCGAGCAGGCAGCGCGCGACATGGAAGCCGCGCAGACCCGTGAAGCCGTCGCTCCGGCGCAATTGCAGGCGCTCCTGCCCGCCAGCATCGGCGCCTATCAGCGCACGGCGATCAGCAGCGTCAAGGCCGACCCCACCAGCCAGGCCGAGGCAAGCTATGAGGCAGCTGGCAAGCGCTTCACCCTCAAGGTCTCCGATATGGCGGTGATGGGCGCGATTGCCGGCATGGCAAGCGCCATGGGCGTTGAATCCAGTCGCGAGGATGGCGACAGCTATGAGCGCACCACGACGGTGGACGACAATATGGTCATCGAACGCTGGGACCGCGGCGCCGGCAACGGATCGTTCGCAACCACGGTCGACAAGCGCTTCATGGTCGAGGCAGAGGGCGACACGGGCAGCATCGACGAATTGAAGGCCGCCGTCGCTGCCATTGACATGGCCAAGCTGAAAGGTCTGGGACGCTAATCGGACGCCTATCCCTTCAAAAATCGCCCGCGCCTGAGCGGTTCAGGCGCGAGGCTGAAAGCGTCGGCGATTACCAGTCCAGCACTTCGCCATCATAGGCCCAGAAGCGGCCGCTATTCTCCATGCTCAGGCCATCGAGCACCTGCCGCAGCCCCGCCGCGCTGGTCTCGACGTCGATGTCCGCGCCGGGGCCACCCATATCGGTGCGCACCCAGCCGGGGTGGAGGGAGGCCACCGCAATCCCCTCGCCTGCCAGATCGGACGCGAGGCACTGTACGACCTTGTTCACCGCGGCCTTGGAGGCGCGATAGGCGAGATGGCCGGACTGTGGCGCGGCCATCGACCCCATGCGGCTGGAGGTCACCGCCACGCGCGGATGAACGGCCTTGCGCAAATTGGGCAGCAGTGCCTGGATCACCCGCAACGGGCCGAGCACGTTCACATCGAGCGTGTGCAGGAAGCCCTCGAAGTCCATGTCCGTGCTGCTCTGACGCTCGGGGCCGATTACCCCAGCATTGGCGAGCAGCAGGTCGACCGGCCGGCCATCGAGCGCCGCCGCGAACTTGCTGACCGATTGCGCGTCCGCCACATCCAGCGCCATGGTAGTGCCGAAAATAGGGTCGGCCCGGTCCGCGCCGCGCATGGCGCGGATCACATCATGCCCGTCCTGCGCATATTGCCGCGCCAGTTCCAGGCCGATGCCCCGATTGGCGCCGGCGATCACGATGGTTGCCATGAGTCGTCTCCTGTCGCATGCCGCCGGCCACCATGGCGCGCCGGCACAAATCGCTAGTCGAGAAACCCGTCATGCAGCCGAACGATCCGGTCCATCCGCGCCGCCAGCCGCTCATTATGCGTTGCGATGAGGGCGGCTGAGCCCTGCTCGCGGACCAGCCGGATGAATTCGTCCAGCACCACATCGGCCGTACGCTCATCCAGAT
The DNA here is from genome assembly GCF_025961995.1 of Sphingobium sp. B8D3A. Lineage (NCBI taxonomy): Bacteria > Pseudomonadati > Pseudomonadota > Alphaproteobacteria > Sphingomonadales > Sphingobiaceae > Sphingobium > Sphingobium sp. B8D3A. The sequence continues at coordinate 1,880,144 of NZ_JAOQOS010000001.1, read as the reverse complement.
TGCCGGTCGGTTCGTCCGCCAGCACCAGCGCCGGGCGATTGGCAAGGGCCCGCGCCACCGCGACGCGCTGCTGCTCGCCGCCGGAAAGCTGGCTGGGCTTATGCTCAAGCCGGTGGCCGAGACCGAGACTGGTGAGCAGGCTTTCCGCCCGCGCCCGCGCCTCAACCTTGCTCTTGCCCAGGATCAGCTGCGGCAGGATGACATTCTCGACCGCGCTGAAATCGGGCAGCAGATGATGGAACTGGTAGACGAAGCCGAGCTTCTCGCGCCGCAGCGTCGTGCGGCCATCATTGCCCTCGCTTGCAACTTCGACGCCGCAAAGGCGGATCGAGCCGCCAAAGCCGCCCTCCAGCAGGCCGATCGCCTGCAACATGGTCGACTTGCCGGAGCCGGACGGGCCGAGCAGCGCCACGATCTCGCCGGCCTGCACGTTCAGGTCCACGCCGCGCAGCACGTCGATTTTGGCGCCGCCCTGCGTGAAGCTGCGCGACAGGCTGTGAACGGAGAGCACCTCACTCATAGCGCAGCACCTGTACGGGGTCGGTATTGGCAGCCTTGAAGGCCGGATAAAGCGTGGCGAGGAAGCTGAAGCCCACCGCCATGATGCAGATCGCGCCGATCTCGACCGGATCGGGCTTGGACGGCAGCGAGGTCAGGAAGCGGATCGACGGGTCCCAGAGCTGCTGGCCGGTGAGCATTTGCACGCCATCGACGAGGCCCTGCCGGAAGAACAGGATCACCGAGCCGAGCACAAGGCCTGCGCCGGTGCCGAGCGTGCCGATGGTCACGCCCACCGTCACGAAAATCCGCAACAGGCTGGCGCGCGTCGCCCCCATCGTGCGCAGGATCGCGATGTCCCGCGTCTTGGCGCGGACCAGCATGATCAGGGAGGAGAGGATATTGAACACTGCGACCAGAATGATCAGCGACAGGATGACAAACGAGACCACCCGGTCCACCTGCAAGGCCTCGAACAGGCTGGCATTCATCTGCCGCCAGTCGATCACCTGGCCTTGCGTCGCCACCTGCTTGGCCAGCGGCGCCAGGATCTCGCCGACCCGGTCCGGATCTTCCGTCTGCAGCTCGACCATGCCGACCTTGTCGCCCATCAGCAGCAGCGTCTGTGCGTCCTGCATCGGCATGATCACGAACGCCTTGTCATAATCGTAGATGCCGATCTCGAAGATGGCGCCGATCTCATAAGGGAGCTGGCGCGGCACCGTGCCGAAGGGCGTCGAGCGCCCGGCCGGATTGATGACGCTGATCGACTGGCCAACGCCCACGCCCAATGCCTCGGCCAGGCGGGAGCCGATCGCGACCTTGCCACTGCCGGCCCGCACATCCTTGAGCGAGCCTGCCAGCACCTTGCCGGAGAGCGACGCATTGTCGTGAATATCGGCTTCCGTCATGCCGCGAATCAGGGCGGCTTCCACCCGGCCGTTGAACGTCGCCAGCAGCGGCTGCTCGATCAGAGGGGTCGCGCTGGTCACACCCGGGGTAGCTCGCGACTGCCGCGCGATCTCCTCCCAATTGTCCAGCCGCCCGCCAAAGCCCTGTACCACCGCATGGCCGTTCAAACCCACGATCTTGTCGAACAGCTCGGCGCGGAAGCCGTTCATCACGCTCATCACCACGATCAGCGCGCCCACGCCCAGCATCACCGCGACGAGGCTGATGGAGGCGACGAGGAAGATGAATCCCTCGCCCTTGCCAGGCAGCAGGTAGCGCCGGGCGATCATGCGTTCGTAACGATTGAGGATCATGGCAGGGGCAGAAGCCTCGCGGGGGGACAGTCTGCGCACCTCTATGGTGCGGGGGAGGGAGTGGCAAGGCCCTGCGGCCTGACCGGGGGCATGGCGCGCCTGTTGCGGATATGGCACAGGGTGCTTAACAATTTCGTAGCGTCGTAACTTGCCTGATGACAGCCGCCGTGCGCCATCCTAGCGTCAGCGGCGAAACACAGGCAATCATAGCAGGCCGTGGTTCAGGGATGTCGCATCCCGCCTGACTCGCTTGAGGGGGCCGGACAGGTGAGCGGAAGCGACGCCAAAGGGGGAGACGATTAATCGTCCACGGGCGCCCGGATCGGCAACGATCTGGGCGCTTAGTCTTTGTGGCGATCTTCCCCGCACGCCTAGCACCCGATTGTTGCCGGATGATGTCAGCGCGAGCGGCACCGCTTGACTGTGCAAAAATCATGATCAGTCGCCTCACCTGCCCCTCTTGAAAGGGCATGGCGCGCGCATATCTCTGCCCTGTCCGGTCGCCCATGATGGGGATCGGCTGATGCACCGGGCGCCGACTTCGGGCCTGGCATCGCAGTTCAAACACGCTCCAATGGAGGATTTGATTATGCGTGGCTTTGATTTGACTCCCTATCGCCGCTCCACTGTCGGCTTCGATCGCCTGTTCGACCTTATCGAGAACAGCGCGCGCCTGCAGCAGACGGACAATTATCCGCCCTATAACATCGAGCGCCTCGATGAGGATCGCTATCGCGTGACGGTCGCCGTCGCCGGTTTCAAAGCGGAAGAAATCGACATCACGGCGCAGCAGAACCTGCTCCAGATCACTGGCCGCAAGGCTGAGGTCGCGGAGAGCGAGCGCGCCAATTATCTTCACCTCGGCATCGCGAACCGCAGCTTCGAGCGCCGGTTCGAGCTGGCCGACTTCGTGCGCGTCGAGCGCGCCGACCTCGCCGACGGCCTGCTCATCGTAGAGCTGGTCCGTGAGGTGCCGGATGCGATGAAGCCGCGCAAGATCGCCATTAACGGCAAGGGCGAGGTTATTGACCTCTCAAGCGACAAGAACGCCGCCTGATCCGTTTCAACCCTCTCTCACCAGTCGGAGAGATGAGCGCCCGGGGAGACCCGGGCGCTTTTTTGTAGCGGACCTTCGCGCCGCATCATTCCTCGAGCTGCCAGCGAATACGCTGGTTAAAGCCGCTTATCACTGGCTGACCCAGCGCATCGCGCGCCGGCGTGTACCGCGCACGCGTCGTGATCATCACGCATGAGGCCTTGTCCAGCACATCATGGCCGCTGCTTTCCACCAGTCTGCAATCGAAAGGCTGGCCGGTCTCATCGACGGTGAAATGGATGATGGTCGCGCCTTCCCAGCCGTTACGCCGGGCGAGCAGAGGATAGTCGACGGCTGGCACGGCTCCCTGCAGCCTCGCCCCCGTTGCTGGCGCTTTCAGGGCATCTTTTGCCGGATCATAAGGCGGCGGAACCGAGACATGTGCATAGTCGTCCTCGATCGCTTCGGGCGCGCCGAGGACCACCGCTTCCGCCAAGGCGCCGAATGCCGCCTCGGCTCGCTCGAAATGCCCTGCATAATCAACGTCGATCTGCACGGCTTTCCAGCCCATAGCAGCAAGGCCCCAAGGCCGGTCACACCGACGAGCGCCAATATAAAATCCTGCGATTTGCGGTTCATGCCCCCATCTCCGTTCCAGCATCATGCCCGGGCGGTGCGTCACAACGCAACAGGCCGGATACGCTTCATTAATAGCCGCACCAGAAGCATTGGCCCCTGCACCATCTTGCGCTAATCGCGCGGCATGACTGACCGATCGCCTCTCGCTCGCCCCTTCCCCGCCCTCCCGGATATTGCCGGTGTGACCCCGCGCGTCGCCCGTGCCCGGTACAAGCAGTGGGATCGCTGCGACCTCACTTATGTGGAACTGGCGGAAGGCACCGCTGTGGCCGGCGTCTTCACGCGCAATGTCTGCTGCTCGACCGAAGTCGAGCTTGGCCGCGAAAGCGCCGCGCAGGGCAAGGCGCGCGCATTGATCGTCAATGCCGGGAACAGCAACGCCTTCACCGGCTTCCGGGGGCGCGAAGCCGTGGACCAGATTCGCGATCAGGTCGCCGGGCACCTGGGTTGCGCCGCCAGCGACGTGTTTGTGAGCTCGACCGGGGTGATCGGCGTGCCCCTGCCCCGCGACAAGGCCCGCGCTGGCGTCGAGGCGGCACTGGCCGCTACGCCCTGCACCTGGGAGCAGGCGGCCGAGACCATCGGCACCACCGACACTTTTGCGAAAGGTGCGACGACAAGCGCGGTGATCGGCGACAAGACCGTCAGCCTCTCCGGCATCATCAAGGGCTCGGGCATGATCGCGCCTGATATGGCGACCATGCTGGGCTATATCTTCACCGATGCTGCCATCGCGCCCGATTTGCTCCAGCAGATGTTGAGCGCCGCCAACCGGCGCAGCTTCTCGTGCATCACCGTGGATGGCGACACCTCCACCAGCGACACCGTGCTGCTCTTCGCGACCGGCAAGGCCGGCAACGCCCCCCTCACGAGCATGGACGATGCCGGCGCCGACGCGTTTCAGGCAGCGCTCAATGACATCTGCACCCAGCTCGCCCAGCTCGTGGTGCGTGATGGCGAAGGGGCGCAAAAGTTCATCGAGGTGGAGGTGACCGGTGCCGTCAGCGACGAGAGCGCCCGGCGCATCGGACTCTCCATCGCCAATTCCCCGCTGGTGAAGACGGCCATTGCGGGTGAAGACGCCAATTGGGGCCGCGTGGTCATGGCGGTCGGCAAGGCCGGCGAACCGGCGGATCGCGACAAGCTCGCCATCCGCTTTGCCGACAAATGGGTGGCGCAGCATGGGCTTGCCGTGGACAGCTATGACGAAGCCCCGGTGGCAGCGCATCTCAAGGGGCAGGATGTCCGCATCGGCGTCGATCTGGGGCTGGGAACGGGTCGTGCGACCGTGTGGACCTGCGATCTCACCCATGGCTACATCTCGATCAACGCCGATTACCGGAGCTAAGCCTCATGAACAGCCTCAGCAGCGCCGTGAGCGCGCTCCTGCGTGATGTCGCGCGCGATGTCGTCCTGCCGCGCTACCAGAACCTCGCCAATCACGAGGTGGAAGAAAAGACGGTCGGCGAACTGGTGACCATTGCCGACCGCGAAGCCGAGTTGCGCCTCAATGAAGGGCTGAGCCGCATCCTGCCCGAGGCGGGCCTTGTCGGCGAGGAAGCCTGCGCGACCGACCCCGGCCTTACTGAAAAGCTCGAAACCGGCCTCAACTGGGTGATCGATCCCATTGATGGGACAGCGAATTTCGCTTCCGGAAAGCCGCCCTTTGCCATCATGGTCGCGCTGGCCGATGCCGGCGTGATCCAGGCGGGCTGGATTCTTGATCCGCTGACCGGGCGCCTGTGCGAGGCCTCGCTCGGACAGGGGGCGTGGATCGATGGCGAACGGGTCGAGGCCAGGGAGAGCGGTGCGGATATCCCGGTCGCCGGACTGTCGGTGCTGTTCCTGAACCCCGCCGACCGGCAGGCGATGATCGACCGCGTCGAAGGCGAGTTCGCTATTGCCGACATTCCGCGCTGCGCCGGGGAGCAATATCCCCGCATCGTGCTGGGCGTGCATGATCTCGCGGCCTTCGAGCGCACCTTGCCTTGGGACCACGCTCCCGGCGCGCTGTTCGTCAACGAGGCGGGTGGCCGTGTCGCCCGCCCGGATAGCTCACCCTATCGGCTGGCGGCCGATCCGGGGCGCGGCCTGCTTGCGGCGGCGTCTCCGGCTCTGTGGGATCGCGCAGCGGCGGTTCTGTACGGTTAATCAATACCCAGCACAAAATGCTGTTTTTTAACGATAACTGAAAACAAAAAGGGCGCCATTTGGCGCCCTTTCTTCGGCTTACCGCCAGTGGTGGCCGATTGCCTTAAAGCTCGCCTTCGATCCAGCCCTTGAGCGCGCTCTTGGGGGCGGCACCGACCTTGGTCGCGGCCGGCGCGCCATTCTTGAACAGGATCATGGTCGGGATGCCGCGCACGCCATAGCGAGTCGGCGCGTCGGGATGGTCATCGATATTGAGCTTGGCGATGGTCACCTTCTCGCCCAATTCCTCGCTGATTTCTTCCAGAGCGGGTCCGATCATCTTGCACGGGCCGCACCATTCAGCCCAGAAATCGACCAGAACAGGCTTGTCGGACGCAATCACGTCCTCATGGAAGCTGGCGTCGGAAATTGCCTTGGTAGCCATCGTCGAAACTCCTTCTGTCGAACGTCTATCTAGGTTGCCGAGGCGTCCGCCTCAAGGTCGGTGCTGCCCAACTTGTGCTCCTGTGCCAGCAAGCCGGGCTTGTGCGCGGCAAGCAAGGCCGGCGGCAGATCGATGAGGCGGGGGGCCGCTGTGTAAAGCAGACTTACCCGTTGCGGACGACCGGGAAAAATCTCGGCCAGCGCCGCCGCATAGGCCGCCATCTGGCGAACATGCGTCATAGGCAAATCCACTGCATTGTCAGGGATATGCCGCCCGGTCTTGAAATCAACAATATGGATGAGATCATCCGTCACCTGCAGCCGGTCCACCGTGCCCGCGATCACCTGCCCGGCTACGACGGCCGCGATGGGCGCTTCTGCCAGCGCATCCGGGCCGAACAGCGCGGCATGCTCGGGGTCGTCGAGTACGGCGCGGACATGCGCGAGCAGGTCGGTGCGCATCCCGGCATCGGCCACGCCGGCCCGCTGCAGCCAGCGCGAGGCGGCAGCAGAGCGCTCGGCGGCAGGCAGATCCGGCAGACGCTCGAACAGCGCGTGGAGCAGCCGGCCCCGCTCTGCGGCGGCACGCATGGCGGCATCCGGCGGCGGATTGGGCACGTCATCCTCGACCAGCGCGGAGGGAGACAACGGACGCGGCGGCCGTGCTTCCTGCGGCGCCGGCGCGCGCAGCCAGGCGGGCAGCGCGGGTTCTGCGGCGCTGGCATCTGCCTCGCGGGCCTTCTTCGGCTTGGCTGGCGCAAGACCCGCCGGGCCGGACCAGCGCAGGGATTTGCCCCAGTCGGGCACGTCCGCCTCGGCAGCCCCGAGCGTCCGCATCGCGAGATCGACAGCCTGATACCAGCTTTCCCTGGGCGGCTCACCCTTGGCGCGGCTACCGAGCGATCCGGTGACGATCAGCCGCTCTTCTGCGCGCGTGAGGCCGACATAGAGCAAGCGCCAATGTTCCTCCATGTCGAGCCGCTCGGCGGACTGCATGGCTTGTTCGATCGCCGGCGCGGCTTCGCCCTTGGCGGGGCGGATGAGCGGCAAGCGGGCGGCCTCGGTCACCGGCAGGCTCACGGCGTCGGCGCGGGGGCGCTGGCTGGGATCAAAGGCGGCATCGGCCAGAATGACGATGGGCGCCTCCAGCCCCTTGGCGCCATGCACGGTCATCACCCGCACCATGTCACCGCCCTCGCCCAGTTCGCGCTTGATGTCCGCGTCGCCACGGTCGAACCAGTCGATGAACCGCTGCAGCGAGGGATGATCGTCGGCCTCGAAGCCCAGAGCGACATTGAGCAGCTCGTCAATGGCATCGCGCGCTTCCTCGCCGAGCCGGGCGATCAGCTTGCGCCGACCGTCCATGGCGCCGGAGAGAATGGCCTCGAGATAGCGATAGGGCGTCGTGAAATCGGCCTGCCCCAGCAGCGTGCGCAGCGGGGCCTGAAGCTCCGCCGCCAACGTGGCCCGGACATGGCTCCACAGCGAGCCATCGCGCGGGACGGCGCGCGCCAGCAATTCATCCTGCGTCCAGCCGATCAGCGGCGAGACCAGCAGGTTGGCGAGATTGAGATCGTCTTCGGGCTGCACCGCAAAGCGCAGGGCCGCCAACAGATCGCGCACGGCGAGCGGGGCCTGAAGCCGCAGCCGGTCCACACCCGCCACCGGCACCCCCACCTCATACAGCCGCGCGACGATCAGCCGGGAGAGCGCGCTGCGGCTACGGAGCAGGATCAGCACATCGCCGGCGCGCGCCGGGCGACCTTGCGTGGCCAGCGGCGTGCCGATCATGCCCTTGACCAGCCGCGCGATCTTCTCGGCATGGCGGCGCTGTTGATCGGCCAGCCAGTCTTCCTCTCCCTCGCCGGCAGTCTCGTCAGCCTCGCCGTCCTCATCGCTCTCGCTCGGCAGCAATGAGGTCGGCGGAAGCAGCAGCACCTCGCCGGGATGCTGGCGGGCGGCCTGATGGGGGGCGGACGGCGACTCCAGCCCCAGGCGATCATGCCCCACCGCGTCCAGCACCGCGTCGACGACATCGAGCACGGCCGGCATGGAGCGGAAGCTGCGGGCCAAAGGCAATTCGGCGAAGGGGTGGCCGACGCGCTCGGTTGCCTCGCGGAAGCGCTGCAGGGCGCTGGAAAAGGCCTCGGGACTGGTGCCCTGAAAGCCGAAGATCGCCTGCTTGGTATCGCCCACCACGAACAGGGTGCGCAGCCGCGCCTGCTCGTCGGGCTCAACCTCGAGGAACTCCTCGACGATGGACCAGACGATGTCCCACTGCGCGTCATTGGTGTCCTGCGCCTCGTCCACCAGGATATGGTCGACCTGCTGATCGAGCTTGTAGCGGATCCAGTCCGCCATGCCGGGCTGGATGAGCAGCGCGCTCGCGCGGCCGATCAGATCATCGAAATCGACAGCGCCAGCCTGTCGCTTGGCCTTGGCATAGGCCCGCGCATAAGCACGGCCCGCCGTCAGTCCCTGCGCCGCCGTGCGCGCGAAGGCGGCTTGCTTGCGCAGATCGAGCAGAGCCTTGATCGCCGCGCCGCACGCGCTGGCGAGATCGACATAATCCGGCTCGGCTTCCAGCAGGTTCTTGTTGGCGCGGTTCTTGACCTCGCCTTCCTTGGTGAGCAGCACGCCGAGCAGGTCCGCCAGTCCCTCGGCGCGCTGGACCTCGGAGCCGCTTAGCCAAGCCGCGATCATATCAGCGCACGCTAGGCCGGATTTGGCACCCCATGCACCATTGGCCCGCGCGACGGCCTGCAACGCGGCCACCGGAAACACGCCCTCGGCGCAGCGATCCGCCAGATGCGCATCGATGTCGCCATCCGGCAGGTCGAGGAAGGCAAGGAGGAAGCCCGCCAGATCTTCCGGCAACATCTCCAGCAGTTGCGCCGCGGGCACGCAGCGCGCGAGATAGGCCTGCGTGCCTTCCTCGCCCAGCCGCAGGGCCAGCATCTCCAGCGCCGCCAGCACCGGATCGTCCTGCGCCTGCCCGGCCTCCTCGATCATCGCGATCAACGCACGCCGGGCCAGCTCGCCCTGCCCGCGCTCGTCGAGCGGCCGGAACCCGGGGACCAGCCCTGCCTCCAGCGGGAAGGCAGTCAGCAGGGCCTGACAGAAGCTGTGAATGGTCTGGATGCGCAGCCCGCCGCCGGTCGCATCCAGCACGCGCGCGAACAGCAGGCGGGCGCGGGCGATCGCCTCCGGCCCCGGATCCTCGCCGAGCGCCACCAGATCGCGCGCGACGTCGACGGACTGCCCCTGCACCCAGCGCGCCAACCGGCTGTGCACGCGCTCGGCCATTTCCGCAGCGCCCGCCTTGGTGAAGGTGAGGCACAAAATGCGCTCGGGCGCGACGCCGCTCAGCAGCAGCCGCAGAACCCGGGCCGAGAGCACAGCGGTCTTGCCGGTGCCGGCGGAGGCGCGCACCCAGCGATGGGCGGCGGGGTCCGAGGCGCTGGCCTGCTCGTGCGTCAGCCGGTTGAGTTCGCCCGCCTCAGCCATAGTTCACCTCCGGCAGGGGCTCGGCCCGCCGATCCCGCGCGAACCACTCATCCAGCCGCATGAGTTGGTCATAATCGGTGAACACGGGTGCATCGCTGTGCGGGCGTGCGGCGAACGGCTCGTCGCCTGTCAGCCAGCGCGCCACGGCATCATCGAAGAAGCCGGCGACCATCGCGAGGAAATCTGCCGTCACGATCCGCCTGTAGCTGCCCTTGGGGTCGGTCAACGGACGCTTGAAGCCGAAATTGCCATCCGTGCCCTTGCCGAGCTTCCAATATTCAAAGGCGCTCACATCCGATCCGGCGGCAAGACCCGCTTCCTTCGCAAACCCGCCGGCCTGCGCGATCAGCCCTAGCAAACCGAGCTGGAGCGAGAAGCCGGCCTTGACCTGCTTGACCGAGGCGGTCGCGCCGCTCTTGTAATCAACTATGGCCAGCGTGCCGTCCGCAACCCGGTCGATTCGGTCGGGCTTGCCGCGCAGGGTCACGCCTGCCCGCTCGATGCGGCCCCATTTTTCGCCGAACAGCACCTCGCGCCCCTGGCCGGCCTGACCGCGCACGGCGCTCGCCACCCAGTCGAGCGCGGCCAGCAAACGCGGCTGCCAGAGCGTCTTGAGCAGCGGATGGGCTTGCGCCTGCGCGATCATTTCCTGCGCCAGCGCAGAGAGCCGCGCCGGATCGTGCCCGCCTTCTTCCATCCAGCGCTGGAGGACATCATGCGCGCGGGTACCACGCCAGGCCGGGCCGGGGTCGGCATCCACGACGTCCAGCGGCGCCAGACGCAGAATGCGCGCGGCGTAGAAGGCATAAGGATCGGCCCGCAAGCGATCGACATCGGTGACGGCGATCTCGCGCGGGCGCAGGTCGGCGCGTGGGCGAGGCGCCGGTGCGCGATAGGCCGGCGCAGGAGCATCGGGCCTGTCGATGGCCCGTGCCAGCGCGATCAGCCTGTCATCCTCCACCCAGCGCGCGCCGGTCATGGCCTTGAGCCGCAGCCAGAAGCGCGAGGCGACGGTGGGCGCGGAGGCATCCCGCCGGGCACGGGAGAGGATCACCTGCGGCGCGCCTAGCCCATTGGCGAAATCATGCGCGGAGAGACCGATGCGATAATCCAGCCCCGGCAGGCCAAGCGCGCGGCGGATGCGCGGGGCGAGCCATGGGTCCGGAGACGGCAGGCCCGGCCAGACGCCTTCATTGAGGCCGGCAAGGATCATCAGATCGGCCTGCTGCAGCCGCGCTTCCAGCAAGCCCAGGATCTGCAGGCGCGGGTGACCACCCTGCGGGGGACGCACGGCCTGCCCGCCGAGGATCTGCGCGAGCATCCCCACGAAGCCGGCGCCATCCGCGCGCGCCGGCCCTTGCGGTGCTGCGGCTTCCGCATCGCCCAGGCATTGCGCGGCGGCATGACCCTGATGACCGGCCCAGACGCGCTCCTCCGTCAAGGCCGAGGCCGTCTCGCGGACGGCAGCAAACAGGCCAGGCAGGCTCTGCTCTTCAGAAAAGGCGGCCTCCAGAGGCGTCAGCAGTGCCACGACCTGCGCCCACCAGGGACGCAGCGTTTCCCTCATCACCTGCTGCCGGCTGCCCTTTTCCGCGAGCAAGGCGGTGACACCGGCCAATCCCGCCGCCGGCCGGGGGCCGCGCAGCACCAGATCAAGGCGGCGCACGGATTCGAGCCACGCCAGCCGCTCGTCACCAGCCATCACCAGCGGATGCTTGAGCAGCGCCAGCAGCGGCACCGGCGCGAACTGTTCGGCACCGGCCTGCACGAGCGCCAGCAGCAGCGTGCCGGGCGGAAGCTGGGAGAGTGGACGGCCGGCGCTGTCGTCAGCGTCGATTCCCCAGCGGCGCAGATGCGCGGACACCCGCGTCGCGAGCGCGCGATCCGGCGTCACGAGCGCGGCCGTGCGCCCTTCCGTCTCCACCGCCTCGCGCAGGGCGATGGCGATGGCCTGCGCCTCCTCGGCCGGGTTTGCCGCCTCGATGGCGCGGACATCCTTGAGCGAACGCTGCGCGGTCGGCACATCCGGCCAGCCTCCGGTCAGCAAGGCCGGCAGCATGGCGTTGCTGATGGCCTTCCCCCGTGCGGCGCGGGCATCATGCTCGCTGCCCCAGCGCCAAAGCGCGACCTCGGCGCGGTGGGCATCCATCCGCTCCAGCAGCAGCTTGAGCGCGAATTGCGGGTGCGATTCATTGGCGGGCGGCGGCAGATCGCGCCCCGGCTCCGGGCGCGCGACGGGGCAGATCGCATCCCATTGCTCATCCGAGAGATTCTGGTCGAGATCGGGCAGCACTACAGCGCCGCGCGGCAGGCCGGCGACCGTCTTGAGCAACCCGGCCACGGCTGGCGTATTGGTGACGATACCAGCGGCGACAACGAAGCGCTCCGGCGGCACCTCGCGCCAGCGGGCCGCAACATGATCGAGCAGGCGATTGCGCCGCTCGGCCATGTCGATCAGCCCGCGCGCGGCCAGCTCCTGCTGCCATTGGGCCGCCAATGCATCGAAATCGCTGAACGCGGCCTGCCAGTGGTGCGAGAGGTCATCGGGCTGCAGCGCCTTGAGATCGGCAAGCGCCTTGCGCTCGACGGTCAACTGGTCGAAGGCGCCCGCCAGCGCCGTCGCCAGCCGCCAGCCCTCGCCCGTCTCAAGCCGCTCGCCCCGCCGTGCGCGCTGGTCGATCACCAGCCGGGTCAGGATCATCAGCCGCTCGGCCGGCGCGATGGCTTGCGGAATATCCGCTTCCGCGCCGATCGGGCTGAGCGCGCTGCCCAGCGCTTCATCGAGATCGATATCGCCGATGGGCACCAGCCTCGGCAGCAGCAACCCGTTGCCGGAGGCGCGCACGAACGCATCGCGCACCGCCCGCACCGCACGATTGTTCGGCAGCAATATGATGCCGCGTGCGAGCGACAGCCCGCCATCACGCCCACCATGCTGGGCGAGCAGCCCGGCGGCGAGCGCATCCGAAAATGCCCGGTGAGCGGGGATGGTAAAGATGGCCGGCGCGCGGCGCTCAGCCATCAGCCAATCCTGCCTCGACCAGCGGAATCGCCTGCGGGGTGCCGACATCGAACCATTGGCCGCCATGGCTGAGGCCAAAGGCGCGGCCCTGTTCGATCGCGCGGTCCCAGAAAATATTGGTCGAGAAGACCTCGCCCGGCGGATCGCGCACCAGGCGCGGCGAGAGGATTTGCACGCCGGTGAAGACGAACGGCGCCACGCGGCCGGGCTTGCGCCGGCTCAGGCGACCATTGGCCTCCATGTGGAAATCGCCAAGACCACGATGACCGGTGGCGCGGGCGTGCGGGATGAGCAGCAGCAACGCATCCATCGCATCATCATCCCAGCGGTCGGCCAGCGCACGGATGGAATCGAACGGCCCGTTGATCCACAGATTGTCGCTGTTCGCGCAGAGGAAGGGCTTGTCGCCAAGCAGCGGCAGCGCCTTGACGAGGCCGCCGCCGGTTTCCAGCAACCGGGCGCGCTCGTCGGAGACCGGATAGCTCGCACCCGTCCGCCGGGTGCGCGAGTCCAGATGCGCCTCGATGGGCCCGGCAAGATAATGGACGTTCACCACCGTGCGGCGAATGCCGGCGTCCTCGATGCGGTCCAGCGCGTGATCCATGAGCGGCTGGCCGGCCACGCGGATCAGTGGCTTGGGCCGTGTGGCCGTGAGCGGACGCATCCGCTTGCCGAGGCCAGCGGCCATCAGCATCGCCGTCTCAAGCGTGGTGCTCATTGCGCGGATTGCCCCGCATCCAGCCGGCCCCGCGCCGAGGCGGGCACATTCTGCGCGAACCAGTCGGCCACCGGCGCGAGCGCGGGATGGGCAAGATCGCGCTCCAGCAGCCCCCACATGCGCGGCAGGAAATCGAGATAGCGCGGCTTGCCATCGCGCTTCCACAGCCGCGTGAAAATGCCGATGATCTTGGCATTGCGCTGAGCTCCCAGCACCGCATAAGCCGCCTTGAAATCCGGCGAGACTTTCGCGCGCGCCTGATAACGCGCCAGCATTGCCTGCTCCACAGCGAGACTCACATCGCGCCGGGCATCCTGCAGGAGCGAGACGAGGTCATAAGCCGGGTGGCCGGCCAGCGCGTCCTGAAAGTCCAGCAGACCAAGCCCGCGCGAGCGCGCATGGTCCGGCAGCAGCATGATGTTCTCGGCATGATAATCGCGCAGCACCGTCACCACTGGCGCGACATCCTGCTCGGCAATCGGCAGCACCTTGTCCCATGCTGCGGTGTAGCCCGGCGCGTCGACCGCGAGCCCTGCCGCCGGCGCGTACCATTCGGTCAACAGCGCTGCCTCGCGCTGGTAGACGGTGCGATCATAAGGCGCGAGGCCGCTCTGGGCCGGCTGCTCATGAAGATCGACGAGAAGGTCCACGGCGCGGGTATAGATCGCCATCTCCTCGGCCGGCGCGGCGTCCAGATGCTCGCGCACCCGCGCATCGCCAAAATCCTCGAGCAGCACGAGGCCCTGCGTGAGATCCCGCGCCAATATGGCGGGCGCCGCGAATCCGCTTTCGCACAGCCACTCGCCCACGCTGATGAATGGGCGCGGATCTTCATGCGGCGGCGGGGCGTCCATCAAAATGGCGCGACGATCACCCTCGACCACGCGGAAATAGCGCCGGAACGAAGCGTCACCGGCAAGCGGCAGGATCTCGGCCCCTGCCCATCCGGCTTGATCGAGAAATGCGCGCGCGCTCTGTGGTGGGATCATATGACTGGCCATCGGCTCTCCCAAACGCGCGGCACCCGCGCTGTCAAGCGGCGCGTGCCGTCCGCCAAAATGTCGATCTGCAAGGCAAGGGCGATGGCATCGTAGCGCCCCGCCAGCCGGTCGGGCCATTCGATCGCCAGCGCGCCATCTTCGAGCCATTCGTCCAGCCCGAGTTCGCCGAGATCGCCCGTGTCCTCGATACGATAGAGATCGACATGGCCGACCGGCAGACGCGTTTCCGGCGGCTCATAGCCCTGCAGAATGGCAAAGGTCGGGCTTGGCACATCGCCTTCATGCCCAAGGCCCGTGAGCAGGCCACGCGCGAGCGTCGTCTTGCCGGCGCCCAGCCCGCCGGTAAGCGTAATCACATCGCCGGGCCGCAGTTTCGCGCCCAAGGCTGCGCCGAAATCGGTGAGCGCGTCTGCCGAGGAGAAGACAAGGGCATGATCGGACACGCCATCATCCTCCGCGCGGCAGAGTGAGCGTGACGCTGGTCCCCTGCCCGGGCTCGGAGACGAGATCGACGCTGCCGCCATGCGCTTCCACGAACTGGCGCACCAGCGGCAATCCCAGCCCCTGATTGGCCCCATCGCCGTGACGCCCGAACCGCACGAACACGTCGAACAGATGCGCCTGTGTCTTAGCATCGATGCCCGGGCCGTCATCGGACACGATGATGCGCACCACGTCCGGCGCGGGCTGCACATGCACAAGCACCCGCCCGCCCCGGCTCACGAAACTCACTCCATTATCCACCACATGGGCGAGAGCCTGCCGCAACCGGCGCTCGTCGCCCGACACGGTGCCTGGCTCCTGCTCGAACGACATGTCCACCGTCACATCGCGCGAGTCCGCCTTGTCGCTCAGGCCGTCGACCACCTGCCGCACCATCGCGGCCACATCGATGTCGCGCCTCTCGATGGGCAAGCCGCCCGCCGCGCCCTGAGTCAGGTCCAGCACATTGTCGATCAGTCGCGTCAGACGCGTCGTCGCCGTCATGATGGCATTCACATAGTCACGCGACTGGGCGCTCAATTCGCCCGCATAGCCGGCCTCCATCATCTCGGCGAAGCCGACGATGGAGGTGAGCGGCGTGCGCAACTCGTAGCTCATGTTGGAGACGAAGGCGGTCTTCACCCGGTCGGCATCCTCCAGCGCTTCATTGCGATCCCGCAGGGCCTGCTCAATGCGCCGGCTGTCGGTGGTGTCGAGCATGGTGAACAGCGCGTTGCCGTCCGGCAGCGGGATGGCCGCAAACTCGAAGAAGCGCCCGTCCGCAAAGGCGATGCGCCCGCCACGCTGACGGCGCTCCATCGTCGCCGCGCGGATGAGTTGGTGGACAAGGCCTGCCTGTTCGGGGCGCGCGAGGCGATCCGCCAGCGCCGACATGAGTTCATCAACGCGCGGATGCGCCGCCATGGTTGTGTCGGGCACCGACCAGATCTTAGTGAAGCGGCTGTTCCACAGATGCAGACGACCGTCGGAGGCGAACACGGCAATCGCCTCGAACAGATTGTCGAGCGTGGCCGTGCGCACCCGCAGCAGCGTATCGCGCGCCGAGGCCAACTGGACATGCTCGGTACGGTCCTCGAAGATGACCAGCAGGCCGCCATCGGGCAGCGGCTGGGCGTAGACGCGCAGATGCACGCCATCGCGCAGGCGCCACTGCTCCTCATGCGCGGAGGGCGAGAGGAACCAGTTGCGGCGCTCCTGCCGCCACGCGCGGAAATCCGGTGTGTCGGGCACCTGCCCGCTGTCCCGCATGGCATCCAGCACGCGGTCAAAATGGGTATCGAACGCCGCTGTCTCCGGCGTCAGGCCGAACAGGCTGAGGAAGGGCTGATTGCAGAACTGCAGCAGTTGATTGGCACCGAACTGAACGACGCCGGCCGACAGCCTGTCCAGCATGTCCCGGTTGGCTTGCGAGAGGTGGCGCAGTTCGGCCCGCACCTCCTCCAGCTCCTGCATGTCGATCGCGTAACCTGCAACGCCCGAGGGGCCGAGCGGGACATCGACGACCTTCATCAACCGGCGCTTGCCATCGATGGTGACCGGCAGCATCCGAGCAGTAGGGGCCTTGCGCGCGGCGGCATTGGCGGCCGATGCGCGCGGGGAAATGCCGTCGACTGCTTCGACAAGCTCAATGCCTTGCTCGATCACATCCTGCGCGGATTTTCCGTCCACCGCCTTCACATAGGCGCTGTTGACCAGGCTGATCTGATGATCGGCGGCGCGGTGCCAGACCGGCATGGGCGCCGCCTCGATCACACCCGAGAGCGCATCGAGGGCCTGGCGATACTGCCCGACCTGCCCGCGCAGCTCCTGGATCTGCGCGAAGCTGTCGGTCGCGTCGAAGACCCAGAGCACGACCGTGCCGGCCTTGCCGAGCCGCGTGCCCACCGGACCGCCACGCATGAGCAGCATCCGGTCCGACCCGTTGACGCGCACCGGTAGCGTGAAGGGGCGGCCGCCCTGTTGCGCCGCTGCAATTTCGGTGCCGAGCGCGCGGGCATGATCGGGCTCCAGGCCGCCATCTGCATCCAGCAGCCGATCGAGGTCGGTGGGCGCGGTCTCACGGCCGAGCCATGCGGCGAGCCTGTCCGGCGCATCCAGCTTGCCATCGGGGCGGATGAGCAAGGGCACAGCGGGCGCGGAATTCAGCAGATCGACCAGTTGCGCAGCGTGCGTGCGCGCCAGCGCCGCCTTGCGCCGCATCGAGAGGCCGGTGAACAGCGCCCAGACCGCCAGCACCAGCCAGACGGCCAGCACGGCACCCACGATCAGCGGAAAGAATGGGACATTGGCAATCACGGGAGTGGATTACGGGCCAATCCACCCTGAGACAAGGTCGGCTTGCGCCTTCTTTGGCGTGGGCCGGATAAGAAAAGGAACCGGCGCCCTCAGAGCGCCGGGCCGTCCTTCGTCACCGTCCAGGTCTGGCCCTGGCTCACCAGCTTCTGCAGGTCCGGCGTCTTGCCCTTGGCCAGCAGGGCATTCTGCTCCACCACGGCCTGCTCGAAGCTCGCCTTGGGGGCATCGTAGAGCACGCCCAGCGCCATCGGGAACAGGCCGAAGGGCATTTCCACCAGCATGTGCGCAACGGCGCGGTTGGTGACGTCATGGACGATCACGCCGGCTGCCTGCCAATCACCATCGACCACATCCACGACCTTGAGCGTCAGCGCCTCGCGGTCGAGCGCGATGCCTTTAGCGCCCTTATCGAAGAGCAGCGGCTTGCCATGCTCTACCCAGAGCTGGCCGACATCGGCATTCTTCTTCTCGGTGAAGTCGGCGAACACATCCTTGTTGTAGACGATGCAGTTCTGGAAAATTTCCACAAACGCCGCACCCTTGTGCTCATAGGCGGCCTTGAGCACGTCCGGCAGCTGCTTGGACACGTCATAGGCCCGCGCGATGAACCGGGCACCCGAGCCGAGCGCGAAGGCGCAGGGCCGGGCCGGATGGTCGACCGAACCGAACGGCGTGGACGGGCTCTTGGTCCCCTCCCGGCTCGTCGGCGAATACTGCCCCTTGGTGAGGCCGTAGATCTCGTTGTTGAACAGCAGGATCTGGCAATCGAGGTTGCGACGCAGGATGTGCATCGTGTGGTTGCCGCCGATGGAAAGGCCATCGCCGTCGCCGGTGACGATCCACACGTCCAGTTCCGGATTGGCCAGCTTCACGCCCGTCGCCACCGCCGGCGCACGGCCGTGGATGGTGTGGAAGCCGTAGCTCTCGACATAATAAGGAAAGCGCGAGGAGCAGCCGATGCCCGAAACGAACACAGTGTTCTTGGGGTCTGCGCCCAGCTGCGGCAGCGTGCGCTGAACGGCCTTCAGGATGGCGTAGTCACCGCAACCCGGGCACCAGCGCACCTCCTGATCGGTCTCCCAGTCCTTGAGGCTGGTCTCGACGCGCGGCTTGGTCAATGTGGTCATGTCGTTCATGCGAGCATCCCCTCGATGGCCGCCTCGATTTCCGCGATGCGGAAGGGCTGACCCGAGATCTTGTTGAGCGGGCGGGCATCCAGCAGATACTGGTCGCGCAGCACGGTCTTGAGCTGGCCGGTGTTCATCTCCGGCACGAGGATCTTCTCGTAGCCGGCGAGCAGCTCACCCAGATTTTCCGGCAGCGGCCAGATATGGCGGATGTGGATGTGCGAGACATCCAGCCCCTTGCGCCGCACGCGTCGCACGGCCTGAAGGATTGGCCCGTAGGTCGAGCCCCAGCCGACGACGACGAGCTTGCCGCTCTCCTCGCCCAGCGACACATCCTGCCGCACGCCTTTGGCGATGCCCAGCACCTTGTCGCGGCGCAGTTCGGTCATGGCCTGGTGGTTGGCCGGCGCATAGTTGATGTGGCCGGTGTTCACTTCCTTCTCGATGCCGCCAATGCGGTGCATGAGATCGGGCGTGCCCGGCTTGATCCAGGGCCGTGCCAGCTTCTCATTGCGGGCATAGGGCTTGAGGCCGCCTTCCGGCACGGCATCCAGGAACTTGACCGTGAACGGCTCGTAACCGCTCATGTCCGGCACTTTCCAAGGCTCGGCGGCATTGGCGATGTAGCCGTCGGTCAGCAGCATCACCGGCGTCATATACTCGGTGGCGATCCGGCATGCCTCGATGGCGCAATCGAACGCGTCTGCGGGCGAGCGCGCGGCGATGACCGGCATCGGCGCATCGCCGTTACGGCCATAGACTGCCTGATAGAGGTCCGACTGCTCGGTCTTGGTCGGCAGACCGGTCGAGGGACCGCCACGCTGTGAGTTCACGATCACCAGCGGCAGCTCGGTCATGATCGCAAGGCCCATCGCCTCGCCCTTGAGCGCGATGCCGGGGCCGGACGAGCTGGTGACGCCCAGTGACCCAGCATAGCTCGCGCCAATCGCGCTGGCGATGGCGGCGATCTCGTCCTCGGCCTGGAACGTCGTCACGCCATATTCCTTGAGGCGCGAGAGATGATGCAGGATCGAGCTCGCCGGCGTGATCGGATAGCCGCCGAAGAACATAGGCAGGCTGGCCAGCTGCGCACCCGCGACGAGACCGAGCGAGATCGCCTCGGCGCCCGTCACCGTGCGATAGAGACCCTCGGGGGCCGGCGCCGGGGCGACATGGAGCTGCTTGAGCGGCGCGGCCAGCTCGGCGGTCTCGCCATAGGCATGGCCGGCATTGAGGGCGGCGATGTTGGCATCGGCAATTTCCGGCGCCTTGGCGAACTTGGCCTTCAGCCAGTCGATGATCGGCTGACGGCTGCGGTCGAACATCCACAACGCCAGGCCCAGCGTCCACATGTTCTTGGAGCGCAGCGCTTCCTTGTTGCCAAGGCCGAAGGGCTTCACGCTTTCCAGCGTCAGCGCGGAGATATCAAACGCCAGCACCTGCCAGCGCGCCAGCGAGCCATCCTCCAGCGGATTGCTCTCATATTTCGCCTTGGCAAGATTGCGCTCGTTGAACTCGCCCGTGTCGGCGATGATGAGGCCACCGGACTTCAAATCCACGACATTGGTCTTGAGCGCGGCCGGGTTCATCGCGATCAGGATATCGGGCGCATCGCCGGCCGTTGTGATCTCGGACGAGCCGAAGTTGATCTGGAACGCCGAAACGCCGAACAGCGTGCCCTGCGGCGCCCGGATTTCCGCCGGAAAATCGGGGAAGGTCGCAAGGTCATTGCCTGCCAGCGCGGTGGACAGGGTGAATTGCCCGCCAGTGAGCTGCATGCCATCGCCACTGTCTCCGGCAAAACGGACGACAACGGCTTCGGGCGCAGCCTCTTCGCTGCTGTGAGTTATGGTCGATGTGGGTGCGGCAGATGCCATGCTCAGACTCTAGTAATGCAGTGGTTGCATCGCCCCTAGTCCGTCGAGCCCAGCCGAGCAAAGTAGAAAAGCTGCGCGCGACAGAGCATTGCCTTTTTCTCTCCGGCTTGCCATCGCGGCCGTGAACTTCTTTTAACGGATGAAATCGCGACCTCGTCATGACCAAGATCGACCCCGCCTCTCTCCCCTACCGCCCCTGCGTCGGCATTATGCTGGCGAACCGTCAGGGCGAGGTGTTCGTAGGCCAGCGACTCGATTCCAAGGAAAGCGATGCCTGGCAGATGCCGCAGGGCGGCATCGACAAGGGCGAGACGGCCGAGCAGGCACTGCTGCGCGAACTGGGCGAGGAAACCGGCATTGCGGCCGATCTCGTCGACATCATTGCCCGCTCGACCGAAGAGCATCTTTACGATCTGCCCGAAGAGCTGATGGGCCGGCTGTGGGGCGGCAAATATCGCGGCCAGACGCAACGCTGGTTCCTGCTGCGCTTCAAGGGCGAGGATAGCGATATCGACATTGCCACCGAGCATCAGGAATTCATGGCGTGGCAGTGGGTCACGTCCGACCGACTGGTGGATCTGATCGTGCCGTTCAAGCGCCCGGTCTATCGCGCCGTCGTGCAGGAATTTGCGCACCTGCTCTAAAATCGGGGCTGGCAAGAACGCCGGCACCGTCCCATCCTGAAACAGCTACCGCGCGGGCCCGCCTACTGCGATTGCAGATGGTTAACGCGATCCTTACCTGTGCATCTCGCCTTTCGGACTCGATGCACAGGACCAGAGATGCGCAAGATCGCCCGCCTCTTCACCATTCGCACCAAGTTCGAGGCCTATCTGGCGATCTTCGGCGTCGCCATGGGCGCGACCGCACGGGGTGCCCATTATCTTGAGGTCTATCCCGGCTTTCCGGGCTATCTGCTCTACGCCAGCTGCTGCGGAGCGGTGATGATCGTGGGCGGACTGATGATCGATGGGGTGACCCTCAAGCAGACCTACTGCCACTGAACCCCAGGCACGGGCGGTTCGGGCGCATCTTGCGCTCGATTGTTGAACCGTGAATAGGTTTGCGATCCGCCTCCCATGGATCACGAAAGACCTGCGATGACCTCAGCAAGCCAGACCCGCGCCCTTCTCGCGCGCTATTATGACGCCTTCAATGCCGGCGATGCCGAGACCATGCTGGCCTGCCTCGCCGACGATGTGGTGCATGATATCAATCAGGGCGAACGGGAATCCGGCAAGGACGCCTTTCGCGCCTTTCTGGGCCGCATGGACCGCGCCTATCGCGAGCGCCTCGCCGACATCGCGCTGATGGTGAATGAGGATGGCAGTCGCGCCGCGGCGGAATTCATCGTCCATGGCGAATATCTGGTCGGCGAGGACGGCCTGCCTCCCGCGCATGGCCAAAGCTATGTGCTGCCGGCTGCGGCCTTCTTCGAGGTGCGCGATAATCTGATCCGCCGTGTCACCGTCTATTATAATCTCGCCGACTGGATCGCGCAGGTCAGCCGGGAAGACGCGCCAGCGTGAGCAACCTGACCGTCGAGACGCTACGGGACCGCGAGGCGCGCCATGCCGCCATCGACGATCTCGCCCGCCTGCGCATCACCGTCTTTCGCGAATGGCCCTATCTCTATGACGGCTCGGTCGATTACGAGCAGCGCTATCTGAGCGCGTTTCTCGACGGCGCCGATGCGGCGTTGGTCATCGCACGGGATGGCAGCGCCATCATCGGCGCCGCCACCGCCTCGCCGATGAGGGGGCAGGACGAACCGCTGCAGGCGCCATTCCGCGCGCAGGGCATCGAGGTGGATCGGCTCTTCTACTTCGGCGAGTCCGTGGTGCTCGGTGCCTATCGTGGCCACGGCCTTGGCCACGCCTTTTTCGATGCGCGCGAAGCCGCCGCACGCGAGGCCGGGGCGATGGCGACCTGCTTTTGCGGCGTCATTCGCCCTGCCGATCATCCGCTCCGCCCCGCTGAGGCCCGCGACCTTGGCCCATTCTGGCGCAAGCGGGGCTATCAGCCGCTGGAAGGCGTCATGGCGGAATATCGCTGGAAAGACATCGACCAGACGGACGAGACCAGCCACCAGATGCAATTCTGGTCCCGCGACCTGTAGTGCCTAGAACAGCTTGCGGACGCTCAACCGGACCGTGCGGCCCAGCGGATCGATGAAGGCAGGCTGATAGGCGAAGGGCACTGCGCCATTGCCATCCGTGACACGCTGGCGCGCATCGAAGACGTTGTCGACCCCCAGCTGGAGCCGCGCGCCGCGCAGGAACGAGGCTTTCTCGATCAGGCCGGGCATCTGATTGAAGTTCACGAACGCCCGCACGTCCACCTTGGCCAGCGCCCCAAAGCGCAGCTGGCTGGCCGGCAGCCCTGCCGTGCCATTGACGCGCGAGGGGCTGCGCCAGCTGCCGGTCAGCCGCAGACCATAGCCGCTCTGCGAAACGCCGGTGCGCAGCTCGATCAGATGCCGCGACGGCCCGCTGGTGTCGCCCAGCGTATCGCCATCTAGCAGATCGAGCACGGGCAGGCTCGGGGCCAATTGCGTGGTGTTGGTCAGCGCCCACTCGTGATGGATGGAGAAGTCGACGCGTCCGCCGCCGCCACCGCCTGCACCGCCCCGTCCACCGGGACCACCGGGACCAAAGCCGCCCGGCCGGGGGCCGGGTGCATCGCCCGGAGGGGGTCCATCCGCTCCGGGTGGGGTCTCGGCTCCGGACTGCCCGCCCCTGCCCGGCCGATCCGCACCGCCCGTTTCCCCGCGCGCGGCCCGCTCGGCCTGCCGCCGCTGGAACGCAGCCCGCATGGCATCGATCTGGCTCTGCGGGGTGGCAAGGCGCTTGCTGAAGCTGAAACCCCAGCGGAGCACTTCCCGCGTCTGCTCGGCGATGTTGATCGGGCGCAGGTCCACCTGCGTGAGGCGGCCGCTTTCATCGCGCGCGAACCGCTCCGGGAACGCGCCGATCGTGTCCGCCGTCACGCCCGGAAAGGCCGACACGCCACCCTCGGTCGCGCGGCGATTGTAGGATATGTCGAACCGCAGGCGCGGCTCGCGTAGCACCGAGATGTCCGCCCCGAGCCGGAACGTCTTCACCCGCGCCTTGTCGAGATCGGGATTGCCGCCGGTGATCGTTGTCACCAGCACGGATTCGCCGCGCGCGAAATCGAAGATCGGTACGAAGGGCGTAAAGGTCTGCGCATCGCCGATCTGGGCCACCGTCGCGGCGGAGTCTTCATCGCTGTAACCGGCCGAGAGGGACAGGAAGCCGAGAGGCGACCAGTTGAGACCCAGCCCGAAGTTCCGCAACGTGCCGGCATCCGAATAATGATCAAGCCCGAGCGTGGCATTGGCGGACATGCGCCCGATGCCCGAGGAGGCGGGCATAAGGGGAATATCCACGGTGAGCGACCCGGTCGCGCTGTCCCGCCCAAGGTCGCGAACCGAGGGGATCAGATCGCGCTCGCGCATATTCTCGATCCGCGTGAGCGCGCCGCCCAGCTTCATCGTGGCCATGACCTCACCGGCCGGCAGCCTGAACAGCGGCCGGTTATGGATGAAGGTGACATCCGCCGTGTCCGAGGTGCTGCGTGTGAGGTCCGCAGCGCGCGCGTTGAGAAAGGCGGCATCGATCGGCAGGCTGGGGTCAGCCGCCGGATCGCCTGCCGCCAATGCGTCGGCATAATCTGACAGATCGAACGGGCGGCCCGTGATGACGCGGCTCTCGGCACGCGCATAATTGGCGGTGAGCGTCCATTGCCCCGTGCTGCGCTCGGCATTGACGGTGAGGCCGACCGTGCCGGTCTGGCTCTTGGAGGCGCGCCCCAGAGCGCCGGCGCCCGCCAGTTGCGGGTAGAAGAGCAGATCGTCGGTGCCCGGCACATAAGGCGATCCGGCGGGAATCGTCACGCCCGGCAGGGTTAGGCCGACGAGACTGTCCCGCCGGTTGGTGACCATCTCGCCGCTCAGCGTCGCCTTGGTGCGTTCGCCCAAGGGGCGGCTATAGCTGGCATTGAGCGTCAGCGTCTCCTGCGCCGGCTGAAGACTGCGCGCCGGGCTTTCCGCACGGTTCAGCCCACGGTCGCTCTCCAGAATCGGATCAACGCTCTCATGCTCGGCGCTGATGTTCACCCGCTGGCTGTTGCGGATCAGGAATAGGCCGCCCTCCAGCTCCAGCGAAGCGCCATCGCCCGCGGTCGGCACCCGGCCGTCGACCTCAGCCGTGACCGCGCGGAAGCGCTGGCGCAAGACGATGTTCATCACCTTCTGGTCGGCGCCGTAACCATAGCGAAGGCCAACCTCTTCCGGCAGGATGTCGATCCGCGCTATGGCTTCGGCCGGCAGGCGGGCGATCTCGCGGAAGCCGGAAATGCGGTGCCCTTCGAGCAACGTCACCGGCGGCTTCCCGCTCGCGCTCTGCAGCTCAGGACCGAGTTCGGTCAGCAGGTCGCTGATCGTGCTCACGCCCAGGGCCCGGATGTCCGCAGGGCGCAGCTGCAACTCAGGGGTGGCATTGCCGATGACCGCGCCCCGCTCGCGCTGACCGCTCACCACGATCTCCTCGATATCCGTCCCCACGCCCTCATCGAGGTGGGTATCCGCTTCTTGCGCCCGCGCTGCGGTCATCAGGGCAAAGGACGAGGTCGCCAGGAACAGTGCGGCGGCAGTGCGTCGGTTGGCGGGCATAGAAACCTTCAGAACGAGGGAGAGCCGAGGCTCGACCGGATAGGGATGGCAAACAGCGAAACAGGTCCATTTCTGGCCTGTCCGCCAAGACCGCATTGCAAAATGCCGCCGCCGCCTTCAATCCTGCAATTTGTACTAAAATGTCACCCTGCCCGTAGCGGGGATGGCACAGCATATGAGGAGAGGCGCGCAATGACTTTGCCGATCGAAGACAGGCTCGGCCTGCAGGATCTTATCGCCAACTACAGCTGGGCGCTGGATACCGGCGATGTCGATGGGCTGGTCGCCTGCTTCACCCCCGATGCGCGCATGGTGGAAGAGGTCTTCGAAGATCCCGACATCTGGGAGGGCCATGAAGGCATTCGCGGCATTGCCGAGCATTATCGCAATGCGCCGGGCTTTCCGGGCCGGCAGCATCATGTCACCCAGACGCAGTTCGTGCCGCAGCCGGACGGATCGGTAAAGATGCGCTCCTTCGCTTTCGTGACCGAATGCGAGGGCGAGCCGCCCTATCTGCTGCGCTTTGCCGGCTGGTATGACGACCATGCCGTCAAGGGCGCGGACGGGGGCTGGCTGTTCCATCGCCGCACCGTGCGCCTTTGGGATGGGGAAGTGCTGAAGAACTTCCCCGGCAAGGGCGAATGGGTGCCGCGCAAGCGCCCGGAATCGCTGATCATCAAGCGGTAAGCCCGCCCGTCACCCCGCCTTCGCGCCGACCAGGTCCAGCACCCGATCGGCGTATTCGGGGCGGCAGATCAGCAGATCGGGCATGTAGACATCGGCCTGATTGTAGCGCAGCGGTGTCCCGTCGATGCGCGAGCAATGCAGGCCATGGGCGAGCGCGACGGCGACGGGTGCGCAACTGTCCCACTCATATTGGCCGCCGCTGTGCAGGTAGATATCCGCCGCGCCGCGCACGACCGCCATGGCCTTGGCGCCGGCCGAGCCCATCGGGACCAGCTCGGCACCCAGCGCCTGCGCGACCGACAGCGCCTCGGGCGCCGGGCGAGTGCGGCTGACGACCATGCGGGGCGTCGCAGGTGCCGGCGGCACGGCGATGGGCCGGTCCGAGCGCATCACCAGCCCCATGTCCGGCAGGGCGACGGCGCCAAGCGACGCCACGCCATCCACGGCGAGCGCGACATGGACCGCCCAGTCCGCTCGCGCCTCGCCATATTCGCGCGTGCCATCGACCGGATCGACGATCCAGACGCGGGACTTGGCGAGCCGATCCTTTGTGTCGCGGCTCTCTTCGGAGAGCAGGCCGTCGTCGGGTCTCTCGCGTCCGAGGACCTGGCACAGATAGGCATTGGCGAGCGCATCACCCTCATCGCCGAGCGCCTTTCCGTCGAAGCGCGCTTCATCCCGCAAGGCGAGCAGCCGCCGGCCCGCTTCCTCCGCGAGGTGCGCGGCCAGCTCTGCGTCCGTCACAGATCCGGGCTCCACACGCCCACGATGCGCTCGACGATGAGGTCCGCCGCCTGCTCGGGCGTGAGGGCCTGGGTGTCGATGCGGATTTCCGGCTTCTCGGGCGCTTCATAGGGACTGTCGATCCCGGTGAAGTTCTTGAGCTCGCCGGCACGGGCCTTCTTGTAGAGGCCCTTGACGTCCCGGCGCTCCGCCTCGGCCAGCGGGGTATCCACGAACACCTCGATGAACTCGCCGGCCGGCAGCATCGCGCGGACCATGTCCCGCTCGGCGCGGAAGGGCGAGATGAAGGCGGTGATCACGATCAGCCCGGCATCGGCCATCAGCTTGGTCACCTCACCGACGCGGCGGATATTCTCGATCCGGTCGGCCTCGGTAAAGCCCAGATCCTTGTTCAGGCCATGGCGGACATTGTCGCCATCAAGCAAGAAGCTGTGCCGCCCCAGCGCGAACAGCTTCTTCTCGACGATGTTGGCGATGGTCGACTTGCCCGAGCCGGACAGGCCGGTGAACCACAGCACCGCAGGCTGCTGGCCCTTCTGCGCCGCATGGGCCTCGCGGCTGACATCCATCGCCTGCCAGTGGACATTCTGCGCCCGCCGCAGTGAGAAGTTCAACATTCCCGCCGCGACGGTGGAATTGGTGATCTTGTCGATGAGGATGAAGCCGCCCAGCGTGCGGTTCTCGGCATAAGGCTCGAACACGATAGCCTTGTCGGTCGTCAGTTCGGCAACGCCGATGGCATTCAGCTCCAGAGTCTTGGCTGCGAGATGCTCCATGGTGTTGACGTTGACGACATATTTGGGCGGCTGGACCGTCGCGGAGACAGTCTGCGTGCCGATCTTGAGCCAATAGGCCCGGCCCGGAATCAGGGCATCGTCGGACATCCACACGACGGTGGATTCGAACTGATCGGCCGCCTGCGGCGGGTTTTCGGCGGACGCGATCACATCGCCACGCGAGCAGTCGACCTCATCGGCAAAGCAGAGCGTCACCGACTGGCCGGCAACGGCTTCGTCCAGATCGCCATCCAGCGTGACGATACGCGTGACGGTGCTGGTCTTGCCCGAGGGGAGCACGCGGATGGCATCACCCGGCTTGATCGCGCCGCTGGCGACCAGGCCCGAGAAACCGCGGAAATCCAGGTTCGGCCGATTGACCCATTGCACTGGCATACGGAACGGGCGGGCCTGATCCGCGCTGTTATCAACCTCGACCGTCTCCAGATAATCGACCAGGGTCGGCCCCTGATACCAAGGCGTGTTGGTCGAGAGGGTCGTGATGTTGTCGCCCTTGAAGCCCGAGATCGGCATAGGCACGAACTGCTCGATGCCGATTTCCTTGGCGAAAGCGGCATAATCCGCCACGATCTTATCGAACACGGCGCGGTCGTAGCCGACCAGATCCATCTTGTTCACGGCGAGCACGATGTGGCGGATGCCGACCAGCTTGGCGAGATAGCTATGCCGCCGGGTCTGGGTCAGCACGCCCTTGCGCGCGTCGATGAGGATCACGGCAAGATCCGCCGTGGAGGCTCCCGTCACCATGTTCCGGGTATATTGCTCGTGACCCGGCGTATCGGCGACGATGAACTTGCGCTTTTCTGTCGTGAAGAAGCGATAGGCGACGTCGATGGTGATGCCCTGCTCGCGCTCGGCGGCGAGACCATCGACCAGCAGCGCGAAGTCGATCTCCTGCCCCTGCGTGCCGACGCGCTTGCTGTCGGCCTCCAGCGCGGCAAGCTGATCCTCGAAGATCATCTTGCTGTCGTAGAGCAGCCGCCCGATCAGGGTCGACTTGCCGTCATCCACGCTGCCGCAGGTGATGAAGCGCAGCAGCGACTTGTGCTGATGCTGCTCCAGATACGCATCGATATCCTGCGCGATGAGGGCATCGGTCTGGTAGACCGGCGTCTCGAGGGTGGCGTCGGCCATCAGAAATAGCCCTCCTGCTTCTTCTTCTCCATGCTCGCGGCACCGCCATCCTTGTCGATGATGCGGCCCTGCCGCTCGCTGGTGGTGGTGAGCAGCATTTCCTGAATGACCTCCGACAGCGTGCTCGCCTCGCTCTCGACCGCGCCGGTGAGCGGATAGCAGCCCAATGTGCGGAAACGGATCGAGCGCATCACCGGCTCCTCGCCGGGGCGCAGCGGGAAGCGCTCGTCATCCACCATCAGCAGCATCCCGTCGCGCTCCACCGTCGGGCGCGGCTGCGCGAAGTAGAGCGGCACGATGGGGATGCGATTGAGCTGGATATATTGCCAGATGTCCAGCTCGGTCCAGTTGCTGATCGGGAAGACGCGGATGCTCTCGCCCTTGGCCTTCTTCGCATTGTAGAGATTCCACAACTCCGGGCGCTGATTCTTGGGGTCCCAGCCATGGCTCGCGGTCCGGAAGGAGAAGATGCGCTCCTTAGCGCGGCTCTTCTCCTCATCGCGGCGCGCGCCGCCGAAGGCGACGTCGAAGCCGTAGAGATTGAGCGCCTGCTTGAGGCCCTCGGTCTTCCACATGTCCGTGTGCAGCGGGCCATGATCGAAGGGGTTGATGCCCCGCTCCTTGGCCTCGGGATTCTGGTAGACGAGCAGTTCCATGCCGCTTTCTTCCGCCATGCGGTTGCGCAGCTCGTACATCGCCTTGAACTTCCATGTCGTATCGACATGGAGCAGCGGAAAGGGCGGCGGCGCGGGATAGAAGGCCTTGCGCGCCAGATGCAGCATCACCGCGCTGTCCTTGCCCACCGAATAGAGCATCACCGGCTTTTCCGCCTCGGCCGCCACCTCACGCATGATGTGGATGCTCTCGGCTTCGAGGCGTTCGAGATGCGTGAGCGTACGGGTCATGGAAAGTCCTGGACTGGATGTGCCGGTGGCATTGTCGATCAATCTTGGCCGATTAATCTGGCCACGCTGCTAGCCCAGCACCAGAGGTGGTGCAGCAAGCTTTTCCTACGATCCGCCACAGTTTGGCTTGGGCAGTCGCGCCTGACCCTGCGACTGCCCCGTGGAAAGCGGGCCCTTAAGCCTCTTCTGCTGCCTTCTTCTTGGCCGGTGCCTTCTTCGCGGCAGGCTTCTTGGCTGCGGCCTTTTTGGTTGGCGCCTTGGCGGTCGCGGCCTTCTTCTTGGCCGGTGCCTTCTTGCCCTTCTTCTTGGCCGGCGCGGCGGCCGCGCGCGCATCGATAAGCTGAGCCGCTTCCTCCAGCGTCAGCGCATCCGGCGCAACGCTCTTGGGCAGGGTCGCATTGGTGGTGCCATCAGTGACATAGGGGCCATAGCGGCCTTCCATCAGCTTGATCTCGGCCTCTGTGCGGGGATGTGCGCCCAGTATCTTGAGCGGCTCGGCGGCCTTGCGGGCGCCGCCGCGATTGGCGGCATCGGCCAGCTTCGCGACGGCGGCATTCATGCCCGTCTCGAAAATCTCGACCGTCGAGCCCAGCCGGGCATATTTGCCCTCATGCGCTAGATAGGGGCCATAGCGGCCGAGGCTGGCGACGATCGGCTTGCCGGTCTCGGGATGGTCGCCGATCGTGCGCGGCAGCGAGAGCAGCTTGACCGCCCAGTCGAGCGTCAGTTCGCCATCCGGCAGATCCTTGGGGATCGAGGCGCGCTTGGCCTCCTTACCATTGCCCATTTCGACATAAGGCCCGAAGCGACCCGACTTGCGCAGGATAGGCTCACCGGTCTCGGGATGCTTGCCAAGCTCCTCGGGCCCGGTGTCTGCCTCGCCGCTGCCCCCGGGCTGGCCGAATTTGCGGGTGAACTTGCACTCGGGATAATTGGAGCAGGCGATGAATGCGCCGAAGCGCCCGCCGCGTAGTGACAGGCGCCCGTCCGCGCACAGCGGGCAGGCACGCGGATCGCTGCCGTCGGCCCGCTCCGGGAAGAGCATCGGCGCGAGGAATTCGTCCAACTCCGCGGTGATCTCGGACGGCTTGCGATCCATGATCTCGACCGTCTTGGGCTTGAAGTCGCGCCAGAAGGCTTCCAGCACCGCCTGCCACTGGGCCCGGCCGCCGGAAATCTCGTCCAGCTCATCTTCAAGACCGGCGGTGAACTCATAGGCCACGTAGCGCTCGAAGAAGCGCTCGAGGAAGGCCGTCAGCAGCCGCCCGCTCTCCTCGGCGAAGAACCGGTTCTTCTCGACACGGACATAATCGCGATCCTTGAGCGTCTGGATCGTCGAGGCGTAGGTGGACGGGCGCCCGATGCCCAGTTCCTCCAGCCGCTTGACGAGGCTCGCCTCGCTGTAGCGCGGCGGCGGCTGGGTGAAGTGCTGCTCGGCGCGCACATCGCGCTTCGCCGGCTGATCGCCTGCGGACATGGCAGGCAGCAGCTTGCCGTCCTCATCCGCGACATCGTCGCGGCCTTCCTCGTACAGCGCCAGGAAGCCGGGGAACAGCACGACCTGCCCGGTGGCGCGCAGTGCGTGCTGGCCGGTGCCGTCAGTGAACTCGATGGCTGTGCGCTCCAGCCGTGCTGACGCCATCTGGCTCGCGAGCGCGCGCTTGAAGATCAGATCATAGAGCTTGGCATGAACGCCCGAACCCACGCTCTCGCGCGTGAATTCGGTCGGGCGGATCGCCTCGTGCGCTTCCTGCGCGTTCTTGGCCTTGGTTTGGTACATGCGCGGCTTGTCCGGCAGATAGCCGCCGTCATAGCGGTCCGCGATGGCCTTGCGCGCGGCGGAGATGGCGCTGCCATCCATCTGTACGCCGTCGGTCCGCATATAGGTGATCGCGCCGTCTTCGTAGAGCTGTTGGGCGACGCGCATGGTTTCGTTGGCTGAAAGACCGAGCTTGCGCGCGGCCTCCTGCTGCAGCGTCGAGGTGGTGAAGGGCGGCGGCGGATTGCGGGTAGCCGGCTTGGTCTCGACCGAGGCGACGGTGAAGCGCCCGGCCTCCACATCAGCCTTGGCAGCCTTGGCATCGCCCTCCTTGCCGATGGTCAGCCGGTCGATCTTCTCGCCACGCCAGCGGACCAGCCGCGCCTCAAAGCTCTGCCCGGCCTGCTCCAGATCGGCCGTGACGGACCAATATTCCTGCGGCGTGAACGCCTCGATCTCGCGCTCACGCTCGACGATGATGCGCAATGCAACCGACTGAACGCGCCCGGCGGACTTGGCGCCGGGCAGCTTGCGCCACAGCACCGGCGAGAGCGTGAAGCCGACCAGATAATCCAGCGCGCGACGGGCGCGATAGGCATCGATCAGATCCTCATCGAGCGCGCGCGGCGCCTTCATGGCCTCCGTCACGGCGGCCTTGGTGATGGCATTGAATGTCACGCGATCGACCAGTTTGGGCAGCGCCTTCTTGTTGCGCAGCACTTCCTGCACGTGCCAGCTGATCGCCTCACCCTCGCGATCAGGGTCAGTCGCGAGGATCAGACGGTCGGCCTTCTTGGCCTCGTCGGTGATCGCCTTGAGCTGGCGCGCCTTGTCGCCATAATTTTCCCAGGCCATCGAGAAGCCGTCGTCGGGATCGACCGAGCCATCCTTGGCCGGCAAATCTCGAACATGGCCATAGGATGCCAGCACCCGGAAGTCGCCTCCCAGATATTTTTCGATGGTCTTGGCCTTGGCCGGCGATTCGACGATGACGAGTTGCATAGAGTTCCGCTAACGATCCTTACGTGTACGCGCGAGTCTGGAAACGGCTCGGCCGCAACGTCAAGCGAAATGCTTACGCGTCGGCATCGGGCTTGTCGGCTGCCACATGCCGGCGGTGCCACGTCGCCTGCCGCCAGATATAGATCAGCACGATCAGCAGGATGATGCCGGTCGACAGCGGCCCGAGGAACTGCTCGATGTTGCTGAACCGCCGCCCGAGCACCCAACCGGCAATCGCCAGGCCGGAGCTCCATGCCGCGGTGCCGACCGTCGACCACACGAAAAAGCGGACCAGCCGCATCCGCAGAACGCCGGCGGGAATGGAAATGACCGAGCGAATGGTTGGGAGGACCCGGCCGACCATCACGATCGGCCCGCCAAAGCGCCGAAACAGGCCCTGCGCGCGCTCCACCTCGGGCCAGTCGAGCGTCAGCCAGCGGCCGTATCGCTCGATGAGCGGGCGGAAGCGATGCAGGCCGATCATCCGCGCCAGCGCATACCAGAACAGATTGCCGACCATCGCGCCCGCCGTGCCGGCCAGGATCACGCCGCCCAGCCCCATGCCACCCCGCGCGGCGAGCACGCCCGCGACCGGCATGATCACCTCTGATGGGATGGGCGGGAAGACCGTCTCCAGCAGCATGAGCAGGAACACGCCGAACAGGCCGCTGCTTTCCACGACATCAAACACCCAGCCTTGCATCGAAAACTCCAGTCAAGCGCGCACGCGTTGAGACGGGGCGGCCCCGCAAATGGCAAGCCCGCCCTGCCTCAACACCTGTCAGCGCAAATAGTTGATGATCGCATAAACGCCGATGGCGCAGATCAGAACGAGGATCGATATCACCGTGTAGCCGAAGGGCGAAATCCGCCCGATATGATCCTTGTAGAAGCGCTCATAGCCCGGCCGCAGGTCATCGCGAGCGGACAGCATCGCGACATCGTAGGAGGAGGCCTCCTTGCGATACCAGTGGAGAAGGCGGCGCAAATCGTCCTCGCTCAGGTCAGGATATGCGGCGATCAGGGTCTCGATGCGCGCCTGCGCAGCGACATCCCCGGAGTCGGGGGTCGTCAGATGTTTCATGATAATTGTCCGAAGTTCGGGTGAGATAGGGCGCCGAGAAGGCGCGATTACCGAGCTTCAGACAGAGGGAGGCGGGCGTGGGCCTTGATTACGGCGCGCCGCCTGATCGTGGGTTGGGTCTGCGCGGCCCAGCCGCGGCAAGAATTCCGGGACCGCCGCTGTGCGCCCTGCTGCCACGACATCGGGCGCATAAGGGAGCGGCGGCAGCGTGTGAGGCAGCCCCGTCTTGGCAAACTCGCTCCGCCCCGGCGGAACCAGCGCGACGTCGACGGTCGAAGCGCTGAAGGCCGAGCCGTTGCGCGGCTGGAACGTCGCCGCACCGTCCGGCCATGCCTGCACCGCGATGAGCGCAAGGAGCAACAAGGACAGCAGCCGGCGCATCATCGCACCGGGCAATCCTCGGGCCTGCCAGGCGGGCAAGATGTCAAGCGGTGCCACCTCAGGCAAGGCTCACCCGTCCCCCGGCATGGCGCTGCAAACGACCGGCAATCTCAAGCTCGAGCAGCGCCGTCTGCACGCTCGCCGGCGGCAGGCCGCTCTGCCGGATGAGTTCGTCGACCGCCACCGGGCTGAGGCTGAGCAAGCCCGTCACGCGCTGGCGTTCCGCCTCCCCCAGATCGTCGGACGGCGGCTGCGGCAGGAAGTCGCGCTGACCCGAGCGCAGCGCGCGGGGATCGAGCGACGCGATCGCCTCCACGACATCCTGCGCGCTTTGCACCAGCGTGGCGCCGTCGCGAATGAGGGCATTACAGCCATGGGCGCGCGGATCGGCCGGAAAGCCGGGCACGGCCATCACCTCCCGCCCCTCCTCGCCCGCCAGCCGCGCAGTCAGCAGCGAGCCCGAGCGCGGCGCCGCCTCGACCACCACCGTCCCCAGGCTCATCCAGGCGATGATCCGGTTGCGGGCGGGAAAGTGGCGAGCCAGTGGCTCAGCACCGGGCGGCAGTTCGGTGAGCAGCAGGCCCTCGCGCGCAACCCGCTCCTGCAGATCGGCATTTTCCGGCGGGAAATTGACGTCGATGCCTGACCCAATGACCGCAACGGTCCGCGTGATCCCTGCCCCCTGATGCGCGGCGGTATCGATGCCGCGTGCGAGACCGGAGACCACAACGATGCCGGCCTCGCGCAGGGCATGGGCCAGTTCTCGCGCAAATCGGCAGGCTGCGGCGGAGGCATTGCGCGCACCGACGATGGCGACACAGCGCTCAACGCCCAGCCCCGCGTTGCCCCGGGCGATGAGCACCGGCGGGGCACCTTCGGCCTGGCCGAGCAGAGCCGGGTAATCCGCCTCGCCCAGAAACAGATAATGCGCGCCCAGCCGCTCGACCTGCGCGATTTCGGCATCGACGCTGTGGCGATCACAGGGCTTGAAGCGCCGGTTTCCGCCGCGCGAGGCGAGATCGGGCAGCGCCTCCAGAGCGCGTCCCGCCGTGCCGAAGCGGGCTAGCAGTTGCCGATAGGCGACCGGGCCGATATTCGGCGTCCGGATGAGCCGCAGGCGATCGTACCGATCTGCGTTGAGCGTCGTCATGCGGCGCGGGAGCTTCCCACGCGCGGTTCTTCCCCGCGCAGCAGGCGCGCGATGTTCAACCGATGCCGCCACAGCACCACGAGCGCCATGCCGGCGATGGGCGCCGCCAGATCGGGCCGGCCAATCAGCAACGCTGCCACCGGCGCGCTGATGGCCGCGCTCATGCCGCCCACCGAACTGATCCGAAACAGGGCAAGCGCGGCCAGCCAGACCGCCGCAAAGACCAGTCCGGCGATCCAGGACAGTGCAAGACATACGCCCAGCATCGTCGCCACGCCCTTGCCGCCGCGAAAACTCAGCCAGACCGGATAGCAATGCCCCACAAAGGCCATGACGCCGCCAATAGTGGCGCCGCTGAGGGCCATATCACCGACCGGCATCAGCCATGCGCCGACCATCGCTGCCACGGCACCTTTCGCGCCATCCAGCAGGAGCGTCGCAGCCGCGAGGTCCTTGCGTCCGGTGCGCAGCACATTGGTCGCGCCGATATTACCGGAGCCGATCGCGCGCAGGTCCCCCGCCCCGGCCAGCCGCGTGAGAATGATGCCGAAGGGGATGGACCCCAGAAGATAGCCGACAAGCGCGACAAGGGCCGGCAACTGCCATTGCATGGACATTCTGCTCCTGTTTCGCCGGTGACCTTTGCGCAGCGGCGGGCGATCTTGCAAGCGGGGATCGCGTGCGAGGGCTCGGCGCATGGCGCGGACGGGCCCATCGCATGACTTTAATTTGCAACATTTCTGTCATCGATCCATCACAGGATCATGGCAGCGCAACCCGAGATGAAGACAATCGCGGTGTTCAGCCTCAAGGGAGGCGTCGGCAAATCCACCTTTGCCGTCAATCTGGCATGGGCCTCGGCAAGCCTCTCGGCGCGGCGGACATTGCTGTGGGATCTCGACCCGCAGGGCGCCGCGACCTGGCTCCTGGCCGCGCAGACGGAAACGCGCGACGCCGCCCGCGCTGTCTTCGCGCGGCAGCTGGAACCGGAAGACATCTGCCAGCCCACCGCCATCCCCGGCCTTGATCTCTTGGCCGCCGACATGTCCCTTCACGGTCTGGAGCGGCTGCTCTTCGATCTGGGTAAAAAGCGCCGGTTGGCGAAGCTCCTCTCGGGCCTCGCGCAGCGTTATGACCGCGTCATCCTGGATTGCCCGCCCGGGCTCACCGAGACAGCCGAGCAGGTGCTGCGGGGCGCAGATCTTGTCGTGGCGCCGGTGATCCCCTCACCGCTCGCCCGCAAATCGCTCGATGATCTGGCCAGCATCCTGATCCGGCGCGGCGGATGGCATCCCCCGATCCTGCCGGTGTTCTCGATGGTGGACCGGCGGCGCAAGCTCCATGCCGAGGCGCTCGAAGCCCATCCAGACTGGCCGATCGTCAGCTACTCCAGCCTTGTCGAGCAGATGGGCTTCCGGCGTGCGCCGCTCGCCACTTATGCCGCCCAGAGCCAGCCGGCCGAGCAATTTGCGACGATCTGGCAAGCCATCGAGCGCCGTCTCGCCAAAGGGTGAGGCGAAAGGATTAGGCGACCTGCGTCGCCGAGCGCCCGAACAGGCCGATGCTCTCGTCTCGCGACATGGGCCGGCCGAAATAATAGCCCTGAATCTTCGAGCATCCCAGCGCCCGGATGATGTCATATTCCCCTTCGGTTTCTACACCCTCGGCGGTGGTCTCCAGCCCAAGGCTGGTGGCCATGGCCACCACCGCGTTGATGATGGCGAGGCTCTCACGCTGGCCGCGAGCGGCGCCGTGAATGAAGCTTTGATCGACCTTGATGGTGTCGAACCGTGCACGGGAAAGGTAGCCGAGCGACGAGTAGCCCGTCCCGAAATCGTCCAGCGAAAGCCGGATGCCCATTTTCGCCAACCGATCGAGCGCCTGGGACGCGCCCGTCTCCTCCTGCATGAACACGCTCTCGGTCACCTCCAGCTCCAACCGGCTAGCGGGAAGTCCGGACTGCGCCAGAGCTGCGCTGATCTGCGGGACGATCTCGGGATCGCACAGTTGCTGGGCCGACACATTGACCGAGAGGCTCACCGCGTCAGGCCAGTGACAGGCGGTCTTGCATGCCGTCTCCAGCACCCAAGCGCCAAGGCGGGAGATCAGCCTTGTATCCTCGGCGATAGGAATGAAGCGGCTGGGCGGAATCGGACCAAGCTGGGGGTGCGTCCACCGGCACAATGCCTCGAAGCCGATGACATGGCGGGACCGCGCGTTGACGATGGGCTGGTAGACCAAGTGAAATTCGCCGGCCTCGATTGCGTTGCGCAACGCCAGTTCGAGATTGCGGCGCTCCTCTGCATCGGCGTGCATCGATGCCGTGAAGCGCAGATGCTTGCCGCGCCCTGCCTCCTTGGCGCGATACATGGCCAGATCCGCACTGCGCATCAGCATGTCCGCATCCGTCCCGTCCTGCGGTGCCATGGCCGAGCCGATGCTGGCGCCGATGAACAGCGTCTGCCCATCGAGCACATAGGGTCTGGAAACGACATCGATGATCGCGCTCGCCAGCCGGTCGACATAGATGGGATCGGCCACCTCGCGTACGACCACCGCGAACTCATCGCCGCCGAGCCGACCGCAGACTTCGTTGAGCGAGCAGACGCCGCGCAAACGTTCGGCAACTTGGGCCAGAAGCTGGTCGCCGACATGATGACCGAGCGTATCGTTCACCGATTTGAACCGATCGAGATCGATCATCATGAAGGCGCACCGCGTCTGCCACGTCTGCGTGTCTTCGACGGATTTAGCCAGTTCCTCGCCCAGATTGAGGCGGTTGGGAAGATTGGTGAGCGTATCCAGCCGGGCCAGCTGCGAAATGCGCTCGTTCGTCTCCTTCTGCACCGTGATGTCGGAGCCGACGCCGCGAAAGCCCAGGAAATTGCCGGCCTCATCCAGCCGGGGAGATGCGGACAATGACCACCAGCGGCGCGCACCATCGACCGTGCCGGACAGGCACAGGTCGGAAAAGGACACACGGTCCTTGAGCTTCTCCGCCAGCACATGAAGGGCCGGGTCGAAGTCCCCGTTCGTCCAGGTCGATCCCGCCAGCACCTGAAGGATGGATTGCCCGTCCACCTCCTCCACCGTCTTGCCGAGCATCCGCGCAAAGGCCGGGGAAACCCCGGTCAGACGCCGGGCGGGGTCGGTCTGCCACAGCACATCGGCCCCGTCGCGATCATGCTCGCGCAGCAGGAGACTGACGACCTCGCGCTTTTCGGCCAGCGCCTTGCTGGTCGAGACCTGCACGCCAAACTGGTGCGCCTGCCAGAGGCTTGTCGCCAAAGCGAGCAGAGCATAGATCGCCACGACACCCGCCAGAAAGGGATCGGCATGTCGCAGCATCATCCAGACGGTGCCCGCGCCGATCGACAGGATGAAGCCACTTGCGGACAAGGGAGTCGACTGGAACGAAATGGCCACCGACGCCATCAGGCAGCAGGCGATGGTCCAGAATGTGACCACTTCTTCCGGCCTGGCTTCGCCGGTGAAGAGCACCATTGCGGCGACCCATATGGCGCCCTGCAGCCAGCAGATCGCGCCATGTCGCAACAATGCGGCCCGCGTCGCATCGGCATAATCCGACGCCACATTGACCCGGCGTAACCGCAGCAACTGCGCTTGTGAAATACCGAGCACCAACATCCAGACAATGAACATCCAGATATTGATATGGTTGAAAAACCGGGCACCCACGAGCATGGCCGAAATGGCCGTGATCGTGGTGAAGAGCCCCAGCATCCGGTCTGCGGAGCGCAACTGGCTCCCGCATACAAGGCGTGCCTGCGCCCCGGGAAGCGGGCGGAATCCGCACAACAAGCCGAGCGAAACGACTTCCGTGGCGGGCGCGGTGCGCTGGTCTGGGACGGTTGAACGCTTGGTCACGGCGCGGTCATATCGCGCGCAGGTTATCAACCCGTAAGCACGCGCTCGCAGTCTTTTACCGCGTCAACCGCCCCGATCAGGCCGCGATGTCATAGGGCACGATTTCGCCGGTCAGATACAGGGTCCGCGCCTTCGAGCGGCTGAGTTTGCCCGAGCTGGTGCGCGGCAGCGAGCGCGGCGGCACCAGTTCCACCACGCAGTTCATGCCGGTGATCGAACGGACGCGCTCGCGAATCTCTTCCCGCAGCCGTGCGCGCTCGACATTGTCGGAGACGCGGCAATGCACCAGGACGGCGGGTGCTTCCTCGCCCCCAGCGGTGGTGATGGCGAAGGCGGCAATGTCCCCCTGCTTGAAGCCGGGAAGCTGCTCCACCGCCCACTCGATATCCTGCGGCCAGTGATTCTTGCCGTTGATGATGATCATGTCCTTGGCGCGGCCGACGATGTACAGATAGCCGTCCGAAAGATAGCCCATGTCGCCGGTGTCCAGCCAGCCGTCGGCCATGCAGGCATCGGTCGATTCCTGATCGCGGAAATAGCCGACCATGAGCGAGGGACCGGTCGTCCACACCTTGCCGATGGTCCTCTCGGGCAGCGGGCCGCCGAATTCGTCGCGGATTTCGACAGTCATGCCCATCACCGGCTTGCCGCAATTGACGATCGCGCGGAAGCGCTGCGGGCGATCCTCCACGGCATGGCCGCCGGACAGTTCGGTTTCCTCGACCAGCTCCACCATGATGCCTTCACCCGGTGGCATGATGGTTACGGCCAGCGTCGCTTCAGCCAGGCCATAGCTCGGCAGGAAGGCCTTCGGCGAGAAGCCCGCTTCCGCAAAGGCATCCACGAACTGCTGCATCACATCCGGGCGGATCATGTCCGCGCCGTTACCGGCCAAGCGCCAGCGCGACAGGTCGAAGCGCTCGGATGCCCGCGTCTGGCTGGACATGCGACGGGCGCAGATATCGTAACCGAACGTAGGCGAATAGCTGATCGCGGTGCCCTGATGGCGCGAGATCATATCCAGCCACGCCAGCGGGCGGCGCGCGAAATCCTCGGTCTTGAGGTAATCGGTCGAGACCTGATTGGCGACGACCGACAGGAAGCAGCCGACCAGACCCATGTCATGATACCAGGGCAGCCAGCTGATGCAGCGGTCGCTCGCGATCAGCTCCATGCCGTGGCTATGCGCGGCGAGATTGCTGAGCAGCGCCTTGTGGGTCACCGCCACGCCATGCGGAAATCGCGTCGATCCACTGGAATATTGCAGATAGCAGATGTCGTCCGGACCGGCCTGCGGCAGCGCACAGGCTGCAACGGGTGCCGCGAGGAAGTCATCGAAGCTCAGCGGTTCCACGCCCTTGCGGCGCGCGGCCTCACCGGCCATCTCGCTCAGCTCGGTAGGGAAGAGCAGCATGATCGGGTCGCAGCTGTCGAGCTGGACGCAAAGCTGGTCGATATAGCTTTCCTTGCCGCCGAAGCTGGTGGGCAACGGTAGCGGCACAGGCCAGGCACCGGCATAGACAACGCCGAAGAACAACTGGGCGAACTCGGGGCCGGTCTCGGCGATCAGGGCGATCCGCTGCTGGGGCTGGACACCCCGCGCGATCAGCCGATAGGCGCAGGCCAGTGCATCGCCGCGCATCTCCGAAAAGGGATAAGGACGCGCAAGATTGCCGCGGGCATCGTGAAAGTTAACTCCACGAACACCCTGCGCCGCATAATCAAGCGCGGCACCCAAAGTATCGAAATCGGCAAAGCGCCGCTCAAGCCGATCTTCCGTCGGTGTTGGCTGCATCTTAAATGACCCTTCTTTTTCCGCCAGATATCATCCCCTTAAGTCAAGGCATGGCGGCTGTTCTCTTGCGTCTACGCCTGGCTGGCTTGCGCTTGTCTGAACCGAAAAGCCGCATTCTATGCCTGGCCCTACCCCGTTCTTGCGCGAGTTAGGCGCGTTTACTTTAAGACAGGGAGTGTGGCACAAAAATGGCGCATGACGCCGCGCCCGCAAAAATCGCCGCCAAAACCGCTCGTCGAAGCGAGCCTTGAGGCGCTGGCTCTCCACTATGTCGGGCGCTTCGCCACCAGCCGGGGCCGACTCGCCGCCTATCTTGCGCGCAAGCTGCGCGAGCGTGGCTGGGCCGGCGATTCCCCGCCCCCGACCGAGCGGATCACGCAAAAGCTGGTCGATCTCGGCTATGTGGACGACCGAGCCTATGCCGAGATGAAATCCGGGGCGATGCAGCGGCGGGGCCTCGGGCAACGCCGCATCGCGCAAACGCTGCGGCATGACGGGATCGACGAGACGACATCCGAGCAGGCCGCCCCGGACGCTGCCGCGCAATGGGATGCGGCCGAGCGCCTCGCCCGCCGCAAGCGAATCGGGCCATTCGCGGTCGAGCCGGCCGACCGGCCGTTGCGGGAAAAGCAGATCGCGACCTTTTTGCGGGCGGGGCACAGCATGCAGACCGCTCGCAACTGGATCGAAAGCGCGCCCGGCGAGTTGCCGGAGCGACCGGAGACCCTGTCAGCAGAGGATTGGGAATGACGAAGAGGCGGCGGATCGGGCGTGGTCTGAACATCGGCGCGCTGGCGACAGCTCTCGCACTGTCCGCCTGCCATGCGGCGCCGGAGGACCGCGCTAACACCTCAGCGGTTGCCAATAGCGCGGCCCTGCCCGCTGGCAGCACCGAAGTTCGCATTCGCACGTCCAGCGGCCAGACCCATCGCTTCGTCGCGGAAATGGCGGTGGACAAGGACGCGCAGCAGCACGGCCTGATGGGCCGCGAGACGCTGGCCGACGATGCCGGAATGATCTTTCCCTTCGCCTATCCCAACATGGCATCCTTCTGGATGAAGGACACGCGCGTTCCGCTGGACCTGCTGTTCATCCGCACCGACGGTACGATTGCCGACATCCTGCAGGGCGAGCCGAACAGCCTGCGCCCGCTCGCGGCCAATGAGCCAGTGACAGCGGTGCTGGAAATCCGGCAAGGACGTGCAGAGGCGCTCGGCATCACCAAGGGCGACCGGATCGAATGGGGCGATTGTGCCACGGCTGCAGGCGCCGGTGCCGGTCGCGCGCCCGTGTGGCGAGCGGATCGCTTCTGCCCCTCGTCGCAGCGCTGAGCGCACTTCATTCGATTCCACGTTGCCAATCCCCCGTGAGTGCGGCTAAGCGCTCTGGCCATGGGACTGCTCGGCAAGATCTTCACCTGGTGGGACGGCGCCACCATCGGCACCTCGCTGTTCACTTCGCGCAAAGGCACGAAAGTGGGCGAGGACCATCAGGGCAATGTCTATTATGAAGGCGGCACGGACCCCAATGGCCTCACGCGCCGCTGGGTGATCTATAAGGGCGCCAATGATGCCAGCCGCGTGCCTGCAGAATGGCATGGCTGGCTGCATCACAGCATCGACGGCACGCCCGAAAGCCATTTGCCGCCGCCCCGCATCTGGGAAACCGAATTCACGCCCAACCAGACCGGCACGCCACAGGCCCATCTGCCTTCCGGCGCCATCGCTGCCGGCGGTCGCCGCCAGATGGCGACGGGCGATTACGAAGCCTGGACTCCGAATACGTGACGATTCTCCGGTCCGCGCGGCCGGGCCGATGGTTGCTCGCGCTCGGCATCATTGGACCGCTGACGGCCTGCGGAGACCCCGAGGCAGCCCGCAATGTCGCGGTCGTGCCGGAAGAACGCACGCAGGACGAGCGCCCCGTGAAGGTCGAGACCGGCTTGCCCGGAACGCCGATGGCAGAGCGCGTCGCGGAGATCGGCCTGCTCAACAAGCGCAACGGGATCACCCAGAAATTCACGATGAAGCCGGGCGTGGCGTTGCGCTCGGGCAATGCCATCATCCGCCTGCGCGCCTGCGAAACCACCGCGCCGTGGGAAATGGACAAGGACACCGGCGCATTCGTGCAGCTCGACGTGCTCGAAAGCCGCGATAACAAATGGCACCGCACCTTCTCCGGCTGGCTGTTCAAGGAACGGCCTGACCGCAATGTGGTGCTGCACCCGATCTACGACGTCTGGGTGATCAGCTGCGCGATGAGCTGGCCGGAGACCGGGCCGGACACGGTGCGCGTGGCGGATCGCAGCGCACGGTCGGCCGGCGCATCCGGCAACGAATCGAGCGCATCGAACGCGGCAGAAGCCCCCGCAGCGCCGTCCGCGCCTGCCGACAGCGCCTCGCCGAGCAATCCCGAATAA
Organism: Sphingobium sp. B8D3A; assembly: GCF_025961995.1. NCBI lineage: Bacteria > Pseudomonadati > Pseudomonadota > Alphaproteobacteria > Sphingomonadales > Sphingobiaceae > Sphingobium > Sphingobium sp. B8D3A. Next base: position 1,837,643 of record NZ_JAOQOS010000001.1, on the reverse strand, counting down.
GCCTGCGCGTCAATCTCCACCGCGCCCAGGGAGGCAAGGTGCGGGGTCATGAACTGGCAATCGAGCAGCGTGAACCCGCCGACCCGCAGCCGGGCGACCAGCCAGGCCATCGCCACCTTTGAGGCATCGCGCCGGCGGCTGAACATGCTCTCGCCAAAGAAGGCCCGCCCCAGCGCCAGACCGTAAAGCCCGCCGACGAGATGGCGCTCGCCATCCTCGCGGCTCCACACTTCCACGCTGTGCGCCAGCTTGCCGTGGTGCAAGCGCACAAAGGCTTCCTCAATGTCCCGATTGATCCACGTCGTCGGGCGATCTGTGGCGCTCTGCGCGCACAGGGCGATGACCTGCTCGAACGCGGTATCCGCCGTGACCTCGAACCGGTCGGCGCGCACGGTCTTGCGCAAGGATTTGGAGAGGTGAAAGCCATCGAGCGGCAGGATCGCCCGCCTCTCAGGCTCTACCCAGAAGACCGAATTGGCGGCACGGTCGTCAGCCATGGGGAACAGCCCGACCGCATAAGCGCGCAACAGGATCGGTAAATCGATCGCCATTCCCGGCCTTTAGCATCCCCACCGGCCTTTGTCGCGCCCGTCCCTTGGGGCAAAAAGCGCTGGCAGGCGCCACCGGGAGGCGATAGCGATCCGGTACAGTCTGGAGAGGAGCAAGCCTGTGGCAATTTTCGTGCTGGTTCATGGCGCCTGGGGCGGCAGCTGGGGTTATGGCCCCCTCGCCCGTGAACTGCGGTCCGCCGGCCATGAGGTACACGTCCCGTCGCTCACTGGGCTGGGCGAGCGTGCCCATCTGGCTCATGGCGGCATTACGCTCAGCGATCATATCGCCGATGTGGTCGGCCTCATCGATTGCGAGGGCCTGCGCGACATCATCCTCGTCGGCCATAGCTATGGCGGCATGGTCATCACCGGTGTCTCGGCCCTGCGCGGCACCCGCATCCGCAGCCTCATCTATCTCGACGCCTTCCTGCCGAAGGATGGCGAAATGCTCTGGGACATCGTCGATGACGCGACACGAGCGATGTATATCGAGAATCAGCGGCAGTCGCCGGGCCTCGTCCAGCCGATCTTCCCGATTCCGCCGGGGCGGGCCGGGCGCGTCTCGGGCCATCCGCTCCTCACCCTGCTCGAACCGGTCAAGCTCGGTGGCGAGGAGGACGCGGTTGCGCGGCGGACCTACGTCTTTGCGTCCGCCAGCCCGCTCGGCTCGTTCGCGCCGTTCCGCGCGCGCTGCGCCGCAGACCCGACCTGGGATGTCCACGAACTCCCCACCAGCCACATGATGTGGGACGACGATCTCCCCGGCGTGACCCGCATCCTCCTCGATGACGCAGCGAAGGACGAATGACGACAAGTTGCGGAAAGCGCCGTTGACCGCTTGCGCCCGCCTTCGGGTCGCGTTAAGGGCAGCGCCTTCACCGGCACAGGGGTGTAGCTCAGCTGGTAGAGCGTCGGTCTCCAAAACCGAATGTCGTAGGTTCGAATCCTATCGCCCCTGCCAAAACTTGCCCCGAGGCGCCCGAGCGCGTAGAGGCAAGGACGGTTGCGAAATGCAGGCGGCGGGCCGGCCGGAGAAAGCTCCGGGTGCGGTCCGCTTTCTTGTGTTTCGAAGAGTTCTGGTTTCATCTGAAAGAGCAGGCTGAGCGTGGCGAAAACCTCCCCCATCGAATTCGTGAACCAGGTCAAGGCCGAGTGGAACAAGGTCACCTGGCCGACCTCGCGCGAGACGGTGATGACCACGATCATGGTGGTGATCCTGACCACGGTGCTCGGACTTTTCTTCTTTGGCATCGACACGTTCTTTGGCTGGATCGTTCGCACGCTGCTGGGTTTGGCCGCGGGCCAGAGCTGATCGCCGCTCTCCCGACCAAGACGAATTGAGGAAACGATAAAATTATGGCGCGCTGGTACATCATCCACGCTTATTCGGGCTTCGAGAACAAGGTCCGCGAGTCCATCCTGTCCGAAGCCGAGCGCATGGGTCTGGCCCAGCTCATCGAGCAGGTCGAGGTGCCGACCGAGACCGTGACCGAAGTGAAGCGCGGCAAGAAGGTTCAGGTCGAGCGCAAGAACATGCCGGGCTATGTGCTCGCCAAGCTCAGCATGAACGATGATATCTACCACCTCATCAAGAACACGCCCAAGGTCACCGGCTTCCTCGGCAATTCCGGCAAGCCGCAGCCGATCAGCGAGGCGGAAGCCGCCCGCTTCTTCGGCGCGCGCGAGGAAGCCGCCGCCCAGCCGCGTCACAAGGTCAATGTCGATTACGAGATCGGCGACAGCGTGAAGGTGATGAGCGGCCCGTTCGCCAGCTTCATCGGCACCGTCGAGGAACTGGATTTCGAGAAGAGCCGCGTGAAGGTCTCGGTTTCGATCTTCGGCCGCGCGACGCCGGTGGAACTGGACTTCGAGGAAGTCGAGCTTTCCAAATAAGGCCTTCGACAGCCAATTTTTCGAGCCGCCGGTCCCTGATCGGCGGCTCTTTTCTTGTGTCGAACGCGGGAATGACGGGCAGGAAACGCCGAAAAGGCACAAACGCGCCGCGCCGGTCTTCAACCGTTCTTCCACCTCATCCAACCTGACCATCGCGCAGGGCGATTGCGTTGGTGCGGCGAATAATCCCTTGATTGCGCAAGCACCGCAACGGTGCCGCACCAGGAGAGATTAGACGTGGCAGGGAGCAGGAGATCGTGGATCGCAGGCATGGCGCTGATGACGGCGCCGCTGCTCCTCGCGGGACAGGACGCCCGGTCAGGCGGCATGCAGCCAGCCCATGTCACCAGCGAGCGGATGCGGGCGCCAGACGCACCCGCCAGCGCCGGCAGTTGGATGGCCTATGGGCGCAGCTATGACGAGCAGCGTTATTCGCCGCTCACCCAGATCAACGACAAGACCGTCCAAAGGCTGGGACTGGCCTGGTACGATGATTTGAACACCTATCGCGGCGTGCAGGCGACGCCGCTGGTGGTCGATGGCGTGATCTACAACGCCTCCGCCTTCAACATCGTGACGGCCTATGATGGACGGACCGGCCGCAAGCTGTGGACCTATGATCCGCAGGTCGAGCGACAGTGGGCGCGGCTGGCCTGTTGCGGCCCCTCGACCCGTGGCATTGCGGCGTGGAACGGCAAGATCTACGTCGCCGCGCTCGACGGCCGGCTGATCGCCGTGGATGCGCGGACCGGCAAGGAGGTCTGGACGGTGCAGACCTTCGACCGCGCGCATCCCTATTCCATCACCGGCGCGCCGCGCGTGTTCGACAGCAAGGTGGTGATCGGCCATGGCGGCGCCGACTATGGCGTGCGCGGTTTCGTCAGCGCCTGGGATGCGGAGACCGGAAAACGGCTGTGGACGTTCTACACCGTACCCGGAAACCCGGCCGATGGCCCCGACGGCGAAGCCTCGGACGCGGCGATGAAGATCGCCCTGCCGACCTGGCACGGAAAATGGTGGCAATATGGCGGCGGCGGCACGGCGTGGGACAGCTTCGTCTACGATCCGGCGCTCAACCTCGTCTATATCGGCACCGGCAACGGATCACCGATTAGCTGGCATTTCCGCAGCGCGGGCAAGGGTGACAATCTGTTCCTCTGCTCCATCGTGGCGGTGGATGCCGACACTGGCGCCTATCGCTGGCATTATCAGGCGGTGCCGGAAGAAGACTGGGACTTTACCTGCACCCAGCCGATGATGCTCGCGGACCTCAAGATCAAAGGCAAGACCCGCCCGGTCATCATGCAGGCGCCCAAGAACGGCTTTTTCTATGTGCTCGACCGCAAGACGGGAGAATTGCTCTCGGCCGAAAAATTCGTGCCGAGCAACTGGGCCAGCCATATCGACATGAAGACCGGGCGGCCGGTGCTGTATCCGGGCGTGCATCTGACAACGACGCCCCAGCGCATCACGCCGAGCCTGCTCGCCGCGCATAGCTGGCACCCCATGTCGTTCAGCCCGAAGACCGGGCTGGTCTATTTCCCGGCCATGGAACAATCCATCGTCTATGCCCGGCAGCGGGACGAGGATTTCGCCTTCGTGCCGTTCCGCAACAATGCCGGCTTCGATTATGCCGGCGCGACGCCGGAATGGGCCGCGCAGCGCAAGGCCTTGCAGGCAGAGGCGGATGCCATGGAGCAAGGCTATCTGCTCGCCTGGAACCCGGTGACGCAGAAGGAAGCCTGGCGGGTGCCCTATTCACTCCCCGGCTCGGGTGGCACGCTGGCGACGGCGGGCAATCTCGTCTTTCAGGGCACCATCGAGAAGACCTTCGCGGCGTATCGCGCCGACACCGGGCAGAAGCTCTGGGACATGAATGTCGACAATGTCGCCATCGGCGGTCCAGTCACTTACGCCATCGACGGCGTGCAATATGTGGCGGTGAATGTCGGCTGGGGCGGATCGATCGTCGCGGGGCTGAGCAAGATACCCGGCGGCTTCCGGGTGTCACCGGCGCGACTGCTGGTGTTCAGGCTGGATGCCGAGGGCGTGACGCTGCCGCCCCTACCGCCGCCGACGGCCCTGCCCCGCCCGCCCTTCCTCCGCGCCACCGAAGCGCAGGTGCGGCTGGGCGCGCAACTTTATGGCGAGACTTGCGCCCGCTGCCATGGCGAGAATGCGCGCGGCGGCCTCAAGGATCTGCGCTACATGACGCCCGACACCCGCGCGCAGTTCCTCGACATCGTGCTGGAGGGCACCAAGGCCGATCTGGGCATGGCCAGCTTCAAGGGCGTGCTGGACAAGACACAGGCGGAGGCGATCCACGCCTACCTCATCGCGCGCGGCAATGAGGATTGGCAGGACGATGCCGTGCGGCAATGAGGGGCTAGTTCATGCGGCCTCAACCCCGCCGCTGGGCGAACCAGATGACGTGGCGCGGCCCCTTGCCGTTCTCCCGCGCCTTCACCGCCACCTCGTCGACGATGAACCCGGCGCTCTTCAGCCGGCGGGTGAAGGCTTCGTCCGAGCCGGCGGACCAGACGGCGAGAATGCCGCCCGGCTTGAGTGCCCGCATCGCCTGGGAGAGGCCGCGCGCGGAATAGAGCCGGTCATTGGCCGGCACGGTGAGGCCGTCGGGGCCGTTATCGACGTCGAGCAAGATGGCATCATAGCGCCCCTGCCCGTCCTCGATCAGCTCGGCGACGTCGCTGTGGACGAGATCCACGCGCGGATCATCCAGGCAGCCGGCGGCCAGCTCGGCCATTGGGCCCCGCGCCCATTCGATAATCTCCGGCACCAGCTCGGCCACCGTGACCTTCGCCTGCGCATCGAGCGCGCCCAGCGCCGCGCGCAGCGTGAAACCCATGCCATAGCCGCCGATCAGCAGATGCCGTCCCGCGCGGGTCGGCAGCCGCTCCAGCGTCATCAGCGCCAGCGCCTTTTCTGATCCGCTCATCCGGCTGTTCATCAGTTCGTTGCGGTCCAGTACGATCATGAAATCGTCGCCGCGCCGGAACAGGCGCAGATCCTCACCGCCGGGCACCTTTGCCGTGCCGAGATGTTCGCGGGGCTTCATATCGTTCCTTTCAACCGAGCCGTCCCTCTGGCAGACCCGGAGGCATCGCGCAAACGGTCCCGGCACTGTATGCCTCCGCGCGACTCTCCCCCCAATCCAATCCCCGGAGCTTCATGCGTTACTTTCTCGATACCGAATATAATGGTTTTGGCGGCGCCCTGATCAGCCTGGCCCTCGTGCCCGAATATGGCGATCAGGAGCTGTATCTCTCGCTTCTGCCGCTTCCCGAACCGCTCCACCCTTGGGTCGAGCATAATGTGATCCCTTATCTGCGCCATGTGCCGACCGGGCTGGATTATGCCGTGGAGCGGGCCAATGCGTCCGAGCTGGTCGCCACTTATCTCGCCGGGGACAATGAGCCGATGATCGTCGCAGACTGGCCCGAGGACATCGCCCATTTCGCGACGCTGCTGATGACCGGCCCCGGCGAGATGATCGATGTGCGCGGCCTCCGCTTCGAGCTGGTCAATGCCGCCGGGTTCAGCAGCGCGCGCAACAGCCAGGTGCCGCACAATGCGCTGCACGACGCTCGCGCCTTGCGGGGTTTCGTGCTTTCGACCGATATCTGAACCGGGCGGCGCAGCAGGTATCGCTTGCCGCCGCCCGATAGATTGCTAACCATCAAAAGAATAGTTGCCTTACGAACGATTCGAGGCACAGCCGGAGAGGACAGCCAGCATGGCCAGCGCGCGCCGCTCGATCGATATCGCCACGTTCATCAATGAGCGGAAGCTCGGCCCGTTCAATTTCCGGCTGATCGTTCTCTCCTGGCTGATCACGGTGTTCGACGGGTTCGACATGATGCTGATCAGCTTCACCGCGCCCTGGATGCGCGATGAGTTGAGCCTTTCCACCCACCAGCTGGGCAATGTGTTTTCCGCCGGTCTGTTCGGCATGATGGTGGGTGGTTTTGCCTTCGCATACATCGGCGACAGGATCGGGCGGCGACAGACGATCATCGGCGCCGCCTTCGCATTCGGCATTCTCACCACCGCCACCGCGCTGGCGCAGAGCTATGAAGCCCTTCTCATCCTGCGCTTCCTCGATGGCTTTGCCATTGGTGGCATGCTGCCGCTCGCCTGGGCGCTCAACATCGAATATGTGCCCACCAAATACCGCTCGACCGTGGTGACGGTGATCATGGTCGGCTACAGTCTCGGCTCCTCGCTGGCCGGGCCGGTAACCGTGTGGCTTGCCCCCACCTATGGCTGGGAGGGCGTGTTCGTCTTCGGCGGCCTCGGCACGATCGTCTGCGCCTTTGCCCTGCTGTTCTGGTTGCCGGAATCGGTACGCTTCCTCGCCAGCAAGAACCTCAAGCCGGACCTGATCGCCAAGACGCTGAACAAGGTCGATCCCACGCTCGCCGCGACCGCGCAGGACCGCTTCGTGCTCAGCGACGAGAAGCAGGACACCAGCAACTTCACCGCCGCCAAGCTGTTCAAGGGCGACCTCAAATGGCTGACGCCGCTGCTCTGGCTGGCCTATATCGCCAGCACGCTGGCGGTCTATTTCAAGGCCAATTGGGGCCCGATCGTCTATGAAGATCTCAAATTCTCGCGAGAGACGGCGGCCTATGTCTCGTCAATCGGCGGCATCGCCGGGGCGGTGCTGGGCCTGCTGCTGATGCGCTTTACCGATGGCAAGGGGCCGCTCGCGGTCGCGGTCTATCCCGCCGTCGCCTTCCCGCTCCTGCTGCTGGTCGGCCTGGTGCCGATGGAACCGACGCTCTTCCTGATCGTCTCGGTCGCCGCAACCAGCTTCGTGGGCGGCGCGCATTTCGGTATTCTGTCGATTGCCGGCGTCTTCTATCCCTCCGCAATCCGGGCGAACGGCGCCGGCTGGGCAACATCCGTAGCCAAGATCGGCGGCATTGCAGGGCCGATCATCGGCGCGTTCGTGCTGGCGAGCGGCCTGCCGATCGTGCGCAGCTTTGCCATTCTGGCGCTGTGCCCTGCCGTTCTGGCACTGTGCGCGCTCGGCATCGGCATGATCGTGAAGCGCCGCAAAGCACCAGCAGACGTGCTCAACACGGCACAACCTGCGCCGGCCGAATGAGTGGCGGCGCAACGGACTGAAAGCCCCGCTTGATCGGCAAGGGGAAATGCTCGCTGGTTTTCTGGGTGAAGCCGCGCCAATAGCGCGCCTCTCTCCCAAGCCGGTGCGACGAAACCCATGACCACAGAGCGCCTCTTCAAACCGATCCTTGCCGGCGCCCGGCTGATGCCGCGCCTGCTGGCGGTGATCGGCGCGACGGCGGGGATCGGGCTGACGATCGTGCTCTGCCTGCAATTCCCCATCGCTTACGGCGATCTGCCGATCATCGTCGCGCCCATCGGCGCTTCGGCAGTGCTGGTATTTGCCGTGCCGACCAGTCCGCTCGCCCAGCCCTGGTCCGTCGTGGGCGGTAACATTCTCTCGGCACTGGTGGGCGTGGCGGCGGCCCGCTGGATACCGCCCATGGCGCTGGCCGCCGGCGTGGCTGTCGGCGGCGCGATCCTCGTGATGTCGCTCTGCCGCTGCTTGCACCCGCCCGGCGGCGCGGCAGCGCTGACCGCCGTGATCGGCAGCCAGGGCATTCACGATGCCGGCTATGCCTTCGCCTTCGCGCCCGTTGGGCTCAATTCCATCGCGCTGGTGTCGCTCGCCATGTTCTTCCATCGCATGACCGGTCACAGTTATCCGCATCACCCGGCTGCACCCGCAATCCAGAGCGCGCAGGTGCGAGAGGCATCAGGGCTGCACAGCGAGGATATCGACAAGGCGCTGGAGGATATGGACGAGAGTTTCGACATCAGCCGCGACGATCTCGCCATGCTGCTCTCCCAGGCGGAGCTTCATGCGCTGGCGCGGCGCACCGCCGGGCAGAAGTGAATCGATAAGACCGCTCTTTCCTTTTGCACCAGTCACCGCTATAGGCGCCGGCTTCCGGACGGTCTTGCAGGCCCGATGGAAGCCCATTGCGGGAGGACGACCCCTTAGGGTCAGCCGTTTGACCGCTAAGCTTGAACCGGGCGGCGCCATTGGCCCCGCCTTCTACAGAGTGAGTGTAATGGCCAAGAAAATCACGGGCTATATCAAGCTCCAGGTGCCCGCTGGAGCCGCCAACCCCTCGCCGCCGATCGGCCCTGCCCTGGGTCAGCGCGGCGTGAACATCATGGAATTCTGCAAGGCGTTCAACGCGGCGACCGAGAAGGAGCAGAAGGGTACGCCCCTGCCCACGATCATCACCGTCTACGCTGACCGCAGCTTCTCCTTCGTCACCAAGAAGCCGCCGGCAACCTATCTCATCAAGCAGGCCGTGAACCTCAAGTCCGGCTCCAAGGAGCCCGGCAAGGTCTCCGCCGGCAAGATCACGCGTGCCCAGCTCGCCGAGATCGCCGAAGCGAAGATGGTCGACCTCAATGCCAACGACATCGAGGCCGCGACGAAGATCATCGAAGGCAGCGCCCGCGCGATGGGCCTGACCGTGGTGGAGGGCTAAGAACATGGCAAAGCTGACCAAGAAGGCCAAGGCAATGGCCGCCGCAGTCGATGCGAACAAGCTGCACGGCGTCGATGAAGCCATCGCGCTCATCAAGAAGAACGCCACCGCCAAGTTCGACGAGACCGTCGAAGTCGCGATGAACCTGGGCGTCGACCCGCGTCACGCCGACCAGATGGTCCGTGGCGTCGTCACCCTGCCCGCCGGCACCGGCAAGGATGTGCGCGTTGCCGTCTTCGCCCGCGCCGACAAGGCTGATGCCGCCAAGGCAGCCGGCGCCGAGATCGTGGGTGCCGAGGATCTGCTCGAGCACATCCAGAACGGCAATTTCGACTTCGACCGCGTGATCGCGACGCCCGACATGATGGGCCTGGTCGGTCGCCTCGGTAAGGTGCTGGGTCCCAAGGGCCTGATGCCGAACCCGAAGCTCGGCACCGTCACGCCGAACGTCGCCGAAGCCGTGAAGGCTGCCAAGGGCGGCCAGATCGAGTTCCGCGTCGAGAAGGCCGGCATCATTCACGCCGGTCTCGGCAAGGCCAGCTTCACCGAAGCCGACCTGCGCAAGAACTTCGACGCCTTCGTCGATGCCATTGTGAAGGCCAAGCCCTCGGGCTCGAAGGGCAAGTATGTCCGCAAGATCGCTCTGTCGTCCTCGATGGGCCCGGGCGTAAAGGTGGACGTGGCTCAGGTCGCCTCGGCCTGATCTCACCCAATTCTAAAAACGCCCCGCCCGGTATCCACCGCGGCGGGGCTTTTTTATTGCCCGATGTTGTGATCTGAGTCGGCTGTCTGATTAGGCGTTTTTTCGTAAAGCGCCTGTTAACCCTGCGATGGCATTGCTTGGCGAGGCACGCGACGATAGAACTCAGATGAAAAACAGGGAAATTGGGGTGAAGAAGCGACATCCAACTGCTGGACAGGATGCCTATGACCGGGTGTCGAAACAGCTCAATCTGGCGGTTCGCCTTCTCGGCTTCTGGATCGCTCTTGTCAGCCTGTTCTTCCTCTTTCAGGCGCTCGATTATCGCGGGCTGATCGCGCGACTGGCCGAATGGCAGTTTCTTCATTTCGATCGTTATTGGCCCACCCTGACCTTCGTCGCGGTGACCGCATTGTTCTCTGCGCCGCTGATCGCTGCCGTGTGGCTGCTGCGCACGCGCCAGCGCCGCACCGAATCCTTCGGCCCTGCCCGGCAGGACGATCTGCGCATCGTGAAGGGGCGGCTTGCCCGCCTCCAGGGCTTTTTCGCCGGCGTTTGCGTTGGCAGTCTGCTTGCGGCAGTCATTGTGCTGATCCTGCGGCTGCAATTGCCATCCGATGAGGGAACCCCGCGCAGCATCGTCGTCGGGTCGCCCGATGCGATCGCGCCGGTGGAAGGCCGCGCCGTCATCACCGGCAGCATCGATCTGCGCGAGACGGCGCAGTTCAATGAGGATCTGCTGCTGGTCAAGCGCTCGCTCTATTTCGCGCCGGTTCGCTCCGGGCCGGACGACCGCTCGCCGCTGCGCTACTTTGTCGAGGTGCGGCGCAACGATGTGCCGGAAGGCTATCATCCCATCACCTTCCCCAAGGATGAGGACCTGGTGCGCGTCTGGCGGTTCCGCCTCTCGCACCTCGTCTTCACGCCCTATCTCGACGGCGTTCTGCGGCGCGAGGCCCTGCCAGGTGAGATCGTCAACCTGTATCGCCATGCAGGCTATGACGTCGAGGATGATAACTTCGTACTGTTCAGCGGGCTCGACAAGCTGACGTGGCGCTACAACGTCCTTGCCGCCGAATTCGGGATTTCGGCCCTGATCTCCGGCCTTGCCGCCTTCATCTTCGGTCGCCGCCGCCGCCGGGTGAAGCAGCGGATGGAGGACGAGATCGAGGCCTCCCGCACGGCACAGGCGCCCGCCTGACCGCCCTTTCTTAATGCCGCGCTAACTCAATCTCGAAACCGCTTCTTGGGTGAGTCGGGGTGATAATGCGGCATGATCGGCATCCATCTCGAATTCGGTAGCATCATGGCGGCAATGGCATCCATTGCCGTCGCGCTGAGCAACCCGTTCACGGATCACCAGAACATCCAGAAGGAAGCCGCCGCAAACATCGCCGTGCCGGAGGCCGCAGTTCTGGATGCCTCGGGCATCCAACTGCCTGCCAACACCGTGCAGCGCCATGCCGACGGCCTCTTCTATGTCGAGGCGAAGGCCAATGGCCATTCGATCCGCTTCGTGGTGGATACCGGCGCGACGGTCGTCGTGCTCAATCGCGCCGACGCGGCCAAGCTCGGCCTGACTTATGAGAGCCTGCCCGGTCGCGCGCAGATGCGCACCGTCAACGGATCGTCCGCGATGCGCTGGGCGAGGATCGAGCGGATGGAAATGGCCGGCAAGCGCATCGAGCAGATCAGCGCCGCCGTGGTCGATGGCGCCCTGCCGGTTTCGCTGATGGGCCAGAATGCGCTCCAGCAACTCGGCACCGTCACCCTGAGCGGCGACACCTTGACGATCCACTGAACCGGGCTTCCCAGCCAGACCGATCCCGCCGCGCAATCGGCAAAGAAAAGGCCAGTCCCCCCGGACTGGCCTTTTCAGCGGGAAACGCGTGTGAAGCCGGCCATCAGCCGGCGGCGAAGGTAACCTTCACCGGATTGCGGCGGCGCATCATCGTGCCGGCCAGACCGAAGCCCGCGATCATCAGCGCCCAGGTCGACGGCTCGGGAACCGAACCGAACACCGGCGGCACAAAATCGGGCAAGGGAATGGGAATGCCAGGGATGAACCCGCCGCCACCGCCCGTACCACCTGTGGGCGGCGTGAAGGAGGCCATGGAGGGCTCGAGCGTGGGCTGCGTCACGATCAGCGGGCTGTTGAGGTTCGATACGAAATCGGCAGCTTCCGGCTCGGCGAAGAAGGCGGTCGGCGCAACCGGCGACTTGTTCGGCGTCGCGGTCGGCTTTTGCGCGAACGGGCTGCTGCCCTGGTTGCGCGAACGGCCAGGACCGCAATCGGCGCGATTGACCAACTGGGTCAGGTCACCCTTGGAATTGACGAACTCGGGCGCACAGCCATCGCGAAGATAGCCCATGATCGCGGAGCGCAGCGACGTCTCTTCCGGCGCCGGCACGGCGACGAATGCCGAGGCGAACTCAGGGATGGTAAACATCCGGCGCTCATTGTGCGGCGCGGCTGCGATCAAGGCGCTGGCCACGACGGCCAGACCAATCAAAGCCCGGTGCCGTTCAATTTCACGGCGCGCCCAACGGAGCGAGTCTGTCGATAAGCTTTCCATGAACCCGTGCTAAACCTGCGGCGGAAAGAATTAAAGCGCTTTAACCTTCTTTTCCCACGCCTTAACCACCTTTGCGCAGATGGCCGAAGGACGTTGCCAAAGGGTCACAAATTAAGCGTTTACCGCCCTCCCCGGCTCCCTCGCCGTGGCCGGAATTGGAAACGGCTTGCTTTTCACCGCCGCCCCGCCTATCGGGCCTTCGCTCACCGGGTCCGTCCCGGTGCACCGTCCGAGACAGCTGGTGATGGGATCTGCCCATCTTAATGCCCAGCCGAGACGGGGAAAAGTTCTTGCCGGACGGCGCTCCGCTTCGATGCGCAGCTCAATCCGGGTCTGTCCGCACTCTCGTGCTGGACCAGTCAACCCTTCCCCTCGGACTGCTTCGCCGCTTGCGGCCCCTCTCGGGTCGTGCGCGGCACATGTGTGAACGCGGCCGGGCCTTCCGGGCCTTGCCGCAGAGGAGAATGGCATGGATCGCAATGAAAAGACCGAGGTCGTTTCCGCGCTTCACGAATCTCTGAAGGAAATGGGCGTGGTCGTCGTGACCCGCAATCTGGGCCTTAGCGTGGCTCAGTCGACCCAGCTCCGTCAGAAGATGCGCGATGCGGGTGCGACCTACAAGGTGACGAAGAACCGCCTTGCCAAGATCGCCATCAAGGACACCGACTATGCCAGCATCGAAGAGATGCTGGTTGGACCGGTGGGCCTGGCGACGTCTTCCGATCCGGTTGCGGCTGCAAAGGTCGCGATCGATTTCGCCAAGACGAACGACAAGCTGGAGATCGTCGGCGGCGCCATGGGCACTACGCTCCTGGACGCCAATGGCATCAAGGCGCTGGCTTCGATGCCGTCGCTCGACCAGATGCGCGCAACGCTGATCGGCCTCATTCAGGCCCCGGCGACCAAGCTCGCAGTCGTCACCAAGGAACCGGCCGCGCAGCTCGCGCGCGTCTTCAACGCTTATGCCACCAAGGACGCTGCCTGATCTTCAGGCCGCCTCCCCGGCAGACAGTTGCAATCAATTGACTTGGGCCAGACCCGGCCCCGCTAGAAAATGGAGTGAATTACATGGCTGATATCAACTCGCTCGTCGACCAGCTCTCCGCGCTGACCGTTCTCGAAGCTGCTGAGCTGTCGAAGGCTCTCGAAGAGAAGTGGGGCGTTTCCGCTGCTGCCGCAGTCGCGGTTGCTGCGCCCGCCGGCGGCGCCGGTGGCGATGCCCCCGCTGCTGAAGAGAAGACCGAGTTCGACGTGATCCTCGTCAACGACGGTGGCAAGAAGATCAACGTCATCAAGGAAGTCCGCGCCATCACCGGTCTCGGCCTGACGGAAGCCAAGGCGCTCGTCGAAGGCGCGCCGAAGGCTGTGAAGGAAGGCGTGAACAAGGCGGAATCCGAAGAGCTGAAGAAGAAGCTCGAGGAAGCCGGCGCGACCGTCGAGATCAAGTAAGCTTGATGGGAGGGGAGCGGCCCAGCCGTTCCCGCCCGACAAAAAGAAGCGCGTCCGGAGAGATCCGGGCGCGCTTCTTTTTTGATTAGCAGGGATCGTCTCGCGGATCAGACCGATCGATGAGGCCCGGAGGCCGACCAACGACGTGTGGCGGCCTCGGCCTTCATCGCCTCGATGGCTTCGCGCAGCGTCGGGTAGCGTGCTCTGTCAGCTTCCTCTCGGGCAGCGGAGCGCTCGGCCCGTCCATAGTCGGTCAGGGCCAGCGGCCCCTGCCGCCCGCGCATGCCCAGCCGCCAGAAGAGCAGACTGGCGAGCAGCACCAAGCCGGCAATGAAGCCGATCTGCTGCCATGGCGCGGAAAGATATTGCGCTAGACCGAGGCCCTCGGCCTTGCCCTGCGTGCGTTGCAAGGTCGGCCCGGCGGACCCTGCGCCCATCGGCACTGCGGACAGCGCGATCGGCACGGGTGGCCCATCTGCGCTATTCATGGAAGGCGCCGTGGCAGCGCTCTCATTGGCCGGCGCGACATCCTGCGCCAGAGCCACCGCCTTTGAACCAGAGTCCAGCAACTCCGGGCGCGCCTTGCGCACATCCTCATAGGAGCGCGCCAAGGGATCGCGGCTCTCCGGGCGATAGGCCGGCAATTCGCTCACCGGCCGCGCGAGGCGGTCGCGCGACTCCGGCCGCGCGGAGGGCTGGGCCAGCCGATCCCGGCTCTCGGGCCGCACCTCATTGGCGATCAGCATCGGCGCCCGCACCTGATTATCCTGCCCGAAGGCAGGCGGGAGCAGCAGGCTGGTCAGCTTCTGGAGATCGAGAAGGCTGGAGCTTGCTCGGGCAAACGCAGTTTCCGCTTGCCCTGCCGCCGGACTCACGGCGAGAAGGCAGGCGAGCGACGCCATCCCTGGAAAGACAACAGGCAATCTCATTATGACCCCACCGACCCATTTCGGGACAGACTGCGATCAGCATATCGTCGCGCCAATGTAAAGCGTGAGGGACACAAGGCGCCCTGTGCCGCCCGATCCTTGCGCCGACACGTGCGGCCTGCGCCAGCCGATTATCGAAGGGACACATCATCATGGCCGAGACATCTTCTCTGACCACGACGAACAATGACGACCTCAAAGCGCTGGTGCGGACCGTCCCGGACTATCCGATTCCCGGCATCCAGTTTCGCGACGTTTCCACCCTGCTGCTGGATGGCGAAGGCTTCCGGGCGACGATCGACCGGATCGCGGCATTGGTCGATCCAGCGCAGGTCGACCTCATCGCCGGCATCGAGGCGCGCGGGTTCATCGTCGCAGCCGGGCTCTCCTACAAGCTCTGCAAGGGCAAGCTGATGCTGCGCAAGTCCGGCAAGTTGCCTGGCGCGACCGTCGGCATCGACTATGCGCTCGAATATGGTACCGACCGGATCGAGATGCATCAGGGCGCCGTGCGGCCGGGGCAACGGGTGCTGCTGGTGGACGATCTGCTGGCGACCGGCGGGACCGCGCTCGCCGGCGCTGCCTTGCTGCGGGGCGAAGGTGCCATTGTCGATCAGGCGGCGTTCGTCATCGACCTGCCCGAGCTGGGCGGTGCGGCGCGCCTCAGGGACGTGGGCATCACGCCCCTCTCCCTCATCACCTTTGAAGGGCATTGAGCCGCATGCGCATCCTGATGCTCGCCGCCCTGCCCGAGGAAGCCGATGCCTTTCTGCCGGAAGCGGGGGACAGGGTGGATGGCGACTGGCCGCTGGTGCGCCGCGTCGACACCGGGCGCCATCTGGTGCACATCGCGACGACCGGGATCGGCAAGGTCAACATCGCCGCCGCCGCCGCGCGGCTGCACGCGCTCCACGCAGCGGATATGCTGATGATCCTCGGGACGGCCGGCAAGCTGAGCGCCCTCGCCGGCGATTGCTTCTGGCTCACCCGTGCCGTCCAGCATGATTATGGCGCGCGTCGTCCGGATGCTTTCGTGCACTATCCCGCTGGCGCCTGGCCGATGGGGCCTGCAAATGTCACGCCTTATGCGGCCATGCCCGATCCCGGCAGCGCCCTGCCCCATGCTTGCATCGCCAGCGGTGACGCATTCATCGAGGATGGCGCCTATGCCGCCCATCTCGTCGCTGCGCTGGATGCCGACATCGTCGACATGGAAACCGGCGCGCTCGCCCAATATGCCGCCCAGAGTGGGCTCCCCTGGGGCGGCATCAAGGCGACGACGGACGATGCCAATCCCGACAGTGCCGGGGATTTCCACGCCAACCTCCGCGCCGCCTCCCGCCGGGCCGGGCTTGCCATGGAACGGGTGCTCGACCTGCTTTGACCTCGCCGGACAACACGCTAGATTGCGCCGACTGCATCGCCCCAACACAGAGAGACATGATGGCTCATTTTGCTGCTTCCCCCCTCCTCCTCGCCGCCACCGGCTTCTGCCTGGCCTTGCAGGGCTGCGGCGCCAAGGCCCCGGCGGGGCCGATGCCCACGCCCGAGCCTTTCGCCGAGGCGATCCTGTATGATGGCCAGGGCAACCGCACCGGTGTCGCGACGCTGGTGCCGGAAGACGGCCATATGCGCGGCAG
This sequence comes from Sphingobium sp. B8D3A, assembly GCF_025961995.1. Classification (NCBI taxonomy): domain Bacteria; kingdom Pseudomonadati; phylum Pseudomonadota; class Alphaproteobacteria; order Sphingomonadales; family Sphingobiaceae; genus Sphingobium; species Sphingobium sp. B8D3A. The sequence continues at coordinate 1,821,348 of NZ_JAOQOS010000001.1, read as the reverse complement.
CGTCGAGGTGACGCGCGGGCTGACGCCGGGTGCGCACGGGATGCACATTCACGCCATCGGCAAATGCACCCTGCCCGATTTCGTATCAGCCGGCGGCCACCTCAATCCCGAGAGCAAGCAGCACGGCACCGAGAACCCGCAAGGCCCCCATGCCGGCGACCTGCCGATGGTCACGGCTGACGCACGCGGCGCGGCCAAGGTGACGTTCATGGCGCACACCAACATGGCAACCCTGCTGGACGACGATGGCGCGGCGCTGGTGATCCACGCAGACGCCGACGACATGCGCACCGACCCCACGGGCAATAGTGGCGGCCGAGTGATGTGCGGCGTGTTCTACCGCAAGGAATCCTGATCGCAGATCTGGGTTCGTCTCCGATCAGCGCCGCAAAGGCATTGCAGCGGGCCGCAAGCCCCTTGCAATGCCGCGCGATGGCCTTATATCGCTGGTCATTCGGATTGGTCGGGCATCTGCCCGCCAGTCGCCTTCCGCTACCCGGGCAAGCATGACGCGTTGCGCACGACATGCATCACATATGGGGTGACGGCGAGGTTCATATGACGCTCAAGTGCGGATCGGACAGCCCCGGCCCGCACTTTTTTGCGTGCTCGCAGCCCTCGAATTGAGGTGCGCAGACGCAGCAAAAGGCTGAATTTTCGCTGCAATGCGAAAAATATTATCGGGACCACAACACGCAGGAAGGTCAGGTATCTCTGGCATGGCAACCAAGGCTCTCCCCATCAAGCCCGGCGAAAGCGCCACCAAGCGCATCCGCAAGGTGTTCGGCAACATCCACGAGGTCGTGGAAATGCCGAACCTCATCGAGGTTCAGCGCGAAAGCTATGAGCAGTTCCTGCGGTCGAATCCCGCAATCGGCTATGTGTCCGGCCTTGAGAAGACGCTGCGCAGCGTCTTCCCGATCCGCGACTTTGCCGGCACGGCCGAGCTGGACTTCGTCCACTATGAGCTGGAAGATCCCAAGTACGACACCGAGGAATGCCGTCAGCGCGGCATCACCTACGCCGCGCCGATGCGCGTCACCCTCCGCCTGATCGTCTTCGAAGTCGATCAGGACACCGAGACCCGCTCGGTTCTCGATATCAAGGAGCAGGATGTCTACATGGGCGACATGCCGCTCATGACCGGCAACGGCACCTTCATCGTCAATGGTACAGAGCGCGTAATCGTGTCCCAGATGCACCGCTCGCCGGGCGTCCTGTTCGACCATGACCGTGGCAAGACCCACTCCTCCGGCAAGTATCTCTTCGCCGCCCGCGTGATCCCGTATCGCGGCTCCTGGCTCGACTTCGAGTTCGACGCCAAGGACATCGTGAACGTGCGTATCGACCGCAAGCGCAAGCTACCGGTCACTGCCCTGCTCTTCGCGCTTGGCCTGAACAGCGAGGAAATCCTCGGCGAGTTCTACAACAAGGTCACCTACGTGCGCGGCGAGAATGGCTGGCAGATCCCCTATACGGCGGACGCCTGGCGCGGCCTCAAGCCCACCTTCGACATCATCGACGCCAAGACCGGCGAAGTGGTGTTCGCGGCCGGGCAGAAGATCAGCCCGCGTGCGGCGCTGAAGGCTGCCAAGGACGGCTTGGAAGCGCTCGTGATCCCGACCGAGGAAGTCTATGGTCGCTACAGCGCCTATGACCTCATCAACGAGAGCACCGGCGAGATCTACATCGAAGCCGGCGACGAGGTCTCGCCCGAGAACCTCGCCAAGCTGGATGCGGCCGGCATCGACCGGCTCGAACTGCTCGACATCGACCATGTGAATACGGGTCCGTGGATCCGCAACACGCTCAAGGTCGACAAGGCCGAGGACCGCGACCACGCGCTCTCGGACATCTACCGCGTCATGCGCCCCGGCGAGCCGCCGACGCGCGAGACTGCCGAAGCCCTGTTCGAAGGCCTGTTCTTCGACGGCGAGCGCTATGACCTCTCGGCCGTGGGCCGCGTGAAGCTGAACATGCGTCTTGGCCTCGACGCCGAGGACACCATTACGACGCTGCGCCGCGAGGACATCCTCGCCGTGGTCAAGGAGCTGGTGAACCTCAAGGACGGCAAGGGCGAGATCGACGACATCGACAATCTCGGCAACCGCCGCGTGCGTTCGGTTGGCGAGCTGCTGGAGAACCAGTATCGCGTCGGCCTGCTCCGTATGGAGCGCGCCGTGAAGGAGCGCATGTCCAGCGTCGACGTCTCGACGGTGATGCCGAACGACCTCATCAACGCCAAGCCCGCTGTGGCCGCAGTGCGCGAGTTCTTCGGCTCCTCGCAGCTCTCGCAGTTCATGGACCAGACCAACCCGCTCTCCGAAATCACGCACAAGCGTCGCGTTTCGGCCTTGGGCCCGGGTGGTCTCACCCGCGAGCGCGCCGGCTTCGAAGTTCGCGACGTTCACCCGACCCATTATGGCCGTATCTGCCCGATTGAGACGCCGGAAGGCCCGAACATCGGTCTGATCAACTCGCTGGCGAGCTTCTCGCGCGTCAACAAGTACGGCTTCATCGAGACGCCGTATCGCAAGGTCATCGACAACAAGGTGACGGACGAGGTCGTGTACCTCTCCGCCATGGAAGAGGCCAAGCACACGATCGCGCAGGCCAACGCCGAAGTGAACCCGGACGGCACCTTCGCCGAGGATCTCATCTCCGCCCGTGAGGCCGGCGAGTTCCTGATGGCGCCCCGCGACCACATCACGCTGATGGACGTCAGCCCCAAGCAGCTCGTTTCCGTTGCCGCATCGCTCATTCCCTTCCTGGAAAACGATGACGCCAACCGCGCGCTCATGGGATCGAACATGCAGCGTCAGGCCGTGCCGCTCGTTCAGGCCGAGGCGCCGTTCGTCGGCACCGGCATGGAAGAAACGGTTGCGCGCGACTCCGGTGCCGCCATCGCGGCCAAGCGCTCGGGCATCGTCGATCAGGTGGACGCCACCCGCATCGTGATCCGCGCAACCGAAGAGATCGAGGCCGGCAAGTCCGGCGTCGACATCTACACGCTGATGAAGTTCCAGCGCTCCAACCAGGATACCTGCATCAACCAGCGTCCGCTGGTGAAGGTGGGCGAGCATGTGAAGGCCGGCGACGTGATCGCCGACGGTCCCTCGACCGAGCTGGGCGAACTGGCTCTGGGCCGCAACAGCCTTGTCGCGTTCATGCCCTGGAACGGCTACAACTACGAGGACTCCATCCTGATCTCCGAGCGGATCGTGAAGGACGACGTCTTCACCTCGATCCACATCGAGGAGTTCGAGGTGATGGCCCGCGACACCAAGCTGGGGCCGGAAGACATCACCCGCGACATCCCCAACGTCGGCGAGGAAGCCCTGCGCAACCTCGACGAAGCGGGCATTGTCTACATCGGCGCCGAGGTGGAGCCGGGCGATATTCTCGTCGGCAAGATCACGCCCAAGGGTGAAAGCCCGATGACGCCGGAAGAGAAGCTTCTCCGCGCCATCTTCGGTGAGAAGGCCAGCGATGTGCGCGACACCTCGCTTCGCCTGCCGCCGGGCGTGGCTGGTACGATCGTCGAGGTGCGCGTGTTCAACCGTCACGGCATCGACAAGGACGAGCGCGCGATGGCCATCGAGCGCGAGGAAATCGACCGTCTCGCCAAGGACCGCGAGGACGAGCGCGCGATCCTCAATCGCGCCACCTTCAACCGCCTGCGCGAGATGCTGGTCGGCCAGACGGCCACGGCAGCGCCCAAGGGTGTCAAGAAGGGCGTCGACATCACCGAGGAGCTGCTCTCTGAGGTCGAGCGTCACGAGTGGTGGAAGTTCGCGGTTGCGGACGATGCCCGCCAGTCGCAGCTCGAAGCGGTCAAGACGCAGTATGACGAGGCCGTGAAGGTCATTGTCGAGAAGTTCGAGGACCGCGTCGAGAAGCTGCAGCGCGGCGACGAGCTGCCCCCGGGCGTGCTCAAGATGGTCAAGGTCTTCGTCGCGGTGAAGCGGAAGCTGCAGCCGGGCGACAAGATGGCCGGCCGTCACGGCAACAAGGGCGTCATCTCGCGCATCCTGCCGGTCGAGGACATGCCGTTCCTGGAGGATGGCACCCCGGTCGACATCGTGCTCAACCCGCTGGGCGTGCCGTCGCGCATGAATGTCGGGCAGATCTTCGAGACGCACCTTGGTTGGGCCGCCCGCGGTCTCGGCCAGCAGATCAAGCATGCCCTGCGCGACTGGCGCGAGGCCAACCCGAACGCGGCCGGCGGTGAAATGCCGGAAGCGGTGAAGGAGCGCCTGCTGACCGTCTATGGCGAGGATTATGCGGACGAGATCAAGTCCCGCTCGGCTGAGCAGGTCATCGAGCTTGCTTCCAACCTCGTGACCGGCGTTCCGATCGCGACACCGGTGTTCGACGGTGCGCGTGAAGCGGACGTTTCGGCCATGCTGCAGCTGGCAGGGCTCGATACGTCGGGCCAGTCCACGCTCTATGACGGCCGGACCGGTGACGCGTTCGACCGCAAGGTGACGGTGGGCATCATCTACATGCTCAAGCTGCACCACCTTGTGGACGACAAGATCCACGCTCGTTCCATCGGCCCCTACAGCCTCGTCACCCAGCAGCCGCTGGGCGGTAAGGCCCAGTTCGGTGGCCAGCGCTTCGGTGAGATGGAGGTCTGGGCACTGCAGGCTTATGGTGCAGCCTACACGCTGCAGGAAATGCTCACGGTCAAGTCCGACGACGTGGTCGGTCGTACCAAGGTCTATGAGGCGATCGTCAAGGGTGACGACACCTTCGAGGCCGGCATTCCGGAAAGCTTCAACGTGCTCGTGAAGGAAATGCGCTCGCTCGGCCTCAATGTGGAGCTGGCGGCGCTGGAAGACCTCTCCGACAGCGATGGCGACGACGAACTGCCCGAGGCGGCGGAATAATGGGAAAAGGGGCGCTGCTCGCGCGGCGCCCCTCCCCTTCGCCCCTTTACGAACTTCAGCCCTCTGCAGGGAATTGAGACATGAACGAACTGACCACCTTCGCCAATCCGATGGCCAAGCCGGAAACCTTCGACCAGATCCAGATCGGCATTGCGTCGCCTGAGCGCATCCGCAGCTGGTCCTTCGGCGAGATCAAGAAGCCGGAGACGATTAACTATCGCACGTTCAAGCCCGAACGTGACGGCCTGTTCTGCGCGCGCATCTTCGGCCCGATCAAGGACTATGAGTGCCTGTGCGGCAAGTACAAGCGCATGAAGTACAAGGGCATCGTCTGCGAAAAGTGCGGCGTGGAAGTGACCGTTTCCAAGGTCCGCCGCGAGCGCATGGGCCATATCGAGCTGGCCGCGCCGGTTGCCCACATCTGGTTCCTGAAGTCGCTGCCTTCGCGCATCGGCCTGCTGCTCGACATGCAGCTCAAGCAGCTTGAGCGCGTCCTCTACTTCGAGAGCTACATCGTCATCGAGCCGGGCCTCACCCCGCTGGAGAAGTATCAGCTTCTCAACGAGGACGAGCTGGTCGAGGCGCAGGACGAATATGGCGAAGACGCCTTCTCCGCCGGTATCGGCGCCGAGGCGGTCAAGCAGATGCTCATGGACCTCGATCTCGAGGGCGAGCAGAAGGCACTGATGGAAGAGCTGGCGACGACCAAGTCGGAGCTCAAGCCCAAGAAGATCATCAAGCGCCTCAAGGTTGTGGAAAGCTTCATCGATTCCGGCAACCGCCCGGAATGGATGATCCTCGACGTGGTGCCGGTCATTCCGCCGGAACTGCGCCCGCTGGTGCCGCTGGACGGCGGCCGCTTCGCGACCTCGGACCTCAACGATCTCTATCGTCGCGTCATCAACCGCAACAACCGCTTGAAGCGCCTGATGGAGCTGCGCGCGCCGGACATCATCGTCCGCAACGAAAAGCGCATGCTGCAGGAAGCCGTTGACGCCCTGTTCGACAACGGCCGTCGTGGCCGCGTCATCACCGGTGCCAACAAGCGTCCGCTCAAGTCGCTCTCCGACATGCTCAAGGGCAAGCAGGGCCGCTTCCGTCAGAACCTGCTCGGCAAGCGCGTCGACTATTCCGGCCGTTCGGTCATCGTGACCGGTCCGGAGCTCAAGCTGCACCAGTGCGGCCTGCCCAAGAAGATGGCGCTCGAGCTGTTCAAGCCGTTCATCTACGCCCGCCTCGACGCCAAGGGTCTCTCCATGACCCTCAAGCAGGCGAAGAAGTGGGTCGAGAAGGAGCGCAAGGAAGTCTGGGACATCCTCGATGAGGTGATCCGCGAGCACCCTGTGCTGCTGAACCGCGCTCCGACGCTCCACCGCCTCGGCATCCAGGCGTTCGAGCCCGTGCTGATCGAGGGCAAGGCCATCCAGCTGCACCCGCTGGTCTGCGCCGCGTTCAACGCCGACTTCGACGGTGACCAGATGGCCGTTCACGTTCCGCTGAGCCTTGAGGCCCAGCTGGAAGCGCGCGTGCTGATGATGTCGACCAACAACATCCTCTCACCCGCGAACGGCAAGCCGATCATCGTGCCCTCGCAGGACATGGTGCTGGGTATCTATTATCTGTCGATGGAGCTGGCCGGCGAGCCGGGCGAAGGCATGATCCTCGCCGACATGCAGGAGGTCCACCAGGCCCTCTTCGCCAAGGCGGTGACGCTGCACAGCAAGATCATCAGCCGCGTGCCGCAGACGGACGAGAATGGCGAGACCTACATGCGCCGCGTGGAAACCACGCCGGGCCGTATGCTGATCGGCGAGTGCCTGCCCAAGAGCCACAAGGTGCCGTTCGACGCGGTCAACCGCCTGCTCACCAAGAAGGACGTGGGCGACGTGATCGACGAGGTCTATCGTCACACCGGCCAGAAGGACACGGTGCTGTTTGCCGACGCCATCATGGCGCTGGGCTTCCGCCACGCGTTCCAGGCCGGCATCTCGTTCGGCAAGGACGACATGATCATTCCGGACAGCAAGGTGGCTCTGGTCGATGAGACCAAGGCGCTGGTGGCCGACTATGAGCAGCAGTATCAGGACGGCCTGATCACCCAGCAGGAAAAGTACAACAAGGTGATCGACGCCTGGTCGGGCTGCGGTGACCGTGTGGCCAACGCCATGATGGACGAGATTCGCTCGATGCCGCAGGACCCGGATACGGGCCGCCTGAAGCCGATCAACTCGATCTACATGATGAGCCACTCGGGTGCCCGTGGTTCCCCGGCGCAGATGAAGCAGCTGGCCGGTATGCGCGGCCTGATGGCCAAGCCGTCGGGCGAGATCATCGAAACGCCGATCATCTCGAACTTCAAGGAAGGCCTGACCGTTCTTGAATATTTCAACTCGACGCACGGCGCCCGTAAGGGTCTGGCCGACACGGCGCTCAAGACGGCAAACTCGGGTTACCTGACCCGCCGTCTGGTCGACGTGAGCCAGGACTGCACCATCGTCGAGGTGGATTGCGGCACGCAGAAGGCGCTGGAGATGAAGGCCATCATCCAGGGCGGCAGCGTGATCGCATCGCTCGGCGAGCGCGTGCTCGGCCGCACCACGGCCGAGGACATTGTGGACAGCAAGGATGGCTCGGTCATCGTCCCCGAGGGCGAGCTGCTGGACGAGGCGATGGTCGCCAAGATCGAGGCCATCGGCGTTCAGGCGGTCAAGATCCGCTCGCCGCTGATCTGCGAATCCAAGATGGGCGTGTGCGCCAAGTGCTACGGGCGTGACCTCGCCCGCGGTACGCCGGTGAACATCGGTGAGGCTGTCGGCGTGATCGCCGCCCAGTCGATCGGTGAACCGGGCACGCAGCTGACGATGCGGACCTTCCACATCGGCGGTGCCGCCCAGCTCAACGAGCAGTCTAACCTCGAGGCCGTCTCCGACGGTTCGATCGAGCTGCGCGACATGCCGACCATCACGGACAAGCATGGCCGTAACCTGTCGCTGGCCCGCAATGGCGAACTGGCGATCATCGACGATGAAGGCCGCGAGCGTGCGGTCCATCGCCTGCCTTATGGTGCCGCCATCCTGTTCAAGCATGGCGCCAAGGTGAAGCAGGGCGACCGCATCGCCGAGTGGGATCCGTTCACGCAGCCGGTGATCACCGAGAAGCCGGGTATCGTGAAGTATCAGGACCTGATCGACGGCAAGACGCTGACCGAACAGGCGGACGAGGCCACCGGCATCACGCAGCGCGTGGTGACCGAATATCGTGCCCCGTCCCGCTCCAAGGACGATCTGCGTCCGCGCCTGACCCTGCTGGACGATGCCTCCGGCGAGGCAGCGCGTTACCTTCTGGCACCGGGCGCGACGCTCTCGGTCGAGGATGGTGCGCAGGTGCAGGCTGGTGACGTGCTGGCCCGTGTCTCCCGCGAGGCTGCCAAGACCCGCGACATCACGGGCGGTCTGCCGCGCGTGGCGGAGCTGTTCGAGGCGCGCAAGCCCAAGGACAATGCGATCATCGCACGGGTCTCGGGCCGCGTTCAGTTCCTCAAGGACTACAAGGCCAAGCGCAAGATCGCGATCCTCCCCGAGGATGGCGGCGAGCCGGTCGAGTATCTGATCCCCAAGAGCAAGGTGATCGACGTTCAGGAAGGCGACTACGTGAAGCGTGGCGACAACCTGATCGGCGGTTCGCCCGATCCCCACGACATTCTCGAAGTGCTCGGCATCGAGCCGCTCTCGGAATATATGGTCGCGGAAATCCAGGAGGTCTATCGACTGCAGGGCGTGAAGATCAACGACAAGCACATCGAGGTGATCGTTCGCCAGATGCTGCAGAAGGTTGAGATCACCGACGGCGGCGACACCACGCTGCTGGCAGGCGAGCAGGTCGATCGCGAGGAAATGGACGAAGTGAACGCCCGCCTCGCGCCCGGCCAGCAGCCGGCGTTCGGCAAGCCCGTGCTCCTCGGCATCACCAAGGCGTCGCTGCAGACCCGCAGCTTCATTTCGGCAGCCTCCTTCCAGGAAACGACCCGCGTCCTCACCGAGGCGGCCGTTCAGGGCAAGAAGGACACGCTGATCGGCCTCAAGGAGAATGTGATCGTCGGGCGTCTGATCCCGGCCGGCACCGGCTCCTCGATGAACCGGATGCGGATCGCCGCGAACAGCCGCGATGCTGCGCTCCGCGCCGCCATGCGGGCCGCCAACGAGGTTCACCTCGTCGCGCCGCAGACCGCCGCCGAAGAGCATGAGGCCGAGCTGCGCCAGCCCGTGGAAGCCGCCATCGGCGACGATCCGCTCGGCAAGGTGCAGGGTGAGGACTTCACCACCGAGGACATGAACTAAGCATCAGGTCCTTTCAGGAAGAAAATAGAGAGGCCCGCCGGAGCGATCCGGCGGGCCTTTTGCTTGGATGTCCGACGCGATATCCTGTGGCATCGACTCCCTTGGCCGCAGGACACATGATGCTGAAACTGAGGCTCTGCTGCCTTGCCCTAACCTTGGGCGCCCTCGCCCTCTCTGCCAGTGGCGCGCTGGGACAGACCAATCCCTATCAGGAGGATGCCCGTGCACTTCCGGGCATCATCGCGGAAACCTATGCCTATCCCGAGCGCCTTGCAGGCGGCGAATATCGCCTGCCCTCCCGGCTCCAGGCGGAAGCCGAGGCGGTCCGCGATGAGGATGGCCTCATCCGCCTTGCAGAACGCGCCCTCATGGTTCTCGCCGACCATCATGCAATCACGGGGGCCTCCTTCTCCAACAGCTGGGCGGTTTTCCCAAGCTATGGCGACCTGTGGATCGAGCGGCGCGGCGCTGGCTATCGTATTGAGCAGGTCCGGGCCGGCAGCCCGGCGGAACAGGCCGGTGTGCAAGCCGGCGACGAGCTGATCGCCATTGCCGGAACGCCTGTACAGGCAGCGGTCGACGCGTTCTGGACCGACCTCGGCGTCGCGCCGGGCGAAGGCGATGCCGGCTATGCCGCGCGCGTGCTCGCGGCGGGCCGTCGCGACCGGCCGCGACAGCTGACCGTGAAGGCCGGCGGCAGGTCACCGCGCACGGTGGAATTACCCAATCTGTACGCCCTCAAGCATCGGGACATGCCGCCGCTCTCGGTTGCCGAGGACGCCCGCGGCGCGGCGATCATCCGCTTTCACGATTCCCTCGGGCGCGATGACACGATCCCAGCCTTCGATGCGGCCATGGCGGCGCTGACGCCGGGCAAGCCGATCATCCTCGACCTGACAGACACTGCCAGCGGCGGCAATACGACGGTCGCGCGGGCGGTCATGGGCTGGTTCGTCACCCAGCCCACCGCCTATCAAATTCACAACCTGCCCGTCGAAGAGCGCGAGACCGGCATTGCGCGGCAGTGGATCGAGCAGGTGCTACCACGGGCTGGGAAGCATCATGCCGGCCCGGTCCTCGTGCGGGTCTCGCGCTGGACGGGGAGCATGGGCGAAGGCCTGGCGATAGGCCTGCATGCCATAGGCGCGCGCGTGCAAGGCAGCAGGATGGCGGGGCTCCTGGGCGCGATCTACGATCATGCGTTGCCCAAATCCGGCGTGATCATCAAATTGCCGACCGAGCGCCTGTACGCTGTCGATGGAACGCCGAGGGAAGCTTTCCAGCCCGAGCCGATCCCGATGGATACAGCGCGCTGACGGTCAGCATGATGGGGGCGCGGCCAGGCCTCCGTCGGCGTTCCTGACAAAGAAAAAGGCCCCGAAAACCGGAGCCTTCCTCTGAAACCTTGGGTGGAGCCCGCTCAGTTCTTCTTGAGCGTGAGGCCACCGAAGCGCTTGTTGAACTGGGCAACGCGGCCGCCCTGATCGAGCTGGCGCTGACCGCCGGTCCATGCCGGGTGCGACGTCGGGTCGATTTCCAGCGTCATCGTGTCGCCTTCCTTGCCCCAGGTCGAGCGGGTCTGGAAGCTGGTCCCGTCCGTCATCTGCACGGTGATGAGGTGATATTCGGGATGCGTGTCTTTTTTCATGTGTCGGCTCCTGAAATGACCGGTTTCCGACCGGTCCGGGGCGTTAGGGAAGCGCGGCCCTTAGCGGGAAAGGGCCGGCTTGGCAAGGCTCTGCGGGGCTTGTGTCCCGCTCAGTCCTTCGGCGGATCGGCGATCATCGCGACGCAGTTTGTTTCTGCGCACAATTTGCCGTCGATGCTGGCCTTGCCGGAGAATTTGCAGACCGAACCGCGCAGCTGCGTGAACTCGACATGGAGGTCCAGCAGATGCCCCGGCTCGACAGGCGCACGGAACTTAGCGCCCTCGATGGTCATGAAATAAACGAGCTTGCCCGTGCCGGCGAGCCCAAGGGATTCGACGGCGAGGATACCGGCAGCCTGGGCAATCGCCTCGACGATGAGCACGCCCGGCATGATCGGACGCCCGGGGAAATGCCCCTGGAAGAACTGCTCGTTCATCGACACGGCCTTGACCGCGTGGATCGAGGTCTTGGGAACCATCGAGACCACACGGTCGACCAGCAGCAACGGGTAACGATGCGGCAAGGCTGCCAGCACGCCACGGATATCGAGTCCGCCGCTCTGTTCAGCCCCTGCGCTTTCCGCTTCGCTCATCGGTGATTAGCGCCCTTCGCCAGCCGTCGGCGTGCGCGCAGCCGGCGCTGCAGCGGCAGGCTGCTGCTGCTGCTGACCACCGGGCTGCCAGCCCTGCGGCGGCGTGATGCTGACGGACGGGACCAGCGCGTTGATCTCCTGCACGAGCAGACGGGTGACGTCCGCCGTGGGCTGGAAGGCTTCTGCGGCTTCCGCCTTCACCAGCAGGTCGATCTTGTTCTTGGTCATCACGTTGCGCATGGCCTCGGGCAGCTTGGCGCCGATCTGCTCGAGCACATAGGCGCGGGCGAGCTGGAGCGGCTGCTCGAGACGCTGCAGTTCGGCCTGCGCTTCCTGCGCGCGACGCTGCAACTCGTTATACTGGTTCTGCAGGGTGGTCTGCGTGGCAGCGGGCGGGTTCTGGCCAGCGGCCTGCGCCGCGGTCTGCAGCGCCGTCTGCTTCTGCTGGATCTCGGTCTGCAGCGCGGTGCGACGTGTGTTGATCTGATCGATATTCGACTTGTAGGTCACCTGCATCTGCTGGCTGGCCGTGGTGGCCGCGCTGGACTGGCCGATCGCCTCGTCGATGTTGACGACGGCAATCGCCTGCTTGACCTGTGCGGAAACCGGCGCTGAAACGCTGAGGGCGGCGACCGATGCCGTTGCGAGCGCAACAGCGGAAAAGATGGAGTTACGCATCAGAATTGTGTCCCTATGTTGAAGGTTACAAGCTTGGTATCATCGCCGTCGACCTTCACCAGGGCCTTGGCGATATCAATCCGGAACGGACCGAAGGGCGAATTCCAGTTCACGCCGAAACCGACCGAAACGCGCGGTTTGGGGCTGTCGCCGAGGAAAACTTCCTTGAAGCCGCCTGCGGGGAATGTCCGAAGCGATGTCCCGCTCGGGCATGATGCTCCGTCTGGAATGGATGTCGTGGTGTTCGTAGAGCTGTCATCACACTGCCGAAGACCACTGGCATCGCGGATCGGAATATTCTGGTACGCGGGGAGGTCTAAAAGATCCGGCCGACGAACGCCAAAAACTGCACCGGCATCGACGAAGACAGACGGACGCAGGCCCATGTCACGCGCGCCAGCGCCGAGCGGAATTTCGATCTCAAAGTGGGTAAGGTAATAAGCGCGGCCACCCAGAGCGTCGTCTGACCATTGGTCGCGATTCTCGCTCAGTTGCGAGGTAAGATTTCCGTTCGCATCCGCCACATAAGGCTTGCGAATGATACGCGGCCCCACGCCGCGAATATCGAAGCCACGCAATTGCGGCTCGCCCAGGAAGAAGCGGTCCACGAGCCGGACGGGGTCGGAATTCGGCCCAGCGCCATCCTCGAATGAATGGATGTAGCCAGCCTCGCCCTTCACCGAGAAGATGAACCCGCCGCCAAGCGGCCAGTATTTATCGGCCGAGAGGCGGTTGCGAAGGTAACGCACGTTACCGCCCAGACCGGCGAAATCCTGACTGAATGTGATGCTGTGCCCGCGCGTCGGACGGATGCGGTTGTCCCGCATGTCGTAGATCAACGAATAGCCGATCGACGACGTGGTGCGCTTGCCAATGGCGTCGCACAGATACTGGCTTGCGCGCAGAGGGTCGCACTGGAAGTTGCCGGCTTGCTGCCGGTCGGAATAATAATTGGCCTTGTCCAGCGTCACGTCCTCGAACGAGAGGCCGTAGCGCAGCGCCAGCGAGAGATATTCGGTAATCGGCAGACCGGCGCGCAGCTGGAAGCCGGTGCGGACTTGGCTGTACAACGTGTTGCGGTCATTACCGGACAGGTAGTTGAACGAGTTCGTATCCTGCCGGAAGATATCGCCGCCCAGCGCGATGTTCTTGTCTAGGAAGTAGGGTTCGGTGAAGCCGACGTTCACGGACTTCGAATAGCTCGAATAATTGACCGAGGTTCGCAGTTCCTGGCCCATGCCGCGGAAGTTGCGCTGCGTGACCGACGCCGAGAGGATGAAGCGCTCAAGGCTCGAGAAACCAGCGGAGAGCTGAAGCTCGCCGGTCGCCTTTTCCTCGACATTGGTTTCCAGCACGATGCGGTCGGGCGCGGAACCCGGCTTCTGGTCAATCTCCAGACGCTCCTGGAAGAAGCCCAGCGAGTTGATCCGGTCCTGCGAACGGCGGACCTGGAAGGTGTTGAACGCGTCGCCCTCATGCAGACGGAACTCGCGGCGGACCACCTTGTCCTGCGTCAGCGTGTTGCCGTTGATATCGATCCGCTCGACATAGACGCGCGGCGCGTTGGCGATACGGAAGGTGATGCCCATGGTGAGGTCTTCGCGGCTGCGATTGAACTCGGGCTGCACGTCGGCAAAGGCATAGCCGAACAGGCCGGCAGTCTGGTTGAGCTGCTCCACCGTGTCTTCCACGGCCTTGGCGTTGTACCAGTCGCCCTTCTTCATCCGCAGCGAGCGGGACAGGCCCTCGGAACTGAGGTCGCGAATATCGCTCTGCACGGTCACGTCGCCGAACTTGTAGCGGTCGCCTTCCTCCACCACATAGGTGATGATGAAGTCCTGCTTGTTCGAGGTCAGCTCGGCCACCGCCGACACGACGCGGAAATCGGCATAGCCCTGCGTCAGGTAAAACTGACGGACCTTCTGCTGGTCATAGGCCAGGCGATCGGGATCGTAGGTGGTGCCGGACGAGAAGACGCGGAACCAGCGCGACTGCTTGGTCGCCATCTCGCTGCGCAGCTGCCCATCGGAGAATTTGTCGTTGCCGATGATGTTGATCTGGCGGACCTTGGATTTCGGCCCTTCCGTGATTTCGTAGACGATGTCGACGCGGTTCTGGTCCAGCTGGACCAGCTTGGGATCGACAACCGCTGCAAACCGGCCCTGGCGACGATACAGCTCGATGATCCGGGCGACGTCCGCACGCACCTTGGAGCGCGTGTAGATCTGCCGCGGCGCCATGCGGATTTCGGGGAGGATCTTGTCGTCCTTGAGGCGCTTGTTGCCCTCCAGCACGATGCGGTTGATGACCGGGTTCTCGGTCACCTGGATGGTGAGCGCGCCCTGATTGTCGCGGATCTGCACATCCGAGAACAACTCGCTGGCGTAAAGCTCGCGCAGCGCCTCGTCGAGCGTCTCGCGGGTGTATTTGTTGCCGATCCGCAGCTTGGTATAGGAGAGGACCGTGTCCGCCTCGAGGCGCTGGGCACCTTCCACCGTGATGGCGGAGATGGTGCGCTCTTCAGCGGTCACCGGCTGAACCGCAGGCGCGGCAGGCAGCGCGGGGGCCGGCTGCGCCGCAGCGCTCCCGGTGGCCTGTGCCATCGCCGGCACGGAGCCAAAGCCCGCCAGGATGGTGCCACACAGGAGCAACGGCGCGAGGCGGCCCTGTGTCGATGAAATGCGTGCTGCTTCGCTCAAACTCAGATTCCTCGACATGTCCTGAATGCACTTCATCCGGGGAAGCCGCATCCGCGCTGCCTCCCCTGCCCCAACCCGATCAGCCAATCAAGCCGCTCAGCCCTCGCCAGACGCCAAACGACGCCAGATCGTTCAAAGTCACGAAGATCATCAGCCCCAGCAAAAGCGCGAGGCCCGACCGAAACGCCATTTCCTGAAAGCGTGGACTGACTGGCCTGCGCTGAATAGCTTCTATTCCGTAGAAGAACAAATGACCCCCGTCGAGCATGGGAATTGGCAAGAGATTGATGAACCCCAAGTTAATGGAGACCAATGCAACGAAGGCAATCAGCGCCTCTGGACCCAATGCCGCCTGCTCGCCGGAAATCTGCGCGATCTTGAGCGGCCCGCCCAGTTCATCGACAGAGCGTCGCCCGGTGATTATGTCGCCAAGGCCACTTGCCATCATGCCGATCAGCTCGCCCGTGCGGCGCACGCCGACCCAGGGTGCCTCAAGCAACCCGACAGGGCGCGAAACCGATTCAAGGCTGCGCACGCCCAGCGCGCCATAACGGAACTCATTGCCGAATCGATCGACCTGCACGACCTCGCCGATCTTCACCGGAATCTGGCGCGCCGCCCCGCCACGCTCGACGGTGAGAGTGACCTCCTCGCCGGGCAGCTTGGTCACGATGATCTGGCGCAGCTCACCGAACAGCTCCACCGGCTTGCCATCGACACCGCGAATCTTGTCGCCGGGCAGGATGCCGGCGCGGTCCGCCGCGGAATTGGCTTCCACCGCCGTCACATCGGCCGGGGTGACATTCTCGCCATAGGCATAAGCGAAGCCGCCCAGAATGATCGCGGCGAACAGCAGGTTGATAAGCGGCCCGGCCAGCACGATGAGCGCGCGCTTGCCGACCGACTTGGACTGGAACGTGCGGTTGCGCTCATCCGGCGGCAGTTGCAGCCAGCTCGGGTCGGACTGGCTGGCCGCGTTCATGTCTCCGGCGAACTTGACGTAGCCGCCGAGCGGCAGCGCCGCGACGCGCCAGCGCGTGCCGCGCTTGTCATGCCAGGCGAAGACTTCCTTGCCGAAGCCGATGGAAAAGGTCTCGGCATGAACGCCGAACCAGCGGCCGACGAGATAATGTCCCAGCTCATGAACGAACACGAGCGGGCCGATGACCAGCAGGAACGCGAGGATCGTGAAGAAGAAACCGGGGTTATCGGTCAATTGATGAGCTCCGCCGTCAGCCGCTCGGCCATTGCACGCGCCGACCTGTCGATGGCCTGAACATCCTCGAGCGTGGCGATGCGGCCGGCATCGCTGCGGGCTAGCACGTCTTCGACGATCCGGCCAATATCAAGAAAGCCGATCCGCCCATCGAGGAACGCCCCGACGGCGATCTCATTCGCGGCATTGAGGACGGCAGGTGCGCCGCCGCCTGCCTGAATCGCCTCGCACGCAAGGCGCAGCGCGGGGAAGCGCTCCTCATCGGGTGCCTCGAAATCGAGCCGGCCGAGCGTGGCGAGATCGAGCGCCTCGCAGGGCGTCTCCATGCGCTGCGGCCAGGCCAGCGCGCTGGCGATGGGGATGCGCATATCCGGGCAACCGAGCTGCGCAATCGTCGAGCGATCGCGATATTCGACCATCGAGTGGATGACCGATTGCGGGTGAACGAGGATCGAAAAGCGCTCAAGGCCGATGGGGAAGAGGTGATAAGCCTCGATCAGCTCCAGCCCCTTGTTCATCATCGTCGCGCTGTCGATGCTGATCTTGCGGCCCATCGACCAGTTGGGATGCTTGACCGCCTGCGCCGGCGTCACCGCGCGCATGGCCTCGCGGCTGAGTGTGCGGAACGGGCCGCCGCTGGCTGTCAGCGTGATCTTGCGCACGGCGTCGAGGCCGCCGCTTGCGAGGCACTGGAAGATCGCGTTGTGCTCGCTGTCGACCGGCAGCAGCGCAGCGCCACTGCGGGCGACGGCCGCCATCATGACGTCACCGGCCGAGACCAGCGCCTCCTTGTTGGCCAGCGCCACCGTCTTGCCCCCGGCGACCGCCGCAAGCGTCGGAGCCAGTCCCGCGCAGCCGACAATGGCGGCCATCGTCCAGTCCGCGCCCATTTGCGCCGCCTCGATCAGTGCCTCGCTGCCAGCGGCGACCTCGATGCCGCTACCGGCCAGCGCAGCCTTGAGCGCGTCATAGCGGCTCTCATTGGCGATGACGGCGCGGCGGGCGCGGTGCGTGACGGCGATCGCGGCGAGCTTGTCGACATCGTCCCCGGCGGTCACGGCCAGAACCTCAAACGCCTCCGGCTCGCGCGCGATGAGATCGAGCGTGGAGGTGCCAACCGACCCGGTCGCGCCGAAGACGGAAACGGTGCGCGGCGCGATCATCCCAGCATTCCTCCTGCGCTAGCCAGAGCAGCCAGAATGGCGGCCAGCAGCAGGCCGTCCACACGGTCGAACATGCCGCCATGGCCGGGGATGAGATTGCCGCTATCCTTCACGCCCGCACGCCGTTTCATCCAGCTTTCGAAGAAATCGCCGACTTGCGCCACCACTGCGATGGCCGCGCCGAGCAGCGCGCTGACCAGCACGAAGCCGGGCTGCAGGCTCACGCTGGCGACAACCGCCACCAGCAATGCCGAGGCGGTCATGCCGCCGCCCAGCCCCGCCCAGGTCTTGGAGGGGCTGATCGCCGGGGCGATCTTCGGTCCGCCAATCGTCCGCCCGGCGAAATAGGCGCCCACATCCGTCGCGATGACGATGCCGATGAGCAACCAGCGCGTCGCAGCGCCCAAAGACAGCAGCGCCAGCGCCGCGCCGCCAATATAGATCAGCCCGAAGAGCAGCCAGAGCACGCGGGCGAGCGTGCCATCGGGAAAGCGCCGGACGAGGCCGCGCCATTCCCAGAAAACGAGGGCGCTCACCAGCGCCACCAGCAGGATCAGCACCGCGCCATCGGCCCATAGCGCGAGCCCGGCGCCGACCAGCAGCACGATCGCCGAGCCGGTGCGAACCGCCAGATCGGAACGAGGCGCGCGTTCGGCCATCATCGCCCTCCGTACCGGCGTTCGCGGCAGGCATAGCTTTCCACCGCAGCTGCCAGCGCTGCTTCATCGAAGTCCGGCCAGAGCGTCTCGGTGAAATACAGTTCGGCATAGGCCGCCTGCCAGAGCAGGAAGTTGGAGAGGCGCACTTCGCCAGAGGTGCGGATCAACAGATCGAGCGGCGGCAGGTCAGCGGTATCCAGCTGCGCCGCGATGACGGCGGGCGTGATCGCTTCGGGTGCCAGCGTGCCGGCCTGCACCTGTTGGGCGAGCGTGCGCATGGCGCGAGCCAGTTCGTCCTGCGACCCATAATTGAGCGCCACCACCAGCGTGGACGCGGTGTTGGCGGCGGTGCGCGCCACGGCGGCATCGACCATGGCCGCCGCTTCCGGCTCGAAGGCATGGTGATTGCCGATGATCTTCAGCCGGATGCCGGCCTCGTGCAGGTCGTCAACTTCCGAGCGGAGAAACTGCTTCATCAGCCCGGTCAGGTCGGCAATCTCGTCCTCGGGCCGCTTCCAGTTCTCAGACGAAAAGGCATAGAGCGTCACGCATTCGATGCCGAGCTTGGATGCAGCCCGCAGGGTACGGCGCACGGCCTCGGCGCCGGCGCGATGACCGGCGACGCGCGGCAAGCGGCGCGCCTTCGCCCAGCGGCCATTGCCATCCATGATGATCGCGACATGGCGCGGCACCGCCCCTTCCCCGCCGGTCTGGGCGGGGGTCGGCGCGGCCTTGCGCGTCATCCTGGACCTCAAAAGGCTCATAAATAGCCCTGGCCTCTCCCTCGGCAGTCGAAGGACGGATTATTTGCCAAGGATTTCCTTTTCCTTCGCCTGCGCTGCCGCATCGATATCCGCTATGGTAGAATCGGTGAGCTTCTGCACGTCGGCTTCGGCGCGCTTGCGCTCGTCCTCGCTGATCTCGCCCTTCTTCTCGTCGGTCTTCAGATTGTCCATGCCGTCGCGGCGGACGTTGCGGGCGGCGACGCGCGCCTTCTCGGCATATTGGCCGGCCAGCTTGGCGAGTTCCTTGCGGCGCTCTTCGGTCAGGTCCGGAATCGGCAGGCGGACGTTCTGCCCGTCGACGATCGGGTTGAGGCCAAGGCCCGCCGAGCGGATCGCCTTGTCGACCGGGCCGACATTGGACTTGTCCCACACCTGCACGGAGAGCAGGCGCGGCTCCGGCGCGGAGACGGTCGCGACCTGGTTGAGCGGCATCTTCGCGCCGTACACCTCAACGGTGATGGGATCGAGCAGGCCCACATTGGCCCGGCCCGTGCGCAGCCCGTTCAGATCGTGCTGGAGCGCGTCGACGGCGCCTGCCATGCGGCGCTCCAGATCAGCCTTGTCATATTTTGCCATCTTGCCTCTCCGATGAACCTAGCGACCGCTGTCGACCAGGGTCGAGACACCCTCGCCGCGCAGCACGCGGGCAAGGTTGCCCTGCTCGCGAATGTTGAACACGATGATGGGAATGGCGTTATCGCGGCACAGCGCCACGGCGCTGGCATCCATCACCTTGAGATTTTGTGTGAGCACCTGATCGTAACTCACGCGATCGAAACGCTTTGCAGAATCGACGAGCTTGGGATCGGCATCATAGACGCCATCGACCGACGTACCCTTGTAGAGCGCATCGCAGCTCATTTCGGCCGCCCGTAGCGCCGCGCCGCTATCTGTCGTGAAATAGGGATTGCCCGTGCCGGCGGCAAAGATCACCACCCGCCCCTTCTCCAGATGCCGCTGGGCGCGGCGACGGATATAGGGCTCGCAAACGCTCGCCATGGGGATAGCGGACTGCACCCGCGTCGCGACGCCCAGATGCTCCAGCGCATCCTGCATGGCGAGGGCATTCATGACGGTCGCCAGCATGCCCATATAATCGGCATTGGCGCGGTCCATGCCCTGCGCTGCGCCGGCCATGCCACGGAAGATGTTGCCGCCGCCGATCACCAGACAGATCTCGAAGCCGAACTCCTTGGCTTCCTTCACTTCCCCGGCCACGCGCGCGACAGTGCCCGGGTCGATACCGAAGCTCTGAGCCCCCATCGCGGCCTCGCCCGAGAGCTTGATGAGAATGCGCTTGGGGGCAGTGGTGGTCATGAATGCCTAACAAATTCCAGAGACGGGAGCGGCGCGGACCTTAGTAAGCCCGCGCCGCCATGCCAAGCACCGAGCGCGCCCGGTGCGTAATAAATGAAGGAAAGGATCAGGCGCCGACGGCGGCTGCGACTTCCGCCGCGAAATCCTTCTCTTCCTTCTCGATGCCTTCGCCGAGCTGGAAGCGCACATAGTCCTTGAGGACGATGGTCGTGCCGGCATCCTTCGCGGCCTTGGCCACGACGTCCGCGATCGGCGTCTTGTTGTCCATCACGAAGATCTGCGAGAGCAGCGCCTGCTCCTTGGCGAACTTCGCCACGGCGCCGTCGACCATCTTGGCGACGATGTCGGCGGGCTTGCCCGACTCGGCAGCCTTCTCAGCTGCGATCTTGCGCTCGCGGTCGAGGATCTCGGACGGAATGTCCTCAGCCTTGAGCGCGACAGGGAAAGCCGCCGCGATGTGCATGGCGATCTGCTTGCCGAGCGGGGCGAGCACGTCGGCACCGGCCGGGCTCTCCAGCGCGACGAGCACGCCGATCTTGCCGAGCGAGGGCGCCACGGCGTTGTGCATGTAATCAATGACCAGACCCTGGTCGACCGACACCGCCTTCACGCGACGCAGTTGCTGGTTTTCGCCGATGGTGGCGACATTGGTCACCAGCGCATCGTTGATCGTGCCACCGGCCGGGTGCGGCGCGGCCAGCAGGGCCTCGGCGTCGCCGATGGCGTTCTTGAGCGCCACGTCGCCGGCCGTGCGGACGAAGCCCTGGAACTGATCGTTCTTGGCGACGAAGTCCGTCTCGCTGTTCACTTCGACGGCAACGCCGCGCGTGCCATCGACAGCGACGACCACGAGGCCCTCGGCTGCGGTGCGGCTCGACTTCTTCTGCGCGGCGGCAAGGCCCTTGGCGCGCAGCCAGTCGACTGCAGCTTCCACGTCACCATTGGTCTCGGCAAGCGCTTTCTTGCAGTCCATCATGCCAGCGCCCGAGCGCTCGCGCAGTTCCTTGACGGCGGCTGCGGTAATCTCTGCCATGTCTCTTGTTCCTCAAATCTCGAATTCAATATTGCCAGATGTCAGGCGGGCGCCAGGATCGTTCCCGATCCGGCGCCCTGCCCGCACATTGTTGCGTGCGTTTGACGGCGCCGATCAGGCCTGCGCGAGCGCTTCCTCAGCCGGCGGCTCGTCCATGGCGCCAAGGTCCATGCCGGATGCCGCGGCGGCGTTCTGGTTGCCGCGGGTCGCAGCCTGAGCCAGAGCCTCGCAATAGAGGCGGATGGCGCGGCTGGCGTCGTCATTGGCCGGAACCGGGAAGGCGATGCCCGACGGATCGACGTTCGAGTCGAGAACCGCGACCACCGGGATACCCAGCGTGTTGGCTTCCTTGATCGCCAGCTCTTCCTTGTTGACGTCGATGACGAACATCACGTCCGGAATGCCGCCCATGTCGCGGATGCCGCCGAGGGACAGCTCGAGCTTGTCGCGCTCGCGCGTCATCTGGAGCACTTCCTTCTTGGTGAGGCCGTGGGTGTCACCCGACAGCTTCTCCTCAAGCGTCTTGAGACGCTTGATCGAGCCGGAAATGGTCTTCCAGTTGGTGAGCATGCCGCCCAGCCAGCGGTGATTGACGAAGTGCTGACCCGAACGACGGGCGGCCTCGGCAATCGGCTCCTGCGCCTGGCGCTTGGTGCCGACGAACAGCACCTTGCCGCCAGCGGCGACCGTCGCGGACACGAAGTCCAGCGCGCGGGCGAAGAGGGGAACGGTCTGCGAGAGATCGAGAATGTGGATGCCGTTCCGCTCCCCGAAGATGTACGGCTTCATGCGGGGATTCCAGCGGTGCGTCTGGTGGCCGAAGTGCGCGCCGGCCTCGATCAATTGGTGCAGGGTGACGACGGGTGCCGCCATAATATATCTCCTTCCGGTTGAGCCTCTGGGATTCAGTGACCGCGAAGCGGCACCGGTATGTGGCGAATCCCATGTGGGTTAGACGCGCGCCCTTAGACCAAGCCCGACAGGAGCACAAGCCTGCACATCACGCTTGACAGGCGGCGAGAACAAGAACAAATAGTGAACATAAAGCCATGGCGATGCTGTGGACACAGGAAAGAGACTACGATGTTCTATATTCTGGGATGTGCCTTGTTTGCGGTTGCGGCGACTTTGGCGGCGACGATCATGGTCCATGAACTGCGCCTGCGCCATGGCGCGATGATACGCGCCCTGCGGACGCTGGATCTGGAAGGTTGGACGCCCGAACGTGCCGGGCAGCGGCAGACGGCACAGCCCGTCGCCGCGACAGGCCTCAGCCTTGCGATAGCGATGCCGCCACGAGCCGCCGCTTGACTCGAGCGTAGCTGACCAGCCCGACCGGCAGCAGCGCGATGTATGCCAGCGACAGCAGAAGCAAAGCGTGCCACGGGGCAACCATCAAGCTCGCGGCGAAGATGCCGGCCAGCAGAATGGCGAACAGGCGCCAGGCCGGCGGTACGCGGAGCCCCTTCCAGCCCAGCGTCGGCAGGCTGGAGATCATCAGGAACGCCGAAATGACGATCCACGGGGCGACAAGCCGCCAGTCGCGGAACACGTCCAATCCGGTGATGAACCAGGCATAGAGCGGCAGCAGGGCGATGCCGGCGCCCGCCGGGGCAGGTACGCCAGTGAGAAATCCCGCAGCCTTGCGCGGCTGATCGATGACATCGAGGCTAGCATTGAAGCGCGCAAGACGCAGCGCGCAACTCAGCGCCAGCACCAGCGCGACGATCCAGCCAAAGCGGGGCATGGACTGCAAGGACCAGAGATAGACAAGGAGCGCTGGCGAGACGCCGAAGGCAATCGCATCCGAGAGCGAATCGAGTTCCGCGCCGAAGCGACTGTCCGCCCGCAGCAGGCGCGCGACACGTCCGTCGACCCCATCGAGCACGCCGGCAAAGATGATCGCCGCGACGGCAAGCTGCCATTCACCGGAAATGCCATAGCGAATGGCGGTGAGACCAAAGCAGAGCGCCATCGCCGTAATGGCGTTCGGTGCAACCTGACGCAGCGTGATGCCGCGGCTCATCCGGGCGATGGGACGCGGTCGCGCCATTATATCAAATCCGAAACAGGCGCGGGGCCGCCAATGGGCGCGCCAAGCGAGCGAGGCCTCATTGCAGCACAGCCGTGGCGGACTGGTTCTCGCCCAGATGCGCCAGGATCGTTTCGCCGGCGACGGTATGCGTGCCAAGCGCGACCTGCGGCGCCGTGCCGGCAGGGAGATAGACGTCCACGCGGCTGCCGAAGCGGATCAACCCGACGCGCTGGCCTGCCGCGACGATATCGCCGCGCTTGACGAAAGGAACGATCCGCCGCGCGACCAGCCCAGCGATCTGCGTGAAGCCCACCCGCACGCCATCGCTGCGCTCGACCAGAATGTGCTGGCGCTCATTGTCTTCGCTGGCCTTGTCCAGGTCCGCATTGACGAACTTGCCACTGATATAGACGACATCCTTGATGGTGCCGCTGATCGGGGTGCGATTGATGTGGACGTCGAACACGCTCATGAAGATAGAAACCCGTGTCATGGGTTCGGTTCCAAGCTTGTCTGGTCCGAGCATCTCCGGCGGGGGCGGAACGACCTGAATCAGGGTCACCAGCCCATCCGCCGGCGCGATGATTGCGCGCTCGTCCTGCGGCACGGCGCGGATGGGATCGCGGAAGAAGGCGAACACCCAAAGCGTCACGCCGACCATCAGCCAGGCCAGGATCGACCAGCCCATCAAGGCAAAAATGAGGGTAATCGCAGCGGCAATCGCCCCAAAGCGCCGCCCCTCCGGGTGAACCGATGGGAAACTCCACTTGACGCTTGTCCGTGAAGGCGCGACCGGCTGCGTGCCCGAAAATTCTGTTGTCATGGGCTCTGTTTAGGGTGAGCCGCCGCCCGGCACAATCCCCGCCGGCCCAAACAGGCCTGCCACGCGGCATAAATCGCCCGACATCAGCCTCTCATGCGTGGCCAGGGCAGTTGATCATCGCCGCGACCTTCCCTAGAGGCATGCTGAAAGGTCCTGCCGCGCGCGGTCGCGGCGGCCCCAGCGACATCGAACAGGGAACATGGCACGCATGAGCAAGATCAAGGTGAAAAATCCGATCGTCGAGATCGACGGCGATGAGATGACCCGGATCATCTGGGAATGGATCCGCGAGCGGCTCATCAAGCCTTATGTCGACGTCGACCTTCACTATTATGATCTGAGCGTCGAAGAGCGTGACCGCACCAACGACCAGATCACCATCGATTCCGCCGAGGCCATCAAGAAGTACGGCGTCGGCGTGAAGTGCGCCACGATCACGCCGGACGAGGCGCGCGTCGAGGAGTTCAACCTCAAGCAGATGTGGAAGTCGCCGAACGGCACGATCCGCAACATTCTGGGCGGCGTCGTGTTCCGCGAGCCGATCGTCATCAAGAATGTGCCCCGCCTGGTGCCGGGCTGGACCGACCCGATCGTGATCGGCCGCCATGCCTTTGGCGATCAATATCGCGCCACCGACTTCCTCGTGCCCGGCCCCGGCAAGCTGCGTCTGGTGTTCGAAGGCGACGATGGCAAGGTGATTGACCGCGAAGTCTTCCAGTTCCCCGGCTCGGGCGTCGCCATGTCGATGTACAATCTCGACCAGTCGATCATCGATTTCGCCCGCGCATCCATGAACTATGCGCTCGACCGCAAGTGGCCGCTATACCTCTCCACCAAGAACACGATCATCAAGGCCTATGACGGCCGATTCAAAGATCTGTTCCAGGACGTTTTCGACCGTGAATTCAAGGACAAGTACGCGGCTGCTGGCATCGAATATCAGCACCGCCTGATCGACGACATGGTCGCGGCCGCGCTCAAGTGGAGCGGCAAGTTCGTGTGGGCGTGCAAGAACTATGACGGCGACGTTCAGTCGGACACCGTGGCGCAGGGCTTCGGCTCGCTCGGCCTGATGACCTCCGTCCTGATGTCGCCCGACGGCAAGACGGTCGAGGCCGAAGCCGCGCACGGCACCGTGACCCGTCACTATCGCCAGCACCAGCAGGGCAAGGCGACCTCCACCAACCCGATCGCCTCGATCTTCGCGTGGACCGGTGGCCTCAAGTTCCGTGGCAAGTTCGACGAGACGCCGGACGTCGTCCGCTTTGCCGAGACGCTGGAGCGCGTCTGCGTGCAGACGGTGGAAAATGGCGAGATGACCAAGGACCTCGCGATCCTCATCGGGCCGAATCAGGCCTGGATGACCACCGAGCAGTTCTTCGAGGCGATCCGCCGGAACCTCGAAGCCGAAATGAGCAACTGGTCCTAAAGACCTGAAGGGGGCGCTTCGATGGGGTCAACCACGCTCGAAGCGCCCTCCTCCCTCCCTGCGGTACGCCCGCACCCTGGCCTCCCGCCCACTCGCCCGAGCGGACTGATCCGATGATCCACGGCACGTTCGGCAGCCAGACCTTCAACGAGGCGCTGGTCATTCTCGGCGCGGCGGGCCTCGTGATCCCTGCCTTCGCACGCTTCCGCATCAGCCCGATCATCGGCTTCATCCTCGTCGGCCTGCTGGTCGGCCCCTTTGGTCTCGGCCGGTTCGTCAGCGCCTATCCGGCGCTCGCCCATGTGACGATCTCGCGGGAATCGGCGATCACCGCCTTTGCCGAACTCGGCATCGTCATGCTGCTTTTCTCTATCGGCCTGGAACTGTCGTTCAAACGCTTGTGGTCGATGCGCAAATTCGTCTTCGGCATCGGTGCGGCGGAACTGCTCGGCAGCGCCACGCTGATCGGCGGCGGGATGCTGCTGCTGGGCAGCAGCCTGTATGCCGCCATCGGCCTGGGTCTTGCCCTCTCCCTCTCGTCAACGGCGCTCGTCATGCCGATCGCCGGCACGCACTCAGCGGTTGGCAAATCCGCGTTCGGCATGTTGCTCTTCGAGGATCTGGCGCTCGTACCGATCGTCTTCGCGCTTGGTGCCATGGCCCCCAATGTCGCGGACGATGGTTGGGAAAATCTTGCTACCGTCCTGCTGACCGGCGGTCTCGCCGTCCTCGCCTTGCTGATCGGCGGGCGCTTCATGCTCCCCCGCCTCTTCGCACAGGCGGCGCGCGCCAAGCGGCCCGAGGTGTTTCTGGCGGCAAGCCTGCTCGTGGTGATGGTCTCCAGCCTGCTCACCACGGCGGCAGGCCTCTCGCCCATCGTCGGCGCGCTGGTCGCGGGCATTCTGATCGCGGAAACCGACTATCACGGCCAGGTCGAGGGCATGACCGAGCCGTTCAAGGGCCTGGCACTGGGCGTCTTCCTGATCACCGTGGGCATGGCGATCGATCCGGTCGCCCTGGTCGCGCAATGGGATGGGTTGCTGCTCGCGATCACCGGCGTGGTTCTCGCCAAGGTGGCAGTGACCAGCCTGCTACTGCGGCTTGCGGGCGCGCGGCGCGGGGTGGCGCTGGAAACCGGCATCCTGATGGGCAGCCCCTCGGAAACGACGCTCATCGTGCTGGCGAGCGCCGTGACGGCCAATCTCATCAGCCCCGGGACGGCGGCGTTCTGGCAAATGGCCACCGCCATCGGCCTCACCCTCACCCCCATCCTCGCCAAATTCGGGCATCGCATGGCCCGGCGGGTCGAGCGGGATGCGCTGGAGCCGGACAGAACCGACACTGACGACAATGCGCGCGCCGCCATCATCCTCGGCTTCGGCCGCGTTGGCCGCACCGTCGCGGATCTCCTGCGCGTGCATGAGGTGCCCTATGTGGCGGTGGAGAACGATATCGATATCGTCGCGCAGGCCCGGGCGGAGGGCTACACCGTCCAGTTCGGCGATGTGTCGCGCCCCGACACGCTCGACCGTCTGAGACTCGGGCGCGCGCAGGCGCTCATCATCACCATGGACGACCCGGTGCTGGCGATGCGCGTCACCAATCGCGTGCGGGGCTGGCTGGACGATCTGCCAATCATCGTGCGGGCGCGGGACACCACCCACGCCGCCCAACTCTATCGGGCCGGCGCAAGCGACGCGGTGCCCGAGACGCTGGAAAGCTCACTGCACCTGGCCGAGACCGCGCTGGTGGACCTCGGCCTGCCCATGGGGCCCGTGATCGCGTCCGTGCACCAGAAGCGCGAAGACCTGCAGAATGAGATCAAGGCGGCGGCGGAACTCGACGTCGCGCCGCGGCTGCGGAGTCGGCGGCTGGGGGAAGCGAACGGCCCCGCCTGAGCCCAACTCGCCGCTAGCGCGGCTCGTGCTCGGTTCCGCTGCCCGGGGTGATGAACAGCAGTTCCACCTCTCCGGGCGCATCCGCCGTGTGCCAGACATTGGCGGGGTTGATCGCATAGTCGCCGGCGGACAAAGCCACATGGGTTTCCGTGCCATCGCGCGCGCGCTGCCGAAGCGTCACGGCGCCGGCGATGCAATAGACGATTTCTTCGCCGAGCGGATGCCGCTCCCACATCGACCAATCGCTGCTGAAGCGATAGACGCTGACCAGACGGCCATCTGCGCCATCGTCGCCATGGCGGGCATCATAGGCGGCATACCAGGCCGGGTCGGAGGTCATGGCCGGCTGTGCCACGGCCTTGCCGCCCCGCGCGAGGTGTATGGGATAGGTAATGAGCGACTTCGGCGTCATGGATCGTCTCCCACACAGGAGCCGGCCGGACCGAGAGGTCTGCCCTCCCCCGTTCAGCGCCCCGTTTCAGCCCTGCGCGATGCGCGCCTTGATCGCCTCGATCGCCGCCGGTGCAGCCGAACCGTCCGGACCGCCACCCTGCGCCATATCCGGGCGACCGCCGCCACCCTGCCCGCCCAGCGCAGCCACGCCGAGACGAACCAGATCGACAGCGCTGAACGTGCCGGTCAGATCGTCGGTCACGCCGGCCGCGATGCTCGCGCGCCCGTCATTCACCGCGATGACAACGGCGATGCCGCTGGCAAGCCGGCCCTTGGCGTCATCCACCAGACCGCGCAGCCCCTTGGGGTCGAGCCCATCGAATTGCTGGGCGAGAACCTTGTAGCCATTGACGATCTCGGGCGCAGCCTCAGCCGAAGCGCCGCCGCCCGATGCGCCGGCCAGTGCGAGCGCCTTCTTGGCTTCGGCCAGCTCGCGCTCCAGCTTGCGGCTCTGTTCGGCCAGCGCGGCCACGCGGGCCGTTGCGTCCTCGGGCGTCGTCCGCAAGGTCGTGGCGATGGCGCGCAATTGCTCGTCGCGCTGCGTGAGCCACAGGCGCGCGGCCTCCCCGGTCAGCGCCTCGATCCGGCGGACACCACTGGCAACCGCGCTTTCGCCGACGATCTTGAACAGCGCGATGTCGCCCAGCGCGCGCACATGGGTGCCGCCGCACAGCTCGACCGAATAGGTGCCCTCGTCGCCCGTGCCCATGGAGAGCACGCGCACTTCGTCGCCATATTTCTCGCCGAACAGCGCCATGGCGCCGGCGGCAATCGCATCGTCCGGCGACATGAGGCGCGTGCTGACCTCGGCATTGCCGCGAATCTGCGCGTTCACATCGGCCTCGACCCGCGCGATCTGCGCCGGCGTGAGCGCCTCAGGATGCGAGAAGTCGAAGCGCAGCCGGTCTTCCGCGACGAGGCTGCCCTTCTGGGTCACATGCGGGCCGAGCGTCTTGCGGAGCGCGGCGTGCAACAGGTGCGTGGCGCTGTGATTGGCGCGCACGCGCGCGCGGCGGGCGGCATCGACCTCCATGTGGACGATATCGCCAATGGCGATTCGCCCGGCCTCGATGCTCGCCTGATGGGCGTGAAGACGGCCCAGGGGCTTGGCGGTGTCCGAGACGGTCGCAGACAGCCCATCTGACTTGCTGATCCGACCGGTATCGCCTGCCTGGCCGCCGCTCTCGCCATAAAAAGGCGTCTGATTGGTGACGATGGTCACGCTCTCGCCGGCCTGCGCTTGCTCGACGCGGGCACCATCCTTGACCAGCGCGACCACGCGACCCTCACCGGCTTCGCTCAGATAGCCGGTGAACTCAGTCGATCCCTCGCTCTCGGCAATATCGAACCAGACGTCTTCCGATGCCTTCTGGCCGGAGCCTTTCCAGGCGGCGCGCGCGGCGGCCTTCTGGGCTGCCATGGCCGCGTCGAAGCCGGAGCGGTCGACGGTGAGACCCTGGGCACGCAGCGCGTCTTCGGTCAGATCGTAAGGGAAGCCGTAGGTGTCGTAGAGCTTGAACGCGGTGTCGCCGGGCAGCGTCGCGCCCGTCGGCAGACCGGCCACGGCTTCGTCCAGCAGCTTGAGACCCTTGTCGAGCGTCTGCCGAAAGCGGGTTTCCTCGCGCAGCAGCGTTTCCTCAATCAGCGGCTGGGCGCGGATCAATTCCGGGAAGGCCGCGCCCATTTCCGCGCTGAGACCGCCAACGAGCCGGTGCATCAACGGCTCGGCGGCACCCAGCAGATGCGCATGACGCATGGCGCGGCGCATGATCCGCCGCAGCACATAGCCGCGCCCCTCATTGGCCGGCAGCACGCCATCGGCAATCAGGAAGCCCGCCGAACGCAGATGGTCAGCGATGACGCGGTGGCTGGCGGCCTGCTCGCCTTTTGCCGACGTCTTGGTCAGCGCGGCGGACAGATCGATCAGTGCCCGGAACTGGTCGGTATCGAAGACGCTATGGACGCCCTGGATGACCGTGGCCGCGCGTTCGAGGCCCATGCCGGTGTCGATGGACGGACGCGGCAGATCGCCGACGATTTCGCCGCCCAGCTGCTCGAACTGCATGAAGACGAGATTCCAGATCTCGACGAACCGGTCGCCATCCTCATCCGGCGAGCCGGGAGGGCCGCCGGGGACGTCCGGGCCATGATCGTAGAAAATCTCGGAACAGGGGCCGCATGGGCCATCGTCGCCCATCGACCAGAAATTGTCCTTGGTCGCAATGCGGATGATGCGCTCGTCCGGCAGGCCGATCTTCTTCCAGTAACCGAAGGCCTCGTCATCGGTGTGATAGACCGTGACCAGCAGCCGGTCCTTGGGCAGGCCGAGTTCGCGCGTGACGAACGTCCACGCCAGCTCGATGGCGCGTTCCTTGAAATAATCGCCAAACGAGAAATTGCCGAGCATCTCGAAGAAGGTGAGGTGCCGCGCGGTGTAGCCGACATTATCGAGATCATTATGCTTGCCGCCCGCCCGCACGCACTTCTGCGAGGAGGTCGCCGTCTTATAGGGGCGGCTCTCAAGTCCCGTGAACACATTCTTGAACGGCACCATGCCGGCGTTCACGAACATGAGCGTGGGATCGTTATTGGGCACGAGCGGCGCGGAAGGCACGATCTCATGACCATTGGCCCCGAAATAATCGAGGAACGCGCGGCGGATATCGTTGGTCGACGTCATGGACGAGCGATTAGGGGAAGCCGCAGCCGCCGACAAGCGGTGAGTGAACGGAAAATCGCGACCAAAATCCGATCGCCAGTCGCAAGCGCAGCTTCATGATCGCTTGGACTGCGCAGCGCGCTACTCATGCGACGCCACCGCAGACAACGACCTGACCGCGCTTGTGCACGATCAGGCCGCCCAAAAGATCAATCCTCGCTTGCCTCGTCACTGTCCGGCCCGGTCATCATGCCCTCGGCCACAGCCTCGGTGCGCGCGCGGATGGTGCGCTCCAGCTTGTCCATCATCTCGGGATTTTCACGCAGGAAGTTCTTGGCGTTCTCACGTCCCTGCCCGATCCGCACGGAATCATAGGAGAACCACGCGCCCGACTTCTCGACCACGCCGGCCTTGACGCCCAGGTCCAGAATCTCACCGACCTTGGAAATGCCTTCGCCGTACATGATGTCGAACTCGACCTGCTTGAACGGCGGCGCGACCTTGTTCTTGACCACCTTCACGCGCGTGGCGTTGCCGACGATATCGTCACGATCCTTGATCTGACCGGTCCGGCGAATGTCGAGACGAACAGAGGCGTAGAACTTCAAGGCATTGCCGCCCGTGGTCGTCTCCGGATTGCCGTACATCACGCCGATCTTCATGCGCAGCTGGTTGATGAAGATCACCATGCAGCGCGAGCGGCTGATCGAGCCGGTCAGCTTGCGCAGCGATTGCGACATGAGGCGCGCCTGCAGGCCGACATGGCTATCGCCCATCTCACCCTCGATCTCGGCGCGGGGCACCAGCGCCGCGACCGAATCGACCACCAGCACGTCGATGGCGTTGGAGCGCACCAGCGTATCGGTGATCTCCAGGGCCTGCTCGCCGGTATCCGGCTGCGAGACGATCAACTCATCGATGTTCACGCCCAGCTTGCGGGCATAGACCGGATCGAGCGCATGTTCGGCGTCGATAAACGCTGCCGTGCCGCCCGTCTTCTGCGCCTCGGCGATCACATGGAGCGCCAGCGTGGTCTTGCCCGAGCTTTCCGGACCATAGACCTCGATGACGCGACCGCGCGGCAGGCCGCCGACGCCAAGCGCGATATCAAGGCCCAGGCTGCCGGTGGAAATCGCCTCGACCTGCATTGCCTCCTTGGAGCCCAGCTTCATCGCCGAGCCCTTGCCGAAGGCGCGATCGATCTGCGCCAGTGCTGCTTCGAGTGCTTTCTGCCGTTCCATGGTTCCCACGTTCTTCTCGCCGTCGATAAGCTTCAAGCTCGCCGTCATGTGCCTGCTCCCCATGGAAGTCAAATCCTCGTGAACCGAAAGTCACAAGAGCCATGTATCCTATTTGTTCTTATGGAACAAGAGGGGAACGAAATTTAGGAAACGCAGGTCAGGCGACCCGGCGCGGACCTTCCGCCGGGACCGGCACGACCGCAACCTTGGCAGCGGCGAGGGAAGCCCCCTCCTCGGCCGTTAGCAGCGCCGGACCGCGCAAATCCGGCCGCTTGCCGGGCGCGATACAGCGCGTTGCGGCGCTGAGCTTCTCGACCGGCACCTCCGGAGCTTCCGGTGCGGATGCGGCCTGGACGCGGATGCTGAGGTCTGCCGACCAGAGCCGCCGGACAATTGCGCCGGCCACGGCCAGCGCTGAGGGACGCTGCGCATTCACGTTCATACCGTTGGTGAATAGCGAGACGATCAGCCGGTCGCGGATTTCCTCGGAATGAAAATCGAACAGAATGCCGATCCGGCGCGCCGAATAGCGCACCTCGCCGCGCAATATGCCGACATCCGGCAGCACGATCTGCACCCTTTCACCCACCGCGAAGCCGCTCGGTGCATCGAGATGCAGGCCGATGCCGGAGATGGAGATATCCCCCCTTGAGGCGCTGAGCATCTGCCCGTTGTCGCCGATCAGCGTCACCGTCTGGCGCAGGTCGAAGCGCTCCTCGCCGCGCACACGCGGCTTCTCCAGGCACATCATCGCCACCAGCAGCAGCATCACCATGTTGAACGCCAGCCAGAAGGCCACGACCGGCAGCAGGCCATCCTGCGTGACAATGCGATAATCGGGCAGCATGTTGATGGCGAGGCTGGCCAGACTCGCCGCCATGAGGGTGAGCGAGGCGAACAGCACATAATCGCCCGGCCCGCGCTTGCCGCCCTTGGAGCCGGAGCCCTTGGGTGTCACCTTGAAGGTCAGTCCCTTGGGCGCGATCAGCGTCTTGAGCGCGGCAGGCAGGATGCGGAACGTCTGGAAGACCGACAGAATCTGCGCTGCGAGCGGATAGTATCGGCCCGGCGCCAGCATACTGATGCCACCCAGCAGCGCGACGATCATCGGCAGAAGGAAGAAGATGATGCCCGGCAGATCGACTCCGACCATCGGCGCCAGATTGAACAGCGCGAACAGAATCGGCGCGAGGATCGTGAAGACCGATTGCAGGCCCTGCGTCACCCAGGCGGAGGGGAGAAACAGCAGCCGATAGCGCAGCTTCAGCGCGCCGCCCAACGGACCGTGGTTGAGATAGAGAATCTGGATCGCGCCCTGCGCCCAGCGCTGGCGCTGCACGAAGAAGGCGGCGGTGCTCTCCGGCGCGAGGCCGTAGGCCAGCGGCTCGTTGAGATAGCGCGTGATGTACCCTTTGCGTAGGCTGGCGAGGGTCAGGAGCATATCCTCGGTGATCGAGCCCTCGGGTAGGCCTCCGCCGATCTCGTCGAAGATCGCCCGGCGCGTCACCGAGTTGGAGCCGCAGCAGAAGGAGGCGTCCCAGCCATCGCGGCCCGGCATGATCGCCTCGAAGAAGAAGCGCTGATCGTCCGGCATCGTCTGTTGCAGGCCAAGATTGGTCTGCATGGGATCGTGATTGTAGAAGCTGTGGGGAATCTGGACGATTCCGATCTTCTCATTCTCGAAAAAGCCCATGGTGCGGATGAGGAAATCGCGCTGGGGCACGAAGTCGGCATCGAACACGGCGACGAACGGCGCATTCGTCTGGGTGAGGCCATGGTTGATATTGCCGGCCTTGGCGCCTTTGTTATCCGGCCGGGTGATGTATCCCGCGCCCTTGGCGAGGCACATGTCCTGCACCCAGGGTCGGCGCCCGTCATCGAGTACCCAGACGCGCGCCTCGGGCCAATCCATTGCGAGACAGCCGAGAATCGTCTTCTCCAGCACCTCGCGCGGCTCATTATAAGTCGCGATGAAGACATCAACGGGCGGGAGGAGATCGGCATTCTCCGCCCATAAAGCCCGCAGCCGGGCCTCGCCCGCATCGGCTTCGGCCGAGCGGTCGGTCGGGCGCGAGAGAATCGCCAGAAGAATGCCGGCATCGAACAGCGCCAGCACTTCCACGATCAGGCAGGAGACCGGCCACCAAAGCTCGCTGAAGCTGCCGCCCCAGGGAATCGTGTTGAAAATCCGCCAATGCAGATAATTGACGATGGCGGCCGCAATCGTCGCCACGATGCCAACGCGCGACGGCCATAGCCCGCCAAATATGACGAAGGCGCCCAGCACCAGCGCCAGCGAGGCCCAGGGCGCCGTGAAAGCGACGTCGGTCATACGCCCTAGAGACTGCGGCTGAACCGCACCTCGGCCAGACGCCCGACATCGCATTTGCGGGCGGCATCGGCCTTGGCCGGCACCTGCTCGGGCAGCGCAACATCGACGATGATCTCGCGCGCTTCCGGCAGGGAATAGGTCGATGCGGCGAGCAGGCCTTCCTGCCGGCGACCGGCAGCACCGGTGATCGCGATGACCCGGCCCTTCATCCACTCGCTCGCGCCGATCATGCGGATGTTGGCAGGTGAGCCGGCGTGGATCACCTCGGCCTTGCGCTCGGGCAAGGCCACCTGCACGAAGCGACGGCGGCAATCGACCAGATCGACCACCGGTTCACCCGCACGAATGGAGGTGCCGGAACTGGCGGTGGTCGCCCAGACCAGCGTGCCCGCCGGCGCGACATAATTGGCGCGGGCCTGCGCATCCTTCAACCGGAGCTGCGTCTGGGTATATTCGGCATTGGCGTCGGTGAGCATCTTCTCGATGGTCTGGCGCTGGAGCACCACCCTGTCTGCCTGCTGCACGGCATAGGGCGCGTCGTTATAGCTGTCGCCCAGAAACACCCCGGCGCGCGCGGCGTTGCGGGCAATGCCGATGGACTGGATCTTGGCCCCAAGGCCGCTGCACTCGCTGTCCTTAGCGGCAAGCAAGGCGCTGGCCTTCTCCACGCCGGAGGCAGACATGAAGCCCTGCTCGGAGAGCTGGCGCGCTCGGGCTAGGCTTGCGCGAAGCTCCGTCCGCTCGGCCTGGCAACCGGACAAGGCAGCGCCAGCGGCAGATTGATCCTCGGAGAGGCGCGCCGTCGTGGCGTTGGAGAACACCGTGGCACGGCGCCCCAGCCGGACCTCCTGCGCGGTCAGCTCCCCGAGCTGGCGCTTGGCGAGATCGATCTGCGCGAGGGCAATTTCGGCCCGGGCCTTGAGTTCCGCGACCTCGCCGGTGTCCTGCGAGAGATCGAGCAGATGCACGGGCGTCGGCTTCATGAAATACTGGCCATCGGCGGGCAGCGCCGCCACTGTTCCGTCCGCCGCCGCGGTCAGGCGGATGATCGGCGCGTTCACCGCCGCCTGCGTCGACACATCGTTGAACACATAAGGCGCAAAGCCAATGGCGCCCGTACTCAGCAAGGCTACCGCCAGCGCAATGCGCGTGCTGCGCGCCCGCAGGATCGTTTCAACGCGACTCATGAATACCACCACCCCTGAAAGATACCGGGCGTCTGCCCGGCGCCCACGGAGCGGGACTAGCAGTGGCGTGGTTACGATATCGTTAGCCGAAGGACGGCTGGGCCGTGTTATGCGCGGGCGGTCGCATCATCCTGCGGATCGCCCTGGCGGGCGCTCGCCAGCACATCGCGCGCGGCCTCGGCAAGTTGGGAGACCGAGAAAGGTTTGGGCAGGAAGGCCACATTCTCGATGTCGATGGACTTGCGAAGCTGCTCCTCGGCATAGCCCGACATGAACAGCACCGGGATGTCAGGATGGCTCTCCCGGACATGGCGGACCATCGTCGGACCGTCCATCCCCGGCATCACCACGTCGGAAATCAGCAGATCGATCCGCTCGGCTTCGGCAAGCCGCGCCAGACCCTGCTCGCCATCGGACGCGGTGACGACCGTGTAACCCTGCCGGGCCAGCGCACGCTCGGCGACGTTGCGCACCATGTCCTCATCCTCGACCAGCAGGATGGTGCCGGTGCCCCATGTCTCGCTGACCGCCGCCTTGCGCGGGGCCACGGGGGAAGACATACCTTCCGAGGCGACCGCGTGCACCGGCAGATAGATGTTGAACGTTGTGCCCTGCCCCACGGTCGAATCGGAGAAGATGAACCCGTTGGACTGCTTGACGATGCCGTAGACGGTCGAGAGCCCGAGCCCGGTGCCCTTGCCGACCGACTTCGTGGTGAAGAAGGGCTCGAAAATCTTGCCCAGCACCTCCGGCGGGATGCCGGTGCCGGTGTCCGAGATGCTGAGGCCCGTATAGTCGCCGATGGGCATGATCTCGTTCTTCATCTCGCGCACATCGGCGGCGGAGACCGGGAAGGTGCGGACGGTCACCGTGCCGCCTTCGGGCATCGCATCGCGCGCGTTCACCACCAGATTGACGATCACCTGCTCGAGCTGGCCGGGGTCGGCACGAACATGGCCGAGATTGCGGCCGTGGAAGACCTCCAGCCGGATATTCTCGCCGAGCAGCCGCTTGAGCAGGCTGGAGACCTCGGACACGACATCGGGCAATTGCAGCACCTGCGGACGCAAGGTCTGCTGGCGCGAGAAGGCGAGAAGCTGCCGCGTGAGCGAGGCTGCGCGGTTGGAGTTGGCCTTGACCTGCTGGATGTCGTCATAGTCGCTATCGCCGGGCGTGTGGCGCATCAGCATCAGATCGCAATGGCCGATGATCGCGGTCAGAATATTGTTGAAGTCGTGCGCCACGCCGCCGGCAAGCTGCCCGACCGCCTGCATCTTGGTCTGCTGGGCGACCTGACGCTTGAGGCGCGATTCCTCGCTATTGTCCTTGAGGCTCAGCAGCACGGCGGCCTCGCCCAGCCCCCTCACCCCTGCAAGGCTCAGGGACACCGGCTCGTCCGGCGCACCGAGCAGGCCGACTTGCATGTCGCCGGACATTTGCGGGCCATTGGCAAAGCGGCGGATAGTGTCGGCCACGGCGGCGCGATCCTCCACCACGACGATATCGCCCGGATAGCTCGGCTTCTCACCCGGCGGGATGCCGGCAGCGCGACCAAAGGCCTTGTTGAAGAACAGCAGCCGCCCTTCCCGGTCGGCCATGCCAAGGCCGAAGGGCAGCAGCGAGAGCAGGGCTTCGACATAAGCGAGGCTGGAAATGCCCTCCACCGCCGACACGCTCTCATCCACCATGACCAGCACGATCTGGCCGGAGGGGTCATCCGGGCGCAGCGGCACCTGGATCATGCGGATGGGCACCGCCTGCTTTTCTTCCTGCGCGAAGAAGATGCGGCCCTCGGCGTCCACGCGCATATAGCCGGCGAAGTCGCGACCCTCGATGATGCTGTCCGCGCGACCGGTCGCGCGCAGGATGAAGGCGGGATTGGCCGCACGGATGCGCCCTTCCCCACCGATCATCACGCACATCACGCCGGAATCGGACAGGCGCTCGCCCGCCTCGCCCGCCATGATGCGGCCGAAATCATCGACAATGCTGGCCTGCTGGACACTCTCGAACCGCCAGAGCAGATAGTCATCCGCCCGCCCGGTGCGCGTGACCTGCAGATCGAGATGGAGGCTGCCGCGCAAGATGCCACGCACGGTGATTTCGCCCTCGCGCCAGGCCGCCTGCCCGGCCTGTGCCACGCGGTTCAGATCGCTCGGGGAAATGTCGATCTCGGCCGGCGCGGGATAGCCGCCGAACCAGTCGCCATAATGATCATTGGCGCACACCATGCGGCCCGTCCGGTCGGTCAGGGCGATGGCGCAACCGGCTGCATTTGCCGCCGCGCGAATCAGCGTCCAGTCCGGATCTGCAGGCAGAGCCGGCACGACCGGCGCGAGGCTGCGCTGCGTCACCCAGAGTAGCGCGGACACCGCGAGCACGGACGCCCCGAACACGGCGCCCACGGCTGGATCGCCGAACAGCCATAACAGCGGCGCGCCCGCCAGCAGCGCGACCAGAGCGACGAGCAGCAGCATGGGGAAGCGCGATTGATTTGCCGTCAGATTGAGCAAATCGCCATTGCGCGCATTCGCTCCCCCATCGCTCACGAAATCTGCCCTCCCAACGGCAAAATCCCGGCGCCTCCGGTCTCAGCGCTTTCCGAGCGCCCCGCCTGACGCCCGCGCCATTTCCGCCCGATGCGGCTCTTCCACAGCCAGGAGGAAACAAAATAGCCGATAGCGGCCGAGACGACCGACACGACGAACAGGCCGAACAGCAGCACCGGTGCCGTCGAGGACAAAAGCCACGCCGTCCATTCCGCCAACCCGGCCTCGTGATGAATGAGCGCCATCACCTGGCTGACATCGCCGGAGCGCCCTAACATGGTCGCGCCGACATAATAGGATGCGGCGAGGATGAAGGGCGTCGTCGCGGGATTGGACAGGAAGGTCATCGCAGCGGCCAGCGGCACATTCGCGCGGAACGGCAGCGCCAGCAGCGCCGCGCCGGCAATCTGCAGCCCGGGGATCAGCAGGAAGATGCCGACGAGCAAGCCCAGCGCCACGCCGCGCGGCACGGACCTGCGGGTGAAGCGCCACAGCTCGGGGGCCAGCACGCGGTGCGCCACCGGCTTGACGAACCGGTTTTCCGCCAGGCTCTCCCGGCTGGGCATGGATGCGCGAAAGGCCTTGATCAGCCGGCGCTTGGGCATCAGCCCCGCTCCCGCATGATGCGGCCCTGCTCGCGCTTCCAGTCGCGCTCCTTGGCGGTCTCCCGCTTGTCGCGGACGTTCTTGCCCTTGGCCAGCGCCAGCTCGACCTTGGCCTTGCCGCGCTCGTTGAAATAGACGCTCAACGGCACCAGCGTCATGCCCTGCCGGGCGACGGCGCCGTGCAGCTTGGCGATCTCCCGCTCGCGCAGCAGCAGCTTGCGGGGGCGCTTGGGCTCATGATTGAAGCGGTTGCCGTGGCTGAACTCGGGGATATTGCTGTTGATCAGCCAGATCTCGTCGTCCTTCACCTCGGCATAGCTCTCGGTGATCGAGCCATCGCCAAAGCGCAGCGATTTGACCTCGGTCCCGCGCAGCATGATGCCCGCTTCGTAAACGTCCTCAATCGCGTAATCGAAACGGGCGCGCCGGTTCTCGGCCACGGTCTTGACCTTGTTGAATGTCGCAGGGCGCGGGCGAGCCATCGGAATCTTTCTGTAATGAGCGCCAGATTTAGGCGATGTGACCGGCCTAAACCAGCCCCGCGATCTCAAGAGCGCGGTCTACCGTCGCACGCGAGGCACCTGATGGCCATGTTATCGGCAGCCGCAGCTCGCACGGCATCTCCGGTCGTACCCGCGAGAGCGCATATTTGATCGGGCCCGGTGAAGAATCGGTGAAGAGCGCATCGTGAAGCGGATAGAGCCGGTCCTGCAACGCCAGCGCATCCTTCCAGCGATCCTCAAGGCAGGCATTCTGGAAATCGGCGCACAGACGCGGCGCGACATTGGCCGTGACCGAGATGCAGCCCCGGCCACCCATAGCGTTGAACGCCAGCGCCGTCTCGTCATTGCCGGAAAGCTGGCACCAGTCCGCTCCGCAGGCGAGGCGCTGGGCGGTCACCCGTCCGATATTCCCGGTCGCATCCTTAAGGCCCACGATGCTCGGAAATTCCTCGACCAGCCGGTGCAGCACCGGCACGCCGATATCCACGATGGAGCGGCCCGGAATATTGTAGAGCACGATGGGCAGATCGCAGCGCGAGGCCAGATAGGCGAAATGCTGGTACAACCCCTCCTGGCTCGGCTTGTTGTAATAGGGCGCGACGACCAGCGCGGCATCGGCACCGGCGGCCTGCGCGGCGAACATATGTTCCAGCGCGATCCGGGTATCGTTGGAGCCAGCGCCGGCAATCACCGGCACCCGCCCGGCGGCCTGCTCGACGCAGATCCGCACGACGCGATTATGCTCCTCGATGGTCATCGTGGCGCTCTCACCGGTCGTTCCGCACGGCACGAGGGCGCTCGATCCCTCCTCGATTTGCCAGTCCACAAAGCTGCGGAAAGCGTCCTCATCCAGCCGATCATTGCGAAACGGGGTGATCAGCGCCGGAATCGAGCCGGAAAACATATGAAAAAACTCCTTCAAAGCGCGCGCTCGGACAGGCATAGTGGGGCAAATGCACGCGCCCGTTCACCGTTCGATCATCGAGGCTCTGCCATAATGCTTCCCATGGGAAAAGACCTTCGCTTATCTGCTGTCGTTCTTGTTGCGGCCATGGCCTCGGCAGCGACGACCGCTTCGTCCTCGCAAAGCACGCCGACCGTCACCTGGCAGGCCGTTCAGGAGCGCCTCGCCGCTGGCGCCAATGACGAAGCGCGCACCCGCGATGCGATTGAAAACTGGCGCCGCATTGCCTCCAGCGACAGCCACGATTTCTCGGTCTACGCCAACTTCCTGCTCGCCAATCCCGGCTGGCCCGAGGAATCCAAGCTGCGCTCCTATGCCGAGCGGCGGGTGGATGCGGACATCAACGAGCCGTCGGTCATTCTCGCCTTCTTCGCGAAATATCCGGCACGTTCCGCTCAGGCCAAGGCCATTCATGCGCTGACACTGGCGCGGATGGGCAAGCAGAGCGAGGCGCAGAAAATGGCGCGGGACGCCTGGGCTTCCGGCGCCATGGACGCCAAATGGGAGGACCGGCTGCGGATGCAGTTCGCATCCGCCCTCACGCCGGAAGATCATTTGCGGCGCGCGGATTCAGCTTTGTGGCAACGCCGCCCGGAGATCGCCGAACGGCTGCTCGCCTCGGTGCCGGTGACCCGCCAGGCGGTTGTCGCCGCGCGGATCGCCTTCCAGCGCAAATCGCCCAATGCTGCGGCCCTCATGGGTCCGGCCGATCCGGTCGGGATGCTGGACGCCGGCTATCTGGCCGACAAGGCGCGCTGGCTGACCGACAATGGCGACCTTGCTGCGGCGCGCAGCCTGCTCGGCAACCGCACGGCGCTGATGCAACGCCCGACCGACCCGGAAAAATGGTATGAGGTGCTGCTGGCGCAGGCCCGCGCGGCGAACAATGACAATCAGTTCAGCACCGCCTTTGCTATCGCTTCCAAGGTCGACGATGCCTTCCCCCGCGGGACGGACATCAGTGCGCAGTCGCTGGGCGTACGCGATGATTATACCAGCCTCACATGGCTGGCGGGCATGATCGCGCTCAACAAGCTGAACCGCCCCGCCGACGCCGAAGCGATGTTCGATCGCTATGCCAATGGCGCCAAATCGGGCCAGACCAGCTCCAAGGGCCACTATTGGGCCGGACGCGCTGCGTTGGCCGCTGGTCGTCAGGCGCAGGCAACTGCGCATTTCGAGAAGGCCGGCAGCTATCCCGATCAATATTATGGCCAGCTCGCGCTCGAGCGTCTCAAACGCCGCGTTAATCCCGATGCGCTCGCCAGTGCCGTGCGCCCCAGCGCCAGTGAGCGCGCCGCATTCATGGCGCGACCGGTCGTGCGCGCTGCCAGCCTGCTCGGGCGCAACGGGCAGACCCGCGACCAGTCGCTATTCATCCGCGCCATTGCCGACAATGCGCAGACGGATACGGAGTTGGCCCTCGCCGGCGAACTGGCGCAAGTCCTCGGCCGCCCGGATCTGGGCGTCATGGCCGCACGCAGCGCCGGCCGCAATGGTCTGAGTGCCGCGCCGGACTACAGCTTCCCCCGCATGAATGTGCCGCTGAGCGACCGCTCCAATTGGACGATGATCCACGCGATCACCCGGCAGGAAAGCCAGTTCGACCGGGCCATCGTGTCCCACGCCAATGCGCATGGACTGATGCAGCTGCTGCCCTCCACCGCGCGCGAAGTCGCGGGCAAGATCGGCATGAGCTTCAACCAGAGCTCGCTCTACGACCCGAACTATAACGTGCAGCTTGGCAGTGCCTACTTCCAGCAGCTGCTGCGCTACTACAACGGCAGCTACCCGCTCGCCATCGCCGCCTATAATGGCGGCATGGGCCGAGTGAACCGCTGGCTGCAATCCAACGGCGACCCGCGCCTGCCCGGCGTGGACATGGTCCAGTGGATCGAGGACATTCCCATTTTCGAGACGCGCAACTATGTGCAGCGCGTGCTGGAGAATGCGGTGATCTATGACATGCTGAGCCCCGTGCAGAGCACCGCCGACCTGGCGCCGCTCAGCCGGTTCCTGGGCAAGTCCCTGCCCGGCTGAGGACCGCCCGCTCCCGCCTAATCCGACCTTTCGACCCAGAACAGAATAGAGATCATGACTGAAAGAGAGACGAGTACCGCGCCCGCATCGACGCCCATCGCCGGGCCTGCCGACGCCGCCGAGACCGACGAGAGGCGCGGGACCAAGGCCTTCTGGGCCGGCGTCGGCATCGGATCAGCAGCGCTCGCCGCAGCCCTGATGTACGCCAGCAAGCGGCCGAAACGCCGGGGCAAATGAGCGCGCTTCCTCGGCCGAACTACATCACGCCGGGCGGTTTTGCCGCGCTGCGCGCCGAATATGACCAGCTTCTCGGGGAAGAACGGCCCAAGATCGTGGAGATCGTCAGCTGGGCCGCCGGCAATGGCGATCGCAGCGAGAATGGCGACTATCTCTATGGCCGCAAGCGGATGCGGGAGATCGACCGCCGCCTGAAATGGCTGGCGCAGCGGATGAAGCTCGCCAAGATCGTGGAACCTGCGCAGCAGCCGGATAAGAGCCGCATCTTCTTCGGCGCGACGGTCACGCTCGCCGATGAGGAGGACAATCAGCGCAGTGTTACCATCGTCGGCAATGACGAGGCGGATGCCGGCGCCGCTCGGATCGGCTGGGATACGCCGCTGGCACGCGCCCTGAGAGGAGCTGCCGTGGGCGACCTGCGCCGCGTCGACCTGCCGGGCGGCAGCAAGGAATGGGAAATCCTTGCCATCAGCTATCCGAAATGATCGCGCGGACGGCCTTGCTGGGGATTGGGCTGCTGGCCGGCACGGCGTCGGGGGCATGGGCTGCAGATTGCCCGACGGGGCTCTTCATGGCCGATGCCGG
Organism: Sphingobium sp. B8D3A; assembly: GCF_025961995.1. Classification (NCBI taxonomy): domain Bacteria; kingdom Pseudomonadati; phylum Pseudomonadota; class Alphaproteobacteria; order Sphingomonadales; family Sphingobiaceae; genus Sphingobium; species Sphingobium sp. B8D3A. The sequence continues at coordinate 1,778,788 of NZ_JAOQOS010000001.1, read as the reverse complement.
GCCGGATGCAGCATCGGCACTGGAAATCGGCCCGGATGGTCGCTTCCGCTACATGTTCACCGCCGGCGCGGTCGATGAGTCGGCAGCGGGGCGTTGGGAATGCGGGAATGACGGCACCCTGCGCCTCACGACCGAGCCGACTCCCAAGCCGGCAGCCTTCGCGCTCGCCGATGTAGCCAGCAACGGGAACGAGCCGTTCACCCTGCTGGTCACCTGGCCCAATGGAGCGGGCGTACCCGCTGTCGATTTTGAGCTCACCCTCGATGATGGCGACACCATCGCCGACTATACCCAGAGCGACGGCTGGACCCGCGATCTGGGCGAGCGCCGTCCGCGCTCGATTCAAGTCTCCGAAGTGTTTTTCGGGACAAAATCCGAGGTGATCCCGCTGCCCGCGCAGGAGCATCTTCGCGTCCACATCATCCTCACCCCCAATGACATGGGCGTTGCCGCTTTTCGCGATACGCTGGTGACTCGCGAGGACGACAAGCTGGTTCTCCCCTGGCGCGACGGCACGATGCGCTACGCCCCTGCCGCGCCGGACTGAGCGCCTCGCCATGATGGACATCCGCCCCGCCTCGGCTGCCGACTGGCCGGGCATCTGGACCGTTTTCGAGCCGGTCATCCGCGAGGGCGCGACCTTTCCCCTCGCCCGCGATCTGGATGAAGCGGGTGCCCTCACCTACTGGACCGCGCCGGACAAGCAGGTGTTCGTCGCGACATCCGACACCGGCATCGTCGGCAGCTACACCTTGCGCGCAAATTCGACCGGCCCGGCCGCCCATGTCGCCAATGCCGGATATATCGTCCGGGCCGACCAGCGTGGGAAAGGCATTGCGCAGGCGCTGTGCCGCCACTCACTGCAGACGGCCCGCGCGCAGGGGTTTCGCGCGATGCAGTTTAACCTGGTGATTTCCACGAACATCCGCGCCGTGCGCCTATGGCAGCATATGGGATTTAGCGTGGTCGGGGCGCTTCCCGGCGCGTTCCACCATCCGGTTCACGGTTATGTCGATGCGCTCGTGATGTACCGCAGCCTCATGGATCAGGCCTGAGCCGCTCACTCCTCCGGCTGATAGCCGAACGCCTCATGCGCCAGTTTCACGACGGCGGGATCGACGTCCGGCATCTCCATCGAGACATGCTTTTCCAGCCGGTCGGCGATGCACGTGAGCGCCGCGATCCGCGCAGCCTTGCGATCATTGCCATCGATCACGTGCCAGGGCGCCTGCTTGGTGTCGGTCTTGGCGAACATGTCCTTGATGGCATCGAGATAATCCGCCCGCTTGTCGCGATTGCGATAATCCTCCGTGCCCGTCTTCCAGCGCTTGAAGGGATCGTCCAGCCGCTGTGCAAGCTGCTTGTCCTGCTCCTTCTGCGTGATGTGGACGAACAGCTTCACGATTGCGGTGCCGCTGTCGATCTGCTGGGCCTCGAACGCATTGATCTCGTCATAGCCGCGCTTCCACTCGGCTTTTGTGCAGAAGCCCTCCACCCGCTCGACCAGCACGCGCCCGTACCAGCTCCGGTCGAAGATCGCGATGTGCTTGTCCGCGGGCAGCTTGGTCCAGAAGCGCCATAGGAAATGGCGCCCAAGTTCGTCCGGCGTCGGCGCCCCGATGGGCCAGACGTGGAAATAGCGCGGATCGAGCAGCGACGTCATTCGCTTGATGATGCCGCCCTTGCCGGCGGCGTCCCACCCTTCCAGCATCACCACGCTGCGGCGCTTGTGGATGATGTGGGCGACCTGGATCTTCTCCAGCCGCTTCTGGAGCTTGAGCAGCGCCTTGTCGAAGTCGCCGTCGAAATCGGCGCCCTTCTCATAATCGGAGAGCTTGATGGTCATGGCCGCACCCTATCGTGCGGCCAGCCATTGTCGAGAGTTCAGCTCTTTTGCGGCTCGACGACGCGGATGTGCAGTTCGCGCAGCTGCTTGAGCTCCGCGTTGGAGGGCGCGCCCATCAGCAGATCCTCGGCGCGCTGGTTCATCGGGAACAGCGTGATCTCGCGCAGGTTCACAGCGCCACAGAGCAGCATCACGATGCGGTCCACGCCGGCGGCCATGCCACCGTGCGGCGGCGCGCCATATTGGAAAGCGCGGTAGAGGCCGCCGAAGCGATCTTCCACATCCTGCTTGCTCAGGCCAACCTTCTCGAAGGCCTTAACCATCAGCTCGGGCGACTGGTTGCGGATCGAGCCGGACGCGATCTCGAAGCCGTTGCAGACCATGTCGTACTGGAAGGCCTTGATCGAAAGCGGATCGGGCCCGTCCAGCGCCTCCATCCCGCCCTGCGGCATGGAGAAGGGGTTGTGCGCGAAGTCCAGGCTCTTGGAGTCCTCGTCATATTCGTAGAACGGAAAGTCCACGATCCAGCACAGGTCGAAGCGGTCCTTGTCGATCAGGTCGAGCTGCTCGCCGACGCGGATGCGGGCAAGACCGGCGAGCTTGGCGGCCTGCGTCTCCTTGCCGGCGGCGAAGAACACGCCATCATTGGGACCAAGGCCGAGCGTTTCGATCAGCTTGGCGGTCGCCTCCGGCCCGTGATTCTTGGCGATGGGGCCGCCCGGCTCGCCATCCTTGATATTGATATAGCCAAGGCCCGAAAAGCCTTCCGAGCGCGACCAATTGTTCATCTCATCGAAGAACTTGCGGCTGCCCGCGCCGGCGCCCGGCGCGGGAATGGCGCGGATGACGCCGCCGCTCTCGACGATGCTCGCGAAGATGCCAAAGCCCGAGCCGACGAAATGATCGGTCACATCGGTGATGATGATCGGGTTGCGCAGGTCCGGCTTGTCGCTGCCATATTTCAGCATGGCTTCGGCATAAGGAATGCGCGGGAAGCTGCCGGCCGGCGTCACTGGCTTGCCATCGGCAAAGGTCTCGAAGACCTGGGCGATCACCGGCTCCATAGTGTTCCACACATCTTCCTGCGTGACGAAGCTCATTTCCAGATCGAGCTGGTAGAACTCGCCCGGCAGGCGGTCGGCGCGCGGGTCTTCATCGCGGAAGCAGGGCGCGATCTGGAAATAGCGGTCGAAACCCGCCACCATCAGCAACTGCTTATACTGCTGCGGCGCCTGCGGCAGCGCGTAGAACTTTCCGGCATGGATGCGGCTGGGCACGAGGAAGTCGCGCGCGCCCTCCGGCGAGGACGCCGTGAGGATGGGGGTCGAATATTCGGTAAAGCCCGCGCCTTCCATGCGACGGCGCATGTCCGAGATGATCTTTGTGCGCTTGACGATGTTGGCGTGCAACGTCTCGCGGCGCAGATCGAGGAAGCGATAGCGCAGGCGGATATCCTCGGGATATTCCTGCTCACCCGCAACCGGGAGCGGCAGCTCCTGCGCGGCGGATAGCACGACGGCCTCTGCCGCACGCACCTCAACCTCGCCGGTCGGCAGGTTCGGGTTCACGGCTTCCCTGGCACGCCCCACAACGGTGCCGGTGATGGTGACGACGCTCTCCGCCTTCAGGCTCTCGATCACATCGAACACCGGGCCGCTGACCTCGGTGACGATCTGCACCATGCCGTAATGGTCGCGCAGGTCGATGAACACCAGATCGCCATGATCGCGCTTGCGGTGGACCCAGCCGGACAGCCGAACAGTCTCGCCGGCATTGGCGGCGCGGAGCTCCCCGCAGGTGTGCGTGCGATAGGCGTGCATGGTCTAACGGCCTTTTATTTTCACGCGCCTCATTGCGAGGGCGCCAATTGGATGACAAAGACGACTTGTGGGGGATATGGTGATACGCTCAAGCGTGCCGCCGGCCCCCAATCCGAGGACCGGCCAATAATAAGATCACCTGCCATATGCAAATCCATCCATTGATCACTGACAGCTCTTCCCTCGCCGCGCTGTGCGAGCGGTTGTCCAAGGCCGACTTTGTCGCCGTGGATACCGAGTTCATGCGCGAGAACACCTATTGGCCGGAACTGTGCCTCTTCCAGATCTCCGACGGGAAGGAAGCCGCGGCGATCGACCCCAAGGCGCCCGGGCTGGACATGGGGCCTTTGCTCGACCTGCTGGTGAACAATGAGGATGTGCTCAAGGTCTTCCACGCCGGCGGGCAGGATATCGAGATCGTCTTCAACCTGACCGGCAAGACGCCGCACCCGCTGTTCGACACGCAGATCGCCAGCATGGCGCTGAGCCAGGGCGAACAGATCGGCTACAGCAATCTGGTCGACAGCTGGCTGGGCATCCATCTCGACAAGGGCGCGCGGTTCACCGACTGGGCGCGCCGTCCGCTGGACAAACGGCAGATCGATTATGCGATCGGCGACGTTACCCATCTCGCCGCAATTTTCCCCATGATGCTGGAGGAACTGCGCAAGACGGGGCGCGGCGTGTGGCTCAATCAGGAAATGGAGCGGCTCGCCGATCCCGGTAATTATGAGGTCAATCCCGCCGAGGCGTGGAAGCGCGTGCGCATTTCCAGCCGCAAGGCCGATGTGCTCGGGCGTCTGAAGGCGCTCGCCGCCTGGCGCGAGACCGAGGCGAAGGACAAGAACCTGCCGCGCGGACGCATCGTCAAGGACGAGACGCTGGCCGACATCGCCTCCCATCCGCCGCGCAAGCAGGAGGATCTGGGCAAGGTGCGCGGGCTTTCGGCGAGCTGGAAAGGCAATGACATCGGCGCGCGGCTGATGGCGGCGGTGGAGAATGCCGGCCCCCTGCCCCGCGACGAAATGCCCGAGCGCGACCCGGGTCGGCCTGGCCTTGGCAAGGAGGGCGCGCTGGTCGCCGATCTGCTCAAGCTGCTGCTCAAGATCCGCTCGCGCGAGATCAACGTTGCCTCGCGCCTGCTCGCCCGCGCCGACGATCTGGAGATGCTGGCGGCGGGCGTGCGGACCAACCTGCCGATTCTGGAAGGCTGGCGGTTCGAGCAATTTGGCCGCGACGCGCTGGATCTGGTGGAAGGCCGCATGGCCTTCGCGGTGCGCGACGGAAAGCTGCTGATGACCCGCACGGAAAAGCTGGCCGAGCCCAACGACTGATCGCCTGCCGGATGACCGGTGGACGCCCGCATGCTAGGCTGGCCTTTTTTGAGGAAAGGCCCGGCACCATGCGCATGATCGCTCCCCTTCTTGCTCTTGCCCCGCTGACAGCCTGCGCTACCGCCACGACCAGCGTAGGCGAACCGCCAATGGCCGGCAACGGCGCCTGTTCGGCGGACGGGCTGCAAAGCGCCATCGGCCAGCGCGCAACCGCGACACTGGGCGCCGACCTCCTCGCCAAATCCGGTGCCCGCACCCTACGCTGGGGCCCGCCGCGCTCCGCCAGGACGATGGACTATCGCGAGGACCGGCTGAACATCAGTTACGATGACGCGATGATGATTGAGCAGGTGAACTGCGGGTGACGGGGGCCGAGCGGGCAATTCGAGATGGCACGACATTGTAGAGCCGTGCGGATGGCGGACCGTCCGGACGCGACGTCATGCGAGCCCTCCTTCTCCCCTTGAGGGAGAAGGATACGCAGCCTTGTCGCCGTGAGGCGGCTAGGCGCAGTTGGATGAGGGGTGCGGATCTCTGATCCGCTCGATCCTGCGGATCGACACCCCTCTCCCAGCTTCGGCTAGGCAGCAAGCTGCCAAGTCTGCGCATCCCTCTCCCTCAAGGGGAGAGGGCTTGGAAGACGCCCTGCTCCCCAACCCAAACCGCCCCCATCACGCATCGAGCAGATAGCCCATGCCCATGGCCTGGCCGAGTTGGCGCAGGCGGCGGTCGATGGATTCGCCGGCGAGTGCCGCATGTTCCGGGTCGAGGCGCAGGATGACGGTGCCGTCGCGCACATCGAGCGAGGAGCCGTCCAGCGGGCCTTCCGCGCCGCCGGAGAGGCGCTGGCACAGGCGGATGGCAAGGCCCCACTGGATCGCGCGGCGCAGCAGCGGCTCGGGGGCGAGACCTGCGAGCAGCGCGGGAATGCTGGTGCCGCCGCCGAAATTCGCGTGCAGCGCCTGCCCTAGCGCGGCGCGCTCGGCGGCATCCACGCCGACCCAATTGCCCTGCAAGGCGAATTCCATGCCACGTTCGGCGCGAAACTCGGGATTGGCGCGCCAGCCGACATCCGCCAGCAGACAGGCCGCGAAGCGGATGCGCGCCCATTCCGGCGGATCGTCGTGGAACAACGGCGCGATCCAGCCACTGATCGTGTCGCCATGGCCGACAAAGCGCCCCTGCGCCTCACCCTCGATGCGGGCGGCGACGAGGAGCGGGTCCTGATTCGCCATATCGCGCGGCAAGCTCTCGTAGAGCAGCCCTTCCCGCAGCCCGAAGGCTGAGACGGTGAGATGGGCAGAGCGCAGCCGTTCCACCACCGCGCACAGCAGATGCGCGGCATCCGGCAGCGTGGGAAAACGCGCGCTGGAGACGCCGACCGCCTTGAGGTCCGCCTTTTGCGCGCTTTCCAGCCATTTGAGCAGTTCGGCCGGGCGATCCGGCGTCATTTCGTAATGATGCAGGATCGGCAGCGAATAATTGGTGAGGTGCATGTCCAGCCGCGCCAGCGCGCGCCAGCTTCCGCCGATCAGATAGAAGGGCAGGCCCTGCTCGATGTCGCCAAGACCCTGCGCCTTCAACAGCCCATCGAGATGCGGGACCAGCCCCTTGCGTCCCCGCGCGCGGACGTCACCGATCCGAAAAATGCCGAGCGGCAGGGAAACGGGCATCTCAACGCCCTCGGGCCGCACGCGCACCAGTTCGAGGCTGCCGCCGCCCAGATCGCCCATGATCCCGTCCGCACGCGGCATGCCGGAGAGCAGCCCGTGGGCAGAGGCCAGCCCTTCCTCCTGACCGCTCAGCACGCGGACCTCCAGGCCGATCTCTGCCGCGCGTTCGATGAAGGTATCCCGGTTGGACGCATCGCGCACGGCAGCGGTGGCGACGCAGGTGATCTGGTCCACCTCCATCTCCACGCACAGCCGCGCAAAGCGCTCCAGCGCCACCAGCCCGCGCTCCATCGCCGCCGCGCCGATCCGCCCGGATGTGCCGATCTCGGCGCCCAGGCCCGCCAGCACCTTCTCGTTGAACAGCACGAAGGGAATGCGCCGAGGCCCATCATAGACAACGAGGCGAACGCTGTTGGAGCCGATGTCGATAATCGCCGTGCGGCGGAAATGCGGCCCGTTGAGCGTCGCCTTCATCGAGCGGCGCGTCGTGCGATCCAGCAGGGTCATGGCCGAACCCCTCCCCTCAGCCACGCTCGGAGAGCGAGAGCTTTGGCACCGCGCGGGCGGAGCGCCGCGAGGCACCGCGACCGGAGAGGGACGGATTGGTCATGAAATAATGATGCAGGTTGAACGGCTTCTTCCCCGGCTTGAGGCGTGTGTAGCTGCCATCGCTGCCCAGCGCCCAGCTCTGCTCGTCATCAAGCAGATTGGCCACCAGCACCTGATCGAGCACCTGATCATGGACGGTCGGGTTCTCGATCGGCAGCATATACTCAACCCGCCGGTCGAAATTGCGTGGCATCCAGTCCGCCGAGCTGATGAACAGCCTGGCGCTATTGTTGGGCAGGGACTTGCCATTGCCGAAGGCCCAGATGCGGCTGTGTTCCAGGAACCGCCCGATCACCGACTTGACCGAGATATTCTCCGACATGCCCGGCACGCCGGGCCGCAGGCAACAGATGCCGCGCACGATCAGTTCCACCTTCACGCCCGCATTGCTGGCGGCATAAAGCTGCTCGATGATCGCCGGGTCTACCAAGCTGTTCATTTTCGCCCAGATCGTCGCGGGGCGGCCAGCGCGGGCATGCTCGATTTCCGCTTCGATCAGCGCCGCGAGCTTGTCGCGCATGTGCAGCGGCGAGAGCGTGATCATCTCCATATGCTGCGGCTCGACATAGCCAGTGATGTAATTGAACACGGCGGCGGCATCGCGCCCGGCCCGGGGATCGGCGGTGAAAAAGGATAGGTCCGTATAAATCCGCGCGGTGATCGGGTGGTAATTGCCGGTACCGAAATGGCAGTAGGTGCGAAAGCCGTTGCCCTCGCGCCGCACGACCATGGAAATCTTGGCGTGGGTCTTCCAGTCGATAAAGCCATAGACGACCTGCACGCCGGCGCGCTCCAGTTGCGCGGCCCAGAGCAGGTTCTGCTCCTCATCGAACCGCGCCTTCAGCTCGACGACGGCGGTGACGGACTTGCCTGCCTCGGCCGCATCAATGAGGGCACGGATGATCGCGCTCTGCTTGCCGGCACGGTAGAGCGTCTGCTTGATCGCCACTACATCGGGATCGTCCGCCGCCTGCTTGAGGAAGGCGATGACGACATCAAAGCTCTCATAAGGGTGGTGGACGACGATGTCCTTCGCGCGAATCGCGGCGAAGCAATCGCCGCCATATTCGCGGATGCGCTCGGGGAAGCGCGGGGCGTAGGCCGGGAATTTGAGGTCCGGCCGGTCTTCCTCGACCACCTCGGCCAGATCGGCAATGCCCATGAAACCATCGATATCCACGACCATGGCCTCATGGCCCTGCATCATCGTCTGCAGCTTGGTTTCGACCGGTTCGGCCACGCCGCTCTCGATTTCCACGCGGATGATCCGGCCGCGCCGGCGCTGCTTGATGGCGCTTCGATAATAGCGGACGAGATCCTCGGCCTCTTCCTCGATCTCGATGTCGCTATCGCGCAGGATGCGGAACAGGCCGCTGTCCCGCACGATGAAGCCGGGGAAGAGCAAGGCCGAATAGCGCCGTACCAGTGCCTCAATGGCAATGTATCGCGCATTCTTGCCCGGCACCCGGATGAAGCGCGGCAGCGTAGCCGGCAGAATCACCAGCTCCTGCACCACCTCCTTGTCCGATTCGCGCAGCAGGTCGAAGAACAGGCTGAGGCCCTTATTGGGAATGAACGGAAACGGGTGGGCGGGATCGAGCGCCTGGGGCGTGAGGATCGGGAAGATCTGCTCGAGGAAATGCTGGCGCATCCAGCTGTCCGCGCGGGCATCCACCGGCTCGGGACCGATCACGCTGATATGTGCGCTGCGCAACGCGGCATGAAGATCATGCCAGACGACCTGCTGGGCGGACATCAGCGCCTCGGCCCGGTCGCCGATCGCCTCCAACTGCTGGGCCGGGGTCAGCCCATCGACCGAGCGCATTTCGACGCCCTGGAGCTGCTGGCCCTTGAGACCGGCCACCCGGACCATGAAAAACTCATCGAGGTTGCTGCCGGAGATGGAGAGAAAGCGCAGCCGCTCCAGCAGCGGATGCGCCGGATTGCAGGCTTCCTCCAGTACGCGCTGATTGAAATTGAGCCAGGACAGCTCCCGGTTGAAGTAGCGCGCCCCGTTTGCGGCGCCCGCGCCCGTGATCGAAGAAGTGGGATCGGCTTCAGACACGGTCAGTGGGTTCCCTCATGCGGTGCGGTCTCATCCGCCCCGTCTAGCAGCGCATTGTTACGGAGCGCTTGCCGCGCCAGCGCAACCGAGAGTTTCTGCCCACGCGCCAGCGACAGCGCGTTCAGCTCGGCCACGACGCCGTCGATCGCGGCATAACAGCGTGCGGTGCGGCGGGCGAGAAAATCCGGGAGGTCCGGGGCGAAGGCAGAGCCGGCCCGCTCCAGTCCATGGGCGATCAGCGCCGCGGTAACGGCTTCATCCGGCGGCAGAATGCGCGCGATGGCGGCGGTGGCGAGACGCGTGCGCAGATCGGGCAGCGCAATCGTCCATGTCGGCGGCGCCCCTCTGGCGACCATCAACAGCGGCCGGCCCGAATCGCGCGCCTCGTTCCAGAGGTGGAACAGGTGGGTCTCATCGGCGCGGTCGGCATCATCGACCAGCACGCCACCGCTTTCGCGCAGAAACACCTCCGCAATGAGCGAACGGCCGGACCGGGATGGGCCGACGAGCAGTGTGCAGGGCGAGGGCCAGCGCTGCCAGTCGCGCACCAGAGCGAGCGCGTCGGCATTGGCAGCGTGGACCAGCAGACTTTCCGCTCCGCCATGCCGCGACCAGCCGATGGGCAGCGGCAACTGGGTCATTGCCCGCCCCCGCCTCCGCCGGCTGGTGGACTTGCGCTCCGACGGGCGATCCGCAGCGTGTTGCCAGATACGGCGACCGAATATCCCCGTCCTTCAAGCTGCGCGCGCAACTGCTCGATCGTGCCGCTGAAGCCGACCTGCATGACAGACGTGCCGCCGAGTGCCAGGCTTGAGGTCGAGGCCGCGCTGACCCCCGGAATACCCCGCAGCATCGCCTGCGCTTCCCCGACCGAGGCCGTGGTGGGCGTCTCGATCTGAACGCTGAACGAGGCGGCACCGGGCGTATCGGCCGGCAGGACACCGAGGATCGCCTCCAGCCCAACCGCATTCTCGATCTCGACCGCGTTGACCGGCTCCTCGATCACCAGCGAGGGGTCGAGCCGCAAGGTGCCGTCCGCCAGCGCGCCGGCGTAAAGCTGGTCGATGCGCGCGACGGCATCGCTCATCATCTTGGGCAGGTCGGCGGGCGTGGCGGCGCGCAGGGTGAAATCCCCGATGAAATTATTGTCCGGCCCATAGCGCGCGCTGAAATGGCCGGTGATCGGCCCGCCGGGAAAGCTGCGCTCGATCCGCGCGATCGGCATGATCACATCCGCCGCGCCATAGAGATCGAGGAGGATACGCCACCAGTTGCGCCCGCGCCGGCCGATCTGACCGGGATTGAGCAGCAGGGAATCGGGGCCATCGCCAGCGGTGCGCACATAATCGATCGGGCTGTCGGAAATGCGGAATTCCGCCCACGCCTTCTGCCAGGGCGTCACCCGCTCGAACGTCATCGGCGTACCCGAATCCCAGAGAACGGGGATCACCAGCAGCGGCGGGGAGCGGCGAATCTGCCCGGAAACGCCAAGCGCCTGCCCGGCCCGGGCGCGATCGAACATCACCGAGAGCGTAGCGATATAGCGATTGGGACCGATCTGCTCCTGCTGCACCTCGATACCGGACACCAGCCCATCCAGCACGCTGTCCCCAAGCGCAGGGCCATTGCCGCCATGCGTGCGCTTCCACAGCGATTGCCAGGCGAGGCGCTGGGCCAACCGCCACCCGGTCGCCCGCGCCGCATCGGCATTGGGCCCGGCGACATCGACGCGAATATCCTTCACCTCGAAATCGCCCTGCGAGGCCAGCGGCGCAATGCCCCGCTCACCCTCGATCTGCGCGACCAGCACAGCCGCAAAGGCCGCCAGAACCAGCGCGAACACGAAGTGAATGGGGCGCAAGGATGGCAGAGAGAGCGTCACGGCGCCCTTTTGGCGGCATTGTTCTGGAAAACCAAGCCCGATTTGGTAAGGGCCACGCATGGACTCCAAGCACAACCAGCCCGAGGGCTACACCTATGCGCAGGCCGGCGTGGATATCGCTGCCGGAAATGCGCTCGTTCGCGCCATTGCTCCGCTCGCCCGCGCGACGCGGCGACCGGGGGCCGATGCCGATCTGGGCGGATTCGGCGGCTTCTTTGACCTGAAGGCCGCGGGCTTTACCGATCCGCTGCTCGTTGCGGCGAATGACGGCGTCGGTACCAAGCTCAAGCTCGCCATCGATAGCGGCAAGCATGACACGGTGGGCATTGATCTGGTGGCGATGTGCGCCAACGACCTTATCGTGCAGGGCGCAGAGCCGCTCTTCTTCCTCGATTATTTCGCCACGGGGCGCCTCGACAACGGCGTTGCGGAGCGGGTGATCGCGGGAATCGCGGAGGGATGCAAGCAGGCCGGCTGCGCGCTGATCGGCGGCGAGACGGCGGAAATGCCCGGCATGTACGCTGATGGCGATTATGATCTCGCCGGCTTCTGCGTCGGCGCGGTCGAGCGCAACAAAGTGCTAACCGCCGACAAGGTGGCCGAGGGCGACGTGATTCTGGGCCTCGCCTCCTCGGGCGTCCACTCCAACGGCTATTCGCTGGTGCGGCGCCTGGCGGCGGACAAGGGCTGGAAGCTGGACGGCCCTGCCCTGTTCGATCAGGAAGTGCTGCTCATCGACGCGCTGATGGCGCCGACCCGGATCTATGTGAAGCCGCTGCTGCCGCTGGTCCGCCAGGGCCTCGTCCATGCGATGGCGCACATCACCGGCGGCGGCCTGCTGGAGAACATCCCGCGGATTCTGCCCGCCGGCCTGCACGCGCATATCGATGCGGATCTTTGGGCGCAGCCGCGGCTGATGGCTTTCCTTCAGGCGCAGGGCAATATCGAGCCGGGCGAAATGGCGCGCACGTTCAATTGCGGGATCGGCATGGCCGTGGTCGTGGCGCCCGCCGATGTGGACGCGGTGAGTGCGGCGTTGCGTGAGGCGGGCGAGACCGTCCACCGCATCGGCGAGATTCGCGCTGGCGAGAAGGGCTGCACCGTGCGCGGATCGCAAGAGACGTGGTGCGCCATGGCAGACTGGAACGCGGTCCATCTGGGGTAATAAGCCCGAACGGATTGGGGGAACTGACGTGTCCAAGGCCAAAGTCGCGGTGATGCTCTCCGGCACGGGGACGACGATGACGTCGCTCCTCTATGCCTCGCGCCTGCCGGACTGCCCCTATGAGATCGTGCTCGTCGCCTCCAACAAGCCGGAAGCGCGCGGACTGACCGTCGCGGCGGCCGAGGGCGTGGCGACCTTTGCCCACAGCCACAAGGGCATGAACCGCGAGGCGCATGAGGCGATCATGCTCGACGCGCTGCGGGCATCCGGCGCCGATTATGTCGCGCTGTGCGGCTATATGCGCATCCTCACCGCCGACTTCGTGGGCCAATGGGCCGGGCGGATGCTCAACACCCATCCGTCCCTGCTGCCCAAGTTCAAGGGGCTCGACACGCACCAGCGGGCCATCGATGCTGGCGACAGCCACGGCGGCTGTACCGTCCACCTCGTCACGCCGGCGCTGGATGACGGCCCGGTATTGGGGCAAATCCCGGTCGCGATCCTGCCCGAGGACACTGCCGACACGCTCGCCCAGCGCGTGCTTTATGCGGAATATCAGCTCTATCCCCGAATGCTCGCCAGCTATGTGGGGCGCGAGATGGACCCGGACTGGCTGATCGGACAAGTGGGCCAACTCGCTCTCGCCTTGCCGGAGACACATGCCCGCGACTCGCATGGGGCGGCGGGTTGGCGCGTGGGCAGCGAAACGTCGGGCAAGTTCTTCGCTTATGTCTCGGTGCGCCACCATGGCGAGGATGCGGTGGCGCTACTGGTCAAGACCTCCGGCGCTGACGAAATGGCCGCGCTGATCGAGGCCGACCCCGACATCTATTATCGCCCGGCTTACTACGGCGCGAGCGGCTGGATCGCGATCCGCCTCGACCGCCCGGGCGTCGACTGGGAGCATGTGCGCGGCTGGCTGGAAAAGAGCTGGCGGGCCGTGGCTCCACGGCGCCTCGTCTCGCTGATGAACGTCGCGGACAGCTTCTAGGCCCCGAGAGTTAGGGTGCTGTCCCGTTCGCCATCCAATCCGATGTCGCCGACCTTCGTCTCACCGGCAGCTCAGGCCTTGTGGGTCATAACGGGACTATCGGCGGCGTTAACCAACCACCGACGCAAAACCTTCATGATCCGGCAATCACGGCGTCAAATTCTTCCCATAGGCGCTGCTGCGTTAACCATGTGGGGAGATTTTTATGACGCGCTTTTCGATTTCGACCATCCTGCTGGCCGCCGCTGCGGTCATCGCTCCCGTGACGGCGCACGCCGAGGTTCGGATCACGGAATTCATGTACAAAGGCGCCAGCGACGGCAATCGCGAGTTCATCGAACTGACCAACATTGGCAATGCCGGCATCGACATCACCGGCTGGTCCTACAATGACGATAACACGAACAATCCAGTCACGTTCGGCAATGCCTTCGGCCTGCTGGGCGCCAACGAATCGATCATCCTCACCGAGATGACGGCCGACGCCTTCCGCAGCTACTGGAACCTGGACAGCAGCGTGCGCATCTTCTCGATTGGCGGCAATTCCAACCTCGGCAATGGCGACACGATCAACATCTATAATTCCGCGAGCCAGTCGCTCGCCACGCTGGTTGACAGCGTGACCTATCCCGCCGGCACGACGGCCGGCGTCTCGCGCAATCGCCCCGCAAGCCTGACCGGCACCGCGACCAACAGCCAGTTCGTCTATTCGGCTACCGGCGATGCTTTTGGCTCGGCCTACGCCTCGGGCGCGCAGTCCGACCTCGCCAATCCCGGCCGCTTCGCAACTCAGACGGCCGCAGTGCCCGAGCCGGCGACCTGGGCGATGATGATCGCGGGCTTCGGCCTCATCGGCCTGCGCGCGCGGCGCAGCCGCAAGGTGGCTTTCGCCTGATCCACTGACATGAACGCACGAACCCCGGCTTCCTTCCGGAGGCCGGGTTCGTATTTGTCGCAAGAGACCCGGCGCACCCTCCCGGACATCTTGACCGTATCGACACATAGGCGTAGGGGGTATTCCTATGTCGCACATGTTGGAAATCAATCCGCAGCTTCTTGCCCGCGTTCGGCGCATCGGCGGGCAAGTCAATGCCATCGAGCGAGCACTGGAATCTGACAAAAGCTGCACGGACATCCTGCATCTTGTGGCAGCCGTGCGTGGCGCGGTGAACGGGCTGCTCGATGAAATCATTGCCGAGCATCTGGAGGCGCATGTCGTGCGGCCTGGCCTGAGCGATGCCGAACGCCAGATAGGGGCGGACGAACTGCTGGCGGTCATCCGCCGCTACGCGAAGTAGGCCCCCGTGATGCGGACACTCGATATTGACGGCCTGACGCCGAGCCACGACTTCCTCGGCGCCTCGCACGACCAGAATGCCCGGCGCACCTATTGGGTCATTCTGCTGACCGTCGTGACGATGGTGTGCGAGATCATCGCTGGCTATTGGACCGGATCAATGGCGCTGCTGGCGGATGGCTTCCACATGGCGACCCATGCCGGCGCGCTGTCCATCGCCGCATTCGCTTATGGCTATGCGCGCAAACATGCGCAGGACCCCGCCTATAGCTTCGGGACCGGCAAGGTCGGCGATCTCGCAGGCTTCGCCTCTGCCATGGCGCTGGGTCTCGTCGCGCTGGCGATTGCCAGCGAATCGGCGGTGCGCCTGTTCGAACCGACGAGAGTCGCCTTCGGCGAGGCCACCTTCGTGGCGGTGATCGGCCTGCTGGTGAACATCGCCAGCGCGCTGGTGCTGATGGGCGGTGCGCATGGGCATGATCATGATCACGGTCACGCGCACCATCATCACGCTGGCAATGACCATGGGGCGCATCACCATGATGGCCATGAGCATGGGCATAGCCACGGCCATGACAATAATCTGCGCTCAGCCTATTTCCACGTGCTGGCGGACGCGCTGACCTCTGTCCTCGCCATCGGCGCCCTGCTCGCCGGGCGCTATCTGGGCTGGGTGTGGATGGACCCGCTGATGGGCATCGTCGGCGCGCTGGTCATCGCCCGCTGGGCCTGGGGGCTGATGCGGGACACCTCGGCCATGCTGCTCGACCGCAGCGACGAGGTGCTGGCCGGCAAGGTCCGCGCGGTGGTCGAGGAGCAAGGCGATGTGCGTGTGGTCGATCTTCACGTCTGGCGCGTGGGCCCGGAGGCCCATGCCACGATCGTCAGCGTCATCGCGCAACCGGAGGTGAGCAGCGAGACGATCCGCGCCCGCATGGCCGGCCGCTGCACGCTCGCGCATCTCACGATTGAAGTGCGGTAGCCGTCCCGTCAGTCAGGACGGCCCTAGACCTTAGCGGAAATTGTCGGCGTAAGCCTGAATCTTCAACGTCTTGGGTGGCGTTCTCACGACGTGATAGGCGATGCCATAGCGCTCGGCATAAGCACGGGCGGCGTCCTCGTCGGGGAAGCTCAGCTTGACCTGCTCCTGCGTGTCGCCAGAGCCGGCCCAGCCCATCAGCGGATCGGGCTTCTTGGCTTCTGCCGGGGCGAACTCCAGCATCCAGGTGCCGGTGCGCGCCCGACCGGACTGCATGGCGTTCTTGGGTATCTGGTAGATCCGGGCGGACATCGGTGCTTTCCCCATCGTGCATATGCCCAACATGTGAGCGCTTTCGCCGTCGCGCAAAGCGGGTGGCCCTGTCAAGATGATTGGAGGACTGAGGCGACCTGTTCGTGTCGAGCGAAGTCGAGACACGGCATGATCGTGCTTGGGTGTCTCGACTTCGCTCGACAATAACGGAAGGTCATCCGGAACAGGATCACCGACGGGCATCAGCCTTCTTGGTCCGCAGCGTCGCGCTGGCCGCGGCGGGATCATCCGGCCACGGATGCCGCGGATAGCGCCCGCGCATCTCTTTGGCGACGTCCGCCCAGCTGCCTTTCCAGAAGGCCGGCAGATCCCGCGTCGTCTGGATGGGGCGACCCGCCGGCGATGTCAGGGACAAGACGAGCGGGATGCGCTCGCGCCCGATGACCGGATGTTCCGACAGGCCAAAGAGCGCCTGCACCCGCAATTCGACGGTCGGGCCGGCCGGCGCCTCATAGTCGATGGCGTGGGTGCTGCCGGCCGGGCTACGGAACTCGGCGGGCGCCAGCGCCTCGATACGCTGCGTGGCATCCCATCCCAGGCGCTGCGTCAGCAGGCCATGCAGTGCGCCACCGTCGATCGCTGAAAAGCGCCGGGCATTGGCGGGGAGCAGCATCTCCAGCCAATCCTCGGCATCGGCGAGCAGCGCCGCATCGCCGATCTCATCGCCCACGCCCGCAAAGGCAGCCCGCGTCCGCAACGCCTGCGCCGCCTTGCCCCAGGGCAGCAGCCCCAGTCCCTCACTGCGCAGCGCCTGCGCCAGTGCGGCAATGATGGCGGACCGTTCGGGCGCGTCATCCGGCCCGCTACTGAGACGGATTGCGCCCAGATGCCGCTCGCGCAATGCCTCCACGCCGGCCAGATCCTTCCGCCAGCGCACCGTGCGACGATCCACGACGCGATGCCCGGCAGCGACCATCACATCCTCCTCCTGCACGGCTAATGCGGAGAGGATGCGCGCGCCGGCGGCGCTGCCCTGAATATCGCCCACTGCCAGCCAGTCTGCGCGCGCCAGCGGATCGGCGGGATCGAGCCGGAAGCCGCGCCCGCCCGCGCTGATCCAATGTTCGCCGCTGGCATCCCGGCGCCGGGCGATGCGGTCCGGGAAGGCCCGCATCAGACAGCGGGCAAGCGCCGCATCGTCGATGAAGCCTCGCGACGAGCCGGACGCGACCAACCCCAGCCAACGCCGCCCGAGGCCGCGCGCCGCTTCGGCCCGCTGCCCTCGCTCGCGCTGCCAGAACGCATGACGCCGGGCGAGGTCCGCCGATGGGCCGCCCAGCCCGCGCTCGGTGAGCAGCACCGCCAAGTCAGCCGCCGCACCGCACTCCCCCGCCTCAGCCGAGGCAATGAGCATATGCGCGAGGCGCGGCTCCAGCGGCAGATCGGCGACCGCGCGGCCATGCGGCGTCGCCCGCCCCTCCCCATCCAGCGCTCCGAGTGCCTCGAGCCGGCGTCCGGCTTCGGCCAAAGCAGCCGCCGGTGGCGGATCGAGCCAGCGCAGCGTGGTCGGGTCGGTCACGCCCCACACCGCGCAATCGAGGAGCAGGCCGGTCAGGTCGCTTTCCAGAATTTCGGGCGGATCGAACGGCGGCAGACCGGCGGTCGCCGCTGCTTCCCACAAGCGGTAGGCCACGCCCGGCGCCTGGCGACCCGCGCGGCCGGCTCGCTGGGTTACGGCGGCTTGACTGGCGCGCTCCGTCACCAGGCGCGTGACGCCGGCGGCAAGATCGTGCCGGGGCCGACGGGCAAGCCCTGAATCGACCACGATGCGCACGCCGTCGATGGTGAGGCTGGTCTCGGCGATGCTGGTCGCCAATATCAGCTTGCGCGTCCCTGCCGCCGCCGGCCGCAGGGCCGCGCGCTGGTCTGCCGGGTCGAGCGAGCCATGCAGGCGATGGAGGACGATACTGTCGGCGAGGCCCGTCAGCCGCTCGGCCGTGCGCTCGATCTCGCCGACACCGGGGAGGAAGGCTAGAACATCGCCCTGCGGCTCTTCGGCCAGCGCGCGACGGATCGCCGCCGCCATGCCATCCTCGATGCGCTGCTCTGCCGCCCGGCCGATATGCCGCAGATCGATGGGGAAAGATCGGCCCGCGCTCTCGATCACGGGGGCCGGCTTGCCCTCCACCGCCATGAGCGTGGCAAAGCGCGCACCATCCAGCGTGGCGGACATGGCGAGCAGGCGCAAATCCTCGCGCAGGCCGGATTGCGCATCGAGCGCGAGGGCCAGCCCGAAATCGCCTTCCAGGCTGCGCTCGTGAACCTCGTCGAACAGCACGGCGGCGACGCCGGTCAACTCCGGATCGGCCTGAATGCGGCGCCGGAAGATCCCTTCGGTCACAACGAGGAGTCGCGTACGGGCGGACTGGCGGCTCTCAAGTCGGGTGGCATAGCCGATGGTGTCGCCGGGCTTCTCACCAGCCAGATCCGCCATGCGCTCGGCAGCAGCGCGCGCGGCAAGCCGGCGCGGCGAGAGCAGCCAGATCTGCCCGCCCGCCACCCACGGCTCGCCCAGCAAAGCGGGCGCAACGCTGGTCGTCTTGCCCGCGCCGGGCGGCGCCACGAGCACGGCGTTCGATCCTGCTCGCAAGCCAGCGAGCAGGTCGGGCAGAACCTCATGGATGGGGAACGCAGCGGTCACGTCATTCGCTTATGCGCCGACGCCGGCAAAGCCAAGCTGGCGGCGTAAGGGATAAGAGCAAAGCCTGACCGCCGCAGCGTCATCCGAGGATGGCGAACATGGTTAATGCTTAACCACCGCCATGGGAGCAATCTGCTCCTGCGATTGCACCGGTGCGGCAAGACTTCCGTGCACTTGTTCACTTAAGTCATGGAACTCTCTACCTTTTGCCGCAACGCCCGAACGCTCCGCCTCTTTGCCGCGAAGAGGTATTGCTCTGTTAACCGTTCGAACCCATCCATGGTCTCGCTGAGGCGCAAGGCTTCGTAAAAATAGAAAGCTCGTCTGGCCCGGTTGGGCCTTTTGGGGGTCGTCCAAGTGCATGATCATGTTGTGTCCGCCTCTTTGGCGGAACCGCACGGCGGGCTGCTGTCCGTGCGCCGTATCCCGTCTGCCTGTGGCCAGCGGCTGCGCACCATCGATGTCCGGCTGGCCGATCGGCCGGACCTGCGCCAGCAGGCGCATGATCTCCTGAACCGCATGTATGGGTCGCGCGGCTATGGCATGGCGCATCTGCTTCCCGACAATGGCGATCACCAGGCCGTCTTCACGGCAGCGCTGGAAGATGCCGTAATCGCCACGCTCACCTTGACGGTGGACTCACCAGCCGGCCTTTCGACCGATCAGACGTTCCGCATGGAACTGGATGCCTTGCGCGAGGCGCCCGGTGCCCGCCTTTGCGAACTCACCAAGTTCGCGGTCGACCCGATGACCAAGTCCCCCTCAGTCCTCGCGGGGCTTTTCCATGTCATCTTCATTTACGGTATGCAGCGCTTCGATTGCACGGATCTGGTGATCGAGGTGCATCCACGCCATGTGCGCTATTATGAGGCCATGCTCGGTTTCGACCGGCTTGGCCCGCCGAAGATGGATGAGTCCGTCTCCTGGTGGCCCAAGGATACACCGGTACAGCTGATGCGCCTCAAGGTCTGCGATGTCGCCGACCAGATCAATCGCTTTGCCGGCCGCGCCGACAAGATCGGCCGCTCGCTCTACCCCTATTTCTTCTCGCGCGATGAGGAGCAGGACGTCGCACGGCGCGTCGCGCGCTTGTGGGACAGGGATGCGGGTTGCGCAGAACCGCGCAGCCGCAATGGCATGAGCGGCACCTTCTGGCGCAGCGCCGCCTGAATGGGATCATTCGCTGTCATGGCATGAAAATGGGGATCAACGGCTGCACCCGTTGATCCCCATTCTTTATCGAGGCCGTCCCGTGGGAGACGGCCAGGATGATCAGGCGAACTGGACCCGTGCGCTCGTGCGACGTGCGCGGCGCATCGTGTAGCCAAGGCTGCCGAAGCCGAGCAGCATCAGTGCCCAGGTGGCCGGCTCCGGAACCGGCGCGCTCACCGGCGACGGCGTGAAGGTGAGGTTGCCGCCATAAGAGCCCAGACCGGCGGACGTGCCGCTGATCACCAACTCGTTCAGCATGCCGGCCATGATCGGGAAGCCCGAAATGCCAGCCGATTCAACATCGGTGCCCTGACCGAAGATCGGGACGTCCTTGCCGTTGATCGTGACCGTCAGCAGGTCGATGTTGGTCGACAGGCCCGACAGCGTCGTGATGATGCCGCCGCTGCCGACGCCATCAACGTCAACGATGAAGCGGTAAATGTCGGTGAAGATGCCCGAGCCGATGTCGGTGCGGCCAATGGTGGCCGAAACGGCTTCGGTGATGGGGGGGATGGTGTCGCCAGACGTGGTGAACTCGTCATCGCCAGGCGTGAACGTGCAGTTCATGGCAACGCAGGTAGCGGCGTTGGCCGCACCCGGCGCAAATGCTGCCGCAGTGGCCAGCGCGGCCAAAGATACCAGTTTCCTCATGGATAGCTCCTTTGTTTGTTCGGTTTTTGAGCTGGCTCATCATGCTTCTCCCACACCGCCTGAAAGGCGAACATTCCGAGTAGATAATGAGGCGACCGCTCGAGCAGAGAAATACTGGTCGGTTAACGGATTATCAACGAATTCCTCATATTTTATTGCTGTATTTCAGATACTTAATCCAACCAACTAATCTGCCGGGTTCCCAAAGTTCCCAACCGTTAACCGCAGATTTACCACGCTGTGGCGGACGATGCGGTCGCTTCATCGCAACGCACCATCGTTCCCGTGCAGTGCAAAATTATTTGGTCGTGGCCGATATACCCCGTGTCCCGAAAATGGACGGGAAGGGACTGGCGAAAGTAGGGGAAGTGGCGGCCTGCCGCACCGACAAGCCCCGATTCGAGACCGGCTAGGCGAGGCGGCCGCCCCACCCAATCGGGCAGCGCGGCGCGTCATCTCGCTATGGGTGTCGGCACAACGTGGGAGGCGCGGGCGCCTGCCGGAAAGCGGGATCAGTAAGCCCGCGCGATCGCGAATTCGACGGCTTCGACCAGCGCAGACTTGGCGGCACCCTTGCCGTACATGCCGATGGCGTCGATGGCGCGCTGGCCATAATGGCGCGCCCGCGCCATAGTGTCGTCGATCGCGCCGGTTTCGCGCAGCAAATGCTGGGCATGGGCGAGATCGGCATTGTCGCCATGGAGGCCGGACATCGCCTCTTTCCAGAATTTGCGATCCGCCTCGCCGCCGCGCGCATAAGCTAGGATTACCGGCAGCGTGATCTTGCCATCGCGGAAGTCATCGCCGGTATCCTTGCCCATCGTCGCGCCGTCCGAGACATAGTCGATCGCATCGTCGACGAGCTGGAAGGCAATGCCGAGATTGCGACCATAGGCGTCGAGCGCCAGCTCCTCCGCCTCCGGGCGCTCAGCGACGACGGCGGCGATGCGGCAGGCCGCGGCGAACAGGGCGGCGGTCTTGGCGCCGATGATGTCGAGATACTGGTCCTCGTCGGTCTCGACCCGACGCTGGGCGGTCAGCTGATTGACCTCCCCCTCGGCGATCACCGCAGATGCGTTGGAGAGGATCTTGAGAACCTTGAGGCTGCCATCCTCGACCATCAACTCGAAGGACCGGCTGAACAGGAAATCGCCGACCAGAACCGAGGCATTGTTGCCCCAGATCATGTTGGCGGTCTGCTTGCCGCGGCGCATGGCGCTGCCGTCCACCACATCATCGTGCAGCAGTGTGGCGGTGTGGATAAACTCCACCGTCGCCGCCAGCTTGTGGTGCCGGGTGCCGGCATAATCCAGAAGCCGCGCGCAGGCGAGCGTGAGCATGGGCCGAAGCCGCTTGCCGCCGCCGGCGATGAGATGCCCGGCCAGCTCCGGGATCAGCGGAATGCGCGATTGCATTCGCGCGAGGATGACTTCGTTGACGCGGTTCATATCCTCCGCAACGAGGCTCAGCATCGGCTGGAGGGATGGCGCGCCCTGGCGGGGCAGGTGGTGGATTGTGGCGCTCATGCGCGGTGCTCTGACCAGATGACCGCGCTTTGGCAAGCAAATTGGCTTGCCTTGTGCGCCCGGAGCGGCAAGTGATGCGCCGTTGCGGGCGCTGCCCGGCCCCTCATCAGCCTGGTTCGCCCCAGCGAGATCAGGCCACAGGAACAATGCCCCAGAAGCTCAGGGAGACGACCCGGAATGGACGAAACGCTCAGGCGCTACCGCGAAAGCATCGACAATATCGACGCAGCGCTGGTCTTCATGCTGGCAGAGCGCTTCAAGATCACCAAGGCGGTGGGTGAGCACAAGGCTCAGTCCGCCCTGCCCCCCGCTGACCCGGACCGCGAAGCCCGGCAGATCGCCCGCCTGCGCACATTGGCAGTCGACGCCAATCTCGACCCGGATTTCACCGAGAAGTTCCTGCGCTTCATCATCGATGAAGTGATCCGGCATCACGAGCAGATGCGCGCCGACGAGGCGGATGCCGCTGGCGCCTGAGGCGCCCGAGGGTAACGCCGCCAGATTATTCCCGCTGCGTTAACCAGGTAACAACCTGCGCCGGGCCATGATGGGCCATGGGGCAAAGCCAGCGCCAAATCCTTTACGCCTTCATCCGCCATGCCGGTCTGCCGGTACTGGCGGGCCTGGGCTATTTCGTGATTTCCTACGCGACAATCTCGCTCAAGTCCACGAACGGCATGGTCGCGCCCGTCTGGATCGCCAACGCCTTCCTGCTGGCGCTCGTGCTCACCCGGCCCGCGCGGCAGGCCCCTGTCCTCATCATTGCGGGCATGGTCGCCAATGTGCTGTCTGGCCTGCCGGCTGGCAATAATCTCCAGACGGCTTTGGTCTACGGGTTCGCCAATGGGCTGGAAATCGCCGTCGCGGTGGCCGGGCTCAAGCTGCACAGGAATGGCGCCCACGCCTTTTCGGACCCGGAGGCTCTCCCTCATGTCCTGATCTGGGCCGGGCTGGTCGGCCCGGCTTGCGGCGCTTTTCTCGGCGGGCTCGGCGCCTGGGCCAACAATGCCCATCCGCTCAGCGAAGCCTATGCGCGCTGGTTCCTGGCGGATGCTCTGGGCTTGTTGATCTTCACCCCGGTCTTCCTTGCCATGTTCAACGGCGAGATGAAGCGCAGCCTCGCCAGCCAGACCCGGCGACGCAGGCTGGAAGCCGCTGCGCTGCTCGCTCTCACCGCCGGTGCGGCTAGCATCGCCTTCTTCTCGACGGAATCATCGCATCTGCTGCTCGTCGTTCCGCCCATGCTGCTCGTTCTGCTGCGCAGTGGGTGGATGGCGACGAAGATCGCCCTCGCCATCGTCACCGTCATCGGCGGCGGAGCGATGATGGGTGGCTATGGGCCGCCCGTGATGCACAGCCATCATGCGGCCCATCACCTCTACGGCATCCAGATGTTCATCGCCCTGCTCATCGTGGTGCAGGTGCCGATCTCTGCCATGCTCGCCAGCCGCCAAGCGACGATCGAGCGAATGCGCCAGAACGAACAATCGCTGAACCTGCTCGCCTCAGCCTCTCCGGTGCTCCTGCTGGCCTTCAACCTCGAAGGCGTCTGCACGCGGGTCGTGGGCACCCGCGAACTGCTGCTCGACCGCCCGTTCGACGCGCTCGTCGGCGCAGGGCTCTCCGACATTTCGGAGGAAGGCCAATATGACCTGACCCGCGCGCATAGCGCGGCGCTTGAGGATGTGAGCACCAGCCAGATTGCCGAGTTTCGCACCCTCAAGCTGCGTGACGCCTGGATGGAAGCCACATTCCGCGCCCACTTCGATGAGCGCGGCCGGTGCATCGGGACGATCGCCACTGTGCAGGACATCACGCAGCGCAAGAAGCAGGAGCTGTGGCTCTCCCGCACCGCCACAACGGACAGCCTGACCGGTCTGCTCAACCGCGCCGGCTTCCATCAGCGGCTGGAGCAGGCGCTGGTGAAGGCGACACCGGGCACCCTCAGCCTCGCCGTGATCGACATCGACCGATTCAAGCTGATCAATGACAATAGCGGCCACCAGATGGGCGATACCGTGCTGCGGGAAATCGCATGTCGCATCTCGAGCCAGGTCCGGGCGAGCGACGCGGTCGGGCGCATGGGTGGCGACGAGTTTGTGGTGCTCCTCGCCACCTCGAATTGGGATCGTGTGCAGGAAATCTGCGGCCGGATCGTCTCCGCGGTCAGCAGCGAGCCCATTGCCCTGCCCTCGGGCAACAGCCTGCGGGCTGCGATCAGCTGCGGCGTCGTGCGCTACCGGCAGGGACAAAGTGCCGAGGATTTCATCCATGAGGCGGACATCGCGCTCTACCAGGCGAAGCGCGGCGGTCGCAATCGGGTGGTCGCTGCCTGATCCGCAAAGGCGGCCGCGAACTGGCGACATTTTGTGACATTTGCGCCTGCCCGCGACAAAGTCTCGCGACAAGTCCCCGCTATATCATGGTCATGGCGCTACCCCCCAGCGCCGGCAGACCAGGAATTCAAGTCTATGAAACGTCTCACCGCAATCGCGCTCTCCAGCGTCGGCCTGCTGTCCATCGGGACCATGGCAATCGCTCAATCGGCACCGCAGCCGCCCCAGCGCGGCGAAGCCCGTCCGCCGATGGATCGCGCGTCTCTTGAAAAGCGCCTCGCGACCATGTTCGATGCCGCCGACACCAATCGGGACGGCGTGCTCTCGGTTGAGGAGCGCAAGGCCCATCAGGCGCAGAATCGCGACAAAATGCGCGATGCGATGTTCGCCCGCCTCGATGCCAATAAGGATGGCTCGATCTCAAAAGCCGAATTTGCGGAAGCTGGTGCGATGGCCGGCGGCCATCAGCGACGCGGCCATGAAGGCAAACGGCGTGGTCATGGCGGCCCCGGCATGGGCGGCGGCATGATGATGATGGGAGGCGAGCTTGCTGCCTATCGTGACAAGCCGATCCCCCGCGCCACCTTCATTCAGGCAGGCCTTGCTGGCTTTGACCGAATGGACACCAACCGTGACGGCAAGATTTCGCCCGAGGAACGGCAGGCCGGCCGGAAAGCCATGATGGAGCGCCGCAATACCGACCAACGGCCTGCGCAAACGCCCCCGGTGCGCTGAGCCCCTTGGCCGATCCGGCGGAGACAACTCCCATGCCGCCGGGTCGGCCATCCCTACTGCCCTCGGTCGCCTGCGCCTTTCAGGCGGCTGAGGGATGGACCTCAAGACCCAAGCAGGGCAGAGAATTGCATCCCACCGATTTTGCGAAAGCACTTTGATGTCCGCACGGCCCCATCTCCTCCTCGTCGACGATGAAGCGGCCATTCGCGAGCCGCTGGGGCAATATCTCCAGCGGGCCGGCTTTCGCGTCTCCGATGCCGGGAATGCGGCCGACGCGCGCAAGATCCTCGCCGGCAGCGCCATCGAACTGGTGGTGCTGGATATCATGATGCCGGGTGAGGATGGCCTCAGCCTTTGCCGCTCGATCCGCGAACAGGGCGAATTGCCCGTGATCCTGCTCACCGCCCGCACCGAAGAAACCGACCGCATCGTCGGGCTGGAAATGGGCGCGGACGATTATGTGCTCAAGCCCTTCTCGCCGCGTGAGCTTGTGGCGCGGATCAAGACGATCCTGCGCCGCGCCGGCAACGGCACCGCCCGCGAACCGCAGGCAAGCGCCTCCCTCTACCGCTTCGAGGGCTGGACGCTCAGCGCTGACGACTGGACGCTGACCGGCCCGGACGAAGTCGCCATCCCGCTCAGCACGGCCGATTACCGGCTGCTCCATGCCTTCGTCACGCATCCGCGCCAGGTGCTCAGCCGCGACCAGCTGCTCGACCTGACACAAGGCCGGGAGGCTCACGCCTTCGACCGCTCCATCGACAACCAGATCAGCCGCCTGCGCCGCAAGTTGGAAGATGACGCCCGGTCGCCGACACTCATCAAGACCGTGTGGGGCGGCGGCTACATGTTCGCTGCCGATGTGGCGCGCGAATGACCCTCAGCCTGCGCACCTTCACCGGCTGGCTGCGGCCGAGAACGCTGGCGGGGCAGACGATCCTGGTCGTGGCGGCCTCCTTGTTTGCCGTGCAGCTGATCGGATTCAGCTTCTACTATATGATGCAGCGCAATCAGTGGGTGACGATTGCCGCCGCCCCGGGCGTCATCCGCATCCTCGAAGCGCTGGATCAACGGGACGCGCCATCCCCCTGGCATCGCGCGCGGGCGGCCCGCGGCATCGTCGTCACCGACGCGCCGCCGCGCCGCGAAGGCGCCGACTCGCCGCGCGTAGCCGTACGTGCCAACGAGCTGTTCCGCTCGGCCGGGCTGGTGCCGCTCGCGGTTCGGGTCGCCATTGCGGAAGCCCGGCCCGGCGCGGACGGGCGCGAGCGGGCGCGCGATCTTCTCCAGCCGCCCAACCGCCGCGCACCGCGTCTGCAGGTGCAATTGAGCGTGCAACTCCGACCCGACCGCTGGATCACCGTCTACACGCGCGCCGCACCGGTGGCCCAGCCGATGCTGCGTCAGATCGTGATGCAGTCGCTGTTCCTCTACGGCATCGTGCTGATGCCCCTCGTCTGGTTCACCCGCCGCCTCGCCCGGCCGCTCCACGCGCTCACCCAGGCCACCGCCCGGGTCGGCACACCGGAGGGCGCCGCCCCGGTCATGGAGTCCGGCCCTGAGGATTTGCGGCGCCTCGCAGCGTCCTTCAACGCCATGCAGGACCGTATCCGCTCCATGCTGGAGGAGAAGGACCATATGCTTGGCGCAATCGGCCATGATTTGCGCACACCCCTCACGGCGCTGCGGGTGCGGGTGGAATCGGTCGCCGAGGGGGCGGACCGCGAGCGCATGGTCGCGACCATCGAAGACATGCAGAAGATGCTCGACGACATCCTCTCGCTGGCGCGCGTCGGCCGGGACCGCGAACCACCGCAGCGCATGGACCTGGCCGCGCTGGCCGATGCGACCATCGACGATTTCGAGGATATGGGCGTGCCGGTAGAGCGAAGCGACATGCCGCGCGCCATCGTCAACGTCCATCCTCGCGCTGTCCGCCGCGCGCTCACCAACCTGATCGAGAATGCTGTCAAATATGGCGCACGCGCGCATGTTTCGCTTCGGATCGAAGGCCAACGCGCCACGCTCTGCGTGGCCGACGAAGGCCCCGGCATCCCGGAAGACCGCATCGAGGACATGCTGCAGCCCTTCACCCGCATGGAAGCCTCCCGCAGCCGCGACACCGGCGGCACTGGCCTCGGCCTCGCTATCGTCCGAGCCGTGGCCTCGGCGGAATCTGGCCGACTGGAACTGCGCAATCGGCCTGAGGGTGGGCTGGTCGCGGAGCTGAGCTTCCCACTGGCGTGAAGACCCGCTGTCGTTTGGTTATGCGTTGACCTCAGACACACTGGTGACCGACAAATGGTGGTCAGCGATGGCCGGCCGCCCCTGCTATCGGCGCCGATTCCTACCTGCTGGGAACATGTCCCAGAACAGGATGCAACAGGGAAGCCAAAGTTAACAAAATGGAAATGGCCTCTGAGGAGCGGTATGTTTGCATCAGCGACATTTGAGTCGTGGGAGGCAGATCGGCTTGGGGTATTTGTCGATTTGCGAGATGCAGAGGGCACTTCCATGGGTAAGTTTTTGACAGTGGCGCTGCTGGCATGCGGAACCTCATTTGCGGCTCTGCCTGCCAATGCAGCCGTCGTGGTCAGCGGGTTCACGCTCAACACTGGTACGTTTGGCGCGCAGACCGGCGTTCATTCGTCCGGTTCGCAGTCTGGCTCGACCTTGAACGGTTATGTCAATCAGGACGGATCGGGTGTCACGTTCAGCACGAGCACGGGCTCGATGAGCATCACCGGCAACGGAGAAGCCACCATCAATGGCGATCCGCTGCTTGAAGATCTGAGCGTCCTCTTCGCCAAGGGCTGGGACAATGTGACGTTCAATTTCGCCGGCGACACCGGGACGTTCAACCTGCTGGTCAATGGCTCGGCGCTGTTCTCGAGCCCCGCGTGCAACATCTGCACGATTGGCAATGGCAACAACCAGTTCACGCTGAGCGGCACGGGCATCACCAGCCTTGCTTTCACGTTCAATCCCGGCGTGACGAGCACGCGTCAGTTCCGCGTGGAAGGCGTCAGCCAGGCACCGGTGCCTGAACCCACGACCTGGGCGATGATGATCGCGGGGCTTGGTTTGGCGGGGGCAGCGATGCGCCGTAAGAGTGCCAAAGTGCAGTTCGCCTGATCCCGCCGGGGAAGCTGCACAGCGGTTTCCCCGCGCTTCGGATAGCTGTTTGAAAGGGCGCCGTCCCCGGCGCCCTTTTTGTTTGACCGATCTGCCGATCGGTCGCGTCCCACTCTACCCATGATCGCAAACCGGGCGGAACCGTGTGGCGTGAAGCGCACCCTCACCTCATCAATGCTGGTCCATCAGCCCCGTCGTGCGGGCCGTGAGATCGGTCTTGCCCGGCGGGGTGTTGGAACTGCGTTTGGGAATCGAGTCTGCATTGATCACCGTCGCGCCCTGGGGCAGCGCGGTTCGGCCGAGGTCCAGCTTGCGCACTTCGGATTCCGCCATAGCGACGCGCTGATCGCGCACGAGGATGCGGCGGTCGATCTTGGCCTGCTCGGGGCTTTTGGGAGCCGGCGCCGCGGGCTGCGCGTCTGCGGCATTGGCGACCGCCCCCCCGGCGGGAGAGTCCTTGCTCCACGCCAGGATCACCGACATGCGCCGGTTGCGCGGATCGTACCGGTTGTCAGCGACGAAGGGCTCGCGATCCGCCACGCCTTCGATGCGCGCGAAGCGATCCCCTCCGATGCCGCCCTGCGCCAGCACGGCGCGAGTGGCTTCGGCACGGGATGACGAGAGCAGCCAGTTGTTCATGTTGCGCCCGGCGGCATAAGGCAGCGCGTCGGTGTGACCGCGCACGATCACATCGTTCGGCACTTCGGAGACCGCCTCGGCGACCTGCGAGAGCAACGCGCGGGCTTCCGGCACCAGCTTGTCCGTGCCGATGGCGAACATCGCGAAATCGGCTTCATCCACCAGATCGATGCGCAGGCCCTCGAGCGTCTCGGTAAAGCGCACATGCTTGCGCAGCTTTCGCAGCGCTTCGGTGCGCTCGAGCTTCTGCTCCAGCTCCTGCTTGAGCTTCTCGAACTTCTGGCGATCCTGGTTCTTGAGATCCTCGCCGCCGACATCCTTGGTGCCCGTGGCATCGCGCGGGATGGTGATGGCTAGATTGCCCTGCCCGCCCGTCGTCGGATAATTTTCTTTGCTGACGAGGCTGTCGCCGCCGAACATCCCGCTGGAGCCGGCGCTGTCCATCTTCATCTGCACCAGTGTGGGCGTGAAATAGTCGGCCAGCCCCTTGCGCTGCTTCTCCGTTGTCGCGCCCAGCAGCCACATGAGCAGGAAGAAGGCCATCATCGCCGTCACGAAGTCGGCATAGGCAACCTTCCAGGCGCCGCCATGATGGCCGCCATGGCCGCCATCGATGATTTTCTTGACGATGATTGGCCTTGGTTCAGGCTCGTTCACCGGTTTCTTTGCGGCCGATGCCATGGCTTAGCCCTCAACGCCCGCGCATGCCGTCGAACACTTCGGCAAAGGCCGGCTGGTTCGCGTGGATGAGGTTGGAGCGCGCGGCCTCGATGACCAGCGGCTGCGGGTGGCCGTGGAGCGAGGCGATGATGATCTGCTTGACGACATGATACATGGCGCCATCCGCCTCGATCACCTGCTTGGCGCGGCTGGCGAACGGCCCGACCATGCCATAGGCCAGCAGCACGCCAAGGAAGGTACCGACGAGCGCCGAGCCGATCATGCCGCCCAGAATCTCCGGCGGCTTGTCGATCGAGCCCATGGTCTTGACCACGCCGAGCACGGCGGCGACAATGCCGAGCGCCGGTAGCGCGTCCGCCAGACCCTGCAGATTGTCGGCAGGACGAACCGCCTCATGGTGATGGGTCTTGAGCGCATTATCCATCACGTCCTCGACCGCGTGCGGATCGAGCGTGCCGGACGAGACGACCACCAGCCGCAACGTATCGCAGATGAGGTGGATGAGCGCGCTGTCCGCCATCAGCCGGGGATATTCGGCGAAGATCGCGGAGGATTTGGGGTCTTCGATATGCGGTTCGAGCGCGACCGGGCCTTCGACCCGCAGTGTCTTCATCAGCTTGCTGACGAGGAAGATGCAGTCGAGATAATCCTGCTTCTTGAACTTGGGACCTTTGAAGACGGTCATCACGCCGCCGGCCAGCGCTTTCAAGTCCGCGCCGCTGTTGCCGATGATCAGCGCGCCGGCCGCCGCGCCGCCGATGATGAGCATTTCGTGCGGAAGCGCATGAAGCACCGGACCAATGGCGCCGCCGGTGAGCATGAAGCCCCCGAAGACCATGACCAGCAGAACGACAAGACCGATACCAGCGAACATTCTGATCCCCGCATGTTCATAAAACGAGACCGCGCACAGCTGCTTTTGGTCCCTTCATCCCTTCCTAGAACGGCTCTGCTGAAACAGGGTTTAGCGACAGGGTTAGCGAAAGATGACGATTACGATTTTTCGAAATTTCTGACGGCGCGAACAAGAAAAACGGCCCGCAGCCAAAAGCCTGCGGACCGCCAGATTTGCCTCGCTTCGAACCGGATCAGAAAAGATCGAACAGCGACTTCTGATTGATCCGCGCGAAGGCCAGTTGCGCGGCTTCCAGCGTCAGCAATTTGCTTTGCAGCTTCACGCTGGTCTCGGTGATGTCCGTATCTTCCAGCGCGGACCGGCGCTCGCTCAGGGCCAGGCCGGAATTTGTCAGCCGCCCGCCAATGTCTTCCAGCCGCTGCGAGCGAACACCCTGCACGGACTGGGAGACGATGACGTGATCCAGCGCCGTGCGCGCATCCTGCAACGCGGCGGACCGGTCCGCCTCCGTGCCGGTGCGCACCACATTAATGATGTCGGACAGCACCTGATCGATCGACCGACTGCCCACCGCGTTTTCCGTGATACTCGCCCGGGTCGGCACGGCCTCCACGTTCAGCCCTGCGCCCAGCGGAATCAGCACGGCGCTGGGATGATCGAACACCGGCGTCCCCTGATAATCGGTCTGATTGATGATATCGTTGATCGTCGCGCGAATGCCCTCCAGTTCCTTCGCGGCCGCCTCACGCCCAACCGAGCCATCCGCAGTCGCGGTCGACGTGACGATCAGTTCGGTCACCCGCGTCATGAGATTCTTGACCTCATTGAGATTGGTGCTGGCCTGCGTCGCGCGGGATTCGGCAAAGGTCAGATTGCCCTTCCACGCCGCGTTGATCGACTGGCGCCGCCCCACCTGCGAGATCTGCACCCAGTCGTGCGGATTGTCCGAGGGCTGGTTGATCTTCTTGGTCGTCGAAATCTTGGTCTGTTCCCCCGCAATATCCGCAGCGAGCCGCTGCTGGCGGGTAATCTCAGCCGTGATGGACTGCGTGGTGATGAAAACCATGATGGATTGCCCTTATTGCGTCAGAATGCGGAAATCAGTGTCTGGAACATTTCCCGTGCGACCTGGATCACGCGGGACGATGCCTGGTAGGCCTGCTGGAGCCGGATCAATTCCGCGGCTTCTCGGTCGAGATTGATGCCGGCCACATCGGCGCGCGCCTGCTGCGCCATAGTATTCCGGCTCTCGGCCGCAGTCTGCTCTTTGGTCGTGCTGTTGGCGATGCTGCCATGGGTCGCAATGATGCCGGTCCATTCATCCTCGATGGACCCGCTGCCGCGCAGGGCGGTCATGGCCAACAGATTGCCGTTTGCGGTGCCATCGGCGGAGAACCGCGCGACCAGAGCCGGCGAGCTGACCAGCACCGAGAGCGAGCTGGCATCCGCCCCCATGCTCAGCAGTGTCTGACCCGCGACACCGGGCGATGAATAACCGCTGGTGTGCCAATCATTCATTTCACTCACATAGCGGCTCGCGAGGTCGTCCAGCGCGTCGATCCTGTCCCGCACAATGCCGGCACTGGTGGCGATGCCGCCTAGCGCGCCGCCTGTCGGGGTAGCAATCGCCGTGCCGTCCGCCAGCCCGAAGCTCAAAATGCCGTCGGCGGCCTGACTGACCGTCAGGGTCTTCACCTGATTGTTCTCGACCAGCATGTCGCTGCCGTAACTGATGTTCGCGACGCCATTGGCGCCGAAGGTCACCGTCACGTTCAGCCGCTCGGCAATCTCGCTCAGGGCCTGATCGCGTGAATCCAGCAGGCTCGCATGGCTCGCCGTTCCCTCCGGCACGCGGCGCAGGCCCTCATTGGCATTGCCGAGCTGGCGCAACGCATCGTTGAGCGAATCCACCTCATTGGTGGCCGTGTTGCCGATCGAGCTGCGGATCGAGACCAGATCATTGTGGCTCTGCTGGAAGGCCGCATTGATCTGCTCGAACGAGAATAGCACGTCCGCCTGCAGCGTCGTGTCTGTGGGGTTGGAGGCGAGCCGCTCCACCGCTGCGAACATGCCGGTGAAGCGCTGGCCGACGCCCAGTTCGCCATCGTTGAGGGCGGTCTGGATGTCCGACATCCAGCGGGCACGCTGATTGACGCTGCCCAGCGCATTGGTCGTCTGACGCGCTGCCGCTTCCAGATATTGGTCGGATGCGCGCACCACGCCGCCGATCTGCACGCCGTAGAAGGAGGCGCTCGATTTATAGAGCAGCATCGGCGAATTGCCCGCCGCGGATTCGCTGAGCGCAATCGTCCGGCGGCTGTAGCCGGGCGTCTCCGCGTTCGCGATATTATCGGCAATCGCTCCCATCGCCGCCTGATAGGCGCGCGTGCCCGAAGCGCCGATCTGGAGAAGATCGCTGCTCACGGCTTATGGTCAAGCTGCTGGAGGATCAGTTCGGCAATGCCAAGGCCACCCTTGGTGGCGAGCCCTTCGGCCATATGCGCGTCCTGCATCTCGCGGAACTGGTCTAGCCCGCTGCCGCCGCCAATCTCTTCGCCCAGGCTCGCCTGGCGCATGGAAGACAGGAGCTGGCGGGTGAACACGGCCTCGAATGCCTTGGCGGCCTTCTGCAATGCGGCGTGATCGTCGCTGGCCTTTGGCGACGTCGGGGCTTGCGCCTGCGCGCCCTGCATGGCGGCGGCAAAGGCCGCCTGACCGGAGCCGATCCCTGAGACCTGTGTCATATCACCTCCAGCTCCGCCCGCATGGCGCCGGCTTGCTTGAGCGCGCTCAGGATCTCGAGAAGGTCCGAGGGGGAGGCACCCACGGCATTCACCGCCTTGACTATATCGGCCAGAGACGCGCCACCTTTAAACAGGAACATCGGATTCTTTTCCTCATGGGCGGAAAGCTGGCTGGATTCCTCCACCGCCGTTACCCCCCGCGAGAGCGGCGCAGGCTGCACGATGCGCGGCGCTTCGGTCACGGTCACGGTCAACTTGCCATGGCTCACCGCGGCCGGGGTGATCTGCACATTGCCGTTGATGACGACGGTGCCGCTGCGCGCGTTGACGATCACTTTTGCGGGCGGATCGGCGGGCTTGACCTGGATGTTTTCGATGAGGCCCATCATCATGACGCGGCTCTCGGCACCCGGCGGGGCATCGATGGCGATGGAAACGCCATCCACCGCGCGGGCGCGCTGATCGCCGAACGCGAGGTTGATCGCGTCGGCCACCCGCAGCGCGGTCGTCACGTCCGCCTCCGCGAGGTTGAAATTGATCGTCGGGCTGGTCTCGAACCCGGTGGCCACGGCGCGCTCGACAGAGGCCCCCGAGGGGATGCGGCCGGCCGAGGGCACGTTCACAGAAAGCTGCGAGCCATCGGCGCCGGATACGCCGAAACCGCCGACGGCCATATTGCCCTGCGCCATCGCATAGATCTCGCCATCGGCGCCGCGCATTGGGGTCAGCACCAGCGTGCCGCCGCGCAGCGACTTGGCCTTGCCGAGCGCGGAGACGGTCACGTCCAGCCGCTGGCCGGGCTTGGCGAAGGCCGGCAATTCCGCCGTCACCAGCACGGCTGCGGCATTCTTGAGCGAGGGGTTGACGCCCGGCGGCAAAGTGAGGCCGAAGCGCGAGATCACGCCCTTCACGCCCTGTGTCGCATAATCGAGGCTGTCATCGCCCGTGCCGGCGAGGCCGACCACAACGCCATA
Source organism: Sphingobium sp. B8D3A (assembly GCF_025961995.1). Lineage (NCBI taxonomy): Bacteria > Pseudomonadati > Pseudomonadota > Alphaproteobacteria > Sphingomonadales > Sphingobiaceae > Sphingobium > Sphingobium sp. B8D3A. Next base: position 1,744,664 of record NZ_JAOQOS010000001.1, on the reverse strand, counting down.
GCCGACAAGCTGGTTGGACCGCAGCCCCTCGAAGGTGCCGATGTCCTTGATGCGCTGGGCATGGGCCGAGGTGGCGATCATGAGGCAGAGCCCGAACGCCAGCAGGGCGAGGGAGACGACCAGCCGACGGAGCAAGGAGGGATAAGGCCTGATCATGGCTGAAAGCTCCATCAGAACGGGCTGATCATGGAGAAGAAGCGCTGCAGCCAGCCCTGACGGCTGGCGCGGGCGATTTCTCCCTTGCCGGTGTAGGTGATCCGCGCATCGGCGACGCGCGTCGAGAGAATGCGGTTGTCGGGCCCGATGTCCGCCTGCCGGACAAGGCCGGAGATCTGGACATATTCGTCGCCGCGATTGAGCGTGAGGGCCTTCTGCCCGCGCACCAGCATCGTGCCATTGGGATAGACCCGCGCGATGGTGACAGTGATTTCGCCCGAGAGCGCGTTGGACTGCGCAGCGTCACCCTTGCCGGTGAAGCCTTGCGTGCCGCCCGAGGCGATGTCGCTACCGCTGAACAGCTTACTGAACGGCCCGGTGCTGGGCGGTGTGAGGCCGATGCTGCCGGCGCGATTGGTGTTCGCGCTGGTGCTCTTGCTCGCCTGCGTCCGCTCGACGAGGAGGATGGTGATGACATCGCCCACGCTTGCTGCCCGCGCGCCATTGGTCAGCGCGGAATAGCCGGCCGAGGCCTGGAAGATGCCGCCATTGGGCCGCACCGGCGCGGCGCTGCCAGCATCGCCCGGATAGGTGACCTGATAGGCCGGATTTTCGAGCGGCTCCTGCTTCTTGCCGAACAGACCGGCAGACGCCGGCGCGGCGAGGGCAGTCGCCGTGATGGCGAGGATCAGGAAGGCGGAACGGCGATACTGCATGATCATGCTCAAAGCTGCTGGTTGACGTACTGAAGCATCTCGTCGGTCGCCTTGATCATCTTGGAGGCGATCTCATAGGCGCGCTGGGTCTCGATCATCGTGACCAACTCCTCGACGGTGTTGACGTTCGATTGTTCGAGCGCGCCTTGGCGGATGGTGCCGCGACCTTCGAGGCCCGCAGCGCCGACCTGAGGCGCGCCGGAGGCCGCCGTCTCCAGCAGCAGGTTGCCACCGACAGCCTGAAGGCCAGCGGGATTGACGAACCGCGCGGTTTCGATCGCGCCCAGCTCGACCGGTTCTTGCTGCCCGGCGACGGTCGCCGAGACGGTCCCGTCATTGCCGATGGTGACGGCACTCACGCCCTCGGGAAGCTGAATCTGCGGCACCAGCGGCAGGCCATCCGGCGAGACCAGCAGGCCTTCCGCGTTGGTCTTGAAATTGCCGGCCCGGGTATAGGCAATCGTGCCGTCGGGCTGCTGCAGCTGGAAGAAACCGGCTCCCTCGATCGCGAGATCATAGGGGTTGCCGGTGGTGTTCATCGTGCCTTGGGTATCGATACGCTCGGTGCCGGTGAGTTGCACGCCAGTGCCGAGGTTGAGGCCGATGGCGAGCCGGTTCTGGCTGTCCGCCTGCGTGCCCGCCGCAATCACCTGCTGATAGGCCAGCGTCTCGAAATTGGCGCGGTCGCGCTTGAAGCCGACCGTGTTCACGTTCGCCAGGTTGTTGGCGATGACGCGCATCTTGACGTCCTGTGCGTCAAGGCCGGTGCGGGCGACATGAAGTGCGCTGCTGGTCATTGGTCTGGTCCCCTATCTATCCGTCAGTCGAGCCGCATGAGGCTCGCGCCGCCGGAGTCGATCTCCTTGGCGGTGTCGATCATCTTGATCTGGTTTTCCCACGCGCGGCTCGCCTCGATCATCTGGACAAGCGCCGTGGTGGCATTCACGTTCGAGCCTTCGAGAGCGCCGCTGGTCACGGTCGCCATCGGGTCTTGCGGCAAGGCGCCGCCATTCACTTCGCGGAACAGCGTGTCGGTGGACTTGGCGATCGTCGATCCCTTGGCGTTCACCAGCTTGATGACATCGACCTGCTGCGGCTGATCGATCTGGCCGCCCTGCGGGACGATCCAGATGCTGCCATCCTTGGCAATGTTGACGCTATCGGCGGGCGGCAGGGTGATCGGGCCGCCCTCCCCAAGCACCGGATAGCCATCGCCCGTGGTCAGCAGGCCGCTCTCGTTCAGGCGCAGGTCGCCGCGCCTTGTATAGGCTTCCGACCCGTCATTGGCCTGCACCGCGATGAGGGCCTCGCCATCCACCGCGATGTCGAGCGTATTGCCGGTCTGCACCGCCGTGCCGGCCTTCATGTCCGCCGCGATGACCTGCCCCACCTGCTCCGCGCGGCTCTGGAACGCGCCGCCGCCGACCCAGCGGGTCGAGGCGTTGGCGATCTCGGCGCGAAAGCCGCTGGTGTTGACGTTCGCGAGATTGTTCGCGACCGCCGCCTGGCGAGCCATCGTGCCGCGCATCGCGGTGCGGGCAATGGTGGTGAGACGATCCATGGTTCAGCTCCGGGTCCGGTCGATCTTCGCGATCAGGTCCGCATGTTGATGATGGTCTGGGTCATGGCGGTGGCGGTCTCGATCGCCTTGGAGTTCGCCTGGAAGTTGCGCTGCGCGGAGATCAGCGCCACCAGCTCCTCGGTGATGTCCACGTTCGAGCGCTCCAGCGTGCCCGAGCGGACAGCGCCGACCATGCCGCTATTGCCGGCGCTGTAGCTCGCCTCGCCGCTGTCGCCCGAGGAAATCCAGTGCGAATCCCCCATCTGCCGCAGCTCTTCCTGCGCGGGGAATGAGGCCATGGCGACCACGCCGAGGTTGCGCACCGAGCCATCGCCGAAGGTCGCGCTGACGACGCCCGTGGCCGAGATCGCGATGGCGGTGAGCGGAATGCTGGCATCGTCCGGATGGGCGCTGGGGATTTCCAGATCAGAGAGATCGCCGGCCGCCGTGCTGGTCGGTGTGCCATCGCCGGTCGCGTTGGTCGGGAGCACCTGCAGGCGGGCACCGGTGGAATCGACGATGAAGCGGTTCTTGTCCATCGTGAAGGCACCGGCGCGGGTGTAGCTGATCGTCTGGTCAGGCGAGGCGCTCTTCACGGTGAAGAAGCCTTCGCCAGTGACGGCCAGATCCAGCGTCTTGTCGGTCGTCTCCAGCGTGCCCTGCGTGAACTGCTGCTTCACATCGACGAGACGGACGCCATTGCCGCCCGCGCCGACGCCGCCGCTCGCATAGATATCGCCGAAGGTCGCCTTGCTCTTCTTGAAGGCGAGCGAGGACACGTTGGCGACGTTGTTGGCGACGACACCGAGGTCGGTCTGGGCGCCCTTGAGGCCGGAAAGCGAAATGTAGAAGGACATGGTCGATGCTCCTTGTGAAGTTCAGGGATCAGCCGAGACGCAGCGCGTCTTCGGGCGAGAAATTGCCGAGGGCGGTCATGAGCTGGGCGTTGCCGCCGCTCGCGGGGGACTGGACGGCGGCGATGCTGGCCCAGGTCGCGATGCCGGCCGGCGTCGCGCCGCGCACCTTGACCTGCAGAGCCTGCCCGCCAATCACATTGCCGGCGTCATCCCGGCCGTCCCAGAAGAAGGGCACATTGCCCTTGGATTGTGCGCCAAGATCGAAGCTCTGGACGACCTTGCCGCTGGCATCGACCAGATCGATCGAAACGTTCGAGGCGTCGGCGCCCAGCGCGATCTCGCCGGCATAAGCGCCGGTGCGGTCGGGCGTGGCGATGTTGCTCTCGACCAGCATCGACTTGCCGATCCAGCCCGCCGCGTCGGAGAGGCGCGCGCCGGACACGGAGTCCGCGATCTGGCTGAGCAGGGATGTCGATTGCGACTGCGAGGCCAGCGACGACATTTGCGCCATCTGCGTGACCATCTGATTGTTGTCCATCGGCTGGAACGGGTCCTGATGCTGCATCTGCGTGGTGAGCAGGCGCAGGAAGCCGTTCATGTCGATGGAGGCGTTGGACTTCGCGCTCGTCTCGGCAAGGTTCCGGTTGGTGAACGCCGTGTTGGTGTCCACCGCCCAGGGGCTGGTGTTGGTCGTCACTGCTGTCATTTGCCGAGCCTGATTGTTTCGAGGATGAGGGATTTGGCGGTCTGGAGGACCTGCACATTGTTCTGATACATGCGCGCGCTCTCAACCATTTCGACGAGTTCGGCGCTGGTATCGACGCCGGCTTCCCACACATCGCCATTGGCATCGGCTAGCGGATGGCCGGGCTCGTGCCGCTTGGTGGCGGGCGTGTCGGAGGTCACGACGTTATCGACCTTGACCGTGGCGACGCCGGGCTTCTCGACTACGGTGGAAAAGACCGGGCGGATCGCGCGATAGGCCTTGTCCTCGCTGCCCGTGACCGAGCCGGCATTGGCGAGGTTGGACGCGGTGGCGTTGAGGCGCACGAGCTGCGCGGACATGGCGCGCCCGGCGATGTCGAAAACGTTCATGGGCTTGTCCATGCTCATTCTCCCCGCAGCGCGCGCGTGATGGTGTTGAGACGGCCCTCGAGGAAGGAGAGCGTGGTGCGGTACTTCACCGCATTCTCCGCGAAGAGCGTCTGCTCGGTCGACATCTCGACGGTGTTGCCATCGCTGCTCGCCTGCAGCGGCACGCGATAGCCCATCGCCGTTTCCAGCGCGCCGGTCACCGAGCCCTGCTGGCTGGTGGCGCTAGCGAGCGCCTTCTCGAAATCGATGTCGCGCGCCTTGTACCCGGGGGTCGAGGCGTTCGCGATATTGGAGGCAAGCAACTCCAGCCGCTGCGAGCGCAGCGCCAGTGCCTTGCCATGGATGCCGAACAATGCGTCGTCGAACGACATTTTTTCGTGCCTTCCCTAAAAGTCCGTGAGCCGCATCCGTTCTGACCGGTTGAAACTGGTCCGGTTCCGGCACGACCCATGCCCACGGGTATGGATTGCAAATGCCGTGCCAAACCAAATTTCCGCCGGCTGAGGCCGCGCGGACATGAGGATTTCCGCGCCTTTTGCGCAGGCGGGCGGCAAGGGTGGCAATGTTTTGCCGGTTGGCGGCAGAGTTTTGCCGGTGCGCACGTGCGCCCGGCAGCATCGGGGGATGAGCGGGACCATGTCGGATGTTGTGGGGTTGGATATTCTCGGCCACGTCTTCGCGCCGCTGCCCCTGCTGATGGTGCTGGGCGGCGCGATCATGATCGCACTGGCGCAGGTCGGGTTCGGCACGGGTTTTCGCGCCCTGGCTTCCCTGCGCCCGCTGCTGACCGCGCGCCCGGATGATGAACGCGACAATGCCCGCGCCCTGCTGTTCAAGGTCGAGGCTGTCGCGCAGCTCAAGGGCCTGGCCCGCGCCGACCGGCTGGAAAGCACCCATCCCTTCGTCAGCCAGACCCTCACCACGCTTGCCAATGCCGCAGATGCCGAGCATTTCGCGCTCTGGGTCCATCAGGCGATCCATGATCGCCGTGCCCGTCACGGGCGGGTCATCGCCTTCTGGAATGCGCTGGCCGATGCCGCGCCGGCCGTCGGCATGGCAGGCACGATCGTCGGCCTGATCGGTATGTTTGCGCAGATGAGCGACCCGGCGGCCATCGGCCCCTTCATGGCGCTGGCGCTGATGACCACATTGCACGGCCTGATCCTCGCCAACGCCATCGCCGGGCCCATCGCCAACCGCCTCTCGGCGCAGTCCGAGCGAGAGATTGGCTGGCAGCAGGCCATGGCCGACCGGATGATCGCCATCGCCCGTCGGGAAGCCAATCCGTTCCAGCGTGCCAGCATTCGCGAGGTCGCCTGATGTCGGTGCAGCCGCGCCAAAACCGCGCGCGCTGGGCGCTGAGCTTCGCCGATTTGTGCCTGCTGCTGCTCGCCTTTTTCGCCCTGCTGCAGTCCAACCAGACCACGCGTGAGACGGCGCTGGCGGGGATTGGCAGCTATTTCGGCGCGTTCGAGGCGCCGCGCCAGGCCGATCTCGTCGCGCAAGAGCTGTTCGAGCCTGGCGAGGCTCTGCTCAACCCCGCCGGTCGCGCCGCCTTGCTGAAAGCCGCAGAACCCATCATGCGTGAGAACAAGATCGTGCGGATTCAGTCAATTGACCTCGACTCCGGCGATCATCGCTTCGACGCCTGGGATCTGGCGGCAGCGCGCCTCGGCGCCGTCGCCCGAACCCTGGTCGCCGCCGGAGTGCCGGAAAAGCGCCTGCGGATCGCAGGCCTCGCCGAACGCGCTGATGACAGCGCACCCGGCAAGCAGACTATCAGGATCACCGAACTGGCCGAAACCGACCGGTAACATGCGTCTGGCACGGACCTTGCTGTGTTTGTTCCGACCATGCATCGGAGCAAGTGACGTGACGATTGAACGCCTGACCTTCCCCAAGCGCGCTGCCCTCATCGTAGCCCTGCTGCTCGGCGCGATCGCGCTTACCAGCATCCACGCGCCGGCAAAGGCGCAGAGTTTCGAGAATCTGGACCGGCTGGACAGCTTGGTTGCGGCCAGCCTGGGCGCCAATCTCGGCCAGCCTGGCGGCCCACTGGCGCCCATCGATCGCCGCCTGAAGCTGGCACCCTGCCCGCAGACGCCGACGGTCGAAACCCCGCAGATGAACGCCGCGACGGTCGCCTGCCCTAGTCTGGGCTGGCGCATCCGCGTGCCGCTGCTGGTCAACCGGCAGGCCGGCAATCCTCAGCAAAACGGGCGCTTTTCCGAGGCCACAAACAGCGCGCCGGTCGTCAAGAAGGGCGATCCGGTTCAGCTGGTCGCGGGCAATGAGAGCTTCAGCATTTCCCGCATGATGGTCGCGGATGAAGACGGCGCGCCCGGTGCGCTGATCCGCGTGCGCGAAGAACCGCGCGCCACGCCTGTCATGGCCCGTGTCGAGCGGACGGGCGTTGTTCGTATTCCCGGCATTTAAACTTTCCTGAACTGATCCGTTTATAGTACGGATTGGACAGAAAGGACGTTGGAATGATCAAGTCTGTTGGCCAGGCGACGAGCGCCGCAGTAGAGGCAGCCAAGCTGCGCGACGCTGCACAAGCCCGCTCCGCTGCGCCAGTCAGCGCCGAGCCTGCGCCTGCGAAAGCGGCGGAAACGGCAGCCACCCCCGCCGCGCGCATGGCCGCGCAGGGCGCCCCGGTGGACATGGACCGGATCAACCGCGTCAAGCAGGCCATTGCTTCGGGCCAATATCCGGTCGATGCCGACAAGATCGCCGATCGCATGATCGACCTCGATCTTCCTCATCTGCGCGCCTGAACGTGCCCCAAATGAACCTGTCCATCATCGAGAATTTCGCGGCCGCGACCGGTTCGCTCCGGGTCGCCATGCAAAGTGCCGACCCGCAGGCCATCGAAACGGCAATGGACCTGTTCCGCATCTCGCTCGATGCGATCAAATCCATCGAGACCTGGGAGCGTGATCCTGCGATCAAGGCGCGGTTTAGCGACCTGATCGAGGAGCTGGATTCCTCGCGGATGCTCGCCTGCCTGCTCGGCGATATGACCACGCAGATGCACGGCGCGATCGCCGATCGCGATCTGGACGTGCCGCAGCCGCTGTACCAGCGCGCCGGCTGAGCTTCGGCTCGACCCGGATATCCCGACTTTCACGCTAAGCCCGCTGCGCCCTGTGGGCGTGTCGCCGCGCGTCTGATCGCCCCAAAAATCCCGATCCGCCGTTAACCAATTCTGGCACGCATCTTGCTTTTTGATCCTCGGTACCAACGGGAGATCATTAGTCGCCATGTCCGTGAATGGACTGACCACCAACTCGGCCCAGAGCAGCAATGCCGCCAGGGTGACGCAGGCCATTGCCAAGGCCAGCAGTCGCACCGGTGTGGATTTCAATTATCTGATGAGCCAGGCGCATGTGGAAAGCGCGCTGAACCCGACGGCGCGCGCGCGCACCTCCAGTGCGACCGGCCTCTACCAGTTTATCGACCAGAGCTGGCTTTCCATCGTCAACGACCATGGCGCGAAATATGGCATGGACTGGGCGTCCAACGCCATCGAGCGCACGGCGACCGGGCGGTACGTGGTTTCGGACCCGACGCTGCGACAGCAAATCCTCGACCTGCGCAATCATCCCGAGACGGCCTCGATCATGGCGGCCGAGCTGGCCACCGACAATCGCGCCTATCTTGAAGAGCGGATCGGCCGACCGGCCGAGGCGGTCGATCTCTACCTCGCCCATTTCCTCGGTGCAGGCGGCGCAGCGAAATTCCTCACGACCATGGCGCAGGCACCCGATGCGTCCGGAGCGGCTCTGTTTCCCGCCGCTGCTCGGGCCAATGCCTCGGTTTTCTTCGACCGGCAGGGCAATGCCCGCAGCCTGACGGACATCCGCGCGAGCTTCGCGCAGAAGCTGGCGGCGGGCGGTCAGGCCGCCGGCAGTGCGGCAAGCGATATGGCGATGGACGGCACGCAGACCGTGATGCCCGCCGACTATGTCCGCATCGCGCAGGAGCGGCTGACGATGAACCAGACGCTCAGCGAAAAGCAGCCCTATCCCGAATTCGCGCCGCGCGCTGAAACCGCGCGGCTTGCCTACCTCATGCTCGCCACCCTCGGAAGGTAATTGCCAGCCATGACGCGCAACGACATCAACGGCAGCATCTGGAAGAACTCGGCACGCGGGGCAGCTCTGCCCTTCGCCATCCTGCTGCTCGTCATGTTCATGGTGGTGCCGGTGCCGGTGCTGCTGCTGGATATCGGCTTCGTCGGCAACATCATGATCAGCCTTGCAGTGCTGATGATCGCGCTGAACGCCGCCAAACCGCTCGATTTTTCCAGCTTTCCGACCGTGCTGCTGCTCGCCACGCTGCTGCGCCTCGCGCTCAACGTCGCCTCAACGCGCATCGTGCTGGTCAATGGCCACAATGGATCGGATGCGGCCGGCCATGTGATCGAGGCGTTCGGCAATTTCATGATCGGCGGCGATTATGTCGTCGGTATCTTCGTGTTCGCGATCCTGATGATCATCAACCTGGTGGTCATCACCAAGGGCGCGGGCCGCGTGTCGGAAGTCTCCGCCCGCTTCACTCTCGACGCCCTGCCCGGCAAGCAGATGGCCATCGATGCCGATCTCAACGCCGGTCTGCTCACCGCCGAGCAGGCCAAGGTCCGCCGGCAGGAAGTCGCGACGGAAGCCGACTTCTATGGCTCCATGGACGGTGCTTCCAAGTTCGTGAAGGGCGACGCCGTCGCCGGCGTGCTGATCCTCGTCATCAATATCCTCGGCGGCATTACCCTGGGTCTGGTCAGCCATGATCTCTCCATCGGGCAAGCCGCGCAGACCTACATCCTGCTGGCCATCGGCGATGCGCTCGTGGCGCAGGTGCCGGCGCTGCTGCTCTCCATTGCCGCAGCCGCGATCGTCACCCGTGTCACGTCCGAGCATGACCTCTCCGGCCAGATCTCCAGCCAGTTCGGCCACAGCCGCGCCTGGGTTCCGGTTGCCGGCATTCTCACCGTGCTCGGCATCGTGCCGGGCATGCCGCACCTCATCATCCTGCCTGCGGCCGGCCTCGCCTGGTTCATCGCGTGGAAGCTGCGCAAGGCCGCCAAGGCCCGCAGCGAGGCACCGGCGGAACCGGCGGTGGTCGAAAATCCTGCCCACATCGAGTGGAGCGACGTTTCCGACGGCGCCGCGCTTGGCCTGGAGATCGGCTATGGCCTGATCTCGCTGGTCGACGAGCGCAAGGAGGCGCCGCTGATCGGCCGGATCACCGGCATTCGCCGCCAGCTCTCGCGCGAACTGGGCTTTGTGGTGCCGATGATCCGGGTGAAGGACAATCTCGCGCTCGGCCCGAACCAGTATCGCATCACCATCGCCGGTGTGGTGGTTGGCGAGGACGAGATTTTCCCCGATAGCCTGTTGGCGCTCGACAGCGGCGACATCACCCAGCGGATCGAGGGTCGCGCCGCGCAGGACCCGACCTTCGGGCTGGACGCGGTGTGGATTCCGATGGAGCGGCGCAGCGAAGCGGTCGTTTCCGGCTATACCGTCGTCGACCCGTCGACGGTGATCGCGACGCATATCAATCATCTCATCCTGCAGAACGCCGCTGAGCTGTTCGGCATGGACGAGGCCAAGAAGCTGCTGGACACGCTGCGTGAAGTGACGCCGCAACTTGTCGATGGGCTGACGCCCAATCCGCTGAGCCTCGCGCAGATCGCCGCGCTGTGCCGGGGGCTGCTCATCGAGGGCATTCCGCTCAAGGACTTCCGCCGTATCGCCGAAGCCATGGTGATCGTTGCGCGCGGGGACATGTCCACCGACGCGCTCATCGAGGCGGTCCGCCAGCGCATTGGCTCGCTGATCATCCAGAGCATCGTGCCAGTGAAGGCGCCGCTGCCGGTGCTCACGCTGGATGGCGAACTTGAGGGCCTGCTCGCTCAGGCTATGCGCGTCGGCGCCGATGCCCACCACCCCATCGAGCCGGCGCTGGCCCAGCGCCTGATCGAACAGGTGAGCGAGGCGGCCCGCCCGCTCATGGCGCAGGCCCGCAGCTTTGCGATCGTGACCTCGCCGGTGGCGCGCCGCGCCCTCTCCCGCCTGTTCCGTCCGCATCTGCCCGACGTTCCGGTGCTCTCCTTCCTGGAAATCCCGGATGGCAAGGCCGTGGAAGTCGTGGCGGTGGTCGGCAACGAGACGCGCATCCACCAGGTGGAGCGGTTGCAGGCGGCATGACGATATTGCGCAGCATAATCCGCACACGCCTCCGCCCTGCTCGGAAATTCCCGGTTAAACCTTTCAGCGTAGATGAGACCCATGCACAGCGCACAGCTTGAGGTTGCAGCCCTGACTTATGGTCGCCGGCCCGGTGTCTCACCGGATCAGCTGGCGCAGCAATATATGCCGCTGGTGCGCAAGATCGCCTGGCATGTCCATGGGCGCGTCTCCAGCGCCATCGAGATCGAGGATCTGCTGCAGATCGGCATGGTCGCGCTGGTCGAGGCGGCCAACAGCTTCGAGGATCGCGGCTTCGGCTTTGCGACCTATGCGCAGATGCGCGTGCGCGGCGCGATGATCGACCATCTGCGCCGCCATGCGACCCTGTGTCGCTCGGCGATGGCGCGCCGCAAGACCATTCAGGATGCCCGTCGCGCGCTGGAGCAACGCTTCGGTCGCCCGCCCGCGGATAGCGAAGTGGCCGCGCATCTGGGTCTTGATGCTGCCGGCTGGCGCGAGCTTGCCGACGGGACGGATATGGCCCAACACCAGAGCATGGACGAGGTCTATTCGGACCAGTCGATGTGGTTCGCCGATGCAACCGAGGGCGCCGAGGAAGTGCTGGAGCGGGAATCCCTCAAGCGCGCGGTTTCCGCCTGCATCAAGGAACTGCCCGAGCGCGAGGCGATGGTTCTGCAGCTCTACTTCGTCGAGGAAATGAACCTTGAGGAAATCGGACTGACGCTCGACATTGGTGCGGCCCGGGTGTGCCAAATCAAGAAATCTGCGCTTGACAAGCTGCGGGGACGCCTCAGCGCCTTCCTCTGACCGGAACCGCGCTGCGCGATGATCGTTTCTCCGCCATCAATCAGGTGGAGGATGACATGGCCGAAGAACCCAAAACGGTAATCGTCGAGCGCTCGAGCGGCGGCAGCGCAACCGCGATCATTGCGATCGTGGCACTGCTGATCCTCGCGGTGGGCGGTTACTTCCTGCTGCAGAGCCAGGATAACAAGAACGACGCCGTGTCCACGGCGGCGCAGCAAGTCGGCGATGCAGCGCAGGATGTGGGCGATGCGGCCCAAGGTGCTGTCGATAAGAAGTGAGCGTTTGCGGACAGCGCGCCGCCTCAATTCAAAATCGAGCAGATTTAGCCCCTCCTCTTTAGGGGATCGTTGCGAAAGGTGTGATTGGGTCTTTTTGGTAAGCGACGGCGGATCTGGGTACGTACTGGGGCCCTGAAGAGGGCGGCGTTTCGGCATCGGGAGGCCGCCCTCTTGGCGTTCTGGTGTCTGGCTCAGGCCAGTTTAAGCGATCGCTTCATGTTGTAGGCAAGGGCGAGCAGAAAGCAGTGACTTCGGTTTGCTTTCAGGCCGTTATAGCGCACCGCCGTAAACCCCATCCATCGCTTGAGCGTGGCGAACACGCCCTCGACCTGGGCACGGATGGGGGAGATCAGGTCGTTGTGGCGGCGCTGCAAGGGTGTAAGCGGCGGGCCGCCGCCCCAAGTCTTGTGCATGATCCGCGGCTTGATCCCGGCTGCCTTGAGCCACTGTCGCCGCGCCCGCTTGGCATAGGCCTTGTCGGCATAGACCGCCTGCTCGTCGCCGCACACGAGGCGCTCTGCCATGTCGGTGTCGGCCACATTTGCTCCGGTCAGTACCAGCCGGCGGATCAGGCGGCTGTCCTGATCCGTGCCGATATGCACCTTGTAGCCATAATGCGCGCGATGCTTGCGCATGGTCAGCGTCGCATCATCGTCCACTGCCTCGCGCGTGCCGCTGCTCGAGCCGGGGCGGAAGGGCGTTGCCACCAGCGAGGCATCGATCATCGTGCCGCGCTTGAGCACGAGACCGCGCGCCTCCAACTGGCGCGAGAACGCGCCAAACAGCTTTTCACTCAGCCCGGCCTCGGCCAGGCGATTGCGGAACCGGCACAGCGTCGTGTGATCGGGCGACGACGCTTCGAGCGGCAGGCCGATGAACCGCCGGAACGACACCCGATCGTTGATCGCCTCTTCCAGATCGGCATCCGACAGCCCATAGAACTGCTGTAAAAGCAAGGCCTTGAGCATCAGTAACGGTGGAAACGGCGGCCGTCCGCCCCCTTGATCGAGCCGCACCAGCAGCTTCTCGAACCGATACCACCGCACGTCCTGCGATAGCCGATCCAGGCTCTCGTTCCGACCAAGTTTGGGCGACACCCAACCTTCCGCAAAACCGAGCTGACCTGTCATCACCTGCCTCCTCAACGCAAACCAAGTGAATCAAATGTCACACCGTTTTGCAACGATCCCCTGAAGAGGAGGGGTTGGGGTGGGGTTGCGCCCGCGCGGCCACTTGCTAAGTTTGCGATGCTGGCGCATCGCCACCACCCCCAGCCCCTCCTCTGAGGCGAGCATATTTGTGGGTTTGACCCGCGCAGCCTAGGCGAACCCCCGCGGTTGCGCTAAAGCGCGGCCATGTCCGCCACTTACACCCTCGATACGGCGACCAGCCGGGCGAACCCCACGCCGGCGCCGATGCGTCGGCTGACCATTCCCGCCATCCGCGCGCGCAAAGTCGATGGGGTGACCGACTCGCCAATCGTGATGCTGACCGCCTACACGGCGCGGCAGGCGCAGTTGCTCGATCCCCATTGCGACCTGCTGCTGGTGGGCGACTCGCTCGGGCAGGTGATCTACGGCCTGCCGTCCTCCGTGCCCGTCACGCTCGAGATGATGGCCGCCCATGGCGCTGCGGTCGTGCGCGGCAGCTATCACAGCGCCGTCATCATCGACATGCCGTTCGGGAGCTATGAGGCCTCCCCTGAGCAGGCCTTCGCGAGCGCGGCCCACCTGATGAAGGAAACCGGCGCTGCCGGCGTGAAGCTGGAAGGCGGCGAGGCTATGGCGCCGACCATCGCCTTTCTGAGCGAGCGGGGCATCCCGGTCTGCGCCCATGTCGGGCTCACGCCGCAGGCGGTGAACGCGCTCGGCGGCTATGGACCGCGCGGCCGCGATGCCGCCGAAGCCGCGAAAATCCGTAACGATGCCGGCGCCGTCGCCGCTGCCGGCTGCTTTGCGATGGTGATCGAGGGCGTCATCGAGGAACTGGCTATCGAGATCACGGGAGACGTGCCCTGCCCCACTATCGGCATCGGCGCCTCGGCAGCCTGCGACGGGCAGGTGCTGGTGACCGAAGACCTCCTCGGCATGTTCGAGCGCACGCCGCGCTTCGTGAAGCGCTATGCCGATCTTGCCGGGACGATCAGCGATGCGGCGGCGCAATATGCGCAGGAGGTGCGCGCGCGCAGCTTTCCCGGCGAGGCCCAGCTTTATGGCGCCAAAAAGTGATTTGCGCGGAGTTCATCCGCCGCTAAGGTCCGCGGCCACAAAATCCCTTCATGCGCCCCTGCGCTTTTTCAGCCGACTGGAGATAGAGACTTGGCCCTGACGCCACATCAGAACGAGGCCCTGCTCCGCGAGATCGACGATGCCGTGCGGCAGGACGATCTGCTGTCCTTCTGGAAGAATTACGGCCGTCTGGTCATCGCTGTCGTCGTGCTCGGCCTCGCTGCCTTTGGCGGCTGGCTCTACTGGCAGCACCACCAGACTCAGAAGGCCGAGGCCAATGGCGAGCAGTTCGCCCGGCTGATGAGTGCTGCCCAGCGGGCCACGCTGGACGATGGGGTGTACAAGCAGATCATGGCCGAAGGTGGCCCGGGCTATCGGGCGCAGGCGGAAATGCTCAGGGCCGCACTGGCAGGCGGGCGCAATGACGCCAAGACCGCGCTTGCCGCCTATGATGCCATTCTGGCCGACGCGCAGGCGCCCGCCGCGACCAAGGACGCCGCGCTGATGCGCCGCACTGCCCTCGCCTTCGACAGCATGAAGCCGCAGGACGTGATCGCCGCGCTCAAGCCGCTGGCGGTGCCGGGCAATAGCTGGTTCGGCAGCGCTGGTGAACTCACCGCCATCGCCCACCTCAAGGCCGGCCAGCGCGATCAGGCCGGCAAGATCTTCAACGAGATGGCCAACGATCCGCTGGTGCCTGAATCCATCAAGCTGCGCGCCGGACAGATGGCCAGCATGCTTGGATCGGCGACGACGCCCCGGCAAGCCGGGCCGACCGCTGACACGCCTGCCTCCTGATTCCATTGAAAGAGAAACCCACGAGGATGCGTAATCCCACATCATATCGCGCCGCCTGGATCGGCATTCCTGCGGCCCTGCTGCTCCTGACCGGATGCGGCGGAAAGAGCGGCCCCAAGACCCCCGTGCATGGCGACCGCACCTCCATCCTCGGCAGCAACAATGTGCTGGCCGTGGACGATGCCGTTGCGTCGCTCCCGGTCACACTGCCGCCCCCGGTCGTTAACCCCGCTTGGGCGCAATCGGGTGGCAATGCCGCCAAAGCCATCGGCCATGTCGCGCTCGGCGACAATATCCAGCAGGCCTGGTCGGCATCGGTGACCGGTGGCGGCTCGCGCAGCCGGCTGGCCGCAGCGCCGGTCGTCGCAGGCGGCAAGCTGTTCGTGATCGACACCGATGCGACCGTCTCCGCCTTCGACGCCAAGACCGGCGCACGGCTCTGGTCGAATAGCATTCGCTCGCCCAACCAGCCTTCGCAGGTGCAGTTCGGCGGTGGCGTCAGTGTCGAGGGCGACCGTTTGTTCGCCACGTCCGGCGCCGGGTCTGTCGCGGCGCTGAACGTTGCGGACGGGGCCGAGATCTGGAAGGTGCAGCCAGGCGGCCCGCTGCGCGGTGCGCCCACGCTCTCCAACGGCAATGCCTATGTGATGAGCCAGGACAACCAGCTCTTCGCGCTCTCGCAGGCAGACGGTGCGGTCGTGTGGACGGACAGCGGCACGCTGGAAGCGACGGGCGTGTTCGGCGTCGGCGCTCCGGCGGCGGCACAGGGTTCGGTCATCGCCGGCTATAGCTCGGGCGAACTGACGGCCTATCGCTACGAGAACGGCCGCGCTTTGTGGGGCGATGCACTCAGCCGCACCAGCATCTCCACCTCAGTCGCCATGCTGACGGACATCGACGCCGATCCGGTGGTCGACCGGGGCCAGGTGTTCGCGATCGGCGAAGGCGGCCGCATGGCGGCCTATGAGCTGGTGAGCGGGCAGCGCCTGTGGGAGCTGAACATCGGCGGCATCGCCACCCCGCTGGTGGTGAGCGACTGGGTGTTCGTGGTGACCGACAAGTCCCAGCTGCTCGCCATCACCCGCGCCACCGGCAAGATCCGGTGGATCAGCGATTTGCCGGCTTGGCGCAAGCCGAAGAAGAAGACCGGCCCGATCCGTTGGCGCGGCCCGATCCTCGCGGGCGGCAAGCTCATCCTCGTCTCCACCGAAGGCGCGATGGCGTTCGTCGATCCGACGAGCGGCGAGGTGCTGCAGGAGCGCGACCTCAAGCAGGGTCTCACCCTGCCGCCCATCGTCGCGGACAACATGCTTTACGTGCTGACGGACGAGGGACGCATCCTCGCGTTTCGCTGATGGCAAAAAGACAACGCCCAGACCGCGACACGCCGGCCGGAAGCCTTCCGGTCGTCGCCATCGTCGGCCGCCCGAATGTAGGCAAGTCCACGCTGTTCAACCGGCTGGTGGGCAAGAAGCTCGCGCTTGTCGATGACCAGCCCGGCGTCACCCGCGACAGGCGCGAGGGCGATGCCGAACTGCTTGGCCTCAAGTTCCGCATCGTGGATACCGCTGGCTTCGAGGAGGACGACGCGCAGACCCTGCCGGGCCGGATGCGCGCGCAGACCGAAATGGCGGTTCAGGGCGCCTCGATCGCCTTGTTCATGATCGACGCGCGCGCGGGGATCACACCGCTCGACGAGCACATCGCCCGCTGGCTGCGCGCGGGGAATACGCCGGTGGTGCTGCTCGCCAACAAGGCCGAGGGCCGCGCTGCCGACCCCGGCATCATGGAAGCCTTTTCGCTCGGCTTTGATGAGCCGGTGGCCTTTTCCGCCGAGCATGGGCAAGGTCTTGCCGACCTGTTCCAGGCGATCCGCCCGCATGTCGAGGCGGACGAGCCAGACCTACCCGTCGAGGGCGACGAGGATGATGGGGGGGACGAGGACGAGCTTGACGACAGCGCGCCGCTCAAGCTCGCCATCGTGGGGCGGCCCAATGCCGGCAAGTCGACGCTCATCAACCGCATATTGGGCGAAGAGCGGCTGATTACGGGGCCGGAAGCCGGCATCACGCGCGACAGCATTGCGGTGGACTGGACCTGGCACGCGCCCGACGGCGTAGCGCGCGCGGTGCGGCTGATCGACACCGCCGGCATGCGCAAGCGCGCCAAGGTGCAGGAGAAGCTGGAGAAACTCTCTGTCGCGGATGCGCTTCATGCCGTGGATTTCGCGGAAGTCGTGGTGCTGATGCTCGATGCCACGCTTGGGCTTGAGGCGCAGGATCTCCGCATTGCCGACAAGGTGCTGAGCGAGGGCCGTGCGCTCGTGATCGCGCTCAACAAGTGGGACGTGGCCGAGAATGGCTCGTCGCTCTATCAGGGCGTCCGCAAGGCGCTGGAAGACGGCCTTGCGCAGGTGCGCGGTGTGCCGCTGCTCACCGTCTCCGGCGCCACGGGCAAGGGCATTGACGATCTGCTGCAAGCGGCGTTCGATACGCGCCGCCGCTGGTCGCAGCGCGTGCCAACGAGCCTGCTCAACCGCTGGTTCGATGAGGCGCTGGAAGCCAATCCGCCGCCGGCACCGGGCGGCAAGCGGATCAAAATGCGCTACATCACCCAGGCGCGCAGCCGGCCGCCGACGTTCGTGGTGTTCGGATCGCGTCTTGATGAGGTGCCGGAGAGTTACAGCCGCTATCTCGTGAATGGTATCCGCAAAGCGCTCGACTTTTCGGGCGTGCCAATCCGGCTAAACCTGCGTAGCGCACGGAACCCATTTGACAAAAAGAAGTGATCCGGCGCGCATCGACGCCCGCGGGCTGAAATGCCCGTGGCCCGTCCTGCGCGCCGCGCGCGCGATGCGCGACCATGATTCCGTATTGCTGCTGGCCGACGATCCGGTGGCGAAAATCGATGTGCCGGCCTTGGCGCAATCCAACGGCTGGGCGATTGGCGTTCACGAGTCCGAGAGCCATATGGAATATGCGCTGAGCCGCGAGGGCGCAGAGGAAACATAAGCGAATGAGATGCGGCCGTTTTGCGGCTTTTCGTTGGCAGGAACCACCTGTGCTGCCGCACTGACGGATGATGAACGGTCGGCGGGGCCATTCTGCCCTTCCCCCTCGCCCCTCCCCACCCTATAGCCGCCCGATGCTTGCCGATCCCGCCGCCCTGCTCCGAAGCGTCTTTGGCTTCGAGGCCTTTCGCGGCGTGCAGGCGCAGGTGGTGGACCGGGTACTGGCTGGCCGCCCGACGCTGGCGATCATGCCGACTGGCGCCGGAAAATCGCTTTGCTATCAATTGCCTGCGCTCGCCCGGCCGGGCTGTTGCGTTGTCGTCTCGCCGCTGATCGCGCTGATGCACGACCAGTTGCGGGCCGCGCGAGCGCTCGGCATCCGCGCGGCGAGCCTGACGTCGGTGGACGCCGACTGGCGCGAGACGCAGGACAGGCTAGTCGCCGGCGAGCTTGACCTGCTCTACGTAGCGCCAGAGCGCGCCTCGGGAGACGGGTTCCGTGCGCTGCTGGAGCGGTCGCGCCTCAGCCTCTTCGCGATCGACGAAGCGCATTGCGTCTCGGAATGGGGCCATGATTTTCGCCCCGATTACCGCCTGCTGCGCCCACTACTGGACGCCTTTCCCGATGTCCCCCGGCTCGCGCTCACCGCCACGGCGGATGCCCACACCCGCGAGGATATTCTCACCCAGCTCGGCATTCCGGCCGAGGGGCTAATCATCTCCGGCTTCGACCGGCCCAATATTCGTTACCTCGTGCAGCCGCGCGATGGCCTGCGTCGTCAGCTCACCGATATTCTGGCCAATCCCGGCCCGGGCATCATCTATGCGCCAACCCGCGCCGCGACCGAGCAGCTTGCCGAGGCGCTCGGTGCCAAGGGGCGGCCGGTGCTCGCCTATCATGCGGGGCTGCCCGCTGAGCTGCGCGCCGCCAATCAGGCCGCGTTCCTCGCCAGCGAGGAGATGGTGATGGTGGCCACTGTCGCTTTCGGCATGGGCATCGACAAGCCGGACGTGCGCTTCGTCGTCCATGCCGGCCTGCCCAAGTCGATCGAGAGCTATTATCAGGAGAGCGGGCGCGCAGGGCGCGATGGCGATCCCGCAACGGCGACGCTGCTGTGGGGCGCAGAGGATTTCATGCGGGCGCGCCAGCGGATTAGCGAGGTGGAGCCAGAGCGTCAGGCCGGCGAGCGCGCGCGGATCGCCGCCCTGGGCGCGCTGGTCGAGACCGCGCGCTGCCGCCGTGCGGTACTGCTGCGCCATTTCGGCGAGAACCCGCCGCCCACCTGCGGCAATTGCGACAATTGCCTCTCGCCCCCCGCCAGCATCGATGCGACGCTGACTGCGCAGAAACTGCTCTCGGCCGTCCACCGCACCGGCCAGAGCTTTGGCCTCGGCCACCTGGAAGCCGTGCTGACCGGGCGAGGCAACGAGCGGATTTCCCAGCGCGGGCATGATCGCCTGTCGGTCTTCGGCATTATCGAGGGCGACGAGGCCGCGCTCATCAAGCCGGTCGCCCGCGCCCTGCAGGTGCATGATGCGCTGACGACGACCGACCATGGCGGGCTGGCGCTCGGCCCGGCGGCGCGCGGCTATCTCAAGGGCGAGGAGCGCGTCGAGCTGGTGATCCAGCCGAAGAAGGAACGCCGGCGTGGCCGCGACAAGGGGGAGAACCCCGTCAACGACCCGGTTTTCGATGCGCTACGCGAGTGCCGCCGCACGCTGGCGCAGGAGGCCGGGGTGCCGCCTTATGTCATCTTCCATGACAGCACCTTGCGCGACATGGCCGCGATCCGCCCCAAGTCGCTGCGGGACATGGCGCTGGTCAGCGGTGTCGGCGAGCGCAAGCTGGAGGCCTATGGCGAGGCCTTCCTCGCCGCCCTTCGCCGCTTCGGCTAATTCATCAGCCCGTTTCGTCGGCGTCAGTGAGCCGCGCGGCCATATCCATGAAATTGCGGGCGGCCGCGCGCTCGGCGGGGTCCTTGAACGCGACGTCCAGGTCCGGCGCGCCACCGAGCATGTGCATCAGCGCCCATAGGCCGAAGCGCCGGCCCGGATCCTTCTCCAGCCCGAAATCGACGCGCATCCGCTCGATTCCGGCGCCCATCGCCTCGGGGGGCACCTCTTCCAGTTCGGTCTTGCCGAAATAGCGCAGCATCAGGTCATGAAAATCCATGGCCGCCAGCATAAGGCAGGCACGGCCCGGACGCAGCCGAAATCGACGGCGCTCACCGCCGGATCGTCACGCTCCAGGCGTAGCCGCGATACAGGGCACGGCAGGACAGGTCCGCGCCATAGGTCGCGGCAAGGCCGTGGGCCACGGCAAAGAGCGGCTCGCGCGGCGTGACGTGAAAGCGCCCGAGCCAGCCCTGCAAGGCGGCGCGGAACCAGCCAGGCAAGCGCTCCTGCTGGCCGAAATCGACGATGTGGAGCGACCCGCCCGGCTCGACGACCGAGAGCGCCTGCGCCAGCGCGGCCTCCCATTGCGGGATCATCGAGAGGCTGTAGCTGATATAGACCCGGTCAAAGCCCGGCTCGCCGAACAAGGCCTGCGGATCGAACCGGGCGGCATCCGCGCGCTCCAGCAGGGTGCGCGAGTGCGCGCCGGCATGGGCGATATTGCGCTGCGCCGATTTGAGCATCTCCGCCGAAATGTCGAGCCCGAAGAGGCGAGCCTGCGGATAATGCAGGGCGACCAGCGCGAGATTGCGCCCGGTGCCGACCCCGATCTCCAGCACCGATCCGCCAGCCGGCACAGCCAGATCGCGGATCAACCGATCCCGCCCCAGCAAATAATATTTGCGGGTGATGTCGTAGACATGCCGCTGCAGCGCATATTGCGCGTCCATTGCGCCGGCATGGCGCTCGCTTGCCGCGCCGATGCGGTCCATGTGCGACACGGCCTAGCCCTTCAAACTGTAGAGATGCACGCCGCCATAAATGGACGAGCGGTCGGCGCGGGTGAAGTGGAGCGAGTCCTCGCCATGATAATGCCAGCGCTCCAGAAGAGGATCGGGCACGCGCCCCGGCAGCAGGCTCGCCTCGGCCGCCGTGCGGAAGAGCACCCGCGCACCGGGGCGGGCTGTGCGGGTGATCTCGTACCAAAGCGCCATCAGTTGCGCGTCGCTCATCCAGTCCTGCGCATCCAGCAGCACATAACGATCCACGCTGGCATCCGGCTGCTGGGCGAGCCAGTCAGTCATATTGGCGTGGCGGACGTCGACCCGGTCGGCGCGTGCCGTCACCGCCTCATAATGATCCTGCTGGAGATAGGGCGGCAGCGGCGCATCCGCATGGCGCCCATAACCGCGCCCGAAGGCCTGCCAGGCGAAATAATTGGCCTTGAGATCATAGTCGCAGGCCAGCCGCTCAAGCCGCTTGCGCAGCACCGCGGCCATTTTTTCGTCGCCGGCAAGCGCATCATATTGCGCGGGCGGAATGCCGAGGCCGAAGAGCGAGGCGGGCTGATCGGTCAGCCAGCGAATGAACTTGCGCTCGAAGATCGGCGCCAGTCGCGCCTCGAAGATGCGGCGCTGCTCCTCCATGTCGCGCGCGGCCAGCAATTCGCGCGGATCGATCCGGTACAGCCGCGCCACCAGATGCGCCGCCCCAATGAAGCCGCCGAGCAGTCCGCGCTTATATGCGCCGGAGCGGAACATGCTGATGCGGCGGCGTCCCACCAGATCGCGCCCCTCCCAATAGCGGCGCGCCGTCTCGTCCAGATGCGGGCGGATATAGGCCTTATAGGCCCGAAGATTCTCCGCGCTGTCGGCCTCGGCAAAGAAGCGGCGAAAGCTCGCATAATCGGGCAATTGCTGCGCCGCGACCTGCTTCAGCCGATTGAGCGCGATGTGCGCAGTGTTGAGATCAACCGCCGTGATGCGCGCAGGATCGGCGGTCAGGTAGGAGAGCACATTGCAGCCGCCGCTGGCGATGGTCACGACATGGCTCTCCGGCGTGATCGCCAGCGCCTCCATGTCCACCACTGGGTCTTCCCAGATCTGCGCGTAAACCAGGACTCGAAAAGCGAAGGCGAAGGCGCGTTCCAGAAGGCCCTCGCGCGTGGTCGCATCATGGTTGATGACGGCGCGATCGATGACATGCGGCATGGACGGCTCCCTGATGGTCCACCTGACGCCCCGCTAGGGCGCGTGCATGTCAGGCCCATGACCGCGCGATGGCAGATTCGCGATGGCAGATTGGTGACGAGGCTGCGTGCAATGGTCTTGGCTCTGGCGGAGCGCTCACGCTAGGATCGGGCATGGCAGGGTCATCACCCCATCTCGATCAGATCTGGTACGCGCTGGAATGGATCATCCGCATCGGCGCGCTCGCCGTCGTGCCCTTGCGGCGGACACCTGCGGCGGCGCGGGCGTGGCTGCTGCTGATCTTCTTCCTGCCGGTGCCCGGCCTGCTCTTGTTTCTCGCCATCGGCAGTCCGCGCTTCCCGGCGTGGCGGCGCGAGCGGTTCGGCGCCTTGCAGCCCTTCTTCGCCGCGACCGCGCAAGCGCAGCAGCGGCATCAGCCCGCGCTTGGCGATGCGGAGCCCATCGCGGCGCTCGCACGCACTTTGGGGCATATGCCCGCCACCGACGGCAATGCCATCACGCTGATCGACGCCTATGATGCGGTGGTGGACCGGCTCGTCGCGGATATCGATGCCGCCGAACAGTCCGTCCACCTGCTCGTCTACATCTTCGCCGACGATGCCGTGGGCCAGCGCGTGGCCGCCGCGCTCGGCCGGGCCGTCCAGCGCGGTCTGGACGTGCGGGTGCTGTTCGATCCGGTCGGCTCGCGCCCATGGCGGCGCGGGACGCAGGCGCTTTTGCGCGCCAAGGGGGTGCGGGTGTGCGAAACGCTGCCGTTGCGCTTGATCCGGGCCCGAACCCGGCGCGATATGCGCAATCATCGCAAGCTCTTCGTGATCGACGACAGGATCGGCTATGCCGGCTCCCAGAACATCGTCGCGCGCGATTTCCGGCCCGGCGTGGTCAATCGCGAACTGGTCGCGCGGGTGACGGGGCCGGTGGTCGCCAGCATGGCGGCGCTGGTGCGTGCCGACTGGTCGCTGGAGTCCGGCGATCCGCCCGGCGCCTCCCCTGCCCCGAAGGACACTGCCGGGACCGCCTGCCTGCAATTGCTGCCGAGCGGGGCGGACTATCCGCTGGCCGGGTTCGAGACCTTGCTGGTCTGGCAATTGCATCAGGCACGCCAGCATGTCGTGATGGTCAGCCCTTATTTCGTACCGGGCGAGGATGTGCTCGGCGCCATGGGCGCAGCGGTGGCGCGCGGGGTCAAGGTCGACCTCATTCTCTCGCGCGTGGCGGATCAGCCGCTCGTTCGCCTGTCACAAAGCTCCTTCTATCAGGAGCTGCTGGACGCCGGCGTCTCGATCCACCTGTTCCCCAACGAACTGCTCCACGCCAAGACGCTCAGCATCGATGACCGGCTGGCCGTGGTGGGATCGAGCAATGTCGACCTGCGCTCGTTCCAGCTCAATCAGGAGGCGAGCCTGCTGATCTATGACGCCACCTCGATTGCACAGGTGTTGGCAATTCATGACGGCTATCTGGCTGCCTCCACCACGCTGACGCCGGCAGCATGGCGCGCGCGCTCGCGCAGCCGGCGGCTCGCCGAGAACGTCGCCCGGCTGGTGGATTCGCTGCTGTGAGCCTCAGCCAGCCCGGTCGGCGAGTTCCAGCAGGCGCGTGAACGTCTCCCGGTCGACATTGCCGCCCGAGAGGGTAACGAGCGTCGCATCGGTCACCGGCACCTTGCCCGCGAGCACGGCAGCCAGCGCCGCAGCGCCGCCGGGCTCAACGACCAGATGGAGCTTCTCGAAGACCAGCCGCATGGCTTGCGCGACCTCCATGGGGGTCACGGCGGCACCGCCGCTGGCCCGGCCCTGCAACACCGCGAAATTGATCGCGAAGGTGCGCGGCGTCTGGAGCGCGTCGCAATCGGTAGGTAAGGCAAGGTCGTCCACCGACTGGATACTGCCAGCCGCCAGCGAGTGAAGCAGGTCGTCATAGCCTTCCGGCTCGGCCAGATAGAGCTCCGCATCCGGGCAGGCCAGAGCGAGACCGGCGGAGAGGCCCCCGCCCCCGCAGCAGGCGACGATGCGATCGGGTCCGCGCCCGAGTTGCGACTGCATTTGCGCGGCCCCCTCAATCCCGAGCGTGCCCTGCCCCTCGATGATCCACGGATCGCCATAGGCATGAACGAGGGTCGCGCCAGTCTTCGCGACCAGATCGGCAGCGATGCTGTCCCGATCTTCCGTCGCGCGATCATACAGATGGACCTTGGCGCCCAGCGCCCGGGTCGCCGCCAGCTTGGCTCGGGGCGCATTGCTCGGCATCACGATGGTCGCGGCGATGCCGAGCCGCCGGGCGGCCCAAGCCACGCCCTGCGCGTGATTGCCGCTGGAAACGCCGACCACTCCGCGCGCCCGCTGCTCCGCCGTCAGATCGCTCAGCCGATGCCAGGCGCCCCGGATCTTGAAGGCACCGATCGGCTGGAGCATGTCCGCCTTGCACCAGATCGTCCGCCCCTCGACCTCCAGAGGCAAAAGCGGCGTGGGCGGCAGCAGCGCGGCAATCTTGTCCGCCGCGCGCAACACGCCTTCGCGGCTCGGCGCACGAAGCGGATCGAGCAATTCTTGTTCTGTCACAGAGCCCCCCTATATGCAGGCGCTTGTCGATTCGACTTCATGGAGACTAACAGATGAGCAAGGTGCTGGTCATCGGCGCAGGTGGCGTCGGATCGGTCGCGGTCCACAAGATGGCGATGAATGTGGACATCTTCAGCGACATTCACCTCGCGAGCCGCACGGTCTCCAAATGCGATGCCATTGCCGCCTCCGTGAAAGAGCGCACGGGTGTTGCCATCAGCACCTATGCGCTGGACGCCGACGACGTGGCCGCAACGACCGCGCTGATCAAGCAGATCGGCCCCAAGCTGGTCGTGAACCTTGCCCTGCCCTATCAGGACCTCGCCATCATGGATGCCTGCCTAGCGGCCGGCGTGAATTACATGGACACGGCGAATTACGAGCCGCGCGACGAGGCGCATTTCGAATATAGCTGGCAGTGGGCCTATCAGGATCGGTTCAAGGATGCCGGCCTGATGGCGCTGCTCGGCTCCGGCTTCGATCCGGGCGTCACCAGCGTGTTCGCAAGCTGGCTCAAGAAGCATCATTTCGAGCGGATCGACACGCTCGACATTCTGGACTGCAATGGCGGCGATCATGGCCAGCACTTCGCCACCAACTTCAATCCCGAGATCAACATCCGCGAAGTAACTGCGCCCGCGCGGCACTGGGAGAATGGTGCGTGGGTCACGACCCCCGCCCTCTCCTACAAGCAGAGCTTCGACTTCGAGCAGGTCGGCCCCAAGAACATGTACCTCATGTATCATGAGGAGCTGGAGAGCCTCGCCAAGCACCTGCCCGAGATCAAGCGCATCCGCTTCTGGATGACCTTTGGCGATGCCTATCTCAAACATCTAGAAGTGCTGCAGAATGTCGGCATGACGCGGATTGACCCGGTGATCTACAATGGCGTGGAGATCATCCCGCTGCAGTTCCTCAAGGCCGTGCTGCCCGAGCCCGCCAGCCTTGGCCCCACGACCAAGGGCAAGACCAACATTGGCGATATTGCCACCGGCCTTGGCAAGGACGGCAAGGACAAGACCCTCTACGTCTACAATATCTGCGACCATGAGGACGCCTATGCCGAGACCGGCAACCAGGCGGTGAGCTACACCACGGGCGTGCCGGCGATGATCGGCGCGGCGCTGATGCTGCAGGGCCTGTGGTCCGGCGCTGGTGTGTTCAACATCGAGCAGCTCGATCCCGACCCGTTCATGGACATGCTGAACAAGCATGGCCTGCCGTGGCAGGTGAAGGAACTCGACGGACCGCTGCCTTTCTGATGGGCGCCCTGCGCATCCGCATCGGGCTGGCGAGCGCCGCCCTGGCGCTCGCTCTGGGCGGCTGCGCGCCGCAGATCGGCCTGGTCGATGGCGTGCCCTCCTCCGAGCTGAACAGTTGCGCTCGGCAGGGCGGCTCGTTGCAGGCAAGGGGACGCGCGCAGACAGTCATGTGCGTGGTGCCCTATGCGGATGCGGGCAAGAGCTGCGCCTCGAAGAAGGACTGTCAGGGCCGCTGCCTGGCCCAGCCGGGCAAGAACGGCGCGCTGCCGCTCGATGAGCAGAAGGCACCCGGCCGCTGCCAGGCCGACAACAAATTATTCGGATGCTTTGCCGAACTCGACGGCGGCAAGGTCGTTCGGTCTATGTGCATCGACTGATCGGTGCATCGACGAAGGCGCGGCACTCGCAGCCGCGCCATGAGATGATTTGAGCGGAGCTGACCCCATGGAAACCCGAGCCGGCGACCCCGGCGCCTTTGCGCGCTTCGATCTCAATCGCGTGCCCTCGCCTGCTTTTGTGGTCGATGCCGCCGCCATCCGCCGCAATCTGACGATCCTCAAGGACGTACGGGATCGGGGCGGCATCAAGATGCTGGCGGCGCTCAAGGCGTTCTCCATGTGGTCGCTCGGGCCCACTGTCTCGGCCTATCTCGACGGAGTCTGCGCCTCCGGCCTCTACGAGGCCCGACTGGGCCGCGAGGAATATACCGGGCTGGATGAGAAGGGCGAGGTCGCGACCTATTGCGCCGGCTACAAGGCGGCCGACCTGCCCGAGATCTGCGTGCTCTCCGATCATATCATCTTCAATTCGCCCGGCCAGCATGCGCGCTTTCGGCCCATTCTCGATGCGCAGCGCGCGCAGGGGATGAGCTTTGACGTCGGCTTGCGGATCAACCCCCTCCATGCCGAGGGCGAGGTGGCGAAGTACGATCCTTGCCAGCCAAACAGCCGGCTCGGCTTCCCCATCGACCAGCTTCTCCCCGAGCATCTGGATGGTGTGGACGGCATTCATTTCCACACGCTGTGCGAACAGGATTTCGTGCCGCTGGGCCGGACATGGGCCTCGGTCGAGCCGAGCCTCAAGCGATTCTTTCCCCAGCTCAAATGGCTGAACTTCGGCGGCGGCCATCATATCACCCGCGCCGACTATCAGCGCGATGAGCTGGTCGCCTTCCTCCAACAGGTCCGCCGCGAAACCGAGCTCGACGTGTATCTGGAGCCGGGCGAGGCCGTAGCGCTGGATGCGGGCATCCTCGTGGGCGAGATTCTCGACGTGATCGACAACGGCATGCCGGTGGCCATCGTGGATATTTCCGCCACCTGCCACATGCCGGACGTGATCGAGGCGCCCTATCGCCCCGCCATGCTCGGCGAGCAACCCGGTGGCGATCTGGTGCGACTGGGTGGCCCCTCCTGCCTCGCAGGCGACATCATCGGCGACTATGGCCTGCCAGTTCCCGCCGAGCCGGGCCGTCGCATCGCCTTCCTCGACCAAGCGCATTATTCGATGGTAAAGACCAACACCTTCAACGGCGTGCCGCTGCCCTCCATCTGGCTGTGGGACAGCGAGACGGAGGAACTGCAGGAAATCCGCCAGTTCGGCTATGAGGACTTCAAGGGCCGGCTCAGCTGACATGGAAGCGACATGAAACTGTCACAATAAGCCTTTGAATTTCCTCGCCTCGTCTGAGCTGGATAACCAAAAATTTACCGTCCGACCCCTAGAGGCGCGGCATGATGCATGCGGCCTCTTTCCAGAGCGACGGTCAGGATGACGAGGATGCTGTCGCGCGGCTGCGGATGCCGGGCAGCGAGCAGACCAAGGCGCGGCAGGGCGCCTCGTCCATGGAAATTGTCGCGCTGTTTCGCCAGCATATGGGCTTGCGGCTTCTCCCGCTGGTCGATGAGGCAGATCGCCCCATTGGCGCCATCTATGAGGAGGACGTTCGCAATATTCTCTTCAACCCCTATGGCTATGCCCTGCTGAGCAATCCCGGCATCACCATCGCCTTTGGCGAGCGGATGCAGCACTGCCCGGTGGTCGAGATGGACCGGGGCCTTGCCGGCCTGCTCGCCGTCCACGCGCGCGACGGTGGCAAGGAAGCGATTATCGTGACGCGCGGGGGCCGCTATGCCGGCTTCGTCCCGAATGCCGCCATTCTCGGGGCGATCAACGCGCAGGAGGTGCGGCAGCGTCGCGCGCGCGACGCGGAACTGGCGCGACTGCGCGCGGTGAGCGCCGCCTTCGAGCAGGACATTCAGAGCCTCTCAACGGCGCTTCGCGATATGGCGTCGCTGCTCCAGGGCACAGCCACCGGCACCGCGACCCGCAGCCAGGACAATACCGACCACGCCCTGCACGTGCTCACCGCCGCCGGCCAGACCGGGGCGATGATGGACGAGGTGGCGCGCTCCAGCGCCGCATTGGTGCAATCGCTCGGGCGGCTTGACCAGGAAACGGCGCAGGCGCGGGCTGTCGCCGCCGAAGCTGTTTCCCGTGTCGATGCCAGCGCGGCGCAAGCGCAGGCGCTCGATCAGGCCACGCAATCCATCGAAACGATCACGGCCACCATCGAAACGCTGGCCCGGTCGGTCAAGCTCCTCTCGCTCAACGCCTCGATCGAAGCGGCGCGGGCTGGAGAAGCCGGACGCGGCTTTGCCGTCGTCGCCAATGAAGTGCGCGCCCTTGCCCAGAAGACGGGCGCCGCTGCGCAGGATATTCGCACCCATGCGCTGACGGTTCGCGGCACGGTCGCGGCGGTGACAGGGGCACAGGCGGACCTCGAGCGCGTCATCGCCAGCGTCAAGCAGGTCGCCGATGGCGTCACCGCGACGGTCAACGCACAGCGGGCCCTCTCCCTCCATCTCGCCGCGGGTACGGAACAGGCGGCCTCGGCGAGCAAGGACATCGAGGCGCATATCGTGCGCATCTCCGGCAATGCGCGATCGGCCGCTGAAGGCGCGCAGGATCTGGCACGAACGGCTCATGATCTGAGCGACGCATCGAGCAGCCTCTCGCGGCGGGTAGAGCGGTTCCTGAGCGACATCGCGATGCGCGACGGCGCCGCTGATTGAAGCGCATTCGGGAGAAGATTCGACTCGCCGCAACCGCGCCACCCGATCCGGCGGGTTTGCGACACGTCCGATCCTGCACCGAAATTGTGCCATCGCAGCGGCGCCATTACGAAAAAGCCAGACTTTCCGGCACTTTCCAGCGCCGCAGCGCGTGACTCAATTTTGACCCCCGATCTTTACAGGGGGGTCCGCAGGTCATATATGCGCACCCCTGCTGCCCCATGGGACTTCCACCGCAAGGCAGCTCTTTTCGACTGTAATCCACTGGAGGTCCCTTGAGTTGTACAAGCATCATAGCGCGCTGGGGGTAGCTCTCTCCCTCAAACCGGCAGCACCGGTAACGCTTATTCGCCCGCAGGCAGCTGCCCGCGCCGCTCGATACTTCTCGACGAAGTTCCCGGGGCGCTCGCTGTATGCCGTCAAGGCCAATCCCTCGCCCGCGTTGCTGGAAACGCTGTGGGCAGCTGGAATCACTCACTTCGATGTCGCGTCCATTGCCGAGGTTCGGCTGGTCGCGCGGACGCTGCCGCAGGCCAAACTCTGCTTCATGCATCCGGTGAAAGCCGAGGAAGCCATTCGCGAGGCCTATTTCAAGCATGGCGTGCGGACCTTCTCGCTGGATTCGCTCGAGGAGCTGGAGAAGATCGTGCGGGCCACCCGTGGCGCGCCGGACCTTGAGCTGTGCGTGCGCCTGCGCGTCTCCTCCGAGCACAGCAAGCTGAGCCTCGCCTCCAAATTCGGCTGCGATCTCGCCGATGCGCGCGAGCTGCTGCAGGCCACCCGTCAGGCGGCCGACGCTCTGGGCATCTGCTTCCACGTCGGCAGCCAGGCGATGTCGCCCCACGCCTATGTGCAGGCTATCGAGCGCGTGCGCGCCGCGATTGTCGATGCATCGGTGACGGTGGACATCGTCGATGTAGGTGGCGGGTTCCCTTCCACTTATCCAGGCATGGAGCCACCGCCGCTCGGCCATTATTTCTCGGCCATTCACCGCGCCTTCGAGAGCCTGCCGATTTCCTATTCGGCCGAGCTGTGGTGCGAGCCCGGCCGGGCATTGTGCGCGGAATATAGCTCGCTGCTGGTGCGGGTGGAAAAGCGCCGCGGCAACGAGCTGTTTATCAACGACGGCGCCTATGGCGCACTGTTCGATGCAGCACATCTCGGCTGGCGCTTCCCCGTGCAGTTGCTGCGCGCGGAAGCCAATGAGGCGGATCAGGAAGCCTTCAGCTTCTATGGCCCGACCTGCGACGACATGGACCATATGGCCGGCCCGTTCATGCTCCCTGCGGACGTGCGCGCGGGCGACTATATCGAGATCGGGATGCTCGGCGCCTATGGCAATGCCATGCGCACCGACTTCAACGGCTTCGGCGCGGAGAGCGTCGCACAGGTCGCCGACGAGCCGATGGCGAGCCTCTACCGTGAGGAAGAGCCCGTCCCGCAACAGTCCAACGTGGTGCAACTGCGCCGCTAAAGCGGATTGCCAAGCCTAGCAGAATGAGACAGCCTCCCCGGATACGCTTCGGGGAGGCTTTTTCATGTCGGTCAATCTGCTGCTGCCGGTGTTTGCGCTGGTGCTCTGGTCCATCGTGATGCTCGTTTGGATGGTCGCGCTGCGGCTCCCGGCGCTCAGCAAGCTCAAAATCTCGCCCGAGCAGGCACGCGGCGGACGCGGGCAGGATCTCGACCGGATGCTCCCGCGCGAGATCAACTGGCCCGCGCACAATTACGCGCATCTGATGGAACAGCCGACGATCTTCTACGCGACGGCGATCGGCCTGGCGCTGCTCGGCCAGGGCACGACGGCCAACATCGCCCTCGCCTGGGCCTATGTGGGCATCCGCATCGTCCACAGCGTGTGGCAAGCGAAGGTGAACACCATTCCGGTGCGCGCCAGCCTGTTCTTCCTCTCGTCGATCCTGCTGGCGGTGCTGGCCGTCAACGGCCTGCTCGCCGCGCTACGGCTCAGCGCCTGAAGGTCGCGACCAGCTCTACATGGGTCGACCAGCGGAACTGGCCGACGGGCTTGACGCGCTCGATGCGGTAGCCTGCCTCGACCAGCATCACCGCATCCCGCGCGAAGCTGGCCGGATTGCAGGAGACATAGACGATCAGCGGTACCTGTGAGGCCGCGATCTGCGCCACCTGCTCGCGCGCGCCGGCACGAGGCGGATCGAGCACGACGGCATCGAAGCGGTTGAGTTCCGCTGGCGTGAGCGGACGGCGGAACAGGTCGCGATGCTCCGGGAAGATGCGGCCGGGCAGGCGATTGCCCCCGCCGCGCAGGGCCATCACCAGATCGCGGGCGGCCTCCGCCGCATAGACCTTGCGCCCCGGCACGTCATTGGCGACCGACAGGGCGAAGGTGCCGAGACCTGCGAACAGATCGGCCACCATGGCTGCGCCGCCTAGCGCTTGCCTCACCTCGGCGACCAGAGCCGTCTCCCCGTCCTGCGTCGCCTGCAGGAAGGCGCGTGGCGGGTAGCCAGTGAGGACATCGCCGAAGCGCACCGTCACCGGCTCCGGCTCCCAGATGGTCATCGGGGCATCGTCTTCGATCAGGATGAGCCGGGCGAGCTGGTTCTCACGGGCAAAGTCGAGCAGCGCCTCGGTCTGGGCAAGGCCGTCGACCCGCAGGCCTGAGAGGACGACATCCACGCCCTGATCGACCAATGTCAGATCCGCCTCGCCGGGCTGCCGATCCGGCAGCATCGTCGCAAAGAGCGCGCGCAGTGGGGCCACGAGCGCGAAAAGGCGCGGGTCCAGCACCGGGCATTCGCGCAGATCGATAAGCTTGTGGCTGCCCTGCTCCGAGAAGCCGAACTGGATGCGCTTGCCGAGCCGCAGCGCCCGCAGGCTGGCCCGACGACGGCTGTGCGGCGGCGAGACGTGCGGCGCCGCCACCTC
This sequence comes from Sphingobium sp. B8D3A, assembly GCF_025961995.1. Taxonomy (NCBI): domain Bacteria; kingdom Pseudomonadati; phylum Pseudomonadota; class Alphaproteobacteria; order Sphingomonadales; family Sphingobiaceae; genus Sphingobium; species Sphingobium sp. B8D3A. Next base: position 1,713,034 of record NZ_JAOQOS010000001.1, on the reverse strand, counting down.
CTGCGCGCTCAGCCCCTGCCCGGCCAGCGCGCCGGCGACACGATCGCGCACATAGTCGGTGAAGGCCTCATCTGACAGGTGCTGGAGCTGGCAGCCCCCGCATTGCGGGAAGTGCCGGCATGGCGGGATCACATGATTCGGGCCGGCCTCGATGCTGCCATCGGTGCGCAGACGGTCACCTGGCGCACTGAGGGCGACATGGCGGCCATCCGCCGTCACGCCATCGCCTCGCGCGGCAATGCGGACGATAAGATCGGGATCGGGGCTGGTCATGAGGCACTCGCAAGGGCAGCAGGAAGGCAACCGACAAGATCGTCGGCAATGAAACCCGCGCCGGCACGGCGGCCAGCCTCGCCATGCAGCCAGACGGCCTCACAGGCAGCGGTGAAGGCATCGCCCGTAACCGCCAGACGGCCCGCGCACAAGCCGGCGAGCACATCACCCGTGCCGGCGGTGGAGAGCCATGACGAAGCCGGCGGGGCGACGACGCAGCGTCCATCGGGCGCGGCGATCACGCTGTCAGCCCCTTTATGGACCACGACGGCACCGATATCGGCCGCCGCCGCGCGGGTACGATCGATCTTGTTGCCCACTCGTTCGCCGAAAAGTTGGCGGAACTCGCCCTCATGCGGGGTGACGATGGCAGGAGGTGGCGCTTCCGCCGGACCGCGCGTGCCCATCAGCCACAGGGCATCTGCATCGGCTACGGTCGGCATCCCTGCGGTCAAGGCCGTGAGGAGCGTGCGCCATGCCGCATCATCGCGCCCGAGGCCAGGACCGACAAGTAGCGCCTTGGCCCGATCCACCTCGAAATGCTCGCTGCACACAATGGCGTGACTGTGAGAGCTGGCCGGCGCGGCCTGTCCAATCAGCCGCACATAGCCGGCCCCACTGTGCGCCACCGCCTCCGCCGCGAGCGCGGCCGCGCCCGGCATCGCGCCGGCCACGACGCAGACCAGACCGCGCAGATATTTGTGGGCATCACGGGCCGGAGGCCGGATCGATGGCGGTTGAAGAACCCGCGCGGCATCCGCCGGCGCGTCGACGCCGATCTCGACAAGCCAGCGCTGCTGCGCGAAGCCGAGCGCCGGCATCAGCACATGGGCGAGCTTCCAAGCGCCCAGCGAGAGGCAGTGGGTGAAGACCGGCACCGGCGAGAGCGCCAGCGCGGCGTCGCTTTCCACGCCGCTTGGCACGTCGATGGCGTAGCTCAGTTGCGCGGCCTCCACCAGCGCGCCGAGCCGGGCCGCCAGCTCCGGCGACAGGCCGCGCGTGAGGCCGATGCCGAACAGCGCATCCACCAACTGCGTCGCCGGTTCGGCAAGCATGATATCCTCGAACGGGCCGCCCCAATCGGCGCGCGCCTTGCGGCTGCTGTCCGTTCCGCTCTCGCCCAACGCCGCCACGCGGACGGGCACGCCCAGATCGCGCAGGGTACGGGCGATGACGAAGCCGTCCCCGCCATTGTTGCCGGGGCCGCAGAGCACCAGCACATCGCGCATCGCGCCCGCGCGGAAGATCACCTCCGCCGCGCCCTCGCCGGCCGTGCACATCAGGGCGTAGGGATCTGTGCCGGCATCGAACAGCGCCTGCTCGGCGGCGCGCATCTGGGCGACGGCGAGGATGGGTGCGGCGGTCATTGGAGGCTGCATCGCGAAGAGCGTAGGTTTCCTGATCCACCACTGTGCTCCTGCGAAGGCAGGAGCCTAGGGCGGTCAGGACCGTCGCATGCGCCCTGGGCTCCTGCCTTCGCAGGAACACGGCGTTGAGCAAATAAGCGTCGGTGGCGCCGCAACTGACGCAGGGATGCATCAGCCCAGGCCCCTCTCCCGAGGAGAAGGGCCATGGGATCAGATATCAGCGAAGACATGCTTCTCCGCTTTGGCGCCGGGATGCGTCACCGCGCCCTGCCAAGCCGGGCCGACATTTTGGGCATAGCGCCACAGGGCACCCGCCTGATAATCATTCTGGCGCGGCTGCCACTTCGCCCGGCGCTCGGCCAGCACGGCTTCGTCGACCAACAGGTCGATCATGCCGGCCTCGGCATCGATGCTAATGGTATCGCCATTTTCGACCAACGCGATGGGACCGCCGTCCGCTGCTTCCGGGCCGACATGGCCGATGCAGAAGCCGCGCGTGCCGCCCGAGAAGCGCCCGTCCGTGATGAGCGCGACCTTCTCGCCCAGACCCTGCCCATAAAGCGCAGCGGTGGTCGAGAGCATCTCGCGCATGCCGGGGCCGCCCTTGGGGCCTTCGTAGCGGATCACGACGACATCGCCGTCCACGATCTGCTGCGCCTCGACAGCGGCGAAGGCCTCTTCCTCGCGCTCGAACACCTTGGCGATACCGGTGAACTGCAGGCGCTTCATGCCCGCCACCTTCACGATCGCCCCGTCCGGCGCCAGGCTGCCCTTGAGGCCAACGACACCGCCGGTCGGCGTGATCGGGGTCTTGGCGTCGTAGATGACCTTCTGGTCAGGGTTCCACGTCACCTCGTCGATATTCTCGCCCAGCGTCTTGCCGGTCACCGTCATGCAATCGAGGTGCAGCAGGCCGGTCTGTGCGAGCGACTTCATAAGCATGTAGATGCCGCCGGCGGCATGCATGTCCTTGGCGACATATTTGCCGCCGGGCTTGAGGTCGGCCATGTACGGCGTGGTCTTGAAAATCTCGGCCACGTCGAACAGCGAGAAGTCGATGCCGCATTCATTGGCCATGGCTGGCAGGTGCAGCGCGCCGTTGGTGGAACCGCCGGTTGCCGCGACGATGCGGGCGGCATTCTCAAAGGCATCGCGCGTGCAGATGTCACGCGGGCGCAGGTTGATCTTGAGCAGCTCCATGATCTGCTTGCCCGCCGCGACAGCGATTTCCTGACGGCTCTTATAGGGCGCCGGCACCATGTTGCTGTTCGGCAGCGACAGGCCGATGGCCTCGCCGACGCAGGCCATGGTGTTGGCGGTATATTGGCCGCCGCATGCGCCATGGCCCGGGCAGGCCGCCTTCTCGATGGCGGTGACTTCCGAGAGCGGGCAGTTACCGGCCGCGAAGCGCCCGACAGCCTCGAACACGTCGATGACGGTCAGGTCCTCGCGATCCTTATACTGGCCGGGAAGGATGGAGCCGCCATAGACAAAGATGCTGGGCACGTTGAGCCGCAGCATCGCCATCATCATGCCGGGGAGCGACTTGTCGCAACCGGCGAAGGTCACCAGCGCGTCATAGCAGTGGCCGCGCACCGAGAGTTCGACCGAGTCCGCGATGACCTCGCGGCTGACGAGGCTGCTCTTCATGCCCTGATGGCCCATGGCGATGCCATCGGTCACCGTGATGGTGTTGAACCGGAACGGCGTGCCGCCTGCCGCCATCACGCCCTCGCGCGCCCAATTGGCCTGGGTATCGAGCGTGGTGTTGCATGGCGCGCTGTCATTGCCGGCGGAGGCGAGACCTACGAACGGCTTGGCAATATCCTCTTCCTTCCAGCCCATCGCATAATAATAGCTGCGGTGGGGGGCGCTCTCGACGCCAACGGAGACGTAGCGGCTGGGGAGTTTGGATTTGTCGAAGCTGTGGGTCATTTCATTCACCTTCCTGCGGGCAGCGCTCTAGGCCCGTTGCGGGGCGGCTTGCAAGCATGGAGGGCGCAAAACACGCCTGTTGCGAGCCGCTCTCAGGAAAAGGCCGCACGGCAGGCGCGCAGCACCGGGCCGATGATGCCCGCCAGCCGCGCCTGACCGGCGCCGTCGCTCACCAGATCCTGCCGCATCTCGATGCCAAGATAGGGCCGCCCAAGGGCCTCGGCATGGCGGTTCATCGTCGCATTGAGCAGCTTGCCCGAATAGGGCTCCTGATCGCCCACCACCAGCCCGGCGGCGGCCAGCAGTGGGATGGCGATCCGCGCGCCGCGATCGTCCTGATTGTAGAGCACGCCGATGTCCCATGGGCGCGCCTCCTCGGGCCGGCTGCGCAATTGCGGCGTAAAACTGTGCAACGAGAGCAGGAACGGCCGATGCCCCTGCCCGGCCAGCACGGCGACCTCGGCATGATAGGGATCGTAGAAGCGCGCGAGGCGGTCGGCGACCTCGGCGGTGCTGTTGCCCTCGATATGGTGGCTATCGCTATGCACCGGCACCAGCCCGGCCGAATCCGCCTCGCGATTATAATCGATCACGAGGCGCGAAACGCCGCCCAGGATGGAGCAGCACCCGCCCTGATCCACCAACAGCCGCGCGACCTGCGCGACGCCGATATCGATCGCGACATGCTCCTCCAGCACGGCAGCGGGCAGACCGAGATCGATATCCTCCGGCACATGGTTGGAGGCATGATCGGCGATGATCAGAATCGGTGCGGACGGATCGCCCAGGATTTGAAACGCATCAGTCATGCCCAAGGCCTAGCGCAGTTTGGGCCCAGCCAAAAGACCACGTGTTCAGCGCAGCAGGCTGGTCATCACCCACCAGTCGGGATGGTCGGCGATGATGCGGTCGGCGGCTGCATCCCGCTCGGCCTCGCTCGCGAAAACGGCAAAGCAGGTCGCACCGGAGCCGGACATGCGGGCAACTTGGGGAAGCTGCGCGCGTAGCACCGCCAGCACGTCCTCGATTTCCGTCACCAGAGCCATCGCGCTCGCCGTAAGATCGTTGCGGCCCCGCGCCCATGCCAGCGGGTCCAGCGCGCCCCGGTCGATGCCGTCCCATCCGCCGAACACAGGCCCGGTCGGGCAGGCGATCAGCGGATTGACCAGCAACACGGGCGTCTCCGCCAGATCGAGATCGATCGTCTCCAATCGGTCACCCACGCCCGATCCATAAACGGTGGCCGAGCCCAGGCATGCAGGCACATCGGCACCCAGTGCCGACGCAATGGACGGGAAATCGATCTCCATCGGCCGCACGTCCCACAGACGCACCAGCAGCCGAAGCGCAGCGGCAGCGTCGGCCGAACCGCCTCCGATGCCGGAAGCAACCGGCAGGCGCTTCTCGAGCAGCAGATCGGCGCCCAGATGGCCGCCAGTCGCGGCTTGCAGGGCGTGCGCCGCGCGCATCACCAGATTGCGCTCATCGGTCGGCAAGCCATCCGCGAACGGCCCCTCGATGCGTAGCGCGATCTCGCCGTCCTCGCGGAGCGTGCCGCTCAGCCCGTCACCATCCGCGCAAAAGGCGAACAGGCTTTCCAGTTCATGATAGCCGTCGGCGCGACGCGCGCGGACATGAAGAGCGAGGTTGAGCTTGGCGTGGGCTGTTTCTATGAGCACGGCCGCGCTCTTAGCCGCTCTGAACGCCGCTGTCTCGCCTGCATATGCTGGCTGCGTGATAAGGGCACGCCGCGCGCTCCGAGGGCGACGGGAACCATTCCGTCCGAAAACCGTCTCCCTATCGTCAAAACATTGTGTTGAAAGGGACCTCCATGCTCTGGACCATCATCGGTATTCTGATCGTTCTGTGGCTGCTTGGGTTCGTCCTGCATGTCGGCGGCGGCTTGATCCACATTCTCCTGCTGATCGCGGGCGTGGTGTTCGTATTCCAGCTCATCACCGGTCGCCGATCTCTCTGATCGCGCCAGATGATCGATGAACAAACGGGGCCTTGATCGGCCCCGTTTTTCTTTGCGCTCGCGAGTGTGTCGGCGCAGCTACATGTTCGGATAGGTCGGCCCGCCGCCGCCCTCCGGCGCCACCCAGTTGATATTCTGGGTCGGGTCCTTGATGTCGCAAGTCTTGCAGTGGACGCAGTTCTGCGCGTTGATCTGGAAGCGCGGATTTCCAGCGCCATCCTCCACCACCTCATAGACACCCGCCGGGCAGTAGAGCCGGGCCGGCTCGTCGTAGAGCGGCAGATTGTAGCGGATCGGCACGTCCGGGTCCTTGAGCTGCAGATGGACCGGCTGGTCCTCCTCATGATTGGTGCCTGAGAGGAAGACCGACGAGAGGCGATCGAAACTGAACACCCCGTCCGGCTTGGGATAGTCGATCTTGTGGACGGCATCCTTGCGCCAGAGCTTGGTATGATCGGCCTTGTTGCGCAGCGTGAACGGCAGCCCGATGCCGAGCGTACGCATCCACATATCGATGCCCGCGAACAGCGTCCCCACGACATTGCCGAACTTGGCAAGCGCCGGGCCGGCATTGCGCACCAGCTTCAGCTCCTTGGCGATCCAGCTTTCGTCTAGCGCGGCTGGGTAGGCCTCCAGCACATCGCCCGAACGATCCGCGGCGACCGCATCCGCCACGGCATCGGCTGCCAGCATCGCGGACTTCATCGCCGTATGCGTGCCCTTGATGCGCGGGACGTTCACAAAGCCGGCCGAGCAGCCGATGAGCGCCGCGCCGGGCATCACCAGCTTCGGGATGGATTGCCAGCCGCCCTCATTGATGACGCGGGCGCCGTAGGAGACGCGCTTTCCGCCTTCCAGCACCGCGCGGATGTCCGGATGCTGCTTCCAGCGCTGGAATTCCTCGAACGGGCTCAGATAGGGGTTCTTGTAGCCCAGCCCGACCACGAAACCGAGCGCCACCTGACCATTCGCCTGATGATAGAGGAAGCCGCCGCCATAGGCATCGGTCAGCGGCCAGCCCTGCGTGTGGATCACCCGGCCAGGCACATGCTTGGCCGGATCGATATCCCACAATTCCTTGCAGCCCAGGCCATAGGTCTGCGGATCGCTGTCCGCTTCCAGATCAAAGCGGGCCTTGAGCTGCTTGGTGAGGTGGCCGCGTGCGCCTTCTGCGAACAGCGTATAGCGGGCATGAAGCTCCAGCCCGGGCTGATAATCCGGCTTACGACTGCCATCGCGGGCGACGCCCATGTCGCCGGTCGCGACGCCTTTCACGGCGCCATTCTCATCGTACAGGATCTCGGCGGCGGGGAAGCCGGGGAAGATTTCCACGCCCAGCCCTTCCGCCTGTTCGGCGAGCCACCGGCACAGCGAGCCCAGCGAGCCGGTATACGTGCCCTTATTGTGCATGAACCCCGGCGTCAGCAGATGCGGCACTGCGAATTTGCCCGAGCGGCTGAGCATCCAGTGATGGTTCTTGGTAACGGGCACTTGCGCCAGTGGGCAATCGCTGGTCCGCCACTCCGGCAGCAGCTCATCGAGCGCCCGGGGATCGATCACTGCGCCCGAGAGAATATGCGCGCCGATCTCCGAGCCTTTTTCCAGCACGCAGACGCTGATCTCGCTGCCCGCCGCCTGGGCGCGCTGCTTGAGGCGGATCGCCGCGCTCAATCCTGCAGGGCCTCCGCCTACGATCACCACGTCATAGGGCATGGATTCCCGTTCGGACATGTCTACCTCCCTATGCGGCGGACGCTCTGGAGTTCCGTCCGGTCGCCGCAATATTTTCACGCTTTACAGTCGCCAGCGATGCGGCAGAGTTGACCGCGCCGTCAACCTCTGTCTCTGTAAACCCATGGGTGAGCAGGACATGATGACGCCGGAGCAGGCGGCCTATGCCTATGCGCATTGGTGGCGGGAAGCGGGGCTGGACTGCGCCACCGACGGGGCGCCCCGGCGCTGGCGAGATGGCGAACCCGTTCCATTCTGGCGACGCTCTTCCAACACAGCCAGTGGCGCAGCAGACGTTGCCGCGCGGCCGGCCATTGATGCGCCTGCTGAAGCCCCCGGGCCGGCGCCGCAGCCCGCCCCCGTACAGGCCCGCACGCCGGATCAGGCGCCCAAGAGGATGCCGGGAGATTTACCGGGCTTCCTCGACTGGATTGCGCAGGATGCCGGCCAGCCGGAAGCCGATTGGCATGGCGAGCGGATCGCGCTCCCCGCCCTGTACGCGCCGCGCCTCGTTCTCCTCGTCGAGATGCCGGCCGCCGGTGCAACCGATCTGGCCCAGCTTCTCGAGCCGCAACAGCAGCGGTTCATCGCCGCGATGCTCGGCACGCTCGGCCTTGAGCCTGCACAGGCGCCGTGCCTGCCGCTGGCTCTGCGCCGTCCACCGGGCGGTCATCTCGATGCCGCCTTGCTCCCCCAGCTTGCCGCGCGGATGACCCGCTATCTCGATCTGGTCCAGCCGGGCGCGATCATCCTGCTCGGTGACCGGATCGGCCGCGCCATGCTCGGCGAGCGCTGGCGGCCGGGCCTGGTGGGGCTCGAAAAGATTGACCTGCCGCATGGCAGCGTGGATACGGTCGCCCTCGCGGGGCCTGATCTGCTGATGAACCGGCCGCTTGCCAAGGCCAGAAGCTGGCAAAGCGTGCGTATGCTCCATGGATTGTTGACGCAATGAACAGGTCCCCTTCCCGATCCCGTGTGCGCCGGTCGCTGCTCATTGCCCTGTCGCTGTGCGCGCTCGCTGGCCCGCTGGCAGTGGCCCAGCCGGCGGCGGCAGCGTCCGCCATCCCGACGCCGAGCCAGGATGAGCAAGGCCGATATGGCGCCATTCTCGCCATGCTGGAGGGCAAGCGTTGGGACGAGGCGCGCAGTGCCATTCTCGGCCTCTCCGAGGCGGACAGCATGCGCCCGCATCTGCTAGCCGAGTTGTATCTCGCCAAGGATAGCCCCCGCGTCGAGCTGTTCGACCTGCTCGACCTGCTGCACAAGACGCCTAACCTTCCGCAGAACGACCGCATCGCCTCGCTGGCCCGCAAGCGGGGCGCGCAGACGCTGCCGGACCGGCCGGCCACGCGCCAGCTCATGTGGACCGGCACCTCTCCCCAGCGGCAGATGCTCCGCTCCGTCAAGGGCGATGCCGCGGCCGATCAGCTGCGCGGCACGCTGCTCCAGTATATTAAGGACGATCAGCCCAATCAGGGCGAGGCCCTGCTCGCCTCCGCCGAGGCCGGGCTCGGGATGGATGGGCGCACCGAATTGCGCCAGCGCCTCGCCTGGTCCTATTTCATCTGCGGCGATACCGCCAATGCCCGCCGCATGGGCGCGCTGGCCGTCAATGGCGGCACCGGCGAGTTCGTGGCTCCCTCCTACTGGGTGATGGGCCTCGCCGCGTGGCGCGAGAAGCAATGGGCCGCCGCCGCCGATTCTTTCTATCATGCCGCGATGAGCACGTCCGATGCAGACCTGCGCAGCCGCAGCTATTTCTGGGCCGCGCGCGCCATGATGGCCGACCGGAAGCCGGAGCGGGTCAATGCCCTGCTGCGCAGCGCGGCGCGCGATGAAGAGAGCTTTTACGGCCTGCTGGCCCGCGAAACGCTCGGCCTCGGCTTCAGCACCGCGCTCAAGCGGGAGAATGTGTCGTCGCAGGATTGGTCGCTGCTCGCGGGCAGCGGCAATGTCCGCAACGCCGTGATCCTCGCCACGCTGGGCCGGAGCGCGCAGGCCGATGCCGTGCTGCGCCACGAAGCGGCGCTGAGCGACGACACGCGCTATGGCGCGCTGGTACATCTCGCCAGCGACCTCTCGCTGCCGACCACCCAGCTCTGGCTGGCGCAGCGCTCGCCGAGCGGTCGCAAGTCAGCCGCTTATGCGCGCTATCCCCGCCCGGAATGGTCACCGAGCAATGGCTGGCAGGTCGAGCGCGCGCTGGTCTTCGCCCACGCCCTGCAGGAATCCCGCTTCCAGACCGATGCCCGCAGCCCAGCCGATGCGCGCGGTCTGATGCAGGTGCTCCCAGGCACCGGTGCCCAGCTTGCCCGCTCCAGCGGCATGGCAGTGACGCCCGATCAGCTTTACGATCCGGCCGTCAGCCTCGCGCTCGGCCAGGCCTATCTGCGCAAGCTCAGCCAGATGCCGGCCACGGGCGGACTGCTGCCCAAGGTCGTCGCGGCCTATAATGCCGGCCCCACCCCGATCGAACGCTGGAACGTGCAGATCCGCGATGAGGGCGATCCGCTGCTCTTCATCGAATCCGTGCCTTATTACGAGACCCGCGCCTATCTGAACGCGGTGCTGCGCAATTACTGGATCTACCAGATGGATGAGCAAGGCGGCCGCTCACCGGCACTCTCGGCCATGGCGCAGGGCCTGTGGGTCCGCTTCCCGGATGGCAGCAAGGACGTCGCCGTCCGCGTCACCCCGCATGGGACTGCTGCCGGTGCCTATTGACGAGAGCCGCGTCTTCACCCCGATTCAGATCGCCCTGCTCACCATCTCCGACACGCGGACGCTGGCAGACGACCGATCCGGCGATACGCTCGCCGAGCGCGTTACCGCTGCCGGCCATGTGCTGAAGGCCCGCGAGATCAGCAAGGATTCGGTCGAGACGATCCTTGGCCATCTGCACCGGTGGATCGACGACCCGCAGATCGATGTCATCCTCACCACCGGCGGCACCGGCGTGACCGGGCGTGACGTCACCCCCGAAGCGCTGGAAAAAGTGCAGGACAAGGCCATTCCGGGATTTGGCGAGCTATTCCGCTGGCTCAGCTTCCAGTCGATCGGCACCTCGACCGTCCAATCCCGCGCCTGTGCCTGCGTGGCGCGCGGAACCTATATCTTCGCCCTGCCCGGCTCGACCGGCGCGGTGAAGGACGGGTGGGACCAGATTTTGGTCCACCAGCTCGACAGCCGCTTTCGGCCGTGCAACTTCGTGGAATTGATGCCTAGGTTACTGGAGAAGTAGGCTCAGGAAATCCACAGAACCGTTCGTGTCGAGCCCTTCGACTGCCCGCAGGGCGCGCGCTCAGGGCTCGACACGAACGCGGAGTGGGGGACGGCCTGATTTTTCCGCCCCTAAAACCTCAATACGCGCGGCCGACCAGAACCCGCTCGACAGCCTTCTCGCCCGTAAAGATGCACGTCCCGCTCGCCGGCGTCGCATCCATCGGCACGTTGCGCAGCGTCAGCTTTTCGCCCTTGAGCCAAGTGACCACCTTGTCCAACGCTTCCCCGGTGGGCTTGCTCCATTCGACCTCGACCCAGCCGGGCTTGTCGCCGCCGAACGCACCCGCCAGCGCCGTCAGCTCGCTCACGTCGCGGCGGATGTTCGCCTCCAGCCGCGCGCGCGCCTCGCTGTGCAGGCTGTCCTGAACGCCGCGCAGCATGTCCGCGACCGCCGCCACGAAAGCATCCCGCGCCATGACCTCGCTCGCCAGCTTGCCCGCCTCATTATAGAGCCGGTCCCGCCGCACGACCGAAACATTGCCGCCCGCCACATCGCGCCCGCCGACCTCGATGATGATCGGCGCGCCCTTCTTCACCCAGCCCCAGCGCTTGGGGGCGGCCTTGATCGGCTTCTTGTCGAACAGCACCCGCAGCGGCTCGCGGAACACGTCGACCGCGCCCAGATCCTTGGCCAGCGCGTCGCAATAATCGATGACCGCCGCATCCTCGTCCGTATCGCGCAGCATCGGCACGATCACCACCTGATGGGGGGCGATCATCGGCGGGCAGCGCAGCCCGTCGTCATCGCCATGGACCATGATGACGCCGCCGATCATGCGGGTCGAAACGCCCCAACTCGTGGTGTGGCACAGGGCCTGCTGGCCATCCTGATTCTGGTACTGGATGCCGGCCGCCTTGGCGAAGCCCGTGCCCAGATAGTGCGAGGTGCCTGCCTGTAGCGCCTTGCCATCCTGCATCATCGCCTCGATGGAATAGGTGGCGACCGCGCCGGGGAAGCGCTCATTCTCGGGTTTTTCGCCTGCGACCACCGGCATGGCCAGCTCGGTTTCCGCAAAGTCGCGGTACATTTCGAGCGCGCGCATCGTCTCGATCCGTGCATCGGCTTCGTCGGCATGGGCGGTATGCCCTTCTTGCCAGAGGAACTCGCTGGTGCGCAGGAACATGCGGGTGCGCATCTCCCAGCGCACGACATTGGCCCACTGGTTGGTAAGCAGCGGCAGATCGCGCCAGCTCTGCACCCAGCGCGCCATCGCCTTGCCGATCACCGTCTCGGACGTGGGGCGCACGACCAGGGGCTCCTCCAGCTTGCTATCCGGATCGGTCTGCAGCTTCCCGTCGATATTCTTGAGGCGATGATGGGTGACCACCGCCATTTCCTTGGCGAAGCCTTCGACATGGTCCGCTTCCTCGGCGAAGAAGGAGAGCGGGATGAACAGCGGGAAATAGCAGTTCTCCACCCCAGCTGCCTTGATGCGCGCATCCATCAGCTTCTGGATGCGCTCCCAGATGCCATAGCCCCACGGACGGATGACCATGCAGCCACGCACGCCGCTTTCTTCGGCCAGATCGGCCTCGCTGATCACGGCCTGATACCAGGCAGCGAAATCCTTGGCTCGGGTGACGGGCAACGCGTGCTTGATGTTGGACAATGTCTGGCTTCCGGGATCTGGATTGGGGATTGCAGCGGTCTTTAGTGGCCGCGCGGAAAAATACCAAGACGTTCGCGCGCTGACGCTGGGAGACGAACGGGAACTTTCCCTGACCTCACTCGTCCCGTCTCCAATGGCCCACTTCTCGTCGATGATTCGCACTATGTCCCACCGCACTCGGATCATCGCGATGATCGCGGCCGCGGTGCTGGTTCTGCTGCTGGCCCTGCTGGTGCTGGCTGCCACCTTCCCCGCTTCCTGGTTCAAGGAGGCCGCCGAGCGGCGCCTGTCCGACCAGATCGGCACCAGAGCCACCATCGGATCGATGACGCGTGAAGGCACATTCTCGTTCAGCCCCGTCATTCAGGTGCGGGATATCCGCGTACCGCAGCCGGCCTGGGCCGGCGAGGGCGATCTGGCGCGGATCGAGGCGTTGCGGTTGCGTCTTCCGGTACTCGGACTGCTGCTCGGGCGCGGCGGGCCGCAGTTGCTCTCCGCGCGAGGCGTGCGGCTGACGCTGGTGCGCGACGAGAATCGCCGTAAAAGCTGGGACGCGCTCGGCAGCAAATCGAATAAGGATGACAGGGGCAGCTCGGAAACGCCTTTGGTCCGCGTCGACGATGCCGTGATCGATTATCGCGATGCCTTCCAGAAACGGCGGTTCACGGTCAAGCTGTCGGTCGATCCGCAGCAGGGCTTGCGCGGCACGGGGACCGGCACTGTCGAAGGGGAACCGGTCACGCTGCGCCTCACCGCCGCGCCGATGCGCGCCGGCCAGAGCTGGCCCTTCGATGCGCGCATCATGGGTGACGCCCTCACCATGCACGCGCGCGGCACGATGGCGGGCCCGATGCGCACGGACGACATGACGTTCAAGGTCTCCGCTCGCGCCAGCACGCTCAAACTGGTGGACCGGATCATCGAGGCCGGGCTGTTCGGCACGCAGCCGGTCGATATCGCCGCCAATGTCCAAAGGCGCGATGGCGTGTGGAGCGTGGCCGATCTGGGCGGCACCGTCGGCCGTAGCCGGTTCACGGGCGCGCTCACGGTTCGCAAGGTGGATGGCCGCACCAAGCTGGATGGCGAGGCGCGCTTCAGCCAGCTCGATTTCGAGGATCTGGCCGACGACAAGGGCAATGCCCAAGCGGTCGCGCTGGAGCGGGCACAGGGGCAGCGGCTGGTGCCCAACACGCGGATCAATATCCGCAAGATCGACAAGACGGACGGGCGCATATCGGTGCGCGTCGACCGGATTTTGGGCGGGCGGCGCCCCTCCTCCCTCACCAATGCTAGCGCGGTGCTGAATCTCGATAACCGCATCCTCACCGTCGATCCGCTGCGCATCGGCCTGACGCAAGGCGTGATGACCGGGCGGGCCGTGGTCAATCAGCGCGATGGCCAGCCCAAGCCGACGGTCACGCTGGCGCTCGACATGCGCAACAGCAGCATCGCGGCGCTGGCGGGCGGAGACGGCAATAGCGAGGGCGACGTGCAGGGCCGCGTCGACGCCCGCGCGCGCCTGACCGGCGTGGGCGACACGATCCGCGAGGCTGTCGGGCAATCGAACGGAACCGTAGGCGCGGTCACCCGCGGCGGATCGATGCCGGCGCGGTTGGCCGGCCTGCTCGGCTTCGACATAGGCAAGGGCCTGTTTGCGGATGAGGACAGGCGGGAAGCGCTGCGCTGCGGCGTGGTCCAGCTCGACATGCGGGGCGGACGCGGCGTGGTGCGCACCTTGGTCGTTGACACGCCGGTCAGCCAGTCACGTGGCACCGGCACAGTCAGCTTCCCCACCGAACGTCTCGAACTGACCCTCAAGGGCCTCGCCAAGAACGAACATGCGCTGCAGCTTCCCGGCAATGCCCATCTGCGCGGCACATTGCGCAATCCCGATCTGGTCGTGCCGGAAAACACGCGCTCGGTCGGCAACATCCTGAAGGCAGTCGGTCGAGCAATCGGTGGTCGCGCGGAAACCGCACCGGATGCCAATTGCGCGGCGCTAATCGCTCGGGCGGTGGGACAATAGCAGCCTGTGCCATTTCGGGACAATTGCGCTGGCAGATAATTATAGATGGTTAATCTTTTGTTGACCAAAACATCCATTCAGTAACTAATCCCCATGGTTCAAGTGGGGAGAACATCAATGCATTTCAAAGCACTTACACTGTCGGCGGCAGTCTTATTCGCCAATGCCACACCGGCTGTTGCCGCTGTTGTGGAGGTCTACCCGGCCGATATGAATTGGCAGAATTTGCCGGGCGAAGCCAGGTTGGGCGCGACGGCTGCAATTACCGATACGGCGCCCCGTTCGGGCAAGGGCTCGCTGGAACTGATCGGTGATCGGCTGCGATTTGCTACGGGAGAAATCTATCCCGGCGCAGCAACGACGTCCATTGCATCCCTCGCGGACGTCACGGCCCTCACCTTCGACTGGAGCATCGCGGTCGACTCGCTGAGCAACTACAGCGCGGACTACACGCCAGCGCTCCGCCTCCACATCTGGGACGCAGGCGCGAACAACGGCGCTGGCGCCCGCAAGGAGCTGATCTGGGAAGGCGCCTATAACGATACCTATGGCAACACCGTGAAGGGCGAGTGGTACATCACGTCGGCGACCGACAAATTCTACATTTCCGGAGGAAGCGAGCTTGCCGGCAAGTCCATTGCGGACTGGGCATCGGAGCTGGCGCAGGGGTCGTTCGTTGCGGGCATCAGTGTCGGTGCCGGCAGCGGCGTCGGCACCGGCTATCATGCCTTTGCCGACAATGTCACGTTGAGCACGACCAGCGGCAGCACGACCTACAATTTCGAACTGCCGGCTCCCGTTCCGGAGCCTGCGACATGGGCCATGCTGATCGTCGGCTTTGCGATGATCGGCGCCGGAATGCGCCGTCGGACCACAGGCGTCCAGTTCGCCTGACCGCGCGATCACGTTACTAAAGGGGCGGGCCTCCAGCTGGAGGCCCGCCCCTTTATCATATAAGGCCGGAGCCCAGACGCGCGCGTCACTCTGGCGCGGCTCAGCCGCCCAGCTTGTCGATCTTGGCGTTGAGCGCGGCAAGCTGCGCCTTCAGCTCGGAAACCTCGTCAGTAGAGTCGCCAGCCTTCGCGGGCGCGGCAGGTGCAGCGGGCTTGAAGGCGTTCGCTGCGGCGTTGAGCATTTCCATGTTGCGCTTGGCGATCTCGGCAAAGGGTCCGCCGGCGAATGCGCCCTGCATGGCTTCCTGGAATTGCTGCTGGTTCTTGCGGAACGCTTCCATGCTCGCCTCAAGATATTGCGGCACCATGGACTGCATCGAGTCGCCGTAGAGCGAAATGAGCTGGCGCAGGAAGCTGACCGGCAGCATGTTCTCGCCGCGCTGCTCTTCTTCCATGATGATCTGGGTGAGAACATTGTGCGTGATGTCTTCGCCGGACTTGGCATCGACCACCACGAAATCGCGCCCCTCGCGCGTCATCTGCGAGAGCAATTCAAGTGTGATATAGCTGGAGGTTTCCGTGTCATAGAGACGCCGATTGGCGTACTTCTTGATGACAATGGTCCCTGATTCGCCACCTGATTTCGATCGTGCCATAGATGATGCTCCACCCTCCGTTGGGCGCAACATAGCATCGTTTCTTTCTGCACCGCAACATGGGCCGCGCCCGCTGCCGCTGTTTCTTTCCATATTGTGGCAGGTGACGGCACAGGATGCCCAATTACGGCGCAAGGCATTGGCAGGATTACGCCGTTTTCAGACAGCGTCGCGACCCGCGCAAGGTGACGTGCCGGAAATTGCTGCGCAAAATGGCCGCGCGGCTTTGCTCACGCGAAACGGCAATGCACAACGCAGCATGAGGGGGGCCGGCGGAGACCGGGCGCCGGTCATCCTCATCCCGTCGCTGATCAACCCGCCCCACGTCCTCGACCTCTCCGAACAACGCTCGTTGCTGCGCTATCTTGGACAGCAAGGCCATAATGCCCTGCTGCTGGACTGGGGGACGCCGGATGAAGGCGAGCGCGACGTCGATCTGGCCGATCATGTCGAGCGCCTGCTGCTACCCCTGTTGCAGCAACTGGATCGCCCGCCCCTGCTCGTCGGCTATTGCCTGGGCGGGACGCTCGCCATCGGCGCGGCTTCGCGGCTGCAGGCGCTGGTCAAGCCGGTCGCCGGCGTCGCGACCATCGCCGCGCCCTGGGACTTTTCCGCCTATGACGGCCCCTTTCAGTCCCAGCTTGCCGAAATCTGGGCCAAGGCCAAGCCCGGTTGCGAGGCGCTGGGACTTGTTCCCATGGAAGTATTCCAGGCCGGCTTCTGGTCGCTCGATCCCGATCGCACCATTCGCAAATATGCCGCCTTCGCCGAAATGGAGGCTGACAGTCCGTCCTTCGAGGCCTTCACCGCGCTGGAGGACTGGGCCAATGAAGGCGCGCCGCTCACGCTGGCGAGCGGACGAGACCTTGCCGAGCGGTGCTATGGCGCCAATATGACAGCGAGCGGCCAATGGTCCATCCACGGCACCGTCGCGGACCCGCAAGCGCTGGATTGCCCGACGCTCGCCATCGCCTCGACCACGGACCGGATCGTGCCCGCCGCCGCCGTGCCACCTGCGGCGGAACGGATCAACCTTGCGCTCGGCCATGTCGGCATGATGATCGGCAGCCGTGCGGAAGCGCAACTTTGGAGAGGATTGAGCGACTGGCTTTCGTGCTGTGGCGGCTGATGCTAGAGGCCCCGCACGAGAGAGCAACCTGCGCCCCTGGCGCCGCAATCGAGGGACTTGCCAATCCATGACCGATATCGTCATCACCGCCGCCAAGCGCACGCCGGTCGGCAGCTTTCTGGGCAGCTTCGCCAACACCCCCGCGCATGAACTCGGTCGCGTCGCCATCGTCGCAGCACTAGAGCAGGCCGGCGTCTCGCCCGACGAGGTGAACGAGCTGATCTTCGGCCAGGTGCTCACCACCGCCCAGGGCCAGAACCCCGCGCGGCAGGCGGCCGTGAACGCCGGCATCCCGATCGACCGCACGGCGATCACCATCAATCAGGTCTGCGGCTCGGGCCTGCGCGCCGTCGCGCTCGCCGCGCAGGCGATCCGCTGCGGCGATGCCAGCATCATGGTGGCCGGCGGTCAGGAGAATATGTCCCTCTCGCCCCACGCCCAGATGATGCGCGCGGGCACCAAGATGGGACCGATTACGCTGATCGACACCATGGTGAATGACGGCCTGACCGATGCCTTCAATGGCTACCACATGGGCATCACGGCGGAGAATCTTGCCGAAAAGTACGGCATCACCCGCGAAGAGCAGGACGCGTTCGCAGCGGCCAGCCAGAACAAGGCGGAAGCCGCCCGCGCCGCGGGTCGCTTTGCCGACGAGATCGCGCCTGTCACGGTCAAGGGCCGCAAGGGCGACACCATCGTCGATGCCGACGAGTATATCCGCGCCGGCGCCACCGTTGAGGCGATGGCGGGACTGCGCGCTGCGTTCAAGAAGGACGGCACAGTCACCGCCGGCAATGCCAGCGGCGTGAACGATGGCGCCGCGGCGCTGGTGCTGATGACGGCCGAGGAGGCCGCCCGTCGCGGCGCGCCGGTGCTGGCGCGCATCGCCAGCTGGGCGACCTGCGGTGTCGATCCCTCGATCATGGGCATCGGCCCGGCCCCGGCCAGCCGCATTGCACTGGACAAGGCCGGCTGGTCGCTTGCCGACCTCGACCTGATCGAGGCGAACGAGGCCTTTGCGGCACAGGCGCTCTCGGTCGGCAAGGAACTGGGCTGGAACCCGGACATCGTGAACGTGAACGGCGGCGCGATCGCGCTTGGTCACCCCATCGGTGCCTCGGGCGCGCGCGTGCTCACCACGCTGCTCTACGAACTCGCCCGCCGCGACGGCAAGAAGGGGCTCGCAACGCTCTGCATCGGTGGTGGCATGGGCATCGCCATGTGCGTCGAACGTTGATCCACTCACAAACCTGACAAAAGGCGCCAGCTCTCGCACGGGCTGGCGCCTTTTTGATGGCCACGGCGCCTGACTGAAGATGCTCCGACCGATGGTCAGCCCCGCGCTCCGACAGCTATAAATCGGCAGCGAAGGCCGAAAATTAGGCGCTTTCGGGTTGTCCTCATGCCGCAATGTCTGGATAAGGTGGGCAGACCATTTGAGGATCGTTCGATCCTGATCACCATCGGCCTGATCGCCATCGGATCGCCCATCACCTGCCGACGCATCACGGGAGCTGCGGATTTTTGTTGCTGATACTCGCCTTGCTGCCATTTCTTGGCGCGTTGCTGTTGGCGATACTCAGCGGCACCAGCCGAAACCTTCAGGCGTGGATTGCTGCCGGCACGACCGGCGCGGCGCTCGCGATCCTCATCGCGCTCATGCCGGCCGCTCTCGCCGGGCAGACGCCGACGATGCAGATCGACTGGGTGCCAGCCCTCGGCCTGTCCTTGGGGTTCTTTCTCGATCCATTGGGCGCGATGTTCGCGGGGCTGATCCTCGGCATCGGCCTGCTCATCATCATCTACGCCCGTTTCTATCTGGCCGCAGAAGACCCCATGGGGCGCTTTCTGGCCTTTCTGCTGCTGTTTCAGGGCGCCATGCTGGGGATCGCCCTCTCCGACAATGTGCTGCTGCTGCTCGTCTTCTGGGAGATGACCAGCCTTTCCTCCTTCCTGCTGATTGGCTTCTGGCGCGATAGAGCCGAGGCCCGGCAGGGCGCCCGCATGGCGCTGGTGGTGACGGGCGGCGGTGGGCTGGCGCTCATCGCCGGGCTGTTGCTGCTGGGCAACATTGCCGGCTCCACCGATATTCGCACCATAATGGCCAGCGGCGCGCTCATTCAGGCGTCCCCACTCTATCCGGTCGCGCTGGTGCTGATCCTGCTCGGTTGCTTCACCAAGTCGGCGCAATTCCCGTTCCACTTCTGGCTGCCGCACGCCATGGCCGCGCCCACGCCCGTCAGTGCCTATCTCCACTCCGCGACGATGGTGAAGGCCGGCATCTTCCTGATCGCGCGCCTGTGGCCGGCGCTGGCGGGTACGGATCTGTGGTTCTATCTCGTCGCGACGACCGGCCTCGTCACCATGCTGATCGGCGCCGCCATCGCGCTGTTCAAGACCGACCTCAAGGCCATCCTCGCTTATTCGACCGTCAGCCATCTCGGATTGCTGACCATGCTCTTCGGCTTTGGCACCGGCACGGCGGCGATGGTCGGCGTTTTCCACATCCTGAACCACGCGATCTTCAAGGCGGCGCTGTTCATGAATGCCGGCATTGTCGACCATGAGGCCGGCACGCGGGATATTCGGCGGCTGGGCGGCCTCGCCACGCTGATGCCGATCACCGCGACGCTGGGCATGATCGCGGCGGGATCGATGGCCGGCCTGCCTCCCTTCAACGGCTTCCTATCCAAGGAAATGATGCTCGACGAGGCGGCGCATACCGCCTGGCTGGGGATGGGCTGGCTGGTGCCAGCCATCGCGGTGGTCGCCGCGACGCTCTCGGTCGCTTATGCGCTGCGCTACGCTTTCCAGGTCTATCTGGGCCGCCAGCGCGATGACTATCCCCATGCGCCGCATGATCCGCCCTTCGGCCTTTGGGCGCCCTCTGGGCTGCTCGTCCTTCTGGTCATCCTCGTCGGCCTGTTCCCCGCCACGCTGACGACATGGCTCGTGCAACCGGTCGCCGATACCGTCACCGCAGGCACCGCCGGGACATTCGCGCCCGCCCTCTGGCATGGCGTGAATGCTGCTCTGCTGATGAGCCTGTTTGCCTTGGCGGTGGGCGCGCTGATGCTCTGGCGGTTCGGCCTCGCCGAGCGCATCTGGCAAGCGCTCCCGCTGCCGGAAGCCAAGCGCCTGTTCGACAGCGGGATTGCGACGCTGGTGGACGCCGCCCGCGGCTTCATCCATGCCGTGCACAATGGTTCGCTGCAGCGGCAGCTTGCGCTGATCTTCGTGCTTGCCATTGCGCTGGCGATTGAGGGGGTGCTGGTCGGCGGCGGCAACGGCACCGGTCCGCGCGCAACGCTGCCGGCCTCGCCGCTCGCTATCATCGGCTGGCTGCTGCTGGTCGGCGCGACGGTGGCGGTCGTCATCTCCCAGCGCGAGCGTTACCTCACGCTTGTCTTTATCAGCGTCATCGGCCTCATCGTCTCGTTCGGTTTCGTCTATCTCTCCGCGCCCGATCTCGCCCTGACCCAGATTTCCGTCGAGACGGTCACGATCCTACTGCTGCTGCTGGCGCTCAACCTGCTGCCCAAGAAGCCCGCCCGGCTCTCCAGCAATGGACTGCGGCTGCGGGACGGCTTGCTCGGCCTGGTGGGGGGCACCGTGGCCGGGCTCGGGGCGTGGGCCGTGCTCACCCGCGAGCCCAATCAGCCCATCTCGACCTTCCACTGGGAGAACAGCTATTCGGGCGGTGGCGGCACCAATGTCGTGAACGTGACGCTGGTGGATTTCCGCGCCTTCGACACCTTCGGCGAGATCATCGTGCTCGGCATTGCCGCGCTGACCATCTTCGCCCTGCTGCAGCCCGCGACGCGCGGCGCGGCCGGCGCGCGGTTGCGGGCCTGGCTGCCGGACCTCATCCGCTCACCCGAACGGCACCCGATGATGTTCGTCGTCGCCACCCGGCTGCTGCTGCCGCTTGCGATGATGGTCGGCATCTACATCTTCCTGCGCGGGCATAATCTGCCGGGGGGCGGCTTCATCGCCGGGCTGATCATCTCCATTGCCGTGCTGATGCAATATATGGCGTCGGGCTTCGAATGGGCCGAACAGCGCCGCAAGTTTGACGAGCATCTGATGATCGGCCTCGGCGTGATCATCGCCGCGCTCACGGGCATTGGCTCGCTCGTCTTCGGCGCGCCGTTGTTCACCAGTGCCTTTGGCTATGTCACCCTGCCCGTCATCGGCACGTTCGAGCTGGCGACCGCCATGCTGTTCGACATCGGCGTGGCGATGACCGTGATCGGCGCCGTCATGCTCGCGCTGGCCGAACTCAGCCACATCGCCCAGCGTGCCGATAAGGAAGATCACAGCGACGACGCGCCCATGGATGTCGACCCCGCGCGCAACCTGGAGGCCAAGGCATGATCAGCATGGAAATGCTCGTCGCCAGCGCCATCGGCATCCTTACCGCGGCCGGCATCTATCTGTGCCTGCGCGGGCGGACCTTCCCGGTGGTGCTCGGCCTTGCCATGCTGTCCTACGCCATCAACGTGTTTCTCTTCGCGATGGGGCGGCTGGTCGTGGACCGCCCGCCGATCTACGAGAAAGGCATTACGGATTATACGGACCCGCTGCCGCAGGCGCTGGTCCTCACCGCCATCGTCATCGCCTTTGGCATGACCGCGCTGGTGGTGGTCCTTTCCCTGCGCAGCTTCCTCGAGACGGGCACGGACCAGGTCGACGGCAAACCGGATGACGAGCCGGAGGACATCGTGCCATGACCGCGCTGATCGCCGCGCCCCTGCTATTGCCCGCCCTCATGGCCGCAGCCACGCTGATCTTCATGCGCCGCCACCGCTGGATCGGCGCCGCCATTTCCATTGCCGGCGCGACCGGCCTTCTCGCCCTCGCTGTGTATCTGCTGAGCGTCGCCAGCCGCGGCACGATCTCCGTCTACGCGCTGGGTGACTGGGCCGCGCCCTTCGGCATCGTGCTGGTGCTTGACCGCCTCTCGGCGATGATGCTGCTGATTACGGCCCTGCTCGCCCTGCCCGTCTTGTGCCACGCAGTGCTGACCGGGCTGGACCGCAAGGGCTGGCATTTCCACCCGCTCTTCCAGTTCCAGTTGCTGGGCATCAACGGCGCGTTCCTGACGGGCGACCTGTTCAACCTCTTCGTCTTTTTCGAGGTGTTGCTGATCGCCTCCTACGGCCTGATGCTGCACGGCCAGGGCGCAGAGCGCCTGAAGGCCGGCGTGCAATATGTGATCGTCAATCTCATCGGCTCGACGCTGTTCCTTTTCGCGATCGGGCTGCTCTACGGCATCACCGGCACGCTCAACATGGCAGACATGACCGCCCGCATCCCGGCCCTGCCGGCGGCCGATCAGGGCCTGCTGCGGGCCGGCGCGCATCTGCTGACGCTGGTCTTTGCGCTCAAGGCCGCGCTGCTGCCGCTGCAACTCTGGCTGCCGCGCACCTATGCCGGCACCTCCGCGCCCGTGGCGGCTTTGTTCGCCATCATGACCAAGGTCGGCGCTTATGCAATCATCCGCACATCCTCGCTGATCTTCGGCGATCAGGCCGGCGCGGCGGCCTGGGCGCCGGAGGTATGGATGATGCCGGCCGCACTGGCGACGATGGCGATCGGTTTTGCCGGCCTGCTGGCGGCGCGCTCCCTGCGCGATCTTGCCGCATTCGGCCTGCTCGGCTCCACTGCGACATTGTTGGTCGCCATTGCCGCGTTCGACCGCACGGTGCTGACGGCGGGACTTTATTATCTGGCGCACACCACATTGGCTGCGGCCTTGCTCTTCCTCGTCGTCGATCTCATCCGGCTGCGGCGCGGTCGTTACGGCGACACGATCGTCCCCTCCCCACGCTTTGCCGGCATCGAGCCGCTGTCTGCGCTCTACCTGCTGGCGGCCATGGCCCTGGCGGGCCTCCCGCCACTCTCCGGCTTCATCGGTAAATTGCTGATCCTGCAGGCGACATTGGCGGACCCGTGGGCGGCGTGGATTTGGGCAGTCATTCTCGGCACCACGCTCCTCGCCATTCTCGGCCTCGCCCGGGCCGGCAGCGCCATCTTCTGGAAGAGCGCAGCGCACCCCGACAATCCCCACAAAGATGCCGCGACGGCAAAGCCCGATGCCCGTCTGGTGGAGATGTTGCCTGCCTGCGCCTTGCTCGCGACGCTGGTCGTGCTCACCGTCGCGGCGGGGCCGGTCACGCGCTACATGGACGCAACGGCCCAGCAGCTCTTCGCGCCGACGCACACCATCGAGGCCGTTCTCGGCCCAGCAGCTGGAAGGTGAGGCAATGCTGACCAAGCTCTTCCCGCATCCCGGCCTGACGGTGATGCTGCTCATCGTCTGGATCCTGATCCAGAACAGTCTGACGGCCGGCGGCTTCCTTCTCGGCCTTCTTCTGGCCACCGTCATTCCGGTCTTTACCGCGCCATTCTGGCCCAATCGCCCACGCCTGCGCTTTGGCTGGGCGATGCTCGATTATCTCGGGATCGTGCTCTACGATATCATCATCGCGAACTTCCATGTCGCCAAGCTCATCTTGTTCCGGCGCAACCGCGACCTCAATTCCCGCTGGATGACCATCCCGCTCGACCTGCATTCGGCAGAAGCCATCACCGTGCTGGCCGGCACCATCAGCCTCACGCCCGGCACCGTCTCTGCCGACGTGTCGGCGGACGGGCGCTATCTGCTCGTCCACACGCTCGACACGGGCGATGTCGCGCACGAGATTGCTCATATCAAGGCGCGCTATGAGGCCCGGCTGCAGAGGATTTTCCGATGATCGCGCTCGCGCTGACCTTCGCCTCCGCCTGCATTGCGCTGGCCGTGCTGCTCAACCTCTACCGGCTGCTGCGCGGCCCGACGCGGTGCGACCGAATATTGGCGCTGGATACCATGGTCATCAACGCCATCGCGCTGATCGTGCTGTTCGGCATCCACGAAACCAGCACCACCTATTTCGAGGCGGCGCTGCTGCTCGCAATGGTCGGCTTCGTCGGCACGGTGGCGTATTGCAAGTTCCTCCTGCGCGGCGACATTGTGGAGTAAGCCATGGCAGTGATCGCAGAAATCCTGATCGCCGCTCTCATCATTCTCGGTGGCGCCTTCGCGCTGATCGGAAGCTGGGGCCTTGCCCGGCTGCCTAGCCTGATGACGCGGCTGCACGGCCCGACCAAGGCAACCACCCTCGGCGTCGGAAGCTGCCTCGTGGCATCCATGATCTACTTTCCGTTCCGGGACGGCACCTGGTCCGCCCACGAACTGCTCATCACCCTGTTCCTGTTCATCACGGCGCCGGTGTCCGCCAACCTCATTGCCAAGGCGCATCTGCACCGGCAGCGCACCAATACCGACGTGCAGCCGATGGACGGCGTGCGGGATACCTTGCCTGAGCCGGGTGGCGATACCGAATGGGCGACATTCGGCGTCGATCGGCCGGAGGGGCGCTGAGCTATGGGGTTCGCTGCATGAATCCGGACGACGAGACGCCCGGCGGCCTTCTCCACTGGCTACGCGAACGGCTGCATATCGTCATCGGCACGGGCGGTCTGATCGCCTGGCTGGTCATGCTGTGGTTGATGTTCGGCGACGTCCTCTAACTCTCAATCGGGCGCGCCCCTAGCCCCGGGCGGCCAGTTGGTCTAGCATCGGGCCATGACAGGACTCTCACCGACCGAAATCGGGATCGTGGAGCATCTTAGGAGACGACAGGCGGACATGGCGGCGCAAGTCGTCGACTGGGCGCAGGTCAACTCAGGCAGCCGCAACCTCGCCGGGCTGGAACAGATGCGCCAGCATATCGGGGCTCGTCTGACGGAGATCGCCGATACCGTCGCAACCCTTGCGCCAGAGCCCGCTGAAACGCTGGATGAGGCAGGCCGCACCGTTGCACTCGCCCATGGCGCCAATCTACTCGCCCGCAAGCGTGTCGCCTGCGCCCGCCGCATGATCCTCACCGGGCATATGGACACGGTCTTCCCGCCCGATCACCCCTTCCAGACCTGCCGCCTGATCGATGACGACCGCCTCAACGGCCCCGGCACCGCCGATATGAAAGGCGGGCTCCTCGTGATGATCGAGGCGCTGGCTGCGCTGGAGGCGGCGAATGCCATTCCCGATTTCGGCTGGGACGTGGTGGTCAATGCCGATGAGGAAGTGTCCTCGCTGGGGTCGGCAGCGCTGCTGCGCGAGACGGCGCGGCGCTGCCAGACCGGCATGACCTTCGAGCCTTCCGTCACGGTGGATGGCACGCTGGCGAGCGCCCGGCGGGGCAGCGGCAATTTCACCGCCGCCTTGACCGGCCGATCCGCCCATGCCGGCCGCAATCCGCTGGATGGCCGCAATGCCGTGGTGACCGCAGCCGATCTCGCGGTGCGGCTGGACGCACTTAAGCATGAGATCGAGGGGCTTTCCGTCAATGTCGCGCGCCTCTCCGGCGGCGGCGCCAACAATGTTGTGCCCGATCGGGCGCTGCTGAGCTGGAACATGCGGCCCGTGGACCTGGCCGGCCAGCAGGCCGCCGAGCAGGCCATCGCCCGGATCATTGCGCAGGTCAGTGCGGATCATGGCGTGACGATCGCGCTCTCGGGCAGCTTTGCGCGACCGCCCAAGCCCTTCGACGCGAAGCATCAGGCGCTGTTCGGGCTGGTCCGGGAAACCGGCGCGGACATGGGCCTCGCCATCGACTGGCAGCCAAGCGGCGGCGTTTGCGATGGCAATAACATCGCCGCCCAGAATGTCGCGGTGGTGGACACGATGGGCGTGCGCGGGGGCGCCATCCATACCGATGAGGAGTTCATGATCCTGAGTTCACTGAGCGAACGCGCCGCGCTTGCCGCCATCACCATGCTGCGGATCGCGCAAGGACGGCTCGACCACGCCCTCGGTTCCGCGCCGGATATGGCAGGGGTCGCCCATGACTGACGGCTCTTTCAACAACTGGTTCGTCCGCCCTGCAACGACCGCGGATATCGACGCCATCTACACGCTCGCCGGCCAGACCGGGCCGGGCTTCACCAATCTGCCCCATGATCGCGAGGCCCTGTTCGCACGCCTGGAACGATCCCAGCGCAGCTTTGAGGCGCAGTTGAGCCAGCCCGATGACGAGCTTTACATGTTCGCGCTGGAAGAAGCCGGCACCGGGCGGATCGGCGGGACGGCGCTCATCTTCTCCAGCGTCGGCACCAAGAAGCCCTTTTATTCCTATAAGCTCACCCGCCTCTCTCAGCACTCGCGCCAGCTGGACCGGATCGTGACGACGAGCGTGCTCAATCTGGTCAACGACTTTGCCGGCGCGAGCGAGGTCGGCGGCCTGTTTCTGGTGCCCGAACTGCGGCGCAGCGGGCTTGGCGTGCTACTCGCGCGCAGCCGCTATCTGTTCATGGCGATGCACCGCACCCGCTTCGGCCAGCAGGTGCTCACCGAATTGCGGGGCTGGCAGGAGCCCGAAGGCGTCTCGCCATTTTGGGAAGGGCTGACCCGGCGCTTCTTCGACCTGGAGTTTGCCGATGCCGACCGCTTCCACGCCCTCAACGGCAACCAGTTCATCGCCGACCTGATGCCCAAACACCCGATCTACACCACGCTGCTGCCACCCGAGGCGCAGGCAGCTATCGGCAAGCCGCACGCGAGCGGCGCCGCAGCCATGAAGCTGCTCGCGGCCGAGGGCTTCCGCTATGATGGCTATGTCGATCTGTTCGACGCCGGGCCAACCATGCAGGCCGATGTCGATGATTTGCGGGCGGTGAAAGAAAGCCGCGAGGCGGCTGCCTTCAGCGATGCACCTCCATCTCAGACCCAGGCCCGCCCGATGTTGCTGGCCGCCGGAGATTTGCTCGATTTTCGCGCCTGGCGCGCCGCCGGACAGATCGATGCTGAAGCAGAGCGCCTGACCCTACCAGCGGATGCGATGGCGCTCGGCCGCCTGAGCGAGGGCGCAACGGCCCGTTATCTGACGACCGACTGACCGAACAGACCAAAGACGAAACGAGCGGAAGAGCCATGACCGACCTGATTTCCACCGACCCGTGCACGGGAGACGTCGTCTGGCGGGGCGTTGCTGCGGATGCCGCTGCCGTCGATGCCGCCGTCGCGCAGGCCCGCGCCGCCCAACCGGGCTGGGAGCGCACGGCGCTGGAAGAGCGCATCGCCATCCTGCGCGCCTATGCCGCGGCGGTGAAGGCCCATGCCGATGAGGTCGCGCGGGTGATCTCGCGCGAGACGGGCAAGCCCTTCTGGGAAACCAGGACCGAGGCGGCCAGCGTCGCTGCCAAGGTGGAGATTTCCATCGCTGCGCAGGCGGAGCGGGCGGGCGAGACGCTGCGGGATGGAGACGGATTCGCGCTGGCGCTGCGTCACCGGCCCCATGGCGTGCTGGCGGTGCTCGGGCCTTATAATTTCCCGGCGCATCTGCCCAACGGGCACATCGTTCCGGCGCTGCTGGCGGGCAATGCGGTCGTCTTCAAGCCCAGCGAACTGGCGCCTGCCACGGCGGAATTGATGGGCCAGCTGTGGCGGGAGGCTGGCCTGCCCGACGACGTGCTGCAGATCGTGCAGGGCGGTGGCGAAACCGGCAAGGCAGTAGCCGCGAATTCCGGCACGGATGGCCTGCTGTTTACCGGCAGTTCCACCACCGGCAAACTCCTCGCCCGCGCATTCGCCGATACGCCGGGGCGTATTCTCGCGCTGGAAATGGGCGGCAACAATCCGCTGCTCGCCTGGGAGATAGCTGAGGCGGACATGGACGCTGCCGTTGCGCTCATCGTCCAGTCCGGCTGGCTTTCCGCCGGGCAACGCTGCACCTGTGCGCGTCGGCTGATCGTGCAGGACGAGATCGCCGACGCGCTCACCGAGCGGGTCGCGGCGACACTGGACAGGCTGATCGTCGGCGCGCCCTTTGACGATCCGCAGCCCTTCATGGGGCCGGTGGTGGATAATCGCGCGGCCGATCTGGTCGAGGCGCGCGTCGCGGATCTGCTTGCGCTCGGCGGACGCCCGATCCGTCCGCTGGTCCGGAGGGATTCCGGCTTGCCCTTCCTCTCCCCGGCGCTGATCGACATGACCGGTATCGAGATTGCCCCTGACGAGGAGATTTTCGGCCCGGTGGTCCAGCTCTGGCGCGAGACGCATTTCGACCGCGCCATCGCCCGCGCCAACGCCACGCGCTTTGGCCTGTCCGCCGCTATGCTGGGTGGGAGCCGGGCACAGTTCGAGCAGTTTCGCGCAGCCACGCGCGCCGGCGTCGTCAACTGGAACCGGCCCACCAACGGCGCCAGTTCCGCCATGCCCTTTGGCGGCATCGGCGACAGCGGCAATCTGCGCCCCAGCGCTTATTATGCCGCCGATTATTGCGCCTTCCCCGTCGCGGGCATGGAGGCCCCGGCACTGGACGGCGCGCTTTCCACCGGGCTGCACGCATGAGCACCGCGCCCGCCTTTCGCGAGGTCAATTTCGATGGTCTGATCGGCCCGACCCACAATTATGCGGGCCTCAGCCTCGGCAATCTTGCCGCCACGCACCACGCGGGCGAGGTCTCACAGCCCCGCAAGGCAGCCCTGCAAGGCATCGCCAAGATGCGCACTCTGCACGGGCTGGGGCTGGGACAGGGCATCTTCCTGCCGCACGATCGCCCGAACGCGGGCTGGCTGCGTCAATTCGGCTTCGACGGTTCGGATGCGCAGGTCTATGCCCGCGCATGGGCGGAAGAACCGCTGCTGTTCGCTCAAGCCACCAGCGCATCGGCGATGTGGGCAGCCAATGCGGCGACGGTCTCCCCTGCCCCGGATACGGCGGACGGGCGGACGCACTTCACCGTCGCCAATCTCGCGACCATGGCGCACCGCAGCCATGAATGGCCCGAAACGCTGCGGCAGTTGCGGCACATCTTCGCGGACGAACGCTATTTCGCGGTCCATGATCCGGTCCCCGCTCGCTTCGGCGATGAGGGCGCCGCGAACTTCATGCGGCTGGCCTCCCCCGTGAACGGCCCCGGCGTCGAGGTCATGGTCTATGGCGAACCGGGCGGGCGCTTTCCTGCCCGCCAATCGGCCGAAGCCTGCCGCGCGATCTTCCGTCGGCACGGCATTGAGGACGGCCTGACCGTACAGCAATCCGCCGACGCCATCGCAGCGGGCGCGTTTCACAATGATGTCGTCGCCCTCGCGCACGAGAACATCCTCTTTGCGCATGAACAAGCCTTTGCGGACAAGGCGGCCTTTTATGCCGGGCTAGCGCAGCGCTGCCCGGATCTGATCATCCTGGAGGTGCCGGCCAGCGAAGTCTCGCTGGAAGCCGCCATCGCCTCCTATTTGTTCAATTCCCAATTGGTGACACTGCCGGACGGGCAGCGAGCGCTGATTCTCCCGATGGAGTGCCGGGAAACCCCCGCCGTCAAAGCCTGGCTGGACAGCAATGTCGGCGCCAACGGCCCGATCCACGCGGCTCATTTCGTTGATGTGCGCGAATCCATGCACAATGGCGGTGGCCCTGCCTGCCTGCGCCTGCGCGTGCTGCTCTCGCGTGAGGCGGAACTGGCGGTTCACCCTGCCCATCTGCTCGACGAGCGCGGACTGGACCGCCTGGAGACCATTGTCGGCAATCACTGGCCCGAGCGCCTCGCCCCGTCCGATCTCGGCCTGCCCGACCTCTGGGCGCAGGCACAGGCGGCGCGGACGGCCTTGCGCCATGCATTGGAGCAAGCCCTGCCATGACCCGCTTCGTCGATCCTGCTGACATTCGCCTCGCCTTTTCGGAGGCGATGTCCGCGATGTACCGGGCCGAGGTGCCGCTATACGGCACGCTGCTGGAGATCGTCGCCACGAGCAATGCCCGCGTGCTGCAGGACAATCCCGCGCTGAACGAACGGCTCGCAGCGCAGGGCGAACTCGACCGGCTCGGTGTCGAGCGCCACGGCGCCATCCGGGTCGGCACGCCAGAAGAACTGCATCTCATGCGGCGATTGTTCGCCGTGATGGGCATGGTGCCGGTGGGCTATTATGATCTGGGCGTAGCCGGGCTGCCGGTGCATTCGACTGCATTTCGGCCGATCGACACGGCATCGCTGAACCGCTGCGCCTTCCGTATCTTCTGCTCGCTGCTGCGGCTTGAGCTGATCGAGGATGTTGCGTTGCGCGAACAGGCCCAGGCGCTGCTCGCCCGACGCAGCATCGTCACCGATGGCGCGCTGGCGCTGATCGACCGCTTCGAGCGGGAGGGCGGTCTGGGTACCGAAGAGGCAGAAGCCTTCGTGCTGGAGGCGTTGGAAACCTTCCGCTGGCATGGCGAAGCGCTGGTGGACCATGCAACCTATGAAGCCTTCAGTCGCGCACACCGGCTGATCGCCGATATTGTGTGCTTCCGTGGTCCGCACATCAATCACCTGACGCCCCGCGCGCTCGACATCGATGCGGTTCAGGCCGAGATGATCGCGCGCGGCATCAAGGCCAAGGCCGTGATCGAAGGCCCGCCACGCCGGTCTGTCCCGATCCTGCTGCGCCAGACGAGCTTTCAGGCGCTGGAAGAGGCCATCCTGTTCCGCGATGGCGACGAGAGCGTGGCCGGCGTCCACACCGCGCGCTTCGGCGAGATCGAGCAGCGCGGGATTGCGCTGACGCCACATGGCCGCGCGCTTTACGATGCAATCCTCGCGGAAGCCGAGCAGGCCCGCGGCCTGGGCGGCAAAGGCTATGAAGCACACCTGGCGGAGATCTTCCAGCGCTTTCCCGACGATCTGGATGCGATCCGCGAACAGGGGCTGGCCTATTTCACTTATACGCCGACGCCCAAGGCCGCTATGCTTTCTGCGGGACGCCAGCTGCCATCCGGCGCGCCGGACGAGCTGGTCGCCGATGGCTGGCTGGAAGCGAGCCCGATCACCTATGAGGACTTCCTGCCGGTCAGTGCCGCCGGCATCTTTCGCTCCAATCTCGCCGATGCGGAGGCTGGATCCCGCGCCGGCGCCTCATCGCAGGATGAGTTTGAGGCCGCGCTCGGCGTCCCGTGCCTCGATCCGTTCGGATTATATCTCGATCAGGAACAGGCCTCGCTTGACATGCTGGGATAGCAGACCAGCGTTCACGCCGCAGCCGAACTCTCGCCGCTCAATGCCCGAGCGCGGACCATGAGGCGGCTCACAATGCCCTGATAGAATGCCCGATCCTCGGCGCTTGCCTCGCTCCAGAGGCTGGCATCGCGCACGGAGGCCTCGTGGTGGAGCGCCTTGTACACCACGGCACCGGCCTCGGTCGGTTGCAGGACGATATCGCGGCGGCGGGTCGGCCTGAATCGCTCGATCAGCCCGCTCTCTTCCAGCGCCGAGACCGTCCGCCCGATCTGGCTCTTGTCCCGCCCCATCGCCTTGATCAGCTGCGCCATCGGCAGCGGCGCGTACAGGCCGATGAGCGCGAGAACCTGACCCTGAAAGTTCGACAGGCCGTGCATCCGCTGGCAGGAAAGCATGGCGCTACGCTTGAGATAGGCGACCAGTCCGACCAGCTTGGGCGCGATGAGGTCCGGCGGCGGCTCGATCTTCTTGCCCTCCGGTCCCACAGGCCATGAGGGCGTGCCCGCCCCGCCCGGTGACGCGCCGATGATCCCGGCCTGGACACTCAGGCAGCGCTCCTGATTGTAGATACGGGCGGCCTTTTGCGCCAACTGGTCGGTGAGCAGGCCGAAGCGTTCGAGCTCATCCCGCCCCAGACCGCTTACCAACTGGCCGTCACGGGCGCGGACGATGGCGCGGATCTTTTCGAAGAGCACCCGCCCCGCCGGGGAGAGGGTGAGCTTGGCGCGCAGCTTCTCACGCACGATCAGTCCGTCCCGCTCCAGCGGCTTGATCGCGCGGCTGACCTGCGCCTTCTCGTAGCCGGCGAAACCGACGATGTCCTGAGAGGTCATGCCGCCGGAGAGCCCGAGCAGCAGCAGCAAATGGCGATGGATTTCCTTATAGCCCACCTCCGCCTCGAACAGCGGCAGGCCGCCCTCGCGGATCGCGCGCATGAGCAGCATGAGGCGCATCCCCAGAAGCCCGGCATCGAGCTGGGCGGGACCGATATCCGCCTCTTGCGTCACGATATTTTTGCTCCTCGCCCCTGGCATGCTGTCATCTGCATGATAAAGCCCATCGAACCCGATCAGGCAACCGGCGCGACGATATCGTGTGAGTCTTGCGACAGAGCTGTGATCGCGACGCGACAGGTCATCGACCGCTCAGGAGACACCATGCTCAGGATTTTCCGTTATATCGCCCTGGTGGAAGGCATCACGACCCTCGCGCTGTTCCTGATCGCGATGCCGCTCAAATATGGCTTCGACAATCCGGCGCTGATCCGTCCGGTCGGGATGACCCATGGCATCGCGTTCCTGCTCTACATCGGCGCGATGCTGTTCGTGCTGCCGGGCAAGGGCTTTGGTGTCATAGGCTGGCTGCGGACGACGCTGGCGGCGTTCTTCCCGTTCGGCACGTTCCTCAACGATCCCTATCTCAAGCGGCAAGAGGCCGCCCTCACCCAGGGGCGCGCACGCTCCGTCTAAGCCTGCGCGCCGAAGAGGCCGCGAAGATCAGGCCTTGAGGCGTTCGGCGTGCCAGCGGATATGCTCGGCCATGAAGGTCGAGATGAAATAATAGCTGTGGTCATAGCCCGGCTGCATGCGGATTGTCGCGGGCTGAGCGGCCTTGGCGCAGGCCTCTTCCAGCAGATGCGTACGCAGCTCCTGCTCGAGGAAATTGTCCGCACCGCCCTGATCGACCAGCAGGTCTGGCAGTCGGGCACCGCTTTCGATCAGCGCCACGGCATCATGCCGCGCCCAGGCCGATGCATCGTCTCCCAGATAGCCACCGAGCGCCTTCTGGCCCCACGGCACCTGGCTCGGCGCGACGATGGGCGCGAAGGCGGAGACGGACCGGAAGCGCTCGGGATTGCGCAGCGCGATGGTCAGCGCACCATGGCCGCCCATGCTGTGCCCGGTGATGCCCTGCCGCGCCATATCGACAGGGAAATTTGCGGCGATCAGCGCCGGCAATTCCTGCTCGATATAGCTCTTCATGCGATAATGGGTCGCGAAGGGCGCCTGGGTCGCGTCGACATAGAAGCCCGCGCCCAGGCCGAAATCATATTTGCCCTCCGCATCGTCGGGCACATCTTCGCCCCGCGGACTGGTGTCCGGCGCCACGAAGACGATCTTCTCCGCCGCACAGGCCGCGCGATACTCGCCCTTTTCCATGACGTTCGCATGGGTGCAGGTGAGGCCGGAGAGGTAGAAGAGCACGGGCAAGGTTTCGCCCGGCTCATGCTCGGGGACGAAGACGGCGAATGTCATCGCCGTCCCCGTCTCCGAAGACTGGTGCCGGTAGACGCCCTGGACGCCGCCATAGGCCTTGTTCGTCGAGAGCGTCTCCAGCGTCATCGATCAGGCGCCTTCAGGCAGCTGGCAGAAGACGCAGATCTTGTTGCCGGTCGGATCGCGCAGATAGGCGCCATAGGCATTGCCCGGCGCCTGCGGGCGCTTGCCCGGCTCGCCTTCACTGGTGCCGCCATTGGCCACACCGGCAGCATGGAACGCGTCGACCTGATCCTTGTCGGCAGCGGCAAAGCCGATGGTGCCGCCATTGGCATGGGTGGCCGGCTCGCCATTGATCGGCGAGATGATGCCGAAGGTGCCACCATTGTGCGAATAGAAAGCGCGATCGCCGATGTTGTGGCCAGCGCCAGCGCCCAGTGCGCCGAGCACGGCGTCATAGAATTTCGCGCTCTGCGCGAGGTCCTTCGCGCCAACCATGATATGCGTAAACATTGTAACTCTCCTCTTGGTTACTCAAAAATCCTGCGCGCGCCGGAGCATCACTGGGGTTCGTCCCAGGCCGCGCAAAGCTTGTTGCCATCCGGATCGCGCAGATATGCGACCCAGATGCCCCGCCCCGTGGCGGGCGAAATCCGGTTCTCCGGCTCTCCCTCGCACGCTTGGCCGCCATGCGCCAGGCCGGCGGCATGCCAGGCCTTCACCGCCTCCGGTGACGGCGCCAGAAAGCCGACAGTCCCGCCATTGGCATGGGAGGCCGGTTGGCCATCGATGGGGTGGCCAACGATGAACAAACCACCACCATCCCGATAGAGCAGCCGCCCCTTCGCGTCGGCCTGCGCCGGCGCGATGCCCATCGCCGCGAACGTCGCATCATAGAAGATGCGCGCGCGCTCGATGTCGTTGGTGCCGAGGACCAGATGCCTGAACATGGGTGCCGCTCCCGAGCGCAACCGCCGCCCTGATAACCTTAGAACACCACCACGGAGCGGATGCTCTTGCCGGCATGCATCAGGTCGAAGGCGGTGTTGATCTCTTCAAGGCCCATGACGTGGGTGATCATCGGATCGATCTCGATCTTGCCGGTCATATACATGTCGACGATCTTGGGCACGTCCGTGCGGCCCTTGGCGCCGCCAAACGCGGTGCCGCGCCAGTTGCGTCCGGTAACGAGCTGGAATGGCCGCGTCGCGATCTCCTTGCCCGCTTCCGCTACGCCGATGATGATGCTGGTGCCCCAGCCGCGATGGCAGGCTTCCAGCGCCGTGCGCATCACTTCGGTGTTACCGGTCGCGTCGAAGGTATAGTCCGCGCCGCCGTCGGTCATCGCCACGATCTTCGCCACCACATCCTCGCGGCTCATGCCCTTGGAATTGAGGAAGTCGGTCATGCCGAACTTGCGGCCCCATTCCTCGCGATCGGGGTTGATGTCGACGCCGATGATCTTGTTGGCGCCAGCCAGGCGCGCGCCCTGGATGACGTTGAGGCCGATGCCGCCGAGGCCAAAGATCACGACATTGTCGCCGACCTGAACCTTGGCGGTGTTGATAACCGCGCCCACGCCCGTCGTCACGCCGCAGCCGATGTAGCAGCTCGTCTTGAACGGCGCGTCCTCGCGGATTTTGGCGACCGCGATCTCGGGCAGAACGGTGAAGTTCGAGAAGGTCGAGCAGCCCATATAATGGTAGATCGGCTGGCCCTTGTAGGAAAAGCGCGTCGTGCCGTCCGGCATCAGGCCCTTGCCCTGCGTCGCGCGGATCGCGGTGCACAGGTTGGTCTTGCCCGAGAGGCAGGACTTACACTGGCGGCATTCCGGCGTGTAGAGCGGGATGACATGGTTACCCGGCACCACGGAAGTGACGCCCGCGCCGACCTCGCGTACGATGCCCGCGCCTTCATGGCCGAGCACGCTGGGGAAAATGCCTTCGCTGTCGAGGCCGTCGAGCGTGTACGCGTCGGTATGGCAGATGCCCGTCGCCATGATCTCGACCAGAACTTCGCCCGCCTTGGGCCCTTCCAGATCCAGCTCGACGATCTCAAGCGGCTTCTTCGCCTCAAATGCTACCGCAGCCCGCGTTTTCATGCCCCATCTCTCCAGCAAGGAACGGCGCTCGCGCGCCAGTTGCCGCTTGTTGGAACCTGAGACTGATTCTTGCAACCCCGCCCAAGCCGGTCGAACGCTTATTTCGCGCGGCACAGGGCCAGCAGGCCGGCCTCCCCGGCACCGAGGCTGAGCAGCGCGCAGAGCAGGATCGCGAGGGCTGCGAGCGTCCGCACGCCGGGCTTGCGGGCCAGCCCGGCCAGCATCGTGGCGCCGCCCTGCACCGCCAGCAGCGCCGGCAGCGTGCCGATGCCAAAGCCGGCCATGACCAGCAGTCCGCCGACGAGCGATCCGGCAAAGGCCGCATAAAGCAACGCGCCGTAGACCATTCCGCACGGCATCATGCCCCAGCCAAAGCCGGTGGCGACCATGCGCAGGCGCGGCGGCAGCATCGATCGCGCCGCGCCTGCGACGGAAGCCGGCACATGCACCTGCCCCCGGATCGCGTGACCGACCACGGCGGGGCTCGGCATGAGGCCCAGCATCGAGAAGCCGACCCAGGCGAGACTCATCGCCGCGGCCCAGCGCAGCAGCAGATGGCCGAGTGTCGCATCCAATCCGCCGAGCGCCAGTGCACCAAGCGCGCCCGCCGCGCCGCCCATCACCATATAGGCCCCGATACGACCGGCATGGAGCCGGGCCGCAAAGGCTGCGGGATGGTCCCCCTCTCCCCGCGCTTGGTCGAGCAGCAGCGCGATGCCGCCGCACATGCCCACGCAATGCAGGCTGGAGGCAAAGCCGAGCAGAAATCCGCCGCCGAAGGTCCACGGATCGGCCATCGCTCAGATCGCGCTGCTGAACCGCTGCTGGGACAGGGCGCGATGGCGGTCGAAGAGCACCGCGACGGCGCGTCCATAAGGCCGCCCCTCTTCGGTGATGCGCAGGCTATTGCCCTCCAGCGTAGCGAGGCCGCGCTCCAGGAAAGGCGCAAGTCCGGCACGCAGGTCCGTCCGGTGCAGATCGGTGCCGACGTTAGCGGCCCGGCCACAGAGCAGATCCTCGATGATCGCGCCGCGCCGCTGATCATCCGCGTCGCGCAGGATGCCGCGCTCGCCGGTCAGGCGGCCGGCGCCGGCGCGCATCCGGTAGCGGCCGCTATTCTTGTCATTCTGCACGATGAGATGCGGAAACTGGCCGATGGCCGTCGCGCCGATGCCGATCAGCACATCGGCCCGATCCTCGGTGAAGCCCTGAAAATTGCGGCGCAGCGTGCCCTGCAGCTGCGCCTTGGCGAGATCGTCATGGGGCAGCGCGAAATGATCGAAGCCCACCGGCACATAGCCAGCCGCAACGAGCTGATCATGCCCCAGCGCCGCCATGGCGAAACGCTCGGCCTGATCAGGCAGATGGGTGGCATCGATCCGCTTCTGGCGGGGCAGCATATGCGGCACATGCGCATAGCCGAACAGGGCGATCCGGTCTGGACGCATGGCGATGGCCTCGTCCAGCGTCTGCTCGAGCAACGCGCGATCCTGCCCCGGCAGGCCGTACATCAGATCGAAATTGATGGACCGCACGCCGTTGCTGCGCAGGCGATCAACCGCGCTGACGATGAGATCGCGCGGCTGGACCCGCCCGATTGCGGCCTGGATGGCGGGATCGAAGGTCTGCACGCCAAGGCTGGCGCGTTTGGTGCCGGAGACGCCCAGCGTCATGGCCCAGCGCTGGTCGAACCCGCGCGGATCGATCTCGACCGAGAGCACCGGCGCGCCGCAGTTGAAGGCCAGCATCATCTCATCGACCAGCCGGGCAAACTCCAGCGGCGGGATGGCATTGGGGCTGCCGCCCCCAAAGGCGATGC
Organism: Sphingobium sp. B8D3A; assembly: GCF_025961995.1. Taxonomy (NCBI): domain Bacteria; kingdom Pseudomonadati; phylum Pseudomonadota; class Alphaproteobacteria; order Sphingomonadales; family Sphingobiaceae; genus Sphingobium; species Sphingobium sp. B8D3A. Next base: position 1,675,976 of record NZ_JAOQOS010000001.1, on the reverse strand, counting down.
GCTCGACGCGGGCGCGTCCGCCGAGGCGCTGGGCGACAGTGCGAATTTCGGCATGAAGCGCATCGAGATAGCTGGTCAGCCGCTGCGCCTTGTTGGAACGCCCGGTGTTGCACCCGCAATACCAGCAGATCTCCTCGCAAAAGGGGATGTGCACATAAAGCGAGACGGGTTGCCCCGGCTGCACCGCATCCAGCGCATGGCCGAGATAGGCCTCCCCCACCCGGTCCGTGAATTCGGCCGCCGTCGGATAGCTGGTGTAGCGCGGCACCGGCCGGGCGAGCAGATCGGGATAATAGGACCACATGGAAATGGCTCTACTTTGTCGAGCCTTGGCTGCCCTTGACCTCGATCAAGCCAAGTCTTGCGCTGGGTCAATGAGCGGCGCCCACCCCGATCCTAATGAGCGATGCAGGTTCAGGGAAAGAAAGGAAAGAACCCATGAATGCTCGTTTACTCAGCTGTGTCGCCGGTCTTGCGATGCTCGCTGCCCCCGGGGTCGCGCAGGCGCAGCAAGGCAAGGTGCAGGTCAAGCTGATGGCAACCGGCGTGCTGCCGAATGGCAAGATCGATACGGTCAAATCCGCCACGGTGATGCTGCCTGCGGGCACGGACACCGCCGCCAGCGACAATTGGGTGCCGACCGCCGCAATCGAATATTTCCTGAGCGATGCCGTCTCGGTAGAGACGATCTGCTGCATGACCGCGCATCATGTGGATGGCGCGGGCGCGATCAAGGGCGTCAACCGGCTGCTCGATGACATCAAGATCGTGCCGGCGACGGTGACGCTGAAATATCACCTCAATGCCGGCCCCATCAAACCCTATATCGGCGCCGGGCCGAGCTACTTCTGGGTGGTAGACTCCAAGGTGGGCGCGGGCGGCACTGCCGCGCTGGGCGCCGCGAGCGCCAAGCTCAAGAGCAAGGTGGGCTTCGCGCTGCAGGCCGGCATCGACATTCCGGTGAATGATACGGGCCTTGGTATCTCGTTCGACGCCAAGCGCTACTTCGTCCGGCCGACTGCCGAATTCTACAATGCCTCCGGCGCCACCGTGCTGGCGACGCGGCACGAACTCGATCCCTGGGTGGTCAGCGGCGGCGTCAGCTACCGCTTCTAAGCCCAGTTACCGGCACGCGCCGGCAAGGCGGGTCTGCTCCTCCCTCTCCCGGAGCAGGCCCGTTTTTTTGGTGTTCGAATCCCGACCGTTCGTGCTGAGTAGGATCTGAGGTGCGCCGCAGGCGCATATCGAAGAGCCGTATCGAAGCATCGCAGCGCAGGGGCCAATCCTTCGATACGCCGCTTCGACAAACTCAGCAGCTACTCAGGACGAACGGCGGTCACTGTCCGTAATGCCACAGGTTCGCTACGACGCCGGCTTATCCTGATCCTCGATCAGAATGCGCATGGCAGCGCCGTCCGGGTCGTCGAACTGGCCGTTACGCAGCGACCACATGAACGCGACCAAGCCGGTCAGGCCGAGCAGCAGGGCGACGGGGATGAGGAAGATCAATCCGTTCATTTGACAGCCCAGCGCAGACGGAGGGAATTGGCCACCACGATGAGCGAACTGCTCGACATCGCGACGGCAGCAATCAGCGGTGTGACATAGCCGGCAATCGCCAGCGGCACGGCGAGCGCATTATAGCCGATCGCCAGACCGATATTCTGCCGCACGATGCGCATGGTGGCGCGTGAGGCCCGCACGGACTTGGGGATGCCGGAGAGGCTGTCGCCCAGAAACACGATGTCCGCCGCCTGCTGGCCGACATCGCTCGCCGAGCCGGGTGCCATGGAGACATGGGCCGCAGCGAGCGCCGGACCGTCATTCAGTCCGTCGCCCACCATCAGCGGCTTGTGCCCCGCCTCGGCCAGCGCCTGCAGCCGCGCCAGCTTGTCGGCCGGGCGCATCCCGCCCTCGGCCGGCACGCCGAGCTGATCGGCCAGCGACCGGACCGCCTCCTCCCGATCGCCCGACATGATTGCCGGCGGCAGACCGAGGCCGCGCAGGTCCGCCAGCGCCCGCGCCGCATCCGGGCGCAATGCGTCGGCAAAGCGGATGATATGGCGCCGCCCATTCCCCAGATCCAATGCGACAGTCATGGTCGGGTCGTCGCTTGTTCCGGCTTGATCTCTCAGATCCTCTGGCGTCGGCTTGCCCATCGCCACGGGTTGCCCCTGCCAGAGCGCGCGCACGCCCTCGCCCGGGATATCCTCGACGTCGGTGAGAACCGCCGGGCCGACATGCTCGCCGCCCAGCGCCTGCCGGAGCGCCACCGCGAGGGGGTGGCGGCTGGTCATGGCCAGCGCGCGGGCAATGCTCCGCTCCTCCTCGTCCAGCGCCTCGACACCGAAGGCGCGCGGGCGACCGAGCGTGAGGGTGCCGGTCTTGTCGAACAGCGCCTGATCGGCCTGCGCGAGGCGCTCAAGCGCGCTGCCATCCTTGACCAGTAGCCCGGCCCGCATCATCGCGCCGCAGACCACCACCTGCGCCACCGGCACGGCGAGGCCGAGCGCGCAGGGGCAGGTAATTATGAGCACGGCGATGGCGACCAGCAGCGATTGGTGCCAGCCCGCCCCGGCGATCATCCAGCCGGCAAAGGTGATGGCAGCGAGCAGATGCACCACCGGCGCGTAAAGCCGCGAGCATTTGTCGGCGAGGCGGACATAGCGGGACTTGGCCTGGCCGGCGCTTTCCATCAGCCGGGCAATCTCGGCAATCGCCCGCCCCTCGCCTACGGCTGTCACGCGCAGCGTCACCGGGCCGTCGAGATTGAGCGTGCCGGCGGTCGCAACGTCCCCCGCACGCAGCGTCACCGGCGCGCTTTCCCCGGTGAGCAAGGAAAGATCGAACCGGCTGCTGCCCTGCTCGATCACGCCGTCCGCAGCGAGCCGCTCGCCGGCGGCGACCAGAACGCGGTCGCCCACGGCCAGCGCATCGGCCGCGACCCATTGGCTCGCGCCATCCTCGGCCAGCCGCATGGCACCGGGCGCGGTGCGGCGTACCAGCGCTTCAGCTCCGCTGGCGGCGCGCGCGCGCATCATCTCGTCCAGCACCCGACCCGCAAGCAGGAAGGTGAGCAGCATCAACGCGCCATCGAACCAGGCATGGCGACCGCCGATGATCGTCTCATAGAGGCTCATCGAGGTGGCGAGAATGACGCCGATGGAGATCGGCACATCCATATTGGTCGTGCCCGCCCGCAGCGCCTTGAAGGCCGACCGGAAGAAGGGCTGTCCCGCATAGCTGACCGCCGGGATGGCGATCAGCGCCGAGATCCAGTGGAACAATTCGCGCGCGCTGCCATCCGCCCCGGACCAGACCGAGACCGAGAGCAGCATGACGTTCATCGCCGCAAAGGCTGCCACGGCAAGGGCGCGGATCAACTTACGCAGCGCCTGGCTGCGCTCATGCGCCGCCGCGCTGTGGAGCGGTTGCGCCTCGAACCCGATCGCGTCGAAGGCGCGCAGCAGGTCAGGCTGGGCCAGATCGGCGGCATGCGAGACGATCACCGTCTTGGCCGAGAAGTTCACGCGGGCGGCGTGGACTCCTGGCTGCAATGGCAACAGCCGCTCGATCTTGGAAATGCAGCCGGCGCAATGCATGTCCGGCACGGCGAGGCGGGTTTCCACCGCGTCCGCCGACCAATCGGGCCTTGGCGCCACATAGGTCATGACAGATCGACCACCCGGTTGATCTCCCGCCCATGGGCGCGGGCCCGCACATGAACGATCCAGCGGCCCTGCGGCAAAGGCTGCAGGCTCTCATACACGCCATCGCCGAGCGCCCGGAACTGCAGCGCGATATCCGGCTTGCGGCCGAGCGGGTGACGGGCGGTGGCGGTCAGCGCGACATCGTTCATGGGCGCGTTTGCACTGCGCAGCGTCGCGCTCAGCCGTGTCTCTGCGGTTCGATTCAGGGTGAGCGCCCAGCCCAGCGCATTTTCGGCGCGGGCCTGCGCCAGCCATTTGTTGAACTCCTGGCTGGCAACATAACTGTTCTGCACGACCAGCCCGCCAAAGGTGGAACTGGCGAGGAAGGCCATGGTGAAGTTGACGGCCATGACCACGCCGAAAAAGCTGACGAGAATGACGGTGATGTGCCGTCCGGTGAACTTGCGGGTCATTGGCCTACCTCCGGTCGAACAAAGCTCTCATCATCCTGCGCTGCCTCTTTCTGCTCGTCGAGCGTGCGCAGCGTGAAGGCGAAATCCTGGCGGGCAATGCCCTCCGCCGGCGCGACGACATGCACCCGCTCCTTGAGCACCTGATCAGGCGGCACGTCGATTTGCAGGGTCCGGCTCGCCTGATCGCGGGTCTGCCCCTCACGCCACATCAGCGCGCCGTCCAGCCCATCGAGGCCGATGGCCATCGGGCGCGCGCGGCTCTGCATGTTGCGCACCTTGATCAGATAGCTGTTGCGGATCGACCCGTCGGACAGGCGGACATAGACCGGATTGCGCTCCGCATTGGCCGCGATGTCGATGCGCGAACGCACGCCCAGCGCGAACAGCATGGCGAGGCCAATGCTCGCCCAGATCGCGAAATAGGCAATTGTGCGCGGACGGAAAAGGCGCTTGCGCACGGGCGCTGGCGCCTCACCCTTCATCTCGGCCTCGCAGTCGATCTCTGTCGCATAGTCGATCAGGCCGCGCGGACGGCCGATCTGCGCCATCACCTTGTCGCAGGCATCGATGCACAAAGCGCAGGTGATGCACCCGATCTGCGGCCCCTCGCGGATGTCGATCCCGGTGGGGCAGACCTGCACGCATTGCAGACAGTCGATGCAGTCACCGGTCGGCAGCCCTTCATCCTGCGCCTTCTTCAGCCCCTTGGTGCGGGGCTCGCCGCGCCAGTGCTTGTAGGTGACGATGAGCGATTTCTCGTCCGTCATCGCAGTCTGGATGCGCGGCCAGGGGCACATGTAGATGCACACCTGCTCGCGCATGAAGCCGCCGAAGATGAAGGTCGTCATGGTCAGCACGAAGGTGGTGCCATAGGCAACGAACGGCGCCTGCCCGGTCCAGAACTGGTGTTGCAGCGTCGGCGCATCGGCAAAGTAGAAGATCCACGCGCCACCGGTGAGGAACGAGATGGCCAGCCAGACCGCCCATTTGCGCAGCCGCTTCCAGACCTTCATCGGGGTCCAGGGCGCTTTCTCCAGCCTGATCTGCGCGTTGCGATCCCCATCGAGGAAGCGCTCGACATGCTGGAACAGATCGGTCCAGACCGTCTGCGGGCAGGCATAGCCGCACCAGGCGCGGCCGACGGCCGAGGTCACCAGAAACAGGCCGACGCCCGCCATGATGAGCAGCCCGGCGACATAATAGAATTCGTGCGGCCAGATCTCGATGCCGAACATGAAGAAGCGGCGATTGGCGAGGTCGACCAGCACCGCCTGATTGGGCGCGTGCGGGCCGCGATCCCAACGGATCCAGGGCGTGGCCCAATAGATCGTCAGGGTGACGGCCATCACCAGCCACTTGAAGCGGCGGAACGGCCCATCGACCTGCTTGGGGAAGACCGACTTGCGCTTGGCGTAGAGGCTTTCCGCTGGCGCGGTAACATCATTCACGGGGGACATGGCAGCGTCCGTTGTTGGCGTCTTCGGCATCAGATTGCCTCCGATCGATCTTCGCTTAGGCGCAGTCAGCTCAATCGACATTGAGCAGGATCAACGAAATGAATGGCAGCCGGCCCTCCCCCGGTGGACGGAGGAAGGGCCGGCGGCATCTTAGGGATTTACGGCGTTGCCCAGCGCTTGCGCTTCCGTTGCAGCAGCAACCTTCGCCGCGACCGGCGTCGCCTCGCCACCGCCAAGGCCGTGGACGTAGACGGCGAGCATTCGGATCGTCGCCTTGTCGAGGGCATGGCCCCAGGCGGGCATCACACCCCGGCGGCTGTTCGTCACCGTCTGGGTCAGCGTCTCGCGATCGCCACCATAGAGCCAGATCGGGTCGGTCAGATTCGGCGCACCGAATTCACGCAGTCCCTTGCCCGCCGGGCCATGGCACACCGCGCAGTTCTGCTGGAACAGCACGTCTCCGCGCCGTGAGGAAGCGCTGGCCTTCTCCTGCCCGCTGATCACCCGGACATGGCTCACTACATCCTGAACCTGCGTGCTGGTGAGGATGCCGTCCTTGCCGAAAGCCGGCATCAGGCTCGTGCGGGTCTGCGCTTCATCCGGGTTCCGGACGCCATGGGTGATCGTATACTCGATCGATTGCAGGTCGCCGCCCCACAGCCAGTCGTCATCCACCAGATTCGGATAGCCCTTGGCGCCGGCTGCGCCCGAGCCATGGCACTGCACGCAATGCACCTTGAACGCGGCAGCACCGCCCTGCATCGCCGCTTCCATCAGCTTTGGCTGGGCGACCAGCTTCTCGATGGGCGTGGCAGCGATGGCCGAGAGGATCGGCGTCCGGCGCGCGGTCTCGGCATCCATCACCTGCTGGAGCTGCCCACGGCTGGACCATCCGAACAGCCCCTTGCTGGCTTCATGCGCGAAGGGAATAGCGGGATAAACCACCACATAGCCGATCGCGAACACGATCGTTGCGTAGAAAGTCCAGACCCACCAGCGCGGCATGGGGGTATCGAGTTCCTCGATCCCGTCCCATTCATGGCCGACGGTCTGGGTGCCGGTCGGCGCGTCGATGCGTTTCTTCTCAGCCATGGTTGTTCTTCCTGTCATGGGCTGCGGCCTCGCCATCTTCGGCGAAGATCAGGTGCGCGGCGTCCTGGTTGCGCCCGCGCGAGCCGGGGCGGAACGCCCATGCGCACAAAGCGAAGTAGAGGATCACCATCGCCGTCAGCCCGTAGCTGTCGGCGAAATGGCGCAGATCGTTATAGCTCATCGCTCCACCTCCTGCGGGGCGGCGCTCTCCAGATCGACAAGCGTGCCGAGCATCTGGAGATAGGCGACGAGCGCATCCATCTCGGTCAGCTTGGACGGGTTGCCGTCGAAATCGCGAGCCTGCGCCTTGGGGTAGCGCTTGAGGAGATCGGCGGTGTCGGCCTCGGGATCGGCCTGCGCCATCAGATCGGCATTCGCCTTCTTGATGTCCTCATCGCTATAGGGCACCCCCACCCGGCGCTGCGCCGTGAGATGGGCCGTCATGTCGCCTGCCTTCAGCTCACGCTTGGTGAGGAAGGCATAGGTCGGCATGATCGATTCCGGCACGACACTACGCGGATCGATGAGGTGCTGGACGTGCCACTCATCCGAGTAGCGCTTGCCGACGCGCGCCAGGTCCGGCCCGGTCCGCTTGGAGCCCCACTGGAATGGGTGATCATACATGCTCTCGGCGGCGAGGCTGTAATGGCCGTAGCGCTCCACCTCGTCGCGGAATGGGCGGATCATCTGCGAGTGGCAGTTGTAGCAGCCCTCCCGCATGTAGATGTTCCGGCCCGCCAGCTCCAGAGGCGTGTAGGGACGCATTCCCTCCACCTTCTCGATCGTGTTGTCGATCCAGAAGAGCGGTGCGATCTCCACGATGCCGCCCACGGTAACCGCGGCGAAGGCAGCGACGGCAAGGAGCGTGACGTTGCGCTCCAGCTTCTTGTGCTTCTGTGCAAAGCTCGACATGGTTTTCCGTCCTTATTCCGCGGGAACCGCAGCAGGTTTGTGGGTGATCGGCCGGTCCTTGGCGGCGTCATAGGCAGCGTCGCTCATGGGCGCTTCGACGCGCTGGTGGCCGAGGATGGTGCGCCACACATTGATGGTCATGCACACGGCGCCCGAGAGGTAGAGCAGTCCGCCAAAGGCGCGCAGTACGTACATCGGGAACATCGCACGGACGGTGTCCGAGAAGGCGTAGACGAGGTAGCCGTCCGCGCCATATTCCCGCCACATCAGCCCCTGCATGATGCCGGCGACCCACATGGCCGAGGCGTAGAAGACGATGCCGACGGTCGCGAGCCAGAAGTGCCAGTTGACCATGCGCAGCGAGTAGAGCCGGTTGCGGCCCCACAGGCGCGGGGTGAGATAGTAGATCGCCGCGAAGGTGATCATGCCGTTCCAGCCGAGCGCGCCCGAGTGAACGTGGCCGATGGTCCAGTCCGTATAGTGCGAGAGGCTGTTCACGCTTTTGATCGAGAGCATCGGCCCCTCGAAGGTGCTCATGCCGTAGAAGGCGAGCGCCATCACCATCATGCGGATGATCGGATCGGTGCGCACCTTGTCCCATGCCCCGTTCAGCGTCATCAGGCCGTTGATCATGCCGCCCCAGCTCGGCATCCACAGCATGACCGAGAAGACCATGCCCAGCGTCTGCGCCCAGTCGGGCAGCGCGGTGTAGTGGAGGTGGTGTGGGCCGGCCCAGATGTAGAGGAAGATCAGCGACCAGAAGTGGATGATCGACAGGCGATAGCTGTAGATCGGCCGCTCGGCCTGCTTGGGCACGAAATAGTACATCATCGCCAGGAAGCCGGCGGTGAGGAAGAAGCCCACGGCGTTATGGCCGTACCACCACTGGGTCAGCGCATCCTGCACGCCAGCAAAGGCGCTATAGCTCTTGGAGCCCAGCAGGCTGACCGGCATCGACAGGTTGTTGACGATGTGGAGCATCGCGATGGTGAGGATGAAGCTCAGGTAAAACCAGTTCGCCACATAGATATGCGGCTCGCTGCGCTTGACGATCGTCCCGACGAAGACCGCGAGATAGGCGACCCAAACGATGGTGAGCCACAGGTCGACATACCATTCGGGCTCGGCATATTCCTTCGCCTCGGTGATGCCGAGGAGATAGCCGGTCGCGGCGAGCACGATGAACAGCTGGTAGCCCCAGAAGACGAAGCGCGCGAGCGAGGGAAAGGCAAGCCGGGCGCGGCAGGTGCGCTGCACGACATAGAAGCTCGTCGCGATCAGGGCATTGCCACCGAAGGCGAAGATGACTGCCGAGGTGTGCAGCGGCCGCAAGCGCCCGAAGCTGGTATATTCCAGCCCCAGGTTGAGCGCCGGGAAGGCAAGCTGCAAGGCAATGTAGAGCCCGGCGAGAAAACCGGCCATGCCCCAGAACACGGTGGCGATAACGCCCCAGCGCACCGGATCGTCATCATAATGCCCCTGATCGGGCATGCGCAAAATGCCGCGCGCCATGCCGCCCCAATCGGCGGAGCGAAGCGTCCCCATCATGGCGAGCAGCGCCGCGAGCGACGCAATGACCATGTGGATGGCAAATCCGGAATCCACGGCGAGCGCGGAGGCGAGCATCGCGAGAATGGCAAGCAGGAGCCAGCCTCCCGCCTTCATTGTTAGACCGGTCATAGAAACCCCTTGAGCAGCACAGTCCTGGGACTGTGCTGTCGCTGTGGATCAGCGGGGGCTCGGCATCATTGACATGGGTCAACGGGAAGAATGCGGTCTGCGGGGTGGCCGGCGCGCCACGATGCGCGCCGATGAGGAGCGCGGTGCTCAGCCGTTGCCGGCTTCGGCCTCCATGGCGTCATGATCTAGGATGACGACAGTCCGCCGATCCGGCAGATCGATGATCCCGGCCTGGCGGAGCCGGGTGAGCTGGCGACTCACAGTCTCGATGGTCAGGCCCAGCAGATCGGCCATCTGCTGGCGGGTGAGCGGCAGTTCGAAGCGCTCGACAAGATCGCTGCCGCTACAGCTCGCGTCGGCAAGCCGTTGCGCCATTTCGAGCAGGAAGGTCGCGACACGCTCTCCGGCGCTCTTGCGCCCGAGCAGCAGCATCCAGTGACGCGCGCGATCCAATTCGGTGAGGGTCCGTTGGAGCAGCTTGTGCTCCAGCTCCGGATGCGTGCGGGCGAAATCGTCGAAGGACGAGCGCGTAAACAGGCACACCTGCGCATCGCACAGGGCAGTGACGCTGTGCTGAGTCGTGCTGCCAAACGGACGCCCGATGAAATCGGACGGATAGACAACGCCGACGATCTGTTCGCGGCCGTCCGCTGTCGAGGTGGACAGCTTGAGCACCCCGTCGATCACATTGGCGACCAGCAAGCTGTCATCGCCTTCCCACATCAGCGTCTGCCCGCGATGCACGGGCACGCGACGACCGATCTTGTTGAGCACCTCCAGCTCGGAGGTATCCAAAGATGAACAGATCGCGCGGTTCCGCACGACACATTGTTGGCAGCTAGTCACCGCGACTCTTTACAGCAGTCGTCGAGACTTTCCAACGGCCTAAGCGTCCATCTATGCCAAAGAGATATTGAACGCCCCGGCCCTCACCCTTCATGGAAGACACCGCCGTCAGTAGCCAACGGTGAACCGCATGTTCTTGTGCTTGGGCGTCTCGATCTCGTCGATCATCGCGACGGCGAAATCCTCATAGCTGATCGAGCTTTTGCCATCCGGCGCCGTCAGCAGCGTCTCGGTGCCGAGGCGAAAGGTGCCGGTGCGCTCGCCCGGTCCGAACATCATGGCCGGCGACAGGAACGTCCAATCAAAGCCCGGTCCGGCCTTCAACTGGTTAAGGAAATCGCGCGCCGGCGCGGCCTCGACCTTGATGAAGTCCGGGAAACCCGGCGTATCGAGCAGCACCACGCCGTCCTCGGTCTGCAGGCTCGCCGCGCCGCCGACGACCAGCAGCCAGCACCCGGCTTTGCGTGCCACCGCGAACACATTGTCCGCATCCAGCGACTTGAACGGCATGGAGAGAATGACCGCATCATGGCCGGCAATCTTGCTCGCCATGTCGTCGACATCATTGATGTCGGCCTTCACCCACGTCACGCCCTCGCGCGGGGCCTGGATGTCTGCGCTACGCGAAATGCCCGTGACATTGTGCCCGCGACTCACGGCCTCATCGACCAGACGCTGACCTGCATTGCCAGTGGCACCCATGATTGCGATCTTCATGCCTGCATTCCTCTCTTATCGGGCACATCGCGCGCCTAGCCCGCGACACCCAAATTGACTTTGCCTGTTCTAAGAGCCTGTTCTTAGGGTCAAGCCGGACAAAGGCAAGAGACCAGCGCCGGGTTTCCCGACGTCAGCGATCAACGGCCAGCTTTTCCGGCATGTTCGGGTCATCCGCAGCGATCTCGACAGCATGCGAGGTGCGGAACGGCTGGTTGGAATGCGGCGCAGTCAGCAGCGTCCATTGTGCTGCCCTTGAGCAGGACGCTGCCGGCCGTCACGACGCTGTGGACAAGGCTTTGCTCACAGCGGCGCGAACGGACAGGCAGAGGCGCTGAACTCAGGAGCCGACGACCATCCCGCCATTGGGGTGGAGCACCTGCCCGCTCATATAGCTGGAATCCTCGCAGGCGAGGAACAGGAAGCACGGCGCGACTTCGTTCGGCTGGCCCGGGCGACCCATCGGCGTGCTCTCGCCGAAATGCGCGAGCTTCTCCTTGGTGGCACCGCCGAACGGGTTGAGCGGCGTCCAGATCGGCCCCGGCGCCACCGCGTTGACGCGAATGCCCTTCTCAATGAGGTTTTCGCTGAGCGAGCGGGTAAACGCCGTGATGGCGCCCTTGGTGCTCGAATAATCGAGCAGTTCCTTGGAGCCCTGATACATCGTGACGGACGTGCAATTAACGATTGCAGCGCCCTCGCAAAGATGCGGCATCGCCGCCTGCACGACGAAGAACATCGAGTAGATGTTCGTCTGGAAGGTCCGCTTGAGCTGTTCCTCGGTGATGTCCTCGATCGCCTTGTCCGGGTGCTGCTCGCCGGCATTGTTGACGATGATGTCGAGACGCCCGAACGCGCCCACTGTGCGATCGATCAGGTCCTGACAGACAGCCTTGTCACCCAGATCGCCAGCGAATACCAGCGCGCGAGCGCCTTCCTGCTCGACCAGCTTTTGCGTCTTGGCGGCGTCTTCATGCTCGCACAAATAGGCGATGGTGACATCGGCGCCTTCACGCGCGAACAGCACCGCGACCGCCCGGCCGATACCACTATCCGCACCGGTCACGACCGCGACCTTGCCTTTCAGTCGGCCCGATCCGGGGTAGCGCGGCATGAACTCCGGCTGGGGATCGAGCTTGTGCTCGTCACCAGGCAGATTGTCTTCGTGGATCATGTCGATTGTGTCAGTCATGGATCATTCTTCCGTTCAGCACGTCACTTGACGTGGTCTGGCTTGCCCTTGCGGGTGCCGGAGGCAAAATCCTCAAGCTGGCTCTTGCTCATCGAGTCATACATCTCGCGTGAGGCCCCCTTGAGGTCGGATTTGGCGCTGTCACCGCGTTTGGCGGACAAGGCTGCCCCGGCGGCTTTCTGCTGCGCTTTGGATTTGGCTGGCATGAGTAAGCCTCCAAATTAAAAGGCCGCCCGTTCGTGCCGGGCGGCCTGTGCCTGTCGATCAGACGAAGGGATAAGGGATGCCCCAATATCCGTAGACCTGCCGGCCGTAGCCATGGTCATAGATGGGGTCTTCCTGCGCATAGCGCGGCGCGCCTTCGAGACGGGATTTCTCGATATCGACGACATAGCCGCCATATTCGGTATCATAATCGAGCATGTCCCACGGCAGCGGATAATAATCGCTACCAAGGCCGAACAGCCCGCCAAACGACATCACGGCATATTCAGCCTTGCCGCTCCGCTTATCGACCATGAAGTTGCGCACCGTCCCGAGCTTCTCGCCCTGCCGGTTGTACACCGTCGTGCCCTCGACCTTGTCGGAGGAGATGAGGCGCTGAGTTTCGTCAATTGCGATTTCGGTAGCCATGAGCCTGGTCCTCTTCCTGTTGAAGGTAGGCCTCGATCCACGGAAGGGGTTTGCCGATCCAACCGGGACCAAGGTGCCAATGCCGGACTATGCCGGCCCTGGGTCTTGAGGCGGCGCGTCAGCGCGACGCCATCTGCCAAACCAACGGCCAGATAGCGCAGGGGTTCCGGGTAAAGCGGCAAACCGATCGATAGCGAGTCACGCCGTGTCGCATCGGCGTCCAGAAGGCCGGTTCGGTCAGATCATGGACTGCGGCTGCACCAGACGATCGAAGGTCGCCGCATCGACAAGCCCGAGCGCAGAGGCCGCCTCGCGCAGGCTCAGGCCCTGCTCATGGGCATATTTGGCAATCTTGGCGGCGTTGTCGTAGCCGACCTCAGGCGCGAGGGCGGTGACCAGCATCAGCGAGCGCTCGACCAAGTCCGCGATGCGCGCCTCATTGGGCACGATGCCTTCCACGCAGCGCTCGGCAAAGCTCTCCATTCCCGTGCTCAGCAGATCGATGGAACGCAGGATCGCCGCACCGATCATCGGCTTGAAGACGTTAAGTTCGAGATGCCCCTGCAAGCCGCCGACCGTCACGGCCTGATGATTGCCGATCACCTGCGCGGCAACCATCGTCAGCATCTCGCACTGGGTGGGGTTGACCTTGCCGGGCATGATCGAGCTGCCTGGCTCATTGGCCGGCAATTCCAGTTCGCCCAGCCCCGAACGCGGCCCCGAGCCGAGCAGGCGGATATCATTGGCGATCTTGGTCAGCGCGACAGCGAGTGTCGCCAGAGACCCGGAGAGCTGGACCAGCGGATCGTTGGAGGCCAAGGCCTCGAACTTGTTGGGCGCGGTCCTGAACGGAAGATCGGTCAACGCCGCGATCTGCTTCGCCACCGCCTCGCCGAACCCTTGCGGCGCATTCAGGCCTGTGCCGACGGCCGTGCCGCCCTGCGCCAACGGCATCAGCTCCTCTTCTAGGGCGCGGGAGAGACGGTTGCGGCAGTTGAGCAGTTGCTGAGCATAGCCGGAAAACTCCTGCCCGAGCGTAAGCGGTGTCGCGTCCTGCAGATGCGTCCGGCCGATCTTGACGATGCCGGACCAAGCCTTCGCCATCGCGCCGAGCAGATCGGCAAGATGATCGAGCGCGGGCAGCAGCCGTTCGACCAGCGCGCGGGCGGCTGCGATGTGCAGCGCCGTCGGGAAGCTGTCGTTGGACGACTGGCTCATATTGACATGATCGTTGGGATGGACCGGTGCCTTGCCGCCACGCTGGCCCGTCAGCGCCTCGTTGGCCCGGCCGGCGATCACCTCGTTCACGTTCATGTTGGTCTGGGTGCCGCTGCCGGTCTGCCAGATGACCAGGGGGAACTGATCGTCCAGCTTGCCGGCCACGATCTCCGCCGCTGCCGTCTCGATGGCATCGGCGATGTCCGGGGCCAGTCCGTGCGCGCGGTTCACATGCGCGGCGGCGCTTTTCACGATGGCCAGTGCATGGACGATGCCGATCGGCATTCGCTCGGCCGGGCCGAACGGGAAATTCTCGATGCTGCGCTGGGTCTGGGCGCCCCAATAGGCCGCGTCAGGCACGTCGATGGGACCCAGGCTGTCGCGTTCTTCCCGCATCTTCGTCACCGGTTTCTCCACTGCCATCTGCCGGGCCTGTCTGCGTGCGCTGCCGGCTGGCTCCAAACCCGCAGCTTGCGCGTTGTGCGCTCGTCCATGCCCATGGACAAGTCCCGTGGATAGGCCCCGTGGATAGGCAAGGAGCGGCCCCGAGCATGATACACGCGCTGATTTTCGTCGACGACAGCATGCCGGGCATCCGCCGCCGACCGAGTGGAAAACGCGGCTGGGCCTATTTCGATGCGGAAGGCGCGCGCATCACCGAGCGGGCAGAGATCGACCGGCTCAACCGCATCGGCCTGCCGCCGGCTTATACGGATGCCTGGTTCGCGCCCAATGCCCATGCCCATATTCTGGCAACGGGCATCGATGCCCGCGGGCGCAAGCAATATCGCTACCATCCGGATTTCACAGCCGAGCGGGACGCCCGCAAATATGAGGGTTGCGCCGCTTTCGGCGCATTGTTGCCATTGCTGCGCCGCCGGGTGGAGGATGATCTGGCCGGGCGCAGTCTGACGGCCGAGCGGGCCATCGCCTCCGTCGTGCAGCTGCTCGACAGCGGCCGCATCCGCGTGGGCAACGAGGCCTATGCCAAGAGCAATCGCAGCTTTGGCGCCACCACCCTGCGCCGGCGCCATGCCAAGGTCACCGGCAGCCGCCTCACCCTGCGGTTCAAGGCCAAGTCGGGCAAGCTGAGCGAAGTCAGCATGACGGACCGCCGCCTCATTCGCTTCGTTCGCCAGATGCAGGACCTGCCGGGCCAGCACCTCTTCCAGTATCTGCGCGACGATGGCACCGCCTCGCCGGTCTCATCATCGGATGTGAACGGCTATCTGCGCGAGACGATGGGCGCGGACTTCACCGCCAAGCACTTCCGGACATGGCGGGCGAGCGTGCTCGCGTTCGACTGGCTTCTGCACGAGCAGGAGGTCTCCACCCTCACGGCGATGCTGACCCATGTCTCGGAACATCTCGGCAATACGCCAGCCATCGCTCGCAAATCCTACATCCACCCCAATCTCATCGCCCTTGCGCGCGAGGGGGCGAGCGAATTCCGCAAGCAGACGCGCCTGCCGCGCCAGACCAAATGGCTCAGCCGCCCCGAACGCGGCCTGATCGCCTGGCTGGAAGAGCAGCAGGTCGAGGCAGGCTGATCAGCGGCAAACGCCCCAGCTGACCCCGCCCCGATCCGCCTGATCGAAGTGGAAGTGATCGGCATGCTGGCGGTTATAATCCGGCGAGAGCACGGTCGAAAACACGCGGCATGCGCCATCGCGCACGGTTCGCAGGAAGGCGGCCTCTTCGCCCTCCCCGTCCCAATCCCGCAGCACCGAGATCCGGCGGCCGTCGCTCAGCATGAAGCCGGCGATGTCCAGCGCATTGGCGGTGGCATGTTCGCTCCATGCGCCTTCGCCGCGCCCGTACATCCGCCGGCAACTATAGCTGCCCAAATGCTCGATGCGCACCACAGACGCGCCGAGGATTTGCTGCGCGGCAGGCTGGACAATCTGCCAGGTCCAGAGCGCGGTAGCGGCCATAACGGTGCAGGCCGGGGCCACGTCCGTCGGCGAAAGGTCGAGCATGTCCTGCCCAGCCGCAAGGCGGGTGGCGGTCGTGACCCGGCATTGTTCATTACCGAAAGCCGGGACCGCCGTCGTCTCCAAGCCTGCACGATGCAGCAAGGCGCGACATTGTGGCGCATCATCCCGCAACCCTGAGAGCTTGTGCCGCGTGAACAGGCCGATCGGCTGATCCAGCGAAAGCGGCGTCCAAGGGAGATCCTGCGGGGCCGGTCGGAACAGCGCGAACGCCAGCAACGCTGCCAGAATCACAACGCCCGCCCAGACGAGCCAGCGGATCGCGCGATAAAAACCGGATGCCTTCATAGCTGCCTAACGCGGCAGGACGCGTTCCGCTTCCGACAGGGCCATGCAACTGCTGGCGCACGCAGGCGTTCATCAATCAGACGACAAGGAAATCACGAAAGGATTTGAGATGTCGATGCCCGAAGATCCCAAAACGAAAACCGAGACGGACGAAAACCCCGAGGTCCGCGATGCCGGGCCGGATGCGATGAAGCACAAGCCCGCCCCGGGCAAATGGGACGAGATTGACGAAGCCTCGGACGAATCCTTTCCCGCCAGCGACCCGCCGGCATTTCAGCCGTCGATAACCTGACGATCAGATGGACGCGGGCGGTGCCACGGCGCCTGCCCGCGCCACGTCGATCGTCGCGATTTGCCCATTGCGCAATCCATACACGACGAAAACGCGCACCTGAACGCTCTCGCCTTGCTTGAGCGGCGCGACCACGAAATCGGGCGCGTCCTGCTGCGCCGTGAACGTGCTGGTGCAGTCCACCGCAATCCCATTGTCGTCGATCACCAGCCCATGGATGGTGAGATCTTCGCGTACCGTCTGGAACATGGTGCGATAGAAGTCGCAGATGCCATCGCGCCCGTTGATGACAGGCACGGATGGCAGCCGCAGCACACAGTCCTCTGTGTAGTAACGCCCTGCCCGCTCCATATCGCCAGCACTGAACGCCGCCGCATAGGCATGATAGGCCGCCCGCCCGCCCGCATGGGATGAAAGCATCGGCGCCTTGGTGACGCCCTGCTCCGCCGGCCAGGTCATGGAGCACAGTTCCTGGATTTGCCCGGCCTCGTTCAACAGATAGGTCACGAAGAACCGCACCGTCAGAATATCGCCCGGCAGCAAGGGCGCGAAGGGGAAATCGGGGCGCGGCGCGTGGCAGATGAAATCCATGTCCACATCCACGAACAGCCGGTTGCCCTCCTGCAGCACCAGCCTGGGCCGGATGATCTCGCGTACGCCGTCATGGGCCCAGTCGAGGAAATCGAGCAGGCCATCGCGCCCACGGCAGACGCGGGTGCTGCTATACATCACACAATCCGGCGCGAACCACCGCTCGACAAGGCGATCATCCTGACCTTCGTTGAAGTCGGCGACATAATCGTCGTAATTCAAGGCTTTTTCCTCGCTGAAGGAACGCCTTCACGCCCCATTTGATCGGCCCGTTTGGCCATGCGCAGCAACATGCCGTCCAGGTCCGACAGTTCGGACTCGCTGAAATCGGCCGTCAACATGCTGAAGAACTTGCGCCGGTCCATATGGACCCGCTTGTAGCTGTCCTGCCCCTTTTCGGTCAGCACCAATAGGCTGCTCTTGCGGTTTCGGGGGTTTTCCTCGCGCCGCAGGAAGCCTTCTTCTTCCAGAACCCGCACCGCGCGGCTGACTTCCGCCCGGTCCACCAGCGCCGCGGCCGACACTTCGCTGGCACTTTTGGTGCCCATCACCGCGAGATGGGCCAATACGCGCCACTCCGCCAGCGAGACACCCGCATTGTCCCGGATGTGCTGGACCGAAAGCCGGTCCAGCATCTTGCCGAGCATCAGCAGACGATAAGGAAGGTGGCGGGAATCGAAGATGCGCCAGGCTTCTTCGAGAGGGCCCGCCGCCCCATTGTTGTTATCCTTTGCGCTCAATTGCGCTCCCCCTCTCCTCGGGCCGCCCCGGTTAGACCCGAGGCGGCACTATAATTCGCAGCGCGCCCTCAGAGGGCGACGCTGACCGCCTTGAGCTCGGTATAGGCCTCGACGCCGGCCTTGCCATTCTCACGGCCCCAGCCGGATGCCTTGTAGCCGCCCAGCGGCAGTGCGGGATCGACACCGCCCGAACCGTTGATGCGGATGGTGCCGGATTTGAGGCGCCGGGCCAGCTTGTGCGCGGTGGAGATATTCTGGGTATAGATGGATGCGGACAGGCCGAACTCCGTCTCATTGCCCCGCGCGGCCAGCGCCGCGACATCGTCCTCATCATTGAAACGCATCGCGCAGAGCACCGGGCCGAAGATTTCCTCGGCGCGCACGCGCATGTCGGGCTTGGTATCCACCAGCACGGTGGGCTGGACGAAATAGCCGCCCTCATAGCCCTCACCGGAGAGGCGATCGCCGCCGGCAAGCACGCTGGCGCCTTCCTGGCGGCCGGACTCGATATAACCGGTCACGCGGTCAAGCTGCGCCGCGCTGACCAGCGGGCCGATCATGGTCGAGGCATCGAGGGTCTGGCCGACCTTCATGCCCCGCGCCATGTTCACCACGCCTTCCAGCACGGCATCGGCCACCTTCTCATGCACGAACAGGCGCGATCCCGCCGCGCAGACCTGACCGGCATTGAAGAAGATACCCATCGCCGCTGCCGGAATGGCTTTGGAAAGATCCGCATCTGCAAAAATATAGGTCGGCGACTTGCCGCCCAGTTCGAGCTGCACGCGCTTGAAGTTCGTCTTGGAGGCTTCGATGATCGCCTTGCCGGTCACCGTCGAACCGGTGAACGAGACCTTGTCGACATCGCGGTGCGCAGCCAGCGCCGCGCCAGCGGTCCGGCCGAAGCCCGAGACGATGTTGATTACGCCTTCGGGGAAACCCGCCTCAAGCACCAGCTCACCCAGCCGCAGCGTGCTGAGCGGAGTCTGTTCGGCTGGCTTGAGCACCACGGTGCAGCCCGCCGCGATCGCCGGCGCCAGCTTACCCATGGCCATGACCAGCGGGAAATTCCACGGCACGATCTGCGCGCACACGCCGACCGGCTCGCGCAGCACATAGGAGAGCCATTCGCCCGGTGCGCTGATCTCTGCGGTCTCGCCGAAAATCTTGGTCGCCCAGCCGGCATTGTAGCGCAGCTGGCCAACGGCGCCCGCGACGTCGATCATCCGCGAGAACTGGATGGGCCGCCCTACGTCCAGCGTCTCCAGCAGAGCCAGTTCCTCGGCATTGGCTTCAAGCAGATCGGCGAGCTTGAGCAGCAGATTGGTCCGCTCGGTGGGCTTCACGCCCGACCAGGCACCCTCGAACGCCTTGCGCGCGGCGGCAACGGCCCGGTCCACGTCGACCTCGCCGGCGCTGGCGACATTAGCGATGAGTTCGCCGGTCGAGGGATTGAGCGTTTCGAAGGTTTCGCCGGATGCGGCCTCGACCCACTGCCCGCCGATCAACATTTTGACCGGGCCGTTAGCGTAGCGCATACGCAGTTGCTCAAGCAGACCGGGATTATAAGGCGCATTCATCGAAACAGACATCCTTTCCAGCAGCCGTCGGTACCCTGACGGCAGAGATCATGTTGAATCATCATGATCTCCTCAATAACAGCAGACATGCGTCCACGCCAACTCTAGCGCGCCGGAAGTCCATGGAGAGTGACTTTGTCCGAAAATTCCTTTGATTATGTGATTGTCGGCGCGGGGTCCGCCGGGTCGGTGCTCGCGGCGCGACTCACCGAGGACCCGAATGTGCGCGTCCTGCTGCTGGAGGCAGGCGGCGGTGGCGATGACTGGCTGATTCGGATGCCGCTCGGCTTCCTCAAGGCGCTGTTCAAGCCCGGCTACACCTGGCCCTATTGGACCGAGCCGGAGCCGCACATGAACAACCGCAAGCTGATCCTGCCGCGTGGACGGTTGCTCGGCGGCTCCAGCTCGATCAACGGCATGGTGTTTATGCGCGGTCACAGCGCCGATTTCGATCGCTGGGCGCAGATGGGCTGCAAGGGCTGGAGTTATGCCGATGTGCTCCCCTATTTCCGCAAGATGGAGCGCAGCTGGCGCGGCGCGTCCGATCTGCACGGCGCCGACGGCCCGCTGAGCGTCACGCCGAACGCGACGAAATGGCTGCTGCATGACGAACTGATGGCCGCCGCGAAGAACGCCGGCTTCCCGATCACCGACGACATTCACGATGGCGATGAGGAAGGCGTAGGCCGCGTCGAGCTGACCATCGACAAGAATGGCCGCCGGGCCTCGACCTATGCCGCCTATCTCAAGCCCGCTATGGATCGGCCCAATCTGACGGTTCTGACCAACGCGATGACCCAGCGCGTGCTGACCGAAGGCAAGCGGGCGACGGGCGTGGAGTATCGCCACGACGGCATTCTCAAGACCGCCCTTGCCCGACGCGAGGTCATCCTCTCGGGCGGCAGCTACAATTCGCCCCAGTTGCTCATGCTCTCCGGCATTGGCCCGGCGCAGCATCTGCGCGAGATGGATATCCCGGTCGTGCATGACCTGCCCGGCGTCGGCGAAAATCTCTCGGAGCATCCGCGCACGCCGGTGCTGTTCGAAGCCGCCCCGGTCACCTTCGTCAATGAGTTGCGCTTCGACAGGGCAACGCTCTCCGTGCTGCGCTGGTACTTCATGGGCACCGGCCCCTTTGCGCGGCAGGTGAACAGCGCCAACCCGGTGCTGCGCACAGACCCGCGCCTCGCCCAGCCGGACATTCAGCTCTGGTGCAACCCCGTGACGCTGGACGCGCATCTGTGGTTCCCCGGCATCAAGAAGCGTCCGCCGCACAAGCTGACCGCCGACGTCATCCTGCTCCACCCGGAGAGCCGCGGCCGGGTGTTCCTCAAATCGCCCAAGGCCGACGATCATGTCGGCATTTTCCTCAACCTGTTCAGCGCGCCGGCCGATTTCGCGACGGCGCGGGCGGGCATCCGCATTGCGCGGAAGATCTATGCCACCTCGCCGCAGGCCGAGATCACCGGCAAGGAAATCTCGCCCGGCGCCGATGTGGTGAGCGACGAGGCGTTGGACGAGCATATCCGCGCTACGACAACGACCACGCAGCATCCGCTCGGCACCTGCCGGATGGGCACCGGCCCGATGGCGGTGGTCGATCCGCAGTTGCGGGTGATCGGCATGGAGGGCTTGCGGGTCATCGACGCGTCGGTGATGCCGGACGAGACCGGCGGCAACATCAACGCCCCCACCATCATGCTCGCCGAGCGCGCGGCGGACATCCTCAAGGGCAAGGTCCTGCCCGCTGACGAACTGGTTCAAACAGGAGAGTATGCTGCATGACCCGCGAGGATTTCGAGCGCTATATCAACGCCTTCAACGCCAATGATTTCGATGGCTTCACCAGCTTCTACGCAGATGACGTGGACTTTCAGCTGGGGGACCGGATGCACATCGTCGGCCGGGAGAAGATCGGCGACTTCTATCGCGGCGTGAAGGCGCATTTCGAGGAAACGCTGACGATCCTCGACCTCATTCTCGCCGATGACGGCGCAGCGCTGCGGGTCCACACGCGCTTCGAGACGATCAAGGATTGGCCCGAATTCGAAATGTGGCCGACCAAGAAGGGCGATGTGCGCGAGATCGAGAGCATCATCCTGTACCGCATCGCGAACGGCAAGTTCACGCACATCAAATCCGCCCGCTTCAAGGAACTCTGAGTCTTGGCCAACAGCTCCACGCCCGACTTCATCGTCATCGGATCCGGCTCGGCCGGCGCGGTCATCGCCGCCCGCCTGTCGGAAGACCCCAATGCCAAGGTCCTCGTGCTGGAGGCCGGACGCCGCGAGCGCGACATCCGCCTCACCATGCCGATCCTCTTCCCGTTCGTCATGGCCGATCCCAAGTTCAACTGGAGCTACATGGGCGAGCCGGAACCGTTCGCCGACAACCGCCAGATCCGCCAGCCGCGCGGCAAGGCGCTGGGCGGCTCGTCGATGATCAACGGCATGCTTTACGCGCGCGGCCATGCGCGGGATTATGACGAGTGGCGCCAGCTCGGCAACGAGGGCTGGAGCTATGACGATGTGCTGCCCTACTTCAAAAAATCGGAAAATCATTGGGGCCCTGAGGACCATTGGCATGGCAAGGGCGGCCCGCTGAGCGTCAAGCAGCAGCCCAAGACCAACGATCTCTACCAACGGTTCATCAGCACCGTAAAATCGCTCGGCTATGACGAGCGCGACAGCTTCCACCGCGCCGAGCAGGAAGGCTGGGGACCGCCGCCGCTGAACATCCATGAGGGCACGCGCGCCAGCACCGCCGCCCGCTTCCTCATTCCGGCGATGGCGCGGCCCAATCTGACGGTTGAGACCGGCGCGCTTGTGACGAGGATCGAAGTCGCCAACGGCCGCGCCGTCGCGGTCCATTATCGCGACAGCGAAGGCCGGGACAAGAGGGTCGTCGCCGGACAGGAAATCATCCTTTCGGGCGGTGCCTATAATTCGCCCCAGGTGCTGCTGCTCTCGGGCATCGGCCCGGCCGAGCATCTCGCCGAGCAGGGCATCGATGTAGTGCATCACCTTCCCGGCGTCGGTATGAACCTGCAGGACCACCCTTCTGTGGCGATGGTCAATGCAGCGGCGCGCAGCGTGACGCTGACCAACAGCCTGCGCATCGACCGTTCCGCCCTTGCTGCGCTGCAGTGGCTGCTGACGCGCGGCGGCATGATCGCGGATATGCCGGTGACCGCCAACGGCTTCATCAAGACCCGGCCCGAGCTTGAGCGCCCGGATGCGCAGTGCCTGTTCCAGCCGACGATGATCGGCGCGCAGACGTGGTTCCCCGGCTGGCGCAAGCCCAAGGCGGACGTGGTGGCGATGGCCTGCGTGCTGCTACGGCCCGAGGGTCGCGGCTGGGTGAAGCTGCGCTCGGCAGACCCGACGGACAAGCCGCGCATCCTCTCCAACGTGCTCTCCACCGAGAACGATCGCGCCTTCTTCCGCCGCCTCGTGCCGCAACTGCGCGAGATATTCTCCACCGCACCGCTGAGCGACGTCTTGCGCGGCGAGGTGATGCCCGGCCCGAATGTGAAGAGCGATGCGGAGATCGATGCCTGGGTGCGCAGCGCCATCAACACCGCCCTGCACCCCGTCGGCACCTGCGCCATGGGGCAGGATGACATGGCGGTGGTCGATCCGCGCCTGCGCGTCCACGGCCTCCAGGGCCTGCGCGTGGCCGATGCCGCCATCATGCCGCGAATCGTGGGCGGCAACACCAATGCCGCAAGCATCATGATCGGCGAGAAGGCAGCCGACATGATTAAGGCGGACAACGGCCTGCAGGCCTGAGGCGACCTTGCCGGTGACGTAGCGTCAGCTCAGGGTGGCCCGGTCGAACGGGCTGCCCCGGCTTGCGTTCACCCATTCATGGCGCGATAGGCAGGGCAACCTCAAAATTTGCAGGAGCCTTGCCTCATGCCTCGGCGTGTCCATCATATCGTTTCTCTCGCGGGCTGCACCGCCCTCCTCGCCCTTGCCGCTCCGGCCGCTGCCAATGAAGGCATGTGGATGCCGGGCCAGATCAAGGACATTGGCGCCGCGCTCAAGGCCGATGGCCTGGCACTCTCACCCGATCAGCTCGGACGGCTGGATGCCGCGCCGCTTAACGCCATCGTGTCGCTCGGCGGCTGCTCGGCTGCATTCCTCAGCCCCGAAGGGCTGGTCGCGACCAACCATCACTGCGTGCAAGGGTCCATCCAGTATAACAGCGGCGAAGGCCGGGATTATCTGACCAATGGCTTTCTCGCCAAGGAGCTGGGCGAGGAACTGCCCGCCGCGCCCGGATCGCGCATCTATGTGATCGAGGATCTGCGCGACGTGACCAGCGCGATGATGCGCGGCGTGACGCCCCGCCTGGATGGCCTCGCCCGCTACGAGAAGCTGGACGCCAATCGCAAGGCACTGATCTCGGCATGCGAGAAGCAGGCCAACCGCCGCTGCGACGTGCGGCCTTATTATGGCGGCGCGGCCTATTATCTCCAGCAGCAACTCGAGATTCAGGACGTCCGCCTCGTCTATGCGCCGGCCGAAGGGCTCGGCAATTTCGGCGGCGAGACGGACAACTGGATGTGGCCGCGCCACACCGGCGACTTCGGCTTCTATCGCGCCTATGTCGGGCCGGACGGCAGCTCAAAGCCTTTCGCCAAGGAGAACGTCCCCTACCGCCCGAAGTCCTGGCTGCGCATTGCCTCGCAGGGCGTGAAGGAAGGCGATTTCGTGATGGTCGCCGGCTTCCCCGGCACCACGAACCGCCTGCGCACCAGCGATGAAGTGCTGTTCAACTTCGCGGAATATGAGCCGCTCTGGCAGCGTCTGCTGAGCGACTATGCGACGCAGATCGACAAGGTCACGGCAGGCGATCGGGAGGCGCAGATCCGCTACGCCTCCATCCTTGCGGGGGCCGAGAACTACGAGAAGAAGCTCGCCGGCGACCTCGTCGGTGCCGATGCCATCCGCCTTGATGAGCGCAAGCCGGCCGAGGAAAAGGCCTTCCGCGACTGGGTCGCTGCCGACGCGACCCGTCAGGCGCGCTATGGCGCGGACATTGCGGCGCTGGATGCGGTGGTCATCGAGAATAACAAGGCGTCGCTCACCGGCCTGCGCACGTCCCTGCTCAACCGCGCCCAACTGCTCGGCGCAGCCCGCACCCTGTATCGCTGGGCCAAGGAGCAGGAAAAGCCCAACGCCCAGCGCGAGAGCGGATTCCAGCAGCGCGACCGCGAGAGCATCGTGGACCGGCTCCGTCAGGTCGAGCGCCGCTTCCTGCCCAAGATCGATCGTCAATTGTTCGAGGCTGCCCTCGCCGAATATCGCCAGCTCGACGCCGCCGATCGCGATGCCAAGTTCGAGGCCGCGCTCACACAGATCGGCTTCGACCGGCTCTATGGCGAGACCAAGCTGGGCGACACGCCGACCCGGCTGGGCTGGCTGGACAAGCCGGCCTCCGCCTTCGAGACCTCGGACGATCCGTTCATCAAGCTCGCCATCGCGCTCTATGCCGGCGACATGGAGAGCGAGCAGGCCGCCAAGGCTCGCTCGGGTCGCACGCAGGCCGCGCGGGCTGGTTATATGAAGGGTCTGATGGCTTACAAGCAGGCGGCCGGCCTGCCCCTCTATCCCGATGCCAACAGCTCGCTGCGCCTGACCTGGGGCAAGGTCATGGGCAAGGAGAAGGACGGCCAGATCTGGACCGCCTTCACCACCGCCGAGGGCCTTCTCGCCAAGCAGACCGGCAAGGGCGAGTTCAATGCCCCGCAGGGCGCGATCGATGCGATCAAGGCCAAGGACTACGGCCCCTATGTCGCGCCAGAGCTGGGCACGCTGCCGGTGGACTTCATGTCCAATGTGGACATCACCAATGGCAATTCGGGTTCTTCGACGCTGAATGCGCGTGGAGAGTTCGTCGGTCTGGCGTTCGACGGCACGCTGGAAGGCGTGATCTCCGACTGGGCCTATGTGGCCGAGCGCAATCGCACGATCCATGTCGACAGCCGCTTCATGCTCTGGACGATGGACAAGGTCGACGGCGCGCAGCGGCTGCTCAAGGAAATGGGCGTTACGCCCGTCGCCAGCCGCTGAGGCGCAAGGATGGGGCGGCGCGGCCGCCCTGCCCCCCTGTCCCCACACGCACCAAAAGAGAAAGGCCGCTCCGGATGTCTCCGGGGCGGCCTTTCCTTATGTCAGCCTGACGCTGTCAGGCGCGTCAGAAGCTCTTGCGCACCGAGAGATACCACTCGCGGGGACGGCCCGGCTGGGCTTCCGTGGTGGGCTGGCCGAAGGGCACCAGATCGAAGATGTTGTAGTAATACTGCTTGTTGAACAGGTTGGTCGCACCGACCGCCACGGTCAGGTCGCCCGCATCGTTCTGGTAGCTGATCCGCCCGTTGAACACGGCGCGGCCGGGGATCTGGGCGATCGGGCTGCGCGAGTTGAACGAGATCTTCGACTGATAGAAGCCGTCGATCCGCGGCGTGATGGAGCCACCCAGCTGCTCGACCGGGATCTCGTACTGGATGCCAGCCGACCCCGTCCACTGCGGCACATAGACCGGCGTCTGGTTCACCACGAGCGGATCGTTGCGCAGTTCCGGCGCATCGAAGTGCGTGTAACCGCCCGCGAGGTTGAACGTCAGGCCATCGACCGGACGGGCCTCCAGCTCGACCTCGAAGCCCTTCACCTTACCAGGCGAATTGACGTAGTTGGTCTTGGAAATGCAAGCCACGCCAATGCCCTGCGCCAGGTTGACCGCACCGTCCGTGGCCGGATTATAGGCACGGCACAGTTCATTCCCACCCGTGACAGCCGGATCGACCTGCGTCCCGGCGAGCGTGCAGACACCGGTCGTGCCGTTGTTGATGCATTCCGAACCGCTCTGCGAGACGATGCGCGAGGAGTAGTCCGAATAGAAGCCGGCCACGTTCAGGCGCAGGCGACGGTCGAAGAAGTCACCCTTGAAGCCGAGTTCGTAGGCGACCATTTCCTCGGCCGCGACAGGCACGAGCTGCGAGGCCTGGAACGGACGCGGGTTGAACGCACCGGGACGATAGCCCGAAGCGATCGAGCCATAGACCATCACGGAATCGGTCAGCTTGTAATCCGCGCCGAAGCGGTAATCGATGCGGTCGTCCTTGACGAGCACGGGGCGAATGATGCCGCCCTGGCCGTTATTGAAAAGCGTGTCCTTGGTATCTTCCGAGTAGCGCAGGCCAGCGGTGAGCTGCAGGCGATCGAGCGGACGAACCTGCGCCTGGGCATAAGCCGCCTTGGCTTCGCTATCCACGCTGATGCGGGCGTTCTGCTGGAAGTTGAGGAACGGAATCGAGACGTTGGACGTCGTGAGGCCCTTGCCCTTGTAGTAGAACAGACCGGCGGTCACATCGAACAACGGGCTGGTGTAGTTGAGGCGCGGTTCGACCGTCCACTGCTCATGCGTGATGATGGACTTGGTGGTCTGCAGGCTCAGCGGCGACCCGTCGGTATCGTTGATGGCCGTCGTGAAGACATTGCGATAGCTGCCCAGCACGGTGAGCGTCAGGTCCTGCGTCAGATCGACCACGGCCTTGCCGCTGAAGCCGTAATTCTCGATCACAGCCTTGCGATCGAAGCACTGGCCGCCACGGTCCGACCCACCGTTATAATAAGTGCCGGCGATGTTGGTACCAGCCGGGATCGGATCGCAATAGGTGGCATAGGTGGTGTAAGGGCTGTTCGTGAGGAAGCGGCTGTCATAGCTGACCCCCCAAAGCGGCTGATAAACGGCCGCATCAAGCGCCTGCGTGGCTGCGCTCGGCACGATGCGGAGCTGCTTGTTCGCCACCGCCGGGGAATCATCGTTGGTGTAGTCCGCCGAGAGCGTCAGGTCGATGCCGGTGCCGGCGTAACGCAGCGCGCCGCGCAGGGCGACGACGCTTTCACCGCCATAGCGGCCCAGTTCGCAATCGGTCTGCGAGGCGCCGGAGAGGAAGCCGTCCGAGGGATCGAGCGAGGGGAACCTGCCGGCGAGGCCAGGCGTGCCCTGACGCACCATATCGCAACGGAAGTCGAGCAGCTTCTGGTAGCCCTTGCGCTTCTTCGACACGCCCGAAACGCGGAAGAAGAGGTTCTCAGACAGCGGCACGTTAAAGCCGGCGCGCAGGTCGGTGCGGTTGTAGCTGCCCACGGTCGCTTCGACATAGGCCGAAGGCGTCGCGTCAGGTGCCTTGGAGATCAGGTTGACGGCGCCACCAATGGCGTTGCGGCCGAACACCGTGCCCTGCGGGCCGCGCAGCACTTCGACGCGCTCAAGGTCGAGCAGATCGAAGGTCGAGCCGGCGAGCAGCGCATAATATTGGTCATCGACATAAAAGGCCACGCCCGGCTCGAACGCCAGATTGAAGTCATACTGGCCGATGCCGCGGATATAGGCCTGCACGGCGCGGCCAAAAGAGGCGTTCGCTGCCGCAAAGCTGGCGTTCGGCACGATGGCCGCAACGTCCTGAATGTTGTTGATCGCCCGATCGGTCAGCGCATTAGCGGTTACGGCGGTGATGGCCAGCGGCGTTTCCTGCAGGTTGGTGGCCGAGCGCGTCGCGGTCACGACGATCTCTTCGACACCGGCGCGCTGGGGCTGCGCCTGGGCAGCGGCATCGTCCTGCGCCTGTGCGGGCGCTGCGATGCTCATGGCAAAGACGGACGCACCCGCCATCCCCAGAAGCTTGTTCCTCAACGAAAACGACATTCCAAATCTCCCAAAACGCGGGCGCAGGCCCATTGATCGATGGGTGAATGCCTCGCCGCATCCCCGCGCCGCCCGGAGACAGCGCCGCCCGCGAACAGGCGAGGACACCACGCAGCTTCACCGCGTTATTGGAGTGATCAGCAGGGAGTGGACTTATGCGCCAAGACGAACGAGATCGCCTTTGCCTGTGAGCCGATCAGGCACGATGAGGGGCCTGATCGAAGCCACCGGGCTTCGCCTGTATTGCATCCTTCTCCCGCTGGCATAAGACCAGCCGAGCATCGCCAATACTCCGAGATATTGACTTTGCCCGATACTCCAGCCTGCGCCATTGGGAGACTACCGATGAGAAAACAAGAAAATTTCTCATCGAGCAGGAAATACTGATGACTTTGTCAGAAAGTGTCGCATCCATGCCACGATGGGCCATTGCCTGCGGACCGATGGCGCCCCTTGTTCCGATCCCGTCGAAACCGCGTCGCGCCCGCTCTTACGCGGCGCCCATGGGCGACATCGCCGCCCGTCACAACCGCTAATCTGCAACTTTGCTCTATAAGGATGTTGATTCCCCATCAACACCGTGTTTTGGTGCGATCCGATAAAAAGCCCGGCTGGTCGGCCGGATGGATGCGGGATGGCTGAATATGAACAGGTTTGACGTCGAAGACTTCATCGATCGGTCGCGGATCAGCGCCACCCAGATCATGGCGCTGCTCGTCTGCGTTCTGGTTTGCTTCATCGACGGGTTCGATATCTTCATGATCGGTAAGATCGCGCCAGCCATCGCTGCGGATTTCGGAGAGACCTCCGAGGCAATGACCAAGGTATTCGTCTACCAGCAGATCGGCCTCGCCATTGGCGCCTTCAGCATCGCCCCGCTGGCGGACCGGTTCGGACGGCGGTTCATGCTCACGGTCTCCTGCCTCATCTTCGGCACGATCACCATCGGCAGCATCCATGCCCAGACGCTCACGCAACTGGCTGTTCTGCGCGGCATTGCCGGCGTGTTCATGGCGGCGGGCCTGCCCATGGCCATGGCGCTGATCTCCGAGCTGACCCCCAAACGCAAACGCTCGACGCTGATCTCTCTGGCGCTTGTCGGCTTCTCGACCGGCAGTGCCGCCAGCGGCGTCGTCGCGGCGTGGCTGCTGGACAGCTATGGCTGGGAAAGCGGCTTCTGGATCGGCGGCCTTGTGCCGATTACCTGCGCGGTGCTGCTCTTCCTGATCGTGCCGGAATCGCTCAAGTTCCGGGCCGAGCGCAACCCGTCCGACCAGCGGATCGCGACCACGATCCGCAAGATCGACCGCAATGTCGACCTGCGGGGCGACGAACTGTTCGTGATCGAGAGCGGTGGCGCCAAGGGGCGCAAGGCCAAGCTGTCCGACGTGTTCTCCGAGGGTCGCCTGACCATGACGGCACTGGTCTGGGCTGCCTGCACCCTCAGCATGACCAACACGGCCCTGCTTAGCGCCTGGATGCCGACCTTCTTCCTCGAAATGGCGGGCGTCCCCATCCAGGATTTCGCGAAGGTCGCCATGATCGGCTATCTCGGCGGGGTCGCGGGCACGCTCTCCATCGGCTGGCTGATGGACCGGATGCGCCCTGCCCTGCTCATCGCCTGCTTCTATGTCATGCTGGCCGTGACCATCAACCTGCTGGGCTGGGTGCCCTTCTACTCCGCCTTCTTCGTGGTCGCGCTGCTCACCTGGCAGTTCTTCCAGACCGGCGGACAGTCCGGCCTCAACACGATGATCGCCCAAGTCTATCCGCCCCGGATGCGCAGCACGGCATTGGGCTGGGCCGGTGGCGCCGGGCGCATTGGCGGCATCGTGGCGCCGATTGCCGGCGGCTTCGCACTCGCCCAGCACTACTCGCTGCAACTCACCCTCGCGCTGACGGCAGCGCTGCCGCTTGGCACCGCGATCTTGATGTTCGCCCTCGCCTATATCCGCCGCCAGGAAGAGGCGAAGGATAGAGAGCCCGTCACGCTCGCGCATTGATATACGCGCTCGACGGTTGTCGGGCGACAAGGAAAAGGGCGGCCTCGCTATGATGCGAGGGCCGCCCTTTCTGTTTGAGGTCCGCCCGGTCTACAGGAAACCGGTCAGCCGATAGGTGTAAGCGATCAGGCTGCCGAGCTGAGCTTCATATTATACTGGCCGCTCTTGAGCGTCTCCTCCGGCACCCAGGTGCCGTGGAAGGTCGAGCGAACGCGGACGGGCAGCTTGAGCAGCGCAACCGGCCCAGCCGCCAGATTCTGCGCGTCGAGAATGGCCAGATCGCTACGATTCTTCGCACCACGTGCGACCAGCACGAGCAGCCATCCATCGCCTTCCGGCGCATCCGGCGTGCGCGGCACGAACTGCGCCTCCTGCACGCTATCGCCCGGGCCCGGCTTCCAGATCTGGAACTCGCCTGTCTGGTTGTCGAACCGCGCCGTGCCGCTCGATCCATCCTGTGCGCGTGCGAGCAGGAAGCCATAGCGATAGGGCCGCCCCTGATAGCGATCGTCCGTGCGCGGCATCTCGCCCGGAATGTTCAGCAGACGCTGCGTGGTGAAGCTGTCCTCATTGCTGGCGAGGTCGAACGTCATGCGCGTCAGGAAAGGCGGAACCGGCGCTGTTTCCTCGCCGTGCGGCGTGGTAAAGAAGGGGAAGCAATTGCCATCATAATAGCACAGGTCGAGGTGGACCTTCGTGCCCTCGCGATAGGCATTCATCATGTGACCGGCGCTGCCGGTTGGCCCCTTGAACCAGCGAATATCCTCCGCCTTGCCATAACGCGGCACCAGCGCGACATGCACAGGCTGATCGGGATGCCACTGATAATAAGGCCCGCCCTGCTTCACCACGTCGAGATCGGTGATGAGCGGGAAGAACGGCACGACCACCCATTCATCCGTGATCGCGAAATCATGGACGCAGGCTGCATAGGGCATCTCGAACCAGATCTCGGTCTTGATCTTGCGATCCGGCCCGAAGACGTAGAACACGAAATCCTTGGTCGCATCGCCCTTGGCCTGATAGCCGAACGCCAGCAGTTCGTTGGTGATCGGGTCCACCTTCGGATGCGCCGTAAACGTCTCGGACAATATCTGTCCGTCGAAGTCCACGCGGCCCTTTGTTTCCAGCGTGTCGGGGTCGATCTCGTAAGGGAGGTCATCTTCCTTCAACGCATAGAGATGGCCGGCATGGAACATCGCCGTGGTGTTGGCCGTGCCGAGATGGATGTCCTTCGCGCTTTCATCGGCCGTATAGCGGTTGCGGTAGCTGCCGAAGAGCCCGCGACGGGCGGCTTTCTGCGCCTTGTAGCGATCCGTCTCGACCCATTTGACGACATAATCCGCCTGATTGTCCTTGAAGCGGATCATGTGCATCTGGCCTTCGCCATCGATGAAGATGTCATCGGTGCGGCCGGAGGGATATTGCCGGTCGGCACCGACGCGGTACAGGCCGCCTTCCAGCCCATCGGGGATGGCGCCGGAGATCAGCTCCAGCCCGCGCAACTCGATATTGGCGCGCATCGGCTCGCCCCAGCCGCGATAGAGCTCGACGTCCGGAAATTGAATGGGTTCGACCATGGGGTCCTCCTGAAGAATCTGCCTCAGACGGTGGCGATGAAGTTCATGATGTGATGCTCAAGGTCGCTGTCTGGCGTCCCGATCTCGAGCACAGGTGACAGGTGGTTGTGGCCTCCCAGCCAATGCAGCCTTGGAAAGGCCTTGTTGGTTATGGCGTAGCGGGCAGCCAGGCTCGCGGCCTGCTGCTGGAACGGCACCGGATCGAACTCGCAGACCGAGAAGAATAGCGGGATCTTGCTGGTGAGCAGGCCGGCCACGGTGGACGCCTGCGCCCAGCCGGCCGGGTCCTCGCCATAATAGGATTTCTGGAACTGGTTCGGCTCGGCCGCGGCCACGTCGTAAATTCCCGAGCACATCAGCGCGCCGGCGATCTGTGGGGAGAAGCGCGCGACGCAATCGGCCACGTGCACCGCGCCCGCCGACTGCCCCATCACGAAGATGCGGTCCGGATCGCCGCCGAATTGCGCCACATTCTCGCGCAGCCAGATGACGGCATTGGCCACGTCCTCGCCGCCGGCCGGCCAGGTGGCGGCAGGGGCGAGCCGGTAGGTCATGGTGACGCCGACATAGCCCTCATCCACGGCGAAGCTGCCGATATTGTCGTAAAAGGGCGAGCCTTCGGTGGTCTTGTCGCCCATCACGAAGCCGCCGCCATGGACGAACACCAGCACCGGCGCGCCGGAAAGCCCGTCCCGCGTGAAGATATCCAGCCGATTGCGCGCATCGGGACCATATTGATGGTCGCGCGTCACCTTGGCGCCCGCCGGCAAGCCCGGCTGCAGGGCGCGGTAGATTCCCTGCGTGCCGCCCATCATGTCCGGGGTCAGTTCCGTGCCGAACGCTTCAAGCTGTTTGCGGATTTCGGGGGTCATGCAGCATCTCCAACCTTGAGCACCGGCTTGATCACCGTGCCCGCCTCACAATCATGAAACGCCTTGCCGATCTCATCGAAGGCGTAGGTCTCGATCAGCCGATCGAACGGGAAGCGTCCTTGCCGCCAGTAATCGATCAGCATCGGCAGGAAGGTGCGCGGATTGGCGTCGCCGCCGAGGATGCCGCGCAACTGCTTGCCACCCGCGAGCATGGGGAACATGGCGGGCGCCCATTCCCCCCGAGGCGCCGCGACGAAGCCGGCGGTCCCGTTCATGGCGAGGCATTCCAGTGCCATGGTGTGGACGGCCGGCACGGTGGTGGTGTTGAAGGTGAAATCCACGCCGCGACCGGTAACCGCGCGGATCTGCTTGGCGACGTCCTCGCCGTCCGAGCGGATCGCATCGGTCGCGCCCAGTTCGCGCGCAAGCTCAAGCCGGCCTGGGTTGATGTCCACCGCGACGATCCGCTTCGCGCCCACCAGCTTGGCGGCCATCACCGCAGAGAGGCCGACGCCACCGACCCCGAAGATGGCGATGGTATCCCCTGCCCCCACCTTCAGCGCCTCGATCACCGATCCGGCGCCAGTGATGACTCCGCAGCCGAGCGGGGCCAGCAGTTCCAGCGGAATATCCTTGTCCACCTTCACCGCCGTGCGCTCCGGCACGATGCTGTGCGTCGCGAACGAAGACTGGCCGAAGAAATGCGAGTGGATGCGCTCATCCCCGCACGCCAGCGCCGTCGAGCCATCGAGGCGCTTGCCGCCGAAGTTCATCGGCATCGCCAGATCGCAATAGGTCGGACGTCCGGCCACGCAACTGGGGCACACGCCGCAGCTGCTGCCCGAGAGGAGCACATGGTCGCCCACGGCGAACCCGCGCACGCCCTCACCCAGCGCCTCGACCACGCCCGCGCCCTCATGACCCAGCACGATGGGATGCGGCGCGTGACGGCCGGGATGCTCATGCAGATCGGTGTGGCAGATGCCGACCGCGGCCATGCGCACGAGCATCTCGCCCGCGCGCGGCGCTTCCAGCTCCAGCGTTTCAAGCACCGGCGCCGGCTGATTGCCGCGACTGACGGCAGCGGTGATCTGCATCACTTCTTCCCCGCGACCGGCGGAGCCTGATGGCTCGGCTTTTTCTTGAGCAGGATCTCGCCTTTCCACGGCACCTGATCGGCGGCGGTCCAGGCGTTGACGTGCAGCGACTGGAACCGCCACACGCCTTCCTTCTTGGTCACATGGTCCTGCCGTGTGCCGATGCCGAACACGAAGTTGGTGTGGTAATCGGTCTGGAACTGGAGGATCTGGAAGAAACAGCGCACGTCCACCTCGCCCTGCTCCGGGCGTGGGTCCATGATCAGCGTGTTCATGATGTGCTGGCGCCCGTACCACCAGCTCTGCCGGTCGTTCCAAAGCGAGCGCAGATTCTCCAGGATCGCCTCATGGCCCTGCACCCGGCCCTGCCAGAGATGATCGAACCAGGCGTCCTGCGCGAAGGTCGACATCGCCGTCTCTTCATCGGCGAGGTCGATGCCCCAGGCGTAGCGCGAATAAAGCTCCTGAATTTCGAGCCGGTCGAGTGCGCTCAGTTCCCATGCCATGTCAGTGTCCTCCCGGTTTTCCAAGATGGTGATCGTTCTGGATATCGGCCGGCTCGCCATGATTGGTGAGCAGAGCCTTGCGGCGCACATAGCGCAGGATCGCCTCCGGGCCGGTGCGCGAGCCCCCGCCCACGCCGGACGCGCCAAAGGCATTGCTGCCGACCGTGCGGTTCTTGGCGAAGGTCAGGAAGGTATCCTGCATGAACACGGAGCCGGCATTGATCTGCAGGCCGATCGCCATCGCTTCTTCCGGGCTTCCGGCGACGACGTTCGCCGTAAGGCCGAAAATGGTGTCGTTGGCGAGGGCAATCGCCTCTTCTACCGTCTTGAACGGCATGACCGGCAGGATCGGCCCGAAGGTTTCGTCCCGCATGACTAGCATGTCATGGGTGACGCCGGTCAGCACGGTCGGGCGCATGTAGAGCCCGCCGTCGATCTGCTCGACCGCCCCGCCGGTGAGGACCTTCGCCCCCTTCTCGACAGCGTCCGCGATATGCCGTTCGACGATCTGCGCCTGCGGCGCGAAGGTGAAGGGATGGAGATGCCCGGCGCGCGGATCGTCGCTGTTGAGGCGGACCTTCTGCGCTTTCTCGACCAGCAGCGCGACGAACGCATCGTGGATGGCCTCGGCGACATAAATGCGCTCGACCGAGAAGCAGACCATGCCATTGGCATGAACCGCGCCGCGCAGGACGGCTGTGGTCGCCCGCTCCAGATCGGCGGTCTCCGTGACGATCACAGGGTCCTTGCCGCCCAGTTCCAGATAGCAGGGGATCAGGCGCTCGGCGCACTGCACGGCGATCTTGCGGCCGGTCGGCACGCTGCCGGTGAAGCAGAGCAGATCCACCGCATCGATGATCGCGCGGCCCGTCTCGCCATCGCCCTGAACATAATCGAACACGCCGGCCAGTTCCGGCACCTGCGCCACGGCCTCGAACAGCGGCTCTACCCAGCGCGGCGTCACTTCCGAGGGTTTGATGAGCACAGCGCAACCTGCGAACAGGGCGGGAATGGCATCGAGCAGCACCAGCATCATCGGCGCGTTCCAGGGGCCGATCACGCCGACCAGCGGATAGGGCACGAACTGCGTGCGCACCTCCACCTGCGGCATGGCCTTGGAGGGGCCGGTATAGCTCGCCGCATCGAGCGCGGCCTGCGCGTCCTCGATCCAGCCGCCGATATTGCCCATGGTGATGAAGCCCTGGAGATAGGAGGTGTGGCACCCGCCCGTATCGATCGCATCAGCCTCGGCGATGGCGCTGGCGCGCTTGGCGACCTCGCCCAGCCAGCGCTGCATGACGCCGATGCGCTCGGCGAGCGGCTTGGCAGCCCAAGCCTGCTGGTTGCGCCGGAGACGGTCGGCCTTCGCCGCTACGTCCTCCGCCGTCGCAATTTCCATCATAAAGTCGATCGCGCCGCTGCGTGGGTTGTGCACGGGCACGCTGCGCCGTTCGATATCCGCCATGAACGTCCTCCCCAAAGGCGAGAGACTCGCCTCAATTAGTCAGACGTCGTTGTATATCGATGTTGAACGCGCAATCAACAGGATTGCGGCGGTTCATGATCCCAAGGGAAAAAGCCCGGATAGCGCAGGATCGCCGAGTGCGCGCGCACCACGGATTGCAAGGGCGGGAGCAGCGCTTCGAAGGCGCGCGCCGATATGTTGGATCGCACCGCATCTTCCGTCGCATCCGCGCTGGCCTGGAGGCGGTCGATCTGGTGCCGGCCCTCATCGGTGACGAAATATAGCGTCTTGCGACGATCCTGCGGAGACGGCACTGCCTGCAACCACCCCCGCTGGGCCAGCTTCTTGAGAACGATCGCGCAGGTCGAGGGATCAAGCCCGTAGACCCGCGCGAACTCGACCTGACTCAGGCCGCCATGCAGATCCAGAATCACCATCGCGGAGAACTGGCGCAGGGTCACCGCCATCGGCGCGACCTGCTCACTGAAATGCGCATGGAGAATCTGCAGCGCGCGGCGGAACAACATGCTGGGCACATTGGTCAGATAGGAGTCCTGCCTGTCCCACCGCGGCGCACCATCATTGCCGGCCTCCACCAGGCTGGAGAGCTGCGCCATGGCCACCGCGCGCTCATCATCGCTCAGCGGATCGAGCAGCAACGCCTGAAGCTGGGCGAAGGACGACCGGATTTCGTCCATGCGCGCTTCCCCGGCCGCCGTCAGCACCGGCAGGCTGCGCCGCCGATCCCGCTCATCTTGTTGGCGGGCAATGAGGCCCGTCAGTTCAAGGTTTTGCAGCACGATCGCCGTGGTCGACGTGTCGCTGCCGCAGGCCCGCGCGAGGCGAACCTGGTCGCTCCCCGGACGCTCGGCAATCGCCAGCATCATTTCCGCTTGCGATAAAGTCTCGCCCCCGCAGGCCACCGATCCATACAGGGCATTGGCGATCTGATCGATGCGGTTGAGCAGAAACCCCGGCTTGCGCAGGAACACCCGCATGACCTGATCGAGCGGAACACGCGGTCTTTCTACGGCACAATCAATCTCAGGTGCAGCAATGGCAATTTGTTTTGCAGGCATCGTCACAAACAGGCGGACCCCGTGATGGGCAATGTTATCATGCGCAACAATCGGCCAGATTCCGGGGCTTGGCAAGCATATCGGTCGAATGGGTCGACGTTTTTCAGTTGAACCCAAGCGGCCACCCGCTTAGCTGTTGAAGAATCAACAACAAGAATTTTCTTGGAGCGCAGGATGACCGAGGACGACTATGCCGACTACATCGCCCGCTTCAATGCGAACGATTTCGAAGGTTTCGGCCGCTATTATTGCGATGACGTGGTGTTCAACCTGGGCGAGAAGCGCCAGATCATAGGACGTTCCGCCATTCTGGATTTCTACCGCGACGTGAAGTCCAAGGTCCGCGAAACGCTCGACATTCTCGCCGTCGCGGCCGGTCCGGGCACCCTCGCCTGCCATGTTCGCACCGAATTCTATGGCCTGGAAGACTGGCCCGACTTCATCGCCGGCCCCTTGATGAAGGGCCAGACCCTCAACATCGAGAGCCTTGGCTTCTATTATCTGCGCGACGGCAAGTTCGCGCAGATTCTCGGCGCGCGGTACAAGACGCTGCCTGCCACAGCTGCTGTTTGATAGTCATCGAAAAAGGAGATTGCACTTCATGGTAACGCCCGAGATTGCCCCCCATCCCTTCGCGCCGAAGTTCGAATTCGCCTTCACGGTGTCGATCGACCTGACACCGGCGGTGTGGATTTCCCCCACCAGCATGGGCGCGACCCGCGCTGCCGTGTGGGCGGCCCAAGGCACCTTCGAGGGCCCCCGCATTCGCGGCCGGGTCATCCCGATGAGCGGCGGCGACTATCCGCTGTCCCGCCCCAATGGCGTGATCGATTTCGACGCGCGCTACATGCTGGAAGCCGATGACGGCACGCCGATCTATCTGCAGAGCCGCGGCTATCGCTGGGCCGAAGGTGACGCGATGGAGCGCATGGCCCGCAACGAAGATGTGGGACCGGAAGAATATTATATGCGGGTGAGCCCCAAGTTCGACGTGCCGGAAGGCCCGCACGAATGGCTGGGCAAGCACATCTTCGTCGGCGTTGCCGAGAAGATCCCGAAGGCCAACCGCATCCACTATTTCATGCTGCTCTGACGGCTGACGCCTTCCAAAGAAATCCAGCTGCCGCCGCCTTGCACTTTCCGCAGGGCGGCGGCAGTGCCTTATCCAGCCAAGAGGAGAGCATGCGATGAACGATCCGCAAGTCCCCGCCCATCTCGAATATGTGTTCGAGATGCGGGTGAATTTCCGCCCCGAACGCTGCACGGTCGGCCCGCTGCCGGGCGGCGGCTATCAGGGCTACACGCCCTGCGCCAGCGGCACGATCTACGGCCCGCGCCTGTCCGGCATCATCATCCCGGACAGCGGTGCCGATTACGCCACCGTGCGGGGCGACGGCACCATCGTCATCAAGTCGCACTATATGCTGCAGGCCGATGACGGCACCAAGATTTACATCAACAACAATGGCTATCTCATCCCGGCCAAGCCGGGCGAGGCGCGACTGGATGACGGCACGCCGCAACCGGCCTATTTCTGCTTCTCGCCCACATTCGTGGTGCCCGAGGGCCCGCATGACTGGATGGGCAAGACGCTGATCATCGGCACCGGCAGCCGCCGGTCCAATCCCGATCACTCCATCTTCACATATTATGCGGTGAAGCAGACACTCGACTGAGCATTTGACTAAACAAGCGAAAACGCCGCCGCTGGAGCCCTCAGGCCCCGGCGGCGGCGTTTTTCATGCCGGTCAGATTATCCGATCAGGCCGCGTCACCCGCCTGGCGCTTTTCCGCACCGAAGACGCGGACGGGGTCCTTACGGCCCTCCACCACATCCTTGTCCACCACGACTTCGGTCACGCCTTCCATCGTCGGCAGATCGAACATGGTGTCGAGCAGGATCGCCTCGATGATCGACCGCAGACCACGCGCGCCGGTCTTGCGCTCGATGGCGCGCTGAGCAATCGCCGTCAGCGCTTCGTCCGTGAACGTCAGCTCGACATCTTCCAGCTCGAACAGCTTGCGATACTGCTTCACCAGCGCGTTCTTGGGCTCGGTGAGGATCTGCACCAGCGCGGCGATGTCGAGATCTTCCAGCGTCGCGATGACCGGCAGACGACCGACAAACTCGGGGATAAGGCCGAATTTGAGCAGATCTTCCGGCTCGGTCTGCTTCAGCAGCTGACCGGTACGCCGTTCATCCGGTGCCGCGACATGCGCGCCGAAGCCGATCGACTTGCCCTCAAGCCGGTCGCCGATGATCTTTTCCAGCCCTGCAAAGGCACCGCCCGCGATGAACAGGATGTTCGTCGTGTCCACCTGCAGGAATTCCTGCTGCGGATGCTTGCGGCCGCCCTGCGGCGGCACCGACGCGGTCGTGCCTTCCATCAGCTTGAGCAGCGCCTGCTGCACGCCCTCGCCCGACACGTCGCGGGTGATGGAGGGATTCTCCGCCTTGCGGCTGATCTTGTCGATCTCGTCGATATACACGATGCCGCGCTGCGCCTTCTCGACATTATAGTCCGACGCCTGGAGCAGCTTGAGGATGATGTTCTCGACATCCTCACCGACATAGCCGGCTTCGGTCAGCGTCGTCGCATCCGCCATGGTGAACGGCACGTCGAACGTCTTGGCCAGCGTCTGCGCGAGCAGCGTCTTACCGCAACCCGTCGGGCCGATCAGCAGGATGTTGGACTTGGCCAGCTCGACATCGCCAGCCTTGCCGCCATGCTCGAGCCGCTTGTAGTGATTGTGCACAGCCACCGAGAGCACGCGCTTGGCGCGCTGCTGGCCGATCACATAATCGCTCAGCACATCGCAAATCTGCTGGGGCGTCGGCACGCCGCCTTCCTTGCGGCCGACCAAACCACCCTTGGTCTCTTCACGAATGATATCGTTGCACAATTCGACGCATTCATCGCAGATGAACACGGTTGGGCCGGCGATGAGCTTACGCACTTCGTGCTGCGACTTTCCGCAGAACGAGCAGTAGAGCGTGCTCTTCGAATCCGATCCTGTGAGCTTTGTCATTCAATCTCTTCCTTGGTCTGGCGCCGTCTCGCGCCAATTGCCCAGATGCTCTTTCCGTCGGTCATCCTAGACCGGCTTCTTGCAGCATCACAAGTGCCGAAAATGTCGCCAAATAGCGTAAACCAGACATTGCCGGCTCAAAAGCCATAATGGAAAGAAGATGGGAGGGCTGGTCCGGCTTTGCAATGGGAGATGCTGGCCAGCCCCGGCCAGGCTGCGAACAGAGAGATTTTAGCGGCGGAAACAAGCTGGCCGCTCACTCGACCACGGCACAGCCCAAAGTCCGGCGACGATGCACGGCGCCGCCGGGATGCAAAGGCCGACCGCGTGAGCGGCCGGCCCGACCCTATCAAGCCGGCGTTTCTTCGCTGGTGCCGGGACGCTTGTCGTACACCTTGTCCACAAGGCCGAACGCGAGCGCTTCTTCCGCTTCCAGGAAGGTGTCGCGATCCATGGCGGCCTCGATCTTCTCCAGCGGCTGGCCGGTGTACTTCACGTACAGATCGTTCAGGCGACGGCGGATACGAAGGATTTCCTTGGCCTGGATCTCGATATCAGACGCCATGCCCTGCGCGCCGCCAGACGGCTGGTGGATCATGATCCGCGCGTTGCTGAGCGCAAAGCGCATGCCCGGCTCGCCCGCCGCGAGCAGGAAGCTGCCCATCGATGCGGCCTGGCCGATGCACACCGTGCCGACCTTGGGGCGGATATATTGCATGGTGTCGTGGATCGCCATGCCGCTCGTCACCACGCCGCCCGGCGAGTTGATGTACATCCAGATGTCCTTCTTCGGATTTTCCGATTCCAGAAACAGCAGCTGGGCAACGATCAGCGAGGCCATGTGATCCTCGACCTGGCCGGTCACGAAAATGATCCGCTCCCGCAACAGGCGCGAGTAGATATCGAAGCTGCGCTCGCCGCGATTGGACTGTTCGATAACGATAGGAACAAGTGCCCCGAGCGGATCAAAATTATCGGTCATGATTCTCTTTCTTACTGGCCGTCTGCGGCCACTACATCGGACGTTTGGGCACTGACTTCAAGATGCGCAGGCTGGGCACCGGGTGCGGACAGGTACGTTTCGAAAAGCGCGCGCCCAGGCCCTTCGATCAGTCGCCGGCTCAGAGAGGCACAGCCCATGACGAAGATCAGAAAGAGGATGCTGATCCCATCGCCGATCCAGACCCCGCCGCCGATGGCTTTCCCGGTCTGCGTATCGACCACCAGATCGACAGCGACATGACGCTCGATGACCGATAACAAGTTGAGCAGGCGGTAATATAGAAAGATGTGGATAAGGTAGATCGAATAGGAGAGTGCTCCGATCTCTACCACCTTGGGCCTTTTCAAGCAGTCGCTCACCACGCCTTTCTCACGCCCGAACACGAGTACCGCGATTAAAAAGAGAAAGGGTGACAGAACGGACAGCCTCCCTCCTCCCAGGCAGGATATGAATGCTACCAGCGCAATCGCCGTCACCAGCTCAAGTCCATGATCAGTCCAAGCTGGAAGCTGCATCGCCTTGATCCGATTCATGCAGCGCCAACCGACGAGGCCGAGCGCAAAGCCCATCGCGCAACGCAGCAGCGCGTTCTGGTACATGACCGGACTGAAATCCGGCTGGCTAAGGAGCAGCAACGGAACGGCGACCGCAATGCCCAGACAAATTGGCACCAAGTGACGCCCAGCGGTTCGCAGAACCAACGCAAAGACCAGATAAATCCAGACTTCCGCTGCGATCGACCAGCTGGGGAAATTCCACGCTGTCGGATCGCCGCCCGGGAAAATCTGGATCAACAGCAGGGCGTCGATCAGATTCTTGGGCGACTGTAAGCCCTCGAAGGCCGGCCTGCCTAACCTATCCCCACCGAAGATGAGGAGACAAAGCTCGAACAAGACGAAGCAGGCCAGCATGGCAAAATGCAGTGGATAGACGCGGGC
Source organism: Sphingobium sp. B8D3A (assembly GCF_025961995.1). Taxonomy (NCBI): domain Bacteria; kingdom Pseudomonadati; phylum Pseudomonadota; class Alphaproteobacteria; order Sphingomonadales; family Sphingobiaceae; genus Sphingobium; species Sphingobium sp. B8D3A. Next base: position 1,634,330 of record NZ_JAOQOS010000001.1, on the reverse strand, counting down.
GATCCGCTTGCGCATGAAATGACCGACGGAATAGCCGCCCACGAGCCTCTTCCCGTAGCTCGCGCCGATGACAAAGCCGGACAGCACGAAAAAGAAATCGACAAAAAGAGACGCATGCTCAACCAGCGCTGCGTTCGAAATCCTTCCCTGCGTCTTCACATGCAGAAGGAGGACCATGCACGCGCAAATGCCGCGCAAGCTATCAAGCACCTCATAGCGATGCGGCGCTGAACCAACCCCCTCCATACCTGCCCCCCCGAGCCTGTCGGGAAAGTTTATGGACTCAATTATTCATGATCAACTGGGTTAATGAAATTTAACGCGCCATCCCCGGCGCGGTATGCGCCAGATAGGCAAGGCGCTTCATTTCCTGCCGGCCGCGCGTCACTGTGTCGAGAATGAGACCGGTGAGCAGGCACAGGGCGGACAGGACGCCCATCCCCACAATGGTGATGAGGGTCGGGAAGCGGGGCACAAGCCCCGTCTCCAGATAGGTCAGGATGACCGGCACGCCCATCAGCCCGGCAACCAGCGCGATCACCAGCGCAATGAAACCGAAGAACCACAAGGGCCGCTCCACGCGATAGAGCTGGATCATCGTGCGCAGGATGCGCCAGCCGTCGCGGAAGGTGTTGAGCTTGGAGAGCGAACCTTCCGCCCGCGCCGCATAGGCCGTCATCACCTCGCCCACCGGCATGCGTAGTTCGAGGGCGTGGACAGACATCTCCGTTTCGATCTCGAAGCCCTCCGATAGGATCGGAAAGCTCTTGACGAACCGCCGGGAGAACACCCGATAGCCTGAGAGGATATCGGTGAAACTGCGCCCGAAAAGCTGCCGCAGCAGCCCGGTGAGCAGCAGATTGCCGAGCCGGTGCCCCGGACGGTAAGCCGCCTCCACCTCCGACTTGCGGGCGCCGACGACCATGTCGAGCGGCCCGTCCAGCATCGCGCTGACCAGCGCCGGCGCCGCGCTCGCATCATAGGTCGCATCGCCATCGGCGAGCACGTAGATGTCCGCATCGACGTCCGCGAACATCCGCCGCACGACATGGCCCTTCCCTTGCTGCCGCACGCTGTAGACGATCGCCCCGGCGGCGCGCGCCACGGCGACGCTATCATCGGAACTGTTATTGTCGAACACGTAGATGGCTGCCTGCGGCAAGGCCTGCGCGAACGCGGTAACGGTCTGCCCGATGGCGACCGCCTCGTTATAACAAGGCAGCAGGACGGCGATGCGCACGCCTGTCATCGGGCTGGACGGGTCTGGATGCATGGGACTGCGGGCTTATGGCAACAGATCGCATGGTTGCAATGGTCTTTTGCGACCCCAGCGCCCGGCGGCACCTTCTGCACGAGCCCGCCGCCATGCATCCAAAGAAAAAGCGAGCCGGAACGGCATCCCGCTCCGGCTCGCTTCTGATCAGTTCATGCGATCTGCAGTCAGGTCTCAGGCCTCGGCAGTCTTGGCCTTCTTGGCAGCGGGCTTCTTGGCCGGCTTCTCAGCCGCCTCGCCCTCGTCGGCCTTGGCAGCAGCGGCCTTCTTGGCCGGAGCCTTCTTGGCAGGGGCCTTGGCCTCTTCTGCCGGAGCAGCCTCAGCCTCGGCATCAGCCTTCTTCGCAGCCGGCTTCTTGGCGGCAGCCTTCTTGGCCGGCTTGGCGTCGTGGCTGTGATCGTGGCCGCAATCCGGTCCGTGGACGTGACCGCCCTCTTCGCTTTCGATCGCCGCTTCCAGATCGGCGCGCGCAACCGTGCGTTCGCTCACATCGGCCTTCTCGAAGAGATAGTCGACGACCTTGTCCTCATAGAGCGGGGCACGCAGCTGTGCGGCGGCCATCGGCTCGTTGCGGACATATTCGACGAACCGCTCGCGGTCCTGCGGGGCATATTGCTGCGCGGCCTGGGCCACGAGGCGGTTCATTTCCGCCTGCGTGATCTCGACGCCATTGGCCTGACCGATTTCCGAGAGGAGCAGGCCCAGACGGACGCGACGCTCGGCGATCTTGCGATAATCGTCGCGGTCGGCTTCCATTTCCTTGAGCGCCGCCTCGGGATCTTCCTCGTGACCGGCTTCATGCTCAAGCTGCTGCCAGATCTGGCCGAACTCGGCCTCGACCATGCCCGGGGGCACCTCGAAATCATGGCCGGCAGCCAGCTGATCGAGCAACTGGCGCTTCATGTAGGTGCGCGTCAGATTGCCGTGCTCCTGCTCGATCTGCGCCTTGAACAGCTCGCGCAGCTTCTCGAGGCTCTCGAGACCGAGCTGCTTGGCGAACTCGTCGTCAGCGGGCTTCTCGACGGGGTTCTTGACCGCCTTGATGACGAGATCGAACGTCGCATCCTTGCCGGCCAGCTCCTTGGAGCCATATTCGGCGGGGAAGGTCACGTTGATGGTCTTCTCGTCGCCGGTCTTCACGCCGACCAGCTGATCCTCGAAGCCGGGGATCAGATTGCCCGAGCCGATGGCGATCGCCATGTCCGAACCGGTGCCGCCCTCGAACGGCACGCCGTCGACCTTGCCGACGAAATCCATGACGACCTGGTCGCCTTCCTTCGCCCTGGCGGTCTTGGGGGCGTCCTCATAACGCTGGCTCTGCGCGGCGAGACGGCCAACCGCCTCGTCGATCTGCTCGTCGGTCACATCGACGACGAGCCGCTCCAGCTTGATGCCCTCGATCTTGGGCGCGGGAACCTCCGGCAGGATTTCCAGAGCGACCTTGACCTCGGCATCCTTGCCGTCCTCATAATCGGCGGTCAGCTCGACGCTCGGCTGCATCGCGGGACGCAGCCTGTTCTCGGCGATGACCTTCTCGACGCCCTCACGGATGGACTTGTCCAGCGCCTCGCGCTGCAGGGCCGGGCCGTGCATCTTGCGGACGAGGTTGGCAGGCACCTTGCCGGGCCGGAAACCGGGCATCCGCACCTGCGGCGCAATCGACTTCACTTCCTCTTCGACGCGGGCGTCGATGTCCTTGGCCGTGACGGTCAGCGTATAGGCGCGCTTGAGGCCCTCATTCAATGTCTCGACAATCTGCATATCTCTAACTCGACGCTTTCCAGGCTAGGATGAAATCTCTTGGAACGACCGGGGCCAGGCTGCGCAACTGGTGCGGGCGAAGGGACTCGAACCCCCACATCTTGCGATACCAGAACCTAAATCTGGCGCGTCTACCAGTTTCGCCACGCCCGCATCGGTCGCCGGTCGGCGGGCCATAGTGCAAAGCCTGGGAAAGGGCAAGGCTGTGCGCGCCTTGCCGTGTCGATCCGGAACGATCACCTGTCCCGCCCGTTGAAAAGGGCAACGAAAGGACGCAAAGCCATGGCCAGCCAGCCGGAAATTCCGCCCCCCGATACCATCACCCCGCAGTCACCGGACGAGCTTCCGCCCATGGAATCGCCGGACGAGACGCCGTTTCGCGAACCGCCGGAAATCGCGCCGGAAACGCCCAATATCGATGAACCCGGCCGCGGCCCCGACGAACTGCCGTCCATCGCGCCGCCGCCAGACTGATCTGAGCTACTGATCTCAGCATCCCGGCCCGCCTAATGGAGGCGCGGCCGGGAGGCGATCAGCCCAATGCCTTCTTGATCAACTCGTTGACCATCTGCGGATTGGCCTTGCCCTGCATGGCCTTCATCGTCTGACCGACGAAGAAGCCGAACAGCGCTTCCTTTCCAGCCTTATACTGTTCGACCTTATCGGCATTGTCGGCGAGAATCTTCGCAACGACCGCCTCGATCGCACCAGTATCCGTGGTCTGCTTGAGGCCGCGCTTCTCGACAATTTCGGCAGGCGCTTCGCCGGTCTCCAGCATAATCTCGAACACCTGCTTGGCGATGCTGCCCGAAATCGTGCCATCGGCCACCAGGGCGAGCAATTCCGCGCCGCGCTCCGGGTTGACCGGGCTGTCCTCAAGCGTCTTGCCGAGGCGATTGAGCGCACCGTAAAGCTCGGAGAGCAGCCAGTTGGCGCTGGCCTTGGCCACCTCACCTTCGCTCTTCTTCTGGATGCGCGCGCTTTCCGCGAGCAGAGCCTCGAACCAGCGGGCCGTTTCCGCTTCGGCAGTCAACACGCGGGCATTGTAATCGGAGAGCCCCAGTACCTCGACATAGCGGGTGCGCTTGGCATCCGGCAGTTCGGGCAGCGAGTGCAGGCAATCCTCGATGAAGCTGTCCTCCAGCACCAGCGGGAGCAGGTCGGGGTCCGGGAAGTAGCGATAATCATGCGCGTCTTCCTTGGAGCGCATCGAGCGCGTCGTGCCGGTATCCGGGTTAAACAGGCGGGTTTCCTGCACGATCCGCCCGCCGCCTTCGATTACGTCGACCTGGCGCTGGGCTTCATATTCGATGGTCTGCATGACGAAGCGCACGGAATTGACGTTCTTCGTCTCGGTCCGCGTCCCGAATTCCTCGCCGGGCTTGCGCACGGAGACGTTCACGTCCGCGCGCATAGAGCCTTCCTCCATATTGCCATCGCACGAGCCGACATAGCGCAGGATCGCGCGCAGCTTGCGCAGATAGGCCCCGGCCTCGGCAGGCGAGCGCATGTCCGGGCGGCTGACGATCTCCATCAGCGCCACACCCGAGCGATTGAGATCGACATAGGAGCGCGTCGGATGCTGATCGTGCATCAGCTTGCCGGCATCCTGCTCGACATGGATGCGCTCGATGCCAATGGCCTTGTCGGCGGGAATGCCGGCCTTCTCGTCGGCTTCGATCGTCAGCGAACCTTCGCCGACAAGCGGATGATAAAGCTGGGAAATCTGGTAGCCCTGCGGCAAGTCCGCATAGAAATAATTCTTCCGGTCGAACCGGCTCCACTTGTTGATCTGCGCATTGATCGCAAGGCCGGTGCGCACTGCCTGACGGATGCACTCGCGATTGGGCACCGGCAGCATGCCGGGCATCGCGGCATCGACAAGGCTCACCTGCGTGTTCGGCTCCGCGCCGAAGGCCGTCGCCGCGCCGGAGAACAGCTTGGCCTGGCTCACCACCTGGGCATGGACCTCAAGGCCGATGACGACCTCCCAGTCCCCGGTGGCGCCACGAATGCGATAGCTCGTCTCAGTCATTCTTCAGTCCTTACAGTATTCCCGCGAAGGCAGGAATCCAGGGGAGTGCAGCACCTGGCTGCCCTGGGCTCCTGCCTGCGCAGGAGCACGAAACACTTACCACCACGCCTCAGGCCGGGCGGTAAAGCCCGCCCGTTGCTCGATGGCAAAGCCGGCATTCAGCACGGATTGCTCATCGAAAGCCGGGCCGATGATCTGCAGGCCGAGCGGCAGCCCATCCTTGCTGAGCCCGCCGGGCACGGACATGGCGGGGAGACCCGCCAGCGAGGCCGGCACCGCGAACACGTCGTTCAGATACATTTTCAGCGGATCGTCGACATTTTCGCCGAGGCCAAAGGCTGCGCTGGGCGCAGTGGGCGCAAGGATGACGTCGCAGGCCTCGAAAGCCTTGGCGAAATCCTGCGCAATCAGCGCCCGCACCTTCTGCGCCTGCGTGTAATAGGCATCGTAGAAGCCCGCCGAGAGCACATAGGTGCCGATGATGATGCGGCGCTTGACCTCGGGGCCGAAGCCGGCAGCGCGCGTCGCGGCATACATATCCTGCAGGTTCGCGCCATCGGGCAGATCGCGCAGGCCATAGCGCACGCCATCATAGCGCGCGAGATTAGACGAGGCTTCCGCTGGGGCGATGATGTAATAAGCCGGCAGGGCATATTTGCTGTGCGGCAGCGAGACCTCGACGATCTCGGCGCCGGCATCCTTCAGCCAGGCAATGCCATCGTCCCACACCCGCGCCACATCGGCATCGAGGCCCTCGACGCGATATTCCTTGGGAATGCCGATGCGCTTGCCCTTGAGATCGCTGGATAATCCAGCTTCCCACTGCGGCACCGGCAGGTTGAGCGATGTGGAGTCCTTCGCGTCGAAGCCCGCCATATTCTCGAGCAGGATCGCGCAGTCGCGCACGTCCTGCGCCATCGGCCCGGCCTGATCGAGCGAGCTGGCAAAGGCGATGATGCCCCAGCGCGAGCAGCGGCCATAGGTCGGCTTGATGCCGGAAATGCCGGTGAAGGCCGCCGGCTGGCGGATCGAACCGCCGGTATCCGTGCCGGTCGCCGCCGGGCAGAGCCGCGCGGCAATCGCCGCCGAGCTGCCGCCCGAGGAACCGCCCGGTGCCAGCGAGGCATTGCTGCCATCATTGCGGCGCCAGGGCGAAATCACATTGCCGAAATAGCTCGTCTCGTTGGACGACCCCATGGCGAACTGATCGAGATTGAGCTTGCCGAGCATCCCCGCGCCGGCATCCCACAGCTTCTGCGAGACGGTGGACTCGTAGGTCGGCGTGAAGCCTTCCAGCATGTGGCTGGCGGCGGTCGTCTGCACGCCCTCGGTGCAGAACAGGTCCTTCATGCCGATGGGCACGCCGGAAAGCGGCTTGAGCGTGCCGGCGGCGCGGTCCTTGTCCGCCTGATCGGCAGCAGCCAGCGCATGCTCGGGCGTCTCGACGATGAAGGCGTTGAGCGCCTTGGCGGCGGCGACGTTGGCGTTGAACGCCTCGGCGACTTCCCGCGCGGAGAAGTCACCAGCACGGAAGCCATCGCGGATCTGCGCGACAGTGAGGTTGGTCAGATCGGTCATTATTCGATCACCTTCGGCACCGCGAAAAAGCCATGTTCGGCCTGAGGCGCATTGGCCAGCACCTTGTCGCGGACATTGCCGTCGGTCACGGCGTCCTCGCGCAGGCGCAGCGTGTTGGGGATGACGGCGGTCATCGGCTCGACGCCGGTCACGTCCACCTCGCCCAGCTGCTCCACCCAGTGGAGAATGCCGTTGAGTTCGGGCACCAGCGCCTGCGCTTCATCCTCGCTGACAGCGAGGCGCGCGAGGCTGGCGATCTTTTTTACGGTTGTCAGGTCTACGCTCATGGGAGCGCGCGCTAGCACTGGCTCCGGCGGTCATCAAGGCGCTTCCGCCGTTTCGGCCCCATTGGTGGCCGTCGACAGCGGTTCGCCGACCGGTTCGCCACCGATGTAGAGTTGTCGCGCCATCACGGGGCGGAGGTCGACGGCGCCGGCGCGGATCTGCGCCACCATCCGGCGGGCGGCATCGCCCTGGGCGAGATAGCGGCTCTCATTGGTCCATTCGCCATTCTCCTGTCGGATGAGGCGCACGGTTGGGGCACAATCGCCGCATTCCGGGGCGGGCAGCTTCACTACGATCGCCAGATCCTCGCCCGGCACATAATGCAGCAGGCACGGGCCGGTCTCCTCGCAGGCATCATATTGCACCAGCCGCTTGCGCAGCGCTGGCGGCAATTCGACCGGGATGGGCAGGATCGTCAGCCGCTCGTCCAGCAATTCGCCACTGCGCGCGGCGACGACCATAGGCGGCATGGCCCAGCGGTCGGTCAGCTTCATCGTCTCGGCGGCATGACGGCGGATCGTCGCGTCTGCCGAGCCACTCGCCAGCCGTCGAATCGCGGCACGCCCCTCCGGCCCGAAATCGAACCACAAGGCACGGTAATCGAACTTGTCCGGCGCCACCTGCCCGCCCGCGAGGCGCTGGAGCTGGTGCGCAGTCGCGATCCGCTCGAAGCCGAAGATCGGCGTGGAGAGCAGTAGCGCAATACCGGCGATCACGAATACGAGCATGCGATTGGTCCGCCGCAGCCGCGCAAACCAGCCACGTGCACCGAGGATGGCGACGGCATAGGCAATGGCGGTGATGCTCGCCACGACCAGAAAGGCCAGCGCCCACAGCCGTTCCGGCGTCAGGCCATGTTGATGGATGCGCAGTCCCGAGGAGAAGACCGCAATACCCACCATCGGCAGCAGGAACAGGCCGAGCGCCGCCGCGCTGGCACCCAGCAACACCGAGCGGGTTTCCTCAAGCGCCGTATCGCCCACCACCGCATTGGCGAGAAACAGCGCCAGCACCGCTCCGGCCAGCATGATCGGCGTCGTGCCGCCCGTCGCCCAGAGCGGAGCCAGGCCGGTGACAGGCAAGGCCGCCAGAAAGATGCCGATCGCCAGCGCCACCACCGGCGCCAGCACGCGCAGCACCAGCATGGCCACGCGCTGCAAGGCGGCGATGATCGCCCCGCGATCCTGCAACAACCCGAGCGCCGCGCCGAAAGCCGCCCCGCACAGCATGGCGACCACAGCAGACTCGCGCAGCGCATCGCGCAGGAAGGGGAGCTTCACCAGCATGAACATCTGCGCCAGCAAATGCGCGATGCCGAAGCTGAGCAGCATGAACAGCGCGCTGGCGCCGATCAGCAGCGCATTCGTCCACAAATGGCCGTGAACATCCTCATAATGAATAGCCTGGCGCGACCATGCCCGCACCGCGCGGGGCGACACGCCGGCCGGCGCAGAGGGCGCGCCGCCGGCCAGACTGCGGTCCTGCGCTGCCTGAAACAGCACCAGCAGCGCAGCCGCCGCGATGGCGCCGCAGACGAGATGCCAGAGATCGACGCTCGATCCGTGGCCGGGCACCCCGTTCCACAGAAAGACGCCGCCGCCAATGAGGCCGCAGATCAGTGCCACGACAAGAGCCGCGACCGGTCGCCGCCGGCGCCAACCGAGGCCAAAGGCGAGTGCGGCGGTCGAAAGGAACATGGGCAGCGCCGCGATCACCCGCCGCAGAAACTCTGGCTCGATGGGCGCGGGATCGGAAAACCGGTCGATGGCCAGACCGACAAGCGCGCCGAGCACACACAGCACCCAGGTGCGCAGCGGCCATACCGTCTGCGCCGTCGATGCGTTGCTGGCCATCATCCTGCTCCCCGCCGCGTCCGTTCCTGAACCGGTCCGACCTATCACGATCCGCCCGCAAGGCAAATTGGACCTTCGCCTGTTGGACCTTCGCCAGCTGCCTTCGCTTGCCTCGCGGAACCCAAGCGGGCATGAGCCATGCCACTACCCAGCTTGCCACAGAGATGGAGTCGTGCCCCTTTGGCCCGGAAGTTCCTGTATGTCGTCGCGTTTTTCACAGCCCTGGCAATCGCGGGAATGATCGCCTTCTCCTTCTTCGGCCCCCGGCTGATGCAGAGCGCACTGGTGCCGCATGTCGGGTTCAGCGAGCCGCCCGCCCTCCCCGCCAATTTCTATGCGGGCAGCGATGGATGGATCAGCCGGCCGGACGGGCGCCGCGACGATCCCGCTCGCTGGCAACCGGCCACGAAGCTTGCCGAGGCGGCGCCAGCGCAGAAAGCGGCGATCTTCTTCGTCCACCCCACCAGCTCGTTCGAAACGCTCCACTGGAACGCGCCGATCAACGACCGCATCGCAAAAGCGCAGGCCGCGCGGTTCGTGCGCATTCAGGCCAGCGCTTTCGCGGCGGCGGGCGATATCTGGGCGCCGCGCTACCGGCAGGCCGTGTTCGGTGCCTTCCTCACCGAAAAGGCAGACGCCGCGCTGGCGCTTGAGCGAGCCTATGCGGACGTGAAGGCCGCCTTCGCGCAGTTCCTCGCCGCCAATCCGCAACGGCCGATCATTCTCGCCGCCCATAGCCAGGGCAGTCGCCACCTGCTGCGGCTGCTCCATGAGGAGGCCGGCAACAGTGCGCTCAAGGCGCGGCTGGTCGCGGCCTATGTCGTCGGCTGGCCAGTCTCCGTGGAGCATGATCTGCCAGCGCTGGGCCTGCCGGCTTGCACCGGACCCGGTACGACCGGCTGCGTGCTAAGCTGGCAAAGCTTCGCTGCGCCGGCAGACACCTCCGCTGTGGAAGCCACGTTCGACCGCGAGCGCGGACTGGACGGCCAATCGCGCGCCGTGTCGGCAATGCTGTGCACCAATCCGCTCAATGGCGGCGCGGCGCCCGATGCGCCTGGTGATACCAATCTGGGCGTGTTGCGCGGCGATGGCGAGGCGGCGTCGACCGTGCTGCTCACGCCCGGCGAGATCGGCGCGCGCTGCGCTGGCCGTGGCTTCCTGATGCTGGACAGCGCGCCCAAGCTCGGCACCTTCGTGCTCCCGGGCAACAATTACCACGTCTACGACTATCCCCTGTTCTGGGCGAACATCCGTGCCGATGCGCTCGGCCGACTGGCGGCATGGCACCGCTGATGGTCGGGGAAACGCTGATCACGCTCGACAAGGCGTCCTTCGCGCAGGCGCTACCGGCTGGCGGACGCCTGCTCGGCATGGACCTTGGCACCCAGACCATCGGCCTTGCCCTGTGCGATGCCGGCTGGAGCATTGCCAGCCCCGCCCATACGCACAAGCGCGGCAAGTTCAGCAAGGACCGGGACGTGCTCGCCCAGTTCATCGCCCAGCAGTCGGTCAAGGGCCTCGTCATCGGCCTGCCGCTCAATATGGATGGCAGCGAGAGCCCGCGCAGCCAGGCTGCACGCGCCTTTGCCCGCAACATCGCCGTGCTCGGCCTGCCGGTGCTGCTGTGGGACGAGCGCTGGTCCACCATCGCCGCCGAGCGAGCGATGATCGCGCAGGACATGAGCCGGGCCAAGCGCGCCGAGAAGATCGATGCGCACGCCGCCGCCCTCATCCTGCAAGGGGCCATTGACGGCCTGACGATGGGCTGACCGGCGCATGACGGAAACGCACATCGTCTGGGGCTGGCTGGTGCTGATCAACCTCATCACCCTCGCCGCCTTTCGCCATGACAAGCAGCGCGCGATTGCCGGTGGCCCGCGCGTCCGCGAGCGCGATCTTCTGACTCTGGCCGCGATCGGCGGGACGATCGGCGCCTGGCTCGCGATGCGCATCTTCCGGCACAAGACGCGCAAGCGGGACTTCTCCCGCGCGCTGTTCCTCATCGCCGCCGCGCAGTGCGCGCTGATCATCCTGCTCGATCTCAACGTCTGGACGCCCTCCGCCTGACACATCAGCGCTTGAGTCCGCCCCGCCGCTCCACTAACGAGGCGCTTTAATGACACTATCGCCCTCTCCCGTCACCGGCCTCATCGGCCGGGACAATTTCCCGCACCGGCATCTGGTGGGAATCGCCAATCTGGCGCCGCATGAAATCCGCTTCTTGCTGGATGAAGCCGAGCAATGGGCCTCGCTCAACCGCGCCGGCAGCCGCAAGCATGACGGGCGCCTCGCCGGCCTCACGCAGATGAACGCCTTTTTCGAGAACAGCACGCGCACGCTGCTCTCCTTCGAGGTGGCAGGCAAGCGGCTGGGCGCGGACGTGGTGAACATGCACGCCGCCCAATCGAGCGTGAAAAAGGGCGAGACGCTGATCGACACCGCCGTGACGCTCAACTCGATGCGCGCCGACGTTATGGTGATCCGCCATATGAGCTCGGGCGCCGTGCAACTGATCGCCGACATGGTGGATTGCCCGGTGCTCAACGCCGGCGATGGCCGCCACGAGCATCCGACGCAGGCGCTGCTCGATGCGCTGACCATAAGGCGGCGCAAGGGCAGCTTCGAGGGGCTGATCGTCACCATCTGTGGCGATATTCTCCACAGCCGCGTCGCCCGCTCCAACATGCTCTGCCTCACGGCCTTGGGCGCGCAAGTGCGTGTCTGCGCGCCGCCGACGCTGATGCCCCCGGCGGTGGAGCGCTATCGGGTCACGCCGTTCCATGATTTCAACGCCGCGCTGGATGGCGCGGATGTGGTGATGATGCTGCGCATTCAGAATGAGCGGATGGACGGGGCCTTCATCCCCTCGGCCCGCGAATTTCACGCGCTCTATGGCCTCACGCCCGAGCGGCTGAAGCGCGCCAAGCCGGACGCGATCATCATGCACCCCGGCCCGATGAACCGGGGCGTGGAAATCGTGAGCAGCGTGGCGGACGATCCGGATCGCTCGGCGATCACCGAGCAGGTCGAGATGGGGGTCGCTATGCGCATGGCCTGCCTCGATGTCCTCACCCGCACAGCCCGGGGAGTCGAAGGATGGGCCTGACCGCGATCATCAACGCACGCCTGTGCGATCCGACCGCCAGCGCCCTCTCCGAAGGCACGCTGCTCGTTGAAGACGCGGCGATCGCAGCGGTCGGCGTGGTAAAGGTGCCTGACGGCGCCGAAATCGTCGATGCCAAGGGCATGATCCTCGCGCCGGGCATCATCGATCTGGGCGTGTTCCGCACCGACAAGCCGGCCTTCCACTTCGCCGGCATCACCCGCGCCGCGCTGATGCCGGACCAGTCGCCCGTTCTCGATGAGCCGGGGCTGATCCAGCACGCCGCTCGGGCCGGCAAGCCGGACTTCTGGGTACATCCGCTCGGCGCCGCGACGCGCGGGCTGGAGGGGCGCGAACTGGCGGAAATGGCGCTGATGAAGTCTGCTGGCGCCCGCGCCATCGCGACCGGCCGGCGCTGGATAGCCGACTCGGGCGTGATGCTGCGCGTCCTGCATTATGCCGCTGCGCTCGACCTGGTGGTCATTACCCATTCCGAGGATGGCGGCCTGACGGCCAATGCCGTGGCGACGGATGGCGAAACGGCCTCGCGCCTCGGCCTGCCCAGCGCCCCCGCCAGCGCCGAAGCGATGGCCATTGCGCGGGATATCGCGCTGGCGCGGGAGGCGGGCGCACGCCTGCATGTCCGCCTCGTCACCACTGCGGCCGGCTTCGCGCTCATTCGCGCGGCCAAGGCTGAAGGGTTGAAGGTGACCTGCGGCACCAGCCCCTCCTACCTCTTCCTCAACGATGCGGCGGTGAGCGATTTCCGCACCTTCGCGCGGCTCTCCCCGCCCCTGCGCGATGAGCGGGATCGGCTTGCGACGATCGAGGCGGTCGCGGATGGCACTGTCGACGTGCTATGCTCGGGCCACGATCCGCGCGGCCCGGAAGACAAGCGCCTGCCCTTTGCGGACGCCCTGCCCGGCATCGCCGGCGCCGAGACGCTGCTGCCGCTTGCCCTCAATCTGGTGCGTGAAGGCAAGATCACTGAGACGCGGATGATGGCCCTGCTCGCGGCCAATCCCGCCGCAATCCTCGGCCTCGACGCGGGACGGCTGGCGCCGGGCGCGCCGGCGGACCTCATCCTCATCGCACCTGACACACCCTGGATCGTCGATTCGGCCAAAATGGCAGCAGCGGCCGGCAATACGCCGTTCGACAAGCTCCCGGTTCAGGGCCGTGCGCGGATGATCATGAAAGGCGGCGTGATCCGCTGAGCGGATCGCCCACCGCCCCATCACCGCGATGCGAATTGCGACCCGCCGGCCGAGGCGCCGGCGCGCGCCGTGCGCGATGCATTGCTGTCATCGCGGCGCACGTAACAAGCCTGCCCCTCGCCGCGCAAAGTCTGGCACAGGGAACCGGCCGCGCCCCGGCTGGCAAAGCCACCCACCGCCACGCGATGGAAAGTGCGCCCATTGACGCTCGCGGCGGTGACGATCTCGCGATAGCCAGCCAGACGCGGGTTGCGGCGCATGTCCTGCCACTTCACTCGCGCCATCGTTGCGCTGTCAAAGGCGCCGAGCTGGATCACCCAGTCACCCGAAGCACGGCCTGGCCTGGCCGCCAGGATCGGCACCGCGCGAGACGCGGCGGCGATCTTCACCCCCATCGACGGGCTGGATGCAGCAGGCGCAAAGGCAATCTGAGCGATGTTGGGCGCCCTTGGCGCTGGCTGCAGGACCAGCAAAGGCGCTGCTGAGAGAATCTCAGCGGACGGCCCGCCAAAGGTTGGGTTCGCCGAGGACGCGACGGGAGGATTGGCTTTTGCCGGGGCAGCCGGGTCTGAGGACCGGCTCGAGGGCGGGATCGCGACCGATTGAACGGCGGGTGCTGCGCGCTCAGTATCGGCCGCTACCGCAGGTTCAGCCCCTTCAGCCCCTTCAGCCACCTTCGCTAGCGACGGGACGACAGCCTTTGGAGGTGCCAGTTCCGCAACGGCGGGAAGCTCGAAGCTGCGCAGCGCGAGGCGAGACGGCATCCCGGCATCGTCGGCACGGGGCGCAACCCCAGTCAGGGCAGCCACCCGCGCGCCGGGTTCAGCCTGCGCCACGGCCTGAGACCAGCGCCCGATGCGCTGCTCGGCCTCTTTGGCGGACAGATCCTGCCCGGCGATCAGCCGTGCCTGCCCCCAGGCGCCACCCAGCGCCAAGGCAAAGGCGAGGTTCTGCCGCGTCTGTGCCGAGGCGTCAGGTTGGCGCGCGGCGTAAACGAGCGCGCGCACGCCCTCCTGCACGTCGCCAGCCATGGCCATGGCGAGACCGTAGTCCGAGGCCGGCAGCGTGGCAGCGTTGTCGGCGAGCAAAGCCTGCGCCGTGCTGTCGTTGCCCAGCGCGGTCTCGCACAGGGCCAGACTGATGATCGTGCGGACATCGCTGTTGCCCAGCGCCATGGCGTCCGTGAACGCCGCCTGTGCCGAGCGATAGCGGCCATTGGCAAGATAGGCACGGCCCAGCAAGACGCGATGGTCTGCAGTAGCCGGTTCGGCGGCGACCAGCGCCTCGGCTAGGTCGAGCGCATGGGCGAACTTGCGATCCGCGAGCGCTAACTCGATCTTGGGCGAAAGTTGCACAACCGAGGGCATTGCGCGCGCGCTATGGGACTGGAGGCCGAGTTGCGCGCAGCCGCCCAGCGCCACACTGGAGAGCGCCACCGTCACCAGCAGCAAAGGCATTTTTACCGAGCGTGCCATATGCCTCACGCCTCCGGTCCCGAGCTGGCTTCAATCTCTTCGGCGAGCGCCTGCACATGCGCGTCGGCGGCAATCATCTGGTCCAGCGCCTCGATGAGAAGCTGCTGGGCAGAGCGCTTCGAGACCGCGCTCAGCAAGCGCAGGCGCAGGTGCCTCTCGCTATCGATCCGCAGCGTGAACGCCGCCTTGCGCCCGACGCCCGCCAGACTGGCCGGGCGCTTGGACGGAACCTTCGGCGGCGTGACGCGCAGGCTGATTTGCTCGGCGAGGGCCAGCATCTGCTGCTTGGCCGGGGAGATCGGCGCCGGATCGCTCTCAGCCACGGACACATTGGCGTTGATCGGCACCGCAGCGTCCGTCCCGGTGGCCAGCGCTGTCATGTGAGGGGCAGCGCCCTCCCCCATGTCATTCCAGCCAAGGTCATCATGGACGGTCGGGGCGCTCGAAAGACCCGGCAGCGCCGGGCGACGCATGGCCGGGCGCGCAGTGCCCCGCCGCGCGAGTAGGCTCGCCGTCAGCGATGCCGCAGGGCGCGGCTCGGTCATGGAATTATCGCGATTCATCCCTGCACCACCCGACGCCCGAAGCCCGTCTGGCGCGACATGGCCGCTGCGACATGCGTGGGCGAGAACACTGTCCGCCGGAAATTCCGCTCGAGCCGATCGGCCACATAGCTCCACAGCTGTTCGACTTCCTGCGCCGAGCGCCCCTTGGGATCGAAGTCCATCACCGTGCGCCCGTCGATCATGGAAGAGGCAAAATCGGTGCGCTGGTGAATGGTGACGGGTGCCACCGTGCCATGCTGCGACAGCGCAATCGCGGCTTCCGAGGTGATACGCGCCCGCGGCGTTGCCGCATTGACCACGAAGATGAGTGGCTTGCCGGCGCGCTCGCACAGGTCGACCGTCGCGCCCACGGCACGCAGATCGTGCGGGCTGGGCCGGGTCGGCACCACAATCAGTTCGGCGACGCCGATGACGCTCTGAATGGCCATGGTGATCGCCGGCGGCGTATCGATGACGGCCAGCTTGAAGCCCTGCTGGCGCAGCGCCTCAAGATCGCCGGCGAGACGCGCGACACTTGTCTGGGCAAAGGCGGGATAATCGTCGCTGCGCTCGTTCCACCAATCGGAGAGCGAACCCTGCGGATCGATATCGATGAGGACGACCGGCCCCGCGCCAGCGCGCTGCGCCTGAACCGCAAGATGGCCAGACAGCGTGGTCTTTCCCGAACCGCCCTTCTGAGATGCTAGCGCCAATATCCGCACGACATTCCCCCGCTCGATCATGGATCGGGCAAGGAAATCTCACGCTTCCCTCTAAGATTCGGTTAAGTGCACTGCCCGGCCGGCATAGGCCGCCAGCTGGCTAGCCCGTTACCCACTGCGCCCGAGCGATACCCAGGGCATGCAGCAGGACGCTGAGGTCACCCCGCTCGATGGCGGCATCGGCAGCAGCGCGTGTCTTGGGCTTGGCATGATAGGCAACGCCTAGCCCGGCCGCCTCGATCATCGGAATATCGTTCGCGCCGTCACCGATGGCGATGGACTGCGCGGGCGCCAATCCGTCCTGCTCCACCGCCCTGAGCAGTTCGGCGCGCTTGCGTGCCGCATCGACAATCGGTTCGCCGACCGTGCCGGCGAGCTTGCCGCCCGCGATGTGCAGGGTGTTGGCAATGGCGACATCGAACCCGATCTCCTGCGCCACCGGCTGGGCAAACGGCACGAAGCCACCGGACACCAGGATCGTGCGCGCGCCGCGTGACCGCAGGGTCTGCACCAGCGCCCGCGCGCCGGGCATCAGCCGCACCCGCTCGGCGCGGCAGCGATCGATCATGGTCGCGTCCAGACCCTTGAGCAGCGCGACACGGCCGGTCAGCGCCTGCGCGAAATCCAGTTCCCCGCGCATCGCCCGCTCGGTCACCGCCGCGATTTCTTCCTTGAGGCCGGCATAATCGGCCAGCTCGTCGATGCACTCGACGGTGATCATCGTCGAATCCATA
This sequence comes from Sphingobium sp. B8D3A, assembly GCF_025961995.1. NCBI lineage: Bacteria > Pseudomonadati > Pseudomonadota > Alphaproteobacteria > Sphingomonadales > Sphingobiaceae > Sphingobium > Sphingobium sp. B8D3A. Next base: position 1,617,749 of record NZ_JAOQOS010000001.1, on the reverse strand, counting down.
TCCGCCACGAACAGACGGCAGTCGCGGTTCGCCGCCGCGAGCACGAACAGGTCGGCGGGCGGCGCCAGCGCTTCCAGCGCGGCGCGTGCGACGGCCCGGTCACCGGCGAAGGGCAGGTCCACAGCCTCACCGGCCTCGATCCAGACCGGCGCGGCGACATCGAGACCCGCCTGGGCCAGTGCATCGCGCGCGGCGGTCACGTCCCCCTGCCCAAGTCCGTCATGCGCGACTAAGGTCGCAATCATGTCCCGTCCGTCCGAAATGCCGCCAGCCATGCCTGATCCTGATTCCCTGCCCGAAATGCGCGACCGGGAGCGGCCGCCGGTGGCGCTTATTGCCGGGCCGACCGCCAGCGGCAAGAGCGCAGTCGCAATGCGGCTCGCGCTGGCGACGGGCGGCATCATCATCAATGCCGATGCCAGCCAGGTCTATGCGGACCTCAATGTGCTGACTGCCCGCCCGCCCGAGGAGGACCTCGCGCAGGCCCCGCACCGCCTCTTTGGCCATATCGACGGCATGGAAGATTGCTCAGCCGCGCGCTGGGCGCAGGAGGCCAAGGCAGAAATCTATGCCACCCATGCACAGGGCGTCCCGGCTATTCTCGTGGGCGGCACCGGGCTTTATCTGCACACGCTGCTGCACGGCATCGCGCCGGTCCCGGCCATCGATCCTGCGATCCGCGAGGCCGTGCGCGCGCTGCCGGTGGCGCAAAGCTATGCCGCGCTGGAACTGGAAGACCCGGTCAGCGCGGCCCGGCTCAATCCGGCGGACACCTCGCGCGTCGCGCGCGCGCTGGAGGTCGTCCGCTCGACCGGGACGCCGCTCCCCCAATGGCAGGCCCGGCGCGAAGGCGGCCTTGCGGGACACATGCGCATTCACGGTGCGGTGGTGATGTTGCCGCGCGAGGTGCTCGCCGAACGCGCCGAGCAACGGCTGGACCTCATGCTGGCGCATGGCGCCATCGAGGAGGTCGAAGCGCTCGTTCGCCGGGACATTCCGCCTGATCGACCGGTGCTGCGCGCACTCGGGGTCCGCGAACTCGCCGCAATGTTGGCGGGCCAAATCGACCTGGCGACAGCGCGGGCGGCCATCCTCCAGCAGACCATCGCCTATCAGAAGCGGCAGCGGACATGGGCTCGGGGCCGGCAAGCCGGCTGGACGACCATCGATCCACAGGCTGAGGTGACCATCGAAGACCTCAACAGCATCGCGCCGGAGGTCCATTAACGGCCGCCTGCTCGCCTGTGCCAAAACCGGACACGGCTTTCGACGTGCGAGATGAACGCTTCAACGCTCTGACAAATGGTATAAAGGCCGTTCATCTTTCGCCATCCCGCACCGACGGAGACCTGTTTCATGCTCAAGCGTTCGTCCCTTGCCATCGCGCTCGGCCTCGCCGCGTTTGCCAGCGCCCCCGCCCTCGCATCCGGCGATGCCGCTGCGGGCCTTGAAGCGCTCAAGAACTATAATCTCATCGTGCTGGGTGACGTGAACCTGAAGCATGATGTCGAGGGCAAGATGCTGGTCGGCGGCAACCTGACCGGCGCGAGCCAAGTCGGCATCGGCAATTCGAGCCAGGGCCAGACAAAGAATGCCGGTATTCCCGTTCTGACAGTAGGCGGCAATATCTCCAATGCCGATATCAAGGTGCATAACGGATCCAATGGCGGCGTCGGCACCATCGCCAGCGGCGGCAGTGCCTCGGTCGCCGGCAATGTCAGCAACAGCTGGCTGACGATGAACTCGACGCCCCGCACCGTGACGGTCGGCGGCAACTTCACCGGCAGCAATCCCAACATCGGCAATGGCGACGTCTATACGATCGGCGGCAGCTTCTCCGGCGGGACGATCAACCAGAGTGGCGGTACGCTGAATGTCGGCGGCACGGCGTCGGGCAATTTCAACGGCGGCACGCGCAACTTCAATCTCGCCTCCGGCAATTCCGGCTATGCGGCTTCAGTCTCGGCACCCATCACGGCGACCGTGACCAAGGTCTCCGACGATGTGCGCGCGCTCTCCACCGCGCTCGCCTCGCTCAACATGGCGAGCAACCCGAGCGGCTTCGATATTACCGGCACGGCCATGACGCTGAACGCCGTAGACAATGGCGCCGGCTATGCGCTGTTCTCCTTCAATGCGGCCGACTTCGCATCGATCAACAGCCTGAAGTACAACTTCTCGGGCACGACGCCGGTCATCATCAATGTGTTCGGCACCGATGTGAACCTAGGCTTCAACTCCAACGGCGCAAATCAGGCGAACAACCAGCAGGTCATCTGGAACTTCGTGAACGCAGAGACGCTCAACTTCTCCGGCAACATTTTTCATGGCTCGGTCCTGGCGCCCAGCGCCAGCCTGCTGATCCACACCCCGATCGAAGGTTCGGTCGTGGTCGGGCGCTATACTGATGGCAATGGCGGCGAGATCCACCTCGGCACCTTCAACGGCAACCTCAATCTGGTGCCCGTGCCCGAGCCTTCCACCTGGGCGATGATGATCATGGGCCTGGGCCTGACCGGTCTGGCGATGCGTCGCCGCGCCAAGACCGTCGCCTTCGCCTGACGGCCACGATCTTCATCATCCTTGAAAAGCTGGAACGGCGCTGACTTCGGTCGGCGCCGTTTCCATTTGGGCCGCTGGCGAGAGCATGCCCGTCCAATAAAATGTTGCAAATTTTTCCGTTATTGTAATTTTATTACTCAATGTTGATTTGACACGGCATTTTATAATCAATAGAGACACCAACCTTGTCAGGGCAGCTCCTTTCGACCAAGGGCGCTGCTAATGGTTTTCAAGGAGTTTCCCGTGGCCGAGAGAAGCGGCGCCGACATTCTGGTTCAATGCCTGCTCGATCTGGGGGTCGACACCGTGTTCGGCTATCCCGGCGGCGCGGTGCTGCCGATCTATGATACGATCTACGATCACCCGAAGATCCAGCACATTCTCGTCCGCCACGAGCAGGCTGCGGCGCACGCCGCCGAGGGCTATGCCCGTTCGACCGGCAAGCCCGGCGTCGTGCTCGTCACATCCGGCCCCGGCGCGACCAACGCGATCACCGGCATAACCGATGCGCTGATGGACTCCATTCCGATGGTCGTCATCACGGGGCAGGTGCCCACGTCGCTGATCGGCACGGACGCATTTCAGGAAGCCGATACGGTCGGCCTCACGCGCCACTGCACCAAGCATAATTACCTGGTGAAGAGCCCGGCCGATCTGGCCGGTACGGTGCACGAAGCCTTCTATATCGCCACCTCCGGCCGCCCCGGCCCGGTCGTGATCGATATTCCCAAGGACGTGCAGGTTGCCACCGCCGCCTATGAGAAGCCGTCGCTCAACGCCCATCCCAGCTACCGGCCGCAGACCGAGCCGGACGCGGAGATGATCGACAAGGCCGTCGCGCTCATTCTCGATGCCAAGCAGCCTGTCCTCTATACGGGTGGTGGCGTCATCAACTCCGGCCCTGCCGCCAGCGAAGCGCTGCGGGCGCTGGCCGACATGCTCGGCGCACCGGTCACCTCGACGCTGATGGGGCTGGGCGCCTACCCCGCCTCATCGTCGCAATGGCTGGGCATGCTGGGGATGCATGGCACATACGAAGCCAATTTCGCGATGAACAAGGCTGATCTCATTCTGGCGCTGGGTTCGCGGTTCGATGACCGCGTGACCGGCCGGCTGGATGCGTTCGCCCCGCTCAGCAAGAAGATCCATGTCGATATCGACCGCGGCTCGATCAACAAGATCGTGCCGGTGGACGTGCCCGTTGTCGCCGATGTCGGCCGCGCGATCGAGGCGATCATCGCTGGCCTCAAGGCGCGCGGGTTCAAGAAGCCCGATTACAGCGGCTGGTGGTCGCAGATCGACGAGTGGCGCGCACGCAAGAGCCTCGATTATGTCGAGACCGGCGAGGAGATCATGCCGCAGCGGGCCATCGCCGAGCTTTACAACGCGACCCGCGACCGCGACACGATCATCACCACGGAAGTCGGCCAGCACCAGATGTGGGCGGCCCAGCACTATCATTTCGAGGAGCCGAACAAGTGGCTCACCTCGGGTGGGCTCGGCACCATGGGTTATGGCTTCCCGGCCGCGATCGGCGCCCAGCTCGGCAATCCCGATTCGCTGGTGATCGACGTGGCCGGTGACGCCTCGATCCAGATGAACATCCAGGAGCTTGGTACGGCGATCCAGTATCGCCTGCCGATCAAGATCTTCATCCTGAACAACGAATATATGGGCATGGTCCGCCAGTGGCAGGAACTGACCTATGAGAGCCGCTATTCGCACAGCTATTCGGACAGCCTGCCCGATTTTGTGAAACTGGCGGAAGCCTACGGCGCCACCGGCATTCGCATCGAGACGATGGACGAGCTGATCCCCGGCATCCGCCGGATGATCGACACGCCGGGCCCGGTCATTGTCGATTGCCGGGTAGCCAAGCTCTCCAACTGCTTCCCGATGATCCCGTCTGGCGCGGCGCATACCGACATGCTGCTCGACCCCAGCCAGGTCTCCGGGACGATGGACGACGAGGCCAGGGCACTGGTCTGATGACCCAGCCCGTCCGCCTTCGCCTCCATGTCAGCGAGCCGTTCGATTTCGAGCGGCACAATGAGAGTGCCGACCTGTTCGGCACCACGCGCGACCATGGCGACGAGGATGCGGGCGAGTGGGTGATCACGCTGGAAAGCCGGTTTCACTTCAACGAGCAGGATTATGACAGCGTTCTGGTATCGCCCCGCTATGTTGGAGAGCCGCTGCGCCGGGTGTTCGATGCGATGCTGGGCGAACCGGTGCGTATCGCCCACCGCACGCCCGAGGGTTGGCATTATGCCATGACCGGCATGCTCTCGGTCGCGCCGCCCCTCAGTGACGGCCCGGCCGGGACGCCAGACGATCCAACCGGTCTCTGACCGAACCGATTTTGAACCCATTGCGATTTCTTGACGAGGACGAAGAGTGATGCACATCCGCCAGGAGGACAGCGAACGCCATGTGCTGTCCGTCACGGTCACCAACGAGGCAGGCATTCTCGCGCGGATCGCGGGTCTGTTTTCGGCACGCGGCTATAATATCGAGAGCCTGACCGTCGCGGACGTGAGCGCGGACCATAACGTCAGCCGCATCACCATCGTGACCAATGGCCCCCCGCGCGTGATCGACCAGATCATTGCCCAGCTGGAGCGACTTGTGCCGGTGCACAAGGTGACCGACCTCACCGAAATCGGCCCCTTCGTGGAGCGCGAACTTGCGCTGGTGAAGGTCGCCGGCACTGGCGAGGCGCGCATCGAGGCGCTGCGGCTGGCGGACGTGTTCCGCGCCAAGGTGGTCGATACCACGCTGGAGAGCTTCGTTTTCGAGATCACCGGGCCGAGCAGCAAGGTCGATACGTTCGTCGGCCTGATGCGCGAGCTGGGGCTGGTGGAAGTGGGCCGCACCGGCGTTGTCGGGATGCTGCGGGGCGCCGCCGCCTGAATTTAGCCAGTCCACCCCGCAGAAAACCGCGACACCGGCTTGGCTTTGCCGGCTGAAAGGTGCAGGAGCGGTCCGCCGGCGGGGGCCGACACGAGATTTTTACATGGATGCCGACACAGGTCGGCCCGACGAACTGAAAGAGAAGGGTTCTGGGAAATGCGTGTTTATTACGATCGCGATGCCGATATCGGCCTCATCAAGGGCAAGAAGGTCGCCATCCTCGGCTATGGCAGCCAGGGCCATGCCCATGCGCAGAACCTGCGCGATTCGGGCGTTGCTGAAGTCGCGATCGCGCTGCGTCCCGGCTCGCCCTCGGCTACCAAGGCGGAAGGCGCCGGCTTCAAGGTGCTCGCGAATGCGGATGCTGCCAAGTGGGCCGACGTGCTGATGATCCTCGCGCCCGACGAGCATCAGGCCGCGATCTACGAGAACGACATCAAGGGCAATCTGCGCCCCGGCGCCGCGCTGGCGTTCGCGCATGGCCTCAACGTCCACTTCGGCCTCATCGAGCCGCCGGCAGATGTCGACGTCATCATGATCGCGCCCAAGGGCCCGGGTCACACCGTGCGCGGCGAATATGTGAAGGGCGGCGGCGTGCCGTGCCTCATCGCCGTTCATCAGGACGCGACCGGCAATGCCCATGACATCGCCCTCTCCTACGCCTCGGGCGTTGGCGGCGGTCGCTCGGGCATCATCGAAACCAACTTCAAGGAAGAGTGCGAGACCGACCTTTTCGGCGAGCAGGCTGTGCTGTGCGGTGGCTTGACCCACCTCATCCAGGCTGGGTTCGAAACGCTGGTGGAAGCCGGTTACGCGCCGGAGATGGCCTATTTCGAGTGCCTCCACGAGGTGAAGCTGATCGTTGACCTGATGTATGAGGGAGGCATCGCCAACATGCGCTACTCGATCTCGAACACCGCCGAATATGGCGACATCACCACCGGTCCGCGCATCATCACCGAAGAGACCAAGTGGGAGATGAAGAAGGTGCTGGAAGACATCCAGTCCGGCCGCTTCGTCAAGAACTTCGTGCTCGACAACCGCGCCGGCCAGCCGGAGCTGAAGGCCAGCCGCAAGGCCGCTGCCGCCCACCCGATCGAGCAGACCGGTGCGCAGCTGCGCGCCATGATGCCCTGGATCGGCGCCAACAAGCTGGTGGATCAGGCCAAGAACTGAGCCTTTTCCGGCATTAGTCCAGATATGGGGCGGCGGACCGTTGGTTCGCCGCCCTTTCTGTTACGCGCTGTCCTTCACCAGATCGGCCAGCGCCTGCCATGGCGCGATGTCCCAGTAACGCCGCGCCGAACCGGATGGCGAAGGCAGCACGAACAGCCGCGTCGTCCCAATGCGCTCACTCTGTTCGCCCAGCGCGATCCGGCCCGTCGGGCGATCGAGCAGACGGCTGGCGCCGGTCTTGCTGGTGAAGGCGAGGACTGCGGGCTGATAACGCAGCATTTTTTGGCGCAGCACCGCCCCATCCAGCGCGTCGGCCGGCAGCTCGGCGTCATTGCCGAAATGACCTTTGGAAAGATCGGTGAGGCCGATGCCCAGATCCAGCAATCGCGGATAATCGCTCGGCGAGAACCGCTCCGGTGTCAGCCCGACCTGATGCAGCGTGCGCCAGAACAAATTGGTCGGATTGGCATAATAAGCGCGCCCCTGCGCCGACTGGCGCCCGAGCGCCGTTCCGCAGAAGACCAGCCGCAAGCCCGGCCCCAACAGGTCCGGCACGGTGAAGTCATCCGGCAACGGACCTGATCTGGGCAAAACCATCATGCCCCTCATGTAGGCCGCAGAGGGCCGCCCGGTAAGGGGATGAGATGAAAACGCCTCCCCATCGTGCGGAGGAACGGCCTCTTCGCATTGCCGGGCCTAAAGCTCGAACGCGACGCCGGGATACAGCCGGCGCATCGCTGCGAGGACCGGCAAGAGGAGGTCGGGCAGGCGGCTCGTTATGCCTGCCAGGCGCGCCGCCGGAAAAGTCGGCGCGAGCAATCTGATAGCCGATCTGCTGCTCCATCATGTGCGCCTGGTCGAGCAGGACGCGAGACGAGGCGGCCGGATCGCCACCCTCGGCCAGCCGATCCGCTTCGTCCGTCACGACGGCCAGCGGTGTACGCAGCGGATGGGCGAGATTGCCAGCCGGCACGCGCCCTCGAGCGATCAAGTCGCGCATCTGGTGGATATGGGCATTGAGGTCGTCCACCAGCGGCGCGATCTCGGTGGGATAGCGACCCTCAAGCTGGTCCGCCGCGCCCGCGCAGCCGTGCGATCGCCTGGGCTAAGTGACGTAGCGGGCTGAGGCCGAAGCTGATAATTCCAATGTCCGTCGCCAGTAAGCAGCGCTGCGAGCACAAATAGCCACATGGTCAATTCCCTCATGAAGTTGTCAACCAACCTGTCGACCTCAGCCTGGTATGTGGCAATGAGGAAATCGACATTCTCGCCAGTCGGCTCTGGCGGATGAAGCCATAAGTGATGGCAGGACCTTCATGACCTCGCCCGCATCGCCGGCGAGACCGGCGCGCCGCTGCAGACAATCCACGGGACGGGCGAAACACTGACGGTAGCTGATGTCAGGGTCGATTATTCGCGGTTCGACATCGATCGGGTCGCCGACGGTCGCCCTCGACATGCCAATCAGCGATCTGCAAGACATGATGTGCGCCGACGTCGAAGGAGCGCGTGCAGGCATCGTTGTTGGCGGCGTGCCGTGCCCCCATTGTCCCGCGCCGCCGAGGGGCCCAACCTCTCGCTACACGATGCCAGTGCACTTGAGCTCGACCAAATCGGAGCCGCGCTGGGTTCGGCGCGTGTTCTGGCAGCGCAATCTTCAGGCCGGAAGGCCCTCGCCCGCACGCGGCTTGCGGCGCATTTCCCGCTGCTTGCCCTCCCGAGGGAGGCGCCCGAGGTGCCGGAACCGCGGTTCCAGAAGGCGGATTCGAGCGGTTTCGGGACCTCGTTTTGTCCGAGAGTCATGAGATCACGGCAGCAGAGGCCGAGGCCCAACGCATGGCGAGCATCGCCGAGCGCGCGCGGCTTGAAAAGATAGCCGACCCCGTTTAGGCATTCGCCTCTTCTCCGAGCGCGCGGCGTCGAGCGTGGGGCCGGCGTCGTCCTCTCCATTCCGCTCGGCGGCGGCAGTGTTGTCGTCGAAATCAATGTTGCGGGTGACATTGACTCTTCCACCTTTGAAGGATTGGAGGGCGGCATGAGCCGCTCGTGGAAAGACATCCTGCTGTCGGTTGCACTCCGGCAACGCCGCGCCCTGCGCGAAAGCGAGGCGGCCTTCATCCTGCTGGCAACGATCGCAGGCCTTGCCGCCGGGTTATTGACCAATTTTCAGCAGTTTCTTTCGCACGGCATCCAGCACCTCTTTTACGGTGTGACCATCAACAGACTGAGCGCCCTTGGATCCATCCATCATCCCTGGCGTCTGCTCGCCCTCCCCGCCGGCGGGCTGATGCTGATGATGCTTGCCCGCGCGCTACGCCGCCGCAAACGCCCGCCGATCGACGTGGTCGAGGCCAATGCGCTGCACGGGGGCCGCATTCCGTTTGCTGACAATGTGGTCATTTCAGCCCAGACCATCATCTCCAACGGTGCAGGCGCGTCGGTCGGCCTGGAGGCGGCCTATGCCCAGATGGGTGGCGGGGTCGCTTCGGTTCTGGGGCAGTGGTTCAAGCTTCGACGGAACGACTTGCGAACTCTGGTTGGCGCGGGCGCCGGAGCGGCCGTGGGTGCTGCCTTTGGGGCGCCGCTTACCGGCGCCTTCTATGCCTTCGAGATCGTGATCGGCAACTACACGCCCGAAGCCATCGCGCCAGTTATGGCCGCAGCGCTAACCGCGAGTTCCGTCACGCGAGCGCTCGGCGTGCAGCCTTATCTGGTCGCAACCACGGCAGACCGTCATCTCGCGATCGCCGACTATCTGGCTTATGCCGGCTTGGGCTTGGTCTGCGCCCTGCTCGGCATTGCTATCATGCGCCTCGTCACCTCCGCCGAATTGAATGTGCAGTCATGGTCTAGGCTAGGGCGATGGCGGCCATTGATCGGCGGAATGCTGCTGATACCGATCGCGTGGATCTCGCCGCAGTCGCTCTCGGCAGGCCATGGCGCCCTGCATCTCGACCTGCTTCTTCGCCCTGCCCTGAGCGTCCTCATCGCCATCCTTCTGATGAAGATTGCGGCATCGGTGATTTCCCTCAGTTTCGGTTTTCGGGGCGGACTATTTTTTGCCTCCCTGTTTCTGGGCTCGCTTGTGGGACAGATTTTCGCTGGCTTAGTCAACATGAGCCCCCTGGCGGTGACACTGAACGTGAATGACGCGGCGCTGATCGGCATGGCTGCGCTCAGCGTCTCGATCGTCGGTGGCCCGATGACGCTCGCGATCCTAATGCTCGAGACCACCCACGATTTTGCCCTGATGGGTGTCGTGCTGACAGCGACCTTAATCTCAAGCGCATTCACGCGTGAGACGTTCGGATATTCCTTCTCCACCTGGCGCCTTCATTTGCGCGGCGCGACAATCCGCAGCCCGCGCGACATCGGCTGGACGATGACGCTCACGGCCGGCCGTATCATGCGCAAGGATTGGGTCACAGTTCGCGAGGATATGACTGTTGCTGACTTTCGCATGCAGGTTCCGCTTGGTTCGGCTAGCAAGGCTGTGATGACCGATGCACAGGGGCACTATTGTGGGATTGTGGCAACGACGTCAGCGTATCGGCCCGATCTGCCAGTGGCTTCTCCTCTCAAGGCATTGGCCACGCTTGCCGACACGAGCCTGACGCCAGCAACTGGCATACAGGCGATGCTGCACATGTTCGACGACCATGCCGCAGACGAAATGGCCGTGGTCGATGAGCGAGGACAGGTGCTCGGTGTAGTGAGCGAAAAGCATGCACGCCGTCGCTATTTCGAAGAGATCGAAGCTTCGCAACGGGAGCTATTTGGTGAAACCTGAAGGGGCTGTGCGGCGCGGCCTATTCAGGCCGCCACGCTCCCCTTTGCAAACTGGTCATAGGCCTCGACCGCCTGCGCAGCATATATGAGGCTGGGCCCTGCCCCCATGTGCAGCGCCATGCTTGAGTGCAGCCTGCGCGTGAAAGGCCGCACAGCCGTCACAGCGAATGGCAACGGCGATGGAGAGGCCATCAATTCCTTGGTCTTAACGTCCAGCGCTCCGCCTTCCGTCGCCGCCTTTGCCATTGCCGAGAATGACTGCATCACCTCGGGCGTACCGAGCCGCACTTCCTTGATCGCGTGGCTGAGTTCGCGGGCCATTTCGGGCCAATCCTCGTTCATGGCTTTCCGTCTCTCTCGGATGCCTATCAGCCGATCAGGCTGCGCAATCGGTACGCCGCGACGACCCTATCAGTCTGAGCCTTGGCGAGCGCCGCAGCGGCACCCGTAGCCTCACGCTCGGCGTTCAAAAGATCGAGCTGGGGTTTCAGGCCGACGCGCACTTCATGCGCAACGCTGTCGCGTGCCTGCCTCGCAGATTCGGCCTGCCTGGCAGATGCTTCTTCGACCAGCAAGGCGGTCTGAGCGGCCTGAAAGGCAGCAATGACCTGCTCTCTCACCTGATTTCGGGCCGCTTCGAACCGCGCCTCGGCGGCCCGAACGCTGCTGTCGCTCTCGGCCACTTTTGCCGATGCGCCGGCATTGAATATCTGCCAACGAGCCCGCACGCCAACGGTGGCGCTATCTGCCCGATAGCCTGGGAAGAACTGATCGCGGACCATCGCGCCCTCGGCGAAGGCGCCGACCGTCGGCAGTCGTTCGGCACGTGCGCCCCATGCAGCGGCGCGTGCCGCGCGCACACCCGCCTCGGCACCCGCAAGCCAGGGATTGTGCTGAAGCGCGGCATCCATGGCCTCGTCCAACGTCGCGGGAAGCGCGGGATTGGCGGGGAGTGGTTCGAGCGCTTCGGGCGAGAGCCCCGTCAAAATGGAAAAGCGGGCATTTGCCGAGACCACAAATCCCTGGGCCTGAGCGAGACCCGCCTGTGCTTCAGCAAGTCGCGCCGCAGCCTGCGCGACCTCGGTGCTGGGACTCTCGCCCGCCTTGTAGCGCAGCTGGGCCTGCTGCTCGATCTCCTGCATCTGCGCGACGAGTTCGTTACTGAGCACCATCAGGCGGCGGCTGGTCAACACGTCGCCATAGGCCTGCGCGACGGTGGCGACCATCTGGCTGCGGGTGGCGTCTTCGCCCGCCCGGGCAGCATCATTGCCGGCGTTCGCCTGCGCTATCCCTGCGCTGACGCGTCCGCCGGCATAGAGCGGCTGCTCGATCGTCACCTGCCCCGCGCGCGGCGTCACATTGGCCGCCCCCAGACCAAAGAAATTTTGCGGGTCGAGACGGCCGACACCGATGGTCCCGGTCAAGGTTGCAGTCGGCAGGCTGCCAGCCTTGGCTTCGCGCAAACGCGCGGCTGCGGCGTTGCTGTCAGCGCGCGCCGCCACGATCTCGGGCGTATGCGCCACCGCTGCAGCGATCGCCTCCTCGAGCGTCACCGCCGCCGCAGGCATGGAAGTGCCCGCAAACAGACCAATCATGATGATCCGGGCAACCTTCATCTGAAAGCATTTCCCGGACGCACGCCCATCGCCTTGAAGATCATCGCTGCCGGACAGAAACCGGTAATGCCTGCCTGGATCATGTTGACGCCGGCGAAGATCGTAAGGGCTATCCACCACGGGTGGACTGTCAGCGCCAAGGTGACACCGAGCAGCACGACGAAGCCGGCGAACATCAGGACGGCGCGATCGATATTCATGGCATTTTCCCCTTGGTAATGGTGGTCAGAAGCGAAGCTTGCGGATGCCCATTACATGTAGGGCCAGCTTCTCGTAAAAGGGCTCGCTCTCGCCCCTGCGGACCTTGCGCAGGAAATATTTCTCGAAGCCGACCTTGGCGAGATGGACCCATTTGCCACTGGACGACCAGTTGACGTTGCGCGGCGGAATCTGTGGCTGGGCGACGAAGGCGACACCACCGTCACCGAAGTCGGCGAGGCAAACAGCGTTCCAAGTGGCCTCGGCAGTTGCTTCCTTGCCGTCGATGATCGCCGCGAGATTGGCGGCAATCGCCGTTACCATGCTCTCGATCATGAAGCCGGTCTTGGGCACGCCTACCGGAACCGGGGTCGGTCCCGTTGGCGGGATGGCAACACAAACCCCGAGCGCAAAAATCTCCAGGAAGGCAGGATTGCGCTGATGCTTGTCAACCAGGATGAAACCGCGCGGATTGGTGAGTCCCTCGATCCCGCGCACTGCTGCTACCCCGCGGAAGGCAGGAAGCATCATCGAGAAGCCGAACGGCAGGTCGTGCGACTTCTTGACGGTGCCGCCCTCGTCAAGCTCATCGACATGCATCATGCCGGCCTCGACCTTGGAGACCTTGGCATTGGTGATCCACTTGATGTGGCGGTTGCGCATCTCGCTCTCGAGCAGCCCCTTGGTGTCGCCCACACCGTCGAGGCCGAGATGACCGATATAGGGCTCGGAGGTAACGAAGGTCATGGGTACCTTGTCGCGAATCTTGCGCTTGCGCAGCTCGGTGTCGAGAATGAGCGCGAACTCGTAGGCTGGACCGAAGCAGGATGCGGCCTGCACCGCGCCGACCACGATAGGTCCGGGTTTCTCGCAGAATGCGTCGAACTGGTCAGCAGCCGCAGCAGCATGCGCCGTCTGGCAGACCGACACGGTATGGCCGTCATGAGGCCCCAGCCCCTCAATCTCGTCGAAGGCAAGATCAGGGCCGGTGGCAATGATCAGATAGTCATAATCGATGGAGGTGCCGTCGTTCAGCTCGATGCGCTTCTCGACTGGATGAACCCGCTTTGCGCCGACCGATGTGAAGCCGATCTCCTTCCTGGCGAAGACGGGCGGAAGATGGACCTGAATGGCTTCAGGCTGGCGCCATCGCACGGCAACCCAAGGGTTAGACGGAACGAAACTATAGGTCTCCGAGTCGGAGACCGTCAGGATGTCGGCCTTGTCCTTGACGGCGGCCTTGATCTCGTAGGCGGCGATCGTTCCGCCCAGACCCGCACCTAGAACCACGATCTTCGGCTTGCCCATCGCCCCATCTCCGCTTCGTCAATCGTTATTGACTAATATAAGCATATCACGATATGCGCAATGGGGAAATTGGAGGAGGCATCCATGTTCGGATTCGGAAAAGCCAAGACCCATCGCGAAATCGAGCCGATGGAACTCGACGCCCTGCTGAAAGCAGACGCTGTTCTGCTGGTCGACGTGCGCGAGCCGGACGAGTTCGCTGCAGGCCACATTGCCGGTGCAGTAAATATGCCCCTGTCGACCTTTTCACCGCTTAATGTTCCGGATGCCCAAGGCCGGACTGTCGTGCTGCAATGTGCTGGTGGAAAGCGCTCGGGCATGGCGCTTGAAAAGTGCGGCCAGGCGCAATCGACCATCGATACCCATCTGGCCGGCGGCATTGCAGCCTGGAAATCTAGCGGCCTTCCCGTGGTGATGGACTGAAGCGACGACTGGGGAGCACATGATGGCGAAAAAAGCGAAAGCGTCTTGGCTTTATGGCGCGTTGCTGGTTCTGTCGTCATGCGGCGGCGAACCAGCGCAGGAGCAACGGTCTTCCAGCTTGCCCGCTGGCGATACGCTGCGCCTTGCCCTGAGCGACATTGCCGACATGAAAGCTGTTGGCGCTGAAATCGCAACCCGCGACCAAGCCGAGGCCCTCGCGCGCATCCCCGGCACGCTCAGCAGCCTCTCCGTCCGCGCTGGCGACGTGGTCAGCAAGGGGCAGCGCATCGGCATGATCGTCGATGCGCGCCTCGGCTACGAAACCAGCGCCTCTGGTGCAAACGTCGCAGCGGCGCAGGCCGAGGCTGCTCGTGCAAATAGCGATCTCGCCCGGATCCAGGATCTCTACAGCAATGGCGTCTACGCCAAGGCTCGACTTGATCAGGCAGTCGCGGCTGCCAAGGCCGCCAATGCAATGGTAGCGGCCGCACAGGCCCAGCGAGGCGCAAGCGCGAGCATCGCGGAGCAAGGCGCCGTGCTGGCCCCGGCCAGTGGCCGCGTGCTGCGCGCCGACATTCCGGCCGGGTCGGTCGTGGCGCCGGGCATGTCGATTGCCACTGTCACCGCCGGCCCACCCGTTCTGCGCCTCATGCTGCCGGAGTCGGCCGCAGGCGCAGTTCAGGCCGGCTCGCGCGTGCTGGTGACGGATGCGCGCTATTCTGGCGTCCGCGAAGGCCGCGTCGTCCAGGTCTATCCGGGCGTCAGTGGCGGACAGATCCGTGTCGATGCCACGCTTCCTGGCCTCTCCACTGATTTGGTAGGACGGCGCGTCAGCGCTTCGGTCTCTGTCGGCACGCGCAAGGCGCTGGTCGTTCCGCGCAGCTTCGTGACGACACAATATGGGATCGATCAGGTACAGATCGTTGGCAGCGACAAAGCAGTGGGGGTTGTGCCGGTGCAAATCGCGCCGACGGACGACCCTGCCAAGGTTGAAATTCTGGCGGGCGTCGCCGCCGGCGACACGCTGTTCCTGCCGAAAGGCACGAAATGAACCTCGGAATTTCCGGCCGGCTCACGCGCGCCACGATCTCTTCTCCCCTGACGCCGCTATTCTTGTTGGCGGCGCTGGCCGTTGGTCTGCTGGCTCTCTTCTCCATCCCCCGGGAGGAGGAGCCGCAGATCAGCGTGCCGATGGTCGACATTGAAGTGACGGCGCCTGGGCTTTCGGCTGGAGACGCAATCGAACTGGTCGGCATCCCGCTTGAGACAATCGTCAAGAGCATCGACGGGGTCGAGCATGTCTATACGCAGGCGCAGGACGACGGGGTGATGGTCACCGCCCGGTTCCTCGTCGGCTCGAACCCGGAAGACGCGGCCATTCGTGTCGAGGAAAAGCTGCGCGCCAACTGGGACCGGAAGCCGGTCGGCATTCCAGATCCCAAGGTGACCGTGCGCGGCATCAACGACGTGCCGGCTGTCGTGTTGACGCTCACCCCAAAGCCCGGCGCGGCAGGTCAGTGGAACGACGCCAGCCTCTACGAACTGGCCGCCAAGCTGCGCACCGAAATCGCCAAGGTCGACAATGTCGGCCTCACGTTCCTCGTTGGTGGCAGACCCGAAGAAATCCGCATTGCTCCCGATCCGGCTCGGCTGCGCCAATATGGCGTACCACTCGCCAACGTCATAGAGGCTGCGAGCCAAGCCAATCGGAGCTTCCCGCTCGGCAACATCCGCGAGGACGGCAAGGCCGTGGCAGTGACAGCCGGACGCACCCTTTCTTCGGCGCAGGAAGTCGGTCTCCTCACGGTGCGATCCGCCTCGGGCGCACCGGTCTATCTGCGGGATGTCGCCACGGTGACGCAGGGGCCGCGGGAAGATCAGGCACGCGCCTGGCGATGGGCGAAGGCCGGCGACACATGGACCAGCGCGCCAGCCGTCAGCATCGCCATCGCCAAGCGCGCGGGCGCCAACGCCGTCGTCGTCTCGGATGCGATCCTCAAGCGTGTCGAGACACTCGAGGGCAAGCTCATCCCGGATAGCGTCGCAGGCGCGGTCACCCGCAACTATGGCGAGACCGCGAACGAGAAGGCCAATGAACTGCTCTTCCATCTCGGCCTGGCAACGATCTCCATCGTCGTCCTGATCGGTTTTGCCATCGGCTGGCGCGAGGCTGCCGTGACAGCAGTGGTCATCCCGACGACGATCCTGCTTACCTTGTTCGCCTCGAATCTCATGGGCTACACGATCAACCGCGTCAGCCTGTTCGCGCTCATTTTCTCAATCGGTATTCTCGTAGACGACGCCATCGTCATGATCGAGAATATCGCCCGACACTGGGCCATAGACGACAATCGGACCCGGACGCAGGCGGCCATCGAGGCGGTCGCCGAGGTCGGCAACCCGACCGTCGTCGCCACCCTGACGGTGGTAGCGGCGCTGCTGCCGATGCTGTTCGTCTCGGGACTGATGGGGCCGTATATGGCGCCGATCCCGGTCAATGCCTCGGCGGCGATGATTTTCTCGTTCTTCGTCGCGGTCGTGCTCGCCCCCTGGTTGATGATCCGCTTTGCCCGCAAGACGCTGGCGCATGGGGCTGGCGGGCATGACGAGAGCGGCGGAAGGCTTGGCCGTCTCTACGCGAAAGTTGCCCGTCGGATCATCGACACGCGCAAATCCGCCCGGCGCTTCCTCATCGGCATCGGGATTGCGACGCTGGTCGCCTGCTCGATGTTCTATTTCAAGGCCGTGACGGTGAAGCTGCTTCCCTTCGACAACAAATCCGAGGTGCAGGTGGTGGTTGATATGCCGGAGGGCACATCACTTGAGAATACCGGCCGCGTGCTGGAAGACGTCGCCACCATCGTGCGCCAGCTGCCGGAGGCGACGGCGATGGAAGCCTATGTGGGCACTTCGGCACCCTTCAATTTCAACGGCCTTGTTCGCCATTATTTCCTGCGCGCGCAACCCGATCAGGGCGATGTCATGGTAACCCTGCTCCCCAAAGGCGACCGCAGTCGTTCCAGTCATCAGATCGCGCTCGATCTGCGCGAGCGGCTGAAAGCGCTCAAGCTGCCGGTGACCGCTTCGATTAAAGTCGTCGAGACACCGCCGGGGCCGCCGGTGCTCGCGACGCTGCTGGCCGAGGTCTACGGGCCCGACGCCGCGACGCGCCAGAAGACGGCCGCCGAGCTGGAAAAAATCTTCAAGTCCGTGCCGTTCATCGTCGATGTCGACAACAGCGTCGGCGAGCCGCGCCCTCGCCTGCGTCTGGTGCCGCAGCGCGATCGGATCGACTATTACAGCCTGTCCGAGCGACAGGTGTCCGACAGCATAGGCATGCTGATGGGCAGCCAAACGGTCGGCTATGCACCGCGCGGCGACGGGCGCACACCGCTGCCGATTACGATTGCGCTTGCTCAGAAAGACCGGAGTTGGACCCAAGCGCTCGCCGCAACACCCGTCGCCCAGACGCCAGCCGGTCAACTCATCGACCTCGGCGCCGTGGTCGATGCGCGCAACGAGACCGGCAGCCCCGCCATATTCCGTCGCGACGGCCGCTATGCCGACATGGTCACGGCCGAGCTGGCGGGCGCCTATGAAGCACCGATCTACGGCATGCTCGCTGTTGATCGCGCCGTCGACGACCATGATTGGGCAGCCAAGGGCCTCGTCAAGCCGCAGATTCGCCTCAACGGCCAGCCCGAGGATGAGTCGAAAGTCAGCATGCTCTGGGACGGTGAATGGGAGATCACCTGGGTGACGTTCCGCGACATGGGCGGCGCTTTCATGGTCGCGCTACTCGGTATCTATATTCTTGTGGTCGCACAGTTCCGCAGCTTCAAGCTCCCGCTCGTCATCCTGACACCGGTCCCGTTGACGCTGATCGGCATCGTCATCGGCCATATGCTGTTTCAGGCCCCGTTTACGGCGACCTCGATGATCGGCTTCATCGCCCTTGCCGGAATCATCGTGCGCAACTCCATCCTGTTGGTCGATTTCATCCGTCACAGTGCTGAATCGGGCAGGCCGCTGCGCGATGTGCTGATCGAAGCCGGCACGATCCGGGTTAAACCGATCGCCCTTACAGCCGCGGCGGCCATGATCGGCGCGGCAGTGATCCTCACGGACCCGATCTTTCAGGGTCTTGCGATTTCGCTGCTCTTTGGCCTTGCCTCCTCGACGCTGCTGACGGTGCTCGTTATTCCAGCGATCTACGTAGTGCTCAGGGACGATGAAAGGCTGGCGACCCAGTGAAGATGAAAGAGATGGAGCTGAGCCTCCTATGCGAGCACGCGACGGAAGTGGCAGCGATGCTTAAACTCTTGGCGAATCCGCAGCGACTAGTCCTGCTTTGTCGCCTCAGGGATGCTGAAGCTTCTGTGACTGAGCTGACAGACCTTTGCGGCCTGTCGCAATCGAGCGTATCGCAACATCTCGCCAAGATGCGCGAAGGGGGCATTTTGCAGACGCGCCGCGATGCGCAGACGATCTATTACCGGCTGGAAAATTCGCACGTCGAAGCGTTGATGGAGTTCATGTGCGAACGATTTCAGCCCGAAGCGCACCTACGCTAAGCACGCGTCGCGCCCGATGGACGGAAGGGACTGCCAGCCATACCAGGGGCCCGCCGGGTTTCGACGGGATACCTGCACCATGCCACTCTTGTTCCGACATAATCGTGCCTCCCATAAGCTAGCGGGTCTTGCGCAGCCTGAATGCAGGTCGGTCTAACAGAGATAGGATCGCTGCGGATTGTCGCCAAATGGTGGTTCGCAAGCGCCACCAGAGTTTGACCGGATCGCACACATCGTGGATTGCGTCGCGAGCTCCCGCTAGCGTAGCCGGGTCTATGTAGAGATCGCGCAGCCGGTTATGCCTCGCTTTCTGTCTTCTCCGACAGCGTCGGTGCATCGGCGATATTCACGCCAAAATATCGGACCGTGTTTTCGATATTGGTATGGCCTGGTAGGATCAGCCGCCACGGATTTGTGGGTTCAGAACTGGATAGCGCGCCAGCGTCGACTGAGACCACCTTACACGGCCAGCCCACCCCCCCTCACCACAAAAAAAACGGCGACCTCTGAAAGGTCGCCGTTAAGGGGGTCCGCTGACCGGCGGGAGCCAGTCAGTGAGGGAATGATCGGCGCGGCATCGGGTTCCGCCTGCCGATAAAAAATCTCGCTCTGCCGTGATGATGAGCCCGGGATCAGCCGACCTCGCCAGAGACCGGCCAAACTCAGATCATCGCCATGCCGCCATTCACATGCAGGGTCTGGCCCGTGACATAGCCCGCCTCGCGGCTGGCGAGGTAGACCACCGCCGCGCCGATATCCTCGCCGGTGCCGAGCGCGCCGGCTGGAATGCGTGACAGGATGGCGTCCTTCTGGGCGTCGTTGAGCGCGTCGGTCATGGCCGAGCGGATGAAGCCGGGCGCGACGCAGTTCACGGTGATGCCCCGGCTGGCAAGTTCCTGCGCCAGGCTCTTGCTCATGCCGATCAGCCCAGCCTTGGAGGCAGCGTAGTTGGCCTGCCCCGGATTACCGGTCACGCCCACCACGCTGGTGATCGAGATGATCCGCCCCGTGCGGGCCTTCATCATCGGCTTGGAAGCCGCGCGGATCAGGCGAAAGGCCGCCTCCAGATTGATCTTCTGGACGGTGTCCCACTCCTCGTCCTTCATGCGCAGGATGAGGTTGTCGCGCGTGACGCCGGCATTGTTGATGAGGATATCCAGCTTGCCGCCGAGCGCCTCGATCGCGGCGGGCACCAGGGCGTCCACCGAAGCCGCATCGCTCAGATCGCACGGCACGCAGACGTGATCGCCGCCCAGCTCGGCGGCAAAGGCCTCCAGCTTGGCGACATTGCTGCCGGAGAGCGCCAGTCGCGCGCCCTGCGCGGCCAGCGCCCGGGCCACGGCAGAGCCGATGCCACCGCTCGCGCCGGTGACCAGCGCCGTCATTCCATTGAGATCGAACATGATGCAGTCCCTCCTGTCTCTCACACGCGGCCCAGCAGCGCCTCGATGTCATCCATCGAGATCACGCTGGTCACGGTCGCATCCGGCGCGATGCGCTTGACCATCGGGCCGAGCACCTTGCCGCCCAGCTCGACGAAATCGGTAATACCCGCCGCCCACATGGCCGCGATGCTCTCGCGCCAGCGCACCCGGCCAGTGACCTGCTGGACCAGCAGATCGCGGATCGTTGCCGCGTCACTCACCGGCGCGGCCGTGACATTGGCATAGACGGGAATGAAGGCGCCGGGCGACTGCGTGTCCGCTAGCGCAGCCGCCATCGCATCGGCAGCCGGCTGCATCAGCGGGCAATGGAAGGGCGCGGAGACCGGCAGCAGCACGCCACGCTTGATGCCATAATCCTTCACCAGCCCGATCGCGCGCTCGATGGCGCCGACATGGCCGGAAATGACGACCTGGCTGGGATCATTGTCGTTGGCGACGGCGCAAACTTCGCCCTCGGCCGCAGCAGCCGCGAGCGCCTCGGCCTTCTCGATGTCGGCGCCGAGCAGCGCGGCCATGGCGCCCTCCCCTACCGGCACGGCGGCCTGCATCGCCCGGCCGCGCGTCTTGAGCAGACGGGCCGTTGTCGCGAGATCGAAGGCACCGGCGGCGCACAGGGCGCTATATTCGCCGAGGCTGTGGCCGGCCAGCGCATCCGCCTTGTCGCGGAGCACGACGCCGCCTTCCTTCTCCAGCACGCGCAAGGTGGCAAGCGCATTGGCCATGATCGCCGGCTGGGCATTTTCGGTCAGGGTCAGGTCCGCTTCCGGCCCTTCGGTCATGATGCGAAAGAGATGCTGGCCCAGCGCCTCGTCGACTTCCTGGAAAATCTCGCGCGCCACGGGCGATGCAGCGGCCAGCGCCGACCCCATGCCCACGGCCTGACTGCCCTGCCCCGGAAAGATGAATGCACGCACGGCCCTGATCCCTGCTTGGTCTGTGAAGGCCTGCGCCCTAGTCCGGGGGGGCGCCCCGGGCAAGTCCTGTTGGCTTGACCGGCACGACGGCGCGCCTGGATGGACATTCGCCATTGTGCGCCCTGCTCATGGGGCATAGGGGAAGCCAGGATGTTAAAGCCACGGTTCTCCAACGCGATCGGTCGCGTGGACGCCCGCGTGATGCGGGGCCGCATCGGCGCGATCGGTGGCGCCTTGCTGCTCAGCCTCGTCGCGGTGCTGTTCGCCAAGCTGGGCGAGGCCGCACAAGGCGTGTTTACCGGCGTGGCCGATGCCTTTCCTTATGCGCCGCTGGTCATCACGCCCGGCCTGTTCGTCGCGGTGACCTATGTCACGCGGCATTGGTGCCCGGAGGCGCGCGGATCGGGCATTCCGCAGACAATGGCGGCGGCGCGTATGCCGGATCATCCACAATCCCGCCGCCTGCTCTCGCTGCGGACCGCGCTGTTCAAGCTGTTCGGCACGCTGGGGATGCTGCTCGCGGGTGGCTCAGTCGGTCGCGAAGGACCGACCGTGCAGATCAGCGCCGCCATCATGGCCGCGGTGCAGCGCTGGCTGCGCGTGCCGGTTTCGGCCGGGATTATCATTGCCGGCGGTGCGGCAGGCGTTGCCGCTGCGTTCAATACCCCGCTCGCCGGGGTCGCCTTCGCCATCGAGGAACTGGCCGCTGCCTTCGAGCAAAAGATTGCGATCGTGGTGATGGCCGCCGTGATGATGGCGGGCATTACGAGCCTGTGGCTCTCGGGCGATTACATCTACTTTGGCGCCATGCATCAATCGATGCCGATCTCCTCCATGCTGCTGCTGACGCCGGTCGCCGGGCTGGTCGGCGGCGTGGCGGGCGGCCTGTTCTCCCGCGCGCTGATCGCTCTTGCCTGGTCCCGCAGCCCGCTCACCCGCGCGATGCGGGCCAAGCCGCTGCTCGTCGCGGGCATTTGCGGGCTCGTCGTCGCCATCACGGGCATTCTCACCGCCGGAATCAGCTGGGGCACCGGCTATGAGACGACCCGCGCGCTGCTCGCCGGTGAAGAGGTGTCCTGGAGCTTCGGCCCCGCCAAGCTTGTTGCCACGCTGGCCACGGCGCTGAGCGGAGCGCCCGGCGGCATCTTCGCGCCATCGCTCTCCGTCGGCGCCGGCCTTGGCCAGCTTCTGGGACTGCTGATGCCGGACCAGCCGCACGGCGCCATCGTCTTGCTCGGCATGATCGGCTATTTCGCGGGTGTGGTGCGGGCGCCGCTCACCGCCGCAATCATCATGATGGAAATGACCGCAGACCGCACCATGATCCTGCCGCTGTTCGCCACGGCGATCTTCGCCAACTGGGTCAGCGGGCAGATCTGCAAGCCCAAGCTCTATCACGCGCTGGCCCGGCAGTTCCGGCCCTGATCGCTTATCGGCGAGAGCGGGCATTGCGCACTTGCCTTGCGGGCACTTTTCAGCCATAGGCCGCCCCTTCGCCGGGCAGGCTCTCGCTGCGCCCGCCGCGAAGCTTTGTTTGAGACGACAGCCGGAGGGGCATGCGCATGGGGCGTATGTCAGCAATCGGCCAAAAGACAGGACGCATGAACCATGCCCTATTATGAGCATGTCTTCCTTGCGCGTCAGGATCTGGCACAGGCCCAGGTCGATGCGCTCGCGGAAAATGCCACCAAGATCATCGAGGCCAATGAAGGCAAGGTGACGAAGGTGGAAAGCTGGGGTCTCCGCAACCTCGCCTACAAGATCGCCAAGAACCGCAAGGCTCACTACGTGATGCTCAACATCGACGCGCCGGCTGGCGTGGTCGCCGAGCTGGAGCGTCAGACGCAGATCAACGAAGACGTGATCCGCTTCATGACCGTCCGCGTCGAAGAGCTGGAGGGTGGTCCTTCGGTGATGATGCGCAAGAACGAGCGTGACCGTGAGCGTCGTGGTGAGCGCGGCGACCGTGGTGACCGCCCGGATCGCGGCGATCGCGCGCCCCGCCGGGACCGCGAAGAAGCCTCGGACGGCGAATAAGGAGACCTGACACATGGCACGCCCATTTTTCCGCCGTCGCAAGACCTGCCCGTTCTCCGCAAAGGACGCACCGCGCATCGATTACAAAGATGTGCGCCTGCTGCAGGGCTTCGTCTCTGAGCGCGGCAAGATCGTTCCCTCGCGCATCACGGCCGTCTCGGCCAAGAAGCAGCGCGAGCTTTCCCAGGCAATCAAGCGCGCCCGCCATCTGGGCCTGCTGCCCTACATCGTGAAGTAAGGAGGGCGGACCCATGGAAATCATTCTGCTCGAGCGTATCGAAAAGCTGGGTGCAATCGGCGACGTCGTAACCGTCAAGGACGGCTATGCGCGCAACTATCTGCTGCCCAACAAGAAGGCGCTTCGCTCCAACAACGCCAACAAGAAGGTGTTCGAGGCCAACCGCGCCAAGATCGAGGCCGACAACGCAGCCCGTCGTGACGACGCTGCCAAGGCGGCCGAGAAGGTCGATGGCGTTCAGGTCGTCCTGATCCGTCAGTCGTCGAACAGCGGCCAGCTCTACGGATCGGTCTCGGTCCGTGACATCGTGGAAGCACTCCACGAAGCCGGCCACACCAATGTGAGCAAGTCGATGGTCGTGCTGGAACGCCCGATCAAGACGCTCGGCCTGTTCGACGTGCGCGTCTCGCTGCACCCGGAAGTCTCCGTCACCGTTCAGGCCAACGTCGCACGTTCGCCTGAGGAAGCCGACCTGCAGAAGGACGGCGTGGACGTCATGGCCTCCATGTTCGAGAAGGACGAAGCCGGCTTCACCGAGGATTACGATCCCAATGCCGAGCCGGGCGAAATCGCGACCGAGGCTGCCGAGCCGGCTGCCAACGAGGATACGGAAGAGGCCTGAGCCCCTTCCCTCGGCAAGCTTTAGAAACCCCGCCGGACAGATCGTCCGGCGGGGTTTTGCTTTGTGGGAGATCGGATCGGCCGTCACCGGGCGCTGCCGGGCGGTTCAGGTCTCCAGATGCAGGAAGTCCCGCTCGTAGCTGCGCATATGGGCACCGCCATCGACGATGATTGTCTGGCCGGTCACCGACTCCGCCCGCGCCAGGTACAGCACCGCCTCGCCCACCGCCTCCGGCGTCGGCAACACGCCGAGCGGCGCGTGGCTGGCGAGCCGCTCCAGTTGCTCGGGCGTATAATCATAGGTCGCGAGCGTCAGCCCCGGCGAGACGGCGTTGACCCGAACGGCAGGCGCCAGCGTGCGCGCCGCGATCCGCGTGAAAGCCTCCAGCCCCGCCTTGCCCAGCGTATAGGCGAGCTGGTCGCCATGCGGCTGGGCCAGGCGCTGGTCGAGAATATTGACGATCGAGGCGCCAGCATCATCGGGCCGGGCCGCGGCGGCAAAGGCCTGGGTCAGCAACACCGGCGCAACCGTGTTGACCTGATGATAATCGGCCAGCTGGCCGGCGCTGACATTGGCCAGTTCGCTCTCGCCGAACAGCGAGGCGCTGTTGACCAGCAGATCTGGCGCACGGCCGAAATGATCTATCACCGCCGGCATCAGCCCTTCGGCTGCCCCCGGCGTCAGGAAATCCGCGACGAAACCATGCCACCGCACGCCTGTTTCGGCGAGGCATTCGGACAGGAAGCGATGCGGCTCCGCGTCGTGCCGGCCATGGATCGCGAGCGCATAGCCGGCACGTGCCAGATGCATGGCGATGCGCGCGCCGAGGCGGCGGTGCCCCCCGGTGACGAGCGCGAGCGGGGCCTGCGCCGTCATTTTACGCCCATGAGGCGCAGCACTTCCTCTCGGCTCTTTTCGTCGCGCTTGAACACGCCCATCATCCGGCTGGTGCGCATGATCGTGCCATGGGTGCGGACGCCCCGCCCGGTCATGCAGCCATGGGTCGCCTCGATCACCACGGCCACGCCGAGCGGCTTGAGATTCTCCCAGATGCAGTCGGCGACCTGCGCTGTCAGCCGCTCCTGCACCTGCAGGCGGCGGGCGAACGCCTCCAGCACGCGAGCCAGCTTGGAGATGCCGACGACATAATCCTGCGGCAGATAGGCGATGTGCGCCTTGCCGACGATCGGGGCCATATGGTGCTCGCAATGCGACTGGAACGGGATGTCAGTCAGCAGCACGATCTCGTCATAGCCGCCAACCTCGTGAAAGATGCGCGAGAGATGATAGGCCGGGTCTTCGGCATAGCCCTCGCAATATTCCCGCCAGGCGCGCGCGACGCGCTTGGGCGTTTCAATGAGGCCTTCCCGCTCTGGATCGTCGCCGGCCCAGCGGATGAGGGTGCGGATCGCCTCCTCGACATCCTTGGGAACGTCCGGCTTTGCCGGCTTGGGACTGAGTTCGTTCTGGCTGGCCATGCCTACCCCCGGGAAAAGGACAAGAAGACACGCGGGTGTGCATGTCGATATGCTGATGCGGCGCAGATAGGCCGTTGGAACTTTCTATTCAACCGCAGACGCCCGAGTCGGGCCGCTTGCGCCCAAAAGGGCAGCGCGGACTTGGCATGCACGGCTCGCCTTGGCGCTAAAGATAGGGAAATTATGCCCCGCCCGCGCACCTTCCGTTGACGTTAGGGTAAGGCCGAGGATTGGCGGATTTCTTGGGCTTGCATGGACCACGCAAGTGGCGAAGCCGGCAGCGAGCCCTTGCGCGAAGGCGATGGCATGGCCCATATTGGCCGCACCAAAGGCCCCGCCAGACCTACAGGAGAGCGACCATGGAAGCCTTCATCTATGATGCCGTGCGCACACCGCGGGGACGCGGCAAGCCGGACGGGTCGCTCCATGAGGTGACGCCGGTACAGCTAGCGGTCCAGGTTCTCCAGGCGGTGCGCGATCGCAACGCCATCGACACGGCGGACGTGGACGACGTGATCCTCGGCTGCGTCGCCCCGGTCGGCGAGCAAGGGACGGACATTGCCCGCATGGCGGTGCTGACGGCCGGCTATGCCGAAACCGTGCCGGGCGTGCAGATCAATCGCTTCTGCGCCTCGGGACTGGAAGCCGTGAACATGGCCCTGGCCAAGGTGATCAGCGGCGAGGCGGAGCTGGCCATTGGCGGTGGCGTGGAGAGCATGAGCCGCGTGCCGATGGGCGCGGACGGTGGCGCCTGGGCTTCCGATCCCAATGTGGCCTATGCCAGCTATTTCGCGCCGCAAGGCATTGGCGCGGACGTGATCGCGACCAAGTTCGGCTTCTCCCGCGACGATGTGGATGCCTATGCAGTCGAGAGCCAGAAGCGGGCCAAGGCCGCCTGGGACGACAAGCGCTTCGGCAAGTCGATCATCCCGGTCAAGGACATGATCGGCCAGATCCTGCTCGACCATGACGAACATATGCGCCCGGAAACGACGATGCAGAGCCTCGCCAGCCTCAAGCCCAGCTTTCTGGCCATGGGCGAGGAGATGCCGGGCTTCGACACCATTGCCCTGCTCCGCTACCCGGAGCTGGAGCGCGTCAACCATGTCCACCATGCCGGCAACAGCTCCGGCATTGTCGATGGCGCGGCGGCTGTGCTGGTGGGCAGCAAGGCCATGGGCGAGAAATATGGGCTCAAGCCGCGTGCCCGGATGAAGGCCATGGCGTCGGTCGGCTCCGAGCCGATGATCATGCTCACGGGCCCGGAAAACATTGCCGACAAGCTCCTGAAAAAGGCTGGAATGTCGGTCGGCGATATCGACTTGTGGGAGCTGAACGAAGCCTTCGCCAGCGTCGTGCTGCGCTACATGCAGGCGATGGGGCTCGATCACAGCCAGATCAACGTGAACGGCGGCGCCATCGCCATGGGCCATCCGCTCGGCGCGACCGGGGCCATGGTGCTGGGCACCGCGCTCGATGAGCTGGAACGCTCCGGCAAGGGCACGGCGCTGGTCAATCTGTGCGTCGGCGCGGGCATGGGCACCGGGATTATTATCGAGCGGGTTTGAATCCAGAAGTCCGTTCGTCCTGAGTAGGGGCTGAGCCTGCCGAACACCCGTATCGAAGGGGCATTCAGTGGCTCGATCCTTCGATACGCCACTTCGACAAGCTCAGTGGCTACTCAGGATGAACGGAGGAAAAAATTGAACTAGTCAGGAGGCACACATGGCTACGACCATCACGACCGAGATCGACGGCGACGGCATCGCCCTTCTCACCATCGACGTGCCGGGGCAGTCGATGAATGTCATCACGCCTGACTTCCTGACCGACTTCGCCGCCGCCATCGCACGGATCGGTAGCGAGGAGGCCATCAAGGGCGCCGTCGTCTGCTCCGGCAAGGACAGTGGCTTCATGGCGGGCATGGACCTCAAATATCTCTCGGCCATGCTGCGCGAGGCGACAACCGGCGATGTCGACATGGCCGCCCTGTTCGACAATGTCTTCACCCTCAACGACTTGCTGCGCAAAGTTGAGACTTGCGGAAAGCCGGTCGCCATTGCCATCGAAGGTACGGCCATGGGCGGCGGTCTGGAACTGGCGCTCGCCTGCCATCACCGCGTGCTCAGCAACAATCCCAAGGTGCAGATCGGCCTTCCGGAAATCCTCGTCGGCCTGTTCCCCGGCGGTGGCGGCTCACAGCGCCTGCCCCGCCTGATCGGCATCCAAGGCGCCCTCATGTACATGCTGCAGGGGAAAAGCTGGCGTCCCGCCGAAGCGGCGGCGATGAAGGTCGTCGATGAACTGGCCGACCCCGGCCAGACCGTCGATGTCGCCAAGGCTTGGGTGAAGGCCAATCCCGATGCCCACACCCAGCCATGGGACATCAAGGGCTTCAAGGTCCCCGGCGGATCGGGGCAGTTCAACCCCGGCTTCATCCAGACGATGATGGCCGCGACGGTGATGACCACCAAGCAGACCCAGCGGAACATCCATGCGCCGCATGCGCTGCTCAGCGCGGTCTATGAGGGTATCCAGTTGCCGATGGACCGGGCGATCCGGGTCGAGAGCAAATATTTCGCCAAGGTGGTGGCCGATCCGCAGGCGGGCAACATGGTCCGCACGCTGTTCGTCTCCAAGCAGGCCGCCGAACGCGGTGCGCGGCGCCCTGTCGGTGTCGAGAAGGCCCCGACGAGAAAGCTGGCCGTGCTCGGCGCCGGGATGATGGGCGCGGGCATTGCCAATGTCGCGGCGCAGGCCGGTATCGACGTGGTGCTGCTCGACCGCGATCTCGCCTCAGCGGACAAGGGCAAGGCCCATGCGCAGGCGCAGATGCAAAAGCGCATCGGCCGGGGCATGACGCCGGATAAGATGGAACAAGCCCTCGCCCGCATCACCCCGGCGGACAGCGTGGATGCGCTGCAGGGCTGCGATTTCGTGATCGAGGCCGTGTTCGAAGATCCTGCGATCAAGGCGGAGATCACCCAACGGGTCGAATCCGTGCTGGGGCCGGACGTGATCTTCGGCTCCAATACCTCCACCCTGCCGATCTCCGGCCTCGCCAAGGCGTGGTCGAAGCCCGAGAACTTCATTGGCGTGCATTTCTTCTCGCCGGTGGAAAAGATGCCGCTGGTCGAGATCATCCTCGGCAAGGGGACCGGCGATGCCGCCGTCGCCAAGGCGCTCGATTTCGTCGCGCAGATCCGCAAGACGCCCATCGTCGTCAATGACTCGCGCGGTTTCTACACCTCGCGCTGCTTCGGCACCTATGTGCAGGAAGGCGCGCAGATGCTGGCCGAGGGCATCAATCCAGCGCTCATCGAGAATGTCGGGCGCCAGCTCGGCATGCCGGTCGGCCCGCTCGCCGTCTCGGACGAGGTCTCCATTGAGCTGGCCCACAAGGTGACGCTCGCCGCGAAGGCCGCGCTGGGCGATGCCTATGTGCCCGCCAAGGCCGACGATGTCGTCGCGCATATGGTCGAGATCGGCCGCCTCGGCCGCAAGAACGGCAAGGGCTATTATGATTATCCGGCGGACGGCGGGAAAAAGGCGCTCTGGTCCGGTCTTGCGGCGGAGTTCCCGCGCGCGCTCAAACAGCCGACGCCGGCCAAGGTGCGTGAGCGGCTGCTTTATCGCCAGTTGGTCGAATGTGCTCGCTGCTTTGCCGAGGGCGTGCTGGTGACGCCGCAGGACGGCGACATCGGCGCGATCTTCGGCTGGGGCTTCGCGCCCTATACCGGCGGCCCGTTCAGCGCGATCGACACGATCGGCCCTGCGAAGGTGGTCGAGGTGCTGGATCGGCTGACAGCCGCACATGGCGAACGCTTCGCGCCGCCTGAGCAGTTGCGGGAGATGGCAGCGAGCGGCCATGGCTATTATGACCGCGCGCAGGTGGAGGCGGCCTGAGATGATAATAGGCTGCCGTTAAGCAGCAAGGATCGCCCTATACCCTCTCCCCTTGAGGGAGAGGGATGCGAAGGCTTGGCAGCGTGCTGCCTAGCCGAAGCTGGGAGAAGGGTACGCGATCCACGGGATCGCGCGGACCATAGATCCGCCACCCCTCATCCAACTGCGCCTAGCCGCTCATAGCGGCAAGGCTTCGTATCCTTCTCCCTCAAGGGGAGAAGGATTAAGCTTGTCACAGCCTTTGCCGGCATCAGGGAGGACAACCCATGCTCACACTCTACATCGCCCCCGGCGCCAGTTCGATGGCCCCGCACATCGCCCTCGTGCACATCGGGGCGCCGTTCGAGCTACGTTCGCTCTCCTTCGCCAAGCGCGAACAGGCTGAGCCGGCCTATCTCGCGATCAACCCCGAGGGCAAGGTGCCGACCTTGGTGACCGAGGAGGGCACGTTGACCGAAGTGGCGGCCATCCTCTTCTATCTCGCGCGGCGTTTTCCCGAGGCCGCGCTGCTGCCGGATGATCCCATGGGCACCGCGCAGGCTCTGTCCTGGATGTCGTTCGCGGCGGCAACGCTGCATCCCTCCTTCATTGCCGGGCAAGAGCGCGCGGAGGCCGCGCTCGAACAGGCGGAGCATCGGCTTGCGGGTCAGAAATGGGCGGTAGGCGGCAGGCTTTCGGTGGCCGACATCCACCTTTTCCGTCTATTCTGGCGGATGCGACACACGCTCGCCCTGCCGGTGGAGAACTGGCCGGGCCTCACCGCCCATTACGACCGAGTGATGGCGCTGCCAGCCGTGCGCAAGACCTGTGAGATCGAACAGTCGATCGGCTACGAATTGCGCGGGCTGCGGGTGCCCTGAGCAGGCCGTCTCCGCTCAGGCGTCAGCCCAGACCGGCAGATCGAGCGTGAAGCGGGCGCCCTGCCCCAGCGCGCTTTCCACCGTCAGATCGCCGTTCATGGCGCGTGCGAGACGGCGGGAGATATAGAGCCCCAGCCCGCTGCCATCCCCGCCGGAGAGGCCCAGCCGCTCGAACCGCTCGAAAATGCGCTGGTGATCGGCGGGGTCGATCCCGCCTCCCTGATCCGCAACGACGACGCGGGCGCGCCCGCCCTCGCTATCGACGCGCACCCAGATGGTGCTGTCGCGCGGCGTGTGCCTCACCGCATTGCCGATGAGATTGACGAGGATCTGCAGCACACGGCGATACTCACCGCAAGCCATGGCGCTCTCGCCCAGCGGCGGGGTCTGGATACGGATGCCGCGCTCGCCAGCGCGGACATGCAGCAGACCGGCCGCGCGGCGCGCCAGATCGGCCAGATCGACGCGCTCTTTCGCCACCCGGAAATCAGGGCGCTCGATGGCGTGAAGATCGGACAAGTCATCGACCAGATCTAGCAGATGGCGGCTGGCCTGGGCGATGTCCGCGCCATAGCCTGCATATTCCTCGCGCAGTTCACCATGGGCCTGCGCGGCAATGCTGCCAGCATTGGCGATGATCCGCCCGATCGGCTGGCGCAGGGCGCGGTCCAGCCGGGGGGCGAAGCCGGCATCGAACATGCCATCGCCAAAGAGATCGTGGATCTCCGCCGACGGCGCCTCTGCCTCGACGCGGGGTTCCTGTGCGGGCTGGCTCTCCTGCGGCACGGCGCGGCCGCGATAGCCCATCAGCGCGCCATGCTCATCGAACAGCGGCTCGCCGGATATGCGATAGGAAACCGCACCGTCGGCCCGCAGGCGCGCATGCTGGTCTGTAAACGGCATGCGCAGCGCCAACGCCTCGACCAGCGGCATCGGCGACACATCGTCCGCAATGATCGCATCGAGGCGGAAATAGGCCGTCAGCGGCTCGCCATCGCGGGGCGGCTCATGCCCGATGGCGGCAGCCTCGGCAGCGACCTGCCGGAAGCGCAGTTGCGTATCCACTTGCCACGGCCAGCCCGGCTCGGCGGGCGCCAGACGGCGCGCCATCAGCACGCCCAGTTCACCGGGCCATTGACGCGGAGCGCGCACCTGCCAGTCGACGATGGACATGGAATAGCCGTCCGCCTCCGGGCGGATCTGCACCCACATGCTGAGATCGGCCTCGCCCTGTGCAGCCTGCACCGCGCGGGAAATCGGTATGCGCAGCCGCGCGGCGAGGCGGACGAGCGCGGCCAGCGCAGGAATGGCGAGCGGCCCATGCGGATCGCCGCCTGCATCGGCCTGCAACCGTGCAAGCGGCGCGTCGGCCGAGATGATGCGGCCGTCGCCGTCCAGCCGCGCCAGGATTGGCTCCGTGCCGGGGGGCGCGACTGTCATCGGCCGTCCAGCAGAGCCAGCTTGTCCGCCAGCGCGCGCGGGTTCATCCGGTCGAGCAGCCATTGCATGGCCTGTTCCGCGTCAAAGGCGCGGTAGCCCTCGACGAAAGCGACGAGCGCGGCATCGCCCCCTTCGGCGAGACCGGTGACCGGGCCGAGCATCTCTGCGACCTGAAAAGCGCCGGGATCGTCCACGCCCATGACCCGCAACAGGGCAAAGCGATCGCGATCCTGCGGGCCGATCAGCGCCTCCAGCACCTCGTCCAGCGCAATGCCGCCCTCGCACTCCACGATGGCAGCGAAGAGGAGCAGCCGTGCTTCCGCCAGCGCGTGCGGGGCGATGGCGAAGCGTTGATCCGAATTAAGCGCACGCGCGCAGCGGCGGGCCTGTGCGATGGCGCCCTGCCCTTCATCATGACGGGCAATCAGCCCCTCGGCGGCGCGCGCGATGGCCGTCGTCAGCATGGGATCGGCGCCGGCGGCTTGTGCGCTACTCCCGTTTACCAGCAGGGCCGCGACGGTCCAGACGAGATCGTGATAGAGTTCGGCCGGCAGATCCGGCAGCATCGTCGCGTCGAGCAACATCGGCCCGCACCAGTTGCGCTCCGCCAGCGCGAGGCCAGCCAGTGCATCGAGATACCGACCATTGTCGCTGGCCTCGCTCTCCAGCCGCGAGCGATCGCCATGGCGACCCTCGAGCCGATAGTGCCGCATCAGCAGCGACACGCAGGCGCGATGACGCAGATGGCGCAGCAAGTCCGGCGAGAGCACGGCAATATCCCGCTCGATCGCCTGCCGCGCATAACCGGCATCGGGCATGGCGGAGGCCGAGGCCACGGGCTCGCGGGCCAGTCCGGCGACCAGCGCCTGCTCGACGGCGTTCATCAGCCCGGCAAGATGGATGCGCGTTTCGGCCAGCAAGGCATCGGTCCAGCGGCCCGGCGCATCGTCGGCCAGCCGGGCGAGATCGGCGCCATGGCGAACCTCCAGCGCCAGCCCGCGAGCAAAGCGCGCGGCAAACACCGCGCCTTCCCGCTCGCCGCCATGGCGTTGCTGAACCGGTTCACCCACGCCCGTCATGCCCCATCCCTAGCCAAACAGGCTTAACAGGCCCTAAAATTCGGACCTTCCCACATGGAACAGTCGCGCGGCCAGCAGACCGGCCAGAACCCAGCCGAGCAGCGCAAAGGCTATTCCCACATAGCCGACGATAACGCCGGCCAGCACCATCAGCAATGCCGCCGGGACGCCGGGGCGAAGCTGCACTTCCCAAAGCGCGGTGGGCGTGGTTCGTTCCGATCCAAAGGTGAAAAGAGTGAGGAACAGCAGTACGAAAAGCACCGTGGTGAGCGCCAGCGGGTCCGCTCCCGCCGCGCGCAGACCGGTCATGCCGAGCAGCAGCAGCGCGCCGCCCTGCGCCAGCGCCATCGGCCAGCGCCGGCCGGTCGCGCGCAGGGTCAGCTGGGCATAACGATTTGCCAGCGCCGCGATGCCGAGCGCGGGCAGCATGAGGAGCAGCGCCGGAAAAGCCCATCCGCTGAGCCCCACTGCCACACTGCCCGCGCACAGCAGCACGGCAAGCAGCGCGATATGGGCCGGTTCCGCCTGCCGGTGCATCAACTCGCGCAGCAACGTGCGCGAGAGCGGCGCCAACAAGGCCGCAACGCCGCCGCCATCGCGCCAGCTTGCGTCGGGGGCGTAATCGCTCAGCGCATTCAGCGCCAGATCGGCACTGGACTGATCGGTGAGGAAGGCCAGCCGCCCCTGCAGCACCGGCTCGGGCGGCAGCATGATCCGCTCCACGCCATCCTGAACGGCGCGACGGAGCAAGGTGAGCACCAGATCCCACTCGCCCAGCATATCCAGCGTTGCGAGCAGCCGTGCCCCGGAAACACAGAACGCCCCGCCCCACATGCTGCTGGCATCCAGCCGCTCGAAGCTGGCCGTGCTCGCGCCCGAGGGCAGCACCAGCACCGCCTCGCCCCCGCTGATCGTCAGGGCGTCGAGCGCTTCTGAGGGGATCACCGCGCCTTCCGCCATCAGCAGAACAAGGTCTTCCGGCCCAATCGTGCGGGCCAGTTCCGGCATGTCGCGCACGACGCTTACCGGGCAATCGGTCTCCCGCGCGATATGATCGGCCATGCGGGTGAGGCCGGGCAAGTCCGCCTCGGCCGCCGCCGCATCGGCATGGATGATGAGCTTTTCCGCGCCCGCGCCCAGCGCCAGCCGCGCCTGATATTCGATGAGGCTCTGGCCGCCAAAATCCAGCAGCGCCGATGACACGGGCGACTGCAGACCGTCCCGTGCGGCATTGCGCGCACTGAGCAGAGCGACCAGCACCATGGATGCTACCTAGAGACCGACATTCGACACAGACCATCTGTCTGGCAATGCGGTGGCCCGATTGCAAGGCCGCCGTTTCGACACATGGCGCTGCCTGGAGAGTGATCAGCCGACACATGCGGTCGGGCGGTCAGTCTTCGTTTTCCGCCCCGACCGTCGCCAGCGCCTGGGTGATGCGCCGCAGGATGACGGGATCGCCCGGCGCGCCGACCAGTGCCTCGTCGGCAAGGTTCATCAGGCGATTAACGCCAAAGCTGGCGCACAGCCCCTTGAGTCGCAGCGCCGCCATCGTCCAGTTCGCATCGCAGCGGGAACGGGCCAGAAGATCAACCTGCCGGCCTGCGCTTTCGAGGAATGCGCGACGCAAATCCGCGATGAGCGCACGGTCGGAACCGACTGCCGCAGCAAGGGCTGCTTCGAGCGTGCCAGGATCATATGCCATGGCCATCTGATAACCTTCGAAAGGTGAACAGAGTGTAAAACCGGGTTCCCCCTCAGAGGGAACATGTTAAGGAAATGTCATGTCCGACGCCCGAAAAGTCGAAAATCCGTCCCAAAACGGTACGGATGGGCGGGATATCGACCAGATTAGCGGCATCAATAAGGGGCCAGAACACGTGAAACAGGACGGCGTCTCGCGCCGCAACGAGTCGGATGCAGGCTGGGACGCGCCCGCCTTTCCCGATCGTTCTTCTGGGGGAGATCAAGGCATGGCCATATCCTTCGCAAACGGCGCCGAAGAGAGCGAACCGCTCAGCCCGGCGCGGAAAGCCGCTCTGGGGGGCTTGGGCGTCATTGCCGTCGGCTGGGTCGCGCTTGTGGTCGCCAGTGGGACCGATCCGGACATCGGCGCGCGCTCCGCATGGCTGATCAACCTGATCGCAGTCGCGACGGCACCCTTGTTGATCCTCGGCGGCCTCGCGGTGATCCTGATGCGACGCCCGGCTGCGGCGGCCGCCTCGATCAGCGCCGACGACGCCGCGCAGATCACCAGCGAAGCGCGCCAGGCCCTGACCATGCTTACTGACGTGAACGGCCAGCTTGCCGGCCAGACCCGCGAAACCGCCCGGGCAGCCGAGGCGGCGAGCGAGTCCCTGCGCCGATCCATGACGGACATCGCCGCGCAGACCGATCTGCTCGGCCAGAACAGCACGACCTCGCTGTCGCGCGTGAGTGCCGTCGGCGACCGTCTCGCCGCGATGGTCGATACGCTGCCCAAGCTGGAGGACCGGCTGGCGACACTGGGCGAAACGCTCGCACGGGTCGGTGGCGATCTGGGCCAGCGCCACGATGCCCTCGATCATCAGTTGCAGGCGACAGCTTTGGTGGCGGAGGAAGTCCGCCTGCAGCTCACCGATGCCGGCAAGGCGCTCTCGGCGCAGCTCACCGACCTGCGTGACGGCGCGCATGACGCGGGAGAAGAGCTGACCAATCTCTCAGAACTCTCTTCCGCCCGCCTCGACCTCACCATCGACCGCGTGAAATCCGTGCTCGATGCGACCGAGCAGCGCCTTGATGCGCAGAACGCCGCGCTGGCCGCGCTCGTCGAACAGAGCGCCGCGGCAATCGACCGCGCATCCAGCGGCGGTCTGGATCGCTTCGCGTCCACCTGCCGCGAGATGGAAGCCTTGCTCGACAGCCTCGATGTCCGGCTGGAAGGGCAGACCGGCAGGAGCACGCAGTGGCTGACCCAGACGAGCGAGCAAGCAGCCGCGCTTGCGCATTCGTTCGATGCGCTGGAGCAGGCCTCGCTCGCCCGCACCCAGCAGCTTTCCGGCACGCTCAGCCGGCTGTCAGGGGAAACCCAGGCCCTGATCGAGACGCTGGGGCGCGGCGATGGCCATGCCGGCCAGCTTATCCAGCGCACTGAAGCGTTGCTGCTCGCCCTGGACAGCAGCGTGCGCGAGCTGGACGAGAGCCTGCCGGCCGCGATTGGCCGGGTGGAAAGCCAGCTTGGCACAATGCACGAACGCATCCGCACGGCGGGGCCTGCGCTTGAGGCCGTGGAAGCGGTGGCAACCGGCGTCGTCAGCCAGTTGCGCGAGTCCGACAAGGCGACCAACACCCAGCTCAGCGTGCTCACCGAGGCTTTGTGCAAGTCCCAGGATGCCCTTTCCGCGCAGCGCCAGCAAATCACGGCTCTGGCCGATGCGGTCGAGCAGGCAGGTCGTGGCATGGAGGTGCTTGGCGAGACGGTCGGCCCGCGCCTGGCGGAAGCGCTGGGCGAAGTCCGCAATGCCGCCGACGCTGCCGCCTCACGCGCGCGCGAAGCGATGGAGAGCGTGATCCCGACAGCCGCGCAGGGCCTCGCCGTGGCCAGCGACAAAGCCATCCGGCAGGTGGTCGAGGCCACCGTCTCGAGCGAACTGGCTCGGCTGGCCCAAGCGGCCGACGAGGCTGCGCAGACCGCCCAGAAGGCAACGCACAAGCTGAGCGGCGACATGCTGACTCTCGCCGAAGCCGGCAAGACGCTCGACCTCGCCATCAGCGCGCATCGCGAGAAGCTGGAGACGCAGGACCGCGATCTGATCTCCGAACGCTCCGCCATGCTCATTGGCGCCTTGGGCGAGCATGCCATCGATGTCGGCAAATGGTTCGACAAGGATGTTTCGGACAGCGACTGGAACGCCTATCTCAAGGGTGATCAGGGCCTGTTCGCGCGGCGGGCGACCAAGCTGGTCAACAATGCCGAGGCGAAGCAGATCCACGCCCTCTATCAGGACGATGCCACCTTCCGCGAGCATGTGAACCGCTACATCCGCGACTTCGAAATGCTGCTGCGCACGGTGATGGCCGCCAAGGACGGCAGCACCCTGGCGCTGACAATGATCTCGTCGGATATCGGCAAGCTCTACGTGGCGCTTGCACAGGGCATCGACCGGCTTCGGCCAAATTGAGGCCGAACTGAGCGGGCGCGGGGCTGAAACCGCGCGCCCGCTCCCCGCTTATTGCCGGAGGCTCTCGGGGGCGTTCAGAAATCCGTCGAAGCTGCGGATGGTCACCCAGCCATATTGCCAGTTCGCGTAGAACAGCGCAAAGAACAGGGCGGAAAGCACCGTCGTGCGCAGGATCATGCGGAAGAAGCGGAACTCATGGGGCGCGCTGTCCGCCTGCCCCGGCACCTTCTCCTTCCCAAGCTCGTCGCTGGTGCGCACGCCGAAGGGCAGCACCAGAAACAGGCTTAGAAACCAGATCAGAAAATAGATCGCCAGCGCGGAGCCGATTTGCATCCTCGCCTCCCTCAGCCGGCCTGCACGATCGTCACGTCGACGATCGGCTTCTTGCCGGTCCACTCGAACGCCACGCGCCGCGCGCCGATGCGCACTGCTTCCCGCAAGGATTCGACGTCCCCACTCGCCTTGCCCTTGGCAACCACTGCGCCCACAGCCTTGGCCGCATCAGCCAGGAACTGCTCGCGGTCATCCTCCACCGGCACGCCCTTGGTGCGAATATCCGGCGCGCCGAGCATCTTGCCCTTGGCGGAAATGGCCAGGCCCACGCTCATATGGCCGTGGATCATGATCTTGCGACGCTCGTTCATGGTGTTGCCATCGGCCGGCAGGATGACGTCGCCATCCAGCACGAGGCGTCCGGCGCGCGTCTCGCCGATCTTGTGCGGCCCATCGGGCGCGAGACGGATGATGTCGCCATTGGTCTGCACGATGCCGCGCTCGATGCCCTGCTCGGCGGCAAAGCGTGCCTGTTCGGCCATATGGCGCAATTCGCCGTGCACCGGCACGATCATCTCGGGCCGGATCCAGCCATACATCGCCGCCAGCTCAGGCCGCCCGGGGTGACCGGAGACGTGGATGTGCGCATCATTCTCGGTGATCATCACCACATTCTTGGCCGCCAGCGCATTCTGGATGCGGCCGATGGCCAGTTCGTTGCCGGGAATCTTGCGCGACGAGAAGATCACCGTGTCGCCGGTATCCAGCTTGATCGGGTGTTGATCGGTCGCGATGCGGGCGAGCGCGGCGCGGGATTCGCCCTGGCCGCCGGTGGCGATGATCATCGCATCGCGCGGCGGCACCGCCATGATCGCGTCGAAGTCCAGCATCGGGGGCAGATTCTGCAGATAGCCGCAGCTCTTGGCGATGGTGATGATGCGATCGAGCGAGCGCCCGGCGACACAGAGCTTGCGCCCGGTGAGCCGCGCCACATTGGCCAGCGTCTGCAAGCGCGCGGCATTGCTGGCGAAGGTGGTCACCACCACCCTGCCCTTGGCGCCGGCAATCGTGCTCAGCAGATCGGCCTGCACAGAGCCTTCCGAGCCGCTGGCCTCGGGATTGAACACATTGGTGCTGTCGCAAACGAGCGCCAATACGCCCTCGTCGCCCACGGCCTTCAGCTCCTCCGCCGTGGAGGGCACGCCGATCTGGGGCTCATCGTCGAGCTTCC
Source organism: Sphingobium sp. B8D3A (assembly GCF_025961995.1). Taxonomy (NCBI): domain Bacteria; kingdom Pseudomonadati; phylum Pseudomonadota; class Alphaproteobacteria; order Sphingomonadales; family Sphingobiaceae; genus Sphingobium; species Sphingobium sp. B8D3A. Next base: position 1,579,507 of record NZ_JAOQOS010000001.1, on the reverse strand, counting down.
AGTCGCCGGTGTGGAAGATGCGGCCAAAGGGCGTCTCGATCAGCAGCGCATTGCCTTCCGGGATCGAGTGCGCGAGCGGTAGGTAGCGCATCCGGAATTCGCCCAGTTCGAAGCTCTCGTCCTCCTGGATGACATGCAGCGTCACGCTGTCCGTCAGACCTTCCTCGGCAAGCTTGCCCCGCACCAAACCGGCAGTGAACGGCGTTGCATAGATCGGCACGTCGAGATCGGCCGCAAGATAGGGCACCGCGCCGATGTGATCCTCATGCCCATGGGTGAGCACGATGCCGAGCAGATCCTTCTGCCGCTCCTCGATGAACGCGGTGTCCGGCATGATGAGATCGATGCCGGGGAAGGACGGATCGGAGAAGGTCACCCCCAGATCCACCATCAACCATTTGCCACGACAGCCATAGAGATTGAGATTCATGCCGATTTCGCCTGACCCACCAAGGGCCAGGAAGAGAAGTTCATCGCCTGGCGTCATGCACTTTTTCCGCTGCGTTCATAAAGGAGTGCCAGGCCGGTCAATGTGAGATCCGGCACGATGGCATCGAAGAGATCGGTCTTCTGGTCGAACAAAATGGCGAGGCCGCCGGTGGCAAGAACAGTCGCCGGGCGGCCGATCTCTTTGCGCATCCGCATGACCAGCCCCTCCATCATTGCCACATATCCCCAGAAAACGCCAATCAGCATCTGGTCCTCCGTGGTGCGGCCAATCACGGAATCATTGTTACGGGGGGATTCGATGGCGATGCGGGGCAGTTTCGCGGCATTGTTCACCAGCGCATCGAGCGACAGGTTGATGCCCGGCGCAATGATTCCGCCCTTATAGGCGCCGGTATAATCGATATAGTCGAAGGTCGTCGCTGTGCCGAAATCGATGACGATCAGATCGCCTTCATAGGCGTCATGGGCGGCGATGGCATTGAGCGCGCGATCCGCGCCGAGCGTCTGCGGCATCGGCACGTCGACATTGATATGCCATTCCACCGGCGGCTTGCCGGCGATCAGCGGCTCCACGCCGAAATATTTGCGGGCCAGCACGTCGAGATTATGGAGCGCGCGCGGCACGACCGTGGAGACGATCACCGCCGTCACATCCTTCATGCCCAGCCCTTCGAGCTGGAGCAGCTGGTTGATCCACACGGCATATTCATCACCGGTACGGCGCGGATCGGTGGCGATCCGCCAGCGCGCGCGGATCCTGCGGTCGGGCGCGATCAGCGCGAAGACGACATTGGTATTTCCGGCATCGATGGCTAGCAACATGGGCTGATCCTCTCAGGCGGCGTTGCGCGTTTCCCGCGTCGAATTCAAGGCAATATGCCGACATCGCCGCTGTGGATGACGGCCTGTGTGCCATCCTCACGGGCCAGCATCAGCGCACCATCGTCGCGCAGGCCAGCAAAGCGACCGTGCAAGGGGGCGCTGCCCGTGCCTGTCACCACCAGCGGCGTACCGACGGGATGCGCCCGCGCAAGCCAGGCCGGGACGAGCGCGGCCATTCCCTCGGTGCGCCAAAGCAGCAGCCAGCGGTCGACCGCGACAACCAGCGCATCGAGAACCGCCTCGGCGGTGAGGCCGGCCCCGCCCGGCAAGGCATTCAGCGCCACGGTCGGGCGGTCGGCGAGCGACGGCGCGGTGGCGATGTTGACCCCGATCCCGGCGATGATCGCCTGCCCTTCCCGTTCCAGCAACATGCCCGCCAGCTTGGCGCCATCCGCCAGCACATCATTGGGCCATTTCAGCAGGATCGGTGCCTTCTCTGCGAGGCTTGAAAGTGCGTCATGGACCGCGATCCCCATCATCAGGCTGATGCCGGTGACAGGCGGATCGCCCGGCTGCAGCGCGATCAGGGTGGAGGCGTAGAGATTGCCCGTCGGACTCTGCCATGTACGCCCGAGCCGCCCTCGCCCCGCCGTCTGCCGCTCGGCGCGCAGCCAGTGCCCATTCGGCCAGCGATCCGCCTGCGCGCGCAGATCGGCATTGGTGGAGCCAGTCTCCGGCACGACATGGATGCGCGCGTGCGCCATTTAGCCGCGCCCCTGTGACGCCATGCAGTGATCGAGGGTCATCGATGCGCCCACTGCGCACCGCCGCGTCGCCCCACTGGGGAGGCGACACGCGGCGGTCTCAGAACAGCGAGGCTGCAGCAGCCGCGCTCGCCCGGTCGAGCCAGGGGTTGAGCAGATAGCCCACCACAATGATCGCCGCGCAGGCGGTCATAAGCCCATATTCCAGCGGGCTGCGCGCGGTGCCATAAGGCTCGGCCGGCTGGTCGAAGTACATCGTCTTGACCACCTTGAGATAATAGAAGGCACCAATCACCGAGGCGGCAATACCGATGGCGGCCAGCGGCGTGAGGCCCGCACCCACGGCGGCATCGAACACCAGGAACTTGGCCCAGAAGCCGAACAGCGGCGGAATACCCGCCAGGCTGAACATGAAGATCGCCAGCGCAGCCGCCAGACCCGGCCGCGAGCGCGACAGGCCTGCAAGGCTCGCGATCGTCTCGACCGGATTGCCGTCCTCATCCCGCATCTGCAGCACGCAGACGAAGCTGCCGACCGTCATGATGATGTAGATGAACAGATAGCTCATCACCGCTGCAACGCCTTCGGCCGTGCCGGCCGCCAGGCCGATCAGCGCGAAACCGATGTTGTTGATCGAGGAATAAGCCAACAGCCGCTTGATGTTGGGCTGGTTGATCGCCGCAACGGCGCCCAGCACGATGGACGCCAAGGCCATGAAGATGATGATCTGCTGCCAGGCGACGCCGCTCGGCCCCATCGCGCTGATCGCGACGCGCACCGTCAGCGCGAGCGCGGCGACCTTGGGTGCGCTGGCGAAGAAGGCGGTAACCGGCGTCGGCGCACCTTCATACACGTCGGGCGTCCACATGTGGAACGGCACGGCACTGATCTTGAAGGCAAGGCCAGCCAGCACGAACACCATGCCGAACATCTCGCCGGTGCTCAGGCCATCGGCCATCGCTGCAGCGACACCAGTGAAGCTGGTCGTGCCGGAGAAGCCATAAAGCAGCGACATGCCATAGAGCAGGATGCCGCTCGCGAGGCCGCCGAGCACGAAATATTTGAGGCCCGCTTCTGCCGAGCGCGAATCCTTGCGGGCAAAGCTCGCCAGCACATAGGCGGCCAGGCTCTGCAGCTCGAGGCCAATATAGAGCGTCAGCAGATCGGCCGCCGACACCATCATCGACATGCCGATGGACGAGAAGAGGATCAGCACCGGATATTCGGCACGCAAGCCACCGTCGCCATCGAAGAAGCGCGGTGCCACGACGATGCAGGCCGCAGCCGCGAAGAAGATCAGCGCCTTGGCGAAGCTCGCAAAGGCGTCGGCGCGATAAAGACCCTCGAAGATCAGGCCGCCGGCATTCACGGCCGGCGTGGCGAGCAGCAGCCCGGCTACGGCCAGCGCCAGCACGGAGAGCCAGCTCACCGTACGACCGGCGCTGTCGCCCGCAAAGGCACTGACCATCAGCAGGACCAGCCCTGAGATCGTCAGCGTGATTTCCGGCAGGACCGAAGCAAATGCGCCCAGGCTATCCATCAGTGCGCCCCCTCGGCGTGTTCTTCGTGATGTGTGTCAACGGCTTTGCCGGTGCCCTTGGTGAGATGGGCGTCACCGGCGGGCTTCGCAGCCTCGGTGCGGGCAACGATGCTGGCGACATTGCCGCGCATCGGCGCCAGGAAGCTCTCGGGATAAACGCCCATCCACAGCACCGCAGCGGCAATCGGCACAAGCAGCGCCATTTCGCGCGCCGAGAGGTCCGGCATGGCGCGCACGTCATCCTTGACCAGATCGCCGAACACCACGCGGCGGTAGAGCCACAGCATGTAGGCGGCGCCCAGGATGATGCCGGTGGTGCAGACCAGCGCGACCCAGCTCGAGGCCTGATAGATGCCCATCAGCGCGAGCAGCTCACCCACGAAGTTGCTCGTGCCCGGCAGGCCGACGGAGGCCATGGTGAACAGCATGAACAGCAGCGCATATTTCGGCATGTTGACGGCAAGGCCGCCATAACGACTGATCTCGCGGGTATGCAGGCGATCATAGATGATGCCTACGCACAGGAACAACGCGCCGGAAACGAGGCCGTGGCCCAGCATCACCATCATCGCGCCTTCGACACCCTGCTGGTTGAAGGCGAACAGGCCGACCGTCACGATCGCCATGTGTGCGACGGAGGAATAAGCAATCAGCTTCTTCATGTCGCTCTGCACCAGCGCGACAAGGCTGGTGTAGACCACCGCGACCATCGAGAGGCCCCAGACCAGCCAGGCCAGTTCGGCCGCGGCGACGGGGAACATCGGCAGCGAGAAGCGGATGAAGCCATAGCCACCCATCTTCAGCAGCACGCCGGCCAGAATGACCGAACCGGCGGTCGGCGCCTGCACGTGCGCATCCGGCAGCCAGGTGTGGACGGGCCACATTGGCATCTTCACCGCGAAGCTGGCGAAGAAGGCCAGGAACAGCCACGTCTGCGCATGCGGTGGGAAGTCGTAGGCCATCAGCACCGGAATGGCGGTGGAGCCGGCCGTGCGGACCATCCACAGCATCGCAATGAGCATCAGCACCGAGCCGAGCAGCGTGTAGAGGAAAAATTTGTAGCTGGCGTAGATCCGGTCCGCGCCGCCCCAGATGCCGATGATGAGATACATCGGGATGAGGCCGGCCTCGAAGAAGATGTAGAAGAGGAAGATGTCCTGCGCCGCGAAGACGCCGATCATCAGCGTCTCCATGAACAGGAACGCCGCCATATATTCGCCGACGCGGTCCTTCACGGATTCCCAGCTCGCGCCAATGCAGATCGGCATCAGGAACACGGTGAGCGCGATCAGCATCAGCGCGATGCCGTCGATGCCCAGCGCCCAGGCGAACTTGCCGAAGATGGGTGCATATTCGGTGAACTGCCATTCCGCCGCGCCGGGCGTCATGTCGAAGCTCAGCCAGAGGATGGCGCCCAGCACCAGGTCGATCAGGGTCGCGGCGAGCGCGATCCAGCGCGCCGATTGCGCCGAGACGAACAGGCAGGCGATGGCGCCGATCATCGGAACGGCGAGCATCAGCGAAAGGATGGGGAAGCTCTGGCTCATTTCGGCATGATCGCCCAGGTGACTGCCGCGGCGAGGCCAATCAGCATCACCAGCGCATAGGAATAGAGATAGCCCGACTGCATGGCCCGCGTGACCCGGCTGCCGGCGACGACGACCGCCGCCGCACCATTGGGACCGAACCGATCGATGACCCCCTGGTCGCCGCCCTTCCAGAAGACGCGGCCAAGCCACATGGCCGGGCGAACGAAGATGAGATCGTACAGCTCGTCGAAATACCACTTATGCAGCAGGAAATCGTAGAGCATGTAGAACTGCGCCGTGAACTTGGCCGGCCAGTCGGTGTGGCGGATATAGGCCAGCCAGGCGATGACGAGGCCGGTGAGCATGACGACGGCCGGCGTCGCCTTCACCCAGAACGGCACTTCGTGCGCGGCATGGACCAGATGCTCGTTGAAATAGAGCGTGCTGGCCGCCCAGAAGCGGGCGCCCTCCTCGACCCCGAAGAAGCTGTAGTAGAACACATAGCCACCCAGCACCGCGCCAAGGCTCAGCACGATGAGCGGGATGAGCATGACCAGCGGGCTCTCATGGGGGTGATAGCCTGCCGTGCCGGTCGCCTGCGCATCGACGCCCTGGCCGTGCGGATCATGACCCGCATCTTCCTGCGCCGGCGGATTCTCCGCGCCATGCTCGGCATGGCCATGTGCTTCGGCGTGGGCATGGTCGTCATGACCGTGGCCGTGGGCATCATGCCCATGCGCGTCATGCACAGCGTGCTGAATGTGCTCGCTGCCCGCCCAGCGGGGCTTGCCCCAGAAGGTCAGGAACATCAGGCGCCAGCTGTAGAAGCTGGTGAGCAGCGCCGCGAAGGCGCCGACGAAAAAGGCGCCGGTGCCGTGGCCGCCCGCCGCGAAGGCGCTCTCCAGGATGGCATCCTTGGAGAAGAAGCCGGCAAAGCCGAAATAGGTGCCGGGAATGCCGACGCCGGTAATGGCCAGCGTGCCAAGCAGCATCGTCCAGAAGGTGATCGGGATCGATTTCCGCAGGCCGCCATAATAGCGCATGTCCTGCTCATGATGCATGGCATGGATCACCGAGCCGGCACCAAGGAACAGCAGCGCCTTGAAGAAAGCGTGCGTCAGCAGGTGGAACATCGCGGCGCCATAAGCGCCGACGCCGGCAGCGAAGAACATGTAGCCGAGCTGCGAGCAGGTCGAATAGGCGATCACGCGCTTGATGTCGGTCTGCACCGTGCCGATGGTGGCGGCGAAGATGCAGGTTGCCGCGCCAACGATGGTGACCACCGCCATGGCCGTCGCGCTCGTCTCGAACAGCGGCGACAGGCGGCAGACCATGAACACGCCTGCCGTGACCATAGTCGCGGCGTGGATGAGCGCGGAGACCGGCGTCGGGCCTTCCATCGCGTCCGGCAACCAGGTGTGGAGGCCGAGCTGCGCGGACTTGCCCATCGCGCCGATGAACAGCAGCAGACATAGGACAGTCATGGTATCGAAGCGATGGCCGAGGAAACCGATGGTCGAGCCGGCCATGGTCGGCGCGGCCGCGAGGATCGCCGGAATGTCGATCGTGCCGAACACCAGATAGATGCCGAAGATACCGAGCATGAAGCCCAAGTCGCCGACGCGGTTGACGACGAACGCCTTGATGGCTGCCGCGCCCGCCGAGGGCTTCTTGTACCAGAAACCGATCAGCAGATAGGACGCCAGGCCCACGCCTTCCCAGCCGAAAAACATCTGCAGCAGGTTGTTGGCGGTCACCAGCATCAGCATCGCGAAGGTGAACAGCGAGAGATAGGCGAAGAAGCGCGGCTGATCCGGGTCCTCGTCCATATAGCCCCAGCTATACAGGTGAACGAGCGCGGAAACGCTGGTGATAACCACGAGCATCGTCGCCGTGAGCGAATCCACCCGCAGCGCCCAGCTGACGTCCAGCGTGCCGGAGCGCATCCAGGTGAACAGCTCGACAATCTGCGGCTGCGCATTGCCGGTAAGGTAGGAGATGAAGATCGGCCAGGACAGCGCGCAGGAGAGGAACAGCGCGCCCGTCGTGATGATCTTGGACGGCACATTGCCGATGACGCGCTGGCCCAGGCCCGCGATGATCGCGGCCAGCAGTGGACCGAAAACGATGATTGAGATCACGCGATCAGCCCTTCATCTGGTTGACATCGTCCACGGCGATGGTGCCGCGCTGACGGAAATAGATGACGAGGATCGCCAGACCGATCGCCGCTTCACCGGCGGCCACCGTCAGAACGAACATGGCGAAGACCTGCCCGACCAGATCGCCCAGATAGGCGCTGAACGCGACGAGATTGATGTTCACCGCCAGCAGGATCAGCTCGATCGCCATCAGGATGACGATGATGTTCTTGCGGTTGATGAAGATGCCGAGCACGCCGAGCACGAACAGGATCGCGCTGACGACGACATAATGACCCAGGCCGATCATGCGGAAAGACCTCCCTTTCCGTTCGCTTCGAGCGAAGTCGAGAAGCGGGGTGCGCCAAGTGTCTCGACGACGCTCGACACGAACGGAGCGTTGATGCGGGAGAGGCTCACAGCTCTACCCCCTTGCCCACCGGCTGATCGATGTTGCGCACGGCATCCTCGGGCCGGCGGCGGACCTGCTTGCCAATATCCTGCGACCGCACGCCGCCACGGGCGCGATGCGTCAGCACGATGGCTCCGATCATCGCGACGAGCAGGATGAGCCCGGCCGCCTCGAACAGGAAGATGTAGCGCGAGTAAAGCAGCGCGCCGATCGCCTGGATGTTCGGCATGTCCGTCGGTGTCGGCGCGGCCCGCTGCGCGAGCGTGACCTCACCGGCCTGCCAGATGGCGATGCCGAGCACCAGCTCGACCAGCAGGATCAGCGCGATGGCGCCGCCCAGCGGGAAATAACTGACGAACCCGGCTCGCAACTCCGCGAAATCGATGTCGAGCATCATCACCACGAAGAGGAAGAGCACGGCGACCGCACCCACATAGACGATGACGAGCAGCATCGCGACGAACTCGGCGCCGAGCAGCACCATGAGTCCCGCCGCGTTGAAGAACGCCAGGATGAGCCAGAGCACGCTGTGCACCGGATTGCGCGCGAGAATAACCATCGTGGCGGATGCCACGACGATGCTCGCAAACAGGTAGAAGGCGAAAACTTGAACGGTCAAAACGTCCCCCTCTGGTCCCTTCGCGGCGCCTTAACGGTAGGGGGCATCGGCGGCAAGGTTCGCCGCGATTGCCCGCTCCCATTTGTCACCATTGGCGAGCAGTTTCGCCTTGTCGTAATAGAGTTCTTCACGGGTTTCCGTGGCGAACTCGAAATTCGGGCCTTCCACGATCGCATCGACCGGGCAGGCTTCCTGGCAGAAACCGCAATAGATGCACTTCACCATGTCGATATCGTAGCGCGTCGTGCGGCGCGAGCCATCGTCGCGGGGCTGCGCCTCGATGGTGATCGCCTGTGCCGGGCAGATTGCCTCGCACAGCTTGCACGCGATGCAGCGCTCCTCGCCATTGGGATAACGGCGCAGCGCATGCTCGCCGCGGAAGCGGGGCGAGATCGGGTTCTTCTCATAGGGGTAGTTGATGGTCGCCTTGGGCTTGAAGAAATACTTCAAGGTCAAAGCGTGCGCCTTCAAAAACTCCCAGAGAGTGAAGGATTTGACGAGATGCGCAATCATGCGCCGCCTCCATAGCGGGTCAACATCAGGAACCCGGACACGAGGAATACGAAGAAGAGCGAGAGCGGCAGGAAGACCTTCCAGCCCAGCCGCATGAGCTGGTCATAGCGGAAGCGGGGCACCGTCGCCTTCACCCAAGAGAAGATGAAGAAGAAAATGAAGGTCTTGGCCAGCAGCCAGATGATGCCCGGCACAAAATAGAGCGGCGCCCAGTCCACCGGCGGCAGATAGCCACCCCAGAAGAGCAGCGCGTTGAGCAGGCACATCAGGATGACATTGGCATATTCACCGAGCCAGAAGAGCGCGAAGCTCATCGACGAATATTCGGTCTGGTAGCCGGCGACGAGCTCGGATTCCGCCTCGGTCAGGTCGAAGGGCGCCCGCGCCGTCTCCGCCATGGACGAGATGAGGAACACCACCGCCATGGGGAAGAGCAGCGGATTGAAGCCGTGGCCGTTGAGGAAGCCATAATAGCTGCGCTGCGTCTCGACGATGGTCGAGAGGTTGAAGCTGCCCGACCAGAGCACGACGCTGATGAGCACGAAGCCGATCGAGACCTCATAGGAGATCATCTGCGCGCTGGCGCGCATCGCCGAGAAGAAGGGATATTTGGAGTTGGACGCCCAGCCCGAGATCACCACGCCGTAGACGCCGAGCGAACTCACCGCGAGAATATACAGCAGGCCGACATTGATGTCCGCCAGCACCATCCCGGCATCGAACGGAATGACCGCCCAGGCCAGCAACGCCACCGTGAATGTGATGATCGGCGCGAGGATGAACAGGCCTTTGTTGGCCGCACTCGGGATGATCGTTTCCTGCAGGAAGACCTTGAGACCGTCCGCGAACGACTGGAGCAGACCGAAGGGACCGACGACGTTCGGGCCGCGACGCAGCGCCATCGCCGCCCAGATCTTGCGATCGGCATAGATGATCATCGCGACGGCCAGCATGAGGGGCAGCGCGATGAGGAGGATGAGGATCAGGTTGGCGACGAACCAACCGAAGCCCGTGCCGAGATAGGTCTGGAAAAACTCGGTCATTCCGCGGCCTCCGCGAACTCTTCACCCATGACCAGTTCTGCCGAGCAGCGCTTCATCGTCGGGCTGGCCCGGCAGATGGCGTTGGTCAGGTAGAAATCCTTGATCGGCAGGCTGATCGGGCCGCTCGCATTGCTCGCCAGCGACGGGGCTGACCAGCCGAAATCGACCAGGCCTTCCTGCGCTAGCGCCGGGACGGCGGCATACATGGCCGCACGCAGTGCCTCGAAGCTGTCGAACGCCAGCTTCTTGCCCAGCACATCAGAAAGCGCGCGCAGGATCGTCCAGTCCTCGCGGGCATCGCCCGGCGCGAACACGGCCTTGTCGCCGCGCTGCACGCGGCCTTCCGTGTTCACATAGGTGCCGGCCTTTTCGGTGTAGGCCGCGCCGGGCAGGATCACGTCCGCTGCATGGGCGCCCTTGTCGCCATGATGGCCGACATAGACCTTGAAGCTCTTGCCGAAGAGGTCGAACGGCACATCGTCCGCGCCCATCAGGAACAGCAGCTTGGGCTCGCTCTGCGCGATCGCCTTCACCCCGCCCTGCGCGGCATAGCCGAGCATCAGCCCGCCCATGCGTGCGGCGGCCATGTGGACGACGTTGAAGCCGTTCCAGTCAGCCTTGATCAGACCCAGCGTGTTCACCGCCGCCAGTGCGGCGGCATGCACGCCCGCGGCCGCCAGCGCACCGCCGCCCATGATGAGCGCCGGGCGGTTGGCCGCAGCGAAGACATCAAGCACATCCTTGGGCAGGTTCGCGAGCAGCGCGGCATCGTTGCCGAGCGAGGTCACCTTGTAGGTCAGATCCACGTCCGGCCCGATGGTCCAGACCTTGGCGCCCTTCTTGATGGCCTTGCGGATGCGCGTGTTGATCAGCGGGGCTTCCCAACGCAGGTTGGTGCCGACCAGCAGGATCGCGTCCGCCGTTTCGATGCCGGCGAGCGTCGAATTGAAGTTCACCGCCGAAAGGCTGGAAACGTCATAATCGAGGCCGCCCTGGCGACCTTCCAGCAGCGAACCGCCAAGGCCACGGACCAGCTCACGCGCGGCGAACATCGTCTCGCAATCGAGCTGATCGCCGGCGATCGCCGCGACCGAACCGTTGGCGCTTTTCGCCACGGCAGCGATGGCCGCAAAGGCCTCGTCCCACGTAGCGGGAACCAGCTGGCCGTCCTTGCGAACATAGGGCTTGTCCAGCCGCTTGCGCATCAGCCCGTCAACGGCGTGGCGGGTCTTGTCGCTCGCCCACTCCTCGTTCACGTCATCGTTGACGCGCGGCAGGACGCGCAGCACGGCGCGGCCGCGGCTGTCGATGCGGATATTGGTGCCCACGGCATCCATGACGTCGATGGCGAGCGTCTTCTTGAGCTCCCAGGGCCGTGCCTCGAAGGCATAGGGCTTGGACGTCAGCGCACCGACCGGGCAAAGATCGACCACATTGCCGGAGAGCTCGCTCTTGGCGGCATGCTCCAGATAGGTCGTGATCTGCATGTTCTCGCCGCGATAGATGGCGCCGATCTCCGGCACGCCGGCCACTTCCTCGGCAAAGCGCACGCAGCGGGTGCACTGGATGCAGCGGGTCATCACCGTCTTGACGATGGGCCCCATATATTTCTCGGTGACCGCGCGCTTGTTCTCGTCATAGCGCGATTGGCCGCGACCATAAGCGACGGACTGGTCCTGCAGATCGCACTCGCCCCCCTGATCGCAGATCGGGCAATCGAGCGGGTGATTGATAAGGAGGAACTCCATCACGCCCTCGCGGGCCTTCTTCACCATCTCGCTATCGGTGCGGATTTCCTGACCGTCCGCCGCTGGCAGCGCGCAGCTCGCCTGCGGCTTGGGCGGCCCAGGCTTCACCTCGACAAGGCACATGCGGCAATTGCCCGCAATGGAGAGGCGCTCATGATAGCAGAAGCGCGGAATTTCCTTGCCGGCCAGCTCGCACGCCTGAAGCACGGTCGCTCCGGCGGGAACTTCGATGTCGATGCCGTCTACTTTGACTGTGGGCATGATTACTCCGCTGCCTCCAGCACAGGGGCGCCGCCGCGCTTGGCCGCGATGCGGCGCTCGATCTCGGGGCGGAAATGGCGAATGAGGCCCTGGATCGGCCAGGCGGCTGCGTCGCCGAGCGCGCAGATGGTGTGGCCTTCGACCTGCTTGGTGACCTGGAAGAGCATGTCGATCTCTTCCACCTCGGCATCGCCGCGCACAAGCCGCTCCATCACGCGCCACATCCAGCCGGTGCCTTCGCGACAGGGCGTGCATTGGCCGCAGCTCTCATGCTTGTAGAAGTAGCTGAGCCGCGCGATCGCTCGCACGATGTCGGTCGACTTGTCCATGACGATGACCGCTGCCGTGCCGAGGCCAGAGCCGAGCGCGCGCAGGCCGTCGAAGTCCATCGGCGCATCCATGATCTCGGCGGCCGGCACCAGGGGCACCGAAGAGCCGCCGGGGATGACCGCGAGGAGATTGTCCCAGCCGCCGCGAATGCCACCGCAATGGCGATCGATCAGTTCGCGGAACGGGATGCTCATGCTCTCCTCGATCACGCACGGCTTGTTCACATGGCCGCTGATCTGGAAGAGCTTGGTGCCGCGATTGTTCTCGCGACCGAAGCTGGAGAACCAGCCGGCGCCGCGCCGCAGGATCGTCGGCGCAACCGCGATGCTCTCGACATTGTTGACCGTGGTCGGGCAGCCATAGAGGCCCGCACCCGCCGGGAACGGCGGCTTGAGGCGCGGCTGGCCTTTCTTGCCTTCGAGGCTCTCGATCTGCGCGGTTTCCTCGCCGCAGATATAGGCCCCTGCCCCGCGATGCACGAACACGTCGAAATCATAGCCCGAGCCGCAGGCATTCTTGCCGAGGAAGCCCTTGGCATAAGCCTCTTCCACCGCCGCGAAGAGCACCTTCGCCTCGTAGATGAACTCGCCACGGATGTAGATATATGCCGCCCGCGCGCGCATCGCGAAACCGGCGACGAGCGCCCCCTCGATCAGCTTGTGCGGATCGTGGCGGATGATCTCGCGGTCCTTGCACGAGCCCGGTTCGGACTCGTCGGCATTGATGACCAAGAAGCTCGGACGCCCGTCCTTGCTTTCCTTGGGCATGAAGCTCCACTTCATACCGGTCGGGAAGCCGGCGCCACCGCGACCACGCAGGCCCGAGGCCTTCATGATGTCGATGATGCCATCCTGGCCGATTTCCAGCAGCTTCTTGGTATTGTCCCAATCGCCCCGCTTCATGGCGGCGTCGATGCGCCAGTCCTGATAGCCATGGACGTTGGTGAAGATGCGGTCCTTGTCTTCCAGCGGGCCGACAAAGGGCGGCGGCGCGGCGGGCGTTTCGTCAGCCATTACCATTCCCCCCGATAATCATGATTCTCGGTGACCATCGCCTTCGTCGCAGTCGGCCCGCCCTCGGGCGCGCTGGTCTGGCGGTCGATCTGCGGACCGATTTTGGGCTGCTTGCCCGCCGCAAGATCGTCGAGGATCGCCGTCATGCTGTCGAAGGTCAGGTCTTCGTAATTGTCGTCGTTGATCTGGACCATCGGCGCATTGGCGCAGGCGCCGAGGCACTCGACCTCGGTGAGCGTGAACAGGCCGTCTGCGGTGGTCGTGCCCTTTTTGAGGCCGCGCTTGGTGCAGGCGTCCAGCACATCGTCGCTGCCGCGCAGCATGCACGGCGTCGTGCCACACACCTGCACATGGAACCGGCCGACCGGCGCCAGATTGTACATGGTGTAGAAGGTCGCGACCTCGTATGCCCGCATGAACGGCATATCAAGCTGGGCGGCGACATATTCGATCACCGGGATCGGCAGCCAGCCCTGCGTGTTCGTCTCCGCACCGACCTGCCGCTGGGCGAGATCGAGCAGCGGCATCACTGCCGACTGCTGGCGGCCCTCGGGATAGCGCGCGATGACCTTCTTGGCCTGCTCGGCATTTTCCGGCGTCCAGGCAAAGCTGCCCCAACGGGCGCGGACTTCGGCTTCATCGGGGATCTGGGGTGCGTCAGCCATTCTCGCGGATCCGCTTGCTGTAGGCCGGCGCGCCGAAGGTCAGCCAGAAATAGACCGTGGCGCAGGCCAGCCCGGCGACCACGCCATCGGGAACATCGGCCATGCGGTCCAGCACGATCAGCACCATGCCGGCAAGGCTCAGCACCAGGATATGCAACCAGACGGGTGTTGCGTCGCCCCTCATCGAATGAACTCCACGCGCGACACCTTGTCGCCCTCGAATGAATAGACTGCGATCACGTCGAACGGCTCAACCAGCTCCGAGCCATCGCTGGCCGGGCCGCGCGTGACATGCTCGCGCATCAGTACGTAATTGCCGATGGCCTGCGCCTCGACGATCTCCGCATGGTTCTGCGGCCATTTGGCGAAAGCGGCGGCGAGGCCCGAGCGGGTCCCTTCCTTGCCTTCGCGCACGACGGCACCGCGATAATTCGCCTCGCAGGCTTCGTCCGTCATCAGCTCGACATAGGCGTCGGCATCCTGACGATTGTAGCGGGCGATCATCTCGCGGGTGATGGCGATGCGCTCGTCAGCGGACAGCATGGTTGCAACACTCACCGGTCGCACTCCCCGAACACGATGTCCATCGCGCCGAGAACGGCCGTGGTGTCGGCGAGCATGTGGCCCTTCATCAGGAAGTCCATCGCCTGCAGATGGCTGAACGCCGTCGGGCGGATCTTGCAGCGATAGGGCTTGTTGGTCCCGTCGCTCACCAGATACACGCCGAACTCGCCCTTGGGGCTTTCGGTCGCCACGTAGACTTCGCCCTCGGGCACGTGGAAGCCCTCGGTGTAGAGCTTGAAGTGGTGGATGAGTGCTTCCATCGACTGCTTCATCTCGCCGCGCTTGGGCGGCACGACCTTGCGATCGAGCGAAGCGACCGGGCCGTCCGGCATCTCGTTGAGGCACTGCTTCATGATCCGCGCCGACTGGCGGACCTCCTCCACGCGCACCATGAACCGGTCGTAGCAGTCGAAGTTGGTGCCGACGGGCACGTCGAACTCCATGCGATCATAGACATCGTAGGGCTGGGCCTTGCGGATATCCCACGGAATGCCCGAGCCGCGCAGCATCGGGCCGGAAAAGCCCCAGCGCAGCGCGTCTTCCTTGGAGCAGACCGCGATGTCGACATTGCGCTGCTTGAAGATGCGGTTGTCCGCCACCAGGCTGATCGCATCCTCGAAGAGACGCGGCAGCCGCGTATCGAGCCAGTCGCCAATATCGGTGAGCAGCTTGAGCGGCACGTCCTGATGAACGCCGCCCGGACGGAAGTAAGCCGAGTGCATGCGGGCACCGGATGCGCGCTCGAAGAAGTTGAGGCAATCCTCGCGGATCTCGAACATCCACAGATTCGGCGTCATCGCGCCGACGTCCATGACATGAGAGCCAAGGTTCAGCATGTGATTGCTGATCCGCGTCAGCTCCGCAAAGAACACGCGCAGATATTGGGCGCGCAGCGGCACTTCGAGGTTCAGCAGCTTCTCGATGGCCAGCACATAGCTGTGCTCCATGCCGAGCGGCGAGCAATAGTCCAGCCGGTCGAAATAGGGCAGCGCCTGCAGATAGGTCTTATACTCGATCAGCTTCTCGGTGCCGCGGTGCAGCAGGCCGACATGCGGATCGCAGCGCTCCACGATCTCGCCCTCGAGCTCCATGACCAGACGCAGCACGCCGTGGGCAGCGGGGTGCTGCGGGCCGAAGTTGATCGTATAGTTCTGGATCGCGGTGTCGCCGAGCGCCGGATCGGCGTCGTCAACAAGATGCTCCAGCTTGTCGAGATATTCGGACATCAGGCGTCACCCTCGGGCGTCTTGGGCTTGCGCGTACGCTTCGGCTTGTTTTCCACCGGGGGCGTGTCTTCCACCGGTGCGGACGCAACCTCCGCCTTCTTGGCACGCGGCGCACGGGCCTGTTTGGTCGCAGCCTTGTCGGCCGGCGCACCGGCACCGGTATCCGCAGGCTCGTCCGTCGTCTTGGCCGTCTTTGCGTCCGGGGAAGCGGATGCTGGCGGGGGTGGCGGCGGAGGTGGCGGCGGCGTGGGCGCACCCGGCGCCTCGCCCTTGGCCTTCTCGTCGCCCGGCAGCACATATTGCGCGCCTTCCCACGGGCTCATGAAGTCGAAGCTGCGGAAGTCCTGCGCCAGCTTCACCGGCTCATAGACGACCCGCTTCTGCTCTTCGGAATAGCGCAGCTCGACATAGCCCGTGAGCGGGAAGTCCTTGCGGAACGGATAGCCCTTGAAGCCATAATCCGTGAGGATGCGGCGCAGGTCCGTGTTGCCCTCGAACAGCACGCCATACATGTCGAACACTTCACGCTCGAGCCAGCCGGCGACCGGCCAGAGGTGCGTGACGGTCGGCACCGCATGATCCTCATCGGTGCGCACCTTGACGCGCAGGCGATGGTTCTTGGTCACCGAGAGCAGATGATAGCAGACCTCGAAGCGCTCGGCCCGCTCGGGATAGTCGACCCCGGCGATCTCCATGAGCTGCTGATAGTCGAAACGATCCCGCAGAAGCTGCAACGCATCGGCCAGCGCCTCGCGCTGCACGCCCACGCTCAGCTCGAAATGCGCATCCTTGATCGCCAGCACGGCATCGCCCAGCGCGGCGCGAATGGCATCGGCCAGACCCTCGATCGGCTCGACCCGCGGTGCGGAATGAACGGCTGTCACCATATCCGTCCCCTCAACGCTCTATCGTGCCGACCCGGCGGATTTTCCGCTGGAGCTGCATGATGCCATAAAGCAGTGCTTCGGCGGTCGGCGGGCAACCGGGGACATAGATGTCCACGGGCACAATCCGGTCGCAGCCGCGCACGACGCTGTAGCTGTAATGATAATAGCCGCCGCCATTGGCGCACGAGCCCATCGAGATGACGTATTTCGGCTCGCTCATCTGGTCGTAGACCTTGCGCAGCGCCGGAGCCATCTTGTTGCACAGCGTACCGGCGACGATCATCACGTCGCTCTGGCGCGGAGACGCGCGCGGTGCAGCGCCGAAACGCTCCATGTCGTAGCGCGGCATGTTCACGTGGATCATCTCGACCGCGCAGCAGGCGAGGCCGAAGGTCATCCACCAGAGCGAGCCGGTGCGCGCCCAGTTGAACAGGTCTTCCGTCGAAGTGACGAGAAAGCCCTTGTCGCTCACCTCGGTGGAGAGCGCCTTGAAGAATTCGGGATCTGGCTGCGTGGCCGGCGGAACCCCGATCAGCGGAGCGCCCAGCGTGCCCGGCCGTTCAAGTTCTACTCCCAATCGAGTGCTCCCTTCTTCCAGGCATAGACGAGGCCGAGCACCAGCTCGAAAATGAAGATCATCATCGCGCCCCAGCCGGCCCAGCCGATCTCAGCCAGACTCACCGACCAGGGGAAGAGAAACGCCGCTTCCAGATCGAAGATGATGAACAGGATCGCGACGAGATAGAAGCGCACGTCGAACTGACTGCGCGGATCCTCGAATGCGGGAAAGCCGCACTCATATTCGCTCAGCTTTTCCGGGTCCGGCTTGTGCGACCCCGTCAGCCGGCCGACGGCCATGGGCAGGAACACGAACGCGCACGACAAGCCCAATGCGACAACCAGAAACAGCAGGATCGGCAGATATTGCGACAGATCGACCACTTGAATCCCCTAGGCTTAATAGCCTTTGATGGGGGCGCTTTAGGACTGCTGCACCTGCGAGGCAACCCTTGGACGGGCTGAGAATGATTCGCAACAAATCAGCCGAGCCTGAGCCCCTTCCGCCGGGCCCCGGGGCGGCCGAACGCCCAACCATTCGTCGCATTCGATCACGTCGGAGATTGCAAATGCCTCGCAACAACACTATCAACGAATCATGCTTGTCTGTATCTGTAATGCGATCACGGAACAGGAACTGCGCAGCGTTGCTCGCCAGGGTGTGACGTGTCCCGAAAGCGCCTACCGAGCGCTCGGCAAAACGCCGCAATGTCGCATCTGCCTCGATCATGCGGAAGATGTGATGGTGGAGGAGCAATCCTCCTGCCGGGCGCGCTGCAGCCGCAGCCTTAATGCGCCGAGCCAGACCGGCACCTGGGCAACGGCCTGAGCCGACCAGCCAAGCCCCATTCCTGACTATCATTGGCATTAGCGAAGAAGTGCACCGCTATTAAGAACCTATCGCACCCATGGTTGCGAGACGTTCTCGCGTGAATTATTGCCGCTTTGCTGCTAGTTCCGCTCCATCGACTGACGACATGGAGACAGAACATGAAGGGTGACGAAAAGGTCATCGAATTTCTCAATGGCGCGCTCAAGAACGAGCTGACGGCCATCAACCAGTATTTCCTCCACTACCGTCTTCTCGATCATTGGGGCATCTCGAAGCTCGCCAAGTTCGAATATGAGGAATCGATCGACGAGATGAAGCACGCCGACAAGCTGGCGGAGCGCATCCTGTTTCTCGATGGCTTGCCCAACTTCCAGCTGCTCGGGCGCCTGCGCATCGGCAGCACGGTCGAGGAAGTGCTCAAGGCCGACCTGGATACCGAACTGGAGGCGATCCCGCTGCTGCGCGATGCCATCCAGCATTGCGAGAGCGTGCGCGACTATGTCAGCCGCGACCTGTTCCAGCACATCCTCGACAGCGAGGAAGACCATGTCGACAAGCTGGAGACGCAGTTCGAGATGATCGAGCGCATGGGCCTGGCCAATTATATCCAGCTCAACAGCGAGGCCGTCGAAGGCTGACGCGCCGGACTCAAAAAAGGGCGCCGATGCTGGCCGGATGGCGAGCAGCAGGCGCTCTTTTTTGTTGGCCGGTAACGGCAGCAGCGATAGTCGCCGGCGCCCCTCACATGTTGCGCAGCGCGCCTGCGAGCAGCTTGTGAAGCTTGCTGTGGAGCACGTCATTGGCGGCCAGCACCTGGCGACGCTCAACGGGCTCGGCGCCACCCCGGAAATCGGTGACGAAACCGCCGGCCTCGCGCACCAGAAGAATGCCGGCCTGCACGTCCCATGCCGAGAGGCCGCTCTCCCAGAAGCCGTCGTAGCGCCCGGACGCGACCCAGGCGAGATCGAGCGCAGCGGAGCCATAGCGGCGGATGCCCGCGACCGAGGGGGCGATGGCGCCGAAAATGCGGCTCCATTCAGTGAAATCGCCGTGGCCGATAAACGGAATGCCGGTGGCGATCAAAGCCTCGGTCAGATCGCGACGAGCCGAGACGCGCAGGCGCTGGTCATGCCGCCAGGCGCCGCGGGATTTCTCCGCCCAATAGCTCTCGTCCGTGATTGGCTGATAGATCATGCCGGTCGTCACTTCGCCCCAGCCCTGCCCGGAGCGATGCGGCTCCTGCACGGCGATGGAAATGGCGAAATGGGGGATGCCGTGGAGGAAGTTGGTTGTACCATCGAGCGGATCGATCACCCAGCGCGGCTTCATGGGATCGCCGGCGATCTCGCCGCCTTCCTCCAGCAGGAAGCCCCAGTCCGGCCGCGCCTTGCTCAGCTCGGCGACCAGCGTGTCCTCCGCCTTCTTGTCGGCGACGGTCACGAAGTCGGCCGGCCCCTTGCGGCTGACCTGAAGATGCTGAACCTCGCCGAAGTCGCGCCGCAGTTGCGGAGCCACCTTGCGGGCCGCGCGCTCGATGACCGTCAACAGGCCGGAATGGGATACCATGTCAATCTGTCTCCTCCGGCGCGGAAGAGCGGCCGGTCAGGGAATGAAATCACTTCTTGGGCGGTGCGACCATCTCGGGCCGCAAACCGCAAACGGCCGCCATGGCGCTGAGCACCTGGGTCGGATTTTTGCGGTCCAGCTTCTTCTCGGTCATCAGCTTGTCGGTATTCTCGCTGATCTTGCTGAACGGATTCCCGTAGGCGCAGGTGAAGAGAATGCTCTTCACCGGCTGCGGAATCTTGTCGGACTGCAGACCGCTGACCATGATGCGGAAATTCTCCGCCGCGTGCTGAAGCTGGGCTTCGCTGGGCTGCCCCGCAGGCTTGGCGGGCTTGGCCTGCGCCAGCAACGGCGCGGACCAGGCGAGGGACAGGGCCAACACGGACCCGGCGACGAGGCGGAGGGGCCGCATCAGTCGGCCCGCTTCACATATTCGCGCTCATACACGTCGACGATGATCCGGGTGCCGGTGGTGATGTGCGGCGGCACCATCACGCGCACGCCATTGTCGAGAATCGCCGGCTTGTAGCTGGCCGATGCAGTCTGCCCTTTCACGACGGCGTCCGCCTCGACCACGGTCGCCTCGACCGTCTCGGGCAGCTGCACGCTGATCGGGCGCTCTTCATACATTTCGAGCATGACCATCATGCCGTCCTGCAGGAAGGCGGCGGCGTCGCCGACGAGATCGTTGGGCAGGTTGATCTGCTCATAGGTCTCCGTGTCCATGAAGACGAGCATGTCGCCCTCGGCATAGAGATACTGGAAATCCTTGGTGTCGAGGCGGATGCGCTCGACCGTCTCGGCGGACCGGAAGCGCACATTGTTCTTGCGCCCGTCGATCAGGTTCTTCAGCTCCACCTGCATATAGGCGCCGCCCTTGCCGGGCTGGGTGTGCTGGATCTTCACGGCGCGCCACAGGCCGCCTTCATATTCGATATTGTTGCCGGGACGAATATCCACGCCGCTGATCTTCATGGGTCGCGCCTGTCTATTTCAAGGATGGAAAGAGCCGGTGCGCCCTCTAGCCGTGTTGACGGGCAACGGCAAGGGGCGCGGGCAATCCCGCCGCCCATGCGCTGGCGGTGGGCGACGAATTGATCTTGCGCAAGGCGCGCTATCGTTCCGTCCGGCACGATCGGATCATTGCAAGCCGGACAAGACCCAGGAGAGCAACATGACCCTTGATACCCGCGAGACGCTCGACGACCTGTTCCCGCATGACCATGAGGTGCTTCACGCCCTGAAGCTCCACAACGCGCATTTCCGCACGCTTGCCGAGCGCCACCACCTGCTCACGCGCCAGATCTACCGGATCGAAACCGATATCGAGCCGGCCTGCGACGAGCATCTGGAGGACCTCAAAAAGGAGAGACTGGCGATCCTGGACGACATGTCGACCCTGATCGCCCAGCAGCGCAGCTGAGGCACGCCGCGCCCGGCCTTAAGGCTGGGTGGGCTCGGCCGCTGGCTTCAAGACAGGATCGGTCTTGCTGCCCTTCAGGCGCGGGAACAGCAGCCCGAAGAGATGATCGATCGCGAAGATGGTGATCAGCGCGGTCATGAACATGGTCAGCCCGGCGAAATCATGCAGGAAGCCCTGCGCCGCTGCCTCGCCACCATGATAGGTCAGCAGCACCAGCAGCACGATCCGCACGAAATTGGCGAATACGGCGACCGGCACGATCGCCACGATCATCAGCAGCGCGTAGCGCACATTGGCGTGGTGGCGCAGATAGACGTAGAATAGCGAGATGGCGGAGAGCGAGATGAGCGAGTTGAGGCCCGCGCAGGCCTCCGCGACAAGCAGCTGATACTGACCGACCTGAATGGTGACGCCCGACGAGGCGACCGGATAACCGACCAGATACAGGAAGCCGACGGCGGATTCGGAGAGCATGATCTTGAGCGGATTGGTGACCATGGCCACCAGCGTCTCAGGCGGCGGCAACACGAACAGCAGGTAGATGAGCGGGAACCAGAGCCGCTTGAGCGCCTCCCAGCCGATGGCGCTGAACAGCGCCGCGACGACGAGGCCATACATGAGAAAGCCTTCCGTCTCGACGATGTTGCTGACCCGCGAGACGAAGTAGAGCGGGAGCAGAATCGCAAAGGCGATGGCAATCGGAAGTCCCGGCGCAGGCCGCGCGACGGCCGCGGCATTCTGCCATTCCCGCCACAGCAGCCACAGGCCGGTGGCCAGCACGATGGGACCATGCGCGCCCTGCTCCGTCGACCAGCTTTCCCGCGCGACGAGCAGCAGCGTCGGAACGAGCACCGCGAGGATACCCGCCCCCAGAACAGGGTTGGCCATCAACCAGTTCAGCAGCTCGAAACGGGTTTTCTTTTCGGTAATCACAGGTGCATTCGTCGCCATTGGAACTCTCAGCTCTTTGACCTGCGCCTAACCTGAACAAGGTTAAGAGCTGATGATGATACGGTCAGCCGTCGGGATAATTTTGGTTTACGGTAATTTACCTTTACCGCGATCCCCGGCCTCTCGCCAATAGGCAATGGCGCGCGCCTCGACGCTGACGCGCGGCGGCGCCTCGTCATCGCACAGCGGATCATCGAACGCGACGTGCGGTACGCAGCGGGCGACCCCGTCCCGGCTGTCATGCGTCTTGAAGATGATCGCCTCGTCCGTCGTCATATCGGGAAACCACAGCCAGCGATGCGCCGGATCGTGCGCGACGACATAGCCTTCGAAGCTCCAGTCGCCCGAGGGACTGTCGAAAATCGCATCGGCCAGCAGCAGTTCCTGGCCGGTGACCGACCGCGCATCGCAGATCGCCAGCGGCACATCCTGCGGGGCGGGCGAAAGAACGCGCCAGACATTGTAATGCGCGGCCCGAACAATGTCCCCCTCTGCGGGCTGACGTTGCGCCGAAAAACCCCGCGCCGTCGCGTCGCTGACATCGACATGGGCAAAGCGCGCGGGATGGCTATTATCGCTGCTGCCGGCCTTGCCGGAACGTTCCGAAAAGCGCAGGATCGGCGGACCGGTGACGATCACCACATCCGCCCCCGTCTCGCGCAGCAGCAGCGCTTCGATCTCCTCGGCATAGGCCGGAAAATTGGCCTTGTCGGCAAAGTCGGTGACCGCCGTGGGCGCGTCAACCAGCGCCACGCCGGCCGTGTCGAGGCCGAGCACCTCATGCCGTCCGTCGCTGGCGGCCATGCCGTGCTCTTCGATCACCACCGTGTCCCGGCTGTGATCGTTCGCATAATAACGCGGCCGTTCGTCGGTGCGTGCGACATAGTTGATCGTCACAGAGGGCCGATCAGCCCGAATTCTGGTCATCCACTCCTCCGTTCCGCCCGGGGTGTGCCTTTGTCAGGCCCGGATCAATGCTGCTTTCGTGCGATGAACTTTGCCGTCAGCGCGGCTCGAACGCAACGGATGTCCTGATGGCATGGAATATTGGGGGCAGACAGCCCAAAGGGGCGCGCGTCACTCGGCGTCGCGGAAGCGGATCAGCCCTTCCTGCGCCACGCTGGCCACCAGACGACCGTCCCGCGCGTAAAAATGCCCGCGCGCGAAGCCCCGTCCATGCCCCGCCCAGGGACTGTCCGTGACGTAAAGCAGCCAGTCGCCGCACTCCACATCGTCGTGGAACCAGACGCTGTGATCGATACTGGCACTGGCCACCCCGGGGCTGCCGATGTGCAGGCCGTGCGGCCGGTAGGCCGTCGCAAGCAGCAGCATGTCGCTGATGAACCCCAGCATCGCCCGCTGCATGGGCTGCTCAAGGCCGAGCGGCCCCTCCCCCACGCGCATCCAGCACAGCTGCGGCGCGGCATCGTGCATCTTGATGATGCCGGACTGGATATCGCCCACCGGACGGAAGCGCACCGGGCTGTTGCGCCCGGCAATCCAGCGCAGCACCGGACCGGCCGGGAGTTCATGCTGCTCGATGAGATCGCCGAGATCCTTGAGATCATCGGGGTCCGGCACCGGCGGCATGTCGCTCTGGTGCGCCGGACCGCGCTCAGGCTTATGGAAGGAAGCGATCATGTTGAAGATCGGCTTCTCCTGCTGCCAGGCTACGATCCGCCGGTTCGAGAAGGCGCGGCCATCCATGTCCGCATCCACCTGATAGTCGATAGGGTAGTCCTCACTGCCCGGTCGCATGAAATAGCAGTGCAGCGAATGCACGGGCCGGTCCGCCGCCACCGTCTTGGCCGCGGCCGCCAGCGCCTGGCCGACCACCTGCCCGCCATAGACGCGCCCTGCCCCGCCGGGCTTGCGATGGCCGAGGAAATGCCCGGGCTCTCCCGCCGGCTCGACATCGAGTAGGCGGATAAGCCCTGCGGTGAGCATGGACATGGGCGTGGCGTCGCTCGACATGAAGAGCATATCCCATTCTGTTTCAATCGATTCACCGGTGGGAATGCCCGGATTTCGCGCCCCAAGGCAAGCGCTGGACGGCGCCCCGCCCATGCCGTAGCGTCGTTTCATGACAGAACTCTTCGCCTTCAAGCTGTTGCGCCCCGAGGAATGGTCGGCATGGCGCGACTCAGGTGTTTTTACCGGCGCGCCGGTCGATCTGGCCGATGGCTACATCCACCTTTCCGCCCGCGAACAGGTGCGGGAAACGGCAGCCAAATGGTTTGCCGATATCGATCCGGCCATCCTCGTCATGGTCGATCTGCCGCCGCTGGGCGACACCCTGCGCTGGGAAGTTTCGCGCGGCGGCGCTCTGTTCCCGCACGTCTATGGGCCGATCCCGATGAGCGCGGTTGCCGGTCACAGCAAGCTGCGGCTAGGGGCGGACGGGAAACATGCATTCCCGGCAGGATTTGAAGGACCATGACCCATCAGGTGCACATCATCGGCGGCGGCCTTGCCGGCAGCGAGGCGGCGTGGCAGCTCGCCCAGGCCGGCGTGCGCGTACGCCTCTCCGAGATGCGGGGCAGCGGAGAGCAGACCCCTGCGCATGAGACCGATGCACTGGCCGAGATGGTCTGCTCCAACAGCTTCCGTTCGGACGATGCCAACAGCAATGCCGTCGGCCTGCTCCATCAGGAAATGCGCGCGCTCGGCTCGCTCATCATGGCGCAGGCGGACAAGTGCAAGCTGCCAGCGGGCTCCGCGCTGGCGGTGGACCGGGACATTTTCGCGCAGGGCGTGACCGCTGCTATCGAAGCGCATCCGCTGATCGAGCTGGTGCGCGAGCGCGTTGATGGCATTCCGGCGGAGGGCCCGACGATCATTGCCACCGGCCCGCTCACCGCCGCGCCCTTGGCCGAGGCGATCGCGCGGACGACCGGCAAGGACCAACTCGCCTTCTTCGACGCGATCGCGCCCATCGTCCATGGCGACAGCATCGACATGTCGATCGCGTGGAAAGCGAGCCGCTGGGACAAGGGCTCGCCCGACGGCGACGGCAAGGATTATATCAACTGCCCCATGGACAAGGATCAGTACGACGCCTTCGTCCAGGGTCTGCTCGATGGTCCCAAGACCGAGTTCAAGCAGTGGGAGAAGGACACGCCTTACTTCGATGGCTGTATGCCGATTGAGGTGATGGCCGAGCGCGGGCGGGAGACGCTGCGCCACGGGCCGATGAAGCCGGTCGGTCTCGATAATCCCCGCACGGGCCGCTGGCCCTATGCCGTCGTGCAGCTGCGGCAGGACAATGCGCTAGGCACACTGTGGAACATGGTCGGCTTCCAGACGAAACTCAAATATGAGGCGCAAGTCGCTCTGTTCAGGACGATTCCCGCGCTTGAGAACGCACAGTTCGCGCGGCTGGGCGGGCTGCATCGCAACACCTTCATCAAGAGCCCGGAGTTGTTGGACGATCGCCTGCGCCTGCGTGCCATGCCGCATGTGCGCTTTGCCGGGCAGATCACTGGCTGCGAGGGCTATGTGGAAAGCGCCGCCGTCGGCCTGCTCGCTGGCCTGTTCTGCGCAGCGGAGCTGAGCGGACGTGACATGCCCCTTCCCCCACCGCAGACCGCGCTGGGCGCCCTGCTCGGCCACATCACCGGCGGCGCCGATGCGGAGAGCTACCAGCCGATGAACGTCAACTTCGGCCTCTTCCCGCCCATCGAGGACGAGAGCGTGCGCAAGAAGCAACGCAAACAGGCCTACACCGACCGGGCGCG
This sequence comes from Sphingobium sp. B8D3A, assembly GCF_025961995.1. Taxonomy (NCBI): domain Bacteria; kingdom Pseudomonadati; phylum Pseudomonadota; class Alphaproteobacteria; order Sphingomonadales; family Sphingobiaceae; genus Sphingobium; species Sphingobium sp. B8D3A. The sequence goes on along the minus strand of NZ_JAOQOS010000001.1, from coordinate 1,553,913 downwards.
AGAAGCGCTGGCGGGGTGGAAGGCCGGCCTCCATGCCGATGCAATGCCGGTAATGTGACAAAAGACGGCGCGACTGCAGCCTTAGGCCTCGCACACCTGCGCGCGGAGAGTGAGGCGCATCGGCTGGATGCGGCAGTGGATGCGCTTGTCGGGGAGTGGCAGGCCGTCATTCCGGCGCTGGATGCCGATGTGCGGGCGATTGCGGCGCGGGTCGCGCGGATCGATGATCGGTTGCGCGCGGAGACGGCCGCGGTGCTCAAGGCGTCGGGGCTATCCGATAATGAGTTTCGTCTGCTGGCGGGCCTGATGCGCATCGGCGCGCCGTATCGCGCGGCGCCGACCGACCTCGCCGGGCGCTATGTGCCGGTGACCTCGGGCGGGCTGACCGGGCTGGCGCGGCGGCTGGAGCAGCGCGGCCTGATCCGCCGCGTCTCACATGCCAGCGACCAGCGCTCGCTGCTCATCGAACTCACGCCCGACGGCATCGCGCTGGCCGGGCGGACCATGACCGCCTTTACGGCGACGGAACAGCGCCTGATGGGTAGCCTTTCGCTGGCAGACCGGCAGCGCTGCAACGCGATCCTGCGCAAGCTGCTCCATTCGATCGAGGCCGCGCTGCCCTGAACGTGGGCGGCGCGGCGCCGGTCAGGCGTCGGCGAGTTCGACCACCGGGATGGCATCGACGGCCACCGCGCCATCGCCTGCATTCGCGAGACGGACATGACGCACCCAGGCGGGATCTTCCTGCGGGAAATCGGTGCGCCCATGGCCGCTGCGCGTCTCCTCGCGGGCGAGCTTGGCCGTCGCCACCAGTTCGGCGGTGAGCGCGAGATTGCGCAGTTCCTCGGCGGCGACCAGATCGGACTGATCGATATCGGTCGCAGCGATGCGCTGGATCTCCTGAAATTTGGCGATGGCATCGGTCAACTGGGTGCGGTTGGACACCACGCCGACCTGCGCCCACATGATCTCGCGCACCCTCTCGAACAGGGCGACAGGATCCTGCGCGCCCGTGCTGCGCGCCAGCCGCGCTGCCTCGGCCTCCACCGCAGCGGGATCGAGCGCGGGCAAGTCAGTCGTCTTCGCCCGCTGGGCCGCGCTCTGCCCGGCGATTCGGCCGAAGGTCTGCGTCTCCAGGAAGCCGCAGCCCTGCATCCGGTCGCCGCCATGAATGCCCCCGGACGCCTCGCCCGCTGCATATAGGCCCGGCACCGCCGTCGCAGCGGTCACATCGATGCGCGCGCCGCCCATCAGGCGCTGGAACATGAGGGTGATCTCCACGATCTGCCCGCCTTCATAATTGCCGACCGGCGCGCGGGAGCGGGCGACCTGCCCGTCCTCGACATGCCAGACCACCGGCCCGCGCCCCTCGAAATTCTCGGTATAGACGGCGCGTGCCATCATGTAGCGCGGGGCGCATTCCATATTCTCGGGATCATATTTCTCCATGATCCGCTCGCCGAGCGAATTCACGTAAGCGGCGCCGTAGATCGGCCCGGCGGGCGGCGAATCGCGGAACTGGACGAACTCCATGTCGATCAGCGACGCGCCGGCATGGAACGCCAGGCTGTAGGAATCACCCGTGGTGCGGCTGCCATGCTCGACCACTTCGTCGCAAAGCTTCGTGTAGAGCCGGTTCACCCCGCCCGAGGCCAGCACGACGGCCTTGGTGCGGATGATGAAATGCTCGCCATCCGGGCCGACCGCATATGCCCCAATGACGGCGCCATCGCTGAGCAGCAGGCGCGTGATCATGGTTCCTTCCTGCAGTGTCACGCCGGCATCGATCAGGCCAGTGCGCATGGGCGCAATGACATTGGCGTGCTTGCCCTTGCCCAGGCCCTGCGCCTGCAAGGTCCGGCGCACGGAATGGCCGGCGCGGCGGGAGATGAACCAGCTCCCATCGGCATTGCGGATGAAGGGCACGCCGCGCTTTTCCATATCCTCGGCCAGAAAGCGCCCATGCTCTGCGCATTGCGCCACCAGATCGCGGTCGCAAATGCCGCCGCTGGCCTTCGCCCAATCCTCGACGAACAGCGCGGAGCTATCCGCCTCATCCAGCAGCGGCACGCTGAAGCCGACCAGCGCGTGCGGGCTCGAGCCGCTATCGCCGACCGTGCCCTTGTCCACCAGCATCACGGCCACGCCCGCCGCCGCGGCCTCCAACGCCGCGCGCGTCGCCGCGGAGCCGCCGCCGATCACCAGAACATCCGTCACCATTTCGCGGGCCACTGCGCATCTCCTAAAACCATCATGGGGGCACCGAGCGCAGCAATGGCGCGCGCGGTGAGTTGCCCTGAGGGTATTTTCACCCCCGCCGCCTGTCAATATATCTTAGCACTAAGATAATTCTGGCCTATGACGAGCGGATGGAAAGCATGATAGAGACTGCCGGTCGTGACTGAAAAACAACCCCTCCCCGATGGCACCATCATCGTTGAACTGGCCCGCTCCGGCCTGGAACTCACAGTGGCGCCGGGCCAGTCGATCCTCGAGGCGGTGCGCGAGGCCGGTGTTCCGGCCAGCTCAAGCTGCGAGCAGGGCACCTGCGGCGCCTGCGCAACGGAAGTGCTCGCGGGGACGCCCGAGCATTTCGACGCGGTGCTGACACCGCAGGAGAAGCGCGAGGGCAAGATGATGATGATCTGCTGCTCCGGCGCGCTGACCGAGCGGCTGGTGCTGGACCTTTGATGAGTGACCAACCGGGCGACTTGCCGGATGACAGCGGATAACTCGTATGGTATACATAATCGTCTACCAATGATTCAGGAGAGGTTTGCTGCGTCCGCCTCCTGGTCCTGTTGCGGGAGCCCCGGTTGCCGCGATCAAAATATTGATGGAGTGGTGAGTGCTCTCGATCCTGAAAAACACCTGGTACGCCGCAGCCTATTCCCATGAACTCGGCGAAGGCACGCTGGCCCGCACGCTGATCGACCAGAAGGCCGTGCTGTTCCGCGACAGCCATGGCGAGGCGGCGATGATCCTCAATCGCTGTCCGCACCGCTTTGCGCCGCTCTCCGCCGGCCGGATCATCGATGACACGCTGGAATGCCCCTATCACGGGCTGCGCTTTAACCGGGATGGCGAATGCGTGCTCAATCCGCACAGCAAGACCAAGGCCGGCCTGCCCGCCGCGAACATTCGCGCCTGGCCGCTGCTGGAGCGCTACGGCATCATCTGGTTCTGGCCCGGCGACCCCGCAAAGGCGGACCCGGCGCTGCTGCCGGTCATCGATTTCCTCGAACAGCCCGATGACTATGCCGTGGTGCGCGGGCTGTTGCACGTGAAGGGTCATTACGAGCTGGTGGTGGATAATCTCCTCGACCTCAGCCACGCAGCCTTTATCCACCCGCAGTTCAGCGGGGGCAATTACACGCCAGAGCAATTGCTCGCCGCCACCACGCAGCGGTTGGAGCGTGGCGATCGCTGGATCACCAATCATCGCATCCGCAGCGGCCTTGGCCCCTCCTCGGCGCATGTCGGCCTGTTCGGCATGGACCCCAAGGTTGTGGTGGAGACCGACACCACCATGACCTGGCATCCGCCGGCGATGCTGGACTTCAAGCTCGGCAGTTGGGAGGTCGGTCAGCCGCGCGAGAGCGGAGCGCATATTCCGCAGCTCCATATCATCACGCCGGAGACCGAGTTCACCTCGCATTATTTCTTCGTCAACGGCCGCAATCGCCGTCGCGATGAGCCGGAGGTCGACCAAGCCCTGCTCGATTTCTTCGACATGGCTTTCCGCCAGCAGGACGAGCCGATGATCGAGATGGTTCAGGAGAATATGGGCGCGGTCAGCGACATCATTGAGTTGAACCCGATCCTGCTTGCGACGGATACGGCGCCGGTCTCCGCGCGCCGCATGTTGGCCGATCTCATCGCCCGCGAACGCGCCGAGGAGACCTCCGCTTCCCTGAATGCTCCACGCGCACCCGCGGAGATGGCACACTGAGGCCCTCGCGCACCCACAGGTCAAATATTAGAAAGCGCGCGACCACATGGCATTGACGACGCCAGATTAGTATACTATTTTTTATATTGTTTGCTGCCTAACCGAAGCTTCCAACAGAAGAAAGCGGGGTTGGACCAGCCGCTGCCTGTCCTGCGAGTCTCGCGACACACTGGATCGGGCGCCTGAGGGGAGACGGTCTTCAATGCGCATGCTGCTATCTGCAATCGCCCTGGCCCTGGCCGGCCTCACGCTGGGCATGCCGGCGCGCGCGGCAGAGCCGGAAAAGATCGTCGACTCAAGCTGGACCGATGTCGGCAAGACCGGTTACGCCACCAAGCGTCTCGTCCTCGCCTCCGCCTGCCCGGAAGCCTGCCCCTGGGGCGAACTGGGCGAATTCGTGCGCGATGCGATGGCGCCGGAGGGCTATGAGATCATCCTCTGCCGCAATTGCAACCGCACCGAAGGGCCGCGTCTGGTGGGCAAGGCCGCCCTGCCCCCGCCGCTGAAGGAAGGCGATGTACGCCACGGCACGACCCAGCGAATCAACGCCCCCATCGACTTTGGCATCACCGAGGCATCGATGATGAGCTGGGCCTATCGCGGCCAATATATCTACGCCAAGGACGGTCCCTATCCCGCCCTGCGCCTCATCGCGCGCATCGAGGACCCGACCTATCTGCTGGTCGCGGTCAAGCCGGAACTCGGCATCAAGAGCCTCGCCGAAATCCGTGCTCGCAAGCTGCCGGTGCGCATTCTCACCGATGGCCAGCCGAGCGAGGCGCCCGTGCTCGCTTATTACGGCCTCGACAAGGCGACCGTGGAGAGTTGGGGTGGCTCAATCCAGAGCCCGCACGACGTGACGGCGGAGACCCCATTCGACGTCGTCATCTCCAGCCTCGCCAGCCCGGCGAACAACCCTGAGTCCTCGTTCTGGACGACGCTGACCGTCGCGCACAAACTCCACTTCCTCGATCTGCCGGACGATCTGCTCGACAAGATGGTCAAGGAGGCGGACATGGTCCGCACCACCGCCCGCTGGGGCGTGCTGCGCGGCGTGGATCGCACGATCAAGACAGTCGGACGGTCCGGCGAAGTCGTGTTCGGTCGCGCCGATATGCCAGACGACATCGCCTATGCCGCCGCACGCGGCATCGACCGGGCACGCGGTGAGCTCAAATGGTTCGTGCGGCCCTATTCCATCGATCCGCGCACGGTCGGCGACGGCAAGGGGGTTCCGCTGCATCCCGGCGCCGCGCGCTATTATCGGGAGATGGGCTACATCGACTGAGCGGGCGGCTCGCAAGCCCCGGACATGACCCGCGTATGACACCACCAACGACACAGGTCGAACGACCCCAAGGCGCTCGCCAGCAGAAAGAAGCACCATGCCCTCGTCACCCAAGCCGCTGACCACTGGCTTCATCGTTCCGGCCGCGCTGAGCGGCGCCATCGGCCTCTATCTGGCGTTCGGCAAGTTCGACACGTTCATGTTCTTCGGCTTCCCGATCCTTGCCGGTATCGTGGGCGCGCTGATCCTGCGGCGGTTGGACCCGAAGCGTACGACGGCGGACCATGTGACCGATGCGATGCGCATCTATTTCGGCCTGCATCTCATCTGGTCATCCTCGCGCTACTGGCTCACCGACATGCAGCCAGTCGTGCCCCACCCCATCGGCGGACCGTTCATTCAGTCGCTGCTCGATATGGGCCTCTTCCCGGGCATCAAGGCCATGGAGGGCCTTGTCGGCATCGTGTTGCTGACCAACCGGTTCGTGCCGTTGATGCTGGTGCTGCAGGTGCCGACCAGCTTCACGATCTTCTACCTCAACGCCATCGTCGTCGGCCTGCCGCGCCAGCTCATCACAGGACCGCTGGAGATCGGCGTGAACTGCGCGCTGCTGCTGGCCTATTTCCGCTATTACCAGCCGTTCCTGACCGCGCTCGCCTATGCCGCGCCGCCGCGCTTCATGGCCGAGAGCGCCCTCGACACGCAGGAGCCGCCCCGCTCCCTTTGACACCATCCGCCGTGAGCGCGCGACAGCAGAATCGTCCCCGGCCACAGACCAACGCCTGACACGGAGAGAGAGCAGCATGGCATCCTTCACCCCAGCAGCCGGCACGGCACTGCCAGCCGAGCCCAGCGGCGCGGCGTCAGCTGTGGTATCGCATGATCTGGGCACGGCCATCGACAATGCGGCCTGGAGCCCGTTCCAGAAGCTGTTGCTCGGCTGCTTCGCGCTGGTCTTCGCGGTCGACGGGCTGGCCAACCAGTCTCTCGGCATCGTGCTGCCGGCGCTGATTGCGGATTGGGGCATTCCCCGTGGAGCGTTCGCGCCGGTGACGGCCGCCAATCTGGCCGGCGTCGCACTGGGCTCGATCATCGGCGGGATCATGGGCGACCGGATCGGCCGCCGCTGGGCCTTGATCGTCGCCATCCTGCTGTTCGGCCTGATGACGGTGGCCGGTGGCTTCACGCATGACGCCACGCAATTGCTGCTCGTGCGCTTCCTCGATGGCCTCGGCATCGGCGCGGCGATCCCCAACGGCGCCGCACTTATTTCCGAATTCACGCCGGAAAAGCGCCGGGGCCGCGCCATTGCCATCGGCATGGTGTTCATTCCCATTGGCGGCATCATCGCCGGCGGGCTCGGCGCCTCGGTGCTGGAGATGTTCGGATGGCGGACCCTGTTCTTCGTCGCAGGCGCCCTGCCAATCCTGCTGGCCCTCGCCTTCATCGTCTTCCTGCCGGAATCGCCCAGCTTCCTGCTGCGCGCCGGCCGGCATGAAGATCTGGCGCGGCTGCTCAAGCGGTGCCGTATCTCGCATGACCCGGCCCATCGCTTCGATGCACCGCCGCCAGCCAGCACGGTTATCGCGCCGCTGCGGCTGCTGCTCTCGCCGGCGCTGCGCCACCAGACCCTGCTGCTCTGGGGCGGGTTCTTCACCTGCCTGATGGCCTCCTACACCATCTTCAGCTGGGTCCCGACGATGCTGAGCACGCTAGGCTTCGATCTCACCATGACCAGCCTCGGCATCACCACCTTCCATATGGGCGGGGTGGTCGGCGCGCTGTTCAGCGGCATCCTGCTCGATCGTACCGGCTTCAGCCGCGCGCATATGGGCCTGGCGGGTGCCGCTGCCCTCCTCGCAGGCGTACTCGCCGTGCTGCTCGGCAGTGATGTGGTCTCGGCGCTCATCATCCTGCCCGTGATGGTCGCGCTCGGCTTCTGCATGGCGGGGCTTCACAACACGCTCTACACCCTGGCTGCCACGGCCTACCCAACGGCAGCGCGGGCAACCGGCGTGGGCGTCGCCTCCGCCACCGGGCGGCTGGGCGCGGTGCTCAGCTCGTTCACCGGCGTCATTTCGCTCGATCTGGGCGGCTCCTTTGCATTCTTCGCCGTCGTTGCCGTGCTGCTCGCCCTGTGCGGTCTGGCCGGATTTGCCGCCCGCGCCCGCCCCTCGGCCAGTGCGGCCTGAACGGAGATTCCCATGAAGACGATCCCTCTGCTGCGCCGTAGCGCGCTTGCCGCACTCCTCCTCGCCGGAACTGCCGCCCCGCTGGCCGCCGACACCGGCGCCGCGCCGCAGGTGACGATTCGTCAGGGCGCGCTGAAAGGCGCGGAGGCGGACGGCGTGCGCAAATTCCTCAACATCCCGTTCGGCGCGTCGACCGCGGGCGAGCGACGCTGGAAAGCACCGGTCGCGGCCTCCGGTTGGAGCGGCCTGCGCGATGCAACGCAGTTCGGCCCGATCTGCCCGCAATGGCGCCCGCCGGTCGACCAGCGGCCGATGAGCGAGGACTGTCTTTCCGTAAATGTCTGGACGCCAGCCGAACACAAAGGCCCGCTCCCGGTGATGGTGTGGATCTATGGCGGCGGCTTTCTGGGCGGCTCCAACCGCGAACCAGCCTATGACGGCACTGCGCTTGCGAAAATGGGTGTGGTGCTGGTGACGCTCAATTACCGCGTCGGCCCGCTCGGCTTCATGGCGCATCCGGGTCTTACCGCCGAAGCGCCTTACAAGGCCTCGGGCAATTACGGCATTCTCGACCAGATCGAGGGGCTGAAATGGGTGCGCGACAATATCGCGGCCTTTGGCGGCGATCCGGGCAACGTCACCGTGTTCGGCGAATCCGCCGGCAGCACCGCGATCAGCATCCTGCAGGCTTCGCCGCTGGCCAAGGGATTGTTCCACCGCGCGATCGGCGAGAGCACGTCCCAGTTCGATCCCGATGGTGGCCTCGTCGGCCGCAAGGACATGCGCGAGGCGGAGGCTTATGGTGCCGACTTCGGCCGCAAGCTCGGCGGCGAAACAGTCGCGCAGCTCCGCGCGCTGCCGATGGACGCGTTCACCAAGGAACTGGCCTTCTTCTGGCCCACCGAGCGTGACGGCTATGTGCTGCCGGACATCGTCTACAACATCTTCGCGGCGGGCAAGCAGAACGACGTGCCCACGCTGGTGGGTTCCAACTCCATGGAGGGATCGAACATCCGCAAGGATTGGGTGCAGCGGTCGGACGCGAATGGCGTGGCTTACGACCGGATTTACGGGGCATCCAAGGATCAATTGGGCCAATCTTCGACCGATGCGGTCCAATGGCAGATGCGCAGCTGGGCCAAGCTTCAAGCCAAGACCGGTAAGTCGGGCGCGTGGCTCTACTGGTTTGATCAGCCCTGGCCCGGCAAGCCGGAAATGGGCGCCTTCCATTCAGCGGAGATCGTCTATGTCTTCCGCAACCTGCAGGTCGAGGATCAGCCGTGGACGCCTGAGGATCACAAGCTCTCGGACCTTGTCTCGCATTATTGGGTGAACTTCGCGCGCACCGGCAATCCCAACGGCCCCGGCCTGCCGGAATGGCCGCGCTATGACGATGCCCAGCCCAAGCTGATGCGCCTCTCCCCGCAGCCGGCCGTCATCGGCACCCCGCGCGCAGAGGCGCAAGCCTTTCTCGACAGCTATTTCGATGCGCGACGCTAGCGACGCCGCGCCCGGCGGCGGCGCCGGATCGGGTCAGATGACCACAAAGGATGCGGCTGTGATCGACTGCGGCTTGTTGAGCAGGATCGCGAAATCGATCAGCTCGTTCGCTTCGTCGCGGTAACTGAGCGTTCCGCTACCGGTATCGTAAATGACGAACAGGTCGGGATCCGCAGACTGGGTCGAGTAACCGAAGTGACCGCTCAGATCGCTGAGGTTGCTGAGCCGGTCAAAAATGCTCTTGTCGAGCGCGATGACGTCCCCTGCGCTGACGGAAAAGTCGCTAATTCGGTCGACATTGCTCGCCCCCAGCGCGGTGTTGAAGACGAACTGATCGGCTGCGCCGCCCCCGGTCAGCAGGTTAGAGACATGGTTGCCGATGATCGTGTCGCGGCCTCCCCCGCCGACCGCATTTTCGATCACCGCACCCGCCGCGATCGTATATCCTCCGGTTATCGCAAGATTCCGCGACACATAGAAGGTGGGGTCGACGCCGGCCGTGAGCGGATAGGCATTGAGGTTGATGACGCAGTTGAGCGAACTGCCCGCATTGCTGATCGTGTCCACGCCCCCCGCATCCCAGATGCATGCCCAGCCCGTACCCGACTTGCTAGCGGTGGGCAGCGTATAGACGTCATTACCGGTTCGGTATGAGAGATTGGCGCCATAGATCGCCTGTATCGCAGCTACATCGAAGACCATCGGCGTCTTCGACAAGCCCCATGCGTAACTGGTTGGCGGCGCCTTCACATCCCAGCCGAAATTGTAGGACATGATCGTCCAGATGCCTTGATTCAGGTCCAGCGTCCCGAGCGCATAGGCATCATTGGCCGCTACGCCCGGAAATTGGGTCTGCGTCACGCCGTTGATGGTATCCGTGAAGGGGTGACCCAGACCAAGGGCATGGCCAAGTTCATGCACCAGCGTGTCGAACGCGAGGCCCCCTTCGCTCAGATTCTGCCAATAGGATATCTCATAGTTGAAGCGGCCGACCTGCGTGGCATTATATCCGCCGAAGGGAATGGTAAAGTCGGCCAGAATTCCAGGCTCTGTCCAGGTCGAAGCGGGCGATTTTTCGAGAGCGATATTCGCGCCGCCCACCGCTTCGCCATAGTCATCCGTCTCCTGAAAGTCCAAATTCGCGATATTCTCGTAAAGAGCCAATGCGAATCGCACGGCGCTCTTCTCACTTTCCGACCAGGCAGACGCGCCCGAGCCGGCGGAGAAAGAGTAAGTGATGATGCCGCCGGACCAGCCGGCCTCGCCGATAATCAGGGCGTCGACATACTCACTGCCATAGCCGGAGGCCGCGACATCGTTGGTCGTGTAGGCTTGTGCATTGATCTGCAGCGGAACGGTGGTGCTTGAAAGATTACCCGCGTCATCGCTGACGGTGGCCGTAAATGCCTCCGCCCCGATGCCGAATGACACGATGTCCGCGTGCGTGAGATTCAGGGACCATGCCCCGGCGGCATCCACCGTCACCACCCGCTGCTCAGAGGCCCCGAAGGTGACGACGACCTTGCTGCCGGCTGTGCCTGTTCCGTGCAGACTGGTCGCGCCCTGCTGAAGTACAGAAGCGCCAGCCACCGGGCTCGTCACGAGGTTGATGATCGCCCCCGTCGACGGGTTGATCGAACTCGCGATCGGATCAAAAAAGCCCGATATCACGGGCGCCACCGGCGGCGTGGAATCGATGGTCAGGACAGTCTCATTGTGCCCGGCTTCGGACAGGTTACCTGCCGCATCGCGCTGCCGGACCTGAACCTGCTCGGCCGCATAGGTTCCCGCAGCAAGGCTGAAGGTCTCCCCCTCGCCCTTGAGCCAGGTCTGTCCGCCGTCGATACTGTATGTCCAGGATGCTCCCGCCTCCAGAAGCGTGACGAGAATATGGCCGTCATTGGTCAGGCCGTCCGTCTGAGATGTCCCGTTATCGTTGGCCAGCGATAGCCGGGGCGCAACGGGCGCGACCAAATCGACGAACACGCTCGGATCAAAGCCGGCGAGATCCGCTAGAGCGACGTTGGCATCCGCCTTCACCCCCTGGCCGGCCACCTGCGAGCGCACAGCCCCATCGGCGAACACCAGCAGATCGTTGAGCGTGCCGCCGCTGGATGCCACGACGACCGTCTCGACGTGCCCGCCTGCGGTGCGGGTGAGCGTCAGGCGCGCGCCGGTGAGGGTCTTGGTGTAGTCGGCCCATTGTCCCCGGAAGTAAATCACATCCACTCCGCCGCCGAGCGAGGCAGCGTCGATCGTGGTTCCCTCGGCGACGTACACCCTATCGACACCGGCACTGCCGAGGATCTGGAACGCAACGCCCGGCTTCGAAGCGGAGACGGTCTCACCAGCAGGGTTGAAGCATCCGATCTTCACTATGGCGTCCAGAACCGCACCGGGCGCCGCCGCGCCTTGAGGGGCCAGTGAGGTTTCGCCCGTCGGCACTGGAACCGCCGTTCCGTCTGCAACATGCGTGTAGAGGGCGTTCACGCTCACGCTGCCATCTGAAAACACCAGCACATCGGGTGCGGTCGTCGCGTTGGCGCCTGCCACATGGACCGTCTCCACTTTACCGTCCACCGTGCGCGTCAGGATCAGCGTCGCGTTATTGCGACTCAGCGTGTAATCGGAGAGCTGACCTTCGACATAAATGCGGTCCGCTCCGCCTCCTGTATTCAGAACATAGTTCGCCCCGGGGCGGACAAAAACAGCATCGATCAATGAGGAGCCGAGAAACTGGATGTCCTGACCATCCAACGCCAATCCACCATATGTCACAATGAAATCGATAAACGCGAGGCCATCACCTCCGTTCTTCATCATGATGTATTTAGAGGTCGTCATTGAAATCCAGGTCGGTTAAGATCGTTATATTAAATTAACAATCGTTAAATAAAATTTTTGATTTATACTTCGACTTCAGCTCTATCGGACGCACCGAATTCCGCAAAATTGCAGAGACAGTCATTTACATACATTGACTCTACATGTCAGGAAATATACCATTATTTCCGTCGCGCTTGTCAATAAGCGCAATCCACCGCCACGCTAAGGGTGGGTTGCGGCGCTTTCGGAAAGCGGCAGGAAGCTGATTAGCGGGGTGTCATCGTCAGATCGGCGAACCAAGCTGCCGCGATGGGCTCCAGCACCGGCGACCCAGCTTGTTCTACAGGTCGCGCTCCGCCAGCCAGCGGGCAATGAAATCGGCGATCAGATGATTGTTGGTCTCGGTCGGGAAGCCATGGGTGTTGCCCACGAAGCCATGCGCGTCGAGCGGGACGAGATCGACCGAGACGCCCGCCTTCTCCAGAAACTGCGCGGTGCAGTGATCGTAACCGGCATGATAGGATGCGCCGCCGACCAGCACGATCACCGGCACCTGCGCCAGATTGACCAGCCGCGGCATTTTGCCCGCCACCGTCCAGCAGCCCACCTTGTGGCCATCCTCCGGCGGCAGTTGGGTGAGCGGCCCGAAGTCACGCAGTTCCGTGACCGGCGGATCGAAGCGCAGGCCAGCATAAGTGATGCCGAAGGGCCGCGCGACCGGATCGCCCGGCGCGCCCATGGGCGGGGCGTTGTAAAAAGGCGGGCCATTCGGTTCGGCGGCGACGATGGCTTTGACGAGGCCGGGCCGGGCATCGGCGATCTGCCAGCCTGTCGTCCCCGCCCGCGAATGGGTGACGAGAATGGCGGGGCCGATCCTGTCCAGCAGCGCGGCGCCCGCCTCCCGGTCCAGCCGGTCGACATAGAGGCTGACCGCCAGGGCATCGCCGGGCGCGCCGAAGGGCACCTCGATGGTCGATTGGCGCGCGCGACGCATGTAGGCGGTGGCCGGGTCGTCAGGGGCGTTTGTGCCGGGCAGATGCGCCGGCTTGTTGGTCGGCGGAGGCGGCGCCGCCTGCCCTTCCCGCGCGGGCAAGCCAGCGGGGGGCATCAGCTTGCGCCCATCGACTGCCTCATAATGCGGCGAGCGGCCGAGCGTCGGGCGATCGACCACATAGACGGCATAGCCCTTGCGCAGAAACAGCGTCGCCCAGCCCTCGCGGCCGTCCGGCGTGCTCCAGAAGCTCGCGCCGCTGGATGCGCCGCCATGGAAGAATACCAAGGGATAGGGGTGCGTCTGCTGCGCCGGGATCTGATATTCGACGTACATGGCGCCGGCGATCACAGGCCCGTCCGGCGTCTGCGCCTCATACCCGCCGACGAAGAAATTGCCCTGCCGCGCAATGACGAGCGGCTGCGTTGCAGGGTTGCTCTGCTGCGCGGGCGCGACAGAAAGCGGCAGCGCCGCCAGTAGACAGGCGAGCAGTGGCAGGCGGATGGACGTCATACCCGCTCAGCGCCGAAGATAGACAGTGAGGTAGGTGATGCCGATGGCCGCCGCTACGCCCACCAGCGCGGCAAGGCCGTGTCGCGCAGGCGCCATGCGCGAGCCCTGCGCGGCGGTTGAACCGCCGGGCGGGCCTGCGCTCCACGCCAGCATCGGGCGGTAGCGGTGGAGATAGCCGAAAGACATGGCCGCGTTCAGCCCGATAATGATCGCCGCCACACCCATGCCGAACGGGCGGCCATGCGATGCCGTGACAAAGGCAATCATCAATGTGATCGGCCAGGCGGCCACAACCGCCAGCGCCGCGAACAGATCGAGCAGCAGGGCCAGGCCAATGGTGACTTCCAGCGCCTTGACCAGCGCCATCACCCCGGACTCTGCCAGTGCGGGCACGAGACCCGGCCCCGGCTGGATCGACCGGTCCAGATAGAATTCCAGCCAGTAGTTCAGCCCGTGGAACAGGAACCAGCCGCCATAGAGAAACTGGCAGGCATAGACGACACTGCCGAAGGTCGTGCGTTCGCCGGTCGGCGAAGCGACTTTGCTGGGTGCCATGGCGGATCGCCTCCGGTGCAACTGACGGACCGGACGAAGCCCTTGGGCTTCGTCCGGGCGCCCCCCTCAGCCGTTAGAACTTCTTCGAGAGCTGGAACGAGATGTACCGGCCCATCGAGCTGGAGTAGCTGGAGTCGAACCGGATCGGCGTGGCGCCGCCCGCATTGACCACCAGCGGCGGATCGGCATCGAACACGTTGAGCACGTTCAGCGATGCCGCCAGACCATTGGTGATCATCGATCCGGTTTCGCCGAAATTGTAGCGCAGGCTGAGGTCCACCGTCGTGATCGGATCGATGTTCTGATACTGATCGGGCACGGCTGCCGGCAGGAAGTCGCGCGTGATCGTGCGCGAATTCACATAGTTGAGGAACACGGTGCCGGAGAAGCCGCCGATGTCCACGCCCGCTTCCACCTTACCGGTGAAGCGCGCCGGATAGCCAAAGTGGTTCACCTCATCCTTGAGCGCAACGCCGGGAACCGGCGAGGTCTTGTAGTGCAGCACATAGTTGGCCCGCGCGCCGAAGCGGAAATCGATGCCATTGCCATAGAGTGTATAGTCGAGCGAGACGTCGAAGCCGTCCGTCTCCACCACGCCGCTGTTATTGCGGCGCGCGTCGACAATTGCGATGACGGTCGTCGGATCGACCAGACCCAGCACCGGCAATTGCGGATCGGCCGTGATCTGGTTCCAGTAAGCGACATACTGGGCCAGCGTCTGGTTGGTCTTGTTCGGGAAGTAGACCGGGTTGAACACGATGAAATCGTCATAGGCGCCCGAGTTCAGCACCGCACCGATGGGGGCGTTGTAGGCGGCCGTGTCGACCTTATCCTTGTAGACGATATTGTAGTAGGTCAGGCTGAAGTTGAAGCCCTTGGCCAGCTCCGGCGTCAGGTCCATGCCCAGCGACCAGGTGGTGGCTGTCTCCGGCTTCAGGTCCGGATTGCCGCCAATCGGATAGACATATTGGAACGAGCCCGCAGCGGGCGACAGGCCGACGGCCGAGCCGCTGCCGGTGCGCGGCAGGAAGCCGGCGGTGGCATATTTGTTGACGTCGACCAGCGAGGGCGCGCGGAAGGATGTGCCGTAGCTGCCACGGAACTGGATGCCCGACGCCGGGGCGTAGGTCACACCGAAGCGCGGATTGGTCGTCGAGCCGACGTCGCTATAGCGATCGTAGCGGACGGCGGCGTTGAACTCGAGCTTCTCCAGGCCCGGCCGAGCATTGTCGGGGCCGAACAGCGGCACATAGGCTTCTGCGTAGACCGAACGCACGTCGCGCTCGTTCGAGGTCGGCACGCCGGCGAAGGTATCGACATTCGCAGTGCGCGTGTTGGAGAGCTGGCCGTTGCCGAACAGATAGTCGAAGCGGATCTCACCGCCGACCGAGACGCGAACGTCACCGCCCGGCAGGCGGAAGAGTGAGCCGCCGATATTGGCCGAGCCGCCATAGCTGCGATTGAACACTTCAAGTTCCGTTTGCGCGCGGAAGAGCGCCAGAGTCGCCTCGGAATTACAATCGAACTGCTGCCCGTCGCAGAACGGGTTGAAGAACGGCACGCTCGCCGGCTTGGTGGTGCCCGCCACGGTGGCGCCCAGCGCCCGATTGAGGCCGTTGGTATTGAGCTGGTTGGTCGCCAGGCTGTAGCCCTTGTTCTCGCTGTAATAAGCGGTGACGTTGGCGTTCCAGTCGTTGCTCAGCTTCATTTCCAGCCCGCCAGAGAGCGACCAGATCTGCTCATAGCCGGTGATCGTGAGCGGACCCAGATCCTCGAGGAAGCTGTAAGGCACGGTCAGCGTGCCATTGGCCGGGCAATTGAGCGTGGCGCTATCGTCCACCTTGGCGGGCGCGCACGGGCTGAACGGGTTCGTGTTCGGCACCGAAAGCGTCGCCGTCGAGGCAATGCCACGGTTGGTGAGTTCACGCCGCGAGAACAGGCCGTCGGCCACGAACGTCACGTTATCGTCGAAATCCTGGCGGAAGGTGCCGACCACCGTATGGCGCTTGCCGGACGGAATGGCATCGGCGCCGATCCATGCATTCTCGCGATTGGGCGTCGCCGTCAGCTTGCCCAGCGTCACGTTCGTGCCATTCTGCCCGGCGGGAATACCATAGAAGCTCGACCCGAACTGAACGTTGCCCGGATTGGTGAGCACCGGGTTGGGCGCGCCGCCATAAGGCGAGAGGTCGCTGTTATACAGGTTCGGCCGGTCGGCGGCTTCCAGCGCGGTGCGGTTCTGATACTCGTAGGCGAGGAAGAAGCCGCCGCTGGACCAGCGCCGCCCGAAGGCGACCGAGCCGATATACTCCTCGACGGAGTCGGCAAAACCGGCGCGGGCCTGCACCTCGAACACATTGTCCGGCCGGCGCATGATGAAGTTGACGACACCGCCGACCGCATCCGACCCATAAATGGCGGAGCCGCCGTCCGCGACCACTTCGATGCGCTCCAGCGCGATGGCGGGGATGTTATCGGCATCGAAGAGCTGGCCATTGGCGCCCTGCGGGGCGACACGGTGGCCGTTCACCAGGCTGAGCGTCGAGGCCGTGCCCAGACCGCGCAGGTTGATCGACTTGGCGGCGAAGGAATTGAGCGAGGTGTTCTGGATGATCGATCCGCCCTGCTGCTCGTTATTGCCGCCGAAGTTGACGATCTGGGGGAGCTTGCGCAGGGCATCGTTGGTGGTGCTGACGCCGAGCTTCTCGATCTCCTCGCGACCGACCGGGATGACCGGCGAACCGACCGGCGCGACGCCCTTGATGCGCGTGCCGGTCACGATAATCGCGGCATCCGCGGCATCCGTAGAGCTGCCCTGCTGGGGCGATGCATCCTGCTGCGCTATGGCGGGCACTGCGCCGAGCGCCGCCAACACCAGAGCCGAAGCGGAGACCGCCAGTTTCAGACCCGTCCGTTCGCGGACAGAAAAATTCCGTGCCTTCATCTCATCTCCCTCCCCTTGCTCCCGATCATGGCCGGGATGCCTGAGCGACTGGCACCTCGCCAGACCGCCGAATTCATCGGTATATTAAATGTTATTTGATTTTGTATAACTATATTGAGCCTTGTCGTCAAGGCGATCCTCGCGTTCCCAAGGCGGCGCGGCGCGCGGCTTTGCGCGCAGCATCGGGCGGTAATGCTGGAAATAGGCGAGCATCAGCAGCACGTTTACGCCCAATTCGGTCGGCCCGGTGAGCAGGCCACTAAGCCGCGCAGTGATGAAGGTGTTGAGATAGAACACCGTCATGCTCGTCGGCACTTCCAGCACGAGGGCCAGCGGAACGAAACGGTTGCTCAGCAGCATTACGCCGACAATGCCCTCCAACACCTTGACCGCCGGGAAAATGCCAGTCGCGAAGAGCGAGGCAAGGAACGGCCCCGCAATCGGATGCATGGGCGCCCCGGAGGGTTGCATGTCCGTGAACCAGAAGCGCAGGCACGACCAGAGCAGATGCCCGCCAAAGTAGATGCGCATCACATCGGTCGCCTGGTCAATCGTCCGCCAGTCGGCATGGCGGCGCGTGTTCGCCCAGGCCACCGCAACACCGGCCACCATCGGCAGGCCGAAGAAGATGAAGGAATCAAAGCTCAGCAGATTGAACGAAAAGCCCGCGATGCAGATCAGTATCGCCGCGACGATCTTTGCCTGGTGCCCCATCGATGCATCCCCTCCAGCGCAGGATCAGGCAGGGGGCACTTCGTACCCTCACGCCTTCAGCGCTGATGGTCATGCTAGGGCCATCCCCCGCATCGTGTCAACATTTTGAATTTAGTTTTGACTAACGATCTTACTTTTGAGCGCGAATTGATCTTCCAGCAGACGCGCCACCGGAACGCGCGCATACATAACTTGCCCTGCCGCGCCTGCCGGCCAGCCTGTCCAGGCGGCGTGAAACGCGTCGCTCCCGGCACCCAGACTGCTGATGAAGTCCCCGCCTGCGGAATAATCCTTCACCAGCGCGTCCGGCACGCGGGATGAGGCGGGCGAGACGCGCTGCACCGGCCCGAAGCGCTCTCCATCGGCAGACGCCGCGATGTAGAGGTCATAGCTGCCATCGGCATGATAGCCGCGCCAGAGCAGCCCCAGCACGCCGTCGCGCGTATAGGCCAGCGCCGGCCGCGACGACCGCACCACGCCTTCAGGCGCGACCGGGCCATCCAATGCCTGCCAGTGGGCGCCGCCATCCCGCGTGATGCGCACCGAGGGCGTCCCCGCCTTGTCGGACGCCAGCGCGAGCGCATATTGCCCCGCATGGACCGGATGCGCGGCGATCGGCGGATAATGGACCAGCCGGTCGAAATACTCGACCTGTGTTACGAGGTGCCGCTGCACCGTCGCGCCGCCGTCCGCGCTGGTGGCGAAGACCACGCACAAGCACTTGACGCCATCGACCGGCACAGCTTCCGCCAGATAGCTGTAGGCAAGCGTGCCGTGGGCGACGACATAATGCCCGTCCCAGCGCTGCGGCCAGCCGGGGGCACCAAAGGCGCGGATCGGCCCCCAGCTTTTGCCGCGATCCTTCGAGACGGTGTAGAAGCGCTGCGAGCGCAGCGCCTCACCCGGCGGGGCCGGATAGCCGCCGGAGAGGATGATTTCGACGCTCACCGCATCGATCACGCCGCGCCCGCCGTCCCATGGCACATGCGTCGCTTCGGCCGGGACCGTGGCATTGGCCTCGAACCGCGCCTCGTCCCCCGTCGCGATGCCGCTGTAGATCGAAGACCAATTGTGGCCCCAGTCGGTCGAAAGGCGCATCACCACCCGCCCTGACGCATGCTCGCCCTCCGGCGCGTTCTGCGGCAGCACGCCCGCCAGCGTCGCGCCGATCAGCAGTTCGCCCTGCGGACCAATGTCCACATAAGGCGAGTTGCACACGGGCGTGTCGGCCATCGCCCAGACCAGCGGCTGGGTATCGAAGCTGCGTCCGCCGTCCTTGGACAGCGAGAGGTGGCACTGCATGCCCCGCTCGCCGGCGGGTTCGCCTGGCCGGGTCATGGCCAGATCCCGCCATATGACCGCGACGCGCCGCGGGTTGGCGGGGTCGACTGCGATTTCCGGCACTGAGGCGGAAAAGGCCGCGCCGCCGGTGCTGAGTTGTTGGACCATCGGCCTCTGCGCCTCCGGTCGTGCCCCGGCAGGATGACAGCTCGCCACCAGTGCCACTGCTGCTAAGCCAGCAAGCGCCCGCACCCCGCCCTTACGCTGCGCCAAACCGACCATATCCACTCTCCCTCGACCAGCAAAAAGACCGATTTGGACGGCCTCTTTACAATCGATTGTATTCATGTGAGTCTAACAATTCCAGATGCCAATTTGCGATGCGGCACAAAAAACCAGACTAAATGAGAGGTTTATATGGGAGAATCATTCGCCAAACGCCCTGCGCACAGCCTGTGGTCGCGACTGGTGACGGTTACGGGCGCATCGGTCGTTGCGCTGGCTTTGCCGGCCGCCGCACCCGCGCAGACGGCTGACAAGCCGGACAGCAATCCAGTAAAGATCGATGCCGACGGCACAGTGCATGTGCCCGCGATGAGCGTGCCGGTTTCCAGTTTCCTGACCGATGAAGCCAAGGCCTATCTGGCCGAGCATCTGCACGACATGCAGGACCGTGAATCCAAGACGCTGCCTGAAAATGGCGTCCCCTTCTTCATGAAGCCCTATATGGCCTCGGCCAAGGCGATGTTCCCACTGGTCCGGCAGGAAACGACCATCGCAGGCGTGCCCGCCATCACTTACACCCCAACGCAAGGGGTCAAGCCGCAGAACCAGAAGCGCGTCCTGCTCAACCTGCATGGCGGCGGCTTCGGCGGCTGCTACCCCGGTTGCGCCGAGTTGGAATCGATGCCGATCGCGTCGCTCGGTGGCTATAAGGTCATCACCATCGATTATCGCCAGGCGCCGCAATATCGCTTCCCGGCTGCCAGCGAGGATGTCGCCAGCGTCTATCGCGAACTGCTCAAGAGCTACAAGCCGGCTGATATCGGCATCTATGGCTGCTCGGCGGGTGGCATGCTCGTTGGCATGGCGATGGCCTGGTTCGATAAGGAGAAGCTCCCCATGCCCGGCGCCATCGGCATTTTCTGTGCCGGCATGACGCTAGAGAAAGGCCCCGGCTTCGGCGGTGATGCGCATTATACCACCGCCGCCATCGGCGAGGCAAACCCGCCGGCGGAGCCGCCGCCGCCGCTCGGCAAGGGTCTGCCCCCGCTCCAATATCTCGAGAAGGTCGACATCAAGGACCCGCTGGCCGCACCGGCCAACTCGCTCGAACTGCTCGCCAAGTTCCCGCCGACGCTGTTCATCACCGGCACGCGGGCCTTTGAACTGAGCTCCGCAGTCTACTCACATGGCCAGATGGTGAAGGCCGGCGCCGATGCCGATCTGCATGTGTGGGACGGCCTGTTCCACGGCTTCTTCTACAATCCGGTCATCCCGGAATCGCAGGATGCCTACAAGGTTATCGTCAACTTCTTCGACAAGAAGCTCGGCAAGTAGCGGGTGGAATGCGGCGCAGCGGTCTGCCCTCTGCGCCGCATGTCAGTAAGGAGCCGGCGGCGGGCCAGCCTCCATGCCGGCGCCCACCCAGTCGAACCGGTCGTCATGATCCTTGGCGATGGGCACCGGCGCAAAGCTGCTGGCGGCGTTGATGTCTCCCCGGCCCGTATAGCGTGCCTGCACCGGGAACGGATAGGTTGGGCGGCGGCGGATCGTGCCATCCGCCAGAATGGCAGCGCCTTCCACCGCGCCCGGCGCCGCGCCCCGCTCTACCCAGTTGACCATTGGCCCGAGCAGGTCGTGCTGGTAGGCGATATAGCCGCCAGCGCAGTGATAGACGCCGGGGAACATGTAGACCCGCATGAACGGATCGGTCCCGGCAAAGCCGCCCATCGCGTTCCGGACGCGCTGATAGTAGTCCGGCAGTAGCCATGATCCTGCGGCATTGTCCGCCTCGCCCTGCCACATGATCAGCTTGCCACCGCGCGCCTTGAATGCCGCGAGATCGGGATTGCTGGCGTTATAATAGCCGCCCTTCTCGATCAGATCGGCCAGGGCCGCCGCATCGGGCTTCCATGTGCGCCAGTCGAAATCCTGATGGGCCTCGCCATTGTAGATCATGAACTTGATCTGGTTCGCCGCCAGTTGATAGCCGTCAGCCACGAAGCTGCCCGGCCCGGTCCACAGCAATTCGGAGCCGTAAGGCTCTCCGCCAAAGAACAAGGGCCGGCCCTGTGCATCCCTCGGCCCTTCGTAAAGCCGGTTCATCGTCTCGGCCTGTTGCGCCGTCACGCAATCGGTCCGCTGCCCCGGCTTGCAGACGAGGGTGCGCGGATCGAACCGGCAGCGACGAGGATTGTCGATCTGGCCATCCTTGAGGCCATCAAGGCCGTCGCATGCCGCCATCACTGCCCGATGAAGCAATTGGGTGGATTGCGGCGTCAGAATGGGCTGGCCATCCGCGCTCCTGGCCACCTGAGACTCATGAATGATGCGGACGACGCCCGGCGTGATCCACAAAGCGGGCGCGCCCGCGATGATGCCATCGAAATCATCAGGATAGCGCTGCGCTTCCATCATGGCTTCGCGCCCGCCATTGGAGCAGCCCATGAAGTAGGAGTAAGCCGGCTTGCGTCCATAGAAGCGGGCGATGATCTCCTTGGCGACACGCGCCGTCACATGCGCCGCCCGATAAGCGAAATCCGCCCGCAATTGCGGAGCATGAGCCGCCCACAACGTATCGCGCGCGTCCGGCCCGACATGGCCGCTATTGTTGAAGCTCACGGCAAATGCGCCGCTGAAGGCCGTCTGATTATCGCAGGACGGCGACACCGCCTGATAGATGACGCCACAGGCCCCGCCACAGCCACCCTGCAGGTAGCGACCGGTGTAGGTTTCTGTCGGCAGGTGCAGCTCGAACTGAATCTGCGGCGCGATCATGCCCTTGATGCGGCAGAAGGCCACGCCATTGTCGCGCGTCTCCAGCGTTGCGCTGCTGATCCGCGCCGGCGCGCCCTTAATGGTCAGCAGATCCTCGGCGGGCAAGGCGTCGCAGGCCATGACCGGCATCACGACCGGCCGCTCGGGCAGCGGCGTGAAATGGACCGGCGGCATCGGGGATTTCGCCGGTTGCGACTGAAGCGAGGCGCTGCTGACACAAGCGAGCATGGCACCCGCCGCGAGTCGTGCCAGCCGCTTGATCCAACCTGTCCGCATAAGCCTTCCCCTCTCTGCTACCTTCGCGTTCAGCGCGGTTTTATGGTCTGATCCGCTTCCCGCTCTCGCTGTGATAATGTCGGTCGATGAGGTCGAGCAGCACCGGTTCGCGCTCGCCGATCGGCGCCGCGCCCTCCGCGCCGAAGCGCAGCGCGACATGGACCGGCACGCCATGAGGCGGCCATTGCGGCAGACCGGCTCCGTTGGGATTGCCGGTGCGCGCGAAGTTCAGCCAATAGCCGCTCAGCAGCCGATGGATCATCTGCTCCTCGGCATCGAGCGTCCGCCCTGCGGGCTGATAATTGCCGAAAATATAGGCCAGTTCCGCGCCATGATGGGCCGTGCGGGGGCGCCCGGCCGGTTGGGGCGGCGCATAATCGAAGACATAGCGATAGACAGGCGCCCGGCCGGTCTTGGTCTGCAGGCCAGACCACATCGCGGCAGTGAAATTCCCCCATTCGACATTGGTCAGACGCCAGCGGGCATCGGTGGGATCGGCCTCCCCATCGGCACCGATCGCGGTGGCGATGGCCGGTGCCAGCGGACCATATTCGGCCTGCAGGCCGGCATTCAACGCCTCCCGGCTGATCTCCGGCGGGCGCCCGAATTCCTGCGTGGTGCCACCAATAATCATCGGCACATCATTCTGCGCCCCGGCCAGATAAATCTCGCGCACGCTGCGGGGCAGCAGCCAGCCATCGACATTGGGCTCATATTTCTGGTCGTCGCGGATCAGCAGCTTGTCCGTGGGCAGCTTGCGCAAGGCGGCGAGGCTGGTCACGCTGCGTTCTGCCATGAACGCTTTGCCCAGGGCCTCGGCCTCCCGCAGCGGCAAGGCCGCGCGCACGCCGAAGGACGAGCCGGATTCGCCGATGGCCTTGGCGAACAGCCCCCTGGCGAGCGGCGAGGCGGTGAGGATGTTCACTGTTTCGGAGCCGGAAGACTGGCCGAACACCGTCACATTCTGCGGATCGCCCCCGAAGGCGGCGATATTCTCCTGCACCCAGCGCAGCGCGGCAACGGCATCGAGAACCCCGTAATTGCCCGAAGCGCCCTGCGGTGATTCCGCGCTCAGCTCCGGCGTGGCGAGGAAGCCGAGCGCGCCCACCCGGTAGCCGAAGCTCACCAGCACCACGCCCTGCTGCGCCAGCGCGCGCCCGTCGAAGATCGGTAGCGCAGTCGATCCACCGCGAAAGCCGCCGCCATAGATCCACACCATCACGGGGCGCTTGGCCTGCGCGCCCATCTGCGGCGTCCAGACGTTGAGATAGAGGCAATCCTCGGACGTATCCTTGCGTGCCGGCAGGCCACCGGGGCAGGCTGGCGCAAAAACCGTCGCCTGCCGGGGCCGGGTCCAGCCCGCCGGCGCTGCAGGCGGCCGCCAGCGCAGCTCGCCGGTCGGCGCGGCGGCATAGGGCACGCCCTTGAACACCAGCACGTCATCATCGCGCGTACCGACAACGGGACCATAGGCCGTCTCGGCGCGCGGGGCCTCCGCCGAGCCCCCCTGCGCCTGAGCTGAAGCGGGCGCTGCCACGAGCGTGCCGGCCACCATCAGGGCTGCCATCAAGCGGCGTCTCCCGGCGATCTTCCTCATGCGATCAACCATTGGCCCGGCCCCCGCTCGCGCAATCATGGGTCGCGAAGAAGTCGAGCGTCTGCGGCAGATAGCGCACCCAGGCGTCGCCATGCGTGCCCTCGGGAATCAGTTCCATGCGCGCATCGACGCCGGCAGCTTTCAGGCGCTCCGTCAGGGTCTGCGTGTCGGATGCGTTCGCGCGATCATCCTTGCCGCCATGCACCAGCAGCACGCTAGAAATGGGCTTCAACTGCTCGACCGGATAGCCCGGCCAGGGCGGACCGCCGCTCGCAGAGATGGCGCACCAAAGCTGCGGATCGGTCTGGGCGAAATGCAGAACGCCGGTCATGCCCATGGAATTGCCCATCAGATACACGCGGCGCGGATCGATATTATAATCCTCCATGGTCTTGGCCAGCACGTTGCGCACATCCGCCTCAGCAAGCGCAGATTGTTGCTCCGGCGTCATCGTCGCTTTCTTCCCCATGTCAGGCAGCGCCGAGGGGAGCGGGAGATTGGCGCCATAATCGGCCATGCCATTATAGCCATTGGGCGAGACCACCACGAAGCCATGCTTTTCCGCCTCCCGCTGAAGCGCACCCCCGGCATCGTCAAAGGGGCCATTAGCCGTGCTGCCATAGCCATGCAGAATGAGCACCATCGGCCATTGCCGGTCTGCGCGCCAGTTTGATGGCAGAAAGACCCGGTACACGATCTCCTCACCCTTGGCCTGCGGCATGGCATAAGTGAGCTTGAGGTAGCCCGTCTGTACCGCGCTCGCACTCGCCGCGGCGGCATTGTTCTGCGCATCCGACGCGGCCCCGTTGCACCCGGCCAACAGCAAGCCCAGAGCACCGAGCGCGAAAAGCGCCTTGCCCCCGGAAAACCGCGCAGCTAGCTTGGCGTCAGGCCTGTGAAATGGGGGCATCATCGCTCTCCTCAATCCTCATCTTGCAATCCATTGCGAATCATCTTTATTCATGATCGTATAACAAAGCGAGATCGGCACCAGCGTTCTTCTGGATAAATTGACCGACCGCTGACCGGACAGGAGACGCCCTATGCCCAACCGCTCGATTTCGCTCTGGGCCTTCACGGCGGCGCTGGCCGGCCTGCTGTTCGGTTTCGACACCGCAGTGATTTCAGGCGCGGAAATGGCCATTCAGCGCACATGGTCGATGGGCAGCGCGATGCACGGCCTCGCCATATCCTCTGCCCTGTGGGGCACGGTGGTCGGCGCCTTGTTGGGCGCGGTCCCCAGCGATCGCTATGGCCGCAAACCGACACTGATCTGGATCGGCATCCTCTATCTGGTCTCCGCCATCGGATCGGCGCTGGCGTGGGACCCGTGGTCGTTCATGGCCTTCCGCATCATCGGCGGCCTCGCCATCGGCGCGTCGTCGATCGCCGCGCCCGCCTATATTTCGGAGATTGCCCCGCCGGCCTGGCGCGGCCGGCTCGGCATATTGTTCCAGACCATGATCGTGCTGGGCATTCTCATCGCCTATGTCTCCAACGCCCTCATCAGCGGCATGGGTGCGGCGGACTGGCGGATCATGCTCGCCATCCCGGCCATTCCCGCTGCGCTCTTCCTCCTCGCCACCGTCGTGCTGCCGGAGAGCCCGCGCTGGCTCCTGCTGCACAAGGGCAATGAAGCCGAGGCGCGGCGCGTGCTGGCCATGGCCGGCGGCGATATCGAGGCGATCCGCGCCACAGCCGACCCCGCTGGCGAAAGCCGGATGACGCTGCGCCGCTTCTTCGACGGGCATCTGCGCCGCCCGATCATGCTCGCCTTCCTCGTCGCCTTCTTCAACCAGCTCTCAGGCATCAACGCGATCATCTACTACGCCCCGCGCATCTTCGGCCTGACCGGCGCGGAGGCGAGCGCGACCCTGTACGCGACAGTGGGCGTCGGCGTGGTCAATCTGGTCTTCACGCTGGTCGGCATGGCGCTGATCGACAGTGCCGGGCGCCGGAAGCTGATGCTGATCGGCTCGGTCGGCTACATCGTCTCGCTGGCCATGGTCGCCTATGGCTTTGCCAGCGCGCATTATACGCTGGTGCCGGTCTTTATCTTCCTGTTCATCGCCGCCCATGCCATCGGCCAGGGCGCGATCATCTGGGTCTACATCTCGGAGATCTTCCCGAACAATGCCCGTGCGACGGGTCAGGCGCTCGGCACCGGCACGCATTGGGTGCTCGCCGCCGCCCTCACCCTGATCATGCCCGCCGTGCTCGCCAGCGTCGCGCCCGCGTGGATCTTCGGCTTCTTCGCCTTCATGATGGTGCTGCAACTGCTCTTCACCATGTTCATGATGGTCGAGACGCGCGGCCGCTCGCTGGAAGAGCTATCGGCGGATCTGGCGAGCGAGCCCGCCCGGCCCTGATCGCCGGACTACTTTCCGATCAGGCCGACAAACAGGTAGAAGTTATAGGCCTGCAGCGCGATGGCGAACCAGCCGAACGCATAGAAGGCGATCCGCAGCCAGCGCCGGCTTCTGGAACGAGCCTCGCGGGGCGATGGGGTCTGCACGGTCATAGCCCGGCCTCCTTCGGCGTCGCCTTCCAGGCAAGCATGGGACGATAATGTTCGAGGTAGCACCAGATCAGCCACAGATGGATCAGCAGCACGCACAGGCCGCCGATGATCATGTCGCCAATGGCGGCGAGCACCTGCGCATTGGTCACCGTGCCCTGTATCCAGCCCCAGATATCATCGAGGATCAGCGCATCGAGCATGAAGGTGCCGAAAATCACCGGGAAGGCGACCACCAGCATCAGCGGGACGCCCCGGTTGAAAACCAGCGACAGGCCCAGCAGGATTTCGACCACCTTGGCCATCTGGAACATCCAGCCGGTCCGGATCATCTCGGTGATGACCACATGTTTCATCGGTGCATCGAGCGGCATGTAGATGCTCGGCAGCGGCATGAAGCCGAAGAACCAGTTGAGGCCGCTCAGCAGGCTGAAGATGCCGAGCAGCATCCGCGCAGAAACCACCATTGGCTTGAACATACTGCCTTCTCCCGCTCCGCGACCCCACCCGAACGCGCCGATTCGAGTTGACAGCGCTCTTGTAACGCGCATGAATTGCTAGGCAATCATGTATTAGGATTTCGCATGACGCCGCAGACTCTGGGCCGGATGACGATCAGTCGTGTCATGGAAATGGAGTCGGCAATGCCGCTCGCGATGATCTTTCCGCAGGTGACGGCGGACGATCTCGCCGGCCTTGCCCAATGGTATCGCGATGACAGCCTGACCGGCGACCCGGCGGCCTCCCTCGTCACGCTCAGCATGCACAGCTTCGTCGTCCAGCTCGATGGCCAGAACATCGTGATCGACAGCTGCAACGGCAATTGCAAGACGCGCAGTGTGCCCGACATCCACATGCTCGACACGCCCTATCTCGAGAATCTGGCGAAGCTCGGCCTGCGCCCGCAGGATATTCACATGGTGCTCTGCACGCATCTGCACATGGACCATGTCGGCTGGAACACGCGGCTGGAGAATGGCCGCTGGGTACCCACCTTCCCCAATGCGCGCTACATCTTCGGCAAGCGCGATTATGATCATTGGTCCACCCAGCAGGATATTCCGCCCCATCGCGAGGCCTATGAGGATTCGGTCCTGCCGGTGGTGGAAGCCGGGCTGGCCGACATCGTCGATACCGACGATCCGCGCGCGGCGTTCAAGGAGATTGGCGATGGCGTATGGCTGGAGCCCGCCTATGGCCACTCGCCGGGCAGTTGCCTTGTCCACGCGCAGGGCGGCGGCGCGGCGGCGACATTCTGGGGCGACGTGATCCACCACCCTGTACAGCTCCTGCGGCCCGACCTGCAGCTGATGTTCGATGACGATGGCGACGCCGCTGCGCAGGTGCGCCAGTCGCTGCTCGCACGGCTGGCGGATACCGACACATTATGCTGCCCCGCGCATTTCAGGGGCAACTCCGTCGGTCATGTTCGCAGTGATGGCGACGCCTATCGCTACGATTTCGTCGGCTGATCGGCCTGTCGCCGGCTAGGCCGTAGGCGGCTTCATCGCGGCAATCCGGAACCGCCGGACCGAGACCAGCTCCAGCACGCCTGCTGCGACATAGGGATCAGCCTGCGCCGCCGCCTGCGCCGCGTCGAGATCGGCAGCCTCGATGATGACGACGCTACCAATGGGGCGCTCATCCTCGTCCAGCAAGGGGCCGGTCAGCGGCATGGCTGGCCCGAACCCCTTGCGATAGGCGATATGCTCGGGCCGCTTGGCCTCGCGAAGCTCGGCAGCGCCAAGCTCGCGATACTCGACCAGAAAATGCGCCATCAGGCTGCTGCGCCCACCGGCTGGAGATCATCGCCGAGCGGCTGGATGTCCTGCCACTTCTGCGTCGGCTCGAAGTTGAAGGTCTCGGCCGTGATCTGACCCCAGTCGAACTGACCCTGATCGGCTTCCGGCATCTCTCCGGTCTCCGCCAGCCGCCGCGCCGCCTTCAGCATCATGCGCCGGAACGCCACGACGGCCATGTCCGAGCGCCCGAGATGCTCTTTCGAGCGGTCGGCGATCTTGCCCATCGTCTCGCTCACGGCGTGATCCTGCAGCGCCACGCCGATGATGCCAGACATGTTCTGCGTCCGCATCATCTCGCGGTCCTGATTGTACCAGACCGACATGCCGTTGGTCTTGAAGAACTGTTCGTCATGCGGCGTGTTCGCCTCGCCCATGCGGTGTTCGCGGTCGATGGTCTGCCCGGGATCGTAGAAGAACTGGATGTGCCAGGTGGTATAATCGTCACGCGGCACGAAGGCATTGACCAGCCGGCGATTGCGGCGGAATTCCGGCGCCTTGGGGCCATCGGGCGGAATGAAGGTGTAGAAGGGCAGCGGCACCTGCGTCATGCGGCCCTGCTTCTGCTCGCCATCGTTGCGGACGGCGCAATAGCGCATGCCGTAGCGGGTATATTCGATCTCGAGCTTGGGCCGCAGATCCTTCTCGTGCGGCCATTTCGCCGGCTGATCCCAGGCGCTGTCGCGGTGCAGGATGCCCGCGTGCGAGCTGTCGACCGCGCCTTCCAGCGCTTGCGCGTAGTTGCACTCATAGATGACCTTGAAGGCCTCGCAGCTGCCCGGCGGCATATCGAACCAGGGGAAGTGCGGGAACACCGGCTCCTTCTCCTTCGGCCCCATATAGGTCCACACCATGCCGCCCGCGACGCGCGTGGGATAGGCCTTGACCCGCATTGCCTTGGCCAGCTTGGAATTTTCCGGCTCGGCCGGCGTATCGACACACTGGCCGGTCACATCGAACTTCCAGCCATGAAACAGGCAGCGCAGGCCGCACTCGCCGTTCACGCCCAGCGCCAGCGAGCTGCCGCGATGCGGGCAATGCTCATCCAGCAGGCCAATCCGCCCCTCGCTGTCCATGAAGGCGACCAGCTCTTCGCCGAGCAGCTTGATGCGCACCGGCTTGCCGTCTGCCTGCAACTCCTGAGTCAGCAGGGCCGGCATCCAGAAGCGGCGCATCAACTCGCCCATCGGCGTGCCGGGACCGATCCTGCAAAGCAGCTCGTTATCTTCGTGAGAGAGCATTTGACGCACCTGACATTGTTAGACAATAAGATATAAATATCGTGGCTCACCCGAAAAGTCACTACCCAAAAGTTGCCGGCATGCGCGCCGGCCCGATAAGGCGGAGCAGCCGCCGCACTGAACTGGAGATACTGCGTGGACCTGGACGATATTCTGCCGGTGGAGAACTTCTCGGACCTGACGATCCAGACGCTGGCCGACCGGCTACAGCGCAGCAGCGGCGCCGAACAATGCATCTACCGCGAGAGCGAGCTGGACGAACTCTGGCGGCTGATCGACATTGCCCTCAAGGCCGGCGGCGACACGCATTATGATTCCGAGCAGCTTCATCATCTGCGCGATCTGGTCCACCGCGCCCATGATCTGGTCGGCATGGAAGACCGCCCCCGGGAGGCGGCGGAAGTGCTGCGGGAAGCGTTGCTGCGGTAGAACGCCGCACCCTTAGGCCGGGAACGGCCGGCTGGCCTTGCGGGTTCTTTGGCCATGAACAGCGCCAAACTCATTCTGCTGATTCCCGCCTTCTCGCTCGCTGCCTGCGGCGGTGCGCCGACGGGAGAAAATCAGACCATCGGTCCGTCCAACGCGGCCAGTCCGGCAGCGATCAACGCGGGAGGTCCAACCGAGCCTCCGGCCGCCGACGAAGCAGGTGCGGCCAGCAACCGCGCCGCCGGGCCCGACTTCACCCCGCCGATGCTGACACCGGAAGCGGAACGCACCGTGAAAGGCGCGCGCAACGTGCTGATCTCCTTCGCGCGCGCGATCGAGCAGCGCGCGTTCGATCAGGCCTGGGCGTTGCTCGCGCCAGCGGACAAGGAAAAGTGGAGTAAGAGCGCGTTCGCGGCGCTCTTTGCCGACCTCTCCAATATCATGGTCGCAATGCCGGACGGCACGATGGAGGGGGCGGCGGGCTCCAGCTACTACACGGCGCCCGTCACGATCACCGGCAAGGATCGCGATGGGCGACCAGTGCGCATGGAAGGCGAAGCCGTGCTGCGGCGGGTCAATGATGTGGATGGCGCGACGCCCGCGCAATTGCGCTGGCATTTCCAGAGCCTGACGCTCGACTGGACGCACTGAGGCTAGGCGGGCGGCGCCGGCCGCCCTCGCCCGGGGTTACTTCCAGTAAACGAACCCCATCGCATTGCCCGTCCCGGCCTCGCTGCGATAGCAGGGCACATAATCGAGCACATGGCCCTTCAGCCCAAGCTGCGCCATCGCGCCGGCCACCGGCACCCAGTTCTTCATCTCGGACGTGCCATCGCGGAACGTCTCTTCGCCCATGTTGAAGACCGGACCGAAATCCTTGCTTTCCAGTGCGTTGAGAAACGTCTTGTCCACCGTTTCGTCAATGACGAAATGGGTCAGCCCGCCACTGGCGATCAGCGCGACGCGCTTGTTGCTGTCCCAGCCGCGGATCGCCTCCAGCAGGGACTGGCCGAACTTGTAGCAGCGCCGCACGCTCGGCTGGTTTGGTGGGAAGAAGGTGTTTACCGTGACCATCACGCTCGGACAGGGCCGGTCGCGCATGATGCGGCGATAGACAAACCCCCAGGCGTGGGGCGCCTCCGGGCGCGGCATGGCAGACATTGCCGCGACGTCGAACTCGTCCGCCATTGCCTGCTCGATGATCTTGAGCGCCAGGTCCGGGCAGCCGGGATAATCTGCGCCGCCAGCGGGAATATAGCCCTTGAGCGATGGCGCAATGCCCGGCGGCAGTTCGCTCAGCCGCTCCGGCGTGAACTCGTAATTGGTGATCGTGTCGCCATAATGCACCGCGAAGGCGGGGTTGAGCGTCTTGCGAAAGATCTCGTCCTGATCGTTGCCGACGATCACGGCCACGTCCACCCGTGCCTCCTCGAACAGGTCGGCCAGCGCCTCGATATTCTGCTGGCAACGCGCCTGCCGCTCGTCCCACACGGATTTAACGGTCTGCTCGCCGAGCCGCTCCCCGGCCCGTGCTTCCACTAGCTCATCGAAGGTCCAGGTGCCGCCCTTCCACGCATGCTTGTTGGCCTTGTCGGCGGGAACGCGCAGGCCCCAGCTCTCGGTTTCGGTGACCAGCATCGGGCCATGGCTCGTGCCGATACCAAGAACGATCTCTGCCATGCTCTGCTCTCCTGCCGATGCTCTTTTGTGGTCGTTACACGGACGGGCAACGTGAGGTGTTGATGTCCGCTTCATTATCGGATACCTGTTTGTATAACAATCCTGCATCGCGGGTCAATCGCGGGCAGAAGGTGCTGCGGCGCTCAATGAGCCGACGGACGCCCCGAAGATGAACGCAATGGAGGAAGGATGACGAACATGGCGAGCCAGGCAAGCGCGGACGTTGCGACGTTGGATATTGCGGGCCGTTACCCGGTCGTCGAATCCAGTGCGGATGCGATTGCGCGCATTCGGGCGCTGCTCCCGCAGATCGCGGCGGCGGATGCCGAGTCGGAGAGCGCCCGACGCCTCTCCCCGCATGTGGTCGATGCCATCCGCCAGACGGGCCTGTTCGGCATCGTCATGCCGCGCAACCTTGGCGGATCGGAGCTGGGCTTTGCCGATCTGGTGCGTGTCACGGCAGAGATCGGCACTATGTCTGGCTCGGCGGCCTGGATTTTCGGCGTACTGGCCGGGCATAGCTGGCTCATCAACCTCTTCCCCGAGCAGGCGCAGCGCGAGGTGATGGACGATCCCACCACACTCATCGGCACCGTCTTCCGCCTCGGTGGCGAGGTCGTGGAGGAAAATGGCGGCTACCGGCTGACAGGCGGCGCCGGGCGCTTCTGCTCCGGCATCGATTATGCGAGCTGGGTGATCATCGGCAATGCCGTGAAGAAGGCGGATGGCCGCATGGAGCCGCGCTTCTTCGTCCTGCCCAAGTCCGAGATCGAAATCGTCGACGACTGGTTCACCATGGGTATGCGCGCGACGGGCAGCCGCTCGATCAAGATCGACAGCGCCTTCATCCCCGCCCATCGCAGTTGCAGCCTGGCCGACATGCTGGCCGGTTCCACTCCCGGTGCCCGGGTGCATGAGGGCGCGGTCTACCGTATGCCCTTCTCCAACATCGCACCCTTCTCCATCGTCGGCGCGCCACTCGGCATGGCGCGGGGCATGGTGCAGCGCTTTGCGGCGGATATCGGCAAGCGCCTGGACGGCGCCGATCCGTTGGAAGTCGCCGAGCAATCCGCCACCTTCGCTCGCATCGCGGAGATTGGCGCCGAGGTCGACGCTGCCCTGGCGCTGATCCTGGAGGACGCCCGCATGGTGGATGAGGCACGCGACCCCGCGGAGATCACGCCGCTGCTGGGCGCGCAAATCTCGCGCAACTGGGCCTGGGGCGTGCAGCGCGCACGCCATGCCGCGAACCGGATCTTCGAGGCATCGGGCGGCAGCGCCATCTATGATGGCAGCGCCATGCAGCGCCTGTTCCGCGACATGAACTCCGGCGCGCAGCACTTCGCCTTCACCTGGGATCGGGCGATGACCGGCTATGGCCGCGCCGCCGCCGGACTCAAGGCTGGGGCTTTCGCCATTCCCAAGGGGAAGTGAGTCACGAGGGGCTGACGGAAATCAGGGGAGGACGCGGCATGAGGAGCGTGATCGAAAAATACGGTGTCGTCTTCTGCCGCTATTATCTCGGCGGCTTCAACCTCGTTTCCGGCCTCAACTACTTCATCCTCTTCTGGCCCCAGCCCAAGATGGGCGCGGCGGCCGGCAATGCGTTCGTGCTCGCCGCCACCGATCTCAACCTGTTCACCTATGCCAAGATCATCGAGCTGACCGCCGGCGCCTGCCTGCTGCTCAACCGCTTCGTACCGCTTGCGCTGACGCTTCTGATGCCGGTGACGCTGATGATCTTCCTCACCAATGTCCCGTGGGTACCCCTGCCCCACATCCAGCTCTCGGTGACGCGCAATCTGGTCATGCACCTCATCTTGCTCGCGGCTTATGCCAACTACTTCCTGCCGCTGCTCAAGGCGAAGACCGCGCCGCAGCCGATCTGGAAGCGGCCCTCCCGGCTGATGCGGGCACTTTAAGCAGGGATCGACAGGCGAATGGCGAACTTCAGCTTCAAACTCGACGGCCAAGTCGACATGATGAGCCTCAATCCACTCGAAATGACAAATTTTGAGATGGTCGGCGCGCTCTTCGGCATTATGGGCATATTGATCACCCTGTACCTCAGCCGAAAGGCCGCCGCCCGGCAACGCCCCCATGAGTTCATTCCGCAAGAAACAGACGAAGACGCCATCGGCTAGCCGGCCACTGCGCGAGCGGACAGACCGGGCTTGAAGCGGTTTCTGTCCCTGAAGAGTCGCGGCGCGATCCTCATTGCGTCGACCGCCATGTTCATGGTCCAGCTCGATGCGTCCGTGCTGGCAGTCGCGATCCCGGAGATTTCCACCGACTTTGGCCTGCCTGCCATCGAACTCAGCCTCGCCATCACCATCTACCTCACCATGCAGATTGCGCTGCTGCCGATCAGCGGATGGGCGGCCGAGCGCTTTGGCCCGAAGACCGTGTTCATGATCGCGACGGCGGGCTTTGCCTTCTTCTCCATCTGCTGTGCCGCCGCCCCCTCCTTCTGGCCGTTCATTGCCGCGCGCGCCCTGCAGGGGGCGACGGCCTCCCTGATGACCCCCGTCGCCCGGCTGCTGCTGTTACGGCAGACCAGCAAGGAGGAACTGGTCGATGCGATGGCGATCGTGGCGATGCCCATGCTCATCGCGCCGACGCTCGGTCCCTCGATTGGCGGATTCATCGTGCAATATGCGCGCTGGGAGTTCATCTTCCTGCTGAACATCCCCGTCACCATTGCTCTTCTGCTCGCGGCATGGCGCACCATCCCGCCCAGCGCGCCCGATGCCTCCAGACGATTGGATGTGATCGGCGCCGCGCTGCTGGGCGGATCGCTCGTTTGCCTGCTCACCGGCTTCGACCGGCTGGCCAGCGGCGTCGGTCGCCCATTGCCTTGGATGTTGCTCGCGGTCGGCACGGTCCTGTGCCTTGCCGGACTGAAGCATATTCGCACCCATCCGGACCCGGTGCTGAAGCTCGATGCCCTCAAGGACCCAAGCTTCCGGACGACGGTGATCGGCGCGGGTGCCATCGTCCGCATCCCGGCGCGCGCGATGCTCTTCGGCCTGCCGCTCATGTTCCAGATGGCCTATGGCTTCACGCCCATTCTGGCCGGCGTCATGCTCATGGCGCTCAATGGCGGCGACCTGCTGGCCAAGCTCTTCATTCGCCCCTTGTTCGACCGTTTCGGCTTCTCGGGACCGGTGATGCTTTCGAGCTTTGCAGGGCTGGCCGCGATCGCCGTGGTCGCCCTGGCCGATCAGGGGCCGTGGCTTGCTGCCCTGATCTTCGTGGCGCTGCTCGTCGCCGGACTGGCCCGCTCGGTGCTGTTCACCGGCATGACCTCGCTCACCTATGTCAGTCTGGACAAGGACACGATGACGCAGGGCAATGTGCTCGCCAGCATTTCCATGCAATTGTTCGCGGCGCTGGCGGTCTCACTCACGGCGCTGCTGCTCGGCCTCCTGACACAATTTGCCGGCCATCCAGAGCCGGGGTTGATGGAGTATCGGGGTGCCATGCTGGCCGTCGCGCTGATCGGGTTCGTCGCGACCCTGCTCATGCACCGGCGCATCCCCCGCCATTTGAGCCAACTCGCCGTGCGGGACGAAGACTGATGCCCCGACTAGAATCGCCTAACATTTTACGCTAACGATATCGGCCAACCCCCGGCGATGATAGCCTGTGAGGATATGCCGTGCTCCTGATCGATGCCCATTGCCACGTCTCGCCCCTGTGGTTCGAGCCGGTCGAAACCCTGCTCTTCCAGATGGACCGCCACAATGTCGCGCAGGCGGTGCTGACGCAGATCCTTGGGCAATTCGACAATCGCTATCAGCGCGATTGCGTTGCGCGCTATCCGGATCGCTTCGTCAGCGTCGGCGCCATCGATCCGGCTGCGCCTGACGCGGCGAACCAGCTCGGTGCGCTGGCGGATGACGGCATGGCTGGCGTTCGCTTACGGCCCGATGCCCGCACTCCGGGTGACGACCCACTCGCCATCTGGCGGGCTTCGGAGCGGCACGGCCTCGTCATCAGTTGCGGCGGGCCGAGCGCGCAGTTTGTATCGCCCGCGTTCGCCGATCTCATCGGCAGCGTCCCGAATTTGCCCATCGTGCTGGAGCATCTGGCCGGCTGGGTCAGACCCGATTGCGACCGAAAGCCCGAGACCTGGACGGCACTGCTCGCGCTCGCGCGCTTCCCCAATATCACGGTCAAGATCCCCGCGCTGGGGCAGCTGATTGCGCGCCCCGTCGGCCAGCCTCTGCCTGCATCCGGGCCTGTGCTCGACCCGGCGGGCAGCGCACCGCTGATCGAGCTGCTCGATGCCTTCGGGCCAGACCGGCTGATGTGGGGCAGCGATTTCCCCGTCGTCTCCTCGCGCGAGGGCTATGCCAATGCGCTCGGCTGGACGCGCGATGTGTTCGAGCAGCACCACCCCGCCAGCGTCGCGGCAATCTTCGGTGGCAATGCCGGCAGAATATTCTTCCAGCGCAAGGCTTGAAGACTGGAATAGATTGTTATACAAAACGATATATTCTATTGCTGGAGCACATCCCATGGCAGAGGCTGCCAAATCCACGATCATCTGCATTTCCGCGAACGGAAAGACGAGCTCCGCCAGCCGAAGCGCCGCAAACCGGATGCTGATCGCCACCGCGGACGGCGTGGTGGATTTTCGCCGGGACAATCTTGATGCGCCTTGGACCCGGCAGCCCGATATGCTGCTCCCCGGCCATCATGTCAGCGCGCTCGTCTATGACGAGGTGACGGACATGCTGTTCGCCGGCCTGCATTATGAGGGCGGCCTGATGGTCAGTTCTGACCATGGCAAGAGCTGGGAAGCGCGCAACAACGGCCTGCAATCCGGCCATGTCTACAGCCTGCTCGTGCAGCACGATGGCGACCGGACAATCCTCAATGTCGGTACCGAGCCGGTTATGTTCTACCGCAGCTTCGATCTGGGGCAGAGCTGGACCGCTTATCCCGGCTGCACGCAGGTCGAGGGCACCGAGCACTGGTTCTTCCCTCGCTCCCAGCCCCATGTGAAGCATATCGCAGCCCATCCGTCCGAGCCGGACACGATCTACATCTGCGTGGAGCAGGGCGACCTGCTGCGCACCGAAGATGGCGGGGAAAGCTGGACGTCGCTCAACTCCATGGAGCGCCCGGACGACAAGTTCCGCCGCGACCAGCACCGGGTGACCTTCTATCGCGACAACGCTGCCGAGATTTTCCTCACCACCGGCATCGGCCTGTACCATACGGCGGACCGTGGCGAGACCTGGGAGCGCCTGACCGACACCAGCCACCCCTGCGCCTATCCGGACCCGCTGTTCGTGCATCCCCGCAAGGAGCTTATGTTCATGGTCGGCGCCGGCATGAACCCCAATCCCAATTGGGGCGCGGAAGGCACGGCCTATCCCAAGTTCATGATCAGCACGGACCATGGCAAGACCTGGCAGACCAGCATGGTCGGCATGGCCGATCCGATCGCCGGCAATCTGGAAGTCGCGGCGATGCACGATTCTGCCGAGGGCGGGGTGGAGCTCTTCGCCGGCTCTGCCTGCGGAGAGCTGTACGCAAGCCGGGACGAGGCGCAGAGCTGGCAGCGCATTGCCGACGGGCTTCCGGCTATGTCCAAGGGGCCGCACTTCCGCCACTTCCTGCCGCCGGATGAACGCGCGGCTTATGAAGAAAAGCTGCGCGCGCTCAACGCGTTCGCCTGAGCAAGAACGGTCGATCGTCAGCGGGCGACAGACCCGCTGGCGGCTTTCAAGGGGGGAATGGTCTTGGACAGGCTTCAATCGTCGGCTTCGCGCATTGAATGCGCTCGGATGCCGCGGCCTGATCATGATGCGGCGGCGCGCGGCGCCGGTCCCTCGTCTCACTGACGGGTGCAATTTCGCTCATGATCGACTGCCACGCCCATCTTGTCTCCGATGACAAGACCACCTACCCGCCGGCACCGCCGGGCGGTCTGCTGCCCCCGATGGCGTTCGACAACCTCATGACGGCCGAGACGCTGCTGGAGGAGATGGACAAGGCCGGCGTCGAGCGGGCCGTGCTCGTGCAGCGCGGATCGATCTACGGGTTCGACAGTCGCTATGTCTGCGACAGCGCCGCACGCTATCCGCAACGCTTCGCCGCCGTCTGCTCCATCGACGCCACGCATAGAGATTGTGGGGAGGCCGTGCGATATTGGGTCGGCGAGCATGGCGCCGTCGGCATTCGGCTGATGGAACTCATCAAGGGCTCGGACATCGCCTGGCTGGATAGTCCGGTGGCGCGCGACGCCTGGCAAGCCGCCGCCACGCTCGACGTGCCGGTCTGCGTCCATTTCTTCCCGTGGAATCGCGACATCGGGCTGGCGCATCTGGAGCGGATATTGCGCGAGGTGCCTGGCCTGACAGTCGTCATCGACCATCTCAGTTCCATTCAGAGCGATGCCGGCGGCCCGGACCATGGCATCGATGATCGCCTGCGGTCGATCGCGCAGTTCGGCAATGTCGTCGTCAAGTTCACGACCATTCCGTTGGGGCGGCTGGACAAGGCGGGGATCGACCCCTGCCCCGTCATCGAGCGCGTGTGCGATCTGTTCGGCGCGGAGCGGATGATCTGGGGATCGGACATCACCCAATCGCCCGGCAGCTATGATTATATGGCCGCGCTCGGTCGCGCAGCCGTGCGCAATCTCACGGCCGCGCAGCAGGAGATGATCCTGGGCGGAACGGCGATGCGCGTTTACGGCAAGAGCTGGGGCAAGGCCTGAGCGCAACGGGCCTTCGCGACGAGAATTGGAGGGGAATGATGGAATCCGTGTCTCGTGCTGCCGTGAAGATCGATATCGAACGATCTGAAATCAGGGAATTTCCGTTCCCGTCCCTCGGCGACAATGATGGCCTGCTGAAAGTCGAGGCCTCGGGCGTCGGCGGCAGTGACCCCGAGATGTACCGGCGGGAAAACACGGCGCCGTGCATCATGGGGCATGAGAATGTCGGCACCGTCGCCCGCATCGGCGGCGCTGCGGCACAGCGCTGGGGCCTGCGCGCCGGCGACCGCATCGCCTTGCACGAATATCTCCCCTGCTGGCATTGCCATTGGTGCCGGCAGGGCGATTTCCGCCTGTGCATGGAGGCCGACTTCTTCAACGTGAAGGATCGGTTCAACACCCTGCGCTACGGCACCTGCAATGCGGACATTCCGCCGCATCTATGGGGTGGTTTCTCGGAATATATGTACCTCGCGCCCAATGCCGTCATCCACAAGATCCCGGCAGACATGGATGCCCGGCTGGCGACGCTGGCCGTACCGCTCGGCAATGGTGTGCAATGGGCAGTGCTGGATGGCGGTGCGGGACTGGGCAAGACCGTGCTGGTCTTCGGCCCCGGCCAGCAGGGCCTCAGTTGCGCGCTCGCCGCCAAGCAGGCGGGCGCGCTCACCGTCATCATCGCCGGCATGACGCGCGACCGCGCCCGGCTGGATCTCTCGCTCAGCCTCGGTGCCGATATCGCCGTGGACGTGCAGCAGGAGGATCTTGCCGCAGTGGTCATGCGGGCGACCGGCGGCATGGGCGTGGATGTGGTGGTGGATACCACTGGCGACCCCGATGGAAAGATTGCCGAGCAGGCGATAGCGTTGTCGGCCAAGGGCGCCTGGCTCAGCCTCAATGGCCTCAGCGCCTCGGTGCCGCTGGGCGAGATCAAGAAGCGCTATCTCACCGTGCGCGCACCACGGGGCCATAACTATCGCGCGGTGCAGATGGCGCTCGACATTCTTGCCAGCGGCAAGTGGCCGGCGGAAAAACTGTGCAGCCACGATTTTCCGCTGGAGCAGGTGCATGAGGCGATCCTCGCCACCGCCGGGCGCGGGATCGAGGGGGCCATTCACGTCACCGTCTCCCCGCGCAAGAGGTGATCGCAGCCCCCTCCCCGCCTCCCGCCCTGCCTATTGCCTCGCCCGCCAAAATCCTCTTCCATGGCGCACTGCCACCAGCCGCAAGGAGCACATATTTGGCCACGCAGATCGACATGGGGGACTCCCTGCCCAATGTGGTGGCGGATGAACTGCGGGCGCTGATCGTGCGGGGCACGTTGCTGCCGGGCGAACATCTCGGACAGACCCAGCTTGCCGACCGGTTCGGGCGCAGCAAGGTGCCCATTCGCGAGGCGCTCAAGCTGCTGGCGGCAGAAGGCTTCCTGCGCCACGACCATAACAGGGGCTATTTCGTGGCGCCGCTGGAGCTGGAGGAAGCCCGCCAGCTCTACAAGCTGCGCCGGTGGCTGGAAGCGGAACTGCTCGCCACGGCGGTCTGGCCGACCGACGCGCAAATCGCCGAATTCCGCCGCCAGTTCGATGCGCTGGATGCCATGGATCAGGTGAGCGATTTCACCAATTGGGCGCTGGCGCTGGAAAATCTGCGTCTCGCCCTCTTCGCTTTATCACCCGAGCGCATCCTGCTGCGCGAAGCGACCCGGCTCTGGCGGCTGACCGACCGCTATCGCTCGCTCATGCCGCGCACGATGGGCGAGAGCCCCGAGCGCAAGCTGATCGACGCCCTTGCCGCGCGGGACCGTGACGCGCTGCTCGCCGATTATATGCAGGCCCGCGCCAAGATCGAAGGTGCGCTGGAGCAGGTCTTCCAGCACGGCCGCTAGGGCCAATCGACACTCAGCCCTGCACGCGTGTCTGAAGGCTGTGATATTTGAACTGGGCGCGGGCCTCATCGAGGCGCATGCCGGTGCGGCAGGCGGCGCGGATGCTCTCCTCGGCGGCGTGGATCTCCTCGGCGGCGGCGAGGACGGCCTCCTCATGCGCCTGCGGGATGACGATCACGCCATCGGGATCGCCGCGCAATATGTCGCCGGGGGCGACGCGGGCGCCGCCGATGTTGACCGGGCAGTTGGTGACTTCCACCTGCACCCGGTCCTTGCCGGTGCGCATCCAGTGGCCCTTGCTGAACACCGGGTAGCCGAGCGCGCGGCAGAGCGAGACATCGCGGCTGATGCCATCGATGACGGTGCCGGCAAGACCACGGCGATGAGCGATCTCGGTGAGGATGTCGCCCCAGATGGTGGCATCCTCGCGGCCGCCATTGTCGATGACCACGACATGGCCGGGCGGGACGTCATCGATATAATCGCCGACCGTGCCAGGCGGCGTCGAGGCGGGGCCGCAGAGCATGGTGTAGGCGCGGCCGGCCATGCGGAAATCTGGGTCGCGGCCGGCGATCTTATAGCACTGACCGACGATGCCGAGCCGGTCGAGCGCGTCGCTCAAGGTGGCGGTGTCGAGCGCGGCGGCGCGGGTGACGTTGCTGTCGTCGGTCATTGTTGGTCGCCCTTGAGCATATATTCGTAGTTCGCGCCGAGCACAAAGCTGGCGCTCTCACCGGTGGCGAGGCGGCGGGTCATCTCGCCCTCGCGGCGGACGATATCCTCCGCGGCATCGAGCACGCGGGCGATGTCGGCTGGCGCGATGAACACCGCCGCGCTGGAATCGCAGATCACGTAGAAACCGGGCTCGACGGTGAAGTCGCCTACGGTGACGGGCACGTCGGTGGCATCCTCATAGACGCGGTTGCGCGCGGTGCGGGCGGTGTAGCCGCGGCAGAAGACCGGAAAGCCGATCTCGCGCGCCTCATCGACATCGCGGGCCAGGCCTTCGCAGATCACCCCGGCGACGCCCCTGTGCTGTGCCCCGCGCGACAGGATGCCGCCCCAGCAGCCGGCATCGATGCCGGTGCGCTGCTCGACAACGATCACATCGTCCGGTCCGCTCGCATCGATGGCGGCAGCGCCCAGAT
This sequence comes from Sphingobium sp. B8D3A, assembly GCF_025961995.1. Lineage (NCBI taxonomy): Bacteria > Pseudomonadati > Pseudomonadota > Alphaproteobacteria > Sphingomonadales > Sphingobiaceae > Sphingobium > Sphingobium sp. B8D3A. Next base: position 1,512,851 of record NZ_JAOQOS010000001.1, on the reverse strand, counting down.
GCACCGGGGGACGGTCGGCGGGCGCGTTGCCAGCCTTGAGCTTCACGGTGTGCACGCGCCCGGCGATGCGGCGGCCCGGCGAGGCCGAACGCAGCCCGGTCACGCAGCCGGCGAGGCCCAGCTTGTCCAGCGTGTCCGACACCGCGCAGGCATCTAGCTGGCGCAGCCGCGCGACATAAGGATAGCCCGCGCTCATGCTGGCGGCAGGTCCAGCTTGAAGAGGCGCGCGGCGTTGCCGAACATGATCTGGTCCTTCTCCGCCTGGCTCAGCCAGTCGAAGCCGGTGATGAACGGGGCAATGTCATCCAGCGTCTTGCCAGTCGCGGGGTCGACGGCAGAGCCGACGCCGGGGCATTCCGCGCCGAACAGGCAATTGTCGGCGCCGACGGTCTTGATCAACAGCCGCAGCGCTTCCTCGGAATAGAGCACGGTATCATAATAGATGTGCCGCATCTTATCGAGGAACTCCTCGCCCTTGCGCAGGCCGGACGCCCGGAAGCGACCGACATGATAGGGGATCGCGCCGCCGCCATGGCTGCACACGATCTTGAGGCTGGGGAAGTCCTTGAAGACGTCGCTCTCCAACAGGCCATAGACGGCCATCGTCTCTTCCAGCAGGAAGTTGAGCGTGTACGGCGCGCGGCGGCTGCGCGACCCGGCGGAGTGGATGTGTGCCGGCACGTCCAGCTCGCACAGCTTCTCGTACAGCGGATACCAATAGCGGTCGCCCATCGCCGGCGGCTCGGTGCCACTATTCTCATAGGGATCGGGGTTGAGCAGGCAGCCCTTGAAGCCCAGCGTTTTCACACAGCGCTCAAGCTCGGGCAGAACGTTCTCGATTGGCTCGCCGGCGACTTGCGGCAGACCGCAGATGGGCGCGAAGCGGTCCGGCAGAAGCTGGCACTGCCGCGCGATGATGTTGTTGGTGGCTTCGGTAAACCAGTGGACCAGAAAACCCGGCTTTTCCGAATGCATCATCTGAAACGGGCGCGGGCTGAGCAGCTGATAATTGGTGCCGACCCGGTCGAGCATGTCGAGATGGCCGCAGGGCGCCATCTCCTTCTTGTTGGTGTAGGCGAGAATTTCCTCATCCGTGAGGTCCGGGAACTTCTTGCCGTGCTCGCCGCGATGCGAGAGCAGCATCGACTTGTAAATCCACAGTTCCGCCGGCGCACTCACATGGCCATGACAATCGACAATCATCGCAAAATCCCCACCCGCAGCTGGTTATCAGATCATAGGTATACATTTTTGTATACCTATCCTGAATTTCCGGTCAAGCGGGTGGAGGGTGTTTGTCGGCCAAAAGCCTCGCGCGACCGGCCCGGGATTCCTAGCGCGTGAAAATGTCTACATTTTTGTGAGACACCACGCTAGGGATGCCCGGAACGACCATAATCTCAAGGCCGCTGGCTCTCCGGCCAACCAGGAATGCACATGATGCAGGAAACAGTGAAATCCGAACGCGGAGTTCCCGCCAAGATCGCCAATGAGCTGCGGTTGCTGATCGCCCGCGGCACGCTCGCGCCCGGGATGCGGCTGGGGCAGACCGAACTGGCCGAGCAATTCAACGCCAGCCGCGTGCCGGTCCGCGAGGCGCTGAAGCTGCTGAGCTCGGAAGGCATCATCGAGCACGACCCCAACCGGGGCTTCTTCGTCACCCGGCTCTCCCGCGATGAGGCCGAGCAACTGTTCGCCCTGCGCCATCTGGTCGAGGACGAATTGCTCAAATCCGTCGACTGGCCGGACGCCGAAGAGCTTGCCGAACTCGAACGCCGCGAACAGCGCCTCGAAGAGCTGCTCGACGAAGGCGACCGCACGAGCTGGTGGAACGAGCATCGTGAATTTCACACGATGATCTTCAACCTCTCCCCCAAGAAGACCATTGTGCGCGAGGCCATCCGCCTGTGGGCATTGACCGATCGCTACCGCGCCCTCCTGCCGCTGCCGCGCCGGAACAGCGAGGAGCGCAAGGTGGTGGACAAGCGCGAGCTGCTGAACGCCATCCGCCAACAGGACAGCAAGAAACTGCTCGCCGCCCGCCGCACCCGCCGCGAATCCTTCGAGCGGATGCTGCTGGAAACGCTGGAAGCACGCGGGCTCTAAAGTCAGCCACCTGCCACGCTCAGCTCTAGCGGGCGATCCTCACGCGTCGCGGGCGCAGCGAAACCCGATATGCGATGTGGAGGTATCCACCGTCTGCGGATAGCGCGCGGCGGGGCGATAGCGCTGGCAATAATTGGGCGCGCACAGATGCGATCCGCCCTTGAGCACGCGGCGGGGAAAGCCGCTATAGGGATCACGGCTGGCATCCTCGCTGGCGCCGCGCGGATTATGCGGCGCGCAACAGGGCTTGGTCGGCGCGTCGTGCCGATCGACATACCAGTCGCTCGTCCACTCCCACACATTGCCGATCATGTCCCAGAGGCCATAGCCATTGGCCGCATAGCGCCGCACGGGCGAGGTACGAAGATAGCCGTCCGAAAGATCATTCTGGTGCGGGAAATCGCCCTGCCAGGTGTTAGCCAGCATGGCCCCGCCGGGGTGCAGTTCATCGCCCCAGGCGAAGGCCTTGCGATCCAGCCCGCCCCGCGCGGCGAATTCCCATTCCGCTTCCGTCGGCAGCCGCTTGCCCGCCCAGGCCGCATAGGCCTCCGCATCGGCGCAAGCGATATGGACGACGGGATGATCCGCCAGCCCGTCGATGGAACTCTCCGGCCCCCAGGGGTGGCGCCAGTCGGTCCCGAAGGAGAATGTCCACCACCCCATTGGATCGTGCAGCGGCACGGGGGTCGGCGGCGGCGTGAACAGGGACGAGCCGGCCTTCAGCATCGCCGGATCGGCACCGGGATAGTCGGCAGCGTCGGGCACCGTTTCGGCCACCGACACATGGCCGGTCGCTTGCACGAACCGCGCGAACTGCGCATTGGTGACTGGCGTTTCATCGATCCAGAAAGCATCGACCGAGGCCGGATGCGCGGGGCCCTCATCGGAATAATGGTCGTCCGACCCCATCCAGAACTGCCCGCCCGCCACACGGATCATGCCGTCTTTAATCTCTGGCGCACTCATCATGCCACCCTGCGCCTGATCGGTCATCGCTTCTGCTTGCGTCCTTCCTGAGTCTCGATCCGCCGGTCCTCGAGACTGCGGCGGACGAGATAAGCATCAATGGCGTCGACCTGTGCCGGCGTCAGCTGGCCTGCGAAGCTGGGCATGCCCATCTCCGCCAGCGCGCCGCCCAGAACGACCTGCGAAAAACCCTTCGTGCCGAGCAATCCCGTCCGGCGCAAGTCCGGATAGGCGCCGGCGCTCACCGCCCCGCTGCCATGACAGCGCAGGCAGAAGCGGCCGAACAGTCCGTCGCCCTGCGCGATTTGGGCCGGCGTCCCCTTGTCCACCACATCGGGGAACGGCAGTGGCTCGGCCGGCGTGAATGCAGGCAGCTTCGCCGCCCCATCCAATTTGAACACCAGCAGCCGGTTGGGGCCGATGGTCTTGCCGGCCTTGAGCGCCATCACCCCGCCCGTCAGTGGCCATCCGCCGCCCCAGCCGGCCATGACTGCGATATATTGCACCCCGTCCAGCCGATAGCTGATCGGCGGCGCGACGATGCCGGTCTGCGCATCGAACGACCAGAGCTGCTTGCCGCTCTCGTCATCATAGGCGACCAGCCGCCCCTGCGCATTGCCGCCGAAGACGAGGCCGCCCGCCGTCGCCAGCACGCCGCCATTGAAGGGCGCCGCTTCCTCGCTTGTCCAACGCGGTTTGCGGGCAATCGGGTCCCAGGCGATCAGCCGCGCCTTCATGCTGTCGTACAGCGCCTTGCGGTCCGCCGCGCTCATCGCGCCACCGCCGCTCATCGCGACGCCGGACGTATAGGCGCCGATCACCTGCGCTTCCTGCGGGTTGGGGCCGAAAGGCATGCCGACGTCCTGCGCCGGAATGTAGACCAGCCCCGTGCGGGGACTGAAGGCCATGGGCGGCCAATTATGCCCGCCGCCTGAGCTCGGGAACTGGAAATGCGGCTGGCCGGTGCGGTAATAGCGTGCTTCCGGCACGATGTCCGGACGGCCGGTCTTGGGATCGATGCTCTTCGCCCAATTCTGCGGCACATAAGCGGTGGCATTCAGGAACTCGCCGGTCGCGCGGTCAAGAATGTAGAAGAAGCCGTTTTTGGGCGCCTGCATCAGCACTTTGCGCGGCTTGCCATCGATCTCCATGTCCGCCAGCACGATATTCTGGGTCGCGGTATAATCCCAGGCATCGCCCGGAACCTGCTGGAAATGCCAGACATATTCGCCGGTCGAGGCCCGCAGCGCCACGATGGAGGACAAGAAGAGATTATCCCCCTTCCCGTCCGAGCGCATCTGATGATTCCATGGCGAGCCGTTACCGGTGCCGATGTAGATGAGGTCCAGCGCGGGATCATATTCGATCGCATCCCACACCGTGCCGCCACCGCCATAGCGCCACCACTGGCCTGCCCAGCTTCCCTGCGCCTTGGCCAGCACCGTGTCGGACGCGGCATTGTCCTTCGTGCGCGGCTTCCCGGGGACAGTGTAGAAGCGCCAGGTCAGCTTGCCAGTCGCGGCATCATAGGCACTCACATAGCCGCGCACGCCGAACTCGGCGCCGCCATTGCCGATGACGACATTGCCCTTGATGACGCGCGGCGCCCCGGTGATCGTGTAATTCACCGCAAAGGGGCCGGACTGGTCGATCGTCTGCGTTTCCCAGACCGGCTTGCCGCTTTTGGCATCCAAGGCGATCAGCCGCCCATCGAGCGCGCCGACATAAACCCGGCCCTGCGCCACCGCGACACCGCGCGAGACCGGCCCGCAGCATGAACGCGCAGATGCCGCGCGGACTTCTGGATCGTAGGTCCACAGGCCCTTGCCGGTGCGCGCATCGATGGCGGAGACGACATCATAAGCGCTGACCACATAGAGCACGCCATCGACCATGATCGGGGTCGCTTCCTGTCCGCGATCCGTCTCCAGGTCGAAGGACCAGGCCAAGCCCAGCCGTGACACGGTCTCGCGGTCGATCTGGTCCAGCTCGGCAAAGCGCTGCGCCGTCTCGGTGCGACCATGCAGCGGCCACTCGACATCGCCGGCCGCTTGCCCACCGTCTGCGGCATCGCGGCAGGCGGAAGGGAGGACAAGCAGCAGCGCGGTCAGCGCCATCATGCGCCTGAACATCAAACCCACGTTTAAAATCCCTCTCCCTCGCCCCACTGCCCGCTATGCGGTCCGTTCCGCGTCCGCCAGCGCCCGGCCGAGCACCGGATGCGCGAAGTGCATCGCCAGTTCCTGCCGATAAGGCCATGTCTGGCGCTGATTGTCGACCAGTTCATCCGGGCCGAGCGGGTCTTGCGGGAAGGTCTTGGTCAGCGGCTGGAGATGCGCGATGGTCTTGTACCAGCCGGCATCATAATCCGCCTGCCATTGCACGACATAATCGAGCCGCTTGATCTTCCAGACCCCGTCCTCGCGCACATAATCATTCTCGTACATGCCGGCTTCGTAGAACTGGTCGGGCAGGCCCTCCGGGCGATAGTCGCGGCTCTCATGATTGCCGCCGAGCAGCAGCGCGCGAAACCGGCCCTTGGCGGTGCGGCGATCCGGCGCGACGGTGATGATGTCCTGCATCTGGAAATGATCGAGCAGGAAGCCATAGACCGGGCCGGGGCGACCCTGCGTGAAGAACTGGCGGAACCAGTCGCCATAGAGCCGCCGCGCACCCACCTTGCCGCGATAGATGCCGGAGAGAAAGATGATCTCGGCATCGTCGGAGAACAGCTCGGCCAGTTCGTCCGAACGGTTATAATCGGTATAATAGCCATAGGCATTATGAAGCCGGCGGATTGCATTGAGATCCTCCAGCATCCCGATCCGCTCGGTCAGGGCCTTTACATCGCTGCGCAGCGCTTCGATCTCGCTCATAATCCTGCTCCTGATTGCTCTTTTGCTCTGTGCGGGCCGCCAGGGTGGATGCCGGGTTGCCTCATCCGCCAAGGCATCGGTTGCTCCCGATTGCAAAGCAACGGCCCGGTCCGCTATCAGTTATAAGGGAGGGGCTATCGCTTATGGCATTCACGATCCGGCAACTGGAGATTTTCGTCGAAGCGGCGAAGGACGAGAATTTCCGCATCACGGCGGATCGTCTCGGGATCAGCCAGCCCTCGATCAGCAATCATATCAAGGCGCTGGAGCAGAAAGCCGGCGCTCGCCTGTTCGATCGTCAGCGCGGATCGACAGCGCGCCTTTCCGCTCTGGGCCGCGATTTGCTGGATCAAGCCCGGTTGCTGCTGCGTGAGGCGAACAAGGTTCAGTTGGGCGCCACGGCCGGCAATGCGCAAAGCTATGTCCTGAAGGTCGCCGCCGGCCCTTATCTTATCGATCAATGGATCAGGCCGTGCCTGCCGGATTATTATGCGCGCGGCCAGGTGCCGAATGTCGAGCTGATCCTCTCCGCGCCGGGCGAAGAAATGCTCTCCATGCTCCGCAGCGGCAAGGTGGACGTCGCCTTCTTCACCGGCCGGCCACCGGTCGCGCCGGATCTCACCATCGAGACACTCCGGCGCGTGACCAGCAGCCTCTTTGGCACGTCCGCGCTGGTCGAGGCGGTGGGGAGCGATCCTGCCAGGATCAGCGCCGCCCCGATGATCATGATGCCGGACAACACACCGCATAACGACTGGCTGATCAACGCGCTGGCCGATGCGTGCATCTACCCGTCCAATGTCGTCGCGCGACCGCAATTCACCGATGTCGCGATGGGGCTGGCGCTCAATGGGACGGGCCTTGCCATGCTGTTCGATGAGGAAGCCGCACCTGCCACCACGCGCGGACAACTCCATCGCGTCCCGGTCGATTTCGAGCCGGGCTATCGCCTGATGCTCTCGCGCAAGGGGTTCGACGATGCCCGCGGGCGTCTGGCCATCGATCATCTCCGGCGCACGCTGCAGGCCGGACGCGCCGCCAACTGAGGGTACCGGCCGACGCCTGCCCTCTTCACTCCGGCGCATCTCAATGGCGCGGCACGGAACGCTCCGCGCTCTTGGTCATTGTGCTAGCGATCAAGGAGACCGCACATGATGAAAACTTTGCTCGCCGGCGCGGCGATTGGTTATTTCGGCAAGAAGCTCTACGATGAAGGCAAGCTCGATCCCTATATCGCGCGCGCCAAAAGCACGCTCGCCGAGCTTTCCCCAGAACAGGCGGACACGCGCGCCCCGCGCGGCGTGGGTCAGGACGAACAGCCCAATATGGCATTCTGAACGGGGTCGCGGGCGCGAGCTGGCACCACCTTCGAATGACAGGCACTAAAAAGGGGCGCGGTCATTCCGCGCCCCTTTCGTTTTCAGCTTAGACTCGTCTGAGATCAGAAGCTGTAGCTAAAGCCGATCTTGACGCCGTGGTCCTTCCACTGGTCGCCGATGTTGCCCACGTAGGTGGCGCCGATGGAGCCGCCCGGCATGATGTTGGCCTGAACGCCGCCTTCGAGACGCAGGGTATCGCGGGTCGTGGGCAGGCCCGCGACCGAGAAGGCCTCGCCGGTCGAGAGGATGTTGCGGCTGGTCGCATCGACATCGCCAAAGCTGCGCAGCCAGGCTGCCGAGACGCGCGGGCTGAGCACCGTGGTGGCGCTGACCGGCACTGCGCCGCCCAGACGCAGACCCAGGGTGGTGTAGGTCACATCGCGGGTGCTGTCCGTGACGCCCAGCGCGGTCAGGGCGCTGCCCGTCTCGGTGAAGGCATCGCTCTTGAGATGGACATGGGTCACGCCGGCAAAGGGCTCGGCCGTCACCGCGCCCAGCGGGAGAGCATAGCTCACCTCACCGAAGGCAGAGGCGCTCCTGGCATCATAATCGCCCGCCAGCGCATCGTTGACGCCCAGGAACGCCACCTTGCGCGTCCCGTTCACGTCGAGCCAGCTATAGGAGGCGCCGATCCGGGCGCGCAGGGCGCCCCAGCCACCGCCGGCATAGACCAGCGCGCTGTTGCCGTTGACCGTCGCCTCACTGCTGCGCCCATCGACCCGCACCTTGTTCTGCTCATGCGCAAAGGCCACGCCCAGACGCCAGCCACCAAGGCCCGTATCGACACCGGTGATGAAGCCGAAGGTGCTCTGCGTCGCCTTGATCGCATTGCCATTGCTCTTGAGCGTGCTCCACGCACCGATGCCCTGGCCCCAGACCGCCGTGCTGCCATCACGCAGCGTGCGGGCCGACGAGCCGGCACCGGCCAGCGTGCGGCTGACCACATCGGCCTGCTCCATGCGGCCGATCACCATGTCGCCAAGCCGGCGGGTGCCGTCCACCATCAGCGTGCCCGCGGTCGCCCACAACTCGCCCGACAGCGCATCGAACGCGCGGACGGCGCCGGCTTCCTCAAGCTGCCCCGCCACCGCACGGGACAGGCTGGCATTGTCGTCACTCGCATCCAGCGCGAGGGCCACGGCCAACTGGTTGGGCGTCACCGCCACGCTCTCGAAGCTGCGATTGTTGCGCGTCAGCACGAGCCTGACATTATTGGCGTCATAGCTCAGCTCAGGCGTCAGGAACGGCAGATCGACATCGGTGGCCGCAAACTGCCCGGTCACCCCGCCCGCGGCCGTGATGATCGTGTACTCATTGCTGAAGCGATAATTGCCTGCAGCCGCCAGCACCGAGACCGTGCCGCCCTGGATGGTCGCCGTCCCGCCGACAATCAGCTTGTCGCTCTCGCCCTCGGCATTGACCTCCACCTCATAGGTCGAGCCTGCCTGGAACACGACATTGCCCGCTGCGGTGAGCGTGCCGATCGAGTTGCCCGGCAGCAGCGTGCCGCCATTGCCGACCACGATATTGTTCACCTGCCCGCGACCGCCCAGGGCCGCATCGCTGCCGACCGTGATCGTGCCGCCCATCGAGCCGTTCACCCGCGTCACGATGCCCTCGAGGTTGAGCGCACCGGTGAACGAGCCAAAGCTCTCGCCGGTCAGGTTGATGCTGACGGGCGCGCTGGACGGACCGTTCAGCGCAATCGTTCCGCTGCCGCTGAAGCTGCCGCCGAACAGCGTGTTGCTGCTCTGGTTGACGGTCAGCGTGCTCGTGCCCAGGCTCACCGTCCCGCCCGCGCCACTCAGGCCCGCAACGGTCTGGTCGGTGCCGCTCAGGTCAAACTCGCCATCATCCACGACCAGATCGGTCGCGCTGTCGAGCTGCGCCAACAGCCGCACCCGGCCCGCCTGCACCACCGTCGACCCGGTATAGCCATAGTCGCCCGAGAGCAGCAGCGTGCCCTCGCCCTGCTTGATCAGGCCACCATTGCCCGAAAGAGCGCCGGTATAGTCATAGTCGCCAATCTGGTTGAAGATCAGCGTGCCATTGTTGGTGGCATCGGCCAGCAGATCGCCATTCTTCAAGCCATTGCCCACCTGCAGCGTGCCTGCGGTGTCGATCAGCAAAGTGCCGCCCAGCTTGCCCGTCAGCAGCACCGTGCCGCCATCAATGGTCGCATCGCCTGCAAAACCACTGCTGTCACCCGAGAAGGTGATGGTGCCCGCGCCTGTTTTCAGCACGGTGCCCGTGCCGCTCAGCCTGCCCTTGTAGCTCGTGGTAGCCGGATTGGCGAACACCAGCTCGCCCTGTTCGGCGACATTGACATTGTTGCTGATCGTCCCAACAAACAGGGCCGTACCCTGCTGCACGTCAAGCTGGACGCCGCTCATCGAGCCGCCGAAGGTCACTCTATTGTCGCCGGTCTTGATCACCGTGCCCTGACCGGAAATCTGGCCGAGATAGCTCACATCGTCCGCACGATCGAACAGCAGCGTGCCGTAATTGGTGACATTGGCAGTGATCGAGCCGGTCGTGGCGCCGTTGCCGAGGTTGACCGTGGCGCCGTTGCTGATCCCCAGACCGCCTTCGAAATCGCTGGCGTTGGTCAGGGTGAGCGTGCCGGCAGACACGTTCAAACCGCCCGTTCCGGTGATCCGTCCGGAAAAGACCTGCGAGGCATTGGCCAGCATCAACCCCGCATCACCGACAATCACCGTTCCGCTACCGCCAAGATCGTTGATCTGTGCGCTGGCTGCACTGGTCAGGTCGAAGGTACCATTGACCGTTACGGAACTCGATTGGTTCACCCGGCCCTGATTGGAGAGGGCCAGTGTGGCGTCGGCATCAATCGTCGTGGCGCCAGTGAAGGTATTCATCCCGCTCAAGGTGATCACCCCGCCCGCCACGGTCAGATCGCCCGTGCCGGAAATGACCCGGTTGTGATGAAGCGCATCGGAGCGATCGAACACCAGCAGACCGTTATTCACAAGGTCGCCGTCGAAGGAGCCACTGGTGCCGCCATTGCCGATCTGCAGCGTGCCGTCCTGCTCGATGATCGTGCTCGCGGCACTCGTCGTGTTGGCCAGCACCAGCTTGCCGGCGCTCACGTTCAGCGCGCCGCTGTAGTTTCTGCTGTCCCCGGTCAGGATCGTGGTCCCGGCCAGCACGTCGACCACGCCGGTGCCGGACAGGCCGGCGGCCAGCGTGTAATCGGTCTCACTGTGGTTGAGGACCAGCTTGCCGACCCCGGCACCGAACTGAATGCCATTGACGGCATCGATCACGCCAGCCGCCTGGGCCGCACTGCCTGCCGCCGCGCCAATGTTCAGCGTGCCCGTCGAACCGGCCTCATAAGCCAGCGTGATGCCGCGATTACCGTCAGACTTGAGGGTAGCGCCATCGGAGACGGTGACGACGCCGCTGCTCCCGGCATATGTGCCGACCATGACGTAAGACGTGCCGCGCGCGAGCGTGCCTTCACCGCTGATGTTCAAAGTGCCCTGGCTGCCATCCACGAAGCCGACAATCAGCTTGTCACCGCCCAGCAGCGCCTCGTCCGTCACGGTGGCCGTGCCTGATCCATAACTGCCGATGGTCATGTTCCGGTCGGTCGTTACGCTGGACCCGCTGCCTGAGACTGTCATCTGACCGTTGCCGTTGGCGCTTGCGCCAAGTCTCACATCTGCATCGCTGCCGGAGGCGGCAATCGTCGCGCCGTCCGTCACGGTGAGGATGCCTTCGCCGCTGGTGCCGATCCCCAAGCCGCTTGCGCCGATGTCCCAGCGCGTTCCCACGCCGCTGAGGGTGCCGGTGCCGAGCGATCCGGCATTTACGCCGAAACTCCCGCTGGTGGATTGCATCGTCGCGCCGCCGGACAGGATGAGCGTGCCCTGGCCACTCCCGCCGAACTGCAGGGAGCCGCTCTGCAGATGGCTATTTTCACCCGAAACGGTGATGGAGCCGACACTGCCCTCGACCGCACCGACGGAGGTGGAGGTGTTGACCACGACGGTACCGCCATTCTCGATCGCCACGCTGCCGTCGCCATAATAGCCGACCGTCAGGAATTCGGTCGTGACCGTCGATCCCGTTCCCGTGACGAGCAGCGAACCGCTCTCATCTTCCATGCCCGGCATTGCCGAATTGGTGCTGTTGCTGACGATGATGTTGGGGGCGTTGAAGGTGCCGCCATTCACCACGGTCAGCGACGCCCCGTCGAGCCCGCCCAGAAAGACGATGTTCCCGCTCGTCGTACTGCCATCAATGACCGTCGCGCCGCCGGTGAGCATCATGTTGCCAGCAAAAGCGCTGTTGTCGCCCGTGAGGGTCAACGCTCCGCTGCCGGTCTTGATCACAGAGCCTGAGCCTGAAATTGCACTGGAGAGCGTATAATCCTGCGCCTGGGCGAATTCGAGTTTCGTGGCACTGGTCGCAACGACGATACCACCGTTCAGCGTGGCGCCGCTGGCGAGTGTCAGCTTGTTGGTACCGCCCGTGAAATTCAGGGCCGCGGCCCGCTCGCCATTGCCACCAAGGCCGCCCGATATGGAACCGCCAGCGCCGATGGAAAGAGCAAGGTTCTCGCCTTGAATGCCTGCGCCGCCCGCACCGTTGATGAACATCCCGACCCCACCGGCGCCACCTGTCACCGCGGTGTCGATCGTGAGGGTGGTGAGGCCGCTCATGTTCTCGATCAGGATGCCAAAGCCCCCGGCCCCGCCGAAGTTGCCGCCTTGGGCATCACCGCCCGTGATGCTACCGCCGGAGATCGAAACAGTGCTGCTCCCGGTACCGCCGGTGAGCACAAGGGCAGAGCCGCCATTGCCGCCAAAGGACTGACCTTCGCGGCTCCCGCCGCCCGCCCCGCCGGTCAATGTGCTGTCTGTGATGCTGATGGCCGTATTGCCGGCCGGCTGATCGATAACCAGACCGCTGCCACCATTGCCGCCGACGCCAGCCCAGCCATAGGCGCCGCCTGCGCCGCCGGTGGCACTGACGGTGATTGCGTCGTAAGAGTCGTTAAGACCGGTGACGACCGCGCCGAAGCCGCCGCCCCCACCGCCGCCACCATATCCAGCAAAACCTGCGAGGCCGCCATTACCCCCGTTGCCGCCCGTGAGCGTACCCGAGCTGGGCAGATCGGTAATAAGCCCGACATAGCCATGCGCGCCGCCACCGCCGCCGCCACCCGAACTGTTGTCGCCACCGTTGGAGCCGTCCGTGCCCGCCTCACCGGCGAGAGTTCCACCCGCACCGCCAACGCCTGCATTGTCGCCCGAGCCAGCCCCGCCATTGCCGCCCGTCAGGCCGCTACCGCCACCGGCACCGCCGGAGAGATAGCTCGATTCAGAACCGACCCCGTCCGTCCCGCTGTTCCCCGTTGACGTAGTGCTTGCGCTCCCGCCTGCGCTCGTGAAAGTACTATCCCCCGCCATACCACCCGCGCCGTCCGACGCATGTGCAGGCAGGCTGCCCACCGCGACCAAGAACGTCGTCGCCACCGAGCAGCGCAGAATGGATTTGAAGGACGTCCGGCGATTCCCAACGGGATGAAACATGCAATAACCCCACGTTCAAATTAACAACTATAAATATTCAATATATCTCAACGAGATAATCATACCAACGGATGGGCATTGATTATAAATAATTAGTTAAAATAATTTATTTATTTCGATATATTTGGATGAAATATTGAATTACGACGACACGTCATTTCGGAAAAGGAGAGGTGCAACTTAGGCCGCACCTCTCAATTCATCTCGATTCAAAGGACGCAACTGCTCGCGCCCTTCGTTTTAACGGTCGGAATGGCCTCAGAAGCTGTAGCTAAAGCCGATCTTGACGCCGTGGTCCTTCCACTGGTCGCCGATGTTGCCCACGTAGGTGGCGCCGATGGAGCCGCCCGGCATGATGTTGGCCTGAACGCCGCCTTCGAGACGCAGGGTATCGCGGGTCGTGGGCAGGCCCGCGACCGAGAAGGCCTCGCCGGTCGAGAGGATGTTGCGGCTGGTCGCATCGACATCGCCAAAGCTGCGCAGCCAGGCTGCCGAGACGCGCGGGCTGAGCACCGTGGTGGCGCTGACCGGCACTGCGCCGCCCAGACGCAGACCCAGGGTGGTGTAGGTCACATCGCGGGTGCTGTCCGTGACGCCCAGCGCGGTCAGGGCGCTGCCCGTCTCGGTGAAGGCATCGCTCTTGAGATGGACATGGGTCACGCCGGCAAAGGGCTCGGCCGTCACCGCGCCCAGCGGGAGAGCATAGCTCACCTCACCGAAGGCAGAGGCGCTCCTGGCATCATAATCGCCCGCCAGCGCATCGTTGACGCCCAGGAACGCCACCTTGCGCGTCCCGTTCACGTCGAGCCAGCTATAGGAGGCGCCGATCCGGGCGCGCAGGGCGCCCCAGCCACCGCCGGCATAGACCAGCGCGCTGTTGCCGTTGACCGTCGCCTCACTGCTGCGCCCATCGACCCGCACCTTGTTCTGCTCATGCGCAAAGGCCACGCCCAGACGCCAGCCACCAAGGCCCGTATCGACACCGGTGATGAAGCCGAAGGTGCTCTGCGTCGCCTTGATCGCATTGCCATTGCTCTTGAGCGTGCTCCACGCACCGATGCCCTGGCCCCAGACCGCCGTGCTGCCATCACGCAGCGTGCGGGCCGACGAGCCGGCACCGGCCAGCGTGCGGCTGACCACATCGGCCTGCTCCATGCGGCCGATCACCATGTCGCCAAGCCGGCGGGTGCCGTCCACCATCAGCGTGCCCGCGGTCGCCCACAACTCGCCCGACAGCGCATCGAACGCGCGGACGGCGCCGGCTTCCTCAAGCTGCCCCGCCACCGCACGGGACAGGCTGGCATTGTCGTCACTCGCATCCAGCGCGAGGGCCACGGCCAACTGGTTGGGCGTCACCGCCACGCTCTCGAAGCTGCGATTGTTGCGCGTCAGCACGAGCCTGACATTATTGGCGTCATAGCTCAGCTCAGGCGTCAGGAACGGCAGATCGACATCGGTGGCCGCAAACTGCCCGGTCACCCCGCCCGCGGCCGTGATGATCGTGTACTCATTGCTGAAGCGATAATTGCCTGCAGCCGCCAGCACCGAGACCGTGCCGCCCTGGATGGTCGCCGTCCCGCCGACAATCAGCTTGTCGCTCTCGCCCTCGGCATTGACCTCCACCTCATAGGTCGAGCCTGCCTGGAACACGACATTGCCCGCTGCGGTGAGCGTGCCGATCGAGTTGCCCGGCAGCAGCGTGCCGCCATTGCCGACCACGATATTGTTCACCTGCCCGCGACCGCCCAGGGCCGCATCGCTGCCGACCGTGATCGTGCCGCCCATCGAGCCGTTCACCCGCGTCACGATGCCCTCGAGGTTGAGCGCACCGGTGAACGAGCCAAAGCTCTCGCCGGTCAGGTTGATGCTGACGGGCGCGCTGGACGGACCGTTCAGCGCAATCGTTCCGCTGCCGCTGAAGCTGCCGCCGAACAGCGTGTTGCTGCTCTGGTTGACGGTCAGCGTGCTCGTGCCCAGGCTCACCGTCCCGCCAGCGCCGCTCAGGCCCGCAACGGTCTGGTCGGTGCCACTCAGGTCAAACTCGCCATCGTCCACGACCAGATCGGTCGCGCTGTCGAGCTGCGCCAGCAGCCGCACCCGGCCCGCCTGCACCACCGTCGATCCGGTATAGCCATAATCGCCCGAGAGCAGCAGCGTGCCCTCGCCCTGCTTGATCAGGCTGCCGTTGCCCGAAAGAGCGCCCGTGTAATCATAGTCTGCAACCTGATTAAAGATCAGCGTGCCGTCGTTGGTCGTGCTGGCGGTCAGCTCGCCATTGCGGACGCCATCGCCAACCTGCAACGTGCCATTGGCGTTGACGGTCACGGCACCATTGAGCTTGCCCGTGAGCAGCAGCGTCCCGGCATCAACCTTCGTCTGGCCAGCGAACGTGCTGCTATCGCCGGCCAGTACCAACCGGCCCGACCCGGCGTTCACGATCGTGCCGTGCCCGGTGATGCTGCCGCCATAGCTGGACACATCGCTGCGGTTGAACACCAACGTGCCGTTGGCGTGGACGTCGCCAACCAGCGTACCGGCCGTTCCGCCGTTACCGATCTGCAGGGTGCCATCCGCCGCGATCGCGGTCGAGTTGGCATTCATCACGTTGGCCAGCACCAGCTTGCCGCTGTTCACGTTCAACGCGCCAGTATAGGCGCTGCCATCGCCGGTCAGCACCGTCTTGCCCGCAAGAACATCGACCACGCCATTGCCCGACAGACTGGCGGCAAGTGCATAATCGATCCCGCTGTGGTTCAGGACCAGCTTGCCAGCCCCGGCACCGAACTGAATGCCCTGCACGGCGTTGATCACACCAGCCGCCTGGGCCGCACTGCCTGCCGCCGCGCCGATGCTCAGCGTGCCGGTGGAGCCGGCGCGATTGCCGATCTTGATCACCTGGGCGCTGAGGTCTGCGCCATCGGCCAGGGTCAGGACGCCGGCCCCCTCGGCACCGATATAGAGGCCTTCCTCTGTCCGGATCGCCGAAGCTGCGCCGCTTACCGTTACGCTGCCGCTCGAGGCGACATCATTGCCGATGTAGACGCGCACCGCCTCTACCTTGCCGCCGTCCGAGACCTCCAGCGTGCCGCTGCCAAACAGGCCGACATTGATGTAACCTGCCCAGTTCGTCAGGCCATCATTATAGGCGCTCCAGGTCGAGCCAGCGCCGGTCACGATCATGCTCGCCTGCGATCCCGTGAGATTGCCCAGCGTGCCCTGAACCGCGCGCAATGTGCCGCCATTGGAGATCGAGATCGTCGACTGTGCGCCCGCCTCGTTGCCGGCAATGAACAGCCCGCTCATGTCCCAGACCGAGTTGGCACCGCTGATGTTCGCCGCGCCTGTGGAGCCGCTGACGGTGCCCACATAGCCATCCGTGCTGGTGACCCGACCGCCCTGCGCGATGTTGAGCGTTCCTTCGCCGACGTTGCCGACGTAGAGAATGCCGTCATTGGTCCACGTGCTGCCCGCGCCGCTCACGGTAGCCGTGCCCTGACCGGTCGACTCCCAGCCAATGATCGCACCTTGCGAACTCGCCGAGGCGCCATTGCTGACCATGAGCGTGCCCTCGCCAGAGATGCCGATACCGATGCGACCGCTGCCGATCTCAAGCGTGGAGCCTGCTCCATCGACGCTGACGCTACCGACAGCGGACTGAGCCCCACCGATTCGCAGGGATTCGCCGGTGACCCGGCCGCCCGCCTCGATGGTCAGCGTACCGCTGCTGCCCTCCTGGCTCGCCACATCGATCAGGGCGGCTGCCGACAGCAGGGCGCCGTTGGAAACCGTGGCGGTGCCCGTGCCGCTGTAGCCGACCCGCATGTTGCCGGCGTAACCGTTACGGGCGAGAACACTGTAGGTCGTGCCTTCGCCGGTGAGGGTCAGCGTTCCGCTCGAGCCGGTGTCGACGCCAAGCGCGCTGGTGTAGGACGTGACTTCTGCGCCGCCGGACACCGTCACATTGCCCTGGCCAACGGTGTCGTTGCCGGTGCCGCCGATGTACAGGCTGAGGCCGTTGCGCCACACCGTGTCGGCACCGTCGACGATCATCGTCGCCGTGCCGGACCCGTTTCCGCCGATATAGCTGCCGTCAGCCTCCAGCAAACCACCGTCGGTCACCGAGATGCTGCCCTCATCCGCACTGAACCAGCCATCGGCCGAAACCCAGTCGGCCGGCAGTTCGGAATGCAGCGTACCGACCCGAAGCGCCGACCCTTCACCGCTGACGCTGATCGAGCCGCCCGCGCCCATGTAGATGCTGCCATTCACCGTCTCGACCGAGCCGCCATTCATGATGGTCAGCGAACCGGAGGAGTTGGGGTCACGGCTGATCTGTATGGAGCTGGAACTGCTCCAGCTCCCCTCGCCAGAGACAGTGACGGCCCCGGTCGTTCCTCCCATGCCGATCAAGCCCTCGGTGGAATTGAGCGTACCGCCGCTCACGATGTTGAGCGAAGCAATTTCGGCGCCGCCCACGGAGACCGAAGTCGTGACGAGGCTGCCAGTCAGGTTAAATGAACCGCCGGTAACATCCAGCGCGCCATTGAAGGGCGAGCCGTTACCGGTGAACGCGAGCACGCCTTCGCCCGCCTTGACGAACGTCCCTCCGCCGATCAACTCGCCAGCGAACACGGTGTCGCTGCTCTGATCGAGCACGAGCACGCCCCCGTCGGTGCCGACGAGGCCTGCTTGCGCGACAGTGAGCGAGCCCAAGGTCACCTCATTCTGCGAACCACCCACGCCCAGCACGCCACCTTCGACGACATAGTCCTGGCCAACGCCGAATGCGCCATTGCTGCCTGCGTTCAGCGTCCCTTCCTTGACTGTCCAGCCGGTCGTTCCTGTCCCCGTGAGCGTCCAGGTGCCGTCCCCTACCTTCACGAATTCATCGAAATCATTATACTGCACGCCAATCAGGCCGGCATCGAATGACGAGTCGACGATGCCGCCCAGGGCCAGGGTGTTGGTGCCGCTCGCGATATCCGCATCCGCGACGAGACCGGTGATGCTGGAGCCGGCACGCAGTTCCAGTGTCACGTCGCCGGCACCCATCAGAATGGCGTGGCCGGACGAAGCCCCCCCTGCAATGACGCCCGAGTTGATGATTGTGGTCGGCGCATTGTTGGTGACGATAGCGGTTTCACCCAGGATCGACCCGGAATTGGTGATCTGGACCGTGCCGCTGACCGCGTCTGCATCCACAGCCGCGCTTTCGCCATTCGCCTGCAGCGTTCCACTATTGTCGATGACGACATTGCCGACCGGTGTGCGCGCCTGAACGGCGCTGCCGGACCTGGCGGTGACGGTGCCGGTGTTGGTGATGGTGATGGCGCCGGAGCCTGCCTCATCCGGATCGAAGCCCGCTATGGCAAGAATACCGGTCTCGCCTTCTGCAAGGCCCCCATTGGTGATGGTGATGTCACCGATCTGCGAGGCGCCCTGGATCGCCGGCCCGGACTCCGATGTCGCGATGCCCTGCTCCTGATTGTCGATCACCACTTCGCCGTCCGGCGTCCAGGCGACAAGTGCCTGATTGTTGACCGACGATACCGAGGCATTGTTGGTGATCTTCGCAAGACCGTTGTAATTGACGACGCGGATGCCCGCTGCCTGAGCCTGCACCTGGCCGGTGTTGGTCACCGTCACCTCGACCGGCTCGACATCATTGTAGCCGCCGTCGGCGTAAATCCCGCGCTGCGTGAAGTCTGCGGGGTTTACCGTTGGGTTGACCGTGATGGCACCGCTATTGGTGACGCTCACCGACCCAGCGTTGGTGGTCGCGGAAATGCCGTTGGTGTTCACGCCGGAGACGGTCAGCGCCGCATCGTTCTGGATCATGATGTCACCCGCAACCTGGTTGCGCACCCAGATGCCACCGTTGCCACCCACGCTATCCACTGTGACGTCCGGGCCCAAGGTGACCGAAATGTCGTTCCGACCCACGATATTGGAACTGACGTTTACGCCGCCATTATTAGTGGTGCTGATCGTGGAATTGGTGATGAGGAGCGTCGAGGTAATGTCGCCAGGGATTGTGTTATCCCACGTATAGTAGCTCACGCCATCGACTGTGATGCTCTCCTCGACCTGTGCGCCATTCACGGTGAGGCTGGTATCGCCTCCTTCAATACGAGCCTTAACCAACGACGTATCGCAGAAAAAAAGCGTGACATCACCCGTCACTTCGCAAACTCCGGTATCGGCCTGCGCGACCGATGCGCCCGCCAGCAGCCCCGCGATACCGACACTGCTGAACAGACCTGCCTTGAGAGCCTGCCGAACGGCGCTGCGCGTTTTGATTGCCTTACCCTGCATTACGAAATCCCCTCGTGTGGGCCCACCGCCCAGATGATGTGAAGGGCAAACCGCCATGCAGGTGCGGTTCAACGGGATTTGAGACAGGGATCGAAGCGCGACGACAGGGAGCGCAGCCTGAGGTTCAAACGAACCCAATGACCTTCTCACAGCAGGCTACACACGATATCCGAAAATGCTCTGTTTCATCCCCCGGTAGCCCCGCTACCCCATTGGGGCCGGAGGCTTTGCGTCCCGCCGTTACCGACAGTTTGCCCTTGTCGAAGGCAACGAACGCCCGTGGGGCGGAGCCGTCATCTTCAGGAGGAATATTAACGTTAGCTGAGCGGCAGCGCAACAAAAAAGCCCGGCCTTGTCGAGATGGCGCGCATGCAGATCGGAGCCATGCAGCTGATTTGTCGTGTGAAAATTGTCGCCCTCGGTCTGGAGCGGGGTCATAACCGGCCGTGTTAAGCCGATAACTATAGTTAACTTCAACGCAAGCACGACGTCGATTGCGCTGCATCCGTTGCTCTAAAATATGGTTGCCCCCCGCGACGTGATCGTTACAGCCGTCGCTGGTCGGGCAACCACGCCGAAAGGCGCCGCACTGCCTCTTGCACTTCGGCTTCCGTGATCGCAAAGCTCAGCCGGATGAACCGATGGCCATTGACCGGATCATGGTCGAGCCCCGGCCCCATGGCGAGCCCGGTTTCCAGGAGCAGCTTCTTGCAGAACGCAGGGCTATCATCGGTAAAGTCGCTGACATCCGCATAGATGTAGAAGGCGCCATCCGGCGGCGCGATGCGTCGCAGACCGAGGGCTGGCAAGGCGTCCAGCAGAATGTCCCGGTTACGGGCATAAGTGGCGCGATGCGCTTCCAGCTCTGACGTGCAGTCCAGCGCCGCCAAAGCGGCATGCTGACTGATCGATGGCGCGGTCAGGAACAGGCTGCCCATATAGGCGCGTGCCCGCTCGACCATGGCGCGCGGCACATAGAGCCAGCCGAGCCGCCAGCCGGGCATGCAGTAATATTTGGAGAAGCTGCTGACGATCATCGCATCCGGTGCGAATTCCCCCATCGAGCGGCAAGGTTCGCCATAGCTGAGGCCATGGTAGATTTCGTCCGAGATGATCGCGACGCTGCGCTCCCGGCAGAGCCGCGCAATCGCCTCCAGTTCGGCAGGCGCGATGATCGTTCCGGTGGGGTTGGCCGGGCTGGCGACGATCACACCCTGCGGTGCCGGATCCAGCGCCGCGAGCGCGCGCGCCGTCAGCTGAAAGCGCGCCTGTTCGCCGCATTCGATCTCGATCGGCGTCATGGCGAGCGCGCGCACCGTGTTGCGATAGGCGACATAGCCCGGCCGGGCCATGGCGATCCGATCACCCGCCTTAAACCGGGTGCTCAGCGCAAGGACCAATGCCGGCGAGGCGCCGCAGGTGAGCAGGAACTGATCCGGCTCGGCTGCCATGCCGTACCGCTCCCTATAGAGCTGGACGAGCCGCGCCTGCAGCGCAGGACTCTCCCAATAGCCCATCGGATCGATGCCGAGCGCGTGGCGCGCAGCGTCCAACGCGGCCTGCGGCGCCCCCGTGGAGGGCTGGCCAAACTCCATATGGAGAACCGATCGCCCCTCCGCGCCCAGGCGATAGGCCAACTTGCTCAATTCTATGGCCTGAAACGGCTCGACTTCCATCAGATCATCCATCGCTCGGTACAGCGCCGATAGCCGGCCCCGGCACAGATGCCAACGGTGCATCCCCTACCGGTCGGAGCCGGAGGACTATGTCTCGAAAAATCAATTAAGGAGGGACAAGCAACCCTCGCGATCGTCCAAGCGGAAGGCAGCGTCCGCGATAATTTCGGATAGGTTGCCGCTGCGGCGCTGCGGTCGCCGACATGATCGAGGCCCAGTGCACCGCGCGTCGACACCACCGCGGCGCGGTGCCCGGCAGGATCAAGCGAGCCCCGTGACCTCAGCCATTGGCGGATGACGGTCAACGACGATGCGCGCCACTTTTCGAGCCTTTAGCATGGCGCGTTGTGTGTTCTTCGTCCCGACCCTGGATGCAAGCCACCTTCAAAACCGAGCTGCTTGACCAATAAAACATGTAAACATATGTTTATAGTGAAGTAAGCGCGACTGGCGCCGACCGGCCTCGCATGCAGTGTTGGCCGTGAGCAACCGCTCCTGGCCTGGCGATCAGAGAGGATTCAGATATGAAGATGCGATTGTTGGGTGGCCTTGGGCTTGTCACTGCCTCGCTGGCCGCTGGCGCCGCTCCCGCCGCTCCATCCATCGCAAGCCAGGCCGAAGCCCCCAACACCCAGGTTCGGGTGGAGCGACGGTTGGTGCACTCACAAGCCATTGCCGGCAATCTTCTGGGGACCTCCGCCGAGCGCGAGGTCTTTGTCGTTCTTCCCCCGAGTTATGGCCGCGACATCAAGCGGCGATACCCTGTCGTCTACGCCCTGCACGGCTTCTCCATCGATGCAGCAAGCTGGATGCAGAAACTCGATGCGGCCAGGCGGATCGCTGCAGCTTTTGCTGCGGGAGTGCCGGAGGTCATTGTCGTGTTCCCCGATGGGAGCAATGAGTATGGCGGATCTTTCTATGGCAGTTCTACTGTCACCGGCGACTTCGAGACATTCATAGCGGATGAACTGCCTGCCTATATCGACCGGGAGTTCCGCTCGATTCCAGAGGCGGCCGCGCGTGGCTTGATGGGGCATTCCATGGGCGGCTACGGCGTCGCGCGCATTGGCATGAAGCGCCCAGGGCGGTTTGGCGTTCTCTACATGATGTCGCCCTGTTGCCTGAGCGCTCTCGGAACGCAGGGATTGACCGCAAAAGAAGTGAGGGAGATCAACGATCTTGCATCCCCTCAGGCTGCCCGAGGCCTCCCGTTCAAATATGCAGGGCCACTTGCGACAGCGGCGGCCTTCTCGCCCAATCCGGCGAAGCCGCCGCTCTTCGTCGATCTGCCGATTACGGAACAGGGCGAGTCGCGCGAGGCGATCATGGCCAAGCGCGCAGCCAATGCCCCGCTCAGTTTCATCGACCAGTATGTCGCTGCTCTCAGGACCTATCGCGCCATTGGCATCGACGTCGGCGATCAGGACACGATCGTCACCGCAGCAACCGAGCTCCATAAAAACCTAGATAACTATGCTATAAGCAATCAACTGGACATTTATCCGGGCGATCACAGCAGTAAAGTTCCGGAAAGAATGCAAAAAGAAGTCCTCCCATTCTTCGGAAAAAATCTGAAAATTGTCGTAGATCGATAAACATATACATGAACTCGCTCAGCGAGATCATACATGTAGACAAGACATATCTGTAGTTGATCACATATTTTATCGCCCGACTCATCACAATCCTGTCTCATTTTTACAAAATAGATACATCGCACCTCCGCCAAATTCCTCTGGAGTTCGCCGATTATTAGGATTGCAGCTGCCGAAAATGCGCGCTAGATCGCTAACCGGAAAAATATCCGGAAATATGGCGAGCATCGCGAGAGGCGACGAGAGGGTCTCCATTTCGCTAGAATTCGCCCGAGGGAGACTGAGATGAAAAACCTGGAATTGGCAACCATAAGCTCGGCAGCGCTGGTTCTCGCTTTGTTAGCAGGGCCGGCAAGCGCACAGGTTGGATCGGCATCGGCGGCCCCGCAAGCGACGCCACAGGACAGCCGGGCAGGCGGCCTTGAGGACATTGTGGTTACCGCCACGCGCCAGTCGACGAATTTGCAGGATACGCCGATCGCCATCACCGCGGTCACGGCCGAGGCGATCGAGCAGAAGGGGATCACCAGCGTCGGCGAACTGACCGCTGTGGTTCCCAACACGCAATTCCGGAAGTCGCAGGGTGCATTCGGGCCCGGTATCGATGCGACGATCCGGGGGATCGGCAATCGGGATACGAGCCTCGCCAGCGAGCCTGTCGTCGCTTTCTATCTCGACGACGTCTATTTCCCGACGCTGCTCGGGTCGAACTTCGATCTTCTGGATATCGAGCATATCGAGGTGCTCCGGGGTCCGCAGGGCACCCTGTTTGGGCGGAATTCACTCGCCGGCGCCGTCAACATCATCAGCAAGCAGCCCTCCACCAGCGATGTTTATGGGCGTATTCAGATCACAGCCGGCTCCTATGACCGCATGGACTTCCGCGGCTCGCTAAATCTGCCGTTGAACGAGCAGCTCGCCCTCTCCGTTTCTGCGCTTTCGAAGAAGCGGACGGGCTATCAGAAGATCCTCGATTTCACCTGCGAGATGCGCGCGCGCGGCACGCCTGCGCTATCGGGCTCCTTGCCTTATGCCTCGACCCTCAACATGCCGACCGCCGGGTTCACGCCCAAGGATTGCGTCGTCGGCCATCAGGGCGGCGAAGATGTGCAGGCCTACCGGGGGTCCTTGCTCTGGAAGCCGTCCGAGGATCTGCGGTTCACGGTGACGGGCGACTATATCCGCGATACGAGCGAGAATAACGCCGATAGCATCGTCGGGATCATCAACAACCGGGTGTCCGGGACGGTCGTGTCCGCCGCCAACACCTTGGGTCTGGCCTATGACACCCGCTTCCTGACGGGCGATCCCTACAGCACCTATGCCAGCTTCAGCGATCCCATCGCCGCAGGCACGGTCATCCCGGGCAACACATTCTATAATGGCTTGCGGATCAATGGTGTGGCCGTACGCGGCGGCGCCAGCTTTTCGCCGTTCATCGACCTCAAGAACTGGGGCGTCTCAGCCAAGATGAGCTGGGACATCAATCCCGACATTAATTTCCTCGCGGTGGTCGCCCATCGTGAGATGGTCGAGACCCATTCCTATGACGATGATGGCTCGCCGCTCAATGTGGTGTTGCGGTCCAATACCTTCTCGGAGGAATATTGGACGGCCGAAGCGCGCCTGTCCGGCAAGTCATCGTTCATCGACTGGGTCGTGGGCGGCTTCTACTTCACGGCCGATGGCTCGCAGCACGCCGCCTTCATCTCGCCCCAGAGCTCGTTCCAGCGGCTCATCGATTCTGAGTTCAACCCAACCAGCAAGGCGGTCTTCGCCAACGCCACGATCCGGCCATTTGGTGAAGCGCTCAGCTTCGTGGGCGGCCTGCGCTATTCAGACGACAAGAAGGTCGTCGACTTTTATAACGTCCTCGACACCTCGCCCAGCGCCAGCGACACGGTCTTTTACGTCGTTCCGCAGCAGACGCGGTTCGACTGGAAGGCCGGCGTCAATTATCAGCTGGCATCGAACGCGCTCATCTATGTGTCCGCTGCGACCGGCAACTCGCTTCCCGGCTTCGATCCGCGCCCGCAACAGCCCTCGCAGATCGCGCAATATGATGGCAATGACGACATCGCCTACGAAATCGGCGCCAAGCTCGATCTCTTCGATCGTCGGGTGCGCCTGAATCTCGCGGCCTTCTATACCGACTTCAAGAACCGCCCGACTTCGATTTCAGGATCCGAGGCCCTGCTGGACGCAAATGGTCAGCCCGTGCCCGGAAATCGCACGCTCGTCCCACTCGCGGGAGGCCCTGCGGGGTCGACCACCTGCGGTGCGGTCGTGGCGGCAGGCACCGGGATTACCTGCCTCGGACGGACCTACTATCGCAATCAGGCTGCAAAAATCCGCGGCTTTGAAGCCGAGTATACCATCAATCCTGTCGATGGCCTGCTCATCAATGGCTCGGTGGGGTACACCAAGCTGACGGCGCCGGACATTCGGGAGCGCGCAGTCAACCGGCGGCAGAATTCGCCGTTCTGGACGGCGAATG
Organism: Sphingobium sp. B8D3A; assembly: GCF_025961995.1. Taxonomy (NCBI): domain Bacteria; kingdom Pseudomonadati; phylum Pseudomonadota; class Alphaproteobacteria; order Sphingomonadales; family Sphingobiaceae; genus Sphingobium; species Sphingobium sp. B8D3A. The sequence goes on along the minus strand of NZ_JAOQOS010000001.1, from coordinate 1,487,880 downwards.
CGGGCGTGCAGTACACGGCGGAGCTTCCGTCACTGGCCGGATCGATCACGCCCCGGGTGGACTGGATCTATGAATCGAGCCAGGTGGTGTCCGGCACGTCGACCACCTTTGATAACCTTATGCCGGCGCGTTCGGTCTTCAATGCCCGCCTGACCTACGACAACGACGAATATGACTTCTCGATCGCCGTTGGAGCCACGAACCTGTTCGACAAGGTTTATTATTATAACGTGTTCGACTCCCAGGCGTTGGGCGCGGCCTACACCAACGCGCAGCCGGCGGCGCCACGCCAGTTCTACCTGACTGTGGAGAAGAGCTTCTAATAATGCGCTGAGCCGAGCATTCGGCTTGCCCCAAAGCAACACAGGGCTGTCGGCTGGCGCCGGCGGCCCTGTCTGCTTCCGGCTCTGTCCGCCATGCAGGATCGGCTAAGGGCGTCAGCTTGATTCTGACCGCCAGCCGTGGAAAGCAGAGCAGCATCATTCCCCGCGAAAAAGTCGGAATATTGAACATGGCCAAATCGAAAACGCAGACTGGGGAGCAGGAGGGCGTGCGCGCGGTGGATGACGACTTCATTCCCTCGCTGGAAAAAGGGCTAGCCGTCCTGGAGTTGTTCGGATCGGACAATCCTGACTGGACCTTGAGTCAGATTGCACGGGAGCTCAAGCTCACGCCGGGAACCACCCGCCGTATTCTGCGGACCCTGGAGAAACTCGGTTATGCCGTAGCCGACGAAGGCCGGTTCTGCCTCACCCCCCGGGTTCTCAAACTCGGCTTTTCCTATCTCTCGTCGCAGCCATTCGCCGCCATCGCGAAACCGCTTCTAACCCAGCTTGCGCGCAGGCTGAATGCGACGTGCTGCATCACGGTGCTGGACGAGCGGGATGTGGTCTACATCGCGCGGGGCACGCATAAGCCGATCGAGCCCTTTTACGTGCATGTCGGCGCGCGACTACCGGCCTATGCGACGGCGCCCGGCAAGGTCCTGCTCGCCGGATTGGCGCCGGACGTCTTGGACGAGCGCCTGATAGGCTGGGACTTCCAATCCTTCACGCCTAACACCCTTTCGAGTGCCGCAGCGCTGAAGGCCGATGTGAAAGAGGCGCGGAGCAAAGGCTATGCCTTGAACGATCAGGAGATCTTCCTCGGCCAACGCTCCATTGCCGTCCCCCTGTCGCTGGGCGGGGTTCAGGCGGCTTCGATTGTCGCAGCCGCCTCGGTCAGCAGTGCGTCCCTGGATCGGCTGGTGGCCGATCTGCTTGGCCCATTGCAGGAGGCTGCGATCGAGATCGAACAGGCGGCGTCTTCGCTGCTCTGAGGGCAGCTGCACCGGCGCAACTAATCCTTCCAGGAAGCTTTCCAGGTCGCGCAGACTTTGTTGCCGTCAGGATCACGCAGATAGGCGATATATGGCTGGCCGTAACTGCCCGGCCGCGTGCCAGGCGCGCCATCGTCTACCCCTCCATTGGCCAACCCGGCACGATGAAACGCATCGACATGTTCCGGGCTTGGCGCCCGAAAGCCGATCGTGCCGCCGTTCGCGAAGGTTGCCGGATCGCCATTGCGGGGCGCCCTGACGGCGAAGCCCTGCTCGCCGCAGCGATAAGAAAGCAGGGGCGCGTCCGGGGCGGCGGCATTGGCATGCCCCAGTGCCCCCATCACGGCATCGTAAAACTGCCGCGCTCTCTCCAGGTCGTTCGTTCCGACAAAGATGTGATTGAACATCATGGCTGGGACACGCAGGCCGCTGCTGTGCACCCCGCCCGATCGAGGCGAATGCCCGAAACGGAGACCCGCTGCATGACCCGCCGCTCGCCGTGATAATCATTGACGGCATAGTGCAGGACTTGGAGATTGTCCCAGAACGCCACCGTTCCCGGGCGCCACTTGAGACGGACCTGATATTCCGGTCGCTCGCACTTCTGGAACAGATATTGGAGCAAGGGCGCGCTCTCTTCCTGTGTCCATCCCTCGAAATGGGTCGTGTAGCCGCGGTTGACGAACAGCGATTTCCGGCCGGTGATCGGATGCCGGATGACCACGGGATGGATCGCCTTCACGACCTTTGCCTTGGCGCCAGCATATTGGGGCAGCAGGGACATCGACGTGATGACCCGCTCGTTATTATGCTCTGCGCGCATCGTCTCGAGCTGGGTCTTCATGCCCTCGGAGAGATCATCATAAGCGGCAGCGAGGCTCGCAAACACCGTGTCGCCGCCGGCTGACGGCAGCACCTTCGCCGCGAGGATAGAGCCCCAGGACGGAACCTCGTTGAATGTCTGGTCGGCATGCCAGCCTCCGCCCACATTCTTTAGCTGCTGCTCTTCCTTCTCGATCATCGTGATCTGCGCGTCCGCCACTGGCGCGCGCTTTGCGCCCGGCAAGGCAAAGCGGCCTGCAAATGCGCGTTGCCGGTCGGCGCTGAGATCCTGATCGCGGAAAAAGATGACGCCATTCTCGGCGAGAGCTTTTGTGATCTGCTCGATCGTCCGGTCATCAATATCCTTGGACATGTCCACATTGCCAATCTCGGCGCCGATGAGACCGTTGATCCGCGTGACTGAAATGTCGTCCAAATTTCCTCTCCGAACCCCGCGATGCATCGCTCTCGTCTGGGCGGGCGCCTGCTCAAGACGCCGCTGGGACGCTGCTGAAACCTGCCCGCGCCGCAATAAGCCGGAAAATATTCCGGATTCACAAATTGCATGGCTTTGTCTGCGGCGCAAGCCATCCTCCGACCTTGAGAAGCGGAAATTTCTCCGGTAGCATCTGCGGATCAATGGATGATGCAAGACCGGCGGTGGGAAACTGCCTCCGCGCCCTGCGAGCCTCCTGACATTCTTCATCTGCCTTTCCGGGGAAGACCGAATCCATGAGAAGATCACTGCGCCGATTGATAGCGTTGGCGAGCATCGGCAGCTTGTGCGTCGCCGCGAGTCCGTTCACGGCAACTCCGGCATTCGCTGCGTCCATCGTCCTTAAGCGGCAAGGCTCGTTCTCGGTCGGTGGTGCGCTGCTGGGTGATGCCGCATCGGGGCATCTGTCCTGCGATCACGGCTTCGTGGAATATCAGATCCCGCGGCGGGCGCGGAAGACAGCGCTGCTGCTGTGGCACAGTTCCAGCGTGGCCGTGTGGCAAAACCGGTGGGATGGCGGCGAAGGCTTCCAGAGCATCTTCCTGCGCCGCGGTTTTCCGATCTACCTCTGGGATGGCCCGCGTGTTGGCCGCGCGAACTGGGGCTGCGAGGATTATACCTACAAGGCGGTGCCCGGTCGAGATGAGGGGAATTTCAAGGCCTGGCGCCTGGGGGAAGCCTACCCCAACTGGTTCCCGGGCATCCAGTTCCCCAAGGACGACCCGCAAGCCTGGGATCAGGCAATGCGCGCGCGGTACGATGAGTTCGACACTGTACCGAACGCTCAATTGCAGAGCGCGGCAGCGGCGAAGGCGGTCGACCGAATTGGGCCGACGGTGCTTGTCACCAATTCCGGCGGCGGGTTCAGAGCCTTCATGACCGCGCTCGAGAGTGACAATGTCAAAGGCATCGTCGCTTACGAGCCGCCCGGGTTCGTGTTTCCTGAAGGGGAAGGCCCGCCGGCTGGAAAGGGACCGTTCGGCCCGGTCAAGGTGTCCGCCGAGCAATTCAAACGGCTCACGCGCATCCCGATCCAGATTGTGTTCGGCGACCACATTGCGCAGTCGACGAACTGGAGTGCGGCCTATCGCGCGGCGACGACCTTTGTAGCGATCGTTAACGCCCATGGCGGTAAGGCGGAAATCCTGTCCTTGCCGGCCGCCGGCCTCTCGGGGAACACCCACCTCCCCTTTGCGGACCTCAATAATGTGGCCGTGGCCGACCTCCTCTCGGCCTTCCTTCACCGGCACGGGCTGGACGAGCGCTGACCACCGCCGTCGCCGGAAAGCCGGCCTTAGGACGGGCGAGGCGGCATGGTCAGCCCGCGCTGAACTGCCGGCCGCGCCAGTCCTTGTTCGAGCCATCGCGCGACGTGGGGCATTGATCCGAAGTCAACCAACTCTGCCGCGTCGAACAGGCCGACAATATTGCGAATCCAGCCGAGCAGCGAGATGTCGACGATCGAATAGTCCTTGCCAAGAAACCACTCCCGATCTTTGAGCCGCGTGTTCATGACGCTGAGCAGCCGAGCCGTTTCCGCCGCGTACCGGTCTCTGGGTCGCTTGTCCTCCCAGTCCTTGCCCGCGAATTTGTGGAAAAATCCCAGCTGGCCGACCATCGGACCAACGCCCCCGACCTGGAACATCAGCCACTGCAGCGCTTCCCAGCGACCGGATGCATCGGTAGGCATGAACTGCCCGGTCTTCTCCGCAAGGTAGAGCAGAATGGCACCGGACTCGAACAGAGCGATCGGGGCTCCTCCCGGGCCGGAGGGATCGACGATGGCCGGAATCTTCCCGTTCGGGCTGATCGAGAGAAACTCCGGGCTCTTTTGCTCGTCCGTCGAAAAGGCGACGAGATGCGCTTCGTAAGGCAGCCCCGTCTCTTCAAGCATGATAGAGACCTTCACGCCATTGGGCGTGGGGACGGAGTAGAGCTGAATCCGATCGGGATGCTCGGCCGGCCACCGCCGGGTGATTTCCATCTCAGACAGGCTGGGCATCGCAATTCTCCGCTATGTTGGGGCATGGGAAGCTTCAACGCTCGAAAAGTAGGTTCTTGCCGCGTCCATCAGGTGATCGATGACCGCCTGCCGCGCTTCGAATGTGAAGCTTGCGGCGTGCGGCGTCAGGATCACATTCTCGAGCCGAGCCAGGCGCGGGTCGAAGTCCGGCTCCTTGTCGAACACGTCGAGCGCTGCGCCGGCGATCGTGCGACCTTCCAGCGCGTCGATCAACGCCTCTTCATCGATCACGGCGCCGCGCGCGATGTTGACGACAATGCCTTGCGGGCCAAGCGCGTCCAGGACCTCGCGGGTGACCATGCGCCGCGTCTGATCCGTCACCGCGCAGGCCAGCACCAGAATGTCGCACGCGGCAGCGAGCGCGGTTACGTCGGAATGATAAGTGTAGGCGCAATCCGCGACCGGGGCGCGCGCATGGTAATCGACAGACATGCCCAGGCTGGCACATTTCTCGGCGAGCCTCCGCCCGATCCGACCCAGTCCGACAATGCCGACCCGCCGGGCGCTCACGCGACGGCCATTCATGAAGCGGTTCTCCGCCCAACGTCCGCTGCGCATGAACCGGTCCGCCGCGACGATGTTGCGCTCGGCGGCGTAGATGAGCCCGAGTGCAAAATCGGCCACATCTTCCGTGAACTGGTCTGGCGTGTGCGCGAGGACGATCTGGCGTGCGGCCAGCGCCTCGACGTCGATATTGTCCAGACTAGCGCCGAGGGAGAGCACCAGCCCCAGATCCGGCAGCGCTTCCAGAAGGCCCGAGGGAATGCCAAGGACCGCCCGCGTGGCCACAGCGCGCACAGTCGATGGAATTGCCGTGACGGGCTGCGCATTCGCGCCTTCGAGCGGGACGGGGATCAACCGAAAATCGCGTTCGAGCGCGGTTCGCAAATCTGCGGGTAGCTCGGCGATGACGGCAATTTCGGGCAGGTCGTTCACGTTCGCTCCTACTGGCTGACTTGCATGACCTAAAGAATTAGGTCAATAGCGCTAGCCCCGGCCGTCGCCCGACGGTGAAATCACGTCAGGAGGCAGAAGCATGACCAGCAACTCCGGAATCTCCGGCGACGGTCGTCCTCCGCACATCCTCCCGCCTGGTGCCTGGGATTGCCACACCCATGTTTTCGGGCCGCGTCCGCACTTTCCGCTCGCACCAGGCGGCGCTTACGAGCCTCCGTCCGCCGACCGCGACCTGCATCTTGCGACGCTCGACCGGCTGGGGTTCGATCATGCGCTTCTCATCCAGCCCTCCCTCTATGGCGACGATCACAGCGCCCTGCTGGATGCTTTGCGCCACGGCCAGGGCCGGCTGCTGGGAGTCGGCTCTGTCAGCGCGACGATCAATCGAGATAGACTGGCAGCATTAAGAGACGCAGGCCTCGTCGCCCTTCGTTTTGTCGGCGTGCCGGGGCCGGACGGCGGCCCCTATCCGGGGACGCAAGGCTTTGATCAACTTGAGGATCTGCGCAGCGACATGCGCGCTCTCGGGCTTCACGCCCATGTGTGGGGAAGTCTGGAGCAATGCGCCGATCTGGCGCTTGGCGACGCTGGGAGCGATATGCCGTTGATGTTCGATCACCTGGCCGGTCTCTCCCCGGACGACCGTCCGGGCACCTATCGCTTCGACCGGCTACTGGATGCCATCGCCACCGGCATGGCCTGGGTCAAGCTGACCTATTTTCGGCGGTCGGCACTGCCGGGCGCCTATAGCGACATGCAGCCGGTCGTATCCGCACTTGTAGACGCGGCACCCCACCGGGTGATCTGGGGATCGGACTGGCCCTTTGTACGGACCGCTCAGGTGCCCGACCCGTCGGCCCTGCTCAATCAGCTCCGGTCCTGGGTGGGAGAAGAGGCTTTCCGTCGCTGCCTTTCAGACAATCCTGCCGCCCTTCTCGGGATGAAAATGCCTTGACCGTGCCAATCCCGACTCCTAGAACTAAAACCTAGTTATATGGGCGTTCTCTTGTCATGATTACCGAGGATCTGGTGCAGGAGATATCGGAATCCCTCTACTCAGCCGCATTGCGGAGGGTTCCGCCGGATACGATCCAGGCGCTGGAAGCTGCTCGGGAACATGAGGCGCAGGAGAGCGCCAGGGCAACGCTCGATCTCATGGTGCGAAGTGCGCGTCTCGCAGAGGCGAGAGACACATTCGTCTGCTCGGACAGCGGCGTGCCGACCTATTGCGTCGAAATCGGCGGGGCGGCACAGTGGCAGGGCGACCTCAAGGCCGCCATTACCCGCGGCTTCGACCATCTTGTCGAGACCATCTCACCGCCCCTTCTCAAACACGTCAATAATCCCCTGACGAACGAGCGCGGCGGCCCGGGCAAGGACATGCCCGCCATTACCGTCGATCTGCTCGGCAATGCCGATTATATCGACATCACCTGCGTGCCCAAGGCGCTCGGGTCCGGACGCTGGGCATCCTTGCGCACGTTGATCTCGCCTTCGCTGGAAGACATCGAAGCCTGCGTGCTGGATGCCATCATCGAAGCGGGGTCTCAGCATTGCCCCCCTGTCGTTGTTGGCGTGGGGATTGGCGGAAATTTCGACCTGACGGCCAAGCTCGCCAATCGCGCGACCTATCGTGAGATCGGCTCTCTCAACCCCAATCCAACGCTCGCGGCCATGGAAGAGCGGCTGACCGAGGCGGCCAATGCAACGGGTTTCGGCCCGATGGGGGTTGGCGGCAGCACCACGGCGCTTGCCGTCCACATCGATTACGCTTTCGGCCATGGCTACACGCCGGTCGCGGTCTGCTTCAATTGCTGGATCAACCGGCGGGCGAAGGCGCGGCTCCATAGCGATGGCCGCGTGGAACGACTGCTCTGATGGCGGTCGTCTCGATCACATGCCCGCCTTCCCGGGACGCGGTGGCCGCGCTCAATGTTGGCGATCTGGTCTTTTTGAGCGGCGATATCGTCGTCACCGGCGGCCTGCCGGCCCACAAGCGGATGATCGACTGTCTTGATCGCGGCTTGCCACTGCCGCTCGCGATGGAGGGTGTTTTCATCCATCTCCCGCACATGATCGAGGCGCGGCCCGACGGCGGTTATGATGTGCAATACGTCAATCCCACGACCAGCCGCCGCTTCGATGCCTATATGCCGCAGATTATCCGCGATCTGGACCTGCACATCGTTGGCGGCAAGGGCGGCCTGGGCGCTGATGTCGCCAAGGTCATGACGGATACAGGCTGCGTCTACCTGTCGCTGCTCGGGGGCGGGAGCCCGATCCTGTCCGAAGCGATCAAAGAGGTTCTCGCCGTCGAATGGCGCGATTTTCCATCGCATTTCAGGCTGAGCAAGATGAGGGTCGAAAATCTCGGCCCTCTCACCGTCGGCATCGATGCCCGGGGCCGCTCCATCTACCAGTCTCTTGAAGATCAGGCGCGCAGTCGCCTGCCCGCAATCATGCAGACGCTCAAGCAGCGTCGCGTAGCAGCCGAAAGATCGGAATAACATGGCCAACATCCAGCCCCTCTTTTTCGATCCGAAGGACAGCGCGTCGTTCAAACGCGGTATCTTCAATGCCATCGTGGCCCCCAGGCCCATCGGCTGGCTGAGCACGGTCGACGAGCACGGCAAGTCCAATCTTGCGCCCTTCTCCTATTTCAATATCGTTTCGAACCTGCCGCCCATTCTCATGTTCTCCTGCAACACGCCGGAGGATCGGCCGGCCAAGGACACGTTGGCGAACGTCAGGAAAACCGGCGAATTCGTCTTCAATCTCGTCGCTGCCAGTCAGCTCGAAGCGATGAACGATACCTCCTCGCCGGTGCCTTACGGCGTCGACGAATTCGAACATTTCGGGATCGAGAAAGCGCCCTGCCGGGTCGTCGCCGCGCCCCGCGTTGCCGCCTCACCCTGCAGCCTGGAATGCCGGGTCATCAAGGTGATCTCGTTCGGCGGCGGCGATCTGGGCCCGGAGACGAATGTCACGTTCGGCGAGGTGGTGGGGATGCATATTGCGCCCGGCTATCTGCACGAAGACGGGCATTTCGACACGCTCGCAGCCCGTCCGGTGTCGCGACTGGGCGGCGCCGAATATGCGGTAACGCAGGAGAGCTTCGAACTGGCGCGCAAGTTCAAGCGCGCCAACGAAGCAACCTATTGAGGGCCGAACACATGAACAAGCCAGTGCGAACGCCCATGCTCGTGGACCTGATGCCCTCTCCTGCAGATGAGCTTGGCCGCACCGCTGCCAGGGCGCAGAATTTCTCCATCGAGCGGGTCGAAAGCGGGCCCGCTGCATCGCATCGCTTCGCTTCGGAGCGGGAGATCATCCTGCTTCTTCCGCATGCCGGCGGAACGCTGAGCGGAGATCGGGCCATGGCGCTGCCCGGCCATAGCGTGGTCATCATCCCGGCCGGCGCCTATGCCTTCGCGTTGGACCGGCCCGCGGCCTTCTATCTTCTCGCGACCCATCGTGAGCAGGCCGACATGGCGATGCCCCGCAATGCCGACGCCTATGCTTCGCATGACGCGCGGGTGCGTCCCGCGGGCAAGGCTTATGAGCGCATCGCGCATGGGGGGGATGTCCGCATTCACCGGATCGAGGATGTGACCATTCCGCCCGACAATGGCAGGCTGCGTTTCCTGCAAAGCGAAACCATGAGCATCAACTGGGTCGAATATGACGGGCTGCGGGACAATAGCGCGCTAAGCCCCCATGCCCATGCCGATCTGGAGCAGGCAAGCCTGGCCATCGAAGGCCAGTTCACCCACCATCTGCGGACCCCTTGGGGCCGCGATGCGCGGCTCTGGCAGGAGGATCAGCATCTGCCTGCCGGCCCTTCCAGCGTGGTCGTCATTCCGCCCGAGATCATCCACACCACGGAGGGCGTGGGGGATGGCAAGCATGTGCTGGTCGACGTGTTCGCGCCCCCTCGCGCCGACTTCATTGCGAAGGGCTGGGTGTTCAACGCGCACGAATATCAGGCCCATGTGGAGCGGGCGGCATGAGCCGGGAAGCGCCTCGCGGGCTGTTCATCAAGACTCCGGCGCCCCAGATTGTCGAAATCCTGGCACTGGAGAAGCCGGATTTCGCGGTGATCGATGCGGAGCATGGTCCTTTCGACCGTGGCATGCTCGATCTCATGATGCTGGCAGGACGGGCGGCGCAGTTGCCCTTGCTTGTGCGGGTTCCCGACGCCCAGAGCAGCTCGATCTGCAGCGCTCTGGATCTTGGGGCCGCCGGGATCATGGTTCCTCATGTCGCCTCGGTCGAGATGGCACGCGCCGTGGCCGCAAGCGCCCGCTATAAAGGCGGCAACAGAGGCTATTCGAGCGCGCCACGCCACGCAAATTACGGGTCGGGCTCGATGCGCGACGTCATCGATGCCGCGGACGATGTCCTTGTTCTGGTGCAAATCGAACATCCGGACGCGGCACATGAGGCGAAAGCGATTCTGGAGCTTGAGGGCGTGGACGGAATTGTGATCGGTCGGGCGGACCTCGCTGTGGCCTTGGGCGAAAGCGACGCCTCCTCCCCTGCTGTCGAAGCGATCGTGACCTCGATTTTTCAGGCCGTGGCAGACAGCGAAAAGATCAAGGGCGTCGTCGTCTCCAGCGAGGCGGAGCGCCGTTACTTCTCGGACATGGGTGCCAATTGGTATATCATGGGGAGCGATCAAAGCCTTTTACGGAAGGCAGCCCGGCAGCTAATGGCGGACTCTTTGTAACGGAGACAGGCTGTGAGCACGCATTCAACCCGGTCCAATCCGAAAGGCCCTGGTGGCCGGCCCGCAGGAGCCGCCGACCTCGGCAGCCGGGGCATCGCGCGCTATCATCAACTCGCGGCCGTCTTCCGCCGCCATATCGAGACGGGCGTGTGGGAAGTCGGCAGCCAGATACCGACCGTCGTTGAGCTGGCCCTGTCCTATGATGTGGCGCGGGAGACGGTCCGGCAGGCCCTGGGCATGTTGGCCGATGAAGGTCTGATCCGCCGATACCGCGCCAAAGGCACGTTCGTCACCGGCGCACCGCGTGATCAGATCTGGTGCCAGTTGGAGACCAACTTCCTCGGCCTGCTCCAGGCGCGGGAAGGCGCACAGATTGAATTGGTCGGCGAGGAGCGCAAGGTCGGCATCGCGGGAACGATCGAGTTTGGCGTTGCCGACGGGGCCTATCGCAAGCTGAGCCGTCGGCACTGGCGCGATGACCAGCCCTATATGATCGCCGAGGTCTTCATTTCCGAGCGCTGGGCGAACAAGATTCCGCGCGCGGCGTTTACAAGCAAAACGGCGTTGAAGCTGGTCGCCGACATCGATGGCCTGGCCATTGCCGATGTGGAGCAGATCATGACCATCGGCGTGGCGGATCTCGACGCGTCGGTGTCTCTCCAGATCCCACTCAACGCCCCTGTCGCGCGGATCGAGCGCTATGTGGTCGATGCGGACGGCATTCTCGTTCTGTTTGCGCGGAACACCTATCGAGGGGACGTCGTTCGCCTCAACATCAAGTCCAAATAGGCTTGAAACGGTCATTTCGTGGCCATTTCCTCCCAATCTCCGCTTTACTAGGCCTTTAATCTGGATATATAGGTTTTATGTGAGGGAGAGCGTGCGCTGATGAGGGCCCGCTGTCGAGCCGGAGGGATGCAATGAACTGGCCACAGTTGATCGGCATAGGTTGCGCAGTGACATCGTCATGCGTCGGCGCCTTCGGGCTCTTCACCCTCAAGCCATTACCGCCATCAGCCCGGCTGGGCGCCCTCGCGACGCTGGATAGCGACGGGAACGGCCAGCTTTCGCGCGCGGAATGGGCATCCGGCGGTCGAAAGGCTGCCGCTTTCGATGCCCAGGATACCAACCGCAACGGCATACTTGAACCCGCCGAGGTCCGGTCTCGGCGCGGCGCTGCTCGGAAGGATTGATTATGGATGCTCGGCCGGGCCTTGCCAGTGGCGCTCTCAAGCCAGCCGCCACCAAATTCTCCAGTCAGCAGCTCTGGGCGCTGACGATCCTGGGGATTTTCAGCGGCTTCAACATGGTCGATCGCGGCTTGCTGGCGCTCAATCTGGAGCCGATCAAACTCGAGCTCGGTGCGACCGATACCCAAATGAGCCTGGCCGCGGGCATCGGCTTCTTCCTGCTGAATGCCGTCGCCGGCGTGCCCCTGGCCCGCCTGGCCGATCGCTATAGCCGTCGCGATATCATCGCCATCGGTTTCGGCTTTTACAGTCTCATCATCGGCTTGATGGGGATGGTCACCAGCTTTGTGGGGCTGCTGTTCACGCGCATGCTGCTGGGGATCGGCGAGGCATCGGGTAACGCGCCTTCCAGCGCGATGGTTAACGATCTGGTGCCGCCGCAAAACCGCCGGATGGCCCTTGCGAGCCTGCGGATTTTCGGCGCGATCATCGTTCTCGTGATGATGAGCAGCCTCGGCTACGTCACGGATCGCTACGGCTGGCGTGCGTCTTTCTATGTTCTGGCTTTGCCGGCCATCATTCTCGTGCCGTTGGCCATCTTCACCGTGCGCGAGCCGGAGCGCGAGAAGGATGCCCAAGGCAAGGCCATTGCGCCTGTCAGCCTGAAAGCGGCTTGGGCTCAGTGGCGCCGCTCGCCGGCTTTCCTGCTCGTGATCACCGGGTTCGCGCTGGCTGGCGTGACGTTGCAGGCCAACAGCGTTTGGGCGCCGGCCTTCCTGGTCCGGGTTCGGGAACTGTCTCCCACGGAAATTGGCGTGCTTTCGGGAATTTCGCGCGGCCCGGCCTTGCTGATCGGCGCGCTTGTCGGCGCATGGGTCACCGACCGACTTGCCCGGCGTGACCATCGCTGGCGCTTCTGGGTGCCGGGGATCATGCTGATGCTGGGGGCGCCCGCCGAAATGACCTATCTGATGGCAGACGACTATTGGGTGTGGATGCCCGCCTATCTGCTGACCGGAATGCTGATCATGGGGTCGCAAGCGTCGACGGTTGCCATCTGCATGGACGTATCGGGCGCCGGTCTGCGCGCGACAGGGTTGGCCTTCGCGCTCCTCGCCAGCAATTTTCTGGCCGATCTCATCGGGCCCACCAGCATCGGCCTGATGAACGATACGATCTTCGCCGATCTTGGCGTCCACGCGTTGCGCTATTCGATGGGAATCGTGGCGTGCTCGGCGGCCGTTGGCGGCTTTCTGATCTTCGTCGCCTCCCGGTTTGAGACGGAGCAAACCCGCTCCGGCTAGCCGATGGCGGCGGGACATGGGCACCTTGGGCGGATCGGCGTTCGCCCCCTGCCCTACCCCGCGTGATCCGTTCGGTTTTGGCCTCCTGGATTTAACATCATGATCGACAAGACCTTTGCTTCCCTGATCGAGGCGACAGCGGATATCCCTGATGGCGCCTCGGTGATGATCGGCGGGTTCGGAACCGCTGGCATGCCGGACGAACTCGTCGACGCGCTGATTGCGCGGGGCGTGGGCAACCTCACCATCATCAGCAACAATGCGGGCAATGGCGAAACGGGCCTCGCAGCATTGATCCGGGCCGGATGCGTCGCGAAGATCATCTGCTCCTTCCCGCGCCAGATCGATTCCCACCATTTCGACGCGCGCTATCGGGCCGGAGAGATCGAGCTCGAACTGGTGCCGCAAGGCAATCTGGCAGCACGGATACAGGCCGCCGGTGCGGGCCTTGGCGCCATCTTCACGCCCACCGGCTTTGGAACGCAACTCGCAGAGGGCAAGGAAACCCGCCGGATCGGTGAGCGCGATTATGTGCTGGAATATCCGATCTCGGCGGACTTCGCGCTGATCAGGGCGCATCGCGGCGACCGCTGGGGCAATCTCGTCTACAGCAAAACCGCCCGCAACTTCGGCCCGATCATGGCGATGGCGTCCAAAACATGCATTGCTCAGCTGTCCGAAATCGTCCCGCTGGGCGCCCTCGATCCTGAAGCGATCGTGACGCCCGGCATCTTTGTCCAGCGAGTGGTGCAGGTCGATCGCCGGAACGTGGCCGCCGCATGAGGAGAAGCCTGCCATGAACCGACGCGACCGCAATCAGCTTGCCCAGCGCGTGGCGCAGGACATCCCGGAGGGCGCCTACGTCAATCTCGGCATCGGACTGCCAACCAAGATCGCGGACTATCTGCCAGCAGACCGCGACATTTTCCTCCAGAGCGAAAATGGACTGCTCGCCATGGGGCCTGCGCCAGCGCCGGGCGAGGAGGATTGGGAACTGATCAACGCAGGCAAGCAGCCGGTCACCCTGCTGCCCGGCGGCGCCTATTTCCACCATGCGGACAGCTTCGCGATGATGAGGGGCGGACATATCGATATATGCGTGATGGGCGCGTATCAGGTGTCCGTGACCGGCGATCTCGCCAACTGGCACACCGGCGAGGAAGGCGCGATCCCGGCTGTCGGAGGCGCGATGGATCTGGCAATCGGCGCCCGGCAGACCTTTGTGATGATGGACCTGCTTACCCGGCAGGGGAAAAGCAAGCTGGTGGCCGAGTGCAGCTATCCGCTGACAGGGCTGGCCTGCGTGTCCCGCGTTTACACCGATCTTGCGACCTTCGAGGTCGGGCAGGCAGGCGCCCGCGTCATCGACATGGTGGATGGCCTCGGCCTTGACGATCTCCGTGCGCTCACCGGGGTGCCCTTGGAACTCGCAGCCGGAGCGCGAGGCCTCTGCGGATCGGGGCAAGAGGCATGAGAGAAGCCTTCATCTGCGATGCCATCCGGACACCGATCGGGCGCTATGGCGGGAGCCTCTCCGGCATAAGGGCGGACGATCTGGGCGCGCTGCCTATCAAGGCGCTGCTCGAACGCAATCCGCAACTCGACCCAGCCGCGATCGAGGAGGTGTTCTACGGATGCGCCAATCAGGCGGGCGAGGACAATCGCAATGTCGCGCGGATGAGCCTCTTGCTTGCCGGGCTACCTGTGACGGTGCCGGGCGTCACCCACAACCGCCTGTGCGCTTCGGGGCTGGAGGCCGTCAGCGCGGCCGCGCGCGCGATCGGCACGGGGGAGATGCAGCTTGCGCTGGCTGGCGGTGTGGAGAGCATGAGCCGCGCGCCGCTCGTCATGGGCAAGGCCACAGGTGCTTTCGACCGCGATCAGCAGTTGATGGATACCACAATGGGCTGGCGCTTCGTCAATCCAGCGCTCGATGCCGCCTATGGCACGGAGACGATGCCGCGAACGGCCGAGAATGTCGCATCGGCATACCAGATCAGCCGCGCGGATCAGGACGAATTTGCGCTCCGCAGCCAGCAGCGCGCTGCGGCTGCCAAGAGCAGCGGCTTTCACGATGGGGAAATTCTGCCCGTTGCGGTGCCGGGGAAGGTGCGTGGCGAGACGGATCTCATGTCCTTCGACGAGCACCCGCGCCCCACGACCTCCCTTGAAACGCTCTCGCGGCTGAAGCCCTTGTTCGGTGCCGAGGGCACCGTCACCGCCGGCAATGCGTCCGGCATCAATGATGGCGCGGCGGCGATGATCATCGCGACCGAGCAGGCTGCGAAGACCTTCGGGCTGACGCCGCGTGCGCGCATCCTCGGCGCGGCGGCGGCAGGCGTAGAGCCCGGGCTAATGGGAATCGGCCCGGTGCCGGCCACGCAAAAGCTGATGCAGCGGCTCGATCTCACCATCCGTGACTTCGACGCGATCGAGCTGAACGAAGCTTTTGCCAGCCAGAGCCTGGCGGTCCTCCGGTTGCTCGGGCTGGAGGACGATGCGGCGCACGTCAATGCGCATGGCGGCGCCATCGCCTTGGGGCATCCACTCGGCATGTCGGGCGCGCGCCTCGCGCTGACATTGGTGCGTCAACTGGAACAGACCGGTGGCAAACGCGGGCTCGCCACCCTTTGCGTGGGCGTAGGCATGGGCCTGGCGCTGGCGGTGGAGCGCGTCTGAACAGGCGGTTTCAGAACTTACACGAAACAACCCACGCTAGGCGCCGGCCTTGAACGGGAGGGCCGGAGACCGGCCCTCCCTCAGCCTCAGTATCTCACCCGAACACCGGTCTGGAAGCGAGCGCCCAGCGTGTCGAAGAACACCGGGTTCGTGGGGTAAGGCGAGCCGCCGCTCCCGCCGGTAGCAACCGCAATCGGCGGAGATTTATCGAACAGATTTTCGATCTTTCCGAAAATCTCGAAGTTCTGATCGCCCGAGCCGAAGGGGATGCGATAGGTCATCGCCAGATCCACATAGGTCGCACCGTCGAAACGGTTGACGCTGATGCTGTTGGGGAGAGAAGGGTCATAACCCTCATCCTCAGGACCGATCTTGGTCACGTCGCCAATGCCGGAGCCGATCCGCCGCACCTGCAAGACACTCGTGAAGCCACCCTGATTGTAAGTGACCGATGCATTCCACCGCCACGCCGGCGCCGGATTGAAGTCGGCCCGGCCCACAAGAGGCCCGGTCATGCCGGCATAATCGAGGGCACGGACATTGGGGTCGGGTTGGACCTTGAGATCATATTGATGCGCCGCAAGTACCCGCAGGGTCAGCGCGCCGTCCCAATTGCTTGCCACGTCGGACAGCGGAAGATTGTACTCCAGCTCGAAATCAAGACCGCGATAAGTGATCAGGCCCAGATTGACCTGACGGGCATCGATGAAGCTGATGTCGGCCAGATTGCCGCCATTGAATGTTATGCGGTCGCAGAAGGTGTCGAACTGATCGCACAGGTCGACAATCGACTGGCCCGACAGCGTGGTGACCGCATCCTTGAGCTTGATCTCGAACCAGTCCGCCGAAAAGCGCAGACCCGGGACGAAGGCAGGTTGCAGCACGATCCCGGCCGTCGTCGTATCGGCCTTCTCGGCGCCTAGCTGGAAGCTGCCGCCGCTCAGGATCGGCGTGGCATCATTGGCGTTGCCGCTAGGCCCATTGGGATTGCGGACGGTGCCCTGCGAGGTGCCAGGATCGGTCGGCACCTGCTGCAGGAACAGTTCCCGGAAGCCCGCAGCGCGAATATCGCGAGACCGCGATCCACGGAACCGCACGCCCCGCAGCGGTTCATAGATGGCGCTGAGCTTCCAGCTGGTGGCGGTTGTCGACTTCGCTTCGTCGGTGATGCGGTTTTTGGCGCTGTTGCGCGTATACCGGATGGCACCGTTCAGATCGAGCCGCTCGGCTCCTGGCAGCCCGGCCAGCAAAGGCGCGTTGAGTTCCGTGAAGCCCTCAAGCACCTTGATGCTTCCGCCGTAATCCAGGCCGAAGGTGAAGGCGTAATCAAGATAGTTGGGAATGTCGCCATGGGTGACATTGCCGATTTCCGTCCGGTACTCGCCGCCCGCCGCAAAGCCGATCGGCCCCGCGCCAATGCCGCCAAACAGATCGCCGGTGATGCTCGCGGCCAGGACATGCTGGTCGTACACGAAGTCCTCGAACACCGGCCGATAGACATAATCGATCGCGGCTTGCGTCAGATTGTCGAGGCCGAAGAAGTTGGCCGGAGAGCAACCGAGCGCAATGGGGTTGGGGTTCGGCTTCAACAGCTCTGCGCATACGATCGTGCCAGGAGCGACCCCCAACACATTGCCCGCCGGCGCGCGAACGGCATCGAGAGCGAAGGTGAAGGGCGTGTTGACACGCGAGCGATTGCGC
This sequence comes from Sphingobium sp. B8D3A, assembly GCF_025961995.1. NCBI lineage: Bacteria > Pseudomonadati > Pseudomonadota > Alphaproteobacteria > Sphingomonadales > Sphingobiaceae > Sphingobium > Sphingobium sp. B8D3A. Next base: position 1,470,661 of record NZ_JAOQOS010000001.1, on the reverse strand, counting down.
ATCTGATTACGCTCATTGTGCCCATATTGATAATAGGCGTCCCATTTCCAGCTGCCGCCGAGATCGCCCGAGAGGGCAATCACGCCCCGGTACACTTCCACCTCCGCGCGGCTGTAGGACGGGATCTGACCGTCAAGATCCTTGCCGAAACTGAACGAGGCACCGCCCAGCAGAGCGGCAAGCTCCGGCGGAACATAGGGGTTGGTGGCTTTTACGAAGAAGGTGGATCGCGGACCTGCCGTCAGCGTGGCGGCCCGGGCGATCCGCTTGCCATAGTTGAACTCTCCGGAAAGCGTCAGGCTATCGCTGAGGGCAAATTCCGCGGCCGTATAAGCGACAATGCGCTCCAGCCCGGCCTGAAGGCTGGCATCATCATAGTTCGAAATGCCATCGCTGCCTTGGACCTGGCCGATGGTGCTGTTGTTGACGAATTCGCCCTGATCGAAGGGCACGATTCCCCTGCCGTCAGCCGTGAACCGATAGTTGCGTGCTGCAAGCGGGGCAGGCGCGCGATTGCGCACGACGCCATAAGGTGTGTTGAATGCCAGCGCGGAATCCCGGCCCAAAACATAGTTGGGCAGCCCGTAGCCCGGCGAGCCCGGAACATTGTATCCCGAGGGTTGGCCGTTGGGCAGGATATTGTTCGCGTTCTCGAAGATATCCCAGCCGGCCTGACACCAGCGACGGGCGTTGAAACAGCTCTCGATCTCGTCCTGATCCTGATACTCAACCCCGACGATGATGTGGCCGCGATCCCCTGCGAAAGACGTGCCATAGGCCAGCGACCCATGGATCTTGCGGCCATCACCCCGGAAGGTGAGGCCGGAATCAACCTGCGCGCGAAGGCCCGTCATCTTGGTGTCGAGGATGATGTTCACGACCCCCGCGACAGCGTCCGAGCCATAAGCGGCCGAGGCGCCGCCCGTGACGGTCTCCACCCGCGCAATCAGGGCGCTGGGAATGAGGTTGAGGTCAACGGCCCCGCCGTCCCCGGTCGGCACGAAGCGGCGGGTGTTCACCAGCGTGAGCGTGCGGGTTCCGTAAAAGGGGTTCAGGCCGCGCAGATTGGCCGTCGCCGACCCCACCTCCGCGCCAGACGCATTGCCCGGGTTGGTGTCCGAAATGGCACTGGTGATCTGAGGGATGCTGTTGAGAACGTCCTGCGAATTGGTCTGCACGAGGTTTCTGATCTGCTCGGCGCCAATCACGGTAAGAGGCTGAGGGGAGTTGAAACCGCTGGTGCGGATGCGCGATCCGGTGACAACGATCGACTCCTGCTCTGCGGCGGCCCGCGCTTCAGGGGACCCGGCCCCCTCCCCGTCTTGCGCATGCACAGGCGCTGCTGAGCAAATGCATCCCAGGGCGACCGCCCCAACAGATGCCAACATGGAAATCTTCGATATCTTGCGCCTCACCGTCTCTCTCTCCCATCGCCCGATTACATTACCGGTAACTTTTCCGGTAAATCCTAAGATGGAGATTGGGTCTTGGCAAACGGTCTGTCGCCAATTCGATCCGCGTGCCGCAATAGGCAAAGAACAATGCCATTTGGATTAAGTGCTCGATGGGTTCTCGGGGCTGCCGCGGCAAACTCCGCCTAAACCGATTCTTGGCATCCGCTTTGTGCCCCGCCGGAGTCTGGCGATGCCAGATAAGAAGACGCCCGCGCCATCATCGAATAGAGCGTCTCATCATATCGTGGGCGCGCGATCCGTCGCAAAGCCGGTCGCGCCTCGACCGAGCGGCTCTAGGTCGAAGCTCGTGCGGGACGAGATGTTTGGAATATCAAGTTTGGGAAGCGACTGGAAGCGGCCCTGCTCCACGGGATCTCCACACCGGCTATCGCTGCCTCGAGAATTAGCGCCTTGGGGTCGAGTCCAAGTGTACGGAAAGTCAGGCCCAGCCCATCCCTCCTCTCGACGGCGGATCGAAGAGCCAACTCCAGCAAGGGGAGCGAAGCGGCAAAATTTGGGATTACGTCTCCAACGCCGCGCAAGGGACGCCCCGGCAAAGGATAGGCACGGTTGAGCGGACGTCCTCACATGGCCAGCGTCAGGACGTACCGCCGTCATGGCGGCCAGCTAGCGGCATACGCATCAGAGTTGGGCTCAAACGGGGGGCGCCTCCGGCGGTGAATCGTAGATCTGCCCGGACCAATCCTACAAGCGGCAGGTTCTAGGCATCGTCCGTGCGACCGAAATGGTGTAGGATGGGCCGCCGCCAACCCACCGGCAAGTTATGCACCGGAAGCCGTCATACATTGGGCCGCAAGGAACGGCCGCTTCGTCCCAAAGCCGGTTGATCGTTATGCGCGACAGCCCGGTGAACAAACGGCGGGTTGTAGAGCTGTGTTCGCGCGTTCGAATGTCAGTTGTTAAGGCGATCGGTAGCACTCGTTCGCATCAAGACACCTCCACATACAGCTCTTCCAGCGCCTTGCGGAGCAGCACCACGGCCTCCATCAGCACCGCGGGATTTGCGGGGCCATCCTGAAAGGCCAGGCGACTGAGCAGATGCTCGACGCGCTTGAGGGATTGAGCGATCTTGACCCGGTCAACACATTGCCCGTCACGATTGCTGCCTGGGCGCCGAGCGCCGAGAAGCGTTCTTCCAGCCGCATCCGCTGCGCGATCTCGCGCGTGAGCCGGTCTTTCCTCGATCAGAACCGGATTTTACGATCTCAAGACCAACCCGATCGCAACTGGCTGATCGACGCGATCAGTTCGATCTGCGATGTCGCAAACGTCGAGAGCCTGCTTGACACAATGCGCCAGAGCCACCCATCGCCACGACTTGCAGTTAATGCTGACGTGCTGGCGGTCAAACTAACCCAACCGTAACGTTCGACGATCTCAAAACTTCAAGGCTTGACCAAGCCAAGCCGGCATATCTTGGTGTCGACCCGTCAACTCTGCCAGCAGTTTTTCCCAGTAAGAAGCTTTGCTCGAGCCGGGATTCACGATCGGCGAGTGAAATGCCACCTTAGCAATCTGTGCCAGATCACGCCGAATAATGCTGACCCATGCCGCAGAACGCAGAGGAATCGGCTTCGATCATCTTGGAATGATAACCGTGGAAGGGCCCACCGTTAAGGCCCGCATCCCCCTCATGGCCTCCTGCAAGCTGGCCGTCGGAATCGGGCCAAGCCAGAATCAAAAAATTACTTAATGATTAAGGTGTTAAAAAGTAGACATAAGCCTCCAGTTTCCGTTATGCACCTTCCGCTCAACAGTCATCTTAGGATTTTCCATGAGTTGGTCAGTATATGACATGTACGGGAGCAAGAAATATCTAAATAGAAATGAAATAATAACCTTTTTAAGCTTAGCAAAAAGAAAGTCCTTTCAAATATATGCTTTTTGTAGACTTTTGTGCGAGACCGGATGTCGCATATCTGAGGGCTTAGCTGTCAGCCATAATAGACTTGATTTATCTGGTCCGACAGTAATTTTTGAGAGCCTAAAAAAACGCAGAAGAGGAATATTTCGAAGAGTTCCAATCTCTGATGAGCTTTCAAAAATATTAATTAAAATACCTGTAAAAGTTTTAGGTGATAAGATCTGGCCGTGGGCTCGTAATACTGCATGGCGTTACGTAAGCGGCCTCCTCCATGAGGCAGGAATTGTCGGGCGACATGCCTGTCCCAAAGGATTGCGGCATGGCTTTGCGGTATCGGCGTTGGGCGCTGGCGCGCCGCTCAACCTAGTGCAAATCTGGCTCGGCCATGCCAATATATCTACAACGAGCATCTATGCGGTCGCTCTCGGGCCGGAAGAAAGAGAAATAGCGGAGCGGGTCTGGACGAGACTCTATGATGACGAATTGTACAAAAATTCTAAGCCGTTCATGATAGGATTTCAAAATCCTCCCATCACCAATTACCGCCGATAGAGATAATATTCTCGAAAATATTAATATTATATATTCATTTTTCCGGTTCTGATTTTTATTGTCGTTTAATAATATAACTGTTCGAATCCAGCAGCCGTGATAAATTTGATTGGTGATCAAATGCATCAATGCGTACATAAACAGCTCGCAAATGCGCTCTACACCGTAATCCCGCCTCGACCATTTAAACGAAACAACTTAGTACGCATCGCTTGCCGGCATAGCGCAGGCAGCGCCTGGAGGCGGCAGCAGCGCGGCGCCTTCTTCCAGAGCCAGTTTGGAAATGAGGTCGTGGGTCAGGGCGGCACATTCGGCCGAAACACAATAGCCCTTGCGATAGCGCGATATGAGGGGATCGGGCATAGCCTTGTTTCGGAAGGCTTTTCTAAGTTCGGACGCGAAAACCTTGATCGAGCTTTCCGCGAAGCCGAGCGTGGCGCGCAAATCCTCCGTCGAATGAAACACGCCTGGATTCGCCATTAACCAGAACAGCAGCCTCGTTGCACTCGGACTGCGCAGGTTCATGTGGATCTGGAATGCGCGGATCAACCGCTCGTCACGATAGCGCCCCGCTGGGAGGTGACGTGGCGCATGTCCTTTGACCGCGAGATCTTCCAGTGAAATGACTGAACCCCGCTCGCCGTCCATTTCTTCAATGGCGTCCGCAAGCGCACGCGACCAGATCAGCCGCGCATAGGATGACTCCATGACGCCAAGGCGCCGGACCATCATCGCGATCCCCGCCTGAGAGCGCGGAACCGTGACCCCTGTGCTTTCAAAATCCTTGTCGAAGATCGTCATCCACTCAGTCCCCGCGTGAAAAATAGGGCTCGCCAGGAGCCTTGCTCTCGTTCCAAACCTGCAACTCGCTCATAAACCCATCACCACCCCCCGGCCGCGAAGTCGGTCCACATACGGCGATAGGCGTCTTCCAACTCGCGCGTATACCGATCGATGTCGCCGGCCGGCGATGCGGCGAAGCGCGTGCGCAGGCTTCGCTTTTCCTCCAGCAGCGCGGCGCGATCCGAGGCAAGGCGGACGGCGATCTCCACGAACGCATCCTCGTCCTGCGCCACCCATTCGGGCCGGCCGATGGCGCTCATCAGCCCCGCGCCCATGCGCTGGACGAAGCTCTCACCCGCCAGCGTGATGACCGGGGTGCCCATCCACAGCGCCTGGCAACTCGTCGTGCCGCCATTATAAGGGAAGCAGTCGAGCGCGATGTCGATGTCGGCATATTCGGCCATCATCTCATCGAGGCTCGATGGACCGCGAAACTCCAGCCGGTCGGCGGCAACGCCCGCGTCCACGAACAGGTCGCCGAAGCGGTTCACTGCCACCGAGTCCAGGAAGCTCGGCCCCTTGAGCACCAGCCGCGATCCCGGCGTGGCGACGATCGCCTTGGCCCACAGGCGAATGGTATAGGGGGTGAGCTTGGAGACGTTGTTGAACGACCCGAAGGTGAGCGGACGCTCGAGATGCGTCTTGCCATAATCGGGGAGCGGAAACTCCCGCTCGGGCGCGTAGCAGAACACGAAACCCGGCACATGCTCCAGCCGCTCGGTGTAGAGATGGGCATGGTCGCTTGGTGAGGTCACCGGATCGCTGATCAGCCAGTCCATGTTGGGGATGCCGGTGGTCGAGGGATAGCCCAGGAACATCGCCTGCACCGGCGCCGCCCGGCGGCCGAACAACGGCGCGCGATTGCGCCCGGTGTGGCCGATCAGGTCGATCAGCACGTCGATGCCGTCATCCTCGATCATTTGCGCCAGGCGCGTATTGCTGATGCTCGCGGCATCGCGCCAGCGATCGACATGGCCGCGCGCGCGGCGAGTCATGTCGTCGGTCAGGGGGCTCAGCGAATAGACCGTGATCTCGAAGGCGTCCCGGTCATGCCGCGCCAGCACCGGCCGCATGAACAGGCTGACCGGATGCTCGCCATGCATGTCGCCCGTGACATAGCCGACGCGCAGGCGACGGCTGCGCTTCCCGGCATCGGCCGCGCCCGCCCCGGTCGAGCGATCATTGGCGAAGGAGGTCGCCGCCCTCGCACCCTCGGCCAACGGCGCGAACAGCGTCTGATGGAAGTCGCGGGTCTCCTCCGCCGTCATCGTCTCGCTGTACAGCGCCGCCATCGCCGCCGAGCCACGGAACGGGGATTCCGGGCCTTCTTCCTCGCCCAGCTCCGTATAGATATCGCGCGCGGTGTCGACATCGCCGCGCTTGCCGGCAATCGAGCCGCGCATCGCCCGCAGGTCCGGCGCATCGTCGCCGGCAAGGTCGTCTACCTTGGCGAAACAGGCCTCGGCCTCCTCGGTGCGCATCCCTTCGATGAGCACCTTGCCCAGATTGAAGTGACCCCGCCAGTTGTCCGGATCCTTCTCGATCCGCGCGCGGAGCACCGCATCGCACCGGTCGAACTGGTTGTGCTTCATCAGCGTGCCGGCAAATCTGATCTCATCGTCTTCGTCGAGGTCCGTCGCCTCCAGCTGAGCGAACAGCGGCTCGGCCTGCTCGGTGGCGCCCATCTGCATGAGCGCATCGGCCAGATCGATCCGCGCGGCGTGGAACGCCGGATCGGCGGTCAGCGCATGGCGGAAGCCCTCGACCGCGCGGTGCCACTCGCCTCGCTCTGCCCGGCCCAACCCCATGCGGTGGTGGATATCGGCATGATCGTCCGGCCCCGCGCAATCCAGCGCCTTGAGCCAGGCCAGCACTGCCTCATCCTCCCGCCCGACCTGCTCAAGCGCGCGGGCGACGCTCAGATGCGCGCCATAGCGCGAGGGCGCCGCCTCGGCGGCCCGACGATAGAAGTCGAGTGCTTCCTCCAACGTGCCATGATGGCGGCAGACATTGCCCGCCTCCAGCCACGCTGTGAAGTTGTTGGGGTCGCGACGCAGCACGTCGCTGAACAGTCGCCGCGCCTCCTCATATTCGCCCTGCCGCACGGCGCAGCGGGCGAGCTGGATGGTGGCGGGCACGACGGCCGGGCCATCCTCCCGCTCCAGCGCCAGCGCCTGCTCGAAGGCCGCCTGCGCCTTCTCCCACTTGCTCTTGTCGTAGAGCACATTGCCATAGTTGAACCACACAGCCGCCGGTGCCTCCGGGCTCTCGATCGCCCGGCCATATTGCACCAGGGCCTCGTCATCCCGGCCAAGCTTGCGCAGCACCTGGCCGTGATTGCCGAGCAACACCGGATCGTCCGGCTGCTCGGCAAGCAGGTCTTCATAAAGCGCGGCCGCCCTGGCCCAGTCGCCACGCGACTGGGCCTTGACCGCCTGCTCCGGATCGGGTCGCTGCCCCTGGAACATGGATCAGCGACCTCAAGCTGCGAGAACGGTCGTGGTGACCGCGTTGTCGATCAACAACTGAACCGCAGCCCCGTTGTAGTTGTACACGCTGTAGCTTGTCGCGCCGTCCTGTACGTCGATCCCGCTATCCACCCACTTGCCGGTCCCGACGAGCTGCAACACATCTCCGGCATCGCCATCGATCATGATCTGCTGCTTGCCCACCTTGCCGGTGATGGCAGAAAACAGGTTGAACGCGCTTTCCTCGGGATCATGGAGGTTGAGCACATCGGTCAGGCCGAGCTTGAGCGTATTGTTGCCCGACCCTGTGATGTCGATCTTCTCGATGCCTTTGACGAACGCATCGCGCAACGTGGTGAGATCGAGGGTGGTGCCGCCGCCCTCCAATGCGAGCGTATTCAGCCCAAGCCCGCCCTGGATGCTCGATCCGGACTGGCCGAGCTTGGCGGCGTTATCCGCATTGATGATGATCCGGTCGTTGCCCGCGCCGCCATAGAGCACGTCCACGCCGCCATTGCCGCGCAGCACGTCATTGCCGGCGGCGCCGATCAGCGAGTCCGTGCCGGTCGTGCCGATCAGCGTGTCGGCGCCCGAGGTTCCCATCTGACTGACCTTGCTGCTGGAAAACACACCGGTGGTCGAACCGTAGATGACAAAGACCGCGCCGGCTCCAGGGTAGGAGGTTTCATCAGTCGGAGCGCCAATCATTAGATCCGCCAGACCGTCACCGTTGATATCCCCGGCAGCCACACTTCTCCCGAAAAGAGCGACGGACAAACTGCCATGGATTGCGAAGCCCTGGGTGTTCCCCGCAACGGAGAGCGCGGAGAGATCCACGCTTCCACTGTCTGTCTTGCCAAAGACAACATAGGCTTTGCCGCTATTCGAAAAGCCGTTGGCGTCGGAACTGTCTGAGCCGACCAAAAGGTCAGCCAAACCGTCCCCATTCATGTCCCCGATCATCGTGACACCGGTCACCTTGTCACCGGCGCTGGATCCGTTGATGACGAACCCCTGTGTGTTGCCCGCGACTGAAAGCCCGCTCGCATTCAGCCCAGACCCGTCAGCCTTGCCGAAAACCACATAGGCTTTCCCGGAATCCGTGCCAGGACCGTCCGCCCAAGCTCCCGCGACGATTACATCGGCGAGACCGTCACCATTCACGTCTCCGCCGCCTCCCAGATATTCCCCCAAGCTGTCGCCCGCGCTGGAACCTGAGATAACGAAGCCCAGCGTGTTGCCCGGGTTGGTAAGGGCGGAGACATTCAGCGTTGCGCCGCTGTTGCCGGTCCGTCCGAACACGACATAGGCCCCGCCACTATTGGTACCAGACATATCAGTGGCAGCAGCGCCAACTATAAAGTCGCTCAGGCCGTCGCCGTTAACGTCTCCCACGTCAGTAACCGCATATCCCAAATAGTCGTCGGCACTGGCCCCGTCGACTATAAAGCCCAGCGTATTGCCGGCAACCGACAGCGCCGACAGATTGAGACTACTGTTCGAGGACCCACCGTAGACGACATACACGCGCCCCGTATCCACAGCTGGGCCGTCGGCAAATCTGGCGGACACCAGCAGATCGGCATAGCCATCGCCATTGATGTCTCCCGCACCTGAAACCGAATAGCCGGCTGCCCCTTCGTCGGTGCTGCCATAAAGTTGGAACCCGGCGGAGCTGGCGGTGCTTAGGTTGGATGCGTTTACGCTGGTACCTCCAGTCTTGCCATAGACGATATATGCCGCACCGCCGGCCGTTCCGCCCGCATTATCGACGCCATATGCCCCGACGATCAGGTCGTTCAGACCGTCTCCATTCACATCGCCCGCACTGGAGACGGAATAGCCGAAATAGTCACTTGATGACGAACCAGTTATTGCGAACCCGAGAGTGTTCGTGGCGGCCGTATAGAGGGAAGCGGCAAGCGCGCCGCCCAGATTTGTCGGGCCGCCAAAGACGACATAGGCTTTGCCGAGTCTAGCGCTGTTGGTCTGACCACCTACGACAAAGTCGCCAAAGCCATCGCCATTCACATCGCCAATATCATCGACGGAATATCCGATATAATCATAGCTGGCCCCGTTCAGAACAAATCCGAGCGAGTTTGCAGCATTGAGTAAAGCGCTTGCTTCGATGACCGCGTTGACGGTGTAACTATTGGAACTGACCGCCGATATATTGCCCGCCGCATCCACCGCATAAGCCTTGTAGACGCCGCTGGCGAGACCGACGAGGCTAAGGCTGGTGTTGGAACCGGTCGTCGTGATATTGACGGAGTTCCAATATTTCCCGTCCCTGGACGTGATGTCGGCCAGCGTCGTGACCGATGGAATATGGGCCGTATTGACCAGATAGACTGTTCCCAGTTCCGAGGACTGGACCGTCGTGCTGCTGGTGTTGGCACTATTGCCGGCCGTCAATGTGACTGTCGGGTTGACCGTATCCAGCGGGAAAGAAACGCTGGAACTCGTCGGCGAGACGTTGCCCACGGCGTCCGTAACCACCGCCGTGACCGTGACATTGCCGTTGCCGAGCGTCGTGAGTTGCAAGGCGTCGAGCGTGATCGCCTGCGGCCCTCCGGTTCCGATGACGGTCCGGGTAACCGTGGCCAGCGTGCCCACAAAGGTCACCACCGTCACCGCGCCCGCTTCGGCGGTCACGGTTATAATACCATCTGCGCTGAGCGCCTCCGGACTGGAGGCACCCCCTGCAACGGATGCCGGCAGACCGATGACCGGCGCCGCCGGTGCGACCGTATCGAGCAGGAAGGTGAGCGGATCGCCGACCGTGACGTTGCCCGCCGCATCGGTGACCTGCGCGGAGACCAGCACTTGGCCGTTCCCCAGCGCCGTGAGATCGGATGCCGTCAGCACAACGGCCTTGGCGGTGCCGTCCGCCGTCAGCGTCTTCGTGACCGCGCCACTGATGCCGATGAAGACCACCTGGACGGTCGCGCCGCTTTCACCCGCAACGGTGACCACGCCGCCAGCAGCGGTCGCTTCGGTCGCGGTGGCACCGTCCGCGACTCCTGCACCCCGCGCAAGCACCGGCACGGCGGGCGCCGCTCGATCGAGCGTGAACTGCACTGTCGAGGAGTTGCCGGAGGCATTGCCGGCTGCGTCCTGTGCGACCGCGTTGATCGAGATCACCCCGTCTGCGAACATGGCGACTTCGCTGGCCGTCAGCGCAACCGCTTGCGCGGTCCCCGTACCGACCACCGTCTTGGTGATCTGCACGGAACCCTGAACGAACGCCACCGTGATCGTCGCCCCGGCTTCGCCCGTGACGTTGGCCACGGTGCTGACGGCGCCTGCCGCGTTCTTGGCGGCAGCGCCGGCGAGCGCCAGGCTCGGCGCACCGGGAGCAACCGTATCGATGGTGAACGAGGCTGTCGCCGCTGCGGACTGATTGCCGACGGCATCCGTGACATAGCTGGACACCGAGACGGCGCTGTTGCCGAGCTTGACCAGATCGTTGGCGGTGAGTGACACCGTCTGGGTCAGGCCATTGCCGGTGAACGTCTTGGTGACGCTGTTCGCGCCGGCGGTGAACACCACCGTGACCAGCGCTCCGGTCTCCGCCGTCACATTGACCACGCCTGTGCTCGCCAGGGCCTCGGCCGCCGTCACGCCACCCGCGATCCCTGCGGAGAGCGCCATATTGGGTGTGGCGGGGGGCGTGCGATCCAGCGTGAAGCTGCTCGCGGCTTCGATGGATTCGTTCCCCGCCAAGTCCTTGGCCTGCGCCGTTACGGCGATCGTGCCGTCACCCAAAGCCTGCAGATCCGCCGTGGTCAGCACGACGGCCTGCGCCGAGCCGGTGGCAGTGAACGACTTCACCACGCTGTTGGAGCCATTGGAGAAGACAACCGAGACCGTGGAGCCGGCCTCCGCCGTCACCGTGATGACGCCGCTTGCCGCCGTTGCTTCCGCCGCTGAAGCGATATCCGCAACGCCAATGCCAAGCGCTATCGCCGGCGTGCCCGGCGCCGCACGATCCAGCGTGAACTGGACGCCCGACCCGATCGAGGAGTTGTTGCCCGCAAGATCGGTTGCGACGGCTGTGATCGACACCGCGCCATCGCCCAGGGCCGCGACATCGGCAGCGGTCAGGGAGACGCTCTGTGCCGCGCCGGTCGCCGTCAAGGTCTTGACGATCTGGGTGCTGCCACGGGTGAAGGTGACCTTCACCACCGCACCCTGCTCGGCAGTAACCTCCACCACGCCCGACGTAATCGACGCGCCGGCAGACGATTTGGTCGTGCTGCCGATCAGCACCAGGCTTGGTGAGCCGGGCGCGACCATATCCAGCGTGAAGCTGGAAGTGACGGGCGTCGAGGCGTTGCCCACGGCATCCTTGGTCACGGCGGACACCGAAATCGTGCCGTTGCCCAGCAAGGTGAGATCGGACGCCGAGAGCGTCACCGGGTTGGAACCGCCGGTCGCGACAATCGACTTTTCAACAGTCGCACTGCCATTGGTGAAGGTCACCGTGACGGTCGTGCCAGCCTCCGCTGTCACCAGCACGGCACCGGTCGCCGCCCTGGCTTCCGCCAGCGTGGCGCCATCGGCCAAACCGGTGCCCAGTACGAGCGTGGGCGAAACGGGCGCGATGCTGTCCAGCGTGAAGCTGGTGGTGCTGGCTGTCGACGTATTTCCGGCAGCATCTTTGGTGCTGGCACTGACCGTGATCGTGCCGTCGCCCAGCGTCGCCAGATTGGCGGCGGAGAGTAGCACGGCCTGCGCCGAACCGGTGCCGGTCAGCGTTTTGGTCACACTCTTGCTGCCATTGGTGAAGGTCACCGTGACCGTTGACCCAGCCTCGGCCTGAACGGTGACCGCGCCGGTCGCCGCCATGGCCTCCGCCGCAGATGCGATATCCGCAACGCCGGTCCCCAGCACGATCACAGGCGCATTGGGCGCAGCATCGTCAATGCTGAAGCTGGACGTCGCGGCGGTCGAGAGATTGCCGACCGAATCCTGCACCTGCACCGACACGTTCACCGTGCCATTGCCCAACGCCGTCACGTCCGCGGCAGACAGGAGAACCGTCTGGGCCACTCCCGTGCCGACCAGCGTCTTGGTGATCCTACCCGCCGTGCTGGTGAACGTGATGGTAGCCGTCGCACCGGCTTCAGTGGTGACCTTGATGACGCCGCCCGCACCAGTCGCCTGCGCCGTCGTCTTGGCGGGCGAACCCACCAGCGCGAGGACAGAGGGATTAGGGGGCGTCATGTCGAGCAGGAAGCTCTGGCTCGCCTCGGCGGATTCGTTGCCCACAGTATCGGTCGCCACAGCAGAGACCGAGATCGTGCCATTGCCGAGCGCGATCAGGTCTGCCTGAGACAGGGTGATCGCCTGGTCCAGACCTGTCCCGACGATGGTTTTGACGAGGCTGTTGGAGCCGTTGACGAACGTCACCGTAATCAGCGAGCCGGCGTCCGCCGTGACATGGGCAATCCCGGTTTCCGTCAGGGCTTCGGCCGCCGATGCACCGTCAGCAATGCCCGCCCCCAAAGTCAGCGCCGGAGCATTCGGCGCCACGCGATCCAGCGTGAACTGCACCGAGCCACCGCCCGCCGACACATTGCCGGCCGCATCCCGGGCCGTCGCTGTCACATAAACCGAGCCATCGCCCAAGGCGACCAGATCGGTGGCGCTGAGCGTCACGATCTGGGGCGCGCCGGTGCCGGTGAGGGCCTTCGTCACGATGTTGGCACCGTTGGTGAACGTCACCGTCACCGCCGAGCCGAGTTCCGCCGAAACCGTGACCGCGCCGGCCGAACTGCTCGCCGCCGCACCGGATTTCTCGGTGGAGCCGACCACGGCAAGCGCCGGGCTGTTCGGCGAGGCCATGTCGAGCGTGAACGAGCGTGTCGTTGCCTGCGAGTCATTCCCGACGGCATCGCGCGCAACGGCGGAGACTGAGACAGTGCCGTTGCCGAGGAACGCCAGATTGGCGGCGGTCAGCGTCACCGCCTGCGCCGTCCCGTTCCCGGTCAACGTCTTGGTGACGCTGTTGACGCCGTTGGTGAACGTCACCGTGACAAGAGCGCCGCTTTCGGCCGTCACCGTGACCACGCCGCTCGCCGCCTTGGCTTCGGCAAGTGTCGCGCCATCCGCCACGCCAGACCCGAGCGCGAGCACCGGCGCCGTGGGGGGCGAGCGGTCCAGCGTGAAGCTCGCTGCCGTTGCTGCGGCAGACGTGTTGCCGGCGACATCCCTCGCGACCGCATTTACCGCAATCGTACCGTCTCCAAGCACCGCAAGGTCGCTGGCGGTGAGGACGACGGCCTGCGCCGCGCCAACACCGGTCACGGTCTTGGTGACCGTGTTGCCGCTCCGCGTGAAGGTGACCGTGACGGTCGAGCCGGCTTCGGCGGAAACGGTGACGACGCCACTGCTGGCAGTCGCCTCAGACAGTGAGGCGGTATCCGCCACGCCCGAGCCCAACGCCAGGACCGGCGCGGCCGGCGGCGTGTTGTCGATGGTAAAGCTCGTGTTGCTGGTCTGTGAGATATTGCCGACGGCATCGATCGCAGTGGCGGTCACCGCAATGGTGCCGCTGCCGAGCGAGGTGACCTCGCCAGCACTCAGCGCAACGGATTGGGCAGCGCCGGTTCCGGTGATCGTCTTGGTCACACTGTTGATGCCGTTGGTGAATGTGACGGCGACGGCCGAGTTGAGTTCGGCTGTCACCTGCGCCACGCCCTGCACGTTGGATGCCTGCGCGCTGGTCTTGGCCGATGCCCCGATCAGCGAGATCAGCGGTGCAGCGGGTGCCACAGTGTCGAGCGTGAACGTCTGCGTCGCGGCAGTCGACGCATTGCCGGCCTGATCGCGCGTGACTGCGCTGATCGTGACGGTGCCGCTGCCGAGCGTTGCGAGATCGTTCTCGGTGAGGACCACGGCCTGCGCCGCGCCCGTAGCCTCGATCTCCTTCACCACCTCGCGCGTACCATTCTTGAAATTGACGCTGATCGTGAGGCCAGCGGCGGCCGTGACAAAGGCGACGCCGCCCTGCGAGGCAGCCTCGGACGCGGAGGCGCCATCCGCAATGCCGCTGCCAAGCGCAATGGCAGGCGTGCTCGGCGCGACGCGGTCCAGCACGAACCCGACCGGCGTGCCGATCGCGGAGCTGTTGCCGGCCGCATCCGTCGCTGTGGCGGTCACCGATACGGGGCCATCGCCAAGCGTGGTGAGATCGCCGACGGTCAGTCGGACGGCCTGCGAGCTTCCGGTGGCCGCAAGCTCCTTGGAGACGGTGCCCAGCGACCCGGCAAACGTCACGGTGATGGCAGACCCGCCCTCAGCGCGCACGGTCACGACGCCGGTGGTTGCAAGGGCCTCCGCCTGTGTGGCTCCGCCCGAGACACCAGCGCCAAGCGTGAGGGAGGGCGCCAGCGGCGCCTGCCGGTCCAGCGTGAAGCTTGAGGTCGACGGCACAGAGAGATTGCCGCTGGCATCGCTCGCCACCGCAGAGACGGTGACAACGCCGTCGCCCAATGTCTGCAGATCCAGACCGGTCAGAACGATCGACTTCGAGGAGCCGTCGCTCACGACGGTTCTGGTGACGCTGCCAACGGAACCGACCAGCGTGACGACCACCACCGCGCCGGCTTCTGCCGACAGCGTGAGGAGACCGACTGCGGCGGTGGCTTCGTCGGCCGTCGCCCCATCCACCGCATCGAGCGCCAAGGACAGCACTGGTGCTTCCGGAGCGGCGGCGTCCAGATTGAAGGTCAGGCTTTGCAGCGACGACTGATTGCCAGCGCCGTCCGTCACCAGCATGGCGACCTGCACCGGGCCATCGCCGAGGGCGGCGATCTGCTGTTGGGTCAGCGTCACGGCCTGCGCGGTCCCCGTCCCCACCCGACTGAGGGTCACCGTCTCACCGGAATAGCCGTTGAAGGTAATCTTGACCGCCGCGCCGTTTTCGGCAGCGGCCAGCACGACGCCGTCCGCCGAGAGCGCATCGGCGGCCGACTTGGTGCTGCCGCCGACCAGCGTCAGACCCGCCACCGGCACGGCTGTATCAAGGATGAAGGCCGCCTGCGCGGTGTCGGACTGGTTGCCGGCCACGTCCGTGGAGACAGCTGTGACCTGAATCTGCCCGTCGCCAAGCCGCGCCATATCCCCGGCCGTCAGCCGGATGACCTGGGAGGCCCCGTTCGCGGCGATGGCCTTGACGACCTCGTTGCCACCGCGACTGAAGGTGAGCGTGACGATCGTGCCGGTGTCGGCTTTCACCAGCACGGCGCCGGCGCCCGCTTCACTTGACGTCGCGCCGCCCGATTCCACCCCGACACCCAGCGTGAGGATCGGCGCCACAGGCGGCACGGCGTCCAGACTGAAGTCCAGCGTCGCCGGTGCCGACGCATTGCCCGCCCCATCAAGCGCGATCGCCGTCACCAGAATGGGTCCATCGCCAAGGAGGACGAGATCGGCCGAGGTCAAAGCGATGATGTCGTCGCCCCCGCTGGCCGCGGCGATGACTTTCACTAGGCTTCCGCTGACGCCGGTGAAGACCAGACGAAGACCGGTGCCCGCCGGCGCAGCGACCGTAAGCACGCCATCGGTCGACAGCGCATCGGCGAGCGACTTGGTCTGGCTGCCGACGATCTGGAGCAGCGGGGATTCGGGCGGCTCCGTCCGCAACACGAAGTTGCCGCTGCCGGCCGCTGAGGCATTGCCGGCTGCGTCGCTGGCCACGGCTGATACGGTAACCGATCCATCACCCAGCACGGCCAGATCGTCGGCTGAGAGCACGACCGCCTTGGGCGCACCGGTGCCGGTCAGCGTCTTTTCGACGACGCCATTGAGGCCGGTGAACGTCACGGCTACCGTTGACCCGGCCTCTGCGCTCACGCGCACGATACCGCCGCTCGACGTGCCTTCATCCAGCGAAGCGCCATCGGAAACGCCCGCGCCGAGCGTGACTGTGGGTGTCGCCGGCGGCGTCGTGTCCACGCTGAAGCTCATCATCGATGCGGCCGAGAATTTGCCGCTGACGGCGTTGAACTGACGGACCGCCAGCAGGGTTACACCCTCAAGCGCACCCGTGTCGTCCGCCCAGGTTTCGCCGCCGTCCAGGCTGTACTGGAGGGCAGAGCCGCTCTCCAGTCCACTGATCGACAGATTGCTGTCAGAGGTCAGACCGTCGGCATTGGAAACGCCGGTATCATTCTCCAGAGCAAGGTTCAGCGAAGAGAGGGTGATCGACGGATCGAGCGTGAATTCCGCAAGGGTCGTCGGCGAAATGTTGCCGGCCACGTCGGTCTGGCGAACCAGCACGGAGTTGAAGCCGGGGTTTGCAGTAAAGCTCTTGCTCCACGTCGCGCCACCATCGACGCTGAATTCGATCAGTGCGCCCGGCTCCTGACCGGTGATGCTGAGAATCCCGGTATATTCATTTCCTTCGACCTCAAGCATGCCGGGCAGACCGGTATCGAGGTTGAAGCCGAGCGCCGATGAGGCGGAGACATTGCCGGCACCATCCTTGGCGGTGGCGGAGACCGAGACCGCGCCACTGCCAAGCGCGAGCAACTCGGCCTGGGTAAGACTGACTGCGACGGACGCGCCCGTGCCATCCACAAGCTTGGTGATGGTGCCGCTCGCGCCACTGAACACCAACCGCACGCTTGTTCCGGCTTCCGCCGTCACGGCCAGCGCCCCGGCAGCACTGCTTGCTTCTTCGCTCGTTTTGTCGGCATCGCCCACCAGATCAAGAACAGGCTCGCCCGGTGCGACAGTATCCAGCGTGAACGCGCTGCTTGCCGTCGATGAGACATTGCCGGCGGCATCGCTGGCGACTGCGGAAACGGAGACGACGCCATTACCTAGAATGGCCAGGTCATCGGCTGTCAGAACCACCGCTTGATCCGTACCGATGCCGGCCACGGTCTTGACGATGTTACCTTGCTGTGTGGCGAAGGTCACCGCAACCGACGCGCCATATTCTGCGCGGACCTGAACAGCGCCGCCAGAGTAAAGTGCCTCGGCGGCTGTCGCACCATTCTCGACAGCAGCGCCCAGGCCGATGGTCGGAGCCTCGGGACCGGTCGTGTCCAAAGTGAATACGACCAGCACCGGTGGCGACATATCGCCAGCGTTCACCTGGCGGATGTGGACATGGTTGAGCCCTTCCACCGCAGTGAATGTGCTCGACCAGTTCTGTCCACCGTCCATGCTATACTGAACACTCGCACCATTGCTGACGCCGGACACCTGCAAGGTGCCATCCTTCGTGAGCCAGTCGCTCGTGGAAGCGCCCGTATCGCTCGCCAGTGCAACGTCCAGCGCCGGAAGCGCCGCCGACAGCTCGAAAGTCAGATCTTGGGCCTGAGAGGCGTTGCCTGCAACGTCCACCTCGCGCACCAGCACGCTGTTCGCACCGGCACTGGCCGTAAAACTCTGGCTCCAGTTCTGTCCGCCGTCGATGCTATATTCGATCACCGAGCCGGCCTCCTGACCGGCAATCGAGATGATCCCGCTCTGCGTATCCGCCGTTGCCACCATCGCGCCGGGCGCCACGGTATCGACCGTGAAGGACACCGGCATGGCAGCCGAGACGTTGCCGGCGGCGTCCGTTGCCGTGACCGACACGGCAATCTCTCCGTCGCCCAGCGTCGCGAGATCCCCCGCGCTCAGCACGACCGGCTGAGCGGCCCCATCCGCGCTCAACAGCTTGACGATGCTGTTGGCGCCGTTGGTGAACGTCACGGTGACGGCGGCGCCAGCCTCGGCGGTGACGAGAACAACGCCGCCGGCCGCTGTCGCTTCAGCCGCCGTGGCCCCGCCCGCAACGCCCGTTCCCAGAGCCAGAACCGGGGCGCCGGGCGCCTGACCGTCGATCGTGAAACTCAGCGCCTGTGCCGGCGAGGCATTGCCGGCCGCATCGACAACATGGACGGAGACCTGCACTTCGCCATCGCCCAGTTCGGCAAGGTCGGCGGCGCTCAGCGCGATCGCCTGTTCAGTGCCTGTGCCGGTGACCGAGCGGATGACGGTGCCGTTGGTGCTGCGCAGTTCGATCTGCACCGTCGCCTGATCTTCGGCCGTGACCGAGAACACGCCGCCCGCCGAGAGGGCCGCATCCAGACCCTTGACGGCCGAGCCGATCAAGCCGAGCACCGGCGCGTCTGGCGCGTCGGTATCGACACGGATGTTGGGCGCCTGGATCGCAGGGAACGTGGTGGCAACCGCCAGTCCGCTCTGCCCCTTGAAGTCGTCGCGGTGCCGAGCGCGAGGCTGTTCGCCTTGAGCGTGATGCCATCGCCATCGTAGAGATTGGCAGGGAGCGCGGCCGTGAATGTCAGGGCACTGCTGCCGCTGGCCGTCGCGCTTGTGCCCGTCGCGGTCAGGAGGATCTCCTGCCCGCCGACCAGTGCGACCAATGTCACCGTCTTGCCTGCTGCAAGAATGACGGGCTGGGAAAAGTTCACGGTGACCGTCAGCGGATCGCCGACCTTGCTCCAGCTCGGCGCGGCGGGCTGCGCCACTGACTGAACGCCAAGATTGAGGCCCGGCGTCACGGTGGCCGGATCGTAACCGGACAGATCGGCCAGAGCCACGTTGGGATTGGTACGAACAGCAGTGCCAGCCACCTGCGAGCGGACGGCGCCGTCCGCGAAGACAAGTTGATCGTTGAGGGTGCTGCCGCCGGCTGAGACGATCACGGTTTCCAGGGCGCCATTGATCGTCCGAGTCAACGTCATGCGCGTGCCGCTGACGGTCTTTGTGTAGTCTGCCCAGTTACCGCGGAAATAGACGATATCGGTGCCACCGCCCAGCGATGACGCGTCGACTGTCGTCCCGTTGGCGACATAGACAATATCCACGCCACTATTGCCGACGACCTGAAACTTGACGCCGGTTCGGGTCAACGCGAACGTCTCGCCATTGACGTCGAAGGCTCCAACCTTGATCGTCGCCGATAGCTCGGCACCCGGCGCTGCGGCGCCGACCGGCGCGAGCGACGTCTCTCCCGACGGCGCTGGCAATGCATCTCCCCGGGAGACATGATTGTAGATCAAATTGGCCGCCACCGTGCCGTCGGCAAACACCAGCGCGTCCGCATTCACTGCGGTATTCGCACTGGCGAGATTGACGATCTCGACCTTGCCTTCAACTGTGCGCGACAGGGTGATCGTCGCACCCGTTCTGCTCAGCGTATAATCGGCCAACGATCCTTCAAAATAGATCTTGTCGGCGCCGGCACCGGTGCTCAGCGTGTACGTAGCGCCCGGGCGCACGAACACCGCGTCGACAAGTGCCGAGCCCAGGAACTGAATCTCCTGGCCGGAGAGAGACAGGGTGCCATAGCTCAGCGCGAAATCCAAAAAGCTGGAGCCGTTGCCGGCAGTTTCAATAACTGCATATTTAGAAGTGACCGCCATGGCACTAATTCCAATCAGAATATTTTAATAATGTTATGAAAACAGATCATGAAGACCGGACTGACTACAAAGACAGTCCGGTTTTTCATGATTATCCGCCGACAAATACTGGCTGGCTCGTGCCAAAATATGCCAAAATGGCAGCCTGACTTTCACGCCATTCGCCACCGATGTCGATATCCATCCATGACTGAGGACCGTTGCTTCCGGCGTAGGCGCTGAATTCGATCCGCGTCTCGTTAGCGTTGTCGGTGCTGCTCAACGCCAGGTTTTCCCCGGTGTCCCATATGGTTTCTCCGAGGTGCTGGGTGTCGAGGTAAATCAGGTCATCGGCGGTGAATCCGGTGGCCTGGAACCAGAAATCCCAGGTTGCGATGTCGGAGGAGCTGTCCTGATCCGTTGCGACCAACGCATAACCAGCAGCCGCGAGGCTTCCGATCGAGGTCGGGTTGGCAGCGAACGTGTTGCCGACGCCGTCGATACCCACCCACTTGTAGCTGGCGCTCAGCGTGCCATTGGCATTCATGATCTGCGAAGCCGCACCGCCGGACACCAATGCCGCGCCCGAACCGGTCGTATTGGGTGTGACGGTGGCGAACGTCGCGCCGCTGGTGAGAGCCGCGTTGCCGAGGCCAGACGTAGCGCCGACGAACAAGCCTGCGTCGATCTCGACATGATAATTGTTCGAGAAATCGAGGTCGTAGACCGGATCGATGATAAGCTTGTTACCGGAGATGGAGAGGACATCCTCGATGTCCACTGCGTTGCCATTCAGGGTTGCCGAAGCCATACCGCCGGCCACGGTGACAACCAGTGTCTGCGTGTTGTCGATGGATTCGCCGAGCGAGCCGGAATAGCCCAGCTTCGATCCGCTGTTCGCACCGTTGACAAGCTCGATCGTATACGTGCCGTCCACAGTCGTCAGCGAGATGTTCTCGCTCGCGGTGAAGACGAGGTCCGAACGCACATCCAGATTGGTGACGCCATTGAGATTGGTCGACAGCGTTGGCACCGCGGTCTGCGTGATCGTGAAATCATCGGACACCGACAGGCTGCCATCCGACGCCGTGACCCGCACAGTGATCGGACTGCCGAGCGCGGGCGCGGACGCGGACGAGAAGGTGTGTGTGGCGGCATTGAACGTCAGCCAGCCCGGCAAGGCCGACAAAGCGCCCCCTGCACCCACCAACTGGGCGGTGTAGGTCAGCGTCGTGCCCGCATCCACATCGCTGAAGCTGTTGGACGGCACAAGGTAGCTGAACGCCTGCCCTTCGATGGTCGACTGGTCTTGAAGCGCATTGGCGACCACCGGGGCTTCATTGACGTTCGTCAGGTTCACCGTGATCGCCTGGGTCGTCATATTGCCTGCAGCATCCGTCATATTGACGCTGAAGTTGTAGCTGTGGGCATGCGTCTCATAATTACGCGCGCTGATAAGGCTGAGCACGCCCGACGAGTTGAGCGAGAACAAGGCGCTGTCCCCGCCTCCAGCCAGCGACCAGGTCGCCGCTTCGCTGGCAGAGAGGGTCGCGACCGCCGTGGCGTTCTCAGCGACGCTGTACGTCGTCACGCCCAACGTCGGCGCCGTGTTGTCGACGACGAACGGGTTCGAGCCGAAATGGACGACCTGACCGGTCACATCTTCAAGAACCGAGGCCCCCGAGGTCGTGCTGGTCACATTGGGCATGTCGATCGACAGAATCTCGACGATCGACGAATTGCCCGCCGGCATCGTGGCCGAGAACACGATCTTGTTCGCCTGCCCAAGGGCCAAGGTGGCGTTAGCGTTGAAGGTCGCCACAATCTGGGTCGTGCCTCCGTCGGTGGTCAGGGTGATCGTCCCTGCGTCACCATTGTCGAATGTCACAACCTCGCTGAACGTCACCGTGAACTGCACGGAGGCCCCCTGCTTGGCCACGCTCACCCCGGATGTGATCGCAGTGATCGAAGGGGCGGAGACGCTGGTCAGCACCAGATCGTCCGAAACCGAAAGCGATCCGTCGGAGGCCGTGACACGCACGGTCAGCGGCGTGCCCAGAACGGGCGTCGACGTGGCCGAGAAGGTGCGCGTCGCGGCATTGAAGGTGAGCCAGCCCGGCAAGGCCGACAAAGCGCCCCCCGCGCCCACCAGTTGCGCCGTGTAGGTCAGCGTCGTGCCCGCATCCACGTCCGCGAAGCTGTTGGAAGGCACGGCATAGCTGAAAGCCTGTCCTTGAATGGCCGTCTGGTCTTCAAGCGGGGTCGCGACCACCGGCGCCTCGTTGACGTTGGTGAGGTTCACCGTGATCTGCTGATTGGTGACATTGCCGACGACGTCGGTCATGCGGACTTCCAGCGTGTAGCTCTGCGGGCTCGTCTCGTAATCGGGCGGACTCGTGAAGCTCAGTTGGCCGTCAGCCGACAAGAGGAAGAATGGCCAGTCACCGGATGGCGCAAGCGACCATGTCACCGTCTCCGATGCGCTCAAGGTCGCCACTGCCGTGGCGTTCTCCGCCGTGTTGTACGTCGTCACACTCAGAGTCGGCGCCGTGTTGTCGATGACGAACGGGTTCGAGCCGTACATCACGACCTGACCGATCGTATCGGTCAGGACCGCCGTCCCGGAGGTCGCACCGATCACATTGATCAGATCGATCGACAGGATCTGGAGGTTGGACGAATTGCCGGACGGCATGGTTGCCGAAAACACCAGCTTGTTCGCCAGCCCCAGATTCGCCGTTGCGACACTGTCGAAAACCAGACCGAACTGGGTAAGGCCATTATCGGGCGTCAGGAAGATCGTTCCGGGGTCGTTCGGATACATGACGTCCTCACTGAACGTCACGACGAACTGAACGGCCGTGTCCTCCTTTCCTGCGCTCACGTCAGCGACAATTGCCGTGATCGTGGCTCCGTTGACGCTGGTCAGGACCAGGTCATCCGCGACCGACTGCGACCCGTCGGAGGCCGTGATGCGCACGGTCAGCGCTTGTGCGAACGATGGCGCGGACACGGAACTGAGCGTCCCGGTCTGCGCGTCAATCGAAAGCCAGGACGGAAGCGCCGAGAGATTGCCCGAGCCATCCACCAGTTGCGCCGTGTAAGTCAGCGGACCGCCCTCGGGATCGCCGAACATCCCGTTCGGAATGGTGTAGCTGAACGGCTGATCTGCGGACACGAACCCATCGGACAGCGATCCATTCAGCACAGGCGCTTCATTGACGTCGGCAAGGTTCACCGTGACGATTTGGGTGCTGACGTTGCCAGCCCGGTCCTCCATTCTGACGGTGACGCTGTAGCTGTGGGCCTGCGTCTCATAGTCGCGGGGGCCGACGAAGCTGAGCTCACCAGCGTCGTTGATCGTGAAGAGGGCAAAATCATCCTCTTCCATCAGGCTCCAGGACACTGTTTCCGTGGCTGTCAGCGTTGCGACCGCCGTCGCATTCTCGTTCACTGTAAAGGTCGCTGCGGTCAAAGCAGGAAGCGTGTTGTCGATGAAGAATGGCGCGCCTTCGTACGTAACAAGTTGCCCAACCACATTGGTGGCCAGCGGCTGGCCACTGTCGACACCCACAGCACCCGCGAGATCGATCGACACCGCCCGCACGTTCGCCGCGTTTCCGGCCGGTGCTTGAGCAGTGAAAATGAGGATCGTCGGATCATTTGTCGACGCCGTCAGGTTCTGATCGAAGATGGCGGTCATATCCGCCGACCCGTCGCCGTCGAGGTCGAGGCCTAGGCTGCCCGAAGATCCTCCGGCCACCGTCACGCCCTCGCTCAGCTTCACGGCAAAATACAGTTGAGTGCCCTGATTTGCCGAGCCAGTGAGAGTATAAACCTCCGAGATCGCGGGCGCGCTGGTGCCGGTGAGCACAAAATCGTCAGAGACCGAAAGCGTCCCGTCGGAAGCCGTGACACGGATCGTCAGGGCAGCGTCGATCTGCGGAACCGATGCCGCGCTCAACTGCCCGGTCTGCGCATTGAACGTCAGCCAGCTCGGCAGCGCGGAGACATTGCCCTGCGCATCCACAAGCTGCGCCGTATAGGTGAGCGTGTCGCCGTCGATGTCGGAAAAGGCGTCGCTGGGAACGGTGTAGCTGAATGCCTGATTGGTAAACGCAATCTGATCGACCAGCGGGTTATCCAGCACCGGCGCTTCGTTCACATTGCCGACGTTCACCGTCACGGTCTGCGTGCTCTGATTGCCCCATACATCCGTCGCGGTGACGGTGAGCACGTAGCTGGCCTGCGCTTCGTGATCGAGCGCACCCACAAGCGTGATCGCCCCGGTCTCCATATTGATCGCGAAATAGTCGGCGATATCGGGCGCGGCCATCAGGGAAACATTGTCCCCCCAGGCCAGCGCGTATCTCACCTTCCCGGCCACGTCCGTGGCTCGGGTCGAGAAAACGACCGAGTCCACCAGCGCCGATTCGAGGATGGACACGCTGACCGAGGCCCCGCCATCGAAAACGGGACCAGCGTCGTCATCGATCAGGCCCTTGATCTTATATTGGGAAGTGTCGACAGGGAGCGGCTGGGCAGTGAAGGTGGGATTGACGGCATTGACCTGGGTCAAACCGTCGATGAAAGCGCTTGCGAGAAAATTGGCTTGGATGGAAGTCAGACTGTCGCGGGTAACAACCGCGGGCTGCACGCCTTGCCACCCGCCGATCGTGCTGGCGATGGAACTCAGCCCTTGGCCCATGGAATAGTTGTTCGTGCCGAGCCATCCCTGGAGCGCTGCCAGTTGCACGCCGTAGAGATTGGCGGTGCTGGATGTGTTCTCGCCCGCAGCGTTGATCACCAGATTAACCGTCTGCCCCGTCAGATCGCTTTCGTTCCCGACGAACAAGTTCGCAACGGTCTGGTTCGCATTGGAGACCTGCTGGTCGGTGACGCCCGTCAGGGTCGTTGTGCCGCTCGTGGCGAGATCCGCGGACATGAGACGGGTGGCGAGTTCGGTCAGCGGCGTGAGGTTGATCACCACATTGCCGTCATCCCCGACCGTCGTGACGGCGCGCAGCGGAATCGTGATGTCAGCCTGAGTACCTGTGGCTTCGTCCAGATGCCCCGTGGAATCCGCGGTCGGGTCCGTGGCGGAGAGGAGAACGAGGCCGGTATAGCCCTTGAACGCGATACTATATGAGCCGTTTTCATCGGTCACCGCGGTGCCGAGGAGCGTGCCGTCTTCCTTATAGGCCTTGATCTCGATGCCGGCGCCAGTCGGCCCGGCAAAGACGGAGCCAGTGATATAGTTATTGCTATCGACCGTGACCGGGCGAGAGCCGGTTGCGGAGATGTTGCCTGCGGCGTCGGTTGCCTTGGCGGTGATGGTATAGGCGCCGTCGGCGGGCAGTTCGTTGGCAGCAAAGCTGGCCGTCCAGGTGCCATTGGCGGCGGTGGTGACCGTCTTGGTGGTGGTGCCCCAGGTGACCGTGATGCTGGTGCCGGCCTCGGCGGTGCCCGAGACGCTGACCGGGGCCTGGGTTTCGGCCTGGTTGACCAGATCGTCACCGGCGACCGCGTTGATGACCGGTGCGGCGGCGGCGGTCTTGTCGACCGTGATGGCGTTGGCGATCTTGCCGGCCTCGCTGGTCTTGCCACTGGTCGCGTCCTTCTGGCGAACCTGCACAGCGCCGGCGGCGTAGCTGCCCTCGGCCAGCGTGAAGCTGGTGCCGGTGCCGGCCGTCCAGGTCGAGCCGCCATTGGTCGAGTATTCCCAGGCGTTGGTGCCGGTGATGGCAGAGACGTTGATCGTGCCGTCCTGGGTGATGTAGTCGGTCGCCGAAGCGCCGGTGTCGGTCTTCAGCGCGAGCTTGGGCGCAGCGATGCTCGCCTCATCGCTGCCGCCGCCGAAGATGGCGAACCCGGCGCCGATCGCACCGGCAGCGCCCAGCACATAAAAGGCGGGCGTGGAGAAGAAGCTGCCCGATCCGCCGCCAGCGCCGGCGCCGGCAGCACCCTGGGCATAGACGCGATCGGCCCACTGGCCTTCACCGACATGACCCTGTCCACCGGCGGCCGAGGCCTGCACGGCGCTTTCGGGCTGATCCGCGTCGGCCTGCGCAGCGTCGGCATCCTTCTGGTCGCCATTTTGGGCGGCTTCGTCCTCGTCGTCCTTCTTGTGCGTCCGTGCCTTCACCTTCTTGGGCGTGGCGCTGTGCGCGGCAAGGGTCGCGTGTGAGGCCGCGGGCGCCACAGGTGCATGACCGGCGGCGGCCTGAGCGGAGGGAGCCGGTGCAGCTTGGGCCACAGCCTGGGCCTGCTCGGCCGGAACGGCTGCGTTTGCCGGAAGCTCTGCCTGCATCTCTGCCTGCATCTCGGCCTGCATCTGGGCCTGCGTCTCGCTCTTGTTGGTCATGTCATTGGCTCCCTGTATTCCAAGCTGTGTCTTCAAAGCTGTGTGCGGTTGAGGTCAGCGCTCGCCGAGCGCCTCATCGACGGTTTTGGTGATGGGTTTGGTGAGGTAGGTGAGCACCGAACGCTTGTGGGTGCGCACTTCCACGGTGGCGGTCATGCCGGGGCTGACCTGAATGGGCTTGCTGCCCGCGTTACCCGCGCCGCGATCCTTCAGGCGGATATGGACGCGGTAATAGAAGTGCTCGCTACCCTGCGGCCCCGGTTCGCTCAGCGCATCCGGGCTGATGTAGACAACCTCGCCGGCAAGGCTGCCGTAGATGCTGGGATCATAGGCATCGAGCTTGACCTGCGCGGACTGGCCGACCTTGACCGAGCCGAGATCGGCGGGGCTGAACTTAGCCTCGACGATCAGTTCGCTGGTCGTGGGCAGCATCTCGATGATGGCATCGCCCGGCCGCACCGAGGCGCCCAGCGTGGTCACGTTGATCTTGCGGATCTGCCCGTCATGCGGCGCGCGCAGCTCGGTAAAGCCGAACACCGCCGAGCGCTCGCGCAGCGCCTCTTCCTGCGTGGCGAGATCCTCCTCGGCCTTGGTCATCTCGGCCTGGGCGTCCTGGAAGTATTTGTTGCGGGCATTGACGATCTGCCCGTCGAGCTCGGCGACCGCGCGCTTGAGGCGGATCACCTCGGCCTGCCCGACATCGCCCGCCGCCAGCAGCGGCTGCGTGATATCGAGCTCGGCCTGCACGAGCCGGCGGCTCTGAACGAGCGCGCCAATGCCCTCGTTGAGTGCCTGACGGCGCCGGTTGAACAGATCGGTCTGGTTCCTGCGGAACGCCGGATAAGCCTCCAGCTCGGGCGGGAACACCAGCGCCTGCCCGTAAACCTCGGCCCGCAGCCGGGCGAGCGTCGCCTTGAGCGCGGCCACCTTGTTGCGGCTGTCGTCATAGGCCGCCGAGGCGCGGCTCTGGTCCATGAGAGCCAGAAGCTGACCCTTGCGGACCATCTGCCCTTCCTCGACCTTCATCTCAGCCAGCACGCCGCTGTCCGCCGCCTGGATGACCTGCGTGCGGGCCAGCGCGATCACCTGTCCCCGGGCGCGGGCCAGCTGGTCGATCTGCGAGACGCTTGCCCAGATCAGCAGCGCCACAATGCCAAGGCCGGTGATCACGATGAACCAGCCCCCCGGCCCCAGCGGAAGCCGAGCCAGCTGCTGGCGCACGCTGCCCAGGCCCGCGCGCATCGCCCTTGGATCTTCCATCTTCATGCCACGCTTCCCTTGTGATGCTCAGCTTGTGCGCCCGGTTGTGCAGCCGGCCCCTGTTGTGCCGCCGGACCCTGGCGCAGCCGCTCGATCACCGCGTCGCGCGGGCCATCGAGCGCGATGCCCTGCGGGGTCAGCACGATCAGCCGGTCGATGAGCTCGAGCAGGCGCAGCTTGTGGGTGACCAGCACCAGCGTCTGGCCAGGCTGAACCGCCGCGCGCAGGGCCGAGAGGCAGCGCTCCTCGGTGCCATCGTCCATCGACGAGGTCGGCTCATCGAGCAGCCACACCTGCGGGCGGGCCAGCAGCAGCCGGGTCAGGCCAATGAGCTGGCGCTGACCGCCCGACAGGCCCCCGCCGCCTTCGGCAATGCGCAGATGCACGCCCTCGGGACGCCCGGCGAGGAAGCCGGCAAGACCAGTCGCCTGGATCGCCGCGACCAGCTCTTCATCGCTCACATAAGGCAGGCCCATGGTCAGGTTGTCGCGCAGCGTGCCGCTGATCATCCGCGCCTGCTGGGGCAGATAGCCGATCAGCTCGGCCCGCCGCTCGCTGGCGATATGCTGCAGATCGAGCCCGTCGAGCAGCACATGTCCCCGCTCAGGCTTGACCAGCCCGGCGAGCAGCTTGAGCAACGTGCTCTTGCCCGATCCCACCGCCCCCAATATGCCCACCCGCTCGCCCGGCGCGATGGTCAGCGCCGGCAGCTTGAGCGGGGCAGGCTGCGAGGCCCAGGCGAACTCCAGATTGGCGACCTCGACCCGGCCCTGGATCGCATCGGGCACCAGCGGCGCATTGATGCCGTCATTGTCCTGCTCCGAAGCGTAAAGCCGCTCGAGATTGTCAAGCGCGACCTTGGCATTGGCGCCCTGCACCAGCAGCCCAGGAATGGCGTTGACGGGGGTGAGGACCCGGCCCGAGACGATCGAGCAGGCGATGATCGCGCCCACGGTCAGGCTGGTGGTCGTCGCGGCCAGATAAGCGCCGGTCGCCACCATGCTGACATAGCTGATCTGCTGGACCAAGCCCGAGATATAGCCCGCTGTCTCGTTGAGATGACGGATCTCGGTCATCTCGTCGGCGGTCCGCCGCGAAAGATCGTTCCAGCGGTTGCGCATCTGCCATTCGCCGCCGCTGGCCTTTAAAAACTCGGCGCCCTGGATGGTCTCGACCAGCAGGCCATAGCGCTGGTTACCGACCAGATTTTCCCGCGCGCTGTGCGCCTCGATCGCCCGGCGCGAGCGCAGCCCGGCAGCGACCGCCACCACGAACGCCAGGGCCGGCACCGCTGCCACGAACGGCCCGCCGATGAGGAAGATGACCGCCAGGAAGAACAAGGCGAACGGCACGTCGGTGAACAGATAGAGCTTGCGCGCGACGATGAACGCCCGCACCCCCTCATAGCCGCGCACCTGCGCCGCGAACGTCCCCACGCTCGGCGGATATTGGTCGAGCCGCGTCGAGAGCATCCGCTGGAAGACGCTCATCGCCGCCTCCAGATCGATGCGATGCACCGCCTTGTCGACAATGGCCGAACGCGCCAGCTTGAGCGCGAACTCAATGCCGATGGCGATCGCCGTGCCGACCGTCAGCACGATCAGCGTCGAGACACCGCCCTGCCCGATCACCCGGTCATAAACCTGCATCGAGTAAAGCGAGGTTGCCAGCACCAGGATGCTCGCCAGCGTCGAGGCCAGCGCCGCCATCACCACCCAGGATTTGTCGACGGCCATGATCGCCTCGAACACGCCCTTGGCGGTGCGCGCATGGGCGATCTCGCCACGCGGGGTGACGCCGGCGAACATCGTGCCTTCGGGCCATGCCGCCATCCGCTCGCGACCCTGCGGCCCCTCGCACAGCCAGGTGCCGTCGTTGCTCAGGCTCAGCACCATGCGATAGCCGGCGCCGGGCACCAGCGCGATCATCGGCAGGTCCGCCTCATGCGGTTCGCGCCGCCAGCGCGAGAGCTTGAGCCGCAGCGTCTCGCACAGCGCCAGCGCCGCGCGCGCCGCAATGCGGCTTTCCTCGCCGGGAGCGCCAGCACTGAACAGCGCGCGGATGCGGCGACCGTCGCGCCGGGTCAGGCCACCCTGGCACTCCAGCGCCGTCGCCAGGCGCCCGCCCAGCCAGATCACGCCATCGGCAAAGGGCGTCGCGGGCGGCGGCCCCATGAAGAGGACGTCCTCGGACGCACTCTCAGGCGCCCCGGCGGGAGTCTCGGCCGGTGAGGGCCCTGCAATCAGTTCCATGGGAAGGCCCCTTCCTTGAGGCGCAAGCGGTAGCGGGCGATCAAAAGCTGGACCTGCGCATCGCTCAGGCTCCGCTCGATGTCGGTCTGCTCTCGGGTGACATTGAGAACGTCCAGCCAGCTGCGCTTGCCGGCTAGGAACATCCGGTTGTAGGATTCGAAGGTCTGCTGCTGCACGCCCCGGCTGACCTGCAGCTCGCGCACCAGGCTGCGCGCCGCGCGCCAGCTCGCCAGATCGGCCGCGACCTCCGCCGTCAGATCCGCCCGATAGGCATCGCGGGCATTGCGCGCCGCGCTCTCCAGCGCCTGTGAGGCCCGAATGCGCTCCACCGAGGCAAGCCCGGAGCCGAAGGCGAACTTCACGCCCACCACCACCCGCGTGTCAGGCAGCGCCGAGGCATAATAGCGATCGTCCGAGAAGCGCTGTTCGGCCCGCGCATAGATGGTCGGCATCATCGCCCTGGACGCCACCCGCGCCTCGGCCTTGGCGACGCCGATCTCCTGCTCGGCGCGCAGCAGCGCCGGGTTGGTCTCGATGGTGCGCGCCAGCAGATCCTCGCTGCGCACATCCAGCGGCTCGTCGCCTGCCGCCACGTCGAACGCGATCCGCGCCGGATCGATCGGCCGCCCGGTCAGCTGGCTCAGCGCCTCGGTCGCCGATTGCTCGATCGCCTGATAGTTGGTCAGCGTGTTGCGCGAGAGGCTTAGCCGGGTGAGCACCAGATTATGATCGACCGGCGCGGACAGGCCCGTGGCCACCCGCCGGCGCATCATGCCTTCCAGCGCTTCCAGCCGGGCAATGTCGGCCGCATAGACCTGCGCGCCCAGACGCGCCGCCACGAACCGGCCATAGCTGTCGATCACCCGCAGCGCGATCTGGTAGCGGGTCGCGTCGATCGCCGCTTCCGCCGAAGAGAGCCGCGCCTTGGCGGCATCGACGTTCGCGCCGATCCGCCCGAACGTCCACACCGGCTGCGTCAGCGTGCCCGTGACGACATAGCCCCGCCGCCCCCGCTCGCTCTCGAACGCCGGCTCGGGAAAATACGCCCAGCGCGCGCTCGCCACCTCATAAGCCGAAGCCCGCGCGCCATCGGTCTGCGACAATACCTGCGGATTGTTCCGCGCGGCCTGCGCCATCAGATCATCCAGCGACAGAGAGGACGGCTCAGAGACCGAGCCCGGCGCTGCGGCCACGGCCGCCGGCGCGCGAACATCGCCCTGCTGCGCAAAGGCCGTAAGCGGAGCAACAAGCACCGCCCCCAGCACAGCGCAGCCGATCAGCCCGCCCCCGCGCCCTGCGGGACCGCGCAAACCACGACACAGCGTCGCAGCGCGCCTCGTCCCAACCCCCTCAAACATCGAAATCACCCTGAATATCCTGATCTTGTGCCGACATCGCCAACCACCCCGCGCCAAAGCTACGAAGCGACCCGCACAACCAGTTGAAGAAGAAGCCACCACAGCAGCAGACTGACCGGAGCACCCAGGAGAATGCCCCGCGCCAGCGAAGGCTGGCCTCCGTCGCTGTCTTCCAGCTCGCCGGGTGCGGGACTCGCTATGCAAAGGGGATCTGGAGCCAAAGAGACATGCCCAACATGCCGCGTGCTCATCCCGGAACACTCCAGCCTGCTTCCCGGTAAGCCTGCCGTTTCTCGAAGAGAGCCAGCACATTGGTTTGGACCGCGTCCTTGAACCAGGGGCGAACCACAGAAGGACGGCCCATATGATAGCCCTGCAGCCAGATCGCGCCGGCCTCACGCGCCAGATCGAATTCCTCCTCGGTCTCCACGCCTTCAACGACCACGTCAGCGACAAAGCTGCCCGCCAGGCCGATCAGATGATGCAGTGCCACGCGATCCGGCTCGGAGCCGATCGCCCGGCGCAGGAAGAAGGCGTCGATCTTGATAATGTCGGGCTGCAGCGCCAGCAGCGAACGCAGCGAGGCATGGCCAACGCCGAAATCGTCCAACGCAACCCGCACGCCGAGCTTGCGCAAACAGGCGACAAGGGTGACGGCCTGCCCCATGTCCCGGAACTGCGCGGTTTCAGTGACTTCTACGATCAGGCGGCTCGCCAAATCGGGATCCCGACGAAGCTGCTCAGCCACTTCGCTCCACCATGGGCTCAACCAAGCGCTCTGCGCCGAGATATTGACCGCAAGGCACACATCGGGATCGCGCCGCAACTCTTCGATGACCCGCTCGACACCATGGCGATCGATCATCTCGACCAGACCGAGACGCTCCAGCGCGCCGATGGCCTCACCGGCCGACACTTGTTGACCATCGTCCAGCACCCGCAGCAATGCTTCATGATACAGTACGGTGTCTTCGACGCATCCGCTGCGCACCGGCTGCCAGACCGGCAACAACCGCCCGTGGGACATGGCTGACAAAAGCCATGACGCTCGCGCCATGTCAGCCTTGTATCGCCGGACCCAATCCGCCCCGGCTGCTGAGGGCTCGCCGATGAAGCGCACGTCCGAAAGCCTGGCTCTCAGGATCTCGCCGCTCGCCTCGAGATGCGGGTCGGCCTGCACATCATTTGTCAGTGACCAGGCCCCACTGACCGCGACATGCAGATCGACTCCTTCAAACGTAAATGGCACTGCAGCGACACGCGCACCGAAATCCCGCACGAATTGGGCGCAACTCGCCTCCGACATATCCCGGCCGCCGAACAAGCCCGGATCCAAGATGACAGTAGAAACCAAACCGTCCACAGACCGGTCAACGACCGCCCTGCTACCCACTGCATCGCGCAACATGCCGTGCACAAAATCCACGGCCCGGGGCCGTACCCCTTCTCCGTACGCACGGACGAGATGAGTTAGATTATCGAGCCGAAATGCCAGCATGGCGAAGCTGGACAGCGGCGTGGCCGACCAAGCGGACATGCGACAATCATACACTGCAGCCTGCTCAGCCATTCCGAACACCCCAACTTTCCTGAGTCAGAGACAGAATAACTAATAATGTTCCGCGTCGTGATTTTATGGCATTATATCAGTGTCTTAATGACATCAGCGAGACCGGAAAATCCACGACATCGGAGGTGTTGGCATGCTGAGCATGGTGTTTGCCGGTGACGGTGGCCGCAAATATCTGACTCACGAGGAGCGCGCGGCCGTGCTTTCGCGCGCGTCGGAGGATGCACCGGAAACCTATACTTTCTGCATGGTCCTCGCTGTCACGGGATGCCGGATATCGGAGGCGCTGGCGTTGACCCTGAAGAGCATAGACCTGAGCTCTCAATGCATCATCATCGAAAGTCTCAAGAAGCGTCGCAGGGGGATTTATCGCGCTGTGCCTGCACCGATGGATCTCGTGAAACTGATCCACGATGTCCATGGCGGCGATGAAGAGGGTGCACTCTGGACCTGGTCGCGCATGACAGCCTGGCGAAAAATCAATAGCTTGATGAAGTCGGCGGGGATCGAAGGGTTGCAGGCAACGGCCCGAGGCTTCCGACATGGTTTTGGCGTATCAGCCGTGCATTCGGGCGTGCCGCTGAACATGGTGCAAAAGTGGATGGGCCATTCAGACATCAGCACCACGGCAATTTACACAGGCGCGGTAGGCCGAGAGGAACTGGAAATCGCCAGCCGCATGTGGGGCGCTCGATATCACAGGGCCGCCAAGCCTGGGCGAAGGCGCGCCGCCCGCATCGGTTCCACCCCGCAAAGTGGGATCATTAATTAATCAGAAGTTGAGAATTAACACAGTTGGGGTTGCAGCATGTTACATTATTAGTTATAATGTAACATACAAAATCATATATTATCATATGCTTACCCGATTTTCTGTTGCGACGCAGCACAAATAGCACCCGTCAAGTCGCGATGCTATTTTAAGATGATTAACGGTGGATTAAGGGAGAAGGTTCCGGTCAGGAACGCGGGCCAAAGGAGAGGGTGGTGCTCTCGAACGATCGAACATCAGCTTTGTAGGCGGCTCCCGACCAGACCCAGTCGCTCAGATTTGCTGCGCTGAACGTCGTATTTTTACCGAAAACGGTGGATCGCCGAAAGGAAAGCAGAAGGTCAGCGAAGTGCCTTATCTCGGTATCGAGATACAAAATCGGCCTGCGCCACAAGAGGCCACGGTCCGCCCGCAACGTCGAACCTACTCCACCGTCACGCTCTTCGCCAAATTCCGGGGCTGGTCCACGTCCGTGCCCTTGAGCACCGCGACGTGGTAGGCGAGGAGTTGCACGGGCACGGCATAGACCATCGGCGCGATGAGGGGGTGGACCTTGGGGAGCGCGAGTGTGGCAAGGCAGCCTTCACCGGCGGCGGCGATGCCCTCCTCGTCCGAGATCAGCACGACCTTGCCGCCGCGGGCCTGCACTTCCTGCATGTTGGAGACGGTCTTCTCGAACAGCGGGCCTGAGGGCGCGATGACGATGACCGGCACCGCCTCGTCGATCAGCGCGATGGGGCCATGCTTCATTTCACCCGCCGCATAACCTTCGGCATGGATGTAGCTGATTTCCTTGAGCTTCAGCGCACCTTCGAGAGCCAACGGATAATCGGTGCCGCGCCCCAGATAGAGCACGTCCCGCGCGGGCGCGATGTGCGGCGCGAGGGCCTGGATCGCCTCGTCCTGCATCAGCGCCTGATTGATCGCGGCAGGGGCCTCGGCCAGATGGCCGACGATCCGCTGCTCTTCCGCGCGCGTTAGCCGTCCCTTGGCGCGGGCGAGATTGGCCGCGAGCGCGGCGAGCACGGCAAGCTGGCAGGTGAAGGCCTTGGTCGAGGCGACCCCGATCTCCGGCCCGGCATGGGTCGGCAGCAGCAGGTCCGCCTCACGCGCCATCGAGCTGGTCGGCACGTTGACGACGACGGCGATCTTCTGCCCTTCCGCCTTGGCATGGCGCAACGCCGCGAGCGTATCGGCGGTCTCGCCGGATTGGGAGATGAAGAGGGCAAGGCCGCCCGCCTCCATCACCGGCTCGCGATAGCGAAATTCCGAGGCGAAATCGAGATCGACCGGCACGCGCGCGAACTGCTCGAACCAGTATTTGGCGACCATGCCGGCATAGAAACTGGTGCCGCACGCGACAATCGTGACCCGGCCGATGGCAGACAGGTCGAAGTCCGGGATCGGCAGGGAGAGCGTGTCGTCGATCCGCCGGAGGTAGCTGCGCAGCGTCTGGGCGACCACCACCGGCTGCTCGTAAATCTCCTTGAGCATGAAGTGGCGGTGATTGCCCTTATCGATCATCGCACCGGACACGCCGGAGATGGTGACCGCGCGCTCGACGGGATTGTTGGCCCGGTCGAACACCTGCGCACCCTCGCGCGTCACCACCACCCAGTCGCCCTCGTCCAGATAGGCGATGCGCTGGGTGAGCGGGGCCAGCGCCAGCGCGTCCGACCCTAGGTAGGTCTCGCCATCGCCATGGCCGACCACCAACGGCGAGCCAAGGCGCGCGCCGATCAACAGATCGGGGTGACGACGGAACAGAATAGCGAGCGCAAAAGCGCCGTGCAGACGAGGCAGCACCTGCTTCACCGCCTCCTGCGGCGAGGCGCCCTGCTCGACCAGTTCGCTCACCAGATGCGCGACGACCTCAGTATCGGTCTCGCTGGCGAACACCCGCCCGCGCCCGATCAGCTCATCGCGCAGCGCCTTGAAATTCTCGATGATGCCATTGTGGACCACCGCGACCTCGTCCGTCGCATGGGGGTGCGCGTTGCTCGTGGTCGGCGCGCCATGGGTGGCCCAGCGGGTGTGGGCGATGCCGGTCGCGCCCGCCAGCGGCTCGGCGGCCAGCACGCGGGCAAGATTGACGAGCTTGCCCTCGGCCCGCCGCCGCTCGATCCGGCCATCCACGATTGTAGCGACGCCGGCGGAATCATAGCCGCGATATTCGAGCCGCCGCAGCCCGTCGAGCAGGCGCTCCGCAACATCCTGCGTGCCGACGATGCCGATGATTCCGCACATGGGGTGAGCCTTCCTTGAATTCAGATCGTGTAGGGGATGCGGATGCCCGGCATATTGGCCGGGAAATCCCTGCTGTTGCGCGTCACCAATATGCGCCCGCTCAACTGGGCCGAAGCGAGAATGATGGCATCGGGCAATTTAAGCGAACCGCGCTGCTGCCGAAGCGAGGCGGCCCGCCGCCCGACTTCCTCGGTCACTTCCGCGATCGCGAACAGGTCCAGAAAGCGCTCCGTCTCGGCATGGAGCCCCTCCGGGGCGCCGGCCATGATCTCGATCCAGCTGATCCGGCTGATCCACGGACGACGAGCGCGCTGCAGTTCCGCCCAAGCCTGCGGGCGTTCATGAAGCGCATCGATGAGAATATTGGTGTCGAAGTAGAACTCGCTCACGGTTGAGGTGCGCCCTCGGCGCTCTCCCAATCCCGATCCCACTCGCCACGGGCGCGACGTTCATAGGCCAGCCCATCCACCGATGAGCCATGCTGTGCCCAGAGGCCGAAAAAACGCTCCACTCCCTGCATGGACTGGGCGGCACGATAGCTGCTGACGGCCTCGCGGAGGATTGCCGCGCGGGATGTCCCCTGCTGCGCGGCCTGCTCCTCAAGCCACTTCACATCGTCGTCGGAAAGGTCAGCCAGGAAGCGCATGATATATTGATATCATATCGTGATATCATGTCAATGCGCGCCTCGGCCACGCAAGAAAAGAGGGCGAACCACATAGCTGGCCGCCCTCTTTCCTATCCCAACTGCCCAAATGCACCCGGAGGCGCATTTCCCACGGACAGGTTCGGCTCGCGCCGATAAGGATCGATGATCAGCGCTGCACTCCCCACAATCGGGCAACGCCGATTGCGTCCCACGAAGGATCGCTGCTCATCTGCTGGGCTCGACCCTCTCAAAAATGCTGCCAGGGCGATTGGACATTTTCGACAATCGCGCAGAATTTTTCCTCGGTTCGTCGATAAAATGCCACCGGATGGCAGGGGGCCTCAGCTATCTTTCTTGTGCGCCGCACTTTTCTTTTTGCGCATCGCGTCATGGAAGCGATCGGCCCAGCCCGGCTTCACGAACTGTTCCGCGCGGACCAGACGAAGCTCTCCGTCCCCGACATCGCGCGAGACGGCGCTGCCTGCCGCGACGATGGCATCCCGGCCGATCCGCACCGGCGCGATCAGGGCGCTGTTGGAGCCGATAAAGGCGCGGTCGCCGATCACTGTTTCGTGCTTGAAATAGCCGTCATAGTTGCAGGTGATCGTGCCGGCACCGATGTTTACCGCCTCGCCCACCTGCGCGTCGCCGACATAGGAGAGATGGTTCACCTTGCTCCCCGCGCCCAGCACGGCCTTCTTGATCTCGACGAAATTGCCGACCTTGGTCTTTTCACCCAGCCGCGCGCCGGGCCGCAGCCGCGCAAACGGCCCCACCGAAGCATCGCGGCCGACATGGGCGCCCTCCAAATGGCTGAAGGCATGGATCGTCGCGCCCTCCTCCACCACCACGCCGGGGGCGAAGACGACATTGGGCTCGACGGTCACGTCGCGGCCAAGAGCGGTGTCGTAGGCGAAAAACACCGTCTCCGGCGCGACCAGCGTCACCCCGTCGCGCATTGCCTCCGCACGCCGCGCCTGCTGCCAGCTCGCCTCGACCGCCGCCAGTTCTGCCCGGCTGTTCACGCCGGCGACCTCATCCGCGCTCGTCTCGATGACCGCGCTCGCCCGCCCGTCAACGGCAGCGAGCATCACGATATCCGGCAGATAATATTCGCCCGCCGCATTGTCATTGCTGACCCGATCGAGCAGCGCGAACAGATCCTCCGCGCGCACGGCCATCAGGCCGGAATTACAGAGATCCTCGGCGCGCTCGGCCTCGGTCGCGTCCTTATACTCGACCATCTTGCCAATGCGTCCATCGGCAGTGGCGATGATGCGGCCATAAGCGGCGGGATCGCGCGGGCGGAAGCCGAGCACGACGCAGGCCGGCGCATCATCCTCATGCAGGCGCGCGATCATCGCCCGCATGGTCTCGGCGCGGACCAGCGGCACATCGCCGTAGAGAATGAGCACATCGCCCGCAAAGCCCTGCAGCGCCGCCGCGCTCTGCGCAACGGCATGGCCCGTGCCGAGCTGTTCGGCCTGCACCGCGATGTCGATCCCGCGACCGGCCACGGCGGCCTCCACCTGCTCGCGCCCGGCGCCGACCACGACGATCTGCCGCGCCGGATCGAGCGCGCCGGCGCTTGCCAGCAGGTGGAGCAGCATCGGGCGGCCAGCGAGCGGATGCAGCACCTTGTGCCTGGCCGACTTCATGCGCGTCCCCTGGCCGGCAGCAAGAATGATAACGGCAAGCGGGCGGTTGATCGGATCGGGCACGGGCACTCTCTTGTTGGCGAGATCGAGGGGCGATCAGGACAGGGCAGGCAAGCCTTGCCATGTTTGACTTGATCGCGCCACTGCCCAGAAGGCATGGGGCAGCGATGACCACCTTTGCTTTCGACCTTGTCGGCTTCGATCTTGACGGCACGCTGCTGGATACCGGCGCGGACCTGACCGCCGCCGTCAATCATGCGCTCGCCACGCGCGGTTACGGCCCCTTTCCGGTCGAGACCATCCGCCCGTTCATCGGCAAGGGCGCGCGGCGCATGCTGGCGCGGGCACTGCAGGAATCGGGCGAGCAGGACGAGGCGCTGGTCGATGCGCTGCTGCCGATCCTGCTGGACCATTATGCCGCCAACATCGCGGTGCATACCCAGCCCTATCCGGGCCTGATCGAAGCCATGGACGCACTCTCCGCGCGCGGGGTGCGACTGGCCATCTGCACCAACAAGCGCGAGGCGCTGGCGCGCAGTCTGCTCGATCAGCTCGGCCTCACCCCCCGCTTCGCCGCCATCGTCGGCGGCGACACGCTCGGCCCCAACCGGATGAAGCCGCTGCCCGATCTGCTGCTCGACATGGTGGAGAAGGCCGGCGGCGGGCGCACCATCTTCCTGGGCGATACCGACAATGACACGCTGGCCGCCCGCGCTGCTGCCATCCCCTCGATTGCGGTCAGCTTCGGCTTCGTGCCCTGCACGGCGGAAGAGATCGGCGCGGATGCCGGTATCGACCATTATGACGAGCTGGTGCCGCTGCTGGAGCGCTGGGCGGTCTAAGTCCCTCACTGCCCCAGCGCCGCGATCTTTGGAATCGCGCTGGCAGTGCGAATCATCTACGGGGTGGCCATGGCCCGCGTCGATCGCTCGATCTGGATTTTGCTGCTGACGGGGGCCCTCGCGACCGTCATCGTCTATGCCCTGACCGGCAGCGCGGAAGCCACGTTGACCTCGGCGGTGGCCTGCCTGTTCGGCGTCGCGCTGCTCTTCGATGCGCTGGAGCGCCGCGCAACGCCGTCCCTGATCTCGGCACCTGCGCCTGACGCGAATGGCGCGAGCCTCAGCCAGATCGACACCCTGCTCCAGGCCCTGCCGCATCCGAGCCTGATCGTGGAGCGCGGGCGGATCGAGCGCTGCAATGACGCCGCGCTGGCGCTGCTCGGCCGCCACATCATCGGGCAGGACGTGCGGCTGGCACTGCGCCACCCGGCCGCGATCGATCTGCTCACCGGCCCCAATCAGGCGCAGGCCCCCGCCCGCGTTGACATCATCGGCCTGGGCGCCGCTGGCCAAAGCTGGGCGCTCGACATTCAGCCGATTGCCAACGGCCGCCTGCTCGCCTTGCTGTTCGACCAGAGCGACAAGCAGGCCGCCGAGCGGATGCGCGTGGATTTCGTCGCCAATGCCAGCCATGAGCTGCGCACACCGCTGGCCGGCATCCTCGGCTTCATCGAAACCCTGCGCGACCCGGTCGCGGGCGCCGATGCGGCCACCCGCGAACGTTTCCTCACCATCATGGATGGCGAGGCGCGGCGGATGCAGCGGCTGGTGGACGATCTCATGTCCCTCTCCCGCATCGAGGCGGACAAATATCGCTCGCCCGACCAGCCGGTGGCCTTCGCCCCGCTGGTGGAGGAAGTGGTGCAGGTCTTCCGCCAGGGGCAGAACAAGCGCGGGCAGGATATCGTGACGCAGGTCGACCCGGACTTGCCGCCGGTCCGTGGCGACCGTGCGCAGTTGAGCCAGCTGCTTCACAACCTCATCAGCAATGCGCTCAAATATGGCGCGGCCGGCACGGCGGTGATGGTGCGGGCCGCTCCGCATGAGCGCAACATGGTGCTCCTGGCGGTGAGCGATCAGGGCGAGGGCATTCCGCCCGAACACCTCCCCCGCCTCACCGAGCGCTTCTACCGAATCGACTCAAGCCGCAGCCGCGCGATGGGCGGAACGGGCCTCGGCCTCGCCATCGTGAAGCACATCGTGCAGCGCCATGGCGGAATTCTTCAGTTCGACAGCAAGGTCGGCGTGGGCACCACCGTGCGGGTGGAACTGCCGGTCTTCCGCGCTCTTGCGGGCGAAGACGCTGCGGCCGGCACCACCCGGGCCGCACCTGCCGGGGTGGCCGAGTCACAAAAGTGAAACAGAAACGTCACAGAGGCGCGAGGAACCCGGTTCTAAGGCGACGCCGGGCAACACAAGCGCCTCCCGGAGACCAGTCCATGCGTCACGCATTTTTCGCCGCGTCCCTGCTCATGCTCGCGGCCTGCCAGAACCAGCCCGGTGGCGGCGCGCGCGATCAGATCCGCGCTGTCGGCTCGTCCACTGTCTATCCCTTCGCGCAGGAGGCAGTGCGCCTCTTCCAGAATGACAATCCCGGCATGAAAGCGCCGATCATCGAATCCACCGGCACCGGTGCCGGCATCAGCCTGTTCTGCAAGGGCGTCGGCGCCCAGAACCCGGATATTGCCAACGCCTCCCGCCGGATGAAGAAATCCGAGTTCGAGGCGTGCAAGGCAAACGGCGTCAACGAGATCATCGAAATCCAGATCGGCCTGGATGGCCTGGCGCTGGCGGAATCCGTGAAGGGCCCCAAGATCGCGCTGACCACCAAGCAGGTCTATGAAGCGCTGGCCGCCAATCCCTATGGCAAGGGCCCGAACAAGGCCAAGACCTGGCAGGACATCGACCCCTCGCTGCCTGCCATTGCCATCTCCGTCTTCGGCCCGCCCTCGACCTCCGGCACGCGCGATTCGCTGGCCGAGCTGATCCTGACCCCGGGCTGCGACACCGACCCGGCCATGAAGGAACTCAAGGCCAAGGATGAAGACAAGCACAAGCAGCTCTGCACGCAGATCCGCGAGGACGGCGCCTATGTCGATGCCGGCGAGAATGACAATCTGATCGTGCAGAAGCTGAATGCCAATCCCGATGCGGTCGGCATCTTCGGCTTCTCCTTCCTCGAGGCCAATCGCGACACGGTGCGCGACATTGCCATCAACGGCCAGGAAGCCACTTATGAAACCGTCGCCGGCGGCTCCTATCCCGGTGCCCGTCCGCTCTACATCTATATGAAGAAGGCCCATCTCGCGGCCATTCCGGGCCTCAAGGCCTATATGGAAGCCTTCGCCAAGAACTGGGCACCCGATGGCGCGCTGGCCCGCCGTGGCATGGTCGCCGCGCCCGAGGATGTGCGCACGGCCAATGCCGAGCGCATCGCAAACCTCACCGTGCTGAACGGCGACGAACTGCACTGATCGGACAATCCAACCGGTGACGGCGCGCTGCCGCCACCGGTTCCTGCCAGGTTTAATGGCCAAAGGGGTATGAGCGAATGACCGGCGTAATGATCGTCCTGATCATAGGCGCGCTTGGGGTGATCGGCTGGATCATCGCCCGAGCACGCGCCACCCGGCTGCAGGCGGAAGTCGGTCGTCTCGCGACCAACAGCCGCCCCACCCAGCATGGCTGGTATGTCGCGCTATGGACCATGCTGCCGGCCTTCGCCTTCCTCGCGGTCTGGGCGAATGTGATGCCCGCGCTGATCGCGGACTCGGTGCTGGCTACGCCCGCAGCCCAGAGCCTGCCCACCGACGATTTCTCCCGCAACGCGATCCTCGCCGAAGCACAGTCCATTGCCACCGGGTCGCAGGCCGCCGCCTTCAATCCGCAAGCCACGGAGCTGGTCGAACCCTATCGCGTCGCGACGACGCGCTATTCGACCATGGGCGCGATCCTCGCCGCGATCCTGGCCTTCGCCTGCGGCGCCTATGCCCTCTCGCGCGTGCGCCCCGCCTTCACCGCCCGCCACCGCGTCGAGAAGGTGGTGATGTGGTCGCTGCTCGGCGCCTCGCTGATCGCCATCGTCACCACCGCCGGCATCGTCGCCTCGCTGGTGTTTGAATCGATGCGCTTCTTCTCGATGGTCAACCCATTCAACTTCCTGTTCGGCCTCAACTGGAGCCCGCAATCGGCCGCGATGGGCTATGGCAATGAGGACGCCTTTGGCGCAGTGCCGCTGTTCTGGGGCACGATATTCATTGGCGCCATCATCGCCATGATCGTCGCCATTCCGCTCGGGCTGATGAGCGCCATCTACCTCACCCAATATGCCCGCCCGACGACCCGCAAGTGGATGAAGCCCATTCTTGAGGTGCTCGCCGGCGTTCCGACGGTGGTCTATGGTTATTTCGCGGCGCTGACCGTCGCGCCGGCGCTGCGCAGCCTCGCGGTCTCGCTCGGCATTTCCAATGCATCCTCCGAGAGCGCGTTGGCCGCGGGCCTCGTGATGGGCATCATGATCATCCCCTTCGTCTCCTCCATGGCGGACGACAGCATCGCCGCCGTGCCGCAATCGATGCGCGACGGCAGCCTCGCCATGGGCGCGACGACCAGCGAGACGATCCGCAAGGTGCTGATCCCCGCCGCGCTACCCGGCGTCGTTGGCGGCGTGCTGCTCGCCGTGAGCCGCGCGATTGGCGAGACCATGATCGTGGTGATGGCGGCCGGCCTTGCCGCCAACCTCACCCTCAATCCTTTCTCCAGCGTGACGACCGTGACCACCCAGATGGTCCAGCTCCTGACCGGTGACCAGGAATTCGACAGTGCCAAGACGCTCGCCGCCTTCGCGCTCGGGCTGGTGCTGTTCGTCGTCACATTGCTGCTCAACATCGTCGCCCTGCGGGTCGTGAAGAAATATCGGGAGGCTTACGAATGAGCGGCGAGACTGTTCTCGACCGGGCTGCGGCCAGCGACCGCGCCGAACGGGTGCCGACCGACTGGCGCGGCGATGCGATGAAGCGCCGCATTGCGCGCCGTTACGCCGCCGAGCGCCGGTTCCGCCTGTGGGGCATGGCCGCCGTGCTGGTTTCGGCAGGCTTCCTTGCCTTCCTGCTCATCTCGATGATGGGCAATGGCCTGCGCGGCTTCACGCAGACGGAAGTCGCCGTGCCCATCGATTTCCCGCGCTCGCCCGCGCTGATCGATCCGGCGGTGCTTGCGACCAACCCCGAGCAGGCGCTGGCCAGTGCCAATCTGCCGGCGGTGCTGGAGCAGGCCACGAGGGAGGCGTTCGGCCTCCCCGAGACCCAGATCCTCTCGCCCAACGCCGTGCTCACCCTGCGCAAGGCGATCATCAGCGATCCGACCATTCTCCAGCGCAAGGCCACGGTGAACCTCCCCGCCTCGACCGGCCTGGACGTGGCGATGAAGAGCGACGGCACGCCCGCCGATGAGGCATTGGTCGCCAAGCTCGGCGATGCCGGCGCGCTCTCGACCGCCTTCAACATCGGCTTCCTCACCGGCAGCGATGGCACGGACCCGACCATGGTCGGCATCTGGGGCGCACTCAAGGGCTCGCTGATCACGATGGTGATCACGCTCGCGCTGAGCTTCCCCATCGGCGTGTTCGCCGCGCTCTATCTGGAAGAATATGCCCCGCGCAATCGCTGGACCGACCTCATTGAAGTGTCGATCAACAATCTGGCGGCGGTGCCCTCGATCATCTTCGGCCTGCTTGGCCTCGCCATCTTCCTCAATGTGA
Source organism: Sphingobium sp. B8D3A (assembly GCF_025961995.1). Lineage (NCBI taxonomy): Bacteria > Pseudomonadati > Pseudomonadota > Alphaproteobacteria > Sphingomonadales > Sphingobiaceae > Sphingobium > Sphingobium sp. B8D3A. The sequence goes on along the minus strand of NZ_JAOQOS010000001.1, from coordinate 1,427,354 downwards.
TGCACCTGCCCCGCTCCGCACCGCTGGTCGGCGGCATGACGCTGGCGCTGATGACCATGCCGGTCATCGTCATCGCCGGGCGCAATGCCATCAAGGCCGTGCCGCCCTCCATCCGCGATGCGGCGCTCGGCATCGGCGCCTCCCCGGTGCAGGTGGTCTTCCACCATGTGCTGCCGCTGGCCCTGCCCGGCATTCTCACCGGCACGATCATCGGCATGGCCCGCGCGCTTGGCGAGACCGCGCCACTGCTGATGATCGGCATGCGCGCCTTCGTCTCGCAGCCGCCGGGCGGCTTCACCGATCCCGCCACCGTGCTGCCGGTGCAGATCTTCCTGTGGTCGGACGAAGTGGGCCGGGGCTTCATTGAAAAGACCTCCGCCGCAATCATCGTGCTGCTGGCGTTCCTGCTCACGATGAACAGCATCGCGATCTTCCTGCGCAACAAATTCGAGAAGAAATGGTAATGGCCGATATGCAGACCAGCGCACCCAAGATGTCCGCTCGCGGCGTCAAGGTCTTCTATGGTGACAAGCAGGCGATCGACAATGTCTCGATCGATGTGAACCTCGACAATGTGACGGCCTTCATCGGCCCCTCGGGCTGCGGCAAATCCACCTTCCTGCGCACGCTCAACCGCATGAACGATACGGTTGCAAGCGCGCGGGTGGAGGGCGAGATCACGCTCGACGGGCAGGACATCTACGCCTCCGGCATGGACGTGGTGCAGTTGCGCGCACGGGTGGGCATGGTGTTCCAGAAGCCCAATCCCTTCCCCAAGTCGATCTATGAGAACATCGCCTATGGGCCGCGCATCCACGGCCTTGCCGCCAGCAAGAGCGACCTCGATCAGGTTGTCGAGAAGTCGCTGCGCCGCGCCGGCCTGTGGGAGGAAGTGAAGGACCGCCTCAACGAGAGCGGCACCGCGCTCTCGGGCGGCCAGCAGCAGCGCCTGTGCATTGCGCGCGCGATTGCCGTGGACCCGGAAGTGATCCTGATGGACGAGCCCTGCTCGGCGCTCGACCCGATCGCCACCGCCAAGATCGAGGAGCTGATCCTGGAGCTGCGCGGCAACTACGCCATCGTGATCGTAACGCATAACATGCAGCAGGCGGCGCGCGTCTCCCAGCGGACGGCCTTCTTCCACTTGGGCAAGCTTGTGGAACAGGGGCCGACGACCGAAATCTTCACCAACCCGCGAGAAGAGCGCACCAAGGATTACATCACCGGACGCTACGGCTGACATCGGCCGATTGGATGGACAGGAACGAGCTATGACGGAACACACGCTCAAGGCCTTCGACGACGACATCAACGCCCTGCGGGCGCTGATCGCCGAGATGGGCGGCCTCACCGAGGATGCCATCGACAATGCCATCAAGGCGCTGACGACGCGCGATGTGGCACTCGCCAAGAGCGTTGTCGCCGGCGATGCGCGGATCGACGAGCTGGACGCGCATATCGAGCGGCTGGTGGTGCAGACCATCGCCCTGCGCGCGCCGATGGCGGACGACCTGCGCGAGATCATCGCGGTGCTCAAGATCGCCGGCATCGTCGAGCGCATGGCCGATTATGCCAAGAACATCGCCAAGCGCGTGGAGACGGTGACGGCCTCCAGCCGCATGGAGCCGCTCTCGCTGCTCCCCTCCATGGCGCAGATCGCCCGCGAGATGGTCAAGTCCGCGCTCGATGCCTTCGCCGCGCGCGATGCGCAGCAGGCGCTGGCCGTGATCGAGCGGGACCGGGCGGTGGACGATTTCTACAATTCCATCTTCCGCACCATGGTGACGTTCATGATGGAGAACCAGAAGATGATCTCCGAGAGCGCGCATGTGCTCTTCATCGCCAAGAATCTGGAGCGCATCGGCGACCACGCCACCAACATCGCCGAGATGGTCCATTACGTCGCGACCGGCGCCAAGCCGCCGGAGCGGGAGAAGGGAACGTCAGTCGATCTGCTGGCGGAGGACTGAGTGGTGGTCCGCGCAAAGATGTTGCTCGTCGAGGACGATGCGGCGCTGGCGGAACTGCTCATCTGGCACTTCCAGCGCGAAGACTTCGACGTCACGCAGACGCCCGACGGCGAGGAAGCGCTCATTCTGGCGCAGGAGAGCACGCCGGACATCGTGCTGCTCGACTGGATGGTGGAGAATCTCTCCGGCATCGAGGTCTGCCGGCGCCTGCGGCGGATGCCGGAGACGGCCAACGTCCCGATCATCATGCTCACCGCGCGCGGGGAGGAGGAAGACCGCGTGCGGGGCCTCGAAACCGGCGCTGACGATTATGTCACCAAGCCGTTCAGCCCGCGCGAGTTGATCGCCCGCGTCAACGCTGTGCTGCGCCGCGTCCGCCCTGCCCTCGCCGGCGAGGTTCTGACCTTTGCAGATCTGGAAATGGATACGGTGGCCCACAAGGTGCGGCGCGCCGGGCAACTCGTCGCGCTCGGCCCCACCGAGTTCCGCCTGCTGCGCCATCTGCTCGAACATCCCGGCTGGGTGTTCTCCCGCGAGCGCCTGCTCGACAGCGTTTGGGGGCAGGACAGCGAGATCGAACTGCGCACCGTCGATGTCCATATTCGCCGGCTGCGCAAGGCCGTGAATGCCGGCGGCCTGCCGGACATCATCCGCACCGTCCGCTCAGCCGGCTATTCGCTGGATGCCGACGCAGCCTGACCGCGCGCTGTCAGCAACGCGCGGCCGCGCCGCTCGTCAGAACTCATACTGCGCGCGCAGACCGAACACGTCGCTACCATAATCGTCCCGCGTGCCGGCGACGACGGGCGTATCGCGCACTTCGACGCGCAGATAATTGGCCAGGAACTTCACCCGCTCGATCGGCACCCAGATGAGTGACACGCCGTAGGTCTGCTCGCGGCCGCCATTGATCAGGCCATCGTCGAGATCGAGCCAGTCATAGCGCAGGTTGAGCTGCCAGGCGCCCGAGCCGCCCTTGTCCAGCCCGCGCGTGGGCTTGATCGAGCCGAAGGTGCCATTGCGATAGCCCCGGCCGGAGGCCCCGGCGAGGATGTAGCCGACTTCCCCATATCCGCCGAAGAAAGTCGGATCGGCAAGGCCGGGCCGCGCCACTTTCTGCCAGAAGCCTTCCGCTGCCACATGCCACCGTCCCCGCAAGGCCGCAAATTCCAGGCCATAGCCCGTCTCCGCGCTGGCGCTGAACAGGCCGGTGTCGACAAAGCGCACATCGGTCGTCCGCGCGCCGGGCCGGGCGCGATATTGGAGGACGTCCGTCAGATCGTTCAGCTCCCGGTGATGCAGCGAGCCGCCGAGATGAAGCTGCGTTTCGCCGAGCTTGGGCATGAACACCAGCCGGCCATCCAGCGCATAGCTGTTGCTGGTGACGCCGGACGTGCCCAGCGCCGCGAGATCATCCGCAAAGGCGCCGGCGGAAAGCAGCACGTCGCCGATGCGGTAGGTGGCCGACAGCCCCAGCCGCCGCTCCAGACCAAAGGCCTGCGTATAGGCCGCGCGCTCGAGGAAGCTGGTTTCCAGATCGCTGGTCAGGTCTTCCAGCGTGGTGATGCGGTGATGCCCGACCGTCAGCGTAAGCGGCCCACGCTCATAGGTGAGCCAGGCGTCGGTGAACTGCGCGCTGCCGGACGCGAAATCCAGCTCCAACCGATAGCCAAAGCCCCCACCCAGCGTGCCGTCCGCACCGAGATAGGCGCGGCGCACGTCGGCCGACCAGCCCAACGTGGGCGAGTTGATGCCATCCGGGCGGGAGACGACGTTGGTATCGAGTTGCAGCCGACCGCGCGGCTTAAAAGAAAGCCCGCCCTCGCCGCTAAATTGCGGCGCGCCACGCCAGCTCACTTGCGTGTCCGGCTTGGCGCTCGCTGCGGGCGCAGGGGTGGCAGTCTGGGCAGAGGCGACCGCCGCCTCGGGGGCCGCGGAGGGCGTTGAGGACGCGCCCTGTGTGCCCTCGACCTTGTCGAGGCGGGCCTCCATGCTCTCAAGCTGCGCTCTTAGCCGCGTAATTTCTGCCCGCAGCGCGGCGACGTCATCCGGGGCGGAGGCTTGCGAGGACGCCTGGGCCAGCACGGGCGCGGGTATCGTCAGCGCGCTCGCAGCGAGAAGCGCCGCCATCAGGGGAAATCGCAAGGTCCATGCTCCGTTCAAATGTCGGACGCCGGTATGACAGTTTGATGACAGTTTTGCGACAGCCGGGTGAAAGACCTAGCGGCGACGCTCCCGGAACCTAATCCTCGATCAGCTTCATCAGCCGGCGTTCGACGGGCGCCAGAATTCCGGCCAGTTCCTGCCCCCGGCGCAGGATCACGCCACTCTCTCCGATCAGCGCCCACATGCCCTGACGGTTGCGCAGAGACGGGCGCTTCTCGATGCGCACCTCCGGGCGTTCCGCCGTGCGGCGGAAGGCGGAAAAGATCGCGACGTCCCGATTGAGATCGATGGCATAATCGCGCCACTGCCCGGCCGCGACCATGCGTCCGTACAGATCCATGATGCGCGAGAGTTCCAGTCGGTCGAAACTCGTCTGCGTGGGCGGGCTATTGGCCGGTGCGGGCCTGGGAGGAAATGGTGTGACGTTGCTCATCAAGCCGAGGTGCGGGACTGGCCATCAGCGCCGTCCGCGCGCCGGGCTTCCTGCTCGGCAACCAGATCCGCCAACCGCTTGCGCAGCACTTCGACTTCGCACTGGAGGATTTCCAGCTTCTGCGTCGCCGGATCGTAGGTCTCGCTGCACGGCGTACCATAAGGCGTGAACGGCTTTTGATATTCCTTGGCATCGACCAGCGTCGCGCGGGCCGGAATGCCGATCATCACCGCGCCCGCCGGCACGTCCTTGGTCACCACGGCATTGGCCCCCACCCGCGCGCGCTCACCCACGGTGATTGGGCCGAGCACCTGCGAGCCCGATCCGATGATCGCGCCATCGCAGATCGTCGGGTGGCGCTTGCCGGCAATTCCATTCGCCGGATCGGTGCCGCCCAGCGTCACGCACTGGTAGATGGTCACATTGTCGCCAATCAGCGCAGTCTCGCCGATGACCGTGAAGCCGTGATCGATAAAGAAATTCTTTCCGATCGTCGCGCCGGGGTGAATGTCGATGGCGGTCAGGAAACGGGAAAAATGATTGACCAGACGCGCAAGGAAGAAGAGCCGCCAGCGAAACAGCTGATGCGCGACCCGATGCAGGCCGAGGGCCCAGACTCCTGGATAAATAAGGATTTCCAGCCGCGAACGCGGCGCGGGATCGCGCTCTTTCACGGAATCGAGGTAGGACAAAAGCCCCATGGCAAAGCGTCCCTTGCTGGCCGACAAGAGCAGCTATCTAGTCGCGATGCGTTGAAATTTCTAGAGCGTTGCCAGGATTAGGCCCAAGGACAATTTCCTTGCCAAGCCTCAAACGGCGGGCCTATTGTCCAGTGAGTTAATTGAGAAAGGCTTGCCCTTGCCCGACGCCTGGATGGATTTTGCGCTGATGCTGTTGCCCTTCGTGGCCGTCGGCTTCGGTGCGCAGATAATCGATGGCGCGCTCGGCATGGCCTATGGCGTCATTTCCAGCAGCCTCCTGCTCGCGCTCGGTGTTCCGCCCAAGGCAGCCTCCGCCAGCGTTCATGCCGCGGAGACCTGCACGACCGCCGTCTCCGCGATCAGCCATGTGCTGCATGGCAATGTCGACTGGAAGCTGTTTTGGAAATTGGTGGTTCCCGGGATGATCGGCGGCGTTGCGGGCGCCTATTTCCTCTCGAATATCGATGGCGAGCTGATCCGGCCCTATATCCTCTCCTACCTTGCCTTTATTGGCCTCTGGCTGCTTTGGCGCGGCCTGCGCCATACCGAGGCGCATGTGCGCGACCCCCGGTTCGTGTCGCCGCTCGGCCTCCTCGGTGGCTTCCTCGATGCATCCGGCGGCGGCGGATGGGGGCCCGTCGTGACCTCGAACTTGCTGATCCAGGGCACCAGCCCGCGTCACACGATCGGCACGGTCAACACGGTCGAGTTTTTCCTCACGCTGTCGATCAGCATCACCTTCCTCGTCCATCTCGGCTGGGAGACGTTCACCACCGCCACGACCGGGCTGTTGATCGGCGGCGTGCTGGCCGCGCCGCTCGGCGCCTGGATCGCCAAGCATGTTCCGGCCCGGCCTTTGCTCATCATGGTCGGTTGCGTGCTGACCTTGACCACCGGCTACGGCATCCTGCGCTCGCTTGAACTGATCGGCTAGATCGATTAAATTACCCCTTTCCAGCGGAAAGGGCGATCAATGTCGATCTACATGCCGACCCTCAAGCAGCTCCAATATCTGGTTGCGCTGAAGGAACATGGCCATTTCGGGCGTGCGGCGGATGCGTGCTTCGTCACCCAATCGACGCTCTCGGCCGGCATCCGCGAGCTGGAATCGCTGATCGGCGTCACCTTGGTGGAGCGTACCCGTCGTATCGTGCGCTTCACGGCGCTGGGCGACCGCATCGTCACCAAGGCCCACCGCGTGCTGCGCGAGGCCGAAGAACTGGCCGCCATTGCGCAGGCCTCCGGCACGCCGCTGGTCGGCGAATTGCGGATGAGCGTCATCCCCACCATCGCGCCCTTCCTCCTCCCCCGGTTGCTGCCCAGACTGCGCGAGGAGCGCCCGGCGCTGCAGCTCTATCTCCGCGAGGAAACCAGCCACGCGGCGCTCGACTCGTTGCGCCACGGCCATGCAGATTGCGTGCTGCTCGCCCTGCCCTTTCCCTGCGGCGATGCGGAAATCGAGGTGCTGTTCGACGATGCACTGTTCGTCGCCTTCCCCAAGGACGATCCACGCGACCCACCGGCCCTGATCACGCCCGAGATGATCGACGGCAATCGCCTACTGCTGCTGGAGGATGGCCACTGCCTGAAGGAACATGCGCTGGCTGCTTGCAACCGCGCGGAGTTGCGCACCGAGGCGACCATCACCGGCACGTCGCTGCATACGCTGGTGCAAATGGTGGATAATGGCCTGGGGCTGACCTTGCTGCCGGACATGGCGATAAGGGGCGGCATTCTTGCCAACACCAAGATCACCGCGCGGCCGATCCAGTCGCCGAGCGCCCATCGCGAGATTGCCCTGGTTTGGCGGCGCAACTCGCCGCGGGAAGCCGACTTCCGATTGATGGCGGACATTTTGCGCAACGCCGCGACCAGCCAGCAGGAGACAGCCGAGGCCGCCTAAGCGCCGGCTGGCCGTCAGATCGGGTCCAGCCGCCCCTGCCGCCAGATCGCCGCGCGCGCGTCGTCGGCGCCTTTCGCTTCGACCCAGCCCGCCGAGCCGTCATGCCGGATCTCCTGCTTCCAGAAGGGCGCAGAGACTTTGAGCCAGTCGATGAGAAACGCACAGGATTCGAGCGCAGCGACGCGGTGGGCGGAGGCGGTGCCGACGAAGACGATGCGCGCGCCGACCGGCAGTTCGCCGAAGCGGTGGATGACCGTCACGCCGAGCAACGGCCAGCGGGCGCAGGCCTCTTCGACCACCGCCGCGATCTGCGCTTGTGTCATCGCGGGATAATGCTCCAGCCGGAGCGCGCGCAGCCCGCCATCATCGCGTACCAGCCCAGTAAAGCTCGCGATCCCGCCACCATCCAGCCCTTCCAGCCGAGCCAACTCACGACCGGGATCGAAATCCTCCGCCGTGACGCTCAGCGAGATCGAGGGCGTGGCGTCAGCCACCGGTCACGGGCGGAAACATCGCCAGCTCGCGCGCCTGGCCGATGGCAGTGTCCAAGGGCACGAACTTCTGGTCCAGCGCCGCGCGCAGACGCCCCCGGTCGGCAAAGGCCGCCGCATGACCGGCGCTGCCGGCCGACAGGGCATCGAGAAGCTGCGCCACGGTCGTATCGGGCGAGGGCACGGGCTGCTGCTCTTCGTCCAGACCGATCCGCTCGCGCACCCAGGCGAAATAGAGAATCGTGATGTCGGCCATGATCAGACCGTCATGTGCTTGAGGCCGGCGCGCAGATAATCCCAGCCGGTGAGCAAAGTCAGCAACGCTGCCGCCCACAAGGTGACGAGGCCGGCAAGCTGGATGAACGCGATGTGCGGCAATCCGCCCGCCAGAATGAGCGCACCCAGCGAGACAAGCTGAAATGCCGTCTTCCACTTGGCGAGGCGCGACACCGGCACGGAAATCCGCAGGCCCGCGAGAAACTCCCGCAGGCCGGAGACCGCAATCTCCCGCAGCAGAATCACCAGCGCCGCGATGATATGGACGCCGTTGATGTTCTGGTTGGCACACAGGATGAGAATCACCGCGCCGATCATGATCTTGTCCGCGATCGGATCGAGAAACACGCCCAGCTTGGAGACCGTGCCCTGCGCGCGGGCTAGATAGCCATCGAAATAATCGGTGATGCCCATCAGGCAGTAGAGCCCGAACGCCGCGAGATAGCCGAGGCGCCAGGCGTGCACAGACTCGGCCGGCCACAAAAGGGCGACGAGCAGGGGCACCGCGAGAATCCGCGAGAGGGTGAGAATGTTTGGCAAGAACTTCACGACAATGCGGGTGCCACAGCCGTCCAGCGCAGACAAGGGGCTGCACGATGCGGCATCCAATGTCTTTTCACCTGCCCTTTTCGCCGCTAGAAGCCCGGCGACGGCGCGAGTCCGGCCGGATCACAAGAGTTCACGCACTTATGCAGGCATCCCTGCGGCTGCTCGGCCACCGGAAGTTTCTGCCCCTGTTCGTCACTCAGTTCCTCGGGGCCTTCAACGATAATCTCTTCAAGACTGCGATGATCCTGTTCGCGACCTATGGCGTGTTTCAGGATCCACAGCAGGAATCGGCGTTCAACGCGGTCGCGACCGGGCTGTTCGTGCTGCCCTTCTTCCTGCTCTCGGCGCTCTCCGGCCAGCTTGCGGACAATATCGACAAGTCCAGGATCATCCGCACGGTCAAGCTCGCGGAAATCCTGATCATGACGGTCGGTGCGGCCGGCCTGCTGGTGAGCGCGCGGCACCCGATGACCGGCGTTGGCCTCATGCTGACCGCATTGCTGGCGATGGGCGTTCACTCGACCTTCTTCGGGCCGATCAAATATGCGATTCTCCCTCAGCATCTGGAGCAGGATCAGGTGCTCGGCGGGACGGGGCTCGTCGAAGCCGGCACCTATATCGCCATTCTGACCGGGACGATCGTCGCGGGCTGGATCAGCCCTACCGCCGCGGCGTGCGGCGTCCTCATCATCGCGATGATCGGCTACCTCTCGGGCCGCATGGTGCCGCCCGCCCCGCGCGTCGGGCCGCCGATCGACATGGATTACAATATCTTCCGGGCCTCCTGGCGCCTGATCTCGGCGACCATGCACATTCGCCGCCTGTTCCTGGCGATCATGTCGATCAGCTTCTTCTGGATGATCGCCACGGTGCTGGTCATCATCTTCCCGCCGCTGGTGAAGAACGAGTTCACCGCGACCAAGGAAGTGGCAAGCATGTTCCTCGCGATCTTCTCGATCGGCGTGGCGGTGGGCTCGGTGGCGGTCAACCGGCTGCTGGGCGGCGTCGTCTCCGCCCGTTACTCGCCCATCTCGGTGCTGATGATGGCCGGATTCATCTGGTTCTTTTCCTACGCATCCGGCGACTGGGTGCGCGCGCCTGCCGATACGCTTTATACGGTCCGCGATTTTCTCGCCGCGCCGCATAGCTGGCGCATCGTGATCGCGCTGTTCGGCATCGCGACGTTCGGCGGTATGTTCGTTGTGCCGCTCTACGCCTTCCTCACCACCACGGTGAGCAAGGACCAGACCGCGCGGACAGTCGCCGCCAACAATGTCGTCAACTCAGGCGCGATGGTCTTCGGTGCGCTCGTCATCATGGCCGCGACCAGCGCGGGCCTGAGCAACCGGGAAGCACTGCTCATCATGTGTGGCATGTGCGGCATCTGCGCCCTGCTGGCGCTGAAGCTTCACCGGGCGTGCGAAGCGGACCTGGCAGCCGCGCGGGAAGCCGGCGGCCGCTAAGTCCTCACACGATGAACGTGTAGGCGACCGTAAAGAACGCCGCGAAGCTCAGCACAAACAACTTCCAGTCCTTGTCTTCGTCCGGCGCGGGCCGGGCTTGCGACGTCGCGTCCGGCGCAGGCCGGAACACATGGCGGGGAAGCGACTGGCGAAACGGATGTCTCGCCTCTTCGTGAGTCAGAACGGGGGCGCGTCTCATAGTTAAGAACTGTTAACCATTCTGCCCCGATAGGGAAGCCTGGAAGATGGTTAACGCGTCCTGCGGCACCCAAGAGGGCAGGGTTGCGGTGAAATTTTACCGACTTCGCCTCCAACCGTCTCAAAAACGGACCCAGTTCCAAGATGATAAACTTTTCGTCAATTATATTTGGCCAACGTCCGGACACGAACCCTCGAACCGTCTCGCGCTCATTAATCCGGAGTTTCGCCCCGTCATGGTCAAGCAGAGCAAGTGGGCCACGCCCCTCCTCCTCACTCTTCTGACCACCGCCTGCGGAGGCGGTGGAGCGGGTGGCATCAATTCCACGCCGACGCCGACCCCGACACCGACGCCGACTCCCACGGCCACCCCGACACCAACGCCGGCCCCGACGCCGACCCCCACACCTACGCCGACGCCGACGCCCACGCCGACCCCCACCCCGACGCCGGCGCCCGCCCCCAGCCCGAACCCGATTGCCGGGCCGAATACGAGCCTGATGGGGCCGCTGCAGAGCCAGACCTTCACCAGCAATGGCGGCAATCTCTCCGGGCGCTTCTATGCCGATGAGCGACCGGTCGAGAACGGTCAGTCGGCCCGGGGCACGCTCTCGATCTCCTATAACGCCAGCACGCAGAGCTATTCCATCGCCACGGCCAACCGCAGCGCCACCTTCGCCCCAGCCGATCTGGTCGCATCCGGATCGCCGGCCTTCATCAGCTTCCAGAAGCTCGGCACGACCAGCGAGGCACTGACGCTGACACGGCCCGGCACATCGGGAGAACTGACCTATCGCTATGTCGGCGGCGGCGCATGGGAGCGCGCCACGGTCTCCGGTAACACCCTCGACTTCACCTATGATCCGTTCACTTATGGCATCCAGACGCCTGCCGGCCAGCTCCAGCCATCCGGCACCGGGCGTTATGCCGTGAGCCTCGTCGGTGCGCGGGCGATCGATTCTCCCTTTGCGGTCGCGGGGAGCGGCGCCCTGCAGATCGACTTCCAGAGCGGCGCCCTGACCAGCAGCGGCGTGCTGACCACGATCGACGTGGACACCGGCCTCATCAAGGGCATCGGCGCCTATTTCGGTGAGGCAGCGCTGACCAGCGGTACCACCGCCTTTTCCGGCAACTTCTTCATGGATGATGGCAAGCGCTTCAACGGCGGTTGGGACGGCCGCTTCTACGGCCCCAATGGCGACGAAGTTGGCGCGACCTGGTATCTCTACAGCGCCGATGGCGAGGTGACCGCCGGCTATATGCTGGGCCGGCAGGACAGCACGGTGGCCGGGCTGAACATGTCGCTCACCGCCCTGCAGTTCGACGACAGCTTCGAGCACCGGTTCAGCCAGCTCAGCCTGACCGATACGGGCAATGGAACCAGCGCGAACAATGCGGCGCTGCTCCGCTCCAACGGGCTGTTCACCTACAACGCCGCGCAAGGCAGCTACCGCTATCAGGATAGCGACCGGGGCATCGACACGACATTCGGTTCCGCCAGCCTGGACTCGGCGGCCTCCTCGAATGCTCTTGCAGTCTACAGGATCACCGGGGGCGACGGCTTGTCCTATACGCTCTCGCTCAACAAGGCCGGCGCAGGCAACACCGCCATTGCGCTCAGCTATGCGAGCTTCGGCCGGTGGGAGCGCGCGCAAGCACCGGGCAGCGACAGGCTCGACCGCTGGTTCGCCTGGGGCATCCGCACCAACGGCTTCCAGATCCCGACCGGCTCGGGCAGCTTCACCGGCATCATTCGCGGCACGGCGGCGCAGTTCGGCGGCGGCGCGACCTATGCGCTGAGCGGAACGAGCAACTTCGCCGTCAATTTCGGCGCCGGCACATTTACCGGCTCGCTCAACCCGATCGGCACGAGCAATTTCGACGGCAGCACCCGCAACTTCGGCACGTTCACCTTCGACCGCGGCGTCATGGACATCGACGCCGGACTGACGGCGGACGTTGTGAACGGCAGCAATGTCTATCTCGGCTTCTTCGAGGGGGCTCTCTACGGCCCGACGGCGACGGAGATCGGCGGCACCTTCGGCTTCCAGACCGCGCCGGGCGACAATAGCAGCACATATTATCTGAGCGGCGCGACGGTGGGCAAACGCACCAATTGATTTGTCCATAGCGCACCGGCAAGGGCCTGCCATGACATTGCGACGACTGAGCTGGCTGGGGCTGATCCCAGGCCTGTGCCTGCATGCCCCACTTGAAGCGCAGGCGCAGGCCCAGGCCCAACCTTCCGCCGGCAGCACGCCGACTGTTTCCGAAGACGCCCGGTCCATCTCCGGCCTCAATGCCGCGCAGCTGTTCGACCTCGCCGATCAGGCGCGCGTCGCAGGGCGGCTGGAGGATGCCGAGACGATCTATCGTGCGCTTGCCCGCGATCCCGAGCTCAAGGTCCGCTCCGAAGCGCGCTTTCGCCTGGGCATGATGCTCGATGAGCAGGGCCGGCAGACCGATGCCGCCCTCGCCTTCCGCTCTATCTTGGATGAGGAGCCGGGCGCAACCCGCGTGCGGCTGGAACTCGCGCGCGTGCTGGCGGCGATGGGCGATGAAAGCCGCGCCCGCCAGCAGTTGCGGCAGGCGCAAGCCAATGGCTTGCCGCCGGACGTGCAGCAGGTGGTGGATCGTTTCGCCGCCGCACTGCGCTCCAACCGGCGCTTCGGCGGCAATTTCGAGCTGGCCATGGCGCCGGACAGCAACATCAACCGCGCCACCGATGCCAAGGAGCTGGATACGGTCATCGCCCCGCTCACGCTGGATGAGGATGCGCGGGAGCAATCCGGCATTGGCCTGCGCCTCTCAGGGCAGGTCTATGCCCGTGTCGGGCTGGGCCAGGGACTGACGCTGGTACCGCGTCTCTCGGCTGACGGCACCTTCTATCGCGCCAGCCAGTTCAACGACCTCTCCGGCAGCGCCCTGCTGGGGCTGGAGTGGCAGCGGGGGCGCAGCCGCCTCATGCCTTCTGCCGGCGTCACTTGGCGCACTTATGGTGGCAAGGCTTATGCCCGCACGGAGACGGCCGATCTGCGGTGGACGCAGCGGATCGGGCGGCGCGCGCAAAGCGATGTCGGCTTTTCCTACGGCCAGTCGCATTACAACCGCAACGCCCTGCAGGATGGCGCGCTCTACAATCTGAGCGCCGGCATCGAGCGCGCGCTGTCTGCCCGCAGCGGCGTCGGCATTCAGCTGAGCGGCACGCGACAGACCGCGCGCGATCCCGGCTATGCGACCGCCTCGGGCGGGGCGACCTTGCTCGGCTGGCGGGACATGGGCCGAACGACCCTGTTCGCCAATGCCACGGTGCGGCGGCTCGAAGCCGATGCCCGGCTGGCTCTGTTCCCGGAGCGCCGCAAGGAGTGGTTTCTGCGCGGATCGGTCGGCGCGACCTTCCGGCAGATCGAGGTGGCAGGCTTCTCGCCGGTCGTACGGCTGGCCTATGAGCGCAATATCTCGACAGTCGGCATCTACGATTACCGGCGCACAACCGTGGATCTGGGCATCACCCGCGCCTTCTGACTCTGCCCCATGCGGTGGGGCGTGACGGCGCGCGGGAAAGGGTGTAACGGCTCGCCCATGCCTCGTTTGCTCGCCTCGATCCATGATGTGACGCCGCATTTTGAAAGCGAAGTCGATGCGCTGTTCGACCGTCTGAGCGGGCTGCTCGGTGGTCCGCGCCTCGCCATGCTGGTGGTGCCCGATTTCGAAGACAAGGCGCCGCTCGCCGGCAATGCCGCCTTTGCCGGCAAATTGCGCCGTTGGGCCGATGCCGGGGTGGAAATGTTCCTGCACGGCTGGTGCCACCGCGACGATGCCCGCGAAAAGGGCTTCATGCAGAAGCACATGACGGCCGGCGCCGGTGAGTTCGCGCAGCTCTCGCGGGAGGAAGCGCGTCGCCGGCTGGAGCGTGGTCGCCCGATCGTGGAGGACGCCATCGGCCGGCCCGTCACCGGGTTCATCGCCCCGGCCTGGCTCTACTCGCGGGACAGCCTGCAGGCGCTCGCCGATTGCGGCTTCCCGCTCGCCGAGGATCATCTCAAGGTCTGGCAGCCGGAAACGGGCCGCGTCGTCGCCAAGGGGCCGGTCATCACCTGGGCCAGCCGCACGAAGGTACGGATCGCCAGTTCGCTGATGGTCGCCGCCGCCGCCCGCGCCGCGCCCTGGGCATTGCCCAATGCTCGCATCGCGGTGCATCCGCCGGACACGACCGTACCCGCTTTGCTCGACAGCATCGACGCGACCTACAGCAAGTTCATGCGCACCCACACGCCCGCGCGCTATGCGGATCTTGCCGCCTGATGGCTGACGAGAGGCCGTTGTTCGTCCTGAGTGTGCTCCACAGCCTCGAACCGGGCGGGGTCGAGCGCGATCTGCTGCGCTTTACCAAGGCCTGGCGAGAGGCTGGGCTCGATGCCCGCATCGCGCTTGGCCGGTGGGAAGGTCGGCTGCAGGAAGAGGCACCCGACGTCCCCTATATCATCCCGCCCCCGGGCCGGCTCGCGCGGATCGAGACCGAGAGCCTGTGGATGATGCTCAAGCTGCCGGGCATTGTGCGGCGGTTGAAGCCCGATGTGCTGTTCTTCCCCAGCAACGGGCTGATGGCGGTGGCTGCGGTCACCCGGCTTGTCCTCGGCAAGAGCTGCCCGCCCATTGTGCTGCGCCCGAGCAACAGCCTCGACGAGCGCCACAGCAGCCCGCTGCGGCGGCGGCTGAGCCGGTTCATCATGCACAGCCACAGCCATATCTATGCGGCGGTTGTAGCGATGGCGCCGCCGGTCCGCGACGAAATCGAAACCGAAATGGGCGTCCCACCCGAGCGGATCGCCATCATTCACAATGCCTCGATGACGGCGGCGGTGGCGCAGCGTCTGGCCAGTCTGCGCGACAGCACGCCGCGCAATAACCCGGGCCGGCATTTCCTGGGCGTGGGGCGGCTGTTTCCGCAAAAGAACTTCGAGCTGCTGCTGGATGCGTTCGCGCGGATCGCGCAGCCGGACGACCGGCTGACGATTGTGGGCGAAGGCCCGCTCCGCGCCGCGCTGGAAGCCAAGGCGCAAGCGCTCGGCGTCGCCACGCAGCTTAGCCTTCCCGGCCATCACAACCCTGTCGACCCCTGGTTTGCGCAAGCCGATGCCTTCATCCTCTCCTCGGACTTCGAAGGCGTGCCCGCAGTGGTCGCGGAAGCGCTGGCCGCCGCGATCCCCATCGTCGCGACGGATTGCACCATCGCCATGCCGATGATGATGGAGGATGTGGGCACGCTGGTTCCAATCAAGGATGTCTCGGCTCTCGCCGCCGCCATGGATCGCGTGTGCGACCAGAAGCCGCAGATATCCGCCATGCGCGCGCGTGCATCCCTGTTCACGATGGAGGCGACGCTGGAGAAGTGGATCGCCCTCTTCCGCCGTGTCGCGGGGAAATAGACTTTGACCCCGGCCAGATTGTTGCTATCCGCAGCGCGGACGCGATCGGGCCTTATCAAGTAAGCAAACACACATGCAGACACCAGCCCCTGCTCCGTCGAGCGACGATCCTTCCAAAGACCCGAT
This sequence comes from Sphingobium sp. B8D3A, assembly GCF_025961995.1. Classification (NCBI taxonomy): domain Bacteria; kingdom Pseudomonadati; phylum Pseudomonadota; class Alphaproteobacteria; order Sphingomonadales; family Sphingobiaceae; genus Sphingobium; species Sphingobium sp. B8D3A. The sequence goes on along the minus strand of NZ_JAOQOS010000001.1, from coordinate 1,411,649 downwards.
CCCGCTTCCTGTCCGCCAGACCTCGTGGTGGGTGTGGATCACCCCGGCGCTGTCCATTGCCATTCTTGCGGTTGTCATCTGGCAGTTCCGCTCGTTCCGCCTTGACGATCTGTTGCAGACCATCCCGGCCAATCCTTTGTTCTGGGTCGCCTTTTTCGGCTATTATTTCACGGGCCTGGCCTTTGATTTCATCATCTTCCGCTGGCTTTGGCATATTCCGGGCGAAGGCCTCATCGCCCTTGCGCGCAAGAACGTCACCAACGAGCTGATCGTCGATTATCTCGGCGAGGCCTATTTCTACAGTTGGGCCCGCAAGAAGATCAAAATGGAGGGTTCGCCCTTCGGCGCCGTCAAGGACGTCGCGATCCTCTCCGCTGTGGTGTCCAACATCTTCACGCTCGCGATGATGGCCTTGGTCTATCCTTATGCGAAGAGCCTGAACCTCGGCATCACCAGTTCCGCCCTGGCCGCATCGGTCGGCGTCATCATGGTCGTCTCCCTGCTGGTCTTCGTGTTCAGCAAGCGCATCTTCAGCCTGACGCGGACGCAACTCTGGGCCATTTCCGGCCTGCATTTCGCGCGACTGCTGGTCGGCAACGTCCTGCTGGCCGTGGTGTGGAGCCTCGCCCTGCCCGACGTGGCGCTGGGCTGGTGGCTGGTGCTGGCCACGGTGCGGATGCTGCTCTCGCGCCTGCCGCTGATCAGCAACAAGGACATCATCTTCGCGGCGGTCGCCGTGTTCGCGGTCGGGCAGGACAGCGAGATCCACATTCTCATCGCGCTCATCACCACCCTTATCCTGCTGACCCATCTCGTCATCGGTGCGGTGCTGGCCATCGGTGATCTCGCCACGATCAGGGTTGGCAGAAAAGAAAAGCGGGCCTGATGGCAGGATCGCGCGACAAGGTGGACGCCATGTGCGCCCGCGCCGGGTGACATCCATGCGCATTGTGGATGTCGCCGCCTTCTACACGCCCTATGGCGGCGGCGTAAAAACCTACATCGATCGCAAGCTTCTCGCCGGACCCGCGGCGGGACATGAAGTGGTGGTGATCGCCCCAGGGCCGGGTTTCCGCGTTGAGGATCATGGCCCCAACGCGCGGATCATCTACCTGGAAAACCCTCAATTTCCGCTGGACCGGCGTTACCATTATTTCCGCGACGTCGACACGTTGCACGATACGCTGAGCCAACTCGAACCCGACGTCGTCGAATGCTCCTCGCCCTGGCGCAGCGCCCGCTTTGTTGGCGAGTGGCCAGGCAAAGCACCGCGGGCGCTGGTGATGCATGCCGATCCCATGTCGGCTTATGCCTATCGCTGGTTCGATCCTTTCCTGCCTCGTCCGGCCATTGACCGCGCTTTCGGCATGTTCTGGCGTCACCTCAAGCGGATGGACCAGCTGTTCGACGGCTCGATCACGACTGGCGAAGACCAGACCAATCGCCTGCTGGCGGGTGGGATGAAACGGGTCGTGACCAATCCCATGGGCGTCCAGCCAGGCATTTTCTCTCCGGACTTTCGAGATGAAGAGTTGCGCGCGCGCCTCCTTGCGCGCTGCGACCTGCCGCCCGAAGCAACGCTGCTGCTGGGGGCTGGGCGGCACGGCCCGGAGAAGCGCTGGCCTATGGTGATCCAGGCCGTGACCATGGCGGGGAACAAGGCGCCGGTCGGCCTCGTGATTGCCGGCGATGGGCGCGATCGCGCGCGTGTGGCCCGCGCCGCCGCGCAAATCCCGCACGTCCATCTGCTCTCACCAATCTCGGACAGGCAGGCAGTCGCGCGTCTTTTCGCCAGCTGCGATGCTCTGATCCATGGCTGCGAGGCGGAGGTGTTCTGCACCGTCGGCGGTGAGGCGCGTGCGGCCGGCCTGCCCCTCATCATGCCGGATCGTGGTGGCGCGGCGGATCACGCCCGCTTGTGCGAAGGGTGGCTGTACAAGTCAGCCGATCCAACAGCCGCAGCCAAGGCGATCCTGGACTTTATTGCAACGCCCAAGGAAGAGGTGCGCGCCAAAGCCCTCCATTATGCGCAACATGTGCGCACCATCGACGAGCATTTTGCCGATCTATTCGCTTATTATCAGCAGCTCGTCGACAATCCCGTCGTGCGACGGACAGGCACGCTGGCAGCCTGACACGCGAGGGCGGCTAGGCCAGCCCTCCCCTTTCCGCTACTTCTTGAGCGGGCCAAAGCAGACCAGACTGCGACGATATTGCATAGTGACGTTGATCGTGGTCGGGCCATTGCCCACGGTCGCCCGTGCATCGCGGCCCTTGGGCTGGCCCCAGCACAGCTTGGGATCACCCGGAAAAGCGACGCCATCCACCGACAGGCCGAGCTTGCGGTTGGAATCGCGGTCATGCAGCAGGCTCAGCGTGTAGGTGCCCGCGCTCGGCGCGCGGATGCAGAGCACCACCGGGCCGCTGGCCGGCACCTTCATCTCGACGCGACGGAAGGGCTTGCCGGCCATGAGCAGGACATTGTCGTCGGCGAGGAAATCCTCGTCGCTATTGGGATAGAGCTCGACGCGGACCAGACCCTGACGGTCCTTCAACCCGTTGATGTTGATCATATAGGCCGGGCCGCTTTCATTCGCGCGGCAGCGCCCTTCGGCCATCCCCAGCGTGGGGCTGGACGGGATATATTGCGGCGATCCTGCGGCCGCCGCCGCGGCAAGCAACACACTCAGTGTCATCAGCACTCATTCTCCTGCACCGGGCAGACCCCGCACCGCATGGCGCGCGATCCGCACTGGCTCAAACTACCAAAGGCCCGGCTCAAAGCCGGTACCGACAAGGGCGCAGAGGCCCGTTGCGACAAGCTGAAAGCCTATCTGCATGACATCATCCGGCTCGGCAATGCCTGACTGGCACGGACAGTTACAGCGTCAGCGCGTCCGTGAACCGTTACAATGCCGCGCCGACCTGAAAGATCCATGGCATGATGCGCCTGAACACAGGATGGATCGGCCGTCGCGTGCCCCTTGAGGGGAGCGGCTACCGGATGCTGCGCTTGATGGTCAGATATGCGACCATGTGGCTCTCGCGATGCCGCAGCTCGCGCTCATAGGGCATCAGCGAGCGTCGGTCCGGATCGTAGAACTCGCGCACGCGCCGCTTGCCGCCATCCAGCAGGTTTTCGCTGCCGAGCGTCACCGTCCAACGGGAATTCGGGCGATATTCGACAAAGGCGGCGACATTGGGCGCGATTCCTCGGTTGAAGTCCACCTCGTCGATCCGATAGCTGTCCGACCCGCTATTGCCGGTCATGCTCGTGCCCCAGGCGAAGCGGCCCAGATCCTGCCGGAAGCGCGCCTCGTAGTAGAAGGGCGCATAGCCGGAAAAGGGGCGGTAGCGCAGGGTGTACGGATCCCGCACGGAGGTATCGATGTAGGAGCCATAAAGGGTGAGCCGCCCGCCTTTGACGCCCAGCCGGGAGAGCGGCAGATCGATATTTGCCGCCGCGCTGAACTGGGTGCCGTCGCCCAGATTGCCCGGTGCATCAAAGCCCTCCGGCGTCGGCACGCGGTCCTGAACCTTTGCGATGAAATCATAGCCCAGATCGAGCGTGATCCGCCCGTCGCCCGGCAAGGCGCGATCAACGCTCAGCTTGAACTCCCAGGCCCGCTGCGGGAGGAGATCGGGATTGCCACTGTTTACCCGGTCCGCAGAAAGCTCCGCGGCGCTGACGAAATCTTCGAAATCGAGCTGGGCCACGGTCCGTTCGGCGCTGATCTGGCTGTGCCAGGCGCCGTGACGCCAATCCAGCGCGACCTTGGGCTTGACGAAATCGAGAGTCCGACGGGCGCTGACATCGCCCCTTACGCTGAGGCGCGAGCGTTCATAGGTAATGCCCAAATCAATCCGCAGTCGGGATGACAGCGGCCGGCCCGCATTGGCGAAGGCCTCGCCGCGATCCTCGGTTACCACGGCATGGCTGACGGGTAGATCATAAACCGTGACGGCCCCATCGGGATCGACGAAAAACAGATCCACTTGGCCATCCAGCCGAGTGCGGACGCCTTCCACGCCTGTCTCGACCGTCCAGCCCGAGAATGCCGTGCCATTCCAGCTCAGGCGCGCCAGCGTCTCGTCCCGCCAGTCATGCTGGTTCTGAAAGAGGCCGCCCAGATCGTCTCCTGCCAGACTGGCCTCGGTGGCCTGATCGCGCAGGCTGCGATATCGCCGGGAGGCCAGACCGAGCAGCTTGATGCCGCCCGAACCGAGCGGGCGAGTGATGTCGCCGCTGACTTCCATGGTGCGGGTAAACCAACGCTGCACAAGGGCGTCGTTGCGCTCGGATCCGTCAGCAGATTGCACGACGCTGCTTTGCGTCAGGTCATCATAATTGAGGTTGAGATTGGCGCTAAGATTGACCGTGCGATGCTCCCCCTCGTTCAGCGTCCACCGCACAGAGCCGGAGGGCTGGGGATTGCGGAAGCGGCTGAACTTCTCGCGATACTCCTGCTCGGCCCCGCCGGGCAGCGCGACCAGCTGGTCGAACCCCTCCTCCGATGTCGCAGCATTTTTTACGGCGAGTGCGACGTTGAAGGTCGATGCGCCCCGATTCCACAGCGCGGAGATGCTTCCTTCAGGAAGGATCGCGCCGCGATATTCCCGGCGCAAGGTCGCCTCGGCTGTCGCTGCAAGCCCGCCCTCCTGCGACAGCACGACATTGGCGACCAGCGCGCGACCGGCATAGTCCGTCCCGAACCGATCGCCCGAGGCAAGTTCGATGCGGACGACGCGGGCGGCGGGTATGCGCGAGAGCAGCGTGCCGAGCGTCTCGCTCTTGGCATTGGGCCGTCGGCCATTGATCACGACATTGCCTGCCGCCTGCCGAAAACCGCGAATCTCGGCATCGCCCTCGTCCAGCGTGAAGCCGGGCACCAGGGAGATCATCTCCAGCGCATTGCTGGGTGCGGAGGGGCTAAAAAAAGCGGCCTCGTAAACGGAGCCGCGCGATTGGTCTGCAGGCTGCCCCTGTGCCGCCGCTGGCACAGCTGCACCGGCCAGACACGCATATCCAAAGATCAGCCACTTGCGGCGTGACAAACCAGATCCCCCAAGGCGATACCCACACCGGCTCTCGGGAAGCCGACCGGCCTGCTCGCTCCCACAGGCCAAGTCCCTCATTATGGTTAACAATTCCTCATGTCATGGCCCGAAGATGCACCTTGCCAAGAAAGCATGAAGGATGTGGCAATCAGATCATAGCATGCTAAGTACTTTGCGCGTTAAGCGGCAAGGCCCAGCTCTTTATCGGTCGCGGGGCGTCCCCATTTGTCCCGGGGAGGCATGGGGCGGTTGCGCCAGTCGAAATCCGGGGAGAAGCTGGAAATGGCGCGCCCATCGGGTATGCGACCGTTGCCGCCGCCCTGGCTGTAATCATAATAGAGCTTGATCAGCTCTTCATGGCTGCGGTGCTGGGCGGCCGGATGCGCGACGCAGGCTGCGCGCCAGCGCAACACCCGGTCGAACTGGGCGGGCACCGCATAATCTTCGTAATATTCGAGGAACCACAGCCGCTTGAACATCGGCGTGAAGGCGACCTCCGCCCAGCCGAAGCGATCCTCGAACAGAAAGTCCGCGCCGGTGGCGTAGCGGCGCAGGAAAGCATCCACCTTGCCGAACTCCGCGTCCACAGCCGCGCGCATTTCCTCGCGCTTGTCGGCATCGCGGTTGAGGATCATGCGGTAACCCGCGCCCGAGAACGGGCCGGACAGCTCCGCCAGCATTCCCTCGACGGCGTGGCGGAACGGGTCGGGATGCGCGACGGCAGGCTGCGGGTATCGCTGCTCAAGATAGCGCAGGATGACCATGCTCTCCTTGAGGCTCTCGCCATTCTCCACATCGAGCAGCGGCAGCGCCGTAGTGCCGCCGCTCTTGGCCAGCAGCCAGTCCGGGCGCGGCTTGGAGATGTCGATCTCGACATCCTTCAGCGCCACGCCCTTGAGCGACATCATGATCTCGATGCGCTCCGAGAAGGGGCAGCCGGGAATGTGGTAGATAGTGAGATCCTGCGTCATTGCCCGGTCCGCCTCTTATCGTTGATGTATGACCGCCGCCCGGTTCAGGCGGCGGGCTGCGGCTTGGCCTTGAGCAGATCCTCGCTCTTGGCCTTCTCGAACATCGCCTTGATCGCCGGACGCTCGTTGATGCGCGCCAGCCAGGCGCACAGGCCGGGCGTCTTCTGCTCGTTTACATAGTCGCCGAAAAAGCCGCCGGGGCGCTGCAGGCCATTGGCAATGGCGAAGTTGCAGATGTCTGCAAGGCTAAAGCCGCTGTCGACCAGATAGTCCTGCTTGGAGAGCGTCTCTTCCAGCCGCTGGACCGACACGCCGACCTTGCGGAATTCCTCGTCCAGCATCTCCTGAGGGAACCCGTTGCGGGCGCGGCGCCACTTCACCTGCTGCTCGGGGATCGTCACTTTGTTGGTGACATGATCCTCGAACTCCTCATCGGTCATCTTCTGCGCGATGGCCTTGATGCCGAATGCCCAGCCGATGGTGGAGACGCACCAGCAGAAATACTCGTCCACCCATTTGGTCCACACGCGCATTTCCGCGCGCTTGAACGGATCGGCGGGGCGCAGCGATGTGCCGGCTTCCGGAAACACGTCTTCAAGATATTCGCAGATTACGGTGGATTCGGTGACGACCTGACCATCATGCCAGAGCGCCGGCACCTGGCCCCGCGGATTGATCTTCTTGAACCAGTCCGAATGCTGCTCGAACTTGGCCGGGTCCACGAACACCGGCTCGAATTCGAGGCCCTTCTCATAGAGCGTTGCGAGCGGCTTGAGCGAATTGGCGCCGGGGCCAAAGCTGTACAATTTGAGGGTCATGTCTCTCTCCGATAGTTCTTAGCGCGACCATGGCTCCGCATGGCGCCCCAGCGCAATTCGATCGCGCAATGCGATTATTCGCCCTTCTTGCCATCGGCGAAGACGCGCGTGCGGTCGCGACCCCAGTTGATCAACGCCTCGGTGCGCAGACGCGCGCCCTCCGGGTCGCTCTCGATCGGCGCGACGGACTCGATGATCGCCTGGAAATGTTTCTCCAGCCCCTCGCGCACTTCCGGATAGGGAATGATGTAGAGCGCGTTTTCTTGAATGCCCCTCATGATCGCCTCGCCCAGCTTCTCGGGATCGAGCCCATGCTGGTGGATCGAGTGCAGGGAGGCGATGGAATCGTCATTCTCGACATAGCCGCTCGAACCAAACTTCTCAGGACGCAGGCGGCTCGCCTCGGCGATGTTGGAGCGGATATTGGCCGGCGTGCAGACCGAGACGCCAATATCATATTGCGCCAGACTCTGCCGGTAGCCTTCCATCAGGTTGATGCTTGCCGCCTTTGCCGCCGAATATGGGCCGGCCAGCGCGCTGCCCATGAACCCGCCGAGCGAGGACACTGTCACGATATGCCCCGGCACGCCGGCCGCGATCATGCGCGGGACGAAGGTGACCATGCCATTGATGACGCCGCCCAGGTTGACGCCGACAATCCAGTCAAAGTCATCATAGGTCGTCTTCTCGATCGGCCCGAAGCTGTTGACGCCAGCGGTGTTGGACAGGATCGTCGGCGCGCGACCGAAAACGGATTCGACCTCGTCCGCAGCCTTCGCATAGGCGTCGCGGTCCATGATATCGAGCTTGATGCCGTGGGCGCGGACGCCCTCTGCCCGCAGCTTCTCAAGGGCGGCGTCGATTGCTTCCGCGCGCACATCGGCAATGACAATCTCGGCGCCCGCCCGTCCGAACACGGTTGCCTGGCCGAAGCCGGCACCCGAGGCACCACCGGTGATGAAAGCCAGTTGGCCCTTTAAATCCTTCATGCAATCCACTCCTCGCTCCGGTCATCCGACGGGAGACTGACCTGTTATGCCCATGAGGGTGTTCCGTGCTGCTGCGCCAGGCCGCTGGCCCTTCGCTTTGCGCGGAATGATTCCCCATTCCCCGCCCGGTTTTCACTCAATGCCGGACAATGTCAACAATGAGTCGGCGCTGCGCGCGGTCGACGAGGAGCGTGAAGCGGCGACCGTTCGGCAAGTCCGCTTCATAACGCACGAAGCCGGTCTCGGCCGATTCCCAGTCGGAAACGCTCATATCCGCTCCGTCCGCTCGGAACCAGCGGCCGGGCTCAGGAAATGTCGCGAACGCATCGAGATCCGCCGCGCGCGCGGCGGAGAGCGCGCAGGCAAAGGCTTCCAGTGCGGTATCGCGATCATGCCAGGCAACCCAGGAGAGCGGATTATCCTGCGCGTATGCGTTGTTATTGCCCTGCTGGGTCCGGCCAAATTCATCACCGGCTGTCAGCATGATCGTGCCGGACGAGGCAAAGAGCGTCGCAAGCAAGGCCCGCAGATCATCCCCGCGCGCCGCGATCACGGCGGGATCGTCGCTTGGCCCCTCGACACCGTGGTTCCAGCTGAAATTCTCGCCATGCCCGTCGCGATTATGCTCACCATTGGCGAGATTGTGACGATGGACATAGGCCACGGTATCGGCGAGCGTGAAGCCGTCATGAGACGCCAGAAAATTGACGCTCCGGCTTGGATTGCCGAAGATGTCCGATGATCCGGCGAGACGCGTGACGAAGGCTCCGATCCCGCCATCGCCGCGCCAGAAGCGGCGCACATCGTCGCGATAGCGGTCGTTCCATTCCAGCCAACTCTCAGGAAAGCGGCCGAGTTGATAACCGTCCGCGCCAATATCCCATGGCTCTGCGATCAGGATACGATCCGCCAGCCAGGGATCGCGCGCGATCTCATCGAAGATCGGCGCCTGCGGATCGAACGCCGGGCCGCGCGCCAGAATCGGCGCGAGATCGAAGCGGAAGCCGTCCACGCCCGCCTCGCGCACGAAGCGTCGGAGCGTGTCCAGCGCGAGCGCCCGCACCGCAGGCTGGGTAAAATCAAGCGTGTTGCCGGTACCGGCAACGTTGACGAGGTCGCCATCGGCCTCCAGCGCATAATAGCTCCGCTCGCCCAGCCCGCGCATGGACAGGGTCGGTCCGATCCGGTCGCTCTCACCAGTGTGGTTGAACACAAGGTCGAGAATGACGCCGATACCGGCCTCGTGCAGGCACGCCACCGTTTCGCGCAATTCCGCCATGCCGCCGGGACAAAGCCGGGGATCGAGGGCCATGGGCGCGATCGGGTTGTAGCCCCAGGCATTGGCCAACCCACGCGCGACCAGATGCCGCTCATCGATCCAGGCGACGATCGGCATCAGTTCGACCGCGCCGACATGCAGCTTCTGGAGGTGTGCGATGACCGCCGGGTGTGCGAGCGCCGCCACCGTGCCACGCAGCGCCGGTGGTACGTCCGGATGCAGCACGGTGAAACCGCGTACGTTCAACTCGTAGATCAGGGCGCCCTGGCGGAAGTGCGGCGGCGCCGGCGGGAGATCGGCCAGCGGCGCGGTGACGACGCTGCGCGGCACCAGCGGCGCCGTCTCTACGCCGCGCTCGGCAAGCTGGGGATCGTAGACAAAAGGCCGATCAATGGCGCTCGCCCAGGGATCGACCAGCAGCTTGGCGGGATCGAAGCACAGCCCCTGCTCCGGTGCCCATGGGCCGTCAGCGCGAAAGCCATAACGCTGGCCGGCAGCAGCCCCGGCAATCTGCGCCTGCCAGACATCGGCTTGTTGGGCCAGGGCATGGCAATGCTCGTGCCCATCCTCGTCGAACAGGCACAGGGTGACGGCAGTGGCGTCGGGTGCCCAGACGGAGAATGTCGCGCCCTCGCGGGTGAGGTGAACGCCGTACATTCAGGCCCTGAACGCCTGCGAAGCAAAGGTGTGCCGCCTCATGTCACGACATCCGGGGCAGTGCGGCCCGTGTGGCGCGCGATACCAGCAATCGCCTCTGCCGCTGCGATCAGCCCCGCCAGCATCGCAGGCGTCTCTTCATCCAGCGCGCCGCCAACCGGCTCGTAACGCTCAAGATAGACGCGCAGCGTCGCGCCTTCCGTGCCTGTGCCGGAAAGACGGAAAACCACGCGCGAACCGCCCTCGAAAAGCACGCGCAGGCCCTGATTGGCACTGACCGAGCCATCGACCGGGTCGGCGTAGGAGAAGCTGTCCGCCGCTGCGACGGTGAGCGCGCCGAAGCGCGCACCGGGCAGCGCGGGGAGCGCCGCCGTCAGCGCTTCGATGAGCGCATTGGCCTTCTCCGTCTCGATGCCTTCATAATCGTGCCGCGCATAATAATTGCGGCCAAAGCGCGCCCAGTGATCGCGGGCCAGGGCATCGACGCTGATCTTGCGCTCGGCGAGGATGTTGAGCCAGAGCAGGACGGCCCACACGCCGTCCTTCTCGCGGACATGGTCGCTGCCCGTGCCGGCGCTTTCCTCGCCGCAGATGGTCGCCATGCCGGCATCCAGCAGATTGCCGAAGAATTTCCAGCCGGTCGGCGTCTCGAAGCTCGGGATGCCGAGCGCTTCCGCCACGCGATCGGCCGCTGCGCTGGTCGGCATGGAGCGGGCGATACCCTTGAGGCCGCCGCGATAGCCCTTGGCGAGATGGGCGTTAGCCGCCAGCATCGCCAGCGAATCCGACGGCGTGACGAAGCGCCCCTTGCCGATGATCAGGTTACGGTCGCCATCGCCATCCGACGCCGCGCCGAAATCGGGGGCGTCCGCGCTCATCATCAGATCGTACAGCACCTTGGCGTGGACGAGATTGGGGTCCGGGTGATGATGGCCAAAGTCCTCCAGCGGTGTCCCATTGCGGACGGTGCCGGGCGCAAAGCCCAGGCGTCGCTCGAAAATCTCGGTCGCATATGGGCCGGTGACCGCGCTCATCGCATCGAAGGCGAGCGTAAAGCCGCCGACGGCAATGTTGCGGATGGCGGCAAAGTCGAACAGCTCCTCCATCAGATCGGCATAATCGGCCACAGGATCGACCACCTCGACCGCCATGCCGCCAACCGGGACGATGCCCAGCGCATCGAGATCGATGTCGCCTGCTTCCACCATCTGCCACTGGCTAATGGTCTGCGTGCGCGCGTAGATCGCCTCGGTCACTTTCTCTGGCGCCGGCCCGCCATTGGAGACGTTATACTTGATCCCGAAATCTTCGTCCGGCCCGCCAGGATTGTGGCTGGCGGAGAGGATTAGCCCGCCCAGCGCGCCATATTTGCGGATCAGGTGGCTGGCGGCGGGCGTCGAGAGGATGCCGCCCTGCCCCACCATCACCTTCGCAAAGCCATTGGCGGCGGCCATGCGGATCGTCTGCTGGATGACCGTGCGGTTATGATAGCGACCGTCGCCGCCAATCACGAGCAGGGCGCCATCCTTGCCATCAATCGCATCGAAGACCGACTGGACGAAATTCTCGGCATAATTGGCCTGCTGGAACACCCGCACCTTCTTGCGCAGGCCGGATGTGCCGGGCTTCTGGCCTTCGAACGGCGTAGTGGGAACGCGCGTGATCGTCATCTCTGCTCCTTGAGTTGCCGGTAGAGCGCAGCATAGGCAGCGCCGCTCCGTCCCCAGCTATTGTCCGTTTTCATCCCCGCCTGCTGGATCTGCTGCCAGCGCGAGCGCGCCCCATAAAGGCGGATCGTGCGGCTGATCGCCGCTGCAAGGCCCTGATAATCGACCGGCGAGAACAGCACGCCGGTGGCTGCCCCCGCGTTCATCGCGGCCTCATTGGCGTCGATCACCGTATCGCCCAGCCCGCCGGTGCGCGCGACGACCGGCACGCAGCCATAAGCCAGACCGTAAAGCTGCGTGAGACCGCAGGGCTCGAACCGGGAGGGAATGAGAATGGCATCGCCCCCGCCCTGCATCAGATGAGCGAGCGGCTCGTCATAGCCGATGCGAATGCCAACGCGACCGGGATGGCGGCCGGCGGCGGCATGAAGTCCGGCCTCGATCGCCGCATCACCGCTGCCGAGCACCGCGAGCCTGCCCCCCAGGCCGACGAGGTGATCGATCACCTCCAGCAGCACGTCCATGCCCTTCTGCCAGGTGAGCCGTGTGATGACGACGAACAGCGGCCCATCACCGCTCTCCAGCCCGAAGGCGGCCTCGATCGCCCGCTTGTTGGCCACGCGACCGGAGAGGTCGTCCGCCGTGAATGGCGCGGCCAGCGCTGCATCCTTGGCCGGATTCCACTCGGCAGCATCGATACCGTTGACGATGCCATGCATGCGGTCCTGCCGGCCGACGACCAGCCCCTCCAACCCCATGCCGAATTCCGGCCGGCGGATTTCCTCGGCATAGCCGGGACTCACGGTGGTGATCGCATCCGCGAGGACCAGCCCCGCCTTCAGCATCCCCACGCCTCCATGATATTCCACGCCCTCGATCGACCATGCGACCGGCGGCAGGTCCAGCCGGGCAAAGAAAGCTGCGTCGAACCAGCCCTGGAATGCCATGTTGTGAATGGTCATCACGCTGGCGGGTCTTGTTGCCTGATCTCCGGAATAGACCAGATAGGCCGGCGCGAGCCCGGCCTGCCAATCATGCGCGTGGAGCACATCGAACGGCTTGAGCCCCGCGCGCCCGGCGGCGAGATCGGCTGCCGCCTTAGCGAAGGCGGCGAAACGCAGGCCATTGTCCAGCCAGTCCCGCCCCATGGCATCGGCATAAGGTCCGCCATCGCGCTCGAAAAAGCCTGGTGCATCCAGGACCAGCAGCGGGCGCCCCTCATGCTTGGCAGCGAGAATGCGCGCCGGCGTGCCGAGCAGCGAGTCATAGCGGAAGACGGTGCGCTTGCGCGGCAGGGCCTTCAAGACGGAGGGGTAGCCCGGCAGAAAGCGCGTCATCGCCACGCCATGCCGCGCCACCGCCGCCGGCAAGGCCCCGGCCACATCGGCAAGGCCGCCGGTCTTGATGAGCGGCCAGCATTCGGACGCGGCGGAGAGGACGGAAAGCTCTGTCATGTTCGTAACAACCCGATGGACGGCGACGTGCCTTAAGGCAAAGGATGAAAAATCCGGTTCGACACGCGCAAGTGCTGCGCGCGGCCCTAGACGCTAGTCCAGCCGGTCGATCATCGCCTTGGTGATCAGACAGATGCCGCTTTCCGTGCGGCGAAACCGCTGCCCGTCCAGGCCCGGATCTTCGCCGACGACCAGACCTTCCGGAATGCGGACGCCGCTATCGATGATGCACCGCTTGAGCCGCGCACCGCGACCGATGTTGCAATAAGGCAGGATCACCGCCTCCTTGACGCTGGCGAAGCTGCCCATCTTCACGCCGGTGAACAGCAGACTGCGATGGGCCTCGGCGCCCGAGACGATACAATCCTGCGAGATGAGCGAACTCACCGCCATGCCCCGGCGGCCTTCCTCATCATGCACGAACTTGGCGGGCGCGGCGATGATCTGGTCGGTCCAGATCGGCCAGTCGCGATCGTACATGTTGAGCTTGGGCACCACGTCGGTCAGGTCGATATTGGCTTCCCAATACGCATCGAGCGTACCGACATCCCGCCAATATTCCTCGATCTGCTCGGCAGCGCGGATCGCGCTGGATGAAAACAGATGGGCGACGGCTTTGCCGTGCTTGACGATATAGGGGATGATGTCTCCGCCGAAATCGCGCTTGCTCTCCGGATCGTCGGCATCGCGGCGCAGTTGCTCGAAGAGAAATTCGGTCGTGAAGACATAGATGCCCATCGAGGCGAGCGCGACATCCGGCTTGCCGGGCATGGCTGGCGGGTCGGCGGGCTTCTCGAGGAAGCTGGTGATCTGGCCCTTATCATCGACATGCATGACGCCAAAGGCCGTCGCCTGCATGCGCGGGACTTCCAGGCAGCCGACGGTGACATCGGCATTTTCCTGCACATGCTGCTGCAGCATGAGCTCATAATCCATCTTGTAGATGTGATCGCCGGCCAGAATGACGATATATTTGGGCGCGTGGCTGGCGATGATGTCGATGTTCTGGAACACCGCGTCGGCCGTGCCCTCATACCAGTGAAACTCGTCGATGCGCTGCGAGGCGGGCAGGATGTCGAAGCTCTCGTTGCGCTCGGGACGCAGGAAGTTCCAGGCGCGCTGCATGTGGCGGATGAGCGAGTGGGCCTTGTACTGCGTCGCCACGCCGATGCGCCGGATGCCGCTGTTGATCGCATTGGAGAGCGCGAAATCGATGATGCGGGACATGCCGCCGAAATAGACCGCAGGCTTCGCGCGATTGTCGGTCAGTTCCATCAGGCGGCTGCCGCGCCCGCCGGCCAAGACATAAGCCATCGCATCACGTGCCAGAGGTTGTTTGCGGCCTTCTCTTTGTGTCACCTGTTCCCACTCCTTCCTCTGGCGCGCCATTATGACGGCGGACGCCTCAATCTTCTCCGTGCAGCATGATCGTGGCGAGCGGCGGCAAGGTCATCCTGGCCACGCCTTTCTCGGCCTGCACCGCACCCAAATTACCGACACCGCTGCCCCCATAGATCGCGGCATCGGTGTTCATCACCTCCTGCCAGACGCCATCATGCGGCAGCGGCACGCGATAATCATAATGCACCACCGGCGTCATGTTCGCGATCACCGCGACAGGCGCCTCGCCGGGTGCCTTGCGGACCCAGGCGAACACCGAATTCTCGCGATCGTCCACGATCAGCCATTCAAAGCCCTCGCCCTCGCAATCGCGCTGATACAGTGCGGGAAGAGAGCGATACAAGCCATTGAGATCACGAATGAGCGTCCGGATGCCGGCATGGGCAGGCGCGTCAATTAGCTCCCAGTCGAGCGCGCGCGCTTCGCTCCACTCCCGGCGCTGCGCGAACTCCTGCCCCATGAACAGCAGCTTCTTGCCGGGGTAGCCCCACATGAAGGCATAATAAGCGCGCAGATTGGCGAATTTCTGCCAATCATCGCCGGCCATCTTGTTGAGCAGCGAGCCCTTGCCGTGGACCACCTCGTCATGGCTGAGCGGCAGCACGAAATTCTCGGTATAGGCGTAGGTCAGCCCGAAGGTGATTTCTTCATGATGATAGCGCCGGTGGATCGGATCGCGCGCCATGTAACTAAGCGTATCGTTCATGAAGCCCATGTTCCACTTGAACCCGAAACCCAGGCCATTGTCATGCACGGGATGGGTAACGCCCGGCCATGTGGTGGATTCCTCGGCAATCGTCATGATGCCGGGATGGGCGCCGTAGATCGCCTTGTTCATGGTCTGGAGGAAGGCTGCGGCCTCCCAGTTCTCGCGCCCGCCCTCCGCGTTGGGCACCCATGCGCCCGGCTCGCGGCTATAGTCGCGGTGGAGCATCGAGGCGACGGCATCGACCCTTAATCCGTCGACATGGTAGCGCTCGGCCCAAAACAGAGCATTGTTGACGAGGAAGCTCGCCACCTCGCGCCGCCCGAAATTGTAGATCGCCGTATTCCAGTCGGGGTGGAAGCCCTGGCGCGGATCTTCATGCTCGTAGAGCGCCGTGCCGTCGAAGCGGGCCAGCCCGTGCGCATCGATCGGGAAATGCGCGGGCACCCAGTCGAGCAGCACGCCAAGGCCGGCGCGGTGGGCGCCATCGACAAAGCGTGCAAAGCCGGCCGGATCACCAAAGCGGGCCGAAGGCGCATAAAGACCAGTGGTCTGGTAGCCCCAACTCGGGTCATAGGGATGCTCGGAAACCGGCAGGAACTCGATGTGCGTGAAGCCCATGTCCGCGACATAGGGGATCAGCTCCTCGGCCATCCGGTCCCATGACAGGAACCAGCCGTCCTCATCCCGTCGCCAAGACCCGGGGTGAACCTCGTAGATGCTCACCGGCACACGGCGCGGATCGACCGAGGCCCAATGCGCGCGGTGGGCGGCATCCCCCCAGTCCGGCTTGGCAGGAGAGAAGGTCATCGACGCGGTTTTCGGCCGAAGTTCGGAGGCGAAGGCGAACGGATCGGCCTTGAGCGGCTGGACCGTGCCGTCCGGCCCGACGATCAAATATTTATACGCCTCCCACGCCCCGAGGCCGGGCATGAAGATTTCCCACACGCCATTGTCGCTGCGGCGGCGCATCACATGGCGTTGGCCGTTCCAATCATTAAAGTCGCCGACCAGCGCCACGCGCTGTGCATTGGGCGCCCAGACGGCAAAGTGGACGCCACTTGCGCCTTCATGTTCAATGAGATGCGCGCCAAGCTTGTCGAACAATCGGAAGTGTGTGCCTTCCCCGATCAGCAGATCGTCAAGCGGGCCCAAGACCGGCCCAAAGCTGTACGGGTCCGTGATTGTCCACTCGGCCCCCTGCCCCTTCGCACGATAGCGCAAGGGCTGACGCGGTCCCGACACTGCGCCTTCGAACAGACCGCGCGCATCGACGCGCTCCAGCGTGCCCAGCCGCGCTCCGGCCAGGTCATGCACGTCCACCTGCTCAGCCCCCGGCACCACAGCGCGCACGAATATGCCGGTCGGCCCTTCGTGCGGCCCGAGCAGCGAAAAGGGGTCGGCATGGGTGCCAGCCAGCAAGGCTTCAAGGGCCGCTTTGGGCGGCTTCACATAACTCCCCAGATGTCTTTGGCATATTCCGCGATGGTGCGGTCTGAGGAGAACCATCCAACGTTCGCAATGTTCCGCAGCGCTGCGCTTTGCCAACCGGCCGGGTTCGACCAGCGCGCATCGACAGCGCGCTGGGCCTGGCTGTAGCTCTCGAAATCGGCAGCGACCATGAACCAGTCATGGTCATACAGCCCACCGATGAGTTCGACATAGCGATTGGGGTCGTCCGGCGAGAAGACGCCCGAGGCAATCGCTGACACCGCCTGCTGCAACTCGCGCGACTCCTCGATGATCTGGCGCGGATTATACCCATTGGCCCGCTGGTGCGCGACTTCATCCGCCGTCAGACCGAAAATGACGATATTGTCATCGCCTACCCGATCCTTGATCTCGATATTGGCGCCATCGAGCGTGCCGATGGTCAGCGCGCCATTGAGCGCGAACTTCATGTTGCCGGTGCCGGATGCCTCCATGCCGGCGGTGGAAATCTGCTCGGAGAGGTCGGCCGCGGGGATAATCTTCTCGGCCAGGCTCACATTGTAGTTCGGCACGAAAACGACCTTGAGCAGCCCGCCCACCGAGGGGTCGCTGTTGATCCGCCGGGCAATGTCATTGGCCAGTTTGATGATGAGCTTGGCATTATGGTAGCTGGGCGCTGCCTTGCCGCCGAAAATCTTGACGCGCGGTACCCAGTCGATCTCCGGATGGCTGCGGATCTGATCGTACAGCGCCACCGTTTCGATGAGATTGAGGAGCTGGCGCTTATATTCGTGGATGCGCTTGATCTGCACATCGAACAGCGCGGAGGGATCAAGGCGGATACCCATATGCTCGCGCAGATGCTGCGTGAGCGCCTCCTTGTTGGCGCGCTTGATGGCGCCCAGCCGCTCGCCGAGCGCCGCATCATCAGCGAACCGGTTCAGCTCGTGGAGCTTCTCGGCATCGTCCATGAACCCATCGCCGATCGTCTCGCGAATGAGCGCGGTGAGGCCGGGATTGCACTCCAGCAGCCAGCGCCGCGGGGTCACGCCATTGGTCTTGTTATTGATCCGGTCCGGGTAGAGCCGGTGCAGATCGGCAAAGACGGTCTGCTTCATCAGCTCGGTATGCAGTGCCGCGACGCCATTGACGCTGTGCGCGCCAGCAAAGGCGAGATTGGCCATGCGCACGCGGCGTTCGCCATTTTCGTCGATCACGGAAATGGCGGAGATGGCTGCATTGTCGAGCTGCTTGCTGGCCCGCGCCTCACGCAGCACCAGCGCATTGATGGCGTAGACGATCTGCATATGCCGGGGCAGCATCCGCTCGAATAGCGGCAGCGGCCAGCTCTCCAGCGCCTCGGGCAGCAGAGTGTGGTTGGTATAGCCGAACGTGGCGCGCGTGATGGTCCACGCCTCAGCCAGTTCCAGCCCGTGATCGTCCATCAACAGGCGCATCAGTTCCGCGACGGACACCGCCGGATGGGTATCATTGAGCTGGATGGCGACCTTGTCCGGCAGTGTGCGGATGTCGCCATGATATTGCATGTGTCGCCGCACAATGTCCTGAATGGAGGCCGACGAGAAGAAATACTCCTGGCGCAGGCGCAGTTCCTGCCCGGCCTGCGTCGAATCCGCCGGATAGAGCACGCGCACCAAGCTTTCGGCGCGCACCTGCTCGGCCAGCGCGCCGGCATGATCGCCGGCATTGAAGGCATCGAGCCGCAGCGGATCGACCGGGAAGGCATTCCACAGCCGCAGCGTGTTGACGCGACGTCCGCGCCAGCCGACCACGGGGGTGTCGACCGCCATGGCGATGACCTTCTCGGCCGGATGCCATTCGACGCGCCCATCGACATCGCCGACGACTTCGCCACCAAAGCCCACGCGATAGGCGCTCTCCCGCCGCTCGAACTCCCATGGATTACCGTGCGCCAGCCAGTTTTCCGGCAGCTCGACCTGCCAGCCATCATCGATGCGCTGGCGGAACATGCCGTTCACATAGCGGATGCCATAGCCATAAGCGGGGATGTCGAGCGTTGCGAGGCTCTCCATGAAGCAGGCAGCGAGGCGTCCGAGGCCGCCATTGCCCAGCGCAGCATCCGGTTCGATCTCCACGATCTCGTCCAGGTCCACGCCATGTTCGGCCAGCGCAGCACGCACCTCCTCGACCACGCCGAGATTGCTCAGCGCGTCGCGCAGCAGTCGCCCGATCAAGAACTCGAGGCTGAGATAATAGACTCTCTTCGCACCTGCAGCATGAGCCGCCTTGGACGATTCCATCCACCGCTCGATGATTTCGTCGCGCAGGGTATAGATTGTCGCGGCAAGCCAGTCGTGCGGCAGCGCGGCTTGACTATCCTTGCCAATCCGGTGGACCAGCGCGTCGACAATCCGCATCTGAAGCGCCTTGTCCGACCTGCTGTCTCTGCTCGCCATTAGCCCTGCCCCTTTTCGATTCATGCCGCGTCGCGGAATCACCCATCGATAACACAGACGCACGCATGCGCCAGCCTTGCTTTCAATGCTTTTCCCAGAACGGCTGGATAGGATCAGGCTCAAATTCGATTGAATCTTAGTAGTTGCCGTCTGCATTTATTTGAATAGCATTGATTTGAAGCTGACCTTTCGAGTCGGCGACGCAGACGGGGAGGATATGGCTGCGCGACATAGGTCCGCGCAGGCAGATGGCGTTCGCTCATTCGATGTTCCTGCGCACGATGACGCGTATCCACGCCGCTCACTCTTCCTCGAGAGACGACCACGCTGCGCGAATGGCTCGCGCGACGCAGGGGAGGAAGACTGATGAACCCACGAACTGACAGATGGACGGCGCGTGCCCTGGTGAGTTGTACGGCGCTCGCCTTTGCCTTCAACGCGCCAAGCCCGGCAAAGGCCCAGTCCACCGAGGCGGACGCGCAGGAAACGCAGGCGATCGTCATCACCGGATCGCGGATCGTGCGCCGCGATTATACCTCAGCGACGCCGCTGACCACCGTGACCAGCGACACCTTGCAGTCCTCATCGGATCTCAGCATCGACCAGGGGCTGAAGGAAATGCCGCAGTTCACCGGCGGCGTCGGCGCGACCGGTCGCGGCGGCGCCGGCCTGACCGGCCTAGCCGGATCTGACGTGCAGGCCACACCGACCAACAGCCCCGGTATCGCGACGCTCGACCTGCGCGGCATCGGCGCCAATCGAACGCTGGTCCTCCTGGATGGACGGCGCACCCAGCCGGCCAATGCGACACTGGTGGTCGACATCAACACCATTCCGAAGGCGGCGCTCGACAGCGTGGAGGTCATCACCGGCGGCGCGGGCGCGACCTATGGCGCGGATGCCGTTGCCGGCGTCGTCAATTTCAAGCTCAAGCGCGACTATTCCGGCGTCACGATCGATACCAGCATGGGAATCAGCGAACGTGGCGATGGACGGCAGTTCGAGATATCCGCCCTTGTTGGTGGCAATTTCGCCGATGGACGCGGCAACGCCATGCTGGGGGTGACCTATCAGGACCGCGACATCATCTATCAGGCGGATCGGCCCTTCTATCAGGCCGGTTATACCGATCCCGCCAGCAGCGGCGGCGCGGTCTTCTTCGGCAGCAGCTTCGGCGTTACGCCGCGCACGAATACGACCGGCGTACCGGGCGTGGTGGCCGGCTTCGACTTCGGTGCACCAGCCGGCAACCCGTCCCAGGCGGCCGTCAATCAGGTGTTTGCGCGCTACGGCTTCGCGCCGGGGGAAGTCGCGATTGCCGGGCCGGGCCTGTCGACCAGCTTCTTCTTCAACAAGGCCGCCAATCCGCTCGATGCCACGATCTTCTCGGGCGTCGTCGGCCGCGTGACTGGTGCGCCCGCACCCAATTACAACGGCACCGACCCCAATGTGAAAATCCTGGAGAACGGCAATGCCTCCTTCGTCAGCAAGGAAGGCTATCTCCAGTTGCCGCTGCGGCGAATCTCCTTCTTCGGCAGCGCGCATTACGACATCACGGATGACATTACGGCCTATGTTCAGGCCAAGTTCGACCAGAACAACGTCCAGACCCAATCCACCTATGCCACGGCGTTTAGTCAACTGAACGCCGGTATCACGTTCGACGCCGCGACATGTGGCGCGGCGGTGGGCCACCCTGTGCCGCAGGACCTCTGCGACATCCTACGCAGCCGCGCTCGCCCGAATGCGCCATGGTCGCTCAATCAATCGATGACGTTCATGGGCCCCTCGCGCACCGAAACGAACACCTATAATTATGAGGTGATCGGCGGCTTCCGCGGCAATGTGGGCATTGGTGACTGGACGTTCGATGTCTTCGGCGGTCACGGCAGGAGTTCGCAAGTTACGCGCTATGAGAACTTCATCGATCTGGACGCTTATCAAACCTTGATCGGCCTTCCGAACTACGGCGCCGGAACAACCTTCCTGCACCCCAGTCTCGGCATGTCCGCAAGCTGCACGAGCGGTCTCAATCCGTTCACCACCGCCCCGGTCTCGCAGGACTGCCAGGACCTGATCCAAGCAAACATCAAGGCTGAGACGGTCGTCGGGCAGACCCAGGCGGAAGTGAATTTCCAGGGTGGACTGTTCGACCTGCCAGCCGGTGAAGTGCGCTTTGCGGCCGGCGCGTCCTATCGCGAGAACAACTTCTTCTATGAGCCCAGCGGCCCGCTCAACGCGCAGACGATCAACAGCGGCGTCATCAGCCTGCCCGGCGTCTCACGAACGGAAGGCAAGATCTTCGTCAAGGATTTTTACGGCGAGGTCCTCATTCCGCTTCTGTCCGATCTGCCCTTCGTTCAGGCACTGAACCTCAATGCGGGCTATCGTCATTCGAGCTACAACACGGCAGGCTCGGTCGGCACATGGAAAGTCATTGGCGACTGGGACGTGAATGACTGGCTGAAGTTTCGCGGCGGTTATCAGGTGGCCAATCGCGCACCGAACATCGCGGAAATCTTCCAGCCGGGCATCTACACCGTGGTCAACTGGCCCGGCGGCGATCCGTGCGCGACCCACGCCAACAATTCGGCTTATCCGGGCTATGGCAATCGCGCTGACAATCCGGATCGCGCGCAGGTTCTGGCACTCTGCTCCGCGATCTCAGGCGGCTTTCCGATCGGTCCGGATTTCGTGGGCAATCAGCCGCAGCTGTTCCCGCTCGGGCGAGATGTCACATTGGGCAACCCAAATCTCAAGTCCGAGGAAGCCCGCACCTTCACGGCCGGCATGGTCATCCGCTCGCCATGGCGGGATTCCCCATGGCTCAGTCGCCTGACCCTCTCGGTCGACTATTATAATATCAAGATCGCAGGCGCCGTCTCGACCCTGTCGACCGATTATGTCTACCGCCAGTGCTTCAACTTCGATGGGACGAGCAATCCCACTTACGATCCCGGCAACGAGTTCTGCACCCGGATCATCCGTGAGCCGCAAAGTGGCTTCTGGTCGGCGACCCGCGCCTTCTTCGAGAATCTGGGTAAAATCCACACCGCAGGCATCGATGCCAATCTCAACTGGACCGTCCCGGCGCCCGGGCTGTTCGGGGATGAGGGATCGTTCACCACCAATATCGCGTTCAACTATCTCGACAAGTTCGACGTCCAGAGCTTGCCGGGCGGGCCGACGGCCGACTATCGCGATACCATCGGCAGCAACCAGTATAGTGCGCAGTTCAAATGGAAGCTGTCGACCAATGTCGCCTATAATTTTGGCCCAGGTGCGATCAGCCTGACATGGCGTCATCTGCCCAAGGTTCGCTACTTCACCTACGCGACCAGCACGACGGCGACCGAACTCCCAATCCCCGCCTATGACATCTTCGATCTCTCAGGGCGGATCGCGGCGACATCCACCGTCGAGTTGCGGTTCGGCGTGGACAATCTGTTCGACAAGCAGCCCCCGCGCCTCGGCGTGCGAGCGGGCACGCTCGCGCAGGGAGGCTCTTCGCAATCCGGTGTCACGGACCCGAGTACCTACGATGTGCTTGGCCGGCGCTTCTTCCTCGGCGCGCGGTTGCGCTTTTGACGAGGGCGCGGCGGGCGCACTGGGCGTCCGCCACGCCTACTTGCCTCCCGGCGCACCCCTGAACGGTTGCAGACAAGGCAGTTCGCGCGGGCGGTTGCACATTGCTCACGCGCAAACTAATTTTGCGGATCGCAGAGATTTTTGCGACTTTTTTGGGCGATCGCGCCCTTCCGGCAAGGTAACGAAGGAACGGCATCGCATGAAAAGCGCTCCCAAGACGGCAGGCAGCGAAGCTGAAATCTTCGGCAAGGTTCTGCCACCGAAATCGGGCTATCCTTCCCCGGACATGGCGCTGACCATCACCATTGTGATGCTGGCCCGTCGCTGGCGCGCGCTGGTCGATGAGAAGCTGCGGGATATCGGCCAAAGCGCATCGCGCATGGAGGCGATGTCCTCCATCGCCTATGCACCGCCCGGCACGACCCAGATCCAGATCGCCAAGCGCGTCGGGATCGAAGGCCCCACGCTGACCCGCACGCTGGACCTGCTGGAAGCCGAAGGGCTGGTGGAACGCCTGCCCGACCCCAGCGACCGGCGCAACAAGCTGATGCGCCTGACGGCCGAGGGCTATCAGACGCTGGCCCATATGCTCGAAATAGCCGCCAGCCTGCGCGCGCATTTGCTTGAGGACGTCTCCGAGGACAAGGTGCGGGAAGGCTATGACTTCTTCTCGATGCTGCTCCAACGCATCGAATCCGGGCTCGATCTGCCCGCCGACCAGATCGGCAAGCTGCCGGGATTCGCAAATGACGGACTGCCACCCGCCACCCGCTGACGATTTATGGGCTCGGATGGTCCGCGCCGGATAAGCGGGCCAACGGACAATGCAATCGACCGATTGCGCTGATTCAGGCTTCCGTCCCGGGGACGCGGTTTCAACTGATCATCATGGGAGATGGTGGAAGGGGCTGGATTCGAACCAGCGTACGCTCACGCGGGCAGATTTACAGTCTGCTGCCTTTAACCACTCGGCCACCCTTCCAGAGGCGCCTGACCCGGACGGCGGGGCCGTCAAACGGATTGGAGGCGGCTCAATGGCGAATGGGGCCTTGCCTGTCAATGCCATGGTGTGGAAAAGCGCACGCATGAAACGGGGACACAGAACAGGAAAGCCGAAAGGCGGGTATCCGAGGCTCTATGGGCGCCACGCCATCACGGCTGCGCTCGCCAATCCGGAGCGGGTGATTCGCAAAATCTGGGGCACGCGCGAGGCATTGGCCGCGCTCGATCTGCCGCCGGTGCTGCCGATCGTCTATTCGGACGTGGCGGATCTGGGCCGCATGGTGCCGGGCGACGCGCCGCATCAAGGCCTTGTGGCCGAGGTGGAAGCGCTGGAGGACATCTGGCTGGGCGATCTGCTGGAACAGGGCGTGCCGGATGAACAGGCACGCCGGCCGATCCTGGTGCTCGATCAGGTGACCGACCCGCACAATGTCGGCGCGATCCTGCGCTCGGCCGCGGCCTTCAATGCACTGGGCATTGTGACGCAGGACCGCCATGCGCCGCCCGAATCGGGCGTGATCGCGCGCGCGGCAGCCGGCGCGCTGGAAATTGTGCCTTGGGTACGGGTGGTGAACCTCGCCCGCGCGCTCGATGAAATCGCCGAAGCCGGCTATTGGCGCATCGCGCTCGATGGCGACGCACGCGATACGATCGCGGGTGCGCTGGACAATACCACCCGCGTCGCGCTTGTGCTGGGCGCCGAAGGTGAAGGTCTGCGCCTGAACAGCGTCAATCACTGCGACATGGTCGCTCGCCTGCCGATCAGCCCGCGCATGGAGAGCCTCAACGTTTCCAACGCCGCGGCAATCGCGCTATACGCCTGCATGACGCGCTAGGCGCAAGCCTGGCGCCGTGCCTCGCGGGGGATGAGCGATTGAAGAACCGGGCGATGATGACGCGCTGGCTGCTGGTGCTGATCGCGCCCCTGCTGCTTTCGAGCTGCCTGCTCGTGCCGACGCGATTCGCGGCGACGCTCGATATCAAGGCCGACCGCAGCTTCACCTTCGCTTATGTGGGTGAGGTGCAGCTTCTCAAGAGCAGTCCGTCCGACATGACCGACGGGCTGCTGGATGAAGACAATGCCGCAGACGACGACGCCACCGATGCCGCGACGGACGATGCGCAGATGTTCAAGATCGCCAGCCAGCCGCAAAGCAAGAGCGGGACTGCGGACGATGCCGATGCCGACGATGAAGCGCAACTCCGGCGTCTCGCCGAGGCGCTGAGCAAGGAATATGGCTACCGCTCCGCCCGCTACATCGGCGACCGCAAGCTGGCCATCGATTACCGGATCAGCGGCCGGCTCGACCATGGCTTCGTTTTCCCGTTCAACCCGGATGGGGAAGTCGTGCTGCCCTTCCTCGCCATAGAACTGCGCGGCAAGGATCGCGTGCGCGTGAAGGCTCCCGGCTTTGCCAATGATAGCGATGCCGCCGCCCTACCGATGGGCACGGCGAGCGGTCGTGAGAGCCCTGGCGGGCTGCTGGACGGCACGTTCACGCTGACCACATCGGCAGAGATCGTGAGCCAGAATCAGGAAGAAGGCGCCGAAACCATGAAGGATGGACAAAGACGGATCGTCTGGAAGGTCACCCCAGCTACCAAGGATTCACCGATGGCCGTGCTGCGCGTGGCGCCGTTGCCATGAGGTTGCACGCAAGCCTTGGGCTGCTGATCGCAAGCGCCGCTCTGGGCACCAGCACAGCCCTCGCGGCGGAAAGCGAATCGCTCGGCATCTGGACCAATCCGCAGCGCAGCGTGCAGGTGCGCGCGCATCGCTGTGGCACGGCGATGTGCGGGACGGTGATTCAAGCCAGCGAAAAAGCCCGCGCGGATGCGCGCAAGGGCGGGGTGGACAATCTGATCGGCGCGCGCCTGTTCAGCGGCTTCGTGCCCGAGAAGGAGAATGTCTGGCGGGGCAAGGTGTTCGTACCGGATATCGGCAAGACCTTTTCCGGCACCATCACCCTGGTCAACGAGCGGACGCTGAGCGCGCAAGGCTGCCTGATCGGCCGCATCGGCTGCCGATCACAGGTCTGGACCCGGGTGGATAACTAGACCCGGCGGGCGCCCCCTGGCGCGCACCGGGCCAAAGCGCTCAGTCTTCCGGCGCGATCGTGACGACCATGCCCTCAAGCTCCGGGCTGACCGGGATCTGGCAGGAGAGGCGGCTGGAGGCATTGCGATGCTCGGAGCTGTCGAGCAGATCGTCCTCGTCGCCCTTGAGCGGCGGGAGCTTGTCCGCATAAGCCTCGTCCACATAGACATGGCAGGTTGCGCAGGAACAGCAGCCGCCACAAATGGCCAGCAGTTCGTCGATTCCGTTGTCGCGGATCACTTCCATGACCGTGTGGCCATTCTGGGCCTCGATCTCGTGGCGCGCGCCGTCCCGTGTCACAACCGTCAATTGCGGCATTTTTATCTCCAAACCATGGTTTGGCTCGCTATGAGGGGCTGCTGGACAGAAATCAACCCGGCGACGCGCGCCGCTCTTTATCCTGGGACGAACCATGCTCGATGATGCCGCATTGCGGACTTCGCTGGATGCGCTGGCGGCAGATCAGCCCGCGATCGCGGCGTTGATCGAGCGGCTCGGTTACCCCCCGTCCCGCCAGCGCGAGCCGGGTTACGAAACGCTGCTGCGCACCATCGTCGGCCAGCAGGTGAGCGTTGCTGCGGCAGCCTCCGTATGGAGCAAACTGGAGGCCGCACTCGGCGCCGGCTGCGCGCCCGATGCCCTGCTGGCGCAGGATTTCGAGACGCTGCGCGCCTGCGGCCTCTCCCGCCAGAAGCAGGGCTATGCCCGTAGCCTCGCGGAACTGGTGGTCAGCGGCGGGGTGGATCTCCACGCGCTGCCGCAAGATGATGAGGAGGCCATTGCAGCGCTCGTGCGGATCAAGGGCATCGGCCGCTGGTCTGCGGAAATCTATCTGCTGTTCGCGGAAGGCCGCAGGGACATCTGGCCGGCGGGCGACCTCGCCGTGCAGATCGCGGTGGGGCAGATCATGGGCCTCGATGCGCGCCCGGCCGAACGCGAAACCCGCGCGCTGGCCGAAGCCTGGCGCCCGCATCGCAGTGCCATGGCGCTGATGGCCTGGCATCATTATAACACCCCGGTCTTCTGATGCGCCGCGCCCCCCGCCCCCTTCCCGTCAGAACAGCGCGTCGATCGCCTTGGCGAGGGCAATATCGCGCGCACTCAGCCCCCCGGCATCATGGGTGGTCAGGCGGATATCCACGCGATTGTAGACGTTCGACCATTCCGGGTGATGATCGGCGCGTTCGGCCAGCAGGGCGACCTTGCTCATGAACCCGAAGGCGGCGACGAAATCATCGAACCGCAGGCTGCGCGAAATGCCGCTGGCATCATCCGACAGCCGCCAGGCCGGGACGGTGCTGAGCGCTTGCGCGCGCTCCTCATCGGAGAGACGGGCGATCCTTGGCATGGCGGTCTCCTTTTCGAGTGGCCTCTTCTCATCCGCGCGCCCATGGACCGTCAAGCCATGAGCGGCGCGGCGCTCCGGCTGGAGGATGTCGCCTGCCTGCGCGGGGGACGGCTGCTGTTCGCCGGCGTCAATCTCAGCCTGACGGCGGGCGGCAGCGCCCAGATCGCCGGCCCGAACGGCATCGGCAAATCGAGCCTGCTGCGCATCATTGCCGGGCTCCTGCGGCCCTTTGCGGGCACCGTGACCTGCGAGGGCGCCGTGGCGCTGACCGACGAGCTCGATGCGCTGGACCGGGACCGCACGGTGCACGACGCCCTCGCCTTCTGGGCCAAGGTGGATGAGGCGCCATTCGCGCGCATCGACGCCGCGCTCGATGACCTCGCCATTGCACATCTGCGCGATATTCCGGTGCGGATGCTCTCCACCGGCCAGCGCAAGCGCGCCGCGCTGGCCCGCACGCTGATTACCGCGGCGCCGATCTGGCTGCTGGATGAGCCCGCCAATGGCCTCGACGTCGCCTCGGCCGCGCAACTCGGCACCCTGGTCGACGAGCACCGTGCGCGCGGCGGCCTCGTGCTCGCGGCCTCGCACATGCCGCTCGCGTGGACGCAGGATGCGGTGATCAACCTTCATGCGCCGGCCCCGGATGCGGGCGAGGAGCGCGACGCATGATCGGCCCGATCATCCTGCGCGACCTTGGCCGGGCCTGGCGAAGTGGCGGCATCTGGCTGCCGCTCGCCTTTCTGCTGCTGATTGCCGCGCTGTTTCCCTTCGCGGTCGGCCCCAATGCCACGCTGCTCAGCCAGACCGGCGGAGGACTGCTATGGGTCGCGGCACTGCTGGCCAGCCTGCTGCCCATCGACCGGCTGATCGAGCCGGACCGCGACAGCGGCGTGATCGACCAGCTCGTGCTGCGCGGCGTGGGGGAAGGCACGATCCTGTTCGCCAAGGGCGTCGCGCATTGGCTGAGCTTCGGCCCGCCGCTGCTGATCGCCGCGCTGCCGGCCGGGGCCCTGCTCAAGCTGGAGCCGGAGATGCTGCGGCTGGTGATGATCGGCCTAGCGCTCGGCACCCCCGGCCTTGCCGCGCTCGCCCTGCTGGTGGCAGCACTCACCGCCGGCCTGCGGGGCAGCGGCGCACTGACCGGCCTGCTGGTGCTGCCGCTGGCGGTGCCGATCCTGATCTTCGGTGCCGGCGCCCTGCAATTTGGCGGCGACAGCGCCCTCAAGCTGGTCGCGGCCTGCTCGCTGTTACTGTGTGTGGTGGCGCCGGTGGCCGGCGGCGCGGCGCTAAGGGCGGGACGGGATTAGGTAGGCGGGATTGAGGGGCGCGGCATACCAGGCCTTCCCTCTTCCCCGTTCGTGTCGAGCGAAGTCGAGACACCAAGCACAGCGCTAGACGTGTCTCGACTTCGCTCGACCCGAACGGAAAGGTGGGCAGTTTTACGCAGGCGCTTGCGGTGCGCTGACTCTACGAGCGAACCCCTCCCCCCGAAAGCCCCTCAGTCCCGCGTCCAGCGCGCCCAGATTGCGGTGGGGAGCAGCAGCCCCCGTGCCTCCTCCCGCACGGCCAGCTCGCCGCATTCGATCCGTCCTGGCAGATCGCCCAGATGCGCGCGGAGCAGTTCACCGATTGCCAGGGCGGACATGCGCACGGCGTAGACCGTGAGGAACAGGAAGCGGCTCTCGCCATCCAGCAAGCGGCGGCAATCGGCGATCAGGCCGGGCAGGTCTTCCTCAAGCCGCCAGATCTCGCCATCCGGCCCCCGGCCATATTTGGGCGGATCGAGCAGGATGCCATGATAACGCCGCTCCCGCCGCACCTCGCGTGCCACGAATTTGGCGGCATCGTCGATGATCCAGCGGACCGGATTGCTCTCCATGCCGGAGAGCGCCGCATTGGCACGCGCCTGTGCCACCGACTTCTTCGAGGCATCGACATGCACGCACTGCGCCCCGGTGGCGGACAGGGCCAGCGTGCCGACGCCGGTATAGCCGAACAGGTTGAGGAAATGGGGCGCTTCAACGCCGTGCAGCCGCTCGCGTGCCCATTGCCAGACCGGCGCCATGTCCGGGAAGAAGCCGAGATGGCGAAAGGGCGTGCAGCTTGCCTGAAAGCGCGCCTCCTCCCAGCGTAGCGGCCAGCCATCACGCGGCACGGGCTTGTCGAAATGCCAGCGCCCGCCGCCATCCTCGTCCGATGCCGGAATGAAGCTGCCATGCGCATCCCAGTCGGCCTGCGCCGGCTGCCACATCGCCTGCGGCTCCGGGCGGATGAAACGATAGGGGCCGTAGCGCTCCAGCTTGCGGCCGGCGCCGCTATCGATGAGGCCGTAATCGCCCCAGGGCTCGCCGACCATTGTGGTGAGTGGGAGGGCGGGTGGCAGGGTTATAGACATCTATCCCCTCCCCTTCAGGGGAGGGGTCGGGGGGTAGGGGCGACGCAGAGCATCGCTCGCGCAGCGCTCTGGAGCCGACGTAGCCGACACCACCCCAACCCCTCCTCTAAAGAGGAGGGGCTTCAGAAAGGACGTCCTACCCACGGCGCGGCGTGGCGCGTTCCGCGATATATTCGGTCACCGCCTCGAACGTACCGGGCAGCGTCACATAGCGCTCCTCGCGCCCGAACAGATCGCCCACGCGTGACGGCAGCGAGGGACGCACGCCGGTGGCGCGTTCCACGGCATCGCGGAACTTGGCGGGATGCGCCGTCGCCAGCGTCACCACCGGCACGGACGGATCGAGCGGCACGGCATGGGCCGCCGCGAGGCCGACCGCGCTGTGCGGATCGATGACCTGAGAGGCCGCATCATA
Organism: Sphingobium sp. B8D3A; assembly: GCF_025961995.1. Lineage (NCBI taxonomy): Bacteria > Pseudomonadati > Pseudomonadota > Alphaproteobacteria > Sphingomonadales > Sphingobiaceae > Sphingobium > Sphingobium sp. B8D3A. Next base: position 1,381,931 of record NZ_JAOQOS010000001.1, on the reverse strand, counting down.
AGCCCAACGCATCGCCCGCGACATGTCGTCGCCATCGACGCGCGCGGACGAGAAGAGCTTGGACGCCCCGTCGCGCTGCGCGTTCGTCAGGCGCATGGCCTTTGTCGCCTCGAATCCCTTCATCTGCTCGGCCAGCGCCAGACCATCGCGCCCGCCAAGATCGAACAGCAGCCGCTCGAAATTAGAGGAGACCTGAATGTCCATGCTGGGCGTGGCCGTCGGCACGACGCCTTCCTGGCTGTAGTCGCCCTGCGAGAGCGCCCGGTGGAGAATGTCGTTCACATTAGTGGCGACGATCAGCCGCTCGATGGGAAGTCCCATGCGCGCTGCGACATAGCCGGCAAACACGTCGCCGAAATTGCCGGTCGGCACCGAAAAGGCAACCTGCCGATGCGGCGCGCCGAGGCGCACGCCGACATAGATATAATAGACCACCTGCGCCACGAGTCGCGCCCAGTTGATGCTGTTCACGGCCGACAGATCGAAGCGGCCGGCGAACTCGGCATCGTTGAACATGCGCTTCACCAGTGCCTGCGCATCGTCAAAGCTGCCCTCGATGGCGATGTTGTGGACGTTCGGCGCCAGCACCGTCGTCATCTGCCGGCGCTGCACGTCGGACACGCGATCTGCGGGATGGAGCATGAAGATGTCGATCTTCGCACGGCCCGCAACGGCATCGATCGCCGCCGAGCCGGTGTCTCCCGACGTCGCGCCGACGATGGTCAGATGGGTATCGCGGCGGCTGAGGAACTTCTCGAACAGCAGGCCGAGCATCTGCAGCGCAACGTCCTTGAACGCCAGCGTCGGCCCATGGAAGAGCTCAAGCAGCCAGTGCTGATGATCGAGCTGCACCAGCGGTGTCACCGCGGCGTGGGAGAAGCGGCCATAAGCCTGCGTGCACAGTTCGCGCAGTTCGTCTTCGCTCAGGCAATCGCCCACGAACGGGCGAATGACGCGAACGGCAGTCTCGACATAGGAGAGGCCGCGCATGGCCTCCAGCTCGTCGGCGGAAAAGCTGGGCCAATGCTCGGGCAGATACAGCCCGCCATCGCTCGCCAGCCCTGCCAGCGTTGCGCCCTCGAAATCCAGCGCAGCCGCGCGCCCCCTGGTGCTCACATATTGCATGACCGGCCCTTAGCCTTGTGGCTGCCGTAGCGCAACGGAGTGGATTAACCCTCGCGCGGTTCGCCCCGCCAGCGCTTGCGCAGGGCGAGCGCATAAATCACCAGCGCGATCGTGGCGAACAGGAACCACTGCACCGCGTAGGAGCGGTGATTATTGGGCACCGACGATGGATCGGGCGGCGCGGAGGCGAGCAGGCCGGGCGCCGGCTCCTCCGCGACGATCATCAGCCGCAAGGGCGATGCCTCGCCCTGCACCCGGGCCATCAGTGAGGAATTGTCCGGCTCATGGGTGGCTGTGCCAGTCACCGGGCCGCCCTGCCAGTCGGTCTTGCCGTCCGGTCGCACGCTCACGCCCATGTCCACCACAAGCCCCGGCCCTTCGGCACCGGTCGCGCAATAAGCGATGTGCCGCCATCCGGTCTCGCCGCTGCGCGCCCGACCGCCGATCACCTGCCAATCGACCACGCGCAGGCACTGGGCCGCGAGACGGCGGAACATGTAGCTTTGATCGGTGGGGTTCTGCCGGGGATAGGCCGTGAGCGGCAGATGCAGATTCGCGCGCCAGGCATCCAGCGCGGCCTCCTTCTGCTGGGCGCGACCGATCTGCCAGATGCCCAGCGCGATCATCACGGCGACGGCGAGGCCGACCAGCACGGTCGGCACCAGCGGCACGCGGCGGCTCATGGCGTGCCCTCGCCCGGCTGACGCGCATCGGCAATGCGCCCCTCGCGCGCCTTGTTGCGATATTCGATGATCAGCAGTGCTGCCTTGGACAGGCGCAGACAGCCTATGACCAGCGCGGAGGTGAGCGGCACCCAGAGCAGGATATGCACCCAGAATGGCGGATCGGCGGCCAGTTGGACCATCAGAGCCAGCGCCGTGACCAGCCCGCCGACGATCAGAATGAGGAAGGCCGCAGGGCCATCCCCGACATTGAACGCGGCCAGATCCAGCCCGCAGGCCCGGCAGCGCGGCGCGAATCGCACCCAGCCATCGAACAGCGGCCCCACGCCGCAGCGTGGGCAGCGGGCCTTGACGCTCGCCTGGACCAGATAAGCCGGTGTGACCGCGGCAGCCTTTTGCGCCTCTGCGGGCTTAGTCTCGCTCATCCAACCTGTCCTTCGCAAATGCCGCATGCCGGAAACGAAGCGACGCGCGGAAGGGCTTTCCGCGCGTCGCCTTTGCTATCGATAAATGAGGAGCGAGCATGGGCCTTGGCGCCGCACATGCCGTGCTCCCCGGCCGATCAGCCCGCGTGCATCGGAGCTCCCCAGCCGCCCCACACATAGATGGAGACGAACAGGAACAGCCACACCACGTCGACGAAGTGCCAGTACCAGGCCGCCGCCTCGAAGCCGAAGTGCTGGCGCGGCGTGAAGTGACCCTTATAGGCCCGCACCTGGCAGACGATCAGGAAGATCGTGCCGACCAGAACGTGGAAGCCGTGGAAGCCGGTCGCCATGTAGAAGGCCGAGCCATAGGGCGTCGTGCCGAAGGCGAAGGGTGCGTGAGCATATTCATAGGCCTGCACGCAGGTGAAGACGATACCGAGGATGATCGTGAGCCACAGGCCCTTCTTCAGGCCGTCCCGGTCGCCGTGGATGATCGCGTGGTGCGCCCAGGTGATGGTGGTGCCCGAGCAGAGCAGGATCAGCGTGTTGAGGAGCGGCAGTTCGAAGGGATTGAGAACCTCAATGCCCTCGGACGGGAACAGGCCGTCAATCGGCGGCAGGGCCGTCGGGAAGAGGCTGAAATCGAAGAACGCCCAGAACCAGCCCACGAAGAACATGACTTCCGACGCGATGAACAGGATCATGCCGTAGCGCAGGTGAAGCTGCACGACAGGCGTGTGATCGCCGGCATGCGCCTCCCGAATGACATCCGCCCACCAGAAGAACATGGTGGCGAGTACGCCGGCCAGACCCAGGAAGAAGCCCGCGCCGCCCCAGCTGCCCATTTCAGAGGGGTGCATCCAGGCAACGGCACCCAGCGCCATCACCAGGGCCGACATCGAGCCCATCAACGGCCAGAAACTGGCGGGGAGAATGTGATAATCGTGATTCTTGGCGCCGGCCATATCGTATTCCCTGTATCTAAGCGCTTTATCCGAACGCTCGTTTGCGCGCTTCTTTAGCTCTGGTCGTCCGGCTTCTCAACCGGATAGAATGTGTAACTCAACGTGATTTCCTGGACGTCCTTGCCGTCAGAATCATCAAGGAACGCCTTGTCGACGTAGAACAGCACGGGCATCCGCACCTGCTGCCCCGGCTGCAAGGTTTGCTCCGTGAAGCAGAAGCACTGCACCTTGCTGAAATATTTGCCGACATATTCGGGCGTCACGTTGAACACGGCGCGCCCGGTGACCGGCTTATTCGAGGTGTTCTTGGCGATGAAGATCGCCATCGACTTGCCACCGACGCCCACGGTCACGCGGCGCTTCTCGGGATAGAATTCCCACGGAATGCCGCCGCGGATATTCGAGTCGAACCGAATCGACAGCTGCCGGCCCTGCGTCTGCAGCGAGACCGCCTTTGCGGCCTCAGCGGCGTCGACGCGCTGGGTAGTGCCGCCGAAGCCGGTAACCTGACAGAATAGGCGGTAGAGCGGGACCGCCGCGAAGCCGAGGCCGAGCATCGCCACCGCCACCAGCGCCGCCAGCAGGGCTGTCTTGCGGTTACTTACGCGCTTTCCGGCAATCGTCGTCATCGCACCGCTCCTCAGGCCATTTTCGCGATGGTGATCGCAAAGAACAGCACCACCAGTGCGGCGAGAATCCACGCCATGATGCGCGCCCGCGCCCGCTGGCGCTCCTGAATGAGTTTCTGGTCTTCAGGGGTCATGCCGCAAACACCCAATGGTCGACGACAACCGCGCCGAAGAGCAGGAAAAGATAGAGAACCGAATATTTGAACAGCCGCCGCTCCGGCTTCATCTGGGCCGGATCGCTCTCCCGGCGCAGCGAGACCTGCAGGGCCATGGCCGCGAACACCGCCGTCGCCAGCAAAGCGGTCACGCCATAGATCGGGCCGGTCAGCCGCAGGACCACCGGCGCCAGCGCGGCGACGCCCATGATGCTGGTATAGCCCAGGATCTGGCGGCGGGTGGTCACCTCACCGGCCACCACCGGCAGCATCGGGATGCCGGCATTGGCGTAATCCATCCGCACGAACAGCGCGAGCGACCAGAAGTGCGGCGGGGTCCAGAAGAAGATGAGCATGAACAGAGCGATCGGCAGCAGCGCCACATCGCCCGTCACGGCCGCCCAGCCGATCAATGGCGGAAAGGCGCCGGCCGCACCACCGATCACGATATTCTGCGCCGTGCGTGGCTTGAGCCAGATAGTGTAGATGAACACATAGAAGAGGATCGACGTCGCCAGGATGCCGGCGGCAAGCCAGTTGGTCGCAAAGCCCATCAGCAGCACGGAAAAGGCAGCGAGGCCGACGCCGAAATGCAGCGCCGTTTCCCGGCTCATCCGGCCGGCCGGCAGCGGACGACCTGCGGTGCGTTTCATCTTCGCGTCGCGGTCGACCTCATACCATTGATTGAGCGCACCTGCCGCACCGGCGCCGAGAGCGATGCAGAGAATGGCGGTAAAGGCGAGCACCGGAGACAGGCTGCCGGGTGCGACCAGCAATCCGCACAGGCCGGTGAAGACCACGAGCGTCAGCACGCGCGGCTTGGTCAGCGCGAGCAGATCGCGCCAGTCCGCCGGGAGCGGAACCGTCGACCCGCCAAGCGGAGACTGTTGTGGCGCGGTGCCCATGATCGATGCCTTGCTCGCCAAAACCTCTGACCTTGCGTTCAGTTCAACTCGTCAGTTCATATCGCAAGCGGGAGCGCTTGCGCGCCCCCGATCGCCATCTTGTCTGTTCAAGCCGCCACCCTGAAGACGGCGGCTCGCGGGTGAAACCCGCTGTCGATCAATCGATGACCGGCAGAGTTTCGAACTGGTGGTACGGCGGCGGGCTGGACAGCGTCCATTCCAGCGTCGTGGCACCCTCGCCCCACGGATTGGCAGCGGCCTTCTTGCCGGCCAGCAGCGAGATGAAGACGTTCACGAAGAAGATCAGAACGCCCACGCCCATGATCGCATAACCGAACGAGGCGATGCCGTTCCAGTAGGCCAGCGCATCGGTGTAGTCCGGCACGCGGCGCTGCATGCCACTCATGCCCAGGAAGTGCATCGGGAAGAACATGATGTTCACGCCGATGAAGAACACCCAGAAGTGGAGCTGGCCCAGGAACTCGCTGTACATCTTCCCGAACATCTTCGGGAACCAGTAGTAGAAGCCTGCGAACAGCGAGAACACCGCGCCGAGCGACAGCACATAGTGGAAGTGCGCGACCACATAATAGGTGTCGTGGAGGTTGTCGTCGATACCGCCATTGGCGAGCACGACGCCGGTCACGCCACCAACGGTGAACATGAAGATGAAGCCGAGCGACCAGACCATGGGCGTCTTGAAGCTCATCGAGCCGCCCCACATCGTGGCGATCCACGAGAAGATCTTCACGCCGGTCGGCACCGCGATGACCATGGTAGCCGCCGTGAAGTACATCTTCATGTTCACGGTCATGCCGGTGGTGAACATGTGGTGCGCCCACACGATGAAGCCGACGACGCCGATGGCGACCATGGCATAGGCCATGCCGAGATAACCGAAGACGGGCTTGCGACTGAAGGTGGACACGATCTGGCTGACGATGCCGAAGCCCGGCAGAATCATGATGTACACTTCGGGGTGACCGAAGAACCAGAACAGGTGCTGATAGAGAACCGGGTCGCCGCCGCCGGCCGCGTCATAGAAGACGGTGCCGAAGTTACGATCGGTCAGCAGCATGGTGATGGCCGCGGCCAGCACGGGCAGCGCGAGCAGCAGCAGGAAGGCGGTGACCAGCACCGACCACACGAACAGCGGCATCTTGTGGATGGTCATCCCCGGTGCGCGCATGTTGAAGATGGTGGTGATGAAGTTGATCGCGCCCAGGATCGAGCTGGCGCCGGCGATGTGCAGCGAGAGAATCGCCATGTCGACCGCCGGACCAGGGCTGCCGCTGGTGGACAGCGGGGCATAGACGGTCCAGCCGGTGCCCGCGCCATTGCCGGTGCCGCCGGGCACGAAGGCCGAGCCGAGCAGGAGCAGGAAGGCAGGGATGAGCAGCCAGAAGCTGATATTGTTCATCCGCGGGAAGGCCATGTCCGGCGCGCCGATCATGATCGGGACGAACCAGTTGCCGAAGCCGCCGATGATCGCCGGCATCACCATGAAGAACACCATGATGAGGCCGTGGGCCGTGATCAGCACGTTCCAGAGGTGATAGGCCTGATCGATCGTCGCATCGGGACCGTCCGCGAAGGTGGCCCAATGCTGGAGATACTGAATACCCGGCTCAGCCAGCTCGAGACGCATGAGGCCCGAGATGGCGCCGCCAATGACGCCGGCCATGATCGCGAAGATCAGGTAAAGCGTGCCGATGTCCTTGTGGTTCGTCGACATGAACCAGCGGACGAAGAAGCCCGGCTTGTGATCGGCATCATGATCGCCATGGGCGTGCGCCCCGTGGAAATCGTCTGCGGTTGTGGTGCTCATCTTGGAAGTCCTCAGGATGCAGTCGCGGGCGCCGCAGCGGGCGTCTCGGCGTTGGCGGGAGCAGGAGCGGCGGCAGGTGCTTCGGCGGCAGCGGCAGGCGCGGCTGCGTCACCCGGCATCTGGCCACCCTGTGAGCGGACCCACTGTGCGAACCGCTCGGGGCTCACCGCTTCGATCGAGATCGGCATGAAGCCATGGCGTGCACCGCACAGCTCCGAGCAGACGCCGTAATAGACGCCTTCCTTCTCGATGGTGAAGGTCTTCTCGTTGAGGCGACCCGGCACAGCATCTTCCTTCACCCAGAAGGCGGGAATCGAGAAGGAGTGGATCACGTCAGCCGCGGTGATGATCGCCTTGATGGGCACGCCGACCGGCAAGACGACGCGATTGTCGACGCCAAGCAGACGGGGCTCGCCACGCTTGAGCGCTTCTTCGGGCGGCAGCATGTTGGAGACATATTCGCCGATGCCGAGATCGGGATACTCATAACCCCAGTACCACTGATAGCCGGTCACCTTGAGGGTGATGGCGTTGGCCGGGGCCGGTTTGAACTGCTTGGCCAGCAGGTCGATCGACGGAATGGCGATACCGATGAGGATCAGCACCGGCGCCAGCGTCCAGACGATCTCGATCGCCGTGTTGTGCGAGGTGCGCGAGGGCACCGGGTTGGCGGCGCGACGATAGCGCACCACGACCCAGAGCAGCAGCCCGAGCACGAACAGCGAGATAACCGTGATGACCGGCAGCAGAATCACATTGTGCATCCACAGCGCATAATTGCCCGTGGAGGTCACCTGCTTCTGGAAGGTCGTCTCGCCCACGGCAGGCTGGCCGATGCCTTCAATCGGCGCGGCATGATCGAACGCCGGCGCGGCGGGAGCTGCGGGCGCAGCGGCGGCGGCCGGTGCGGCTTCCGCAGTCGACGCCGCGGGCGCAGCAGCCTGTTCTGCCTGCCCGAAAGCGGAAGATGGCGCGAGCGTGCTCAGTCCGAGCGCGATCGCCACCATGAAGCCATTGATTCTTCTAGTCATGCGGTCGACCTGCCTTCAATTTCAGGCCGCTAGCGAAAGACATCGACTGCGGCCCCCCTCATTGATCTTGCGGCCCCTATACGCAGCCAGCCTCCCAGCCTCAAGCGCAGAAATTGCCCGAATGCCAGCCGTTGATTGTCAGCCCGTCCGCCGCTATCTGCGCCGCTCTATATAAGAGGTCGCGGAAACATGACAGAATCGGAAGTGCTCGCTGAATTTCGCGCCTGTGACGCGCTGCTCCAGGGGCATTTTCTGCTGTCCTCGGGCAAGCACAGCGCCAACTATCTGCAGTGCGCGCGCGTGCTGATGAATCCCGAGCGCGCCGGCCGCATCGCCGTTGCGATCGCCCAGTCTATCCCGCGTGATATTCGCGCCGCCATCGACGTCGTTGTCTCGCCGGCGATGGGCGGCATCATCATCGGCCACGAAATGGGCCGGGCGCTGGGCTGCGATGCGCTGTTTCTCGAGCGGCCGCAGGGCACCTTCTTGTTCCGTCGCGGTTTCTCGCTAACACCCGGCCAGAAGGTGTTGATGGTCGAGGACGTCGTGACGACCGGCCTCTCCTCCCGCCAGGCGATGGAAGCGGTGCGCGCGGAAGGCGGCGAGGTCATCGCCGAAGCCGCCGTGGTCGATCGCTCGGCCGGCGAGGCCAATCTCGGCGTGCCCTTCTTCCCGCTCGTGAGCCTCAACTTCCCTGTGTACGACGCTGACGATCTGCCGCCCGAACTGGCAGCGATCCCGGCGACCAAGCCGGGCAGCCGGGCATGACAGCAATGGCGGACCAGTGCGGCCGCCACCTGCGCCTGGGCGTCAACATCGATCATGTGGCGACCATCCGCAACGCGCGGGGCGCCTCCTACCCTGATCCGGTTCGCGCCGCCCTGCTCGCGCAGGAAGCCGGCGCCGACGGCATCACCGCACATTTGCGCGAAGATCGCCGGCACATCACGGATAAGGACATTGCGCGCCTGTCCGCCGAGTTGGAGATCCCGTTCAATTTCGAGATGGCGGCGACACAGGAAATGCTGGAGATCGCGCTGCGCCATAAGCCGCACGCCGTCTGCCTCGTGCCGGAGCGCCGCGAGGAGCGCACGACCGAGGGCGGGCTGGATGCGGCCGGGTTGCACAATCACCTCGCGCCCATGGTGGATCGGCTCGGCGAAGCGGGCTGCCGCGTCTCGCTGTTCATCGAGGCCGATCCGCGCCAGATCGATGCGGCGCTGCGCCTCAAGGTGCCGGTGGTGGAATTGCACACGGGCAAATATTGCGAGGTCGAAGGCCCCGAACAAGCTGCGGAACTTCGCCGCATCACCGACATGGCAGCACTGGCCGCCAAGAACGGCATCGAGCCCCATGCCGGCCATGGCCTGACTTACGAGAATGTCGCGCCGATCGCAGCGATTCCGCAGGTCACTGAACTCAATATCGGCCACTTCCTTATCGGCGAGGCGATCTTCTTGGGCCTGCGCGACAGCGTGGCGCAGATGCGCAGGCTGATGGACGAGGCGCGCGGCCAGGCATGATCGTCGGCCTGGGCTCTGATCTTTGCAATATCGAGCGAATCCAGGCTTCTCTGGACCGGTTCGGAGCGCGATTCGAGCATCGGGTGTTCACCGATCATGAAATCGCCCGGGCCAATCGGCGGCCATTCACCAAGGCGGGCACATTGGCCAAGCGCTTCGCAGCCAAGGAGGCCTTCAGCAAGGCAGTCGGCACCGGATTCAAGGCCGGCGTCTTCATGAAGGACATTGGCGTCGTCAATCTACCCTCCGGCGCACCGACGCTTGCCCTCACGGGCGGCGCCAAAGCGCGACTGGATGCCTTGACCCCGCCCGGCGCCAGCCTATTTGTTCACCTGACATTGACCGACGATCATCCCTGGGCGCAGGCGTTCGTCATTCTGGAGGCGCGCTTTCCGTGACGGATGAGGCATCGATCAAGGCGCAGGAAACGCGCCGGAAACGCGCTGACAAGAAGACCGATTGGGTCGGCGAGATCAAGAGCATCGTGTTGCTGCTGGCGGCGGTGCTGGCGTTCCACAGCTTTGTGGCCAAGCCTTTCTACATCCCGTCCGAATCGATGATGCCGACCATGTTGGTGGGCGACCGGCTCATCGTCTCCAAATATGCCTATGGCTGGTCCTACGTCTCCCCGACGATTCCCAATCCGGCAGCGATCCTGCGCACGACGTTGCTCGGCGGACCGCCCGAGCCCTGGGGTGTCACGCTGCCATTCATGAACGGGCGCGTTTGGGGCAAGATGCCCGAGCGCGGCGACATCGCGATCGTGACGCCGCAGAACAGCAACGAGGATTATATCAAGCGCGTCATCGGCCTGCCCGGCGATCTGCTGGAAGTGCGCGACGGCGTGGTGATCCTCAACGGCAAGCCGGTGAAGCAGGAAGCCCTGCCCGCCATGCGAATGCCGGTGGACGCCAATAGCCGGTGCGATCCGCGCCAGTTCCCCGGCGCGCTTGAGGCACAGCCGGATGGCACGCAGGTGTGCGTGCTCCCGGTGCTGCGTGAGACGCTGCCCAATGGGCGCAGCTACACGATCATCGACATGGGCGCACGCGAGACCGACTGGTACGGCCCAGTGCGCATCCCTGCCAGCCATGTGTTCCTGATGGGCGATAACCGCGACAATAGCGCGGACAGCCGCGTCTCCGCCGCAATGCAGGGCCTTGGCGGCCCGGTGCCTTGGGAATCGCTGGGTGGCCGCGCCGAATTTATCACCTTCTCGCTCGACGGCTCGACGCGGCTCAATCCGGCCACCTGGATCAGCAGCTTCCGAAGTGGCCGGGCAGGGATGTCGCTGCACCCTGAAGAGACAGCAGGTTCCGCGCAGCGCTAAGCGCTTTTGCGGTAAGAGCGGCTCTTCACCGACAGCCGAGATAGCCGCGCACGGCACGGCCGACGCGTTCTTCCAGACCGGGCCGGTCCAGCTCTCCATGCGCACCAGCCGCGTCGACCATGCCCTTGATGATCGCGAGCATATCCTGCGCGGCAAGCGCCGTATCGGCGTGGGGTGGAAGATCCGGGCGCTGTAACACGCCGGTGACGATCTCGCGGAGCCGCACGCTCACCGCGTGAACTGCCGGATCGAGCGGCAGCCGCGCCTCCTCGATATCAAGAAGGCGCGCCAAAACGGGGCGCCGGAGTTGATGCGCGACCGCTGCTGCGATCAGCAGAGCCAGCGCCGCCTGCCCCGTCTCGGCCGTTGTCGCCGCCTCCCAATCGGCGATCAGCAGCGCGGCTTCCCGCAAAATCAGCGCGCCAATCAGGGCGTCCTTGCCCGGAAAGTACTGATACAGCGACCCGATGCTGACGCCGGCACGTTCGGCAACGGCATTGGTGGTCAGTCCGCCGAGTCCCTTTTCCTCCAGAATGCGAGCCGTCGCTTCGACGATGGCCTTTACCGTCTCCAAAGAGCGGCTCTGCCGCGGCGATTTTCTGGGGATGGAGCGCTGCTGGGAAGGGATGTTGGTCATGACGTCAATGCGAGTAGCCAATCTTGAGCATTTGCTCGCATTTAGTCCGCGCAGACACAGACTGACAAGGACCTACCATGACTCATGCAAGCCTTTCGATCGAACCCGCCCTCACCGTCTTCATGCTCGTCAAGACGTCGCCGGAGTGGCTCGGCTTTCCCGTCGATCAGCGTTTCGCGCTGCTGGGTGAGCAATTCGCGCCCATTTTGCGCAAGCACGCCGGCAAGGTTGCGCTGCGCTTCTTCGACGTGGAGTTCTACGCGACGCGCGTCACCGACATCTGGATGTGGGATGCGATCGACCACCACGCCTATCAGTTGCTGGTCGAGGACCTGCGGGAAACAGCCTTTTGGGACCGTTATTTCGATATCGTCGAAATTCTGACCGGTGTCGAAAATGCCTATGCCAAGAATTATGGCCGGCCGGTCATTGGCGGATGAGGCGTTCAGCCGGGTGACGGCCCAGATGCCGGGCCGGGAATGGGATGTGTGAAGCGGGCGTCGGATCGGCGCCCCTTCGCCATCAGGGCTGCGGCATCTCCGGCGCGCCCGGCGGCATCGCGCCCGGGCCACCCGGACCTCCGCCCTGCTGCTGCATCATCTGCTGCATCTGCATCATCTGCTGGGCCTGCATGACCTCGGCACGGGATTTGAACTCAAGCAGCTTGATCTCGAACTGCAAGGGCGTGTTCGGCGGGATGACGCCGCCCGGAGGGGGGCTGTCGCCATAAGCCAGCTCGGCGGGGATCCATGCGCGAATGCTGCCGCCGCGCTTGAGCAGGGTCACCGCCTCGGCAAAGCCGGGGACCAGCGACTGCAGGTCCATCGGCGCGCTCTCATTCTCGTCGAACACCGTACCATCGGGCAGCGTGCCCTTATAGGCCACGAGCGCAAAATCATCGAGCGTGGGGCTTTCGCCCGACCCTTGCGTGATCATCTGATAGCGCAGGCCGCTGGCGGTATGACCGAACTGGCGGCTGCCGGCCCAGGCCAACACCGCCGCAACGGCCAGCACCAGCACGACCGCAAGCCAGAAACGACGAACCGAACCGCGCCGGATGGGCTGCAAGGGAACCGCCGTGACGGACATGGGCCGTGCCTCTTCTTATTGAAACCGGGAGAATCAACAGGGCCGCAAACGCGGCCCTGAATGCACCTTAACGGGCGCCGTCGCGCTCGGCGCGCTTGCGCTCCAGCTTGCGGGCACGACGGATGGCCGCAGCCTTCTCGCGCGCACGCTTCTCGGAGGGCTTCTCATAGTGACGACGGAGCTTCATCTCGCGATAAACGCCCTCACGCTGCAGCTTCTTCTTGAGCGCCCGCAGCGCCTGGTCGACGTTGTTGTCGCGCACGATGATTTGCATAAGCTCGTCAGTCTCCAGTTCTATCGCTTGTCCGCAGGGACCGGAGCACACTCCGGACGCGGTATCAATCTGCCTAAAATAACATACGCCGCGACAATCTGCCACGGCGGAACGGGCTGCCCTTATCAGGGTGACCTTACCGGATCAAGACCGGAAAGGCTTGGAAAAGGCCACAATCATTGCGGTGTGACATTGCGGATGCGGTCCAGGGCAGGTGGGCCGCGATACGAGTCGCTGGCGATATACACCTCCAGCGCGTCCACATCCACCGGCCCTTCGGCCAGCACCGGCGCCGGCGCGAACAGCCGCAGCCCATCACCGCCCTGCGCGATGAAATTGTTCATGGCGACCCGATAAGTCCCCTCGTCTCGCAGCGCCGCGCCATTCAGGCGGATGTTGAAGACGCGTGCGCCGGCGGGACGGCTGGCGTCGAATTCATAGCTGAATCCCCTGGAAACGCTGAGAATCGACGGGCGATCGCCACGGGTGAACTGCTGCTCCAGCGCGGCACGGATGTCTGCGCCCGAGAGCTGCTTGACGAGCACCACATTGCCGAAGGGCTGCGCGGAGTAGAGATCGCCAAAGCGCACGCTGCCATCGGCCAAGGGCGCGATAGGCGCGCGGAGCCCACCGGGATTCATGAGGGCCAGCTGCGCCCCGCCCCGCTCCGGCGCTTGCACGGAGGCCAACTGCGCATCGGCGATGAAGTTGCCGAGCGTGCTCTGGCCGCTCACATCGGCGATCTGGGTCAGGCTGCCGGCCAGCTTGCCGACGACTCGGTCGCTCACGCTGGAGGCCGCCGTGCGATAGCGGGCCACGAGATCGGTCAGCTCGGGCTGGGCGACAGGCGCATCCTCGCGCTGCTCCACAAGAAGGTTCTCGGCCCGCTTATCGACCAGCCGATGTGCGGCGACATCATAATCGAGCGTGATGCGGGTGAGAAGCGTGCCATATTGACCCGCGCTGGTGGCGAGCAAGGGCCGGCTGGCATCAACCGTACCATAGCGGCAGACATAGGCCTGATGGGTATGGCCGGAAATCACCAGATCGAAAGCAGGATCGAGCCGCGCCATGATCTGCGGCAGCGGTCCGGAGAGCGAGCCGCAATTGCCGGGATCGCCCTCCCCACCCGGATAGCCGCCTTCGTGGATCAGCAGCACCAATATCTCTGCCCCGGCCTGCTTGAGCGCGGCGACATAGCTGTTGGCCGCCTCCGCTTCATCGAGGAAGCGCAGATTGGCGACACCGCTCGGCGCAACAATCTCCGGCGTGCCCTTGAGCGTGACGCCGACGAAACCGATGGTCACCGTCTTGCCGCCAGCGAGGGCAAAGCGCTTGAGGCCATAAGCCGGGAACAAGGTCTGCCCATCGGCCTGCTGCACGTTCGCCGCAAGAAAGCCAAAGCGCGCGCCCGGGAAATCGCTCATTACCTGGCAGGGCTGCAACCGCGTGAACTGCGTGCAGCCGCCGGTCTGCATCCGGCGCAGCTCGTCCGGCCCGCGATCGAACTCATGATTGCCCACCGAGTTGAAATCGACGCCGACCTTGTTCATCACGCGGATCGTCGGCTCATCGAGGAAATGGCCGGAGATGAGCGGCGAGGCGCTGATCATGTCGCCGGCGGAGACCACGGCGCTGTTGGGATTCTCGGCCCGCAGGCGGGAGACGGCCTGTGCGAAGTGGATCGCCCCGCCCGCTGCCGTGCGCGGCGCATCGGCTGCGGCGCCCGGCGGGAGTACGGTCTGCCCGACAGTATCGATATGGCCGTGAAAATCATTGAAGGCGATGATCTGCAGCCGCGCAATACTGTCGCCAGCCGGGGATGCGGGCCGCTGCGCCGTCTGTGCGCAGGCGCCGAGCAAGAGAAGGCCCAGCGGGAGGCTGGCGCGGATCATCGAGGAAAATTGCATCGTCACTCGTCCATAGCTGGCGAAAAGCGGGTCTCTGTTAGCAGATGCTCCGGGTCATCGCAGTGACAGCGGCACAGGCCGCCGCCTTTCACTCGACAACCCGCCCTCTCCCGCGCATCATCCAAGCCATCGCCCCACGAGACCCAGGAGGGTCCGGCGCAAGGAGAGAGGATCATGGCCACCGCCGCCCAAACACACCCGATGAGCGATGCCAAATGGCAGGCCCGCCAGCAACTGGCCGCCTGCTACCGCATCTTTGCGCATATGGGCTGGGACGAACTGATCTATAATCACATCTCGCTGCGCGTGCCGGGCGAAGAGCAGGCGTTTCTCATCAACCCTTTCGGCCTCCATTATTCGGAGGTCAAGGCATCCAATCTCGTCAAGATCGACATTGACGGCAACACGCTGGATGGCAGCCCCCACCCGGTCAACCGCGCAGGCTTCGTGCAGCACAGCGTCTTCCACCGCCATGTGCCGGATGCGCATTGCATCATCCACACCCACACCACGGCGGGCATGGCCGTCTCGTCTACGCAGGAAGGGCTGCTGGCGACGAACTTCTATGCCGGCTTCCTGGTCGGCAACATCGCCTATCATGATTTCGAGGGCGTGACGGTGCGGCCGGAGGAAGGCGCGCGTCTCGTCGCCAATCTGGGCGACAAGCGCTTCATGATCCTGCGCAACCATGGCTTGCTGGTGATGGGCCAGACGTTGCCGGAGGCATTCCTGCGCTATTTCGTATTCGAGCGGGCTTGCGAGATCCAGCTGGCGACCCGGCAGGCGGGCACGCCGCTCATCATCCCGGACGAGGTGCTGGCCGTGCACAAGCGCGACATGTTTTCGGCCATTCCGGCCGAGCGGTTCGGGATGCTCGACTTTGCCGCGATGGTCCGCGTGATCGACCGGATCGACCCGAGCTGGCGCGACTGAGCATTGCTCCGGCACGCCGCTGGTGGCAATCAGGGGCGTGTTTCCGGGAAGATTCTCCATGAAGGTATTGGCAATGGCGGCTGCGATCACCCTCGCAAGCGGAACGACAGCGCTCGCGCAGGACGACCCCTTCCTCTGGCTCGAGGACTGGCATGGCGAGAAGTCCATGGCCTGGGTGGAGGCGGAGAATGCGCGCACCGTGAACGTGCTGCAGAACGACCCGAACTACCCCGGCATGGTGAAGGACGCGATCGCCATCGCCACCGCGACCGACCGCATCCCGATGCCGAGCCTGATCGGCGGGCGCATCTATAATTTCTGGCGGGATGCCGCGCATCCGCAGGGCATCTGGCGGCACACCAGCGCCAGCGAGTATGCGCAGGCCAGCCCGCGCTGGACGACCGCGCTCGATCTCGACGCGCTGAGCAAGGCCGAGGCGAAGAAATGGGTGTGGAAAGGCGCGAGCTGCCTAGAGCCGGATGAGCGGCGTTGCCTGATTTCGCTCTCTGACGGTGGCGAGGATGCCACCGACATTCGCGAGTTCGATCTCACCACCGGCGCCTTCGTCAAGGGCGGTTTTGCGCTCTCCACATCGAAGCAGGGTGTCGACTGGGTCGATGCCGATACGCTCATCGCCTCGCGCGACTGGGGCGAAGGCACGCTGACGGCATCGGGCTATCCGTTCGTCGTCAAGACCCTGAAGCGCGGCGCGCCGCTGAGCGATGCCACAGAGGTGTTTCGCGGCGCGAAGGAGGATGTCGGCGTTTGGCCGGCGGTGCTGAACGATGGCGCGGGCAATCGCGCGGTGATTCTGGTGCGCTCGCGGACCTTCTTTGAGAATGATTACATCCTCGTCACGCCCCAGGGCGTCCGCAAACTGCCGCTGCCGGCGAAGTCCACACTCTCGGGCATGATCGCCGGCCGGGTTATCCTCAAGACCAGCGAGCCTTGGCGCAGCGGCGGCGTGGACGTGCCGACCGGTAGCGCGGTAGCGATCTCTCTCGATGATCTGCGCGCCGAGCGGACGCTGGTGCCCCAAATATTGTTCGCGCCGGGTGCCCGGCAATCGGTCGAACAGGTCGCCACGACCCGCGACCATGTCATCCTCGCCACCACGGACAATGTGCGTGGCCGCGCCGCCGTATTGACGCCGACCGCGACGGGCTGGACATCGAACGCGCTGACCCTGCCCGACAATGCCTCCATCGGCATCGCGGCGGCCAGCGACCGGGACAATGCGGCCTATCTGTCTGTCACCGGTTTTCTTCAGCCGACAACGCTCTGGCAGATCGATGCCGCCAAGCCGGCGCCGGTGCAGGTGAAGGCCCTGCCTGCCCGCTTCGATGCCAGCGGGCTGGTGGTCGAGCAGTTCGAGGCCAGCTCCACTGACGGAACGAAAATCCCCTATTTCATCGTCCACCGCGAGGGCATGGCGCGCGATAGCAGCACGCCCACGATCATGACGGCTTATGGCGGGTTCGAGGTTTCCTACACGCCGTCCTACTCCGCGCTGATCGGCAAGCTCTGGCTGGAGCGGGGCGGCAGCTTCGTCATCGCCAACATCCGTGGCGGCGGGGAGTTCGGACCAGCCTGGCATCAGGCGGGGCTCAAGACCAAGCGCCAGATCATCTATGATGATTTTGCGGCTGTGGGTCAGGACATCTTCGCGCGCAAGCTCTCCAGCCCCAAGAAGTTCGGCATCTTCGGCGGCTCCAATGGCGGGCTACTGATGGGCGTGGAGTTCAACCAGCATCCCGAGCTGTGGAATGCCGTGGTCATTCAGGTGCCGCTGCTGGACATGCTGCGCTTCGAGCAGATCGCCGCCGGGCCGAGCTGGGTCGATGAATATGGCAGCGTCTCGGTGCCGGAGGAAAAGGCGTTTCTCGAGACGATCTCGCCCTACCATAATGTGGTGAAGGGCAAGGCCTATCCCGAGCCTTATATCTGGACGACGACCAAGGACGACCGCGTCGGCCCGCAGCACGCCCGCAAGTTCGCGGCGCGGCTCAAGGATTATGGCATCCCCTATCTCTTCTACGAGGATACAGCAGGCGGCCATTCGGGTGATGCCGACATCGAGCAGAGCGCCCGGCTGAAGGCGATGGAGATGGTCTACTTCACCCGCAAGCTCGTCGACGGCAAGTGACGCAGGCCCAATGACCAAGTTCACCGTCAACGACCGCCCGGTCGAATATAAGATGGACCCGCAGACACCCTTGCTGTGGGCATTGCGGGACGCCTCCAACCTCACCGGCACCAAATATGGCTGTGGCACGGGCGACTGTGGCGCCTGTACGGTCGACATTGACGGTCTGGCGATCCGCTCCTGCCAGGTCACGATCGCCGCGATGGAAGGCCGGTTCGTCACGACCATCGAGGCACTGTCGCCCGATCGCAGCCATCCTGTGCAGCAGGCCTGGGCAGCGCAGATGGTGCCGCAATGCGGTTACTGCCAATCCGGCATGATCATGGCGGCCTCCGTGCTGCTGCGCCGGAACAGCAACCCGACCGACGCGCAGATCGACGCGGCGATGACCAATATCTGCCGCTGCGGCACCTATCCGCGCATTCGCGAGGCGATCAAGCAGGCGGGGCGCATCATGCGCGGCGAGGAGCGCGTCGCGGCCGCGCCTGCACCGGGCATCGCGCCAGCAGACGCCGCGCGCCATGTGCCTGCCATGACCCCGCCCAGTGACGGGCGCTCGACGGCCGATTGAGCGTCCCGCTGCGAGACAAGCTTTCGCATCGCTGTCAGCAATGTTCAGCATGACGACAGCGGCCTTGTCGTAAACACATCCTTAATGGCGAAGAACCGCCTGCTTTGAGGATGTAACCACGATGAGCCGTCTTTTGACCTTCGGCCTGCTGGCTTCCACCATGCTGGCCACAGCGCCGGTTGCTGCGCAGGAGCGCAGCGCCAACCGGGGTGACTGGATCCGCAACCAGAACCAGCAGCAGCAATCCGCGCCCCGGCAGGACGGTGGCGATCGCCGGCGTGACTGGTCCGGACAGCGCGGTGGACCGTCGCGCGGGGACGGCATGCGCCCGCAGCCGGCTCCGCAGCCGCGCGCGCCCTCTACGGTGACCACGACCCGCGTCGCGCCGTCCGATGCGCCCCGCCCCAATTGGCAGGACCGTCGCGCACCCGACCAGGCCGGCCGGCCCGACAGGCCCGAGCAGCGCGAGCGTCCCCGCGATCAGCCGCGCAGCTGGAATGACACCAGCCGGAACAATGCCAACTGGCGTGACGATAACCGCCAGCAGGCGGAGAACCGCGCCGAATGGGAGCGCCGCCGCGAGCAGGCCAATCGGGATGGCAACCGCACCGACTGGCGAGACCGCGACGACGCGCGCCGCTGGGATGGTCGCCGCGACAATGACTGGCGACGCAATGACAGCGCCAGCCGGGACCGCGCCGATTGGGAGCGGCAGCGCCTGAACGAGCGCCAACGCTGGGCCGACCAGCGCCGCTGGGACAATCGCTGGCGCAACGACCGGCGCTATGACTGGCAACGCTACCGTACGCAGTATCGCTCGGTCTACAGGATGCCGACCTATTACGCGCCCTATGGCTGGAACTACGGCTACCGCCGCTTTTCGATCGGCATCTACCTGAACGACATGCTGTTCGGGCGGAATTACTGGATCAGCGATCCCTACGAGTACCGCCTGCCGCCCGTCTACGGCTCGCTGCGTTGGGTGCGCTATTATGACGATGCGCTGCTGGTCGACACGCGTGACGGCTATGTCGTCGATGTGATCCACGACTTCTTCTGGTGAGCGGGTCGGCGCCCGCACCAAGCCCTTCCTGAGCGGCCTTCAGGAAAGACTGGGCCGGTTCCCGCTTCGGCAGGGGCCGGTCCTTTTTTGGGTGCGGGCGCACCGCCTCCCCCTTGCTAAGCCCGGGATCGGGATGGCAGGAGACAGGCATGAAGCAAGATTGGCCAGATGACGCGGAACTTCCCTCGCAAGCCCGCGCGGAGATCGGGGTCCGCGTGCGCCAGCGCCTCTCCCGCAACCCGATGATCAGCCGGGTGCAGACAGAGCGGGCCGAGATGTTCCTGCGCCACGGACTGGTGACGCCCAAGGAATGCACCGAGCTGATCGGCAAGATCGATGCCGGGTGCAAACCCTCCAAGCTGTTTTCCGGCACCGAGTCGGGGTACCGCACCAGCAGCAGCTGCAATCTCGATATCTACGATCCGCTCGTGGTCGCGGTGACGAAGCGCATCGACGCGCTGATGGGCATCGAAGGCGACTATGGCGAGCTGCTGCAGGGCCAGCGTTATTACGAGTCCCAGCAATACCAGCTCCATTGCGATTATTTCCCCGCGAAGGTGCACTATTGGCCGGCGATGCGGGCGACCGGCGGACAGCGCTGCTGGACGGCGATGGCCTATCTGTGCGACGTCGAAGCGGGCGGCGAGACGCAATTTCCGCGCCTCGGCGTGACCATTCCGCCCCGCACCGGCACGCTGCTGATCTGGAACAATATGACAGCGGACGGCAGCCCCAATTACGATACGCTGCATGCGGCCCTGCCCGTTACCAAAGGCGCCAAATATGTCGTGACCCGCTGGTATCGCGAGCGCCCGTGGGAACCGCGTAACAAGCCCTGACTCCGCGCTCCGCCACCCGGGGGAACCTCAGACAAATTGCGACACTTATGAGCGAAAGCTGACACAGCCGTTCGCGCGCCATTCAGCCCGTCGAGCCGATAAGGATCAGGCGACCAAGGCCGCAAAACGAGGCGCCTGGCCGGCACTGAAAGGAGTGTCACATGATGAAAAAGTTTCTGCTCGGCGGGCTTGCAGCCCTCACCCTCATCCCCACCACCGCGATGGCCCAGCCCTATCATGCCCAGGACCGGCAGGATGTGCGGGAAGCTCGTCGCGACGTGAACGACGCCCGTCGCGATGTTCGCGATGCCAAGCGTGACCTGCGCGACGCCCGCTGGGACTATCAGCGCGAGGTGCGCGACTATAATCGCGAGCGCCCGTGGCGCGCGGCCCCGTTCAAATATCAGAACTTCAAGGCAGGCGTCACCATCCGCCCCGTCTATTACGGCCGCAACTATGTCGTGAATGACTGGCGTCGCTTCCACTGGGATGCCCCCCGCGCGAACCAGGTCTGGGTGCGCCATTATGACGACGCGGTGCTGGTGAACACGCGCACCGGCAGGGTCGTGAAGGTGATCCACAACGCCTTCCGTTACCGCTGATCACGCGTCCCTTTTCGGGATAAGAATGAAGAGGGCTGCGCCGACATTCGGCGCGGCCCTTTTTGTGCGGCTGAGCATGCTTTCGCGCGACGAAACGAGCCGGTCGAGCGTTGTGATGAACAGCGCGCGGCGCTACGCATCGATGCATGCGATCCCCCGATCGACCTTCCCGGAAAGGACTTCCCATGTTCCGCGCCCCGCGCCTTACCCGCAGCCTCTCGTTGCTGCTTGCCTCCACCGCTTTTGCTACGCCCCTGCTGGCCCAGACGCCTGCGGCGCAACCCGCCGGCCAGACTGCCTCGAGCGAGGATCAACGCCTGACCGCGCTGTTCGCCCGCGCCAATGAGGCCACGCTCGCCAACAACCCGCTCGATGCTCTGTTTCGGGGTGATATGCGCCATGCCGACCGCATGGGCGATTATATCAGCGACGCCTATTTCGCGACCGAGCGCAAAATCGCGCAGGACAATCTCGCCGCTCTCCACGCTATCAACCGCGACCGGCTGAACGCCCAGAACAAGATCGCCTATGACGTGTTCGAATGGGAAGTGCAGGACAAGCTGACGAAACTCAGCCCGCCGCTGGTCAACATCAGCGCGGTCATCCCGATCAATCATTTCACGGGGCTGCACACCTTCTATCCGACCCTGTCGTCCGGCAAGGGCGCGGCGCCGTTCAAGACGCTCGCCGACTATGAGAACAACCTCAAGCGCCACAAGGACTATGTCCGCTACCTCGACCGCGCGATCGGCCGCTTCCGCGAGGGCATGGCGAGCGGCGTTGTCGAGACCAAGCTGACCATCGGCAATACGATCTCGCAGCTCGACGCCCTGCTGGCCCAGCCGGTGGACGAGTCGCCCTTCTACCAGCCGGTGAAGGATTTTCCCGAGGACATCGCGCCGCCTGACCGGCAGCGGCTGACCAAGGCCTATCGGGACGCGCTGATCAACGAGATCAACCCCGCCCAGACGCGGCTGCGCGACTTCCTGAAAGCGGACTATCTGCCGGTGGCACGCGAAGGCGTTGGCCTCAGCGCCATGAAGGGTGGCGCGGAGCTTTATGCCGCGCTGGTCAAGAGCATGACGACGCTGCCGCTCACGCCGGATTATATCCATAACCTCGGCCTCTCGGAAGTGGCGCGCATCCGCAGCGAGATGGAACAGGTGCGGGACGAGGTGGGATTCAAGGGCACGCTCGGCGCCTTCTTCACCCATTTGCGCGAGGCCCCGGAATTTCACCCCAAGTCCCGCGAGTGGATGACGGAGGAATTCTACCGCATCGGCAAGATCGTCGATGAGAAGGTGCCGAGCCAGTTCTCAACTCTGCCCAAGGCCAAGCTGGAAATCCGGCCCTATCCCGAATTCCGCGAGAAGTTCGAGGCTGGCGGTTCCTACGAGAATGGCACGCCCGATGGCACGCGCCCCGGCGTGTTCTACTTCAACGCCTATGACCTGCCCTCCCGCAGCATTCCGGGCATGACGACGCTCTATCTGCACGAAGGCGCGCCGGGCCATCACTTCCAGATCAGCCTCGCGCAGGAAAATGCCAGCCTCCCCGACTTCATCCGCTTCGGCGGCAACACGGCCTATGTCGAAGGCTGGGCGCTGTATGCCGAGACGCTGGGCTATGATTTCGGCCTGTTCAAAGACCCCTACCAGCGCATGGGCCATCTCGACGATGAGATGCTGCGTGCGATGCGGCTGGTGGTGGATACCGGCATCCACGCCAAGGGCTGGACCCGCGATCAGGCCATTGCGTACATGCTCGACAACAGCTCGATGGGGAAGACGGACGCCACCGCCGAGGTCGAGCGGTACATCGCCATGCCCGCCCAAGCCCTCTCCTACAAGATCGGCGCGCTGACCATACAGCGCCTGAAGAAGAAGGCGCAGGCGGCGCTTGGCGACCAGTTCGACGTCAAAGCCTTCCACGATCAGGTGCTGATGACCGGCGCGCTGCCGATGAGCGTGCTGGAGCGCAAGATCGACGATTGGATTGCTGACACCAAGGCTCGGTAATCGGCTGCGCCCTGTGTGCACTCGGTGGCCCGCCCAAGCGAGAGCCACCGGGACTGACCCCGACATCGGCCTCAATCACTATTGCAATTCGTTCGCAATAGCATATCCTGCCAGCCTTCATTCTGCTGGAAGGGGTCGCCATGACCAGGGATTTATCCGCTCTTTTCGCCTTTCGGGACCTGCGGTCCTTTCCGTTGACGGCCATGCACCTCATCATGGCCGCGCGGCTGTGCATTATCTACGGCCAGTCAGGCCGTGATCCTGTGCCGGACCTCGCCGTCCGCTTGCGGTCCATGGATGCCGCCCGGCGCGTCATTCTGCTCGTGCGGGGATTGCAGGAGGGTTGGCCCGAACATTTCCTCGTGCATCGCCCCTGCGCGATGTCGCTCAGCCCTGACGAGGCGCTGCTTGGCGATCTGGCGGTGACGGCGATCCAGGGCGACGAGGCGGAGGCCACGCGCCTGCTGCGCGAGACGCTGCCCTGGGATGTCACGCATTTCCTCTTTCACCAGACCGTCGCAGCCGTGGCGGCGATCCGGTCCGCGCAATTGCAGCCGCATCGTCCCGAGAACCGATGCGGCTGCTGAACGCTGGGAACGTTGGAGGGTAGCTCACCCCCGTTCTACTGATTATGCGGCTGCCAAATCCAGCGCCTGGGCAATCAGCTTGCGGCTGTTTGCAATGCCATAAAGTGCGATGAAGCTGCCCATGCGCGGCCCCTGCTGGGCGCCGAGCAAGGTCTCATAAAGCGCCTTGAACCAGTCGCGCAGCTGCTCGAAGCCGTAATGCGGGTCCTTGCCGATTTCGTAGACGATATTCTGGATGTCTTCGGCCGAGGCGTCGTCCGGCAAAGCGGCTAGCTGGGCATCTAGTTCGCGCAGGGCCAGCGCTTCGTTGGGCTCCGGCGCGCGGCGCTTGAGCGTGGGCGCGACGAAATCGCGATTATAGGCCAGCGCATTGCGCACGAGGCCGGCGACGCGCGGATAGCGCTCCACCGAGGCATCGGGCGCGTAGTTGCGCAGATAGGCCCAGACCTGATGCTCGGTCGCATCGGCGCCCATGACGCCGACCAGATTGAGCAGCAGGCCATAGGTCACCGGCAGCGGATCGTCCGCCACCTGCCCGCCATGGACGTGGTGGACGGGATTGCCCAGGCGCTTGTCCACGGCCTGCGTGGCATAGGCGGAGCGGAACTGCTCATAATCATCGACCGCGCGAGGGATGACGCCGATGTGCAGCGACTTGGCTGCCTTGGGCTCGCGATAGATATAGAAGGCCAGGCTCTCTTCCGAGCCATAGGTCAGCCACTGCTCGATGCTGAGGCCATTGCCCTTGGACTTGGAGATCTTCTCGCCCTTCTCGTCCAGGAACATCTCGTAGTTGAAGCCCTCGGGCGGACGTCCGCCGAGCGCACGGGCGATCTTTGAGCTTTGCGTGACGCTGTCTATCAGATCCTTGCCGGCCATCTCATAATCGACGCCGAGCGCCACCCAGCGCATCGCCCAGTCGACCTTCCACTGCAGCTTGGCGCCGCCGGAGAGGATGCTCTGTTCGATCGTCTCGCCCTCATCCTCGAAGCGGACGATCCCGGCATCGGCATCGACCACCTCGACCGGCACCTGCAGCACGATGCCGCTCTTGGCGCTGATCGGTAGCACCGGCGAATAGGTTGCCTGCCGCTCCTTGCGCAGCGTGGGCAGCATGATGTCCATGATCGCCTGATAGTTGCGCAGCACATTGCGCAGGGCGTCATCGAACTGGCCCCCGCGATACATGTCCGTCGAGGAGACGAATTCGTAATCGAACCCGTAGCGATCGAGGAATGCGCGCAGCATCGCGTTATTGTGATGCGCGAAGCTCTCATATTTCTCGAACGGATCGGGCACCTGGGTGAGCGGTCGGCCGAGATGTTCGGTCAGCATGGCCTGATTGGGGACGTTGTCCGGCACCTTGCGCAGCCCGTCCATATCATCGCTGAAGGCAATGAGCCGCGTGGGCGCGCCGGTCATTTCCTCATAGGCGTGGCGGACCATGGTGGTGCGCTGCACCTCGTTGAACGTGCCGATATGCGGCAGGCCCGAGGGGCCATAGCCGGTCTCGAACAGCATCGGCGTACCGCCCGCTTTGCCTTGCGGATAGCGCTTGAGCAGCTTGCGCGCTTCTTCATATGGCCAGGCCTTGGAGACCTTCGCGGCCTCCCGCAGTTGAGCGGCATAATCAGCATCAGTCATGCGGCGAGCCTCTAGCGCCAAGAGCGCGCGCGCAACAACCAAAAAGGCCGGAGAGCAAAAAACAGAAATGCGACGAAACGAAAATTTTACCAATTGGTGTAAGACATCGTGAACGTCCGCCGGAGACGCAAAACCCCTGGGGAGGGGAGAATCGGGTGGGCTTGTGTGGGAGTCTCACCGTGGACCATAAGATCGACCGGCCGCAGCGCGTCTGCGTCCAAGTTCCTGTTATCATAACGACCGTGCTCGACGTGCAGGAGGCCACCTTGGTGGACCTGACCGAAGATGGCGGCCTAATTTCAGGATGCAGCCTGAGCGAAGGTACACGCTTCCAGATCGATTATATGAGCGAGACGATCTATGCCCAGTCCATCTGGCATGAGGTTGACCGCACCGGCTGCCGATTCATTTTCCCGCTAAGGGATGGCGCGCTCTATCAGCATCTCGAACTGGCCCGATCAGCCCTTTTCGCGGAAAGTGCGGCCTTCGCGGATGCGAGCGCTGGCCCAATCCGCGGTTTTGGGCGCCGCCTCGCCTGAGTCCCGTCTTTTACCTCAACATTCCTCGCCGACGAGCCGCCGGCCGTTGCGCCGGACCGGGGGGCCGGATTCTGGCTGGAGAATCTTGAGCAGGGCAAGCGCGAGCCGGACTTCCACGAAATCATCACCCTCGCCCGTCGCCACGCGCTGAGCCTCTTCGGCGAAGCCGCTCTCGCGCAGATGCTGTGCTGCGGCCTTGCGGGCCAGATCGATGGGCGCAGCCGTCACGGCCGGTCGCCCGAAGGCGCCACCAGCGGACCATCCGCGCCATAAGGGCGCCAAGGTTGCGACACCCGCCCTTCCCGCGCCTTGAAGAAATACTGGCTGCAGATCAGCCAGCCCTTGAGCGGCCGCAATGGCAGGATGCAGGTGGCCAGCACAAGCGGCAGGGTCGTGACCAGATGCAGCCACAGCGGCGGATCGGCCTTTACCTGCAGCACGAGCGCAAAAACGACCGCCGGCACGCAGGCGAAGCAAATCACGAAGAATGCGGGGCCATCGGCCGGCTCGGCATAATCATAAGAGAGACCGCAGACCTCACAGGAGTCGCGGATCGTCAGGAATCCCTTAAATAGCCGGCCCTGCGCGCAGCGTGGACAGCGGCCGCGCAAACCGGTGCGCACGGGGTCATGCCGAGGCCCGTTTTCTTGCTCTTGCGTGGTCAGGTTCGACATGGCGATTGCTCCATTTCCTTTGGCAATCAGATAGGCGATATGTAGGTATCATCCCACCATACATAAAGCGGGCGCTTGCCATGCAGAACTGGGTTGCCCTGATCCGCGCCGAGAAATTCCGCCCCGCCCATGGGCCAAAATATGCCGCCATTGCCGATGCCCTGCGCGGCGCGATCCACTCCGGCGAGTTGCGACCCGGAGAACGCCTCCCCGCGCAGCGCGATCTGGCCGCGCAGCTCGGCGTGGACCTGACGACGGTGACCCGCGCCTACACGCTGGTGCGCGAGGCCGGGCTGATCGAAGGCGCCGGGAAGCTCGGCAGCTTCGTGCGCAACGACATCGCCTTGCCCCGCTTTGGCGAAACCGCGAGCGACCGGGGCATGAATGTGCCACCGCAGCCGGGTTTCAACCTGCTGCCACAGGCGATCCACAATGGCATGGCCAGCCTGCTGCGCGCCGGTCGCCATTCCCCGATCCTCCAATATCAGCCGAGCCTCGGCAACATCGCGGACCGCGCGCAAGGGGCCGAGCGGCTGGCGGCGCTCGGCTTGCCAAGCGAGGCGGACCAGATCGCCATTACGGCAGGCGCCCAACATGCCTTGCACGGGCTGGTCCACACCATCTTGGAGCCGGGCGACCGCCTGTGCTGTGCGCCGTTCATCTATCCCGGCATGATCGCGCTGGCGCGGCGGCGGGGGCTGGTGCTCACGCCCGTCGATGTCGATGATGAGGGGCTGATACCGGATGCGCTGGACGCTGCCCTGCGCGAGGGCGCGCGCGCCGTCTATCTCACGCCGACCAATGACAATCCCACCTGCATCACCATGGGATTGCGGCGCCGGGAGGAAATTGCCGCCGTCATTGCCGCGCATGGCGCGACGCTGATCGAGGACGACGCCTATGGGCAGCTCTGCCGCGCCGCCCATCCGCCCTGCGCGGCGCTGATCCCGGCGCAAAGCTGGTATATCGCCGGCACGTCCAAGCTCATCTCGCCGGTCTTGCGCGTCGCGCATGTTCGCGCGCCCTCCGCAGAGCAGAATCTGCAACTGGGCGCGGCGCTCGGTGACAGCGCCGTGATGGCGCCGCCGCTGAATGTCGCGCTGGTCAGCCACTGGTTGCGCGAAGGGCTGTTCGGTGCGCTGATCGATGGCGTGCGGGCGGAAGCGGTCACGCGGCACCGGCTCGTGACGCGCCATCTCGGCGGCCTGCCCTACCGGATGCAGCCCGAGGGTTACCATCTCTGGCTGGACCTGCGCGATACCAGCGGACGGGCGCCGGATATCGACGCGCTGATCGGTGTTCTGGGCGGCATGGGCCTTTCTGCCGTGGCCGGCAGTGCGTTCGCCGTTGAAGATGGCGCGTCCACGCATATGCGCCTGTCCGTCGGCGGCGCGCTCGACCATGGGGCGATCGAACGTGCGCTGCGGCACCTCCGGGACCGACTGGGGCGCTGAGCCCGACCACCGGCCGGCGGTTATGCGGTAAAATAACCGAACGGCGCGTTCCCCTTATGGACCAAGCACGCTATGGCTGCCTGGTGTCCCCATCCGATCCGATCCTGCCGGGCCTGCCACCGGCGCTCCATGCCAGCCATGCGGGCATTTGGCTGACCGATGGCAGCGGCGAACAGACCATCGGGCTTGGTCGCGGACAAGCCCTTGCGCGCGCCGCGGATACGCCGCTCCTGCTGGTCAATGCGCCGTTGCTGGGATCGCGATTGGGCTATGCGGATCTCTCTGGCCTCGACCTGCTGGAGCTATTTGCCTTCCTCTTCCCCGCTCAGTTCGTGATTCCCACAGTTGCGGGGCTCGCCCGGGCCATGGGCCTCGCGCCGCCGGCCAGCGACGCCGAGGCGGCGCGGCTCATCCCGCAGATTGCCAGCTCCATGCTCGGCTGGACTGAGCGAGCCGACTGGGCGGAGCGCGAAGGCGCCTGGACCAGCCTCAATCAGCTCGAGCGGTTGCGCTGGAGCTGGGCGTCGCTGCTGCGTCCGCGCATTCGCCAACCGGCTGAGGCCGAGCGATGGCTGTTTACACGCCTGCCGCAATGGGAGGAGCAGGCGCCCCGCCCTGCCCCGCGCCCCGTGACCCTCGACGAGGCGGATGTGCTGGCGCGCCTGCGCAGCCTGACCGGCAGCGGCGCCGAAACGCGGCAGGGCCAGCGCGATTTCGCCGCCGCCGCGTCCGGCAGCTTCGCGCCCCGGCCGCGTGAGGACGCGCCCAATGTGGTGCTGGCGCAGGCGGGCACAGGCATCGGCAAGACGCTTGGCTATCTCGCGCCCGCAACGCTGTGGGCCGAGCAATCCGGCGGGACGGTGTGGATCGCGACCTACACCAAGGCCCTGCAGCGCCAGCTCGACCGCGAAACCCGGCGCCATTATCCCGACGATGCCGCCTTCCGCCGCCATGTCGTCATTCGCAAGGGGCGTGAGAATTACCTCTGCCTGCTCAACCTGGAAGATGCCCTGCAGGGCGGCTTCGCCGGGCGCGCGGCGGTGCTGGCGCAGTTCGTGGCGCGCTGGGCGGGCTATACGCGCGACGGGGATATGGTCGGGGGCGATCTGCCGGGCTGGCTGATGGCCCTGTTCCGCCGCGCGGGCGCGACAGCGCTCACCGATCGGCGCGGCGAGTGCATCTATGCAGGCTGCCCGCATTTCCGCACCTGCTTCATCGAACGGGCGACCCGCGCCAGCCAGAATGCGGACATTGTGATCGCCAATCACGCGCTGGTGATGATCAACGCTGCGCGCGGGCGGGAAGCCCAAGGCACGCCGACCCGGATCGTTTTCGACGAGGGGCACCATCTGTTCGATGCGGCGGACTCGACCTTCGGCGCGGCACTCACCGGGCGCGAGGCGATCGAACTGCGGCGCTGGATCATGGGGCCCGAAAGCGAGCGCAAGGGGCGCCGGCGCGGCCTCGCCGCCCGCCTCTCCGATGTCGCGAGCTATGACGAGGAAGGCGCCGAGGCCATCGACGCCGCACGCGAAGCCGCCCGCGCCCTGCCGGCCGAGGACTGGCTGCGCCGCGTCGTCGAGCATGATGCCGCGGGCACAATCGAGGCGGTGTTCGCCGCCGTCCGCGACACCGTCTACGCCCGCGCCGAACGGGACGGACGCGACACCGATCCGGGCTATGGGCTGGAAGTGGACCTGAGCGAAGCGGACGGCGCACTGATCGATGCAGCGACCGATGCCGCGCGCGCCCTTGAGGCACTGCTGGGACCGCTCCAGCGGCTGGGCAAACGCCTCGTCGCCGTCATTGAGCTTGCGCCGGACTGGCTGGACGGCCCGGCGCGCGCGCGCATCGATGGCGCGATTTCCGCCCTTGGCTGGCGGTGTGATCTGCTGCGCGCCTGGATTGCGCTCCTGCTGCGCGTCGGCGGGCCGCCCGAGCCCGCCTTTGTGGACTGGCTGGCGGTAGATCGCGTCGAGGGCAAGGAATATGACATCGGCCTGCACCGCCACTGGCTGGACCCGACCAAGCCGCTGGCGGAGACGGTGATGCGCCCGGCCCATGGCGTGCTCGTCACGTCGGCGACCCTGCGCGCCGGCGGCGATACCCAGACGGCCGTCGAGCGATCGGGTGCGGTGCACCTCGGCCGCGCGCCGCAGTGGTTCGAGGCGGCCAGCCCCTTCGACTATGCGCGGCAGAGCGAAGTGCTGATCGTCACCGACATCAAGCGCGGCGACCTACCCGCGCTGGCCGGTGCCTATGCACGGCTAATCGAGGCAGCGGGCGGCGGGACGCTGGGGCTGTTTACGGCCATTCGCCGGCTGCGCTCCGTGCAGAAGCGCATTGCCGATCGGCTCGCCCGTGCCGGCCTGCCGCTCTATGCGCAGCATGTCGACCCGTTCGACCCCGCAACCCTGATCGACATGTTCCGGGACGATCCGCGCGCCTCCCTGCTCGGCACGGATGCGCTGCGTGACGGGATCGACGTGCCGGGCGATTCGTTGCGGTTGGTGGTGATGGAAGGCGTGCCCTGGGCCAAGCCCTCGGTCCTCCACGCGACGCGGCGACAAGCCAGTGGTGAGCCGACCGCCTATGATGATCGGCTGGTCCGCGCCCGCCTCGCCCAGGCCTTCGGGCGGCTGATCCGCCGGGGTGACGACAGCGGCCAGTTCGTGATGCTCTCCTCGGCCATGCCCAGCCGATTGTTGAGTGCTTTTCCACCCGATGTCCCCATCCTGCGCATTCCGCTCGATGAAGCCATCGCTCGCGTGCGCTCCCGCCTTGGTTCCTCGGCCGATATCGGGCAGAGACCGCTGGACGGATCTTATGAGACTAGGGTGTCCACCAAGGAATGAAGACGGTTATCGTTCTGCGCCATGCCAAGTCTGACTGGAGCGATGCCGCGCTGCGCGACTTCGACCGCGGGCTGAACGGCCGCGGCGAGCGCGCGGCAGCCGTGATGGGCCAATGGGCCGCCGGTCACGGCGTAACCTTCGAGACGATCATCGCATCGCCCGCCGTCCGCGTGACGCAGACATTGGCACGTTTTCGTGACGCTTATGGCCCCTGCCCCGAACCCATGCGGGACATGCGGCTCTATCTGGCTTCTGCCGGAACCATAGCAGAGGTGTTGAGCGAAACCGCGCCGGACCGGGCCTCGGTTCTGTTGGCCGCCCACAGCCCCGGCCTTGAGGGTTTCATCCTGACGGCCAGCGGCCAAGAGCGGCTGGCCGGACTGCGCGCATCCGTCGAAACGAAATTTCCGACCGCCGCCATGGCCGTGCTGACCTTCGATGTGGCGGAGTGGGCTGACCTGGCCAGCGGATTCGCTGATGCGGCGACGCTTGAAACCTTTGTACGGCCACGCGATCTGGATCCGAGTCTGGGGCCGGACCAGCGCTGAGTCGGAAGCGCAGACAGGCCGCTCAACCGGGGTTGAGCGCCTCTTCGAGATTGTTGCGGATCACCCTCAGCCTTGCAATCACCGTGGAGATGTCCGGCGAGGCTGGCGCGCGCGGGCGAACCGGCTGATCGACGGCCGTCCCTGAAAACAGGTCGTCCATTGCCGTCCGTGCCAGACTGGAACGCCCGTCGCTCACCGCGGGCGCAGGCCCTTGCACGAGCCGCTCCGCGGGTTGCGCTGCGTCTGCCTCAGGGAGGGGAGGCGCCGACGCTGCCTTGCGCACGCCGGCCAAGGCCCGCTGCGCACCTGGCACAGTAAAGCCTTCCTCATTCAACAGTCGATGAATCCGACGCGCAAGTTCCACGTCCGCCGGCCGATAATAGCGGCGATTACCAGAACGCTGGAGCGGACGAAGCTGCGGGAACCGGGTCTCCCAGTAGCGCAAGATATGCTGCGCCACGCCCAGTTCACGAGCAAGCTCTCCAATCGTCAGAAACGCGCCGTCATCTTTGGCCATGCCTTATTCTGCAACGAGATACGCGCGCGGGTCAATCCGCGACCGACCGCACGAGCCCATCACGCGACAGTCAGCCGTGAGATATTCAGGCGCCGGCGACGCGTTCGCGCAGCGTCTGACTCGGCCGGAAGGTGAGAACCCGCCGCGGCGTGATCGGCACCTCGACGCCGGTTTTCGGATTGCGCCCGACGCGCTCGTTCTTGTCGCGCAGCACGAACGTCCCAAAACCGGAAATTTTGACATTCTCGCCTTGCTCAAGTGCCTCACTCACAAGGTCGAGCACCTGCTCGACAATCTGCGCGGATTCAGACCGCGAGAGGCCGATCTGGCGGTTGAGCCGATCAGCGATCTCAGCGCGGGTCAACGTTTCTTCTGAACTCATTTCGCCCCCAAATAACGAAACCAAGCGCGCCCTGTCCCCCAACAGGCCACATCGCCGTCTCTGCGGCAGAAACTCTTACAATGCAATCGGCAAGAATCGAAACAAGCCGCAGTTATTTCGCGATATTATTGAAAAATAAGATTATCAGAACACGGGCTAAAACCGCAGGGCGCTGGCGCCCCAGGTAAAGCCGCCGCCCATTGCTTCCAGCACGAGGAGATCGCCCCGCTTGATGCGCCCGTCCCGTACGGCGGTATCGAGCGCCAACGGGACCGACGCGGCCGAGGTGTTGGCATGCTGATCGACGGTGACGATCACCCGCTCTGCCTCCAGCCCGAGCTTGCGCGCCGTGGCATCGAGAATGCGGGCATTGGCCTGATGTGGGACCACCCAGTCGATATCCTCGACTGCGATATCGGCCGCCTCGAGCACTTCGCGGAGAACCTGCGCAAGGTTGACGACCGCGTGGCGGAAGACGTCCTGCCCCTTCATCCGCAACTTGCCGACCGTTCCGGTGGTCGAGACGCCGCCGTCGGTATGGAGCAGGCAGTTATGCCGGCCATCGGCGTGGAGGCGACTGGCGAGAATACCCCGCCCGGTCTCCTCATCGGTATCCTGCCCGCGCAGCAGCACGGCGCCCGCGCCGTCGCCGAACAGCACGCAGGTGCCGCGATCTTCCCAGTCGAGCAGCCGGCTCATCGTCTCCGAGCCGATCACCAGCGCGGTCTTTGCCGCGCCGCCACGGATCATGTTGTCCGCCACCGTCAGCGCGTACAGAAAGCCCGAGCACACGGCCGCCACATCGAACGCGACGCAATCATTGATGCCCAAACCGGTCTGAACGCGCGTGGCAGTCGCCGGAAACGTCTGATCGGGCGTCGTGGTCGCCAGAATGATGAGATCGACCTCGGTGGCCGGGACATTTGCGGCCTGCAGCGCCTTGCGCGCCGCCTCAACCGCGAGCGTGGAGGTCGTTTCGCCCTCCCCGGCCAAATGGCGAGCATGAATGCCGGTCCGCTCGACGATCCACTCGTCGCTCGTGTCCACTGTCTGCGCCAACTCATGATTGTCGACACGGCGCCGGGGCAGGGCGGACCCGGTCCCTTCGATCACGGACCGCAAGGTCATTTGGCGACCAGTTCCTCTTTTCCAATAGGCCCAACGCGGGCGATGTCCTGCGCGATGCGGGCACTCAGATCTTCCTCCACCAGCCGCGCGGCGACGTGGACGGCGTTGGCGATGCCCTTTTCGTCGGCACTGCCGTGGCTCTTCACCACCATGCCGTTGAGGCCGAGGAAGACGGCGCCATTATGATTGTTGGGATCAAGATGCACCTTTAGCAGGTGCAGCGCCGGCTTGGAGAGCAGGAAACCGGCCTTGGAGCGCAACGAGCTGGTAAAGGCACGGCGCAGCACGTCGGTTACGAACCGGGCGGTGCCTTCGGCCGTCTTGAGCGCGATATTGCCGGCAAAGCCCTCGGCGACGATCACATCCGCATCGCCCGAGCCGATCTTATCTCCCTCGATGAAGCCATCGAAGCGGAGCGGCAGGCCGATGCCCTTGCGAAGTACCGCAGCGGCATCGCGAATTTCGTCAGTGCCCTTCAAATCCTCGGTGCCGATGTTGAGCAGGCGCACGCGCGGCATCTCGAGATCGAGCACGACACGGGCATAAGCGGCGCCCATGACCGCGAATTCGACGAGATTGCGCGCGTCGCACTCGGTGTTCGCACCGAGATCGAGCATGACGACATCATTGTCGCCCAGCGTAGGCAGGAAGGCGGCCAAGGCGGGGCGGTCGATCCCCGGCAGCGTGCGCAGGGCGAGCTTGGCGATTGCCATCAGAGCGCCGGTATTCCCGGCGGAGACGGCAGCCTGCGCGTCGCCGTTCTTCACAGCCTGAATCGCCAAGCCCATGGAGCTCTGGCGGGACTGGCGGATCGCCTGACTGGGCTTGTCGCCCGCGTTCACCACCTTGTCGGTGTGAACGATTTCAGCGGCTTGCGAGAGATTGGGGTGGTTGGCGAGCGCGGCACGAATCCGCGTCTCATCACCAAAGAGCAGAAATTGCAGCCCTTCATGCCGACGACGCGCCAAGGCAACGCCCGCGATCATCACGCGGACGCCCTCGTCACCGCCCATCGCATCAATCGCGATCCGCGGCGTCTTCACAGCATGATTCCCCGGTCGGGCCTCAGGCGCCGATCGCGATGATTTCGCGGCCGTTATAGTGCCCGCAAGCGGTGCACAGATTGTGGGGGCGCTTCAGCTCACCACAATTGGGGCATTCCTGATAGGATTCCACGCGCAGCGAGTCATGGCTGCGACGCATGCCGCGCTTGGACGGCGAAGTTTTTCTCTTTGGGACAGCCATGAGGGCACCTGTCTAAAAAACGCAAAACATCAATAACGGGTTCGCTTGCCTGGCCGCCTGCAAAGGCGTCTTGGCGGCCACAGAGGACCGCGGCCAACCGAGAGCCGGGCGTTCGCGAGAGTGAGCGCCTATAGCGCTTTTTCCTGATGGTGCAACCGATTCATTGGACAAACTGGGCGCTTGCGGGACCAGACCGGACATTGGGTGATAGGAAGGCCGCATCGCGCCATCAGTCGCGCACGCCCGTGACGCTGTCGCCCACAAAGGGGTTACTGGCCCGCTCATGCGCAAAGCTGCTTGGCTGGCCATGGCCCGGCACGAAGATTGTCTCACCGCCCAGCGGCCAGAGCTTGCGCGTGATCGAGGCGATCAGATCCTCATGATTGCCAAGCGGAAAATCGGTGCGGCCGATGGAGCCCTGAAAGAGGACATCGCCTACAATGGCGAGCTTTGACGGGCCATGATGAAACACGACGTGACCCGGCGTGTGGCCGGGGCAATGGATGACATCCAGCACCAGCTCGCCGACGGTGACCGTGTCCCCATCGACCAGCCAGCGCGTCGGCTCGAACGGCTCGCCGGGTACGCCCCAGCGCTTGCCATCATCATCCAGCCGCGCGATCCAGAAGCGATCATCCTCATGGGGCCCCTCGATAGGCAGGTCCAATTCCTTGGCGAGCACGCCGGCCTGCCCGCAATGATCGATATGACCGTGCGTCACGAGCAGCTTCTCCAGCGTCACGCCGGCATCCGCCACCGCCTTTTTGAGCCGCGCCAGATCGCCGCCGGGATCGACCAGCGCGCCACGCATGGTTTTGGTGCACCAGATGAGCGAGCAATTCTGCTGGAGCGGCGTCACCGGGATCATCGCGGCGCGCATCGGAGGATTTTGTGGATCGGCAGTCATGCGGTCTGATCTGGCAGTCGAACCCGCCCGGCGCAAGGGTGGCGGAGCGCCGCGCCGTTCAGGACGCCAGCATCTCCTCGACCCATGCCGGCACGAGCTGGCTCGCCGGGCCGAGGCGGGATTCGTCGAACCAGGCACTGCCTTCTGACGGTTCGAGATTAAGCTCCAGCGTACGCACGCCATAGGCCTGTGCCATGCGGACGAACCCGGCGGCCGGATAGACAGCGCCCGACGTGCCGATGGACACGAACACATCGGCACGGGCCAGCGCCGCTTCGATCCGCGCCATCTGATAAGGCATCTCGCCGAAAAACACGATGTCGGGCCGCAGAGCGGGCGCGCCGCAGGTGGGGCACGCCGCGGCAGGCGGGAGAGGACCCGTCCACGGCAGACGGTAATCGCAGGCGGCGCACAGCGCGCTGTTCAACGCGCCATGCATATGGAGGAGGTTGCGCGAGCCGCCCCGCTCGTGGAGATCATCGACATTTTGCGTGACCAGCAGGAGCTCGCCGGGCCACGCAGCTTCCAACCGGGCCAGCGCCGCATGTGCGGGATTGGGCTCAACGCGCTCCAATGTGGCGCGACGCATATCATAGAAGCGATGGACCAATGCAGGATCGCGCGCCAGCGCTTCGGGCGTGCAGACATCCTCGATCCGATGCTGTGCCCACAGGCCATCTTCCGAGCGGAAGGTCTCCAGGCCGCTTTCTGCCGAGATGCCGGCGCCGGTGAGGATGACAAGTGCGTTTGAGTCTGGCATCGGCGCGATGAGACAGATTTGGGGCGAAGGACGCAAGCATCATGACGGCGATCGGCATCTTTGGCGCGCGGGGGCGCATGGGTCAGGCGATCGCGGGGGTTGCGGCGGATGCCGGGATTGCGGTGGCGGGCGGAACGGACAGTCAGCCGGGCGGGACCATCGGCGCAGAAGGCGCGGCGATCACCAGCGATGCGATGGGCCTTGCGGGCAGCGCCGACGTGCTGATCGACTTCTCGGTGCCCGGCGCGCTGCAGGCGCATCTCGATGCCTGCGTCGCGGCGGGGAAGCCGCTGCTGATTGGCACGACCGGCCTCGAAGCAGCGCATCACGCCGCCATCGACCGCGCGTCGGCGCACATCGCAGTGCTGCAGACGGGCAATACCTCGCTCGGCGTCAATCTGCTGGCTGCGCTCGTTCGGGAAGCGGCCGCGCGACTGGGCGACGATTGGGACATCGAAATTCTGGAGATGCATCATCGCCACAAGGTGGACGCTCCTTCCGGCACGGCGCTGCTGCTCGGCGAAGCGGCGGCGGCCGGGCGCGGGATCAGCCTTGCCGAGCATAGCGCGCGGGGGCGCGACGGGATCACCGGCGCGCGCAAGGCCGGCGACATCGGTTTTGCGGCGCTGCGGGGCGGATCGGTCGCGGGTGATCATCTTGTGGTGCTGGCCGCCGATCAGGAGCGGATCGAACTGGGTCACCGGGCCGAAAGTCGCATCATCTTCGCCCGTGGTGCGGTGAAGGCCGCGCAATGGCTGGTCGGCAAGGCGCCGGGACGCTATGCCATGGCGGATGTGCTGGGGCTGTAGGTCTTGAGCCGGCAGCGCATTCTCAACCGCGACCAGATTTTTACGCTGTTCTCGCGGCTGGCGGAGCATAATCCCGAGCCGCGCACCGAACTGGACTATGGCAATGATTTCCAGCTGCTGGTGGCCGTGGTCCTCTCCGCGCAGGCGACCGATGCGGGCGTCAACAAGGCGACGCGGCGGCTGTTCGAAACGGTGAAGACGCCGGCGGACATGGTGGCGCTCGGCGAGGAGGCGCTCAAGGAACACATCAAGACCATCGGCCTCTTCAACACCAAGGCCAAGAACGTCATCGCGCTCTCGCAGGCCTTGGTGGAGACCTACGGCGGCGAAGTGCCGCGCGACCGGGACGTGCTGACCACCCTGCCGGGCGTGGGGCGCAAGACAGCCAATGTGGTGATGAACACGGCGTTCGGCGAGGAAACCTTTGCGGTCGATACCCACATCTTCCGGGTCGGCAACCGCACTGGGCTGGCGCCGGGGAAGACCGTGCTCGCCGTCGAGACCGGACTGGAAAAGCGCGTCCCCCAGCCCTTCCGGCGCGATGCCCATCACTGGTTGATCCTGCATGGGCGCTATGTCTGCAAAGCCCGTAAGCCCGAATGCTGGCGCTGCATCATCAACGATGTGTGCCTGTTCAAGGACAAGACCCCAGCACCATGATTTTACCATATAGGTAAATTTAATCTGTCCTACAGCACCTCTCCGGTGGCTTAAGGGCGTTGCGGCGATTCGGCCGCAGCACTCGCCACAGGAAGGGCACGGACATGGCCGACCGCTTCGAAACCCAGATCGACTCCCTCACCCAGCCGGCGCGCGAGGCCTTTGCCATCACGCCGCACGCCACCAATGAAATCGACCCGCTGCCCAAGGCCATCTATGTCGGGACGGGCGGGACCATCACGCTGCGCGCGGCGGGCTCCAGCACGGACGTGGTGCTCAAGAACGTCGCGTCAGGGCAGATCCTTGACATTCGCGCCCGCTACATCCGGGCCAGCGGCACGACCGCGGCCGACATTGTGGGCCTTGCCTGATGGTCGGTCCCGGATTTGGATTCGGCGCTGCAGGGTCTGCGCGCCGCCATCGGCCCCTTGGCGCGTCTCCCACCCCCACGCCGACGCCTACACCAACCCCCGCCCCCAGTTGGACGAGCAGACCCGCCATGACCGGCGCCGCCAGCCCTCCGCGCGTCGGCGATATGCTCACCGCTCTGGGCGGCATCATCGTGAACGGCGCGGCGACGGGATGGCAGTGGCTGCGCGATGGCGTACCCATCGCAGGCGCCACCGCCAACAGCTATGTGCTGTCCGCAGCCGATACGGGATCGATGATCGGCCCGCGCGAGCTGGCGAACGGGGCCGGCGGCAGTGGGTCAGCCGATGCGGACCCCGTCGGGCCGGTCGCTGCGGCGCTCGTTGCCGCGAGTTACAGCGCTGGCTTCACGCTGGCGCAGTTCCCAAGCTACGAAGAGAAGCGGATTTACCAGCGCGCCACCGCAAGCGGCGGTGGCCAGGGCAAGGGCACCGGCACGATCCGCGTGCCGCTGTCCGGCACCGTCACCGCCGGCACGGTCGGCGTGCGCATCCGCTCGGCCGACGACGGGACGACGATCCTGCAGGGGCCATGGACCGCCAGCACGATCGCAAACGGCGCCACCTATGTCGACGTAACCGGCGTGGACGCGCGGCTTGGCTGGTTCTTCATCGATCTGAAGGGCGCGGATGGCGCCTGGCAGCTCGGCACCGTCAAGGTCGGCATGGGCATGCTGACCGGCTTTGCGGGTCAGTCGCTCACCGTGCGGATGCTGGGGCGACAGGCCACCGATTCGACGGCGACCTTCGCTTCGCTTGGGATCGCGCCGGATGCCAACAGCGCGGTGCTGGCGCGATATGTGGACGGCAACACCTACAATCCCGCCGCCGCCACCATGCCCTGGCAGACGCCGGCTGATTTGAGCAATAGCACCGGCCCCAATTCCGTCGGCGTCGGTGAATATCTCAATCGCATGGTCGCGCTGACCGGCGTCAACTGTGGCGTTGTCGGCCATGCCGTCGGCGGCACCACCATCGCCAGCTTCTTTAGCGGGCAGAGCAACTGGACGGCGCTCACCGAGGTGATGAACCGGGCCGGCAATGGCTTCGAGGCCTTTGTCTGGGGCCAGGGCCATACCGAGGCCCTCTATGGCATTCCACCCAAGGCTTATGGTCAGGCCCTGAGCACCCTCTTCAGCCAGCTGACCGCGCTCAACAGCCTGCCGTCCTTCGCCCGTCTCGTCTGGACCATCCCCTCCATGGGGCTGCTGCGGAGCTGGGGCACGCCGTGGCAAGTGAGCCGCATCCGCAAGGGCGCGCAGGACTGGTGCGCGGCCAGTGGTGCGACGTATGTCCACATGGACGATACGCTGATGAGCGGCGACGGCATCCACCAGACGCAGGCCGGCTCGCTGACCATGGCGCGGCATCTCTATCGCGCGCTGCGCAGTTCTTATGGCGCCAGCGCCGGGCTTGGCCCCGCGCCCCTCTCCGCCACCCGATCCGGCACCATAATCACGCTTACGCTGAGCAATGTCGGCCAGAGCGCGCTGGTGCTGAGCGGCACCCCGGGCAACCGCCTGTGGGTGTTCCCGCGCGGCCGGGTGAACCCGATGGCCAACAACGCGACCGATAATCGCTTCCCGATCGCCTCGGTCACCCCGGTGAACGCCACGACCCTCGCAATCACGCTCGCCAACGATCCCGGCCCCGGGCATGAGCTCGACCTCTGGGTCTACTTCCCGAGCGGCCCTGCCAATGCAGCGGCAGACACGATCCGCGATGACCGGACCGATGGAGACGGCATCACCACCGGACGCATCGTGCAGGGCAGCACGCTCCCCATCGCCATCGCGGCGCCGACACCGGGTGGCGCGATCAATGCCCCGCCGAGCGGCTTCATCGCGCCGATCAGCCCGCTCAGCATGGCCGAGACGAGCACGAGCTATGCCGCCAGCACCGGTGGCGCGGCGTTCGGCCAGCAGATGACGGGCGGCACCGCGCGCGGCAGTTACAGCCCGGTCTTCGCGCCGATTACCGTGGAGGGCTTCTTCACCTGCCCGGACCCGCTCCCGGGCGCGATCCAGGTCCTGTTCGGCGGGTTCGGAAGCAACGGCTCCCGCTTCGTCGCCATCGATGGCGCCGGCAAGCTGCGCGTATGGAGCGGCCTCACCGGCACCACCGTGCTGGCGCCGGGCAAGCGCTACCATGTCGCCTGCCAGGCCGGGCCGGGAGGGCTGGCGCTCTATGTGACCAACGTCACCGATGGCCTTCCCGGCACCCGCGAGAACTATGCCGCGTTCGGCGAGACGATCGTGCCGGCCCCCTCGGGCTATTCGCTCCGCAACCATAACGGCGAATACGGGCTCACCGGCGGCGCGCTGGATGAATGGGCGGTGTTCAACAGCGAGCGCTACAGTGGCACGAGCTACGCCTGCCCGAGCGGCCCATTCACCGGCGATGAACCAGACATCGTGGCGCTCTACCGCTGCGATGGCGATGCAAAAGATGCGGTGACAAGATGACCAGCCCGCAACTCGCGCGGAAGCTGGATCAACTGATCGGCAAGGTGGAGAGCCTTGCCGAGACGGTCGACCGGCAGGCGCAGGAAATCGGCCGCGCATCCGAGCGGCTGGCGCTGGTCGAACAGGACACCAAGCGGACCATGGAAGTGATCGAAGCCTGGCGCGCGGCGAAGCTCTGGCTGCGCTGGAGCCGATGGGTGGCGGGTTTCATCGCCTCGATGATCGCCGCGTTCGCGGCCTTCAAGGGCTTGAGCAAATGAACGCGCGGGACACGCTGCTGGGCGGCGCGGTCGGCAGCGCTTTCGTCGGTCTCGCCATCATGATCGCGGCACCCTTCATCGCGCGATGGGAAGGCACTCGGACCGACCCTTATCGCGACATCGCCGGCATTTGGACGGTCTGCGCCGGCGAGACCCGCGTACCGATGCGGCGTTACACGCCCACCGAATGCGCGGCGATACTGGATCGAACGCTGGCCGCCGACTGGGCGCCCGCAGTGCTGCGCGCCGTGCCAGCGCTCAAGGATCGGCCCTATCAGTTCGCGGCCGCCATCTCGCTCACCTACAATATTGGCGAGGCGGCCTTTGCGCGCTCGACAGTCGCGCGGCGGTTCAATGCGGGCGATTGGCCCGGCGGCTGCGATGCGTTCCGGCTCTGGGTGATGGTCGATGGGCGGCGTGTGCAGGGGCTGGTCAACCGGCGGGAGGCAGAGCGCCGGCTCTGCCTGACCAACCTGTGACGCTGCAAGGATGGCCCACCGCCACCGGCGGGCTCGCCCTCGCTCTTATCCTCGCGCTGGCATGGGGGATGCGGGTCGACCATCTGCGTGCGCGCCATGCCGCCGCACTCGCACAGGCTCGTCAGGATTATCGCGCCGCCCAGGCCAAGGCGCAGGCGGATTTCGACGCGCAGGTCGCCGCGCTGCGCGTCCACAACAGGAGGCTCAACGATGCTGCCGAACAGAAGAGCGAAGCTCTCACCCTTGCCTATCGTGATCGCGTTGTGCGGCTGCCAGCCGCGCCCGCTGCCTGTGCTTCCCATCGCCCCGGCCTGCCCGCGCCCGGCGATACCCAGCCTGTTGACCGATCCGGTCGCGATCCCATCCTTCTTGACCGCGCCGACGCGCTGATCTGCGCGGTCAATACTGCCCGTCTGGAGGCGGCGCGCGCCTGGGCGCTGGAGATGCAGACCGGGCCGTGACCTTGCGGCCGAGCCGCATTGCGGATTGACCCCCGCGCGGCGAAATCATAGGGAGTTGCGACCTTGCCGGATTAGCACAGTGGTAGTGCAGCGGTTTTGTAAACCGAAGGTCGCGGGTTCAAATCCTGCATCCGGCACCATTTCCTCACGAATGTGAGGGTGGTTGTGACCTCGCCCTATTTCGCCTCAAAGCGCGCCGATGGATGTCCGGCGATCGTCGAGAGCATTCAGGTCGGCGCTCAGGTGCATTGCATCCGAGCGCTCATCGGGATGAAAACTGCGCGACAGTCCGGCAAAAACGCGCCGCTGTTGCACTTGATTGAGATGCGCGTCTGCAGTTGTGTTGGGAACCTCGAGCATTGTCTCGCCAGCCCACTTATAGCCGGCAATTCCGTCCATCAATCGAACGACGGAGTCCCTCAGCGAGCCGGACGCCTGGAGCGCATCGCCCACTGGATTGGCATAAGAGACGGGACTCATGGAACGGCGACGCCAACCGACAATCACATCTTTGATCACGTAAAGTCCCCCGTCGACGCCCCGAAGCATTTACAGGCCGGTGCAACCTTCTGCTCCTTAGAGCGTTTACACCCTTTTTTGAGCGGAGCAATTGCCATCCGCGTAGGGAAAACCGTGCGCCGAGCGGCGTCGCGGCCTCTCGATTTGAAGCAAAATATGGATCGTTTGGCGCCTCGATGGAGAGTTCCCTGCGCTAACGGCGTCGAGCGCTGAAGCCCAAGCCCAGCCAGAATGGCGGAAATCCTGGCATATGGCCCGCTCCGACCGCGCGAGCGTCCGGGCGTCATGCCCAGTTGATGACCGCAGAAGCACTGCCACCGGCATGCCTCTGGTCAACTGAAAATCGTATTAAAACGGCACGGTGCATTTGACAGCCGGCTCGACTATTTGCACTTTAATTTGTCGGAGTAAATCGCGTGATGGTGCGCTGAGGCGTCGCAGACAGGCGAAGAGTGAAGGGAGCGGATCATGCGCGAGCACGCGGCCAGCGGAGTCACGCGGCGACGGCTGATGGGGGGCGCGGCTGCCGGGACGCTCGCTTTGCTCGGTTCACCACTCGCCGCGCGCGCCGGGGCGCTGGGATTGGGAGCGCGAGCGCCCTTCCCCCTGATCCGCAGCGGCGTGCCGGCTGCGGTGATAATCGATAGCAAGGCCGACAGTGCGGTGGGGCATGTCGCCACGCGATTCGCGGAAGATCTTGGGCGGGTGTGCGGCACGGCTGCGCGCGTGTCGAAAGGCTATGGGAGCGCGCCTTCCGGCGTGGCTGTCATCATCGGCGTGCTGGGCCAAAGCCGGCTGATCGACGGTCTGATCGCCGCCGGGAAGATCGACGTGGGCGATCTTGCGGGAGC
The DNA here is from genome assembly GCF_025961995.1 of Sphingobium sp. B8D3A. Lineage (NCBI taxonomy): Bacteria > Pseudomonadati > Pseudomonadota > Alphaproteobacteria > Sphingomonadales > Sphingobiaceae > Sphingobium > Sphingobium sp. B8D3A. The sequence continues at coordinate 1,339,075 of NZ_JAOQOS010000001.1, read as the reverse complement.
CTGGGAAGCCTTTCGGCGAATCGTCGTGGATCATCCGGCCGAGGGGATCGAGCGCGCGCTGGTGATCGTGGGGTCGGATCGGCGCGGCGCCGTGTTCGGCACCTATGATGTCTCCGAACAGATCGGCGTCTCGCCATGGCACTGGTTTGCCGATGTGCCGGTCACGCGGCGGCGGGATGTATCGATCTCCGCCACGCCAGTGCGGGATCAGCCCAAGGTGCGCTACCGTGGGTTCTTCATCAACGACGAGGCACCCTGCCTGAGCAGTTGGGCGGAAAAGACATTCGGTGGCTTCAATGCCGCGATGTACGCCCATGTCTTCGAGCTGCTGCTGCGCTTGAAGGGCAATTATCTCTGGCCGGCGATGTGGGCGCCGCGCGCTTTCGCCGCCGACGACCCGCAGAACATGATCCTTGCCGATGAAATGGGCGTGGTGATGGGCAATTCCCACCACGAGCCGATGCTCCGGGCGCAGGACGAGTGGCACCGCAATCCTGAAGGCGGCGTGACCGGCGGACGCTGGGATTACACGACCAACGCCGACAACCTGCGCGAATTCTGGCGCGGCGGGATCACCCGCATGATGTCGAAAGGGAATGGCGGGCGCTATGAGTCCGTCGTCACCATCGGGATGCGCGGCGATGGCGATGAGGCGATGGCGGAAGGCACCGCGATCCCGCTGCTCGAACAGATCGTGACGGACCAGCGCGCCATCATCGCCCAGGTGACCGGCCAGAGCGCGGACAAGACCCCGCAGGTCTGGGCGCTCTACAAGGAAGTGCAGGATTATTACGATCACGGCATGCAGGTGCCCGACGATGTCATCCTGCTGTTCGCGGACGATAATTGGGGCCAGATCCGCCGCCTGCCACATCCGGCCGCGAGGCCGCGCAGCGGCGGCCATGGCGTCTATCATCACTTCGATTATGTGGGTGTGCCGCGCAACTATAAGTGGCTGAACACCAACCAGATCGAGAAGGTCTGGCAGCAGATGGACCTGGCCTGGCAGCGCGACGCCCGGGCAATGTGGATCGTCAATGTCGGCGACATCAAGCCCATGGAATATCCGCTCAGCTTCTTTCTGACGATGGCCTGGAATCCCGAGGCTATGACCCCGCACGCACTGGCGGCCTATCCGGCACGCTGGGCAGCGGCGACATTCGGCCCCGAAGAAGCCGAGGCGATCGGCGCGATGATGACGGCCTACAGCCAATATGCCGCGCGACGGAAACCCGAACTGATCGATCAGGACAGCTTCCCGCTGGGCGCAGTCACGCCGCAGGCGCTGGAGGGGGGCGTGTTCGGCGCACGGGTTGCCGAGTGGGATGCGCTCGAACGCCGGATGCTCGCCACACGGGCGAAGCTGCGGCCTGCGCAGCACGACGCTTACGATCAACTCCTCGCCTACCCGATCAGCGCGATGGCCAATCTGTACCGGCTCTATTATGGCGCGGCGTGGAACAAGCGGCTGGCGCAGGACAATGACCCGCGCGCCAACTATTTCGCGGACATGGTGGAAACGAGCTACAAGCGCGATGCCGATCTGACGGCGCACTATCATACACTCAATGGTGGCAAGTGGGATGGCATGATGGCGCAGGTGCACATCGGCTATGTCATCTGGCAGCAGCCGACCCAACAGAGCATGCCCAGCATATCGCGGGTCGGCGATGGCACGACGAAGGGCACGCCCGTGTTCGTCGCACCCCGCCCTGCAGACCCCCGCGTCATCACCATCGCCGCGAGCGACTTCGCCCGCGCGCGCCATGCCAAGGGCCTGCGCTGGACCCCCATCGCCCATCTCGGTCAGGGCGGCAGTGCTATGGTGGCCCTGCCGCAAGGTCGTCCCGCGACCACCCCGGCCGACGGGGTCGCGCTCGATTATGAGGTGGACGTCCCCCAGGCCGGGACCGGTCAGATCACCGCCCACCTGGTCCCCACGCTGGGTACGATGGGACAGGCCGGAGTCGCGCTCGGCGTGTCTCTGGACGATGGCCCAGTCACGGTCTTGCGGGCCGTGCTGGAGCCGACGGGCGGCGCACAGGACACGTCCGCCAAGCAGCGCTGGGCCGAGGCTGTCATCGACAACAGCGTACGCCTGACCGCCGATCTCGGCCCGATTGAGGCCGGGCGGCACCGGATCAGCATTTGGCGGATGGACGACAATGTCGTGCTGGAAAAGCTGGTGCTAACCATCGCTGGCGGAGAGGGCCGCGCGCCTGCTCCTGCATGACCCATGAAAAAGGGCCGGAAGTCCGGCCCTCTCGTCACCTCGCCGCGGACAAAACCGGTCAGCCGAAGCTGACCGACACCTTGCGGCGGCGCATCATAAGACCCACCAGCGCCAGACCGCCGAGCATCAGCGCCCAGGTCGCAGGCTCAGGAATGGGATTGGAGGCCGGCGGCGTCACAGGCGGATTATAGGCCGCCTCGCTCACCTGCACATAGCCGCCGAACCAGTCGCCCCAGCAATCGGGGCAGGTGTAGTTCGCCTTGAACTGCAGGGTTACCGACCCGGCATCGGCAAAGCCGGAGCCGATCAGCGCGTTGCTCCAGCCCGGCGTCAGATTGCTGGCGATGCTCGTGCCGTTGAGCAAAATGTCCGTGAACTGGAATTTCGGCGAACCGCTCAGAAACAGATCCACCTTGCTGTAGGTGGGCAGATTGAACGTGAATGTCTGGTCCACCGTCGAGAATTGGGAGACCTGGACGCCCCAATAATCGATGCCGGCCCACTGGCCTGCTGGGTTGTTGATCCCGTCGGTAATGGTCGAGGTCGCCAAAGCGGGGACCGACACCAAAGACAATGCGAGCGCCGCAGCGCCAAGCCTCACGTTCATCATGCTGTTCTCTCGAAGAAGATCGGGCTCCGTCCTGGTGCGTCGCTATCGACGATCCGGCCCTGTTGCAGCCATGATAATCGACGCGCATTCACCGAACAACTTCCTTAACCATCAATATCTTAAGGAATGGATAAGGCCTCTCCGCGCAGCGTTCCGTAGCGGCAATCCACCCGTTCGGTATAATTTGTGACAATTTGCGGCTGGACGAAAAATGCGCGCTCACCCATTCATCGGGCATGAACCGCGCATTCCTGCTGCTATCGGGCATCGTCCTGCTGCCATCCTGCACCATGGCTCCCGCTTATGAGCCGAAAAGCGCCTCCGCTCTGGGGGTGCCCGATCAGTGGTCCGTGCCGGCAACGCCGGACCGGGCGGACCTGACCCGCTGGTGGCTGAGCTTCGATGATCCGGTGCTGGGCCAGTTGGTGGAGCAGGCCGCGCAATCCAACCTCGACCTCGCACAGGCGACGGCGCGGCTGCGGCAGGCGCGCGAGGCGCTGGTGGTCAGCCGCTCGAGCCTCCTGCCCTCGGCCAGTGGCTCGGCCGGTTACCGCCGGACCGAGCCGCTGCGGGGCGGCGACAGGACGACGACGCTGCCGGACGGCTCGGTCGTGACCGTTGGCGACGGCGGCACCGACAGCTTCTCGCTGGGGCTAGACGCCAGCTACCAGCTCGATCTCTTCGGCGGCGTGCGCAGCTCCGTGGCGGCCAGCCGGGCGCAATATGAAGGCGCGGGCTTCGATTATGCGACCGTGCTGCTCTCGGTGCAGAGCGAGGTCGCGCGCAATTATGTGCTGGCGCGTGCCTATCAGGCGCAGATCGAGAATGCGCGGTCGAGCCTGGCGATTCAGGACGATAATCTGGAGATCGCCGGCTTCCGCGTGCAGGCCGGGCTGGCCTCATCGCTGGATGCGGAGCAAGCGCGGGCAAGCCGGGCACAGACTGCCGCCAGCCTGCCACAGATCGAGCAGCAGTATAATGCCGCCGTCTCCCGCATCGGCGTGTTGACCGGGCAGGCACCCGGCGCGCTCAAGGAGATGCTGGCAGCGCCCAAGCCTATCCCCCGCGGACCGGAGGAGATCGCCGCCGGCATCCCCGCCGACGTGCTGCGCCAGCGCCCCGACGTGCGCGCCGCCGAGCGCAACCTCGCCGCCACCACCGCGCAGATCGGCGTCTCGCGCGCCCAGCTTTTCCCGGCACTCAGCATTGGCGGTAGCCTGAGCGCGGGCGCCACCAGCCTCGGCAGCGTGCTCGATACAATCACCGGCAGCCTGTTCGCGAGCCTCAGCCAGCTCATTTTCGATGGTGGCCGCACCAGCGCGCAGATCCGCTCCGCGCAGGCCGGTGCGGAAGGCGCCTTCGCCAGCTATCGGTCGACCGTGCTGACCGCGCTGGAAGATGTCGAGAACGCGCTGGTTGCGCTGCGCACCGCCGGTGAGCGGGAACGACAGTTCGCCATCGCCTTCGATGCGGCCAACACCTCCGCCTTGCTCGCACGCGACCAGTATCGCACCGGCCTCACTGACTTCACCACGCTCAACACGCAGGAAGCCTCGCTCATCTCGGCCCGCAACGGCCTGGTGCAGGCCCGCGCCGACAAGGCAACCGCCCTGATCGCTCTTTACACCTCACTGGGTGGCGGGTGGGATTCCACCGTCACGCCGACCGCGCCTCAATGACCGGAAGCACAAGCATGGCAGATCAGCAACTCGATGATTTTCTCGGCGTGAAGCCGCAGCCGGCCTGGCGTCGCCATTTCAAATGGGTCGCCATCGTCGCCGGCGCGCTGCTGCTCATTCTGCTCGCCTGGCGCTTCTTCGGCAGCGCGGAGGCACCCGGCTATGTGACCGCGCCCGTTCAGCGCAGCCACCTCGTCACCACTGTCTCGGCGACCGGCAAGCTGGCGCCGACCAATCAGGTGACGGTCGGCTCGCAGCTTTCCGGCCTGGTGGTGCGCGTGCTGGTGGACGTGAACGACCGCGTGACGCAGGGCCAGCCACTGGCCGAAATCGACCCCGAGCAGATCGAGGATCAGATTCGTCAGGGCCGCGCCCAGCTTGCCGCCAATCAGGCTCAGGTAGCCCAGGCCAAGGCAACCCTCTCCGAATCGCAGGCGCAGCTTGCCCGGCTGGAAGAGGTCGCCCGACTCTCAGGCGGACGTGTCCCGTCCAAGACCGAGCTGCAGACCGGACGCGCCAATGTGCAGCGCGCACAGGCCGCGCTGCGGGTGGCCGAGGCCAATGTCGTCGCCAGCCAGGCCGCTCTCTCGCAGAACCAGACCCAGCGCGCCCGCGCGATCATCCGCTCGCCCGTGGCGGGCGTCGTGCTCGCCCGTCAGGTCGACCCCGGCCAGACCGTCGCGGCCTCGTTCAACACGCCGACCTTGTTCGTGATCGCCGAGGATCTCTCCAAGATGAAGCTGGAAGTCGCCATTGACGAGGCCGACGTCGGCACGGTCAAGGAGGGCCAGAAGGCGACGTTCATCGTGGATGCCTTCCCTGAGCGGACCTTCCCGGCCGTCATCACCCGCGTCGACATCGGCTCCAATCTCTCGGCCAGCGCGGCCAGCGCCTCCTCGACGTCGAGCACGTCCACGAGCGGCACCACGGGTCAGGTTGTCTCCTATGCCGCCGACCTCAGCGTCGATAACGAAAAGCTTGACCTGCGCCCCGGCATGACCGCGACGGCGGACATCGTCACGTCCGACAAGAAGGATGTGCTGCTGGTGCCCAACGCGGCGCTGCGCTTCTCCCCGCAGGCGCCGGGCGGCAGCCAGGCCGGCGGCGGGCAGTCCGGCATCACCGGCGCGCTCTCGATGGGGCCGCGCCGCAGGGGCGGCGGCAATGACCGCAGCGTCACCGTGGGTCGCGGCGCGCAGCAGCAGGTCTATGTGCTGGGCGACGACGGCAAGCCGAAAGCGGTGCAGATCACCACCGGCGACACCGACGGCTTCCATACCGAAGTGCTTTCCGGCGACCTCAAGCCGGGCATGAACGTCATCACCAGTCAGCTCAGCGGGGCCGCCAGCAGTGGCCGATAACGCCTTCATTTCCCTGCGCGGCATCACCAAGGTCTATGGCGAGGGCGCGACCGCGTTCCAGGCGCTCAAGGGCGTCGACCTCGACGTTGCGCAGGGCGATTTCGTGGCGGTCATGGGCCCGTCCGGCTCCGGCAAGTCGACGGCGATGAACATCCTCGGCTGCCTCGATGTGCCGACCTCGGGCGCCTTCATGTTCAAGGGCGTGCATGTCGAGACGCTGGACCGGGATCAACGGGCACTGCTGCGCCGCAAATATCTCGGCTTCGTCTTTCAGGGCTTCAACCTGCTGGCGCGCACGACGGCGCTCGAAAATGTCGAGCTGCCCCTGCTCTACCGCGGCGATGCCAAGGATGCGCGGCGGGAGGCGGCAATGAGCGCGCTCGAGAAGGTCGGGCTGGATAAATGGTGGGACCATACGCCCGCCGAACTCTCCGGCGGCCAGCAACAGCGCGTCGCCATCGCGCGCGCGATCGTCACCAATCCCGATGTGCTGCTCGCCGACGAGCCCACCGGAAATCTCGATAGCGAGCGCTCGGTGGAGATCATGGAACTGCTGAGCGGCCTCAATCGCGATGCGGGCATCACCGTGCTCATGGTGACGCACGAGCCGGACATGGCCGAGTTCGCCCGCACCATCGTGCATTTCAAGGACGGGCTGGTCGATCGCATCGAACAGGGCGCAGGCAAAAGGGCGATGCACTGATGCTGGGCACCACCTTCCTCCTCGCGCTGCGCTCGATCCTGCGGCACAAGCTGCGCTCCTTTCTGACGACGCTGGGCATCATCATCGGCGTGGCGGCGGTCGTCACCATGGTGACGCTGGGCAAGGCGACGACAGCCGCCGTGCAGCAGCAGATCGCGGCGCTCGGCACCAACATCCTGCAGGTGCGGCCCGGCCAGGGCTTCGGCCGGGGTGGCGGCGGGCCGCGTCCGCCCGAGTTCGAACCCTCGGACGTGACGGCCATCCAGCAGCAGGTCGCCGGGGTCACGGCCGTCGCCCCACAGGCGCAGGCCAGCGCGACGGCGATCTATGAGGGCGCCAACTGGTCGACGACGATCAACGGCACGACGATGGATTATTTCAAGGTGCAGCCATGGCCGCTGAGCGCCGGGCGCATGTTTACCCCCGCGGAGGAAACCGCCGGCAAGGCCGTGTGCATCATCGGCTCGACCGTGCAGCGCAACCTCTTCCGGGGCGACGATGCCATCGGCAAGCGCTTCCGCATTGGCGATGTCAGCTGCGACATCGTCGGCACGCTGAGCACGCGCGGACAGGCCGGCTTCGGCGGCGATCAGGACGATGTCGTCATCATGCCGATCAAGACCGTGCAGCGGCGCTTTACCGGGACGACGGATATCCGGCTGCTGATGGTGGGCGTCGATCAGGCCTATTCGACCCAGCAGGTGCAGGCCTCCCTCACCGACCTGCTGCGGGACCGGCGGAAGATCACCGGCGGCAAGGAAGATGACTTCAACATTTTCGACACCCGCCAGATTTCCGACACGCTGACCGGCACAACCACACTGCTGACGCGAATCGTCGCAGCAGTGGCGGGCATCAGCCTTGTAGTCGGCGGCATCGGCATCATGAACATCATGCTCGTCTCCGTGACGGAACGGACCCGCGAAATCGGCATCCGCCTCGCCATCGGCGCGGTGCAGCGCGAGGTGCTGCTGCAGTTTCTTGTGGAGGCGGTGGTGCTCTCCTGCCTCGGCGGCGCGATCGGCCTGCTATTGGCGCAGATCGCCATCGCCGTGGCGACGCCCTTGATGCAGGTGCCGTGGACGTTCGACGCGCAGATCAACGTCTTTGCCTTCTGCATTTCAGCGCTGATCGGGGTGGTGTTCGGCTTCTTCCCCGCCCGGCGGGCGGCGGCCCTGAACCCCATCGACGCGCTCCGGCACGAATAGGGGGTCTAATTCTCCCCCCGTTCGTGTCGAGCGTAGTCGAGACACGCCAGCGCTGTCCTAACGTGTCTCGACTTCGCTCGACACGAGCGGGCAGGCAAAGGCTCACAATTCCGGCAAGCCCTGCGCCATCAATCCCCAGCCCCGCAGCGACTTGTCCCGTGACCGCTCGATTAAGGCCTCCGCATCCGCGATGCTGAACGGATGCGCATCCTTCGCATCCTCCAGCTCCTCCCAGCTGATCGGCACCGCAACCGGCGCGCCAGCACGGGCGCGCGCGGAATAGGGCACCACCGCCGTGCCGCCCCGCTGGTTGCGCAGATAATCGATGAAGATGCGCCCCTTGCGCTTGGCCTTGCTCATCGTGGCGACGAAGCGCTCCGGCTCAGCCATGCTCATCGCCTCTGCGAAGCGATGCGAGAAATCCTTGTGCGTGTCCCAATCATGCCCCGGCGTGAGCGGAACGACCACATGCACGCCCTTGCCTCCGGACAGCATGGCGAAGCTGACCAGCCCGATATCCTCCAACCGCCGGCGGATATCCCGGGCCGCGCGGATGATCTCGGAGAAATCCAGCGCCTCATCGGGATCGAGATCGAAGATCATCTTGTCAGGATGCTCGACATCGCTGGCCCGCGCGGCCCAGCCGTGAAACTCGATGGTCCCCATCTGCACACAGGCGAGCAGGCCCTCAGCGTCCTGCACGTAGAGATAATCCTCCGTGCCGCCATCCTTCTCGCGGATGGGCACATGATGCACATGGGCACCGAACGAGCCGCTATCATGCTTCTGGAAAAAGCACTGCTTCGCCCGGCCCTGAGGGCAGCGCACGAGGCTGATCGGCCGGTCCGAGACGAAAGGCAGCATGAGCGGCGCGATCGCCGCATAATAATCGGCCAGATCGCCCTTGGTCTGCCCGCTCTCGGGGAAGATCACACGCTCCCGGTTGGAGATCGGCACGTCGCTCTTCGCCTTGGGTGCGGGGGCCTTCTTTTCGGGCGTCACGGCGGTCGCATCCTTGTCGCTGCGCAGCCCCAGGAAGCTGCCATGCCGAACTCGGCCGTCGCCGGTGAATTCCGCAAAGGCCACCTCGGCCACTAGGTCCGGCTTGATCCACTGCGCGCCGCGTGCCTCGGCCCGGGGCACCTCCGCCGCCGGGGTCTTGCGCGCGCGCGTGGCGAAGCGGGCCGCGAGATCGTCCATCGTCGCCGCATCGAAGCCGGTGCCGACCTTGCCTTTGTAGACCAACTCCTCCCCTTCCCGCTGGCCCAGCAAAAGCGAGGCAAACGGGCGCCCCTTGGCGCTGCTGCGGGTCCAGCCGATCAGCACGAACTCCTGCCGCAGCGTACATTTGACCTTGAGCCAATTGCGGGTCCGCGCGCCGCGATAGGGCGCGTCGATGCGCTTGGAGATGATCCCCTCACCACCCGCTTTACACATGGCCGTAAACAGCTTCTCGCCCGCGCCTATGACATGATCGGCGACATGAAGCGGCGCCTGTGCCGCGTGGAGCAGCGATTCCAGCCGCTCCTTGCGCTCGATGTTCGAACTGCCGCGCAGGTCCGCGCCATCGAGGCTCAGCAGATCGAAGGCGAAGAGGCTCAGCGCGGCTTTGCCCTCACCCTTCAATGCGGCCTGCAACGTCGAGAAATCGGGATTGCCACCCTTGCCCAGCGCCACGATCTCGCCATCGATCAACGCGGGCGGCAGATCCAGCGCGGCCAAGGCGTCGGCAATGGGCTGAAACTTGTCCGTCCAGTCGAGGCCGCTGCGCGTAAAGAGCCGTACATCCGCCCCGTTGACGGCTGCGAGTGCACGATAGCCGTCGAACTTGATCTCGTGCATCCACTCATTACCCGTTGGCACCGCGTCAACCAGGGTCGCCAGTTGCACGGACTGGAAATCCGGCCGCTTGGCTTTCGACTGAGCTTTCGACGTACGGCGTGCTGGCGCCGCCGCCTTCTTGGCAGCCTTGTCATTATGCGCTGCGGCGGCCTCCATCGCTTGGGTGAAGGCCTTGCCTTTCTTGCCGGCCAGCGACTGCGCGCCTGCCGTATCCGCCGCGATCTCCGCCATGGTGCGGTCGGTGAGCACGGATGTCAGTGATTGCTCCACCAGCACGTCGCCGTTGCCGGCGAAGGCGTCGTCGATCTTGCGCAGCAGCCAGTTCTCGCGCTTTTCGCCGGGGCGCGGCTTCATCCGCACCAGCAGCCATTCGCCCTTCATGCGCTCGCCTTCCAGCCGGAAATGGAGATGGCCCTTCTCGATATCCTTGGCGCTCTTGCCTTCCACCGGCGCCCAGCTTCCCTTGTCCCACAGCATCACCGTGCCGCCGCCATATTCACCCTTGGGGATGATCCCCTCGAACGTCGCGTAGGAGAGCGGATGATCCTCCGTCCGCACGGCGAGGCGCTTGTCGTCCGGGTCCACGCTCGGCCCCTTGGTCACGGCCCAGCTCTTGAGCACGCCATCCACTTCCAGCCGGAAGTCCCAGTGCAGCCGCGTCGCATCATGCTTTTGCACGATGAACAAATTGCCGCCGGGGCTGCGCTCCTGCTTGCCTGCCGGCTCGGGCGTGCGCGAGAAATCGCGCTTGGCGTCATAATCGGCAAGGGGGCTCTTGCGGGGCATCAGCTCTTTTCCTCTTCCTTGTCGGATGCCCTCTCTGCGAGGCGAGGCTCGATCCAGCGCCGCTCCACCAGCCGCAGAAAGGTCAGCATCACCACCGACACGATGCTCGCCACCAAAACCAGCGGCCACTGCGCCGCACCGCACGCGATGCCCACCACGGTCGCCAGCCAGATGTGCGCCGCGGTGGTGAGATTATGGACCTCGCCCTTGCTGAAGACGATGAGGCCTGCCGCAATGATGCCGACGAACGTCCCCGTCGCCTCAAAGATGCGCAGCGGGTCCATGCCCGACTGGCCGGTCGCCAGCTGGCGATAGAGCGAGATCGAGCTTACCGTCATCACCGCCGCGCTGAAGCAGATGAGGCCATGAGTGCGGAGTCCGGCAGCGTGTCCGCGCAATTCCCGGTCCAGCCCCAGAGCCAATCCCAGCAGGGCCGCGATGCCCAGCCGCAGCATCACCTCCCCATCGACCCAATGCAGCGGCGTTCCGGGGTTGAGATCCATGTCAGGCGCTCTTGCGGCGACTCGACCGTGATGCGGTTGCCCGGCTTCCCGCCGCCTTCGAGGCCGGAGCCTTGGCGCTCTTGCTGGCGGTTGCCCGGCTCTTGGCTGGCGCGCTCTTGGTTGTGCCGCCCTTCTTGGCAGCCCCGCCATCGCCAACCGACTTCTTGAGCGCAGCCATCAGATCGATGACATTGCTGCCGCCGGGCCGGCTCGCCTCCTCGGCATCCTCGGCATCCTCGAGAATGCGCTTGCCGCCCTTCGCCTTGCGCTTTTTCTCGATCAACCCCTCGAGCGCCTGGATGTAGCGATCCTGAAATTCGGCCGGGTGGAACGGCGCGCTTTTCTTGTCGATCAGCGCGGTGGCGAGATCGAGCAGATCGGCCTCCGGCTTGGTGTCGCCGATATCGCGGAAAAAGCCCTGTGCCTTCACCACCTCGTCGGCGTAGCGCAACACTTCCATCACCAGCCCGCGCCCGCACGGCTTGATGGAAACCAGCTGCTCGCGCCCGCGCACGGAAAGCTGGCCCAGGCCGACCTTCTTCGCCTGCCGCAAGGCGTCGCGCAGGACGACATAGGCTTCCTCCGCGAGATCGTCCGCAGGCACGACATAATAAGGCTTGTCATAATAGAGCACGTCAATCTCGCTCGCGTCGACGAACTGGACGAGGTCCAGCGTCTTGCGGCTCTCGATCTTCACGGCCTCGATTTCCTCATCATCGAGCAGCACATACTGCCCCTTGGAAACCTCGAAGCCCTTCATGATCTCGTCGCGATCCACCGGCCCAACGCCGGGCGCGACCTTCTCATAGCGGATGCGCTTTCCGCTCGGTTCATGGACCTGATGAAAGGCGATCTTGGCGCCAGAGCGCGTGGCGGAAAAGACCTCCACGGGGATCGAAACGAGCGCCAGCTTGATCTGCCCACGCCAATATGCACGCGCTGCCATGAGATACCTCCGGGAATGAACCCCGCGGCGCGGTGGTTGGTTCCCTGCGGGTCTCAAGAGGCTTGGACAAATTCCGGGATTCGGCGGAAGGCGGATGTTGCGCTCTATTTTTCAAAAGCTGCCTTTCCGGACACGACGCCATTGCGGACCTCCCCTCCGTTCGTCCTGAGTAGCTGCTGAGCCTGTCGAAGCGGCGTATCGAAGGACAAGCCCGTGCGCTGCGATGCTTCGATACGGCTCTTCGATACGCGCCTGCGGCGCACCTCAGACCCTACTCAGCATGAACGGTGAAGGTTGACCCTAACGCATCACCGTCACGGGGCGATGGTCCACGCAAGTCGAGCCGCTAGCGGTGCGGCGAGGCAGAGGAAAGTGCCAAACGGCAAGCGCATGTTCCCGGAGAGCGCGTGCCCCTTTAGACGCAGGATGACAGCCCAGATCAGCCCTCCCACGCTGGCCAGCAACAGCACGACCGGCAGCAGCTGCCAGCCGAGCCACGCCCCGATGGCGCCGAGCAGCTTGGCATCCCCCAAGCCCAGCCCATCGCGTCCGCGCAGGCGCCGGTAGCTCATGGCCAGCAGGAACAGGCCTATATAGCCGATGGCGGCGCCGATCATTCGGTCCGCAAAAGGCGCGGGCACCAGCCAGTCGCCCAGGGTGAGACCGAGGATCGCGAGCGGTAAGGTCAAGGCATCCGGCAACCAGAAATGGCGCACATCCAGCACCGCCAGCGCCAGCAAGATCCACAACGCCACCGCGACCAGGGCGGCAGCAGGCAGCGGCAAAGCCCAAGCGCTGAAGCCACCGATGAGGGCTGCACCCAGTTCCATGATCATATGCGCCGGATCGATCCGTGCCCCACAGGTCCGGCACCGCCCGCGCGTCCGCAAGGCGCTGAGCAGTGGAATGAGGTCGATCGCGCCCAATGTCCGCCCGCAGGCATCGCAGGCAGAGCGCCCGCGCATCACCGATTCGCTACGCGGCCAGCGGGTGACGATGGCGCCGAGAAAACTGCCGGCGATGAGGCCAAGGCCGCAGCCCAGCGCCACGCGCAACAGATCGGCCCCCAGCATCACGCGATCAGAACCGGCCGACGGTCCGCAGCACCTGCTCGCCATTGACCGCCTGAAAGCCGTTGGCGCCCAGCGCCGCGCCGATCAGCGGATCGGTTGTGCGCATGCGCATCGTCGCCTCATAGCTGCCGTCCTGCTTGATCCGCACGAACAGTTGCTCCTGACCGGACTGGCTGACCAGCGGCAGTTCCACCGCATCGCCTGCGCAGCGCACCGCGCCGGCAAGACCATTGGCGAGGCCCAGCCCGCTCATGATCGCTGGCACGCGCGCGCGCACGCGCCCTTCCGCCTTGGTGCACATGCCGCCGGAGAAGTGGACGGTCATATCCTCGAACTCGACCCGGCTCACCGGCAGCGGCGCCAGCGGTGCGCCGAGCGCGACCGATCCGGTCACATCGTCAACACCGCGCCGGTTGAGCCCCAGCGTGAAGGCCCCGCTGATATCATCGCGGTCACCCAGCCGCCGCACGATGTCGATGCGCACGCGGCCCACGAACAACTGGATGGGACTGAGGAACACATCCACCGTGCCCAGCTGAACACCGCGGATCTGCAACTCCTCGGCGCCTCCCCACCAGATGGGCCCGCGCAGGGATCGGGCGGCGACGCCCATATCCTTGAGGCCGAACAGCGCGAAGGCGGCATAAAGCGGCCATGTGACCAGCAGCGCGATCAGGAAGATCACGCCGAGCATGATGCGCGCCCGCGTCGTCTGGACCATCGCCATCATGGCTGTGTCTCCTGAAACACGGCCTGTACGGAGACGGTGCCTTCTGCCGCGCCGGGGACGATGCTGATCGTCTGGACCGCAACCCCGTCTGCCTCCAGCCGCGCGATCCATTGCAACAACGGCCCGACGCGAGCCGAGGCGATGTTCACGGACATGCGGCCTTGCCCCTGCTGGTCGGCGCGATCGAGCGTGAAGCCTGCTTCCGCTGCTGTCTGGCCGATGCGTTGATCGACCGCGAGGCGCTCGCCCTGGGCACGCTTTGGCGGCTTCTGGCGCAATTCCGCGACCATGGCCCGCACCGACGCATAGCGATCCAGCGCGGCGCCTTGTCGCTCCCAGCCGGCTGCCAGGCCATCATTGACCGGACGCCAGACGCCCAGCCACAGAAAGATCAGCAACGCCACGATGCCCAGCCCCGCCATGAAGCGACGCTCGGCCAGGCTGTGATTGGCCCACCAGGTCCGCAGCCCCTGCATCAGCGCACCACCGTGATATCGGCGACGATCCGCGCGCCGCGCTGCTGCACGGCGTTGGCGCTGATCCGCCAGCCGGCCTCCTGAATGGCGATCAGCACCTCATTGATCTCCTCGGCCTGATTGGCGGACAGTTGCACCCGCAGCGCGCCATCGCTGCCCTGATTGATGCTGGTGAGCGTGACATTGGTATTGACCTGCATGGCGCTCATCAGCCCGGCGACCGTGCCGGTGAACCCGCCGCGCCCGCCCCGCGCGCCGAGCAAGGCGGTCACGCGCGCCTCTGCACCGGCGGCATCGGCCACCGCAGGATCGACACTTTGCGCGATGGCCACGGTCTGCGCGTCGAGGCGGGAGGCCTCCGCATTCAGCCGAACGATGGTGATGAGCGAGACGATGAGGCTGGCCAGCAGAATGAGCCCGAGCATGATGGCCATGCGCCGCCAGCGATCCTTGCCGAACAAGGCCGGCGCGCGGCGAGCGAAGGCGCCCTGCCGCAGGTCGAGCGGTGGCGTGGCGAGCGCCAGCAGCAGCGCCTCATCGACATTGTCGGGCGGCAAACGAGTTAGCGAGGCCTCGCCGATGATGAGCGGCGCATGCGGCTCGCTGCCATCGAACGCGCTGTCACGCCCGCGCACCACATCCGCGCCGCCAATGGGCGCATGGACGAAGCCGTCCTCGGGCGCCGGCAGCAGCAATGCGGAAGGGACGAGACTTGCCTGCGCGATGCCATGCTCTGCTGCCCAGTCCACCCAATGCGTCATGGCGCTGCGGCTGGTGACGGCGACCACATGCGGCGCATCGGGATCGTCATTGGCGGCAACGGCAGCGTGAAGCTGGTCGCCATCGCCAATGCTCGCCTCCAGCGCCATCAGCCGCGCGGCGGCGGCGCCTTGCTTTGGCGTCATGCCGGGGCAGGCGATGAAGTGGAGCGTCGTCACATGCGGCGGCAGCACCAGCATGGCGTGGCCGACGGCGGGCTCGGCCTCGTTCGCCTGCTCGGGCGGAAACCACTCGGTGCCGCGCCCGCGCCGCACGATCTGCTCGTCCGCCACCCGATACCAGACCGGGGGCGTGTCGCTCTCGCGCGGCAGGACAATGACATAATCGTGCTTCAACTCTCGTCACCCCATTGGCGGCGCATCAGCCGGGCCGGCTGCGTCTCCGCATCGATCAGCACAATCTCACTCACCTGGTCTCCCCCGAGATCCGCCCGCAACGTCGCCTCGAACCAGCGCGTCTTGGCCACGGTCTGGTTCTTCACATCCTCAGGCAACGCAAGCCTGACAAGCTGCGGGAGAGACCAGAAGGCGTTCACGCTGCCATACCCATCCGCAGGGCGCTGCGCCAGCACCTGCCGCGCCTGTTCGAGCCCGAGACCGTCCGGCGCGAGCATGGCCAGCAGCACGGCCTGCCCCGGCAGCAGCGTATTGATGTTGATCGGCGAGAGGCGCGTCGTCGGCAAGGCGCAGACCCAGGGGCGGATGCGCTGATAGACCTGCGGCGTCATGGCGTTGACCATCAGCAGCTCGCTCGGATCGGCCATCAATGTGTTGGCCGCGCGATAGGGCGGATCGAACCCCGCATAATAATTGTCTTCCGCGCCGCCATTGCCCGGCTCTGAATCGCTGTCGATCCAGTCGGTGGCGGAAATCGCGATCTGGGTAGCGGCATTCTGATCCACGCCGAGCAAACGCATCAGTGCCGCGAACTGAGCGATGCCGACCGGCCGGGCAGCGAGTTGCATGGTGGACGCATCCCCCTCTACCCCGCCCGCCGGCTCCGGCCCCACGACCAGACTGTTAAGATTGAAGCAATTGCCGCGATCCACCAGCTGCACGGTCACCGCGCCGCCGGGCACAGAGATGGTCTGGTCGCGGCCCAGCCAGCCGCCCTGCAAGGTGGTGCGATCCGCGTTCACCGCCACAAGGTCGCTCACCAGATTGGCCACCATCTGCTCGCCGGTGAGCAGATAGGCGCGGCCCTGATCGGCCGAGACAATGTTGCGGGTCATCCGGCTCGCCAACGTCAGCCGATCCAGCGCGACCGCCGTCACGACCGAAAGAATGGCCACAAGCAGCAGCACGGTGAGCAGCGCGGCGCCCCGCTCGTGGGCCGGCGTTGCCGCGCTGGCATGAAGGGGGTCAGGGCGCACTGGCAGCCTCCGCGCCCTCAGCCGGGGGCTGATACATGGCCGTGCCGACCGGGAAACGCAGCGTCACCGGCACGGCGCCGCGGCGCTCCACGCTGATTTCGACGACGGTCGGCAGTTCGGTCGGCCGGGCGGGCGCCCAGCGGTCCTGCCAGGCGCCGTTGCGGGCCCGGTAGCGCAGGCTGAGCGTCGTCACATTCTCGAACAGCACGGATGGGGCCGGCGGCTGCGCGCCATCGAGCGCCGGGTAGCCGATGCGTTCCAGCCGCCCATCCCGCCACCAATATTCGATCTTTTGCAAGGTCGGTCGGCGCAATGTGGCGGGGTTGCTCCAGCCCGCGCGCACGAACTGGATCAGCGGCTCCTCGCTCTGCGCGGCACGGCCGAAGAAGGCCGGTGCGAACGTTCCGGCCTCCGTCCGGCTGATCCGCGTCACAGCCTGCGAGAGATCGGCATCGAGCAGGGACACGCCACGTTGCACATCGGCCAGCGCATCGAGATTGCGGCCGATCGCCGCCTGCCCGTCCACGCTGGTGCGCAGCAGCACGACACCGGCCGTCGCGAGCATGGCGAAGATCATCACCGCCACCAGCAGCTCGATGAGGGTAAAGCCCTCCTCGCCCGCATGGGCATGGCCAATAGCGCGCGCGTCAGTCACCGCTGGTTACCTTGCCGTCCAGCGTCATGCGCACCGGCAGTTTCTGCCCGTCCCGCTCCAGCGCAAAATCGAGCGGCTGATCGGCTTGCCCCACGCTGTCGAACATCACCCGCAGGCGCGTCTGCTGGCCGAGCGCGGCGCGGGTCTCGCCGGACCAGTCATGCGCCGCGAGCGGCCCTTCCGTGATCGGCTCCCACTGCCCCTGCGCCCGCCGCTCGAAGCCATAAGCGGTGGTGGAGACCCACAAGGCGACCGGGCGGCCGGCAATAATGGCACTGTCCCGTGCGGCACGCACGCGCCCGGTAAAACGGTCCACATCGCCCGAAACCCGCCCGCGCGGATCGGCCATGGTGAGGACAACCGCGCCCGAGATCAGCCCGATGATCGCGATGACGACCATCAGTTCGACCAGCGTAAAACCGGCAGAACCGCGCGGTGCGGGCGAAGCAGGGGCCCGCCGCATCATTGCGCGGGCCGCCCGAAGGTCAGCACGGCGGGCGATTGGCCCGGTCCGGCATCCACACGCACCGTCACGATGAGCAGCCGCCCGTCTTCCCCCTTGTCGACCCGCTGGATCCACGGCCATTTGCGACCGCCATTCTCGGCCACGCCGTTGCTGGCGCCCAGCGCCGGGGGCTGCGGATCGGTCATTCGCTCGATCATGAGGTTGCGCGCGACGATCTGCGCCATGGTGCGACTGTTGAGATCGACCGAGGTCCGCGCCGAGACGCCCTGCAGGCGCACCAGCGCCAGCGCAGCGAGGCTGAAGATGGCGAGGGCAACCAGCATTTCCAGCAAGGTGAAGCCTGCGGATGCGCATGCGCGGCGCGGCATGGGCAAGCCCTGCCGATAACCGGGCGTGCCCCGCCTCATGCCTCAATCTCCCTGACGGACCGGCGCCGGTGCGCTGCCCTTAAAGGTCGCTCGAATAGATGTCAGCATTCTCGCCCTCGCCTCCTGTCTGGCCGTCGGCGCCCAGCGAATAGACGTCGAAAGCGCCGCGACGACCGGGGGCGGCATATTGATAGGGCTTGCCCCAGGGATCGTTCGGCAGCTTCTTAACGTACCCGCCGACGCGATAGCGCTCCGGCTGCGCCAGGCCGGGCGGCGGCGCGGTGAGCGCATTCAGGCCATCGCTGGTGCTGGGATAGGTCAGGTTATCCAGCCGATACTGCTCCAGCGCCGATTCGATGACGGAGATATCGGCCTTCGCCTTGGCGACATTGCTCGTACCGAGCGCGCCGAACACGTTGATCGCCACGATGGTGCCGAGCAGGCCGATGATGACGATCACCACCAGCAGCTCGATGAGCGTGAAGCCCTGCTCGCTCGGCCGCTGCGGCCCGCGCAGGGCCGACCCGAAGGATCGCGACCGCCGTGCCTTGCGGCGGAGGGAGGAAGCGAGAAAACGCGCGAACTTCATGAGTCAGACTCCGGCACCGGTGAGATTCTGCAACTGCATGATCGGCAGCAGAATCGAGAGGATGATGATCGCCACGATACCACCCATGAGGATGATGATCAGCGGCTCCAGCATGGAGAGCGCCGCAGCGGTAAAGCTGTCGAACTCGCGCTCCAGATATTCGGCGGCGCGCTCCAGCATCAGGTCGAGCTGGCCGGCGCTTTCGCCGCTGGCTGCGAGATAGACGAGCAGCGGTGGGAATACATCGGCACGGCGCATCGCAGCGGACAGGCTGCCGCCGCCGCGCACCGACTCCACGATCTCGCTCGTCGCGGCCCGTAACACGCGGTTGTGGATGGTCGGCACGGTGAGCGAGAGGCCTTCCATCACCGGCAGGCGGCTCTGCACCATCGTTGCCAGCGTGCGGGCCATGCGCGCGGCGTGCAGATCGCGCAGCAGCCGGCCGACGAACGGCACGCCAAGCAGCATCGCATCGGCACGCAGGCGCACATCCTCATTCTTGAGCGCCCGCCAGCCGATCAGGCCAAGCGCCACTAGCACGATCAGGATGGCCCACCACCAGCTTGCCAGCAGGTTGGAGATGCCCATCACGATGCGGGTGAGCAGCGGCAGTTGCTGGCCGAGCGTATCGAACTGCTCGACCACCAGCGGGACGACGAAGATCATCAGCGAGATGATGACGATCACCGCGAACGCCGCGAGCACGGTCGGATAGGCCAGCGCCGTCAGCAGCTTGGAGCGCATGACGGCCTGCCGTTCGAGCAACACCGCCAGCCGCTCGGTGAGCATGGGCAGGCTGCCGGAGCGCTCGCCCGCCGCGATCATCGCGCGATAGAGGCCGGGGAAGCTGCGCGGGTCCATGCCCATCGCCTCTCCCAGCGTGCGCCCCTCGACCACGCCCTGATGGACTCGCGAGACGATCTCGCGGACATGCGGCTTCTCGCTCTGCCGGGTGATCGTACGCAGCGCTTCTTCCAGCGGCGAGACCTGCGCCAGCGTGGAGAGCTGGCGCGTGAACAAGGTGAGATCTTTGTTTGAGAGCCGATTGCGCTCGAAGCTGAGCAGGCTGCGCGCCGGCCGGGCCTTGCCTTCGGCCTTGGTACCCGAGGAGCCCCGCCCCTCGCCGATGCGCACCACGAACAGCTTCTTCGCCGCCAGCGCGCTGCGTGCATCGGTGGCGGTTTCCGCGCGGATCAGCCCACGCTTCTCGCGCCCGGCGCCATCGATGACGACATAGTCGAACTCAGGCATGACCGCTCTCAGGCATCACAACCTCAGGCATCGACCGCTTCGTGCCGCGAGATGCGGATCGCTTCTTCCGCGCTCGTCTCGCCGCTCAGCACCAGCGCCCGCGCTGCGGAAATCAGGTTGGGGGCATTGAGATAGGCGTGGCGGGCGATGCGCGATTCATCGCCGCCCTCGTTGATCATGCGGCGGATCGTCTCGTCCACGCGAATGGCCTCGAATACGCCGATCCGGCCCTTATAGCCGCTGTTGCCGCACTGGTCGCAGCCGTGTGGGCGATAAATCAGCGTGCCCTCATCGATGCCGAGTAGCGCGCTGACCGACTTGTCCGCCGGCGCCTGCTCGCGGCAGTGCGGGCACAGCCGCCGCACCAGCCGCTGGGCAATGACCGCGCGCAGCGTTGAGGCGAGCAGGAACGGCTCCACCTTCATGTCGCGCATCCGGGTGATGGCGCCCACGGCATCATTGGTGTGGACGGTCGAGAGCACGAGGTGACCGGTGAGCGAGGCTTGCACCGCGATCTCCGCCGTCTCCCGGTCGCGAATTTCGCCGACCATCACCACATCGGGGTCCTGGCGCAGAATGGCGCGCAGGCCGGCGGCGAAGGTCAGGCCGACCTTGGCATTGACCTGCGTCTGGCCGACACCCTCGATGGCATATTCCACCGGGTCTTCCACCGTCAGGATGTTGCGGCTGCCGTCGTTCAACTGGCGCAGGCCGGCATAAAGCGTCGTCGTCTTGCCGCTGCCGGTCGGGCCGGTGACGAGGATGATGCCGTTCGGCTCCTCCAGCGCGCGACGGAAGACGCCATCAGCGGCGCCGGTCAGCCCGAGCACATCGAGCGAAATGCCGGCATTCTCCTTGTCGAGAATACGCATGACGACCCGCTCGCCCGCCCGGCTGGGCAAGGTCGAGACGCGCACGTCCAGCAGCTTGCCGCCCAGCGTGAGGCCGATGCGGCCATCTTGCGGCACTCGGCGCTCGGCAATGTCCAGCCGCGCCATCACCTTGATGCGGCTGACGACGACCGGCGCGACATGCGGCGGCATCCGCAGCGTCTCGGTCAGCACGCCATCCATGCGCATCCGCACGACGAGGCCTGTCTCATAAGGCTCGATATGGATATCGCTGACGCCCTGCCGGGCCGCTTCGGCAAGAATGCCGTTGATGAGGCGGATCGCCGGGGCATCGTCGCCGCTGTCGAGCAGATCCTCGGCGGTCGGCAGGTCGCCGGCGATGAAATCGAGATCGTCCCCGCCCATGGCAAGCGAGCCGGCCATCGCCGCTGCCGAGCCTTCCATGGCGTAATGGTTGGAGAGATGCTTGTCGAAATCCTGCTGGCTGACGATCGAGACATCGAAGCTGCGGGCAAGATGCCGGCGCACCTCGACCAACACGCGCGGATCGGCGCCCTCCCGCATCGCGACGGCAAGGCGGGGCTGCGCCGCATCCGCATCGGCCTTGTCCGCCACCAGCACCACGCCATGCTTGCGGGCGAAGGCATAGGGAATATCGACCGGCAAGGTCTCATGAACCAGCGGCGCCGGTTCGTCAGATGCCTGCACCGGCGGCATCAGTTCAGCCGACGCGGGCACCGGCAGGGGCGCGCCTTCGGCCTGAGCGGGGCGCTCGGGCTCGCTCATGGCACGTCCGTCGTCTTGACCGCGCCCGGCCGCACGACCTGCTGGGAGCGCACCTCCTGCCCGGTCGCGATCCGCCCGTCGACCACCTGATCGCCGGGCTTGGGCTCGGCGACCGGCGGCGTCGTGCCCAGATATTCGCGCACGAGCTGATCGATGGACGGCTCGACATCCGGGTTGGCGAGCATCTGCTGGCCGCGAATATAGCCATAGCGCTGGGCGGTCATCTTGCGCGCATCGGCGCGGCTGCCGAGAATCGTCGGGCGGATGAAGACCATCAGGTTGGTCTTGGCCTTCGCCCGGCTGCGCGATTTGAACAGCTCACCGATCAGCGGAATATCCCCCAGCAGCGGGATCTTCTCGATCGTCCGGCGCTCATTCTCGTCGAGCAGGCCGCCAATGGCGAGGATATCGCCATTATCGACCAGCACCGTCGTCTCGAACTCGCGCTTGTTGATGATGAGATCGCTGCTGTTGTTGGAGACCGGCCCGGCGACGCTGCTGACCTCCTGCTTGATGAACAGCTTGATCGTCCCTTCCGAGCTGATCTGCGGCGTCACGTCGAGCATGATGCCGACATTCTGCCGCTGCACGGTGCGGAACTTGTTATCGAAATTGGGGCTGAGCGCCTCGCCCGTCGCAACCGGCACTTCCTGCCCGACGAGCATCTTGGCCTGCTGGTTATCGAGCGTGGTGATGTGCGGCGTCGAGAGGATGTTGCTCTCGGTATCCGACTGGACGGCGTTGATGATCGCGCCGAACACGCCGTTGCTGCCCAGTTCCGTCGCGATGCCGCCAAAGCCGCCGCGCGCCGCTGCCAGCGAATCGACGGCCGCGCTCTGCAGCTGATTGGCAAGGCCGCTATTCTCGGTCGTCGTGGTCGTGGTGCGCGTGCCGTCCGGCGCCACCACCACCGTTTCCGTCTGGCTCAGATTTCGGGCGGCAAGCGCGCCGGCCAGCGTCAGGATGTTCGGGCTGGCATTGGAATAGTTGGTTGCCGCAAAGCCGGTCGACGTGCTGCCGACAAGGAACTGCACCCCGAGCTGCCGCGCGGCATTGTCGCCGATTTCGACGATGATCGCCTCGACCAGCACCTGATCGCGACGGGTATCGAGCTGGCGGATCACTTCGCCAAGCATCCGCTGCGTATCGCCATTGGCCGCGACGATCACCGCATTGGCGCCCTCATAGCGCGTCACGACCGCGGGGCCGCGCCCGATGCCGCCCCCGCTCGAACTGCTCGCCGGTGTGGCGGCGGGGGCTGCGGGTGCGCTGCCTGCCCCGGCGGGCGCGCTGGGCGCATTCGAAGCGGCCGGCGTCTCCGACACCACCCCGGCCTGACCCAGCAACTGCTGCAGCACCGGCAACATCTTGTCGGCATCGGCATGTTGCAGCCAGTAGACGCGAATTTCCGTGCCGGAAGCCGCACGCCCGTCGATATCCCGCACCATCGCGGCGAGGCGCTGCACGGTCGTCGCGTCGCCGCGCAGGGCGATGCTGTTGGAACTGTCGATCGCGACGATGGTCGCGCGGGACGGCGCGCCCTCCTCGCCCGCAAGCAGCCCTTGCAGCGACGTCGCGATCTCGCGCGCGCCGGCATTTTTCAGCGTGATGAGCTGCGTGGTCGATCCGTCCGTATCCACCTGCGCGAGCACCTGCCGGATGCGCCGGATATTGTCGGCATAATCCGCCACCACGATGGAGCGGCCGGAGCGGTTGGCGGTGATCGAGCCATCGCGGCTGACCAGCGGGCGGAGCGTTTCCAGCGCCGATTGCGCGTCGATGGAGCGCAGGCGGATGACTTCCGTCACGAACTGGTTGCTGTTGGCCGCCCGGCCCACCTGCCCCGGCTGGCCAGCGGCGCCCTCGACCGGCTGGATGCGGAACGCACCGCCCGCGGCAGGCACGGCGACCAGCCCGTTGGCGCGGAGCGTCGAGAGGAAGATCTCGAAATATTCCGAGCGTGACAGCGGCCGATCCGTCACCACCGACACTTTGCCCTGCACCCGATTGTCGATGATGAACGTGCGACCGGTCACCCGCGCCGCATCCTGAATGAAAGCGCGCACATCGGCATCCCGCACATTCAGCGTCAACTGGCCGACCGCCGGCACGGCGAGCAGCAGCGCGATCATGGCGCTACCGGCGAAACGGCGGAATTTGGGAAGCAGGGTCATTGGCGTTCCGGGAGATTGAGTGAGATGGGCACGGTGGAGGCACCGCGCTCGACCATGAGGGACAGGCGCGCACCGGGCCGGAGCGCCGCCTGCAACTGGGCGATGTCGCCCATGGACGTGACCGGCCGCCCGTTGATCTGCACGATGATATCGCCGGGCCGGAAGCCGACCTGCGACAGTGCGCCGCTGTCGCTGCCGGCGTTGAGGACGATGCCGGTGACTTTCCCGTCCTGATTGCGCGGCGCCATGTTGACCGCCTTCATCACCGAATCGGGCGTCAGCGCCGCGGCAGGCGCCTGCGGGCCGGCGCCGGTCATCATCTCCGGCGGCATGGCAGGGCCGCCCTCGGCCGGCGGCGCGGGCACCACGGGCGCGTCGCCACCGGACTGATCGATGTAAAGCGTCTCGCCGACACCGCCGCGCTCGATGACGACATGATCGAACTGCACGGCCTTGAGGATGATGCCCGGGGCGATCTGATCGCCCACGGCATAGCTGGCCTGCTCACCCGCCTCATTTGCGATAATCGCCGAGCCCTGGCCCGACGCCTCGTTGAGACGGATGCCGAACAGACGGAACGGCAGGGACGTGACTTGCTGCACGCCACCGCCCGCGCTCGCGCCGTTGCGGAAGAACGGATCGAAGCCGGCGAACAGGGCGCTCCGCGCATCCGCGGAGACGAGCACCGGCTCGCGCGCGCGCCAGTCGCCGAACAGGCCAACCGGCGTGCCGAGCGCCCAGAGCAGCCGGGCGATCTGAATGATGAGGACGACGAGCAGCACCGCCTCGATCCATTGACCGAGGCTGGAAGAACCGGCGGGCCGGCCCTGTCGCGCGCGCCGAATGAGATCGGTCCACCGCATCCTAGATTTGATGCCCTCCAGCAAAGCAAGCGCTGCCTATGCGCGGTGTATGACTGATCCGTTTCACCATGGTTACCAAAAAATGACAACCGGCGCTGAGATGCGCCGAATGGCCGGTCGGACGCCGTCTACCCCACAAAAATAATCGCCGTGGAGCGGTTGATCCGGCTCCGCTCCCGTTGCTAGACGCACCGCTAAGCCATGTCGATGCTCGACGCACCTCTTCTTGCCGGTCAGCCGGGCATTCAGCGCCTCCCTCGGCGCGACCTCACGCTGTTCGTGAAGAAGGGTTTTCTCGATTCGGACGAATGCGCAGGGCTGATCGATCGCATCGAAGCCAACCGCCGGCCTTCCACCATCGCCGATGATCTCGGCTATGAAGCCTTCCGCACCAGCGAGACCTGCGATCTGGAGGATAGCGACCCGTTCGTCGCCGCGATCAACGCCAAGCTCGCGGCCTATAGCGGCATCGATCCCGCGCAGGGCGAACAGTTGCAGGGGCAGCGCTACGCGGTGGGTCAGGAGTTCAAGGCGCACACCGATTATTTCGAGCCGGGCGGCATGGATTTTGAGCGCTATTGCGGTCGCTCGGGCAACCGCACCTGGACGTTGATGGTCTATCTCAACCAGCCCGCCGCCGGCGGCGCCACGCGCTTCACCCAGGTCGACAAGATGATCCAGCCGGAAACCGGCAAGCTGGTCGCCTGGAACAATCGCCTGCCGGACGGGACAATGAACCCGGCCACCATCCATCACGGCATGAAGGTGCGCTCGGGCGTGAAGTACATCATCACGAAATGGTATCGCGAGCGCATCTGGGCGGGGTAAGCCCGGCGCGGTCCCCATCCCGATCAAGCCCGCGCGCGAAAAAGGGCGACCATGGGGCCGCCCTCCTTCGTTCACGCTATGGGTGCGTCAATCGGATCAGAAATTGACGCTGAACGATGCCTCGAAGCTCGTGCCGGGCTTGTAGAGATTGTAGTAGACCCGGTTCACGCCGTTATCCTGAAATTCCTTGTACTTGGTGCCTGTGATGTTGCGCACCTCCAGCTTCAGCTCGCTTTCAACCCGGCCGAGCTGGATGCCCTGCCGCGCCACGAAATCGACCGTGAAGCCCGGCTGCTCGACAATGTCCGGCTGGCCGGAGAAGCCGCGCCGCGTCACGCGCTGGCTGGCATAGTTGATGAGGAAGGTCTGCTGCGAAAGGCGCGACGTGTCCTCGAGCCCGATCTGCATGTTGAGCAGGTGATCGGACTGGCCGGTCAGCGACGCGCCATCGCGGAACACGTTGGTCGCGACCTGCGGTGGCACGCCGTAGATCAACACCTGATCGTCCGCCTTCACCTTCAGCTTGGAGCGCGAATAAGTGTAGTTGAGGATCGTCACCACGCGCCGGTCCGGCGCCATGTCCCCCAGCGACCAGTATTTCTGCGTCTCGAACTCGACGCCGTAGAGATTGGCCTTGGGCGCGTTGGCAAAGCTGGTGGTGAAGCTGTTGTCGCCGACGGGCGAGATATAGGTCTCGATCGGGCGGTCGATCTTCTTGTAGAAGCCCGCCAGCGAGATGCGCTGATCCCGCGCGAAATACCATTCGTAGCGCAACTCGGCGTTGAACAATTCGCTATCGACCAGCAGCGGATTGCCCTGGAAGGACGTGTTGGTCTCCGGATCGTAATAGGATTGGAAGATCAACTCGCGGAACTGCGGGCGGGCGATGGTCTTGGAGGCATTGGCGCGGACTTGCATGTCGCCGAACGCGTAAGTGAGCGTGGCGGTCGGGAGCCAATAATCCTTCTTGAGACCCGTCGACGCGTTGGAACTGCTCGGAACGCTGAACACCTGGATCGGCCGTACCGCCTCAAAACCACGCTCGTAGCGAACGCCGGCGTTAAGATCGAGGCCGTCCATGAGCGTCGCCTGGATCTGGCCATAGGCGCCATGCACTTTCATGCGGGCGCGGAAGGCCGGATCGGTCTCGGTCGTCTCGAAGAGCTGGTAGCCGAAATATTTTGCGAGATCGCCGTCCAGCAGCAGATCGGGGCGGAGCGCACCAACGCCAGCCGGGAAGCTGCCCGGCGCCTGGATGCGGAAGTCGCGCCGCTCGGAGGTGCGGATCGTCTTCATATAGGCATAGCCCACAGTCGCCCGCACAGTCGGCAGCAGCGGGTAGGACAGGTCGATCCCGCCCGAGAGCAGGTTCTCGTTCAAGTCCGAAAAGGAGAAATTGGCCGTACCCACCTGCCCGCTCAGGCGGTTGATGTACTGATCGCCGAACGGATCGATGCTGGTCGGCGCGTTGGTGCGGACATAGGTAAAGCCCAGCTCATAGGGCGCCTCGCGCTGCGAATTGGCATAGCTGCCGCGCAGATCGACCTTCAGCTCGCCAAAGCGCAGCTCGCCAACCAACTGGGTGTTGATGAGCTGGCGCTCATACCAGGCGGTATCCTGATTGAGGAAATCGAACCCGGCGGACGCCGCGATCTGGCCGTTGGAGAGCCGCGCCTGCTTGATCGTGTCGCGAATGTAGAGGTTGGTCCAGCGCAGCTTCTGCTCGCCAAATTCCAGGCCAAAGCCGAGCAGGCCGTTGACGACCACGCGGTTGTCGGTCGCGACCGTGTGGAAATCGCTTCCGAGCTGCGACAGGTCCAGGCTGGCGGCTGACTGCTGGAGAATGTCGCGCGTGCGCCACTTGCTGCTCCAGCCGGCGCTGGCAATGACGCCGAGCGTCGACCCGCCAAGATCCAGGCTGGTGCCGGCGCTCAACGCCACGCTGCCGCTCGGCGGCATGTTGAAGTTGCGCTGGACGATGGCGTTCCGGCCATTTGCGATCTGGCCGATGATGGCCGCTTGATCGACGCCCACGTCGCTGATCTTCGCGCCGCTGGCGAAGAACTGGGCCAGCGCCGGCGGCGTATCGCGCGCGCCATTGTCAAAGCCCGACCAGTCGGTGCGCGAGCCATAATAGGTATAGCCCAGGCGACCCGTGGTCTCGCTGTTGAAGCTGAGCCCGCCCGAGATGCTGAGGAAGGAG
This sequence comes from Sphingobium sp. B8D3A, assembly GCF_025961995.1. Taxonomy (NCBI): domain Bacteria; kingdom Pseudomonadati; phylum Pseudomonadota; class Alphaproteobacteria; order Sphingomonadales; family Sphingobiaceae; genus Sphingobium; species Sphingobium sp. B8D3A. Next base: position 1,311,739 of record NZ_JAOQOS010000001.1, on the reverse strand, counting down.
TCATCCGGGATCGCGCGGGTCGTGAGGTTGATCACGCCGCCACCGAACTCGCCGGGGAAATTGGCCGAATAGCTCTTCTGCACCAGCGACGAGGCGACGAGGCTGGTCGGGAAGAGATCGAGCGGGACGACACGCTTGAGCGGCTCGGGGCTCGGCAGTGGCGAGCCGTTGAGCAGCGCCAGCGAGTAGCGATCGCCCAGACCGCGCACATAGACATAGCCGTTGCCGACCACGCTGAGGCCGGTCACGCGCCCGAGAGCGCCGGCAATGTCGCCCTCGCCGGTGCGGGCAATCGCTTCGGCCGAGAGCAGGGAGACGACGGCAGGCGCCGCACGCTCGATGTTCGCGCCACGACGTCCGGTGACGATGATGTCGCCGCCGCCGGGAATGGAAACCTCGGCAGCATCGGCGGGTCCAGCCGCCGCTTCGCTCGCGCCGTCGGCGGTCTGCGCGGCATCCATGTCCTGAGCCCAGGCGGCGGATGCGGTCAATGCGGTTGTCACGAGCAGCAGACCCGCGAAACGGAGCGGCGTCACCATCGATAGTCCCCTTAAATCACTGTGGAGAGAGGCGGGCGGGTGCGCTGCGCATCCACCCGCCTCCATTGTCATCTATTGTGTCAGGCGGTCGGCAGCGACGTGCAGGCGCGGGTGGTGTCCGAGCCATTGTCGAAGGTCGCCGTGCCGGAATTGCAGGTCCAACCCTGGTACCAGCTGTCATTGGCGTCCTTCACCGCGCCGATGTAGTTCACCGCCGTGAAGAAGGAGCCGAGGGTCGTCGCGTCGAAGGCGCTGACGCCATTCTCGGTGGTGCCGTTGACGAACACGCTCACTAGCGACGGGGTATAGGCCGCGCTATTGTTCGTGCCGGCCTGGAAGATGGCCTGCACGTCAGCCGCCGTCACGCTGTTCTTCCCGAAGAAGGCACCGCTGGACGGGCACTGCATCTGCACCGAGCGGAAAACGGGCGCGCCCGCTTCGTCGGTTGCGGCATCGACCGTGGCAGAAGCCGTCGCCGCCTGGCTGATACCAAGGCAGGGGAAGTTCGGGCTGATGACGATGCTGTTGACCAGCGTGTAGTCGGCCGCACCACGGATGTAGACCAGCGCGCCGTTGCTGTTGGCCGTCGAACGACCGATGAACGTGGCGTTGGACACCTTGGTGTTCTGGCGCGGCGTGTTGGTGGTGAAGGCATTGTCGCTGTCCGCCTCGATGAACGAGTCGCCGGCGCCGCCGCCCGCACGGTGGATGCCGAGCACGAATTGGATGTTCGCCTTCACGCCCGTGTCGGTGTCGAGGATGTCGTCCTCAGCGCCCGTCGACACGAAGTGCTTCATGTTCACCACGCCACCGAAAGCTTCGACCGCATCGTCCGAGCTGTTGTGGCTCTGGATGTGATCGAGGGTCGTGGCCGAGCCGACGCCGCCCAGCGTGAGCGACTGGAGCTCCGAGTTCGCGCCCAGCACATAACCAGAGTAGCGGATCTGGACGTAACGCATCGTACCGCTGTTATCCGCCACGATCTGACCGCCGAAATAGGCCGGGTCCGCCGCGCCCTCGGTCTGACGATAGCAATCATTGGAGCCCGGGGTCGCGCCGCCGATGGCGCAATCCGTGGTCGGCGCACGGCCGAGCAGGACAACGCCGCCCCACTGACCCGACTTGGAGTCGTCATTCAGACCAAGCACATTGTCGCGGCTCGTGAAAATGATCGGCTTTGCGACGGTGCCGACAGCGTTGATCTTGTTGCCGCGATTGACCGCCAGCCAGGACACACCGGTGCCGCCATAGACGATCACGCCGGGCTCGATCGTCAGCGTAACAGCGGGGATCGTGCAGCCGGAGGGGACCAGCGCATCCGAAGGACCGCGATCGCAACCGACATCGACTCGCCCGGGAAGCTGATACAGCAGGCCGGCGACCTTGGGCAAAGTCACGTTCGCACGAATTTGTGCCGGAAGGCTGCAGACGCGCCAGGTGCCCGTGGAGCCCGTGATCGTGCCTGCGTCGGTCAGTCCCTGCGGGTCCGCAATCGTGGGGCACCCGGCAGCTGGCGTCACGCTCGTTGTCGGCGTGGGTGTGGGCGTCGGCGACGGGGTGGGTGTCGGGTTGACGATGACATTGCCGCCCGTGCCCGGTGACGCGATATCCTGCGCACCGCAACCGGCGAGCAGCGGCAGGGCCACGCCTGCCAGCATGAAGTTGATAGTCCGATTGATCAGTTTCATCGTCGTCTCCGCTGCCGGATGTTCCGGATTTCGATTGCAGGACGGCCAACGGGAGTAGCGACTCTGTGAAGTCCCCCTTGCGCCCTCGGCGCGGCAGCTAGGCGATGAGTGTGACAGCGGGATGCAATCCCCGCGTCATCCGCGTGACGGATTCATGTCAGTTTTATTGCAGGGGCTTGGGGCAGCGGCCGACCACATGGACGAGGCCGCGAACATCCGCCCAGCTTTCGGAAGCGGGAGGATGTACGGCATTGGAGCTGCCGGTGGCGGGCTCGCCGTACCCCTCAATAGAAAAAGGTGCGCAAGACCTGCGTCCGCGCACCTTCTCGCGATGATGTCCGGCCGGAAGCCGGACCGGCCTCAGTGCTGATCGAGGCGCGCCAGCAGGGTGCGGGCGACGGCGTGGCTCGAATAGCTGGCGCCATCGGCCAGATCGAGCTGCTCGGCGGGCAGCGACTGAACGCGCATAAGCGCCTCGCGCGCCTCGGCCTTGCGCTGCGTGCGCGCATAGACCGTCGCGATGTTGATGAGCCGCGCGGGATCGGCAGCATCGGTCATGCTGGCCGGCTGCAACAGGCGCTCGGCTTCATCCAGTTTTCCGTCAGAAATGGCGGTGGCGGCATAGCTGCCCGTGGCACCGCCGGTCTGGGCGATCGCGCCTGTGCAGCCCAGTGCCGCGAGCGCGGCGCCTCCTGCAATCAAAATCTTGAAATTCATGACAATTCCTCTCGTATCTTTTGAAATCTGACCGAGAGTATTTCAGTTTTATGACTCGCTATCAATATTCGAACAAAAATTTTTAAATTCATAAAATCATAAGGATAGTCATGATTTTTCGTGTGTACGTACGAGAGGAGCATTTTGTCATAATTCTGTAATATTCATGATTCTGCGCTTCGCAGCAACGTTCAGGGCGCGAAACGCCAGAGCCGCGAAGCAGCGCCCCACAGAAGTCGGGTCTTCAAAAGCTGTGCGAGAAAGGCATGAGGTGGGGAGCTTCTGTTGCCCGGCGCTCCCCGTGCCGCTGGAATCCGATTCTGTTGCCCGGTTCGGTCCAACCGCGTTCTGTTAGGGTAATGTCAGGCCGTGAGGCCCTCAATTACGCTGCAAGAGCAAGTGCTTCGTTATCGTTGGCACTTATGGGTTTTGAGCCTTGAACGGGTTACTCAGCCCGGGCAAAAACAGCGTTTTTCAACACACGTCGATCCTAGTTCGGCCCCGTCAGGAACAGTTCTTCCTGAAAGGAAGAGCCACTTCTGGTGGAGCCGCCGGGTACCGCCCCCGGGTCCGCTGCGCCTATTACACGCCGCAGTTTATCGCCATAGCCGGACAAGCCGGCAGATCCTCATATAGGGATCAATTCGCGGTTGAGAAGCCCGCAGACGCAAACAGCCCGGCATAATCCCTGTGGACTATGCCGGGCCGGTCGAACCAAACGCTCAGCGAGCGTTTAGATCAATTGGTAATTCACTTGGCCGCGTCGATCGCGTCAGCCTTCTCGTCGCCCATGTTCCGCACGGCATCCGCACGATTTTCAAGACGATCCACGGCGTTTTCCGCGCGGTCTTCAGCAGCGCCGTTCATGTGGTCGCTCGCCTGCTCAAGCTGGTCAGCCTGATTGTCAATCGCGTCCGCCCGGTTGTCATAGGCATCTTCGACGTTCTGCGCTTCCTTGGAATCGCATGCGGCCAGCGTCAGGGCTACGCCTGCAGCGGCAAGGATCATCATGGGTTTCACGCGTCTGTCTCCTGTTAGGTCCCGCCATCTGTCACGAGACTGCAAACAAAACCCCCGCAGCGACAAAGGTTCCCGGCTCGGCAACCTTTCGTTCACCGCGATGCGACGGACCGATCAGGGCTTCGCCTTCAGAACGTCGCGGATTTCCTTGAGAAGATCGACCTCGGAGGGGCCAGCGGGCGCTGCAACCTCCTCTGCTTTTTTCTTAACGAAGAAGCGGTTGGCCTGCCGCACGATCAGGAAAATGACAAACGCGAGGATGAAGAACTTGATCACCGCCGTGATGAACGAGCCATAAGCGAACACCGGCACCGCCGCAGCCTTCATGGCCTCCAGGGTGGGCTCCGTCCCGGCGGGGACGGCGGCCAGCGGAACGAAGTAGTTGGAGAAATCCAGGCCGCCGAGCAGCGCGCCGATGACCGGCATGATGAGATCGTCCGTCACCGAACTGACGATAGCGCCAAAGGCCGCGCCGATGATGACGCCCACCGCGAGATCGAGGACATTGCCCCGTGCGATGAAGGCTTTGAATTCGGTCAGCATCGTGTTTCTCCCCTGCCGTCTGCGGGCTGCTGATGATGGATTTGGATGATGCGGGGCAGCTAAGCCCGTTGCGGGCGGGCAATCAACACCCTATTTAGCGTATCACTCAAGCGATACACCGCCTTATGAGGGGACAGACCGCCATGGCCACGCTTTCATCGCCATTCAAAGCACTGCGCATGTTTCTGCTGCTTGCCTTGCCGCTGGCGCTGGCGGCCTGCGGCATCAATTCGGTGCCCACCGCCGAGGAGAATGCCAAGGCCAAATGGGCTGACGTGCAGGCCGCCTATCAGCGCCGGGCCGATCTTATTCCCAATCTCGTCGCCGTCGCGCGCAATTCCGCGCAGATCGAGCGGGAGACGCTGGAAGGCGTGATCAGTGCCCGCGCCTCCGCGACGCAGGTGCAGGTCACTGCGGATCAACTGAGCGACCCGGCCAAGGTTCAGGCGTTTCAGGCCGCGCAGAACAATGTGAGCGGCGCCCTCTCCCGCCTGCTCGTCACCGTCGAGCGCTATCCCGACCTCAAGAGCCAGGAGCGCTTCGCGGACCTGATGACCCAGCTTGAGGGCACGGAAAACCGCATCAACATCTCGATCCGCGACTATAATCTCGCGGTGCAGGACTATAACACGCGCATCCGCACCTTCCCGGAGATGATCGGCGCCAAGCTGATCCATGGCGCTAAGCCGCTGACGCCCTTCGAGGCCAAGGCCGGTGCTGACACCACGCCGGATGTCGGCGCGATGTTCAACGGCAATTGACCCGTTCCCACCGCCCTGTCGCGCCGGCCATCGTGCCGGCGCTGATGCGCTTTATGCTGCTTCTGGTCGCGCTGCTCATGCTGCGGCCGGATGCGGCGCTTGCCCAGAGCTTTCCCGCGCTGACCGGGCGAGTGGTGGACGGCGCCGACATTCTCGACCCCGCCACAGAGGCAGCACTTACCCAGCAATCCGAAACGCTGGAAAAGACCACCGGCCGCCAGTTGGTCGTGGCGACCGTGCCTGACCTCAATGGATATGAGATCAGCGATTACGGCTATCGGCTTGGCCGCGCGTGGGGCATCGGCGAGAAGGACACCAACAGCGGGGTACTGCTGCTGGTCGCGCCGAACGAGCGCCGGCTGACCATTCAGGTCGGCTATGGTCTGGAGCCGATCCTGACGGACGCACTGTCTGGCCGCATCATCCGCGATGTCATCACGCCCCGCTTCCGCGATGGGGATTTTCCGGGCGGCATCAGCGCGGGCGTCGCCGAGATCGTGCGCATTCTCGAACTGCCGCCTGAAGAACAGCGCAAGCTCGCCTCGGCCGCGGCCGAGCAGGACAAGCGCCAGGCGGGCAAGGGCTTCGGGCCGGCGATCTTCCTCGCGATCTTCATTCTCTTCTTCGTCGTGCTGCCCATTTTCGGGCGGTTGAGCGGCGGCCGGCGCTATCGCGGCGGCATCCACCCCATCATCATCTGGGGAGCAGAAGCGGCCATTCGCAGCGCGCTCAACAGTCGCGACAATGATGGCGGCGGCTGGGGCGGCGGCGGTGGCTGGGGCGGCGGTGGCGGATTTTCCGGTGGTGGTGGCAGCTTCGGCGGCGGCGGCGCGAGCGGAGGCTGGTGATGGGCAGGCGAATTTCCATGAGCGAGGCCGATCATCGCATCGTCACCGATGCCGTGGCGAAGGCCGAACTGAAGACCGACGCGGAAATCGTGACCATCGTCGCGCGGCGATCGGATGCTTATCATGATGTCGGGCTGCACTGGTCCTTGCTGTTCATGCTGCTGGTGCCGCTGGTCGCTGCCGCCTTCCCCGCAGCCTATGAGCATGCCTTGATTGGCCTGACCGGCGGCTGGCATCATGAGTTGCCGCGACACCTGCTCTACCTGCTGATGTTCGGGCAGATGTGCCTGCATTTCCTCATCATGCGCTATCTGCTGGCGATCCCGTCGCTGCGGATGCTGGTGACGCCGGGCGCGACCAAATCGCGGCGGGTGCGGCGGCGCGCTTTGCTGCTGTTCCGCACCTCGGCCGAGGCGCGGACCCGCCGCCTCACCGGCATGTTGCTCTACCTCTCGCTCGATGAGCATCGCGCGGAAATCGTCGCCGACGAAGCCATCGCCTCGCGCGTGTCGCCGGAAGTCTGGGGCGAAGCAATGGCTGCGATGATCGACGAAGTGCGCGCCGGACGCATCGCGCAAGGCATGGCGCTCGCCATCGAGAAGGCCGGCCTGATCCTTGCCGAGCACTGCCCCAAAAGCGCTGACAATCCCAATGAGTTGCCGGATCGGCTGATCGAACTGTGAGCGACACTACCCCTGAAGACGAGTTCCGCTTCCCCGAGGAAACCATGTGGGAAGGCCGGTTCATCACCGCCAAGCGGCGTGGTCGCTGGGAATATGTGTCGCGCGCACGCGGCATCCGGGCCGCCGTCATCATTGCCATCGATGAAGGCGCGGACGGACGCCATATTCTGCTGGTCGACCAGTTTCGCGTCCCCCTCGGGCGGCGCTGCATCGAACTGCCCGCCGGACTGGTGGGCGACGAATCGGCTGGCGAAGAGCCCGGCCTCGCTGCCGCGCGCGAGCTGGAGGAAGAAACCGGCTATCGCGCAGGCCGCATGGAGGATCTGGGCGAATATTGGAGCTCGCCCGGCATGGTCTCCGAAAGTTTCACCCTGTTCCGCGCCTTCGACCTTGAGAAAGTGGGCGATGGCGGCGGCGTTCCCGGCGAGGACATCCGCGTTCACCGCGTCCCGCTCGCCAGCTTCGCCGAGTGGATCGCCGCCCGCCGCACAGAAGGCTATGCGGTGGACGTGAAGTTGCTCACGCTGCTCGGCGGCGCACTGATCGCCTGAGCGACTGTGCCGCGCGCGTTGCGCGGACGGCAATCCTCCCCTAACTAGCGCGCGGACCGGCGGCGAGGCGCCGGCGTAACCGGATGCCATTCTTCATGCCCAGAGCCGCCATCAAGATTTGTGGGGTCAAGACCGCCGAGGCGATCGATGCGGCCGTGCGTGGCGGCGCGAGCCATGTCGGCCTCAATTATTTCCCGCCCAGTCCGCGCTATCTCGCGCCTGATCGCGTCAGCCTCATCGCGGCGCGTGTGCCGGCCCATGTGAAGCGGGTGGGTGTTCTTGTCGATCCGAGCGATGACCTGATCGACACGCTCGTCGCAGCGGGCGGCATGGAGATAGCCCAGTTGCACGGCCGCGAGACGCCAGAGCGCGCTGCGGCCATCCGCCAGCGCACCGGGCTGGAGGTCTGGAAAGTCATCTCCGTGAAAACCGCCGCCGATCTGGCGACCGGTGCGGCTTACGCCGGCGCGGCTGACTTCCTGCTTTACGATGCCAAGACGCCCGACGGCGCGGTGCTGCCCGGCGGCATGGGCCTGCGCTTTGACTGGGGCCTGCTCGCCGGCCATCGCCCGCCCCTGCCCTGGGGCCTCTCGGGCGGGCTGGATGCGGAGAATGTCGCCGATGCCATTCGCCTGACTGGCGCGCCGCTGGTGGATGTCTCTTCCGGCATCGAGAGCGCGCCCGGCGTCAAGGATGTGGCCAAGATCGCCGACTTTTGCCGTGCGGCGCAGGCTAGCTGATTGGGGCGCCCTGGCAGTTCGCGGACGCTGTGCGGGATCGAATGCACGTGATTGCGGTTGAGCTTTCATGTCAATGACGACCAACCCCGAATGGCTTCACCTCGCGCTTTATGCGGGCGGTGCGGCGCTGATCCTCATTCTGATCTTCAAAATCCCCTATGTGGGACGGGCTCTGCGCGCCCTGTTTTCGTTCGCCTTGCTGGCATTTGCCCTGTTCGTGCTGTTTCAGCAGGCGCCATTCGACCCGTCCCTGTCCCGCTTCAGCAGCCGGCTCGGCGTCGACTCTCAGCAAGTCGTGGGCGACGAGGTGCGCATCCGGATGTCGCCCGACGGCCATTTCTGGGCGACGGCGCAAATCAATGGCATCGACAGGCGGATGCTCATCGATAGCGGCGCCACCGTCACGGCGCTGTCCACGCGGACGGCGGACCTGGCAGGCGTGCCGCGCGGGGCCAGCCTGCTGCCGGTCGTGCTCCAGACAGCGAACGGGACGGTGCAGGCGGAAACGGGCACCGTCGAGCGCCTCGCGATCGGCCCGCTAACCGCCCAAAATCTCAAGGTCGTGATATCCCCCGCGCTGGGTGACATGGACGTGCTCGGCATGAACTTTCTCTCACAACTGGCCTCCTGGCGTGTGGAGGAGCGAACCCTGATCCTCGTGCCCTCCCCGCCGGCCTGATGGATCAGGACGGAGGGCAAAGCGCGCGCCGCTCGCCGGACTGCCCCAAAGGCCAGCCGCCGAATGCGTCAATGCGGTGGACAAGGCGGCGACCTTCTGCAAAGCGGTTGGGAATGATGACACTGCCTGCCATAGCCAGATGCATCGGGACACGATGGCGCTGATCGCTCGACCCTTTCGACGCGACCCGACCCCAGTGACCAAGAGAGACGCACAGTGACTGCTGCAACCACCCTCCCCAATTCCCGCCCCAATTCCTTGCGCGCCCTGCCCGACGAGCGCGGACATTTCGGCCAATTCGGCGGCCGTTATGTGGCCGAGACGCTGATGCCGCTCATCCTCGACCTCGAGCGCGAGTATCGCGCTGCCAAGGAAGATCCGGCTTTCGAAGCCGAGTTCAATGGCCTGATGACGCATTATGTCGGCCGCCCCTCGCCGCTCTACTTCGCGGAACGGCTGACCGCTTATTATCGCGAGCGCGCCAAGCCCGGTTTCGGCGCCAAGATCTATTTCAAGCGCGAGGAGCTCAATCACACCGGCGCGCACAAGATCAACAATTGCATCGGCCAGATCCTGCTCGCCATCCGCATGGGCAAGACCCGGATCATTGCCGAGACCGGCGCAGGCCAGCATGGCGTGGCGACGGCGACCGTTTGTGCCCGCTTTGGCCTGCCGTGCACCATCTTCATGGGCGCCAAGGACATCGAGCGGCAGCAGCCCAACGTCTTCCGCATGAAGCTGCTCGGCGCCGAAGTGCGCCCCGTCACCAGCGGATCGCAAAGCCTCAAGGATGCAATGAATGAAGCGCTGCGTGACTGGGTGGCGACGGTGGAGAACACCTTCTACATCATTGGCACCGCCGCAGGTCCGCACCCCTATCCAGAGCTGGTGCGCGACTTTCAGAGCGTGATCGGCAGGGAAACCCGCGAGCAGATGCTGGCTGCCGAAGGGCGCCTGCCCGATCTGCTGATCGCGGCCGTCGGTGGTGGCTCCAACGCCATTGGGATGTTCCACCCATTCCTCGACGATCCCGATGTGGCGATGGTCGGCACCGAGGCAGCGGGCCACGGCATCGATACGGACAAGCACGCGGCCAGCCTCACCGGCGGCAAGCCCGGCATCCTCCACGGCAACAAGACCTATTTGCTGCAGGACGAGGACGGCCAGATCACCGAGGCGCATTCGATCTCGGCGGGCCTCGATTATCCCGGCATCGGCCCCGAGCACAGCTGGCTGCATGAGAGCGGCCGCGTGCGCTATGTGCCGGTAACGGATGTGGCCGCACTCGACGCGTTCCAGCTCTGCTCGCAGCAGGAAGGCATCATTCCCGCTCTCGAAAGCGCCCACGCGCTCGCGGCGCTGGAGGCGGAAGCCACGGCGATGCCGCAGGACAAGCTGATCGTCGTCAACGTCTCCGGCCGCGGCGACAAGGACATCTTCACCGTCGCCCAGGCGCTGGGAGCGAAGATATGAACCGCCTCACCTCCACCTTCGCCCGCACCCGCTCAGAAGGGCGCGCCGCACTCGTCACCTTCGTCACCGGCGGCGATCCGACGCCTGCTGACACGGCCTCTGTGCTCGATGCATTGGTCGCGGGCGGCGCGGATGTGATCGAGCTGGGGATGCCGTTCACTGATCCCATGGCCGACGGGCAGGCCATTCAGTCCGCCAATCTGCGCGCGCTGGGGGCGGGGATCAGCACGGCGAAGATCTTCGAGATCGCCGCCGCCTTCCGCGCCCGCCATCCGGAGACGCCGCTGGTGCTGATGGGCTATGCCAACCCGATGACCGTACGCGGCGCCGACTGGTTCGCCGCCGAATGTGCCAAGGCGGGTGTCGACGGCGTGATTTGCGTCGACATTCCGCCCGAGGAAGATGCCGAGCTTGGCCCGGCGCTGCGCGGCGCTGGCGTCTCGCTGATCCGCCTCGCCACACCAACCACGGATGCCGCGCGCCTGCCGGCCGTGCTGGAGGGCGCCTCGGGCTTCCTTTATTATGTATCCGTCGCCGGCATCACCGGCTTGCAGCAGGCCGCGCAGACCAGCATCGAGTCCGCCGTCGCAAAGCTCAAGGCCGCCACCGACCTGCCCGTCGCCGTGGGCTTCGGCGTGCGCACGCCCGAGCAGGCCGCCGCCATCGGCGTGGTGGCTGAAGGGGTCGTCGTCGGCTCGGCCATCGTCGAGCTGGTCGGCAAGCATGGCGCCCAGGCCGCTGGCCCGGTCCGCGACTTCGTGGCGACCCTGCGCGCCGCGCTCAATCAGAAGGAGAAAGCCGCATGAGCTGGCTGAACCGCGTTCGCAATGCCCTGCCCTTCATCGCCAAGAAGGCCGAGACACCGGACAATCTCTGGCACAAATGCACAAGTTGCGGTCAGATGATCTTCCAGAAAGAATGGGACGAGAATCTCTCGGTCTGCCCGCGCTGCGACCATCATGGCCGGATCGGCCCGCACACCCGGTTCGCGCACATCTTCGATGAGGGCACGATGCACATCCTGCCCGCACCGGTGGTCAAGGAAGACCCGCTCAAGTTCCGCGATTCCAAGCGCTACATCGATCGTCTCAAAGCCGCTCGCGCGCAGACCGGCGACCAGGATGCGCTGATCAATGCCTCCGGCCGGATCGATGGCCAGCCTGCCGTTGTCGGCGTGCAGAACTTCGCCTTCATGGGCGGCTCGATGGGCACGGCGGTTGGCGCGGCCTTCGTCGCGGGCGTGCAGGAAGCCGTGCGCCAGTCCTGCCCTTATGTGATCTTTGCCGCCGCTGGTGGCGCGCGGATGCAGGAGGGCATCCTTTCGCTGATGCAGATGCCCCGTGCCACCGTCGCCGTGCAGCAATTGCGCGCGGCTGGCCTGCCCTACATCGTGGTGCTGACCGATCCGACCACAGGGGGCGTGACTGCCAGCTATGCGATGCTGGGTGACGTGCAGATTGCCGAGCCCAATGCGCTGATCGCCTTCGCCGGTGCCCGCGTGATCGAGAACACCATCCGCGAGAAGCTGCCCGAGGGCTTCCAGCGGGCCGAATATCTGCTCGCGCACGGCATGATTGACATGGTGACGCATCGCAAGGAAATGAAGGCGACGCTGGCCAAGACGATCGGCTATCTGACGACGAAGCAAGCGGCATAAAACCACCGATTTCTGTCCCGTCCCCGCCTGTCTGAGGACTTGCCGACTTGCGCAGCAGGGCGAGTCTCCCGGCAAGCAGGCCGGCGGCACCTGACCCAGAGGCCTTGCGATGGCTGACCACGCCGTTTCCGACCACCCTGCTGTGCAGGCACAACTCGATCGCCTGATGGCGCTTTCTCCCGGCCGCGACGTGATGGGGCTGGAGCGCATCAGCGAACTCGTCCGCCGGCTGGGCAACCCGCATCTGGAGATGCCGCCGGTCTTCCATGTCGCCGGCACCAACGGCAAGGGATCGACCTGCGCCTATCTGCGCGCGGCGCTGGAAGCCGACGGCAAGAGCGTCCATGTCTTCACTTCTCCCCATCTGGTGCGGTTCAACGAGCGCATTCGCCTTGCCGGCACGTTGATCGACGATGACACGCTGGCCCGCGCGTTGGAGCAAGTGCTCGACATCGGCGGCGATCTGAACGCCAGCTTCTTCGAGATCACCACCGCCGCAGCCTTCATGCTGTTCGCGACGGTGCCGGCGGATGCCTGCGTGATCGAGGTGGGCTTAGGTGGACGGCTGGACGCAACGAACGTCATTCACGCGCCGGTCGCCTGCGGTATCGCCTCGCTGGCGATCGATCATGAGAGCTTCCTGCTCGCGCCGGACCATGACGTGCCGGAAGACCCGCTGAGCCGCATCGCCTTTGAGAAGGCCGGCATCGCCAAGGCCGGGGCGCCATTGGTCACCCAGCATTATCGCCCGGCGATGAACGCCACGATCGCGCGCGTGGCCGACAAGGCCGGTGCCGCGCATCTGCCGCGCGGGCGGAGCTGGGACATCGCCGAATATCAGGGCCAATTGCACTATCGCGACGAAGCGGGACGCATCGAATTGCCGATGCCGCGCCTCCACGGTGCCCATCAGATTTCCAATATGGGCCTCGCCATTGCGATGCTCCGTCACCAGCAGGCCGTGCCGCTCCCCGAGGCTGCGCTGCGCGCCGCGCCGCTCTGGGCGCACTGGCCCGCGCGCATGCAGCGTCTGGAAGGTGGCCCGCTCAACGCGATGCTGCCCGGGCGGACGCTGATGCTCGATGGCGGGCATAATCCCGATGCCGGCAAGGCGCTGGCCGACGCGCTGACGGAAAGCCATCTGGCCGATGAGGGCATCGACCTGATTATCGGCATGCTCTCGAACAAGGACGTCGCCGGCTTCCTCAAGCCGCTCCGCCCCTTGATCCGCTCGATCCGCTCGCTGCCGGTGCCCGGCCATGAGCATCACGGACCGGAGGTCTTCGCGCAGGTCGCCCGCGCATGGGAAGTACCGCACCGCAGCTTCACCACGATCCAGGAGGCGCTGACGGATGTCGCCGCCGGGCCGCGACGCACGGTGCTGATGGCGGGCACGCTCTATCTGGCCGGGCAGGTGCTGATCGCCAACAATCAGCCGCCGGTCTGAGGCGCGGCGCTAATCGTCCTGCGTGCTGGGCTGTCGCACGGACTCCACCACGAAGCCTTTCGTCCACATGATCCAGAGTAGGATCATGCCGGGGATCGCGGCCACGACGGTGAATGCCCAGAAACCGACCCAGCCCAGCCCCTCGGCGAGATAGCCCGAAGGCGTTGAGAGCCATGTTCGGCCGACTGCGGCGAAGGATGACAGCAGGGCAAATTGGGTGGCGGTATAGGCGAGGCTCGACAGGCCGGACAGATAGGTCACAAACACCGTCAGGCCGATGCCGCTGGTGAAATTCTCCGTCCCAACCGCCAGCGCGAGCATCGGCGTCGAATGTCCGGCCACGGCCAGCGCGCAGAACAGCAGGTTGGAGAGCATCATCATCGCGCCCGAGACGAACAAAGCGCGCCCCATGCCCAGCCGGGCGATGAATGGCGCACCCAGCGCCGACCCGGCAATCAGCGCGGCAAAGCCGACGAACTTGTTGACGGTGACATATTCGGTGTCGGTAAAGCCCAGCTCGACGATCATCGGCGCCAGCATCACCTGCCCCATGGCATCGCCAATCTTGTAGATCAGCACGAAACCCAGGACGAGGAAGGCGCCGTGGCGGGAGAGGAACTCGCGGAATGGATTGACGATGGTCTCCTTGAGCCAGTCGCCCATCGCCAGCCCTTCGCGGACCGCGCGGTGCTCCACATAGCGCCCCGGCCCCGCCAGCAGCGCGCCAATGGCAGCCGGGAGCACGCAGAAGGCGGTGATGCCATAGGCGACGGCCCAACCCAGCCCGGCGCCTTCCGTGGAAGCGAGGAAGATCGTCCCCGCGCCGGCCAGCAGATTGCCGGTGCGATAGCCGAACTGGTTCATCGCCGTACCGTGCGGCAGTTCCTGCTCGCTCAGGATTTCGATGCGATAGGCATCGATCACGATATCCTGCGTGGCCGAGAGGAAGGCGACGGCGATGGCCCAGAGCGCAAAGCGCGCCAGATCGGTCGCCGGATCGCTGGCGCCCAGTTGCCAGATCGCGCCAAACAGCAGCGCCTGAATGAAGAACAGCCATGCGCGCCGCTGCCCGAACAAGCGGGTGAGCACAGGCAGCGGCACCTTGTCGACAAGAGGCGCCCACAGGAATTTGAGCGTGTAGGGGGTCGTCAGGCCGATAGCGAAGCCGATCGTGGACTTGTCGATGCCGACCTTGGAGAGCCAGAAGGTCATGGTCGCAAGCAGCAGCGTCAGCGGAAAGCCGCTCGATATGCCGAGCAGAAACGCGACGAACGGCATGGGCCGCAAATAGGGACGAAAGCTTGGAACGAAAAAGCCGCTCGCCACGACTGCACCGACAATCACGGCGAATATGAGGGTCTGCGACATGCACACTCCGACTGCTTGGGCCTGAACCCGCAGTCTTAGAGCGCTATGCCGGAATTCAAAGCATCGTTTTTGCCGGCGCGCCTCAGCGCAGCCCTCAGTTGCGCTTGAAGAGCTTCAGCCCCGCCGGCAGCCGGCCAGGCGAGCGCCCGCCAATCACCCGCTCGCACACGCCAATGGCACGGATGAGGTCGCGCGGCAGAAACGGCTTGGAGAGGCACCCGAGCGCAATGTCCTGATCGCGCGCTTCCTCCGGGCAGGTGGCCGTGGCGAACAACACGGCGATGCCGAGTTCGCGGGCATGGCGGGCCAGCTCGACGCCCGAGCGAACACCGGCAAGCCGCACGTCGGTGACAACCAGATCGACCGCGCCCTGTTCGAGGATGATCGCCGTCGCTTCCCGGAAGCGATCGACTGTCGCGACCACCTCATAGCCGGCCGTCTGGAGGGTGTGTTCTTCATCGAACGCGAGCAGCGGCTCATCCTCGACAATCAGGATGCGGCGTATTCGCTGCGTCTCCTTCGAGAAAAACATTGCCGCCTCATTCCCGTTGCGCCAAACCGCAGACCGAAAACGGATCGATCCCGGCGCACAAAAACGCTAGGTCGCGCGGCTGCGATTCGCCAGTGCAGCGATGACACAGCCGCCCCAAAAACGGACACAGATTTTGTCGAACACTCGTGGACCTTCCGGACCTCGCCGTCCCCAGCGCCCTGTAGCCGGTGCTACCGATCGTCGAGTCCAGCCGCCCAGAGCGCGCCGGGGCGCAGGCCGCGTCACGCCGCAAGTGCGCCAGGCCGCCGATGATGGCACCGCGCGAGAGGGCGAGCGCATCGCCAAGCTGATGGCCCGCGCGGGCGTCGCCTCCCGCCGGGATGTCGAGCGGATGATCGCAGAAGGGCGCGTGGCGCTGAACGGCACGCTGGTGGAAACGCCCGCAACGCTGCTCAAGTCTCTGCGCGGCGTGACGGTGGATGGTGTGGCGGTGAAAGAACCCGCACCGGCCCGTATGTTCCTGTTCCACAAACCGGCCGGCCTGCTCACCACCGCCAAAGACCCCGCCGGGCGCCCGACCATTTATGATCGCCTGCCCGCCGACTTGCCGCGCGTAATGCCGGTCGGCCGGCTCGATCTCAACACTGAAGGCCTGCTGCTGCTCACCACCGATGGCGAGCTGAAGCGGCAGTTGGAACTGCCTTCCACCGGTGTCGAGCGCACCTATCGCGCGCGCGCGTTCGGGGAGATCAGTCAGGCGCAACTTGAAGAGCTGATCGAGGGCGTCGAGATCGAGGGGATGCGCTATGGTCGCATCGACGCCAATCTGGAGCGGCGGACCGGGCGCAATCAATGGATCGAAATGACCCTGACCGAAGGCAAGAACCGCGAAGTGCGGCGCGTGCTCGAACATCTCGGCCTCAAGGTCAGCCGGCTGATCCGGACCCGCTACGGTCCGTTCGTGCTGGGCGATTCAGCGCCTGCTGAAGTGGCCGAGGTGCGCCAGGTCGATCTCATCAAGTTCCGCAAGACGCTCAAATGAGGATCATTTCAGGACAATGGCGGGGCCGCCCGCTGGTGGCGCCAGTCGGCGAGGAAACGCGCCCGACAGCGGATCGCACACGCGAGACACTGTTTTCGATGCTCACCAGCCGGCTGGGCTCATTCGAAGGGCTTGCGGTGGGCGATTTCTTTGCCGGCTCCGGCGCACTGGGCCTCGAGGCACTCTCGCGCGGGGCAGGGACATGCCTGTTCGTCGAGCGCGATCGGGCTGCGATCACAGCCTTGCGCAAAAATGCCGAAAAGCTCGGACTTGCGCGCCCCGACATCCGCCAGAACGATGTTCTCGCGCTTGGCGCCACGTCGGCGCCGCTGGATGTGATTTTCATGGACCCGCCTTATGGCACCGGCGCGGGTGCCGTCGCTCTGGACAAGCTTGCCCGGCTCGGCTGGGTCGGTCCCAGCACCTGGGTGAGCATCGAGACCGAAAAGCGGGAAGAGATCGCGGTCAAAGGCTTCGATTGCGATGCCGAGCGCGTGGTCGGCAAGGCCAAATTGGTCCTGCTGAGGCCGGCAACCTAGACGGACGCCGACCTCAGCAGAAGCTCAGTTGATTACTGCCCGCCGGGGTTCTTGCACCCGTCCTTCACGGTGCGCGAGCAGACCGGATATTCTGCCGGGGGCTGCGGAGCGGTCTGCTCCACGGGCCGCTGCGGCATCATCTCAACCTGACCACCACCGGGGGGCGGAGGCGGCGGCGTCATCGTGCCGCCGGGTGCAGGGGGCGGCGGGGGAGCCGGCGGCGGCGGCGGCGGCGGGTTCATGCCATCGCCGGGCATGGGGTTACCAGTCGGCGGGGGCATGGTGTCCGTCCCGCCCGGCATCGGCCCGGCTGTGTCGCCCGGCATCGGCGCGGTCGCGGACGGCGGGCCGGCTGGCGCTCCACCCGGAGGCGGCATGTTTTGTGCGTGGGCAGCGAAGGCCAGTGCCGAAGCGGCACCGCAGGCGAGAATGGTTGAGAAGCGCATGATCGCATCCTCCTATGAGTGATCGTTCTTGTGGGATGGAAATCCCGCAGCGGGACAGCCGTTCCGGTCGAACCATCCGCCGCAGACCGCCGGGGGCGTAATCGGGATGAAGCGGTCGGAACGCACGCCAAGGCCCTTGCCCCAGCCCCACCCGTTCCCTAGTTGTTCGCCTGTGACCGATCCTTTGCCAGCCCCCTCTCCTGCCGACCCGCCTTATATCCAGGGCCTCAATGCGCCGCAGCGCGAGGCTGTGCTGACCACGGAAGGGCCGGTTCTGGTTCTGGCGGGCGCGGGCACGGGCAAGACGGCAGCGCTGACAGCGCGCCTCGCGCATCTGGTGGCGACCCGCCGCGCCTGGCCATCAGAGATCCTGTGCGTCACCTTCACCAACAAGGCTGCCCGCGAGATGCGCGAGCGCGTGGGGCGGATGATCGGCGAGGCGGTCGAGGGCATGCCCTGGCTCGGTACTTTCCACTCAGTCTGCGCCAAGATGCTGCGCCGCCATGCCGAACTGGTCGGGCTGCAGAGCAACTTCACTATCCTGGATACGGACGACCAGTTGCGCCTGATGAAGCAGATCATCGTCGCCGAGGGGATCGACGAGAAGCGCTTCACCGCCCGCGCGCTGGCCGGGCTGATCGACAAGTGGAAGAACAAGGGCCTCACCCCCGGCGAAATCGACGCGGGCGAGAGTGAGGCCTTCGCCAATGGCAAGGGCGCGGCGATCTATGCGCTGTATCAGGCCCGCCTGCGCGCGCTCAACGCCTGCGATTTCGGCGACCTGCTGCTGCACATGCTGACGATCTTCAAAACCGATCGCGAGGTGCTGGAGCAATATCAGCAGCGCTTCCGCTACATCATGGTGGACGAGTATCAGGACACCAATACCAGCCAGTATCTCTGGCTGCGGCTGCTCGCCCAGCAGCGCAAGAATATCTGCTGCGTGGGCGATGATGACCAGAGCATCTATAGCTGGCGCGGCGCGGAAGTGGCCAACATCCTGCGCTTCGAGCGCGACTTTCCCGGCGCTGCGATCATCCGGCTGGAGCAGAATTATCGCTCGACGCCGCATATCCTCGCCGCCGCCTCCGGCGTCATCGCGCAGAATGGCGGGCGGCTCGGCAAGACCTTGTGGACGCAGGAGGCCGATGGCGAGAAGCTGCGCGTCATCGGCGTGTGGGACGGGCCGGAAGAAGCCCGCCGCGTCGGCGAGGAGATCGAGTCGCTGGAGCGGCAGGGCGTCGGCGCCGAGAAGATCGCGATCCTCGTGCGCGCCTCCTTCCAGACTCGCGAGTTCGAGGACCGCTTCATCCAGATCGGCCTGCCCTACCGCATCGTCGGCGGCTTCCGCTTCTACGAGCGCGCCGAAATCCGCGATGCGCTCGCCTATCTGCGCCTCGTCAACCAACCGGCGGATGATCTTGCCTTCGAGCGGATCGTCAATGTCCCCAAGCGCGGGCTGGGCGACAAGGCAGTCGAGAAGGTCCACCGCCTCGCCCGGGCCATGGCCGAGCCGCTCACCAGCGCCGCCGCCCGCATTCTCGAGTCGGACGAGCTGACACCGCAGGCACGGCGCTCGCTGGGGCGGTTCATCGGCGATCTCGCCCGCTGGCGCGATCTCGCCAATGCGATGAACCACGCCGATCTCGCGCGCCAGATTCTCGACGAAAGCGGCTACACCGCTGCACTGCAGGCGGAGCGCACGACGGAGGCCAGCGGGCGACTGGAGAACCTGCAGGAACTCACCCGCGCCATGGAGGAATATGAGACGCTCGGGGCCTTCCTCGAACATGTCAGCCTCGTCATGGACAATGAGGCGCAGGCCGATGAAGCCAAGGTCACGCTGATGACCATCCACGCCGCCAAGGGGCTGGAGTTCGACACCGTCTTCCTCGCCGGCTGGGAGGATGGCCTGTTCCCCTCGCAGCGCGCGCTCGATGAGGGCGGCCTTGCCAGCCTGGAGGAAGAGCGCCGGCTGGCTTATGTGGCGATCACCCGCGCGCGCCAGCGCTGCCTGATCCTGCACGCCGCCAACCGGCGGGTCTATGGCCAGTGGACCAGTTCCATCCCCTCCCGCTTCATTGGCGAGTTGCCCAAGGAGACGGTGGACGAGGAAAACACCATGTCCGGCGGCGCCAGCCTGTGGCGCGCCAACTGGTCCGAACGGGATGATCCCTTCGCCAATGTCGCGCGCGGCTCGGGGCGCGGACCGGGCTGGCAGCGTGCGCAAAGCCAGTTCTCGCGTGAGCCGACCCGCCTCGTCGAAGCGCGGCAGAGCGCGGTGAGCCTCGGTAACAAGGGCCGCAGCGACGTCAGCCTCGGCACCCGCGTCTTCCACCAGAAGTTCGGATATGGGACGGTGACGGGCATCGAGGGCAACAAGCTGGAGATCGATTTCGAGCAGGCCGGCGCCAAGCGGGTTCTGGACAGCTTCATCAGCCTCGCCTGAGGTGCGGTACCTCAGGCGGCACAATTGTGTTCATGACGCCGCAGGTGCCCAAGGAAAAATGACAAGCTGCTTTATTTTCTGATGACTCATTAACCCTGTTTTCTTAGGGCGGAGCTGCGACCCGAAGGGCGCTGGCAGCCCCAGTGCTCAAACTCGGCCCGGCGGAGCGTGGGTTCCTGCCGGGCCTTTTTCGTTCCGCCCAAGCGAAGGCGCGCGGCAATCGAAAATCTTTGCCCTGCGCGCGTTTTGGTCCGTTGCGCCGTCGCCAGCCTTGCGCCAAGGAACATGCATGGTCAGCCCATCTTCTCGCGAGCCTGACGGCACCGCCGGGCGCAAGCCACCGACCCATCCCTTTCAGATCGGCGCCTTCCGCGCCTATCTGATGGTCCGCCTGTCAACGATTCTCGCATCGAACGGCATGGCGCTCATCATCGCATGGGAAGCCTACAACATCGCGCGCCAGACCATGTCTCCCGGGCAGTCGGCGGCGCAGCTGGGGCTAATCGGCCTCATCCAATTCGTCATGGTCTTCGTGCTGACGCCCTTTGCGGGACTCGTCGCGGACAATTATTCGCGCACCCGCATCGCCATGGGCACGCTCTCGCTGCTGCTCTTCTCGGCAGGGATTTTGGCGCTTTCCAGCTATGAAGGATGGATCAGCCTGCCGCTGATCTTCGCCCTCGCCGCGCTGATCGGCTTTGCCCGCGCTTTCCAAGGGCCAGCGCTCGGCTCTTTGGGCCCGAACATCGTCCCCAAGGACCTGCTGCCCCGCGCCATCGCGTTCAGCAGCATGTTCTGGCAGGCCGGCAGCATCGTCGGGCCAGCCGTCGCCGGCTACGCCTATGCCTTCAAGCCCTATTTTGCCTATATGTTCAGCAGCGCACTGTTTGGCGTGGCGGTCATTGGCATGATCTTCGTAGGCAAGGTCCCGCAAGCGGCCCGCCAGCGCGACCGTCATCCCATCGGCCAGATCATCGACGGCCTCACTTATGTGCGGACCAACCGGCTGGTCTTCGGTGCCATCACGCTCGATCTCTTTGCCGTGCTGCTGGCCGGCACCACGGCGCTTCTCCCGGTCTATGCGCGCGATGTGCTTCACATCGGTTCGCAGGGCCTGGGGCATCTTGCCGCAGCGCCGGGCATCGGCGCAGGGCTGACCGCTCTCTTCTTCTCCTTCCGACCGCTGCGCCACAATGTCGGGCTGAAGATGATGCTCTCGGTCGGCATCTTCGGGCTGGCCACAATCGTCTTCGGCCTCACCGCCTTCATGCCGCAGCAGACCGCGATCATCGTCGCCCTGTTCGCCATGGCGACGTGGGGCAGTGCGGACATGTTCTCGGTGTTCGTCCGCCAGTCGCTCATCCAGCTCCACACGCCCGACGACATGCGCGGCCGCGTGACCAGCGTATCGATGATGACGATTTCCGCCTCCAACGAGCTGGGCGATGCCGAGTCGGGCTTTCTCGCCGCGCTCATCGGGCCGATCGCGGCTGTGATTGCGGGTGGCGTCGGTGCGATTGCCATCACCTTGTGGTGGTCGCGCCTTTTCCCTGAATTGCGGAACGCCCGGACGTTCGATCCGCCCGAGGTTCATTTCCGACCTTCCCACGCGGGCGCTGCTCCCGCAAAAGAAGGATAGAGTCCGCCCCTTGCAAATCTCTATCAATTAAGTTTTAATTGATCGATCGCCTTATGGAGGATTGCCCATGAAAGTCTCGTCCATTCTCGAAACGATCGGCGGCACGCCGCACATCCGCTTCAACCGCCTGTTTGGCGATGCGAATGTCTGGATCAAGTCCGAGCGCTCCAACCCCGGCGGATCGATCAAGGACCGCATCGCGCTGGCCATGATCGAGGCTGCAGAAAAGGACGGCAGCCTCAAGCCCGGTGGCGTCATCGTCGAGCCCACCTCGGGCAACACCGGCATTGGTCTTGCCATGGTCGCCGCCGTGAAGGGCTACAAGCTCGTCCTCGTCATGCCCGAGAGCATGAGCCTTGAGCGCCGCCGCCTGATGCTGGCCTACGGTGCCAGCTTCGACCTGACCCCGCGTGAAAAGGGCATGAAGGGCGCCATCGAGCGCGCGCTGGAGATCGTCGCGGCTACGCCGGGTGCGTGGATGCCGCAGCAGTTCGAAAATCCGGCCAATATCGATGTTCATGTCCGCACGACGGCGCAGGAAATCTTCAACGATTTCGGCGACGAGCCGCTGGATGCACTGATCACCGGCGTCGGCACGGGCGGGCACATCACCGGCTGCGCGCAGGTGCTCAAGGCGATGTGGCCGGGCCTGAAGGTCTTTGCCGTGGAGCCGACGCTCTCCCCGGTCATCAGCGGCGGCGCGCCCGGCCCGCACCCGATTCAGGGCATCGGCGCCGGCTTCATCCCGGCCAATCTGCACACCGATCTGCTGGACGGCGTGATCCAGGTCGATCCCGCTGACGCCAAGGATTATGCCCGCCGCGCTGCCAGCGAGGAAGGCGTACTGGTCGGCATCTCGTCCGGCGCCACGCTGGCCGCTATCGCCCAGAAGCTGCCGGACCTGCCCGCCGGCGCCAAGGTGCTGGGCTTCAATTACGACACTGGCGAGCGCTATCTTTCGGTGCCGGACTTCCTGCCCGAGGCCGGCTGATCCGGGTCGACCATCCGGTGCCGGCGAGCCGTTAAGACTTGCCGGCCGGAATTTCCCGTTATGGCACGGCCGTCCCTGCGACCGGGCGGCTGGCCGTGCCGCTCTTGCCTAACGCGGCCTAAAGGCACACATACCGCCCCTCTTCGACCGCGCATGGCGGCTTTGGCGGAAGGACGTATGGCAACCAACGGTCTGATTGCGCGAAAATCGGCATTCCCGGCGCTCTCTTCGCGCCAGGGCCGACTCGTGCTGGCTGGCCTGCTGGGGCTGATCCTGACCGGCGCTCTGGCGCTGCTCGCCATCGGCAATCGCACCAGCGTTACCGCGCTGTCCGGCAGCGAGGCCGTGAGCACAGCCCTGCCCAAGGCACCGGATAACAGCCCCGTGCCCGTCGTCGAGCCGCTGGTGCTCGACGCCTCCCACCCCGATCAGGCGCGGCAGCTGAACGCACAAATCCCATTCTCGACCGCGCCCAATCCTGCCGCGCGCCCCTTCACGTTCAAAGGCGACGCGATGGCACTGGGTCGGGCAACCGACTGTCTTGCCGCCGCGATGATCTATGAAGCCGGCGACGACGCCAAGGGCCAGCGCGCCGTGGGACAGGTCGTGCTCAACCGCCTGCGCCACCCCGCCTTCCCCAAGACGGTGTGCGGCGTAGTGTTTCAGGGGCAGGAGCGGGCCACCGGCTGCCAGTTTACCTTCACTTGCGATGGTGCCATGACGCGTCGCCCATCCCCGGCAGCCTGGGATCGCGCCCGGGGCAATGCCACGCGGATGCTCGCAGGCGATGTCTATGCGCCTGTCGGCTACAGCACCCATTATCACACCGACTGGGTGATGCCCTACTGGAGCAAGTCGCTCGACAAGGTCGCGGCGGTCGATACGCACCTGTTCTTCCGCTGGCAGGGCTGGTGGGGCACACCGCCGGCATTCGCACGGAGCCTGACCATTGCCGCCGAACCGGCCATCGCCAAGCTTGCCGCCTTGTCGCCTGTCCATGCTGATGATGGCGCGCTGGCCGGCACCTTGTCCGGCTCGCTGATCGACGACGCCACCGCACCGGCGTTGCTTGGTGCTGCGGATATCGGCAAGCGCATCGGCCCCGGTCGGCTGGCTGCCATCGAGCCCGGCGGCACGGGCTTTGTGATGACGCTCGATCCGGGCGGCGATCCGGCCCGCTATGCCGACGCCGCCGCGCGCCTGTGCGCCGGTCGCGCCCAATGTCGCCTGCTGGCGTGGACGAGCGACAAAGCGACGCCACGCAGCTTCCCGGTCGCCGAAACCAGCCTCGCCTCCATGTCCTTCTCCTATATCCGCATGAAGGATAGCGGCATCGAGCGCACGCTCTACAATTGCGACGAGTTCCGCGACGTGCCGCGCGTCAACTGCATGGTCCGCCGCACGCCGAGCGCACCCGCGCCCAAGCTGCTGGCCGACGAACGAGGTGAAGGCTCGCGGATCAACCTGCCGGACGGCGCGCGCCCCGTTGCCGACATGCAGCGCGGCGAGCTGGTGCCGCTCAAGCCCGGCGATGCCGCGCTGTTCAAGGCGCCGCTGCGGGCTGATGCGCCGGCATCTGCAAAGCCCTGAGCCTCAGCCATCGACGTGAAAACGGCTCCCTCTCCGGAGAGAGAAAGCCGCTTCTTGATCCCGCGAGGATAAGCCCGATCAGGCTGCCGTCAGGAACGCCTCCGGCGGCAGTTCCATCAGCACCTCGGCACCGCCCTCGATCTTGCGACGCAGCGCGCCGGCTTCCGGCATGATGCGCTCGGCGAAGTAGCGCGCCGTCACCAACTTGGCCTTCATATAGTCGGGATTGCCCGTGCCGGCATTGAGCTGCGCCTGCGCGGCCATCGCCATGCGCAGCCACATCATGCCCGTCGCGACGATGCCGGTGATGTGCATATAGGCATAAGCCGCCGCGCCGGCATTGTTCGGGTTCTGCATGGCATTCTGCATCAGCCACATCGTCGCGGCCTGCAGTTGCTGATTGGCCTTCTCCAGCGCCTCAGCAATAGCAGCCGTCTCGGGCACGGCCTTGCCGGCGGCGACATCCTCGGCGACCATCTTGAACAGCGCCTGCACCGCGCGACCGCCATTGGCGGGCAATTTGCGGCCGACCAGATCCATGGCCTGAACGCCATTGGTGCCTTCGTAGATCATGGTGATGCGCGCATCCCGCACCGCCTGCTCCACGCCCCATTCGCGGATGTAGCCATGGCCGCCGAACACTTGCTGCGCCAGCACCGCGACATCGAAGCCCTTGTCCGTGCCATAGCCCTTGATGACGGGGGTGAGCAGCGAGATGATGTCATCCGCCGCCTGACGCTCTTCCTCGGTCGGCGCATATTTGATGAGATCGACCTGGAGCGCGCCCCAGAGAACCAGCGCGCGCAGGCCCTCGGTGAGCGCCTTGCACTCCATCAGCATCCGGCGGACATCGGGGTGCACGAACAGCGTATCGGCGGGCTTGTCAGGCTCTGCAGCGCCGGTCAGCGCGCGGCCCTGCCGCCGGTCCATCGCATAATGGACCGCCTGCTGATAGGCCAGCTCACCTTGCGCGAGGCCCTGAAGGCCCACGCCGAGCCGCGCCTGGTTCATCATGATGAACATCGCAGCGAGGCCCTTATTCTCCTCGCCGATCATCCAGCCTGTCGCATCGTCATAGTTCATGACGCAGGTCGCATTGCCGTGAATGCCCATCTTGTGCTCGATGGAGCCGCATGTGACGGCATTGTGCGCCCCCAGCGAGCCGTCGTCATTGACCATCATTTTGGGCACCAAAAAGAGCGAAATGCCCTTGCTGCCTGCTGGCGCGCCCGGCGTCTTGGCCAGCACGAGGTGGATGATGTTCTCGGCCATGCTGTGCTCACCGGCCGAGATGAAGATCTTGGTGCCGGTAATTTTGTAGCTGCCATCATCCTGCGGCTGCGCACGCGTCTTGATGAGGCCGAGGTCGGTGCCGCAGTGTGGCTCGGTCAGGTTCATCGTGCCGCACCACTGGCCGGAGACCATGTTGGGCACATATTTCTGCTTGAGCGTATCGTCGCCCTTGGCGAGGATCGCGCTGACCGCGGCGCCGGTCAGGCCGTGATACATGTTGAAGCCGTGATTCGATGCCGTGAAATATTCCTCGGCGGCGATCGCCAGCACGATGGGCAGACCCTGCCCGCCATATTCCTCCGGCGCATGCAGCGTGGTCCAGCCACCCGCGACGAACTGGTCGAAGGCCTCCTGAAAGCCCGGCGGCGTCGTCACCGTGCCATCGTCATTGCGCTTGCAGCCAATCTGGTCGCCTACGGCATTGAGCGGGCTAAGCACCTCGCTGGCAAACTTGCCGCCCTCTTCGAGAATGGCCTGAACGATATCGCTGGTCGCCGAAGCAAAGCCGGGATTGTTCGTCAGACGTTCCAGCCCGACGATCTCGTTGAGGATGAACATGGTGTCGGCGACGGGCGCCTTATAGCTGGGCATTGGCCTCTCCGTGGTAGAAAGTCTTAGTTGAGTTCGCCTGACAGGCGCTGATTTTCTTCGACGAGCGCGACGAAATTCTTCAACTCTTCAATCGCTTCGTCGATATCCTGCCGCTGCCGCCGGAGCAATCCGATCCGCTCCTCGCATTTGGCGACAGTAAATTCGCGTTGGGTGCGCCGACCATCGCCGGCATCGTACAGGTCGATCATGTCGCGGATTTCGGCCAGGCTGAATCCCACCCGCTTGCCGCGCAAGATCCAAGCGAGCCGCGCGCGATCGCGATGGCTGTAGACCCGCGTCAGGCCCTGCCGGCGCGGCGAGATGAGTTCCTCATCCTCATAAAAGCGCAGAGCGCGCGGCGTCACTTCGAATTCATCGCACAGGTCGGAGATCGAAAACTCTTCCCGCCCGTCCCGTTCCGGCTGGGGAATGCCGGCAATCATCTGGAGCTTCGTCATTGCATCCATCCTTCCATGAAGGTCAGACGCACAGTTTACGTTTACGTCAACGGAAAATCAACCCCTCCGCGCCGGTGCTCAGACGGGACTGAGCGACATATCCGTTACAGCTCAATGGGCGTGCGGCTCGCGGTCGATCCATTCGAGCCCGTCATCCGTGACGCGGCGATAAAAGCAACTGACGCGGCCCGTGTGGCACGCCGGCCCTACGGGCTTGACCAGCAGCCAGATGGCGTCCTGATCGCAATCCATCCGCATGTCGACGATGTGGAGTTCGTTGCCGGACTCCTCGCCCTTGCGCCAGAGCTTGCCCCGGCTGCGGGACCAGAAATGGGCGACGCGCGTTTCGATCGTCGCGGCCAGGGCCTGCGCGTTCATATGCGCCAGCATCAGCAATTCGCCGGTATCGACATTGCTCGCCACGGCTGTGATCAGCCCGTCGCGGTCATAGCGAGGATTGAGCCGTAGCCCTTCCTCCCGATCATCGTCTGCTTTTGCCATGCGGTGCCTATAGGCTGCGCGCGACGGGCTGTCAGCCCCGTGCACGCAGCGCAGCGCGCCAGTCGTCCAACTCTCGGAAAAGAAAATGGGGCGATCGACGGGATCCGAACCCGCGACCTCTGGTACCACAAACCAGCGCTCTAACCAACTGAGCTACGATCGCCACAGCGTCCATCGACGCTATCGAGAGGCGGCCCATAATGCCCCGGGAGGACCGCCGTCAAGCATAGAGCGCTCCCCTTTCGGGATTAGCACGCTTTTCCCGGCAGACCGGGCATCGTCAGCCTTCACCCCGGCTGAAAATCAAAAAGGCCAGGCAGAGCCCGGCCTTTGCCGACATAGGACGTCGCGTTCCCTGTCGGCGATCCAATCAAGCGGTGCCCCGGCCGGAAAGCGCGGGGCAACGATCGATCGAGTTGATTAGTTGACGGCGTCCTTGAGACCCTTGCCGGCCTTGAACTTCGGCTGGCTGGAAGCCTTGATCGCCATGGTTTCGCCGGTGCGCGGGTTGCGACCGGTCGAGGCCTTGCGCTGCGAAACGGAGAACGTGCCGAAGCCAACGAGGCGAACTTCATCGCCCTTCTTGAGAGCGGCGGTGATCGCGTCGAACACTGCCTCAACAGCCTTGTTCGCATCGGCCTTGGTGAGGCCGCTCTGATCCGCGACCGAACTGATGAGATCCTGCTTGTTCATGCCTTGGGAACCCCCTTCTTGAGAAAACTTGTGGTGGGAATCATGCGACGAAGGCGCGCATAAAGGCTTGCTTCGTCGCAAGTGTCAAAGAGATTTGCGCCTCAAACCCGTTAAAAACCCTGATTTACGCTGTTTTTCACGATGATCGGTCCGGTCCGGACGACGGACCGGCCCATTTATGACGATCCTTAACCGCCCTTAACTTCAAATCGGGCTGTTTTGGGCATCGGCGTCATGACGATCATCGCGAGACTCAGTGCCGCATCCGCTGCTCATGCTCGGCTGCCGAGCCGATCGGAGGCTGGGCGGCGAGATCATCTTCCTCGGACCAGTCGATCGGTGTCAACGCCCCGGTGAGCGCCCGGGCAAGCACCTCGTCCACATGGCTCACCGGCACGATTTCAAGGCCTTCCTTGATGTTCGCCGGAATCTCCACCAGGTCCTTCTCATTCTCCTGCGGAATGAGCACGGTCTTGATCCCCCCGCGCAGCGCCGCGAGCAGCTTTTCCTTCAGCCCGCCAATGGGCAGAACTCGGCCGCGCAGCGTCACTTCGCCTGTCATCGCGACATCCTTGTGGACGGGGATGCCGGTCAGCGTCGAGACGATGGACGTCACCATGCCGATACCAGCGCTCGGCCCATCCTTGGGCACGGCGCCTTCGGGAAGGTGGATGTGAATATCCTTGCGGTTGAAGATGCTCGGCTTGATCCCATAAGCCGGGGCGCGCGCCTTCACATAGGAGAAGGCTGCCTGCACCGATTCGGTCATTACGTCGCCGAGCTTGCCAGTCGTCTTGATCTGGCCCTTGCCGGGGACCGTCACCGATTCGATGGTGAGTAGCTCGCCGCCCACTTCCGTCCAGGCGAGGCCGGTGACGGCACCGATCTGGTGCTCTTCCTCGGAAATGCCGTGACGGAACTTCCGCACGCCCGCATAATCGCCCAGATTCTCCGGCGTAATGGTGACGCTGGTTTCCTTGCCCTCAAGGATACGACGGAGCGCCTTGCGCGCCAGCCGCGCAATCTCCCGCTCCAGCGTCCGCACGCCCGCTTCCCGTGTATAATAGCGAATGAGGTCGCGCAGCGCGGCCTCCTCGATGGCGAATTCGCCTTCCTTCAGCCCATGGGCCTCGATCTGCTTTTCGATCAGATGCCGCTGCGCGATCTCCAGCTTTTCATCCTCGGTGTAACCCTCCAGCCGGATGATCTCCATGCGGTCGAGCAGCGCCTGCGGAAGATTGAGGCTGTTGGCGGTCGTGACGAACATCACATCCGACAGATCGAGGTCGATCTCCAGATAATGGTCCTGGAACTTGCTGTTCTGCTCCGGGTCCAGCACCTCGAGCAGCGCGGACGCCGGATCACCGCGGAAATCCTGGCCGAGCTTGTCGATCTCGTCGAGCAGCACCAGCGGGTTCATCGCCCCGGCCTTTTTGAGGTTGGACGCGATCTTGCCCGGCATGGAGCCGATATAGGTGCGGCGATGGCCCCGAATCTCGGCCTCGTCCCGCACGCCGCCCAGCGACTGGCGCACGAACTCACGGCCCGTCGCCTTGGCGATGGAACGACCGAGCGAGGTCTTGCCGACACCCGGCGGACCGACGAGGCACAGGATCGGCCCTTTCAGCTTGTCAGAGCGCGCCTGCACGGCGAGATATTCGATAATCCGGTCCTTGACCTTGTCGAGCGCGAAGTGATCGGCATCCAGCACTTCCTGCGCCTTCACCAGATCCTTTTTAAGCTTGCTCTTCTTGCCCCAGGGCACGCCCAGCAGCGCATCGAGATAATTGCGGACCACCGTCGCTTCGGCCGACATAGGCTGCATGGAGCGCAGCTTCTTCAGCTCGGCTTCCGCCTTGCTGCGCGCTTCCTTGCTCAGGCGCGTCTTCTTGATCTTCTCGGTCAGCTCGGAAAGCTCATCGCCCTCCTCGCCTTCGCCGCCGCCCAGCTCGCGCTGGATCGCCTTGAGCTGCTCGTTGAGATAATATTCGCGCTGGGTCTTCTCCATCTGGCGCTTCACGCGGCCACGGATTTTCTTCTCGACCTGCAGCACGCCGAGTTCGCCTTCCATGAAGGCAAAGACCATTTCCAGGCGCTTGAGCGGATCGCCCTCGACCAGCAGCGACTGCTTGTCGGCGACCTTCACGGCAAGGTTGGCCGCAATGAAATCGGACAGGCGACCAGCCTCGGTGATCTCGCGCAGTTGCGCGGCAGCTTCCGCCGGCAGCTTCTTGTTGAGCTTGGCGTAATTCTCGAACTGGTCGGTGACCGAGCGCATCATCGCCTCGACCTCAGCACCGCCCACGACGATGTCGTCCAGCGGCGCAACGGTGGCGACGATATGATCCTCGGCATCCGTCAACGCGGTCAGGGAGGCGCGCTGCTTGCCTTCCACCAGCACGCGGACATTGCCATCGGGCAGCTTGAGCATCTGCACGATGCTGGCAATGACGCCCATGTCATAAAGCGCTTCCCGGTCCGGATCGTCCTCGCTCGGGTCGAGCTGCGCGACGAGGAAGATGTCCTTGTCGCCCGCCATCGCCTTCTCAAGCGCCGTCACGCTCTTGTCGCGTCCCACGAACAGGGGCACGATCATCTGCGGGAAAACGACGATATCCCGCAGCGGCAAGAGAGGCAGATCAAGATCCATTGTCACTCCAATCCAGCCAGGGGGCCTTACCCCTGAGCCTGCGAACCGCCTTCGTGCAGAAGGGGCCGCTTCACAACCCGGTCGCTTTTCCCGCGCATCGCGAAAAACGATCAATGCATCATATCGTTCAGCCGCGCGCGCATTTCAACGGCGCGAAAAGCTACTGACGGCTGAACTGGTTAAGCGCGGGTAAAAACTATCGCCTTTTTACGCCGATCAGAACGGCATCTTGAAGCCCGGCGGCAGCGGCAGACCAGCAGTCATCTTGCTCATCTGCTCGTTGGCGGCTTCATCCGCCTTGGCGCGCGCATCATTGAAGGCGGCGACAATCAGGTCTTCCAGCATCGTCTTGTCGGCTGGCACGATCAGGCTCTCATCGACCGAAAGGCCAAGGATACGGCCCTTGGCGCTCGCCCGCACCTTGACCAGTCCGCCGCCGGACGCACCCTCGACCTCGATATTATCGAGTTCGGCCTGCGCCTTCTGCATTTCCTCCTGCACCCGGCTGGCCATGCCGAGAATGTCGTTGAGGTCCTTCATCAGCCTTCACTCCTATATTGCTCATCTTCCGGGTCCACGAGCCGTGCTCCGGGGAATGCTTCCAGCGCGGCAGCCACGATAGGGGCAGCGCTGATCTGGGCAAGCCGCGCTTCCTTGGCGGCCTGCTCCTGCTCGCGCAGACTTGGCTGGCCGTGGGCGTCCGTCGAGCGGACATCCCAGACCTCGCCCGTCACCTCACGCAACGCCGCCGCTACTTGCCGGGGGAAATCGGCGTCGAGCGGCTGGAGGATGCGGAAGGCCAGCTCCGGCGGAGCATAATGCACAAGGCTCACATAATCATGCAGCTCCGCGCCGAGCCGGGCATGGCGCGCCTTGAGCGCCTCGACCATCCCGGCAAAATCCGTCGGCAGCGCTGGCGTTGCCGCTTCCGACTCCGGCTCAGGCGCGGCTGGCGGCGCGGGCGGCGGAGCGCTCGGGGGCGCCTGGGCCGCTTCGCTCAACGTCCCACTGGGCGCAGGGGCCGGCATCGTCGGGCTCACCTGCCCGCCACCGGCACCGTCGCGGATGAGCCGCGCCAGTTCGGCCGGGTCCGGCATGGCCGAGGCGTGGATCAGCCGCAGCAGCGCCATTTCGCAGGCCGCATGGGGCCGTGCTGCAGCGGCAACCTCGGCATGGCCCTTGAGCAGCAATTGCCACAGCCGATGCAGCACCGGGAAAGACAATTGCTCTGCCCAGCCGGCAATCGCGCCGCGCTCGGCCTCCGGCATGCGGTCGAGCCCGGCGCCGCGCCCGGCCTTGGCCGTCGTCGCCGCATGGATGAGATCGAGTAAGGCATTCACCGTGGCGAGCGGCTCGACGCCGAGCGCTTCCTGCTCGCCCAATGTCGCCAGCACCGCCGGTGCATCGCCATCGAGAATCTGGTCGAACAGCCGCCGCGTCGCGCCGCGATCAGACAGGCCGAGCATTTCGCGAACCTGATCGGCCTGCACGAAGGGCAGGCCATCCTCGCCGACCCCGGCATGCGCAATCGCCTGATCTAGGATCGACTGACCATCGCGCGCCGAGCCTTCCGCCGCGGTGGCGATGAGGCGCAGGGCATCGTCCTCGGCGACGACGCCTTCCTTGCCGCAAATCATGCGGAAATTATCGACCAGCAACTCCACCGGGATGCGCCTCAGGTCGAAGCGCTGGCAGCGGGAGAGCACCGTGATCGGCACCTTGTTCACCTCGGTGGTGGCGAACAGGAACTTCACATGCTCCGGCGGCTCCTCAAGAGTCTTGAGCAAGGCATTGAAGGCATTGCGCGAGAGCATGTGCACTTCGTCGATGATGTAGATCTTGAACCGCGCGGAGACGGCTGCGTAACGCACCGCCTCGATGATCTCGCGCACATCATCGACGCCGGTGTGGCTGGCCGCGTCCATCTCGATCACGTCGATATGGCGCCCCTCGGCAATCGCCTTGCACGGTTCGCAGACGCCGCAGGGATCGATCGTCGGCCCGCCCTGCCCGTCCGGACCGACGCAATTGAGTGCCTTGGCGATCAGCCGCGCGGTAGAGGTTTTCCCTACCCCGCGCACGCCGGTCATCAGGAAGGCGTGGGGCAAACGCTCGCGCTTGATCGCATTGGCGAGCGTGCGCACCATCGCTTCCTGGCCGATCAGCTCGGCAAAGGTCTGCGGGCGATAGGCGCGGGCGAGCACGCGATAGGCGGGCGCGTCAGGCGCCACAGCCGCTTGCGGCCGGGGCGGTTCGCCAAGGTCGAAGCCCGGATCGTCTGAGGAATCGGTCATTGCGTTCGTTCTAGCCGCACTCGCGCCGGAAGTTAATGCGCCATCGGGACGCGGACGGATCGGCGCAGGAAGGGCAGCGCGATGCCAATGAAGATCAGGCCCATGCCGGCAAGATGATAGCCATGCAGCGGCTCGTCCAGCAGCAGCGCGGCCAGCAGCGCCCCGAACACCGGCTGCAGGTTGATCACCTGCCCGGCATCGCCCGCCCCGATCTGGTCCACCGCCAGGTTGAACAGAAAGTAGGCGACCAGCGAGGGCAGCAGGATGACATAGGCCACGCCCGCCGCCACGCCGGGCGTCATGATCACCCGCGCATGCGTCAGTTCATAAGCGGACAGGGGCGCCATGCACAGCACGCCGATGAACGCGGTGATGGCCAGAAAGCTCAGCCCGTGGATCTTCGGCCGCAGGCGCAGAAACACCGTGTAGAGCGACCAGAGGCTGACCGCGCACAGCACCAGCAGATCGCCCCGGTTGAACACCATCGAGAACAGGGCCGAAGGATTGCCCTGCAGGATGATCGTGAGCACGCCGGCAGCGGCCATGATCACGCCCACCACCTGCATAGCGCGCGGGCGATTGCGGAAGAACAGGAAATCGAACAACAGCACCAGCGCCGGAATGGCGGCCTGGATGAGCAGGCTGTTCGCCGCCGTCGTATATTG
Organism: Sphingobium sp. B8D3A; assembly: GCF_025961995.1. Lineage (NCBI taxonomy): Bacteria > Pseudomonadati > Pseudomonadota > Alphaproteobacteria > Sphingomonadales > Sphingobiaceae > Sphingobium > Sphingobium sp. B8D3A. The sequence goes on along the minus strand of NZ_JAOQOS010000001.1, from coordinate 1,278,691 downwards.
CAGGCCGGAATACATGAACGCGTTGAAGCAGCCGACGCCGATCACGCCGAGGAACAGGATGATCTTCCAGTTGGCTTTCGCCACGGGCCAGTCCTGCCGCAAATAGCGCCAGGCGACCGGCAATGCGATCAGCGTCGCGCCGCTCCAGCGCCAGAAGGCCAGTGTGAAGGGCGGCATTTCCGTGTGGATGGCCCGCGCAACCACGGAGTTGCCGGACCAGAGCAGCATCACCAGCACCAGCATGAGATAGACGATGGTTCGGGATCTGCCGGCCATGAACTCAGTCCTTTCGCGCGCGCCGCTCAGCTACGAAAGCGCGGCCTGCCTATGATGCCATGCCCATGACGCCCTATCCTGCCCCCGGCAAGTCCGCGCGCGTGCCCGCAAGCAGAAGGACGCTGCAGAACAAGGACATTGCGATGGGAGGTAGGTGGAAGCCGGAACGACCCGCAGCGAATTCGTTGTGGCTGCTTCCGTCAGGACCTGACCAGGTTGGCGAAGACTACGTCCGCCCGACTTCCGCGGCGCATATGGCGGCATGAGGCGGGAAATGCAAGCGGCGCGAAATGTGCGGGGGATAGGTGCGACATGCTTTGACACCCCCTCCTCTTCAGAGGAGGGGCAGCGAGCGTTACGCACTTGTTCGTTACGCGCAGCGGGGTGGTGTTTTCGGCCTCGCGCAGGAACGCACCTCACCACCCCAACCCCTCCTCTGAAGAGGAGGGGCTTTTTTTGCCTCACGCCCCCTGCATGTTCCGGCTCTCGGCGGGAATGTGCACGGTCAGCGTCTCCAGCGCGTCACTCAGCACGATCTGGCAGGAGAGCCGGCTGGTCCGGGTGGTGGAGGCCGCCAGATCGAGCATGTCCTCCTCATCCTCGCTGGCGCGGGGGAGCTTGCCGAAGTCCTCGGCGTCCACAATCACATGGCAGGTGGAGCACGCCATCTGCCCCTCGCAGGTGCCTTCCAGCGGCTGGCCGGCGGCCTGTGCCACGTCGAGCAAAATGTCGCCCGCGCTGGCCTCCACTTCCTGCACATGTTCGCCATTGGCGCTGATGAAGCGGACTAAGGTCATGCGGGCACTCCCTGTGCGTCGGCGGCCTGATTGAGCAGGCTTGCGGCTTCTTCCAGATCGGCCATACTGGTGTAGCGCCCCATGCCGATCCGCACGGAACTGCGCGCCTCTGCGTCGCTGAGGCCCATGGCCTTGAGCACATGGCTGGGCCGTCCCGAGCCGCTCGCGCAGGCGGAGCCGAGCGAAACGGCGACCGTCCGCACGTCCGAGATCAGCCGCGCCGCATCCAACCCCGCCCGGCGGAGATTGAGATTGCCATGATAGCGCGTCTCGGCGGTGCCATTGAGGTGCCAATCCGCAAACAGCTCCAGCGCGCGCGTCCAGAGCGCTTCGACATGGGCGAGGTCGGCATAGCGGCGCTGCGCCGCCAGTTGCGCGGCCACACCGAAGCCTGCGCACAGCATGGGCGAGAGCGTCCCCGGCCTTACCCCCTGCTCCTGCCCGCCACCCTGCATGAGCGGCGGCAGGTCGAGCCCTTCGCGCAGCCACAGCGCGCCCACGCCCTTGGGGCCGTGAATCTTGTGAGCGCTGATCGCGATCAGGTCCGCCTGAGGGGTCGCAAGTCGGCCAAAACCCTGCACGGCGTCGCACAATGTCGGCACGCCAGCCGCGCGCGCGATCACGAACAGCCGGTCGAGTGGCTGCACCACGCCGATCTCGTTGTTCACCTGCATCACCGCCAGCAAGGCGCCCCGCTCGTCGATCGCTGCCTCTGCAATCTCCAGATCGACCAGCCCGTCGGCATTCACCGGCACGATTACTGGCTCGAAACCCTCGCGGCGCAAAGCCATCACCGTATCGAGCACGGCGGCATGTTCGGTCGCCACCGTCACCACCCGTCGCCGGCTGTGCGGAGCGGCCCGCGCGGCGCCGATAATGGCCATGTTCAGCGCCTCCGTCGCGCCGCTTGTGAAGATCAGGCGACCATCCGCGCGGCCCAGCGCATCGAGGATGCGACCCCGCGCCAGCTCGACATCCGCCGCCGCAATGCGACCGATGCGATGCGCGCTGTTCGGATTGCCATAATGATCCATCACGGCCACCATGGCGTCCGCGACCTCCGGTGCCAGCGGCGTAGTGGCCTGGTAATCGAGATAGATCATCGTCTTGCGTTCCCGTAGGCGATGGCCTGCCACTCAGTGAGAAAATCGTCAATGTCGGCCGAGCACGTGTCATGCCCCATAGTGACACGGATCACCTCGGCGGCCTCAGCCTGCGGCCAACCCATGGCCGCCAACACATGGCTGGTGCGCAAGCTGCCCGAAGAGCAGGCGCTGCCCGCCGACACCGCAATCCCGGCCATATCGAAGCGGATGAGCTGCGCTTGCGCGGACACGCCGGGCATTCGGTAGCTGGCGATAGTCGGCAAGCGCGGGGAGGCGCCCGCCACGATCGCACCGCCGGCTGCCAGAATAGCCGCGTCCATCCGCTCGCGCCAGCCGGCGACGTCAGCCAACCAGTCGCGCGGGGCTTCCAGCGCCGCCGCAAAGCCTAGCGCCAGCGGCATGGCCTCAGTGCCGGCGCGATAGCCTTGCTCCTGCCCGCCGCTTGGGCTGAGCAGCGTCAGATCCCGTACCAGCAGCGCACCAATGCCGATCGGTCCGCCCAGCTTGTGCGCGCTCAGAACGATCAGGTCCGGACCTTTCGGAAGCGGCATCTTCCCAGCCGATTGGCTGCAATCGGCCAGCAGCAGGCCATTTTGCACGTGGATGCGCTCGGCGAACGCCTCCAGCGGCTGGATCACGCCGGTCTCGCTATTGACCTGCTGGATCGCGATCAGCGTACCCGGCGCAATGGCATCGGGCAGGCACACGATCCCGTCATGATCGACCGGCAGCCGGCGATCCTCCGGGATGTGACGCAGCACAGCATCATGTTCGCTCGCTCCCGCCAGCAAAGCCGACGCCCTTGCGCGCGTCAACGCGATGGCCAGTGCCTCGCTCGCGCCGGCGGTGAACAGCACATGCCCATCCCAATCGAGCGCCTGTGCCACGCGGCGGCGAGCATCCTCCAGCATAGCGCGCGCCTGTCGACCGGCAGCATGCGGCGACGAGGGATTGGCCCAGGCATCGAACCCGGCCAGCATCGCCGCGCGAGCCTGCGGCAGCAGCGGCGTGGTCGCGGCATGATCGAGATAGATGCGTCGGCTCATCGCCCCTTCCCTACAGGCCCGTCGCGCCGCAGCAAATGGATTTGCCCTCTGGTGCAATCAGTCATGTTGCGGCGCAACACAGACCTGATATGCAAAGACATGGATCCCGCCTTCAACATCATCCTCATCCTCATGGGCGTGGCGTTTCTCGCCGCGACCATCGACGCCATGGCGGGTGGCGGCGGCCTCGTTACCATTCCCGCGCTGCTGGCGGCGGGCATCCCGCCCGTGGCCGCTCTGGCGACCAACAAGCTCCAGAGCAGCTTTGGCACCTGCGGCGCCGTCATCGCCTTCGCCCGGCGCGGACATATCGATTTCCGCCGCTTCGCCTTGCCGGCGCTGGCGTCATTTATCGGCTCTGCGGGCGGCGCGTTTCTGGTAACGCGGATTGATTCCGGCTTTCTCTCCGCGCTGCTGCCGATGCTGCTGATCGCGATGGTGCTATATTTCCTGCTCTCGCCACGCATGAGCGATGAGGACAGGCACAGCCGCTTCGGCCCGCTCGCGCTCATCGTCACAGCGGCGATCATCGGCGGCTATGACGGCTTTTTCGGGCCCGGCACCGGCTCCTTCTTCACCACCGCGCTGGTCGGCCTGTTCGGCTTGGGCCTCATCCGCGCCGTGGCCCATACCAAACTGCTCAATTTCGCCAGCAATTTCTCCAGCGTGATCGTCTTCATCATCGGCGGGCATGTGCTCTGGATCACCGGCCTTGCCATGGCCGTCGGCAGCATCGCAGGCGGGCAATTCGGCGCCCATCTCGCGATCCGCTTCGGCGCCGGAATCGCGCGGCCTCTGCTGATCGTCATGTCCCTCGCGCTCACCACCAAGCTGCTGCTGGACCCGACGAACCCCCTCACCGCCGCCGCGCTGGGCTGGTTCGGGGGCTGACGCGGGCGCCCTCAACCAGAAACATTGCGAAAATCGCGCTTCCGCCTATATAAGCGCCCGTCCCGCGTCGTCGGCCAGTCTCGGTCGCCCGCTCCCATTTCAAGTCTCAGGTGCCATGCCCGACGTCATTTTTCCCGGTCCCGAAGGCCGTCTCGAAGGTCGTTTCAGCCCTCCGCCCCGCCCGCGTGCGCCTGTTGCGCTGATCCTGCACCCGCACCCGCAGGGCGGCGGCACGATGAACGATCGCATCACGCAGGCACTCTACAAGACCTTCGTGAAGCGCGGTTTTGCGACGCTGCGGTTCAATTTCCGGGGTGTCGGTCGCTCGCAGGGCGTGTTCGACAATGGCATCGGCGAGCTCTCCGATGCCGCCGCCGCGCTCGACTGGATCCAGAGCTTCCACCAGGAAGCGCAGACGACGTGGATCGCCGGTTTCTCGTTCGGTGCATGGATATCCATGCAGCTGCTGATGCGCCGGCCGGAAGTGCGCGGCTTCATCTCCGTCGCGCCGCCGGCCAACATGTACGATTTCTCGTTCCTCGCGCCCTGCCCCGCCTCCGGCATCATCGTCCAGGGCGTGAACGATGAGGTCGTCTCCGCCGCCTCCGTGCAGAAGCTGGTCGACAAGCTGCGCACGCAGAAGGGCATCACCATCCATCATGACGAGATCCGCAACGCCAACCACTTCTTCGAGCATGAGCTCGACCAGCTGATGATGAGCGTCGACAATTATCTCGACATGCGCCTCGCCCCGGATTCGCCGATCCGCTGATGCTGATCCTTGCCGGGACCGTTCGCTTGCCGCCGGAGAACCTGCCGGCGGCACGTCCGGTCATTGCGCGGATGGTCGCAGCCAGCCGCGCGGAGCCGGGTTGCATCGCCTACAGCTTCGCCGAAGACCTCGAGGAGCCCGGTCTTCTGCGCATCTTCGAGGTGTTTCGCGACCGCGAAGCCCAGCAAGCCCATGCCGCGAGCCAGCACATGAAGGACTGGCGCGCCACATGGGAAGACCTCGACATCGGCGACAAGCAGATCACCCATTATGAGGTCTTGGCCACCGCGGAGAGCTGACCCCCGCCGGTTCGGTCACACCGTCGCGGGCGGAGTCCGGCGGCGGCGCTTCAGCACGATCAACATGCCGGCGCTGCCGATCGTGAGCATCCCGACAATCGCAACCGGATCGGGCACATGCCGGAACACGATCCAGCCCAGCACCGTCGCCCAGAGCACTTGCAGATACGTGATCGGCGCCAGGGTCGAAGCCGGGGCGTGGCGAAAGGCTGCCGTGAACAGATAATGTCCCACCCCGCCCCACAAGCCCAGCGACGCCAGCAGCGCGCCTTCCAGAAGCGTCGGCATCCTCCCCGCCCAGTAGAAGGGCGCCACCGCGCCGAAAACGAGGCTGCCCACGGCGGCACTGTAAAAGAGCAGCGCGAAGGTTTTTTCGGTCGCCGCGAGCGTGCGGGACATCAGCTGATAGGTGCCATTGAGCATGGCGGCACCCAAAGCGAGCATGACGCCCACCACATCCAGCCCGCCACCCGGCCGCGCGATCAGCACGACGCCGGCCAGCCCGAGCAACACAGCGCCCCAGCCCCGCAGCCCGACCTCTTCCCCGAGCAGCAGCCCCCCGCCCAGCGCGACCAGCGTCGGCGCGAGAAACATGATCGCCGTCGCTTCACCGACCGGCATGCGGGTGAGCGCCAGCGCCATCAGTACGGAGGCGCAGGCGAGGCAGCAGCCACGCAGCCAGACGAGCACGGTGCGCGTCGTGCGCACCATCTCCCGCCCGCCGCGCGGCGCCATGACGACGAGCATCAACAAGAGGTTGCCGATGAAACGCGCCGCCACAATCACAGGCGCCTCGAAATGCGCGGTGAGCACTTTCGTGGTCGTATCCAGCGCCGCAAACAGCAGCAGAGCGGCGGCGCAGAGCAGAATTCCCCGAATCGGTTGAGTGCTGGTCATCTGAATGCTCGTCGGCGACAACGCCCCCGCCGACCATGGCTGGGCACGTCGAAAATCTTGATCTGCGCGATCCGGCTAAAGAGTGCGGGACGCCACGCGGCCCTTGCCGGGCTCAACCCTGCAGGGCCTCGACCTGCTCGGCCAATTCCAGCCAGCGCTCCTCGGCCGCATCCTTCTGCGCGCGCGCCTTTTCGATCGTCGCGCTCAACTCGGCGAAGCGCTTGGGATTCTTGGTATAGAGATCGGGGTCGGCGAGCGCGGCTTCATCGCGCGCAATCGCCGCCTCGAGCGCCTCGATCTGCTCCGGCAGCAGATCGTAATCCCGCTGATCCTTGTAGCTGAGCTTCGCCGCCTTGGGCGGCGGTGGCGCAGCGGGTGCATCCGCCTTCGCAGCCGATCGCTTGCCGGCCGCATTGGGCTTCTGGCGCTTGGCTTCCCAGTCCGCATAGCCGCCGGCGATCACATCGATCCGGCCTGAGCCATCCAGTCCCAGCGTCACCGTCACCGTGCGGTCGAGGAAGTCGCGATCATGGCTGACGATCAGCACCGTGCCATCATAATCGGCGATCACTTCCTGCAGTAGGTCGAGCGTTTCGAGGTCGAGATCGTTGGTCGGCTCGTCCAGCACCAGCAGGTTGGATTCGCGCGCGAACTCCCGCGCCAGCAGCAAGCGCGAGCGCTCGCCACCCGAGAGCGTGCCGATCTTCGCCTCGGCCAGCGAGGGATCGAACAGAAAGTCCTTGAGATAGCCATGGACATGCTTGCGCACGCCGCGCACGTCGATCCAGTCACCACCCTCGGCCAGCACATCGCGCACCCGCTTGTCCGGCTGCATCAGCGAGCGTTGCTGGTCGATGACGATGCCGTCCAGTGTCTTGGCCAGCGTGATGGTGCCGCTATCGGGCTGCAGATCGCCGGTCAGCAGGCGCAGCAGCGTGGTCTTGCCCGCGCCGTTGCCGCCGACGATGCCAATGCGGTCACCGCGCTGGATGCGGATCGAGAAATCCTTGATGACCGCGCGGTCGCCAAACTGCTTGGTGACATGCTCGGCGGTGATCACGCTCTTGGTTTTGGTGTCGTTGGCGGTGACCTCCAGCTTGGCGCCGCCCTGCGGGCCGATCATCGCCGCGCGCTGGGCGCGCATCTCCCACAGCTTGGCCAGTCGGCCCTGATTGCGCTTGCGCCGCGCCGTGACGCCGCGCTCCAGCCAGTGCGCCTCGATCTTCAGCTTGGCGTCAAGCTTCTCGGCCGCGCGGGCCTCGTCTGCATAGGCCTTTTCCATCCAGGCCTCGAACCCGCCAAAGCCGATCTCCTGCCGCCGCAGGCTGCCCCGGTCGAGCCAGAGCGTCGACCGGGTGAGGCGCGTGAGGAACGTCCGGTCGTGGCTGATGACGATGAATGCGCCATTGAAGCGCGTCAGCCAGTCTTCCAGCCAAGTGATCGCGGCGATGTCGAGATGGTTGGTCGGCTCGTCGAGCAACAGGATATCGGGCTCGCTCGCCAAGGCGCGGCAAATCGCTGCCCGCCGCCGCTCGCCCCCCGATGCGGTCGCCGCCGCGCGGGAGAGATCAATGCCGAGCTGGTCTGCAATCGCTTCCACCTCATGCGCCGCCGGCGCCTTGGCGCCAGACGTGGCGAAATCATGCAGCGTTGCGAAGGCGGAGACGTCCGGGTCCTGCTCCAGCATCACCACATGCCGCCCCGGCACGACCGAGCGCTTGCCTTCATCCGGCTCCACCGTGCCGGCAATCAGCTTGAGCAGCGTCGTCTTGCCGGCCCCGTTGCGGCCGATCAGCGCCAGGCGATCACGCTCGCCGACATGAATGTCCAGACCACGGAACAGCCAGCCGGCGCCCTGGATGAGACCGAGATTCTCGAAGGAAAGAAGTGGCGGGGCCATGGCAAGGCGCTAAAACAGATGCAGGCGGCGGGAGCAAGGGCTGAGGCGCCAGATGAACGGGAAGAAACTCGATGGGTCAGGATGCGTTCAGAAGCTTCAGCCCATTCCTATGGCCATCACACAAAAGGGAAAATGTTCCATGCGTCGTTTGCCAATTCTGCTCGCTGCAACTGCCGCTCTCATGACGCCGGCGATCGTCTCGGCCCAGCCGCAACCGCCGGCACCCCAGGCTGCCAAGGGCCCGCTACTGAGCCTCAGCGTCAGTGAATCGGTGAACAGCGCGCCGGATATGGCGACCATCAACACCGGCGTGCAGACCCGCGCGATGTCAGCAAAGGATGCGATGGCGCAGAATGCCACCCAGATGGACAAGCTGATCGCTGCGCTTGTGAAGGCTGGCATCGCCCGCAAGGACATCCAGACCAGCGGCATCAACCTCAACCCGCAATATGATTATAGCGACCGCACAGATGGCAAAGGTCCGCGCTTCATCGGCTATGAAGCCAGCAACCAGCTCACTGTCGCGGTCCGCAAGCTGGATAGCGCAGGCGATCTGATCGACTCGCTGGTCGCCGCCGGGGCGACCAACATCAACGGCCCGAGCTTTGGCATTGCCGAGCCGGACAAGCTGCTCGATCAGGCCCGCACCAAGGCGCTAAAAACCGCGCAGGCCCGCGCAAACCTGTATGCGCAGGCGACCGGCTTCCGCACCGCGCGCCTGGTGAGCATCTCCGAAGGTGGCGGTTTCGCGCCGCCGCCGATGCCGATGATGGCTATGCGCGACTCTGCTGCAGCGGCACCGCAGACCAAGATCGAGCCCGGTGAGATCGCCACCTCGATTTCCCTCAACGTCCAGTATATGCTGGAACCCTGAACGGGGGACAGATGGGACATTCAGCGCTTGTTCAATGCTTGATGGCTAACACGGCATCATGAAACATCTTTCATCCTCTCTTCTGCTCGGCGGGCTGATGGCACTGGCGGCCACCAGCCTCCCGGTTTCGGCGCAGAGCTTTGCGCGGGGCGATGACCAGCGGGCGGCGCGGCGCGCCATGCTCGATGGTGAGGTGATGCCGTTTTCGATCATCAAGCGTCGTGTCGAGCGCGAGATCAGCGACGCCCAATATGTCGGCGTCGCTCCATCCGTTCGCGAAGGCGTGTACCGGATGCAGTTCCTCCAGCAGGATGGCAAGGTCATCTGGGTTGATGTGGACGGCAAGACCGGCAATATCATCGGACGGACGCGCTGATCCGGCCGGATCGCCTGCGCACGCTCCCTCATTCGGAAAGGAAAAGCCATGCGTCTGCTGATCGTCGAAGATGAGCCGACCTTGGGCAAACAGCTCAAGTCCACGCTCGAAGGCGTCGGCTATGCCGTCGACCTGGCGACCGATGGCGAGGACGGTCATTTCCTGGGGTCGACGGAGAGCTACGACGCGATCATCCTCGACCTGGGCCTGCCGGAAATCGACGGCCTGACTGTGCTCGACCGCTGGCGCAAGGAAGGCTCGGCGGTGCCGGTGCTCGTGCTGACAGCGCGGGACAGCTGGTCCGACAAGGTTGCGGGGCTCGATGCCGGTGCGGACGACTATCTCGCCAAGCCGTTCCAGAGCGAGGAACTGATCGCCCGCCTGCGCGCGCTCATTCGCCGCTCGTCCGGCAATGCCTCGTCCGAGCTCATCGCCGGCAGCGTGCGGCTGGATACCCGCTCGGGCAAGGTCACGCTGAACGGCGAGCCGGTGAAGCTGACCGCGCAGGAATATAAGCTGCTCTCCTATCTGATGCACCACAAGGGCAAGGTGGTGAGCCGCACCGAACTGATCGAGCATATCTACGATCAGGATTTCGACCGGGATTCCAACACCATCGAAGTGTTCGTCACGCGCATCCGCAAGAAGCTGGGTGCCGATGTGATCTCCACCATTCGCGGTCTGGGCTACAGCCTGGAGGACCCCGCTGGCTGAACCGGCGCCGCACGATGCGGAGACGGCGCCCCCGCCAGCCTCCAGCCGCAGTACCGGATCGCTCAGTCGCCGCATTCTCGGCATCTCGGCCATCTGGATCGGCCTGCTGTTGCTCGGCGGCGCGCTGGCGCTCGACCGGGTGCTGGTGAGCACCGTCACGCGCACCTTCGATGACGGCTTGTCCTATGTGCTGACCGCCATGATCTCCTCGGCGGAGATCGGCCCGGAAGGCGAAGTACTGTTCAACCGCCCGCTGGCCGACCAGCGGTTTCTGGAGCCGGCAAGCGGGCTCTATTACCAGATCAGCGGTCAGGGCCATGAAGATTGGCGCTCGCGTTCGCTGTGGGATCGCGCGATCCGCGTCACGCCGGGTATGACCACCAATCCCGGCGAGGGGATGGACAGCAACCAGTTCCCCGACGAGCCACTGCGCCTGATGGCTCGCACCGTAATCCTGCCGGGCAGCAATACGCGGTGGATTTTCATTGTCGCGCAGGCCCGCGAGGGCCTGGACGCGCAGATCCACGCGCTGCGGGCCACGCTGTTCAACAGCTTCGTCATTCTTGGCGTCGGGCTGATCATATTGGCCGGCTTGCAGGTGTTCTTCGGCCTGCGGCCGCTGCGCCATATCCGCCGCGAAATCGCGCGCATGAGGGATGGCGAGAAAAGCCGCGTAACCGTGCCGCTCCCGCGGGAGGTCCAGCCGCTGGTCGAGGAATTGAACGCGCTGCTCGCCCATAACGAGCAGCAGGCGGAGGAAGCCCGCCGCCACGCCGGCAATCTCGCCCACGCGCTCAAGACGCCGCTGACGGTCGTGATGAACGCCGCGACGGCCCAGTCGCCCGACCTCGCCACCACGGTGGTGCGGGAAACCGGGACGATGCGCCGCCAGATCGATCACCATCTCGCCCGTGCCCGTGCCCTCGGCCGGCGCGGCGCGGCGCAGAGCCGCACATTGGTGTGGCCGAGCCTCGAAGCGGTGGAGCGCGCGGTGGAGCGCCTCTACCCGGACGTCCGCATTGACCGCGACGGCGCGCAAACGGCCGTCGTCCGCGTCGAGCGGCAGGATTTGGACGAGCTGCTTGGCAATCTGGTCGAGAATGCCGCCAAATATGGCGGTGGCAGCGTGTTCGTCACCGTGGTGCAAAGTACGCCCTGGGTCGACATTCTCGTGGAGGACGACGGCATGGGCATTCCCGAGGCCGCGCGCGAACGCATCTTCGATCGCGGCGTGCGGCTGGATAGCGGCAAGCCCGGTACCGGCCTTGGCCTCGCCATCGTCCGCGATGTCGCGGAAATCTACGGTGGCTCGGTCACGCTGGACGAGAGCGAGGATCTGGGCGGCCTGATGGTGCGCCTGCGCCTCCCCGCCGGATAAGCTCTTACACGCCGAAGGATTGCAAGATCGGGCACGGCCCTTCTTCGGAACGGGCACAGGTCCGCGCCAACTGGCGCAGCGAGGCGCGGGCCGCTTCGAGTTGCGCGATCTTCTCATCGAGCTGGACCAGCCGCTCTTCCGCCAAGGCGCGCGCGCGGGCACGATCCTGCCCCGCATCGAGCGACAAAAGCGTGCGGATTTCTTCCAGCGTAAAGCCGGCCTGCTGCGCCGCCCGAATGAAGCGCAGCCGCCGGACATCCTCCTCTCCATCGCGCCTTATGCCCCCAGACAGGTCGTTGCTGGCCTGCTTCTCGGGCGTGGGGAGCAAGTCCTTGCGCTGATAGAAGCGGATCGTCTCGACCCCCACACCGCCGGCTTTCGCCAGACCCGAAATGCTCATCGCCGCCATGCTTGACTCCGTACCGTGGTACAGACCCTATATGGGGTGCATGGACTTCTCAGCAAGGATGAGCGTCAATGCCTGAACCCCGCGCCACGAGCAGCCGTAAGGCCGTTCTCCATCGGATGGTGATGCCCGGCCACATCTGCCCTTATGGCCTCAAGGCGCTGCACCTGCTGCGCAGCAAAGGCTATGATGTCGAGGATCGCTGGATCGAAACCCGCGCCCAGCAGGAAGCGTTCAAGGCCGAGCATTATGTGACCACCACGCCGCAGGTGTTCATCGACGGTCAGCGGATCGGTGGCCATGATGACTTGCGCCGCTTCCTGGGCCTCAGCGTCAAGGATCCGAACGCGACGAGCTATACGCCTGTTCTGGTCGTGTTCGCTGTCGCGGCGTTGATCGCGCTGACGATCGATCTGTTGACGGCCGCGCCGCTGCTCAGCCTGCTCACCCTCGAGCGCTTCATCTCCGTGACGATGATCCTGCTGGCCATGCTCAAGCTGCAGGATGTGGATCGGTTCGCGACCATGTTCCTGGGCTATGATCTGCTGGCCCGCAAATGGGTGCCCTATGCCTCAATCTATCCGTTCGCCCAATTGGCCGCCGGCGTGCTGATGCTCGCGGGGGCCCTGCCCTGGCTCTCGGTACCGGTCGCCGCGTTCATCGGCGGCATCGGCGCGGTCTCGATCTACAAGGCCGTCTATGTGGAGAAACGCAGCCTCAAATGTGCCTGCGTCGGCGGCGGAACCAATGTGCCACTCGGCTTCGTCTCGCTGACCGAAGACCTGTTCATGGTCGCCATGGCCCTGTGGATGGGCCTCAATGCCTGGGTTCTTCCCGGCGCGCCGATGTAAAGGCGCGGGTGCCGGGCGCCGCTGATAAGCGCCCGGCCCAATCCTCTTACTTGCCGCGCTTCTTGCGGTGGCTCTCCAGATCGAGAACGTCGTTCTCAAGGCCCTCGGGCAGCAGGCCAAGGCGGCGCGCGACCTCCTGATAGGCCTCGACCTCGCCGCCCAGATCGCGGCGGAAGCGGTCCTTATCCAGCTTCTCGTTAGTGGCCATATCCCACAAGCGGCAGCCATCGGGGCTGATCTCGTCGGCCAGAATGATGCGCGAGAAATCGCCATCCCAGATGCGGCCGAACTCCAGCTTGAAGTCGACCAGACGGATGCCGATGCCGGCGAACAAGCCGCTCATGAAGTCGTTGACGCGGATCGCCATGTCGGCGATGTCGTGCATCTCTTCCTGGCTCGCCCAGCCGAAGCAGGCGATATGCTCTTCGGTAATCAGCGGATCGCCGAGCGCATCATCCTTGTAATAATATTCGATGAGCGTGCGGGGGAGCTGCGTGCCCTCCTCGATGCCGAGCCGGGTGGACAGGGAGCCGGCGGCAACATTGCGCACCACGACCTCGATCGGCACGATCTCCACCTGACGGATGAGCTGCTCGCGCATGTTCAGCCGCTTGATGAAGTGGGTGGGCACGCCGATGTTCGCGAGCAGCGTGAAGACATGCTCGGAAATCCGGTTGTTCAGCACGCCCTTGCCGGAGATCGTCCCCTTCTTCTGCGCATTGAAGGCAGTCGCATCATCCTTGAAATACTGGATCAGCGTGCCGGGCTCAGGACCTTCATAGAGGATCTTCGCCTTGCCCTCATAAATCTGGCGACGACGGGACATGTGCGGGTGCCTACTCATCAGTTGTAAAAATCAAGGCCCCGGCGGCGCGAATCAGCGAGGATCAGCGGACACCGGGGCTCTTCCCCAGCGCATAGCGCAAGGCACATGGCAGTGCAATTTTCAGACGAACGGAGCCGGGCTGGCCCGCTCGGCGCTTGCCGGGCATCGCCCTGGAACATATAAAGAACAAATGAAACAGGAGACGATCACCGACCGGCTGGCGATCCTTGCGGACGCCGCCAAATATGATGCCTCCTGCGCATCCTCCGGCACCGCTAAGCGGAACAGTCGCGACGGCAAGGGGATCGGCTCGACCGAAGGCATGGGCATCTGCCATGCCTATGCGCCGGATGGGCGCTGCATCTCGCTGCTGAAGATTCTGCTCACCAATCATTGCATTTTCGATTGCCATTATTGCGTCAACCGCAAGAGCTCGAATGTGCGTCGTGCGCGGTTCACGGCACAGGAAGTCGTCGAGCTGACGCTCAACTTCTACCGGCGCAATTATATCGAGGGCCTGTTCCTCTCCTCCGGCATCATCAAGTCTGCCGACCACACGATGGAGCAGTTGATCGAGGTCGCGCGCGCGTTGCGGGAGGATCATGGCTTCAAAGGTTATATCCACCTCAAGACCATTCCCGAGGCTGACCGCGCACTGGTCGAGCAGGCGGGCCTGTGGGCGGACCGCGTCTCGATCAATGTCGAACTGCCGACCGAACGCGGCCTGACCGATCTGGCGCCCGACAAGAATGGCGGGCAGATCGAAGGCGCGATGGCGCGGCTCGGTTCGGCCATGGTCGAGGCGGAGGATGCGCGCAAACGCTTCAAACATGCGCCGATGTTCGCGCCCGCCGGCCAATCCACCCAGATGATCGTGGGCGCGGATGGCGCCAGTGACACGCAGATCATCGGCCGGGCCAGCGAATTATACCACCGCCATCGCCTGCGCCGTGTCTATTACTCCGCCTTTAGCCCGATCCCCGATGCCAGCGCCGTCCTGCCGCTCAAGCGACCGCCGCTGATGCGCGAGCATCGGCTCTATCAGTCCGACTGGCTGATCCGCTTCTACGGATTTTCGACCAGCGAGGTGCAGACCGCGACCGACGATGACGGGATGCTGGCGCTCGACATTGACCCCAAGCTGGCCTGGGCCTTGCGGCACCGGCAGGATTTTCCGGTCGACATCAATCTGGCCTCGCGCGAGAAGCTGTTGCGCGTGCCGGGACTGGGCACGCGGGCGGTGGCTGCCATCCTGCAAGCCCGCCGCCATCATCGCCTGCGGCTGGATGATCTCGCCCGGCTCACCCGCACGGTGACGAAGTTGCGGCCGTTCATCGTCACGGCCGACTGGCGCCCGACAGGCTTGATCGACACGGCAAACCTGCGCGCCCGGCTGGCCCCGCCACCTCGCCAGATGGAACTGTTCGGGTGAGGCCGGCCCCGCTCCAAGATCAGCCGGCGCTGTTCAATGCCGAGCTGGAGGACGCCCATGATTTCGACACATGGCGTGAGCTGGCCCGCGCCCTGGTCTCGCAGGGCGTCACTCCGGAGCATATCCGCTGGGCAGCGGCAACGGACGGCGGGCGGGATTTGTTCGCGTCCAAAGACACGCCTGAACCGGCTCCATCACCCCGCCCGGTCACGGCCAACAAGCGCTTCATCGAGCTGGCCCGCAAGGTGATCCTGCACAGCTCGAATACACGGTTGGCGCTGCTCTATCGCCTGCTGTGGCGTCTGCAAAGCGATCCGCACCTGCTTGAAAAGACGAGCGATGCTGATGTGCACGCCCTCACACAATTGGAGCGGCAGGTACGCCGCGACATTCACAAGATGCGGGCTTTCGTGCGGTTTCGGTTGGCCCATGATCCTGATGGAACGGATCGCTACGTCGCCTGGTTCGAGCCGGATCATGCCATCGTGCGCGCCAATGCCCCGTTTTTCCTCAACCGGTTTGCAAGCCAGCGCTGGTCCATCCTGACGCCCGATCTCAGCCTGCATTGGGATGGCACCCAACTTGCGGAGGGACCGAGCGCCGACGCCCGGGATGCCCCCGGCGAAGACGAGATCGAAGGGCTTTGGCAGCGTTATTATGCCTCCATCTTCAATCCGGCGCGCCTCAAGGTGGCGATGATGGTGAAGGAAATGCCTCGACGCTACTGGAAGAACCTGCCGGAAGCCGCGTTGATCCCCGCGCTGATTGCCGGCGCGCAGGCTCGCGAGGCTCAGATGGTCGATCAGGGCGCCGATCCCTTCCAGCGCCCGCCCCCGACGTCCCTCGGCGAGATTGCCGAGGGCATCTCGACCTGCACGGCCTGCCCGATCGGCTGCAACGGCACGCGCGCCGTCGCCGGCGAAGGGCCCGGCAACGCGCGGCTGATGATCGTGGGCGAGCAGCCGGGCGATTTCGAAGAGCAGCAGGGCCGGCCTTTTGTCGGCCCGGCGGGGCAGTTGCTCGACGGGCATCTTGAGACGGCTGGGTTCGATCGTCCCGAGATCCGGCTGACCAACGCCGTCAAACATTTCAAATTCGAGCAACGCGGCAAGCGTCGTCTCCACCAGAACCCGACCGCCGGGGAGATCGACCATTGCCGCTGGTGGCTCGATGCCGAAAGACGGATCGTTCAGCCAACGATCGTGCTAGCCTTAGGCGCGAGCGCAGGACGCGCCCTGCTGGGCCGAACACCCAGCATCGCCAAGGAGCGCGGCCAACCCTATCAGCTCGCGGACGGCAGCCAGCTCTGGCTGAGCGCCCATCCCAGCTATCTGCTACGCCTGAGCGGCGAGGCGCAAGCGCGGGAACAGACTTTGTTCGCGCGCGATCTGGCGGCGGTGCGCATGGCGCTGCAGACCTGCTAGGGTGCGATGAGAGGGGTAGCGCCATGCCCATCGGCGGCCATCAGCCTGGAATCCTGACGGACGCTATGCCATTTTAGCATGGTCCGCATAACGCGGTGTTCTTCGCCGAAAAAAGGGCAAATGCGTGGAGGCCCGAGCCGGAATCGAACCGGCGTATACGGATTTGCAGTCCGCTGCGTCACCACTCCGCCATCGGGCCTCGGGGGTGGTCGAGGGAGCGCGGCTAGCTCAATTCATTCGGCAACGCAACTTGCTTTGCGCCATGACGGACGGGACAGGTGCGCAGACTGCGTAGGGGCATTAAAAAACTTTTCACTGTGCGGTGCAAAAAAGCTAGAGAGGCTGGCAAAGCCAATTACTGTATTGCTCATACAATACAGCCATGTCATCAGGGAGCTTATGACCGAGCAGACTTTCAAGGCGATGCGCCGTGCGATGGTGGAAAGCCAGTTGCGCACCAGCGACGTCAACGATCCTGTGATCCTTGAAGCGATCCTCGCCGAACCGCGCGAACTGTATGTGCCGCAAGAGCGACGCAGCGCAGCCTATATCGACCGGGCCGTGCCGCTGGCCCATGGCCGTGCGCTCAACCCGCCGCTCGCCACTGCGCGCCTGCTGGTCGAAGCCGCCCCGCGCGCGGGCGAGAAGGTGCTGCTAGTCGGCGCGGCGACCGGCTATGCGGCGGCGCTGCTGGCGCGGCTTGGCTGCACCGTGGTCGCGATCGAGGAAGACGACGCGCTGTTCGCCCACGCCAAGGCTGCGCTGGCCGGTCACGCCGGCGTCACGCTGCAGCAGGGACCGCTGGCCGCCGGCTTCGCGCAGGGCGCACCTTATGATCTGCTGTTCGTCGATGGTGCTATCGAGGAGTTGGACGAGACGCTCGTCGCGCAATTGCGCATCGGTGGCCGCGCGGTGTTCGCCCGGCTGGAGCGCGGCGTGACGCGCCTGTGCATTGGCACGCGCACCACCGGCGGCTTTGGCGCCCGCGCCTTCGTGGATTGGGAGGCCGTGCCCCTGCCCGGTTTCGCCCGGCCCAAGACCTTCACATTCTGACCCGGAAGCCTCGACCGCTTATGCTCATCCGCCGGACCAAGCCCCTCGCGATGCTCGCCGCTCTGCTGAGCACCAGCACCCTCCCCGCCCAGGCCGAGACGCTGCAGGAAGCGCTGGCCGCGGCCTATCGGGACAATCCGACGCTGACCGCGGCGCGGGCCGGCCAGCGAGCGACGGACGAGAATTTCAACATCCAGAAGGCCAATGGCCTGCCGGATGTGGGCGTCTCCTCCACCTACAATGAGTTCGCCCATGAGCGGCCGCTCAATCCGCTGGCGCCCTCCCGCTCGCTCACCACGCTGCTGAGCGTGAGCGTGCCGGTCTATTCCGGCGGCCGGGTGCGCAATGCGCTGGCCGGCGCGCGCGAGCGGATCGAGGCCGGGCAATATGATCTGCGCGCCACGGAGCTCTCCATCTTCTCGCAGGTGGTGGCGGCCTATATGGACGTGATCCGCGCGGAGTCCGTTGTGGGCCTCAGCCGCAACAATGTGCAGGTGCTCGAGGTCAATCTGCGGGCGACCAACAATCGCTTCCAGGTCGGCGATCTCACCCGCACGGACGTCGCCCAGTCCGAGTCGCGCCTTTCGCTGGCCCGCGCGGACATGCAGACGGCCGAAGCCTCGCTGATCGAAGCGCGCGAGCGCTATATCCAGCTGGTCGGCCACGAGCCGGTCGACCTGCAGACCCCGCCGCAATTGCCCGGCCTGCCCGCGACGCCCGACGAAGCCGTCGATGTCGCCATGGCCCAGAATCCCGATCTGCTGGCGGCCCGCAACATCCGCGAAGCCGCAGCCTATGACGTGCGCGTTGCGAAAGGCCAGCGGCTGCCGACGGTCTCCGCCTTCGCCAGCGGCCAGCATTATACCGATCTCGCCTCCCGCGGCGGCGCCAACGAGGCGCAGGACAGCGGCCAGGTGATCGTCGGCGCGCGCCTTTCCCTGCCGCTCTATCAGGGCGGCCGGCCCGGCGCGCAGGTCCGCCAGAGCCAGGCCTATCAACAGCAGGCGATGGAAACCGAGACCGCCGTCGAGCGCAGCGTGATCGCGCAGACCCGCTCGCTCTATTCGAGTTGGCAGGCGAGCAATGAAGTGATCGCCTCCAACCGCGTGGCGGTGGATGCGAGCGGCCTCTCGCTGCGCGGCGTGCGCGCCGAAAACAGCGTGGGCACCCGCACCATCCTCGATATCCTGAACGCAGAGCAGGAGAGCTTCATCGCCAGCGTCCAGCTCGTGACGGCAGAGCGCAATGCCTATGTTGCGGCCTTCTCGCTGCTGGCCGCGATGGGCCGGATCAACCCGACTGACTTCGGCATCGCGCCCGAGCAGGTCATCAACCCGGCCGACAACTTCCAGCGCGTGAAGGGCAAGTGGTTCGACTGGGACGATGACGCCAAGCCGGCGCCCATTTCGTCCCGCACGGTTGACTCTGCCGCCCAAAACGCGACAGTAAACGCTTCAGACACCAACTGAGCGCAGGAACCATGATGGGGGCGATGCAGAACGAGCCGTCGATGGAGGAAATTCTCTCTTCCATCAAACGGATCATCGCCGAGGAGGACGGCCTTTCCGCGACACCGCGCGTGCCGCGCCGGGCCGCCATGGCGAGCGTGAGTGCCAGCCTGGATGACCAGATTCTGGAGCTGACGGACGCGCTGCCCGGCGACAATGCCGACGGGGCCGAGAGCGACGACTCGCATGAGGAGCCGATGATGAGCGCCCCCGCCAAACCCGCCCCGGCCCCTGTGGAGCAGAAAGCCGAGCCGAAGAGCGCCGAGTCTAAAAGCAAAGCCGCCGCCAAGCCGCGGGCCGCTGGGGCGTCCGCCGATGGCGCACCCGCTGTTTCCGCGCCGGCTTCCACGCTCGTCTCGGACGAGAAGGCCCGCGCCGCTCGCGATTCGCTGGTCAATCTGTCCCGGCTGCTCATCAGCCCGGAAGACAGCCAGCCCAACACGGTCGAGGGCCTCGTCCGCGAGATGCTGCGCCCCATGCTCAAGGAATGGCTGGACGAGAACCTGCCCGGCATGGTCGAGGCCATGGTGAAGCGCGAGATCGACCGGATCACCGGCCGAGTATGATGGCCGGGCCGCGGCCCTCCATCGCAGCGGTTCGGCAGATTTGAGAGCGACAGTTCCGGCTCCCAACATCAGATAAGCGTCTGAGCGTCACGGGACGACTGCATTCCCTTTCGGATGGAACAAGCAGTGCTCCTGCGCAGGCAGGAGTCCAGGGCGCATGGCGCCGCCCTTCCCCGCCCTGGACTCCCGCTTTCGCGGGAGAACCATGAAGGAAAGGTCGCGCTGCACCCTTCCATAGCTCTCCCCTGCTCGCCCGCTGCCGCACCCACTGGCGCGGCGCGGCAAGACTGATTAAGGCCCCAGCCATGACGAACACGCCCATCACCGAGCTTGCAAAGACCTTCGATCCCGCCGCGATTGAGGCGAAATGGTATCCGCATTGGGAGCAGACCGGCCAGTTCCGCCCTGCCCGCCCGGATGCGCAGCCCTTCACCATCGTCAATCCGCCGCCGAACGTCACGGGCAGCCTGCACATCGGCCACGCGCTCGACAACACGCTACAGGACATCGTGATCCGCTACGAGCGGCTGCGCGGCAAGGATGCGCTGTGGGTGGTCGGCACCGACCATGCCGGCATCGCCACGCAGATGGTCGTCGAGCGGCAGATGAACGCGAAGGGCGAGAAGCGGACCGACTATTCCCGCGAGGGCTTCGTCGAGAAGGTGTGGGAGTGGAAGCATGAGAGCGGTGGGACGATCACCGGCCAGCTCCGGCGCCTGGGCTGTTCGATGGACTGGAGCCGCGAGCAGTTCACCATGGACCCGCATTTCACCCGCGCCGTGGTGAAGGTGTTCGTCGATCTTTACAATCAGGGGCTTCTGTATCGCGACAAAAGGCTGGTGAACTGGGACCCGGGCCTCAAGACCGCGATCAGCGACCTCGAGGTCGAGACGCGCGAGGTCAAGGGCGGCTTCTGGCACTTCAAATATCCGCTGGCCGATGGCGTGCGCCTCGATGGGCCGGGCGTTGAGGGCCAGGACTTTATTGAGGTGGCGACCACCCGCCCCGAGACGATGCTGGCTGACATGGCCGTGGCGGTGAACCCGGGTGACGCGCGCTACCAGTCCGTCATCGGCAAGCATGTCATCCTGCCGATCACCGGCCGCCGCGTCCCCATCGTCGCTGATGAGCATGCCGATCCGGAACTGGGCTCGGGCGCGGTGAAGATCACGCCGGGCCATGATTTCAACGACTTCGAGGTCGGCAAGCGCGCCGGCATCGCGCCCGCGCAGATGCTGAACATGCTCGATGCGCACGCGAATGTCGTCCAGACGGCCGACGGCCTCGTCCCCGCCGACTTCATCGGGCTGGAGCGCTTCGAGGCGCGCAAGCTGGTGGTGGAGCAGCTGAAGACGCTGGGCCTCCTCATCCCCCACCTCACCCGGGACAAGGAGGGCAACGAGACCGAACACGACGCCGAACCCCGCACGATCCAGACGCCCTATGGCGACCGCTCCGGCGTGGTCATCGAGCCCTGGCTCACCGACCAATGGTATGTAGATGCCGCGACGCTGGCCAAGCCCGCCATCGAGGCGGTGCGCTCGGGGGCGATCGAGATCGTGCCGAAGAGCTGGGAGAAGACCTACTTTAACTGGATGGAGAACATTCAGCCCTGGTGTGTGAGCCGGCAGTTGTGGTGGGGACACCGGATTCCGGCTTGGTTTGACGAGGATGGCAATGTCTTCGTCGCCGAGACCGAGGAAGAGGCGCAGACCAAGGCGGGCAATCGCAAGCTTACCCGCGATGAAGATGTGCTCGACACGTGGTTCTCCTCCGCGCTGTGGCCGTTCGCGACGCTGGGTTGGCCGGAAGGAACCCCCTCTCCCCTTGAGGGAGAGGGAGGAGCGCCTTCAGGCGCGGAGGGAGAGGGGTCCGCCGCGAACGCGGCGGCTAACGCCGCCGACCCCTCTCCCAACCCTCTCCCTCAAGGGGAGAGGGCTTCGTCCCTTCTCGCCAAACACTACCCCAACGACCTCCTCATCTCCGGCTTCGACATCCTTTTCTTCTGGGATGCGCGCATGGCGATGCAGGGCATTCATTTCATGAAGGAGGTGCCGTGGAAGCGGCTGTACCTCCATGGCCTGGTGCGCGCGGCGGATGGGCAGAAAATGTCCAAGTCCAAGGGCAATGTGGTCGATCCGCTCGGGCTCATCGACCAATATGGCGCCGATGCGCTGCGCTTCTTCATGGCGGCCATGGAGAGCCAGGGCCGCGACGTAAAGATGGATGAGAAGCGCGTCGAGGGCTATCGCAACTTCGCCACCAAGCTGTGGAACGCGGTGCGCTTCGCCCAATCCAACGGCATCGGCGCGAGCGAGAGCGTTGCCGCGCCCGCCGCCACGCTGGCGGTCAACAAATGGATCATCGGCGAAGTCGTCAGCACCGTCGCCGAGCTGGACAAGGCTCTCGCCGACCTGCGCTTCGATGCCGCCGCCAATGCCATCTACCATTTCGTGTGGGATCAGTTCTGCGATTGGTATCTGGAGCTGATCAAGGGCAATATCGACGCGGAGACGAAGGCCGTCGCCGGCTGGGTGATCGACCAGATTCTCGTCATGCTCCACCCGTTCATGCCGTTCATCACCGAGGAGCTGTGGCATGCGCAGGGCGCGCGGCCCTATGACCTGATCGTGGCGCAATGGCCGGCGCCCGCCGCGCAGGTGGATGCGCAGGCCAGCGCGGAGATCGACTGGCTGATCCGTATGGTGAGCGAAATCCGCACCGCCCGCGCCGAACTGGGCGTGCCGCCGGGCGCCAAGCTCACCGCCATCGTGAACGAGGCCAATCCGCAGACGCGCGGCCGGGTCGAACGGCTCACCCCTGCCCTCTCCCGCCTCGCGCGCATCGAGACCTGGCAGTTCGACGGCGAGGCGAGCGGCGGCGCGGCACAGGTGGTTGTGGACGAAGCGACCGTCGTCCTCCCGCTGGAGGGTGTCATCGACATCGAGGCCGAACGCGCTCGGTTGACAAAGTCCCTTCATGCCGCGCAGAAGGAGGCCAAGTCGCTCGAGGGGCGCCTCGCCAACCCGGCATTTGTCGAGAAGGCCAAGCCCGAAGCGGTCGAGAAGGCGCGTGCCGACCATGCCGAGAAAGTCGCGGAATTCCAGCGTCTGGAGGCTGCTCTGACGCGTCTTGGATAAGGACGTGGGCACGAAGCGATGAGCGAGACTCCATCATGGGACGATTCGGGGGAGCGGCGCCCAGCCGCAGACCCCGATGCGGAGGCGCTGGTCGAGGATAGTGGCCTCGTGCCCGGCCCCCGCCATATCCGTGGCGGGCGGGATCTGACGAGCGGGCCGATTTTCGGCACGCTGGTGCTCTTCACCCTGCCGACGCTCGCTTCCAACATCCTCCACACGCTCAACGGCTCGATCAACTCGATCTGGGTTGCGCATTTCCTGGGCGAAGCGGCGCTCGCCGCCACTGCCAATGCGAACATCATCATGTTCCTGATGTTCTCGCTGATTTTCGGCTTCGGCATGGCGGCCAATGTGGTCGTCGGGCAGGCCTTCGGGCGCGGCGATCTGCGGGCCGCGCGCCACGCTTTCGGCTCGGCGATCGGCTTCTGCCTCGGCATGGCATTCGTCATCGCCATTGGCGGTTTCCTGTGGTCGGACCGCATCCTCGCCTTGCTCTCCACGCCGCCGGAGGTCTTCCGCCTCGCCCGCGCCTATCTGCACTTCGTTTTCCTCGGCCTGCCCGGCGCGATGATGTTCGTGATGCTGATGATGGGCCTGCGCGGCAGCGGCGATTCCATGACGCCCTTGTGGTTCATGATCCTCACCGTGTTGCTGGATATCCTGCTCAACCCGGTGTTCATTCTCGGCCTTGGCCCGGCGCCGGAAATGGGGATCGCCGGATCGGCCTTCGCCACCGCCGTCGCCAATTACGGCGGGCTCTCGGCAATGGTCGCCTATATCTACTGGCGCGACCTGCCGCTGCGGTTGCGCGGGGCTGAGTGGGGTTATCTCAAGCCCGATTGGGCGCTGCTGCGGATCGTCGCAGGGCGCGGCGTGCCGATGGGGCTGCAGATGGTGATCTTCTCGCTCTCCACGCTGGTCGTCATCGGCTTCGTCAATCGCGAGGGCACCACCACCGTAGCCGCCTTCGCCGCCGCCCAGCAATTGTGGAACTACATCCAGATGCCGGCCATGGCGGTCGGCGGCGCGGTGTCCGCCATCGCCGCCCAGAATATCGGCGCGGGCAAGTGGGACCGGGTGGAGCGCACCACGCTGGTTGCCGTCGGCGTCAATCTGGCGATGACCGGCAGCCTGATCATGCTCGTCATGCTGTTCACGCGGCCCATCCTCGCCCTGTTCCTGGAAGGTGGCGGCGACGCCATCGAGATCGGCCGCCACATGATGAACATCGTCAACTGGAGCTTCCTGCTGTTCAGCGTGACGACGGTCATGTTCGGCACGATGCGCGCCAATGGCGTGGTGCTGGCGCCGCTGTTCATCCTCACCTTCTCGCTGTTCCTGGTGCGGATCGGCTTCTACTTTGCCAGCTATCCCTATCTCGGCGCGGATGGGCTGTGGTGGAGCTTCAACGCCTCCGCGGCCGTCTCCTTGATGCTCGGCTGGGCCTATTATCGCTGGGCGCGCTGGCGGGAGGCGAGCCTGGGGATGCCGGGCAGCGCGCCGGTTCACAGCGCAGGGTGAGGGCAACGATATGATGCGCGTTCTGGTCACCGGCGGCGCAGGCGGCATCGGCCTCGCCATCGCCCGGCGCTTCCATGCCGAGGGGCATCGCGTGCTGATCGGCGATGTGGACCGGGACGGCATAGACAAGGCTCTTGCCGCGCACCCCGGCATGGTCGGCGCGCGGTGCGATGTGTCGCAAGTCGCCGAGATCGACGCTCTGTTTGAAGCTGCATCCGCGCATCTGAGCGGGCTGGACGTGCTGGTGAACAATGTCGGCATCGGCGGACCCACGGCACCGGCGGACGAGTTGCCCAGCGCTGACTGGCGCGCGGTGATGGACATCAACCTCACCGGCACGTTCGAGGTCACCCAGCGGGCCATCCCGCTGCTCAAGGCCAGCGCCGGGACGATCATCACCCTCTCGTCCGCCGCCGGGCGCTATGGCTACCCCAACCGCATTGCCTATGCGACGAGCAAATGGGGCCTCATCGGGTTCACCAAGACACTCGCGATGGAACTCGGGCCGTTCGACGTGACCGCCAACGCGATCCTGCCCGGCGCGGTTGGAGGCGAGCGGTTCGACCGGGTGATCGCGGGTCGTGCGACCGTGAGCGGGCGCAGCGTGGCGGAGGAAACTGCGCTCGGCCTTGCCTCACAATCGCTCAAGCGCATCGTGCCGCCCGAGCATGTCGCCGATCTGGCGCTGTTCCTCACGACACCGGCGGGGCGCTCCATCTCCGGCGCGGCGCTGCCGATCGACTGCGATCTCCAGCACGGCTGAGCGCCAAATCCACCTCGGCTCCCATTGCAGGGAAACACCGGTCCACCTACATTGGCGAGGTCTTTTCCGGGTTTTTCCTCAGGGAGTTGAAGACGTTGAATATGATGAAGACGGCCATGCTGCTGGCAGCGCTCACCGCGCTGTTCATGGCTCTGGGTTATATGTTCGGCGGCACAGGCGGCGCGATGATCGCGCTGCTGGTCGCGGCGGGCATGAACCTGTTCACATACTGGAATGCCGACAAGATCGTCCTGCGGATGCACAATGCGCGCGAGGTCGACATGGCCTCCGCGCCGGATTTCTACGGTATGGTGCGCGATCTCGCCCGCAATGCCGGCTTGCCCATGCCCCGCGTCTACATCGTGGAAGACGCCAGCCCCAATGCCTTCGCGACCGGCCGCAACCCGCAGAATGCCGCCGTTGCCGCCACCACCGGCCTGCTGCACATGCTGGACCGCGATGAAGTCGCGGCGGTGATGGCCCATGAGCTCGGCCACGTCCGTAACCGCGACACGCTCGTCATGACCATGGTCGCGACCATTGCCGGCGCCATTTCGATGATCGCCAATTTCGCGCTGTTCTTCCGGGGCGGCAATGGCAATGGCGGCAATCCGCTCGCGGCGATCCTCGCCGTGCTGGTCGCGCCCTTTGCGGCGATGATCGTGCAGATGGCGATCAGCCGCACGCGCGAATATGGCGCGGACAAGGCCGGTGCGGAGATCAGCGGCAATCCCCATGCGCTGGCGTCTGCCCTCGCCAAGATCGCCGGCGCGGCGCAGCGCCGGCCGACACAGGCGGTGGCGCAGAATCCGGCGGCGGCGCAGCTCTACATTGTGCCGACCAGCGTCTCGGAGCTGTTTTCGACCCACCCCAAGACCGAGAAGCGCATTGCCGCGCTGCAGGCCATGGGGCCGGGCAGCAGTCCGCGCCCGGCCGCTATCCGTCGCGGGCGCTCGGCGCTGGACCCGCTCGCGCGTGACTGAACCCCTGCGCCACGCGCCGGACGCCGCCGTGCTGGAGCGCTTTGCGCGTCAGGCCATTGCGGCGATGCCCGAGCTGTTCCGCCAGCATCTCGATGGCATTGCGATCCAGATCGAGGAGCTCGCCGAGCAGGAGGTGCTCGATGAACTGGGCATCGAAGACCCCTGGGAGCTGACCGGGCTTTATCAGGGCCATGCCCTGACCGAGCAGAGCATCTGGTCATCCGGCGATCTGCCGCCGATCATCCGCCTCTACCGCCGCCCGCTGCTGGAAGAATGGGTGGATAGCGGCGTCGCGCTGGACACGCTGATCGCCCATGTCATCGTCCATGAGGTGGGCCACCATTTCGGCTTTTCCGACGAGGATATGCACGCGATTGAGGAGGGATTGGGGAGCTAAGACACCCCTTTTTGTGTTCCTGCGAAGGCAGGAACCCAGGGCCCAACGGACGGCCATCGCCGCCCCGGGCTCCTGCCTTCGCAGGAGCACTGGTTTAGGTTGGAGTTGCGCGCCCGCTCAGCGGCCCTGATTGCGCCAGCGGTTGATCGTCCGCTCGAGGATTTCCTCCTCGCCGCCGGTCTGGCGCCACAGGTCGGAGAAGACCGGGTCCGCCGAAGCGGGGCGGCGGGCGGCTTCGAGATCATCGAAGGCGACGCGGATCGGCACGGTGACGCCCTCGCCGCAGACGATGCACTCGCGGTTGCGCAGGGCCGGGATCGAATCGAGGAAGCCGCGCGAGCCCTCCGGCATCGCTGCCTTCACGAACTGCTGATCGCGCTCGTTGTTGAGGCGCATGGCGATCAGCGTGCCGCATTGCGAGAGCACGCCCTCGGCAAGATCGGACGGGCGCTGCGTGATCAGCCCCAGCGACACGCCATATTTGCGCCCTTCCTTGGCGATCCGCTCGAGGATTTTGCGGACGCTCTGCCCGGCCTCGATGTTGCTGGAGGGGATGTAGCGATGCGCTTCCTCGCAGACGAGCAGGATCGGCTTCTGTTCCTCGTCCCGCGCCCAGATGGCGAAATCGAAGATCAGCCGCGCCAGCACCGAGACGACGACATGGGTGATCTCGGACGGCATGGCCGAGGTATCGACAATCGAGATCGGCTTGCCCATCGCCGGCAGGCGGAACAGCTTGGCGAGGAAATTCTGCATGGAATCCGCCACCAGCATGCCTGAGAACATGAAGCTGAAGCGCGGGTCCGCCTTGATCTCGTCCAGCCGGGTGCGCAGACGCAGATAGGGCAGCGAATTGGTGCTCTTGTCCAGCTTGCCCATCTCATTGGCGAGGATCGCCGCGAGATCGGAGAGCAGATAGGGCACGGGCGAATCGACCGTCAGCCGCCCGATGCCCTCCGCCAGCCGGCTGCGGCCGCGCGCGGCGAGCAGGCACTTGGCGAGAATGTCACAATCCTGCGCGCGCTCCGGCCCCTTTGAGGTGACGAGCACTTCGCAATGCTCCTCGAAGTTCATCAGCCAATAGGGCAGTTCGAGATTGCTGGTATCGTAGACCGCGCCATTGCCGGCGAAGGCGGCGCCATATTCGCCATGCGGATCGATCATCACGATATGGCCCTGCGGCGCCATGTCGCAGATGCGGTGCAGGATAAGCGCGGCGGAGGTGGACTTGCCCGTGCCGGTGGAGCCGAGCAGCGCGAAATGCTTGCCGAGCAGCGCATCGACCAGCAGCGAGGCGCGGGTGTTGGCGGTGGGGTACACCGTACCGATCTCGATCCGCGCCTGATCATGGGCGGAATAGATCTCCAGCATGTCCGGGCTGGAGACGGGATAGATGGGCGTGCCGGGCACCGGGAAGCGCGTGACGCCACGGCGGAAACGGAAGATGCGGCCGGTCAGTTGCTCCTGATCGCCCTCGCCCACAAAGTCGATATCCGCGAGGATGTGCGTTGCGGAGCGGGAATCGAGCGCCAGCGTGCGCACGGTTGCGACGATCCAGCAGGCGCCGACCCGCATCTTGAGCTGGCTGCCGACCTGCCCGCCCATGGCGATGCTGGGGTCGCTCTCCCCCGCCAGCTGTTCCATGGCGGCAATGTCGAGCAGGATCTTGGCCGAGCCGCCGGATATCGCGGAGATGACGCCGATCTCGATATCCGAGAAATGCGGCCGCACGCCGGGCTGTGCGACGGCATCGACGGGCACCGGTTGGCCATCCAGATCCCTGCCAGAAAAATAGTTCACCGTGTCGCTCCCACCTGTGGCCAGGATGCAGGGCGTATCGAATATGCGTAAACAAATGCCTGCGCCGTGGGCGCGGCTTGGGCTCAGCGCATCTTCACGCGACCCGCGACGAAGCCGGCGAACATGCCCATGGCGAGCGCCGAGAAAACGGCGACAAGGCCATAAGCCACGCCATGCTCCTGCGCGAAGACGCCGATGTCGCGCTCAAAGCCGGTCTTGTGCACCTCGATCTCGCGCACTGCGGCGGCGAGCACGCGGCCGTTCTGCACAAGAAAGGTCTCGGCGGTGTAGGTGCCGGTGACCACCCGTGCGGAGAGCGGCAGGCGCGCGCGGTACAGCACGCCATCGGTGATCTCGACCGCCTTGGGCGCCTCCAGATACAGCCCGCTGCGCGCGCGCAGATCATTGAGGCCGCTGGCGAACCGGCCGATCTCCTCGGTATCGCTGAAGGACGCGGGCGAAAGCTGCAGCTTGCTCAGCCCCAGCTCGTAGATCGCAGCCGTACGTTCATCGACGATCTGGTCGATGGGGCGGGAGGACGCCACGGCGTAGAAGCTCGGCGCCGAGCGGAAGGCGATGCTGTCGGCATTCACCCACATGCCGGCGAGCTTGCGCTTCTCGCGCACGGTGATCGCCTGGCTCGGGCCCTTGAGCACGACGATGATGTCGACCGGCTCCTCCGGTACGCGCCCACCGGGATAGAGGATCGCGCCGAACAGCAGCAATTCCGCGCCGGTGAAGCTGAACTGGATCTCGACGGTGCGTTGCGAGACATCCGGCACGAGCTGCGGCGCAGCCCGTTGCGCGCTCGCCGGGGCGCCGCCCAGCAGCGCCAGCGCCGCCAGCCACGGGGCGATGCGGGTCCTCACTGGACGACCACCGAGTAAATCTCGTCCGGCCGCCAGCCAAGGCCCAGCGCCATGCGGATGGCGATGACCAAAGCGATGAAGGCCAGCGCGACGCGCAGATATTCCGGCCGGGCCCGCATCGAGATGCGGCTGCCGATCTGCGCGCCGGTCACGCTGCCGATGAGCAGCAGGAAAGCGAGGACGAGGTCCACCGCATGGGTGGTGGTGGCGTGGACCATCGTCGTGAACATCGTCACGAACAGGATCTGGAACAGCGAGGTGCCGATGACGATCTGCGTCGACATGCCAAGAATGTAGAGCATCGCGGGCACGAGGATGAAGCCGCCGCCCACGCCCATCAACATGGTCATGATGCCGGAGAAGATGCCAAGCAGCAGCGGCGCCAGCGGCGAAATGTAAAGGCCCGAGGCATAGAAGCGCCAGCGCAGCGGCAGCGCGGCCACCAGCGGGTGGTGCCGCCGCTTGCGCGCAGCTTGCCGCTGCCCGCGCCGAGCCATCACCAGCGCGTGGATCGATTCCCGCGCCATCAGCATTCCGATCGAGCCCAGCATCAGCACATAGAGCACGGCGATGGTGGTATCGATCTGGCCCATGCGCTCCAGCACGCGATAGATCACCGCGCCCAGCGCCGCGCCGATGGCACCGCCGACGACGAGGACGGCGCTCATCTTGAGATCGACCGTCTTGCGGCCGAGATGGCTGAACACGCTGGAAACGCTCGCGCCCATCACCTGCGTGGCGGAGGATGCGGCGGAGACGGTCGGCGGGATGCCGTAGAAGATCAGCAAGGGCGTGGTGAGAAATCCGCCGCCCACGCCGAACATGCCCGAGAGCAGGCCGACAAGGCCGCCCAGGCCGATGATGACCAGGGCGTTCACCGACAGGTTGGCGATCGGCAGATAGATGTCCATGTCGCCCTCGGTAGTCGCAAAGCGCCCGATCAAAAAGGGGCTTGCCGCCCGATGCTCAAAAATCCGTCGCGAGGGTGATCGCAGGGCCGCTTGCCGGGCGTGCATTGCCGGCGATGCGGAAGCGCCATTCCGCCGAGAGGCTCAGCCCCGGCCGGGCCCATGGCAGCCGCGCACGGAGTTGCGGCCCGATGTCCAGCCGCCGCGCCCCCGGCTGGACGCTGCCGGAGAGCGCGCCGCCGACCGCCAGCGCGAGCCCGCGTCCGGGCGGAAACAGCCGGTAAGAGAGGGCGGCCTTGCCGTCCGCAAAGCCATCGCTGCCGGGCAAGCCGACAAATCCGGCCTGCGCATAGCCGTCCGCCTCGACGCGCGGCAGAATCTCGGTGGGGTTCAGGCCGCCGGCGGCCAGCAGGGCGAACCCGTTGCGACCGCCTGTCCCGAGACGCTGGCGGCGTTCCACCATCAGCGAGACTGGCAAGGCAGCGGGCAGCCCGGCCGGGCGCCAGGCGAGGCCGAATGCTCCCTCCTCCGCGAACGGCCGTTCGATCGCGCGGCTGGCCCGTCCGTAGAGGCTGAACACGCCCATCTCGCTGCTGCTGACGCGATAATCGATCCGGACGCCCATTTGCGAGCCGCCGAGCAGCGGCGCAAAGGCGCGCGAGCCGCCGGCATCGGGGCGCCAGAACAGCCATGCCTGGCCGGACAAGCGTCCGCTCTTGCGCGCTTCACGCAGCGCGCCGATCGACGGCTCGCCCAGCACGGTCCCTTGCGAAGGCGCCGCTGCCGAAGTCGGCGCATTGCGCGGAGCGTCCGACCTTGGCTGTGGCATGTCCGTTTGAGGGGCCTGCGCCCACAGCGCGACGGGCGTCCGGTATGAAGGAACGATATGGTGAGGCCGCGCCGCACTGCCTGCCGGTCGGCCGGCGACAGCGGGGGCATCGCCCGACAATCCCGCGCTGCGCTGCCCGTCGCTATCGTCAGCCCGGCCCCCGCCGGTCGGTGCCTCCGCCGCAGGCAAGGCCGCAACGTCCGTCG
This sequence comes from Sphingobium sp. B8D3A, assembly GCF_025961995.1. Classification (NCBI taxonomy): domain Bacteria; kingdom Pseudomonadati; phylum Pseudomonadota; class Alphaproteobacteria; order Sphingomonadales; family Sphingobiaceae; genus Sphingobium; species Sphingobium sp. B8D3A. The sequence continues at coordinate 1,247,883 of NZ_JAOQOS010000001.1, read as the reverse complement.
CCCCGCGCTCGCCTCCCGCCATCACGGGCCAGCCCAGCATCACGCCGCGCACGCAGACCCAGCAGCCCAGAACCGCGCCCAGGAACCGCAGCGGCCGCCCGCCGCCGGCGCTCATGCCGAGGCTCCCGTGGCCGCGTCAGGGAAGCGATGGCGCGTCTTGTCCCACACCAGCGCGCGTCCGCGCAGATGCCGCACGTAGATCGAAATGGCGCGCCCAGCGGCGAGAATGGCAACGATATTGCCAGTGATCGTGCGCGGCACGGAGAGGAGCGCTTGCCCCCAGCCATAGGCTCGCCAGACGAACAGCATGCGCATGATGAGCCGCCAGGCGAGCAGCACCGCTGTCGCGCGCATCAGCCAGGGCAAGGGCTCGGGCCAGGTCATCGGCGGCAGGCCCATCAAGCTGCGTGTGATGTGGATGAACAGGGCCAGCGCCAGCCCAGCATAAGCCGCGACCAGGACGATCGCTGCCAGCGCCGCGCGTCGATCGCGCAGGCGCATCCAGCGCTCGCGCCAGGGGCCGGACCAGCCGAGCCGATCCCAGCCGGCCAGCGCAATACCCACCGTCCAGCGCGCCTTTTGCCGGACGGCAGCGCCCCAGCTATCCGGGAAATATTCGCGCGTGGCGATCAGCTCGCCCTTGGCGTCGCGCATCCGCACCAAGATGCCGCGCCCGCCGGCATCGCCGATGCGCAGGCCGAGCTCATAATCCTCGGTGAGGCTGGCTTCATCGAATGGGCGCCCGCCGCGCTCCATCGCCACGGCGGCGAGCGCCTCGCGGCTGAAGCCGCAGCCGACGCCGGCCGACGGCATGGCTGCGCCCAGCGCCTCCCGCACCGTCAGCGAGGCGCCATGCGCAACCGCGAACTCATCGAGATAATGGCCCGCGACCCATTGCGAGCGCGCCGATTTGAGCGGCAGGACCGGGAGCTGGACGAGCGCGAAGCGCGGCGCGAGATAGCCGATCACCCGCAGCGCATCGGGATGCACGACATCCTCGCTTGTCGTGTCGGTTGTAAACAGGATCGCAACGCATGAGCAGCTAGGACGCGTCGCATGGTCAAACAGTCCCACGAATTCCCGGGCGCAACAGCAACCAAACCCGCCTATCTCTACGCACGCTTTAGCTCCCAAGGGCAGCGCGACGGTCACAGCATCGAGCGGCAGCTTGGTTATGGACGGGAGTTCGCAGAAGAACGCCGCTGGGCGGTCGTTGACGAACTGACCGACGAAGCGAAAAGCGCTTTCAAGGGCGCAAACCGCGAGGAAGGTTCAGCCCTATTTGGTTTTGAGCAAAAGGCGCGAGAAGGGCACTTTCAGAATGGTGCGGTGCTGGTCTGCGAGAACGTAGACCGTCTTTCCCGACAAGGCGCGAAAGCAGCAGCTAAGCTCATCTGGGCGTTAAACGACGCTGGTGTAGACGTAGCGACCTATCACGACGGCCACGTCTATAAGTCTGGCGACGATACCGACATGATGGACCTTTTCTCGGTCATCATAAAGGCGTCGGTTGCTCACGAAGAAAGCTCGAAAAAGTCTAAGCGCAGCAACGCGGGCTGGTCACGCATTCACACCGCAATCGCCAATGGCGATAAGCGCGCCTACTCGCGGCAGTGTCCCGCATGGTTAGATATCAAAGACGAGGTTTACGTCCCTAATCCACAACGTGCAGCCTTGGTCCGCCAAATGTTCGATTGGTATGTGAATGGTATTGGTAGCCTAACAATCATCGAGCGGCTGAACGCGATGGGCGAGAAAAGCTGGTCCGCTGAGAAGCGCTATAAGGATGCCAAGCACTGGACACCTCGGTATCTGCACAAGCTGCTCACGAGCCGGACAGTCATGGGGGAATACGCCACGTTGAGGGGCGAGACTCTAGCTACAGACTATTACCCTCAAGTGATCGACCCAGACACCTTCCACCGTGCACAACTTGTGCGAAAGGACAGGGCAACGATTGGGGGCGACGAGCGTAAGCGATCCGCCAACTTGCTGCTCGGGATCGTGAAGTGTGGAGAGTGTGGATACGGCGCGGTGCTGCAAAAGCGGACCTTGACCAGCAAGACGCGCCCGCCCCGGACCCATTCTTACCTGCGTTGCAACGACGCGCGCTACAAGGCCACGGCTTGCACCAACAGGACGGTCCTGCGCTATCCAGTGGTGGAGCAGACCATTCTCGACGGAATGCTTCCAATCATCGCAGCCAACAAGCGCGCGAAACCAGCCCTGCAAAATTTCGACATCCAGATCGCGGACGCATCCCGCCAGCTAGAGCTTTTGCAGACCCAACTCGACAACGTGATAGATGCCATTGCGGAAGGCGTATCGGCGAAGGCCCTTGCCTCGAAAGCGGTCGCTCTTGAAGCTGAGATCGATCGCCTCAATGCCCATCTAGCTACATTAATCAGCCAGCGAGGCATGGAGGCGTCCAAACCGGACCGCCGGGACGATCTGGACGCGGTGGAGCAATTGAAGGAGCAGTTGATAAGCGCGGACGAGGAAATTCAGTTTGAGGCTCGTATGCAGGTGAACACAGCCCTCAAGCGCTTGATCGACAAGATCGAAATACGAGCCAATGGCACATTCATTGTCTGGCCACATGATGACCGCTTTTATGCCTTTGACGGCGATGGAGCGATGCTTGGCGACGAGCATTTTGAGTAAGCCCCGCAGGGACGTCAGAGACAGGAGAGCGCTCCAAGTTGCAGAGGAGCGCTCATGGCCCTGTAAGGGGTTCATAGGGCAGCTTAAAGCTGAACTAAGAACACTTGCGCGGAAGCAACCACTGCATCGATCTGCTCTTCACGCGCCTCGACCAAATCTCCCTCATCGGTGATACCCAAGCAAAGTAGATTGTAGCGGTCGAGCGCAGCTTTGAGGGCGTTCAGGGCGTCCGTTTGTTCGAGCGTTGTGACTTCTGGCATTGCTACCTCCTCTTGCGGTAGCAGGTTCAAAAGACATCGTCTGGTGTAGCAGTCACCTGTTTTGTGGCCATGGCGGCAGATTTCACAATGCCGCTAAATACGATTGACCGGTGAGCCATCGGTCAAACCTAGAAGTGCAAATGCGGGAAGCCCCGGTAGATAAACCTGCCGGGGCTTCTCTTCGCATCACTTCTTTTTGGTAGCTCCCTGATACGGCGCATTAGGCTTGTCACCCACGAGAGCGCGCGGCGTGCCATCAGGGTTCTTACCCACGCCCCACAGCCGACCAATGGACTGCTTTGCTCCGCGATCCAGCTTGTCCCAATCGGTTCGCTGGTCAGCAGGGAACTTGTCAACGGTGCCCTTCTTCGCTGCTTTGCCCGAACCAGTGCCAGCGTTCAGCGCCTCAATCTCTTTGTCCAGCTCGCCAGCTTCAACAGCAGCAGTCAGCTTATCGAGGAAGCTAGGAAAGCGCTCAGCGGGCACATGGCTGACAGGTTTGCCGTTGATGAGCAGAGGCTTCCCATCAATGACTGGCTTGAAGGCCACAACGTCATTGGAAGCAGACCACCAGCGGTTAGGCGCTCTGGACGAGCCATTCTCAAACTGCGTCTTTGCAGCAGCAATGCGCTTGAGGACAGGCTTGCGGGCTTTTGAGGGGTCGTGCGGCTTCCGGTGGAAGACTTCTTCCAGCTTATCGTCAATCAGTGCGAGAACATCTTTGAGGGACATAGCAACCTCCATGGGGGGACGCGCACCAATGCCCTGCACAAAATCTCAGCACAACAAAAAAGGGGCGCCACATAGCGCGCCCCTTGGGTAACATTATTGTAGTGGTTTACGCTGTAGCAGTAGCCTTTGCCTTACGCGTCTCGCGCATTTTCGACCGGCGCGTTGCAATACCCTCGTCGGCAGTAGCAAGCGCGGCGTCCATCTCACCAGCTTCCACCTGCGCTTTGAAGTGCAGCATTGCATCCTCAAAGTGCGCAAGCGGCACAGCCACTTTGGTTTCAGTCCCGAGCAACGGCAACGCCTTGTTGTTAACGCGCAGCGTGAGGGACACTTCCTCCTTACCGATAGTGAACCAGCGGCGACCGTTCTTCGTCGGCTCTTTGTAGAGCGCAATCTGGTTGTCGATGCCTTCGAGCAGAATGTGCTTTGCAGTGCGACCCTGCTCTTCGCCCGAGAACTCGACCGACTTGCTAACAGGAACGATCATCGAGGGGTTGAACTTCGTCATGTGCATTACTCCGATTGCGTAAGCAGCAGTGCCTACTCCAATCGTATGCGTTCACCTGAAACCACAATCATCCAACCAATGGCGTTGACAAGCAGAAAGATAGAAGAACGGCGGAGCTAAATAGGAGAGCAGAACATAAGCTAGGAGAGAACAGTGAGTTCCAACAATATTATCAACCCACAACTGGTGGCATCCATCATCAACATCATCGACGTGGCAACCCAACGCGGCGCGTTCCGTGCCAACGAATTGTCACCAATCGGCGCAGTGGTCGATGCACTCAGCGCGTTTAACAATGCACTGGCTGATGAGCCGGAAACCGCTGGCGATACGGATGCCGAATAAACCTCAATCGTTTTCCTACAACAACGGCTCTGCAAAGCCACTGCAGATGACCGATTACAGCTATGACAGCAAATGGCGAAAGCTACGTGACCGGCGCATCAAGGAAGAGCCTCTATGCAGGCATTGCTTGTCCGCAGGACATGTAACGCCAGCAGTGCAGGTCGATCACATCAGGCCGCGAGCAGAGGGCGGCAAGGACGAATGGGATAACACTCAGAGCCTATGCCTGCCCTGCCATCAGACAAAGACCGCGCGCGAAATCAGGCATAGGGCTCAAGCTCACTGAGAAAATTTGCCTTTCTCGAATGACCATTCAGGAATCCTATCCACAAGTTTTGAAGGTGTGAGATTGGCTAGGGCCGGATCTATGTGATATTGCCCACGCAGCTTTTGCGGGGGCAAGTTGATGGATGAGCTACTCAACAAGATTTCGTCTTACAACATCTTCAACTATCTATTTCCCGGGGCGATATTCGCGATTTTGGCCTCCCGCTTCGGAATCATGCAGATTCCCACTGATCAGATCGTCGGGCAGCTTTTGTGGTTTTATTTCGTAGGAATGTCGGTCAGTCGTGTCGGTTCTGTGATCGCCGAGCCAGCCCTCCGGAAAGCGTCGTTCATCAATTTCGTCAACTATCCGCACTTTCTTCGAGCCAGTGCCAACGATCCTAAGATGGAAGCTATGGTAGAGGTTGCGAACACATACCGCACTCTCGCTACCGGCTTTGCGCTTTTGTTGATTGGTATGGGCAGCGCTTTCGCGGTCAGATCAGCCGGCCTTCCCAGCGCGTGGCAGGACAAAGCAATGATCGCCATGCTGCTAGCTCTCTTTTTGTTCTCGTTCCGGAAACATGCGGCATTCGTTGCCCAAAGGGTCGAGCACTTCAAGGGAGGCGATGTATGAGCATTGTTAAGAGCTTTGCCGTCGGAAACGGGGATCTGTTTTACATTAAACACAACAGTGACAATTTCACCATCATTGATTGCAACCTAACGGGCGTTCGGGATGACGAAATCATTGATGAGCTTAAGGCTCAGTCGAAGGGGAAGGGAATCTCGCGGTTCATCTCAACTCACCCCGACCAAGATCACTTTGGCGGTATCGAAAAGCTGGACGCAAAAATGCCGATCCAGAATTTTTATGTAGTGAAGAATCAAGCGATCAAAGCCGACGAGACAACCTCATTTAAGCATTATTGCAGCCTTAAAAATGATCCTAAGAAGGCCTACTACATTTACAAAGGGTGCAAGCGGAAGTGGATGAATGAAACAAGCGAGGAGCGAGCCACGTCGGGGATCAGCATATTGTGGCCAGATACTTCCAACGCCCATTTCGTAGAGGCTTTGGCCGAGTGCGATGCCGGAGAGTCGTATAACAACACGTCAGCTGTGATCCGATATTCCTTAGAGAACGGCGCATCCGTGATGTGGCTCGGCGATCTAGAAACAGAGTTCATGGAGTGCATAAAAGACAGCATAAAGCTATCCAAAACCACCATCGTTTTCGCGGCCCATCATGGCCGCGCATCCGGCAAAATCCCGGACTCTTGGCTTGAAATCCTTGATCCGCAGATAATCGTGATTGGTGAAGCCGCGTCTCGTCACCTCCACTACTACACAGGCTATAAAAAGATAACTCAGAACAAAGCTGGAGACATCACTATGGATCTGGCTGGAGATAAAGTGCATTTCTACGTGGGAAGCGCTACCTATACCAATGACGCCCTGGTTGACGAAGGGCAGAGTAAGTTCCCCAACTATGTCGGGAGCCTCACGGTCGAAACAGAATACACCCTGTAGGTCGCAGGTTGGTGAGTGAAGCGAGGGGCGCATGATTTTCTGAGATCACTGGCCTACTACGACAACCCCCCAACTAATTTTTGAATTGTGCGAATTTAAGCCTCTGGAGCTAGGACGACCAAGGCCGGATCGCTTGAACCAGCCCGGCACCGAGCATCGTCAATCTAATCGTCGGATGAACTGGCAAATCAGGCCCGACGAACATGTTACGTCCTTTTATCTCATTGGTGAGGTATGTGACAAAACCGTCGATTGCACCTTGGTCGATGTCCGTGCTGCGCTCGAAAATGCCTAGCGTCGTCATATGCTCGATCGACTTATAGCCTTCGGTGTCAAATTGGGTTGTGACCAGCTTATAAAGCTGTTCCTCCGTGTAATCCGTCTTCGGCCTGAGCGACTTGCCAGCCATATTCCGCACCCAATTCTTTTCGGCGAAAACGAAAGCCAGCACCTGCGCATCTGCAGGCACCATGCGGGACACGATGTCGAGCAAGCGTCTGTCTAAGGCATTTTCGTCACCAGTCGCGGCCCTCGCGAGCAACCGCGCAAACAAGATTTGAATGTCATCCTCATCCTGCTTGGTGGCCTCTTCAAACCAAGCGAAGGCATAGCGCTCAGGAATGTTTGTAGGCACGGTCTTTAGGCCGAGAGCAGCGAGCTCTTCGTTGACCTTCACCTGAATCTTTGCCGCGTTCCTCAAACGCCAAGCGGCAACACGATCACCTAACACCCAAGCCCACGCATCGCTGAGAGTGCCCGTGAAAGGTTTGCTCACATCTGTGACAATCTCAGTCGGGTCGATCCCCATTCACCCCTCCAACGGAATCTCTAGCTGCTCAGACTAAATACCGGATGCAGCGCGGTCCAAAGAAGAAATCACCTGAAGCCAAGAAAGCCACAGGCACCTTTCGCCCCAGCCGCGACAATCCAAAATTCCTAGTCACCGATGCTTCGCCTCCGAAGCTACCTGCCTACCTCTCACCAGAGGCGCAACAGGTCTGGCGAGAAGAGTTCAACCGTGTCGTCCAAGCAGGAACCATCGACGCCGATAGCTCGCTGTTCGCTCGTTACTGCGCTCTAGAATCTCTCGCGCGGCAAGCCTTCCTCAAAGGCGAATTCCCCAAAGCCACCTACATTGTCGAGCTTCGCAAACTCGGTGAAGCGCTCGGCATTGGCGGCGTTCCATCGCGCGCGCAGCGCGGCACCACAGCCGAACCCAACAGGTCCAATCCGTTCGCCGATCTTGCAGGTGGCTAATGGCATGGCTGGAAGACGAAGGCGGACCGTTCACCGAGAAGGCCGTTGAATATGCAGAGCAGGTTGTCGCTGGCGACATATTTGTCTGTCTTCAAATCCGGCAAGCCTGCCAGCGCTTCCTCGATGACATCGACGGCGATGATTGGGAGTTCGTCCCTTCCAAGGTCGAACGTGTCTGCAAGTTCATCGAGCTGCTGCCGCACGTCAAAGCTCAGTGGGCATCCAAGCGCGAGCTGATCCGGCTTGAACCTTGGCAGGTGTGGATACTCGCCGGGATCTTCGGGTTCGTCGATCCAGTCACGCGCCTGCGCAAGGTCAACGAGGCTGCGCTGTTCATTCCCCGCAAGCAGGGGAAATCAACCTTCGCTGCTGGCATCGGCAACTATATGGCCTTTCTCGATGGTGAGGCCGGCGCAGAAGTCTGGATCGGCGCGAACAGCATGGATCAGGCCGATGCTTGCTTCGTGCCGTGCAAGCTCATGGTTGAGCGCACGCCGGATTTTCGGGAAGCGCTTGGGCTAGAGGTCTACGCCAAGGCCATCATGGCCCCGGACGGCTCGTTCGTAAGGACGATGATCGGCAAGCCAGGAGACGGCTCCAACCCGCATTGCGCGATCCTCGACGAAGCCCACGAGAACGACACCAGCGAGCAATACGACACGATGAAGACCGGCATGGGTGCGCGAGCGCAGCCTTTGCTTCTGACCATCACCACGGCAGGCTTCAACACAGCCGGTCCTTGTAGGCAGCTACAGGTCGATGCCGAGAACGTGCTTGCTGGCAACGTCAAGAACAACAGCCTGTTTGCCGCGATCTATACCATTGACCCGGCCGATGACTGGCGGGACTTCGAGGTTTGGAAAAAGGCCAACCCGAACTTTGGCGTCAGCGTCGGCGAGAAGTATTTTCGGCAGCAGTATGACGACGCAATCAACCTGCCCCAGAAGCGGCCCACGCTTCTAACCAAGCACCTGAACGTCTGGCAGAACGCGTCGAATGGATGGCTAGACCAGCTTGATTGGGCGGCCTGCAAATCCAGCGTGAGCCTTGCCGATCTCAAAGGCAGCGCTGCATATATCGGCTTTGACCTTTCAACGCAGACGGACATAACCGCTGTCGTCCTGTGCGTCATCGACCAGCACGGCAAGCCGCACTTCTTCCCGTTCTTCTTTCTACCAGAAGGGGCAATCGCGAAGTCGAAGACAGCGGACGCTTACCGCGCATGGGTCGATGCCGGTCATATCCAACTGACCGAAGGAAACGCAACGGACTTTGCTGCCGTTAAGGCGAAGCTCGTTGAACTACTGGATGTGTTTGACGTGCGAGGCATGGCTTACGACAGTTGGCAGGGCCATCAAATGTCGCAAGAGATGCAGTCCGACTTCCCCAACCTGCCGATCGTCAAGTTCGCGCAGAACATTGGCAATTACAATCCGGTCATGCAGTCGTTTGAGGCACTGGTTGCCGACCACAAGCTAGCGCACAACGATAACCCGTGCATGAACTGGATGGCTAGCAACGTGTCTATCCGCGCGAACAGCGCAAATCACTTGTTCCCCAACAAGCCTGACAAGCAGATGCACCTAAAGATAGACGGCATCGTAGCGTCTCTAATGGCATATGCGCAGCATCTAAACCAAACGCCCGTGTTCGAGCCGTTTATCGACCTCCTCTAAAAGCCACTCCGGCCATCTGAATAAATACCACGAACTTAAACGTGCGTGGAGAAGATGGTAGGTTTAATAGATTTTATATTTGGGCGAAGTGGCGAGACAAAAGGCGCGCGTCCCTACACTGATGTGTTGGGAGAGATTGCAGAAGCGCAAGCCGGTAGCGGCTTGCCTTCAGTCGATACCGACAGAGCGCTTAGATCAACTGCAGTGCTTTGCGTCGTTCGCGTGATTGCAGACGGCATCGCACAAGTCCCATTTAAACTACTGCAAGAGAATGCCAGCGGTGGACGCGGCGAGCCTGCAAAGGCGCATCCGCTTTACGATCTTATCCGCTATTCGCCGAACGACTGGCAAACCAGTTACGAGTTTCGTGAGCAGCTAGCAATTCACCTAGCGCTTTGCGGCAATGCCTTCATTTACCTAAACCGCCATCCACTGACCAAGGTAGTCCAAGAGCTTTACGCATTTGAACCGGGCAGCGTGACGGTCACACAGCACGAAGATTACTCGCTTAGCTACAAGGTTCAGACCAACGACAAGAAATTCCTGACGATTAGTCAGGACGACATGTGGCACATTCGCGGTCCAAGCTGGAATGGCTGGATGGGCCTAGAAGCGACGGCGCTAGCACGTCAGGCCATAGGCCTTTCGCTTGCGTCCGAAACCTATGGTGCAAACCTATTCGCTAATGGCGCCAGACCGGGAGGCATCCTCTCCAGCGACGCAAACCTTACTAAAGAGCAGCGCGAACAACTCCGGGAAGCATGGCAGCAGCAACAGGGCGGAACGAAAAACGCCCACAAGACTGCAATTCTCGGCAACGGTGTAAAGTGGCAAGCGCTCGCATCCAGTGCCAATGATGCGCAGTGGACGGAAAGCCGACGCTTCCAAATTGAAGAGATTTGCCGCGCGTTCCGTGTTCAGCCGATCATGGTCATGCAGCAGGGCGCAACGTCATATGCGTCGGTCGAGCAGCTAATGCTCGCCCATATCCAGAACACGTTGATGCCTTGGTATGAGCGCATCGAGCAGTCGGCACGCAAAGCGCTGCTTACGCCAATGGAAAAACGACAGGGCTACTACTTCAAGTTGGACAGCCGCGCTCTCCTAGAAGCGTCAACACCTGATCGCGTCGCCTACTTCAACGCCATGCGTGCAATGGGCGTAATGACGATCAACGAGGTTCGCGAGAAGGAAGACCTTCCTCGCAGCGACGATCCGCTGGCCGACAAGCTAATGCCAGCAGCAAACCTTTTCGGAACACAGCCAACAACGGAACCGGAAGCAGATTCAACAAACAAGCAGGATAACAATAATGAACAAGCAGCTTGAAAAGAAATCCCTCACCGGCGCTCAATGTAAGCTCTCAACCGTTGACGACCCGACCAGTGATGCAATGCTCTTCAGCGGCTACGGTTCGGTATTCGGTAACGTTGACTGGCATGGCGACATTATTGCTCCGGGCGCTTATGCGAAGAGCATTGCACAGCATAAATCCAATGGCACTGCGCCGCTCATGTTGTTCAACCACGACGCTTACAGCGGGACTGCGTTGCCAATCGGTAAGTGGCTCGATTTCGAAGAAGACGACTACGGATTAAAGCTGACTGGCGAACTCCTTGATACCTCGTTTGGCAGAGACACATATACCGCGCTCAAAGCGGGTGCCATCAACGGTCTATCCGTGGCCTTCTTTCCTGTCTCTTGGTCGACCGGCACGACGGAAGACGAGTTTTTTCGCACTTACACCGACGCGGACCTATACGAAGTTAGCGTAGTCACATTGCCAGCAAACGAATTGGCAGTGGTTGGCGAAGTGAAGTCGCGATTAGCAGATATGGGTATTCGCGATCTTGAGAATCTGCTGCGCGAATGCGGGCTTTCTCGCAAGCAAGCAGAGACAGTAGCCAGCCAATTTGAGAGCAAGCGCTACCTAGCCGACCTTGAAGAGAAGAAGCTGGCCGATGAGGCAATGGCACTTCGCATTGCAAAGCTACTCGGAAAAGAACCTGCATAAATAGCTCTGAGTGAGCCGCTACAGGGGCGATCCTGTCAATAGGTCACAAAACAAAAACATAAGACAGACAGGAGGACCATAATAATGGCCACTAACGAAGAAATTATGGGCGTATGGGAGGAATTCAAGACTGCTAACGACGAACGCTTGAAGGCTATTGAAGCAAACGTATCTGACCCAATCGCAGCCGACAAGCTATCAAAGCTAGAAGAAGCACTTCAGTCGCTTACTAGCACCGTCGATGACGTCGTTGAAGAGCAGAAGAGCCTCGCAAAGAAGTCCGGCCGTCCTGGCACTACAGGTGCCGGTGCCGACACAGAATATAAGACGCTATTCAACGGCTTCATGCGCAAGGGTCGCAACGAAGAGGAACTGCAAACTAAGTCGCTCACCATTGGTGGTGACACTGGCAGAGACGGCGGCGTCACAGTGCCAGCGTTCATCGACTTCAACATTCGCGAGCAACTTATCAACGTAAGCCCCATGCGCCAGCTTGCAGAAGTTATCACAACTACCACTGGCGACCACACCGTTCTCTTGAACGTGCGCGGCACTGCCTCCGGTTGGGTTGCTGAAACCGACGAGCGCGATGAGACTGCAACTCCAAAGATCAACAAGATCAAGGTGCCAGTCGGCGAAATCTACGCTAACATTGCGGCTACTCAGACCTTGCTCGACGACAGCGCTATCGACGTAGAAAGCTGGATCGCAGCACAGATTGCAGACCAGTTCGCGGTAGCAGAAGGCGCAGCTTTCATCACCGGCACCGGCACCAATCAGCCAAAGGGTCTGCTAGCATCGGGTAACGGCTTCGCTGTAACCGCAAGCGGTTCTACTGCTGCTCTTGATAAGCCAGACGCGCTTATCGATCTGGTTTACGGCCTCAAGGCTGGACACCGTGCAAACGGCAACTTCCTTGGCAATTCGGCAACCGAAGCAACTGTTCGTAAGCTCAAGGACACCACTGGCAATTACCTCTGGGCACCGGGCTTGAACGGCGAACGCGGCACGCTGCTTGGCTATCAGTTCTACAATGATGAGAACATGCCAAACGTTGCAGCTAACGCTACTCCGCTCGCATTCGGCGACTTCAAGGCTGGTTATACCATTGCCGACCGCAAGAGCTTCACGCTCATTCGCGATCCTTTCACCAACAAGCCATATGTCATGTTCTACGTGACCTCGCGGGTTGGCGGCACTCCAACCAACAATGAAGCGATCCGCTTGCTCAAGATTGCGGCTTCGTAAGCTAGCAACAAACAACATTGGAAGCCCGGTCAGCAATGACCGGGCTTCTTTGTGCGCTCGATAAATATCGAAAACATAAGGGGCGCTGCCGATGAGAAAGACAATTCAACGAAACCACGACTTCCTTGCGATCACCGTCGTGGAGGCAAAGCAGTGGTGCCGCATTGACGAGGATGCTGACGACGCTCTGCTAGAAGGCTTGATCCGTGCAGCCACAGACGCAGCAGAAGCCTTTACCAATCGCGCCATTGTCCCGGCCACGATCGAATTTTCCTATAAGTCTGGCGACGGCTGCTTTGCCATTCCTACGGCGCCGGTCGTCGCAGCCGGCAAGGTAGAGCTAGAAACGTCTAGGGGCGCACGCACAGAGCTTCCCGCAGAGAGCGCATATTGGCTGCGAGTGTCGGATAGCGGCGCTGTGCTGACGCTCACAGGGCATTCTCGGGGCAAGCAGACGCTCGTTGCTACGTGCTCGGTCGGATATGCCGGCGCTGCAAGCGTGCCGCGTGGGATCAAGCTGGCGATCTCGACGCATGTCGGCAGCGCATATGAAGGGCGCGAGGGGCAGGATACGGCGAAAGACACGTTTGAGAACCTGCTTCGTCCGTTCGTTGTGAGCGCCATCTAATGAAAGCGGGCGATCTAAAAGAGCGCATCGCCATTACCGCAGCGACCAGCGCACAGAACGCTATCGGGGAAGTCGTCGAAGGTTCTCATGCGACCATCGCGACCGTCTGGGCGGCAAAGTGGACGTTGACCAGCAAGGACATTGCACGGGCGGCAAGCGCACAGCAGCAAACCGAAGCAAAATTCGCCATTCGCTATCGCGACGGTGTCAGCACAAGCAATCGTATCGTCCACAAAGGGACCGACTACCAAATCCTCAGCATTGAAGAGTTTGAAGACGGTTGGGGTCTCTATCTCTTCGTTCGGAGCCTCACTGTCTGACCGCACCAATAAATAATGTGCGATCAACAATGAGACCAATGCAGTGAACCACCTTAAATTCAAACTGGAAGGCTTCGACGAGCTAAAGACGGCGCTTAATCAGCTAGGCCCCGAACTCGCAACCAAGGCCGGACAGTCTGCAATCAGGGCTACCGCAAAAGTCGGCATGAAGGCTGTCTATGCAGCAACGCCGGTAGGGGATGAGGACACAAGCCGAATCTACAAAACCAAGAGCGGCGAAAGCGTCCGGGTGGACTATGGCCATGCACGCGCCAACCTCAAGATCAAGAAGTTAAATCCGAAGACGGCACACACTGTGGGATCAACAATCACTTTCGGCAACGCATTCTGGATGCGCTTTATCGAATTCGGCACTGTGAACATGGCTGCTCGTCCAGTTATGCAGCCAGCCTTCGACGGTGCCACTATCGATATGCTCGCAGAACTGAACAAGCAGTTAGGCAAAGCGATTGATCGCCTCACCATTAAACATTTCGGGCCGATCAAATGATAGATACTGACTTCTACATTGCGCTATCTAGCGCGATTGGAGCGCTCAAGGCGTATCCAAACATTGCAGCGAAGAACGCAAACGCGCCATTTGTCGTGTATCAGCGCGTTTCGACGCAACGCTCTACCACACTTGATGGACCGGACGGCTTAGCGGTCGCGTCATATCGTGTGGACATTTACGCAAAGAGCCTGCTTGAGGCGCAGCAGATCGCTTATACGGCTTGTGTTGAATTGGTCTCCTACAAGTCAGATTCAATCCACTACATCACTATCATCAACGAGCAGGATGGTTCGGACGTTTCCGGCTCACCTGACCTCTACCGCATTATCTTAGATATTGACGCTTCCTATAGCTGGCTCTGAATCAAGCCACTGAAGCCTGCCCGATAAATACTCGCGAGCAATGCCCCGGAGCTGGGGACTGCAACCAGTATTTTCGGAGGCAATAATAATAATGAGCAATGCATCTCAAGCACAGGGAATTTCTCTGTCCATTAAGGTCGGCGCTGCATACGTTCACATCGCTGAGATCAAGGACTTCTCGGCATTCGGCGGTTCGGCAGCAGTTATCGACGTTACCAACCTAGACAGTCAGGCAAAAGAAAAGCTCATGGGCTTGCAGGACTTTGGTCAGGTTACTTTCAACTTCAATCACATCGCATCGGACGCCGGGCAGGTAGCACTAGAAGCAGCAAAGGCTTCTCGCACTAAGCAGGATTTCAATCTTACTCTAACTGACACCCCAGCGACCACTTACAGCTTCAGCGCTTTCGTTCTATCGAAAGGTATCAGCGGCGGCGTTGAACAGGCTGTCAGCGGCTCGTGCACCGTGGAAATCACCGGTGAAGTCACTAGCGAAACGGCAGGTGGCTAATGTCACAGCTTGCTTCTAGGTCACACATTCTATCGCAAAAGCCTCGCTCGGTTACGTATCATGTAGCCGAGTGGGACTGCGATGTTCGCTTGCAGGCATTCAATGTTGCACGTCGCGTGGCATTTCAAACGGTCATTACCGAGAACGCGATTGCCCACCAGAACCACAAGGACGATCCAGAGCAGTATCCAGAGAAGGTAGAGCTACTGGATGACGCGATGGTCAGCATCGTGTTCAGCCTAGTTGATGAAAACGATCAGCTAATGTTCGATATGGACGACATGGACGCTTTGAAGGAGCTTCCATACTCCGAGGTGAAAGCCATGTATGTGCAAATGATGTTGCTCAATCACGGCACCAACCTCGTTGCAAAAGCAGAGGCCGAAAAAAAAGACTAATGGAGAACCCGGAGCGGTTGTTCATGCACCGCTTGGCTCTCGCTCTGGGCAAGTCCCTCACCGAGATTGCTGATATGACCACGGACGAATTTGCGTCTTGGTATGCGTATGCGCAGCTCGAACCTTTCGGAAGCCCAGCAGACGACTATCGCGCAAGCGTCCAGTCACAGCTTTTCTGGCAGGCAAATACGAAGCCGGGCACTGGCCCGATGCCAGACTATTATAACCACTGGCCTAAGCCGCAAGAGGTTGAGAAGCCCAAGAAGCAGAAGGATCGCGAAGTGAGCAATTCGCTGAAAGGCTTCTTTGCTGCTTACAACGAGCGACACAAGGCCGCCAATCCAAAGAGCTAGCAAATAAATACACCGTAATAGATTTGCGGAGTATTTTCATGTCAGCTGTTGCTGTTCTCAAAGCCGACCTTGAATTAAACAGTGCCGATTTTATCAGCGGTATGCGCAAAGCGGCGGTCGAGTCCGAGAAGACTAGCAAGACCATGCGCGCAGCAATGGGCGGCGCTCAAACGGCGGTCGCCGGGCTTGCAGCGGCTGTATCGATCGACTTCCTTGCTGGCCTGACCAAGTCCGCTCTCGACTATTCCGATGCCATTGCCGATCTGTCCGACCGAACCGGCGCATCGACCAAATTCATTCAGGAATTCCGCTACAATGCCCAAATGCTCGGTTCCGACTTCGGAACGGCAGACGCGGCCGTTGAAAAGTTCGCAAAGACGGTCGGTGATGCCGAGGCAGGCAACAAGGCAGCGGCCGAAAAGCTGAAAGAATACGGGATCACGGCGCGCAACGTCGATGAGGCTGTCCTGCAAGCCGCAGATAGCAGTTCCAAAATGGACAGCCCGACCAAGCAGCTATCAGCGACGATGGATCTGTTCGGCAAGAAGGCCGGATCGCTGCAACAGACGATGGCGGCGGGATCGGAAGGCTTCAAGCTACAAGCTCGCGCAGCTCGTGACCTGGGCATCATCCTTGAAGATCATGTTGTGCGCAGCGCAGGCGACGCAAACGACAAACTCGACACCATGAAGATGATCCTCAACGCCCAAATGGCGAACGCGATCGCGCAGAATGCGACGGCGCTGGTCAGCCTCGGAACGGGTGTGATGAGCGTTGTTGGTAGCCTCGTTCAGTTCTGGAACCAGAACCCGAAGGCAGCAATGACCATCCTCGGCGGCATCGCCGGTTTCGCCCTCGGTAAGCACCCGGCAGCGGCAGCGTTAGGCGCAGCCGGCGGCTTCCTTGCCGGTCGTTCCATGGAGCAAATGAAGAATGACGGAAACATGGACATTGGTTTCCGCCAGCAGCAGATGCGAGATGCCCGAGCTAAGTTCCACGCAGCGCAGGCCGACAAGGGCACGAATATTGGCATCGGCGTCATCAGGCTGGATAAGAAGGGTGCGTTTGAAGAATACCAGAAGCAGGTTGGCCTGCTGCAAACCGCGCTAAATGCGGCGAAGACTAGGCCGACAGCGAATGGCAACATTCCCGATCTGCCAGCAGGGCCAGCCAAGGCTAGCTCCGGTCCATCAGCGGCAGAATTAGCCGAGACGGAGCGTCAGCGCGCATTTGCTGCTGAGAGCGACCTGATGCGCGCAGAAGCTGAGCTAAAGCGTGCGCAGTATATCGACCACGGCAACTACCTAGACGAATATGCTCGCCAGCGTGACGAGGTCGATGACGCATTCCTCGATGCCAAGCGCTCGATCCTCAATGACGTTAAGAACGAACTGAACACCTCCGGCAAATATACAGCGGAAGAAGCTGAAAAGCTCATCCTCATTCAAGAATCTCTCCAGACGGCTCGCAAGAACCAGATCAATCACGAAGAGAACGCGCGGATCGAAGAGGAAATCCGCAATGCTAAGCAGGCCGAGCTAGACGATCAGATGGCCTTGTTCGACATTTCAAGCGGCATGGCTCGGACAGCGCGCGAACGACGTGCCATTGAGCTTCGTCGCTTGGAAATGGAAAAGAAGCGCGAGCGTGCAGAGCTAGATTATATTCTTGCACCTCATAGCAACGCCTCTCCTGAAGCGAAGGCCACTGCACAAAGCCGTTTGAGCGGTTTGGACGCTCGTTACAATTCCCGCGCAGAATTAGCAGTTCGCAACACCGCTGGACCGCTCGAAAGCATGTTGCAGTCCATCCCCGACACTGCCGATCAAGTGAACGAAGCGCTTGAGAGCATCGCGGCAAACGGACTGGCCACATTAAGCAATGGCATCGTTGACGCATTGATGGAGTGGGAGAACTTCGGCGATGCGTTCATTGACGTAGGCAAGCAGGTATCTCGCGCGATTTTGGACATGGTCATTCAAATGACCTTGCTACGGCCATTGGGCAACATGATTGGTGGAGGGCTAGGAGTATCACCGTTGCCGGGTCATGCTAACGGCGGACTTGTTTCAACACCGGGTTGGAAAACGGTCGGTGAACGCGGCGAAGAGCGCGTTTATCTGCCCGGTGGTAGCAAGGTCATTCCACACAGTCAGCTTGTAGGCCTTGGTAATGGCGGTGGGGGATTGATCATCAGTGTCGACGCACGGGGTGCGACCGACCCAGCTTTAGTAAAGTCGATGGTTGAACTCGGTATCGCTCAAGCAATGCCCCATATCAACGCATCTAGCTTCGCTTACACAATAGCCAAGGCTGGTCGGAATCCGATCTAGTCTTCCGAGCAAAAACTTCGCCCGATTGCTCTTCTCAATCTTCTATCCATCGATACATGTGAACTGGCCCATCCGTCTGAACTGAGTTGTCCAAGTATGCCATCGCATAGGACCGAACTTGGTCCAACGAATTCACCGCACAAGTATCCTCTACCAATTTCAGCGTGGGATTTTTAGCCGCGAATGGCTTACAATCCAAAACGTAGAGTTTGATCACCCGACCCTCGGTCTTCATTATCCAATACCAAACCTCATTTTTTCCGGCTTCGGTTCCAGCAGGATCGTATGAAACGAGGTAATAGTTGTCGCGCAGGGGAGTGGTGCGGACGTTTGCCGTTCCACCATCCATATTGATTGAACCGTCTTTTAAAAGCTCAATAGAGTGCTGGGCTCGAAGGCCGCTGTCGGAATCAGATTCGCACCAACGCAACCATTTCCCCTCATTAACCTCGATACACCTATGCTGTTGCGTAGGAGTGAGCTTTTCAAACCATTCAGGCCTTGTTTGAACGAATTCCTGATAGCGGCCCGGCTCTATGTCTAAACCCTTGCCAGACTGAGAGATGAGCGACCCTTCAGAAGCGAAGCAGCCGGCGAGAAGAACAACGCTAGCCAAAACTCCGATGCGAACGGCCCAATCAAATTTATTCATGATCTTTGTCCCCACAGTCTGTCCGGTCGCTCTGTATCGCTTCGCTGCTCATGCGTCCATGATGACGCGGTAAAATAAATATCGGAGCAACTATAATAGGAGGCTCCGGTATTGGCTGTTTATCCCATTGGCGCGCCGCCAACGAAACCATCGACAGAAGACCTAACGCTGCTCTTTAAGCAGGGCGGCGCACAGTCGCCATTCACTGGCGCAGTGTCGGTCATCAACAATTACGCGCAGTGGCAGCTTCAAATTAGCTTTCCACCCGTTCGACGCGGATCGACGCAAGAGAAACAAATGGCTGTCTGGCTCTCAAACCTTCGCGGCATTGAAGGCTCTTTCATCTACTACCCAGCAGACAGCGGGAAGGCCATCGGCGGCAAGTCGCTTGCTACCAAAGGTTACGCTTACAGCACGTCGATTGAGGTGGACGGATGGACCGGCACGCAGGCAACCGGGCTTGAGGGCGGCGACTTTTTCAGTATCGGCAACAACCTCTATCGGATCACGTCCGCACCGATCAACTCGTCCTCTGGAACGGCAGTCATAACATTCGAGCCACCGCTGCGCGCGGACGCGAACGGCGGAACCACGGTCAATTTCCAGACCCCGCGCTGCGAGTTCCGAGCAGGCAGCGCGGAAGACGCGCAGGGGTTCAGCAAGGACGCTGAATTCACCTACTTGAAGCCCATCGCGGCTGTGCAGGTGTTGTAATGCGTGAGGGCGTTACGGACTGGCTCGACGCGCTATCAGCCAACGGTATTCGCACCGGCATTATGGGCTGGTTCGACTTCGCATCCGGCCCGGTCGCGGTCTGGACGGGATGGACAGCAATTCAGCCGGTGGGTTCGGGCGATGCCATGCTAGACGGCGTGCGCTTTGAGCCGCTGCAAGAAGGCATCCCGGTAGCAATTGGCGAAAACACCTATTCCTACAGCGGCTCCGACGAGATGACCGTTACGCTGGCTATCCCCAGCGTGCCTACAGATGCGATGATCGCAGCTTCCCTAGATCCCGACGAATATCGGGGCAGAACGGCGATCATCTGGCGTGCGCTTATGGTGACGCTGCCGACGGCAACCCAGCCAGCAGAATGGGCGTTCAGGCGCGTTCGTGCAGGGGCAATGGACAAGGTTGTCATGTCCAACAACGGCCAGGAGCGCTTGTTCACGCTGACAATCGAAGCTCACCAGTCGATGATTACCAAGGCCAGCGGGTCAAACTATCTGGATCAGCCTCGGCTCGATCCCACAGACACCAGTCAGGACTTTGCAGTCAGCATCGCGAACAGCCCGAACACGCCAACTCGCCCAACGGACCTTCCTCATAACAACCAAACCGCACGAACGGCGGATAGATTCTCATGAACCTAGAGCGCAAAGTCACATGGGTTGAAAACCTTTCGATCTACCTCGCGAACGTAGCTGACCAGCGCTTCGAGTGGGGCAAATCCGACTGTGCGCTGTTCGCTGCCGGAGCCGTTGAAGCGATCACCGGGTCCGATCTCGCAGCAGACTTTCGAGGCCAATACAGCACATGGCGGGAAGCTGCGCGATGGCTGCGGACAAACGACTTCCGGTCGTTTGAAGAGGCGGTTTCCAGCAGGCTTGGCGATCCAGTCCATCCGGCACAAGCAGGGCGCGGCGACATTGTCATGCGACGTAGCGGCAATGGTAACATTCTAGGCGTCTGCGTCGGCAAGCACTGCTGGTTCCTTGGTGATGAAACCATCGGCTACGATGCTGACTATAAGCCGATCACTCAACCAGCTCTCATCTCATATCCCACTTTGCAATGCGACTACGCTTGGACAATTGGCTCATTAAACGCCGCTTCCTAATACGTCGAAGAATAAGAAGCACAGTCCAAATGCCAAAAGAACCATACCAAACCCCCACCCGCCAATTCGGGCATAAGCATCTTCGGTCGGCGCTCCGGTCACCTTCCCCACGATAAAAACCGTAAGCAGGTAGATAAGCGTCGCCAAAAACGCACGAAGTAAGAGCGGCAAAACATAGGCCATGAACGCCATTATGTGGCCGATAATACTCAGCCAATGCCCTTTGTTGAAAAGAGAACCCGCTCCAATTTCGCGAGCAAACTCAACCAATTTGTAAATGTATTTCGTCCCATCCGCGTCAAAATTGCCCCAAGCGGAAGCTACCGCAAAATAGCTGAAAGCAATAGTGGACAGAGCCCCGTGCCACTCCAACTGCGTTACTGACACACCTTCTTCAGGTGCTCTTTTAAGGCTGCTTCTAACTGCAAAGATACCGGCGCATACTAAACAGATATAACCAATCAAAAAATCCTGAGCATCCGTCGCGTCAAAAATGTGACCGGGAAGGCTCGGCTCGACAAGTGATTGCCAAACACCAAACCAAATAGCGAGTATGTAAAAAACTATTGCCATTTCGCCCTGCCCCGTCGCCTCAACCTTTAGATGCTTAGCCGGGCCTACGCGCACACGGCAACAGAATAAATACCGGTAGCCGCGCAAAGGAGGGGCTACGCTATCGGTAAAGTTGTCAAAACAGTTCTAATGGTCGCGGCAGCAGTCGTGCTGGCAACTGTCGCACTTCCAGCGCTCTCTTCTGTATTGTTCGGCGCATTCGGCGGCACTGCAATCGGTGGCTCGATGGCTGCTGGTATGGCGGCAGCTTCTACAAGCGCTGCGGCACTAGCCGCCAAAGCAGTCGCGGGCATCATTATCGGCGTAGCGATCAGCGGCGCCAGTGCTTTGCTAATGGGCAAGCCCAAGGTTGCCAATCAATCGACTGTTTCGCGTCTCAACCTCACTGTCGATCCCACTGCACCGCGCAAGATCGTCTTCGGTCGCACTGCTGCGGGTGGTGATGTTCGCTTCCATGAGATGACGAACAAGAGCGGGGAATACATTGAGACCAGCAAGGATAAGGGTGACTATCAACACCGTGTCGTTGCACTAGCCTCGCACAAGATTCATGCGGTCAAGGAAATCTACCTAGACACTGAACTGTCCTACAACGGCTCTGCCGTCATCGGCAAATATCAGCCTAAATCCGGTCTTCTTATAACGCCGGTCCTTGAGGGCAACAACGGCAACGCGAGTAAGCTAGGCAGCGGCCTCTACTGGAAAGAAACAGCAAAGTTCACCGGCTGCGCTTACCTGAAGGTTAGCCAGAAGCTCGATGTTGATGTCTATCCGGATGGTCTGCCCTCACGCTGGACGACCGTTGTTGAAGGCTGTCCGGTCTATGATCCACGTCGAGATTCTACCAACGGCGGTGCTGGCCCACAGAGACCGCACGATCAGAACACATGGCAATACTATGACGGCTTCAACGAGCTGGGCCGCAATCCAGCGCTATCACTGCTCACATACATCATCGGATGGCGGATTAACGGGAAGCTCGTCTGGGGCATGGGCATTCCAGCCAGCAGAATCGACCTCGGCAATTTCATCCACTATGCGAACCTTTGCGACGAAGCAGTTTCGACCAAGTCCGGCTTCGTAAAGCGCTACCAAGCGGACTGCATTCTATCGACCGGCGACACCCATGAAGGAAACATTGGCATCATCACGGCTGCGATGGGTTCAGCGAAGCTCATCGACATGGGCGGGCTGTATCAGCTTGTCGGCGGCTATGATGATCTAGACGGACCAGCACTGACGCTGACTGCCGACGATCTAGTCGGGGCTTACACCTACAACCCCAGCGCTGCCTCGCTCAAAGACAGCTACAACATTGCGCGCGGCGTTTTCACCAATCCCGAAAAGCAGTTTCTGTTGGAGGATTGGGGTCGGATCGAGGTCGATCCGCTCGCAGACGGCATTCCCAGACCGCTTGTCGTTGACCTTGCAGCGGTCACACGCGCCGAAACCTGCCAGCGTATTGCCAAGCAGCTTCTTGTCCGAAACAACTACACAGGGACGTTCTCGGGCATTTTTGGACCCCGCGCATTCGCGGCGCAGGTCGGCACGCTCGTTAGGCTCGTCCTACCAATCGAAGGCTGGAACCAGCCCGGCAAGCTGTTCCGCGTGGTCAGCCAGGCCGAAAGCGTTGATCTCATCTTCAACATGACGTTGCAGGAGGAAAGCCCTGCGATCTACGCATGGGATGAGGATGAGGAGCTAGCGCTGCCGGCGGATATTCGCCCGTCGGCATATAATCCCAACGCTAGCATCCCGGTCAGCTCACTCGCAGCCAGCTCTCGCACCATCACCAACTCGAATGGCGGCATCGTCAGTCAGATCGATGTGACTTGGGAAGAGCCGGACGCAGGCGTCCAGAGCATCCAGATCAACGTTCGGGAGAAGGGAAGCGACAAGTGGAGAACGGCCACAGACCGGTTCAGTCATCGTGCCGAGAAATACACGATGGCCGCGATGGCCGGTGGCATCGAGCACGAGGTGCAAGCCCGCTTCCTTATGTTCAGCGGTATCTACGGACCTTGGACCACAGTTTCAGTAACAGCAGCAGCGGACAGCAATGCATCGAACATCATAGGGTTTCTAGATAACGAGAGCGTGACCTTCGCAGCCAATAGCGGGGGCACCATCCTGTAATGAGCGCATTAGACACATTTAGCGGCGGCTTTAGAATCTTCGATGGCAACGCTGACGTTACCACAGGCGCAGGAGCAGCCTATTCCGTCGCAAACCAGATAGACTGCACCGTTGCGATCGACCCCAACACGGGCCGTTACACCGTTTCCGCAGTGGATCAGGACAATGCGACGGCAGTCTTCAGAGCGGTCTACGCGGGCGTGTCGATCTACAAGGACTTTTCAATTGCGAAGTCCCGTGAAGCCGGAGGGGCAGGCACCGCAAAGCTGCTAACGTTGGCAACCACGCATAACACCTTCCCATATGATGAATATAACCAGCCTGCGCCCCAGACGGCGACGTTCACCGCGACCAAGCAGAACACGACCGCAACGCTCACATGGCGCATCCGCAAGATCGACACGTCGATCATCGCGGAAGGCACGGCTGCGAACCTCGTAGCTGGCGGCTACGCGACGAGCAGCGCGAACGCCAACACCCTTGTCATCGACCATGGCGATTTCCATGTCCTCTGCAATGACCACGGCATCAACGCGATCATGGTCGAAGTGGAATGCATCGACGGCTCGCAACGCCTCGCGGATCGTCTCACCGTATTTCGGCTTATCCAGCGCACGAAGGTTACTTGGGAAGGCGTTCTCGATCCAACCGGCGCGAAAGCAGAGACGGTAGCAAATGCCTATAAAGGGGTGAAGGATAGCGGTCTCGTCTTCCTCGACCTGCAACAGCAAGCTCTCGATAAAATCGAGAGCCTCGCAAAGGGCACGCTCAACCAAATTAACTCAGACGCTGAAAGTATCGCTCGCTTCTCACTTGAACAGGGTCAGCGGCTTGAATTTGCGGTGCGTCTCGCCGACGCCGAAAGCCAGATTGTTGAGGAACGAACAGCAAGAGTAGGTGAAACCGCCGCCCTCGCCTTTTCCCGCGATGAAATACTAGCGCGATTAGACAACGTGGCTGGCACCGGCACGACTATTGAAGCGGTAATGACAGAACTCAGAGCAGCTGACGTTTCCCAAACTGAAGCCAGGGTTCTCGCTATCGACACTTTGACCGCACGTTTCGACAACTATCGCGGAACGGGACAAAGTATTGAAGCTGCAACGATAGCCATTGCTGAATCGGTCGTTACAGAACGCGATGCTCGTGCAACTGCTATCACTGGCGTGCAGACAGAACTCGGTGGCCAAATTACAGGCGTCCAGACGACGCTCAGCACCACCAACGACGTGCTAGACGGCGTAAAGAACCGCTGGACCGTAGCCTTGAATGCGGGTGGAACCGCTATTGCTGGACTGGTCTTCGCCAACGGCTCAGCGACAAAGGCGACTTTCGACGTTGTCGATACCAACTTCCGTGTAGTGGATAGCAGCGGCAACGGCTCTGTGCCATTCTCCGTGATCGGCGGCGTCACCTATATTCAAAACGCTTCGATCCTAAATGCGTCTATCACGAATGCCAAAATTGCGAATGCTGCGATCGACGAATGGAAGCTGGCAAACAACTCCACGTCTGTAACGGCGGGCAATTACACCGACGGCAATATCAGCCTAAGCCCGACGCAAAACGTCTACACCTCTGTGCAATCGTTCAGCATCTCAACCAGCGGCGGGCCGGTCCTATTGGGTGCGTCATTCAACGCGCTATCTGGCACTGGATCCGTGCAGGTCATCAAGTTCCAAATCTTGCGCAACGGCAATGTGATCTACGATAGCCGAAACGATCAAGCGCAGAACGGTTATGGCACTCCGAAAAATGTAACCATGATCGATTACCCCGGCGGTGGTTCGCACAGCTACGGTCTGCAATTAACTCACCCAACTTTGAGCTACGCAAGCGGTGCAGTAGTATCGAACCGTTCATTGTGGGGTAACGAGTTCAAGCGCTAAAGTCAGAAGCAATAAATACCCGAGAACCAATTCGGGAGAACATAACATAATGGCTTGGTATAGCGCGGGCACAATCTCAGTTACAAACGGCCAGACTGCAGTCACCGGCACAGGCACTCAATTCCTCGCCAATAGGGTTTCAGCAGGTTGCGGGATCATCATCGGTGGGCAGACTTACGAGATTGTCAGCGTCGCGAGTGACACTGTTCTGGCAATTGCCCCGGCCTATCTCGGCACGACAAACGCAAGCGCTCCCTATCGCGTCTTTCCCACCGAACAGCGCGCGGGCGATATGCTTAGTGCGGTAACAGATTTGACCTCTGCAATTTCCGGGGTGAATTCAGCGTTCTCCAGTCAGCCTACGTCGATCACCTCCGCTAAGAAGATCATCTTACCGGCCTCGACGACAACGATTGCTTCGATATCACTGCCACACGGCACTGCGCCCAGCAGTCCAACTGATGGAGATATTTGGACTACAACCGAGGGGCTGTTTGTTCGTGCCAATGGCACAACTCAACAACCGCTAACCAGCTCCGGCGGCTCGATATCAGGCAGTTTGACGCTTTCCGGCTCGCTCTCGGCGGACAGCGCAAGCGTTTCGGGGACGCTGTCCGGCAACATTGGCAGCTTCAGCGGCAACCTCGACACGTCAGGCAACTTTGCCGCAGGCAGCGTCATAACCACGGGCACCGGCGTCGCGACTGGAGATGCAGTCATCGAGATTGGCGGTAATCGCACAGGCTCAGGCTTAGCGACGTTAGACTTCCATGCTCGAAGCGGCTCCGACTACGATGCCCGCATTCAACGTGGGGCGGGCGCAAATGGCGCATTCAGTATCAGCCAGCTAGGCTCTGGCTCGTTGAATATTGCCCAGGACGGCAGCGGCGAGATCGGCATTTGGACGAGCGGCGCGCAGAGAATGTCGTTCTTGTCGAACGGTATGATCCGAACGAACGGAAACACCATATTCTCAGGCTCATCCGCTTCGTCCGTCGTTCTAGCAGCGGGCACGGACGTTGCGACAGGCGGTGCGACGATCATCGCACGGGGGTCGACAGCCGCTTCTAACGCAGGTGGTATTGAGTTTTATAGTGGCGTTGGTTCGACCTCCAGCCAGAACGTCACCATCAAAGCTAACGGCTTCGTCGGCATTGGCTCAAGCAATCCCACTGCCAAGCTGGATATTACTGGTCTCGCTTCCGGTGCGGAGGTGGAGGCGCGCATCGTTAATAGCAGCACCTCAAACAACTCCACAGCGCGAATTACCTTATCGACCTCGACATCAAACGCATATTGCATTTGGGCTGTGAACAATGGCGCGGCAAATCCCTACCGCGCGATCTCCAATGGCAGCGCCGTAACAGTGGCTTATGATGATTCCAATCACCATAGCTGGCGCACAACCGCCGGCAGCGAGAAGATGTATCTCAACAGCAGCAGCACGCTAGTTGTCAATGGCGGAGTTAACTCTTCCAACGGCATGTTTGTAGCAGCTAACGCAATGATCCAAGGTGCTGGTGGACATATGTATGTGCGCCCCACAAACGCGGGTAGCAATCTATATCTCGGATCAAACAATACCAATTATATGTGCATCTACTCTGGCGGGGCAGTTGGTATTGGCTCAAACGATCCCAACAGAAAGCTACATGTTGAAAGTGAAGATTGCTGGGTGAAATACAAAAGAACAAGTGGACGCTCTTGGCTCATAGGGCCGGGAACACAAGACCCATTACTCTTTTATGATGAAACAGCGGGTATAGCGCGCCTTGTAATTCAAACTGACGGGCATGTCCGAGCCGGTAACGATAATGTGCAATCATTGGGAGTCTCTGGCGCACGCTGGACGACGGTCTACGCCGTCAGCGGCGCGGTCAGCACGTCAGATGAAACCTACAAGGTCTTCGACGACGCCGGCTTTTCGCCAGCAGAGCTGGCAGCGGCAAGAGAGATCGCGGCCACAATCCGGAAGTATCAGTGGAAAGATAGCATCGAGGAAAAGGGCGAAGAGGGTGCGCGCTACCATGTGGGCGTGGGCGCTCAGACCGTTTGGAATATCATGGCTACGCATGGCTTGATCGATGAACTCGAAGAGGGCGTGAAGCCAGATAGCCGATATGGCTTCCTCTGCTGGGATGAATGGGAAGCAGCAGAAACCAAGTCAGGCGATGACGTAATCGCCAGCACAGAGGCAGGTTCACGTTTCAGCGTCCGCTACGATGAACTGAATCAGTTTCTCATTGCTGCACAGGAGCAGCGTCTCGCAATCTTAGAACACGCTTTGGGAGGCTGACCAGACGGCGCGACCACTAAATAAATCAAACAATGATTTTAGGGGGCGGGTCGTGAAGAGGGCAACAAAGGCACTTATTGCTAAGCTAGCTAAAGGTGTAAAAGACAATAAATGGGTGGTCGCGGCAATCTTCACCGGACTAGCGAGTATCGGCGCAATCGCAGCCGACAAGGTTGGCCCTTTCGCAGACGCCTTCTACGCCGTTGCGACCATTACGAGCTTCATTTTCTGATGGCTCCCCCCACCCAAGACACTAGAGAATTGCTGATCCGCCTGGACGAGAAGGTTTCAACGATCCTGAAAAATCAGGAGCAACACCGAGGCGAGATCAAGGATCTATCCTATCGGGTCCGCACGCTGGAAGATTGGCGGACAGAGATGAGGGGCGGGGCAAAGGGCATCGGCGCAGCGGGAAAACTGCTGCTGACGCTCGCAGGGGCATTAGTAGGCATTCTAGGTTATATCGGCGTGCAGTTCGCCATTGTATCAAAAGAGGCGCCTGCCAAGTCTAATGCCGCCGTCGAACATGCTGTTCCGAAGGCTCGCCCCGGCAACTTTCGCACGACACGATCCACGTTTGATAACTACCTCACCCGCTCTTAAGGCATTCGCATTTTTATGGATTTCCTATTCCGGAATGTAATACATAGGCTTGGCTAATCTGTGGGGGTAGCACGTGAAGCTTATAGTCATTCGCCTGGCATTACTGATCGGAACATTGTTTGCTCTGAACTCACCTGCGCAATCACAAAGTTCCTACGATAAAATTGCTGGGCCGACGCAATCTCTTCCAGTTTTTGTACTCTTGGAATCTCCATCGGCCAAAATAAAATGGGTGTTCCTATTTGACTCACGTGAATGCCCAAACGATCAGAAAGTATTTCGCTTCCTTTCGTCGCCGCAGAGAGATCTTAAGGAGGTTGCAGGCAGCTACTATTGCGGCAACATCAGGATGGCCTATTTTGGATCCACCAGCCATACGGAGTTATGGAGACAGTTTGTAGACAATGTGATTCTAGATCAGGGAAGACCGGCTAACGTAAATCTACCCACCCTCGCCCATACCTGCAAAAGCGAATGTCTGGGCGATGTTAATTTAACTTACCGATCTAGACTTGCAACAAAATCAATTTCCTTCAGCAACTCAACGAAGCCAACTGAAGCGGACATTGCAAATATATACTCTCGATATAGCACTTTATTTGATTCCATGAACCATCAGGGAAATATGGCGGGTTTAACCGACATAACTTATCCTTTTCTCGGGAAGGTTATGAGCGTAAATCGTGACATAACAAATCTTTCCTGCAGAACCTTAAAGAGTGCCGCAGTAAGTTGCTCTTATGATATAGCAGTTGGCGTTTCTACGCATGGTCTTTTAAGTGTGTTCGGCGCCTTTATTCCTGACTATTCAAATAAAGTCTCCGTCTCGAACGTCTTTTATAGAGCTGGTGGACGCTGGGAGTCAGATGCAATCAAGGAGTGGACGCGGCGGACGGCAGCTGATTTGCGATCGGCAGGCAGTAACGCTTCGATAAGGAGCTCTCAGCCGACCTATCAGCCTAGGTCAATTGGATGCGATGCGGGATACCACTTTTTATGCCCAGGCGGAGTTCCCTAAGTTTCTCCATATTGAGCGTGAAGTCGTGATCACGTTTCCCCACCAAATTTTAGACGGGATGGCGAGAAGATCAGAGCTTGCGGTTGTGCCAAAGGTAATTCCATCAAGCCCCAGTCAACAGTGGTCGACGCAGGATCCCAAAGCGTTGAGACGTTAACCGGATTTCGACAAGCTCTTCTCAATTCGCTCGTTCAAACTCTGCACCTCCAGACGTAGTCGCGTCAGCGCCTTCTTTTTGGCAGCTTCTAGAACCGGCCGCTGCGCTTCGAGGTAGGTATGGTGCATGGCATCATTGAATCGATAAAGTTCGCGGCAGAAGGATCTCGCGTCCGATTTATCCTGAAAGCACACCACAACCACATTACGTAAGGGATAGACCAAGCGACCATCGGAGTTATGCCCGATGGTTGAATCTAGATGTTCAGCAAGGAACGTCTCAAGGTCATCAACACCTTGAACATTGGTCGCGGCATCAATCCATTGCCTTTCGATGCGGTTCAACAAGCGCACGAACCAACGGACGTGTCCTCGCCGGGCAGCTTTCTTGGCCATCCGTATAAGCGTCTGTGGTGGCAGGCTGCTGGCCTGTCGCGGGATGATCAACTGATATTCAAATGCCTCAGCGCTCTTCAGGAAGCGCCTAATTAACTGCTTTGGATCACGCTCAGCCATGCGCTGATCGACCAAAAATTCCTGAAATTGTGGTTAATTTAACGGATATGCGCCGAAGCTGCTCAGCGCGTCGTGGTTAATTTCCAATCTCCTTTTGAACATCTCCAGAAGAGCTTCACCGAACACGGTGTTCGGATTCAAATAAAGGAGTTTGTTACATGCTGAATTGGAAGTCTAAGCTCAAGTCTGTTGCCGGCACGCAGTTTGCACCGAAAAAATATAATGCAGTCGTTCCACGTGATCGCTTCATCGATAACGTGAACGCGCAACTTCACCAGTTCCGCGACCGCTCATTCCAAACCAAGGTGAAGCCCACATTCATCGAGAAGAATGGGGAAGTTCGCTTCACGCTTCGTTTCGGCACTTCGGCAATCAACCTTCGCGGTGACGACGATGAGACAGCTTACGTGGTTCAGTCGAGCGAATTCGAGGAGGTGCTGAATGGGGTCTTGGCTGAGGCGCGCGCAGGCGCGTTCGACGTTCAGCTCAACGCCATTTCGGCCAAGCTGTCCGCTCAGCTTAGCGCAGCACGCAAGAAAAAGCAGGCCGTTTGAACCACGTCGGGGGTGGTTCGAGTCGCTAGCTCGACCACCCTCCTTCTTTTAAGAAGGAGTTATATCATGATCAATGGACTAGTTCTTGAGCCTGACGGTGTGCAGTGGATGCAGTTCACCGAATGGTCCAGCGCGAATATGCATCGAGCCGGCGCGCTAACATATGGCATCGAAGTTGGCGGATGCTCGGAGATGGCTGTTTCGTGGTCGGCTGCTGCTGAACCAGTTATCCACTCTTTGACGACACCCAGCGAGGCTGACGAAATGACGATCCGTGCGGCCATCTCATTCGTCCACGACGCTCAGTTAGACGCGGTCTGGAAGATTTACGGCGATAGGCACGACAAGTCAGAGCCTACGCTCATTATGTTTGTTTGCTGCCGCTTTACCTCTGAGTTTATTCAGGACGGTATCAAGAAAGCATTGTTGCGACATGCGCAGCAGGGGGCGAGTTTGCCGCAGTAAAAATGACTGGGTGTAGGTAGTGTAGGTAATGTAGGATAATTGGGTGATCTATCTTACAAATAATCGAGAATTATTTTTCTATTATTTTTCGTTAGATCTCCAAAAAATCCTACACTACCTACACCCTAGCCGGAGACGCCCGGAAAAATGCGAAAAATCGGGTGTAGGATTGGGTGTAGGGTGGCGAAAAAATGCTGCACCCTGGCCGGAAAAAATTCAATAATGACGTGGATTTTCGGCCTGTCGTATAAATACATGTGAAGCAACAGACCTGAAAGCTGTCGCTTTGACAGCGGTCTGTATGCTCTTGCTCAAGTAAGTAAAGTCATTTTGCCCGCTGTGCGATTTCAGGTCCGCACAGCGGGCTTTACTTTACATGGAGCATATCATGAAAACAGAAGATGGCGGAAAGCCACAGCTAACATTGGTCGACAACTCGGGAGCGGTTGAGCGCGACTATCCAAATTTCATCGTGGAGATGATCCAGACGCTATCAACGCGCCGGGCGAAGGGCGAAAGCATCCAGCCCATGGAAGTCCTGCGCCACCTCGACACCAGTGAGGACAACAGCGCCATCAAGGAATGGATGGCGAACAACGATGTCGTGACGAAGGCACGCTTCGACAAGCTGCTTGAAAAGGTCGCGCGGGAGGAGCGCTTGCAGCGCGAGCTGGGCTTTGTGCCTACCGATGCGGTTGATTTTGTTCAGCGCTACACAGCCCAGCAGAATGTCACGCTCACACCACTCGGCCAGATCAAGCGCAGCGTCACATATGCAGTGGGCGACACCACAATCGACGCGACAAACTGCGACGAGGTTGATGGCGCCAGGTTGATCTACGACATAGCCGCGAGCGAAGGCAACGACACTGCTACTCTATCCCGAGAGATGCGCTTGGTCGTTGCACGGCTCAACCTCGGATACCGTGACACGGTTCTCGCGGACGCATTCTCGGCGTGGCAGGCACAGTTGCTACGTGAAGCAAAGATCGCGGTGTTCACCAGCATCGCGTTCGAGAAAGGCACAGCCACCGGCAAGCGCGGCAGGGAAATGTGGGAAACGGTTGAACGGGCCTGCTTCGACGTGTCCGCTACGCAACCTGGCTTCGCGGTCGCCGTTCTCAAAAAGTTCATTTGGCAGGTGAAGCGCAAAGCTCGCAATCTGCCAGTTACCAACCACCTCATGCCAGTGATCACCGGTCCACAAGGTCTCGGCAAGTCTGAGTTCGTGAAGGCAATGTGCGCACCCCTTGAAGACCTCATGCGCAGCGTAGACTTCAACCTACTCTGTGATGGCAAAACGATGGATGTCTGGTCTTCTCCGGTGCTGTTCCTCGACGAAATGGGTTTCGTCGGCAGGCAGTCCATGGACCAGATCAAGAATCTCATTACAACGCCTCAAGTGACCATCCGAGCGATGCGCCAGAACGAAGCGGTGATGCTGCCCAACAAGGCGACGCTCATCGGCTGCACCAATCGCAGTCTCGGCGAGCTTATCCGTGATGACACTGGCGTGCGCAGGTTTGCTGAGCTTGAATGGTCGCGCACGCCAAACTGGGAAGCGAGCAACGCGGTTGACTGGATGTTGCTATGGCAAAGCGTGGACGAGCTTGGTGAAGACCCGATGATGGGCGCCGGAATGATGGGAGCTCTACGCACTCAGCAGGAAGAAAACCGCAACCAATCGTCGGTGGAGCAGTGGGCGCGATTGCACGGCAAAGATATCCAGACGTGGAAGTCCGGCAACGACATGCACGCCGATTTTCGCGAGTGGGAAAAGGACGCGTTCCCAATCGCAAACACCAACGTGTTGATGTTTGGTCGGCAGCTAACGCATCTCATCAGCACGGTGCCAGACTTCCCCATGCAGAAGCAGCGCACGAAATCGGGCGTGCAATATCGGGGCGCGTAAGCGGTAATCGCTAGGGCAGTTTCGCGCTGCCCTAGTGTCCTTAGCTCTTCTTATCAGGAGCTGGCTTGGACACAGCAGAACCAGTCGTTGGAGGCTTTCCGAGCGTGCCGGTCGGGCCTGTGTGACCGTTCTGAACCTTGCCCGGAGCAACGGTGTAGCCCTTTTCACCGACAGTCCAGCCGTCCTGCGCGAAACCCTTCTTCTCAGTCATTCGGACCTCCCTGAATGAATTCGACCATGCTGATCGTGCCACCACAGATAAGGATGGACCGCGGCGGATCAACGACCTGCCAGCCACCATCGGTCACGGTCCACATTTGATTGATAAAGACATCACGATCACCGGACGTGGACGATGCAAACGAACCTTCGACCCAAGCTCCGGCAATTTCCGAACCATCGGTTAGATGCACCAGCACAAAAGCAGGCGATCCTCTTCTGAAGGTGTAGTCCCAAGCGGTCGGTGTATGATGAACCGGTCGCAAACCCGCTTTGGTAGCGAGCGCATAGAACCGTTCCGACTGATCAAAAAATACGAGCAAGACCCCGACGATCAGCGGCAGCACGAAGTATAGCAGCAGTTGCCAGAGCCATGCTGGCAGCACGATCCAGCCTTCGGCATGAAAAAGCGGATATGACGCGGCGCTGTAGGCGATAGAGACCAGAGCGTAGCTGATGAGTTTGTCAGCGATCTCGGGCTGGCTTACGTCACGGAACCGAGAGCGAACCCACAGAATGACGATGCCAGGCGCGAGCAGCCCAGTGAGCTTCGCGATCTCGCTTGCAGAGGGAATGTCCGGCACAGGTGTCCTTTCACATCGATCTTACTCGAATGGGCGACATCTAGGAAGATTGCTTCGGAACCTGCAGCAGCCATCAAACCCGTAGTTCTACGGGGTTCTCGATAAATAGCATTGAGCATTCTCTAGGAGTTCAATGCCATGATCGAACCAATTATCAGCCGTTTCGCGTCAGCATCTCGCGACGCAACGGCAGACCTTATTTTCTCTGCACCTATCGCGGCAGCGGTCGGGGAGCATTCCTTCGGCGACGTTCTGCAAGCTCTTGCTGACCATGAGAGCGAAAGCGGCCAATCACACTATTTCAGCTTTAGCAAATGGAACGGGGGCCACAGCGACGATGCACATGACGGCGCAAGCTGCATAGCGCTCGAATACACCAAGCGATCATCTTCCCACGTTCGAGCGATCCTGATGGAGGCCGAATGGGCATTTTACACCTTCCCAACCAAAGCGAAGCGACGTGACACGGTCATGTTCGTGCTGCCGCTAGACGAGCATCTGAACGGTGTGGAGGCAATCCGGTCAAACTGTATTGTAGCAGCGCTGCTTTCAGTGCGTGGTCTCGTCCCCGCCTGCCATATGCATACTTACCTGTTCCGTTTCGCTCCCGGCGCCATCGTAGAGTTTATGGAAGGCACACAGTTCGGGAGGAACCTCCTCGAAGAGTTTTGCAGCCGAGCAGTCGACATCAGGGAGTTGCAAGCATGATCGGGCAGCCAATTCCCGACCACGAAGCACGCCAGATTCTCGTTGATGATCTTGCAGCAGTAGAGGCGAACGGCATCGTCGATCCGCTCAAAGACGCAATCAGCAAGGCTATTCGGCTTCTGGACGTTACAATAGCCGAGCATTCGAGAAGCTAGCGAGGTCGGCGCTGCTGTGTTAAAAAGCGCGGGGGAGAATGAGATGAAGCGTCTAGTATTCCTTGCCGTCGTGATGAGCATGGCCTGCGGTGCAGACGCCCGATCAGTTCGCGTGAAACCCTACTTCAAAAAGGATGGCACGTTCGTGCAGGGTCACATGCGGACTTCGCCCAATCGCACGCAGTATGACAACTGGTCCACCAGAGGGAATTTTAATCCTTACACAGGCCAGGAAGGTCGCAAAGACCCTTATCCCCTGCCAGTCTTCACACCTGCGCCAGTCTACCGGCAGTCAGCGCCTAACTACACCTACACTCCACCACCATCGTCGCGATCCGTTGCTATACCAAGCCGCTCTCCGACCGACGAGGAAGCGTTTGCGAACCTTTACCGAACGTGGCTTGAGCGAGAGCAGAGTAAGACACAGGACCCGACGCAGTTTGGTTATGTGTATCAGGAAGGCGAAATACCTCACGACGAGGAATATTAGCAGCGCAACCATCCTAGTGAGCAACAAAGGCCCTTGACCCGACTCGCTTGATGTTGCCATTTTGTTCTCATGGCACAGCCCAGCACATATGACTTCGCGAAAGCGCTTCTCTCGGCACCCGGTTGGGCGCGCGTCGGCTTAACAGCACCCCGCGACCAGCTTCGGGAAGCAGCCGCAAGGGAGCTGGCGCTTCAAATTCAGAGCGTCATCGACGGCGATGATGGCTTGCCCGATCCGCGTCAAACCAGTCTGCCGTTCTAATGCGCCCTCATGATCCAAAGGACGAAGAGCCGCTCGATCTCGGGTTGTTTGAAATGATGATGGACATGACGCCGGAAGAATGGGACGCACCTGTCACGGGGCAGGACGATGGCCGATCCCAAAGCATGAACGCTGCGCTCATCGGATCGAGCTATTCCGGGATGGGAAGTTGAAATAGCTAGATAAGCTTCCACCTGCGCTCGATGCGATCCATCTCATCAAGCAGGGCGTCGGCCATAACAGATCGGTCAGCGTCCTGATTGAGCAATCTTGCTGCAAACGTTTTGGACAGGTGGGGCCGTATCCGAGCATAGCCACCATCAGCTTGCATAAACGCCAGTAGCGTGCGGTCATCAGTCGATTGCGAATACCCGCGCGACAGCGCCCGTCCCACGCCGACGATAAAGCTCCGCTTCCTCGCAAGTTCGGCCTTCGCTTTCAGCTTCAACTCTGCTTCTGCTGCGCTGCCTTCGTGGGTCCAGATAATCCCACCGATCCAAGCACCAAAGATCAAGAGAGCGCCGACTGCAATCCATGGATTTTGCAGCGCTATGATGATCGAGGCGGTTACAGCAGCAATCCTGTTAGCTAAGCCCGCCCACACGCCAGCGGCCGGAATTATTAATCCAAGCGCAGCGAACGGGAAGTAGGTGAGGAATTTATTCGCTAGCCCCTTCATGCAGCCGTTATTGCTCGCACGGGGAAGGCTTGCAAGCCGAGTAAAACCGCCCGAAGCAGAGCCGTTCAATTAAATGTTTGCGCCCATTGATAAACGTCATGCCCACGACATTTAAGCCATACAGCCCGCAAACGATGCGCCCCGAAAGCCGCCATTCGCAGTTTTCTGCGACATTTTCGGTGTTACAACCGTAACCACTTGCTCCGCAGTCGTCGATGAAAGATGGTTAACGGTGCAGAGCAGAATGGCAGAAAATGAGGCCGAGACCTCAAAAGCGGACTTTCCGGACACGACGACTTTGCGGACATTGTTAGTGTCGATACTGTTCGCCGAAAGCTGCCGTTGACGATGATTTCCGTGTATTTGTAATGCTAGGCTCATCAGACTTATTGGGGGACGTGGCTTGGGAACGGATAGCAGCATTCGACATGGATTTTGTCTTCCACTTCTGCTGCTTTTTGCATCTTCTTGCGGGAATGGGGCGGTCCCGATCATCGAGATGCATTTCGGCACCACGGAATGGGTTTGGAACAGCTGGCGCCCAGCAAGTGACTATCCAGCAAGTGACTATATCGCCGATTTCCACAGGAAAATCCCGGCTGCTGCAAAAAGGTGCGGAGTAACCTTGTTGGGTGCCAATGGAGGCATAACCGATGGGGGTGAAGCCGCATATTTCCTGCCGCGACAAAGCCCGGATGCTGCTCAGGCCTGTTTAAAACGCCATCTTCCACAAGGACATTTCGGGTTGATCAAGCGAGATGAATGGGAGAACCGGACAAATACGGACCCGAGCTTTCCCGTTGCTTTAAGCTCAATTCCTCAATCGGTTGAATTGCCGCTTCCCTAACGGCAGCTACGGCCTCCGTTTGATAAAAAGCCGCCAGTTCCCTAACCCCGACATTTAAGCCTTACTGCCCGCAAATTGTGCGCCTTGAAAGCGGACATTCGCAGTTTCCTGCGACTTCTTCGCTGTTACAACCGTAACCACTTGCTCGGCATCGTGCAGCACCACCGTGAGCACCCGGCGCTCCTGCTCGGCTTCCCAGCGTTGCATGGCGACCCACAGCTGGTTCAGGCAATCGGCCTTGGTGGTGGGACCGGGCCGATCATTGACCACCAAGGTCACGCGCCCGCCGCCCCGCTCGGTGATCAGCGTGCAGACCGCCCACAAGGTCGCCGGATCATTGGGATAGGCGCCGACGAAAATCTGCACGTCCTCGCCGGCCCATTTGTCGAGGCAGCCGGTGAGCATGGGACGGATCACGTCCGACTCGTCCCAGGCAGGAATGAACACCGCGATCGGCCCCGCAGAGCCAGCGGGCGGCAAATCGCATGACGTCATCCGCGCCACCCGGCTGTAGACGGTCAGCGACCGCCAGCCGCGCCGCGCCAGATAGATGAGGTCGATGGCCAGATCGTCCAGCCCACCGATGATAAGCCCCAAAGCTGCAAACAAGAGAAGCTCGCCGCACAGCAGCTCGCTCAAAGCGAGTGTCCCACCCATCTCCCCCCCCCGAGTCGACACCGCGCTCCCCTGCGCTGCCGAGCGATTTATTGAGCATAATGAGGGACCTGGAGCAATGATGCTTTTCGCGGCGTTAACGTTTCCCCGGATCATCCTGGCCATTGCCGGTTTGACCTGATCCCGCCCGGCCTCTAGCGACAGGCCATGAGCTGTTGCGCGCCCGCCCCTGACCAGCCGCAGACCTGCGGGAGCCAGGCCGCGTGACGCGGGGCAAGCGCACGCCGGTCGGCTTGCTCGGCGGATCGTTCAACCCCGCCCATGGGGGCCATCGCGCCATCTCCTTGTTCGCGCACGCCGCACTAGGGCTGGATGACGTCTGGTGGCTGGTCTCGCCGGGCAATCCGCTCAAGCAGCGCGCCGGCATGGCACCGCTGAACGCGCGCGTCGCCAGCGGCAAGGCGGCCGCCCGCCGCGCGCCCATCCGCGTCACCGCCATCGAGCGGGAGATGCACACTCGCTACACGCTCGACACGCTGCGCCGGCTGACGCGCCGCTACCCGCACCGCCGGTTCATCTGGCTGATGGGCGAGGACAATCTGGCCCAGTTCCACCAGTGGAAAGGGTGGCGCGATATTGCGCGAACAACGGCCATTGCTGTTATCGCCCGACCCGGCTATAGTCGGGCGGCTGTAGGCTCACCGGCCATGGCCTGGTTGCGGCGTTTCGTCCGACCCGCCAGTCAGAGCAAAAGCTGGACGACATGGAGACTGCCGGCGCTCGTGCTTTTGCGCTTTCGCCCCGATCCCAGATCAGCCACGCTGCTTCGGCAGAAGGCGCCTCTTTGGCACCGTAGCTTTGCTGATGTTGCGCCGATCGACGGCGTGACCGGTCGCCGCATCCCACAGGAGTGACATTGCCCGACCCGTTACCCATGCCCGCCCGTCCTGCCCCCGCTGGAGGACTGTCCCAACCCGGCATCGATGCATCCTCGGATCGCCTCCTGGCGATCGTTCTGGAATCGCTGGACGATGATCAGGCGCAGGAAGTCGTGAGCATTCCGCTTGCCGGCAAGAGCAGCATTGCCGATCACATCGTGATCGCGTCGGGTCGTTCGTCCCGGCAGGTGGCCGCCATTGCCCAGAAGCTGGCCGAGCGGATCAAGCAGACGATGGGCCGCAATGTCCGCATCGAAGGCCTGCCCGTCGCCGACTGGGTGCTGATCGACGCGGGCGATGTCGTCGTCCATGTCTTCCGCCCGGAGGTCCGCAGCTTCTACAATCTCGAGCGCATGTGGGGCTTCTCGGACGCGCCGCTGGCCGCCGGCGAGGCCTGATCTCCTTCAAGCGCACCCCGGGGGCCGAATGCTGCTGCACATCGTCGCACGGGGACGCATCGGCCGCTCGCCAGAGGCCGATCTGGTCGAGCGCTATCTCAAGCGCGTGACGCTGCCCACCAAGGTCACCGAACTGCCGGATCGTGGCGGCAAGGCGCCGCCGCCCCTGCCCGCCCAGTCGGTCATGGTGATGCTCGATGAAACCGGCAAGCAGCTGACCTCCATGGCCTTTGCCGAACAGATCGGCCGCTGGCGGGACGACGGCGTGCGCGAGTGCCGCTTCATGATCGGCGCGGCGGACGGGTTCGAGACCGCAGACCGGGCCAGCGCGGACCTGCTGATCGCGTTCGGCGCGATGACCTGGCCGCACATGATGGCGCGGGCGATGCTGGCCGAACAGCTCTGGCGCGCCACCAGCATCCTCGCCAACCACCCCTATCACCGGGAGGGATGAGGCGTGGTGGCGGCGACCTGGACCCGACTGCCCCGGCCACTGGCCTCGCGACCATCCCTGCCTGTCATGCTGGCCACCGCTGCCCTGCTCGTCACCGCCATCGCGGCACCGCTGGCTCTCTCTGCCCAGCGCAATCCGGCGCCACAGGCCGCTCAGGCGGAGATCGCCCGACAGCAGGCCGCCCTGGCTCGCGCCCGCGCGCAGGGCGAGGAAGCCCGCAAGCGTGGCGAAGCCCTGGAAGCCCGCGCCCGCGCTTCCTCCGCCGCAGCCGACAAAACCCGCAACGAAATTGCGGCGCTCGCCGCCCGCATCCAGCAGAGCGAGGCAGATCTGCGCGCGGGCGAGGCGCGCATGGCGATCATCATCACGCGCCAGCGCGAGCAGCGGCGCCAACTCGCCACCCGCCAGCAGCCGATCGTGCG
Organism: Sphingobium sp. B8D3A; assembly: GCF_025961995.1. Lineage (NCBI taxonomy): Bacteria > Pseudomonadati > Pseudomonadota > Alphaproteobacteria > Sphingomonadales > Sphingobiaceae > Sphingobium > Sphingobium sp. B8D3A. The sequence goes on along the minus strand of NZ_JAOQOS010000001.1, from coordinate 1,208,580 downwards.
ACTGACCGCCGCCCTGCAGCAACTGGCCCGGCGCTCGCCCGTGCTTGCACTGGTCGCCCCTGGCACGATTAGCGAGGCGGTGCATCGCCGCATCGCGCTCGCGCAGATATTGCCGACCATCACCGCCTCCACGCAGGATCTGCGGGGCGCCATTGCGCGCAGTGCCGATCTGCAGCGCAGCGCGCAGGCGGCGGCGCAGTCCCTCGTCCGCACCCGCGCCGGGCTGAAAACGCAGCAGGCCGCGCTCAGCACGCTTGAGCAGCGCCAGCGCGGCGCCTCCCGGCAGTTGCGCGCGGAGGCCAGCCTGCAGACCGAGCGCGCCCTCGCCATGGGCGAGCAGGCCCGCGATATCAGCGATCTGATGGACCGGATCGGCGATGCGGCGCAGGTGCAGGAGGCGTTGCTGCGCCTGCCCGGCCCGATGCCCCGGCCGGCCCGTCCGCAAAACAGCGCCGCCCCGGCGCCCGAGCGGCCGAGCGTCGCCGCAGGCCAGACCCCGGCGCCACCCTACCGCCTGCCCGCCATCGGCGACATCGTCACCGGCTTCGGGGAATTGAGCGCAGGCGGCGTGCGCGCGCGGGGCATCACCATGGCGACCGCAGCCGGGGCCGCGGTCATCGCGCCGGCGGCAGGGCGAGTCGCCTTTGCCGGGCCGTTTCGCGGCTATGGCAAGATCGTCATCCTGGAGCATCGCGGCGGCTGGACGAGCCTGCTGGCCGGGCTCGACCGGCTGAGCGTGGCGCCGGGAGACTCCCTGCGCCAGGGCGACCCGGTCGGCGCGACCGGCAGCGACCCGGCCCGCCTCATCATCGAGCTGCGCCAGCAGGACCGCGCTGTCGATATTGCTTCCCTTGTCCGCTAGCGCCGTTCAGCAGCGCGTAACGCTATCTTCGCTACGCTGGCGTGCGACCTAGGCAGAACCGTTGTTCCTGCTATAGGTCAGGACAGCATTTTTGTCGAAAGCGTCTCCATGGCCAATGCCCGCCGCACCCTGTTTCTCCGTTCCGCCGCGATCCTAGGCGCCATCGCGCTCATTCCCGCGTCGACCTCTGCCGTCACGGAGACCGAGGGTGAGACTTACAAACAGCTCGATCTGTTCATGGACGTGTTCCAGCGGGTGCGCGCCAATTATGTCGAGCAGGTCGATGATGCGACGCTGATCAAGGGCGCCATCGAGGGGATGCTCTCCAGTCTCGATCCGCACAGCGCCTATCTGGACGTCCGCTCCTTCGAGAATTTGCGCACCCAGACCGAGGGCAGCTATGGCGGCCTCGGCCTCTCCGTCACGATGGACGAAGGCGTGGTGAAGGTGATCGCGCCGACCGACGATACCCCCGCCGCGCGCGCGGGCATCAAGGCGGGCGACTATATCACGCACATCGACGGCAAGCTGATTTATGGCGGCACGCTCGATGAAGCAGTCGAGAAGATGCGCGGCGCGCCGAATACCAAGGTGAAGCTCACCATCGCCCGCGAGGGCCGCACCGAGCCGTTCGACGTGGAGTTGACGCGCGCGATCATCGATATCAAGCCGGTCAAATGGCAGGTGAAGGGCGATGTCGGCGTCATCAAGATCGTCAGTTTCTCCGCCGACACCGGGGCCGACGTGCAGAGCGCCATTCGCGGCATCGACAAGTCGCTCGGCCACAAGCCGATCGGCTATGTGCTGGATCTGCGTTCCAACCCCGGCGGGCTGCTGGATGAAGCCGTGCGCGTCTCCGACGCCTTCCTCGAGCGCGGCGAGATCGTCTCGCAGCGCGGCCGCCAGCGCGGCGACACCCGGCCTTATTATGCCCGGCCCGGCGATGATGCGCAGGGCCTGCCCGTCGTCGTGCTGATCGATGCGGGGTCGGCTTCCGCCTCCGAGATCGTGGCCGGCGCCCTGCAGGACCAGAAGCGCGCGCTCATCATGGGTGAGCGCAGCTTCGGCAAGGGCAGCGTGCAGACGCTGCTGCCGCTCTCGCAGGATACGGCGCTGCGGCTCACCACGGCGCGCTATTACACGCCATCGGGCCGCTCGGTGCAGGAAGGCGGCATCGAGCCGGATATTCTGGTGCCGCAGCTCTCCGACCCCGATTACGCCAAGCGGCCGAAATATCGCGAAAGCGACCTGCGCCGTCACCTCATCAACGAGGCCAAGCTGGATCGCTCGGAGCTGGAGGCGGACAGCAACCCCGATCCCCGCTTCACCGCGACGGCGGAGGATCTCAAGAAGCAGGGCGTTGAGGACTTCCAGCTCCATTACGCGCTGCAGACTCTCGGCCGCCTGAACGGGACGCCGCAAATGGCGGCAGCCCCGGCGACGAAGCCACGGCGGTAAACAGACCGATGTCGCGTGACGCCTCCCTGTCGCTCGCCCGGTTCGTGGCGGTGATGCTGCCGACCCTGTTGCTGGGCGGCGCGCTGCTCTCGCAGCATGTCGGCGGGTTGTTCCCGTGCGAAATGTGCATGTGGCAGCGCTGGCCGCATCTGGGTGCGATCATCGCCGCCCTTGCCGCGATTGCCCTGCGCCGTACCCCGCCGATGAGCGCGATGTTCACCATGCTCGCAGCGCTGGCCATCGCGACCAGCGGCGCCATCGGCGCATTTCATGCCGGCGTCGAATATGGCTGGTGGCAGGGCCTGACCAGTTGCACGGCGACCATGGACACGTCTTCCGGCCAGTCGATGCTGGATTCGATCATGTCGGCCACGCTGGTGCGCTGCGATGTCGCGCCCTGGTCGATGTTCGGCATTTCGCTCGCTGGCTATAATGCGATCCTCTCGCTCGGCGGCGCACTGCTGATCCTCATTCTGGTTCTCAAATGGAGCCGGTCATGACCGACAGCGCGCGCGTCTCGCCCCGTCCCGGCCAGCGCCGTGCCGATCGCGCCTCGATGTTGCGGGTCGATCAGGCCGGCGAATATGGCGCGGTGCGGATTTATGCCGGCCAGCTCGCCGTGCTGGGCGACCGTCACCCGATCAGCCGCGAGATTGCCGGCATGGCGGCGCAGGAAGAGCGCCACCGCGCGCATTTCGATGCGATGATGGTGGAGCGTGGCGTGCGCCCCACGCTGATGCAGCCCTTCTGGCATGTCGCCGGCTTCGCGCTCGGCGCCGCGACCGCGCTCATCGGCCCGCGCGCGGCGATGGCCTGCACCGCCGCCATCGAGACCGAGATCGACGATCATTACGGGCAGCAGCTCAAGGAGATCGGCGAGGACGACCCGGCGCTGACCGAAGCGATCACGGACTTCCAGGCCGAAGAAGTCGAGCATCGCGATGCCGCGATTGCCCATGGCGCAGAATCTGCGCCTGCCTATCCCTTGCTTTTCGGGGCAATCCGGCTTGGCTGCCGCGCTGCCATTGCCCTCTCGAAGCGGATTTAAGAAGGAACCTGTCGATGCGTGCCCTCGTCCTTGCACTCCCCCTCAGCCTCGCTCTTGCGGTCCCTGCTTTCGCGCAGGCCGCCCCGGCCGCTCCCGCTGCCGCCGCCGCCGCCGGGCCGGAGGATGTCGCGAAGGTAAAGCAGGTGTTCGTCTATGGCGAAGACCCCTGCCCGGCGAGCGAGGGCGACGAGATCGTCGTCTGTGCGCGGATGCCCGACAATGATCGCTACCGCATTCCCAAGGAACTGCGCACCGACCCCAACAGCCCGGCCGTGCAAAGCTGGGCCAATCGCGCCCGCTCGATCGAATATGTCGGCGCGTCCGGCACCGACAGTTGCTCGCCCACCGGCTCGGCTGGCTTCACCGGCTGCTTCACGCAGATCGCGCGTGCGGCGCGCGAGGAGCGCCAGAAGATGCTCGGTTCCGGCACCTGGGCCGATGCCGTCGCCAAGGCGCGCGAGGAGCGGCTCGGCAATCTCGATGCCGAATCCGCGCAGATCGAAGCGCAGGCCAAGGCCGATGAGGAAGCCGCGCGGCTCAAGGCGCAGCGTGAGGCCCAGCAGCAGGGCCCGACCGTCACGCCCTGATCGCGCGAGGCGTTACAGGAAATATTGCAGCTTCACCGCCGTCCGCTTCGCCGCGCCGGGGGTGACGGTGAGGACGACGGACTCAAAGCCCGGCGCGCCAAAGCGCAGCCGGGGGTTGCGCGAAAAGCCGACCCCCTCGCGCGGGATGCCCAGCATCGTGTCCAGCCGGCTGTTGCTGTTCTCATCGTGAAAGACGAGCAGCGCATAGTCGCCGGGCGGCACACGCGCGAAGAGAAGTTCGGCATGGTCGCCCGCCGCAACGCTGGCCGTGAGGGCGAGCGGGTCCTTCTCGCATTTGGGGAAATGGGAGCGGTCCTTGGTCAGGCAGGCGCGCAACATCCCGCGGCTCGACCGCAAGCCCTCGAACCGCACGTCGATCTGGCCCGTGGCTGGTGCAAGGCCCGCCGCCGCCGGAACGACCGCATCGGCGGTGCGGACGGTGGCCGCGCCATCCTCGCCCAGCGCCAGGGTCGGCGTGCCGAGCGAGAGCAGCAGGCCGGCCAACATCAGTGGCCGTGCGATACGACGCGCCAGACCAAGGTCGGCACCGTCAAAGAACATCATGCAGCATTATCCCTTGCCGGTGCGGGGTCATCATTGTGCGGCATGGTGGCGGAGCCTCCGGCCGGCGCCGGCGCGAACCGGGGGGACAGGCCGCGATCCGTGCCGCACAGCCGGTCCCACACGCGGAAATAGAGGCCGTAATTGCAGCGATATTGCTCATGATGCTTCTCATGGTGAGACGCGGTGATCAGCCAGCGCCCCGCCGGGCCGTTGACCAGCCAGCGCGGGAACATCTCCCAGCCCATATGATTGGTGACGCCCATGACAGTCATCACCGTTAGCACCACCCCCAGTGCCGCAACATGAATGGGAATAACGAAGACGAGAAACGGAATGACGACCGCGCCGGTCACCGCTTCCCACGGATGAAAGCTCATCGCTGCCCAGGCCGTGGGCGGCCGGCTGGCGTGATGCACCGCATGGGCGACGCGAAACCAGGCCGGGCGGTGGAGCAGCCGGTGCGTCCAGTAGAACCAGGTATCGTGCGCGGCGAGATAGAGCAGCACCGAGATCGGCAGATACCAGAGCGGGTAGGCATCGACATCGGTGTAGATCAGCGTCCAGCCGTGGCTCTGCCAGCCCCAAGCGACGATCCCTGCGGGCAGGCCGAAGATCAGCGCCGAAAGGAGCGACCAGCGGATTTCCGCGCCGATCTGCCGGCGCAGCCCGGCATAATGGCCGGGGCGTGTCATCCGGGTCGCCAGCGCGAACCCGCCACTGGAAAGCAGGTAACGCACCGCGATGATGCCGGACATCGCCAGAATGGACGCAAGGATCAGCATCGCGGGCTGCATGGCGATGCTATAGGGAGCCCCGCCTGCGAGGGAAACGATAATCGGTAAAGCGTTCGCGCCGGTCGCTCGCCAAGCGCAGGGATAAGTTCCCCCGCCCCTTCGGGCATCGTTCACCCATCACTGGCCGATAGCCAAGCGCCTCCCCCTCGGCTAGGGCTGCGCGGATGACAGGCGCACGACCTATCGATCTGGCCATTGTCGGCGGCGGCCTTGCCGGCAGCCTGATCGCGCTGGCCCTGCGCGCGCGGCGACCTGAGCTGCGCGTCGTGGTGATCGAGGAAGCCGCGCGGGCTGGCGGCAATCAGCTCTGGTCCTGCTTTGCCGAGGATGTCGCGCCCGCCGATCGCTGGCTGATCGAGCCGCTCATCGTGCATGGCTGGGGCGGCTATGACGTGCGCTTCCCGGGTCAGGAGCGGCGCCTGCCGAGCAGCTATGCGACGCTGACCAGCGAGCGGCTGGGAATGCGCCTGCACCGCGCCATGCCGGAGGGTGACCTGCTGTTCGACCGGGCGGCAACCGCGCTCACGCCGAACAGCGTCACTTTGGCCGATGGACGGGTGATCGAGGCGCGCGGTGTCATCGACGCACGCGGGCCGGGCGACATGAGCGCGCTGGAGCTGGGCTATCAGAAATTCGTCGGGGCGAGTTGGCTGTGTCATACCCCCCACGGCCTTGCCGAACCGATCATCATGGACGCGACCGTCGATCAGCAGGACGGCTATCGCTTCGTCTACACCCTGCCGCTCTCCCCCACCGAGCTGTTCATCGAAGACACTTATTATGCCGATGGCCCGGCGCTGGACGAGCCCGTGCTCGCGGCGAGAATTGCGGCTTATGCCCAGGCGCAGGGCTGGGAGGGCGCGGCGCGCGGCCATAGCGAGACCGGCGTGCTCCCGGTGTGCATGGGCGGCGATTTCGCGCGGCTGTGGGAGGCCGAATCGCCCGGCGTCGCCAAGGCGGGACTGCGCGGCGGCTTTTTCCACGCGCTCACCGGCTATTCGCTGCCGGATGCGGTGCGCAACGCGCTCGCCATCGCGGCGATGGACGATCTCTCCGGGCCGGCCCTGCATCAGGCGATGCGCGCGCGCGGCGCAGCGCACTGGCGGGGGCAGGCTTATTACCGGATGCTCTCGCGGTTGCTCTTCCACGCCGCCGAGCCGCAGGAGCGCTGGCGGGTGCTGGCGCGCTTCTACCGGCTTGACCCATCCCTCATCGCCCGCTTTTATGCGGGACAAAGCACCCTTTTCGACAAGCTGCGCGTTCTGACCGGGAAGCCTCCTGTTCCCGTCAGCCGAGCCATTTCAGCCCTTGGAGCGACACGCGGATGAAGACAGCCACCGTCATCGGCGCCGGTTTTGCGGGCCTTGCCCTCGGCCTGCGCCTGCAATCGGCGGGCATCGCCACCACCATCGTGGAAGGGCGCGAACTGCCCGGCGGCCGCGCCTATATGTGGCAGAAGGAGGGCTTCACCTTCGATGCCGGGCCGACCGTCATCACCGACCCGGATTGCCTTGCCCAGCTCTGGCGCCTGACCGGCCACGACATGGCGCAGGATGTGACGTTGCTGCCGGTCAGCCCCTTCTATCGCCTGCACTGGCAGGATGGCACGACCTTCGATTATGGCAATGACGATGCCGCGCTCAACCGCGAGATCGCCAAGCTCGATCCCGCCGACATCGCCGGCTACCAGCGCTTCCTCGCCTATAGCGCCGAGGTCTATCGCGAGGGCTATGAGAAGCTGGGGCATGTGGCCTTCCTCGACTTCAAGTCGATGCTCAAGGCCGCGCCGGACCTCGCCCAGCATCAGGCGTGGCGGTCTGTCTATTCCATGGTTTCGAGCTTCGTGAAGAACGAGAAGCTGCGGCAGGCGCTGAGCTTCCACACGCTGCTGGTCGGCGGCAACCCGATGACGACCAGCGCCATCTACGCGCTGATCCACAAGCTGGAGAAGCAGGGCGGCGTCTGGTTCGCCAAGGGCGGCACCCATGCGCTGGTGCGCGGCATGGTTACGCATTTCGAGCGGCTGGGCGGCACGCTGATCCTCGGCGATCCGGTCGCCAAGATCGAGACGGTGGGCGATCGCGCGACCGGCGTGGTGACCCGCTCGGGCCTGCATATCGAGGCCGATGCGGTGGCGAGCAACGCGGACATCATGCACAGCTATGCCGACCTGCTGGCCGACCATCCGCGCGGCCAGCGGCAGGGCGCCAAGCTGTTCCGCAAGCGCTGGAGCCCCAGCCTGTTCGTCGTCCACTTCGGCATCGAGGGGACCTGGCCGGGCATCCCGCACCACATGATCCTGTTCGGCCCGCGCTATAAGGAGCTGCTGACCGACATCTTCGACCATGGCGTACTCTCGCAGGATTTCTCGCTGTACCTGCATCACCCGACCGTCACCGACCCCGATCTGGCGCCGCCGGGCCACTCGACCTTCTATGCGCTGGCGCCGGTGCCGCATCAGGGCAAGCTGCCGGTGGACTGGAACGAGGTGGGGCCGATCCTCACCGGGCGCATTCTCGACGAGATCGAGCGCCGGCTGATCCCGGACATCCGCTCGCGCATCAAGGTCCAGTTCTCCTATGCACCGAGCGACTTCACCCATGATCTCAACGCGCATCTGGGCAGCGCCTTCAGCCTGGAGCCGCTCCTCACCCAGAGCGCCTGGTTCCGCACCCACAATCGCGATGATGTGATCAACAATCTCTACTTCGTCGGCGCCGGCACCCATCCGGGCGCCGGCATTCCCGGCGTCGTCGGCTCGGCCCGCGCGACGGCGGCTTTGATGCTCGAGGATCTGGCATGACATCGTTCAACCGGCTGGCGGTCTATTGCGGCTCCGCCACCCCACCCGACCCGATCTACATGGAGACCGCGCGCGCGGTCGGCGCCGGGCTGGCGCGACGTGGCATCGGCGTCGTCTATGGCGGCGGCAAGGTCGGACTGATGGGCGCCATTGCGGACTCCGCGCTGGCGGCCGGCGGCGAAGTGATCGGCGTGATCCCCGAGGCTCTGGTGAATGCCGAGGTCGCCCATCGCGGCCTCACCGAACTGCACGTCGTGCCGGATATGCATAGCCGCAAGGCGCTGTTCACCACGCTTTCCGATGGGTTCGTGACGCTGCCGGGCGGCGTCGGCACGATGGACGAGCTGTGGGAAGCCGTGAGCTGGGCGCAGCTTGGTTATCATGACAAGCCGGTCGGGCTGCTCAACACCGGCGGCTTCTACGATCAGCTGATCGGCTTCAATCGCCAGATGATCGAAACCGGCTTCATCCGCCCGCCCCACGCCAACATCCTCATCGCCCGCGAGACGCTGGACGACCTGCTGGACGCGATGGCCGCCTACACGCCCCATGAGACGATCTTCGCGATGAAGGTCGACCGGCTTTGAGGGGAAACATGAGCCCCTCCCCTTCAGGGGAGGGGTTGGGGTGGGGAGCGCCCGTGACGCAAGATGCACGCCTTCTGATCCACGCAAAAGCGATGCGGCACGAGGCGACGCCATGCGAGATCATTCTCTGGCGACATCTGAGTCGGTCCCAGCTTGGCGGGCACAAATTTCGTCGGCAGCATGTGCTGGGGCCGTTCATTGTGGATTTCTTCTGCCCCGCCAAAAAGCTGATCGTCGAGGTGGATGGCGATACGCATGATCCGAAAGAAGATGCGCGCAGGGATGCTGCGTTGACCGCGGAAGGTCATTACGTTCTGCGGTTCACTAACGAAGATGTGCGCACCAATCTCACCGAGGTTCTGGAGGCAATACTGACGCGTTTGAATTCAGCACCAGCCCGTTGGGCAGCGCCGTCCCCCACCCCATCCCCTCCCCTGAAGGGGAGGGGCTAGATGCTGGAGCAACGCCCTACCCTTGTCGGTCTTGCGCAGGAGAGCATTGCGCGCGGGTCGAAGAGTTTTCGCACGGCCTCGCGGCTGTTCGACCGGGAGACGCGCGAGCGGGCGTGGTTGCTCTATGGTTGGTGCCGCGCCTGCGATGACATTGCCGACGGGCAGGATCATGGCGGGACCATGCAGGCGACCGGCGACCCCATGGCCCGGCTGGCGGACATTCGCGCGCGAACCGAGCGCGCTCTCGCGGGGCGGGCCGGGCTGGACGATCCTGCCTTTGCCGGCGGGGCGCTGGTCGCGGCCGAATGTGCCATTCCGCGCCGCTATATGGACGATCTCATCGAAGGCTTCGCGCTCGATGCGCAGGGCTGGCGACCGCAGACCGAGGACGATCTGCTGCGCTATTGCTACCATGTCGCCGGTGCGGTCGGCTGCATGATGGCCATTGTGATGGGTGTCGCGCCCGATGACGAGGCGACGTTGGACCGCGCTTGCGATCTGGGGCTGGCCTTCCAGCTCGCCAATATCTCCCGCGATGTGGCCGAGGATGCGGCAGGCGGGCGCTGCTATCTGCCCGCGGACTGGCTCATCGAGGCTGGCATCGACCCGGCCGACCCTATGGCGGCGGAGCGGCGCCCGGCCCTCGCGGCGGTCACGGGGCGCGTGGCGGCGATGGCGGCGCGCTATGAGGACAGCGCCCGGCATGGCACCCCAAAGCTGCCGTTCCGCTCGGCATGGGCGGTGCTGGCCGCTGCCGGCATTTATGGCGGCATTGCCCGGAAGGTCGCCGCCGACCCGCAGGAGGCGCTGCGTCGGCGCCTGTTCACCAGCAAGGCGGAGAAGCTGGGCTGGCTGCTGCGCGCCGGCACGCAGGCTGGTCGGCGCACGAGCCTCTACCCGCCAGCGCCGCGTGATCCATCGCTCTGGAACCGGCCACGCCAGAGCGCGCCCATTTCGCAGGCTTGATCCCGATCAATTTCTGCATGGGTGCGATCTGCTGAAGAGGCAGGCGGGAGGACATGCATGATTCCGTCACGTCACGCTTATTACCGCAACCGCGCCAACGAACATCGCCGTCTGGCGCAAGTCGCCGCGGAACCCGCACAGCGCCTGATGCACGATCGTCTGGTCGAGGCCTATCTGGGCCTGGCGCGCGAATCGCGGCTGCGGCAGGTCGTCCGGCTCAAGGCCTGAGTGCAGCCGCGCCAGACAATCCGATCATCCCTGCTTGAGCAGCCTGAGCGCCCGCGCGCGCAGCCGCCCCAGGCCGGCATCGTGCAAGGCGGGAACGGCGCAGAGCATCCCCGTCACATAGGGGTCGGGCTTGTTGAAGATGATGGGTTCGCCCAGCGCATCCGTAACGCGGGCGCCGGCTTCCTGCGCGATGAGGGTCGCGGCCGCCAGATCCCATTCCGCGCCGCGTCGCAGGCCCGCCACCAGGTCCGCTTCATTGGCCGCCACCATCGCCATGCGCAGCGCGATGCTGTTGGGCTTGGCGACCATTCGGTAATCGATATCGATGCCGCCCAGATGATCGAGCGGCACGCGTGCGCCCGAGAGCGTGGCGTGATCGCCCACCGCGAGCCGCTCGGACTGTGCCCCCATGCGCTCTCGCCAGGCGCCGGCGCCGCGCACCGCCCACCAGCGCTCGTTGCGCGCCGGTGCGGTCAGCACCGCGACGGTCGGGACGCCATCCTCCACCAATGCGACCGAGACCGCCCAGCCCGCCCGGCCCCGCACGAAATCGCGGGTGCCGTCAATGGGGTCGATGATCCACGCCCGCCGGGCACCGGCACGTCCGGGCGTCTCCGCGCTTTCCTCGGAGAGCCAGGCGGCATCCGGCAGAAGCGCGCCAAGATGTCCGCGCAGCAACGCATCGGCGGCGAGATCGGCCTCGCTCACCGGCTCGCCGGGCCGCTTCTCCCAATGGCCGTGCATGGGTGCGCCGGCTTCCCAGAAACGCATGGCCAGCTGGCCGGCAGCGTCGGCTATGGCCAGAATATCGGCCAGAAGATCCAGAGAGGGGGGCTCACTCCCCGGCAACGGTCATCCCGTCGATGCGCAGGGTGGGCACGTTGATGGCGCGGCGGAAGGTGAGATCGTTCGCAGCGATGATCCGCCCGAACATCTCCTTGAGATTGCCCGCGATGGTGATTTCAGACACGGCGTGGCTCACCGTGCCATTCTCGATCAGGAAGCCGGAGGCGCCCCGGCTATAATCGCCGGTGACGCCGTTGACGCCCTGGCCAATCAGTTCGGTGATGAACACGCCGCGCTTCACGTCCGCAAACAGATCGCGCACGCTGGCCGTGCCGCCTTCCAGATGCACATTGCTCGCGCCGACGCCCGGCGAGCCGCCGCCCCGCGTGGCATGGCCGGTGGGATCAAGCCCGAGCTGGCGGGCCGAGGCGCTATCGAGCATCCAGCCGGTCAGCACGCCGTCATCAATGAGGCGCCGCCGCCCAGTTGGCAGTCCTTCGCCGTCGAACGGCCGCGAGCGCAGGCCCCGCTCGCGCAGCGGATCGTCGATCACGCTTAGCCCCTCGGGCAGAATGCGCTGGCCAAGGCTGTCGAGCAGGAACGTCGCCTTGCGGGTGACCGATGGCCCGGCGATGGCGCCGAGCAGATGCCCGATCAGGCTGTTGCCGACGCGCGGATCGAAGATCACCGGCATCGTACCGCTCGGCACCCGGCGCGCGTTGAGCCGCGAGACCGCGCGCGCGCCGGCGCGCTGGCCGATGCTGTCCGGCCCTTCCAGATCATCGAGATGCCGCGCACTGTGGCTGGCAAAGTCCCGTTGCATCGCGGCGCCCTCACCCGCCAGCACGCTGGCGTAGAGCGAATGGCTGGTCCCGGCATAAGCGCCCGAAAAACCGTGGCTGGTGGCCAGAGCCGCCTGCGCGCGGGAGAAGCCCGCACCGGCGCCTTCGCTGTTGGTGACGCCCAGCACGCTGCGCGCCGAATCTTCCGCCGCCAGCGCCCTCTCGCGCAGTTGGGCCGGCGTCGGCTCCTCATCATCCTCGATGTCGAGCGAGGGCAGCCGGCGCCGCATCAGCATCTGCTCGGGCGCGAGACCCGCATAGGCATCTTCCGGCGCCTCGCGGGCCATGGCCACGGCGCGCTCGACCAGCGTCTCCAGCGTGCGGGGCGTCAGGTCCGACGAGGACACGCTGGCCGAGCGCTGCCCGACGAACACGCGCAGGCCGAAATGCTCGGATTCGGATTGCTCGACATCCTCCAGTGCGCCCAGCCGCACCGTTACGCCGGACGAGGCATCGCAGCCATAGACGGCGTCGGCCGCATCCGCGCCCGCCTTGCGGGCCGCGGTGACCAGCGACCGGGCGCGATCGAGAGCTTCGTTAAGGCTGAGCATGAAAGACGCGGTCCGAATGATGTCTGATGAAAGGCCGCGCTTTAGCTCCCGCGGCGAGGCGACGCAATGCGGCTGCGTCAGGTGCCTTCCGACCAGTCGCTCCGCTTTGCGACGAACCGAGGACAGCAACATTTTTTATAGGGAACCACCAGGCCTCGCCGATCCTTTTGTTGATAACATCAACCCACAGGAGCATCTCATGGCGACTGAAACATTCACCGACGCGATTGCCCTGCTCAAAGCGGATCATCGCACGGTCGAGGATCTGTTCGAGAAGTTCGAGAAGGCCAATGCGGCTGGCCGCAAGGAATCGCTGGCCCGGGAAATCTGCACCGAACTCAAGATCCACACCATGCTGGAAGAGGAAATCTTCTATCCGGCCTTTCGGGGCAAGATCGAAGATGATCTCATGGATGAGGCCTATGTCGAGCATGACGGCGCCAAGGTGCTGATCAACGAAATCGAGGCCGGCTCTCCGCAGGAAGATTTCTACGATGCCAAGGTGAAGGTGCTCTCGGAAGAGATCGAGCATCACGTCAAGGAGGAGGAACAGCCCTCCAAGGGCATGTTTGCCCAGTGCCGCAAGACCGACGTCGACTTGGTCGAACTGCGCGACCGGATGCTCGTGCGCAAGAAAGAGCTGCTGGCGCAGGCGAAGAGCGAAGGCCTGCCCCCGGCAGAGCCGCGCACGCTCAGCGTTTCGGCCGTCTGACCCGGACGAAACGGCATGTCGGCGGCGTTTTCATTGTTCGAACCTTCCGATAAGGACGCCGCCGCGCCGGCGCCGCACCCCAATGATGCCGAGCGCACCCGCCTCGGCATCATTTTGCCGCGCTTTGGCGGATTGGGCCGAGAGGCGGCCTTGCGTCAGGCACAGAGCGAGCAATCAGGTGACTGGATGCTGCGGCACCGCGATTAGGCGACGGGCGGCTGTTCCGTCTGCTTGCTCTCCAACCAGTAGCGCAGCATGTGATGGGCAACCGCGATGGAGGATGGCGGCAGGAACCTGGCGCCCTCTTCCCCGGCCAGCGCCGCGCGGACATCATCAGTGCTCACCCAGATGGCTTCGGCGATTTCCTCCTCATCCAGCGTCAACGCGTCATCATCGGCCTGCGCGATGCAGGCGACCATGAGCTGGGAGGGGAACGGCCAGGGCTGGCTGAACAGATAGTCGACCTGCCCGGTGCGCACGCCGCATTCTTCCCACAGCTCCCGCCGCACCGCTTCCTCGATGGTTTCGCCCGGCTCGACAAAGCCGGCCAGTGCGGAAAAGCGGCCAGCAGGAAAGCGCGGATTGCGCCCGATGAGCACCTTGCCGCGATATTCCGCCAGCATGATGACCACCGGATCGGTGCGCGGGAAATGCTCCGCGCTGCACCGGCTGCACTGGCGCGCCCAGCCGGCCTTGATCGGATGGGTATCGCCGCCGCAACGTGCGCAGAAGCGGTGGCGGTCATGCCAGTCCACCAGGCTGCGCGCCGCCGCATAATGCGCGGCTTCGGCCATGGTGAGCTGCGGGATGATGTCCCACACTTTCGCGGGGAAGCTCGGGGGCTCGACGCTGTGCTCGACAAGCAGCGACACAAAGACCGGCGTGCCGTCCTCGCGCAGCCCGAGCAGGGCGTGGTCGGCCAGCACCGCGCCGGGCGGCACCGGCTCGCTGGCGAGCGTGCCGTCCGCCTCGATCACCGGGTCCAGCCCATCGAGTTGCACGATGCGCGCGCGCGGATCGGCCCAGGCCCCGGCCAGCCGGTCGGGGTGCATGCGCAGCTGATCGGCGCGGTCGAGCGTGCCGCCGGTGAAGGTGATTGCCTGCCGCGCGGGCAGATCAGGCCGGGTCATGATGCGCATTCTCCTGCTCTCTGGCGTCCAGTGCCGCTTGCGCCGCCCTGGCAAAAACGGTGGGCAGCCCCGCATCGGCCAGGGTTTCGAGGGGCCACAATTGGCCCGGCCCCAGGGCGCTGGCAAGCGCGGCGGGATCGGCCCCATTCTCGATCCGCAGCATGGCCACGCGCAGATCGAGCGCGAAATGGGTGAACACATGGCGCACCGGCTGGTTGAGCACGCGCCAGCCGCCCACCAGCGGCGCAAGCGGGAGAGCCTCTGGCGCCTCGCTCCAGTCGCTGGTCGGCAGCGCCAGCATTCCGCCGAGCAGGCCCTTGTCCGGCCGCCGGACCAGCCAGACAGCATCGCCGATCTCCACCCACCAGGCAGTGCCGCTGCGCGTCGGGCGCGCCTTCTTCGCCGCCTTGAGCGGATAGCGCGCCGGATCGCCCGTCGCCCGCGCGGCACAAAGCTCCGAGAGCGGACAGGCGAGGCAGGCGGGATTGCGCGGGGTGCAGACGGTCGCGCCCAGATCCATCATGGCCTGCGCGAAATCGCCGGCATGATCCTGTGGCGTGATGCGGTCGGCCAGCGCGCGCAGGATCGGCTTTGCGGCCGGCAGAGCCGTCTCCACCGCGAACAGCCGGCTCACCACGCGCTCGACATTGCCATCCACCACGACGGCGCGCTGCTCGAAGGCGATGGCAGCGACGGCCGCCGCCGTATAGGCCCCGACTCCCGGCAGCGCACGCAATCCCGCTTCGTCCGAGGGGAAACGCCCGCCCAGCGCCCCTGCGACATAGCGCGCGCAGGCCAGCAGATTGCGGGCGCGGGCATAATAGCCAAGACCTGCCCAAGCGGCCATCAGATCGCCATCCTCGGCAGCCGCCAGCGCCTCGACCGTGGGCCAGCGCGCCAGAAAGCGCTCATAATAAGGCGCGACGGCCGCCACCGTCGTTTGCTGGAGCATGATTTCCGAGAGCCAGACGCGGTAGGGGTCCGGGGGCGGCGCGCCGGTCGGGCTGCGCCAGGGCAGCGAGCGCGCATGGCGGCGATAATGCGCCAGCAACGCCGGAGCGACCGCCTCTTCCATCCCCCGCGTTGCGATTAATCCATCGACGGCCATGGCGTGCCTATGGCATGGACGCAGCCATGACAGAAGCCACCCCAGATGCGCAGGCGCCCACAAAGGCCAGCCGGGCCAAACGCCCGGCCGCGCGCAAGGCCAATGGGGCCGGCAAGGCCGAGATGCCGCCGCAGGAACGGCCGCGAATCAATGCGCCCCGGGCGATTTCCGATCTCATGCCGGACATTGGCCGGGCCGCCTTCCGCAAGTTCGGCTTCATCCAGTCGAGCATCGTCACGCGCTGGGCCGAGATTGTCGGCAAGCGCTATGCCGAACTGACCAGCCCCGACTCGATCCGCTTCCCGACCGGCAAGCGCTCGGGCGGGACGCTGCAACTCACGGTCGCCAGCGGCCATGCGCCGATGGTCCAACATATCGTGCCGGAGATCATCGAGCGGGTGAACCGCTTCTTCGGCTATGAGGCCGTCTCCCGCGTCGCCATCAAGCAGGGCCAGGTCATCCCGCGCGAGCCGGTGCATCGCCCGCCGCCCACCATGCTGCGCCCGATCCCCCAGGAGCTGGGCGAGGGCCTGCGCGAAGTGAGCGACCCGGAACTGCGCACCGTGCTCGAATCGATGGCGCGCAGCTTCTCCAACCCTGTGCGCCCACCCAAGATCAGTTAAGCCAAATTTCCACCACGGGACCATGCCCATGACCGTCATCTCGTCCGCTTCGTCCGTCTCCCGCCAGATCGCCGCATCGTTTGCCCTGTGCCTTGCGGCGCTGACGCTTGCCCTCGCCCTGCTGCTGCCGGCCCCGGCCAGTGCGCAGCGCAGCGCGGCGCGCGACTGGAGCCAGACGGTGACGCTGGGTGCGAACGGCGCCTTCGTGGTCGGCAATCCGGCGGCGCCCACCAAGCTGGTCGAATATCTGAGCTACACCTGCTCGCATTGCGCGGATTTTCAGGCGACCGGAACGCCCGCGCTCAAGGCCCAGTGGATCCGGCGCGGCCTCGTCTCGCTGGAACTGCGCAATTTCGTGCGCGATCCCTTCGACCTGACGGCGGCGCTGCTCGCGCGCTGCGGCGGCGCGACGCGGTTCGTTGGCAATCATGAGGCGATGTTCGCCGATTATCAGGCCTGGATGACCCGCGCGCAGAGCTTTGCCCAGGCGCAGGAAGGCAAGCCGCCGGCCGCCAATCGCGCCGCGCAGCTGACCGCCATCGCCGGGGGCACCGGGCTCGGCCCGCTCCTCACCAAGCGCGGCCTGACACCGGCGGCGCAGGGCAAATGCCTGGCCGACGAGGCGATGCTCAAGACCGTGCTCGGGCTGACCTCCAGCGCCGGCACCTTCAAGGAATTCACCGGCACGCCCTTCTTCCTGCTCAACGGCAAACCGCTGGAGAATGTGCATACGTGGGACGCGCTGCGCCCCCTGCTGCCGCCATTGCCCGCGTCCGGCAAGTGAGCTAGACCGGCCCGCACAGCCACTTTCCGTCCCCCGATCGATGAGGCCCATCCGTCCCATGAAACGCCTTGCTACCGCCCCGCTCGCCCTCGCTCTGCTGGCTCTCGCCGCCTGCGGCTCTCAGGACAGCAACTCGAGCGCGCCCATCGGCAAGGTGGAAGGCAAAGCCGCGCCGGCGGGGACCACATGGGCGCAGCAGGTCGTCGCCACGCCCGAGGGCGGCATCCGCATGGGCAACCCGGATGCGCCGATCAAGATCATCGAGTTCGCATCCAACACCTGCCCGCACTGCGCGCACTTCTCCGAGGAATCCAAGGATGTGCTCGAGCGCGATTATGTGAACACGGGCAAGGTGAGCTTCGAGTTTCGCAACTTCGTGATGAACCCGCTGGACATCAGCATGGCCATGCTGGCCCGCTGCACCGGGCCGGAAGCCTTCTTCCCGCTGACCCATCAGTTCTTCACCAACCAGCAGGCGATCATCGAGAAGCTCCAGTCCGCCGGCGAGGATGCTTATAAGAACGCGATGTCGGCCGCGCCGGATCAGCGCTTCCAGCGCATGGCCGAGGCCGCCGGGCTGATCGAGTTCGCCATGGAGCGCGGCGTGCCCGAGGCGAAGGCCCGCCAGTGCCTGGCCGACCCCAAGACGGCCGAAACGCTCGCCGCCAACGTGGAACGCGACACGGCGCAATATTCCATCACCGGCACGCCGAGCTTCATCATGAACGGCAGCAAGCTCGACAATGTGTCGACCTGGCCGCAGCTCGTCGAGCAGCTGAAGAACGCAGGCGCCTGATTGGCGAGGCTGGGGGGCCATAGCATCGGAGCGGGCGTCAGACGGCGCACCGCCTCGCAGGCTGGGTCAGTCCGGCTGGGCCGCCCTGCCCGCTAAGCCATGCAGATTCGCCGCCTCAAGCTGACCGGCTTCAAGAGCTTCGTCGAGCCGACCGAGTTGCGGATCGAGCCGGGGCTGACCGGCATTGTCGGGCCGAATGGCTGCGGCAAATCCAATCTGCTGGAGGCGATCCGCTGGGTGATGGGCGAATCCAGCCCCAAATCCATGCGCGGCGGCGGCATGGACGATGTGATCTTCGCCGGCACCGCCACCCGTCCGGCGCGCGACTTTGCCGAAGTCGGCCTGTTCGCCAGCGTGCCGCCGGGTACCGTGCTGCCGGCGATCGACATGGGCAGCGATGGCGAGCTGGAAGTCATGCGGCGCATCGAGCGCGGCGCGGGCAGCGCCTATCGCGCCAATGGGCGGGACGTGCGCGCCAAGGATGTCGCGCTGCTCTTCGCCGATGCCGCCACCGGGCCGCACAGTCCCGCGCTGGTCAGCCAGGGCAAGATCGCCGCGGTCATCGCCGCCAAGCCAGCCGAACGCCGCGCGATGCTGGAAGAAGCGGCGGGCATCGCCGGCCTGCATGTGCGACGCAAGGATGCCGAGCAGAAATTGCGCGCGAGCGCGGCCAATCTCGCCCGGTTGGATGAAATCCTTGCCGAGATGGACGTGCGCGCCAATGCGCTCCGTCGACAAGCGCGGGCCGCCGAGCGCTACACGGAACTGAGCGAAAAGATCGTGCTGGCCGAGGGCCGCGTGTTCTTCGCCCGCCATCGCGAGGCCGCGACCGAAGCCGACCGCGCCGCGCAGGATGCCGAGAAGGCCGAGGCTCTGGTGCGGGTGGCGCAGGAGGCGCAGCTGGGCGCCGCCGCTCATCAGCAGGCCGCCATCGAGACACTGGCGCGCGCACGCACGGCCGCCAATGAGGCCCGAGAGGCGGCAACGGAGGCCCGCTTCGCGCTGGAGCGGCTGACTGGCGAGCGCGATACCCTGCTGCGCCGGATCGCCGAGCTGGAAAGCCAGCTCGCGCGCGTGAGCGAAGACCAGCAGCGCGAGGGCGCGCTTGCCGCCGATGCCGCCAATGCCATCGAGGCGCTGCAGGCCGAGGATGCGACGCTCGCCGAGCGGATCAAGGCGGCGAAGACGACGCTGCCAGCCTTCGTCACGCGCCTCGCGGAGGCCGAGACGGCCAGCCGCGATGCCGAGGTTGCGCTGGCGCAAGCCATGGCGCGACTGGCCGGCGAGCAGGCCGAGCGGCGGGTCGCCGAGGCTGGATTGAATGCCGCGCGGCAGAAGCTCGCCCGCGCCCGCAGCGAGGCCGAGCGGATCGCCTCGGCCCTCACCGCCCTGCCCGATGCCGCGCCGCTCGCCACCCGCCAGCGCGCGGCCGAGCAAGCCAAGGCCGATGCCCTCACCGGGCGCACCGATGCCGAGGCGCGCATCGCCGCCGCTGCGCAGGCGCGCGAGACGCATACGCAGGCGGTAGCCGAGCAACAGCGCGCGCTGGCCGCCGCCCGCGCCACCGTCGCCGCGCTGGATAGCGAAGCCAAGGCGCTGGCCCGCGGGCTGGAGACGCAGGGCAGCAGCGATCGCGCCATCGATGCGCTGCGCGTCGACCCCGGCTATGAGCACGCGCTCGCCGCCGCGCTGGGCGATGATCTGCAGGCCGCGCTCGGGGCGCAAGGTCTGGCTCGCTGGAGCGGCGCCGCTATCGATGCGCGCGACCCTGCTCTACCGGATGGATGCGACGCCCTCGCCTCCCATGTGCGCGCGCCCGAGGCGCTGGCGCGCCGTCTCGCCCAGATCGCCGTAGTCGAGCAGGATGAGGGCCAGCCGCTTGCGGTGGGCCAGCGCCTTGTCACGCGCGACGGGCAATTGCGGCGCTGGGACGGCTTTGTGGCGCAGGAGGGCGGTGGCGCGGCGGCCGAGCGGCTGATCCGCATCAACCGCCTTGCGGCCATCGAGCAGGAGCGGCCTGCCGTCGCCGCCACGGTCAGCGCGGCCGAGCAGGCCTTGGACGCCGCCGAAACATCGCTGCGCGCGGCCGGCTCCGACGAGCGCGCTGCCCGCGAGGCGATGAGCGCTGCCGACACGGCCCTGCGCGGGGCGGAGCGCACGCTCGGCGAAGTGGCGACCGCACTGGAACGCCTTGCCGGACAGCGGGCGGACCTCGACCGGCGCCATCAGGAAGCCTCTGCCGATCTCACCACCGCCGAGCGCGAGTTGGAGAGCGCGCAGGCTACCCATGATGCGCTCCCGGCCGGTGACGACACCGCCGCACGCGTCGATCTGCTCAAGTCCGGCGCGGAACGGTGCCGGGCCGCGATCGGCCAGGTGCAGGCCGAGCGGGCCATGGCCGAGCGGGCGCTGGCCGCCGATGAGGAGCGCGTGAAGGCGATCCGCAGCGACGTGGCGGGCTGGAAGGCGCGCGCCGGCGATGCCGTGCGTCGCGTGGCCGAGATGAAGACGCGCGCCGAAGCGCAGGCCAGCGAACTGGACGGGCTGCGCGATCGGCCCGCAGCGCTGACGACGGAACTCGACGCCCTGACGCAGGCCGCTCGCGACCATCAGGCCGCCGTCGACCGCAGCCGCAGCGAGGAAGCCGCGGCCGAGGCGACATTGACCGCCGCCGAGAAGGCGCTCGCCAATGCCAATGAAGCTCTCTCCACCGCCCGTGAGGCGCGGGCCGGAGCGCAGGCGCGCGCCGAACATGCCGTCGCGCGCCGCCGGGAAATCGGCCAGGCCTGCGGCGAGCGCTTCTCCTGCCCGCCGCCCGTGCTCCCGAGCAAGCTCGGCTTCGCGAGCGAGGAGGTCGTCGCCGCATCCGAAGAGCAGGCCCGCTATGACAAGCTGGTGCTGGACCGCGAGCGGATCGGCCCGGTCAATCTCGTCGCCGCCTCGGAACTGGCCGAGCTGGAGGAGACGCAGACCAGAAGTCGCGCCGAAAGCGAGGAACTCACTACCGCGATCAACCAGCTGCGCGGCTCCATCGGCCATCTCAATCGAGAAGGGCGGCAACGGCTGCTCGCAGCCTTCGAGGCCGTGAACGGCCATTTCCAGCGCCTGTTCAGCACGCTCTTCCAAGGCGGCAGCGCGCATCTGGAATTGATCGAAAGCGATGATCCGCTGGAGGCTGGCCTTGAAATCCTCGCCCAGCCGCCGGGCAAGCGGCTGACGACGCTTACCCTGCTTTCGGGTGGTGAGCAGGCTCTCACCGCAGTCGCGCTTATTTTCGGGCTCTTTCTAACCAATCCGGCACCGATTTGCGTGCTGGACGAGGTCGATGCGCCGCTGGATGACGCCAATATCGAGCGTTTCTGCGGGCTGTTGGAGCGGATGGTGCAGGATACCGCGACCCGCTATCTCATCGTGACGCACAATGCCGTTACCATGAGCCGGATGCACCGGCTGTTCGGGGTGACGATGATCGAGCAGGGTGTGAGCCGGCTGGTGTCGGTGGACCTGCAGGCGGCGGAGGATTTGCTGGCGGCGGAGTGAGAGGGCACTGCCCACGTCGGTGAAGAAGAAGGCCGCCCTATCCCGCTTCGTCACCCCGGACTTGATCCGGGGTCCAGTTCCTTGTGATGCGTCGGATTGGGGACTGCCGGAACGGGTTTGCGCCCTTAAGTGCAGAAGGTAGCGGGACCCCGGATCAGGTCCGGGGTGACGAAGTGCTTAATGGCCCGTCAGTTCGCCTGAACCAGCGGCACCCTCGCCCTCAATGCGGCTCCTTGCTCACGTCCACCTTTTCCACCCATTCCGGGTAGAAGCTCGGCTCGCGGCTCGACCAGCCCGCAGCCGTGGCGGCGGCTTCGCTGATCGACTGGAGCAGGGCCCGCCGACGTTCGGGGTGGAGGTGCGGCAGGCTGGCGGCGGCGCAGAAGGCGCCGGGCAGCCAGGGGCGCGACCCTGCCCCGATGAGACGCTCGTAGAGGAAGCGATAGGCCGAGAAGCTGTTCAACCGGTTCTGGCCAAGGTCGAAGGCGGAGACGGTGACCAGCGGCGCCATGAACGGCTCGACCTGATCCAGCCCGCTATCATCGGGCACCCGCGCCTTGATCTCGTCCAGCCGGCCATAGAGCCGGCTCTGCGCCTTGATACTCGCTGCCTCGACAACGTCGCGGCCCCAGGTTTCCATGGGCGCGCCACGATGGAAAGCGACATCAAGAGAGCGGCGGATGTAACGCTGCGTTGCAGCCGGGAAGGAGGCGAACTCGCGCAGTTCCGCGAGGGTTACGGCCCCGTCAGTCGGCTTGGAATGCTGACCCAATGCTGCCTCCATCATCTACGTTTCGGAGACTATGCCCTGCCTGGTTACCGGCAGCTTAAGCCTCCGTTGTGCAACGTTCACATGGAATCAGATTATCTTGTGCGACGCAACAGGAATTTTCCTGAGCGGCATTCAGTTTGCCGAAAAATTCGGAAAGCCATTGTAATTCTTGGACTATCTTGTGGAGTATTGCCAAGAAAATCATGCTGCATCGCAACATGAAACGAAGAAGCTGGAGTCCGGTCGCGGCCCCCGCCAGCCACCGGCCTATGTTTCTTTGCCCTCGTTCCCCCGATAGTAGCCGCTTGGCGCCACAAGGCAAGCAGACCGGTGCGTGCGACAAATGCCCACGGTTGCGGGAAAGCCCGCAAAGTGAGGATCAGGCCGCCGCGGCGCCCTTGGGAGAAATCGTGGGGGCAGTCCGGAACAGCTCGCCGAACGGATCGTCCTCGACCTCGGGTGCCGGCGCTTCACGCACGGTGGCGCGGCGCATGTCGCGACGCTCGTTCCAGTCGAACTGGCCGCCCTTATGGAACACGGCGAGATTGTCCCAGATCACCATGTCGCCGACGGCATAGTCGACGCTGATCGCATATTGGTCCTGCGTCGCGAAATTGTTGAGATAATCGATCAGCTCGCGGCTCTCGTCCCAGCCCCAGCCAACCACGCGATAGCAGTGCGCGCCGGCGTAGATCATCTTGCGGCCCGAACCCTTGTGGACATGCACCAGCTTATGGACCGGGCGGTGACGCGCCTCGATATCCTCGCGGCTGATCTCGGCGCCGCCCTGCTTGCGCGACCACCAGAGGCTGTGCTCGCATTCCAGATTTTCGATCTTGTCCTTCACATCCTGCGGCAGGTCGTCATAGGCCGAGCGTGCATCGGCAAACCAGGTCGGCCCGCCGGACGGCGGCACTTCGACGGCGCGGAGCATGGAATAGGACGTGCGCAGATCCATGAAGCTGCTGTCCGTGTGCCAGATCTGGTCACCCTTGCGATAGGTCGTGGCGCCCGGATCCCAGTTGATCTCGCCCTGCGCATTCAGATTGCCGGCGTTGAACAGGAAGATGCGCGGGCGGCCCTCGCGGGGCGGCAGGCTCTCCAGATGGCCGAAATTGCGCGCGAAGGCGATCTGCCCCTCATCGTCCAGCCCGGTGTTCCGGTAGACGGTCACGCCCCAGCGATCCTGCTGAGCGATCAGCTCGGCGACCGTATCCGCATCCAGCGGCTTGCTGATGTCCACGCCGGAAATTTCGGCGCCGAAACGGGGGGTGATGGGTGTGGCCGTGATCGTCATCAGTCTATCCTGCTCCTGAGGAGGCCGATAGTAGCACAATCATTAGCATGGTCAAGTATTCGCCACGCTCGGAATGCGCCCTGCTTCGCGAGCCTCGCGTCACGGTGGTAGCGCGTTCCGCCTAGCTTTTCGAGGCTTTCATGCTGGCAAGAACCTCGCGCAGGGCGCTCAGCCCCGCCGGCTTGGGAAGCATTGGCCAATCCCTGGTGCCATCGCCCAGATAGCTGCTGTCCGGATAGCCGCTCATCACCACGAACGGGATTTTGCGCGCCTCCAGTTCCATCAAAACCGGCTCCGAGGTTTCGCCGCCCAGATTATAATCGACGATCGCACCGGTGATATTGCCGCTTTCCAGAGCTGTAATCGCCTGGCTCACTGTGGCGACGGGATAGACTTCATCCGCCCCCAATTCGCGCAACGTCAACTCAAGGTCGAGCGCGATAAGCATTTCATCTTCAAGCAAAAGAACATTCAGCATCCCCGGTTCCTCGAACATTCAACGAGAGGCGCCGGCCTGCCCCTGTTACTGACCCTTTGCGGCCCGTTTACTATCATGAACGCGGCTCTGCGGTGCCTCTATGCGCGGTGAGTTGATGGATGTCTGTTCACTTTTGAACATAGACGGGAACTGCTGCGGGGGCTGATCGTTATGCATCGCATGCACGACATCGTCTCGCCCGGCATCGATCATAATAATCTGGTGGCAGCGCTGAACCCTGCCGATATGGCCCTGATGGCCAAGGTAGCGCGCGTCGTGCGGCTGCCGACGGGCGCGACCCTGTATGACCCCGGCGATACCGTGGTCGCCGCCTATTTCCCCCTTGGCGATGCGGTCGCGACTTTCCACGTGCTGATGGACGACGGCTCGTCGGTCGAGATCGCGATGGTCGGCCGTGAGGGCGCTGTGGGCGGCATCGTCAGCAGCGGGCGGCTGGCGGCTTACTCCCGGTCATGCGTGATGCATGGCGGCTATTTCGCCCGGTTCGATTCTGCGACGCTGGAGACGCTGAAAGCGAGTTCTCCCGCCATTCGCGATCTGCTCAGCCGCTATGCGGACTGTCTGCTCGCCCAGATTTTCCAGTCGGTCGCGTGTAACGCCGTCCACAGCCTGGAGATGCGGGCGGCCAAATGGCTGACGGCCGCTGTCGATCGCACCGGCAACAATCAGGTGATGATGACGCAGGAGGAATTCGGGTCCCTTCTCGGCATTGCGCGCAGCTATGCCAGCCGCCTGATCAAGAGCTTCAAGACCGACGGGCTCGTCCAGACCCGGCGCGGCTCGCTCGTCGTGCTGGATGCGGATCGGCTGCGTCAGCGCGCCTGTTCATGCAACGACATGGTGCGCACCCATTTCGATCACGTGCTGGCGGGCGTCTATCCGGACCCCGCCGAGCTTGAGCATCTGGTCCACGACGTCAGCCCCTAGCGTTTGCCAGGAGGTGACGCGCAGGGACGGCCTCCTACTTTCTGGTCTTGGGCGGGAGCGGCGCGCATTTGGTCTTGTCGCCAGCCAGACAGGCCGCGACATCTGCTTCCCACTTCGCCCGCGCCTCGGCGGCCTGCGCCTGTTCGGCGGCGATCTTCGCATCCCGCGCCGCCAGCGCGTCGCGATAGGTCTGTTCGCGCGCGGCCTGCTCGTCGGCAATGGCTTTCTTCTGCGCTTCGAAATCGCTCATCTGCTGCGCAGCCAGCTTTGCCTGCTCGGCATGGAGCACACGCCGCTCTTCCTGCTCCTGCGGCGTGTCCTGCGCCAGCGCGACGGTGGCTGAAACCATCATGGTGCCTGCAAGGGTCGCCAGTCGTGCGTAACGTGCCAGGGTCATGTCGTTCTCCGTCGTCTGTCGGGCCGGGCATTCCACGCAGCGGCCTGCTGGTACAATGATTAAGATCAAGACTCGATGCACGTGCAATCGCGCGAATGTCCGTCGGGCCATCTCGCATCTGGCCTCGGGCGATCCTATCTGTGCCTCTGGCTGAACCTTGCCGCTGGATTCCCTTCAGGAACAGAGATAGAACACCGCCCATGAGCCTTACCCATATTTCGGTGCGCGGCGCGCGCGAGCACAATCTCAAGGGCATTGACGTGGATCTGCCGCGCGATGCGCTGGTCGTCATCACGGGCCTCTCCGGCAGCGGCAAGTCGAGCCTCGCCTTCGACACCATCTATGCCGAAGGGCAGCGGCGCTATGTGGAGTCCCTCTCCGCTTATGCGCGCCAGTTCCTGGAAATGATGCAGAAGCCGGATGTCGAGCATATCGACGGCCTCTCGCCGGCCATCTCGATCGAGCAGAAGACGACCAGCCGCAACCCGCGCTCCACGGTCGCGACCGTGACCGAGATCTACGACTATATGCGCCTGCTGTGGGCGCGCGTGGGCGTGCCTTACTCCCCCGCCACCGGCCTGCCGATCAGCGCGCAGACGGTGAGCCAGATGGTCGACCGCGTGCTGGCGCTTCCGGAGGGGACGCGGGTCTATCTGCTCGCCCCGGTCGTGCGGGGCCGCAAGGGCGAGTATCGCAAGGAACTGGCCGAGTGGCAGCGCGCCGGCTTCACCCGCGTGCGCATCGATGGCGAGTTCTACCCCATCGAGGAAGCCCCCGCGCTCGACAAGAAGTATAAGCACGACATTGAGGTGGTGGTGGACCGCGTGGTCGTCCGCGAGGATATGGCGCAGCGGCTGGCGGAGAGCTTCGAGACGGCGCTCAAGCTGGCTGAGGGGCTGGCTTATGTGGATTTGGCTGAGGGGACAGTGGCGGAACTGGGCAGCACGCCCTCCCCGTTCGTGTCGAGCGAAGTCGAGACACAAGAGGAGAACGCTGCTGGCATCTCGACTTCGCTCGATGCGAACGGAGGCAGTGCCAAAGGCAAGACCGGCATGAAAAACGCCGGCATTCCGGCCAACCGCATCATCTTCTCCGAAAAATTCGCCTGCCC
This sequence comes from Sphingobium sp. B8D3A, assembly GCF_025961995.1. Lineage (NCBI taxonomy): Bacteria > Pseudomonadati > Pseudomonadota > Alphaproteobacteria > Sphingomonadales > Sphingobiaceae > Sphingobium > Sphingobium sp. B8D3A. Next base: position 1,182,356 of record NZ_JAOQOS010000001.1, on the reverse strand, counting down.
GGTCAGCGGCTTCACCATTCAGGAGATCGAGCCGCGCCTGTTCTCGTTCAACGCGCCGCAGGGTGCTTGCCCGGCCTGCGATGGCCTGGGCGAGAAGCTGGAGTTTGACGAGCAACTCGTCGTCCCCAATGAGGCGCTGACCCTCAAAAAGGGCGCGATCGTGCCCTGGGCCAAGTCCAATCCGCCGAGCCCTTATTACATGCAGGTGCTCGCCTCCCTCGCCAAGGCCTTCGGCTTCAGCCTGGAGACGCCGTGGAGCGAACTGCCGGGCGAGGTGCGCCTCATCATCCTGCACGGCACGGGCGGCAAGCCGGTCACCCTCACCTTCCAGGATGGGCGCAAGAGCTACAGCGTCTCCAAGCCGTTCGAGGGCGTGATCGGCAATCTCAACCGCCGGATGCTGCAGACGGACAGCGCCTGGATGCGCGAGGAATTGGGCAAGTTCCAGACCGCGCAGCCCTGCGAGACCTGCGGCGGCGCGCGCCTCAAGCCCGAGGCGCTGGCCGTGAAGGTCGCGATGCAGGACATCGCCACTCCCACCCGCATGAGCGTGGTGGATGCGCTGGCCTGGTTCACCGCCCTGCCCCGGCATCTGACCGATCAGCAGAACCAGATCGCCAAGGCCATTCTCAAGGAGATTATCGAGCGGCTCGGCTTCCTCAACAATGTCGGCCTCGATTATCTTAATCTGGATCGCACCAGCGGCACGCTCTCGGGCGGCGAGAGCCAGCGCATTCGCCTCGCCAGCCAGATCGGCTCGGGCCTCTCCGGCGTGCTCTATGTGCTGGACGAGCCGAGCATCGGCCTCCACCAGCGCGACAACGACATGCTGCTGGTGACGCTCAGGCGCCTGCGCGATCTCGGCAACACCGTCATCGTCGTGGAGCATGATGAGGACGCGATCCGCGCGGCCGACCATATCGTCGACATGGGGCCGGGCGCCGGCGTGCATGGCGGCGAGATCGTCGCGCAGGGCACGCTGGCCGATGTGCTGGCGACGCAGGGCTCGCTCACCGCCGATTATCTCAACGGCACGCGCGAAATCCCCGTCGCCGCCAAGCGCCGCAAGGGCAGCGGCAAGAAGCTGACCGTCAAAAATGCCCGTGCCAACAATCTCAAGGGCGTCAGCGCGTCCATCCCGCTCGGTACCTTCACCTGCATCACCGGCGTCTCCGGCTCGGGCAAGTCCAGCTTCACCATCGATACGCTCTATGCCGCCAGCGCCCGCGCGCTGAATGGCGCCCGCGTCATCGCCGGCGCGCATGACAAGATCGAGGGGCTGGAGCATCTCGACAAGGTGATCGACATCGATCAGTCGCCCATCGGCCGCACCCCGCGCTCCAACCCGGCGACCTATACCGGCGCTTTCACCAACATCCGCGACTGGTTCGCCGGCCTGCCGGAAAGCCAGGCGCGCGGCTACAAGCCCGGCCGCTTCTCCTTCAACGTGAAGGGCGGCCGCTGCGAGGCCTGCCAGGGCGATGGCGTCATCAAGATCGAGATGCACTTCCTGCCGGATGTCTACGTCACCTGCGAGGAATGCCACGGCAAGCGCTACAATCGCGAGACGCTGGAGGTGAAGTTCAAGGGCCACAGCATCGCTGACGTGCTGGACATGACGGTGGAAGACGCCGTCGAGTTCTTCAAGGCCGTGCCGCCGATCCGCGACCGCATGGCCATGCTCGCGGAAGTGGGCCTGGGCTATGTGAAGGTCGGCCAGCAGGCGACGACCCTCTCAGGCGGCGAGGCCCAGCGCGTGAAGCTCGCCAAGGAGCTGAGCCGCCGCGCCACCGGCAACACCCTCTACATTCTCGATGAGCCCACCACCGGCCTCCATTTCGAGGACGTGCGCAAACTGCTCGAAGTCCTCCACGCGCTGGTCGAACAGGGCAACAGTGTGGTGGTGATCGAGCATAATCTCGATGTCATCAAGACCGCCGACTGGATCATCGACCTGGGGCCGGAAGGCGGCGTGAAAGGCGGCGAGATCGTCGCGACCGGCACGCCCGAGCAGGTGGTGAAGGAGAAGCGGAGTTATACCGGGCGGTATCTGGCGCCGTTGTTGGGGAAGAAGGCGGTGAGTGAAGCAGCGGAGTAAAAAGCTACTTCTGCAATATCTTACCTAAATTGTTCATCAAATCCTCGAATACTTCAAATTCGTCATCTGCTTCCTTAACAATCCACTGTGCGAACGACATCTTACGCTGATCGGATACCTTTCTAGCAAAATAGATGTAATCATCAGGTATCTTACCTCTGAAAGCATCCTCAACATTTATTTCAAGTGGAAGCTCATTTAAAGATAACTTCGACCGCCGCTTTTCTAAAACTAAAACTCCTTCCTGCTGAGCACGGGCAATTGTTTCACCCCGAAACATATACTCGATACAAAGAGGAAGCTGAAGCTTCAGCTGTGAGAATTGTTCGGCCATGCCCTTAAGATGAAGTGGGACATTTAAGGCACCGACATATATGCGATTAGGCCGGCTAACAACCCTCATATCAGTTCCGGCGAACATATGATAAGCATTGAACCTATCAAATTCGCTTCGCCCTGTCGAGTCTCCGTCAAATAGGCCGACGAGTACTCTTTGGTCAGATTTTGTTCTAGACATTACTTTGATAAATTGTGTTATATTTGAAGCTCCGTCAGCACTAAAAAAGCTTAACCCATCCGCGTCATAACCAAATACTTCTGCCGCCCTCCTGAGTATAATGGCGTCCGTTTCCCCTTCCACATATATCGCGGGCTTATTATTAGCGGACATTTCCTCTGACATGCGCCGAATATCAGATCTTAATTCAAGAAGTTCTTGATTAGCCGCACGCATTCTCGGAGCAATGACGGTCAGCAAACCCATAGACTTGTCGATATCCGAGGTAGAATTTATTGGGGTAACATCAGTATAACTATAATCTTGCTCAGGATCATCTTTGTTTTCTACATACCATTTTGAAGCATTCGAACTAGAAATATCGTAGAAAGCTGGTGAGTGCGTAGTCAGAAATATTTGGTTGTCGCGTGAAAAATTTTCAACAAAATCTCGTGACATTTCAAACGATCGAGAAAGCTCAAGTGAGTTTTCAGGCTCCTCGTATCCCCAGATGTGATAAGTTGAAGATTTAGATGCAATGTAATCAAGAATGAATGGAAGATGCCGGCTCTGAATCCCGTCTCCGCGAAGATTTAGCGGGATACTAAATCGACCGTACTTTGTCGAAAAATCTAGAGCGCGAAATAGATCTTTCAAACTTTCCGGAATCTCAATGGTCGAATCAATTTTAAGTCTGCTCTTTATACTGTCACTCATCTCACGAGTAATCTTATGAAGATCGCTGACTAGAGCTTGCGATGAACCTTTCAGGCCAAGGCTTTCGTCCTGTAAAAGAGTATCATGCAAATCTGCGAGAAGGTCTGCGAATATATCTCTGCCTCTAACAGCAGGAATATAATGAAATCTGATTTTGTTCAGAAACCTGTAAAGCGTTGTTGGAGCAATTTCATCTGAAAATGAATCTGTTGGCCTAGATTCGTATCTGTTCCATGACCTCTTAACCCAAAATTGTTCCGGAAGGGATTTCCACCTCAGAAAATTATTGAAATGCACCTTGATCCAGACGCTCATGCGACCTTTTGCAGCGCGGGCTTCCTCTTCTCTACTTCGGCTTAGATCACGAAAGAAGTCAAATTCAGAATGAGGCTCAGTTTCATTATTAAAAAAAAGATTCAAAGACTTAATTATATTTGACTTCCCAGCATCATTTGAACCAACCAGTACATTAACATCTTTGCACTTGGCGAGAGATACTGAGTATACAGATCTAAAATAATAAATTTCAATCTTATCTATTATTCTCATTGCCCATCCCCTATACAGGGAACGAAACTTACAATCCATTCATCAGTCGTCAAGATGATGCGTAACCTTCATACTGCCGCAGGGTCCAGTAGTAGCAAAGCCTGTCCTACAGCCCCCCTATATTATGTATGGCCCGTCCCCCCTCCCCGGAGGACGACCATGGCCAGGCAGAGCCGCATTTCCCCCAAAGCGCCGACCAGAGCCACCACCAGCAAATCCATCAGGGGCGCGACCGCTGCATCCCTCCCCATCTGCCGCTCGGCGCAGCGGGCGGCGCGCAAGACTGTTCCCTAGAATGCGCTCGTTCCCATCCGCCGGCGTCTGGATGGCTGGACGCCTCAGCGCCAGCGCGCCTTTCTTGAGGCGTTGACCGACTGCGCCTGAGCCACTTTCCAGCCATAAAGGCAAACTTGACCCAATCCCCCCAGCCCCTCACGGTGCGCCCCACACAACCGCCAAACCGGAGAGGCCGCCAATGAACAGCCGACGCGATTTCATCAAGCAAACCGCCGCCGTCGGCGCCGCGAGCCTCGCCCCCAGCATCGCGCCCGCCGCCGCGCAGGCGCAAACCCCCACCCCGCCGCTCTGGCAGAAGCTCTACCCCGGCTTTCGCAACCTGCGGATCAAGACCAGTGGCGCGGAGATCAATGTTGTCACGGGCGGATCGGGGCCGCCGTTGCTCATGCTCCATGGCGCGCCGGAGTCGCTCGTCACCTGGCATCTTGTCGCCCCGGCGCTGGCGCGGGATTACACCGTCGTCCTGGCCGATCTGCGCGGTTATGGGGATAGCAGCAAGCCGGAGGGCGGCGCGGATCATTCGGCTTATTCCAAGCGGGCGATGGCGCAGGATGGCGTGGAGGTGATGGCGCAACTGGGCCATGAGCGCTTCCTGCTCGTCGGGCATGATCGGGGCGCGCGGGTCGGGCGGCGGATGGCGCTGGATCATCCCGAGAAGGTCCGCAAGCTCGCCGTGCTGGACATCTTGCCGGAGCATTATCTTTACAGCCATGTCACGCTCGGCTTCGTGCGCGGCTATTATCACTGGTTCAGCTTCCTGCGCCCCGCGCCCATTCCGGAGGAGGAGACGCTGGCGCGCTACCAGGCGCGGGCGGGCGAGGCGTCCAGCGAGATCGAACGGGAATATGATCGCCACCGGCTCGACCCGGCCATGCTCCATGCGATGTGCGAGGATTATCGTGCCTCGGCCTCGGTCGATCTGGATCTGGACCATGCCGATCTGGCGGCGGGCAAGAAGATCACCTGCCCGCTGCTCGCCATCTGGGCCGGCAAGGGGCTCTATCCGCGCCTGTTCGATGACATATTGGGCGTGTGGCAGGCGGAGGCGACGGACGTGCGCGGCCATGCGCTGCCCAATGCCACGCACAATCTGCAGGAGAGCGACCCGCAGGCGACACTCGCGGCGCTGCAGGCCTTCCTGCGCGACTGACCTTGGGACCAATTTTTCGGCAGATGTGAGCGGAAAAGAAGTCCGGCCTCCCGGGGGGTGGGGGGATGGGAGACCGGACCCTTTTCAGCCGCTCGGCTGTGTGTGGGAGATCACCGCCGAAGCGACTTTCTACCCCTTTGGGTGCAGCATTCACTGAACCTGTTCCCTATCAGATAGGGTCGACAGGCCAGGGAACAAGGGCTGCGCGATCAATCGCGCCTGACGCACGTTGGGCCGTCCCGCTGCATCGGACGGACGTATGCAGGCGCTCTTTCGTCGCAGCCAAGGTTGGTGGCCGGGCGGGAGGGACCTGGCCACCGGGTGTTCGGGCGGACCTGCCTCAGGTCGAGGGCGTGCCGGAGCCGCCCATGCCGGTGCCAAGGCCGCTGGTGCCGAAGATCTGCGAATTCTCGTTGGTGCCGGTCGTGCTGGTGGTCGCCGCGCTGCCGGCATAGCTGTCCGTCTTCACGCCGCCGGACTGGACGCCGGGGCGCGTGCCATCGGCATAGCCGCCGCCAATCGTCAGGCCCTCGGGCATAGGCGTATCGGGTTTGAGCGTGACACGATCGTCATGGATGCTGTCGACATAATCGAGGTTGATCTGGTGATGGCGGCTGTCCGCCGAATCCGAGCGGGTGAGGACCAGCAGATCGCCGTCCACCTTGTCGACGGTGCCGACATGGCGGCCGCTCGCGTCCGCGACTTCCATATGCTCCTTGATGCGCCACTTCTCGAACATGGCTCACTCCTTTTCTCTGCAGATACAATGAACTAGATGGTACTGAAGACAGAACGGCCGAGGCGGCGGAGCGTTCCGAAAGCCCCGCCCCATCCAGCGCATCGCAGCCACGACTGGGCTGTTCACGGCCGGCGCCGAGCGCAATCCGGCGCGAGACGGCGCGCGCCGCTTTTGATAGGGGTCAATGCGTCCGGCCGCCGGAGCGGTCACACAGCAGCGGATGACCGACGCGATGACCACGCACCCCATGCCCCGCCCCTCTGCCGGCACCGGCGCCGCGCTCGCCTTGCCGGCGGGCCTGCTGCTGATCCTTGGCGGATGCGCCCGGCAGAGCGCCGCGGCGGTGAGCAGCGCGCCGGATACGCCCGGCTTCCTGCTCGGCCTGTGGCACGGCTTCATCTTCCCCTTCGCCTGGGCGCTGTCGCTGATCGCGGATGATGTCGCGGTCTATGCCGTGCCCAATAATGGCGGATGGTATGATTTCGGCTATTTCCTCGGCGTCGTCGTCTTCGGCGTGGGCGCGCGCAAGACCAAGACGGTGACCGTCTATGTCGATCGCTGGCGCGGCCGGTGATGGCGAGCCCCGTTCTCCCCACGCTACACCTGCCTTCCGCAAGAAAGGATGCACCCATGCGCAAATGGCATCGCTGGACCACCGTCTTCATCGGCCTGTTCATGTTGTTCATCGCCCTGACTGGCTTGGGCAGCCATTTCGCCGCGATGGTCGCGCGGGGGAGCGTGTTCGAGACCGAAGAGCGCGGGGCTCCGCCAGCCGCGCAGGCGCCGGTTGCGACGCAGAAGGCCGGCCCGTCTGCGGGTGCGCCCGGCGCGCCGCCCGCCGCCCAGCAAGCCGCCCAGCCAGCCACACAGGCCGCGCCGAATCCCGCCCGCAAGCTGGTTGGCCTGTTCCATCATCTCCATTCCGGCGAGTTTTTCGGCCCGGTCGGCGTGATCATCTCCCTCCTCTCCGGCTTCGCGCTCGTCTTCTTCGCGATTTCCGGCATGTGGATGTATGTGCAGATGTTCCGCAACCGCCTCAGCCGGGGACGGCGCGACATCTTCTGGAAATGACCCTCCCGGCGCTCATCATGGCCGGCGTCTCGGGCACTGCGGCGCTCTGCGGTGCGCTCATCCTCGCGCGCAAGGCGCGGACGCCGCAGGGGGCCTATGGCAAGCGCATCGCCGGCACCATGGCGCTCTCTTTCGCGCTCATCCTCGCCCTGTTCGCCTGGGGGCTGGAGCGCATGGCCGGCTGAACCGACGGCCGCCTGCGGCGCCGGCGAAAGTCAAGGCCGGGGACACAAAATTTACTGTGGATGAACGCCACAACACCGCTAGACATTGTGGTGGATTGGACTAGCATCCCCCTTCATCTAGTTATTTGCGCCCTACAGCCATCCCAATTGCGGAGCCCGGAAAAATGTCGCTTCTCCAAGCCTCCAAGGTCTACAAGCCCTTCGAATATCCCTGGGCCTATGACTATTGGAAGCGCCAGCAGCAGGTCCACTGGATGCCCGAGGAAGTGCCTCTGGGCGAGGATTGCCGCGACTGGGCGCAGAAGCTCTCCGACCATGAGCGCAACCTGCTGACGCAGATCTTCCGCTTCTTCACCCAGGCGGACGTGGAAGTGCAGGATTGCTACCACGACAAATATGGCCGCGTGTTCAAGCCGACCGAGATCAAGATGATGCTGACCGCGTTCAGCAACATGGAGACGATCCACATCGCGGCCTATTCGCACCTGCTCGACACCATCGGCATGCCCGAGAGCGAATATTCGATGTTCCTCGAATATGACGAGATGCGCGCCAAGCATGATTACATGCAGCAGTTCGGCGTGGACAGCGATGAGGACATCGCCCGCACCCTCGCCATGTTCGGCGGCTTTACCGAGGGCATGCAGCTCTTCGCCAGCTTCGCGATGCTGATGAACTTCCCGCGCTTCAACAAGATGAAGGGCATGGGCCAGATCGTCACCTGGTCGGTGCGCGACGAGAGCCTGCACTGCGAGGGCATCGTGCGCCTGTTCCACGAGTTCGTGAAGGAGCGCGACTGCCTGACCAAGGCGGTGAAGGAAGACATTATCGATTGCTGCCAGAAGACCGTGCGGCTGGAGGATGCCTTCATCGACCTCGCCTTCGAGCAAGGCCCGGTGCCCGGCATGACCGCCAAGGAGATCAAGCGCTACATCCGCTACATCGCCGACTGGCGGCTGGGCCAGCTCGGCTTCCAGCCGATCTACATGATCGAGGAGCACCCGCTGCCCTGGCTCACCCCGCTGCTCAACGGCGTGGAGCACGCCAACTTCTTCGAAACGCGCGCCACCGAATATTCCAAGGGCGCCACGCGCGGCAACTGGAACGAAGTGTGGGACAGCTTCGACCGCCGCAAGAAAATGCGCGCCAATGACGGCGAGGCCGAAAGCGACAGCGGCGAGGACATGTTCTCGCGGGCCGGAGTGGCGGCGGAGTAGGAGCAGAAACGATGGTTTCGGTATTTCGTCTTCCTTCAAGCATAAAATCCGACACATCACAGCCCGAACTCGAGCTAGAAGACCTTGACGGTTCACGAGTAAACCCGTTGGGCATGGGGGTTTTAAGTGACGGCACGCCTTTCCTAACACAAAGAGGCCTTGCGCTAATTTGTGGTGTCGAAAATGCTCACATCGGAACAATCAGCTCACAATGGCGCGACGAGATACCGAAGCCTCGGATCAACAAGATTCGAGACATACTAAGACGCAATGGGCACAATCTTGAACAAGCTCACGTCGCCATCAGGGTAGGCGGTAGGGTGTTTTACGCTTATCGAGAGGAGATTTCGCTCGCCGTAATCGAATATTACGCGTTCGAAGCAGGCCAGTTTTCTCAAGAGGAAGCGAAGGACAACTATCGGATCTTGGCGCGGAAGGGATTCCGTGATGCAATATACGAGTCTGTAAATTATCGTCCAGCGCCTGCAATTGATGTGGCTTGGCAGCCGTTTCATGATCGGATCTCGCTAGCTTACGATAGCGCTCCTGACGGATATTTCAGTATTTTCAAGGAGAGCGCCGAGGTCACTGTCACGCTGGGACAGGGTGGAATTTTCAGTAATCAGGGAATAATTCCCGATATTAGCATCGGCCGCTGCTGGAGCGATCATTGGCGAAAAGAGAAGCTAGCCGCCAAGTTCGGAGAGCGACTTGAATACGAACACAACTATCCAGCCTATTTCCCCCAAGCCGCGTCTAATCCGCAGACACCTTGGTGCTATCCCGAAGGGGCCATGGGTGAATTCAGGAGATGGCTCCGGGAAGATTACGTTCGCGGCGGCAAGCTAACTCAATACATACGTTCCCAAGTTGGGAAGAACGCAATCACGGGCGCTACAGCAAATCAGGCGCTCGCTGCATACAAGTTGCCAGCAATTTCCTACAATCGTACCGACGCCTGAGCCCCTTTCCCCCAAATGAACCGCCCGTCGCCACCGGTTCAGGCGACTCGCGGTACAGTCCGATCCGATCTCCCGCTGCCGGGAGAGACAGAATAAGGATCGGAGTGAGACAGATGTACAAGGCTCTGAAGAACAGCATCGCGGCGCTGGCGCTTGGTGCCGTGACCGTGGGCGGTCTTGCCGCCACCCCCGCTTTTGCCGACCCGGGTCGCGGGCATGACCGGCATTGGCAGGGGGCCCGAGACAGGAACTGGGACAGGGACGATCGGCGCGATTATCGCCATGACAATCGCCGTTGGGATCGGGACGACCGCCGGGGCCGTGACCGGGTCGTGGTGATCGACCGCCGCCCTGTCGTCCGCCCTGCCCCGCGCGTGGTCTACGCCTATGACTATAACCGGCCGGACCCGCGCTATCGCGGCTATTATGCGGACCGTTACTATCGCGGCGGCTATGCGCCGGTGCGCGTCTACCGCGATACCCGCGTGTATCGGGGCTATGACGATCGCTATTATTGCCGCCGGTCGGACGGCACCACCGGCCTGATCGTCGGTGCGGCGCTGGGCGGCTTGCTTGGCGATCAGCTCGATCGCGGCCGTTCCTCGATCCTGGGGGCCGTGCTGGGCGCGGGTGCCGGGGCGATGATCGGACGGTCGATCGATCGGGGCGATGTCGTCTGCCGCTAAGCCCGGCCGACACAGATCTGTAGCATGAGCCCGGCGCGCTGACCTCAGCGGGCCGGGCTTTTGTCAGCCAAGGGTCAGTTGCCAGGGATCAGTTGCCAAGGATCAGTTAATCGCGTCCTGACCTGCCTGCCCCACGGACTCGATGTCCCGGCCAAGGCCCTTCACCGTCGCGCAAGCAGACAGGAGCAGGGATGCGCTCACGACCGCGAGAAGCAACGCCGACCGTCTTGTTTTCATCTCCTCGATCCCTTTCCGACTATCGGATGTTTTCCAACGCCCTCGACTATCCGAAAAAATGCGATCCGGCGCAATCCGCCCGCTGGTGATCCCGGCCCGGATGAGAAGGCGCACCTGTGCGATGCATTGCGGCTGGAATGGCTTGCGAGCGGGAACCGGTCGCGAGCGCGCACGTATTCCTAGCGGTACAATCGAAGGAGATTTCCGCATGGACCCGGTCACCATCGAGCATCGCCGCCAGGAGCTGCAGAGCCTGCTTGCGCAAATTCAGGCCAACCCGTCGCGCGACTGGCACCGTGAGCGGCAGCGCGTGATCGTGCTGCAGCATATGGTTGGCGCACAGGCACCCCGCGCCCACCCCGGCACCCGACACTGATTCCACTTTCAGCGGCAATGAACCCCATCGCCGCAAAGCTCTGAATCTCGGCGAGTCGCGGGTTCCCACCGGTGCGACGAATCGAGTCCATAAGGGTCTTGCCTTGGTGGAATCAGAGGAGGATAAGCGCCTCTTGATGGGAACAGGGCCGCCACCCATGGCGCCCCCTCGGGAGGAAGAATGTTATGGCACTGAGCATGATCGGGGGCCGGCGGATCAAGGCCGCAGTCGCACTGTCCGCTCTGCCGCTGCTGGCCTTGGCCGGATGCACCGCCAAGCAGGTTGCCGAAGCGCCGCTGCAGAACATTCCCGTTCCCATTCCCCAGAATGTCCCGCTGATCGAAGTGCCGCCGCCACCGCCGATCCTGATCGGTGAGAATAAGGGGCAAGACATGTGGCACCTGCGCTCGGGCCTGAATGTCGCCGTGCTGCTCTGCCAGGGGCCGGACAATGCCGCGATGGTCTCCGACTACAACCGTATGCTCTCGGTCCATAAGGGCCTGCTCTCGGAAGCCGCGCAGATGCAGGTCGATCTGTTCAAGGCCAAAGGCGGTCGCAAGTGGCAGGATGCCCATGACGACCATATGACCAAGCTCTACAACCGCTATTCCAATACCCAGTCGCGCGACAAGTTCTGCGCCAAGGCCAAGGCGCAGCTCGCCGAGGTCGCGAACCAGACCCCCATCGCGTTCAGCGAAAAGGCGACGTTCCTGCTGTGGGAGCTGAACAAGGCCGCCAGCCTGCCCGATCCGGACGGATCGCTCGCGCGGGCTGCGGCCGCAAACAGCACGCCGGGTCTGGTGCAGACCGTCCAGGCGACGACCAGCCAGACGACCACGCAGCGCTAAGCGGCGCCCGGGACGCGCGCCCAGCGTAAGAAGCGGGCGCGCTCCGGGTCCGGATCAATCCTCAGTCTTCGTCCGGCACGGCCAGGGTCGCGCCGAAATCGAACGGCTTGGCCTCCGGCATCGCAGCCATCAGCGCCTTGAAGCGCTCTTCCACATTGTCTTTCCAGTTGCCGTGCGTCGCGACGTACAGCGTGTTGTTGCGGATCGCGTCGACGATCATGTCGCCCACTTCCGTCGGTTCCATCCAAGTGTCGGACACGACGCGCTTGGCGAGCTGATCCTCCGTCTGCGCGAGGCCGCTGCCCGAGCGGAAACGCTCCGGCCGGTTTTGGCCGGATTCATGGATGCGGCTCTTGATCGGGCCGGGCATCAGCACCGTCACGCCGATATTGTCCTGCGCCATGCTGTCGCGGATCGATTCAGACAGGGTGATGACCCCCGCCTTCGCGACCGCATAAATGGCCATGAAGCTCGGCATCGGCGTCAGCCCGGCCAGCGACGCGGTGTTGACGATGTGGCCGCCCTTGCCCCGCCGGCGCATGCCCGGCGCAAATTCCATGATGCCGTTGATCGGCCCCATGAGATTGACGCCAATGCCATAGTCCCAATCGGCATAGGTGGCCTGATCGAACGGGCCGGACGGATCGATGCCGGCATTGTTGATCAGGATTTCCGGCCCGCCCATCACGGCCTCGCATTCCTTGGCGGCCTCGCGCATCTGGTCGCGGTCGGACACGTCGAGCCGCATGGTGTGGACATTGCGGCCCTGCTGGCGCTCCTCGAAAAACGCCTTGGCTTCATCGAGATGGTCTTGGCGGATATCGGCCAGCACCAGCTTGGCGCCATTGGCGAGCAGCTGCTGGGCAATGCCGAAGCCGATCCCGCTCGCCCCGCCCGTGATGAACGCCGTCGTGCCCGCAATCTCCATGACTTTCCTCTCCAAACCCGGCGCCTCGCCGGCTTGCTCAAACTGATCCATCGGCCGATGCCGCTCCCGGCCGCTCCTCCAATCTCATCCAGCAAATCCGGACAGAGTCAACAGCGGCTGTCGCGTGTGGGGTCGCTGGCCAGTCAGGATCGCGGATGCGCGGCGCGCCAGACCGAGGGCGTCTCGAACGTGCCACGCCAGATGCCCCGCCGGGCGGAACGGGCAGCCTCCTCTTCCTGCCGATACGCGCCGGGGCCGCGCCCGAGGTCGCTGATCGCCCAGCCCTCCGCCACCATGGTCGCGCCGACATCCGCGATCCGGGCGGTGGTGCAGGTCGCCACGGCGCGGCCATATTGGTCCGTCGTCCGGGACTCGCAGATGAGCCCACCGCGGCGCACCAGCGCCAGCAGGGCGTCGCGCGCCTGCGTGCCGCAGTCCCAGGGCTGGCCGGCCGCATCCTGGCAACGCTGGTTCAGTTCGACCGCGTCAATGTCGGCGATGCGCACGATCCGCGGGCCGATCCGCAGGCTGTCGCCATCCATCACGTGCACGCGCGCGCCGTCGGCGGCCTCGATCCGTTCGGGCGGCGCACGGAGCAGGGCCAGCACGATCAGCAGAAACGCCAGAAGAGCCAGCGAACCGAGCCGCGCCAGCCATCGTCGGCGCGGCCTACCGGCTGATCCCTGGAAACCCCTGCGCCGTCCGGCAGGTCTGGTGCGGATGATCAGTGCTTGTGGTCGCCAGCCATGGACTGCACGGCGGCCAGCGTGTTCTTCACATGGTCGCGATAGTCGAGCGCGCTATGCACATAGACGATCCGGCCCGCCGGGCTGATGACATAGGAGGTGCGGTCCGTCTTGCCCGCAAAGGCCGGATTGTCCGCCTTGAGCGCCACGTCGTAATTGGTGATGAGACGCGGCCCGGCCGAGGCGACCGCGAACTTGCTGCCGCATGCCTCGGTGGAGAAACGCTGCAGAACGTCGACCGGGTCGGCGGACATGCCGATCACCGTGGCGCCGGCCTTCTTGAACGCATCCGCCTGATCGGCAAATTCCTTGGTTTCCGCCGTACAGCCCTTGGTGAAGGCTGCGGGGAAGAAGTAGAGCACGACTGGCCCTTTCTTCAGCGCATCAGAAAGCTTGACGCTGAACACCTTGCCGGCGAGCGCGCCGCGCGTCTCGAAATCCGGCGCCTTGGCACCGACCGGCAGGGCCGCCTGCGCGCCGCCGCCGAGCAAGGCGCTGCCCAGCATCGCAACCATGATTGTCTTCGATGCTTTGCCGAACATATGCCCATTCCTGTCTGCTGACTCACGATCCGCACAATCTGCCATAGAAGCCCTTGGCGTGCCAGCCCTCACCGGTTACGAGCAGCCATGGCGATCGACCGCCTTGCCCTCACCAATTTCCGCAATCATGCCGACGCCCTGATTGTGCCTGACGCGCCGATGATCGTCCTGACCGGCGAGAATGGCGCGGGGAAGACCAACATCCTCGAAGCGATTTCGCTGCTGGCGCCGGGGCGCGGCCTGCGCGGTGCAGCCCTGCGCGACATGGCGCGGCAGAGCGGACCGGGTGGATTTGCGGTCGCGGCGCGACTGGGCGATGCCGCCTTGGGGACCGGCACCGACCCTGATGCGCCGGACAAGCGCCAAGTGCGGATCGACGGGCGCGCCTCCCCGGCCAATGCGCTCTCGGCGCGCGTGTCGCTGAGCTGGCTGACACCGGCGATGGACCGCCTGTTTCTGGACAGCCCCGGTGGACGCCGCCGGTTCCTGGATCGGCTGGTGCTGGCCCAGGCGCCGTCGCACGCCCATCACAGCGCGCGCTATGAGGCCGCGATGCGCGCGCGCAATGCCCTGCTCGGAGAAGACGGGCCGGCAGACCCGGACTGGCTCGCCGCGCTGGAAGCCCGTATGGCGGAACATGGCGCTGCGATCGACGCCGAGCGCCGGGCGCTGATTGCCGAACTGGAAGAAGAGATCGCCCGCAGCGCGCAGCATCTCTTTGCGCGGCCGACCTTGAGGCTGACCGGCGAGCCATTTGAGGAAGGCACCCTTGCCGCTCGACTGCGCTCGGCGCGGACGGGAGACCGGGCGGCGGGCCGGACGCTTGTCGGCCCGCATCGCGCCGATCTGCTGGTCACGCACGAAGCCAAGCTGCAGGATGCGGCGCTGTGCTCGACAGGGGAGCAAAAGGCGCTGCTGCTCAGCATCATGCTGGCCCACGCCCAGCTGGTCGGTACACAGAGCGGGCGACCGCTCATCATCCTGCTGGACGAGGTGGCCGCCCATCTCGATCCGACGCGCCGCCATGCCCTGTTCGAGCGGTTGCGCGCCAGCGGGGGGCAGGTGTGGATGACGGGGACCGAGGCCGATCTGTTCAACGGGCTGGAGCAGGCGACCTATTTGCGGGTGGACGCGGGGCAGGTCATTCCGGGGTAATCAAGCGGTGTGGGCGAAGCGCGGCTATTACGCCTTTTCCCGCAAGCGGACTTTTCAGACACGGCATCATTGCTGACCGCCCTCCGTTCGTCCTGAGTAGCTGCTGAGCCTGTCGAAGCGGCGTATCGAAGGTGCAGTCCATGACTGAGATGCTTCGATACGGGTCTTCGCCACGCGCCTGCGGCCCTACTCAGACCCTACTCAGCACGAACGGTGGAGGGTGGCGTAGTCGGCGCCCCCCACATGAGCCGTTGGTCGCGCGCTCTGAGCAAATCGATAGTGGACACCGCCCTCGCGAACTCTGTCCTCGCTTAGGAGACCCCAAAAATCTCCTGATGCGCGCGCTCGGCGAACCGGTCGGTCATGCCTGCGATATAGTCCGCGATATGGCGGCTGCGCTCGGGCTCGGCGGCGCCGCAACTGGCATCCCAGGCGGTCCCCATCAGCGCAGGATCGGCCTGATAGGCGCGGAATAGATCGGTGACGATCACCCGTGCTCGCCCGGCAGCGGCAAGCTGGGTCGGATGATGATAGAGATTGGCATACATGAAGCGCTTGAGCTGGCGCTCGTCCTCCCGCATCGCATCCGAGAAGGCGACCGTGGCCTGTCCCGCGCCCCGCACGGCTGTGACGTCAGCTTGCTCCAGCCCATGCAGGCGCAGGTTTTCGCGCGTGGTCATGATGAGATCGTTGACCATGATGCCAATCTGGTCGCGGATCAGTTCGCGCAACAGCTGCTCGGCCGGCAGATCGGGATAGCGCGCGGTGACCTGCTCCCAGCAGCGGCGGACGAACGGCGCTTCCAGAAGTTGCTCAAGCGTCAGAATGCCGGCGCGCAGGCCATCGTCGATATCATGATTGTCATAGGCGATATCGTCGGCAAGGGCCGCGACCTGCGCTTCCAGCGACGGCCAGCTTTCCAGCTCCAGCGGAAAAGCGGCATCGATCTGCTGCATCGCCCAGTTCGGCGCCAGCACCGGGCCGTTGTGCTTGGCCAGCCCTTCCATCATCTCCCAGCTCAGATTGAGGCCGGGGAAGCGGGGATAGGCATTTTCCAGCAAGGCGAGCGTGCGCAGGCAATGGGCATTATGATCGAAGCCGCCCTGCCCGGCCAGCGCCTCCTCCAGCGCATCTTCCCCGGCATGGCCGAACGGGGGATGGCCGATATCATGGGCGAGGCACAGTGCCTCGGTCAGATCTTCATTGAGCCCCAGCACCCGGGCGATCGTCCGCCCGATCTGCGCAACCTCCAGGCTGTGCGTCAGGCGGACGCGATAATGGTCGCCATCGGGAGCGACGAACACCTGCGCCTTGTGGCGCAGGCGACGAAAGCTGATCGAGTGAATGATCCGGTCGCGGTCGCGCTGGAAAATGTCGCGCGGACCACGCGCCTCGCCACCTGGCTCGGCATGTTGACGACCCCGGCTGCGCGCCGGGTCACAGGCATAGGGGGCGAGCACGCTCACTGCGTGCCGATCTTGCTGACTTCCTCGCCGGCCTCGCTCTGCCAGAAGAACGCGTCGCCTCCCGCCTTGCGCAATTCGGTGACCACCGCCCGCGCATCTTCGGGACGACGGAACGGGCCGATCAACAAGCGGCGCGTCTCACCCCAACTGGCCGTCCAGCCATCCTGCCCGGCAATCGTATCGCCATAGGTCCGGCGCAAACGGCGCAGATCGAAAGCCAGCGCAGCCGGGTCACGACCTGCCGCCAATTGCACCCAGTTGCGCGAGGGATTGGCCGCCAGCTTGGCCTTGCGCTCGGCTTCGGCCTTGCGTTCGGCTTCCGCCTTGGCGCGGGCCTCGGCATCCGCCTTGGCCTTGGCCTGCTGCGCGGCTGCCGCGAGCCGGCGCTGCTCCTGAATCCGCGCGACGGCGCTCAGATCCGCGACGGCGACCTGCCGGCGCTCGCCTTCCGGCACTTCGAGCGCCTGCAGCGTGTCGCCAAGGGACCGCACCGGCTGCGGCACGGGCGCAGGTGCGGGTGCCGGTGTCGGCGCAGACGCCACCGGGGCCGGCGTGCTGGGTGCCGCCGGCGCCACGGCAGCGACGGTCGTCGGCGCAGGATTGGTTACGCGACTGGCCGGCTGTGTGGCGGGAGCGGATGATGGAGCCGGGCGGGCCGGCTGCGGCGCAGGGGCGCGCGCGGCGGTCTGCACCGGCTGTTGCGGCGGTGGGGATGCTGCCGGAGCAGGCGGTGGCGGCGGTGGAAGCGGCTGGGCCTCTGCCGCAGCGGATGCTGTTTGCTGAGCCTGAGCCTGTGACGCGCGGCGCGCGGCCTGCTGGGCGGCCCGTCGTTCTGCCGCCGTCTGACGCCGGCCGCCCCGCTCGCGCTCGGTGGTAGCTGCGACCTGCGTATCGCGGTTCCGCGCCGGTTCCGGTGCAGCCAGCCGGAGGACATCCGCCGGATACTCGCCATAATGGACCGCGGAGACCTTCTGGCTCGCGGTCAGCAGCGGCAGGCGCTGCAGATAGGGCTCGAGCGCGTCGGCAAGCCCCTTCGGCAGGGTCGTCTGCGCAATGGAGCGCGCCTCGGCCATCTGGCCGTTCATCGCGAGAACGAAGGCCCGGATGCGCCACGCTTCACGGTCGCCGCTGGTCAGGGCGGGCTTCAGCTGCTGCTCGGCTTCCGCGAGATTGCCGGAGACGCCCAGCGACACCGCATAATTAAGCCGCGCGGTGTTATCATTGGGATTGGCCTGCAGGACGGCGCGATAATCCTGCTGCGCTTTGGCCTGCTGCCCCGTGAGATCATAAGCCAGCGCGCGCTCGGGCAGATGCGCCTGGGCGCTGACACCCAAGGCCGAGGCAGCATCGAAGTTCGCGGCGGCATCGGCAGGCTGCTTCAAGGCGATCTGCACGACCGCCAGACCCAGCCGCGCGCGGCCGTTGCGCCCATCGACCATATTGGCGCGCGTGAAGAAGCCATTGGCCGCCTGAATGTCCCCCAGATCGAGCGCGGCCTGGCCGGCCCCGAGCAGGGCATTCACATCCTGAGGATTACGGGAGAGCGACGCGAGATGGCGGTTGAGCGCGGCTACCGCCTCGGCTGGTGGCGTGGCCTGAACCATTCCGCCGCTTTGCGCGAACACAGGCGCTGCGATGGCCAGAGAGAGGGCCAGAATGCAGCTGGTCGACTTCACGGATACACCTCTTCTGTCCGGCGGGACGGGTCGCGTCCCGCCGTGCACAGTTTTACTGGTTGTTCTGGCGATTGAGGAAGCGTGGCACCTCGAATTCGGTGCGATCCCGCTCGCTCTCGCTTTCCTCGGCATTGCCCTGCCGTGCCTGGCCACGGGCCAGCTGCGACATGCGCTCGAACAGCGTGCCGCCGCTCGTACCCTTGCTGGCCGGCTCCTCGGCGGGCTGCGGCGGCTCGACCCGAAGCGGCGGCTCGGGCGAGACGCTGTTGTCGAGCACCAGCTCATCCTCGCCGGTGATGTCGTCGAAGGTCGATGCCGCAAAGCGCGGGGCCGGCTTGGGCTCTTCCGGCTTGGGCGCCTGGAAGCTGGCAGGCGCCTCGCTGGTCGGGGCCGGTGTGAACGACTCGTTGCGCGCCGGCGCGACGCCACCAAGGTCCAGCCCTTCGTCATAGCGCGGCGCGGGGGCAGCCTCCGGGCGGACGAGATTGGCCGGCGCCGACACAGCAGGTGCGGCCTGACGCGGCGCGGCGGCGACGCCCACATCGCCCAGCTTGAACGGCTGGCTGCGGGCCTGCGCCGCGGCGCTCGCTTCATTATCGATGCCCGTCGCGACGACGGAGACGCGGATCTTGCCGTTCAACTGCTCGTTGAATGCCGAACCCCAGATGATGTTCGCATCGGGATCGACCAGCTCGCGGATGTGGTTGGCGGCCTCGTCGACTTCCATCAGGCGCATGTCCTCGCCACCCACGATGGAAACGATGACGCCTTTGGCGCCACGCATCGAGACGCCATCCAGCAGCGGATTGGCAATCGCCTTCTCGGCAGCTTCGAGCGCACGCCCGTCGCCTTCGGCCTCGCCGGTGCCCATCATCGCCTTGCCCATCTCTTCCATCACGGAACGGACGTCGGCAAAGTCGAGGTTGATGAGGCCGGGCATGACCATGAGATCGGTGATGCCGCGTACGCCCTGCTGCAGCACTTCGTCAGCCATCTCGAACGCTTCCTTGAAGGTCGTGTTCGGGTTGGCGATCAGGAACAGATTCTGGTTCGGAATGACGATCAGCGTATCGACGTGCTTCTGCAGCTCCTCGATGCCCGAGTCTGCCGAGCGCATCCGGCGCGAGCCTTCAAAGGTAAACGGCTTGGTGACCACGCCGACCGTGAGGATGCCCTTTTCACGCGCAGCCTTGGCGATGACCGGCGCCGCGCCGGTGCCGGTGCCGCCGCCCATGCCCGCAGCGATGAAGCACATGTGGACGCCCTCAAGCGCCTCCTGCACTTCCGCAATGGTTTCTTCTGCGGCGGCGCGGCCGATATCGGGGCGCGAACCGGCGCCGAGACCCTCGGTAATGCGCGGGCCGAGCTGGATGCGGCGTTCTGCAGGAGAGGCATTGAGCGCTTGAGCATCCGTGTTGGCGACAATGAAGTCGACCCCATCCACGGACGCGCCAATCATGTTGGCAATCGCATTTCCGCCCGCCCCGCCGACGCCAATAACGGTAATCCGCGGCTTCAGCTCGTCCACATGGGGCGGACCGATTTCAATGCTCATCAACTATCTCCTCCGGGTGCAAACCGCACCGTCACCTTGTCGGGATTCATGCACCAGATGAGCCGCCAATTCACGTTCTTTTTAACCGCTCATCCACAATATGTTGCGGCCTGACCCTAATAGCCGGCGCGCAACGCCGCGATCAGCCGCTGGACGACCGCTCCGCCGCGCGTCGTGTGGACACGCTGCTCGCGCAAAGGCCGTTGCAGCAGATCCTGCCGCTCCTTCGATGCATAGAGCGCGAGGCCGGCGAGCGTCGCGAAAGCCGGGCCACGATGCGCCTCTGGCATGGCATCGAGCAGCTTGGGGCGACCGATCCGAACGGCGCGACCCAGCGCGGTCTGGGCGTAGTCCGCCATGCCCTTGAGCTCCGCGCCGCCGCCGGTCAGCACGACCTGGCGCCCGACCGGCGAGTGGAAGCCCATCTCGCCCAGCGCCTTGTTGACCTCCGCCATCAGCCGGTTCAGCCGCTCGCAAATCACCCCGACCAGTTCGGCGCGAGTCACGCGGCGCGCTTCGGTCTGCTCGGCGCTGCTGGCGGCCGGCGCGATTTCGATGATCTCCCGAAAGTCCCGGCGCGACTGCATGGCCGAGCCGTAAAAGCACTTCATGCGCTCAGCCTGGCTGCGGCGAATGCCGAAGGCCGAGGCGATATCGTCCGTGACGTCGGCCGCGCCGATGGGAATGGATTTGAAGCCCACCAGCATGCCGCCGATGTGCAGCGAGACATTGGTGACGCCCGCCCCGAGCTCGACCAGCGCCACGCCAAGATCGCGCTCTTCGTCGGAGAGGCAGGCCGCAGCCGTGGCGACCGGCGCGGCGATGATGCTCTGCACATCGAGATACGCCCCGCGCACGCTGGTTTCCAGGTTCCGCAGTGGCGCACCATCGGCCAGCACCACATGGATATCCACGCCGAGCTGATCGGCATGAAGCCCCATCGGCCGCGCGACGCCGCGCATGCCGTCGATGGTGTAGAGCGTCGGCTGCGCCTGCAGGATGACCCGGCCACCCGGATCGATCCGCTCGCGCGCCTGATCGTACAGGCTCTCGATATCGGCCTGCTCGATCCGCCGACCACCAACATTGATCTCGACCGGCTCGACCTTGCTCTCGATGCTGCCGCCGGAGAAGCTCAGGATGACCTTCTCGATGTTGGTGCCGGCGACCTTCTCGGCCTGCTCGACCGTCTCGCGCACGGCCAGTTCGGTGCGCTCCATGTCGACCACGAAGCCCCGACGCACGCCCCGGCTCTCGCGCTGACCGGTGCCCAGCACCGCCAGCGTGCCATCCTCCTGCTTGCGCGCGATCAGCGCCGACACCTTCCAGGTGCCGATGTCGATCGCGGTAATCAGCCCATCATTGCGCGCTGCCATGCTTAGCCCTCCCCACCCGATGCAGAGGTCGTCGATCGATCCTTCTCCCCGGACGTCACAACCGCCGAATCCTTGGCCGACGTCACCGCCGGCGCTTCATCCTCTTTCTTGCCCGGCGGCAGGCGCAGCACGAAGCGTGCGGGATCGCGCATGTCGAACCGCAGCACGCCGCGCCCGAGCAGCCGGTCCACGCCATCCATGCGCGCGAAGTTAACCAGCGCAGCAGCCGCGTCGGCATCGCCTTCCGGAAGCATGAGCTGCTCGCCGGACTGAAAGCGCAGATCCCAGCGGCGCCCGCCAACCCAGGTCGCGCCGGCCAGCATCGGCTTGAGCGCCGGCGCGGCGTTCATTAGTTCGGCCAGCGCCTTGGTCCGCTTGTTGGCATCCGGCCCCACCACCAGCGGCAGATCGGGCAAGGCATTGGCCTCGACCGGGCCGAGCGCGACGCCTGCGGCGTCCACCAGCATCAATTGCCCGCCATTCTGCCAGACCGCAGCCGGCTGCCGCTCTACCACATCGACGATCAGCGCATCGGGCAGACGGCGGGAAATCCGCGCCTCCTTCACCCAGCCCAGCCGCATGACCTCGTTGCGCAGATTGTCGAGATCGACCGCCAGCATCGAGCGCTCGACATATTTCACCGCGATGTCGGAGACCTGCATCTCGTCCATGCGCTCGAGCCCGCGCACCTCGATCTTGGCGACGGCAAAGCCCGCGCGCCCGGCGAGATCGTTCACCTCGGCGCGCAGCATCGCCGGCAAGCCCATGAAGCTGGCGGTGACCCACAGCAGGATGAAAAGGACCAGGCCGATCCCCCAGGTCATCAACCGATTGATCTGCGCCGGACTGAGCGGAACATAGTCGAGCAGCTTGTCCAGATTGCTCCTCGCCCGCCGCGGCTTGCGGCCGGCCCGGCCGCCGCGCGCGCCGCTCGCCGAGCCGCGCTTGATCGTCGCGCTGTTCATTGCTTCCCCCCACGGTCCGCCAGAGCCTCGGCGATGATACTCTCTACGAGTTCGCCGTAGCTCATGCCCAAATATTTCGCCTGCTCCGGCACCAGGCTCAACGCCGTCATGCCGGGCTGCGTATTCACTTCCAGAAGATACAGGCCATCGAGCCCGCGCTCGTCATCCCAGCGGAAGTCCGAGCGCGACGTGCCCTTGCAGCCCAGCAGACGATGCGCCCGCAGCGCGATGTCCATCATCGCAGCGGCCATCTCGGCCGGGACGGGCGCCGGGCAGATATGGTCGGTCAGGCCGTCGGTATATTTCGCGTCATAATCATAGAAGCCGCTCTTGGGGCGCAGCTCCGTCACCGCCAGCGCCCGATCGCCGAGCACAGCCACAGTCAGCTCACGGCCGCGAATGAACGGCTCGGCCAGCAGTTGGTCGAAATCCTGCCACGGCCCCACCGCATCGCGCGCGATCGGATTGCCGTAATTGCCCTCTTCCGTGACGATGGCGACGCCGACCGACGAGCCTTCGTTGACCGGCTTGAGCACATAGGGGCGCGGCAAGGGATCGCCGGCGAACAGGCTCTCGCACTCGACGATATGGCCGCCGGGCATCGGGATGCCATGGGGCACGAGATGCTGCTTGGTGAGCTGCTTGTCGATGGCGATGACCGAGGTTGCCAGACCGCTATGCGTGTAGGCGAACCCCATGATGTCCATGAGTCCCTGCACGGTGCCATCCTCGCCCGGCACGCCATGCAGGGCATTGAACACGATGTCGGGATTGGCCGAGATGAGCTTGGCCGGAAAATCACGGCCCTCCGCCAGGGTGGCGCCCAGATCGATGGGCACGACCTCATGGCCGCGATCTTCCAGCGCCTGGATGATGCCTTTCGCGCTCGACAGCGAGACATGCCGCTCGGCGGCCCAGCCACCCATGAGGACAGCGACCTTGAGACGCTTCATGCTCATTGCCCCTGCTCCTGCGCCGAACGGCCCACGCGCTGAATCTCCCATTCGAGGGTTATGCCACTTTCTGCCTGCACGCGCCGGCGCACCTCTTCGCCAAGGGACTCGATGTCCGCACTGGTCGCCCCGCCGATGTTGATGAGGAAATTGGTGTGCTTCTCGCTCACTTGCGCCCCACCGAGGCTGAGGCCCCGGCAGCCGGCCCGGTCGACCAGCGCCCAGGCCTTTTCGCCCGGCGGGTTCTTGAAGGTCGATCCACCCGTCTTGCTGCGCAGCGGCTGCGATTCTTCCCGCGCGGTCGCGATCCGGTCCATTTCCGCCTGAATGGCTGCCGGTTCAGCCGGCACGCCGCGGAATGTCGCCGCGATCACCACTGCGCCTTCGGGCAGAGTCGAATGCCGATAGGTGAAGCCGAGCGCATCCAGCGGCAGCACGACCCGCTCGCCGGAGCGCAGGATGACCTCGGCCTCAATGAGAATGTCCTTCACCTCGCGGCCATAAGCGCCACCATTCATCCGAACGAAGCCGCCGACCGTGCCCGGAATGGAGCGGAGAAACTCAAGCCCGCCAATACCCGCGTCGCGTGCCGTGGAGGAGACCAGAATGCCGGAGGCGCCCCCGCCGCACCGCAGCGTCTGCGGCGCGCTCTGCTCGACGCGCGCGAACGCCTTGCCAAGCCGCACCACCACGCCGGGCACGCCGCCATCGCGAACGATCATGTTGGACCCAAGGCCGAGCGCCATTACCGGCACCGAGAGATCCAACTCCGAGAGAAACAGCGCGAGGTCATCCGCATCCGCCGGCTCGAACAACCAATCCGCCGCACCGCCCGCCTTGAACCACACCAGAGGCGCGAGCGGCGCACCGCGCGTCAGCTTGCCCCGTACGGCAATGCCGTCGGGGTTCAGGTGTCGATCGACGTTCACGGAAGCGGCAGGATTCATCAGGAGCGACCGCTCCACCAGCTGGACCAACGCCCGATCAGATCGGCCTGGGCCTTGCCGGCACGGTTCATGGCTTCACCCATGTCGAGCGCGGCCTGCCCCATGCCCTTCGGCCCCATGGCGGCATGGCTCTCGACGGCGTCGATCATCTCACGCGCCATGTCGAGGCTCTTGCCATGCACCTCGATCATGCGCTCCTGCATCTCCAGGCCAATGCGCATCAGCTCCCACATCAGCCGCGCCCCTCGCCCGATGCCGCGATGGCCGGCGCCAGACCAGCCGCCCATTTGGTGATGTCGCCCGCGCCGAGGCAGACGATCATGTCATCGGCCTTCAGATCCGCGGCGAGGGCCGCGGCGAGCGCATCGGCATCGCCGATGGTCTGCGCCGCGCGATGGCCGCGACGCTTGAGGCCGGCGACCAGCGCATCGGCATCCACGCCCTCGATCGGCTGCTCGCCGGCCGGATAGACGGGCGAGACATAGACCATGTCGGCATCGTTGAAGGATTGCTGGAACTCGTCCATCAGATCGCGCAGCCGCGTGAAGCGGTGCGGCTGCACCACGGCGATCACCCGGCCCTGCGCGCCCTCGCGGGCCGCCGCGAGAACCGCGCGGATTTCGACCGGATGGTGGCCATAATCATCGATGACGATCGCCTTGCCGGCGCCCGTCTCGATCTCGCCCACCTTGGTGAAACGCCGCTTGACGCCGCCGAAGCTGGCGAAGCCGGTCTGGATGGTCGCATCCTCAATGCCCATCTGCAGGGCGACGCCAATGGAGGCCATGGCATTCAGCACATTGTGCCGGCCCGGCATCGGCATGGTGATGTCGGCAATGCGTCGCGTCGAGCCATCACGCTCGCGAATCTGCACGTCGAACATATTGCCACCGGGAACGGGCCGGACATTCTCGCCGCGCAGGTCGGCCTGTGCGGAAAAGCCATAGGTCACGATCCGCCGATCCTGCACGCGCGGCAGGATCGCCTGCACCTCCGGGTGATCCAGGCAGAGCATGGCCGCGCCATAGAAGGGCACATTCTCGACAAACTCGACGAACGCGTCCTTCACCGCATCGAACGAGCCATAATGATCGAGATGCTCGGGATCGATGTTGGTGACGACGGCATAGGTACCGTCCAGCCGCAGGAAGCTGCCATCACTCTCATCGGCCTCGACCACCATCCAGTCGCTGTTGCCGAGGCGCGCGTTGGAACCGTAGCTGTTGATGATGCCGCCATTGATGACGGTGGGGTCAATGCCGCCGGCATCGAGCAGCGCCGCGATCATCGAGGTCGTCGTCGTCTTGCCGTGCGTGCCGGCCACCGCGACGGTGGATTTGAGCCGCATCAGTTCGGCCAGCATCTCGGCGCGGCGGATGACGGGCACGCGATTCTCCAGCGCCAGCTCCACCTCCGGATTGCCGCGCTTGATCGCGGTGGAGGTCACCACCACGGCAGCATCGCCCAGATTCTCGGCCTTGTGGCCGATCATCACATTGATGCCGAGATCGCGCAGATGCTGGATGACATAGCCTTCCGACATGTCGCTGCCCTGCACGCTGTAACCCATATTGTGCATCACCTCGGCGATGCCGGACATGCCGATGCCGCCGATGCCGATGAAGTGGATCGTGCCGATATCCGTGCCGACGCCCTTCATGCGCCCGCTCCCGCGAGGCCGGCCATGCGCGGCGCTTCTGCGGCCCGCACGGTGTCGATGGTCTGCGGCGCGGGGCCGAAGCTTTCGATGAGATCGCACATGTCCTTCACCGCATCCGGGCGGCCGCAGCGATGCGCGCGCTTGGCAGCGTTTTGAAGCGCACCCGGTTCCATCGCCAGTTTCTGCATCTGGCGGGCCAGCTCGGCGGGCGTGAACTTGCTCTGGTCGATCGCGCGGGCGCCGCCCGCCTTCACCATCTCGAGGACATTATAGGCTTGGTGGTTATCCATGGCACTCGGCAAAGGTATGAGGATGGCGGGGCGCCCCGCGGCGGTAAGTTCGGCAATGGTCGAGGCGCCGGCGCGCCCGATCACGAGGTGCGACCAGGCGAGCTTGGTCGGCATGTCCTCGATATAGGTCGCCAGATCGGCGGGAATTTCCATCTCGGCATAGAGCGCGCGGACCTGCTCGATGTCCTCGGGCCGGCATTGCTGGGTGACCTGCAGCCGCCGCCGCAGGCTGATCGGCAACATACCCAGCCCGGCCGGCACGACTTGCGAGAGGATCGATGCGCCCTGGCTTCCGCCGGTGACCAGCAGGCGCAGCACGCTCTCATCGGAGAAGACCGGGAACGGCTCGTCGCGCAGGGCCAGGACGGACTCCCGCACCGGATTGCCGATCAGATAGGTCTTGTCCGCGTGGCGTTTGGCGAGACGCTTCACATCGGGATAAGCGGTCGCGATGGCAGCCACCTTGCGGGCCACCAGCCGGTTGACGCGGCCGAGCACCGCGTTCTGCTCATGCACGATCGCCGGTATGCCTTCCGCAAAGGCGCCAAGCATCGCCGGCAGCGCGGGATAGCCGCCGAAGCCCACCACGGCGGCCGGCTCGAAGGTCGAGTAGAGCTGCCGGGCCATGGCGCGCCCTTCGAGAATGGACTTAAAGCCCCTGATCCAGCCGGAAATGCCGCCGGACATGCGGCCCGCTGGCAGCACATGCGTCTGCACATCCTCAAACAGGCCCGGAATCTTTGCGCCGCGCTCGTCGGTAATCAGGGCGACGCGGTGGCCCCGCGCCATAAGCTCCTGCGCGATGGCGTGGGCGGGGACCATGTGCCCACCCGTGCCACCGGCAGCCAGAACATAATGCCGAAAAAGGCTCATCGCCCGCTCCATGTGACGACGTAGGGGGAGCGCGACATATACGGGTTCCGCCGAGTGAAGGCCAGCAGCAGGCCGATGCCCGAGCACAAGGCAATCATCGACGAGCCGCCATAGCTGATGAACGGCAGCGTCATGCCCTTGGAGGGGAAGATGTGGATGTTCACGCCCATGTTGATGACCGCCTGCACGCCCATCACAAAGACAAGGCCGGAGGTTGCCATGACGATGAATGGATCTTCCTCATCCAGCAGCCGCAGCAGGACCCGCACGATGATGGCGAGATAGACGAGCGCGATGGCGATGCAGGCGATCAAGCCGAACTCCTCGCCGATCACCGAGAAGATGTAGTCGGTGTGCGCCTCGGGCAGATTGAACTTGGCGGTGCCGCCACCGGGGCCAACGCCGGTCAGGCCGCCGCGCGTGATGGTCGCATAGGCCAGCTGCACCTGATCCGGCCCCGCCGCCGGATCGACGACCGGGTTGAGGAAGGAATCGATGCGCTCACGACCATTGTCGTAGAAGAGATAGGTCAGCACGAATAGGCCGAGGCCGCCGCATGCAAAACCCGAGAGGAGCTTGATCGACGCGCCGCCCACCAGCAGCAGCGCCCCCCAGCAGGCCACGAAAATGACCGTCTGGCCGAAGTCCGGCTGCCGCATGAGCAGGAGGGCGACGATGCCGGTCAACATGCCCGTCAGCGGGATCACCGGCAGCGAGGGATCACGCGCGCGCAGCGACAGCAGCCAGGCAATGGCGACAACGAAGAAGGGCTTGAGAAACTCCGAGGGCTGGAAGCGGAAGGCGCCGCTGCCCAGCCAACGCGAGGCACCGTTCACGCTCGTCCCGATGATCGGCACCAGCACCAGCATCACCGCGAACAGCGCCGCCAGACCGACCGCCAAGCGGCGCGCCTGGGTGCGCGGGAGCATGGAAATTACGATCATCAGCGGCAGACCAAGGCCGATCCACATGAGCTGGCGATAGAAGAAATAGAGGGGCGAGAGCGAGGCCGAATGGGTCGACAGCTTGGCCGCCGCCACGGGCGAGGCCGCCGCGACCGCCACCAGCCCGATCGCGATCAGCACCACGATGAGGCCGAGCAGCACTCGGTCGATCTCCCAGAACCAGATCGCCAGCGCGGTCCGCTCGCGCGGCATGGGCTTGCCGGGGCGGGCGCGCAAAGGAGACAAGGCGACATCGAGCGGCGGCGCGGTAACCGGCTTCGCCGCCTCGCCTTCGACCATGACTACGCCTTCGTCCCCGCGCTCGCTCATGCCCCTGCCCCCGTTTCTGCCCCTGCTTTATCGCGAAGCGCGGCCACGGCGGCCGCAAAGGCATCGCCCCGCGCCTCGAAATCCCGGAACTGATCGAACGACGCGCAGGCCGGCGAAAGCAGAACGATATCGCCCGGCTGCGCATGCGCGGCAGCCTCGGCCACCGCCGTTACCATCAGCTCGCATTCGGTGACGGGCACGGAAGCCTCGCCGAGCAGACGGGCGAACAGCGGCCCCGCCTCGCCGATGGTGTAGCCGCGCGCAATGTTGGGGAAGCCCGCCGCGCACTCATCGAGCGAATCCGACTTGGCGAGACCGCCGAGAATCCAGTGGATGCGCGGCCGTCCGTCGACCGGTGGCCAGGCAGCGAGCGCCGGCGCGGTCGAGGCGGCGTTGGTCGCCTTGCTGTCGTTGACGAACAGCACGCCGTCGATTTCGGCAACGCGCTGCATGCGATGCGGCAGGCTGACATAGCTCGCCAGCGCCTGCGCCGTCGTCTCGGGTGCAATGCCCAGCGCCTTTGCCACGGCCTTGGCGACCGCGACATTCTGCGCATTGTGCGGCCCCTGCAAGGCCGGCCAGCGCGACTGGTCCTCGGCGGCAATCGACTGGGCCGTCACGGGCACGGTCTGCGGCAGAGCATCGGCGATGCGCCGCGTCACCGCGTCGTCCACCGCAATGATTGCCGGATGATCGGACGACTGCATGGCGAAGAGGCGCTGCTTGGACGCGACATAGCCCTCAAAGCCATCATAGCGGTCGAGATGGTCGGGCGTGATGTTGAGCAGCACCGCCACGTCGCAATCGAGGCTGAAGGTCAGATCGATCTGATAGCTGGAAAGCTCCAGCACATAGACGCCGCCCTCCGGCAGCGGTGCCTGCGCGAGAATGGGCAGGCCGATGTTCCCGCCCATGCGCGAGGGCAAACCGGCCGTACGCACGATGTGATCGATCAGCGCCGTCGTGGTCGACTTGCCATTGGTGCCGGTGATGCCAACCACGCGATGCGCCGGCAGGCTCGACCGTGCCAGCGCGAACAGCTCGATGTCGCCGATGATCGGCACGCCGGCGGCGCGCGCGCGGCATGTCACCGGGTGACGGTTGAGCGGCACGCCCGGCGAGACGACCAGCGCGTCCAGCCCGGCCAGATCCATCTCCATCGGATCGCCCAGCTCGGCCTTGTCGGCCACCAGCGCCCGCGCATCCTCGCGTTGGTCCCAGGCGATGACATGGGCACCACTGGCGGCCAGGGCATCGACCGTGGCGAGGCCGGAGCGGGCCAGCCCCAGAACGGCATAGCGCTTGCCGGCAAAGGCGGGGGAGACGATCATCGCAGCTTCAACGTCGCAAGACCCGCGAGCGCGAGGACGAAGGAGACGATCCAGAAGCGGATCACTACCGTGGATTCAGGCCAGCCAAGCTGCTCGAAATGATGATGGATGGGCGCCATGCGGAACACCCTTTTGCCGGTGCGCTTGTAGAAGAACACCTGAATGACGACCGACATGGCTTCCACCACGAAGATGCCGCCGATGACCGCCAGCACGATCTCGTGATGCGCCGCGACGGCGATCACGCCGATGGTGCCGCCCAGTGCGAGGCTGCCGGTATCACCCATGAACACCGCCGCCGGCGGCGCATTGAACCACAGGAAGGCAAGACATGCGCCGACAATCGCGCCGCAGAGGATCACCAGATCGCCCGCGCCCGGCACATGGGGGATGCCCAGATAGGCCGCATAGTCGGCGCGGCCGACGAGATAGACGATCAGCATGAAGGCCATCGACGCCACGATCACCGGCATGGAGGCCAGCCCGTCCAGCCCGTCGGTGAGGTTCACGGCATTGCCGAAGGCGACGATGACGAAGGCGCCGAACAGATAATAAAGCGGCCCGAGGTCCAGCGCGCCGCCGCTCCAGAAGGGCAGATACAGCAAGGTGCCGTTCTGGCTGACGATCAACCAGGTGGCGAAACCGGCGATGCCGAATTCCGCCAGCAGGCGCGCCCGGGCGGAAAGACCCTTGTGGCTCGCCTTGGTCACCTTGTCATAATCGTCCATGAAACCGATGGCGCCAAAGCCCAGCGTCACGATGAGGCAGGCCCAGATATAGACCGAGGTGACGTTCATCCACAGCAGCACGGCGCTCGCCATGGCGGTGAGGATCATCAACCCGCCCATGGTCGGCGTGCCGCGCTTGACGAAGTGCGTCTGCGGCCCATCCTCGCGGATCGGCTGCCCCTTGCCCTGGCGGACACGCAGCCAGCCGATGAAGCGGGGACCGATCACCAGCCCGATGATCAGCGCCGTCATGATCGCGGCGCCGGCCCGGAATGTGAGGTAGCGGACCAGGTTGAAGATGCCTGGGAAATTCAGTTGTTCAGCGAGCCAATAAAGCATCAGGCCACCTCGCTTGCTGCGAGCTGTTCGACAAGTCGCGAAAGTCCGACACTGTTGGACCCCTTGACCAGCACCACATCGCCGCTTTTGACCATTAAGCGTGCGAATTCAACGGCCTGATCGACATTTGCGACGTGCTCAACGGAAATTTCGCCGGCCAGAGCATCGGCGAGCGGTGCCATTTCCTCGCCGACCAGAAGCGCCACATCCACCTTCGCATCGCGAATGGCCTGCGCCAGCCCCGCATGAAGCGGCGCGGACTGGTCGCCGAGTTCCTTCATCGCGCCCAATATCGCGATCCGCCGCTGCGCGCGCTCCTCGCCAAGCTGCGCCAAGGTCGCGGCCATGGAGGCGGGATTGGCATTATAGGCTTCATCGATGATCAAGGCCTCGCCACCGTCCGCGGTCGCGCTGGGACGGCGCGCGCCCCGGCCCGGCAACCCGGTCATTTCCGCCAGCGCAAGCCCGGCCTGCGCCAGATCGCCACCGGCGGCCTCGACCACGGCCAGCACGCCCAGCGCATTGCTGACCCAGTGGCGACCGGGCATTCCGACCACCAGACTGAGGCGCGCCGCGCGGGTCTGCACGGTGATGCGGGTGCCGGCAGCGCCCACGGACATTTCGTCGATTAGTCGAACATCCGCCCCGGCATCGCGCCCGAAGGTGACAACTTGCCCGGCGTGACGACGGGCGTGGTCTGTCAGCAGCGGCGCATGGGGCGAGTCGGCGGGGATGACCGCTGTGCCACCCTCGACAAGGCCTTCGAAGATCTCCGCCTTGGCCAGCGCGATCTTCTCTTCCGTCCCGAAATATTCGATGTGCGCGGGCGCAATCGTCGTGACGATGGCGACATGTGGGCGGACGAGCGCGGTCAGCGCGCGCAGTTCGCCCTCATGGTTCATGCCCATCTCGAACACGCCATAACGCGCCTCGCGCGGCATCCGCGCCAGCGAGAGCGGCACACCGACATGATTGTTATAGCTCTTGAGCGAACGATGGGCGGCGCCCTGGCTCATCCGGTCGAAGGCGGCGAACAGCGCTTCCTTGACGCCGGTCTTGCCCACGGAGCCGGTGACGCCGATGATCTTTGCCGACGTCCGTTCGCGCGAGGCACGGCCAAGGTCATCGAGGCCCTTCGCGGTGTCGGCGACGCGGACGCAGGGGCCTTCGACCGCCCGATCCACCAGCAGCCCCGATGCGCCGGACGCCAGCGCCCCAGGAATATAGGCGTGACCATCCGCGCTCTCGCCATGCAGCGCGACGAAGAGATCGCCGGCCGCGACCTCCCGGCTGTCGAACGCGACGCCGCTCACCGCGAAGGCCGTGGAGGCTGCCCCGCCGGTCGCTGCGACGATCTCGTCGGAGGTCCACAAGCTCATGCAGCGCATTCCCGCGCCACGGTAACATCGTCGAACGGCAACACGCGATCGCCGATGATCTGACCCTGCTCATGCCCCTTGCCGGCCAGCAGCACGATATCGTCCGGCCCCGCCTCCGCAATGGCGGCAGCAATGGCAGCCCGTCGCCCGCCAATCTCCCGCGCGCCCGGCGCGCCGGCCATGATCGCGGCGCGGATCACCTGTGGGTCTTCCCCGCGCGGATTGTCATCGGTGACGATCACGACATCGCTCAGGTCGCTGGCAACGCCGCCCATCAGCGGGCGCTTGCCGGCATCGCGATCCCCACCGGCGCCGAACACGGTGATGAGCCGACCGCGCACATGCGGACGCAGCGCTTCGATGGCCGCCCGCAGCCCGTCGGGCGTATGGGCGTAATCGACATAAACCGGCGCACCGGCAGTGGTGATGACGGCGCGTTCCAGCCGACCGCGCACCGGCTGCACGCGCGAGAGCAAGCCCAGCACCGTCTTCAGCGCGCCGCCGGTTGCGAGGACCAGTCCGGCGGAAACCAGCGCATTGGCGGCCTGATAGGCGCCGATGAGCGGCAGATCGACCTTGTGCGTGCCGCCCTCCGCCTCGATCATAAGCGTCTGCCCAAGATGCGTGGGCGTTTGCGTGACCAGCCGCAGCGTCTCGCCGGCCGAACCGACCGTCATCAGCTGCAGGCCCCGGCGACGAACATGCTCGATCACCTCTACAGAGCGTTCGTCATCGGCCCAGATGACAGCGACGCCGTCGTCGGCGACAACCTCGTCGAACAGCCGCATCTTGGCCGCGAAATACATATCCATCGTGCCGTGATAATCGAGATGATCGCGGCTCAGATTGGTGAAGGCGCCCGCCGCGACGCGCGGCCCCTCGGCGCGATATTGGGCCAGCCCATGGCTCGACGCCTCATAGGCGACATGATCGACGCCTTCCTTGGCGAGCCCGGCGAGATTGGAGAGGAAGGTCACCACGTCCGGCGTCGTGAGGCCGGTCGAAACCTGATCCACGGCGGTCGTCACGCCCAGCGTGCCGATGGACGCGGCGCCATGGCCCATCATGCGCCAGAGCTGCCGGGTCAGTTCAACCGTCGAAGTCTTGCCATTGGTGCCGGTGACCGCGACCAGCGTCTGCGGATAAGGCGCATAATAGCGCGCCGCGAGGCTCGCGAACAGGCGGCGCGGTTCCTCGGCGGCGATGTGGGGGACGCCGGTCACCCGCGCGTCCGGGGCCGCGACGACAGCCACGGCGCCCGCAGCGATAGCCGCGTCGATAAAGTCCTCGCCGTTCACCCGCGCGCCGCGAAACGCGCCGAACACGGCGCCGGGCGCCACTTTGCGATGGTCCAGCGCGAAGCCGCTCACCTCGGCGTCCTTGGCCGGATCAATCGAATCGGGCACGAGCGTGGAAAGGCGCATCATTCGGCCACCTCTTCGTCTTTGACCAACGGGGTCAGCTCAGAAATGTCGACGTCGCGGAACGCCTCGGGATAGACGCCCAGCAGCGGCGCGGCGCGCGACACGAAGGACTTCACCACCGGGGCGGCCGTATAAGCGGCCGTGCGGATGCCCGGGTAGCGCGCACTGCCCTGCGGCTCGTCCATCATGACGATGACGACGTAGCGCGGCGCTTCCATCGGGAAAGCCGCAGCGAAGGTGGAGACCAGCGAGCGGCGGGCATAGCCGCCGTCCTTGGGCTTCTCGGCCGTTCCGGTCTTGCCGCCGACGCGATAGCCTTCGGCATCCGCATTGCGCCCGGTGCCGGTCTGCACGATCATCCGCAGCAACTGGCGCATCTTCGCGCTGGTCTGCTCGGAGAACACCCGGCGGGCGGCCACTTGTTCATTCGGCTTGCGCTTGAGAACGGTGGTGGGGTGCCAGATGCCGCCATTCACCAGCGCTGCATAAGCACTCGCCAGATGCATCGGCGTCACGGCGATGCCGTGGCCATAGGCCGTCGTCATGATCGTCGTGCGATACCAGCGCGACGGGAACAGCGTGCCGGCCTGCTCGCGCAGCTCCACGGTGGCCGGACGGTCGAACTCTAGCGAGCGATAGGCAGCCTCAAGCGGCTTCTGCCCCATTTCATCGGCGATGCGGGCCGTGACAATGTTGCTGGAGTGCACCAGCGCCTCTGGCACCGTCAGCCAGCGGCCCAGAGGATGGTCATCCTTGATGGTGAAGCGCCCAACCGGCAGCGGCGCCGTGGCATCATAGCGCTTGCTCATGCTGACGATGACGCCCGCATCCATGGCGATGGCGAAAGACAGCGGCTTGAACGTCGAGCCGAGCTCGTAGCGCGCCTGAACCACGCGGTTGCAGCGCGGCGACATGTCGCAGGTGATCTGGCCCCGGCGCATTTGGCCGTCCGGGCCCATCACCATCGGCGCCTCGACCGGCACCAGGCGGTTGGGATTGAATGTGGGCAGAGACGCCATCGCGATCACTTCGCCATTGCGCGAATCCAGCACGATGCCGACCGCGCCCTTGGCGCTCTGTTCCGCCATGCCGAGCGACAGCTCTTCCTCCAGCGCGGCCTGAACCCGGCTATCGATGGAAAGCTGCAGCGGCTGCCCGCGCGTCTTTTCATCGGTCAGCCGGTCATCGAACGCGCGCTCGACGCCCATGGCACCGAACCCGTCCCGATTGACGAAACCGATAAGGTGCGCGGCCAGCGTGCGCTGCGGATACAGCCGCTCCGCCTCGCGCGGAAACTCGATGCCGATCTCGCCCAGCGCATTCACAGCGGCGACGTCGCGCGGCACGGCGCGGGTGCGGAGGTAGTTCCACTGCCCGCCCGAGGTCAGCTTGGCATAGAAATCCGCTTCGGACTGGTCGGGGAAGATCGCGTGGAGCTTTTTGGCCAGATCGCGCGGATCGCCGAGCAGGCGGTCGCGGCGCACGGCAATGGCGTAGCCGTCGATATCGCGCGCCAGCGGTACGCCGTTGCGGTCGACAATATCAGCGCGCCCCGGAATCGGGATCGGGCTCGCCATGCGCTCCGCCTGGGTGCCGGCGTCGATGCCCATCCAGACCATTTTCGCCGCCATCACCATTGTGATCGCGGCGAAAATAAGCAGGAGGAGCATGATCCGGCCGTGGGCCACCGTGACCAAATCTGTCGGCTTCCGATTCTCGGAACGCGGCTCCGGCCGCGCCAAAATGGTGGCCATCAGGGCACCATGGCTTCACTTAGAGCCGGGCCGCCGAGCAGCTTCTTGTCGAGCAGGGCCAGCCGGGCTGCCTTGCGGGAGGCCGGATCGGGCTCGACAGTGCGGCGCGCCGCAGCCTCTGCCGGCGCGCGCGTTGCCGGCTTCGCCTTAACCTCCGCCACGGGCGGCCGGGGCTCGGCAGCCGAGGCGGTGCGAATGAAGGCGAATTCCGAGG
This sequence comes from Sphingobium sp. B8D3A, assembly GCF_025961995.1. Taxonomy (NCBI): domain Bacteria; kingdom Pseudomonadati; phylum Pseudomonadota; class Alphaproteobacteria; order Sphingomonadales; family Sphingobiaceae; genus Sphingobium; species Sphingobium sp. B8D3A. The sequence continues at coordinate 1,147,153 of NZ_JAOQOS010000001.1, read as the reverse complement.
CCACATCGGCGCCGCTCCGCGCTGCCGGCTTGTCGGGCGCTGCCGCGACCGGCGCAGGCGGGGTGTTCTGGGCCATCGCGGTCATGACGGGCGGCGGGCTGTAGCCGCCGGTCACCGGCGCCATGCGGTCCAGATTGGCGAGCGCGCGCTCATTGGGCAGATATTGCGCAGGCGCCGGCACATACAGGCGCAGGTCGCTGGTGTTCCAAGCATGGAGCTGACGCATGGTCGCCCGCGCGCCGAATTCCGCCTCAAGATAGCGGATGTCGGCGCGGGTCCAGCGGATCTGGTCGATCGTATGCCGCACCGCGTTCCGCTCCGTCGCAACCTGCAGGCTGATCAGATAGGCAGCGAGCGCCCCCATGGCGACCACGAGAATCCACATGATGCTTTGCAAGCGCTTGATGGCGATCATGATCGTGCTCCCACAGATTGGTGCATGGCAGGGGCTTCAGTTCGGATGGCGCTACGCAGCGTTGCGGAGCGCGCACGGGGGTTGGACTTGAGCTCGGCATCGCCGGGGCGAACAGCGCGGGCGGGCTTCTGGAAGGTCGGGCGTACGGCGGATTTGACCTCCGGCCGGTGGCGCGAGCCGGCACCCTCCTGCCCGCTGCGCGTACGGAGAAAATTCTTCACGATGCGGTCTTCCAGGCTGTGGAAGGTCACCACCGCCAGCCGGCCGCCCGGGCGCAGCACGGCCTCGGCGGCATCCAGACCGCGCTCCAGCGCATCCAGCTCGCCATTGAGATGAATGCGGATCGCCTGGAAGGTCCGCGTCGCCGGATCGGTCTTGTCGCCGGGCCGCTTGCCGAGCGCCTTGTGGACCGCGCCGACGAGATCGCCGATGGTCGCCAGCGGGCGCGCCGCCACGATGGCGCGCGCGACACGGCGCGACTGCCGCTCCTCGCCATAATGATAGAGGATGTCGGCCAGCTCGGTCTCATCGACGCGGTTGAGAAATTCGGCCGCCGTCTCGCCGGACTGGCTCATCCGCATATCCAGAGGGGCGTCCGGAAAGCGGAACGAGAAGCCGCGCCGCTCGCGATCGAGCTGCATGGAGGAGACGCCGATATCCAGCGTCACGCCATCCACGCTATCGACACCGGCCTCAGCCAGCAGCCGTTCCATCTGCGCGAAATTGCCGGCGAGCAGCGTAATCGCGCCTTCACTGGCTGCGACGACCGCCTGCCCTTCGGCAATGGCGTCAGGATCCTGATCGATCGCGAAGACCCGCGCACCGCGCGCGGCCATTGCGCGGCTGTACCCGCCGGCACCGAATGTGCCGTCGACATGACGCTCGCCAGGGGCAATGGCAAGCGCGTCCAGCACTTCGTCGAGCAGCACGGGGCGGTGCGGCTCGGCCGGCGGGTTCGCAAGGGAAGCCGCGCTCATCAGCGCTCCTCCCGTTTGGCCTTGAGCTCATCGAGGAAGGTTTCGCATTCCTCGATGGCAAGCAGGTTCGCCGAATTCTCGGCGAGGAAGCGCTCGGGACTCCAGAGTTGGACGAGGCGACCGCCCCCCACAATGAAGAGCGCGTCGGTGATGCCGTACAACCGCCGAAAAGCCGGCGGCAGGGTGAACCTGCCGCCGGAGTCGATGGTAACGGTCTTGATGGTGCTCCAGAAGTTCGCGTCCGCCATTTCCGCGTCGAAATCCTCGCCACGGGTCATGGCGATGCGGGCGGCCTCGTCGAACTTGTTCTGAAAGAAATCGAGCTGTTTGCTGCCGAAAAGCGACACATATTTGCGGGTGGGATCGGCCCGAACAAGCATGGTGCCGGGCTGGGTGCTGTGCTCATTCAGGACGGAGCGGAACGACATCGGCAGCGCGAAGCGCCCCTTGCCGTCCAGGGCACTGGCCCCGTTCCCCATGAAATAAGCCGATGACACCCCAACGAACTCCCTGCGCGGGGCACAGGCCTTCCCGCTCCGGAAAGCACCAAGCTGACCGGTTGATAGACTCGCGAAGATACGAGTGCCCCTAGGCCTGCGGTATTAGCAGCCCACCCCCGGGGAGAAAAGGGAGAATCTTGGATAAAGTGGGAAATGATGGGAAAATCTTGGTGAGATTAGGGAGAAATGTCCTCCGTTTTTCTTATGTTCTCATTATGGCCCGTATTTGTCCGAAACATGGACTGGGAAAAGCCGGGATTGCGCACCACCAGCGCCAGCAGGAGGGAAAGGACAAGCGCAGCGGCCAGCGCGAAGCGGAGACCCTGTACCAGAGCGGCCTCGTCCTTCACCCAACTCGTGAACACGCTCGTGGACACTGGCTCGTTGCGGAGCCACGCGGCGAGAACGTCCGGCGCATCGCTGGTGCGCAGCGCGCGGTCGGCCCCATCCTGCGAGGCCAGCGTCCAGAGGCGGTCATCGATCCAGTCCGCATCCGCCACCAGCAACGCCTGCCCCCTGCCCAATCGGCAGGTCGCGAGGAATCCCTGCTCGGCGGGCGTGCAGCCGGCCGTCGGCTCGCGCACCACGAAGCGCGAGGCACCCGCGACCTGCAGCAAGGCGCCTGACGCCAGGCTCCGCCGATCGGACGCCTCGCCCCCATGGCCATCGCCATGGGATTGCGCGCTGAATTCCGCAGCCTCCAGCCGCACGCCCCAATGGGCCAGCAGCGGATCGAGCAGACTCGTGAGCGGCGGTCGCCCGGGATGGACGAGCGGGCGCGGGTCCGGCCAGAGCAACAGCGGATCGGCCAGCACCACCGCGCGTCCACCCGCGCGCACCCAGCGGTCCAGCGCGACCAGTTCTTCGGGCGCCATCGCACGCGGCTGCGCCAGCAGCACCGCCGCGTGCCCAGCCAGGCTATGGTCATTGAGCGCATCGAGAGGGTGCAGCGCGACATGGAGGTCCAGCGCGCGCAGCAAGGGCGAGCGCAGGCCGATCGACTGCGTCGCCGGCAATCCGTGAACGGCGCCCATGGCGACATCATGCAACGGCAAGGCCGAGAACAAAGCGACGCTGGGCCGATCCCCGGCCGTGGCAGATTGGGAAGCATTGCGCATGGCTGGCACGGCCCAATTCGCGACAAGCACTGCCCCTACGCACAGCGCCAGCGCGGAACCCAGCCTTACACGGCGGGAACGTCCTGCAATCAAGGCCCAAAGACTGCCGACCATGGCCAGCCCCGCCGCGAGCGCGATCATGCCGGCCCAGGGCAGACGGACGGACGCCAACCCGATCAGGCACAGCGGTGGCAGCAAGACGGCGGCCCACAGAGCCGCAACCGTCGGCCAGCGCAACCTTGCAGGAGCAGCCTCGGCGCGGTCACCCTGCCCGGCGCGGGCGGCGCGCGTCAGCAGAATTGCGCCCAGAATGATCCCCGCAGCCCCCGGCCACAGCCAATCGAGCGGATCGAGCCGTCCGGTGCGCAGGCTGGTGCCGGTCAGCCCGAGCAGGAGCGACAGGATGGCAGGGGCAAGCGTCGCCGCCAGCAGCAAGGCAGTGCGGGGCATCGCGGCAACCGGGCGACCGCTCAGGGCGTCTGCTGCTGGGCGGGGCGCTGCGATTGGGCCTGATCGCGGTCCTGATCCATGCGCTGACGCAATTGCGGATCGGGCTCCAGATCGGGGACGGGTGACGGCAGGATGGGCGCGGCGCTGTCCGATGTGGTCGGCGTGACGCCGAGATCCGCCAGCGGCTCGTTGTTGGTCGGCGCCGGGGTGCCAGTCGTATTGGCGGCCCCGGTCTGTGCGGCGGCGGACGACGCATCGCTCGACATCGCCGCCGTATCGCTCGTCCCATCCTGACGGACGGCATCGACGATCAGGTTCGCCAGCGTAACGACCAGCAGAACCGCGGCCAACCCGACCAGGCCGATCTGCACGCGCTGCAACTCTTCACGATGGGCGCGAACGTCGCTCTTGCGGCTCACTGCTTCCCGTTCGGGCCGACTGTCCGCCATTTTTGCGCTCCCTAGTCCGCCAACCACGGGAAAGGCGTCAATCCCTTGGAAAGCAGCCAGTCCCGATTGTAAAGCGTGGAAAGATAGCGAAGGCCCGTGTCGCACAAGATGGTGACGATCCGGCTGCCCGGCCCGAGCTTGCGCCCCAGCGCCACGGCACCTGCGACATTGATGCCGGTGGAAAGGCCAACGCACAGCCCCTCGCCCATCAGCTTCTCGACCCACATCATGCCTTCTTCGTCAGACATGCGGAACTGCGTGTCGATCGGCGCGCCTTCCAGATTGGCGGTGATGCGCCCTTGCCCGATGCCCTCGGCGACGGAGGAGCCTTCCGCCTTCAACTCGCCATGGGCGTAATAATTGTAAAGCGCCGCGCCATAGGGATCGGTCAGCGCGATGGTGATCGCCTCGCTCTTCTGCTTGAGGCCGAGGCCGACGCCCGCAAGCGTACCGCCCGTTCCGGCCGCGCAGGTGAAGCCATCGATGCGCCCTTCCATCTGCGCCCAGATTTCCTCGGACGTGCCGACGATGTGAGCTCTGCGATTGGCAATATTGTCGAACTGATTGGCCCAGATCGCGTTCGGCGTTTCCTCGGCGAGACGGCGCGAGGTGTGCACGAAGTGACCGGGATTGGCATAAGGCGCGGCGGGGACGAGCACCAGCTCGGCACCAAGCGCGCGCAACGTGTCCATCTTCTCGCGGCTCTGCGTCTCGGGCATGACGATGATCGTGCGATAGCCCTTGGCATTCGCGACCAGCGCCAGGCCGATGCCGGTGTTGCCGGCCGTCCCTTCGACGATGGTGCCGCCGGGCTGCAGCAAGCCCTTTTCCTCGGCATCTTCCACGATGAACAGGGCGGCGCGGTCCTTGACCGAGGCGCCCGGGTTCATGAACTCGCATTTGCCATAGATTTCGGCGCCGCTGGCCTCGGACGGCCCGGCCAGCCGGACGAGAGGCGTATTACCGATGAGGGAGATCGTATTGGGATGGACGGTCATAGCGACTGACTAGGACGACGAAGCGCGCTGGGCAAGGCAGGAGATTGCATGGCCGCCGCAAGCCCAGCTTGTCGCGCGAGGCCGCCGGAACGCGCTTATTCGGACCGGACGAGCGCCTGATCGTCTTCGCCCTGTTCGCGGGCCGCGCGCCGATCCGTAAACCAGATGAAGATCAGTGTCATTTCGTAGAGGATGATGAGCGGAATGGCGAGCATGAGCTGCGAGACCACATCGGGTGGCGTGAGAACCGCCGCCACCGCCACCGCACCGACGATGAAATAGCGCCGCGCACCCACCAATTGCGCGCGCGAGACGATGCCGGCCCGATTGAGCAGCATCACCAGGACCGGCAGCAGGAAGCTGATTCCGAAGGCCAGGATGAATTGCATGACGAGGCTGAGATAGCTGTCCACGCTGGGCAGCGCTTCCAGCTGCATCCCCCCCGCATCGCCCTGAAAGCGCAGGAAGAAGTGAAATGCGGTCGGCATCACCAGATAATAAGCGAAGGCCGCGCCGCCGACGAACAGGATGGGCGTTGCCAGCAGAAAAGGCAGCAGCGCCCGCTTTTCCTTGGCATAGAGGCCCGGCGCGATGAACGCCCAGAGTTGGTTGGCAGTGATCGGGAAGGAGATGAAGAAGGCGCCGAACATGGCGACCTTCAGCTCCACGAAGAACGCCTCATAGAGCTTGGTATAGACGAGCTTTCCGACCGTGTTGCCAAAGCCCTGCTTGAGCGGCTCGACGAGAAAACCGAGAATGTCGCCCGCGAAATAATAGCAGACCGCGCCGGAAATGAAGAGCGCGGCGACGCAGCGCAACAGGCGCTTTCTCAGCTCGATGAGATGATCGAGCAGCGGCGCCTTGGTATCGTCAATGTCCTTCATGCGGTACGCGGTCCGTTCGGCTCGTCGGAGGTGCCAAGCGGCAGGCTGGACTGCGCCATGCTTTCGCCGGCGGGCGCGTCGGGCTTGTGCGCCGGGCCGGCATCCTCGACGATCTCACCGGGATGGGACGGCGCGTCATCGGTCGCGACCTTGTCGTCACGATCCCCCAGCAGTTCCGGCGCGCTATGATCCTGCAGGGCGGGTGTGCTCGCCGGATCGCTGAACTCCGTATTGCGGGTTTCGTCCATGATCTTCTGGTTCTGCTTGGCCCACTGCTTCTGCAGTTCCTCAAGCTCGGCTTCGCGCACCATGGCGTCGATGCCGCTGCGGAAATGGCGCGCCATGCCGCGCGCCTTGCCGACGATCTGACCGAATTTATAGAGCGCGCGCGGCAGATCCTTGGGGCCGATCACGAGGACCGCCACCACCGCGATCAGCAGCAGCTCTGTGGACGCAATGTCAAACATGCCAGGTTGGCCTGATCAGACCGCCCGGATCAGCTTTCGAGCTTCTGCTCTTCGCGCGTCGCGCTGCTCTCGCCGGCTGCGGACTGGCGATCGATGCGCTGCGCAGGCTTCGCCGCGCTCGCCGTATCGCCGTCATCATCCGCAAGGCCCTTCTTGAAGCTCTTAATACCCTTGGCGACATCGCCCATCAGGCTGGAGATGCGTCCGCCGCCGAACAGCAGCACGATCACCAGCACCAGTACGACCCAGTGAATCGGGGAACCGAAACCCATCAGAAATCTCCTGTGAATGCGCCCTAACTAAGCCCTGCGGGTCCATAGCGCAATGGCCATCCCGGCATCAGCCCTTGCCTCATCGAATAAGGCGATCAGTCCTCATCTTCTTCATCTTGTGGGTCATTTTCAAGACTCCCCTGCAAATCCAGTGATTCCATCGCCAGATCGACCGGATCGAGCAGGCCGGCAGCGCGCAGATCGTCGATCCCGGGCAGATCGCGCCGACTGGAGAGGCCGAAGTGGCTGAGAAAATCAGGGGTCGTCGCATAAGTGAGCGGCCGTCCCGGCACCTCTCGCCGCCCCGCCGGGCGCACCCAGCCCGCCTCCATCAGCACGTCCAGCGTCCCCTTGCCGACCTGCACGCCGCGAATCGCCTCGATCTCCGCGCGGCTGACCGGTTCGTGATAAGCGATGATCGCCAGCGTCTCGACCGCGGCCCGGCTGAGCTTGCGCGGCTCCTCCCGCTCGCGGCGCAGGATATGACTGAGATCGGCTGCCGTCTGGAAATGCCAGCGCCCGCCCCGCTCGACCAGTTCAATCCCGCGACCGGCATAATGCGCGGCCAAAGCCGACAGGCAGCCCCGGATATCGCCGTCCAGCCCGCTATGCCGCTGGATCTCGGCGACCGTCAGCGGCGCCTCGGCCGCGAACAGCACGGCTTCCACGAGACGTTCCATCTCGCTCGCAGCATGGAACGCCGGCGCGCTCATGACGGCACCGCCGGCGCGCGCAGATACAGCGGCGCGAACGTCTCTTCCTGCCGCAGTTCGACGCGTCCCAGCCGCGCCAGTTCCAGCGCTGCGACGAAACTGCTGGCCAACGCCGAGCGGCGCAGCTGCGGATCAGCGGTTTCGGGGAGGAACCGGCCCAGCTCGGCCCAGTCCAGCTCCATGCCGATCAGGCGCGACACCCGCTCAATGGCTTCATCCAGCGTCATCACCGGCCGGCGATGGACAATGTGGATGCGCGGCGCCGTCCGCGCCTTCACCTGCCCATAAGCCTGAATGATGTCGAACAGGCTGGCCTGCCACACGATTGCGCGCGGCCGGTGCAATCCTTCCGGCGCCGCGCGGGGGAAGACATCCCGGCCCAGCCGATCCCGCGCCATCAGGCGGGCGCCCGCCTCGCGCATCGCCTCCAGCCGCTGCAGCCGCAGATGGAGGCGCAGCGCCAGTTCCTCGGGCGAGGGCTCGGGCTGCGCTTCCTTGGGCAGCAGCAGCCCGGATTTGAGATAGGCGAGCCACGCCGCCATCACCAGATAATCGGCCGCCAATTCCAGCCGCAGTTCCGCCGCTTCCTCGATGAAGCGCAGATATTGCTCGACAAGGGCGAGGATGGAAATCTCGCGCAGGTCCACCTTCTGCGTCCGCGCCAGTGCCAGCAACAGATCGAGCGGCCCCTCCCAGCTTTCCACCGAGACGGTGAGGATGGCATCGCCCGGCAGGCGGCGGACAGGCTCCATCCACTCGCCATCGAACAGCCCGGTCGGCGCCTTATCGGCAGGCTGGACGGGCGAGCTGGCGCTCATGCCGGCGCGAGGGCCAAGAGCGCGTCGCGCGTTGCCATCGCCTTCTCGCCCGGCCAGGCCGGATCGGCGCCGGCGGCGATGCTCGCCATCGCCCGGTCCAGCCGCTCACGCGCCGCGTCGGACATGTCCGGCAAGCGCGCGGCGATGGCTGTCATCTCGTCCATCCGCCCCCAGCAGTTGAGCGCGAGATCGCAACCGGCCGCGACCACCGCCTCGGCCAGTTCATCGGCGGGACCGTTCAGCGCCTTCATGTCGAGATCGTCGGACATCAGCAGGCCGTCAAAGCCGATAGCCCCCCGGACGATCTCGCGAATCACATAAGGCGACAGGCTGGCCGGTCGATCCGCGTCCCAGGCGGTGTAGACGATGTGCGCGGTCATGCCCGCCGGAGCGTGACGCAGCGCCCGGAATGGCGCGAGGTCGCGCTCCATCTCGTCGGCGCTGGCCGAGACCGTGGGCAAAGCGAGATGGCTGTCGACCAGCGCGCGACCATGCCCCGGCATATGCTTGATGATGCCGGCGACGCCGCCGTCCCTCAGCCCCTCCAGCGTCGCCCGGCCCAGCGCCGCGACCCGCATCGGCTCAGCGCCGAAGGACCGATCCCCAACAATGTCGCTCGCGCCGGGATAGCGCAGATCGAGCACAGGGGCGGCATTGGCGGTGATCCCGACATCCGAGAGCATCGTGCCCAGCAGCCGGGCATTGCAGCGCGCCGCCTCCATGGCGCTCGAGGGCGCGAGATCATAAAGGGCATCGAAGCGCGCGGCGGGCGGACATTCGGGCCAGTGCGGCGGGCGCATCCGGGCGACGCGGCCCCCTTCCTGATCGATCATGATGTACAGATCGTCCCGCCCGGCAATCTCGCGCAGCTCATCGGTCAGCGCGCGCAATTGGGCGCGGTCGGCGATGTTGCGGCCGAACAGGATGTAGCCCGCGGGGTCGCAGGCGCGGAACAGCGCCCGCTCTTCCGCGCTGACACGCTCGCCGGCAAGGCCGAAGATGACCGGCTTCATCGCGCGGAGATCACCGGACGACGATGCAATTTTCGCCCGCCACCCGAAGCCGCCCGCAGGTGGCGGTGGCATCCGCCGGGGAGGCGACGCTGGCGCGCAGACGATACAGGGTGCGTCCGCCCGTCTCGACCGGCTCGACGCTGTGCTTGAGGGCCGAGAGATAATCGAATCGGCCGGACTGCTTCTTCCAGACCTCCTCGGCGATGGCGCGCGAGGCAAAGGCGCCGAGCTGAACGCGCGGCCCGGTCAAGGTATCGACATCCTCGACCTTCGCCGGAGCCGGCGCCGCCGGCTTGGGCGTGGAGGCCGTCTTGACCGGCGCGATGACGGTGGGCTTGGCCGCCGGACGCTCCGCCGGGACAGCCAGAGCCGGCGCGGTCGGGCCGGTCTGCTTCAAGTCGTCACGCGGTGCTTCCGGCACGCGGCTCGCATCGATGCGGCCCGAAGCCTCCCGGCCCTCGCTGGCTGCAAAGGCTTCGTCCCCTTCCCCATCGAAGGTGCGCGCGTCCGACGCGTTGGCCGGAACCTTGTAATCCTTGTTCTCCGCCGCGATCAGCGGCGCCGAGCCATCGCTGCCGCTGCGATCGCGATTGCTGAACAGATAGCCGCCGGCGACAATCACCCCGAGCAGAACCAGGCCCAGCACCGTCAGACCGACGATGCGGATCGGGGACACCCTTTCGGTCTCTTCCTCGATTCCTGCGGGCTCCAGCCAGGGCAGCCGGTCCTCGTCATCAAGATTGAGACCGTTGTTCGGCTCCCCGGCTGACATCAGTTCATCTCCTCAAGCGCGCTGACGCCCATCAGGGCCAGGCCGTTCTTGATAACCTGACCGATTCCGGCGCTCAAGTGCAGTCGCGCCGCAGTGAGGCCCGCATCGCCCGCGACGATCACGCGCCGCTCGGGCTGATCATTGCCGAGGTTCCACCAGCCATGGAAGCTGGCGGCAAGATCGTAGAGATAGAAGGCGATGCGATGCGGCTCACGCGCATTGGCGGCGGCTTCGACCACGCGGGGGAAAGTGGCCAGCTGTTTGACCAGATCCAGCTCCTCCGGGCCGAACAGCGCGCTGTCCGCCGCGGGCAGACCGTCCGGGAAGCTCTCCTGTACCCGGCGCGCCAGCGAGGAAATCCGCGCATGGCCATATTGCACGTAGAAGACCGGATTGTCCTTGCTGGCTTCCACCACCTTGGCGAAGTCGAAGTCCATCTGCGCATCGGCCTTGCGTGTCAGCATGGTGAAGCGGACGACATCCTTGCCGACCTCCTCGACGACGTCGGCCAGCGTGACGAAATTGCCGAGCCGCTTGCCCATGCGGACCAGCTCGCCATTGCGCATCAGGCGCACCATCTGGACCAGCTTGACGTCGAACTGGACCTTGCCGCCGGTCAGCGCCGCCACGGCGGCCTTGATGCGCTTGACGGTGCCGGCATGGTCGGCGCCCCAGATGTCGATCAGCTGGTCGGCATTCTCGGCCTTCTGGGCATGATATGCGAGGTCGGTGCCGAAATAGGTCAGACCGCCATCGGACTTGCGCACCGGCCGGTCGCTATCGTCACCGAACTGCGTCGCCCGGAAGAGCGTCATTTCGGTCGGCTCCCAATCGTCAGGCAGTTCACCCTTCGGCGGCTCCAGCACGCCCTGATAGATGAGGCCCTCCGCCTCCAGCCGGGCCAGCGCCGCATCGACGCGGCCGGCCTGCTGCACGGCCGCCTCGGAGGCGAAGACATCATGGTGAATGCCGAGCAGCGCCAGATCGGCGCGGATCATGTCCATCATCGCGGCGACGGCACGCTCGCGGAACAGGTCGAGCCAGTCCGCTTCCGGGGCTCCGACGTAGCGGTCACCAAACTCCGCCGCCAGCGCCTGACCGATGGGGATCAGATATTCGCCCGGATAGAAGCCCTCGGGGATCGCGATGGTCTCGCCCAGCGCCTCACGATAGCGCAGATGCACCGAGCGCCCGAGCGTCTGCACCTGCGCGCCGGCATCGTTGATATAATATTCGCGGATAACGCTGTGTCCGGCATATTCGAGCAGCGCCGCCAGCGCATCGCCGACAACGGCACCCCGGCAATGGCCCATGTGCATCGGCCCGGTCGGATTGGCCGAGACATATTCGATGTTGACGCGCACGCCCTTGCCCATCGTCGAGCGGCCATAATCGGACCCAGCCGCATGAATGGCCGCCAGCTCGTCTTCCCAGGCAGTACGGACAAGACGCAGGTTGATGAAGCCGGGGCCGGCGATCTCCACGCCGTCGACATCCGCGAGCGTCCTCAGCCGGCCAGCGATCAGCTCGGCAAGGGCGCGGGGATTGGTGCCGGCGGGCTTGGCCAGCACCATCGCCGCATTGGTCGCCATGTCGCCATGCGAGGGGTCGCGCGGCGGCTCGACGGTCACGGCGGCGCAATTGAGGCCGGCGGGCAATTCGCCAGCCTGCACCATGTCGTCCAGAAGGCCGTCCAGCGCGGCGGCGATACGAGCGAAGATATTCATCGGGTCAGCGGTCCTGTCAGCATCGGCGGCGCGGCTGCAGGATGCTGCGGTCGTCCGGCCGCCGGAAAATGTCAGCGGGTCACGTTATAGCGGAGCTGGTCGGTGGTCAGGTTGAAACCCAGGAGCAGCTCGAAGCTGCTTCGCTGGATCGCCTCGCGCACTTCCGGGCGGGCCAGCGGATCGAGCGCCGCGTCCTGGTCGCCCGTCTTGCGCGGGCGGGTGATCATGCGCTCGATCTCGGGCGGCAGCGTTGCCGCACTGCGATCAATATAGGCAGAGGTTGTGCCCGTCGCCTCGGCACGCAGCGCGCCCTCGGCGAAATTCAGCCGCACCATAGTGACGCGCTTGGCGGTCACCGCCGTCGCGCCGCGCACGACTGCCGCGAAGACGGGCAGATCGACCGTCCGCGCCGGGCCGGCATCGCGGCGCACCGCGACCACCTTGTAGCCGACCTGCGAATAAATGTCGGTGTCGCCCGTGGTGCACGCCGGCCGCACATCGGTGAGCGTCGCGACCACGTCGATGGCGCGTGCATCGCGGCTGTCGGCCGGGTCGAACAGGGTAACGTCGCCGGTGTGCGCGGCCACGGCCACCGTCGGGCATGCGGTGCGGAACTGGATGATGCCCTGTCCGGCGGAGTCGATGTCGCCGCGCTTCGCGCAGCCGGCCATCAGGGCGACAAGAGCTGCCAGAACGGCGGGTTTCGAGAGAGCGGCGATCCGCACGATGGCTCCAATTCCTTCATTCTGGCGCGCGCGGGATATCCCGCGCGCAATCGGGTCCGCGCTTCTTAGTCGCGCTCCCACGGGCGCGCAACCGAAAGGGCACGTCGCCCGGACGGGTTGCAAAGACCTCGCCCGCGCCAGATGACCGCAGGATGAACCGGACGGCCGTTGCGCCCTCCCCCATTCTTCCGGCTTTCCCTCAGGCGGCCATGCCCCTAATGGGACTGGATGGATGGATCGACACACATGCCCGACATGCCTGCCTCTCGCCAGCGCCCCGCCCTCACCGTTCTGGTCGCCGCACCGCGCGGCTTCTGCGCCGGTGTCGACCGCGCGATCATGATCGTGGAGCGGGCGCTCGAGAAGTTCGGCGCGCCAGTCTATGTCCGGCACGAGATCGTCCACAACCGCTTCGTCGTCGATGGGCTGCGCGCCAAGGGCGCCATCTTCGTGGACGAGCTGGACCAGGTGCCCGATGGGCGGCCAGTGGTCTTTTCCGCCCATGGCGTGCCCAAGGTCGTGCCGGCCAATGCCGAGGCGCGCGGTCTCGATTATCTCGATGCGACCTGCCCACTGGTCTCCAAGGTCCATCGACAGGCCGAGCGGCAGGTGGAGGCCGGGCGCCACATCCTGTTCATCGGCCACGCCAATCATCCCGAGGTGATCGGCACGTTCGGCCAGGTGCCGGACGGCGCGATGACGCTGATCGAGACGCAGGCCGAGGCCGAGGCCTTCCAGCCCACCCCCGGCGTGTCGCTGGCCTTCCTCACCCAGACCACGCTCTCCGTCGACGATACCGCGGACATCGTCGCGACGCTGGAGCGGCGCTTTCCGGACATTGCCGCGCCGAAGGGCGAGGACATCTGCTATGCGACCTCCAACCGCCAGGCCGCGACCAAGGAAATCGCCCGTCGTGCGCAGGCGGTGATGGTGATCGGCGCGCCGAACAGCTCCAATTCCATGCGGCTGGTCGAGGTTGCCGACCGCAGCGGCGCGCGCGCCCGCCTGATCGAAACGGCCGACGAAATCGACTTCGACTGGCTGGCCGGCGTCGAGACGCTGGGCGTGACCGCCGGCGCCAGCGCGCCCGAAGTGCTGGTGCGCAGCGTGATCGACAAGCTCGCCACCCGGTTTGATCTGACCGAGGAGGAAGTGCTCACCACCACCGAATCGATCACCTTCAAGCTGCCGCGCGGCCTGGAAGCGGCCTGAGCCATGGCTGTCTATACGCAGGTGCCGGCCGAGACGCTGGCGCTCTTCCTCGAACGCTACGATGTCGGCACCCTGCTCGCCGCCAAGGGCATCGCCGAGGGCGTCGAGAACAGCAATTATCTGGTCGACACGACCGGCGCGGACGGCAACGGCGCCCGCTTCATCCTGACGCTCTACGAAAAGCGCGTGGATGTGGCGGACCTGCCCTTTTTCATGGGCCTGCTCGACCATGTCGGCGCGCGTGGCTGCCCGGTGCCGCGCTTCATCCATGACCGCGAGGGCAAGGCACTGCAGACGCTGTGCGAGCGGCCCGCAGCCCTCATCGAGTTTCTGAACGGCGTCTCGGTGACGCATCCGACCCCGCCGCAGGCCCGGTCCGCCGGTGCGGCGCTGGGGCAGTTTCATCGCGCAGCCGAGGATTTCTCCGGCGAGCGCTCCAACACGCTTGGCCCGGAAGGATGGCACCGCCTCGCCAACGAGTGCGGCGGCGCGCTGGATGCCATCCAGCCGGGGCTGGAACAACGCGTGCGGGCCGAACTCGCCTATCTCGACGCGCGTTGGCCGGGTGCGCTGGCGCGTGGCGTCATCCATGCCGATCTGTTTCCGGACAATGTGCTGATGCGCGGCGATGAGGTCGGCGGACTGATCGACTTCTACTTCAGCTGCACGGACATCCGCGCCTATGATCTCGCCATCATGCATGGCGCCTGGTGCTTCGGCCCCGACGGGCGGGACTTCGACAGCGCCGTGGCTTTGGCGCTGATCGCGGGATATCGCGCGACGCATGGACTGACCGCGGAGGAATATGCCGCGCTGCCTGTCCTCGCACGCGGCGCGGCGCTGCGCTTCCTGCTGACCCGCGCCTATGACTGGATCAACACGCCCGCCAATGCGCTGGTGACGCGCAAGGACCCGCTGGCCTATCTGCGGCGCCTCGACTTTTATGCCGAAACGGACGCAGCGGCGCTGTTCGGCTCGGCCTCGTGAAAACCGTCCAGCTATTCACCGACGGCGCCTGCAAGGGCAATCCCGGACCGGGCGGCTGGGGCGTGGTGCTGCGCTTCAACGGCCATGAGAAGGAGCTTTCCGGCGGGGAAGCGCACACCACCAACAACCGCATGGAGCTGATGGCCGCAATCGCCGGCCTCAACGCCCTCAAGGGGCCGTGTCACGTGATCCTCTCCACGGACAGCAACTATGTGAAGGACGGCATCACCCGCTGGATTCACGGCTGGCAGCGCAATGGCTGGCGCACCGCCGACAAGAAACCGGTCAAGAATGCCGACCTCTGGCAAGAACTGCTCGCCGCCGTCGCGCCCCACCGGATCGACTGGCAATGGGTAAAGGGCCACTCCGGCCACCCGGAGAACGAGCGCGCCGACCGCCTCGCCAGTGATGCAGCGGAGCGGGCGCGAGGTTAGGCGGTCATCAACTTCATCATCGACCTGCTGAACGGACTGCACGTCCGTCAGCCTGTCGATCGGATCGAGGCTGGCCTCATCGGGCTCGAACTAGTGCGCTCGACTGTCCCGCCGCCGCAATTGTCCGCAAGTTGTTGGGTGCGGGCATTGAGCCGTTGCACCAGCGTCCCGAGACTCTTCTGGCGGCCGAGCCCGCGCTGGTGGATCTAGGCTTGGCGATCGGCTCGGTGCGTCTCAACAATCTGGCACCGAGCACCGAACTGGAGCGGGCCCTGCAAACCCCGACCTTCGAGCCTCTGCACCAGAAGGCTGACGACGCAATTTTCGAGTGCCGGGTTCTGGCCGTCGACAAGGAGCACACCAACAAGGTCGAGATGGCCAAGCGCGAGAAGCAGCAGATCGCCGAGGAGGCCGAAAATGCCCGCGACCGTGCAACCGGTCATGGCGAAGCGGAGCAGGTCGGATGCGGAAGCGGAAGCCAATCGCATCCGCACGGTCGAAAGCGCCGAGACGGGGCCGAGCAGGCCCACATCGCTGTCTGTCGCAATCTGCCGGCTGGCGTCCTTATGGATTGGCGGCACGCGAGCTGCCCGGGAACCTCGACACAATCGACCCCCCGACATTCTGGCCGCCGTCATGCGCGAGTTCGCCATGAAGCCGGCTCCAGCGATTGACGCCCAGTGAGGGGAAGAAGCATGGCAACGCTGGCACCAGGCAGTCTTAGTATTATTATTGCATTCATGCTAGTTGTAGAGCTCGAACTTACAAAGATTTAACATTACTATGTGGTTCGAGAAATACGACTACACGGAAATTATTTTCGCGTCGGGCTGATCAATTCTTGCGATGCTATCACGGAATCCCAGAAGCATTTGGAGACCAAGCGTTATGCACGGAGCCGATAAGCCCCATGCGCCACCACACCGTTGCCCTCGTCAGGCCACGCCATAAGTCTCGATAAAAATATCGGGAGACGATGCATGGAGATCAATCCGCTTCATCCGCTGTTTGCAGCGGAACTCATTGGCGCTGACCTGTCCACCGAGCCGGATCAGGCGCTGATCGACCTCGTCGAAGAGGCGATGGCGCGCTATGCCGTGCTCGTCATTCGCGGACAATCGCACATCGATGATGCGGACCAGATCCGCTTCAGCCGGGCGTTCGGCCCGCTGGAATTGCCCCATGGCACCCGCTCTGGCGCCGCCGCTCCCCGCAAGCGGATCAGCCCGTTGCTGTACGATGCCTCCAATCTCCGGCTGGACGGAGAGATCATGGCGCCGGACGACAAGGCCGTCGCCAACAACAAGGGCAATGAGCTGTTCCACATGGATAGCTCCTTCCACGCCATGCCCACCAAATGGTCCCTTCTGCTCGGCCACAGCGTCACCAGCGAGGGCGGTGAGACGGAACTTGTCGACACCCGCGCCGTCTACGACGCGCTGCCCGAGGATGTGCGCCAAAGAATTGAGGGCCGCGTTGCCGAACATAATGTCTGGATCTCGCGCCAGCGCATCGGCTTTGAAGGCACGCTGGCGCTCAAGGAAATGTATCCCGCAGTCACTCATGACATCGTCGGCATGTCGGCCTCCGGGAGAAAGTGCCTCGTGATCGGCTCCCATGCGGATTACATCATCGGCATGGATGAGGCCGAGGGCCGCGCCTTGCTGGACTCCCTCGTCGCCTTCGCATCCCAGCCACAGTTCATTTATCGCCATCAGTGGAAGCAGGGCGACCTGCTCATCTGGGACAATCGCTGCACCCTGCATCGTGCCCGCCCGTTCGATTATTTCGGCGTGAAGCGCGATCTGCGTCGCTCGACCATTTGTGAATATGGCAACGAAATGTCAGCCATCGAGGCGCGGCGGACCTGATCAGCGCCGCCGTGGGGGGTCGATATGCACAAGCTGAATAACGGTTATCGCCGCGCCCTCATGGCCGCTGTTCATGAGCGATGATATCCGCCCATCGTTGGATCGACACGCCGCCGGCTCGTCAGCCGCGGCCCACGCGCCAGCCAAGCTACCGCCCAAAGAGCGGCGCTTAGAGTAGCAGCGATTTCAAGGGAGAGTGATATGGGGCTCAAGACGATTTTTGGTTGTTCTGCATCGGCAGCCGTGCTGGCAAGCCTGTGCGTCGCGGCGCCTGCCATCGCGCAGGATGCGGCCGAGACGGCCAGAACCGACGGTGACATCGTGGTGACGGCGCGCTTCCGCGAGGAACGCCTGCAGACCGTGCCGATCGCCATCACCGCCGTCACCGGCGACGAACTGGTGGCGCGCGATGCGCGGGACGTAACCGCGCTGTCCAACACCACGCCGAACATCTATCTGCGGGAAGGCAGCGCCGCCTTTGGCAAGTCGCTCCAGTCGACCATCCGTGGCATCGGCGAGTCCGATTATCAGTTCACCATCGAGCCTGCGATCGGCGTCTATGTTGACGACGTGTATCACGGCACGGTGTTCGGCGGCGTGCTTGGCCTGCTCGATCTGGAACGCGCGGAAGTTCTTCGCGGTCCGCAGGGCACGCTGTTCGGCAAGAACTCGCTCGGCGGCGCGCTTCGGCTCGTTTCCAAGCAGGCGACCGGCAGCAACACCGGCTATGTCGAGGCGACCGCAGGCAGCTACGACCGCATGGACGTGCGCGGCGCGTTCGATGCATCGCTCATCAAGGATCGCGTCTTCCTGCGTGTTTCGGGCGCGTCGCTGAGCCGCGAGGGCTATATGTCCGTGCTGGACTTCGCCTGCGCCAACCCCGGCAGCACCGGCGCGGGCACGGCGCCGCTGTCCTACCTGCTGCGTCAGAGAACGACGGAATCCGGATGCGAGGTCGGCAAGCTCGGCAACATCAACACCAAGGCGGCGCGGGCCTCTCTGCGCGCGCTGGTGAGCGATGACCTCGAAGTGACCGTGACGGGCGATTATTCCCGCGATCATACGGCGCAGAGCGCTTACAAGCTGCTCACCATCAGCCCGACGCTGACGTCATACAATGCCACCATCGGCGTGCCGCTGTACGGGATTCCCTACGACAGCCGCTTCATCACCAACTCGCCCTACACGACCTATGCCGCCTATCAGCCCGGCCGCAACGGTCTGGCCCTGCCCAATGAGAGCAATCTCGATCAGTGGGGCATCACCGGGAAGATCGACTGGAAGCTGGGCGAGAATATCAGCCTCACCTCGATCACGGCATGGCGGAAATATGACGGCTTCTTCGGGCGCGATGGCGATGGCTCGCCGATGGACCTGGGCGGCAGCGCGGAGACTCTGGGCCACCACCAGTTCAGCCAGGAAGTCCGCCTGTCCGGCCTGATGATGGATGACCGGCTGGATTGGACCCTGGGCGGCTATTATTATACTGCGACCGGCAATTATGACAGCTGGGTCTACTTCGCCACGCTCAACCTGACCCAGTTCACCAAGGATATCTCGAAGAGCAAGAACTACTCGGCCTTCGCGCATGTCGGCTTTGCGCTCACCGATCAGCTCAAGCTGAACGGTGGCCTGCGCTACAGCAACGAGAAGAAGGACTATGTGTTCGACCGTCTCTATTACGAGACCGGCACGCGGCCCTTCGCTTACACCACGGCCGATGTCGCCTATGACCGCGTCGACTATCGCGTCGGTCTGGACTTCAAGGCCAGCGAAGACGTGTTCCTTTACGGCTCGGTTTCCAGCGGCTTCCGCTCGGGTGGCTTCAATCCTCGTCCGCTCAGCGCGGCGCAGGTGACTGCGGTGTTGCCGGAAACGGTGACGTCCTACGAGTTGGGCGCGAAGCTCAACCTGCTGGATCGCGCCGTACAGGCCAATTTTGCGGTCTTCCAGACGGACTTCACCAACCGTCAGGTCACCGCCATCGTGCCGGATCTCAACGGCGTTCCCAACTCGCTGCGCACCAATGCCGGCACCGCCCGCATTCGCGGCGTGGAAGCCGAGGTGACGGTGCGTCCCACGCAGGGCCTGACCCTGAACGGCATGTTGGGATACAATGACTTCGAGTATACCGACCTCGGCGCAGCGGCCGCCGTTCCCAATGGGCCCTGCGCGACGTGCGAGCCGGTCGGCGCCCCGGCGTTCAACTATGCCGTCGCGGCGCAGTATGACATCGACCTCGGCTCCGCTGGCGATGTGAGCCTGCGGGCCGACTGGAACTGGCGCAGCCGCATCTGGTACGATCTGCGCAACACGCTCAGCCAGTCCCAGCCGGGCTATGGCCTGCTTGGGGCGCGGGTGAGCTGGCAGCCGGATGCGAGCGGGCTGACGCTCTCGGCGTCGGTCAGCAACCTGACCGATACCTTCTATTATACCGGTATTGGCCCGACCTCGACGGCCGGCATCCAGGCCACCCCGTCCAGACCGCGCGAGTGGGCCGTCACTGCCCGCTACGAGTTCTGAGCAAACAATGAAAGTTCAGGTCCGGGGCCGTCACAGGCCCCGGATTTTGCCTGACCGGCACAACAGCATGGCGACGCATCGCGAAACACGGGTCGCCCGGCATCGATGAGGACCGCTATGGACAATCTCGTTTCCACTCAATGGCTCGCCGAGCAGCTTGGCGCTCCCGATCTCTGCATCGTCGATGCGACGCGGCACCATTTCGAGCCGGAGCGGCAGTCCGCCGCCGAATATGAAGCCGGGCACATTCCGGGCGCGGTGTTTCTCGATCTGCTTCATCTGGTCGATGCCGCCTCCCCCATCGATAATACGATGCCGCAGGCGGAGCAGTTTTCGGCCCGGATGCGCGAGCTGGGCGTTTCTGCCGATCAACGCATCGTCATTTACGATGACAGCGTGGTGAAGACGGCGGCGCGGGCCTGGTTCATGTTCCGCATGTACGGCCTGCCGAACGTCGCCGTGCTCGATGGCGGCCTGGCGAAATGGAAGGCCGAGGGACGTCCCCTGGCCACCGGTATCGAGACGCGGACGCCAAGCACCTTCACTGCATCGTTGGATGCGGCGCGCTTGCGCGACAAGGCCGACGTTCTGCGTAACATCGGGGACAAGACCGCGCAGCATATCGACGGGCGCGGCGCGGCCCACTTCAGCGGCGCGGATGAGGACCCCAATCCCGCCGTTGCATCCGGTCATATCCCCGGCTCGATCAACGTGCCCTTCTGGGATCTGTTCGAGGCGGACGGGACATTCAAGAATGATGAAGCGCTCAACAGCGTGTTCGTCGACGCGGGCGTCGACCTTTCAAAGCCGATCATCACCAGTTGCGGCGGTGGTGTCGTCGCTTGCGCGCTTGCCCTCGCGCTGGAGCGGATCGGCAAGGAGGATGTCGCGCTTTACGATGGAAGCTGGACGGAATGGGGTGCCGACCCGTCCCTGCCCAAGGCCAAAGGCCCCGCGAAACCTGCTTCCGCCTGAGCGGACGGCAGCAGACTTCCCCTCGAACAAACCCCGCCACGCCCCTCGGCCGGCGAAAGAGAGTGCCATGACCCAGACCAACCCCATTCGCATCTACGACCTCAATCTCGTCACCGGCGCGACGATCAGCCCGTTCTGCTGGCAGGCCAAATATGCCGTGGCCCACAAGGGGCTGGAGGCCGAGATGAGCGAGGGGGGATTTACCTCGCTCTCGCGCCGCACGGGCGGCCGCACGGATTTTCATCCCGGCATCAGCGATGGCGACACATGGGTGTTCGAGAGCCTGCGTAGCGGCGATTTCGTCGTCGCGGATTATCTCGACCGCACTTACCCCGACCGCCCGATGCTGTTCCGCAATCCGGACCATCATGATTATGTGAAGTTCCTGGATACCTGGCTGTGGGCCACCGCGATCAAGCCTTGGTTCCAATGCTACATCCTCGACTATCACGATCTCTCCCTGCCGGAAGATCGCCCCTATGTGCGCGAAAGCCGCGAGCGGGATTTTCTGGGCGGACGCACGCTGGAGGACGCGCAGGCCGGACGGGAAGAGCGCCTGCCGCTGGTCGTGCCGCAGCTCGAGCCGCTGCGCGAAGTGCTGCGCGAGCGCAGATGGCTCGGCGGCGAGGCGCCGGACTTTGCCGATTATTCCGCGCTCTCCATCTTCCTGTGGGCCGCCTCCGTCGCGAAGACGCCGCCCCTCCCCGAGGATGACTTCCTGCGCGACTGGTATGAGCGCGGCTGCGATCTGTTCGGCGGCATCGGTCGCCATCCCGGCCTGCATTCCATCTTCGGCCTGAAGATGCCGACCGCCTGAACAAGCCCCGGTCCGTGTACGGCCGGTTCGCCGGCTGTCCGCGCCCATTCGAGACCAACAAGCATGACGATGTGCCAAGCGCGCGGCGGTCCCCGGATCGCCGCCTTTTTCCATGAGCCGAGCTTTACCGTCAGCTATGTCGTGCATGATCCGGCCTCCCGGCAGGCGGCGATCATCGACAGCGTGCTGGATTTCGATCCGGCCTCCGGGCGCACCGCGTTCACCTCGGCCGATGCCATCACGGCGCACGTGCTTGAGGCGGAACTGAGCGTCGCCTGGCACCTGGAAACCCATATCCATGCCGATCATCTCTCCGCAGCGCCCTATCTGCAGGCGAGGCTCGGCGGCCAGTTGGCGGTCAGCCGCGCGATCATCACCGTGCAGGCGCTGTTCGGGCGGCTGTTCAATGCCGGCAGCGATTTCGCGCGGGATGGCTCGCAGTTCGACCGGCTGCTCGAGGATGGTGACAGCCTGCCCTTGGGCAATCTCGACTGCCAGGTTCTCCATGTGCCCGGGCACACCCCCGCTGATCTCGCCTTTCTCATCGGCGACGCCGCCTTTGTCGGCGACACGCTGTTCATGCCGGATTACGGCACGGCCCGCGCGGACTTCCCCGGTGGGGATGCGCGCACCCTGTTCCGCTCGATCCGCCGCCTCCTCGCCCTGCCCGCCGAGACGCGGCTGTTCCTCTGCCATGATTATAAAGCACCCGGCCGGGACAGCTTTTGCTGGGAAACGACCGTGGCCGCCCAGCGCGCGGCGAATGTCCATGTGCGGGACGGCATCGATGAGGACAGTTTCGTCGCGATGCGGGAGGCGCGCGACAGGTCGCTTGCCATGCCTCAGCTCCTGATGCCATCCATTCAGGTGAACATGCAGGGTGGCCATCTGCCAGCGCCGGAAAGCAATGGCGTGCGCTACCTCAAGATTCCCATCGACGCCTTTTGACAGCGCCGTTCAGTCAGGTCATTTCTTCGCCGGCAGCTTGAACACGAAGATCGAGTTGCCCGCGCCGGAGGGCAGCGGTGTCTCCGGGAACGCCGCCGCGATGGAGCTTGCCGAAACACTATAGCCAGCGGGGACGACGAGATATTGCTCGCCGTCCAGCTCATAGGTCATCGGCGAACCGCCGACCGGCGCATTGAGCCGCTGCTGCCAGAGCACCGCGCCGGTCTTCTGGTCCCACGCCTTGACGAAGCGACCCGCGTCGCCGCCGATCACCAGCCCGCCCCCGGTCGCCAGCAGCGAGGATGTCGGGACGGTGCGCTGCCGCGCCTTCCAGCCCTCGACGCTCGGTTTGCGCGCGCCGACATTGATCGCCTCGACCAGTCCCGCATCCGTCACGCCTTCAGGCAAGGTGCGCGGCCCAAACTTCATGGACGCGATGATGTTGCCGGCCGTGAACTTGGTCTGAGTTGCCGAGATGGTATTGCACGCCTCGGTCAGCGGCACGTAGAACTGCCCGGTCAGCGGGCTGTAGGCGCCCGCCTGCCACAATTTCCCGCCGGAAATCGAGGTGCAGATATTCACTTCCTCGCCCAGCGCCTTGATGATCATCGCCTCATTGGGATGAACCGTCCCGTCCGGATCGATGCGCGAGACGGCATTTTGGAACACCGTCTCCTTCGACCAAAGATATTTCCCCGTATCTCGATCCAGCGCAAAGAAGATGCCGTTCTTGCCCGCGACGGAGATCATCAGGCGACGCAGCTTGCCGCCCTCCGGCACATCGACCAGCACGCGCTCGAAGGGGCTGTCCAGATCCCAGTTGTCGCGGGGGAGATGCTGGTAATACCATTTGATCTTGCCGGTATCGGCATCGATTGCCAGCGTCGAATTGGTGTAGAGGACGTTGCCCTTGCCGGTGCCGCGGATCAGCTCCGAATAAGGGCCGGGGCCGCCGGTGCCCCAGAAGGTCGTGTTCGTCCGCGGATCGTAGGAGCCGGTTGCCCAGGGCGTGCCGCCCCAGCGATTGGCCGGCGGCACTTCGCCCCAGCTCTTGCCCTGCGCCGGATTGGCCGGATCATCGATGGTGTTGACTCGCCACAGCTCCTTGAGCGTCTCGAAGTCGTGCGCCATGATGTAGCAGGCGCCGGCCGAACCGGCGGTCGAGCAGCCCGAAATCGCCGAGATGATCTTGCCGTTCACGACGAGCGGACCGACCGTGTAGCTATAGCCCTTGCGGTAATCGAGAGCTTGCACCTCGCGGCGGACCTCGCCCGTCCGCGCGTCCAATATGATGATGCGCGCATCGACCGTGGTGAGCACCACGCTGTCCTCATACAGCGCAATGGAGTTCTTCTGGCGGCGGCTTTGATAGGCCTGATAGCTCCAGTCGGCGGGAATCTTGGCGAGGGCCGGGCGATATTCCCAGATCAGGTCGCCGGTGCGGGCATCGAGCGCCTGCACGATATTGTTGTTGGTCTGCAGGAAGAGCATGCCATCGTGCATCAGCGGCGCCGTTTCCTGCACGCCCACATCAGCCATCGGCCACGCCCAGACGAGCTGCAACTGGCCGACCGTCTCGCGGTCGATCTGCGCGAGCGGGCTATATCCCTGATTGTCGATCGTGCGGCGCCAGGAGAGCCACTCGCCTGCCGGCGGATCGCGCAGCATCTGGTCGGTGACCGGCTCGTAGCGCTCCCTCACGCCTTGCGCGTGGGAAGGCATTGAAAGGCCTGCCAAGGCAAAAGCGGCACAGGTCATTGCAGCAAGGGAAGGCTTGCTCATTATAAACTCCATATCTGAGCAACCGGGTGCGGCAGGATCACTTCACGCTCGGCAGTGTCTTGCCCCAGGTGTAGGCTTGCGGCACGGCCTCAGGCGCTTCGTGTAGGGCGCTGGATGCAGATGGCGCCGGGCTGCCATGCGCACCGGCAATAGCTGCAAGGGACATGCCCTTCATCGCGTGCGGTTCCGCCATCAGCGGCACTGCGCCGGCGCGGGCGCCGTTCGCCTTGAGGATATAGGCCACGATGTTCAGATAATCCTGCTCGGCAAGTCGCCCGGGCGCCTGCGGCGGCATTGCTGTGCTGATGTAGGTATATAGCCCTGCCACCGTGTCGAAATTCTGCATCACATCCGTGCCGACAAGGCCGGGCGCATTGGGACCGCGCAGTTCCGCGCCGTGGCACATCGCGCACTGGCTGTTATAGGCCTTCTCGCCCGCGCTCGCCTGCTCGGCCGTGAACACGGTCACGGCCGGTTCGCTGGCAGCAATCGTGGAGGCTGCGAGAATCACAGCCGCGAGGGACACAGCCGATATCAGGACGAGATCTGTTCGGCTCATGTTTCTGCCCTCACGCACCGGCCCATGTCCGCGCTTCGGCTGTGTCACTGGAGAGATGGCGCCCGGCCCGCAGCATGATGGGGCCTGCAATCACCCCCACAAACGCCGTGATCGCCATGGAATAGCGGATCGCCTCACCCTGCCAGATCGTCGCCAGCTGGTCGTTGAGGATGCCGACGCCCAGCGGGCCGATGATCTGGCCGAGAATGGCGATGGAGAGGACGTAGAGCGCCATGCCGAAGGAGCGGATCGGCACCGGCATCACCTGAATCAGCAACAGGGACAGCAATGGCACCATCATGCTCGCGGCGACGCTGTCGATGGCCGCCCCGATCGCCACGAAAAGGATATTCGTCGAGAAGAGAAAGACATATTGCGAAAGGCCCACGGCGGTGAAGCACAGGGCCGGGAGCCAAATCCGCCAGCGCTCGTCATAGCGCAGCAGGCGCGCGAGCAGGATGCCGCCACCGATCGCGCCGACAAGGCCGGAAATGCCGCGGATGGGGCCGAGCAGGCTGGCGCTCTCCGCCACGCTCATGCCGTGCACGCGCAGCATGAAGGTCGTGCTCCAAACGATGTGCGCATAGAAGGAGATCGTCACCAACGCGGCGCCGAGCGTCGCGAACACATATGTGCGGCGCTTGAGCAGGAAGGCCAGCGAACTCTTGAATGTCGGCTTGGCGGCCTCGCCATCCGGCGCCTTGTCATCAAAGCGGCCACGCTGCGGCTCGCGCACCGTCAGCATCATCAGCAGACCCAGCCCCAAGCCCACGCAACCGGCCACCCAATAGACGACGCGCCATCCATAGAGATGCCCCATCCACCCCGCGATGGGCGTGAACACCAGCCCGGATATCGCCGTACCGGAGGCCATGATGGAGAAGGCCAGCGGCCGATGCTTCTTGTCGAAAATGTCGGAGAGCAGCGAGGTGGAGGGCGGCGTGCCCGCAGCCTCGCCGGCGCCCATCAAAAAGCGCGCCGCCGCCATCTGCCCCACATCGGTGACGAAGCCCGTCGCCAGCGTCATCACGCTCCAGAAGGAGAAGCCGATGCCGATGATCATCTTGCGGTTCCACCGGTCCGCCAGTCGCGCAATGGGAATGCCCATCACCGCATAGATCAGCACGAAGGCGACGCCGGTGATCAGGCCCAGCTCGGTGTCGGTCAGCTTGAGATCCGCCTGAATGAGCGGGAAGAGCAGCGAGATCAGCAGCCGGTCGAAATAGTTGAACGCATAAGCCAGGGTGAGCAAGGCGAGCATATAGATCGACCGGGGGGTCCACCCGCCGTCGCGCGATGCTGAAGCGTCGTGAGCGGCCGATGCTGCGGCTGAAGAAGGGATCGATGACATAGAACGGCCTTCAAACTCGATATGGAACGGGGGCGATGCGATGCGCAGATACGCCGCTAAATCCAACTCCGCTCATACGGTCGTCATCCTCTCAGGTCGGGCTGCAGCCCCTCATTGTCGATCATGCACGGCGAAGGCAATCGGGTGGGATGTGCGCTGGCCCGCATGATATTTTCCCGATGGCTAACATGGCGCCGCGGCGCTCACCATGGCGCCTGATCCATATTGGTCATCGACCTGCTGCATAGCACCGGGCCTTCGATGAGCAGTCCAATCGGCTAAACAAGAACATCCCCTTTGCGCGGCTGAGGCTGTCGCATCGTGGGCACTGGCCTTTGCCGGCAAAGACGATAACGCTGAAGCCTCGCGCAAGCGACTGCGACGGAATAAGGAGCGGATATGGAATATGGCAAGCTTCGCAATTTCGATCTGAACCTGCTGGTCGTGCTGGGTGCTGTACTGGAGCATCAGAGCGTCAGCGCCGCCGCCGACGAGCTGTCCATGTCGCAAAGCTCGGCCAGTCACGCGCTCACCCGGTTGCGCCGCCTGCTGGGGGATGAGCTGTTCGTCAAGACGCGCAACCGCATGATGCCAACCCCAAAAGCACTGGAACTGGCGGGGCCGATCAACGAGATTCTTCAATCGGCAGGGAATATCCTGCTCTCGACTGCATCCTTTCAGCCGGAACTGGCCGAGCGGACCCTGCACCTTGCGCTCGGCGATGTCGGCGAGATCATGCTGATGCCGACGCTCCTCGAGTTCGTCCGCAACACGGCGCCGAGCTGCAAGATTCAGACAGTCATGAGCCTTGCCCATGAAGCCGAGCAGGAATTGCTGGACGGCAAGCTCGATCTCTATGTGGGCTTCATCGCCTCGCCCTCGCTCGATCTGATGTGCCAGAAGCTCTACGATGACGACATGGTTGTCATCTGCGCGACCGACTATCCCTATGACGGCGTGATGACGATCGCGGATTACGCCGCTGCCGATCATGTCATCCATCAGATCCGCTCCGCCGCCAAGACACGGGTTGATCATATGCTCGACAGTCGGGGCCTGCGCCGCAACTCCCGGATCATCACGCCCAATGCGAGCGCGACGCCCTTCATCGTCTCGAATGACAAGACGCTGATCGCGCTTTACCCAAGATCGCTCGCCACCTTCATGAAGAAGATCCACGATATCAAGATATTGGAGCTGGATTTCGACACCGGCACCATCGAGGTGCTGCAATATTGGCACCGCCGCTATAACAACGATCCGCTGGTCTCATGGCTGCGCAAGTCGATGTTCGGCATGTTCAACGATGCGACGAAGAACCGGGGCGGGTGAGGCTGAAGACCCATCCCGGCGGCCGCAATCACAGCGCCTTCATCGCCTTGCTCATCCGTTCCATCGCCTCTTGCATGATGGGTAGGGGCGTGGCGAAAATGAAGCGGGCGAACCCTGCGAAGTCCTTGCCACACGTCACGCCCTCGGTGAGGTAAACGCCGGCCTTCTCCTTGAAGAAGGCACCTGGATTTTCGGCGACAGCGGATCCGCGAAAGTCCAGCCAGCCGACATAGGTGCCCTCTGGTATATGGTAGCGCACGCCGGGCAGCAGATCGTGGACGAGGTCCGCCATGGCCCTGCGGTTCCGGTCGAGATAGGCCACTACGTCTTCCAGCCAGGGAAAGCCCTCCCGATAGGCCACGGCATTGGCCACGACGCCCAGATTGGCCGTGCCATGGGCCGCGAAAAAGCCGATCTTGTTCCAGATCGCCCGATCCGCATCGTTACTCGTGATCACCTGCGCGCATTTCAGGCCCGGCAAGTTCCACGCCTTTGATGCGGAGAGCGCGGTAATGGTGTGGCCCGCCGCAACCTCGTTGACCGAGGCATAAGGCAAGTGCCGGTTGCCGGCATAGGTCAGCGGTGCCCAGATCTCATCGGAGAACACCCGGCCACCATTGCGCTCGACCAGCTCCGCAACGGCTTCCAGTTCCGCGCGGCTGAACACGCGGCCCACGGGATTATAGGGGTTGCACAGGATCAGCAGGTTGCCGCCCTGATCGAACGCGTCCTGGATGCCGGCCATGTCCAGGGCATAGCGCCCGTCTTCACACCGCATCGGCACTTCGATGACCTCGCGTCCCATCATCGGCGGGATGGAGAGGAAGGGCATGTAGGATGGGGTCGGCACGATGATTTTCGATCCGGCCCGCGAATGATGCTCGATCGACAGCTCCAGCGCCTTGATGACATCCGGCACCACGCGCACATCGGCAGGTTCGACCGTCCAGCCGTGACGCGACTGAAGCATCTGCGCCGTTGCTGCCCGCAACTCGGCGGTGAACCGGGTCGGCAGATATCCGAAGGCCCCCTGATCGACGATCTCATGCAGCGCCTTGGTGATCACGGGCGCGATGCCGAAGTCCATCTCCGCAACAAAGGCGCCGATCAGATCGTCCTGCACCGCCCATTTCGTCGCACCGGTGCGGTGCAGATCGTCAATGGTAATGCGGTCGGTCTTTTCGATGAAAGTCACAGTACATCCTCAGCCACTGTCCGTACGCGGCGGATGACGATGCTTCGTTCAGCGTCCGTCACACGCGCGCAGGCTTGCATGAACCGCGCAAACATCACGCCGGCCCATCGCCTGTATAATCCACCTCAAATTGTGATGCTGCCTCGGCCAACACCAATGATGAATTCTGATATTGGTTATGCGCCCGGTTCATGGCCGTTTTCTTGACGGTCCCCCGGCAGGGCCATAGATTCCCGTCGAATAAGATTTCGATCAAACCATTCAATATCAACGTAATTTCTAATTCAGGCCATTGTTTAGGGGCGCGCGGCAGGTTTCGCCCAGCCGCGCCTCTGCGCCAGCTTAGCGCCTGATGGCCGCCCCCATCAGCGGCCCCCCATCGCACAATAAAGACCTTAGGAGATATCGAGATGATGCAGGACAAGAAGCGCGCGCCGGCCCGGGCACCTGGCCTGGTTCAAGGCGGGGCCGTGAATGTTCCTTTCCTGCAGACCGATCGCGATGCGCCAGTCGCCAGCCTGTTTGGGCCGCTCCCCGGCCAGGCGCGGCTCGTGGGGAATGAAAATCCGTTCGGCCCCGCCCCCAGCGCGCTCAAGGCACTCGCTGAAACTGCCGGGTCCGGCTGCTATTATGCCGACCGGGGCGTCTTCCACCTCACCTCGATGATCGCCGAGCGGCATGGCGTGACGCCCGCGCAGGTCGTGCTCGGCGCCGGATCGACCGAAATCCTGTGCGCAACCGCACTGGCCTGGGGGCAGAAGGGATCGATCATCTGCCCCAGCCTGTTCTGGGACGCGCCAATCCTCTTCGCGGAACGCAAGGGCGTCGCGTGCATCTATGTCCCGCTGGCGGCGGACATGAATTTCGACCTGGAGGTCATGGCGGGCCACCTCAGCGAAGACGTTTCGCTCGTCCACCTCGTCAACCCGAACAACCCGACCGGCATGGCGCTGGACAACGCCGCCTTGCGCGCCTTCGCGCGCACCGTCTCTCAAAATGGCACCACCTTGCTGGTGGACGAAGCCTATAACGAACTCTCGGATCAGCCGGAGGAAAGCTCGCTGGTCGATCTGGTCCGCGCTGGTGAAGATGTGATCGTCACCCGGACCTTCTCGAAAATCTACGGCATGGCTGGGCTGCGCGTCGGCTATGCGCTGACCAGCGAAGAGAATGCCGCGCGCATCCGCAGCTACATGACAAGTTTTGGCGGCAACGTCGCAGGCATCTCTGCCGCGATCGCCTGCTATAATGACGAGGCTTTTCTCGCCGCATCCCTCGCCTCGATCCGCGAGGGGCGCGAAATGATCCTGGATGCCGTCGCCCGCGCCGGTTTGACCGCCCTGCCCAGCCAGACCAATTTCGTCTTCGTCAAAGTCCCGGATGCCGACGCCCTCGACCGCGCCATGCGCGAACGCAACATCGTCATCCGGGGCGCGTTCGGCGAATGGGCGCAATACTCCCGCGTCTCCGTCGGTCATCTTCACGACGTTTCACGCTATGCCGAGGCGCTGCCGCAGATCATCGAACTAATGTTTTAAATGATTCACCCGCTATTTAATTAGTATCTTTTGTATTTTATTTGTTCATTTAATTTCAATATGATGAAGAAGTGACATTTATAGTGCAGTAGCAAACGTTTTTTTGATTATAGAGTTTTTTGAAGATCGAAACGGGGCAAGCTGAATGTTTCGCAGAAAGACGTGAAAGTGACCAGCGAGCACATTGCGTTCGGCCTCGACAGCACGCAGGTCAGACAAACGAGATTGGTACGATGGACTTTGTGTCCGACGCTCTGACCGTTCACTCAACGAAGCTGGTTGACCGCGTGAGCGTATCCCAGGCGCTCATCTCGGCCTTCATCGCTTCCAGTTTCTGCTCGACCAGCCCCAGCGCGTCGGGGCCCAGGAACAGCCGCACAGGTGGGTTTTTGACCTCCACCAAGGCGAGCAGCGCCTGCGTCGCCTTCGCGGGATCGCCCGGCTGATTGCCGCTCTTCGCCTGCCGCCCTGCGCGGATCGGGTCCATCACCGCGTCATAGTCGGCTATGCTGCGCGGCCTGCGATTCATCGAACGGCCAGCCCAATCCGTGCGAAACTGCCCGGGTGCCAGCGCCGTCACCCGGATGCCGAACCCGGCCGTTCCTTTCCAAGTGCCTCGAAGATGCCCTCCAGCGCAAACTTGCTGCCGCAGTAGAAGGTGATCCCCGGCATGGTGATGAAGCCGCCCATCGATGTGACGTTTACGATATGGCCGCGACGGCGCTCGCGCATTCCGGAAGGGACCGCCTTGATCATTGCGACCGGTCCAAAGACGTTAGCGGCGAACTGGCGTTGGAGGTCGTCCATCGACGATTCCTCCAGCACACCCTCATGGCCATAGCCGGCATTGTTCACGAGCACGTCGATCGCACCGACCTTCTCCACGCCGCCTAGGGGCTCACGTCCCGTCTGCTGCCTTAGCGTATCTAATAATAATTTTTATAGCACCCGACGTTTTTGACGTGACGTGACCTGCCACGGGACTTTCATCCAGCTCTGATTAGAGCCGCGGCGGTTGAGGGTATGCCTTTCGGCTCCTTGTTTGCAATGGGGGCAGGCATGCCTGCCCCCATTGCAAAAATCGTTTCCGCGTAGTTGGCCGGGGTCTGGTATCCGATCGAGGAGTGCGGACGGCAGGTGTTGTAATCCTCTGCCCACTCGCGGATCACGGCGCGGGCATGATCGAGGCCGTGGAACAGCGTCTCGTTCAACAGCTCGTCTCGCATCCGTCCGTTGAAGGATTCCACGTAGCCGTTCTGCATCGGCTTGCCCGGTGCGATGTAGTGCCACTCGATCTCGTGATCCTTGCACCAGGCCAAGATCGCATTGGCGGTGAACTCGGTCCCATTGTCGCTGACGATCAACCCCGGCTTGCCACGCCAAGCGATGATATCGGTCAGTTCGCGCGCGACGCGGCGCCCCGAGATCGATGTGTCGGGGATCGCAGCAAGGCACTCCCTGGTCACGTCATCGACGATGTTGAGCACCCGGAACCGCCGGCCACAGGCGAACTGGTCGTGGACGAAGTCCAGACTCCAACGGGCATTCGGCCGAGCCTCGACAAGGATCGGAGCCCGCGTGCCGACAGCCCTGCGCCGTGCCCGACGCTTGCGAACGCCAAGCCCTTCTTCCCGATAGAGCCGGTAGACACGGTTGATCCCCGAAGGCTCTCCATTCCCGCCGCAGCAGGATGTGTAGCCGACGATAGCCGAACCGACGGCGCTCGTTGGCAAGCTCGCGCAAGCGGGCGCGCAACTCCGTCTCCGGTGGCCGCCGGGACTGGTAGCGAACGCTCTTGCGATCGACATCGATGACGCGGCACGCCCGCCGCTCGCTCATCCCGTGATGATCCCGGAGATGAGCAACCGCTTCCCGCTGTGCGACGGGCGTCACCATTTTTTTGTGAGAAGGTCCTTCAACGCCGCGTTGTCCAGCATGGCATCCGCCAGAAGGCGCTTGAGCTTCGCGTTCTCGTCCTCAAGCGAGCGCAGCCGCTTCGCCGCATACTTCCATGCCGCCGTACTTGGCCTTCCAGTTGTAGATCGTCGCCTCGGATATGCCGTGCCGACGGGCCAGATCGCCGGTCTTCACGCCGGCCTCTGCCTCCTTCAACACACCGATGATCTGCTCTTCCGTAAACCTCTTGCGCTTCATCTCGTCCGTCCTCGTCTAGGCCGGACTCTAATCGCAACTGGAGGAAATTACCCGTGGCAGGTCAATGGCGCTATAAGACTTACAAATAAGGCCGTTGCAACGAGCGAACGCCTCTGTCCCTCTTATTCTCAGATGCCCGTCGGCACTTCGAACGTCACATCGCGCGCGTGGTCAGACATTCCCTGCTCCCAAGTGCTCCAGCCCGAATTCAACCCATAAGGCGCGCGTTCGAGCAAAGCGTCGATCTTCGAAATCAAACCACTCTTCTCAATCTTGAAGATCTCAGCGATCTGCCACGTGTGGGGCTGGACGGGCCCTGCGGTAACCGTTCGTCCGTTCGCAGTGGTAAACGTACGCGTCGCGCCACCGGAATGATCGAAGAAAGCGAAGGCAAATACGAGACCCCGTTCCGGATCAACGGCGACGAAGCGACGGTCGCGAATCCGGTTGACGAACGCCATCAACCCCGATTTGAATTGCTCCGTGCAACTCCACTGGCCCGAATAACCGGTTGCCGTGGCGGGGTCGGGACGCTGTTCCCCAGCGGGCGTTGGCGCGAGCGTCGCTTGTTTGCCATTTTCATGACGCAGACAATCAGGCGTGAACGGATAATCCCCCTTTCCGTCATTCTTCTGGAGACCAGTGAAATATTTATTGGCCTGCGTAACTAACTCAGCCCGCGAAAGTCGCGCGGCCCGGGGAATCGCCTCTACGAGTTTGGGATGGATCGCCATGCCATCCAGCCGGTTATAGCTCGCATTGTCGGTCTCGGTCGGATGACGGAACACGATCTGTTCCACCTCCGTGATTTGCTGATCGCGCACGAGCAGACGCAGCGCAATGAACGACCCGTTGAACTTTGCGGCGTCGCGATGATCCTCCTGGATAGTCCCGAAGAATGTAACTTGTCCGGCCGCAACGTCCGTGACGAACAGCTTATAGTTTCCGCGCGCTTTCATTGTGTTCCACAAGCCGTCTCCGACTAACAGACGCTGGCCGTTTTCGGTGAAGCGAACATTCGGCGAGATCGGTACGGCGCTGGGCTGATTTGCCGCAACGGCATCGAGATAGCGACCGACAAAGCCTTCCAGGCACGCGCGCTCGCACGGCGCAGCTGCTGTTGCGGGTGTGGCTGCGGGCGCAACACTCGTGCAGAGCAAGGCTGCAACGAGACCCGCGCACGCCCGTCTTCCACGCAAATTCAGTGATCGTGCGCGCATGATCGTGATCCTTTTCATGATCGTGTCTTCCGATAGAGGTTTTTATCGATTGGCCGTCGTGCTCTGTGCAGGAGTCGCGCGCTGGCGTGGCGGGGCGCTGGACGTAACAACCGGGTTGGCGTCCTGGGCCGACCATTCTGGGATTGCCTGATTGTAGATGCGGCGCCGCGCATAAAGCCACTGGCCATCAACCTTGACGAGTTCGTCTTCGTAGTGGCCCCAGAAATCGACCGTGCCATAGCCTGTCGGTCCGCTCGTCATATGGGTCCAGTAAGCCAGCCCGTGCGCCTTGTTCCCGTCGAGTTTGATGACAATATTTGAAATGATGTGGCGTCCTCCCTGCTGACGCCCCCCGGCAGGCGCCTTTGCGTGCGCTTCAGCAGCCCGTTTACGGCCTTCTTCGATAAATGCCGCGATCGCTTTGCGACCTTTGATCTCGCCCGCACCATAATCGAGAATGCCGTCTTCGGCGAAGGTGGCCGCATAGCTTGTGGCGTCATGCCAATCGAATGCAAATAGGTAGCGGCCATGAAGATCCTCGATCTCCGCGCGATCATCTACAGGGCTTGCAAGAGCCCCACTGGAAAGGACCGCACTGCCAAGCATCGCTACTGCGATCATCAAATTGCTCGACCGCCCCGCTCGAAACATCCCTGCTCTCCTTTTGTTTGATGCCTCGTTCCTTCGCGACACCATAAGGAACTATAGTCTCATTTGGGACCAGATTGCAAAACTTTTGCCGATGAGAGAGCGGAAATGTTGTCAGGTTGGAGAGCGCAATGGCACGCGGGATTTAAGGTGCAATCGACAGCATTCACTCCGCGAGCGGCTCGTTAGGATCTCGTAAAAAGCGGCGAACGACGTTCTCGAGAATGCGACTGACAGGGCCACCGAACGCGCCATCATGCCACAGGCTGCCGTTGAAACTGATCGAAGAGGCGGCGAACACGGCCCCACCGCATTCGGT
Organism: Sphingobium sp. B8D3A; assembly: GCF_025961995.1. Classification (NCBI taxonomy): domain Bacteria; kingdom Pseudomonadati; phylum Pseudomonadota; class Alphaproteobacteria; order Sphingomonadales; family Sphingobiaceae; genus Sphingobium; species Sphingobium sp. B8D3A. Next base: position 1,112,990 of record NZ_JAOQOS010000001.1, on the reverse strand, counting down.
AACGAAATAAGTCATGTCACCCCGCACAAGTGTCCCGGCGTCCTCGCCAGTAAGAGCTTGAGGAGGAAAGCGCATATCTTCCATGAGCGGCAGGAAGCCCGCCTGCAGTCCTTCAGACCGAGCGATGACGACCGCACCGTCCGGCGTGCCGAGCCGCATGTCAGCGCGATCAAGTTCGTAACCGGCGGCGCCCCCGGAATTTAGGCCGTAATCTCCGAAAAGTTGGTCGTCCAAGCCCTCGAATATCCACGAAACTGCAGGATACTGAGACTCTTCGGTGCGGCGGAACCATGCGGATTCATACCGACCCTGCGTTGAGAAGCCGGTCAAAACGAGTTGCTGGGGATCGCGCCGGTTGCGCTTCCACAAGCCACCGAATTTCCCATCGAGCGCATGATAATATTCGCCAGGCTCGGCAGCCCATGCGCGCACGCCATTTTCAGCACGACGCACTTCGATGGCCCATGGCAGGGCTGGGTTTCGGCCGATCCGCCAATAAAAGCCATTGCCACCGAGATAACAGAGACGCCCGCCTCGCAGCACATGCGCTTGCAAGGCATCGAGCGTTTCGGCGGTATGATATTCGGGGTGACCGCCCGTCAATACCACTCGATATTGCGCGAGCAGCGCGGCTCCTTCCTCATGGAGATCTTCGTCCGTAATAACGTCAAACTCAATCTGCCGTGCCTCCAGCCAGCCGAGCAGGTGCGAATCCGAGGCGTAATGGCGGACACCTGATCCGCCCTCGGCCCTGTCCGTGAAAGTGAGGAAACCTGGCCGCATCGTCAGCATCGGCCGCGCTCTTGAAGCGTAGGCAATACCTGATCCGTCTGGGTGATGATTGTAAGTGCAGCGGCCATAAATCGGAAAGTCATCAGGCGTATGAGGATAGGCCCCCCATTCTACCATGCGGGCCCGCAGCACATCATCGGTCCAGCCAATCGCATGATTGCCATAGGCCTGATAGGTGAAGGTCGGCGCGAGAAAAGCCACCTTCGCATGCGGGCCATTGCGCGGTGCCAGCACATAAAAGGGCAACCAATCCTCACCATCCTCGCAGCTGAGGTGGAGCGCATAAGATCCGCTCTTCAGCCCCTCGGGAACCGCAAATTCGAAGCTTGGCCCCCAGCCGCAATCGCCCAGATCATCTTCGTGGAACTTGATCGCGGCATAATGAGCAGGGGCATGTCGCCAGCTCTGTTCGGCGCCCGTCCAGCGCGCACCGACCACGCCGCGCATGGGCAGATTGAAGAGCGTCCCGTTGCAGTCTTGCCCGCCGACGCTCGCAATCTGCTGCGTATCGATCGCGGTCCCAAGGTCCCAGCCACAGATCAAGCGATTGCCGAGTTCCCTAAGGGTTTCGAGGGGCCGGGGCCAGTCTGCGCGGAACGAGGCGAGGATAGCCGGATCTTCGACCTTACCGTTGAAATTCTCATCCTGGGCGCCGGGTCTGGCGGCCGCGAGCCGCACAATGCCGCGGTTGGGCATCAACGCGTCAACCGCGCTCACCTCACTGCGACCGCACTGGGCTGGCTCATAAAGATGGGCAGGCGTATGAAAGCCAACGAGCAGCCGACCCGACGCGACGTCAAGACTGGCCCAGACGCGGTGCCAGCGATCCTGCCTTAACCGCCCCGTAGCCTCAGCGACGCAGACCCCCTGCCCTGAGTCCAGCCGCGCCACAACCTTCCCATCGCCGATGCTTAATGTCAGCGTGGCCGCCTCACCCGCATGATGGAGCACGACACGCGGCTGAGGTTGCGCCATTGAGGGCATGACGAGCGCTGTCCAGCAAGCGGCATCCTTGATGATGCTAGGCCCCGGCGCTTCGGCAAAGGAGCCAAGATCGATAGGCTGGCGATGTCCCACCTGCTTCGTCCGGTAGAGGGACGACAAATCCTCAAACTGCAAGCCTGGACCGGCAGGGTTAGGATCAGCCGAGATGACCCGGACCAGCCTCACCTGATAAGGTCCGCCGCGCTGAACGCTGATCCGGGCCTCCAGCCGATCACCGGGTCGCGCCGAAAGGCGGTTCAGATATCCGGTGATCGGCAGTTCGTTCATTGCTCTCTCCGAATGACAGGTCAGCAGGATCAGCCGGGCTCAAATCCCTGCGGATAATCGATCCTACCGAGCGGAACGACTTTGGCGCCAACCGGACGACTGACAATCCCGCGCTCTGTCACGCCAAATAACTGGCCAACATTCCGCCCTCGGGCGAAATCCATCAGCAGTGTCAGTTCGATGGAGCCCCCATCGTGCAGCGCGAGCAGGAAAAGTTCATCGCCGACCTTGCGCATACTCACGGCCTCAATCCCCACCTCCGTCCTCAGCACCTCGAAACGCGGATCGTTTGGCAACATCAGCCATTGCCAAAGGATCGCCCGCGAATTCACGTACACATGTTCCAGCGCGGCTTCTTCGCTATATTGGCAATAAGCGCGCCTGCCGATCAGCTCGCGGCTTTCCATTATCGGCACATAATCGATAGAGCTGCCCGCGATGCGCGCCGGACGGAGCATGCGGCGAATTGCGGGTTCACCATCCACCCATTGATCCCAGACCGTGATTGCACGCCCCTGCTCGCGGTCAATCACATGGGTCAGGCCGAGTTTGCGGTCGATATCCACGACATGAACGAAAAAGGTGCCCGGGCGAGCCTCCACCGCATCATAGGGGCAGTCCCCAGAGGGCATCTCTGCCGCTCCTCTGATCTCCGATGCCACCGTGTCAGTCCCGAACCGGAGGATCAGGGCGGCGCCATCGTCATAGTTGAGTTGGATGTCCTGCCCGACCAGCATTGTTGTCGATTCTTGGCGGTTTTTGCTCAGGTCCATGTCGCGCACCATTGGCGGGACCGGATCGATCGGTGCTACTTGGTACATGACAATTCCTCTCCCCGGCCGGGGCAGGAATAGTCCCAAATGAGATCATGTCAACTCAGCGCGCGTGCCAGTGCGCTAGGATTTTCATCAGCAGATCGTCCAGCTTAGCCAAGTCGCTTGGTGACAAAAAGCCGAATACCTCCTCTTCGCGCTCCCGGAACAGCTTCATCGACTGCACGTATAACGCACGGCCCTCGTCGGTCACATCGAGAACCATATACCGGCGATCCTCTTCGCTCGGTCTGGCGGTGATGAGCTTGTTGGCCGTTAGTTTGATCACGCCGCGACTGATACTGTTCTTCGGCCGACCACTCATCGCGCAGATCACATTAGCGGTCATCTCCCCATAGTCAGACAAATAGCCAAGAATTGTGAACTCGTCGCGAAGCAAGCCATGGCGTTGGGCAAGCGCTGCAAAGGCCTCCACTGAATAATAATTGCCGATGAGGATCATGCGAAGCCCAAACCAATCCCCGCCCTCCCCCAGCACGCGCTGGCGAAGCTCGGCGGGAATACGGTCGATTGCCCCAGTGGATATCCTTCGCCCCAAGTCCGTTCGGCCCTCAATTACAATCGCAACACGTATATTCATGCTCAGGGAGCCGGCTAGCCGATGCGCATAGGGGGGGTCAACGACGACACGACTTGACGGTCCCGTTTGGGACGATCAGTGTTTACCGGGAGGAGAATGCTTCATGACCTATGACCGCGATGATCTTGAACAGCTCGGCATACGATACCTTGATGCGCTGGTTGCACGTGACCCGGGCGACTTATCTCTTCATCCGGAATTCCGGCTCACAGAAAATGGGCAGGAGCTGAAGCTGGGCGACGGGTTGTGGGGCACCGCGAATGGCGCCGGTGGCTATCAGCATATTGTTGTGGATCGCGAAACGGGCGGCATTGGGATGACGGCGGTGCTGCTTGAAAACGACCGACCTGTGATCGCTGGAATTCGCCTTGCATTAAGCGGCGATCGAATTGCCGAGGCGGAAATGGTGATCTCGCGCACCGACATCCTGTTCTACAAGGACGGACCAGAAAAGTTGGCCGCCATGCGCAAGCCCCTCCCACTCTGGAAGGAAGTCCTTCCGGAGCAGGACCGCATGTCGCGAGAGGAGCTCGTCGCTCTGGCCGATTCCTATTTCCGCACGCTTGAGCGCAACGATGGGCGTTTCATTGCGCCATTTGAGAGCGGCTGCCGTCGGCTCGACAATGGCGTTTATGCCACGCAGGCGCCAGAATTCGACAAGGAGGGCTCGCCACCCTTTTATGGCCTCGGCCCGTCAGAACAGTTCGCTCTTGGCTATTTCGTGTTCGTGACGCAGGTGCGCGATCGACGCTTCCCGGTTATCGACACAGAACGCGGCATTGTGGCCAGCCTGCCCTTCCTCGATCATGCAGGAACCGTGCACGAAGCGAAGCTGACCGACGGTCGCACCGTGCCAATCAGCGTGCGACAGCCCTATTCCTGGCAGATCTTTGAACTGTTCAAACTAACGCGCCACAAGATCGCGCAAATAGAAGTCGTGCTCAATATGGTGCCCTACGGCATGAGATCGGGCTGGTGAACACCCCAGCCCTCGACCGACTGCCTTGCGAAAAGGCTTGACCCGGGCGCTTGCGGTTCCCTTATGCCTGAGCCAACTGAGCCTTCGTGACAACCCATCCATCATCACTTTTAGCCAAATTCGTGATCAGCACGCGGCGCTCGATGTTACGCATGCAGCTATTGCCCTGCGCCAGCGCCATCTGCGCAAATGTACAATCTGCTTCCAGCACCGACGCAGTCTCCACGATACAGGGCTGGCGGGCGATCGCACTGCGGCCATCGCCTGCAATCTCGATCGCGAGGGGATCGCCACCGTGATCAGGAGTGACGGCGCTCGCGCCGTCAAGGTGCGTTACCCCACCCGCGTTATCACGCAGCCAGCGCTCATGTACGGTGCGCACCGCCGCCTCGTCTTCCAATTGCGCCAGCCGCATAGCAGCGCCCTCGTCGGCCAGCGCGGCAGTTGGCACGCTGATGAGTGGCATGGCGATAAACGCGCCGCTTTTCAGAAATGAGCGGCGTGATGAAGTGGTGTCGGTCGTCATGCGACGCTCCTCTTAGTCTTTTGCGCGTAGAACCGGTCGAGATCCAACTTGCCGGCGTGACGCGAATGCGCGCCGATGGGGCCAAGGCTCAGCCCCTTCTCGTCGCAATGATAGCCGATACCGGCATCATGCATGGTGCGCATGTTGATCAGGAAGGTGCCCATTGACCCGTTGCACGCTTCTTCCAACCAATGGGCAAAGTAGATCTGATCGCGGATCTTCACGAAATCACCCGATCCGCTCCATTCCATGCCGCCTGCGTTTTCATCGGTGAAGATGATCCAAGACACGGTGCGCGGTGTCGAGTAAAGATGCATCGACGTGAGCCCAGGCGCATAATTCCACGTCAACGCTCGACCGAGCAATTCATTAGTCCGCTCATGACGCCTGAACTTGGGCGGCTGGATCTCCTCCCCTTCAACCGTGCCGAACAGCGTTCGCGCGGCAGCCTCATTGGCAATATAGGGTGTGTTGACATAGCCGTTGAAACAGGTTGCCAACCCAGCATCAAGATCGATCACAGTCGAATGGCAGTCGTGGTTCGGTGCGCCTTCCAGTAAATGGCCGAAGATATACAACCCCGGCGCAGATTCCCAAGCATTGTAGCGGGCAGTGATCCAGTTACTGTCCCCCACATAGCGCCATCGCAAACGATCGGCTTCGTCGAAGCGGTAATCAATGGATGGGCCATTGTCGTAGCGAATGGTAAGCGCCTTGCCCGTCAGCTTGTCCGTAGGGGGATTGCCGTTTTTTGCCATCTGGCTCGGCTTGTCGAACACCAGCTTGGTCTTCGCCGCTTCATCGACCTGTGCCTTGGTGAGCGTCTTCCATGTGCGCAACGGACGATACACGCGGCGCGCCCCTTTACCGGGCTCATCCGGCGGCACGACATTGCCTTTGGTATCGCCGAATTTCTCAAACTGGGCTAGCTGACCGAGCCATTCGCCCTGGCCGCGGAACATATAATATTCCAGCTTGTCGCGCTGGTCGAAGCCTAGGCGAAATCCGATCTGCTCAATCCGGTTCACGTCCATCACATATAGAGTGAAAATCCCCGAGAACTCGCACTCGGTACGTGTGTAAATATAGGCCTCTTCAGACATTCGGATATAATCGGACGGTCCGCAAAATCCGAGTTCGCCGCCCGTGCGTGTGAGTTCCACGAAGTGAGAATAGGCGGCGCTTGGATAGAATTCGAGCGTCTCGATGCCACTGTCCTGCGTCCAGTGATAGGCCTTGCCTTCCACGCGATTGGTTGCGGTGTGGCGAGCGGCTGGCGGGCTGCGGCCCGCCATGTCAACATAACCATGATAGATTTCGCGCATCACCTCGCGCTTGTCGACAAACCCGCCGAACCAGACTTCAAACACCGTCGCAAGATTGGTGCCTTGGTCGATGACCACCGCATAACCGCGCTCACTATTTGGGATCAGGTGCGTGAATACAACAATCTCGTCGAGCGCGAGTGCCCCATAGCCTGCAGGCACTGCCTTGGCACCGTTCTCCGCAACCGTCAGACGATCTGCGCCCGAAAAACGATAACTGAGCGTGAGCCCCTTGTCGGTAACGATGCGCAACTGCTTGCCCGCGAGCAGATCTGGCCTCTTGGTATGGCTGGTCGGCCCCACCTCAGCCGCCGGCCGCAGCGCCGACAGGATCTGGGCATCGCTGAGCTTAGTCCACGGGATGCGGTTATATTGTTCCTTGGGATAGGGTGTGCCCGTCATCCGAATTCTCCCTTGCAGTCACTGTTATCTGGACGCCACCCTTGTTCAGCCTCGCGGCGGGTTGGGGATAGGCTTGACGGGGAAACCGCAGTTGAGCGTCTTGCAGACCGTGATGGTATGCACATAGCGGAGCATGCCGTCTTCAACACGGAACAGGTGGCTATCGGGCAGGCTGCTGTTGCCAAAGCGGAGTAACACAACCACCGAACCGAGGTCGCGATCGACGAGGTAGCGACGGTCTACAAGTGGCGTGTTCTTGGGAACGCCAACGGCGCAGCTATCATCCTTACTCACCACGCCAGGCGCGCCTTTCGCCGTATAGATGCCACCTTCCAGTCGCGCGCACGGGCTGCCCCATGGCACTTTGACCGTGGGGTCGTTGAATAGGTTGAGATACGCATCGGCTGCGGCAATGATCGTCTCGCGACTGTCCTGCTTCGCCGCGGGGATCATGCCCCAATTCTCCGCGCGTGAATAAACTAGCGTGTTGGATGCTTTGAAGAGCCAGTCGTCAGCATCGGTGACAAGTGTTTCCATTTCGCTGACCCGGTCGCCCGCGAGCTTGATCCGCGTGCCGAGCACATAGGGGTGTGCCGGATCGGTGATGATCACTTCCACGAAGCTTTCGCAGCCTTGGGTGTCATGGATCGCCCGATGGAAATCTATGTTCTGCGGTTTGTTGAGCAGTGCGGCGGCAAGCGTGATGGGCTCCATCTGCTCCTGAATTTTGGCATCGGGAGTCAGCTTGATCAGGCTCGGATTGCCGGCCTGCTGCGCCGCCACATAGGATTGGGTTGCTTCTTCAAGCGCCGCGCGAGAGCAGCTTTGCTGCGCCATCACAGGCATGGCGGTTAGAGCAATACAAGATCCGAGCGCCAGACTGGCTACCTTTCTGAGCATTCCATCCCTTCCATGATTTAGCATGTCTATCCTGCTCACAATGTTGCCGCTGCGCAGGCTGCATTTTGGAAAAAAACGGCGAGCGCGAATTGCGCGCTCGCCAGAGAGAAAATCAAACGACCTACATTTGCACCCGCACACCGACGGTGAAGGAACGACCGATTTGGTCGTAAAGGAAGGTATTCGTGGGCCGCGTAGCGAACACGAAGAAATTGCCGGCGTTACCCGGAGGATCCTGGTCGAGCAGGTTGTTCACTGTGCCGAAAATCTGAAACTTCCGGCCACTCTCGGTTGTGATATCCTGGATTAGGCTCAGGTCCGTGTAGGTGATTGCCGGAACATGGTTATTATCGATGGTGACCCCTTCGACGAACGTCGCGTCATATGTGCCAGCGCCGATAATTCGCTCATCCACACTCGCGGTGAAACCGCCGAATTTAAGCGTGGCATTTATGTTGAAGGTCCAGTCCGGCACACCGCCGTCGATACCCACCTGACCCGCGCGGTTCACGACCGTCGACCCCGGGATGAGCGTCGAAAGTTCAAATACGCGCGATGCAATGGCACGGAGACCAAGCGAACCGTTCCCCAGATCAGTGCGGTAGCTGCCTTCAATATCCAGGCCCCGGGTTTTTAGACGATTGATGTTGAGGAAGCCATTATCAACCCTGAACAGAACGCCATTGGGCGCGCGTTCAAGCCTTGGGCACAATGCTGTGGCGCCTCGAAAGCATTGATCGATGATGTTCTGGACGCCAAGCTGCCCAATCGCATCTTCAATCTGCACCGTATAATAATCAGCCGATATGTTGAGTCCGGGGATGAAAGAAGGCGTAAACACACCGCCGACGGTGAGCGTGTCTGCCACTTCTGGCTTGAGCGCGGTCGACCCATTTGCCTGGCTAACTACCACCGGTGTTTCATTGTTGCGGAATGGATCGACTGCGGCCGATGCACCCGCCGCGGATGTCGAAAACAGCTCGCGCAAGTTAGGCGCGCGGATATCGCGCGACCGGGTGGCGCGGAAGCGAATATCGTCGATCGGCTGCCAGTTGAGTCCGACCTTCCAGGTGTTGACGCCGCCGCTGGTGCTGTAGCTCGTGTGGCGACCGGCAAGATTTAGGTCCAGCTTCTGCGCAAAAGGCACGCCATCGGCGAGCGGGATGAGCGCTTCGCCGAAGACTTCCCACAAATCATATCCGCCAACAATCGGGCGCTGGTTTGAAAGAAAGTAGGCGCCGAATGTGCTGGTGGCATAACGCGTATTCGCCACGCCGCGCGGCTGGCCATTGGGGAATTTGAGCCCGTTCGACCCCGGGTCAACAGTCCGATTGACCGACTCCTTTCGGTAGCCGCCGCCAACGGCGATCGCGACGTCGCCGGCCCAAGTCGCAAAGGGCGCACCGCTCAGGACGATTTCAGCCACATGCTGTTTGGTGCGCTCAAAGGTCCGCGATCCGGTGCCCCCATAAGGGCTGGATCGGATATAGTCGATAGCGGCCTGCGACGCAGCGTCTGGGCCGAACACATTGAACGGCACGCAGCCCTGCACGGCTGGCACCGTCAGCGAGCGATTGCAAACGATGTTGCCTGTCACCGGGTCGCGAACCGCATCGACCGCATCAAACACGCGTTCGATCGTCAGATTGCCTTCCGCGCGGATTGTCTGGAGGTTGGTGCCGTAGCCATAATGACCGTCGAGGCTCCAGCCCCCACCGAGCTTCGCCTTGAAGCCAGCGGAAAAGCGGAGCGTTTCGCTCTCGCCCTGGTTCCTCAACAGGCCGGTCTGGCGCATGGTATGGCCCAGCGTGAATTGGGTGATGCCCGCCGCATCCATCTGCGCGGCGACAGATGGCGGAAGGAAGGCATTGTCGCGATAAATGGTGAGCGCCGTGTTGCCGTAAAAGCCCATCAACGTGCCGCCGAACTTGGCGAGGCTGTTGCCGTAGAGCGCGTCGGCATAGAGATCGATTGAATCGCTGGCTTCGTAGAGCACATGGCCATAGGCGGTCTTTCGTTCAATCGCTGCGACCGGCGTAAAGTCGAGCCCCTGATCTTCGCCGCTGCCGCCGACCATTTGGCTGGACGTGAGCGGGTTTCCGAAGATGAATGGCTGCGGTACGCCGCCAGGACCGAATTGGATGCCGCGCAAGGGGCCGGACACGATCAGGCCGCCATCCGCCTCGAGCGGTGTTTTGAGGTTGCAGGTGCGCACGCGCAGCGGCGTCTGCCCCGCGAGCACCAGCGGCGCGCAGGACTGGAACCAGTCGCGATCGCGATAGTCGCTCACGCCAGATTGCGTGAAGTAGCTGCCGCTCGCGACAACATGCAGCCGCTCGCCGACACTGGTGCCAACCGTCAGCGAGATTTTTTTCGTATCATTGTCCCCGCGCTGCGTGATGCCCGACTGCGCCGCAGCCTTGACACCCTTGAACCTCGTATCGAGCACGAAGTTGACGACGCCGGCCACCGCGTCCGATCCGTAAGCAGCAGAGGCACCGCCAGTGACGATGTCCACGCGCTGCACCAGCTCTTCCGGCAAGATCGACACGTCGACGATGCCATCGGACGTGCTCGGCGTCACACGGCGTCCGTCCAGCAGGATCAGACTGCGCTGTGCGCCCAGCGAGCGCAGGTTGAGCTGGGTCGCCGCGCCGCTCTCAGGCGCAAATTGCGAGGTCGTCGGACGCACCGAGTTGGCGAATTGCGGCAGCTTGTTAAGAGCCTCGCCAATCGTCGAGGGTGTGCTGGTAAGGAGCTGCTGCGCCGCCACGACCGTCACCGGCGAGGGCGCGGAAAAGCCATCGCTGATCACGCGCGAGCCCGTGACGACGATGTCATTACTGCCGCCCTCGATCGATGCGCCAGCGACGGCAGGATTGCTACCGCCCCCAACAGCGGGATCGGTGGCTTCCTGTGCAATGGCCGCGCACGGCATGGCGCAGGCCAGCGCCGTCGAGAAAAGCGCGGCAGAGCTCAACATCGAGTGACGAAACAAACGCTGTGATTCTATGGCCATTCAGACCTCCCCTTTTTGGAGCCATCCCGCTCCGTCCCATGTTTATGTCGCAAATTTAGTTAGAGGATGGCTCACGGCGGGGCGGGCTTTCGTCACCCTCGCAACGCGGGTTCATCCGCACAAAAATCACTATACGATGATTCAGTATCCGTCCCATATGAGACGATCATTTGATGACTATGTCAACTGGCTTGCGGCGGACGATCTCCGGAAGATGTGAAGTTATTTATCCCAGACATCAGAACGCATGCCGTAAGGGACCGTGTTGATGACAGCCTCGATCTGATCATGCTTACCCGCATCGATCTGAAACAGCTCTGCCACTTGAAACGTCAGAGGAGCGCGGAAGGGCGAGGGCACGGTGAGGCCATTGGTCAGCACCAGATCCTTCACCGCACCCGTATGATCCCAATAAGAGAAACTCAGCACCAACTGGCGCTCACGATCCACAATCGGATAGCGTCGATTTCTGATGCCCGTCACAAAAGCATAGAAACCACTGAGCTGCTGACCCTCGCAACCCAATGTCAGCGCATCAAACCGCTCACGGCCGGGCCTGACCGTCTTCAGATTTGTGGTCTGTCCGCCATTCTCAATGCGCTCGCAGCCCTTTGCAAAAGGAGCACTGGTCTTACCGGTGCTTCCTTGGAGATTGGCAAAATAGGCATCTGCAACACGCACGAGCTCTTCGCGTGGCATGCGCTCACGCTCCGCCACATTGCGCTGGAACTGCGGGCGAGGCCTGCCGATCTCCTCGATTTTCGCGCCAGGCGATGTAACAGAGGGACCGGCCGTTCCTCCGCGCGCGACCACTGTTTCGATCTCGCCGATCTTCTGCTCGCGCACGGCGATGCGGAGGGCGATATAAACGGGCCGCCCGTCCTCCATCATGGTCCCTACGAAGCCCGCCTGGCCGGCCTCAGCATCAACGACTGTGATGCGATAGCGGCCGCGCGCGTTGGCCGTCCGCCAAAGCCCGTCCCATAATGCGCGCTCCACGCCATTCTCGGTCGCCTTCACATCGCTGGCGAGCGGGAGCTGGCTGATGTCGTTCGCTGCCATTGCGTCGAGCGTTTGATCGAGCAGCACTTTGAGGCAACCGCGATCGCACGAGACGGGAACTGAATAAGATGCAGGATTGCCCGTCGCCGCCGCACCGGCGCCCGCCAGACATACAGCCGCGAGAGCAGCAGGAATGCGAAATCCGACGGCCTGTGCCGACCTCGCCAGGAGAACACCCGCGGCATGACGGCCTGATTGCAATGAACATAGCGTTTTCGGTTTGGGCACCGAGCGCACTACCTGCTTCACCTTCACCCCCACACCTTCATCGGCATGCTCACTGCCATGATCGGGATCGCGCCGTGTGGCGGACCTCAAGATCTGCGGCGGCGGTGGCAACTGCAAAGCCCAAGCGGCCACCGCCCTTCGCCAGACCCACGTTCGTCGAGACATTCACCCCTCCCGATGCCACTGGCAGGGCTTAAGCGCCCGATACTGCATATTGATTATTCTAACACTGTTAGTCTAACAGTGATAGGGAGCATGTCAACCCACGAAACTCCGCTTGCCAAAGACCTAACTGGTAAGGAAAAGCAGCGAGATGCCACTCGACAGACAACAAATTATCGCAGCGACTTTCGACCTGCTCCGCGAAAGCGGGCTGGATGGGCTGAGTATGCGTACGCTCGCAAAACGGCTCGATGTCCAAGGGGCAACGCTCTACCATCATTTTGCGAGCAAACGAGTTCTGCTGGACCATGTCGCCGAGGAATTGCTTGCACCCAGTTGGCGAGCCCCCCTGCCAGGCGAAAGTTGGCGCGCTTGGATATTGGCAATCTCCACGCTCACCAGGAAGGCCATGCTGTCGTGCCAGGATGGTGCTATCCTGTGTGCTGGCGGAGGTCCGACCGGTACTGAACGCTCGCAGCGACTGATCCATACATTATATCAACCTCTGTTTGACGTTGGCTTCACCCCGTCGCAGGCCACATTCATTCGCATGTCGGCCTATCGCTTCACGCTTGGCTGGACCATCGATGAGCAGGCTTCTCTCGCGGCAAAACGCGGACGTGCAGTCACGGCGGCGGACGACGCTTTCCATTTCGGCCTGTCAGCTCTTATTCGCGGCCTCCCGGATCCTGACGCATAAAGCTGAGACATTGCCTGTCGAAACCTTTTGCTTGCGCTCCTCCTCACGCTCCGAATAAACAAAACCTAACAGTGATAGGTTTGTGGGAGAGGCTGGATGAATCGCATGAAATTAGCCGTAGTATGGGCCTGCGTTCTGATGATCGGGACGGCAACATTCGCACAGCAGCCCGCGTCTCCCGCCTGCGATCGGACTTGCTTAGAGGGGTGGGTAGACCGCTATCTGGTCGCTATGCGTGACGCCAAGGTGGACCCAACGCTTTTCGCGCGGGAGGCAAAATTCACCGAGAATGGCATTCAGTTGCCGCTAGGCGACGAGGGCCTTTGGCATTCGATGAGCGCGCTTGGTACTTACAAATTCATCGTCCCCGATATCGAAACGCAGCAGGTCGCGCTTCTGGGAACGGTTCGCGCCGAAAATCGCGATGGCAAGGAGGATGTGGTCGCCATTGCACTGCGCTTGAAAATCCGTGGCGATCGGATCACCGAGATCGAGCAACTCGCATCCCGCCCGGATGACACAAATAGCAGTCGGAACGACATCCCTCCCACGGGCGTCGGCGTTGAAAAGATGGGGCGGCCCCATCCCTTGTTCACAACGCCGATCCCCGTTGCTCAACGTCAAACGCGCGAGGAATTAGTCAGGACCGCGAATTACTACTTCACGGGGCTGCAGCGTAACGACGGCAGGGGCTATTACCCGTTCACGGATGACTGCATCCGGTTTGAAAACGGCATGGATGTGCTTGCCAACGCGCTTGATCCGGCGACCGGCAAGCGCGGGCGGATGACGTGCAAATATCAGTTCGAAGCCGCGCTCAAGAACATCGTTTCGCGCGTCCGCGACCGTCGCTTCGTTGCGGTTGATCGCGAACGCGGGATCGTGTTCGCATTCGCCTTTTTCGATCATGAGCGGCTCAACTGGACGTGGCAGTTGGGTGAGCTTTTCCGGATAGAAAATGGACAGATCCGCCGGATCGAAGCGATTTTCCACCGTGCACCCTATGGCATCAACTCGGGATGGAGCACCTACGAGCAGGGGTTGTCTGATGATATCCAAGATGTCCGCTAAGGCTTAAAAGGCGGAACCAAAAATCGGCTCGGCATAATCTGGAGGCTCAACGCGTGATCTCCTTTTCCTAGTCGGATTGATTATCTGGGTCATCCGAGCATACGCCAATACGCCCGATTGGTTGATAAGTGGGTCTCGACCATGGATGTTGATAGCCGCGCCTATGGCACTCATTACGATGCGGCGGACCAAGGCAGCGCTCATTTAAAAGCGGCGGGCAACCTGCGAGCCGTGCAGATCTTATTGGGGCGCACAGAAATCGGACACACGGTCGTGGTGGCATAAATTCATGCGGTGTGGCGCAGCGGCGTTTGGCACGCGTGGTTTGATCAAGCATGCCTGCGACCAGAGTATTTATCGTGCGAGAACAAGCCTCGTTGTAAAGTACCCGCAGTTAGACGTTGCATCGCCCTGCTAGGGTCACAGATTCTGACTCTGTAAGCACTTTTAGACAGCTCTGCTGGTCTGGAGCAGGCGCCCCGGCAGGTAGCGCGCCTCGGTCAGAAGGAAGAGGCAGATCTGCGCGACGTGTGCGCCGGTGGTGATGTGGAGAAGACGGCCATGACCTTGGCTTTCGGCACATGAACCGGGTCGCAAGCCGTTGCTGTGCCGAAGGACGAGCTGCGCACGTTTCGCTACCTGTATGGCAGTCCGGTCGACGGGCCAACCATCGACGATATCGTAGCTCGCCTCGAACGCTGGAATGGCGACTTGCAGGCCCTTCGCATTTCGTACCCCGCCGTTACGGATGTCCGACCCAGCGGACAGACGGCCCACTGCCCTCAGCGGCCTGGCGCGGGTACCGCGCATCCGGACGCGCAGCGGCCAACTGGTTGCTTAGCTTTTGGCCCTACCCCAGCGTCGGCCCCCATGCACATTGTCGTGGTGACGAGGGCCTAAACCGTCTTATTCAAAGTGGCGTTGAATGTTCGCCTCAGCGCCCGGCGTGGGCGCTTTCACTGTGGCTGGAACGTCCGCCGCCAACCTTCGTTACGGCGTGGAGCCGATCCTGGGCTCGTTAGCCAAAGATCGGACTGTTATGCCGCCACGCACCCTGATCCAGTTCTTCCATTGGTACACGCAGGATGGAGGGCTGCATTGGGATGAGGTGGCTGACAAGAGCGCCAGCCTGGCGGGCATCGGCATCACCGATGTCTGGCTGCCACCGGCCGGCAAGGGGGCGGCGGGCGGCTATTCGGTTGGGTACGATGCCTATGACCTGTTCGACCTCGGCGAGTTCGACCAGAAGGGCACGGTGGCGACCAAATATGGCGATCGCGCCGCGCTCGAACGGGCCTGCGCTGCCCTGCGCGATGCCGGATTGCGGGTGATCCACGACGTTGTCTTCAATCACAAGATGGGCGGGGATGAGACGGAGCAGGTGCGCGTGCGCCGGGTCAATCCGGATAACCGCACCGAGATCGAGGACGAAGCTTTCGAGGCGCGCGCCTATACGCGCTTCACCTTCCCGGGGCGCAATGGCGCCTATTCCAAGTTCATCTGGGATGCCCGCTGCTTCAGCGGCGTGGACCATCTCGACGAGCCCAATGAAAATGGCGTCTTCAAGCTCGTCAACGACTATGGCGATGGCGAGTGGAACGCCGAGGTGGACGAGGAACTCGGCAACTTCGACTATCTGATGGGATCGGACATCGAGTTCCGCAACAACGCCGTCTATGAAGAGCTGAAATATTGGGGCCGCTGGCTGGCCGAGCAGCTTCCGGTCGATGGCTTCCGCCTCGATGCCGCCAAGCATATCCCGGCCTGGTTCTTCCGCGACTGGGTAGGGCATATGCGGGAGAGCGTGGCGGACGATCTGTTCGTGGTCGCCGAATATTGGCACCCGGACATGACCGCCCTGCAAACCTATCTCGACCGGGTCGATCATCAGCTCGCCCTGTTCGACGTCGCCCTGCATCACCGCTTTCACGAGGCCTCGTGCGCGGGCGACGCGTTCGACATGCGGACGATCTTCGACGGCTCGCTGGTGGCGGTGGCCCCGGACCGGGCGGTGACGATCGTGGCAAACCACGACACCCAGGCGCTGCAGGCCATGGAAGCACCCGTCGAGACCTGGTTCCGTCCGCTGGCTTATGCGCTGATCCTGCTGCGCGACGCCGGGGTGCCGTGCGTGTTCTATCCCGATCTCTATGGCGCGCGGTACAAGGATACGGGCGGCGATGGCGAGACTCATGAGGTCGAGATGCCGCCGATTGACGGCCTCGAGAAGCTGATCGAAGCGCGGCAGCGTTTCGCGCATGGCCCGCAGACCGACCTGTTCGACGACCCCCATGCCATCGGCTTCATCCGCCACGGCACCGGGGATGCGCCGGGCTGCGTCGTGCTGCTCACCAATGCGGGCGATGCCACCAAGGTCTTCGATCTCGGCCCGGACCATGCCGGCGCGGGCTTCCGCGATTATCTCGGGCATTGCGAGGAAGAAATCTGGTCGGACGACGAGGGACGGCTGACCGCGCGGGTGAATGGCGGAAGCGTGAGCGTGTGGGTGCGCAGCGACGCATTTTGAGGGGCTCAGCGCCAGCGCATTGCCCTTTTGGGAACTCCGAGGCGACCAATGCTCAGGAACGACCCTCCAACATCGCGCGTTGGCTCAATTGAAAGGAGTTCTCAGATGGAAGATGAGGTTCACAAGACCACCGAAGACGCCCGTGCCGGCCAGACGCCGCACATCGTCCGTTATGTGCTGAGCATCTCGCTCGTGCTTGCGGTGATTGTGATGGCAGTGGTTCTTTTCTGGGGCTCGGCCCAGAGCTGACGACGGCCTGAATGCGCTTTTACGCAAAGACCCGTTACGCGCAGAAAAGTGGGGCCGGACGCGGCCGGCCCACATTCCTTAAATGTCGCGGCGCCCGAGCAACCGCAGACGCAGGGCGTTGAGCTTGATGAAGCCAGCCGCATCCCGCTGATCATAGGCGCCCGCATCATCCTCGAACGTCACGACCTTCTCGCTGTAGAGCGAGTTGGGCGACTTGCGGCCCACGACGATGCAGCTGCCCTTATAGAGCTTGAGGCGGACCGTGCCCGCGACCTTCAGCTGGCTGTGGTCGATTGCTGCCTGCAGCATCTCGCGCTCGGGTGAGAACCAGAAGCCGTTATAGACCAGTTCCGCATAGCGCGGCGCCAGTTCGTCCTTGAGATGGGCGGCGCCGCGATCCAGCGTCAACTGCTCGATGCCACGATGCGCCAGCGCATAGATGGTGCCGCCCGGCGTCTCGTACATGCCGCGCGACTTCATGCCGACGAAGCGGTTCTCGACCAGATCGAGCCGGCCGATGCCGTGCTTGCGACCCAGTTCGTTGAGGGCTTCCAGCAGCGTGGCCGGACTCATCGCCTGACCATTGAGGGCCGTACCGTCGCCCTTCTCGAAATCGACAGTGATATATTCCGGCGTGTCCGGCGCATCCTCGGGATTGACGGTGCGCGAATAGACATAGTCCGGCACCTCCTCCCACGGATCTTCCAGCACTTTGCCCTCCGAGGAGGTGTGCAGCATGTTGGCGTCGGTGGAGAAGGGCGCCTCGCCGCGCTTGTCTTTGGGCACCATGATCTGGTGCTGCTCGGCCCACTCGATGAGCTTGGTGCGCGAGGTCAGATCCCATTCGCGCCAGGGGGCGATGACCTTGATATCCGGCTGGAGCGCGTAATAGCCCAGCTCAAACCGCACCTGATCGTTGCCCTTGCCGGTCGCACCGTGGGACACCGCGTCGGCATTGACCATCTTGGCAATCTCGATCTGGCGCTTGGCGATCAGCGGCCGCGCGATGGAGGTGCCGAGCAGATACAGCCCCTCATACATGGCGTTGGCGCGCATCATCGGGAAGACATAATCCCGCACGAATTCCTCGCGCAGATCGTCGATGAAGATATGCTCGGGCTTCACGCCGGCATTCAGCGCCTTCTGTCGGGCCGGCTCCAGCTCCTCACCCTGTCCCAGATCGGCCGTGAAGGTCACGACCTCGCAGCCATAATGGATTTGCAACCACTTGAGGATGACGCTGGTATCGAGGCCACCGGAATAGGCGAGAACAACGCGCTTGATGGTGTCGGACATGGCGACAGGGGTCTTTCGAACTGGAGGTCGAGGATCAGGCCGGTCGCCTATCAGCGTCACTCAAAACGCGCAACCTGTGAGGGACGCCGGGCGCGCCAATCCGCTGGCAGCCCGCCGCCAATCATCGGTAAGATCGATCATTGAGACGACTTTAATCGATTTTCGTTCTTGAACGGGTGGCATTATTGTCAACCTCGGAACGCAGCCTGCAGCCTGCGTCCATTGCTCGCCGGTTCCCCACGGCCGCGCGAGCACCTGCTGCCCCGGCACCCCCCTCCTGCCGGGGCAGCTATCGCCTCCCGAAATTCCCCAGCATCCGGCAGACCACGGCAGTTTTGCGCTGGCCTCAATCAAACCGCCCGGCCCCATGTCTGGAGCCGGGCGGCGAAGCATCCGTCATGGAAGAGGGATTATGCCGCGAGATCGAACCGGTCGGCGTTCATCACCTTCACCCAGGCCGCGATGAAGTCGGCCACGAACTTGTCGGCAGCGTCGGACGACGCATAGACCTCCGACAGCGCCCGTAATTGGGAGTTCGATCCGAACACCAGATCGGTGCGGGTCGCGGTCCACTTCTCCGTGTCCGTCTTGCGGCAGGTGCCGACGAACACCTCGTCCCCGCGATCATCGACTTCCTTCCACGCCGTGCCCATGTCGAGCAGATTCACAAAGAAGTCGTTGGTCAGCTGGCCGGGACGATCCGTCAGCACGCCTTCCTTGCGACCATTGTGATTGGCACCGAGCACGCGCAGCCCGCCGACCAGCACCGTCATCTCCGGCGCGCTCAGCCGCAGAAGCTGGGCGCGGTCGATCATCAGCTCCTCGGTCGGCACGCTGAAGCGGACCTGGAGATAATTGCGGAAGCCGTCTGCCTTGGGCTCCAGCACGGCGAAGCTCTCGGCATCGGTCCAGTCCTGCACGGCGTCGGTGCGACCGGGGATGAACGGCACGGTCACTGCGTGCCCGGCTGCCCTGGCGGCCTGCTCGATGCCGACGCTGCCGCCCAGCACGATCAGATCGGCAATGCTCACCTTCTTCCCGCCCGATGCCTCCGCATCGAAGTCCGCCTTGATGCCCTCATAGACATTCAGGACGCGGGCCAGTTGCGCGGGCTGATTGACTTCCCAGTCCTTCTGCGGCGCAAGGCGGATGCGCGCGCCATTGGCGCCGCCGCGATGGTCCGAGCCGCGATAGGTCGAGGCCGAGGCCCAGGCGGTGGTGACAAGCTCGGCCACGGACAGGCCTGATGCCGCGATCTTCTCCTTGAGCGCTGCCACATCGGCGGCGTCGATCGGCCCATGGTCGGCCTTGGGGATCGGGTCCTGCCAGATCAGGTCTTCGGCCGGCACCTCCGGGCCGAGATAGCGCGCCTTCGGCCCCATGTCGCGGTGACACAGCTTGAACCAGGCCCGTGCGAAGCAGTCCGCGAAATAGTCCGGATTCGCGCGGAATTTCTCCATGATCACCCGATAGGCGGGGTCCATCTTGAAGGCCATGTCCGCCGTGGTCATCATCGTCGGCACATGCTTGGCAGGATTGTGCGCGGCCGGGGCCAGCGTCTCGGGCGGATTGCCGACCGGTTGCCACTGTTTCGCGCCGGCGGGACTGCGCACCAACTCATACTCATGGTCGAGCAACATGTCGAAATAGCTCATGTCCCAGCTGATCGGCGTCGGCGTCCACGCGCCTTCGATGCCGCTGGTGATCGTATGATCGCCGATGCCGCTCTCATGGCTCGACTGCCAGCCCAGGCCCTGCTGCGCGATGTCTGCGCCTTCCGGCTCGGCGCCGATCTTGGAGGCATCGCCCGCGCCGTGCGCCTTGCCGAAGGTGTGGCCACCGGCCGTCAAGGCAGCTGTCTCTTCATCGTCCATGCCCATGCGCTTGAACGTCTCGCGAATGTCCCGTGCGGACTGGAGCGGATCGGGATTGCCACCCGGCCCTTCCGGATTGACGTAGATGAGGCCCATCTGGATCGCGGCGAGCGGATCCTCCAGCGCGCGGCCCTCGGCCTCGTCGATGCGGGTGAGATTGCCTTCCTGGCCCACCCACTGCTCCTCGGTGCCCCAGTAGATGTCCTTCTCCGGCTCGAACACGTCGGCCCGGCCGCCGCCGAAGCCAAACACCGGACCGCCCATCGATTCGATCGCGACATTGCCGGCGAGGATCATCAGGTCCGCCCAGCTCAGCTTGGCGCCATATTTCTGCTTGATCGGCCAGAGCAGCCGGCGGGCCTTGTCCAGATTGGCATTGTCCGGCCAGCTGTTGAGCGGGGCGAAACGCTGCTGCCCGCTATTGGCGCCACCGCGACCGTCACCGGTGCGGTAGGTGCCCGCCGAGTGCCACGCCATGCGAATGAAGAACGGGCCATAATGGCCGTAATCCGCCGGCCACCAGGGCTGGCTGTCCGTCATCAACGCATGGAGGTCGCGTTTGACGGCCTCATAATCCAGCGTCTTGAACGCTGCGGCATAGTCGAAATCGTCCCCCATCGGGTCGGTGGAAAGACCGTTTCGCTGGAGAATTTCGAGCGAGAGCTGGTTGGGCCACCAGTCCCGGTTGGTGCGGCCCAGCAGCGAGCGCATGGCTGCGGACGTCTTCATCGGGCAACCCGACGGCGAACCACTTGTTTTCGCGTCCATTTCAATATCCTTCCCGATCAAAATTCATTGAGGGGAGATTATCGAACAGCGGCCGCCTGAAACAGCGATTAAACTTCGTTATTGAAAGCTAGATTTTCGATCAAGGATCAGCCCTTGGCGCGATAGCGTGCCTCGGCCTGCGCCATATAGTCCCGCGTGATCGGCAGAGTGTGGCGTTTGCGGACGAACTGGAGCTGGTAGATCGTCTGGCTGCCGTAGAGGAAGCCGGACGCTGCCGCTGCCAGATAGAAGGTCCACATGCGGAAGAAGCGCTCGTCATACAGCGCGACGATCTCCGTCTTCGCCGCAAGCGTGCGCTGATACCAATGCTCGAGCGTGTAGTAATAATGCATGCGCAGCACTTCGATGTCGGTGAGCAGCAGGCGGTTGGGCTCGCTGCCTTCCATGATCTCCGACAGCGCCGGCGCATAGCCGCCGGGGAAGATATATTTGCGCATGAAGCCATCCGTCGATGACGGGCCATTGAGGCGGCCGATGGTGTGCAGCAGCATCACCCCGTCCGGCTTCAGCAGATTGTGGCAGGTGCGGAAAAACTCGCGATAATGGCGCACGCCGACATGCTCGAACATGCCGACCGAGACGATGCGATCGAACGTGCCGTTCACATCGCGATAATCGATCAGCTCGAAGCGGACGCGATCGGCGACGCCCGCCTCCTGCGCCCTGCGCCGCGCGACCTTGAGCTGCTCCTCGGACAGGGTGACGCCGAGCACGTCCACATCCGCCACGCGGTTGAGATAAAGGGCCATGCCGCCCCAGCCGCAACCGATATCCAGCACCTGCTGACCGGGCTTCAGATCGAGCTTGGCGGCGATATGCGCCTTCTTGTCGATCTGCGCCTGCTCCAGGCTCACTGCATCGGGGTCGGTAAAGTAGGCGCAGCTATATTGCCGGTCCTTGTCGAGGAACAGCGCGTAGAGCTTATCCGACAGATCATAGTGATGCGCGACATTGGCCTTGGAGCGACTGCGCTTGTTGTAATTGTCGCGCCAGTGCTTGATCCGCTCCCCCAGCCAGCCGAGCAGGCTCGGCTCATCGAGCGTCTTGCCGCTTTCCAAAGGCGAATTGGCCGCGACGAGCATGATCAGGTTCCAGATGCTGCCCTGCTCGATGATGAGCTTGCCATCCATGAACCCCTCGGCCGCACCGAGCGCCGGATTGGTGAGGATGGCGCGCGCCGCGGCATCATCGGTGAAGCGGATGGCGACGTCCGGCCAGCCCCTCACGGCTGTTCCCAACACTTCCTGAGACCCATCCGCATAGCGGATGGTCAATGTGCCCTGACTGATGATCTTGCCGAGCAGGCGACCCAATATTCTCATGGCGCGCGTTTATAGCGCGGCGGATCGTTCGGTCACCCCCTTTCACGAAGAGCGGGCGCTTTCCCTGACCGGTCCATCTGCTATTCCGCTGCCTCGGCCCGTCGGAGATGAGACGATCATGACCACCCCCAGCTTCCACAGCTACCGCCCGGCCGATGGTCATGGGCTGGCGCACAATCCGCTGAATGCCATCGTCGCGCCGAGGCCGATCGGGTGGATCGGGACGGTCAGCGCGACCGGTGTGCCCAATCTCGCGCCCTACAGCTTCTTCAATCTCTTCGCCTACAGCCCGCCGATCATCGGCTTCTCATCAAGCGGCGTGAAGGACAGCATGACCAACGCCCGCGCGACCGGCGTCTTCACCTGGAACCTGGTCGGCCGCTCCCTGGCCGAGGCGATGAACGCCACATCGGCAGAGGTCGCGCCGGATGTCGACGAATTCGCGCTCGCTGGGCTTGAACCGCTCGCCTCGGTGGAGATCGCGGCACCGCGCGTCGCGGCCAGTCCGGTGCAGTTCGAATGCCGGGTGACAGACATCGTGCCGCTGCGTGGCCTTTCCGGCGCGCAAAGCGGCAA
The DNA here is from genome assembly GCF_025961995.1 of Sphingobium sp. B8D3A. Taxonomy (NCBI): domain Bacteria; kingdom Pseudomonadati; phylum Pseudomonadota; class Alphaproteobacteria; order Sphingomonadales; family Sphingobiaceae; genus Sphingobium; species Sphingobium sp. B8D3A. The sequence continues at coordinate 1,090,506 of NZ_JAOQOS010000001.1, read as the reverse complement.
TGTCATGGTCTTTGGCGAAGTGGTGCACATCCACATCGATCCGGCCTGCCTGCATGAGGGCATCTATCGCACCACCGATGCGGTGCCGGTGGCGCGGGGCGGAGGTCCGGCCGACTATTACGAAATCCGGCCCGACACGCAGTTCCTGATGAAGCGCCCCGGCTGAACCCTCGGCTCAGCCGAGCGCGGCCTGCTTTTCGGCCGCGAGCCGATCCAGCTCGGCGCGGCTCTTCTTCTCGCTGGCGGACTTGAGCTGCCCGCAGGCGGCCATGATGTCGCGACCGCGCGGCGTGCGCACCGGCGCGGAAATGCCCGCCTCGAACACGATGTCCGAGAAGCGCCGGATGCGCTCGGGCGTCGAGCACTCATAAGGCGCGCCGGGCCAGGGGTTGAACGGAATGAGGTTCACCTTGGCCGGCAGACGATAGTGACGGAGCAGACGGACCAGTTCGCGCGCATCCTCATCGCTGTCATTCTTGTCCTTGAGCATCACATATTCGAACGTGATGCGACGGGCATTATTCGCACCGGGATAGTCGGCACAGGCCTGGAGCAGCTCTTCCAGCCCGAACTTGCGGTTGAGCGGCACGATCTCGTCGCGCACCTCCTTGGTGACGGCATGGAGCGACACGGCCAAATTGACGCCGATTTCCTCGCCAGCGCGCGCCATCATCGGCACCACGCCGCTCGTGGAGAGCGTGATGCGACGCTTGGAGAGCGCCAGCCCGTCGCCATCCATCACCACCTTGAGCGCATCGCGGACATGCTCGAAATTGTAGAGCGGCTCGCCCATGCCCATCATCACGATGTTGGTGAGCAGGCGCCCGTCCGGGCTGTACTGCGGCGCGTCGTCGTCTTCTTCCTCTTCGACCTCGCCGAAGCCGGCCATGCTGCCCTTTGGCCACTCGCCAAGGGCATCGCGCGCGAGCATCACCTGCCCGACGATCTCGCCGGGCGTCAGATTGCGCACCAGACGCATCGTGCCGGTGTGGCAGAAGCGACAATTGAGCGTGCAGCCGACTTGGCTGGAGACGCACAGCGTCCCCCGGTCCGCATCGGGGATGAAGACCATTTCATAATCCTGCGCGTCGTCGGAACGCAGCAGCCATTTGCGCGTGCCATCCGAGCTGATCTGCGCTTCCACCACATTGGGCCGCCCGACAATGAAGCGCTCGGCCATCCAGCTACGCATCGGCTTGGCCAGATCGGTCATCCGCTCGAAATCGGTCTCGCCGCGATGATAGAGCCAGTGGAACAGCTGCTTGGCGCGCAGCTTCGCCTGCTTCTCATCGAGACCGGCCGCACTCAGCTCAGCCTTGATCTGGGCGCGGGAGAGACCAACGAGATCGACCCGCCCGTCCTCGCGCGGCGTGATGGCGCGGGGGACCGGCACAGGATCGACATGGCCGGGGATCGGCATGAGGGGCGTCGCAGTGTGGGGCATGGGGCGCATATAATCGCATGTTGGAGCTTGCGCCAGTGGCGTTCACCAACCCCGATGCCGGCAGACCATCCCCATACGAAACCGGATTTCCCGTCGTTGCGGGAACCCGGCGAGCAAGGAGCCGTTACGCTCTGGTCGTCCGGGCCCCTCTGGCGCTTGCTGGCAAGCGTGATGTCGGACGCCCCACCGCGCCCGAAGCACATCATTCCACGTACGCCATTCGCCGTGGAGTCCTTCGGCGCCTATCGGAGGATTGATCCATGAAGTTCGCGTTCCCGCTCCCCCTCGCCGCCCTGGCCTCGCTCGGCTGCGCGACACCCGCCCTCGCCGCGGACCGTGCCCCGACCCCGGAGGAGGCGAAGGCCATCACGGCTGTGCTGCACGACGCGGGTTTCAAAAGCTGGGACGAGATCGAGTTCGACATCGACGACAACCGCTGGGAGGTCGATGACGCGCGCGATGCGCAGGACCAGCAATGGGATCTCCATCTCGCCCCGAAAACCTACGCGATCGTCCGCCGCGAACGAGACTGACGGCGGGCTGACTAGTTCGCAAAGCGCTTGAAATAGCTCGTCTCCAGCCACCGCGGGCGCTCTGGCGCGTTGGCGACGCGCTGGGTGAGCGCCATGACATAGTCGGTCAGCTTGACGCCCTCGGCCTTCATCACCGGCTGCAGAAGATCATCCTGAGGAGAATGGTAGATGTTCGCGCGCCACGCGGCCTCCACCGCCTCCTCCGGCGTGCCGACCTTGAAACCATATTTGGGAAAGAGCGCCGGGATGCCCTGCTTTATGAAACTATATTGATCCGACCGGATGAACACGTTGCGATCCGGCTTGGGGTCGGGGACGATGGGCAGGCCCATCGCCTCGCTCACCGCCTGCGCATGAGCGCCGAGCGTGCTCTCCTCATAGCCGATGGGCGTGATGCTGGTCAGCGGAAAGATCGGCAGCGGCATGTCCAGATTGATGTTCGCCACGATCGATCCGGCCCGTACCGTCGGATGACTGGCGAAATAGCGCGAGCCGAGCAGGCCCTTCTCTTCTGCGGTAACGATGGCGAACAGGATCGAGCGGCGGGTCTTTTGGGGCGCCGCCGCCAGCGCCCTGGCCGCCTCGATCATGCTGGCGACGCCGACGGCATTATCGAACGCCCCGTTATAGATGGCATCGCCATTGACCGGCGCTCCGATGCCATAGCCGTCCAGATGCGCCGAAAGGACGACATATTCCGAGGCCAGTGCCGGGTCCGATCCGGGCAGGACCGCGATGATGTTGTTGCTGCTGAGCGGCTTTTGGGTCGCCTTGATCGTCGCGGCAAAGCGGCCCGGCAGATCGAAGAGGGGCAGCGACGCCGATGCGTCCGACAGGGCGGACAGCGCCTCGAAGCTCTGCCCCGTGCCCTCGAACAGCAGACCGGCCTTTTCCGGCGAGAGGGTGGCCATCATGAAGGGCACCGAGACATCGCGCAGCGCCGGATCGGCCAGATACATGGAGGAAAGGCTCGCATTGCCGACCTGCCGATCCCACCGGATCTCGACCTGTTTGGGGGTGGTGAGCGCAATCATTCCCAGGGCACCACGCTCAGCGAGCAGCTTCGCGCGCGCCGAGCGCGCATCGGACTTCAGCGCGCCCGAAATGTCGGCTGGGCCGCCGGACAGCACGACCACCACCTTGCCCTTGACGTCGATCCCCGCGAAATCATCATGACCGGCCTCGGCTATGGAGAGGCCATAGCCGGCAAAGACCAGTGGCGCGTCGATGCTGGCCGGCATGGGCGTGTTACCACGGAAGAACAGATCCTGCGGGGTCGCCAGAACCACATCGCCCGACGCGCGCTTGAGTACCGCCGTGCTCGCCGGCTGATCGAAGCGCTGCTCAACCAGATCGACACGCTGAAAATAGCCGTCCGTTCCCGCCGCCTGCGCCCCAAGCTTGCGAAAGGCCTCGACGACATAATCGGCCGCACGATCATAGCCCGGCGTGCCGGCTCCGCGCCCTTCATTGGCATCGCTGGCAAGTTCCTCGACATGGCCCCACCAGGCATTGATCCGCTCAGGGGATGGGTCGGGCAGTTGCGCAGCCAGTGGGGCGGCGATCAGGCAGCCAATGACTGCCCCTAGGGCGTGGCGATAGAACATGAAGCATGGTCTCCCCGGACGATGCGTCGTATGCTGCAATGCAACAAGAGCGCTGTCAACGCATGGCGGGACCGGGAAAGCGGGCTTAACGTCGCCGCGCGCAGGCCAACGCCGCCGCGTCGATGGCGGTGGCGGCACCGCCCAGGGCATAGCGATCGGTAAAGCGCCCGCCTGCCCGTGCCCGCCCGGAGATGCTCATCGTCCGATTGGTGCGCATCGCGGCGATGATCGCCGCATCGCTTGCCGCATCCGCCGCCCAGACATCCGCCTCGGACCCAACCAGCGCGAACTGCCTGCCGCCGAGGGACAGAACCGCGTGCGTATCCTTGGCCAGTTGATGGCTGAGGCGAATATTCACCTGTCCGCGCAGCCCGGCGCGGGGCCAGTAGCCAATGGCGGCGAACGGGCGCCAGGGCGATGCTTCCCAGCCCCCGGCCATCGGCTGGGCCATAGCAAAGCAGCGCTGGGCGTTCGGATCCCGGAACGCGCCCCAGCCCTCGAACACGCCGAGCACGTCCCGCGCCCGCGCGTTGCCGGCCGCGGCAAGCGCGGCGCCGATCAGCAGCAGAGCGAGCGCGCGGACAGGGCAGGTGAGCGTCATGCCGCCGGACAAAGCGTAACGCGCCCGCGAACACAAGACGGCGCCGGGTGGACGCGCGCTTTTTTCTCGGGGCGACTTGCCCCATGCGGCAATTTCGATAAGGAATGAGGCTCCAAGAGCGGACTCCTTCGCTCCGACTCCATCAACCGGATAAGAAACGGACACCAGAGGGATGAAGGCCACCATCGAACGTGCGACGCTCCTGAAGAGCCTCGGCCATGTCCAGTCGGTCGTGGAGCGGCGCAACACGATCCCGATTCTCTCGAACGTGCTGATCGACGCGACCGGCGACGGCGCCATCAAGCTGATGGCCACCGACCTCGATCTGCAAATCGTCGAGAATGTGCAGGCGCAGGTGGAAACGCCGGGCGCCACCACCGTCTCGGCCCACACCCTGTTCGACATCGCGCGCAAGCTGCCCGAGGGCAGCCAGGTCCGCCTGGAAGCCGCCGAGGGCAAGATGCTCGTGCAGGCCGGGCGTGCGCGCTTCAACCTGCAGACCCTGCCGCGCGACGACTTTCCGATCATCGCGGAAGGCGCGCTGCCCACCAGCTTCGAGCTGCCGGCCGCTTCGCTCATCCAGATCATCGACAAGACGCGCTTTGCCATCTCCACCGAGGAGACGCGCTATTATCTGAACGGCATCTTCCTGCACGTCGCGGAAGACCCCGCCCCGGTGCTGAAGGCCGCCGCGACCGATGGCCACCGCCTCGCCCGCGTGACGGTGGTGCGCCCCGATGGTGCCGAGGGCATGCCGGACATCATCATTCCGCGCAAATGCATCGCCGAGTTGCGCAAGCTGCTCGATGAAGTGGACGGCAGCGTGCGCATCGACCTCTCGCCCACCAAGATCCGCTTCGACCTTGGCAATGCGGTGCTGACCAGCAAGCTGATCGACGGCACCTTCCCGGATTACAGCCGCGTGATCCCGACCGGCAACGACAAGCTGCTCAAGATCGATCCGCGCAGCTTCGAGGAAGGCGTGGACCGCGTGGCGACCATCGCCACCGAGAAGACCCGCGCCGTGAAGATGGCACTGGAGAAGGACAAGATCACCCTTTCCGTCACCAGCCCGGAAAACGGCACTGCCGCCGAGGAAGTGCCCGGCGACTACAGCGCCGCGCCCATCGAGATCGGCTTCAACGCCCGCTATCTGCTCGACATTCTCGGACAGGTCGAAGGCGACTCGGTTGAAGTCCACCTCGCCGACGCCGCCGCGCCGACGCTCATCCGCGAGAATGAGAAGGCGCCGGCGCTTTACGTGCTGATGCCGATGCGGGTCTAACCATAAGGGCGGGCGCTGATAGGCACCCGCTTTACTCTCTGCTCGCCTTCACCATATCCGCGATCCGCACGAACTTCTCGCGCGGGGCACCGAGGCGGGCTTGGGCGATTTCGGCTTCGTCGATCTTCTGCCAATCACGGAAGGTGACGATCTCCAGATCGCGCTCGGCAATGAGCGCGTCCAGGCCAGCCCGGCCCTGCTTGCCGGCGGCGGCGGGCTGGTCGGCAGCGATGGCTTCGGCGATCAGGAAGCCGTCGGGCTTGTTGGTGCCGATGGTGCCGCTCGGCCCCCGCCGCGCCCAGCCGACGCAATAGAGGCCCGGGCGAATGCGGCCCTCCTCATTGGCGAAGCGGCCGCGCGCCTCGTCATAGGGCACGTCGGGAATGGGCGGCGTGCGATAGCCGATGCAGCTGATGATGAGATCGGCGGGCATGGTCACACGCTCGCCGGTGCCGATGCTCTGCTGCTGCGCATCGAGCCGGGTCCGCTCCAGCACCAGCCGCTCGACGCGCCCCTCCCCCTCCACGCGCTCGGAAACGACGAAGAAATCGAACCGGATCGCAACCACCTTCTCGGGCGATGGCTCGGCGAACTGGCGGAGCAGCGCCAGCGACTTGCGCTGTCCCGGCTCCAGCGCCTCATCCACCGACGTGGGCGGCAGATCGGCGGGGTCGACATGGACGGAGGCGCGCTCCAGCCGGCCGAGTTCGCCCAGCTCCTTGGGGGTCATCGCAATCTGCGCCGGGCCGCGCCGACCCAAGATGGTGATCGAGCGGGGCTGCGCCTTTTTGAGAATGTCATAGGCATGAGCGACGACATCGCTCTCCTCAAGCTCGCGCGCGGTCTTGGCGAGGATGCGGGCGCAATCCAGCGCGACATTGCCATTGCCGATGATGACCACATCCCGCTCGTCGATCCGCGGTGCGAGATCGGCATGATCGGGATGGCCATTATACCAGCCGACGAAAGCGGCGCTGCCGATGACGCCGGGCAGATCGTCGCCGGGCACGCCCAGCGGGCGATCCGACGGCGCGCCGGTGGCGAGGATCACGGCATCGTAAAGGCCCTGAAGTTCCGGGATCGACACGTCGCGCCCGATGACGAGATTGCCGACGAAGCGCACCGTGTCGGTCAAGGCCACGGCTTCATAGCGGCGGGATACGGCCTTGATGGACTGGTGATCCGGCGCGACACCCGTGCGAACAAGGCCGAAGGGAACAGGCAGCCGGTCGATGATGTCGATCGCCACATCCTCGCCGAACTGCTTCTGACAGGCTTCCGCGGTATAATAGCCGGCAGGGCCAGACCCGATGATGGCGATATGACGCATGGAACGGCCTCTCCAGAAAATGTGTCTTGCGGGGGGCAGCCTAGCCGAGGCTGCGCGCGAGGCAAGGGCCGTGCGCATGAGAGCGACGCCCGTGGAGCGATAGGCGCGCCCAAACGAAAAGGGCGGACCATTCGGCCCGCCCTTTCAGATCGATTTACCGATGCCGTTCAGCGTGCAGCGGGCGCTGCTGCCGAGGCATTGGCGGGCAGACCGCCGAGCTGGGTCACCAGCTTGGTATAGGCATCCAGATAGGCCAGCACGATGACCTGGCCGATATCCGTGTTCTGGTAGCCGCCGCCAGCCGCGCCGGCAAAACCGCCCCACCAGCCCGCGCCGCCGCCGGCACCGAAGCTCAGATCCGACTTGCGCGAATAGCCCTCGGTCATCGCTTCCTCGACCGTGGTGCGCGCGTTCACGATGGAGAGCGTCACATTGGCTTCGCTCTTCTTGATGTTGATGCCGCCGGCCAGCGCGCCGAACGTGCTACGGCCCAGGAAGCCGCCCAGCATGCCGCCAAGAGCGTTGCCGCCGCTATTCTTGTTGGAGGTCACGATGTCCGGCTGGAGGAAATAGTCCGCCGCCTTCACCTGACCGCGCCCGATGTTGCTGCCGGCCTGCAGCTCACCCTGGTCGGCCAGGGCGCGCTCCATCGCGCGGTTCTGCATCGAGCGCCCGCGGTTAACGAGCGTGAAGCAGCCGGACTGCTGGATGAAGATGCGCAGGATCGCTTCGGGGCTGCCGAGGCTCAGCTCGCGCCACCACTGCGTGTCCGGCTCGACGATGGCGACGGTGCCCAGATTCTTGGTGCAACGCGGGATTTCGCGCGTGCCTTTGTCCTGCGCCTTGCGCCCCGAGGATTGCGCCATGGCCGGCTGCACCACCAGGCCGATCGCGGACAGCGCCAGCGCCAGTTTGATCGATAGTTTCATGTATTACCTCACCCACAAGGATTATGCAGTCGACGCCCCTGCCGAACCACAAGGCCCGCTGTTTATCACAGCAAAATGCCGGCACAAGGTTAACGACTGCACGGCGGCGGCGCATGACAGGCGGCGCCTCTTATGTCTTGTATGAAATGGTCGCGGCGGGCCCTCTTTCAGAAGGCTTTGCCGGAACCCTTCCGCCTGCTATCGGCGCGCAATGACTGACCTCGCCCACATCCGTAACTTTTCCATCATCGCGCATATCGACCATGGCAAGTCGACCCTTGCCGACCGCTTGATCCAGCGCACCGGCGGACTCTCGGATCGCGAGATGACCGCGCAGGTGCTCGATAACATGGATATCGAGAAGGAACGCGGCATCACCATCAAGGCCCAGACCGTGCGCCTTGATTACACCGCGAGCGACGGCAAGACCTATGAGCTCAACCTCATGGACACGCCGGGCCATGTCGACTTCGCCTATGAAGTCTCGCGCAGCCTCGCCGCATGCGAAGGCGCGCTGCTGGTCGTGGATGCCGCGCAGGGCGTGGAAGCGCAGACGCTGGCCAATGTGTACCAGAGCATCGAGCATGATCATGAGATCGTGCCGGTCATCAATAAGATCGACCTGCCCGCCGCCGAGCCCGAGAAGGTGAAGGCGGAGATCGAGGACGTGATCGGCATTGACGCCAGCGAGGCGGTGCTCGCCTCCGCCAAGGCCGGCATCGGCATTGACGAGATTCTGGAAGCAATCGTCAAGAAAATCCCCGCCCCCAATGGCGACCGGGACAAGCCGCTGGAAGCGATGCTGGTCGACAGCTGGTACGACCCCTATCTCGGCGTCGTCATCCTTGTGCGCGTCATCAACGGCGTGCTCAAGAAGGGCCAGAACATCAAGTTCATGATCGGCGGCACGGAGCATCTGGTCGACCGCGTCGGCTGCTTCCGCCCCAAGATCGAGACGCTGCCGGAGCTTGGCCCCGGCGAAATCGGCTTCATCACCGCGCAGATCAAGGAAATCACGCAGACCCGCGTGGGCGACACCATCACCACGGTGAAGAACGGCGCGACCACGCCCCTGCCCGGCTTCAAGGAAGTGCAGCCAGTGGTGTTCTGCGGGCTCTTCCCGGTCGATGCGGCGGACTTCGAGAAGCTGCGCGAGAGCATCGCCAAGCTGCGCCTCAACGACGCGAGCTTCTCCTTCGAGATGGAGAGCAGCGCGGCGCTGGGCTTCGGCTTCCGCGCCGGGTTCCTCGGCCTGCTGCACCTCGAGATCATCCAGGAGCGGCTGACCCGCGAATATGACCTCGACCTCATCACCACCGCGCCGTCGGTGGTCTATCGCATCCAGCTGCGCAAATCCAAGACCGAGGACGCGCGCGAGATCCTGCTGCACAATCCGGCCGACTATCCCGACCCCAGCCGCATCGAGCAGATCGACGAGCCCTGGATCAAGGCGACGATCTACACGCCGGACGAATATCTCGGTAGCATCCTCAAGCTCTGTCAGGACCGGCGCGGCATCCAGACCGGCCTCACTTATGTGGGCGGCCGCGCGCAGGTGAGCTACGAACTGCCGCTCAACGAAGTGGTGTTCGACTTCTACGACCGGCTGAAGTCGATCAGCCGAGGCTATGCCAGCTTCGACTATGAGCAGATTGGCCTGCGCGAGGGCGACCTCGTGAAGATGAGCATCCTCGTCAACAACGAGCCGGTCGACGCGCTCTCCATGATCGTCCATCGGGGCGTCGCCGAGGAGCGCGGCCGCCACATGTGCGAGCGGCTGAAGGACCTCATCCCCCGCCACCTCTTCAAGATCCCCATTCAGGCGGCGATCGGCGGCAAGGTGATCGCGCGCGAGACCATCGCCGCGATGCGCAAGGACGTGACCGCCAAATGCTATGGCGGCGACATAACCCGCAAGAAGAAGCTGCTGGAGAAGCAGAAGAAGGGCAAGGCGCGGATGCGCGAATATGGCTCCGTGCAGATTCCGCAGGAAGCATTCATCGCCGCGCTCAAAATGGGGGACGACAGTTGAGCGAGCAGACTAGCGACGAGGATTATGTGTTCGATGAAGCCAGCGGCGAGTGGCTGCCGGCTTCCGAACTGGCCGCCAAGCAGGGCGCGGCCGATGCGGTGGAAGTGCGCGACGCAGTCGGCAATCTGCTGGCCGATGGCGATCAGGTCACGCTGATCAAGGATCTGACGGTGAAGGGCGCGGGGCAGACGCTCAAGCGCGGGACGCTGATCAAGTCGATCCGCCTCACCGGTGACCCGCAGGAAATCGACTGCCGCTACGAGGGCATCAAGGGGCTGGTGCTGCGCGCTGAGTTCGTGAAGAAGCGGTGAGCGCGGTACCGGGCCGCCCATCGCAAAGGAGTGCAGCCTGATGGCAAAGACTGACGCAGGCGGACGCTTCGAGCGGCATCGCCAGCCCTGGACCGCCGCCGAGATCGACAAGCTGCACACGCTGGCGAAGAAGGGCATGGCGCTGAAAGCCATCGCCAAGGCACTGACCCGCAGCGAGGAATCGGTGAAGGACCGCGCCAAGGCGGACGGGCTGACGATCGCGAAACTGCGTTAGGCGCGGCCCCTAATCCTGCCAGCAGCAAATGGCGCCCATCCGAGTGAGCGTTCAGCAACCTTCTGGGCGCACAAGCGTCTCATCAGGGCCAGCTCCCAAGCGAGATGGAAGTGGCACAAAGCTGTTGTGGGCATGTCGCGTCCGCGGCGGCCGCGTGCCCCTGTGCGAGACCATGCTGGAGGATGTCCCCATGCCCATTTCCCATACGCCCCTGATAGAGCGCATTGCGCGCGTGCTCGCCGGACTGCGGCTGAGCGAGAATGCCGATGGCACCGAGCCGAGCGCCAGCCGATCTGTGGACCTGGAATGGGAAGATTGCCTCGAGGACGCGCGCGCAGTGCTCCGCACGATGCGCGAGCCGGACGCGGCAATGGCCAGCGCAGGCAATGAAGAGATTTGGGAAGCGATGATCGCGGCCGCTTTGTCGGGCGAAGCGAGCGGTGCGGGTGCAAACCAAGCCAACCCGGATGAGACCAATCCGCTTGCTCCTCCGATCAACCTCAACGCGGGCAGCTGAAGTCTCGGCGCGCTAGTCCCTAGCTTTCGGGTAGCTGGTTGGTCCGGTTCAGCCGGTCGATCACTTCGTCGAGCGGCTCGACGACCGTCACGCTGCGGCCTTCGCCAAAGCGAATGCGGGTGCCCTCGCCGACATTGGAGATGAACGAAATCTGCGTCGCATTGACGGCGACGGGGGCGCGGTCCGGGCTGGTAAACTTGACGAACATGGGCACGCTCTCCTGCTTATGATTGGGGACAGCCTAAGCGCATTCTCGCGTCACGCAATTGCTCGTCGCGCGAAGGTGGAAAATATCCGGCGGGCTGCCGCTTCTCGCGCCTTATCGGCCCGACAGGCTGTTGCTGATGCCGAAGAAGAGCTCGGAGAGATTGATGCCGAGCGACAGAAACGCCATGACGCAGGCCAGCGACACCAGCGCCGCGATCAACCCATATTCCACTGCCGTCGCACCGCGCTCATTTGCCCGCAGCCGAGCAAAGGGCGTCAGGTCACGGTCAACAGCAGGTGATGTCTGACGCGGCATGGGGCACTCCTCACATGTGCCGGTTCAACGTCGCCGCAAATGGTGGAGAGGTGGTAAAGAGAAAGCGCCAGATGACATTGGCCTGAGAGGGCGGAAGGCCCGTCAGCCCAAACCGAGTGAAGCCACGGCAATCAATGCCGCGATACCGGTGAGGCTGGTTACCAGCCCAAGTTCCAAAGCCTTTGCTCCGCGCTCGGTGCGGAGAATCCGCATAATCATGTCATCCTCCAATGACATAACCCATAGCACCGGCTGGCTTTACGTGCGCTTAACGAAGCCGTTGGAAGACGACCGATCCACACAAAAAGCCCTCCAGACTGGCCGCGCGGAGGCGATTCCTCCGCCCAAGTCTCAGTCCGCCAATTGACGTGGCGGCAGACTCACGGCAGGAGCAAGCATGGCCGACATGACCGATCCCGTTTCCGCCGATCCACTTGCCCAGCCCGCATCCTTCAAGCGCCGGGGGATGCTTTTCGTGCTGTCCTCCCCTTCCGGGGCCGGCAAATCCACCATCTCGCGCAAGCTGCTGGCGCATGATCCGGGCCTGACCATGTCCGTCTCCGCCACCACCCGGCCGATGCGGCCCGGCGAAGTCGACGGCAAGGATTATCATTTCGTCGACCTCGAGCGGTTCCGCGCCATGGTGACCGACAATCAATTCCTCGAATGGGCGCATGTGTTCGATCATCGCTACGGCACGCCGCGCGCGCCGGTGGAAGGGATGCTGGAAGCCGGGCACGACGTGCTGTTCGATATCGACTGGCAGGGCGCCCAGCAGCTCCACCAGCTGGCCGGCGGCGATGTCGTCCGCGTGTTCATCCTGCCCCCCTCGATGATCGAGCTGGAAGCGCGGCTGCGCGGACGGGGTACCGACAGCAACGACGTGATCGAGCGACGCATGGCGCGCGCACACAGCGAAATCGCGCACTGGGACGGCTATGATTATGTGCTCGTCAATGACGATGCCGAAGCCTGTTTCGCCAAGGTGCTCACGATCCTGCAGGCCGAACGGCTCAAGCGCCACCGGCAGACCGGCATCATCGGCTTCATCCGCAAGCTCGATCGCGAGGAAATCTAGCCCTCAGCCCGGCCCCGCAGGGGTCATCGGCCCGGCCACGCAAAACTTTGCAAGCCAGATGCCCTCCATATCTGTATGGGGGGCGCATAAGGCGGACCACCAAACAGGATGACGCGCGCAGATGAGGCCTTTGAAACAGGCTTTGCGGCGACGATGGTCCACCGCTCCACTCTTTTTTGATTAGCGAGATACATGCCCTTTTCCACACTCCCCCCTCTTCTCGCCAACGCCCTTGCCGAGCGCGGCTATGCCGACCCCACGCCCGTTCAGGCCGAAGTTCTGGAGGCGCAGGCGCATGGCCGCGACCTCATTGTCTCCGCGCAGACCGGATCGGGAAAGACCGTGGCGTTCGGCCTCGCCATTGCCACCGACCTGCTGGAAGATGGCGAGCGCATGGCGCCGCCCGGCCTGCCGCAGGCGCTGATCATCGCGCCGACCCGTGAACTAGCGCTGCAGGTCAGCCGCGAGCTGATCTGGCTCTATGGCAAGGCCGGCGCCCGCATCGCCACCTGCGTCGGCGGCATGGATGCGAGCAAGGAGCGCCGCGCGCTCTCGCACGGCGCGCAGATCGTGGTCGGCACGCCCGGTCGCCTGCGCGACCATCTGGAACGCGGCGCCCTCAACCTCTCCACCCTGCGCGCGGTGGTGCTGGACGAAGCCGACGAGATGCTCGACATGGGCTTCCGCGAGGATCTGGAAGAAATCCTCGACGGCACGCCGCAGGAGCGCCGCACCCTGCTCTTCTCCGCGACCATGCCGGCCCCCATCGTGGCGCTTGCCCGGCGCTATCAGCGCGACGCGCTGCGCATCTCGACGGTGACGCAGGAGCGCGGCCATGGCGACATCAGCTATCAGGCGATCGCTGTGGCGCCGGCCGACATCGAACATGCCGTGGTGAACCTGCTGCGCTTCCACGAAGCCGAGACGGCGATGCTGTTCTGCGCCACGCGCGACAATGTGCGCCACCTCCATGCCGGGCTGGTCGAGCGCGGCTTCGCGGTCGTTGCCCTTTCCGGCGAGCATAGCCAGAATGAGCGCAATCAGGCGCTGCAATCCTTGCGCGACCGGCGGGCGCGCGTGTGCGTCGCAACCGACGTGGCCGCGCGCGGGATCGACCTGCCGACGCTGAGCCTCGTCGTCCATGTCGAGATTCCGCGCGATGCCGAGACGCTGCAGCACCGCTCCGGCCGTACCGGGCGCGCGGGCAAGAAGGGCACCGCCGTGCTCATCGTGCCCTATCCGCGCCGCCGCCGGGTGGAATCGATGCTGCGCGGCGCGCGCATCCAGGCGGACTGGATTTCGCCGCCTTCCGCCGACGACATTCGCCGCGCCGATACCCAGCGCCTGCTTGAAACGCTGCGCGCCCCGGTCGAGCTGAGCGAGCAGGATCATGAGCTGGGCCGCCAGTTGCTCGCCGAGCGCAGCCCGGAAGATGTCGCCGCGATGCTGGCCCATGCCTATCGCGCGCGCCTGCCCGAGCCCGAAGATCTGCTGGGGAGCGATGCCCCCGCCGAGCCGCGCGGTCCCCGCCCCGGTTTCGAGCAGAGCGCCTGGTTCCGCCTGAATGTCGGCCGCAATCAGAATGCCGATCCGCGCTGGATCCTGCCGCTGCTCTGCCGGCGCGGCCACATCAGCCGCACAGAGATCGGCGCGATCCGCATCGCGGCGCAGGAAACGCTGTTCGAGGTCGCGGGCGGCGTCGCTGCCCGCTTCCTCGATGCCGTGCGCCGCACCGCCAGCGAGGATGACGAGGTCGACATCCAGCCGACCGACGGCAAGCCCCGCGAGGAAGCGCGTCGCAATCGCCGCGACAATGCCCGCCCCGTCCATGCACCCAAGCCCTATCGCGCACCCGCCGCGCGCGGACCGCATGGCGGCCGCCCGGACCAGGCCCAGCCCGGCCCGCATGGCGCCGGCAAGAAGAAGGGCCCGAACAAGTGGAAGGGTGGCGCCAAGCCCTTCGCGCAGAAGAAGCCCGGCAAGGATAGATGATCGCGATCCTCGTCGATGCCGATGCCTGCCCGGTGAAGGAAGAAATCTACCGGGTGGCATTTCGGCATGAGACGCCGGTCAGGATCGTCAGCAACCAGCGCATCCGCGTGCCCGATCATCCGCTGGTCGAGCGGGTGGTCGTGTCCGACGCCTTCGACGCGGCCGATGACTGGATCGCCGAACAGGCCGGCCCGGCGACGATCTGCGTCACCGCGGACATTCTGCTTGCCGATCGCTGCTTGAAAGCCGGCGCAAGCGTGATCGCCCCGACCGGCAAGCCCTTCACCACCGCCTCCATCGGCAGCGCCATCGCGACCCGCGCCATCATGGCCGATCTGCGCGCCGGCGGCGACATCATCGGCGGCCCGGCGCCGTTCAGCAAAGCCGACCGTTCACGCTTTCTTTCGGCGCTGGATGAGACGATCGTGCGGCTGAAGCGGTCGCGCTGAGGGCCAGGGTCCGCGTTACGTCACTTCCGCTTGGGCAGCGGCGGCAGGGCCTTGGCTTCCTCCAGCACGCTCGTGTCGATCAGCGTCGCGAGCTGTGCGCGGGTGCGGGGCGTGCGCTTGTCCTGTTTGGCGAGCCAGGCTTCCTCTTCCTCCAGCACGTCCAGCAGGTCGCCGGTCCAGTCCGCCAGCCAATTGTGGTGGGACCAGCTCTTCTCGACCAGCTCGAGCGGATAGCCGCTGTTCTGCGCCACCAGTTCCTGCGCGCGGGTGGGGTCGCGGCGGACCTCCTGCGTGGCATCGATGATCGCGCGGACCATCACGACGATGTTCCGCCGCATCTGCGGGTTCGCCAGTGCGCCGGCGGTGGTGTTGAGATTGAACAGCTCGCGATAGACGCCCTTGCCGCTGAACTCGATGGCATCGTCGCCAATCGCCTGCGCGGCGCGTTCGACTTCCGGCTCCCAGATCGCCACGGCATCGACCTTTCGGTCCGCCAGTGCCTGCGGCATGTCGGGCAGCTTCATGCCGACCATGGTGACATCGTCACTGGAAAGGCCGACGGTTTTCAGCATCTTCTGGGTGAAGAATCCGGATGAAGTGACGGAAATGGTCGCGATCCGCTTGCCCTTGAGGTCAGCCAGCGAATTGATGCCGGCCGATTTGCGCGCAACGATGCGGTACAGTCCCTCGGTCACGGTCATGACGATCCGCATGTCCGGATTGCGCAGCGAGTAGCGCAGCGCCTGCGTCTCGGCATTGGTCGCGATGTCGGCCGGCGCACTGCTGTCATCCGGCGTGGCTCCCGGCTCGCCGACAAGATTGGCGACGCTCCCGCGCCCGATGGTGACGGGAGCGGGATAATAGGATTCAGCGGCGATAAAGAGCGGCGCGAACTCGAACACGGTGAGATTGCCGAACGCGCGGATCGGGCCCGCCTGTGCGACAGTTGCAGAGGCTGCCGACGCCGAGGCCACGGACGTATCCGCCTGGGTGCAGGCCGAGGTGCTGGCGAGCAGAAGCGAGAGACCGGCCAGCAGGACGCCGCGACCGCGCCGGCGCGCGCTGCCATGGCTCATCGCCCGATTGAATGCCGACATCCTCTTCTCCCTCACATCGCGTTTGACGGCGGGAGGCTAGCGAGCGGTGGCGCCGCCAACAATGCACGGAACGGCATTGATCCTTGCCTGGGGTGGCGGGGGTGGAAGGAGAGGGGCTAGGGTTTGCAGGATATCGGCTGAAAGCAGCCGTTCCGGATACGATGACATTGCTGCCATATTCGGCCCTATGCTAGGTCGCTTGAAAGCGGACCTGCGAATTAAGCTCCGCCTCAGATATCCGAAGGAGGAGGCGTTATGTTTATCGCATGGTGGACGGGTAAAGGATACATGACGATGGTCATCGTCCTCCTGACCATGATTGTCTTTGGCTTTATTCTTCAAGCTGGCGCACCCTTTCTCAAAGATCGCACATGGTATTGGGGCGTCTCGTTCATCTTGGCAGCGGCGATTAACTGGGCTGCTGGAACACGTTGGAATAAGCGACGCATAGAGCGGACTAAACCGAAGCATCTTGGTCAACGTCTTTGGTATCCCGCGACCAACCGTTTCATGTCGATGCCGATGGAGACATTTTCTCTCGTCATTGCGCTTGTCGGTCTTGCGTTGATCGTTTCTGGACTAGCCTCGTCTGCCGAGACTTAGGCGCGAGTGCCTCGAAAAGGTGCCAGTCTGCTTTCCACACCAAAGCAGCCCTTCACGCATGTGAGCGCAGAACTTCAAAGCCGACATTCACTTAGTTCAGGCTTGCCTCAAAAATCACGCCGCCGCCCGCGCCCGCAGTTCCAGCGCGGCGGCGATGAGGTCGCGCGTATAGTCCGTCTGCGGCGCGTTGAAGATTTGTTGCGAAGAGCCCTGTTCCACGATCTTGCCGTTGCGCATCACCACCACTTCATGCGCGAGGGCGCGGACGACCTTGAGGTCGTGGCTGATGAACAGATAGGTCAGGCCATGGCTCGCCTGGAGGTTGCGGAGCAGGTCGACGATCTGGGCCTGCACGGACATGTCGAGCGCCGAGGTGGGCTCGTCCAGGATCACGAGATCGGGCCGCAGGATGATCGCGCGGGCGATGGCGATGCGCTGGCGCTGGCCGCCGGAGAATTCGTGCGGGTAGCGATCTAGCACCGCCGTGGAGAGGCCGACTTCCTCGATCATCGTCGCGACAGCCTCGTAGCGCTCTGCGGGGGTGAGGTTGGGCCGATGGATCGGCAGCCCCTCGCCGACGATCTGGCCGATGGTCATCTTGGGGCTGAGGCTGGCAAAGGGATCCTGAAAGACGATCTGCATCCGCTTGCGCAGGGGGCGCATCTGCTTCCAGTTGCGCTCGTGCAGCGGCTCGTCCTCGAACCAGATCGGCCCTTCCGAGCGGCTAATGCGCAGCAGCGCAAGGCCGAGCGTGCTCTTGCCCGAGCCGGACTCGCCGACGACGCCGAGCGTATGCCCGCGCGGGATCGAGAGCGTCACGCCATCCACGGCTTTCACAAAGGCGCGCGGCTTGCCGAACCAGCCCTTGATCGGGAAATGGACCTTCAGATCCTCGGTGCGCACCAGCGGCGCGGGATCGCCCTCGATCTTCAGCGGCTCGCCGCGCGGCGTCGCGTCCAGCAGTTTGCGGGTGTAGGCGTGCTGGGGATTGTCGAACACCGCGCTGGTGTCGCCGGCCTCCACCACCTCGCCCTGCGTCATCACGCAGACGCGCTCGGCCATCTTGCGCACCACGCCCAGATCATGGGTGATGAGCAGCATCGCCATGCCGAGGCGCTGCTGCAGATCCTTGAGCAGATCGAGCACCTGCGCCTGCACGGTCACGTCGAGCGCGGTGGTCGGCTCGTCGGCGATCAGCAGGTCCGGCTCGTTGGCCAGCGCCATGGCGATCATGATGCGCTGGCGCTGCCCCCCGGAGAGCTGGTGCGGATAGGATTTGAGGCGGTTCTCGGCATCGCGCAGCCCGACCAGCTTGAGCAGATCGATGGTCTTGGCCACCGCCGCCGCCCGGCTGATTGCCGGATCGTGCAGCTTCATCGCCTCGATGATCTGCCGGTCGATGGTGTGGAGCGGGTTGAGCGCGGTGAGCGGCTCCTGCGGGATCAGCGCGATGCGCGCGCCGCGCAGGGTCTGCATCGTGCGCTCGCTGGCGCCAACGATTTCCTGCCCGTCCAGCCGGATCGAGCCCGATGGGTGGAACGCCACGGGATAGGGCAGCAATTGCAGGATCGACATGGCAGCGGTGGACTTGCCCGAGCCGGACTCGCCAACCAGTGCCAGCGTCTGGCCCTTCTCCAGCGTGAAGGAGACGTCCTTGACCGCCTCGACGATGCGGCCTTCCGAGCGGAACGAGCAGCACAGCCTGTCGACCGCAAGCAGGGGCCTGTCCGGGGCGCTCATGTCGATTTCCTTGGATCGAAGGCATCCCGCGCCGCTTCGCCGATGAAGATGAGCAGCGAGAGCATGGTGGCCATGACGGCGAACCCCGCAATGCCGAGCCACGGCGCATAGAGGTTGTTCTTCGCCTGATTGAGCAGTTCGCCGATCGAGGGCGATCCGCGCGGCATTCCGAAGCCGAGAAAATCCAGCGCCGTGAGGATGGTGATCGACGAGGAGACAATGAACGGCAGGAAGGTGATGGTCGCCACCATCGCATTGGGCAGGATGTGCCGGAACATGATCGTGCGGTTACCAAGGCCAAGCGCCCGGGCGGCGCGGACATAATCCAGATTGCGCGCGCGCAGGAACTCGGCCCGCACGACATGCACCAGCGTCATCCAGCTCACCAGCAGCAGCACGCCGAGCAGCGTGAAGAAGCTGGGCGTGAGGAAGCTCGCCATGATGATGAGCAGGTAGAGCATCGGCAGGCTCTGGACGACCTCGATGCAGCGCTGGAAAATGAGGTCCGTCCACCCGCCGAAATAGCCCTGGATGGCGCCGGCGGTGATGCCGACGATGGAGCTGAAGAAGGTGAGCAGCAGGCCGAAGGTCACCGAGAGGCGGAAGCCGTAGATGATGCGCGCCAGCACATCGCGCGCTTGGTCGTCTGTGCCCAGCCAATGGCGCGCGGATGGCGGCGACGGCGCGGTGACGGGGATATCATAGTCGATCGTCCGGTAGCTGTAGGGAATGATCGGCCAGAGGGTCCAGCCGTCGCCCTCGGCGATCATCGCCCGCACGGCGGGGTCCTGATAATTGGCCTCGGTCTCGAACACGCCGCCGAATGTCGTCTCGGGATAGGCGCGCAGCACTGGCGCATAAATCTCGCCGCGATAGCTCAGCAAGATGGGCTTATCGTTGGCGATCAGCTCCGCGCATAGCGTCACCGCATAGAGCGCAAGGAAGATCCACAGGCTCCAATAGCCGCGCTTGTTGGCCTTGAAATTGGCCCAGCGCCGGCGCGTGAGCGGGCTCATCCGGCTGATCGGGCGCACAGGCCGGGGATGAACGGCCGGGGCTGCGACGGGCGTTTCGGCGTTCATCAGACGTCCCGCCTTTCGAAATCGATGCGGGGGTCGACCAGCACATAGGTGACGTCGCCGAGCAGATTGGTCAGCAGGCCGAGCAGCGAGAAGATGAACAGCGAGCCAAGCATCACGGGATAATCCCGGTTGATCGTTGCCTCGAAGCCCAGCAGCCCAAGGCCATCCAGCGAGAAGATCACCTCGATCAGCAGCGAGGAGGTGAACAGCACGCTGACGAAGGCGGCCGGGAAGCCGGCGATGACGATGAGCATCGCGTTGCGAAAGACATGGCCATAGAGCACGCCGTTCTCGGAGAGGCCCTTGGCCCGCGCCGTGGTTACATATTGCTTGCCCACTTCATCCAGGATCGAATTCTTGGTGAGCATGGTGAGGTTGGCGAAGGCGCCGATGACCATCGCGGCCACCGGCAGGGTGATGTGCCAGAGATAATCGAGCACCTTGCCGATGAGCGAGAGCTCCTCCCAATTGTCCGAGACCAGCCCCCGCGCCGGGAAGATGCTCCAGAACGTGCCGCCAGCGAACAGCACGACCAGCAGCACCGCGAACAGGAAGCCCGGAATGGCATAGCCGATGGTGACGAAGAAGCTCGACCAGGCATCGAACGCAGTGCCCGCGCGCACCGCCTTGCGGATGCCGAGCGGAATAGCGACGAGATAGGTGATGAGCGTGGTCCAGAGGCCCAGCGAGATCGACACCGGCAGTTTCTCGATGATCAGATCGATCACCGGCTGGTCCTTGTAATAGCTGTTACCGAACTCGAACCGCGCAAAATCGCCGAGCATCTTGAAGTAGCGATAGAGCACCGGCTTGTCGAAACCGTAGAGCTTCTCAAGCTCCTTCACCATCGCCGGGTCCAACTCGCCGGTGGGCATGATGCCGCTGCTCGCGCCGGTATCCACACTGCCGCCGATGGTAGCCGTCGCGTCGATCGCGGTGCCGGCGAACCGCGCCTGGATCTGGTCGATCGGGCCGCCGGGCACGAACTGGATGATGATGAAGGTGATCGTGACGATGCCGATCAGCGTCGGCACCATCAGCAGGAGCCGGCGGGCGACATAGGACCAGAGCGCCGTCATGAAGACTGTCCTTGTGCGTGCCCAGCCGTCTTGCCGGGGTCGCTCCACCACGTATCCAGCGTCATGATCGGGAAATTATAGGCGGGCTGCTTTTTCGGCATGCCGAACCGGTCCCAATAGGTGATCGGCATTTGCCCCACCGGCGCCGGGTAATCATGCTGGAAGGGAATGGCGTAGAAATTCCACAGCAGGATGCGATCGAGCGCCCGCATCGCGCCGACCACGGTCTCGCGGTCCGTCGCGGTGATCATCTGCGCGAGCATCTTGTCGACGGCCGGATTCTTGACGCCCGGATAGTTCAGCGATTGCGGCTGATCCGCAGCGTGCGACCCCCAGATCAGTGTCTGGCCGATGCTCGGCGTCTCGTGGCCGGGAAACATCGGGATGTTGAGCAGCAGATCATAATCATAATGCCGCAGCCGATGCCGGAATTGCGCGCTGTCGAAGGAGCGGAAACTGATGGCGATGCCCAGTTGCCGCGCATTCTCGACAAAGAGCGAAACCTGCCGGTCCATCAGCGGGGAATAGCTGATCAGCTCAAGCGCCATGGGGCGACCGGTCGTCTTGTCGATCAGCCGGCCATCCTGATAGCGATAGCCCGCCGCCCGAAGGATCCGCACCGCCTCGATGAGATTGGCCCGGCGATTGCGCCAGTTCCCGCCGACCGGCAAGTCCGGCGCCTTGGTGAACACCTCGCCCGGCACCTCGTCCCGCACGGATTGGAGCAGTTCCAGCTCCCGGCCCTGGGGCAGTCCCTCGGCCGCAAACTCGCTGTTGGTATAGAAGCTGTGCAGGCGGCCATGATGCCCGGCGAGCAGGGTCCGGCGCACCCACTCGAAATCATAGGCCAGCATCAGCGCGCGCCGCAATTGACGATCCGCCAGCGCGGGCCGCCGCGTGTTCATGACGATGCCCAAATAGAAGGACGGGCTGCGGTAATCGATGACCTGCCGCTTGATCTGGCCGGCGCGGAAGGCCGGCAATTGCTTCTCGCTCGCCCAGCGCACTGCGCTCGTTTCCTGCCGGAAGTCGACATTGCCGGCGAGGAAGGCCTCATAGGCCACCGTCTGGTCCCGGTAATAATCGTGCCGGATGATGTCGAAATTGTAGCGGCCCTTATTGACCGCCAGATCCTTGGCCCAATAATCCTTCACGCGCTCATATTCGATCCAGCGCCCCTGGCTGAAGCGGCCGACCTTATAGGGGCCGCTGCCCAAGGGGCGGTCGAGCGAGGCGGCGTTAAGCGCGTGCTTCGCGTAATAATGGCGGGGAAGCAGCCACATATCCATCACCACCGTCGGCAGCGTGGGATTATTGGGCTGGGTGAAATAGACGCGCACCGTGTGCGGCCCGCGCTTTTCCGCACGCGTCACGGCCTGCTCCAGCCGTTTGAGCGACGGCGTCACCAGGCCCTTGGCCTGATCGATGGTGAAGATGATGTCCTCGGGCGTGATCGGCACGCCATCATGCCAGCGGGCGCGGGGATCGAGATGGAAATCCATCCATGAAATATCTTTGGGATAGGTGATCGACTCGGCGACCAGCGCGTAGCGCATTGCCGGCTCGTCCGAACTGCGCCGCATCAGCGGCTCGTAAACCTGCACCATGCCGATGGGCGGCGTGCCGAGCAGGGCCATGAGATTGAGACTGTCGAAGCCGCCAATATAGGCCACCCGCAGCGCGCCGCCCTTGGGCGCCTTGGGATCGGCATAGTCGAAATGCTTGAAGCCGGGGCCGTATTTGGGGGTACCGAACACCGCATAGGCGTGACTGGAGATCAACTCATTGCCGCCCGGCACGGCCTGAACGCTGGCGGAACTGATCGTCAGCAGCAGCGGAAGGCAGAGAAGCGCCAGCAGGAGTTGCCGAAGCATCCCGAGGCGCTGCCTCACCGGCCCGGCAGATGGTGGCGGGCCGCCATCATCCAGGCCATGGTCTTTCGGGCCGTCCGCAGCATCTCCAGCCATACTCTCCCTTCCGAACCCCAGATGGAGTCCAGCAAACCGGTGATGCCCATTCGATCTTGCGCCGAATGTCGCCTCACCCGCTCCGTTGGTTCAATGTCTAACTTTAGTTGATCTAACTAACAATTCGAATCGAACTTATCTTGTCATAATTCGCGCTGCCAGGCGCGTAAACGTCCTGCTCGTCATCGTGCCGCGCCTGCTCCGCCAATGCAACCGGCTGCCGCACAGCGCGGCACGGCTTTGATCGCCGCGCGCATCCTGCTAGCCCATGCGCATGAAGAACATCGCCACGCTCACCCTCAATCCCACCATCGATGTGGCCTATGAGGTCGACAAGGTCTTCGCCACGCACAAGATGCGGACGGCTGGCGAATATCATAATCCCGGCGGCGGCGGCATCAATGTCGCCCGCGTGTTCGTGCGGCTGGGCGGCAATGCGCGGGTGCATTACCTGTCCGGCGGGGCGACGGGCGTAGCGCTCGATGGCTTGCTCGACCGGCATCAACTGGTGCGCGCGCAGATCCCGATCCAGGGCGAAACCCGCGTCGCGACCTCGGTGCTGGAGAAGGACAGCGGCAAGGAATATCGCTTCACGCCGCCGGGGCCGGTGGTGGAGGAAGCCGAATGGCGGCTGGCGCTCGACCAGCTCAGTCAGGTGACGTGCGATTATTTCGTGGCCAGCGGATCGCTGCCGCCCGGAGTGCCGGAGGATTTCTACGGGCAGCTTGCCGCCGCGCTGGCGCCGCGCGGCATCGGCTTCGTGCTCGACAGTTCAGGCGCCGGCCTGCGCGGTGGCCTGAGCGGCGAGCACGTGCTGCTGGTCAAGCCGAGCCAGGGCGAATTGCAGCAGCTCGTCGGGCGCGACCTGAAAGGCCCGGATGCCATTGCGGCGGCAGCGCAGGACATCGTACGATCGGGCCGCGCCCGCTATGTCGCGGTCACTCTCGGCCATGAAGGCGCGGTGCTGGCGACGGCAGAGAACACCCTCTATCACCCCGCCATCCCCATCGACGCGAAAAGCGCGGTCGGCGCGGGGGACAGCTTCGTCGCCGCGATGGTCTATGCGCTGGCCAGCGACTGGCCGGCGGAAGATGCCTTCCGCTATGGCATTGCCGGTGGCACTGCGGCGGTGCTGACGCCGGGCACCGACCTTGCCCGCCCGGCCGACATCGACCGCCTCTACGCGCAGATCAAAACCGGCTGACCAGCGCGCGGGCCGCCGCCTGCACGTCCCGCCAGGTCACATCGAACCCGGCTTCATCGCCAAAATAGGGATCGGCCACGGCCTGCCCTTCCCGCCCCGGCACCATGTCCAGCAACAGGCCGACATGAGCGCGATGCCCTGCGGGCGCGAGGTGCCGGATGTTGGCGAGATTGTCCCCATCCAGCGCAAAAATCATGTCGAAACGCTGGAAATCCGCCGGGGCGATCTGCCGCGCGCGGTAGGTCGAGATGTCGATGCCATGGCGCAACGCGGTGGCCTGCGCGCGCGGATCGGGCGGCAGCCCGACATGCCAGTCGCCCGTGCCCGCCGAGTCCGCCGTCACATCGAGGCCGGCCAGCGACGCCTCGTGGCGGAAGGCCGCCTCAGCCAAGGGCGACCGGCAGATATTGCCGAGACAGACGAACAAAATGGCGGATGGGGTTGGCTTGAGCATGCGCCTCGCTATCATGCGCGGACGACGAACGCGACCCGGCCGCGCTTCGGCCAGGCCGCGAGACAGGAACCCGCCCCCATGTGCGGGCGTTCGCAACGAGAGCCACGCCGAACCCAATCACGGCGGACCCAACCATGACGCAAACCATGACAGGGGATTCACCATTTCGCATCCGTCCGCATTCGATCTTCCAGCGCCCTCAATCGACACCCTCGACCATCTCAGCCTGTTTCTGGATTTGGACGGCACGCTCTTCGAGCTGATCGACCGTCCTGAAGAGGTAATCGCAGACGAGCGTCTGCGTAGCCTGCTCACCCGGCTGTCGACGCGGCTCGATGGGCGTCTGGCCGTCGTGAGTGGGCGCTCCATCGCGCAGATCGACGCCATTCTCGGCCCTATCGCGCAGGATCTGGCGGTTTCCGGCAGCCATGGCAGCGAGCATCGCTGGCGCGGCGTCGCGGCGCATCCGGTGCGGCCCAAGGGACTGGACGAAGCCGCCGCGGACTTTCGCGCCTTCGCCGGCCGGCATGAGGGGGTGATCGTCGAGGACAAGAGCTATGGCGTCGCGCTGCATTTCCGCATGGCGCCGCAGATCGAGGCGGAAGCCACCGCCCTTGCCACCCGCCTCGCTGAAGACCTCGGTCTCCATTACCAGCCCGGCAAGATGATGACGGAACTGCGGATGCCCGGCGGCGACAAGGGCAAGGCCGTGCGTACCCTGATGAGCCGCGCGCCCATGGCAGGCACCTCGCCTTGGTTCCTTGGCGATGACGAGACAGACGAGGCCGCGTTTCTCGCCGCGCAGGCGCTTGGCGGCATCGGGGTGATCGTGGGCGATCGGCGGCCGACCGCAGCCCAATACAAGCTTGCCAATCCGCGCGCCGTACATGCCTGGCTGGAGGACCTGCTCTGATGACCGCAACACTCGACCTCTGGCCCATCGGCAATTGCCAGGTCTCCGCCCTGATCGACCGGGCCGGCCGCTTCGTCTGGGGCTGCGTGCCCCGGGTGGATGGCGACCCGGCCTTCTCCTCCCTGCTCGACCCGGCCCCGCGCGCCGCTGAGGGCGCGCGCGGCTTCTGGGAAATCGACCTGGAAGACTGCGTGGAGACGACGCAACATTATGTGCGCAACACGCCGGTGCTGGTGACGCGGCATGAAGACAAGCATGGCAATGCCATTGAGGTCATCGACTTCTGCCCGCGTTTCCACCGGAGCGGGCGCATGTTCCGTCCCGTCGCTTATGCCCGCATCGTCAAGCCGGTGGCGGGCAGTCCGCGTATCCGCATCCGCCTGCGCCCGGCGCGCGACTGGGGCGCGCGCGATCCGCACCGCACGCGCGGCACCAATCACATCCGCTACATGCTCTCGGACATGACCCTGCGCCTGACGACGACGGCGCCCGTCGGCTGGATCGAGGACGAGCGGCTGTTCCGTGTCGAGCGGCCGCTGCACTTCTTTCTCGGGCCAGACGAGAGCTTTGCCGACGACCTGCGCATCACGCTGGACACCATGCTCGACCGGACGATCCGTGAATGGCAGGGCTGGGTGCGGGGTCTTGCCACGCCCGTGGAGTGGCAGAAGGCGGTCATTCGCGCCGCGATCACGCTCAAGCTGTGCCAGCATGAGGAAACCGGCGCCATCGTCGCGGCGCTGACCACATCGCTGCCCGAACATGCCGATAGCGGGCGCAACTGGGATTATCGCTACTGCTGGATTCGCGATGCCTATTACACCGTCCAGGCGCTCAACCGGCTCGGGGCGCTCGATGTTCTGGAGAGCTATCTTGAATATCTGCGCAACCTCGTCGACAATGCACGCGGTGGCCATATTCAGCCCCTGTACGGCGTGGGCGGCGAGGCCACGCTGACCGAATGGATCGCGCCGGGGTTGGACGGCTATCGCGGCATGGGGCCGGTGCGCGTTGGCAATCAGGCCGCCGAGCAGATCCAGCACGATGCCTATGGCCAGATCGTCCTCTCCAGCACCCAGAGCTTCTTTGATCGGCGGCTGCTGCGCATGGGCGGCACCGACGATTTTCACGCGCTTGAGGCGGTCGGCGAGCGCGCGTGGGACGTCTACGACAAGCCCGATGCCGGCCTGTGGGAGCTGCGCACCCGCAGCCATGTCCACACCTACTCCGCCGCCATGTGCTGGGCGGCGTGCGACCGACTGGCCAATGCCGCCGCCGCGCTCGACCTGCCGGAACGGGCCGCCTTCTGGCAGGGCCGGGCCGATAGCATGCGCCAGACCATTATCGATGCGGCTTGGCGGGAGGATACCGGTCGGATGTCCGCGACATTCGGAGGCGACGATCTCGATGCCAGCATCATCCAGTTGCTGGACCTGCGCTTTCTCTCGCCCGGCGATCCGCGATTCAAGACCACGCTGGAGGCCGTCGAGCAGGGGCTGCGGCGCGGCAGCCACATGCTCCGTTATGCCACCGAGGACGATTTCGGCCTGCCCTCGACCGCCTTCAACGTCTGTACCTTCTGGCTGATCGAGGCGTTGCACGCCACCGGACGCGTCGATGAGGCGCGGGTGTTGTTCGAGGAAATGCTCAGCCGTCGCACTGCCGCCGGACTGCTCTCGGAGGATATCGACCCAGCCACGGGTGAACTGTGGGGCAACTATCCCCAAACCTATTCGTTGGTTGGATTAATCAACTGCGCCGTTCTGCTCAGCAAGCCGTGGAGTACCATCAGATGACTCGCCTCGTCATCGTGTCGAACCGCGTCAGCCCGCCGACGGGGGAAGGACAAGCCAATCAGGGCGGCCTTGCGGTCGCGCTGTCATCGGCGCTGCGCGAGACAAACGGCATCTGGTTCGGCTGGTCGGGTAATGAAACCGAGACGTTCACCGGTCATGTGAATTTCAGCAAGAGCGATGGCGTCACCACTGCCACCGTCGATCTCGAACCGCAGGATATCGACGAATATTATAACGGCTTTGCCAATCGCACGCTCTGGCCGCTCTTTCACGACCGGACCGACCTCGCAGAATTCGAGCGCAACTTCGCGGGTGGTTATGCGCGGGTGAACGAGCGCTTCGCCGATACCCTGCTGCCGCTCATCACGCCCGAAGACCTGATCTGGGTTCATGATTACCACCTCATCCCGCTCGGCGCGGAACTGCGCAAACGCGATGTTACCAACCGCACCGGCTTCTTCCTTCACACGCCCTGGCCCGTTGCGCGCCTGCTGACCTCCCTGCCGAGCCACGCCAAGCTGGTGAATGCGTTGTTCGCCTATGATCTCCTGGGCTTCCAGTGCCAGGCCTGGCTCGATTCCTTCCTCTATTATGTCCACGACCAGTTCCCCGAGGCGGAAATATCGGACGGCGTGATCCGCATCGGCGACCGGACCGTGCGGGTCGTCGCCTGCCCGATCGGCATCGATGCGGGGGACTTCGCCAAAAGCGCGACCACCCCGGAAGCCGATGAAGCGCGCGAAAGCATCCTGCGCAGTCTCGAAGGCCGCGACCTCATCATGGGGGTCGACCGGCTGGACTATTCCAAGGGCATGGAGCAACGTTTTCACGGGTACAGCCGCTTGCTGCAGGACCATCCCGGGTTTCAGGAAAAGGTCACCTTCCTCCAGATCGCGCCGCCATCGCGCGAGCAGGTCTCCAGCTATCAGGACATCCGCCGCGAACTCGATGCGCTCTCGGGCCATATCAACGGCGAGTTCGCCACCGCCCATTGGGTGCCGTTGCGCTATGTGAACCGTGGCTATGACCGGCTTGCCCTCTCCGGCATGTACCGCTCCGCGCGCGCTGCGCTGGTCACGCCATTGCGGGATGGGATGAACCTTGTCGCGAAGGAATATGTCGCGGCGCAAGACCCGGAAAATCCCGGCGTCCTCATCCTCTCCCGTTATGCCGGCGCCGCCGAGCAATTGCAGGACGCCCTGCTGGTCAACCCGTTCAGCCCGGAAGAACTGGCCGACGCGCTGCACCAGGCGCTGCTCATGCCGCTTGAAGAGCGCAAGAGCCGCTGGCGCGCGATGATGGACAGCGTGGAAACGCAGGACATTCGCTGGTGGCTCAAGCGCTTCCTCGATCTGCTGACGAGCGAACACCCGCCGCGAGGGAGCACTGCCGAGGCCTCTGAGAGTTCAGAAAGCGCAGATACGAAAGAGGCCGCTCAGGCTGCAGCCTCCTCCTGAGCGGAGGGCGCGGTCGCGATCCGCGCCTTGGAGAAGGCGAGCACGCACAGGATGCAGCAGCCGACCGGCACCAGCAGCGCCAGAAAGAACATGCCGGCGGACATGTTGGCAGCGATCAACGCCCCGCCCACAAGCGGCCCCGCCATGGCACCCACGCGCGCGACAGCGACCGCCAGACCGATGGCGGCCGATAGCATCGTGATCGGATAGATGCTCGCGGCCACGGCCGTCAGGGCGATATGGGCGCCGCCGACGCCCATGCCGATAATCAGCATGAGCAGACCCCAGGTGGCGAATGCCGGCGCCAGCACCGCCAGCGCCACCAAGCCGAGCGACACCAGCGCATAGCCTGCCAACAGCGCCGGGATCGTGCGGTGACGGTCGATCTGCGTGGCCAGAATGAGGCCGCCGACCAGTCCGCCGATCTGCACGATGGAAGCCATATGGGCCGAGGTCTCGAAGCTGAAGCCCACCCCGCGCAGCACTGTCGGCAGCCAGCTCGCCAGCATGTACATGGACAAGGCGTTGAAGCAGAACAACGCGGAAAACAGCGTGGTCCGCAGCAGATAGCCACGCCCCAGCGGCGCCAAGATGGGGATGTCCGTCCAGTGCCACGCCCGCTCGCGCGCCGGTTTGGCCGCTATGGGAGCCGCCGGCAGGCGCGTGAGAAACAGCGCGAGAAGAATCGTGATCACGAACATGAAGGTCGCCGGGACGGTGAACGCCGCTTCCCACCCGCGCCCGGTCGTGAGCCACGGCACCACGATACCGGCGCCGGCTGCCCCGACCGGAATGCCGCACCCGACAATGGTCATCGCGCTCGCCCGCCGCTTGGCCGGCATCACCTCCGCGAGGATCGCCAGCACATTGGGCAGGCAGGCGCCCAGCGCCGTGCCGGTGAGCAAGCGCCACCAGAAGAGCTGACTGACCGTCTGCGACCATGACGTGCCGAGCGTCGCGAAGCTGATGACGCCGAGCGCCACAACGGTCGTCGTCCGCCGCCCGACCTTGTCGCCCAGCGGCCCGAGAAAAAAGGCGCCGAGACCAAGGCCAATGACCACGGCGGAAAGGGCCGGCGCGAACAGGGCCGGTGACTCCCCCCAAAGCTGCGCCAGATGCGGCACGATGACGGGCATCGAGCCGATGTCATAGCCATCGATGACCATGATTATGAAGCTCAGCAGGCCGACGATGTAGATCTGAAATCCGCTGGCCGCCTTGGCAGGCGCCGGCGGATCCGCTTGTGCATCGGCCGACAGAATTGCGTTGCTCTGGCTCATCTCGGTCCCATCCTCTCACCCTGTCGCCGCCGGTTCATCCGGTCTGGCCGTTCCTGCTCGTCCATCATCGCTGCGCTGGCCCGGCCGGCGCCGTCTTGCCCAGAATGAGGTCAGCCGCCTTTTCCGCAATCATGATTACGGGGGCGTTGGTATTGCCCCGGATCAGCGCCGGCATGGAGGAGGCATCCACCACCCGCAGGCTCTCGACCCCGCGCACCCGCAACTGCGCATCCAGCACGGCGGCATCGTCGGTGCCCATGGCGCAGGTGCAGGCGGGATGGCCCCCGCTCCGCGCCGTCGCGCGCAGCCAGCCTTCCAGCGCAGCATCATCCGCCGCATCCGGGCCGGGCGCGACTTCCGCGGCGACCAGATCCCGCGCCGGTGCGGTCGCGAAGAAACGGCGCATGAAGTG
Organism: Sphingobium sp. B8D3A; assembly: GCF_025961995.1. Taxonomy (NCBI): domain Bacteria; kingdom Pseudomonadati; phylum Pseudomonadota; class Alphaproteobacteria; order Sphingomonadales; family Sphingobiaceae; genus Sphingobium; species Sphingobium sp. B8D3A. Next base: position 1,060,556 of record NZ_JAOQOS010000001.1, on the reverse strand, counting down.
CATCGACCATAAGAGCCGATCAAGGTCGCCCTGTTCGCTCAGGAAGTTGAGGTGGATTTTCGGCAGCGCCTCTGGATCGGCGGAGCGCAGCGCGATGCTGCCCCGGCTCTCGGGGTTGAGCAGCAGCGTGCCGGCCGAGAACTGATGCCCCGCGCCTTTCCGCCAGCCGGGGAACCAGGGCCGCGCCGCGTAGCTTGCGTGGACAATCTGGAACTGCAGGTCCGGCCGATCCTGCAACGGCCCCGAGCGCAGGAAGCCCTGTATCGACATAGGGCTCTGCGCCATGTTGCCCGTGCCGAACAGGGCCCAGCGCGCCGCGTGCAAGGCGATCCGGTCGAGCCGCAACTGATCGTCAAAGGTCACCGGCGCGGCGGCCTGCCAGAAGCTGAGCGCGATCGGATGATCCTGCAGATTGGCGCCCACGCCCGGCAAATCGCGCAGCACCGGCACGCCCATATCGGCCAGATCCGCAGCCGGGCCGATGCCGGAGAGCATGAGCAGTTGCGGCGAGTTGATCGCGCCGCCGCACAGGATCACCTCGCGGCGCGCCCGCACCTGACGCACGGTCCCGCCCTTGCGATACTCCACCCCGACCGCCCGTCCATGCTCCATGATGACGCGCGAGGCGAGCGCATGGGTCTCGATCCGCAAATTGGGGCGACCCCGCACCGGGTCGATGAACGCCCGCACCGTGCTGTGCCGCCGCCCTGCGCGGATCGTGCAATCGGGAATGCCGAACCCCTCCGGGCGCGGCACGTTGAAATCCGGTTCCTCGTCATAGCCCAGATTGCGCGCGGTGCGCATGAAGGCCGGGAACAGCACCGGGTCCGGCTTCATCGCCGTGACATGCAGTTCGCCCGTCCCGCCATGGTCGGCGCCGGCGCCCCGCCAGTTGGTTTCCGAGCGGCGGAAATAGGGCAGTACGTCGTCGAAGCCCCAGCCGGGCAAGCCCATCTCGCGCCAGCGATCATAGTCCGCCGCATGGCCACGAATATACATGGTGCCGTTGATCGAGGAGCTGCCGCCCAGCGCCTTGCCGCGCGGAATGGGCTGGGTGCCATGGCCCATTTGCGGGTCAGGCTCGCTCTCATTGCCCCAGATGAAGCGCTCGGTCGCGGCGGCCTGCATCCAGGTGAGCGGCATATCGATGAGCGGATGACGGCACTCGCCGCCCGCCTCCAGCAGCGTGACGGAGGTTCCGGCCTGCGCGCTCAGCCGATTGGCCAGCACGCAGCCCGCACTGCCTGCCCCCACGATGACGAAGTCCGCCTCACCCATCGGTCGGTCGCCCTCCCCTCCATGCTGTCTCTGCCAGACCGTTGCGGCCTTTGCCCTGCTGGTCTTACGGTGCATATGCACGAGCACAAGTGCGATAACGCACGCCTGCCGCGATGGAGAGCGATGAGATGCGATATACCGCCGATGAGGAAGCCAATCTGGCGCTGGTGCGCGGGCTTTTCGACGAGGTGCTCAACCCCCTGGATTCGAGCGCCGTGGACCGGTTCATCGCGCCCGTCTACATCCAGCACAACCCCTCGGTCGAAACGGGGCGCGCGCCATTCAAGGCGTTTCTCGACCATATCAGGTCCGTGCACCCTCAGGGCGTCCATGATGTGAAGCGCATGTTCGCCGATGGCGATCATGTCATTGTCCACTATCACGTCCGCCGCTGGCCGGACGATAGCGGCTGGGCGGTGGTTGACATCTTCCGGATCGAGAACGGCCTCATTGTGGAGCATTGGGATGTCGCGCAGGACGTGAAGCTCGGCGGGCCGAACGCGAACGGGATGTTCTGAGCAGCGGGCATTCGCCGCCGGTTCACATGCGACCAAATCATCGGGCTTGGGGCGGCGCAGGTGGAATGAAATTGACTCTGTGCAACCGACGCGCAAGATCGTGCATTGTCGGGCTGGATTCTACCGCCGTCCGTCTTTTCCGAGGGCTCCGTGACGATCGATTTTCAGGCCCTGCTGGCGCGTTCTCCCAATCCCTATGTGTTGCTCGATAGCGATCTGCGGATCGTCTGGATGAACGACGCCTATCTGCAGGTGACCATGCGCACCCGCGATAAGCTACTGGGCCAGAACATGTTCGATGCCTTTCCAAGCGACCCGGACTCGGAGAGTCACCGGCAACTGGAATCCTCGTTCCGGCGGGTTTTCGCTTCCGGCAAGCAAGACGAGATCGCGCTCATCCGCTACGACATTCCCACGCCCGATGGCGGGATGGACGTGCGCTACTGGAGTGCGACGCACACGCCCTTTTCGGACGAGGCACGCAAGGTCGCCTACATCCTGCAGCACACGGTCGACGTCACCGAACTGCAGACGCTGCGGGCCATGCGCGATGAAATGGGCCTGATCCAGCGCGCCAATGCCGTGCAGGCGCGCAATCTGGACCTCGCGGAAGAGGCCGGGCAGTTCAAATCCCTGTTCGAGCAGGCGCCGGGCTTCGTGGCCATTCTGCACGGGCCGGATCATGAGTTCCGCATGGCGAATGCCGCGTATCACAAGCTGGTTGGGGGCCGGGATCTGCTGGGCAAGCGGGTGAAGGACGCCCTGCCGGAAGTGAGCGGACAGCGCTTCCTGAACCTGCTCGACCAGGTCTATCGCTCGGGCAAACCCTTCATCGGGCGCCGCCTCAAGGTGCTGCTGCAGAATGACGAGGGAACCGAGGTGCAGGAGCGCTATCTCGACTTCGTCTATCAACCCACCGTGGGCGAAGGCGGGACTGTTTCCGGGGTGTTCGTCCAGGGCCATGACGTGACCGACCAGGTGGAATCGGAAGAGCGGCAGGCCCTGCTGATGAACGAGCTCAATCACCGCGTGAAGAACACGCTGGCGATCGTCCAGGGCCTCGCGATGCAGTCATTCCGCCAGATGCCTGGGTCCGAGGTTCCGCGTCAGACCTTCAACGCGCGGCTCGCGGCGCTGGCGGCGGCCCATAATCTGCTGACGACCAGCAACTGGAAAACCGCCGGCTTCATCGAGACCGTGCGCAGTGCGGCCGAAGCCTCCATCGGGGAGGATCTGGCGCGCGTGCATCTCGATGGCCGGGATTTCACCATCGCGCCGCAGACGGCGGTGTCTCTCTCCATGATCATTCACGAACTCTGCACCAATGCTGTGAAATATGGGGCTTTGTCGGTGCCTGAAGGTCACATAGACCTGAGTTGGACGATCGAGGACGAAGAAGAGGATTACCGATTGATCGACCTGCGTTGGGAAGAACGCGGCGGCCCACCCGTCCAGCAACCTGCAAATCGGGGTTTCGGGTCGCGCCTCATCGAGCACGGCTTCTCGACGGAACGGGCCAGCGGCGTGGTCATAGACTTTCGGCCGACCGGCCTGCTGTGCACCATCAAGGCAAAGCTCACCAACGCATCGATTGTTTCATGAGACTGGACGACCTGACCATCCTGATCGTTGAGGACGAGCCGATCATCGCGCTCGTCCTCGAAGACAAGCTGCTGGATCGCGGCGCGAACCCCGTTCTGGCGCACAGCTTCGACAGTGCGGCAGAGCTGATCGGCCGACAGGCGCTAGACCTCGCCATTCTGGATGTGAACATCCATGGCCAGCAAAGCTATCCGCTGGCGCAAATGCTGCGAGACAAGGGCACGCCGTGCATCTTCGTGACCGGCTATGGCGGCGCGCTGCACCCCGAGGCGTTCGCGAATGTCACGACGCTGACCAAGCCCTATAGCGTGGCCGCGTTGGATGACGCGCTCCAGACGGCGCTGGCATCTAGCTCTGCCAGCCAGCCGGAACCCGACACGCCGCTAACCTGACCGGTCAAAGCGGCGTCACCGGCGCGGCGGCGTTTTCAGGCCAGCTCGACCGGCGTCGTATCGTAGCCCGCCACAGCCAGCGCCTGCATCAACCGCTGGAGATGGGCTTCGTCGCGCGTCTCGCACTCCACATCCAGCGTCAGGCCCTTGGCGGGCAGATTGGTGAAAATCCGCTGGTGGGAGAGTTCCAGGATGTTCACCGCCTCCTGATCGAAGATGCGAGCGACATGGAACAGCGCGCCGGGGCGATCCTGCATGATGATGCGCAGGCGGGCCAATCGGCCTGAACGTGCCAGATCGCGCAGCAGGACATTGGCGAGCAGGCGCGTATCGATGTTGCCGCCGCACAGCACCAGGCCCACCGTCTTGCCGGCGAACAGCGGCTTGTGCTCGATCAGTGCCGCGAGACCGGCCGCCCCAGCGCCCTCGACCACAGTCTTCTCGATCTGGAGCAGCAGGCTCACCGCCTGTTCCAGCGCGCGCTCGGTCACGAGCACCACATCATTGGCGAGCGCGGTGACGAAGCGGCGCGTGAGCTGCCCCGGCTCCTTGACCGCAATGCCTTCGGCCAGCGTATCGCCATCGCATGGCAGGTTGGCGCTCTTCACCACATCGTACATGGAGGGGTAGAGTTCAGCCTGAACGCCGATCAGCTCGATATCCGGGCGGATGCCGCGCGCAGCGGTGCCCATGCCAGAGAAGAGCCCGCCGCCGCCGATGGGGATGACCAGCGTGTCGATCTCCGGCGCGTCCTCCAGCATCTCCAGCGCCACCGTGCCTTGCCCGGCGATGATGTCCGGCTCGTCGAACGGGTGGACGAAGGTCAGCCCGCGCTCGGCTTCCAGCTTGCGCGCGTGATTATAGGCGTCCTCGAATTTCTCGCCTTCCAGCACCACGGTCGCGCCGTGACCCTCGGTCTGCATCACCTTCACCAGCGGCGTCGTCATGGGCATGACGATGGTGACGGGCACGCCCAGCTTGGCGCCGTGATAGGCAAGGCCCTGTGCGTGGTTGCCGGCCGACGCCGCGATGACACCCTTGGACCGCGACGCGTCGTCCAGCAGCAACAGGCGATTGAGCGCGCCGCGCTCCTTGTAGGCGGCGGTAAACTGGTGGTTCTCGAACTTGAGATACACGGTCGCGCCCGTCATCTGCGAGAGCGTCTTGCTGACCACCGTGGGCGTGCGCAGGATCGAGCCCGAAATTCGCGCCGCCGCCGCGCGGACATCGGCGACGGAGACGGGCAGCGCATCGGCACTGGCCGTCAGGGGCTCAAGCGGTTCGATCCTGTTCATGGCGCCGCCCCCTACTCCCATCTGGCGCATCCTGCAAACTGCCACTATGCCCTGCTTATGGCAAAAATCGCGTTTATCGGGCTGGGAGTGATGGGCGGACCAATGGCGGGGCATCTCGCCGCCGCCGGGCACGACCTCTCGGTGTTCAATCGGTCGATGGGCAAGACCCAGGCCTGGGTCGAGCAGCATGGTGGCGAGGCGGCAGTCAGCCCCGCGCAAGCGGCGGCGGAGGCCGAGGTGGTCATCAGCTGCGTCGGCAATGATGCCGACCTCGAAGCGGTGACCATCGGGCGCGACGGCGCGTTCCGCACGATGCGGCCCGGCGGGCTATTCATCGACCACACCACTGTCTCCGCCAAGATCGCGCGGCAGCTCGCCGACGAGGCGGAGAGCCGGGGGCTTCATTTCGTCGATGCGCCGGTTTCCGGCGGCCAGTCCGGCGCTCAGGGCGGCACGCTGTCGGTGATGTGCGGCGGCACGCAGGCGGCGGTCGAGACAGCGCGGTTGGTCATGCAAAGCTATGCCGCCCGCATCGTGCATTGTGGCGAGGCCGGCGCGGGTCAGACCACCAAGATGGTCAACCAGATCTGCATCGCTGGCGTGCTGGAGGGACTCTCCGAGGCGCTGCGCTTTGCGCAGGCAGCAGGCCTCGACCTCGGCAAGGTCCAAGAAGCGATTGGCGGCGGCGCGGCGCAAAGCTGGCAGATGGACAATCGCTGGAAGACGATGAGCGAGGACAGCTTCGATTTCGGCTTCGCAGTAGAGTGGATGCGCAAGGATCTGGGCCTCGCCCTCGATGAAGCGCGCACGCTCGGCGCCACATTGCCGGTCACGGCGCTGGTCGATCAATATTATGCCGAGGTCGTCGCCATGGGCGGCGGGCGGCAAGATACCAGCGCGTTGGTGAGGCGCCTGCGCAAGCCATGAGTTTTGCACGAAGGACAAGCGCCGTTCTGGCGGCGCTCGCGCTTGGACTGGGCATGGGCGCGACCCGCGCGGACGCGCAGGGCCTGATCGATAATGTGAACGGCATCACGGTCGATGCGACCGGCGACCTCGTGCATTTCACCGGCCTTGTCATCAGCGACGATGGCCGGGTGGAAAAGCGGCTGGCGCGCGGCGAGAAACGCCCCGATCGGCCGAGCTTCCGCTTTGACGGCAAAGGCCGCACGCTGATGCCGGGCATCATCGATGCACATGCCCATGTCATCGATCTCGGCTTCTCGCGCCTCAACCTGGACCTGAGCGATACCAATTCGCTCGAAGAGGCGCGGCAGAAGATCGCCGCCTTCGCTGCGGCCAACCCCGGCCGTCCGTGGATCATCGGCTTCGGCTGGAATCACGAGAAATGGAACCTCGGCCGCTTCCCGACTGCCGCCGACCTCGATGGGCTGGGCGATGGGCGCCCGATCTGGCTGGAGCGCGTCGATGGTCATGCCGGCTGGGCCAATGCCGCCGCGCTGACCGCCGCCAAGATCGCACCGACCAGCAAGGCGCCCGTCGGTGGGCGGATCGAGATGGTCGCAGGGCGTCCCAGCGGCATCCTCGTGGACAAGGCGATGGCGCTGATGACGCCCGCCCTCCCCCGCCCCCAGCCCAAGGATTATGACGCGGCACTGTCCGCCGCGCAGGATGCGCTGCTGGCGCGCGGCGTCACCACTGTCGCGGACATGGGCACCAGCATCGAGCATTGGCAAGCCTATCGCCGCGCTGGCGACCGGGGGGCGCTGCGAATCCGCATCCTGGGCTATGCCGCCGGCATGGAGCAGGCCGCGCTGATCGCCGGGCCTGCGCCGACGCCATGGCTCTACAACGACCGGCTGCGGCTGGGCGGCGTCAAGCTGGTGCTGGATGGTGCGCTCGGGTCACGCGGCGCCTGGCTCAAGGCGCCTTATGCCGATGCGCCCAAGGAGAGCGGCTTAGCCCTGCTGACCTCAGCCCAGTTGCGCAACCAGATGAGCCGGGCAGCAATGGACGGCTTCCAGCTTGCCGTTCACGCCATTGGCGATCAGGCCAATGCCGAGACTCTCGACGCCATCGAGGAGCTGAGCGAGACCTATAAGGGCGACCGGCGCTGGCGGATCGAACATGCGCAGATCGTCGACCCGGCCGATCTCGCCCGTTTCGCGCGCAGCGGCACGATCGCTTCCATGCAGCCGCAGCACGCCACCTCCGACTGGGCGATGGCGACGCGGCGGCTCGGGCCGGAGCGGCTCGGCGGCGCTTATGCCTGGCGCACGATGCTCGACAACAAGGTGCCGCTGGCATTCGGCTCGGATGCCCCCGTGGAGCCGGCGGATGCCTTCATCGGCCTCAAGTCTGCGACCACGCGGCTCGATGCCCGCAACGAGCCGGCCGGCGGCTGGTTGCCGACGCAACGTCTGACGCTGGCCGAGGCACTGCGCGCTTATGGCCGCGGCGCGGCTTATGCCGCTTTTGCCGAAGAGCGCTTCGGCAATCTCGCACCCGGCCAGCGCGCCGATTTCCTCATTCTGGACCGCGACATCGAACTGGCCAGCCCCACCGACCTTGCCGCGACGCAGGTCCTCGAACTGTGGATGGACGGCAAGCGCGTCGCCCTGAAAGATCGGTGAGAAGGATCGCTGAATCGTGAACGCCATTCGCCTTGCCACCAAATATGTCGAGAAGCCCTGGGGCCGCACCGATCTGCCAGCGGCCTATCCCGATGGACAGGGCCGGCAGATTGGCGAGGTCTGGTTCGATGGGCCGGACGGCCAGCATCCGCCGCTGCTCGTCAAATATATCTTCACCAGCGAGCGCCTGTCCGTCCAGGTTCATCCCAATGACCCGCAGGGCCAGGCGCGCGGTCTGCCGGGGGGAAAGAGCGAGTGCTGGCTCATCCTCGATGCCGAGCCCGGCGCGACGCTCGGCATGGGGACGCTCCGCCCGCTGGATGACGAGACACTGCGCGCCGCCTCGCTCGATGGGAGCATCGAGCATCTGATGGACTGGAAACCGGTGAAGGCCGGCGACTTCTTCTACATTCCCGCGGGGACTGTCCACGCCATCGGTGCTGGCGTCACGCTGGTCGAGGTGCAGCAGAATGTCGATGTGACCTATCGGCTCTACGATTATGGCCGGCCGCGCGAACTGCATCTGGATGACGGCGTCGCCGTGAGCCGGGCCGAGCCCTATACGAGGGCGCCGGTCAACATAGCAGAGGTGGATGCGGACACGCTTCTCCGCCGCGACGAGGCGCCCTTCACGCTGGCGCTGGAGCGCTGGCACGCAGGCAGCCACAGCCTGGACTGCGCTAATGGTCCGTGCTGGTTCGTGCCGCTGAGCGGCCGGGGCACGATCGACGGACTGGCTTGGGCAACGGGCGAGTGCTGGCTGGTGACGGATTCCGCCACGCTCACGGTGACCGAACCGGCCCGGGGCCTCATCGCGCAAAGCTGACACCTGCCAGACTTAGTCAATGAGAGAGTGCGCGCGGCCCGCGCAGCTCTGCTCATTCCCCTTGCGCTTAGCCGCAAAAATACTGGCATTCGAGATTGCAACGCCCTATTCAGCGCCCGACAATGGCGAGGACTGAAAGAGGCTCTGCAATGGCAAAAGACAACAAAATTACATTTTACGATCTGGCGTTGGCGAGCGGCGCGACGATCAGCCCCTTCGTGTGGGCGACGAAATATGCGATCGCCCACAAGGGCTTTGAGATCGACACGGTGCCCGGCGGATTCACCGGCATTCTCGAGCGCACCGGCGGCAAAACCGAGCGCCTGCCCGCGATTGTCGACGATGGCAAATGGGTGCTGGATAGCTGGTTGATTGCCGAATATCTGGACGAGACCTATCCGGACCGGCCGACGCTTATCCCGCACCCCAGCGTGCGCGCCCTCACCCAGGGCATGGAAGCCTGGCTGTGGAAAGAAGCGATCAGCCCGTGGATGACCTGCTTCCTCAAGGAATATCGTGATCGCTCGCTGCCGCAGGATCACCAATATGTCACCGAATCGCGCGAGCGGATGTTCGGCCGCAAGATCGAGGATATCATCGTGGGCCGTGAAGAGCGCCTGCCCAAGGTGCCGCCAAACCTCCAGATCATGCGCAATGTGCTGGCGGAGAATAAGTGGTTCGGTGGCGACACGCCCAATTATGCCGATTACCGCCTGCTCGCCGTGTTCCTGTTCACCGCCTCGGTGGCAGATACGCCCGTGCTGACCGACGACGATCCGCTGCGCGATTGGATCGAGCGTGGGTTCGATCTGTACGGTGGTCTTGGCCGTCACCCCGGCCTCTCGCCCATCTTCGGCCTGCAGCTGCGCGAGGGCGATCCGGAACCGTTCGTGAAGGGCAATGCCAAGAACGGCCTCTCCAGCCGCAACACCGGCCCGCAGTCCACCTCGGCGGAAACCGCGCGGCTCAAGGGCGAGGCCCAGCCGGCCGCCTGAGCGCCCGCGACATCGCCCTTTCGAGGCGACAAAAGACAGACAGGCGGCAGGCTTCACGGCGTGCCGCCTGTTCGTTTTTGCGATCTCTTGCCGTCCGCCCGCACCCGGATTACCCACAGCGTAGGAGAGGAGACATAATCATGAAAAATCTTGCTCGCCGGGTCGGCTTGGCCCTGGCTCCCATCGCCATCTGTACCGCCCCTGCCCTCGCCCAGCAGGAACTGCCGCCCGTGCTCGCCAGTGGCGCGAAGTCCGATGTCGCGCCCGCCGTGCAGATCCTGCGTTGGCACATGAATGATGCGGACGTCGCGTCCCTGACCTTCCGCAGCATGGACACGCTGTTCACCACGCGCTCCGCGCCGCGCTCCGGGCCGATCTGGCAGCTCCCGCGCAACGACAAGCCGCTCGATTTCAGCTATGCCTATAAGGGCACGACCTACAAGGCCGACGATTTTCTGGAGCGCACCTACACCAATGCGCTGCTGGTGATGAAGGACGGCAAGATCGTCACCGAGATCTATCGCAATAACAGCAATGAGCAGACCCGCTTCATGGGCTGGTCGATGACCAAGTCGCTGACATCTATTCTCATCGGCAGCGCGCTGGCGGAAGGGCGGATCAAGTCGCTCGACGATCCCATCACCGCCTATCTGCCTGAGCTGAAGGGTTCGGGCTATGACGGCGTGTCGATCCGCCACATCCTGCAGATGCGCTCGGGCGTGGACTATGAGGAGCGCTACGACTTCGCCAATCCCGGCATCGCCGCGACCAATCACATCAATGCGCTGGTCAAGAATGTCTCGCGCTTTGCCGACATGGCGCGGCAGGTGAAGCGGCTGCACACGCCGGGCACTGTGTTCCAGTACAAGACCATCGACACTGCCGTGCTCGGCTGGCTGATCGAGCGGGTGAGCGGCGGCGACACCATTGCCGGCTATGCGACCAAGCATCTGTGGGAGCCGCTGGGCGCCGAGCGTGACGGCTTCTTCATCATGGATGGCCCGCCGGGCGTCGGCCGCGAGTTCAACGGCGCCGGCTACAATGCCACGCTGCGCGATTGGGCACGCGTGGGGCAGATGATGCTTGATGGCGGCAAGGCCAATGGCAAGCAGATCGTCTCGGCCGCCTGGGTCGCGGAATCGACGCGGCCGACCGACCCCAAGGAAACAGGGCCGATGGGCTATGGCTATCAGTGGTGGACGCTGGGCGGCGGCTCCTACTCCGCCATCGGCCTGCAGGGGCAATATGTGTTCGTCGATCCGGCGAGCCGCACGGTGGTGGTGAAGCTCAGCTACTTCCCGCCAGCCAATATGAGCGCGGACGAAGAGACGGCTGCATTCCTGAAGGCCGCCGCCGCCTGGACACCGCGCTGAGCGTTATCCCTTGAGCATCAGAAATGCCCCGGCCTCTTGTCGAAGCCGGGGCATTCCGAACGGTCTGTCCCACACAGCGCCGTTCTGCGGCGACGGTGCGAGGGAGGCTTACTCGCCGCCGGTGCTGGCAGACTGACCGGCTGCGCCCGAAGCCGAGCCCTGGGCAGAGCCGCTCACGGCGCCGCTGGCATCCACCGAGCCGGCGGTATCGCGCACCTGACCGGCCGCGTTGCGAGCAGCGTTGGCAGTTCCACGAACCGTACCGCGCGCCGTTTGAGCCGCACCGCGGGCCGTGCCGCGCGCGGTCTCCACTGTGCCGCGAGCGGTGCCCCGCGCCGTCTCGGCCGTGCCCTGCACGGTGCCTCGGGCGGTCCCGACGACCTCTCCGGCCGTGCTGCGAACCGCATCGGTGCCGACACCCTGCGCCGAGACGCCGACGCTCTTGTCAATGCTCTGGCTAGTGCCGAGCGCACCGCCACCGGTCACGGAGCCAGCCGGGCCAGTCGCGGACGTCGCCCCTTCAACGGTGCCGGCAACCGTGCCGGCCAGACCCGCATTGGCGCTGGCCGAACCCGAGCGCGTATCGACCGAGCGGCTGGTGTCGGCCCGACCCGAGCCGGACAGGGTGCCAGTGACGCTCTGCGAGGCAGAGCCGACCGTGCCGAGCCTACCGCCAAGATTGCCGGCACCGCCCAGCGTGCCACCAAGCGTGCCGCCCAGCGACCCGCCGGCATTACCAAGGAGCTGCGCCTGCGCGGGCATCGCGAAAATGGCGGCAGCGGCGAACGTGGTGATCAAAGTCCGGTTCATATGTCATCTCCTTCAAGATGCGGGCCTCTCTTCTGGCCCGTCGGGAAGGAGAACGATGGCCGGATGGGACTTCATCCCGCCCCCCTCAAAAAAATTTCAGCGGGCGCTCGCCGGCACCGTGCGGCAGGCTTTGCAGACGATGCCGCGCCCGACATTGCCCTTGCCCTTCACCGCTTCGTCGGCCACCGCGCTGACGCGACGCGCGGGAGAGCCCTGCGCGGCAGCCAGTCGTGCCGCCACGAACGGTGCCGCAAAGGATGTGCCGCGCACTTTCCCATAGCCCTTGCCGGGCAGTGCGGCGACCATGTCAGCGCCTGGCGCGGCAAAATCCAGATGCCTGGCGCGCCCCGCCTCGATCAGCGCCCGGTCCCGGCCATCGACCCCGGTGACCGCGATCACACCGGGATAGGAGGCCGGATACATGGGCGGAGCGGCAGGCCCGTCATTGCCGACCGCCGCGACGATCGTCACGCCGCGCTGCTGCGCGAGCGCCACGGCGCGGGCCAGCAGCTGATTGGGCGGGCCAACCAGCGAAACAGTGATGACCGGCGCGCCGCTCTTGACCAGCCAGCCCAGCGCCTGCGCAATCAACTCTGCCGATCCGGCGGCGGGATTGCCGCCATAGACATCCGCCGCCAGCAATACCCGCCCCGTGGCGGCCCCTTTGAAGGCGCCGTCCCGTCCGACCAGCAGCGAGGCGATGGCCGTGCCGTGGCCGCTGCCCTTGGGCGCGCCAGCGGCGAAGCCGCGCTGGCGGATCGACGCGCCGGCCAGCGCCGGATGGGTCGCAATGCCCCCGTCGATCATGCCGATGGGCGCATCGCTGGCGGCCCCGCTCTCGCCGGCCGCTGCTGCGCCGTCCGCGCCGCCCAGCGCCCCGCCGGCTGGTTCGAAGACATGGTTGAGATCGAACACCCCCTCCGGCGCGAGCTTGCGGGCGCGCTCCAGTGCCTTGCGCGCCGTCTCGCCGCGCGGCACGCCGAGCACATGGGTGCGCAGGCCCAGTTCCGCCATCGTCTCCGTCCGCAATGTCTCGAAACCCGCCGCCTTGAGGCGCGCGAGCAGATCCGGCGATGCATCAAGCGCGATGATCTCTCCCCGCCGCACCGGCTGGCCGTCGGCATCCGCCTCCAGCACATCGCGGTTGGCGCGGATCAGCGCATCGAGCCGGGCGCGGCGCAAATCGCGCAAGGACACCCGGTCCAGCGTATCGGCCGCGCGGATGCTGAGCGTATCCACCGCGCCGCCGATGGCCGCGGGCGCATCGCGCAAGAGCGGATCGACCACGCCCCCGGCGATCTGGCCTGGCAACTGGCCAAGATTGCCCGGCAGAAGCTGCGCCTGCGCACTTGCGCCGAGCAGAGCGGCGATCAGGAGAATTGCGGTTGATTGTCGCGCCATGGTCGGTCCTTATCATTTTTTCTCAAGCTTTGGATGAAACGCGCGTGCCGCGTCGTTTCATCCACAAGAGCTGAAAGGAATTGGCTTGGACGGGTTCGAGGAAGGCCTCACTGCCATGTTGCCGCGCCTGCGCCGGTTCGCACATGGGCTGTCGCACAGCGCCGCCGACGCGGACGATCTGGCGCAGATCGCCGTGGAGCGCGCCTTGCGGTCCCGTAACCAGTGGCAGGCCGGCACACGCCTCGATTCCTGGCTCTACCGGATCACGCGCAACGCCTGGATCGATACGGCGCGCGCACGAAACCGTGAGGCCGCGCGCCTGCTGCCGGAGGAAGCCGGCGAGCAGGTGGGCGAGGACCCCCGGCCCGGCCTCGAAGCCCGGCTGGACCTCGACCGGATGATGGCAGCGATGACCCGGCTGCCGGACGACCAGCGCGAGGCTGTCGCGCTCGTGCTGATCGAAGGCTGCGGCTATCGGGAGGCCGCGGAGATATTGGAGATACCCGTCGGCACGCTGTCGAGCCGGCTGGTGCGTGGACGCAATGCGCTGCTGGCGCTTGTGGGCGAAGGATGAGCAGATGACGGACCCAAGGATCGGCCCCATGATCGATGACGAAACGCTCTATGCCTGGCTCGATGGCGAACTGCCCGAGGACGAGGCCAAGCGCGTCGCCGCACTCGTCGCCGCCAATCCCGCGCTGGGCGAGAAGCTGGAAGCCCAGCGCCGGTTGCAGGCGGGCCTGCGCGCAGCGTTCGATCCTGTTGCCGCTGCCCCGGTGCCGGCGGGCATGGCCGCAATCGCAACGAGCGAGGGGGCTGCGCAAGGCCTGGCCGAAGCGCGTGCGCGACGCACAAGCCGTGCGGGCTTTGGCCTGCCGCAATGGGCGGCCGTCGCGGCGGCACTGGTGGCGGGGTTCGTCGGGGCGCAGATGCTGCCAAAGGACGGCGCGACCGCTCAGGACGGGCTGGTCGCAAGCGCAGAGCTAACCGAGGCACTCGACACCCAGCTTGCCAGCGCCGGGGATGCCGATGGCGCCGCCGCGCCGGTCAGGGTGCGCCTCACCTTCAAGGATGGCAAAGGCGACATTTGCCGCAGCTTCGATACCGCCAGCACCGCCGGCGTCGCCTGTCGGGACCAGGACAGCTGGGCCGTCCGCGCGCTGGTCAGCCATCCCCGCCAGACCGAGGGAAGCTATCGCATGGCGACCAGTGGCGATGCCGCCATCATGGCCTATGTGGACGCCCAGATCATCGGCGATCCGCTGGACGCGACGGCCGAAAAGCAGGCCATGGCGAAGGGGTGGAAGAAATAACTGCCATACAGGCCGGTGGTTAAAAAGGTGGTCTTGCTGCGCCAATCGGCCCGAGGGGCCACCATTGATGGCCTGACTCTTGGGCGGCGCCGTCCCAGTTTACCTGGGACGCACACCTTTCACCGACCGGCCCACCCCGCGAGTTGCCCCATATTGCCGGCTCAGCTTTTCCCGCCTTCTGAAACAGCCTTGGCGATAGCGGCCTGATTTGCGCCGCTGAATTCATCGCGTCGCTCGTAAACCCAGTTGAAGGACCGTTCCCGTTGGGCATTGGCGCGATTAAACCGTGGCATGACGTAGCGCATCATGAGCTCATAAGACCGCTTGGTCGCTTCGAAATCCATCCAGTTGGTCCCGGTCATCGTAACATAACCGAAGCCACCCGTTTTTTCCCACAGGGCTTCAAGATATTCGACGGCATCGTCTGGCGTGCCGATCAACCCGCCACGCGCCGCGATGATGCGTTCCGGATCGGCTCCAGCCTTGGCGCGCGTATCCGCATAGCTTTTCGGGTTGAGTGCTTCCAGATAGGCCAGCCACGGCTCGAGCCCGAAACGCATGGCCGCAGCGGCATCCGCGCGGCTCTCGGCCAAGTGGAAGGAAACCACGACACGAAGATTATCGCGATTGAGTTGATTGCCGTGGGCGCTGCCGGCTTCTTCCGCCAGCTTCCATGCCGCGGCAACATCGCCGCCGCCATGAGTGAGGATGCCCAGCCCGTATTTGCCTGCCAGGCGCGATCCGATCGGCGTCTTGGAGGTCACGACCGCCATTTCGGGACGACGGAAGCTATAAGGCGCCATTTGGAGGCTCGCCTCCCGCAGCGAGAACCAGTCGCTATCGTGATCGACGACTTCGCCATCCAGCAACCGGACAACCACATCCAAGCCTTCGACCAGCCTCTCACGCTGCTGTTCCGGCTTGATATTCAACATGTGCGCATCGGACACCAGCATGCCGGGACCAAAGCCGAACATGGCCCGACCGCGTGTCTGATGATCGAGCTGCAGGATGCGATCCGCAATCATGTAGGGGTGATGATAGGGCACCGAGATCACCCCGGCGCCGAGCTTGATCCTTGAGGTCCGTTCCGCCGCAGCCGCGATGAACAGCTCCGGGGAGCCATATATTTGCATGCCCCCGGAATGATGCTCGCCCATCCACAATTCCGCAAAACCGAGATGCTCCAGCCAGTCCACAAGCTCGAAATCCCGACGCATGCAGAGCGCTACGTCCTCATCGTTGCCGTGATGTGGGGGCAGGAATACGCCTGCACGAACGTTGCGCCTCTCATACATGGGTTTTCTCCCGCAAATCTTATCGTCACGGCCCGACTATCAACGCAATAATTAAAACACAATAGAAATTATTATTTCGTGAGACTCGCGAAGCCTGACCGCTCGGACAGCGAACGAACCGAGCGCGTGAAAAACGGCTCATCGTACGTGGGATACAGGCCTTAATATATCCTCTTTTCCGTGTCATATTCCGAGTGAAGGGAAGTTGGCAGATGACGCAAAAACGGCACCCTTCTCCAGCCCTCATAGCTTCACATCGGTTTTTATATATATCTATAAATAAGTTGTTTCGGCCCCAATGATCGGTTAGGAGGATGGCGTTTCTCGCCAAGCCCAACCAGGGCTGGACGACGTCAAGAGACCAAAAAACTCGGCGCGCCATATGCTGCCGAAGCTGACTGGAGGGAGGATTATGAAAACACTCAGGAAAGTTGCCGTTTTCACGCCGCCGCGCGTAACATGGAAGGCAACCACCGCACTCGTGACCAGCATTGTCCTGAGCCTACCGAGCGCTGCGAATGCGTCGGAAGGTGGCCAGCCCGATGGCATGGCGGCTCTTCCTCAGGCCAGCACACAAGCCAGCGCGCCGGAAAGCGCCAGTAGCACCGACATCATCGTAACCGGATCTCGCGCCGCCGCGGCCGGTTTTTCTGCACCATCGGCCGTGTCAGTCATCGGCGCCGATATCGTCGATCAGCAGTCGCCGATCAGCATTGCTGAAGTGCTGCAGCAGGAGCCGGCTTTCAAGGCCACGCGCTCGGTCGGCGGAAACGCGAACAACTTTGCGAGCCCGGGGCAGGCGACGGCGGATCTTCGGGGGCTTGGCGGGCAGCGGACCCTCGTGCTCGTCGATGGGTCACGGGTTGTGCCCCAGGCATCTTCGGTCACGACAGGATCACCCGTCGCGACGGACCTCAACGTCATTCCAACGAACATGATTGAAAGGGTCGAAGTCGTCACGGGCGGCGCGTCCGCACAATATGGATCGGATGCTGTTGCAGGCGTGGTCAACATTCTTCTCAAGAAGAAGATGACCGGCATCGAACTGTCCGCCCAGACCGGCATTTCACAGCAAGGCGACAATTTCCGCTACAAGCTCGGCGCCGTGGGAGGCTTGTCGTTCGGGGACGGCCGAGGGAACATCGTCGTGGCGGTCGAGAAAGCCCGCAGTGACGAGATTCAGGACATTTATCGCCGCGATTGGGGACGCCGCGAAGAGATGATCGTCACCAACAGAGCCTATCTGACCAATGGCTTGCCCGCCAATATCGTGGCCGACGGCGTGCGCAATTCCAACAGCATCGGCGGCCGCATCATCGGCCCCGCCAATTTCAGCCTGCGCAACTATACCTTCAATGATGATGGCACCATCCGGCCCTATCAGGTCGGCAGTGTCGACGATGGCACCAATCAGATCGGCGGCGAGGGTCTTAGCCGGTCCAAGGGGTCGAGCCTGATCCCCGGCATCGAGCGCTTTGTCGTTCACGCCCTCACCAGTTTCGAAGTCTCGCCTGCTCTCAATATCACCCTGTCGGGAGGCTATGCTGAGACGTTGGGCCTGTTCACCGGGGGCCTCCCGAACTTTGCGTCCTTTACGATCCGCAACGACAATGCCTTCCTGCCGCAAGCGGTCAAGAATGCCATGGCTGCGCAGGGGCTGACCAGCATAACCGTCGCCAAGGGTGTCTATGATGTCGGGAACATTAATTTCCGGGTAAAGAACAAGACGCCGCACGGCACGATTGGCGTCGAGGGCGACCTCGGCAATTCGTGGCACTATGATGCCCATTATTCCTATGGCGAAAACCAGTTCCGCAGCGACTTCAGCAATAACTTCTCGCCCGCCTTCTGGAATCTGGCGGTGGATGCTGTCGCGGCTCCAGGCGGCGGGATCGTCTGCCGGTCGACCCTCGCCGGGCAGCCTGCCAATCCCCTCGCCGCTGGCTGTGTTCCAGTCAACATCTTCGGGCCGAATGCCGTCAGCACCCAAACGCCGGCCGCGCTCGCTTATGTGAACCGCTCCGATTATCACGAGGTGATCTACAAGCAGCACGCCGCGAGCATCAACATGCGTGGCGAGCCGTTTTCCACCTGGGCTGCGCCCGTCGCCGTCGCCTTTGGTGGTGAGTATCGCCAGGAGTCGCAGGTTCTGACGGCCGGTCCGCTCGCGACAGCCGGTCGGTTTGCAATCGGCAATGTCGCGCCCTTCTCCGGCAAGTTCAATGTCAAGGAAGGCTATGTCGAGGCGATCGTACCGCTCGCCAGGGATCTGCCTTTCGCGCGCAATCTCGATTTCAATGGCGCCGTTCGCTATGCCGATTACAGCACGGCCGGGGGCCAGACGACCTGGAAGGTGGGTGGCGTATACGAGCCCATCCAGGGGCTGCGTTTTCGCGTGACACGCTCGAAGGACATCCGTGCAGCGGCGATCTACGAACTGTTCTCGCCCGGCTCTTTCGTGAACGTGCCTTTGACGGTGAACGGGGTGACGGCCGTCATTCCGCAGAACCGCACGGTGGGCAATCCCGATCTGAGGCCTGAGAAGGCCGACACGCTCACGCTGGGCGTTGTCGTACAGCCCTCGAGCCTGCCCGGGCTGCGCATGTCACTCGACTATTATCTCATCGACCTGAAGGATGCGATCGACTCGATCACGGCCGCCAATATCGGCAATGCCTGCTCGGCGGGCGATGCCCAGGCGTGCAGCTACATCACCTTCAGCGGCGCAACGCCGACGCGCCTCGTCGCGCCTGTCCAGAATATTTCGCAGTTCAAGACGAGCGGACTGGACATGGCACTCTCTTACCAGGTCAGTCTTGGCGGCGGCGTGTCCATGAGCACGCGGTTCACCGGAACCTACGCCTTGCGGTCCTACATCAATGGCATCGACCGGTCGGGCGAGAACGGGATGGGCAGCCTCGGCTCACAGCCACGCTTCCGGGGAAATCTCACGCAGACATTCAGCACCGATGCGGTCTCGCTGTCAGCGCAGCTCTTGTACATCAGCAAGGGCAAGAACGATAACCAGTTCGACACGATCCCTGCGTTGACCATCAATGAGAACGACATACCGGCCGCCGCTTACGTCAATCTGTTCTCGACGATCCGCGTAGCGGGCAATTTCGAGCTGTCCGCCAGCGTCTCCAATCTCCTCGACAAGGATCCTCCATCCAGTCCCTATGCGACGCAGAGCCAGCCGGTGAACGGCCAGCTCTACGACAAGATCGGACGCGTGTTCGAGGTAGGGGCGAAGGTTCGCTTCTGACGATCGGGCGGGCCAGTGCGGCGAGCGCGCTGGCCCGTTCCACGGAAGTCTCTGCTGCTTCAAATGCCCTGACGAGGCGAACTGCTCGCCACCGCCATGGCGACCCGTTCCGTTGGCCGGTTCAGCGGTGCATGGACCCGCCTTTCCAGACCTCCTGCTCTCACGCGGTAAAAACGATCATCCGGCAGCGATAGGGGCGCCCAGGCTGACGTAGGAACCGTTCGCGTATACCAGCGGGCTGACCTCATCAGTGAGGAACACTTCTTCGACACGGCCGATCACAATGTGATGCGTGCCATAGTCCAGAGCCTGCTCGTAGCGACAGAAAAAGCTCGCCTGCGCATCTTCCAACCGGGGACAGCCATCTGCAGCCGTGCCCCACTTGCCCGTGGCGAACCTTTCTTCTCCGCGCGCTTTGCCGGCGCACGCTGCCGATATGTCGGCATGGTCGCTGTGCAAAATATTCACGCAGAAGTCGGCGCCTTCAGAGAGCGGCAGGTACAAGCTCGCCGAGCGATTGACGCAGATGAGCAGCGATGGGGGATCCATGCTGAGTTCGCTCACCGCGGTCGCGGCCATCGCGTAGCGCGCGCCATTATAGCGACAGGTGATCACGACGACGGCTTTGGCGAGACGCCGCAGCCCCTCGCGCAAGCTGATGGCCACGGGGGAGAGTTCGGTCATGTCATTTGCTCCGTCACGCTGCCTGACGCTCTGTCTGGCGGCGGTGGATGATAAGGTCTTCGATTGAGCCAATGCAGAGCCCGTGCCGATCGGCGAAGCGGATGAGGTCGGGCAGACGCGCCATTGTGCCATCATCGTTGAGGGTCTCGCAGATCACGCCTGCGGGCTTCAGGCCGGCCAGCCTTGCCATGTCGACCGCTGCCTCTGTGTGACCAGGTCGCGTGAGGACGCCACCGGGCTGCGCGACGAGCGGGAAGATATGGCCTGGCGAGACGAGGTCGGCCGGCCCGCACTTGTCGTCGATGGCCACGGCGATGGTCCGCGCGCGGTCATGGGCCGAGATGCCGGTTGTCACGCCCTCGGCAGCTTCGATCGACACCGTGAAAGCCGTGCCATGCGGCGCGTTGTTTGTTGCGACCATTGGCTGCAGAGCCAGATCCTCCGCGCGAGCCGCAGTGAGGGCGAGGCAAATCAAGCCGCGGCCATAACGGGCCATGAAGTTGATTTCCGCAGCCGTTGCGAATTCGGCCGCAATAACGAGATCACCTTCATTCTCTCGATCTTCCGAATCCACGAGGATGATAGGCCTGCCCGCCCGAAGCGCGCCAACCAGTTCATGGATGGGCGAGAGCGGGGACAGCGGTCCGTCCACGACCGGACGTGGATATTCTGCCTCAAGCATCGCGCAGGGCCACGACAGGGATCAGCAGGTGGGAGTCATGCTCGCCCCCGGTGTGGATGTGGTGCATCCCTCGATTGACCGTGTCTTCGTGCCGCATGTAGAGCATCGGCTTGGGATACTGGTAAATGTCCCGCCCCTTGATCCTGATCCGCAGCACGTCGCCGGCCCTGAAGAGCGTGCCGGAGGGCAGTATCTCGATCTGCGCTTCGACAATCTCTCCCGGCGTGACCTTCCACTCAGAGGTGTTGGTGAGCACGGGCTGAAATTCGGTCGAGCATTCGGAGTCCAATTCACGCCGCGAGAGGCGCAACCAGCCATAGGCGGCAGCGCCGTCCTCAAACACAGCCCAGTGAATGAAGCCTACCTTCTCGCCATCTTCGACCTTTTCGACCGCGACAAATACGTCCATGTCATCGGCGTCTTCGGTGGAGACCATGAGCTTGAGCTTCATATGCCCGACGAGCGCGCAGTCTTCCTCGAACCGATATTCGAACGTCGCCTCTGCCGAGTCATCGAGCGGATCATAGCTCCGGATTGCTTCGGCCGGGGCTGGCTTGTCGCTCATGTGTCCGGTCGCTGCGTCCAGATACAACCGACGGTATTGGGTGTTCTCCACGGGCCATTGCTCTGACTGCTTCATGATTGCCGAGCCAGCCCTGTCGCGTACGTGCAGTCTGACCGGCGGCCAGGTGCCCATGTCGTTCGATACGCCCTTCAGGACATGGTCGAAGAACGCTGTCTGGCGCGCGATGGAAGTGGGTTCGTAATAATAGCCCCATTTCTTGCTACCATGAACCTCGAGCCACTTGCGCGGAGATGCGATTTTCTTGAAGCCTTCGAGGGTGCCACGCGTGTGTACGCCGTGGTCGCTCCAACTCGCGACCACATAGGCCGCAACGTCGATCCGGCCGAAATCAGGCACCTTCGATTTCCAGTACTCGTCGAAGAACGGATGCTCGGCGGTCAACGCCCAGAGATCCTCCACCATGGTATCCGACGCGCCCCAACGCACCTGGATGTGCGGCCAGAAATGCGTCTCTGGGATGCCTCCGTGGCGCACGATCTCGTTGAAGGTGTCCGACCAGCCCTCCCAAGGATTGATAGCCGCCAGATGCGGCGGGTTAAGTGCTGCCACGTTCCACTGCGACGAGGAGAGGTAGGATACGCCTGACAGGCCTACGCGCCCGTTGCTCCATGGCTGCGTGCCAGCCCATTCGATGAGATCATAATGAGCTTCGCCTTCCTTGCGCGAGAAATAGCTTGCTGTGGTTTCCGCATACCAAGTTCCGGGGATATCGGCCGTAATCACCGCATAGCCCTGGCCGGTCCAGTAGACGGGATCCGGGGCCTCGAAAATGGTGAGGTCCGACTGCCACTCCGCCTTCACGCCGGATGTCGGATAGAGCGTCGCAAGCGGCGCCGGGTCGTGCTTGCCATAGGGGGTCCAGGCGACCAGAACAGGGATAGGCCCCGTCAGGTCCGCTGGCAGAAAGAGGTCGATCCAGAGCGGATTGCCTTCCCGGGTCGGCACCGCAATGTCCCGCTCGATGCGGATGCGATCGCGGAAGGAAAGCTGGTGCTGGCGGGGGCGCCCTCCACGAAATTGCGGTGTATTGGGCGGCCGCCTCAGTCTTTCCCGATAATCGCCCATCCTCTCGCTCTCCACTGACCAATTGGCTTGCACCTCATAACCGGGGCAGGGATTAATTTCAATATGATTAGAATTTATTCCGGGCGTGATGTAGGCCGCCGTTCCCATCCTGCCGGCCTTTCGCGTAAACTGCGCGTCCGTAGAAAATGACAAGGGGACCGGCTATGGCTATGAACGCCCCGTATCGCGGGATGTCGGCCGGACTAACTGGCTGGCGTGCAAGCCGATTATGCGCAGGCAGAGTTTTCAAGGTGTCGGATAAATCCGACGCCCTTTCCAGGGTGGTTAAGATGGGCCGGAAGAAGGCGGAGAGCCAAAACAGCAGCGAGGGTGCCGAAACGAAGGGCGCGCGACCGGCCAAAAAGCGCTCGATCGGCCGTCCATCCGGGCAGCGTGGTATCGGCAAGAAGCTGTTGATCGACAAGACTGTCGAACTCCTGCGCCATGTGCCGCCCGAAAAGCTGTCCCTGTCCATGGCGGCCCGCAATGCGGGGGTGCACCTCACCCTCTTCAAATATTATTTCACAGACCGAACCCGCCTGCTGGTCGACGTCGCGCGAACCCTGGCCGTCTCTTTGGGCGACGGCCTCGCCCAAACCGAAGCGGGATCCCTGCCGGCCGTCGAGCGGATAAAGATCAGAATCGACACGATGGTCGACTTCTTTTTCGTCAATCCTTTCTATCATCGGCTCATGACCGAGATTATCGCCGACGAGACCGATCCGCTCGCGGCTGAGCTGATCGCTTTGTGGGTGGGGAAGACGCTCGATATCTATCGCGACATTATCGACAAGGGCGTGGCGGAAGGGTCGTTGCGGAAGGTCGATCCCTACTTCACATTTTTCGCGATCATGGGGCTGTGCGAGCAATATCAGCACGCATCCCGCTTCGTCGAGCAAGGCAATTTGGCAGCAGGCGGCGCCCCTCATTCCGACGTGGCGGCAGAATATAAGGCCTTCGTCTATCAGCTCATGCTGAGTGGAATTGCGCTCGAGCCCGCCCGCACGGGCTGAGCCTCGCGACAGCATTGCTTCATCGGTGTTCGACGACGTTCCACCAGTGGGAGCGAGCGATGCCGCTCGTCCTGAGCATGAACATCCGCACGACGGCCGAGGCGGTACATATTTATAGCATCCTATAAAAAACTTTTCTTCTCATTTTGCGCGTGATAGGGAGCCCAAAACCAGGAGGATTGTGATGTCTGTTACGACGGTCGATGAGCAAGTGAACGCCTCACGCCAGCGCCCTTTTGCCGGCCAGGAATATGGCCGGGTCCCTGACGGCACCTATCTCAAGAACTGGAATCCGATCATGCTGGCCTCCGAGCTGGTGCAGGGAAAGATCGTCGGGAAGGATTTTCTCGGGACGCGCATCATCGTCTACCGCAACGAGCAGGGTGAGCCTGTCGTGCAGAGCGCCTACTGCCCCCATGTCGGCGCCGACCTGTCCGGCGGGGAAATAGTCGATGGCAAGGTGCGCTGCCCCTATCATCACTGGAAGTTCGCTGCCGATGGCCGATGCGCTGAAATTCCAGGCGAGACGATTATTCCCGGCGCCGCGAGGATCTACAATTATCCCGCTGCCGAGCGCTGGGGCATGATCTGGGCATTCAACGGAGAAGAGCCGCTCTATCCCCTTCCCGAGATGCCGAACCTTAGGGAAGACGAGCTGGTCTACCGTGCGTTTCACAGAGGGCAGCGAGAGATCGAAGGCTGGATTGGCTCTTCGAATCTGGTGGACTTCCAGCATCTGTCCACCGTGCACGGCATCCCTGATCCGAATCCGGTCAGCGTGGTGTTCGAGGACTATCTCATTACCGTCCGGCAGGAATCCGTGACGCGGATCGCCGATACGCAGCTGTGGGGCGCGACCTGGCTTACCGCGCATATGCAGTTTCCCAATGGCAGCGAGCGCTTGTTCATGGCAGGGAGTTCGCAGGTTGCGCCCGGCTGGTCCGACGCCTTCTTCGTCGTCGCCATGCGTCGGTCCGATGCGGAGAAGATGGGCGACCAGGCCGCGCAGGAAGAGTTGGATAACCGCATCGCCTATATGCACAAGCTATATGCGGAGGATGAGCCGATCCTCTTCAAGCTCCGTTTCCGGGGCTATGGCAAAAGCGCGCTCCTGAGGGCCGACAAATATTTCGGCCAGTTTCTCCAGTATCTTGAGAAATATCCCCGCTCCGCGCCCTTCGACGTCTGAGGGACCGATCCGTAAAAAGGGATGAGGAATGACTGAGGCTGGACGGGTTGCGCTTGTGACCGGGGCAACCCGGGGCATCGGGTTCGAGATTGCCAGAGGCCTGGCAGAGCACGGCATGCGGGTGGTGATCGGCGCCCGCGACCCTGCGAGCGGGCAGAAGGCTATCGAGGCCCTGTGCGATCAGGGCCTGGATGCCCATTATGTGATCATCGACGTGACCGATCGCGCATCGGTTCAGGCTGCGGCTGCGGTGCTAGCAGACCGCTTCAGGCGGCTCGACGTCCTGGTCAACAATGCCGGCATTTCCCTGGACAAGCACAGCCTGCCAAGCACCGCCGACCTCGACGAAATGCGCAGGGTGTACGAAACCAATGTCTTCGGCGTGGTGGCGGTCATCCAAGCGATGCTGCCGCTCCTCCGCCAATCGGACCGTGGCCGCATCGTCAACATGTCGACGGGCCTTGGCTCCCTTGCGCTGACCCGCGGGCCGGATGGGCCGATGGCGTTCAGTCGCCTCCTCGCCTACAACAGCTCCAAGACGGCGCTCAATGCCGTGACCGTGCAATTCGCGAACGAACTTGCCGGGACGCCAATCAAGATCAACGCGGCCAATCCGGGCCTTTGCGCCACAGAGCTTTCTGGCGGCAAAGGCCAATCGCCGGTGGCGGGGGCGAAAGTCGCCATCTCCCTTGCTCTCCTGGACGCAGACGGGCCGACCGGCGGTTTTTTTGGTGAGGGTGGTCCAGTGCCATGGTAATGGCGCGCTGCCCCACACCGCGAAGAGGCGAAGTGCCGCCCCGTTCACCTGGCACGCGCCGGGTCGCATCGCGCATAAGAATGGTAGTGGGGCCTAAATCCTGAAGACGCGCCGCGCGGTTTCGCCAAGCACTGCTGCTCGCTCCGCCGCGCTGAGAAGGCGCGTCGCATCGATCCCATCGGCAACAATGCCGGCATAAGGCCTCGTGGTGTTTCCGTAATCGGACCCCCACATGAGGCGCGACGCCCCGAACACGTCTACTGCGGTACGAAGGAAATTCGCCGTGTCGATGCCTGCGCCCGCAAGCGCGTCGACATTCAGGCTGGTCCACTTGAAGGCGATCGTCTCGTGATCCTTCAGGGCCATGTGGTCAGGAAGCAGACCGTCCTGGCTGCCTGGGCCTCCAGTCCAACCCAAATGTTCGAGGACGACCTGACAGTCCGGGTAGCGGTCGGCCAGCTCGCGCACCGTCCGGAGGGCCGCCGACCGTGGGTCCATCCGCAGGTAGGTGATGCAGAGCGGGAGCTTTTCAGCCTGTGCCATCTGCCACAATGCCTGCGCGCCCGGTGACTTCAGCCAGGGCAGATCCCCGTCCCCATCGACAAAGCCGGTCAGGCGAATAGCCGAAACGCGCTTCGTCGGCAGGAGCGCCTGAAGCACGCTGCGACTTTGCACATGCGCAGGATTGAGGATGATCTCCGTGCGGATGCGGTCCCAATGGGCCTGCGCGACGTCGAGAAGATAGGTGTTATCGGTCTTGTAGGCGCCGCTATACTGCACCCCGATGCCGGCCCTGATGCCCATCTTTTCCCAGAGGGGTAGCATCTTCTCCGGCGTGACAGGCGCATTGAGGACGCGTGCGCGCATCACCTCTTCCGGCTCACGGGCGTTGCGCATGTCGACCGGATAGTGCGCAAAGTCAGCGGAGAAAAAGTGGATATGGGCATCGATCATGCCCGCCGTTGCATCGGGCTGCGATGGCTGCAGCCGCGTTCGTGCCAGCGCCGGCCCTGCGACGAGGAGCGGCGGAACGGCTCCCAGCAGCGCCCTGCGCGAGAGGACGGCGGAGCGACCGGGGGCGCTCATCGCACACCCTTTGCGGTACGAGCCGACAACGCCGGCCCCGACACGATGACGTGGAAAAGGATCATGGCAATGGCCGTGAGCAGAAGCGGCGAAGCAACGATCATATAGATCCACAAGCCTGGGACCTGTGCCGCGAGCATCACGCCGCCAACGGCGGGACCGATCATGGAGGTTACCCGCCCGATCCCCCCGGCCCACCCGATACCCGTTGACCGCATGGAGGTGGGATAGCTTGAGGCAACAAGGGAATTCAGGCCCGCCTGGACGGCGATGACGAAGAAGCCATAAGCGAAACCCAGGAACCAGCCCAGCGCATGGAAGCCACTCACGAAGTAGAAGCAAGTCATTGCGGCAAATCCCAGCAGCGACATGAGCGCCAGTGACGGAGCAAGACCAAGGCGCTGCATGAGCAGGGTCAGCAGAATCGGCCCAGCGATAGCGCCGAACGCAGACACTGACGACATCCGCGCGGCGGCCCCGGTCTCTACGCCCCCGAGAAGATGAAGGAAGCTCGGGAGCCAGGAGGTCAGTGTTGCCACCACGCACAGCGTGCTCCCCATGGCGACCCAGAGGAGCAACGTCATGGGTGCGCGACCGCTTCTGAACAGGCCGATCACCGGCGAGCCCTCATTACGCTCCTCGTTAGACACGAATATGGTGTCAGGCGCGAGTTGCAGGTCGGGAGCGATTTTTCCGAGGATCTGGGCGACGCGCGGATCCCGGGGATTGCGCGTCATCAGATACCGGCAGCTCTCCGGCAAACGAACGTAAAGGTAGGGCACCAGCAAGAGAAGTGCGATGCCTCCGCCCCATAAGGCCGACTGCCACGAGTGAAAATGAACGAAACTCGGGCCGACAAGCCCGGCCACAGACGCGCCCAGGCCGTGGCCGATGTAAAGCCAGGTGAGCAACTTGCCGCGGCGGTTCTCCGGCATGAACTCGGTCGCCAGCGCGACAATGTTCGGCATCGTTCCACCCATGGCTGCGAAGGCCAGAAAGCGCACAAGGGTGAACATTTCAAGCGTCTGGACAGCGGTCGACAGGAGCGTCAGCAGTCCGAAGAAAGTGGCACCGACCAGGATGATATTCCGGCGACCGATGCGATCGGCCAGGACGGGGATGGTGTAGAAGCCCAAGGCCATACCGGCTGCCTGCGCCGAGAACACATAGGCCATGGACGGAATGGGTATATCGAGGTCGCGGGCGATGACGGCCGCGAGGTTCGCAACGATATAGGCGTCATATCCTTCCAGGGCCATGAGGATGCCGCACAGGAGATAGATGGTCCAGCGGAAGCGACCCATCGTTGGGCGCTCGAGAATGGTATCAATCGACTGAACAGCCATGCAGATCCCCTCCGGCCCTCCACATATCGCAGAGCGCTCGCCAATCAGCTAACATCACAAATCGACACGGGCAATATATTCTATATAAATTTAATTATTTGGTCGTTTGCGCGATACTTCGCCCGCTGGCGTCGCGAGCTTGTGCTTCGCCAGGAAATTTTGAAGCAAATCTGCCACGGCCACATTATTGAGATCGGCAAAGGGGAGGTGCGTGTTGCCCTTGAGACCCGCATTGGCAAGCTCGAGAATTTCCGCCTTGCCCCCATATTGATTGATGAGCTTTACGAACCGCCGGTTCAGCGGCAGCGCGAGTTGCGGACCGCGCGGTTGCGACAGATTGTCTCCCCAGACAAACTGCATGGGGATCTTTGCCAGTTTTTTGAATGTCTCGAGCGGCACGTAGACCGGGCCGTAGGGGCCTGGGGGCGAACCGTCATTCTCGCTCTCCGGTAGAACGAAGCCGACATTTTCGTAGGCGACAATCGCCTTCACGCGGTCGCTCTCAATCGCCGTGAGGAGAGCCCGGAGGCCGCCCGCCGAATTCGTGACCATGACCACCGGACCGGTCCGCTCCAGTGCGGCGGCTGCGGCATGCGCCTGCAAGGCGACGTTCTCCATCGTGTCATATTCGGCATAACGGGCCCGGCTGGCCTGCTCCCACGCGCGGGCGTCCGCAGTCGGGAACTGCACGCCGGGGTGCCACTTCATATAGCTTGGGCCAAACCTCCAGGCCGTGAAGGTCTCCTGGTCAGATCCCAAGCGCGGGGCTGACCCCACCGTTTCACAGGGCAGATTCGCGCGGCCGACGCGGGGGCCATCCCAGAGATAGACCGGGAAATGCCGTCGCAGAAAGATGCTGTCGAAACCTTCCCCGCCGTCCCACCGGTTTTTCCAGGCGGCGACGCTGGAGCTATGCCAAAAGAAGAGGCCAGTAGGGCCCGCATTCGCCGGGATTTGGTACTCCACATAGCCGTGATCACAGACAGTGGACTTGACGGCTGGGTCCCCGACCCGTGTTCCTCCGGCTGCGAAGGAGCCTTGTCGCTCGATCATCAGCGGCGGCGGCCCCGCGTCCCTCGCGAGCGACGCGGATGGTCCCGTAATGACGAGTACCGCGAACAGGAGGCACCGCGCGACCTGACCGGGAAACATGTGATTGCGAGTCATCAACCTCTCCAAAGAATTGACACCTGGAAGGTGAGCTTCATGCTCCAGCACAGACGCCACTCTCTCAACCTTTATATTATAATACTCTATAAATAATGGCAAGCAAACCTGCTTGTGCGCTTTCAGCGCAGCAGCCGTGCCCCACACATCGCTGAATACGGCGCCCTCCCGACTTTCCCCGATCAGGTCGGATCGCTCGCCGGTCCGAAGCGTTATGCTGGAAATGGCACGGGAGCGGGCACGATGGCGCATGAAGATGACCCCACGACGCAGGATGAGGACACGGTCCATTACGGCGGCCCCTCCGGCGGCTTTGGTTCGCTGAGCGGCGTCGCGCGCATCTTCGGCAAGGAGTGGGCGACGCCCATGGCGCTGGAGACATTGCGGCGCCAGAACAAGCCCGGCGGCTTCATGTGCGTCTCCTGCGCCTGGACCAAGCCGGAGCATCCCCACCCCGCCGAATTCTGCGAAAATGGCGCCAAGGCGACGCTGTGGGAGCTGACCACGCGCAGTTGCACACCGGACTTCTTCGCCAAGCACACGGTGACCGAATTACAGGCTTGGCAGGACTATGACCTTGAGCAGACCGGCCGGCTCACGCACCCTATGCGCTATGACCGGGCCAGCGATCGCTATGTGCCGGTCAGCTGGGACGAGGCCTTCGCGGGCATCGGCGCTGAACTCAAGGCGCTCGATCCCAAGTCCACCGTCTTTTACGCCTCAGGCCGCGCCAGCCTGGAAACCTCTTATCTCTATGCCCTGTTCGCGCGGCTCTATGGCCACAACAATCTGCCCGACAGCTCCAACATGTGCCACGAGACGACCTCGGTCGGGTTGAAGAAAGTGACGGGGTCGCCGGTCGGCACCTGTCAGCTCAAGGACTTCGACCATTGCGACGCGATCTTCTTCTTCGGCCAGAATACCGGCACCAACAGCCCGCGCTTTCTCCATACGCTCAAGTCTGCGGTGGAGCGCGGCTGCAAGATCGTGACCTTCAATCCCGTCCGCGAGAAGGGGTTGATCGAGTTCGTCGATCCGCAGAACCCCGTGCAGATGGTGACGCAGAAGCGGACCGAGATTTCCTGCCTCTATTATCAGGTGAAGCCGGGCGGAGACATCGCCGCGATCATGGGGATGATCAAGCATGTCCTCGCGGACGAAGACCGCCAATGGGCCGAGCAAAAGCAGCATTTGCTGGATACGGACTTCATCGCACAGCACACGCATGGCTTCGAAGCCATGGTCGAGAAGGTCCGCGCGACCTCCTGGGCTGAGATCGAACAGGAGTCCGGCCTCAGCCGGTTTCATCTCGAAACGGCCGGGCAGATCTATTGCGACGCCAAGAAAGTCATCGGCATTTATGGCATGGGCGTGACCCAGCATGTCCATGGCTCGCAGACCATCGGCATGCTGGTCAACCTGTTGCTGCTGCGCGGGCATATCGGCGTCGAAGGCGCAGGCATCTCGCCGGTGCGCGGCCATTCGAACGTACAGGGCCAGCGGACCGTCGGCATTTCCGAGAAGCCCGAACTCGTGCCGCTTGATCGGCTGAAAGAGCTGTTCGGCTTCGATCCGCCGACCGAAAAGGGCGTGAACACCGTCGAAGCCTGCGAGGGCATCATCGATGGCAGCATTCGCGCCTTCATCGGCCTGGGCGGCAATTTCGTCCGCGCGATCCCGGAGCGGGAGAAGATGGAGGCCGCGTGGACCAACATGCGGCTCACCGTCCAGATCGCCACCAAGCTCAATCGCAGTCATCTGATCAACGGCGAGGTCGCCTATCTCCTGCCCTGCCTCGGCCGCTCGGAGGAGGACATGCAGGCCGGCGGACCGCAGACCGTGACGATGGAGGATTCGCTCTCGATGATCCACGGCTCGGTCGGCAAGCGCAAGCCGGCGAGCGAGCATCTTCTCTCCGAACTCGCCATCGTGGCCGGCATGGCCAAGGCGACGCTGCCTGCGCGGCGAGCCGTCAAATGGGATGACTGGGTCGGCCATTATGGTCAGGTGCGCGACCTCATCGAGGCGACCTATCCGGACAAATTCGCCGACTTCAACCAGCGCCTGTTCACGCCGGGCGGCTTCTTCAAGGGCAACAAGGCCCGCGAGCGGATCTGGCAGACGGAGAGCGGCAAGGCCGAGTTCACGACGCCGACGAGCCTCACCGCCATGGGCGTGCCGGACAAGCCGGGCCGCTACCGGCTCATCACCATGCGCTCGAACGATCAGTTCAACACGACGATCTATGGCTTTTCGGATCGCCTGCGCGGGATCGAGGGCACGCGTGATGTGCTGCTGATGTGCCCGCGCGACATTGAGGCAGCCGGGCTTGAGCCCGGGCAGGTCGTGGGCCTCGCCAGCGATGCGGACGATGGCATTGACCGGCAGGTGGGCGGGCTCACCGTCACCCCCTTCGACCTGCCGGAGGGCTGCGTCGGCGCTTATTATCCGGAGATGAACCCGCTCATCCCGCTCTGGTATCATGACAAAGCCTCCAAGACACCGGCCGCCAAGGGCGTGCCGGTGCGGATCGTGGCGCAGTCGGCCACCGGAGGGGGACAGGCGGGATGAAGCGCAGTGGCGAAGGCGCTCGGGCGGTTCGCCCGGGCGCCGCGCTGCTCGGCCTGCCGCTGCTGCTCGGCGGATGCGAGGCATTGAAGCTCGGCGTGGTCAACCATGCTGGACCTGTGGCGGCGGACCAGTGGCATCTTTTTCTTCAGCTTGCCCTCGTGCTCATCTTCGTAGCGGGGCCCGTTTTCATCCTCGTCCCCCTCTTCGCTTGGCACTATCGCCTGTCCAACCGGGATGACGCCTATCGGCCCAATTGGGGATTTTCCTGGCCGCTCGAGCTGCTCATCTGGATCCCGCCGGCCGCCATCGTGATCGGGCTCGGCGTCCTCCTGTGGAATGCGACGCACCGGCTCGATCCCTACCGCCCGCTCGCCTCCAACCAGCCGCCCCTGGAGGTGCAGGTGGTGGCGCTCGATTGGAAATGGCTCTTGATCTACCCCAAGGAGGGCATCGCGACTGTCAATCGGCTGGCCATCCCTGTGGGCCGGCCGGTCCATCTCAGCCTGACCAGCGGGACGGTGATGCAATCGCTACTCATCCCGCAACTCGCCGGGCAAATCTACGCCATGACCGGCATGCGCACGCAGCTGCACCTGGCCGCCAGTCGGGCCGGCGTCTTCCGTGGCCAGAACACGCAGTTTAATGGCAAGGGCTTTCAGAACCAGAAGTTCGACGTGGTGGCTCTGCCGCCGGCCGACTATCGCCGCTGGCTGGGGCAGGTGCGCGCCGTCCGCAGGCCGCTCGACGACAAGGCGCTGGCGGCGATCACCGCCCGCTCCATCGCCCCGCAACCCGCCTTGTTCTCATCCGTCCCGCCAGGCCTGTTCGAGCATATGATGATGGCGAGCACACAGGGGCAGGCCCATTGAGCGCGCCGCTTATGCCGGCGCTGCTGGGGCGGTTCCGCTGGGATGCGCTGCCCTTTGTGCGTGCCTGGGAAAACCCCAACGCCAATGAACTGATCGCCGCCGGAGCCGGTGCCATGGTGGTGGCCGGTGCGCTCTTCGTGGTCGTGCTGATCACCCGCCTCGGCCGCTGGCGCTGGCTGTGGACGGAATGGCTCACCAGCCTCGATCACAAGAAGATCGGGATCATGTACATCGTGATCGCCTTGATCATGCTGGCGCGCGCGCTGATCGAGGCCAATCTCATGCGGCTGCAACAGGCAGTCGCAATCGGCGATCCCGGCCTGGTTGCGCCCGAGCATTTTGCCGAGCTGTTCAGCACCCATGGCTCGATCATGATCTTCTTCATGGCGATGCCCTTCCTCACCGGGTTGATCAACTATCTGGTGCCGCTGCAGATCGGCGCGCGCGATGTCGCCTATCCGCTGCTCAACGCCATCGGCCTCTGGCTCACTGCGGCCGGCGCGGGGCTGATGATGGCCTCGCTCGTGATCGGCCGCTTCTCCACCGGCGGCTGGAGCGGCTATCCGCCGTTCACGGAGATCGGCTTCAATCCCGGCGTCGGGCCCGATTACTGGATCTGGGCCGTTACTTTGGGCTCGATTGCCTCCACCCTGGCTGGCATCAACATCGCGGTCACCATCTACAAGATGCGCTGCCCGGGGATGACATTGATGCGGATGCCGCTGTTCGCCTGGACCAGCTTGTGCACCGCCATATTGATGATCTTCGCAATGCCGCCGCTGACGGTCGCGACGGCGCTGCTGGCGCTCGACCGCTATCTCGACTTCCACTTCTTCACCAACGCCCTTGGCGGCAACATGATGCACTATGCCAACCTGTTCTGGATGTTCGGCCATCCCGAGGTCTACATCGTCATCCTGCCGGCCTTCGGCATCTATTCCGAAGTGGTCTCCACCTTCTCGTCGAAGGAGCTCTACGGCTACAACTCGCTGGTGATCGCCACGATGGCGATTGCGGTGCTCTCCTTCACCGTCTGGCTGCATCATTTCTTCACCATGGGGCAGAGCCCGAGCCTGAACGCCGTGTTCGGCATCGCGACGATGGCGATCGGCGTGCCGACGGGGGTCAAGATCTACAACTGGATCTGGACGATGTTCCGCGGCGAAGTGCGCTTCACCACGCCCATGTGCTATGCGCTCGCCTTCATGATGACCTTCGTGCTCGGAGGGCTCACCGGCATCATCCTCGCCTTCCCGCCGCTCGATTACATCGTGCACAACACGCTGTTCCTCGTGGCGCATTTCCACAATATGCTGATCCCGGGCACGCTCTACGGCCTGCTCGCCGCCTATAGCTTCTGGTTCCCCAAGGCGTTCGGCTTTCGGCTCGATGAGCGTTGGGGCAAGATATCCTGCGCCTGCTGGGTGATCGGCTTCTATCTCGCCTTCATGCCGCTTTACGTGCTGGGAGCGGCCGGCATGGCGCGCCGCACCCCGGCGGTGATGGAGACCGCCTACCGGCCCTGGCTCTATGCAGCGGAAGTCGGCGCGCTGGTGCTGTTCTGCGGCTTCGTGGCGCTCCTCGTCCAGCTCTGGGTGAGCCTGCGCAACCGCGCCGCCACCCGCGTCTTCGCAGGCGATCCCTGGGACGGGCGGGCGCTCGAATGGTCGATCGCGGCGCCGCCGCCCGCGTATAATTTTGCCCGGCTGCCGCAGGTCGACCAGCGCCACTGGTTCTTCGACGCCAAGCGCAACGGTACGCCTTATGTCAGGCCAGCCCATTACGAAAACATCGAGATGCCGAAAAGCAGCGCCGTCGCGCCAATCATCGGGATTGCCAGCGCGGCAGCCGGGTTTGCCCTTGTCTGGCATATGTGGTGGCTGGCGATCCTTGGCGTGCTTGCGGTCATAGCGACCGTGATCGCACGCAGCTTCGCCCGCGACACGCACCGGCTGATCCCGGCCAGCGCGGTCGAACGGACGGAGCGGGCCTGGCTCGACGCGGTGGCGCGGGCGCGGCCCATCCCCCGCGAGGTGGAGACGACCCCGGCGAATGTGGGCCTGGCCGAGGTGCACCCATGACCGCCGGCGAGACGAATCACCCTGGCCTCAATCTGGGCAGCACCGACGCGCAAGCCCATGAGGCGGCAGGCTCTGCCCTGTTCGGCTTCTGGGTGTTCCTGATGAGCGACGCGGTGATCTTCGCGCTGCTCTTCGCCACTTATGGCGTCATGCTCCCCGCAACCGCCGGCGGCCCAACTCCGGCAAGCGAATATAAGATCGGCCCGACCTTCCTTGAAACGCTGGTGCTGCTCACCAGCAGCCTCACCTACGGCCTGGCCTCGATCGCGATGAAGCATGGGGCGGCGCAGGCGCGCATCCAGACCTGGCTGGGGCTGACACTGGCCTTGGGGCTGCTCTTCCTCGGGCTGGAGCTGCACGATTTTGCAACCATGATCGCCCATGGCGCCACGCCCATGCGCAGCGGCTTCCTCTCGGCCTTTTTCGCGCTGCTGCCCCTGCACGGCCTGCATGTGCTCGCCGGCAGCCTGTGGATCGTCGTAATGATGGCGCAGCTGCGGATCATCGGTCTTGATGCGCGCGTAAAGATCAACCTCCTGCGCCTGGGCCTGTTCTGGCACTTCCTGGACGTCATCTGGATCGCGATCTTCTCGACCGTCTATCTACCGGGGCTGATCCCATGAGCGAGCGCCGAGACGACCCTCGCCGCGAGACACGCGGTTATGTGCTGGGCTACGCCGCCGCGCTCCTGCTGACCGCCGCCGCCTTTGCGCTCGTGCGCTGGCCCGTGCTTGCCAGCACCACCACCTATGCGCTCGTTCTGGCCTTGGCGCTCATCCAGATTGTCGTGCAGTTTCGCTGCTTCCTCCATATCGGCCTCAAGCGCTCGACCCGAGACGATCTCCAGCTCATCCTCTTCTCGACCCTGATCATCACGCTCATGGTCGGCGGCACGCTGGTGATCCTGTTCAATCTGCGGATGCGGATGATGTGAGCGGGCGGTCGTCGCGGCGTCGACCTAACGACGGATGGGCGCCACCTTGGCCAGATCGTTCCTGATCGTGGTCGCGGCGACGCCGCCCTCCCCCATCGCGTGGCTGATCTGGTCGAGGCCGAGGACGACATCACCAGCGGCATAAAGCCCGGGGATGTCTGTGCGCTGATGGGCGTCGACCATCAGACACCCCTCGGATGTGCGACTTGCGCCGAGCATCCCGGCAAGCTCCGAGCGGATGTCAGAACCCAGCGCCGGATACAGCGTGTCGAAGCGGCGCGTCTCGCTCTCGATGCCGAGCGCGATCTGGTCTTCCACCAAGCTGATGGACGTACATTGTCCGGCAATATCGATGCCCGCCGCTTTCAGCCCAGCGCATTGCGCCGGTTCCAGACTATGTCCCCCTTCAGGCGCGACCAGCGTGATATCGGCGGAATAGCCGCGAAGGAACGTGGCTTCATTATAGCCGCGCTCGCCCGTTCCGAGCACCGCGACCGCCTTGTCCGTGACTTCATAGCCATCGCAGATCGGGCAATAGCGGAGCCGACCGGTCGCAAGCGCGCGATCGTGGCATAGATCGTCCATCATGGTGGGACGACGATTGACCACCCCGGTGGCGAGCAGGACGGTCCGCGCAGGGAGACTTCGGCCGTCCGCGTGCGCGATGAACTGGCTGCCATCATGCGCCAGGCTCTCGACGATCCCGTCCTTCAGGTACGCGCCATAGAAGGTCGCCTGTCGACGCATGCGCGCAAGCAGATCAACCCCGGAGATACCCTCCGGAAACCCGGCATGATTGCGGGTGAGCGGGATCAGCGCAGCCCGGCTATGTCCGCCGTCTATGACGCAGACCGTCAGATGAAAGCGTGCGAGATAGATCGCGGCGGTCAGCCCCGCAGGGCCGCCGCCGACGATCAGGCAGTCCAGCCGTTCGGCCGAAGGGTCGGCCGGCTCCTGGACGGCCATGCTTATTTGCCGGCCTGCGCCATCAGCTCGGCCTTGCGGGCCGCCAGCTCGGCACCCAGGGCCTTGAGGTCGAGTTCGCTCTCGCGGCTTTCAGCAAACATCTCCTGCTCCTCTTCCTCGACATGGTGCTCAACATATTCGCCGAGCACCGTCACCTTGGCGTCGAACAGGCGGTCACCCGCCTTCATGGCCTGAATCTCAGCGATGAGTTGCTTGGCGCTGGCATGTTCCACTTCGGCCTCGTCGAGTAGGTCATCATCGTCGATGGCCTCGCGCGCGGCGGGATAGAAAATCTCTTCTTCGATCTGCGCATGAACCGTCAGAGCGAGGCAGATCTTGTCAGCCAGCGCCTGCTTCTCGGCATCGTCTTCGAGATCAGCATATTGGTCGAAAAAGCCCTTAACCTCCTTGTGATCGTCCTTGAGCAATTTGATCGCGTCGGCGGGCTTTGCCGCCGCCCGCTGGGTCTTGCGCCCCGTCTTCGATGCGGGCTTCTTCGATGCAGGCTTCTTCGATGCGGGCTTGGCTTTGGGCTTTGCGGCAGTCTTGGTCGTGGCCATGTCGTTTCTCCATCCTGGGGGCGCAGGCGCGCGCCCCTTCGCAGAACAACCACCGGACGACGCCGCGGACCCCGCCGCGCCGCCCATATTAATCTTTGGCAATACGATTACCGTCGTTCATCGCTCCTGTTCCAGGCTGGCGATCAGCCCGGGAATGACCGGCAGGAGATCGCGCGCGAGAAATCCGACTTGAGCAATCTGGCTGGCAACGCGGGCGCCTGCCGCGCCATGGACGAAGACACCCCAGGCCGCCGCTCGCAGAGGATCGGCGCCGCGTGCGGCAAGGCCGCCGATCAGACCAGCCAACACATCGCCCGACCCGCCCGTGGCAAGACCGATGCTGCCGCCCTCGAACAGCAAGGGCTCATCTTCCTTTGGCGATGCAATGAGGGTTTGGGCGCTCTTCAGGACGACGACCGCGTTGAAGGCACGCGCCACACGCAGCGCCGCGCCGCGCGGGTCTTTGCGGATCACGTCGATATCCTGCCCGGTCAGAAAGCTCATTTCCCGATGGTGGGGCGTCAGGATGACCCGCCCCTCATGCGCCGCCACCAGCTTCTCGAGCTTCCGGGCACAAGTGAGGGCAGCGGCATCGAGGATGATCGTCTGGCCCGGCTTTGGCGTGCCGAGCAGCGCGGCGACAAACTGCTCGGTGCGATCCCCCGCGGACATCCCCGGCCCGAGGATGAGCGTGTCACAGCGCGCGAGGCGGTCCTGCAGCAACGCGACCGCCTCGAGCGCGATCTCGCCATCCTCATCTGCGGGCAGGGCGATCATCGCCGCCTCGGGCACCAGGACGGCGAGCGCCATTGCGGCGGATCGCACCGTCGCCATCTGGAGCTTGCCGGCTCCCGCGCGCAGTGCCGCCTCGCCGGTGAGCCTGAGCGCGCCCGGCACGAACTCCGCGCCGCCGACCAGGAGAACCCGGCCCCGCGCGTCCTTATCGCCCAGCGCCGCGATCGGCGGCAGTGGATGGGCTTCGAGCCAGGCGCGGTCGAGGGTCGGCATCATCCGCGCCGCCCCGTGATCGCGTCAGGTTCGCTGGTGACCGGGGTCGCGTGGTTCTGCATCGGCGCTGTCACATTGTAGCGCTGGAGCTTGAGCCCGCCATCCCGGCCCGCCGACGGATCGAACAGATAGTCGGTAATGGCGCAATTGGCCACGTCCCCTTCCCGGTCGATCGCCAAGATGCGTTGTTCATCGAGGCTCTCGATAATGTAGCGCAGGCAGAGGACCACCACCTGATGCGTGAAGATCATCACCCGCTTCCCAGCGTAATGAAGCGAGATGGTATCGAGGACCGACCGCAACCGCAGGATGACATCGCACCAGCTCTCGCCCCCGGGCGGGCGGTGATAGAATTTCCCCAGCAGGCGCCGAAATTCGGCCTGATCAGGGAAGATGTTCGCCACGCCGGGCGTGGTGAGCCCGTCAAGAATGCCGAACTCCTTCTCACGCAGGCGCTCGTCAAAGCAGATTGGCTCCTGCCGGTCGGTCCCGCCCGCCTCGCGGAAAAGCTCTGCGGTCTGAAAGGCACGGAGATAGGGAGAAGATAAGAGAATCTGTGGCCGATGCTCGGCCGGCTGCTCGCAGAACCACAGGCCCAACGCGCGCGCCTGCGCCGTACCGAGGTCGCTCAGCGGCACGTCGGCATCCCGCGAGGTCAGCGCGATCCGGTCATGCGCTGCCTCGTGCGCAGCGTCGCGGGCGACATTCCCCGCGCTTTGCCCGTGGCGCACGATAATCAACTGTTCTGGCCAATGCATACTGCCTCCGCTGATCATCGCGGAACGTTCCTGGCGCTTAATTCGATCCCCAACGTCAGACTGGCTCGACCCCTTTGCCCCCGTGCTGGCCGCCGCTCATCGCATCACGACATCCGCCGGCTGTGACGGAAGCGAGAATAGCGATTGAGCAGATCGTTGATCAGTTGCTCGTCGGTATAGCCGGTCACGTCATGAGGCTGCCCGCCGTCGGAAGAGTGCGCCACGGCGCGGTAATGAAGGCGCTCTCGCTCCTGGGTCTTTCGCGGTTCGGCCCAAACAAAACTCGCCACACGAAATCCGCGCGCACGGACGGTATAATCGAAGTCGCCGCGCTCGCCATGCGGGATGGTGAGTCCCACATGATCGGCATCCTGCATGAGGCGCGCGGAAATGCCGCTGTCTCGCATCTGCGCCGCCACGGCCGCGAGGGCCGGCTGGGCTATGTCGGCTAGAAAAGTAAGGACTTCGTCTCGATCGTGAAACCGGGTGATGGTGGCGAGGCGCTGCTGCCATGTGAGGGCGGTTTCTGCGCCCGTGGCCGCGCCCGCAGCAGACAGGTCCATCGCTTCCTGGCTCTCGGTTTGAAGCGCGCGCAACAGGCCGTAGCAAATGAACACCATGACCACAGCGAAGGGCAACGCGCTGGCGATCGCCGCGGTCTGAAGCGCCTGAAGCCCGCCGGCGACCAGCAACACCGCCGCGACACCGCCGGCGCAGACCGCCCAGAAGACGCGCTGCCAGACGGGAGGGTCTTTCGCGGCCCCGGACGTGATCATATCCATCACCAACGCACCGGAATCCGCTGACGTTACGAAGAACGTGATGATGAGAAGCGTCGCGATGCCTGAAACAATGGTGGAAAGCGGGAGCTGCTCAAGCGTCTCGAACAACGCGACCGGGAGGTTGTTAGCGACGGTATCGGCGATGTGGGCTGCGCCGCTCAGATCGAGCGCGATCGCTGTGTTCCCGAATACCGTCATCCAAAGGAAGGTGAACAATGCCGGGACGAGCAGAACGCCGCCGACGAACTGGCGGATTGTCCGCCCGCGCGAGATGCGCGCGATGAACATGCCGACAAATGGCGACCATGCGATCCACCAGCCCCAGTAGAACAGCGTCCAGCTACCCAACCACGGATTAGGCTCATAGGCGTACAGGCGGAAGGTGCGCTGCACGACCTCGCTGAGATACGTCCCCACATTCTGGACGAAGGCCTGAAGCAGAAACACCGTCGACCCTGTCACGAGCACGAAGACCAGCAATAGGGCGGCCAGAATGATGTTCAGTTCCGACAGGCGCTTCACGCCTCGGTCCAGCCCCATGACAACCGACAGCGTCGCCAACCCCGTGATGGCGGCAATCAGGACCAGCTGGATGACCGTATTGCTCGGCAGACCGAACAGATAGCTAAAGCCGGCATTCACCTGCAGCACGCCCAGACCGAGCGAAGTCGCCACCCCGAACATGGTGCCCAGCACGGCGAAGATGTCGACAGCGTGGCCGATAGGACCATAGATCCGCTCCCCGATCAGCGGGTAGAGCGCCGAGCGGATGGTGAGCGGCAGACCGCGACGAAAGGCGAAATAGGCAAGCGCCAGGCCGACGACGATGTAGATCGCCCAAGCGTGGAGCCCCCAGTGAAAGAAGGTAAGGACCATCGCCTGACGGGCGGATTCGATCGTGCGACCTTCGCCGACCGGCGGCAAGGCGTAATGCTGGATCGGCTCGGCGACGCCGAAGAAGATCAGCCCGATACCCATCCCCGCGCTGAACAGCATCGCGAACCATGAAGGATAGCTGTAGTCCGGTTCACTGTCGTCGGCCCCAAGTTTGACGTCGCCATAACGGCTGAACATCAAAAACAGGGCGAACACGAGAAAGCCGGCCACCGATGCAATATAGAACCAGCCGAAGTCCGCCACGATGAGCGCCTGCGCAGCGGCGAATAGCCGGCCGGCAACATCAGGAGCGATTGCTCCAAACAACACAAAGGCGAGAATGAGGCCGGCCGAGACGAAGAACACGGTAGGATTGATCTCAATCCGGCGCTTTGTCGTGCCTTCCGGCGCATCATCAAACGATGGCTCGCTCACCTCTTCCCCCCATGCAGCCGGAACTCTGTTCAGGACGGGAACGAGGTGAGGCGCCGTCGGTTGCATATAGCTCATTCTAACGCCAGCAGTCCGTGCCAGCAGCGTGACCTTAGCGCGCGGTATCTTCTGCACCTGTCCGCTCACAAAGGGAATCAAGAGCGAAGAATGCCGCCCGATTATGAATGATCGCCCAGATCACCGCACGTGCGCAGCCGGCTTGCAACATCGCGATACGAATGAAAAAGGGCTGGAGCGGGTAGCGGGGATCGAACCCGCATCACAAGCTTGGAAGGCTAGTGCTCTACCATTGAGCTATACCCGCTCATCGACCGTTCGCCGACCCTCACCGGCACTCGGCCGGGACGACCGCTCAGTGGCGATGCGCTGGAGCCATTGCCACGACAGGCACGGCAGCGTCAACAGCTTCGCATCGCGATCCTTTGGCGGCAGAGCATTGATCGACCCTCGACTTTGCGCGCCGCAGATTGCAAAGGATCGGCAATGAACAGCTTGCCCGATCCTGCCAGCCCTCTCTCGCCGGAGGACGCCGCCCGCGCCTTCGCCGCCATTCTGGATGGCACGGTGGAGGACGAAGCAATCGCCGCCTTTCTGGTCGCCCTCTCCGACCGGGGCGAGACGGCCACCGAGATTGCCGCCGCCGCGCAGGAGATGCGTGCGCGCCTCATTCCGGTGCAGGCGCCTGCGGGCGCCATCGACGTGTGCGGCACCGGTGGCGATGGCCATCACACGCTCAACATCTCGACCGCCGTCAGCCTTGTCGTCGCCGCCTGTGGCGCGCCGGTGGCCAAGCATGGCAATCGTGCTGCGTCCTCCAAGGCCGGCGCCGCCGACACGCTCGAGGCGCTGGGGCTCGACCTCGACCGCGCGGCAGACACCGCCGAGCGCACGCTGGCGGATCTCGGAATCTGCTTCCTCTTTGCGCAAAAGCATCATCCCTCGCTCGCGCGGATCGCGCCGATCCGCAAGGCGCTGGGCCGTCGGACCATCTTCAACCT
The DNA here is from genome assembly GCF_025961995.1 of Sphingobium sp. B8D3A. Lineage (NCBI taxonomy): Bacteria > Pseudomonadati > Pseudomonadota > Alphaproteobacteria > Sphingomonadales > Sphingobiaceae > Sphingobium > Sphingobium sp. B8D3A. The sequence goes on along the minus strand of NZ_JAOQOS010000001.1, from coordinate 1,019,165 downwards.
GATGGGGCCGCTCGCCAATCCGGCCGGCGTGACCCGCCAACTCATCGGCATTGCGCGCCCGGCCTATGTGCCGATCTATGCGCAGGCGCTGGCCGAGCTGGGCACCGAACGCGCGATGGTCATCTCCGGCGATGAGGGGCTGGACGAACTCTCGCTCGCCGGCGGCAATGACGTGGCGGATGTGACAAGCGACGGCATCGTTGCAATGCGGCGGATCAGCGCTTCCGATGCCGGGCTGCCGTCACACCCTATCGACGCGATAAAGGGCGGCGACCCGGCCTATAATGCCGCGAAACTGCGGGCGCTGCTGCTGGGCGAGGCCGGCCCGTATCGCGATGCCGTGCTCTTCAATGCCGCTGCGGCGTTGATCGTCGCCGGCAAGGCCGAAACGCTGGCCGAAGGGGTCGAGGAAGCCACCGAAGCCCTCGACCGCGGCCTTGCCAACACCCTGCTCGACTGCTGGATCGCCTACGCATGAACAAGCTCGATGAAATCTGCGCCACCAAGCGGGACGAGGTCGCCGCCCGCAAGCAGGCGACCTCGCTCGCCGACCTGCAGGCGATGGCCGCTTCCCAAACCCCGCCGCGCGGCTTCCGGCGAGCGCTCGACGCCAAGGTGGCAGCGGGGGGCTATGGCCTCATCGCCGAGGTCAAGAAGGCCTCGCCATCCAAGGGGCTGATCCGCGCCGACTTCGATCCGCCGGCCCATGCCCGCGCCTATCAGGCGGGCGGCGCGGCCTGCCTCTCGGTGCTGACCGACGCGCCCTATTTTCAGGGCCATGAGGATTATCTCATCGCGGCGCGCGCCGCCGTCTCGCTGCCGGTGATCCGCAAGGACTTCATGGTCGATCCCTGGCAGGTGCTGGAGAGCCGGGCGATCGGCGCCGATGCCGTGCTGATCATCGTCTCGGCCCTCTCCGATGCGCAGATGCAGGAGATTGAGGATGCCGCGCTTGGCCTCGGCATGGATGCGCTGGTGGAGGTGCATGATGCCGCCGAGCTGGAGCGGGCGCTGACGCTGCGCTCGCGGCTGATTGGCGTGAACAACCGCAACCTCAAGGATTTCTCGGTCGATTTCGCGCGCACCTATGAGCTGGTCGGCAGCGCGCCGGAGGGCTGCACCTTCGTCGCGGAGTCCGGTCTTGGCTCAAAGGCGGACCTTGATGCCATGGCGGAGCATGGCGTGTGCTGCTTCCTGGTCGGCGAATCGCTCATGCGGCAGGATGATGTCGAGGCGGCGACCCGCGCGCTGATCGGCGCATGAGCGGGCTCAGCCATACCGACGAGGCGGGCGCCGCGCGCATGGTGGATGTAACGGCCAAGGCCGACACCAGCCGCACGGCGAGCGCCACGGGCCGCATCGACATGAACGCGGAAGCTCGCGCCGCGATTGCGGACGGCACTGCCGCCAAGGGCGACGTATTCGCCGCCGCGCGCATCGCCGGCATCATGGCCGCCAAGCGTACCAGCGACATCATTCCGCTCTGTCATCCCCTGCCGCTCACCGGCCTGACGCTGGACCTTGCGCTGGATGCGGGCGGCGCCACCGCCACCGCAAGCGTGCGCACGAGCGGAAAAACCGGCGTGGAAATGGAAGCGCTGACCGCCGTCTCCGCCGCACTGCTGACACTCTACGACATGCTCAAGGCCGTGGATAAGCACATGGTGATGCGCGACATTCACGTGACGGCCAAGGCGGGCGGCAAGTCCGGCGACTGGACCGCCTGAGATCATGGCGGGGGCGCGGCCATGATCTCTGTCGATGACGCACAGCAGCGACTGCTCGCCCTCGCCACCCCGCTGGCGCCCGAGGCGGTTTCATTGGCTGAGGCGAACGGCCGATGGCTGGCCGCGCCGCTGACCGCAGCGCGCGACCAGCCCTGGACGGCGCTTTCCGCGATGGACGGCTATGCGATCCGTCACGCCGATCTTCCCGGCCCCTGGCGCCTGGTGGGCGAGAGTGCGGCAGGCAGCGTCCCTGCGGCTGCACCCATCGGCGCGGGCGAGACGATGCGGATCTTCACCGGCGCACCCCTGCCGCCCGGCGCGGATACGGTGGTGGTGCAGGAAGATACCGCCGCCGATGGCCTGTCCATTCGCCTGACCGGCGACGGACCGGGTGGTGCGGGGCGGCATGTCCGCCCGCGTGCCAGCGATTTTGCGCAGGGCGATACGTTGCTGCCCGCCGGCCTGCGGATCGGCCCGGCGCAAATCGGCCTGGCGGCGCTCGCGGGCCACGAAACGCTGACGGTGCATCGCCAGCCGAGGGTCGCGATCCTCTCCACCGGCGACGAACTCGTCCCGCCCGGCGCGCCCTGCCCGCCCGGCAAGCTCCCGGCCTCCAACGGCGCGATGTTGCGCGCCATGGTTTGCGGTGCGGGTGGCGTGGTGACCAGCGAGCGGATCGTGCGGGACGATCTGGACGCACTCACCGCCGCGCTGCGCGATGCGGCTACCGCCGATGTCATCGTCACCTCCGGCGGAGCGTCCGTGGGCGATCACGATCTGGTGCGCCCGGCGCTGGAGGCGGCAGGCGGCAGCATCGATTTCTGGCGGATCGCCATGCAGCCCGGCAAGCCGCTGATCGTGGCGCGCATCGGGCGGCAGATCATGCTCGGCCTGCCCGGCAACCCGGTCTCGGCGATGGTCACCGGCGCGCTGTTCCTGCTGCCGCTCATTCGGCGTCTTGCCGGCGGAACGGATGTGCTGCCCAAGAGCCGCACGGTGCGGCTCGGCGCAGACCTCCCCCCGGTTGGCAAGCGCAGGCTGTTCATGCGCGCGGTGGTCGACGGCGCGGGCATGGCCACGCCGCTGGCTTTCCAGGATAGCGGCGCGATGCATGCCGCCGCGCAGGCCAATGCGCTGATCGTCCGGCCCGAAGGCGCGCCAGCCGCGCGCGCTGGGGAAGAAACAGACCTGCTCGACTGGGCCGCGCTGGGCCTGGGCGCGGACTGAGCCTTTCCAGCGCACTCAATACGTATTCTGGGCAATTGCTGCCCTCCCCTCGCACCCTACAGTCGGCGTCTCAAATGGGGGTCGCATGGCAGAATTTCGGCAAGAGGGGCAGCTAGGCGTCGAACGCCGGGCCATGCTCACAGGAACGATCGGCGCCGCAGCCATGCTGGGGCTGCAGGCCTGCGCGCCAGCCTCCGGTTCCCGTCCCGCGACTTTGCGTGCACCAAGCCGCCGAACCGCACTCGTTCCCATCCGCATCAGCCGCGACCAATTGATCGACGTGAAATGCTGCATCCGTCCGCTGCGCGCCGCCGGGCCGAATCTGGACGTGGAGACGGTCGGCGATGCGCTCGTCATCCATAATTATGGCCATGGCGGCAGCGGCTGGTCACTCTCCTGGGGCTCGGCCGACATCGCGGTCGGCAAGGCACTCTCCGTGCTGCCGCGCGAGATTGCGGTGGTGGGGTGCGGGATTATCGGGCTGACGACGGCGGTGATGGCGCAGCGCGCCGGCCTCAAGGTCACGCTCTATGCACGCGAGTCCATCCAGCAGACCCGCTCGTTCCGCGCCAGCGGATCGTTCACGCCCGATAGCCGCATCGCCTTGGCCGAGCCCGCCGACCCCGCCTTTGGCGAGCTGTGGGAACGCATGGCCCGCTTCTCGTGGAAGGCCTTTCGCACCTATCTCGGTCTGCCGGGCCATCCGGTGGAGTTCGGCGATTCCTACCAGCTTTCGGATACGCCGATCACTCGGCGGGAGTGGCCAGCCGACCCTGCAATCACGCAGAACTTCGCGACGAGTGGGCGGCCACAGCAGAATTCCGAGTTCGGCCATTATAGCGAGCGCATTCGGGACATCGTGCCGCAGGCCCAGCCGCTGAGCGCCGAGGAGAACCCCTTCCCGCAACCCCATGTGCGGCGCAGCTCGCAGATGATCTTCAACTTCGCCAGCTATGCCCACGTCATGCTCGGCGAGTTTTTCGAGCGCGGCGGGCAGTTCGTGATGCGCGACTTCGCTCGCCCGGCGGACTATGCCGCGCTCCCGCAGAAGGTCGTGATCAACTGCACGGGTTATGCGGCCCGGGACCTGTGGCAGGACAAGACCATCATCCCCGTGCGTGGCCAAACCGGCTGGCTCGTGCCGCAGCCCGACGCCTTCTACAGCGTGCGCTATCGCAATGTTTCGCTCACCTCCAAGCGCGACGGGATCGTCGTAATGAACAATAACCCAGATGTGGGCGAGATGCTGGGCGTGGGCGACAGCATGGAACTGCCCAATGTCGCCGATATCGAGAAAGGTCTGGAGATCATGGCGCCCGCCTTCGCGCCCGGCTTCCAGGCACAGGGCTGACCGATGCTGCTGCGCACCGCTCCGCTCCTGGCCGCTGCCCTGACCGCCCTCGCCGCGATCGCCGCCACGCCACCTACAGCCAGCACGCGAGACGGCGTCTATACGGCTGCACAGGCCGAGGCTGGCGCCCGCCTCTACGCCACGCGTTGCGCCATGTGCCACGGCCGGGCGCTGGAAGGCATGTTCGAGATTCCCGGCCTTGGCGATCGTTTCATGGCCCATTGGAGCAATGCCCCGCTCTCCAGTCTGCATGATTATGTCGGCCGGGCCATGCCGCAATTCGCGCCCGGCTCGCTGACGCCGGACGACACGACGACCATCATCGCCTTCCTGCTGCAGGCCAATGGTCTGCCAGCCGGAAGCGCTGCGTTGCCCAGCGAGACCGGCGCTCTCGCGCGGATCACCGTCCAGCCCGCAGATCTCGAGCTCACCGCCAGGGCTGTGCCCAGAACACAATAGGCACAGCCCTTTTTCTTATGACGCACTGCAGCAAATTTGCCACAGATTCCGGGAAAATGCCTTGCACGCGTGCGAGGCTTTGAGTTTGTCCTTTTTGCAATGCACCATTCATCAAATGAACCGTGCGCGCGTCAACCAAGGTCAATCGCCGATGGAGTCGGACTGTCCCGGCTTCAGGACGCTGCGTCGCCACCGCCCGCGTCACCGGCAGATCGGCTGACCATGACGCGGCAGGATCTTCATCGCAGGGACACCGCTCCCATCGAGAAGATCGATGCCGCCGGCGTGCTGGAGACGCCGCCGCCCCGGCTCGCCCACCTCGTCAAGCTCGGGCTTCTCGGGCTGGCCTTTGGGGGGATTTTCGTCGGCCTGCACATGGTGTCCGACAATGAAGATCGGCTGCTGCTGGAAACGCTCACCATCCTCGATCTTCTGGCGCTCAGCTTCCTGCTGCTGCTCGGCATTCGCCGCTGGCGGGAAGCGGCGGCCTACACGATCCGCGCCCAGCATCTGGTCAGCGAACTGGAGACGGCACGGCAGAGTGCGATCAGCGCGAACCTCGCCAAAAGCCGCTACCTTGCCAGCGTCAGCCACGAGATCCGCTCGCCGCTCAATGCCATCTATGGCTATGCGCAGCTGTTCGAGCGGGGCGATGGCGTCAACGCGCAGGAGGCAGCGCGGGTCATCCTGCGCTGCTCGGAGCATCTGACCAATCTGGTCGAAGGCTTGCTGGATATCTCGCAGCTCGAATTCGGGATGCTGCGCGTGCGCACCGAAGAGGTGCGCCTCAACAGCTTCCTCGACCATATCGTCTCGATGATGCGCCCCGCCGCCCACGCCAAGGGCCTCACGTTCACGCTGGAAAAGACCGGCCGCCTGCCGGAGATCGCCCGCTTCGACCAGAACCGGCTGCGCCAGGTGCTGATCAACCTGCTCTCCAACGCGATCAAGTTCACCCAGCAAGGCAGCGTGACGCTCAAAGTGGGTTATGCCGGGCAGATCGCCACCTTTGAGGTGAAGGACACCGGCCCGGGCATCGCGCCGGACGACCGGCAGCGCATCTTCGAGCCATTCGAGCGCGGCGAGGGACGGGAGTCCGGCGCCGGCCTCGGCCTCGCCATCTCGCGCACGCTGGTAGAGATTCTCGGCGGCCAGCTCGATCTGGTCAGCACGCCGGAAGGCGGCAGTTGCTTCCGCATCGTGATGATGCTGAGCGAGGTGGCGGGCAAGGCCCTCTCCTCCGCGCCCATGCGTAAGCTGACCGGCTATGAGGGCAAGCCCCGCCATGTCCTGCTGGTCGAGGACGATGCCGACCAGCGCCACTTCCTCGAGCAGTTGCTGCGCGGGCTCGGCTTTCAGGTTGAGGCGCGGCCCGATGGGGAACAAGCGCTGCTTGCCGCGCGCGAGACGCCGCCGGACCTCGCCATTCTGGACATCAGCCTGCCGGGGCTATCCGGCTGGGAGATCGGCTGTGAGTTGCGCGCGATGTTCGGCGACCGGCTGCAAATCCTCATGCTCTCGGCCAATAGCGAGGAACTGCACCGGCCGGAGCATGACAGTCCGCAGCACGATCGTTTTCTCGTCAAGCCGGTGGAATTTGAATCGCTCGTCGGCGCGATTGGTGATCTGCTGCAACTGACCTGGCGCTGGCAGGACGATGCGCCGGATGTCGGCAGCGCCGGACCGGATGCCCCGTCCGCCATGCAGCCGGCGCCGGTTGCGCTCGACGACACCGCCCGCAAGCACATCGCCCGGATGCAGGAATGCCTGCGGATCGGGCACATTCGCGGGATCGAAACCGAGATCAAGCAGCTGGAGCGCGCCTCACCCGCCGCCGAGCCGCTCGTTCGCCAGCTTTACCAGCACCTCGACCGATACGACCTGACCGCCATGGCGCGCCTCTTACAGGATTACTGACATGATTGGCATTCCCGGACATTCGGACACCGTCCTGATCGTCGATGACGAGCCGGACACGCTGCGGATGCTCACCGCCGCGCTGGAGACAGCCGAGATTTCCGTACTGGTCGCGACCTCAGGCCATGTGGCGCTGGCCCAGCTGGGCAACATCATGCCCGACCTCATCCTGATGGATGCGGTGATGCCCGGCATGGACGGGTTCGAAACCACGCAGAAGATCAAGGCCAATCCCCAGCTCGCCAGCATCCCGATCATCTTCATGACCGGCCTGACGGAGAGCGAGCATGTCGTCGAGGCCTTCGAGGTCGGCGGCGTGGATTATGTCCGCAAGCCGGTGGACCTGCAGGAGCTGCTGGCGCGCGTGCGCGTGCATATGGCGCAGGGGCGTGCCGTCCATGCCAGCGTCGCCAGTCTCGATGCGACCGACCGGCTGATCCTCGCCACCGATGCCCGCGGCAGCCTTTTGTGGTGCACCCCGCGTGCGGAACAGGCCATCTCGCGCGTCTCACCCGGCTGGCTGCGGAGCGAATCCGCGCTGCCGGAAGAAATCCGCAACCAGATCGAGAAGCTGCTGACCAAGGACGAGGGCGTCGCCGGCAATGCCGTGCGCGTGCGACAGACCAAGGGCCAGGGCGAGCTGGAGATGCAGGTCATCGCCCATTATCGGGAGGATGAAGTGCTCATCCGCCTCAACGAGCTCAATCCCGAGCAGGATCTCGACCGCCTGCAGGAGCGCCTGCCGCTCACCCGGCGCGAGGCGGAAGTGCTGCTATGGGTGAGCTATGGCAAGCCCAACCGGGTGATCAGCGATGTGCTGGAGATCAGCCCGCGCACCGTCACCAAGCATCTGGAGCGGATCTTCGACAAGCTGGGGGTGGAGACCCGCTCAGCCGCGGCGGCTGTCGCGATCCGCATGCTGGGCCAGTAGCGACTTCTTGCGCAGGGCGGGGGGAAGGCGCGGCGGCCGCATGTACGAGGCCTCCGGCGACGCGCCGCTGGACTTGCGCACCGCGATGGCCTCGATCTCGATCAGGTAGAGCGGGCCGACAAGCGCGGCGACCTGGAAAGTGGAGCGCGCAACGGTGTTGGGATTAGCCTGCGTGCCGAAGAACTGACGGAACCCCTCATTCACGCCGGCGAAGTCCATCTTGCCGGTGCGCGGGTCCGCCGCGACGAACAGCGACAGCTTCACCAGATCGGACATCTTATAGCCCTGCGCCTCGAGCAGGCTCTTGATCTTGTTGAGGGTGCTGATCGTCTGGGCCTTGGTGTCGCCCATCTCCTCCAGCGTCTTGACCTCGCTCATCGGCTTGGCGGGATCGACCGGGGACGGCAGTTGGCCGGAGAGGTAGAAGGTCTCCATGCCTTCGCCGACGCGTACGCCATCCAGAATGATTGCGTTGGGATTGCCCTTGATCCGCGTGACCTCTGCCTGAGCGGGCGCGGCGGTCATCAGCAGCGCGGCGGCACCTGCCAGAACGGTCTTGGCCAACATGGCCTTGAGAGACATGCGACCCAGGTCGCGGCGAGCCGAATAAGCGCGTCTAATCATAGTGATGTTAGCTACGAATACCCCCCCTCCGCCACCATACGACAAAATGCGTATGTCCGAATCCCGACCAGTCCGATCAGCTAGCCAGGCGCAAAACAGCATATCACAGGGCGACGCGGGACGCTCGGCGCAACAACCATAACCCGCCGAAAAGACAGACAAAAAGGAGAGCGCACCACGAGAACAAGGGGGACGTCTTCATGATCACGCGCAGAAATATTGCTGCCCTATTGCTCCTTACGAGCGCAGCCATTCCCGCCGCAGCCGTGGCGCAAACGGCCGAAACGCCGCAGGAGCCGCCGGCCGATGGCGGCGAGATCATCGTTACCGGCACCCGTTCCACCGGCATGATGGCCGCAGAGAGCGCCGCGCCGATCCAGTTGCTGAGCTCCTCCGCACTGGAAAAGGTGGGCCAGCCCAACCTCAACCAGGCCCTCACCCAGCTCGTGCCGAGCTTCCAGGCGCAGACGCAGGGCACCGATATGGCGAGCTTCTCGCTCTCGGCCCGCCTGCGCGGCCTCAGCCCCAACCACACGCTGGTGCTGGTCAACGGCAAGCGCCGCCACGGCAACTCCATCCTGCAGGTCATCAACGGCGCCTTCGGCGGTTCCGCCGCGCCGAGCATCGACCTGATTCCGCCGGACATCGTTCAGCGCATCGAGGTGCTGCAGGACGGCGCCGCCGCGCAATATGGTTCGGACGCCATTGCCGGCGTCATCAACATCATCCTCAAGTCGGACACTTATGGCGGCGCGGTGAAGTTCAACGCCGGCCAATATTATGACGGCGAAGGCACGACCTACAGCGCGAGCGGCAATTTCGGCATGCCGATCGGCGAGAGCGGCTTCCTTGACCTGTCGCTCTTCCATCGTCGCAATGACTGGACAACGGTCGGCGACGGTCAGTTCTCGGTGCGGAACTATGACGGCACCACCGTCACCAACGTATCAGCAGCCTTCAAGCCGCTGCTCGACGCCTGCAATGCCGAGAACTGCACCGCCGGGATCAACGGCGGCCAGCCGGCATCCCAGCTGACGCTCGGCTTCTACAATTTCGGCTATGATTTCGGTGGCGTCGAGCTCTACTCGTTCGGCAATATCTCCTATCGTCATGGTGACGCCCTGCAGGGCTATCGCCATCCGACCCGCCTGTGCCGCACCACCGCCGGCACCGCGACCACCACGGACCCGACCAACTGCTTCGGCACCAGCGCCCAGACCGGCCTCGTGCCGCATATCGAGGTGAAGCAGGACGAATTCCAGTTCACCACCGGCCTGCGCGGCGAGATCAGCGGCTGGGACTGGGATCTGGCCGGCAGCTATTCGGAAGACGTCGCGAAGGTCTACACCACCAATTCGGCCAACGCGTCGCTGTTTGTCGCGACCGGCCAGTCGCCGTCCGACTTCTATGACGGCAGCTTCAAGTTCACCCAGTTCGTCGGCACCCTCGATCTTCGCAAGGAGTTCGACGTTGGCTTCGAGGACCCGCTGAATTTCGCCATCGGTGCGGAATATCGCAAGGAAACCTACGCCATTGGCGCCGGCGACGCGCTGTCGCGCTATGTCGAGGGCGGCCAGTCCTTCCCCGGCTATGCTCTCAGCGATGCCGGCACACTCTCGCGCAACGCCAAGGCGGCCTATATCGACGTCGCCGTCAACCCGGTGCCCGACTGGACCGTGGATGTCGCCGGCCGCTACGAGCATTACAGCGACTTCGGCGACACGACGATCGGCAAGATCACGACGCGCTACGACTTCTCGCCGGCCTTCGCGATCCGCGGGACGGCCAGCACGGGCTTCCGCGCACCTTCGCTGCAGGAATCCGGCTACTCGGCCACGAACGTCGGGCCGACCTCTGCCACGCTGCAACTTGCGCCCAGTTCGCCGGGATCGGCCAGCGCCGGGTTCGGCGCGCTCAGTCCGGAAAAGTCGGTCAACTTCTCTGCCGGTATCGTGCTCCGCCCGATCTCGCGCTTGACGATCACGCTGGATGGCTATCTCATCAAGATCAAGGACCGCATCGTGTCCTCGGGCAGCATCACCGGCCAGCAGTTCGTCAACCTGACGTCGCCGCCGCAACGTGTCGGTATCGACACGCCGGCCGCGCTGATCAATGGCCTGACGCCCTATGACCTGGTGATCAACGCCATCAATGCCAGCGGCAAGCAGCTCGATCCGACCGTGCGGACGAACGGTTCGCTCGCGATCCAGACCTTCACCAACGGCATCGATACCCGGACGATGGGCCTGGAACTCGCCGCGCGTTATCCGGTCGATCTGCCCTTCGGTAACATCGATTTCTCGATCGGCGGCAACTACAACCTCACCAAGGTCACGAAGAACAAGCTGGGCACCCTGTTCGGCCCAACCTCCGAGCAGATCATCGAGAAGGCCAGCCCGGCCTTCAAGGGCAACTTCAGCGCCCTGTTCACCAGCGGCAAGTTCACCGCCAATGCCCGCGTGAATTACTACAGCAAGACCAATCAGTTCGTGCAGCCCAACAGCACATCGGCCAACGGCAATGCGAGCCGTGGCATCGCTGCCCTGCCCGCGCCGATCCTGCTGTCGAACAACCAGCGTTACTACAATGCCGAGGTGGCGCCGGCCGCGATCGTCGATCTGGAGTTCAGCTACGAGATCACCAAGTTCGCCAACCTGGCGATCGGTGCCAACAACCTGTTCGACAAGATGCCGGAAGTGCCGGCACTCGTTGGAAACTACGATCCCGCGACGTGGCCGACGACCGGCGTCTCGCCCTACATCAACAACGGCGGCACGTTCAACGCGCCCTACACCTTCGGTCCCTACGGGTCGAACGGCGGATATTACTACGCCCGCCTGACGCTCAAGTTCTGATCGAACAAGACGAGCCACTTTACATCAACAGTATCTGGACGAGGAGAATGACATTGAAGAAGACCGGCATCACCGCCGCCATGTTGTCAGGAGCGCTGCTTGCAGCGCTCCCCTCGGCCGCCGGCGCGCAGACCGTCGAGCGCACCTATGGCGCGCCGAACTCCCCCATCGCCTCGCTGGCCTTCGTGCCGGCGGGCGCGAACATGATGTTCGTCTCCGGCACCACACCCTCGCCGGTCGATCCGGCCAAGCCGGAAGAATTGGGCGATACCAAAGCGCAGACGCTCAGCATCCTCACCAAGATGAAGGCATCGCTGGAAGCCAAGGGCTTTTCCATGGGCGACATCGTCAAGATGACGGTGTTCCTGGTCGGCACCCCGGAGACGGGGGGCCGCATGGACTCAGCCGGGATGAATGAGGTGTTCCGCACCTTCTTCGGCACGGCGGAACAACCCAACAAGCCCACCCGCTCGACAATCCAGGTCGCCGCGCTGGGCCGCCCGACCATGTATGTGGAGATCGAGGCCATCGCGGCGAAAATGCCGTGAGGGTCGAGGGAGGCGCATCGGGGGATCGCGCCTCCCTTTTCCACCGGGCACCGGCATCAAAGGACAAGCAAGGATGACGACATCACTGCGGCCGACCCGGCGGGATATGCTGGCGATGATCGGCAAGGTCGGCGGCACGGTCGCGCTCTATCAGGCGATGACAGCGCTGGGCCATGCGGCGGAATCGCAATTCACCGGCCCGCCCCAGCTCACCGGCGCGCCCAAGGGCAAGAAGGTGCTGATCCTCGGCGCCGGCCTTGCGGGTCTCGTCGCTGCCTATGAGTTGCAGCGCGCGGGCTATGCCGTCGAAATGCTCGAATATCAGGATCGCCCCGGCGGCCGGAACTACTCGGTGCGCGGTGGCGACAAGGTCGTGGAAGTCGGCGGCGTCTCGCAGACCTGCGCCTTCCAGCCCGGCAATTACCTCAATCCCGGCCCGTGGCGCATTCCGCACCATCACCGCTCGCTCTTGCATTATTGCAAGACGCTGGGCGTGGCGATGGAGCCGTTCATCCAGCTCGATCACAATGCGTTCGTCCACAACAGCAAGGCGTTCGGTGGCAAGCCCCAGCGCTACAAGGAGCTGGCAGTCGATTTCAAAGGCCATGTGTCGGACCTGCTCGGCAAGGCGCTCAACGCAGGCGCGCTGAATGACGCGGTGACCAAGGAAGATCAGGAAAAGCTGCTCGACTCCCTGCGCGACTTTGGCCTGCTCGACGGCGACCTCAATTTCACCAGCAGCCTGCGGGTCTCCGGACAGCGCGGCTATGATCGCGCGCCGGGCGGCGGCGTCAACGGCGCGCCCACACCCTCGAAGATCAACAGCCTGTCCGACGTACTCTCGTCCGACATCTGGGCGCATATGAGCTTCTTCTTCAACAATGTGATGCAGACCACCATGTTCCAGCCCAAGGGCGGCATGGACATGATCGGCAAGGCCTTCGCCCGCGCCGTCGGTCCGGTGGTCCAGCTCAACACCAAGGTCACCCGCATCACGCAGGACGACAAGGGCGTGACGGCCTATTGGCAGGATATCCCGAGCGGCAAGACCGGCCAGAGCAGCGCGGACTGGTGCGTGAACACCATCCCCCTGCCCGTGCTCAGCCAGCTCGACATGCAAGTCGGTGCGCCACTCAAGGCCGCGATGCGCGCCGTGCCCTATAGCGGGCAAGTGAAGATCGGCCTGGAGATGCGCCGCCGCTTCTGGGAAGAAGATGACGCCATCTATGGCGGGCACAGCTTCACCGATCAGACGATTGGGCTGATCTCCTACCCCAATAACAGGATGTTCGGCAACGGCCCGGCCGTGCTGCTCGGCGCCTTCGCCCGCGATGCTGGCGGGTTCCAGCTTGCCGGCATGACGCCGGCCCAGCGCATCGAGATGGCGCTGGCGCAGGGCTCGGTGTTCCACCCGGCCGCCTATCGCAAGGAATTCATGAACGGCACCTCGGTGGCCTGGAGCCGCCTGCCCTGGATTCTGGGCTGCACCTCGCGCTGGTCGGACGACGCCCGCGCCGCGCATTACCAGAACCTCGTCGCGATGGATGGCCGCATCGTCCTCGCGGGCGAACATGCCTCTTATTACGGCGGCTGGATGGAGGGTTCGCTCCTCTCCGCGCTCGACGCCATCACCCGCATCCACCAGCGCGCCACCGGAGCCTGACGCCATGACCCTCAAAACCGCCGCCGCGCTCGCTCTGGCGGGCGCTCTCCTCGCCGCCACGGTGGCCGTCCGCGCGCAGGATGCGCCAGGCGGCGGGCCGAGTAGCGTGGACATCTCCAATGAGGGCAAGGAAGTCTATGAGATGATCTGCCAGGCCTGCCACATGGCGGATGGCAAGGGCGGCGCCGGGGCCGGCGCGGCGATCCCGGCCATCGCGGGCAACGCCAACCTGGCGGACAAGGACTTCATCGCCACGATCCTGGTCAAGGGGCGCGGCGGCATGCCCTGGTTCACGGACATGCTGACGCCCGAGCAGATGGCCGCCGTCGCGACCTACGCGCGCAGCCATTTCAACAATTATCCCGATCCGGTCACGGCCGCCGACGTCAAGCGCGTCATCGCCGCGAACGGATCGTCGACGCGCGATTGCAGCACGTGCTGAGCCGTGGGGACGGCCCGGCACTTTTGGGGGACATGAGCATGACCGAATTTACGGCTCCGACACGGCGTGACCTGCTGGCGATGATTGGCAAGGCGGGTGGCGCCATGGCCATGTATCAGGCCATGACCGCCTTTGGCCATGCCGCCGAAACCCAGTTCACCGGCCCGCCCAAGCTCTCCGGCGCGCCCAAAGGGGCGAAGGTGCTGGTGCTCGGCGCAGGCCTTGCCGGCATGCTTGCCGCCTATGAACTGCGCAAGGCCGGCTATGCCGTGCAGATCCTCGAATATCAGAACCGCCCCGGCGGGCGGAACTACTCGATCCGCGGCGGCGACAAGGTGGTCGAGGTCGGCGGCACGACGCAGACCTGCGAATTCCAGCCGGGCAATTACCTCAACCCCGGCCCGTGGCGCATCCCACACCATCACCGCACCCTGCTGCACTACACCAAGGCCTTTGGTGTCGAGCTGGAGCCGTTCATCCAGCTCAATCACAATGCCTGGGTCCACAACAGCAAGGCGTTCGGCGGCAAGCCCCAGCGCTACAAGGAGCTGGCCGTCGATTATAAGGGCCATGTCTCCGAACTGCTCGGCAAGGCGCTGAATGCCGGCGCGCTCGATCAGAAGGTCACCAAGGAGGACAAGGAGAAGCTGGTCGAGGCCTTGCGGGAATGGGGGCTGCTCGATGGCGACCTGAACTATACCAGCGGCCTGCGTGCCTCCGGCCAGCGCGGCTATGATCGCGCGCCTGGCGGCGGCGTCAACGGCGCGCCGACGCCCTCCAAGATCAACGATCTGGGCGATGTGCTGGATTCCGGCGTGTGGCAGCAGATGAGCTTCTTCTTCACCAATGTGATGCAGACGACCATGTTCCAGCCCAAGGGCGGCATGGACATGATCGGCAAGGGCTTTGCCAAGCAGGTCGGCGACCTGATCACCTACAATGCTAAGGTGACGAAGATCGCGCAGGGCGAGAAAGGCGTCACCGTCTCCTGGCAGGACCTGACCTCCAGCGCCATGCACGAGGCCAAAGCGGATTATTGCGTCTGCACAATTCCGCTAGGTGTGCTCAATCAGCTCGAGCTGCAGGCGAGCGCGCCGCTCAAGGCCGCCATCGCCGCCGTGCCCTATTCCAACTCGGTGAAAATGGGCCTGGAGATGCGCAGCCGCTTCTGGGAGGAGAAGGACGCGATCTATGGTGGCCACAGCTTCACCGACCAGCAGATTTCGCTGATCTCTTACCCGAACTTCGACTTCTTCGCGGACAAGCCGGCGGTGCTGCTCGGGGCCTTTGCAGGCGGCGCCGGCGGCTATGCGCTGGCCGGCATGACGCCGCAGCAGCGCATCGAAACTGCGCTGGCGCAAGGATCGGTGTTCCACCCCGAGGACTATCGCAAGCAGTTCATGAACGGCGTCTCCTTCGCCTGGAGCCGCACGCCGTGGATCATGGGATGCTGCGCCACCTGGTCGGAGGCGGCGCGCGCGCAGCACTACCAGAATCTGGTCGCCATGGATGGCCGCATCGTCCTCGCGGGCGAGCATGCGTCTTATTATGGCTGCTGGATGGAGGGCGCTCTGCTCTCCTCGCTGGACGCCATTGAGCGACTGCACAAAAAAGCAGTGGCTGGCTGATCGAAACTGGGGCAAAGTAGACAAAATCTACTATCGATATGGATGACGCCGTGGACCTTCTAAACCGGCTGCCGGGCGCCGCCGGGCATCCTCTCTCCTCGTGGCGGCAGGGCACCCTGCTGATCGGGCTCGCGCTTCTCGCGGCATGCGGCAAGGGCGAGACCGAGCAGAAGCGGCAGCCGCCCCTGGTATCGGCGACAAAACCTGCCACCCACGTCTTCCGGGACGAGATCCAGGCTGTCGGCACCGCGCGCGCCAATGAGCAGGTGACGCTTGCCGCCAATGTGACCGAGCGGATCGAGCGGCTGATGTTCGATGACGGCATGTTCGTCCGGTCCGGCCAGTTGCTGGCGGTGCTTTCCAACGCGCAGGAACAGGCAGCATTGGCTGGTGCCCGCGCCAGCGCCACCGAGGCCGCCTCGCAGCTCGACCGCGTCAACAGCCTGTATGAGCAGGGCTTCGCCACGCGCGCGCTGCTCGATCAGCAGCGCGCCGCCCTGAGCGAGGCCCGGGCCAGTCAGGACGGCATCAAGGCCCAGCTTGGCGACCGCCTGATCCGCGCGCCCTTCTCCGGCTATCTCTCGCTCCGCACCATATCCGAGGGCGCCATCGTCAACAGCGGCACGCCGCTGGTGACGATCAGCGATCTCTCGCGCATCAAGCTGGATTTCACCGTGCCGGAAACGCAGCTGGGCGCCTTGCGCATCGGCCAGCCAATTCGGGCCTCCTCCTCGGCCTATCCCGATGACGTGCTGCAGGGCACGATCAGCACCATCGATCCGGTCATCGATCCGGCAAGCCGCGCCGTCATGGTCCGGGCGACGCTCCCTAATCCCGGCGCGCGGATCAAGCCCGGCATGTTGCTGACCGTCCGCATCGAGACCGGGCAGCGCACCGCGCTCGCCGTGCCGGAGTCTGCAGTGCTGAGCCAGGGTGACCGGCGCTATGTCTACACGCTCGACAAGGACCGCAAGGCCAAGCGGATGGACGTGCGCACCGGGCTGCGGGACAATGGCCTGATGGAAGTGAGCGGCCTGCCGCAGGATGCGCTGGTCGTCTCCGAAGGCGTGGTGAAGGTGGCGGAAGGCCGGCCCGTGCGTCTGGCCGAGGTCGAGAGCAGCAATAGCGCGCAGACTGAAGAGATCGCGCCCAAGGGCGCCGCCACGCCGGAAGCGCGGCCATGATCCTTTCGGATATTTCGGTGCGGCGGCCAGTGGTCGCCGCCGTGATGGCCCTGCTGCTCGCGATCATCGGCTTCGTCGGCTTCATGAACCTGTCCGTGCGCGAATATCCGGACACCGACCCGCCCATCGTCTCGGTCGAGACGCGCTATACCGGTGCCAATGCCAGCGTGATCGAGAACCGCATCACCCAGCCGCTGGAGCAGCGGCTTGCCGGCATCGAGGGGATCGAGACGATCAGCTCGACCTCGCGCGACGGCACTTCCAGCATCGTGATCGAGTTCCGCGCTGGACGCGATGTCGATGCGGCCGCCAATGACGTGCGCGACCGGGTCGCCGGCGGCGCGGCGGACCGTCCGGACGACGCCCTGCCACCGGAAGTGCGCAAGGTCGATTCCGATTCCCAGCCGATCATCTTCTTTGCCGTGATGGCGCCGGGCTGGGACCGCACCAAGCTCGGCGATTTCGTCTCGCGCGTCGTGGTCGACCGGCTCTCGACCATCGATGGTGTGGCGCAGATCGTCGAACTCGGCATGGCCAAGCCCGCCATGCGCGTGTGGCTCAATGCCGATCGGCTGGCGGCCTTTCGGCTGACGCCGGGCGATGTCGAGGCCGCGCTGCGCCGGCAAAATGTCGAGCTGCCCGCCGGACGGATCGAGGCGGAGGCGCAAAACCTATCGCTCCGCGTCCAGCGCGACTTCACGACCCCGCAGGACTTTGCCCAGCTTGTCATCGGCCGTGGCAGCGATGGCTATCAGGTGCGCCTGGGCGATGTCGCGCGTATCGAGGAAGGGCCGGAAAATCCCTATTCCATCTTCCGCTACAACGGCGAAACAGGCGTTGGCCTCGGCATCGTTCGCCAGTCAGGCGCCAACACGCTGGCGGTAGCGCAAGCCGCCAAGGCTGCGGTTGCGGAACTGAGCAAGAACCTGCCCGAGGGCGTCGAGATCCGCATGGGCGGCGACAGCACCATGTTCATCGACGAGGCCATTCGTGGCGTGTGGCACACCATCTTCGAGGCGGCGCTGCTCGTCACCATCGTGGTGTTCTTCTTCCTCGGCAGTCTGCGCGCGACGTTGGTGCCGATGATCACCGTGCCGATCTGCCTGCTGACGACCTTCGGCGTGCTGTGGCTGGCCGGCTATTCGATCAACCTGCTCACCTTGCTGGCGCTGGTGTTGGCTATCGGCCTTGTGGTCGATGATGCCATCGTCGTCCTCGAGAATGTCTATCATCGTATTGAGGAAGGCGAAGACCCGCTCTTTGCTGCCTTTTACGGCGCGCGGCAGGTCGGCTTTGCAGTCGTGGCCTCCACCATGGTGGTGTGCGCCGTGTTCGTGCCGGTGATGTTCCTCTCCGGCCAGGCCGGCTCGCTGTTCCGCGAACTGGCGGTGGCGATGATCGCCGCTGTCGGCGTCTCGGGATTCCTCGCCCTCACGCTGACGCCGATGATGTGCTCCAAGCTGCTCAAGGGCAGCCAGCGCGGCCGCCTGACCGCCAAGATCGACCGGTTGATGGAGCGGACGGAAAACGGCTATCGCAACGCGCTCGGCTCGGTGCTCCGCCGTCCCCTGCCGGTGATCGTCGCGTCCGTACTGCTGATTGCCGGCAGCGCGGTGCTGTTTCGCAGCCTGGATTCCGAACTCGCCCCGGCGGAGGACACCGGCGTGATCCAGGTCCGCCTCAACAGCCCGGAAGGGACGGGCTTTGCGCAGGCCGACAAATATCTGCGCCAGGCCGAAACGCTGGTCCTGCCCATGGTCGCCGAAGATGGGCCGGTGCGCGGCATGAACGCCCGCATCGGCGGTTTCGGTGGCGGCACCGACGATTTCAACAGCAGCAGCCTCTCGGTGTTCATGAAGCATTGGGACGAGCGCAAGGAAAGCTCGCAGAGCGTCGCGCAGGAGGTCAACAAGCGACTGGCAGGCCTGCCCTCCGTGCGCGGCAACGCCACCGTCACCAACCGCCTATCGCGCGGCGGCCAGCCGATCAGCTTCGTGATCGCCGGCACCAGCTATGAGGATCTGGCCGTCGCCCGCGACCGCATATTGGATGCGGCGCGCGACAACCCCGGCATCGTCAATCTCGACGCCGATTATGTCGAGAACAAGCCGCAACTGCTGATCGAGATCGACCATCAGCGGGCCGGTGACCTCGGCATTTCCGTCAATGACATCAGCCAGGCGCTGCAGACGATGATGGGGTCGCGCCGCACGTCGACTTATGTGCGCGACGGCGAGGAATATTATGTCGTCCTGCAGGCGGAATCCTTCAATCGCGACGATGAGGCATCGCTGGCGAAAGTCTATGTCCGCGCCGCCGGCGGCGCACTGGTGCCGCTCTCCAACCTGCTGATCGTCAAGCAGGCGGCGACGGCGCGCGAGCTGGGCCGCTTCAACAAGATGCGCGCCATTACGCTGAGCGGCGGCCTGGCCGAGGGCTATTCTCTCGGGCGCGCGCTCGACTTCCTCAATGAGCAGGCGCGCCAGTCGCCGGAAGTGACGGCGGTGGGTTATAAAGGCGAGAGCCGCAGCTTCATGCAGACCGGCACTTCGATCTGGATCGCCTTTGGCTTTACCGTGGTGGTGATCTACCTGCTGCTCTCCGCCCAGTTCGAGAGCTTCGTCCACCCGCTGGTGATCATTTCCGCCGTGCCGCTCGGCGCGGCGGGCGGCATTATCGGCCTGGCGGTGACGGGGACGAGCATCAACCTGTTCAGCCAGATCGGCATGATCATGCTGGTCGGCCTCGCGGTGAAGAACGGCATTCTGATCGTCGAATATGCCAATCAGTTGCGCGATGAGGGCCGGGATTTTCTGGTGGCGATCAGCGACGCGTCCGTCCGCCGCCTCCGGCCGATCCTGATGACCTCCATCGCCACGGTCGCAGGCGCTATTCCGCTGGCGATCGGCGGGGGTGCGGGCGCGCATGCCCGCTCGTCCATCGGCTGGGTGATCGTGTTCGGCGTCAGCATCGCGACGGCCATCACCCTGTTCGTAGTGCCTTTGCTCTACAGCCGGTTCGCGCGGGGCACATCCTCCCCCCAGACCGTCACCCGCCGCCTGCGTGCGCTGATGGGCAAGAACGGCAAGCCTAATGGGACCGCTCAGCCGGCCGAATGATCGGGCCCCGCTAGCCGGCCACGCCAGCGATCTGCGCAACACCCCAAACGCAAACGGCGCGCCACTCGATGACCGAGGGCGCGCCGCTAACGACGATGAGATCGTGATGGATCAGTCCATGGTCGCCATGCGCGCGTTGCTGTTGGACAGCTGCGCGATGCGGGTCTCGCTGACCTGCTTCATCGACTTGCGGCACTTGAAGTCCGGCGCCAGATCGGCGTTCACGCGGTTGCCCGGATTGCAGGCAGCGGCGATTTCACGAGCGACGCGACCGCGGAACTGATCGACGCTCTCGGCGTCGGCGAAGTTCACGCCGTCCGTGGAGACGCGCACTTCGACATTTTCACGGGGCTTGGCGAATCCGGCGCTCGAACCGACGAGCAGACCAGCCGCGACGAGGGCGGCGGCAACGATTTTCATGTCTGTTACTCCTGCAAACTCAATTTTTCTTTTCGGTAACTCTTGATGAAGTCAGGCTCGTGACGCTCACAAGGAGCGGTCCTGAACCTGTCCAGCGTTCTTGAGTGCGCTTGCCGTCCAGATAGGTCTGCGGGCGCTCACGGACAAGGCAAAATCGTCGCTGCGCCGCAGAAATCAGCCATTTTTTGATGTTGCACGGCAGGAAAGCCATGCGCCCCTTGCAAGGTCGTAGTACGCCAGGAGACAAGTTTTCACGCGGCGCTCACCTCGGGGAAGTCGCGCCGGCGGCGTTGTTCGATGGACTGCGCAAAATCGCGGCCGCGTTCCAACCACGCGCGGTGCGATCATCCGCCATCAAGTCAAATTTTCGCACGTTGTGGCGTGTGTTCAAATGTTTACGCCCATCGTCGACCGTCGCAGGGGCAACCCTGCAAAGTCGGTCGCGTTGCCTTGACCCTAGCCGTGCCCACCGGCGGTCTCAACGATGCCAGCCCGGACTAGACAGCGGACAGCCGAGATCACCGGTGCGTTGTGCATTTATGTGCAACTTTTTCTTACGCTGCATGGGCGAAATAAGCCGGCGAAATTATTTTTGCGGGCCACGCCATATTCGACCCCATATGGCGTCATTCGCCCGGATGATGCGCTCGTCGCTCGCGATTTTGCGCCGCCGTTTGTCGAGTCGCGCATCCACCCGGTTGTTTTGGATGGCGGCCTGATGCAAGGGAGAGGAGAACCGCAAACGCGGACAGACAGGCCCTTGGGGCAAGGACGACGGAACAGAGTCATGATAGCGACGGACAAGCCGATTGTGTTGTTTGGGGGTGGTGGTTTCGTCGGCCGCCACGTGGCGCAGGAGCTGCTGGCGAAGGGCTATCGCCTGCGCATCGCCCAGCGCGATCCGCGCCAGGCCTTTGCGCTGCGCACGCTGGGCGGCATGGGCCAGATCCAGTTTGCGGCCGTGGACATCACCCGCGCCGATCAGGTCGCCGCAGCCCTCACGGGCGCGTCCGCGGCGATCAACTTCGTCGGCCTGCTGACCGGCGACATGCACGCCGCGCATGTGGTGGGCGCACAGACCATATCCGAGGCGGCGGCGGCGGCGCGCCTTGAGGCGCTGGTTCACGTCTCCGCCATCGGCGCAGACGCTGCCAGTTCATCTGCCTATGGGCGGACCAAGGCCGAGGGCGAGGCGGCAGTCCGCAGCGCCTTCCCACGCGCGACCATCGTGCGGCCCTCGATCCTGTTCGGTCAGGACGACCAGTTCACCAACCGCTTTGCCCGCCTGATCGCCTCGGGATCGACCCTGCCCGGCCAGATCGTCCCGGTGATCCGCGGCGAAACGCGCTTTCAGCCCGTGCATGTGGTCGATGTCGCCCGCGCCATCGCGCAGGCCGCGACGCAACCCGAGGATCACGCCGGCCAGACCTATGAGCTGGGCGGCCCGGACACGCTCTCCCTGCGCCAGATCAACAACTGGATCGCGGCCGAGATCGGTCGCCCGTGCAGCTTCCTGCCCATCCCCGACGGTGTCGCCAAGGCACTGGCCATGCTGACCGGCTGGGCACCGGGCGCGCCGATCACGCGCGACCAGTTCGAGATGCTGCTGAGCGACAATGTCGTTGCGCCGGGCGCGGCGGGCTTCGAGCGGTTTGGCATCACCCCAGCCCCGATGGCGGCGATTGCGCCGGCCTGGCTGGAGCAATATCGCAAGCAGGGGCGGTTCGGCGTCACGGCACGGGCCTGACGACCATCCGTTGGGGGCACTGGCGCTCGCAGCGCGCCCCTGCCCGCCCGCGCCAGACACCTGCCTCGTTTCAAGGATTGCGCCCGCATGGATAGCAACGTCTTCACCGCCATTCTGCTGGGCATATTGGAAGGGCTTACCGAGTTTCTGCCCGTCTCCTCGACCGGCCATCTCATTCTGGCGAGCGAGTTGCTGGGCTTTACCGGCGAATCGTCGGTGACGTTCAAGATCGCCATCCAGTTCGGTGCCATTCTCGCCGTGATGGCTGTCTACTGGCAGCGCTTCTGGGGCGTGGGCACGGGCCTGCTGAAGGGCCGGCCGGACGATATCGCCTTCACCCGCAACGTGTTCCTCGGCTTTGCGCCGGCGCTGGTCATCGGGGTTCTCGCTTATGAAGCGGTGCGCGCCGCCATCCAGACCCCGATGATCGTGGCGGTCGCCCTCATCATCGGCGGCATTCTGATGCTGATCCTGGAGCGGATGGTGAAGACCGTGCGGGTCAAGTCCGTAGAAACCATGCCATTTACCACCGCGCTCGGCATCGGACTGATGCAGTGCATCGCGATGATACCGGGCGTAAGCCGGTCCGGCGCGACCATTTTGGGGGCGCTGACCATGGGCGTCGACCGCAAGACGGCGGCGGAATACAGCTTCTTCCTCGCCGTCCCCACCATGCTCGCAGCGACCGTCTATGCACTTTGGAAAGATCGCGCGCTGCTCAACGCCGACGATCTGGGGATGATCGCCATCGGTTTCGGCATGGCCTTCCTCACTGCGCTGTTCGTCGTGAAGGGCTTTGTCGCCGTCGTGACCCGCTACGGTTTCAAGCCTTTTGCCTGGTACCGAATCATAGCCGGGTCGATCGCACTCATCGCCCTTTTGATGCGGTAGGACCGGATCGGACCTATAAGGGGTTTAGATAACCTGTTCAAGCCCTAAAAAATGGCCGTGCGCCACATTATAGGTCAGCGATACTGTCCTTAATGTTGAGAAACGCGTGACTTCCGCGATTGTCGTCCCTATGTGCGGCGCCGAAAGGAAGGACCCCGCCCATGGCCGAGAATCCGATGCTCAAATTCGTCATTCGCCCGCAATCCTATCCGGAGAAGCGGTCCGCGAACGAACGCGCGCATGACTTCCATGAGATTTCGGACGGGTTCGAAACGCCCAAGGCCGAGGATCAGGCCGCGCGCTGCTCGCAGTGCGGCGTGCCCTATTGCTCGGTCCACTGCCCGCTGCACAACCACATCCCGGACTGGCTGCGCCTGACCGCGGAAGGTCGGCTGCGCGAGGCATATGAGCTCTCCAACATGACCTCCACCATGCCCGAAATCTGCGGCCGCATCTGCCCGCAGGACCGGCTTTGCGAGGGCAATTGCGTCATCGAATTTTCCGGCCATGGCGCCGTCACCATCGGCTCGGTCGAGAAGTTCATCACCGATACCGCCTGGGAAGAAGGCTGGGTCGAGCCGGTGCAGGTCGGCAAGGCAACCGGCTTCTCGGTCGGCATCATCGGCGCTGGCCCCGGTGGCCTCACCACGGCGGAATATCTGCGCGCGGCGGGGCATGAGGTGCATGTCTACGATCGGCACGATCGCGCCGGCGGCCTGCTGACCTATGGCATCCCCGGCTTCAAGCTGGAGAAAGAGGTCGTCATGCGCCGCGTCAAGCGGCTGGAGGATGCCGGCATCCAGTTCCACATGGGCTTCGAGGTCGGCAAGGACGCCTCGCTGGCCGAGCTGCGCGAGCGGCATGACGCGATCCTGATCGCAACCGGCGTCTACAAGGCGCGCGACATCAAGGCGCCCGGCGTCGGGACCACCGGCGTGGTCAAGGCGCTCGATTTCCTCACCGCCTCCAACAAGGCCGGCTTTGGGGATCATGTCCCCGCCCATGAGGATGGCTCGCTGCTCGCTACCGGCAAGGATGTCGTGGTGATCGGCGGCGGCGATACCGCCATGGACTGCGTGCGCACCTCGATCCGCCAGGGCGCCAAGTCAGTGCGCTGCCTCTACCGCCGCGACCGGGAGAACATGCCCGGCTCGCAGCGCGAAGTGCAGAATGCCGAGGAGGAAGGCGTCGAGTTCGTCTGGCTCTCCGCGCCCGTCGCCTTCGAGGGCACGGAGAAGGTCACAGGCGTGAAGATGACGCGCATGCGCCTTGGCCAGCCGGACGCTTCCGGCCGCCGCGCGCCGGAGCCGGAGCCGGGCAGCGAGACCAGCATTCCCGCCGATCTCGTCATCAAGGCGCTGGGCTATGACCCCGAGGATCTGCCGGTGCTATTCGGCGAGCCGGGCCTCGCCGTCACCCGCTGGGGCACGCTGCGCGTCGACCATCGCAACATGATGACCAGCGTCGATGGCGTGTTCGCCGCCGGCGACATCGTGCGCGGCGCCAGCCTCGTCGTCTGGGCCATCCGCGATGGCCGCGACGTGGCCGACCATATGCACAGCTATCTGCGTGCGCGGACGCCCAAGAAGCAGGCGGTGGCTGCGTGATGAGGCTGCCTTCACTCCTGCTAGCTGGCGCCTGCGCGCTGCTGCCACTCGCGCCGGCTTGGGCAGCGGATGAGACGGTTGCGCAGGCAACCAGCATTGATCCGGCGCGCCGAGCGGCAGCAGAAGCCTTCGCCTTATCAGTCGATCTAAAGGGACAGTTAGCGAGCGCAAACGAGATTGCCGCTGGCCAAATGGAATCCAGCATTCTCAGGCAATTGCTTGAAAGCAACCCGAAGGCACAGGAAGCGCGCGAGAAGGACCCGGAGCGATTTGAACGGATCATGACCGGCCTGCAATCAGCGCTAGCTCTGGAAGTTCGAAGATTAAACGCCGAGTTGGAACCCAGCGTCTATAGCGAGACGCTCGATATCTACGCGCGGACTTTCACCGAAAGCGAATTGCGGGAAATTCAGGGCTTTTACGCCTCACCACTGGGTCAGAAGCTGCTTGCAAAGCAGCCCGAACTCATGCGCGAGTGCATCGCCATGTCGCAGCGACTGATGATTGAGAAAATGCCGACCCTCTTCGTGCGTCTCAAGGAAACCATCGAGGCCAACGGTCTCGACTTCAAAGACGCCGGTAAAGATTGATGAAGAACAGGACCCAGCCCATGCAGAGCCAGACCCTGCCTGAAACTGAACGCGACCGGATCGCCCGTGAGGGCATGTATCGCCCCGAATTCGAGGGGGACGCCTGTGGTGTCGGCCTCGTCGCGGCGACGGATGGCAAGGCCTCGCGCCGCGTGGTCGAGAGCGCCATCGATGCACTCAAGGCCGTGTGGCACCGCGGTGCTGTCGATGCCGATGGCAAGACCGGCGACGGTGCCGGCATCCATGTCGATCTGCCGGTGCGCTTTTTCGACGATGCCATTTCCGCCTCCGGCCACAAGCCGCTGCCCAACCGCCTTGCCGTCGGCATGATCTTCCTGCCGCGCACGGATTTGGGCGCGCAGGAGACCTGCCGCACGCTGGTCGAGGCCGAGATCATCCAGGCGGGCTACCGCATCTATGGCTGGCGGCAGGTGCCGGTCGATGTCTCCGTCATCGGTGAGAAGGCCCAGCGCACCCGCCCCGAGATCGAGCAGATCCTCATCTCCGGCCCGATGCCCGAGGAGCAGGACGTCGCCGAGTTCGAGCGCGATCTCTATCTCGTGCGTCGCCGCATCGAGAAGAAGGTGATCGAGGCGCAGATCAACGATTTCTACGTCTGCTCACTCTCGTGCCAGTCGATCATCTACAAGGGCCTGTTCCTCGCGGAATCGCTCTCGGTCTTCTATCCGGACCTGACCGACGAGCGCTTCGAGAGCCGCGTCGCGATCTTCCACCAGCGCTATTCGACCAACACCTTCCCGCAGTGGTGGCTTGCCCAGCCCTTCCGGTCGCTGGCCCATAATGGCGAGATCAACACGATCCGCGGCAACAAGAACTGGATGAAGAGCCACGAGATCAAGATGGCGGCGCTGGCCTTTGGCGAGCAGTCCGGCGACATCAAGCCGGTGATCCCGGCGGGTGCGTCCGACACGGCCGCGCTCGACGCCGTGTTCGAGACGCTGTGCCGCGCCGGCCGCGATGCGCCGACCGCGAAGATCATGCTCGTGCCCGAGGCCTGGCAGCACAATGACGATGTGCCGCAGGCCCACCAGAACATGTACAACTATCTCGCCTCCGTGATGGAGCCGTGGGATGGCCCGGCCGCGCTCGCCATGACCGACGGCCGCTGGGCCGTGGCCGGCATGGACCGCAATGCTCTGCGTCCCCTTCGCTACACGCTCACCTCCGACAATCTGCTGATCGTCGGCTCGGAGACGGGCATGGTCGTGGTGCCGGAGACCACCGTGGTCAAGAAGGGTCGCCTCGGCCCCGGCCAGATGATCGCCGTCGATCTCGATGCCGGCCAGGTCTATGACGACCGCGCCATCAAGGACCGGATTGCCGGCGAGCGGCCCTATGCAGATTATGTGAAGGGCTTCCGCACGGCGGACGACCTCCCCGCCGCTGCTAACGACGCGCGCCCGCAGTGGGACCGCGCCGAGCTGGCGCGCCGTCAGGTCGCCGCCAACCTCACCATGGAGGATATGGAGCTGATCCTCAGCCCCATGGCCGAGGATGGCAAGGAAGCGGTCGGCTCGATGGGCGATGATGCGCCGCTCGCGGTGATCACCGAGAAGCCGCGCACGATCAGCCACTTCTTCCGCCAGAACTTCAGCCAGGTCACCAACCCGCCCATCGACTCGCTGCGTGAGCGGCATGTGATGAGCCTGAAGACGCGCTATTCGAACCTTGCCAACATTCTGGAGGAAGACCGCCAGAACAGCGAGGTGATGATCCTGGAATCGCCGGTGCTGCTGTGCGACGACTGGTCGCGGCTGAAGCGCTATTTCGGCAAGACGGTGGCGGAGATCGACTGCACCTTCCCCGCCGATGGTCCGCCGGATGCCCTGCGCGCTGCCATCAACCGCATTCGCGACGAGGCGGAAATCGCCGTGCGCGCTGGCCAGACCGAGCTGTTCCTCTCCGATGAAGCCATCGGGCCGGACCGCGTCGGCATCGCCATGATCCTCGCGGCGGCGGCGGTTCACACCCATCTCGTCCGCAAGGGCCTGCGCTCCTACGCGTCCATCAACGTGCGCACCGCCGAATGTCTGGACACGCATTATTTCGCGGTCCTCATCGGCGTGGGCGCCACGGCCGTGAACGCCTATCTTGCCGAAGCCTGCATCGCCGACCGCCATGCGCGCGGCCTGCTGGGCGACCGCAGCCTGGAGGCGTGCCTCGAGAACTTCCGTACGGCGATCAACGAGGGCCTGCTCAAGATCATGAGCAAGATGGGCATCGCGGTGATCTCCAGCTATCGCGGCGGTTATAATTTCGAGGCGGTGGGTCTTTCGCGGGCGATCGTGAACGATCTGTTCCCGAACATGCCCTCGAAGATCTCCGGCGAGGGCTATGCCTCGCTGCAGTATAACGCGCTCGTCCGCCATGAGGCGGCGTTCAGCAAGGCCGTCGCCACGCTGCCGATCGGCGGTTTTTACCGTCACCGGGCGGGCGGCGATGCCCATGCCTATTCGGCGCAGCTCATGCACCTGCTGCAAACCTCGGTGAACACGGACAGCTACTCGACCTACCTGCAATTCTCGCGGGGCGTCTCGGAGCTGCCGCCGGTCTATCTGCGCGATCTGCTGGAGTTCAACTATCCCGATCAGGCCGTGCCGATCGACGAGGTCGAGGCGATCACCGAGATCCGCAAGCGCTTCGTCACTCCCGGCATGTCGCTGGGCGCGCTCTCACCCGAGGCGCACGAGACGCTGGCCATCGCCATGAACCGGATCGGCGCCAAGGCCGTCTCCGGCGAGGGCGGCGAGGATCGCTCGCGCTTCCAGCCCTATGAGAATGGCGACAACGCCAATTCGAGCATCAAGCAGATCGCCTCCGGCCGCTTTGGCGTTCACGCCGAATATCTGGGCGCCTGCGAAGAGATCGAGATCAAGGTCGCGCAGGGCGCCAAGCCCGGCGAAGGCGGCCAGTTGCCCGGCTTCAAGGTGACCGAGTTCATCGCCAAGCTGCGCCACTCGACGCCCGGCGTGACGCTGATCTCGCCGCCGCCGCACCACGACATCTACTCGATCGAGGATCTGGCCCAGCTCATCTACGACCTCAAGCAGATCAACCCGCGCGCGCGGGTCTGCGTGAAGCTGGTGAGCCAGGCGGGTATCGGCACGGTCGCGGCGGGTGTCGCCAAGGCGCATGCCGACGTCATCCTCGTGTCCGGCAATGTCGGTGGCACCGGTGCCTCGCCGCAGACGAGCATCAAGTTTGCCGGTCTGCCGTGGGAAATGGGGCTGGCCGAGACCAATCAGGTGCTCACGCTCAACGGCCTGCGCCACAAGGTGAAGCTGCGCACGGATGGCGGCCTCAAGACCGGCCGCGACATCGTGATCGCCGCGATCCTGGGCGCCGAGGAATTCGGCATCGGAACGCTGAGCCTCGTCGCCATGGGCTGCATCATGGTCCGCCAGTGCCACTCGAACACCTGCCCGGTGGGCGTGTGCGTGCAGGACGAGCGCCTGCGGGCCAAGTTTACCGGCACGCCGGAAAAGGTCATCAACCTGATGACCTTCATCGCCGAGGAAGTGCGCGAGATCCTGGCGCGTCTGGGCTATCGCAGCCTGGATGAGGTGATCGGCCGCACCGAACTGCTCAAGCAGGTCAGCCGTGGCGCCGAGCATCTGGACGATCTGGACCTCAACCCGATCCTCGCGAAGGTGGATGCGGACGACGACAAGCGCCGCTTCAACCTGCCGACGTGGCGCAACGAAGTGCCGGACAGCTTGGATGCGCAGATGATCGCGGACGCGCAGGCGGTGTTCGAGCGTGGCGAGAAGATGCAGCTCACCTACACGGTGCGCAACACGCACCGCGCCGTGGGCACGCGCTTCTCGGCGCTGATCACCAAGAAGTTCGGCATGTCCACCCTGCAGGATGGGCACGTCCATGTCCGTCTGCGCGGCACGGCCGGCCAGTCGCTGGGCGCCTTCCTGTGCAAGGGCATCACGCTGGAAGTTTTCGGCGATGCCAACGACTATGTCGGCAAGGGCCTCTCGGGCGGCATCATTGCCGTGCGGCCGATGGTCTCCAGCCCCCTGGCGAGCCAGGAGAACACGATCATCGGCAACACGGTGCTCTATGGCTCCACCGCCGGGAAGCTGTTCGCAGCCGGTCAGGCCGGCGAGCGCTTCGCGGTCCGCAACTCCGGCGCGCAGGTCGTCGTCGAAGGCTGCGGCGCCAATGGCTGCGAATATATGACCGGCGGCACCGCCGTGATCCTCGGCAAGGTCGGCGCCAATTTCGGCGCGGGCATGACCGGCGGCATGGCCTTCATCTATGATGAAAGCCGCACCTTCCCGGCCCATGCCAATGCCGAGAGCATCGTCTGGCAGCGGCTGGACAGCGCCCATTGGGAAAGCGTGCTCAAGGATCTGGTCGAGGAGCATGTCGCGCGCACGGACAGCGACTGGGCCAAGTCCATCCTGCACAGCTGGGAGCGCAACCGCGATCACTTCTGGCAAGTCTGCCCGAAGGAAATGCTCAGCCGCCTCAAGCAGCCGCTGTCCGACAAGCAAGAGGTTGTCGCGGCGGAATGAAGACAAGACCCCCGGTGGTGACGCCGGGGGTTTTTCTCGACGGATGGCGAGTTAGACGTGCGGCGACGCGCCTTAGCGGTGGGTTCTGCTCATTCCTGCAGAAGCGGCGCGGCGATGACCGGCGCGGCGGCCAGACGCGCGGCGACCTTCGCCGGAGCCGGCTCCTGCACGCGCAAGGGCGCTGAGGGCGGCGAGACAGAAGCGCGGTCCGCCAGGGCTGGTCGCGTAGACTCCTGCAAGTCGACCGCCTCATAAGGCGGCAGCGGCGCATAATCCGCAGGCATCGGCTCCAGATAATCCCGGTGGCGGTTCAGGCCCGCATCGCATCCTTCACAATGGTAGCTGGACGGGCCGTCACGCATCGCTGCGCTTGCATAGGCGCGATCCTCGAAGGACGAGGACGTTTCCTCGGCGCCGGCCTCGCTCCAATACGCAGCCAGTTCGTCTGCACCGGTAGGGCGGCCTGCCCCATTTGCCGTGACGAAATTGCCGAGCACCACGCCGCCGGTTCCGCCCGCCAACAAGACGGCGCCGATAAACCCCCATGTGCGTACGCTGGTGTTCATGGTCCTGTCCCTATCAGATCTCGCCTTCTCGGGCACTCCGCCGTCGGGGATGCTGTCACTGGAACAAGTCCCCTCGCCGCCATTGGTTCCAGCGGTGCAAGTTTCAGCTATGATCGGCCTCGCTGGCGATTTAAGAGCCGCGCATGTGGCATCTCTATCAGTTTCCGCTCTGTCCCTTCTCGCGCAAGGTCCGCTTTCTCATGGCGGAAAAGGGCATCGTGTACGAAACGGTGCGCGAATCGCCCTGGGAAGGTCGGGATGAATTCCTCGATCTGAACCCCGCCGGCACCACACCGGTGATCGTGGCCGATGACGGCCATGCGACACTGGCGGACAGTCAGGCGATCTGCGAATATTTCGAAGAGACGGTGGACAAGTTCCCGCTCATCGCCGGCTCCGCGTTGGATCGTGCGGAAGTCCGCCGGTTGGTCGCCTGGCTGGACCAGATCGTCTATCGCGATGTCGTGGCGCCGCTGCTCAACGAGCGGATGATCAAGCGGGTCGTCTCCCGCACCTCACCCGATGCTGGGGCGCTGCGCGAGGCGATGCGGCGGGCCAACACGCATATGGATTATCTCGATTATCTGCTCGACCATCGCAGTTGGCTGGCCGGCGGAACGATGAGTCTGGCGGACATCACCGCCGCCGCGCACATCTCCGTCGCGGATTATCTCGGCGGCATCGACTGGGAAGGCCATGGCCAGACCAAGCGCTGGTATGCCGGCATCAAATCACGCCCTTCCTTCCGCCCGCTGCTGGCGGAGCGGATGGAGATCGTGACGCCGCCTAAATATTACGATCAGCCGGATTTCTGAGCGGGCTCAGTGCTCGGTTTCAGCCGCGATATAGACGCGGTTGCGGCCATGTTCCTTGGCCAGATACAGGGCGCGATCCGCGGCTTTGAGCGCATCGCGCGGCTCGGTATAGCCAAAGACATCCGCCACACCACCTGAGAAGGTCACGCGGTCCATGCGTTCGCCGGTCTTGCGGTCGACCAGATTGCGCTGCGCCATATCGATGCGCGCATCGTCCACCACCTTGGCGGCCTCCGCGACGGTCAACCCCCGGAAGAGCATGACGAATTCCTCGCCGCCGTGGCGCGCGACATGGCATTTATCCCCGGAAATCTTGGCGAGCAGGCCGGCAACGAACTTCAGCACCCGGTCGCCTGCATCATGGCCATGCGTGTCGTTGATGACCTTGAAATGATCGATATCGCAGAAGGCAACGCACAGGGATTCGCCGTCTTCGCGCGCCTTGACGGCTTCCTCGCGCAGCGTGTTTTCGAATGCGCGGCGGTTCGGCAGGCCGGTCAGATGATCCTGCTCGGCCGCCTTGCGGGCGCTCTCCAGGTTCTTCTGCAGCAGCCGCGTCTGCGTCTGCCCCTCCCGCATCTTGCTTTCGACTTCGCGCGTCTTCTCGATCATGCTGCGGGTGAGCAGAATGAGATTGCCCAGCGCTTCCCCGGCATCCGACTGCTCCAGCGAGGCGGCCTGCTTCTGCAAGGCGACGCCGAAATCCTTGGCGGACGTGCTGGACTGATCGACAATGCCGGTGATCTGATCAAGATTGGACTCGACCTTCTTGAGCATGTCGGCCAGCGTATCAGGGGTCAGTTCCTCGGCCCGCTGGTCGACGATGATCTGCTCGACCGCGCCATTGGTAAGCTTCCCCCGCTCCATCAGGATCGCGCGGACCGCCTTTTCCACGGCGATGTCGTTGCCGGTGATATAATCCAGCGCCAGCCCGAAGTTGAGCGGCGTCAGATCGAGATCATGGGCAAAGAGGAAGCTGCCGACTTCTTCATAGATCATCTTGCGCCGCTCGCTCTCGCGACGAAGATGCGCATTGCCCTCCTCGCGCCGAGCCCCTTCGACGACGTGCGCGTTTTCGGACGCACCTTCCGTGATGCCCAGAATGCGGCCCAACCGGGCCAGCTTCCCACCAAAACTCTCAGACGGCACTTGCGCGGCAGACATGCCTGATCTCCTCCAACGCGGCCCTTCTAGCCGGCTGTGGTAAACAAAGCTTTGAAGGTGACGGGCTGAATTGCGACTGAAATGCAAAAAGCTGTCAGGCGGTCAGACCAGATCGCCCAGCAGCAATTTGGGCCGGCTGCCGCTTTCGCCGCGCGCTTCCGCCATGAACCGATCCTTGAGCGGACCGAGCTTCTGCACGGCGGACAAGCCCAGCCGACGGATCGCCGAGACCGGCCGGCCCGGCACATCGAACAGGCGGACGAGGCCGTCCATCATGATCGTCACGCTCAGCGCATCCAGCGCCCGCCAGCGCTGGTAGCGGGCGAGCAGTTGCGCATCGCCAGGCTCCATGCCGGTGCGCATGCCTTCCACGATCACCTGGGTGAGCGCCGCGACGTCACGATAGCCAAGGTTGACCCCCTGGCCGGCGATCGGATGGATGCCGTGGGCAGCGTCACCCACCAGCGCCAGCCGCTCATCGATGATCCGGGCAGCGCGGTGATAGCCAAGCGGATAGCTCTGCATGGGCGCCGCGAGGCGGATGCGGCCGAGGAAATTCCCCATCCGCTTTTCCGCCTCCCCCAGCCAGGCGTGCTCGCCGAGCTTGAGATAGGCCGCCGCGTGCTTTGTCGGCACCGTCCAGACGATGGCCGAGCGATTGCCCGGCAGCATCGGCAGCAGCGCAAACGGCCCGCCCGGATAGAAGATTTCATAGGCGGTGTTGCCGTGCGGATCATCATGCTCAATGGCCGTGACCAGCGCGGTGTGGGGATAATCCCATTTCGCCACTGTTATGCCAGCCGCCGCACGCGTCGGGCTGCCCCGGCCTTCCGCGCCGACGAGCAGGCTCGCGCCGATCTCGGCGCCGCTCTCCAGCCGCACGCGCACGCCATGCGCATCCCGCACTGTCTCCACGGCCCGGTCGGGCTGGAAGCGCACTATATTGGCCGCGTCCGCCGTGGCCTCGATCGCGGCCCGCAGCTCGCGATTCTCGACCATGAAGCCCATGGCGCCATCATCGGAATCGGGCGCGAAATCGAGCGCGCCGCCGGTCAACCCCTCGCTCACCCAGATCCGATCGATCGGGCAGGTCTTGCCGGCGA
Source organism: Sphingobium sp. B8D3A (assembly GCF_025961995.1). Classification (NCBI taxonomy): domain Bacteria; kingdom Pseudomonadati; phylum Pseudomonadota; class Alphaproteobacteria; order Sphingomonadales; family Sphingobiaceae; genus Sphingobium; species Sphingobium sp. B8D3A. Next base: position 986,037 of record NZ_JAOQOS010000001.1, on the reverse strand, counting down.
GGCGCGGCGCGATGCCGATGGCCTCGAACTGGCGCCAGCTTGCCGAGGAAATTGCGGAAGTGCGTCCATCGAAACTTTGCGCCGGTACGCGCGCGGGCGCCGCCGGATCGACAATGGCGCTGCGCACGCCATGGCGTTCGAGTGCGACGGCCAGCGTCAGCCCAACAAGACCGCCGCCCAGAATGATGACATCATAGCGTTGCATCGGTCCATTCTAGCGAGGCCGGAGGGCGAAGGCGACTGCCCATTGGAGAAAAGCCCGCGCCCACCAAGACCGGGCTGGTCTCCGCTCACATCAGAAGGCGAGTTGCGCGCTGTCCATGGCCGCAATGTCTGCGGCGCGACGGTAACGGAACACCGTGGCCGGCGGCACGTTGCGCACGATGGTGCCGATCCGCTCCACGCCCAGATCGAGCGCATCGGCGACCGACTCGGCCAGCGGCGGGCGCGGCGAATAAGTGAACTGGATGAACGCGCCGCCCGGGCGCAGCAGCCGGAAGGCCTCGCCGACGATCGCGCTCTGCAGGGTCTTGCTCATCGCCAGCAGCGGCAGGCCGCTGATCACGCACTGATAGGCACCCTCGCCGCCCGTGCATTGGCCGAGCACGGCCTGAGCCGGCGCCTCGATGATCGAAACGCCCGCAAAATCGCGCCGCAGGTTGCGCGCAAAACCGGGATTGATCTCAACCACTTCCAGATGCGTGCGCGGCAGGCCGGTCGCGAGAATCTGGCGGGTGAGCGCACCCGTGCCGCCGCCGAACTCCATGACGAGACCGCCTTGAGGGTCGATCTGCGAGGCCATCAGCCGGCCAAGATGCGGGCTGCTCGGCACGATGGAGGCCGTCTGGCGCGGTTTGCGCAGCCAGGCGTGCAGGAATTTCAGATAATCCCCGGCGCTTGACCGACGATCGGTCAGTGCGGAACTCTTGCTCGCCATCGCCCCTCGCTCGCTTGTCACGGAACCGTCTCACTAGTGCGCCGTGGGGGCGCTGGGAAGAGGCAAGATGGGGGTGATCGATCGGCTTTGTGCGCCGCTCGTCCTGAAAAGCACAGGGACCGGCTGGTCAGTGCGTCACATGCCGCACGGCCGCGAGGAGGCGGTCCGGATCGAACGGCTTGACCAGCCAGCCCGTCGCGCCGACTGCCCGCGCCCGGGCGCGCTTTTCCTCGCTATATTCAGTGGTCAGCACCAGCACCGGCCGGTCGACATGGCGCCTGCCCTGCGCCCGCAACGTCTCGATCAAGCCAAAGCCATCGAGCCGGGGCATGTTGATGTCCGTGATGACCAGATCGGCCTCATTGGCCTCCAGCCAGTCGAGCGCGGCCTGGCCGTCCTCGGCCTCGACCACCTCATAGCCGCCGCCGGTCAGCGTCATGCGCAGCAACGCCCGCATGCTGCGGCTGTCATCGACTGTCAGAACCTTCGGCATGTGCTTGTGCGACCTTCTGCCCGTTCGAGCGAAGGCACGCCATAAGGGTGGCAGCGTTTACAAATCGTCGACAGCGCAGACCGACGACGGCCCGGCCCGGTCAGATCTCGGCGTTGATCACCCAGTCGTGGAACATGCGCACCGCGCGCTTTTCCATGGCTTTCGGGCGGCAGACGAAGAAATAGCGATAGGGGCTTTCGACATGATAATCGAACAGCCGCACGATCCGGGGGTCATGCGCTTCCTTGAAATGGCGCCCATGCATCGCGGCGATGCCGAGTCCCTGCGCCGCCGCCTCCAGCATCAGCGCACCCGAATCATAATAGTCGATGGACGCCGGCGTCAGATTGGGCAGGCCGACCGCTTCCTTCCACACGTCGAACGTCGCCGACATGTCGCGGTGCACCAGCAGGGTCTGGCGGGCGATGTCCTCAGGGCGCGTGACCGGCCGGGGGCCTTCCAGCAAGGTTTTTGATCCGATGAGATAGACAAGGTCCCGATCCAGTTCGCGGCCGTACAGCGAGGGATCGACATCCCGCGCCAGCACGATGGCGGCGTCCAGCCCTTCACCCAGCCGCGCGATGGCATTGGGGCTGGTATCCACGTCCAGATGCAGATCGGGATGCTGCTTGTGTAGCTCGCCCAGCCGCGGGAACAGGCGCTGGCTGGCGAACAAGGGCAACATGCCCAGCCGCACCCGCATCGTCCGCGCGCCGCCGGTAGCACTCTCGATAGCCGCACCTAGCGCATCGAGGGCGGGCGCGATCTCCTTGATCAGGGCATGGCCGTTCTGATTGAGTTCCAGCTGCTGGTGTTTGCGCTCGAAGAGGTTGTAGCCCAGAAATCGCTCGAGCGCCTGGATGCGGCGGCTGAGCGCGGGGGCTGACAGAGCCAGTTCCTCCGCTGCGGCCTTTACCGAGCCGGTGCGCGCGACCTGCACAAAAGCCTCGAGGGCGGTGAGAGGGGGAAGCCTGCGCATCGATGTTAACGGGACCCAAGTTTATGCTGCATTGCACAACTATGCCGCAAGCGTTCAGCCGACGCCAGCGCGTTTTGAGCCTTTGTTATCTCAACGCTGTCCGCGACGCGCCGCCAGCCGCCACAGCCGTTCGACAGGCCCCTGCCCCATCGATCGCCGCCAAAGGACCGACCAGGCGAGCATTACGGTCCACATCGCCAGCACGACCAGCAAAAGCTGCGTCCGCGTCAGCCCCCCGAACAGCCCTCCGCCATAGCCGTAGAACAGGCCGGTCATCAGCAGGCTGGTGAGCAGGTAATTGGAGAGCGCCAGCCGGCCAATCGTTGCAATGGCCCGAACCAGCGGCGCCTGCGGATATTGCGCCGCCAACCCCATCGCCAGCGCGGCCAGAGCGACGGCCAGGGGCAGACGCAGCGGCACCGACCAGCCGAACAAGGCTGCCTGGGCCGCGAGCGGATCGCGCGACAGCAGCACCCAGATGCCAAGGCCCGCCATCGGCACCAGGCCGACCAGCATCGCCCGGTGCCATGTCGCGCGATATTGGGGGACCGGCCACTGGCCCGCCATGAAGCCGCCCTTGAGCATCGCCATGCCAAGCGCGATGAAGGCCAGACATTCGGGCCAGGAATAGAGAATCTGATTGAGCGCCGTCCGCGGCGCGGCGCCGATCCGCTCGGCAAAAATGCCGGCATAGCCACCGGTATAGAGCGCGATCTCATTGGCAACCGCCCGGCTCGCGCCCATGCCGGCCGAGTCCGCATAGGCCTGCCAATGCTCGACGATGGTTGGTGCGGCTCCCGGTGCCAGCGCTGCCGCGCGGAGCGAGAAGGCGGGCCATACTGCCACCAGATTGATCACCCACTGGAACAGCAGCAGCGCCAGCGCGAGCTTGATGAGGCCGAGCGTCTCGAACCGGATGAACAGGGTGGCGATCAGGCCGCACAGGGCCAGCTGGACGAGGATATCGCCCGACCAGAGCAGCAGATAATGCGCTATGCCGATGGGCAGCAGCCACAACATCCGCCGACGATGCGCCTGCAGCCCATCCCGGTCGTTCATCTCCGCCGACTCGATCACCAGCAGGATGGACGCGCCCAGCAGCATCGCGAAAATCGCGCGCATCTTGCCGTCGATCAGCAGGAAGGTCGCGAACCAGGTCGCCAGATCCGCCGGCCCCTGCGTCCCCACCGTAAACGGGTTGAAACCCGCTGCAGAGGGCAGCCCGAAGGTCATGATATTGCCGAGCAGAATGCCCATCACGGCGCACCCCCTCAGAAAATCCAGTCCCTCGATCCGAAAGCCCTCATCGGCCATGCGCTGTGCTGTCCCGGTTGCGGGCCGGGCGCATGAGCGGGCCGGCGCCTTGTTCGATTGGTCGTTGCTCTATCGCCTTTTGGCGTGACGTCCACCCCAAGCTGGTGCATTCGCGCGGCGATGGTCAGCGACTGCAAGACACGCATCGGCGCCGCATTCGGCGCGGCGGCGCCCCGCTATGAGGGCGATGCCGGCGTGCACCGCCATGTCGCCATGCGCCTGCTCGATTTTGCGACGGGCGGCACCGATACCGGTGCGCGCGATCCGGCAACCGTGCTGGAGATCGGCTGCGGCACCGGCCTGCTGACGCGGCTGATTGTGGAGCGCTGGCCCAATGCGGCGCTCACTGCCACCGACATCGCGCCCGGCATGATCGCGGCGATACGTGAGGCCGGCAGCCCGGCGCGGCTGCTGGTGATGGATGGAGAACGCCCGGATCTGGGCACCGAGCGCTTCGACCTCATTCTCTCCAGCCTCGCCTTCCAGTGGTTCGAGGATTTGCCGGCAGCCCTCGCCCGCCTGCACGGCCTTTTGGCGCCGGGCGGGAGCCTGTGCTTCGCCACGATGGGCGCCGAGAGCTTCAGTGACTGGCGCGCAGCCCATGCGCGCGAAGGGCTGGTCTGCGGTCTGCGCGACTATCCCAGCCGCGATGAGGTGGCCGCGATGGCGCAGGCTTTGGGCCAGTGCGATCTTGCCGAGGAGCTGATCCCGCTGCCCGCGCCCGGCGGGCTGGCGCTGGCCCGGCATTTCCACGCCATCGGCGCGCGGGTGCCCCAGCCCGGCTATCGCCGCCTCGCGCCCACTTCGCTCCGCCGCGTGATGGCGCGGTTCGATGCGGATGGCGGGGCTTCAAACTACCACATCATCTATGGCAGGCTGTGGCATGACTGATCGACCGACCCTGCGCAGGGCAGTAGCCGAGGATGCCAAAGCCTTGGCGAGGCTGAAGCTCACCTGCTTTCGCGAGACCTTTCTGGAAGACTTCGCGGTCCCCTATCCGCCCGATGACCTCGCCCGGTTCGAAATCGAGGCCTATGGCGCGCAGGCCGTCGCCCGCGAACTGGCAGACCCCACCCACGCCAGCTGGGTGTGCTCTACGGTTGCCGGAGAGCTGGTCGCCTACGCCCATGCCGGGCCGAGCAAGCTGCCGCACCCCGAGGTCACCGCGCACTCCGGCGAACTCTATCAACTCTACGTCCGTCGCGGCCATCAAGGGTACGGGTTGGGAGGCGCCTTGCTGAAAAGCGCGCTGGATTGGCTTGCAGAGCGCTATCCGGGGCCAAGCTGGCTCGGCGTCTGGTCCGGCAATGACCGGGCGCAGGCGGTCTACTCCGCCGCCGGCTTCCACAAGGTCGGCGATTATCTGTTCCATGTCGGTGACCACCGCGACGAGGAATATATTCTGCGCCGCGACTGAAAGCGATGCAGCGTTTCTGCCGCCCGACGAACCGCAGCCCCGTTTAGAGTTTTGCCATAGTTCGGCGCCTAGCCTGCGCCAGAACGACACGGTGCCAAAAGCCGTGGCAAAGCTTGGAACGGACGGACAAGATGCGGGCTGCAGAAATCCTCAACAGGTCGGACGTGCCGCGCGGACAGCGGATATGGATGGGGCTCGCCTCAAGCCTGCTGGCGCTCTCGCTGGCCGGCTGCGGTGGCAGTGACAGCGGCAGTGGCGGTGGCGGATCGACGCCGATCACGGTCGCGCCGACACCAACCCCCACGCCGGCGCCAACCCCGGCGCCCACACCCACGCCAAGTCCTACGCCGACGCCGACCCCCACCCCAACGCCGACAAGTTGGACGGCGGCGGCGGCCGCGCTCTACGATACGCAACCGAATGTCGCCTCGTGCAACACCGGCGTGCTCAAGACCAGCGTGCGGATGGACATGCTGGCCAAGGTGAACGCGGTGCGCGCGCTGCATGGGCTTCCCGCCGTCGTTTACGCGGCGTCTGCCAATCAGGGCATCGACGATTCCTCGCTCATGATGGCCGCGAACAGGACGCTCGACCACAATCCTCCACCCACATGGACATGCTACACGACCGCAGGTCGCGACGCCGCGGCCTCGGGCAATCTCATCGGCGGATGGGGGTCATTACCATGGCGGACCGAAGACGATCTGTTGGCGGGGTGGATGACGGAGCGCAATAGCCTCTCGATCGGCCACCGTCGCTGGATCCTGAACCCGTTCCTCGGTCAGATCGCCTACGGGCGGTCCGTGTATCAGCTGCCTTCGGGCGAACGCGCAGATGGCGCGACGATGAAGGTCTTTGGTTTCAGCACCAGCGTCGCGGCACCAGCCCCGAGCAGCCTGCCCGATTTCATCGCCTATCCGCAGGGCAATTATCCGCAGCGTTACTTCGGCGCGAGCGACATTCTCTCGTTCACCGTGCTCGCCAACAAGACCGGGGCCTATGGCGCCAACGGAAACGTCGGCTTTAGCGGCGCCATCATCACGGTCAGCAGCGGTGGCACGAGCCTGCCTGTCACCAACGTGAAGTATGACAATGACGGATATGGGGTGCCGAACAACATCGAGTGGCGCGTGACGGGCCTGCAGGCCAACACGACCTACACCGTCAAGATTGTAGGCATCACCGGCGCCCCGCAGAGCGGCTACGAATACACTTTCCGCATGGTGCCCTGACCCGGCCGCATGGTGCCCTGACCCGGCACCGACGGGCGCCGGTCAGGCGTCCATCAGGGCCGGGAAGAAGCCTTCATGCGCGGTGCGCAGATCGGCCAGCGCGACCGAGTGATCGCTCTCCGGCAGCTCGAAGATGATGCGATTGGCAATGGTGCGACCCAGCCGCGCGACCGTGACGCCGCGCGCCTCGGCATGGCTGAGCATCTCGACCAGCGCCGCATCCCGCACAGTCACGACATACAGGCCCTGATCCTCGGCGAAATAGGTTTCCGCCGTCGTGCCGGCCAGCGGCTGATCGAGGATCGCGCCGATGCCGCCGGCAAGCGCCATCTCCGTCACCGCGACGGCGACGCCGCCATCCGACACGTCGTGACAGGCCGTGATGGCGCCGCAGCGAATGGCCTCGCGCACGAAATCGCCGGTCCGGCGCTCGGTGGCGAGATCGACCGGCGGCGGCGGCCCCGCATCGCGGCCTTCCAGCCCATGGACCTGCCGCAGCCAGAGTGACTGGCCGAGCGATCCGGTGCGCTCACCGACGAGGAAGATGATGTCGCCCACGTCCTTGAACGCGATGGTGCACATCCGCTCGACATCCGGGAGCAGGCCGACCCCGCCGATCGCCGGCGTGGGCAGGATCGCGCTGCCGCCGCCCGTCGCCTTCGACTCATTGTAGAGCGAGACGTTGCCCGACACGATGGGATAATCGAGCGCCCGGCAGGCCTCGCTCATGCCCTCGAGACAGCCAACGATCTGGCCCATGATCTCCGGCCGCTGCGGATTGGCGAAGTTGAGGCAGTTGGTGATGGCGAGCGGCTGGCCGCCCACTGCCGTGATGTTCCGCCACGTCTCGACCACCGCCTGGCGACCGCCCTGCACCGGATCGGCGTAGCAATAACGCGGCGTGCAGTCGGTGCTCATCGCCAGCGCCTTCTTGGTACCATGCACGCGCACGACGGCAGCGTCACCACCGGGCGCCTGCGCGGTGTCGGCGCCGACCATGTGGTCATATTGCTCCCAGATCCAGCGGCGCGACGCGAGATCAGGCGAGCCCATCAGCGCGAGCAGATCGGCGGCTGGATCCTTGCTGTCCGGCGTGCTGCCGAGCGGCGCGAGCGGCGGGGTCGGCACATGCGGGCGATCATAGAGCGGGGCGTCGTCGGCCAGCGGGCCGAGCGGGATGTCGCACACCGTCTCGCCATGGTGGACCAGCACCATCCGGCCCGTATCGGTCACTTCGCCGATGACCGCGAAATCCAGCTCCCATTTGTGGAAGATCGCCTCGGCAAAGGCCTCCTTGCCGGGCTTGAGCACCATGAGCATCCGCTCCTGGCTCTCGGACAGCATCATCTCATAGGCGGTCATGCCGGTTTCGCGCTGCGGCACCTTGTCCATGTCCAGCCGGATGCCGACGCCACCCTTGGACGCCATTTCCACCGACGAGCTGGTCAAGCCTGCCGCACCCATGTCCTGAATCGCGACAATGGCGTCAGACGCCATGAGTTCAAGGCACGCCTCGATCAGCAGCTTTTCGGTGAACGGATCGCCGACCTGAACGGTGGGCCGCTTCTCTTCGGAATCCTCGCCGAAATCGGCTGAGGCCATGGTCGCGCCATGGATGCCGTCGCGCCCGGTCTTGGAGCCGACATAGACGATCGGATTGCCCACACCGGAGGCTGCGGAATAAAAGATCTTGTCCGTCTCCGCGACGCCCACCGTCATCGCATTGACGAGGATGTTGCCATCATAAGCGGCATGGAAATTGGTCTCGCCACCGACCGTCGGCACGCCCACGCAATTGCCGTAACCGCCAATCCCCCGCACCACGCCGGAGATGAGGTGCTTCATGCGCGGATGATCGGGCCGGCCGAAGCGCAGCGCATTCATGTTCGCGATCGGACGCGCGCCCATGGTGAACACGTCGCGCAGGATGCCACCGACGCCGGTCGCCGCGCCCTGATAGGGCTCGATGTAGCTCGGGTGGTTATGGCTCTCCATCTTGAAGATCGCCGCCTGCCCATCGCCAATGTCGATGACACCGGCATTCTCGCCGGGACCGCAAATCACCCAGGGCGCCTCGGTCGGCAACTTCTTCAGGTGGATGCGGCTGGACTTGTACGAGCAGTGCTCACTCCACATCACCGAGAAGATGCCGAGCTCCGTGATATTCGGCTCGCGGCCGATGGCGTTCACAACGCGCTCATATTCCTCGGGGGTGAAACCGTGTTCGGCGACGATTTCGGGGGTGATGCCTGAGGCGCTTGGGGTGGTGCTGGTCGACATGAGCGGCCTTTATCGCCGCCAGCGGGCGGGCACAACCGCCCGATCGGCCCTTGTAACGAAAAAGGCCGACCCTCTCGGGTCGGCCATTCTTTGAGCATCGGCCTGCCAGGGCGGACCGTGCGGTTGAACCATGGTCGGCCGGTCAGCCCGCCTTGCAGGCCTGACCGTTATACGTGACCGTCTCGCCGGCGCCTTCCAGCTTCGTCGCGCCATCGGCAGAAACAAAGGGCTGGCCGGCTTCCGGTGCCTTGAGCCCGGTGATCGGACCGCCCTTTTCGGTGCGCAGGTTCGCCGTCACATCGTCCGTCATGAAGTCGACGAAGATCAGGCTGTTGTCCTTGCAGCGATAGGTGGTGCTGGCACGAAGCATGGGGGGCAAGGCGACGTTACCGGCATTAGCCAGTTCCGCAGCCATTGGGTCATTCGTGCCAGTGTTGAAGGTTTCAGGCTCGGACTTGCACGCAGACAAGGCGAGCGCGGCCGCGCAAAGCGCGATTGAGGGGTATGTGAGGGTTTTCATAGCCCCGCGGCTATTGCGATTCGCTCCCGCGAGGTCAACTTGATTTGCGTGACAATACGCCATTTTTCGGGGGAGCGCTGAGAGCACGCTTGACCCTGTGGGGGAGCCGGGTCAATGCATGGGCATGGCAGACGAGACCGAGAACGGCACCCTCAGCTTCGAGGACGCGCTCAAGCGCCTGGAGGCGATTGTCCAGCAACTGGAGCGCGGCGACGTGCCGCTGGACCAGTCCATCACCCTCTATCGCGAGGGCGAGGATCTGCGGCTGCAATGCCAGAAGCGGCTCGATGCAGCGCAGGCCCGGATCGAGCAGATCACGGCAAGCGCCGATGGGTCCGCCGCGCGGACCGCCCCTTATCCCAGTGAATGATCCGCTGATGCGCGAGGATGCCGGCACCCGGCTCGAAACCGCCCTGACGGAGATTGCGCAAGCGATCGACGTGCAGTTCGACCGGCTGCTGCCGGTGCCGGAGGACCAGCGCGCGCGGCTTTATGAGGCGATGCGCTACAGCGCGGTCGGCGGGGGCAAGCGCCTGCGCCCGCTGCTGGTGAAGGCAAGCTGCGACCTCTTCAACATTGGCTGGGAAAGCGCGGTGCGCGCCGGCCTCGCCGTCGAGTGCATCCATGTCTATTCCCTGATCCACGACGATCTGCCCGCGATGGACAATGACGATATGCGGCGGGGCAAGCCGACGGCCCATCGCGCCTTCGATGAGGCGACGGCGATCCTCGCCGGCGACTGCCTGCACGATCTCGCCTTCGCCGTGCTTGCGGACGAGCGCACGCACGCTGATGCCGCCGTGCGCTGCGAGCTGATCGCCAGCCTGGCCCAGGCCAGCGGTCCGGCAGGCATGGCCGGCGGGCAGATGATGGACCTTGTCGCCGAAACGACGCCGTTCGATCTTCCGGCCATCACGCGACTGCAATTGCTCAAGACCGGCGCGCTGATTGTCTTCTGCCTGGAAGCCGGCGCCATTTTCGCACGGATTCCGGAGGAGCGACGCACCAGCCTGCGCGGCTATGCGCATGATGTCGGCCTGGCTTTCCAGATCGCCGACGATCTGCTGGACATCGAAGGGGATGCCGCCGTCACCGGCAAGGCCGTGGGCAAGGACGCCGCTGCTGGCAAGGCAACCTTCGCCTCATTGATGGGCGTGGAGAAGGCCCGGCAGCAGGCATCCCTGCTGGTGGCGCAGGCCAAGGACCATCTGCGCGATTTTGGCGAGGAAGCCGATCTGCTGCGCGACATTGCCGATTTCGCGATCAGCCGCAGCTATTAAGGACGCGCACATGGTTCACCGCATCGGCCTTTATCCGGGAACCTTCGACCCTATCACGCTCGGCCATATGGACATCATCCGGCGCGGATCGAAACTGGTCGACAGGCTGGTGATCGGCGTGACGACCAATCCCAGCAAGTCGCCTTTGTTCACGCTGGACGAGCGGCTGGCGATGATCCGGCGGGAATGTGCGGGAATCGATGCGGATATTGACGTGCGGCCCTTCGATTCGCTGCTGATCGATTATGCCCGCTCGGTCGGCGCCTCGCTGATCCTGCGCGGCCTGCGCGCGGTGGCGGACTTCGAATATGAGTATCAGATGGCGGGGATGAACCAGTATCTCGATGCCAGCATCGAGACGGTGTTCCTGATGGCCGACGTCGCGCTGCAGCCGATCGCCTCGCGTCTGGTGAAGGAAATCGCAGGGCTGGGCGGCGACATCGGCAAGTTCGTTTCGCCCGGTGTTCGCACCGACGTGATGGCGCGGCTCGGCATGAGCGTCGACGCCGGCAGGGCAGACGAGACTTGACGGGTCATCATTGGTTCAGCCATGCGACGCTAGTTGGCGGCCGGGCCCGGTTCGGCCGTGAAATGAGGATGGACGACATGCGTGTTACCCGACTGTTTGGCTCCGGCATTGCGCTTGCCGCCGCCTGCGGCCTCATGCTGGCCAGCGCCAATTCCGCGCAGGCCCAGCCGGGCGGCGGCGCGCAGGATGCCCTGGCGAAGGCCGAAATGGCGGCCCGCGCGCAAAAGGACGCTGATGCGCTGCGCGAAGACGCCGAGAAGTCCACGGACAAGCCGCTCGTCGCGATGACGCCGGTCACGCCCGAAAACACCTGGGTGCTGACCCTCTCGGACGGCGCCACCGTGCGCATCCTGCTCCGCCCGGATGTGGCCCCCGGCCATGTCGAGCGGATCAAGACGCTGACGCGGGAAGGCTTCTACAACGGCCTCAAGTTCCACCGCGTGATCGATGGCTTCATGGCCCAGGGCGGCGACCCCAAGGGCGATGGCACCGGCGGATCGCCGTTGCCGGACCTCAAGCAGGAGTTCAGCTGGCTGCCGCACATGCGGGGGACCGTCTCCATGGCCCGCGCGCAGAGCGATGACAGCGCCAACAGCCAGTTCTTCATCATGCTGATGCCGCGCATGCAGCTCGACCACAAATATACGGTTGTGGGCCGGGTGATCGATGGCATGGCCGGTGTCGACCAGATCGCCAAGGGCGAGCCGCCGGCCCAGCCGACGACCATCGTGCGCGCCTATATCCAGAGCGATCAGCAGGCCGCAGCATCCGCCGGCAGCAACACGGCAGGCTGAGCGCGCCGATACGCGCGTGGGATTACCGGCCAGCAGGACCTCGCTGACCGGCACCTGTTCAATGTCCGGCGCAGGCGCTAAGGGCGCCAGCCATGCGCGTTGACCTTTTCGATTTCGACCTGCCGCCCGAGCGGATTGCCCTGCGTCCGGCCTCGCCACGCGATGCCGCGCGGATGCTGGTGCTCCAAGGCCAGGACGGGGGCCTGCGCGATATGGGTGTGCGCGATCTGCCGACCGTGCTCCGTGGCGGCGACTGCCTCGTCTTCAACGATACGCGCGTCATCCCCGCCCAGCTGGAGGGGCAACGCGGCGAGGCGAAGATCGGGGTGACGCTGCACAAGCGCCTCGGCCCGCGCGACTGGCAGGTCTTCGTCCGCAACGCCAAGCGAGTGCGGCCCGGCGACATCATCGCCTTCGCGCAAGGCGTGCAGGCACAAGCCGGCGATCGCGATGCGGATGGCGGCATGACGCTCAGCTTCCTCGGCGACGAACCGGTGGAGCTGCTGCTCGAACGCGCCGGCCAGATGCCCCTGCCCCCCTATATCGCCAGCAAGCGGCCCACCGACCAGCAGGACCGCGAGGACTATCAGACGATGTTCGCGCAGGAAGCCGGTGCCGTCGCAGCGCCCACCGCAGCGCTGCACTTCACGCCCGGCCTCGTCGCAGCGCTCGCCGAGGCCGGCATCGGCCAGGCGACGCTCACGCTGCATGTCGGTGCCGGCACCTTCCTGCCGGTCAAGGCCGACGATACCGACGAACACCGCATGCATGCCGAATGGGGGCGGATCGACCAGGCGACGGCGGATCGGCTGAATGCGGTCCGCGCCAAAGGCGGGCGCCTGATCGCGGTGGGCACGACCAGCCTGCGCCTCCTCGAAAGCGCCACCGGGGAAGATGGCATCATCCGACCGTTCGCGGAGGAAACGCGTATTTTCATCACCCCAGGCTATCGCTTCCGCGCCATCGACGGGTTGATGACCAATTTTCACCTGCCGCGCTCGACCCTATTTATGCTGGTCAGCGCCCTGATGGGGCGCGAGCGGATGCAGGCGGCCTATGCTCACGCGATCGCGCAGGGTTATCGCTTCTACAGCTATGGCGATGCGAGTCTGCTGCTCCCCTGAGGGCGGGCAGCGGGGCGCCTAGATCAGCCCGAGCCGGCCCAGATCGGCAGCGAGTTGATCGGGCAGCATATCGCCGCCCTCGCCATCCCCCATATCCGGCGGCGCATCCTCATGGGCCAGGTAGCGCCAGCCCTGATGGGCGCGCTTGGGTCGCGGCACCACCGGGATAAGCCTCGGCGCGAGGCGAATCCACTGCCGCCCGTCCGGCCGCGCCTCGAACCCGAGCAGCGGACTGCGCCCGACGATCTGATGCGCCAGCACCCAATAGAGCGACCCGCCGGCCATCTCCTCATGCCGCTTGGGCAAATAGCGCGTCGTCAACCGCGCCTCGCCACCCTCTCCGGCCTCCGCATGGCTTTCCAGCCACTCCCGCAAGGTGGCGGCGCTCTCCGACTGGAAGGCGATCTTGGTCATATGAAGGGGCATGATGCCGATCTAGGGCGTGGCGGCGAATTCGCAATGGCAGGAAGCGGCGGGGCAAGCTTGGTGGTTGGTGGCTAGGTCCGTACGTCCGCCACCCGACCAGCCGCCGAAGCCAGTTATGTTATCGAGGGCGGGCGTATTCTACCCTCTCCCCCTGAGGGAGAGGGATGCGCAGACTTGGCAGCGTGCTGCCTAGTCGAAGCTGGGAGAGGGGTATGCGATCCGCTGGATCGCGCGGATCAACGATCCGCCACCCCTCATCCAACTCCGCCTAGCCGCCTATTGGCGACAAGGCTGCGTATCCTTCTCCCTCAAGGGGAGAAGGTTGAAGACTTGGCAGCAATGTCGTCCTGTTCGCTCGGACGCTTTCGTCGCCGCGTAGCAGCCAGAACGCCACCGAAGCGCTCTCCTGACCCGCTATTGGCACCACCTCTGCCACCACCCAAAGCCCCCACAATAGTTTCGCTTCGGCCTGCTAAAGCAAGCGTCGGTTGCGGGCTTGGGTCCTCGAACGCATCTACCACCCATGGCGCAGTCTGAGTCCTTTACGGCCGGCACGGTCTATCTCGTTGGCGCAGGTCCGGGCGATCCCGATCTGCTGACGGTGCGTGCTGCCCGTTTGATCGGCCGGGCGAGCCTGATCGTGCATGACGGTCTGGTCGATGCCGCCATCCTCGCTCTGGCTTCGCCGGAGGCGGAGCTGATCTCAGTCGCCAAGCAACGCTCGCGCCATTCGATGAAGCAGGAGGCGATCAATTTGCTGCTCGTCGGCGAGGCGCTTTCGGGCCGCGATGTCGTGCGCCTCAAGGGCGGCGATCCCTTCATTTTCGGGCGGGGTGGCGAAGAGCTGGAGGCCTGCCGCGAGGCTGGTGTGCGCTGCGAAGTCGTGCCCGGCATCAGCGCGGCGGTCGGCGGCGGCGCCAGTGCCGGCCTGCCGCTCACGCATCGCGAGGATGCCAGCATCGTCAGCTTCGTCGCGGGGCAGTGCAAGGGTCTTTCCGAGCAGAATTGGGTCGGCCTTGCCGGGCCGGGTCGCACGCTCGTCATCTATATGGGCCTCGCGACCAGCCAGGATATTGCCGAGAAGCTGATGCGCGACGGGCTCTCGCCCTCGACGCCGGTCGCGGTGATCGAGAAAGCCACGCGCCCCGATCAGCGCGTGCTGCGCAGCCTGCTCGCCGATCTTGGCGATCTTGTGGCGCGCGAGGCGGTCGCGAGTCCGGCGCTGATCGTGGTGGGCGAGGTCGTGCGGCATGCCGATGCGCTCGACTGCCTGCCGCTTGGATCATTTCACATTGAGCACAGCACAGGTGCGGGGAGCCACTGACGACATGAATATCCTGACCGGCAATGATCTCGCCACCGGCGACGTCATCTGGTGGACTGGCCAAGGCTGGTCCATCCATGTGAACGACGCCGTGGACGTCGGCGAGAAGGGCGCGGAAATCGCCCAGGCCGAAGCCGCCGCGCGCCGCGTGAACGAAGCCTATGTGATCGACGGCGAGCAGGATGGTGAGGGCAATATCCGCCCCGCCCACATCAAGGAGCGTATCCGCGCGCTCGGCCCGACCGTGCGCCTCGACTTGAGCCTCAAACCCGCCGACCCCAATGCCGGCAACTGGGTGATCTGACATGTACCAATATGACACTTACGATCAGGCGATGGTGGATGCCCGCGTTGCCGAATTCCGCGACCAGACCCAGCGTCGCCTCGACGGGCAGCTGAGCGAGGCGCAGTTCCGCCCGCTCCGCCTGATGAACGGCCTGTATCTCCAGCTGCACGCCTATATGCTGCGCGTCGCCATTCCCTATGGCACGCTGTCGGGCAAGCAGATGCACATGCTCGCCCACATCGCGCGCAAATATGACCGCGATTACGGCCATTTCACCACCCGCCAGAACATCCAGTATAACTGGATTAAGCTCGCGGACGCGCCGGACATTCTCGCCGATCTCGCATCGGTGGAGATGCACGCCATCCAGACCAGCGGCAATTGCATCCGCAATATCTCGTCCGACCAATATGCCGGCGTCTCGGCCGATGAGGTCGCCGATCCGCGTCCACTCGCGGAGCTGCTGCGCCAGTGGTCGAGCTTCCACCCGGAGTTCACCTATCTGCCGCGCAAGTTCAAGATCGCGGTGATCGCCAGCGCAGAGGATCGCGCGGCCATGCGGCTGCACGACATCGGCATCGAGCTGGTGAAGAAGGACGGTGAAATCGGCGCCCGTGTGTTCGTGGGTGGCGGCATGGGCCGCACGCCGATGGTCGCGCCGGAAATCCGCGACTTCGTACCCTTCGCCGAAATCGTCTCCTATCTGGAGGCGTGCCTGCGCGTCTACAATCGCCATGGCCGGCGCGACAACAAGTACAAGGCGCGGATCAAGATCCTCGTCCACGAAATGGGCCGGGAGGAATATACCCGCCAGGTCGAGGAAGAGTTCGCGCACATGAAGACGCTGGGGCTCGATCCGCCGCTTGCCGAACTGGCGCGCATTGCCGATCACTTCGCGCCGCCCGCTTATGAGACCGGTCTTTCGGACGAGATCGACCTCTCCGACCGGGATTTCGCGGCCTGGGTGAGCACGCAGGTGAAGCCGCACAAGGTGCCGGGCTATGCCATCGTCAACATCAGCCTGAAGCCCATTGGCGGCATTCCGGGCGATGCCTCCTCCGCGCAGATCGACCTGATGGCCGACCTGGCCGAGAAATACAGCTTCGATGAGCTGCGCGTCACCCACGCCCAGAACATCGTGCTGGCGCATGTCAAGAAGGCGGATCTCTACGCGCTGTGGAAGGCGCTGGAAGAAGCCGATCTCGGCACCGCCAATCTCGATCTCATCAGCGACATCATCGCCTGCCCGGGCCTGGATTATTGCAGCCTTGCCAATGCGCGCTCGATCCCGGTCGCGCAGAAGATCGCGCAGCGCTTCTCCGATCTCGATCGACAAAAGGAGCTGGGCGAACTGAAGCTGAAGATCAGCGGCTGCATCAATGCCTGCGGCCACCATCATGCCGGCAATATCGGCATTCTCGGCGTCGACCGGAAGGGTGTGGAGAATTACCAGCTCCTGCTCGGCGGATCGGGCGCGGACGATGTCAGCCTCGGTCAGATTACTGGTCCTGGTTTCGACGAGAACGGCATTGTCGATGCGGTCGAGAAGGCCACCAACGTCTATCTCGCCAACCGTCAGGAGGGCGAGCGCTTCGTCGACACCTTCCGCCGGATCGGCATGGCCCCGTTCAAGGAGGCACTTTATGCTTGAATATCTGTCCCTGCGTGAAGGCGGCGAGGCAGCCGAACTGCCCGCCGTGACGCTGGAGGCCTTTTCCGGCCAGAGCAATTCGGCCGCGGTGCGCATCGAGCCGGGCGAGGACGCCCGCGAGTTGCTGCCGCATCTGGACCGCGTGGCGCTGGTGGAAGTGAACTTCCCCGTATTCGGCGACGGACGCGGCTATTCGGCGGCACGCATCCTGCGTGAGGCTGGCTATGCCGGCGAGTTGCGCGCGGTGGGCGATGTCGCGGTCGATCAGATCAGCCATATGGTTCGCTGCGGGTTCGACAGCTTCCGGCCGGACAAGCCGCTCGACCCTGCGCTGGTCGAGGCAGCGCTGACCCGCTTCCCCGGCGTCTATCAGAAGACGGTCGATCCGCGCGCGCCGATCTGGGCGCAGCGCCACGGAGCAAGCAATGGCTGAAGCCGCTCGCCAGATCGACCGGATCGATGCCGCCCCGCGCTGGACGCAGGCGGATGCGGACGCGCTCAACGCGCGCTTCGCGAGCGTGGATGCGGGCACGATGCTCAAGGCGCTGTTCGCTGAAGACACGCTCGGCACGGTCGCCGTCGTCTCTTCCTTCGGCACGGAAAGCGCGGTGCTGCTCCACCTCATCGCGCAGGCGGACAAGAGCGTGCCGGTGATCTTCGTCGATACGCTCAAGATGTTCCCGGAAACGCTGGACTATCGCGATACGCTGATCCGCACGCTCGGCTTCACCGACAGCCGCGTGGTCGAGCCGAAGGCCGATGTGCTGGCGGCGAAGGACGACAAGGGTCTGCGCTGGTCCTACGACCCCGATGGCTGCTGCGAGATCCGCAAGGTCGAGCCGCTGGCGCGCGCCAAGCAAGGCCTCGATGCGTGGATTAGCGGGCGCAAGGCCTTCCAGTCCGTGACGCGCCAGAACCTGCCGCGCTTCGAGATCGAGGACGGGCGCCTGAAGATCAATCCGCTGGGTGATTGGGACAAGGCGGCGCTGGAAGCCTATTTCACCGCCCACGACCTGCCCCGCCATCCGCTGGAGGCACAGGGCTATCTCTCGATCGGCTGCGAACCCTGCACCAGCAAGGTGATGCCGGGCGAAGACCCGCGGGCCGGTCGCTGGCGCGGCTGGGACAAAGTGGAATGCGGCATCCACACCAGCTCGACGCCGCTGGCGGACCCCGAAGACCCGGCCAACCAGCCGGCGTTTTGAAGGACTTATAACCGGAGCAAGCAACTCTCCTTAGTCCCTCCTCTTCAGAGGAGGGGAGAAATTGGGTGTTGCTCAGATTGTCTTTGTGGTTCCAAAGATCAGTGCTTCCCCGCCCAGCGTGTAGCCTCTAGCGAAGGACGTCAGTCTCCACCCCCAGCCGAAAGCCCCCATGCCCACCTCCCCCACCCCCTATGACGCCATCATCCTGGGCGCCGGCGCAGCGGGGCTGATGTGCGCGGCGGTGGCCGGGCAACGGGGGCGCAAGGTGCTGCTGCTCGATCATGCCGATGAGCCGGGCAAGAAAATCCTCATTTCCGGTGGCGGGCGGTGCAACTTCACCAATCTCCACACCGCGCCGGATCGCTACCTCTCCAGCAATCGCCATTTCGCCAAATCGGCGCTCAGCCGCTACACCGCGCAGGATTTCCTCGCGCTGGTCGAGCGCTACGGCATCGCCTGGCACGAGAAGACGTTGGGGCAACTCTTCTGCGACGGCAGCGCGCGGCAGATCGTCGCCATGCTCCTGGAGGAGTGCGCGAAGGGCGCTGTCGACATCGCCTGCGCCTGCCCCATCCGCGAGGTCACCCATGCCGATGGCCAGTACCACGTCAACACACCGCGTGGCATCGCGACCGCGCCGGCGCTGGTCATCGCCACGGGCGGGCCGTCCATTCCCAAGATGGGCGCGACCGGCTTTGCCTATGACCTCGCCCGCCAGTTCGGCCTCAAGGTCGTGCAGCCCCGCCCGGCGCTGGTGCCGCTGACCCTCAGCGGCGACGATGCGCTGTTCCGGGAGCTGTCCGGCGTCTCGGCCGATGTCGTTGCCCGCACCGGCAAAACACGATTTCGCGAGGCGGCACTGTTCACGCATCGCGGGCTTTCCGGCCCGGCGATCCTGCAAATCTCCTCCTACTGGCGCCATGGCGAGGGCGTTGGCATCGACTTTCTGCCCGATCATCCGCGCGACTGGCTGCTTGCCGCCAAGCGGGAGGCCCCGCGCACAACCCTGCGCCGCCTGCTCCGCGCCGCTCTGGCCGAGCGGCTCGCGGACCGGCTGGCAGCCGATCTTGCGCTGGATGCAGAGCTCGGCAACCTGCCCGACCGCGCCCTTGCCGCCGCACAAGCGCGTCTGGCGGACTGGACGTTCATGCCCAATGGCAGTGAGGGCTATGCCAAGGCGGAGGTGACAGCGGGCGGCGTCGATACCGCCGGCCTATCCTCGCAGACGATGGAGGCCAAGGCCGTGCCGGGGCTTTATGTGATCGGGGAGGCGGTGGATGTCACCGGGTGGCTGGGCGGCTATAATTTCCAGTGGGCGTGGGCCAGCGCCCATGCGGCGGGCCAGGCTATTTAAGTCCGCCGCACCATCATCGCACCCCAAGTGCTCCTGCGAAGGCAGGAGCCCAGGGCGGAGAAGCCGGTCGATTGCGCCCTGGGTTCCTGCCTTCGCAGGAACACGAGATCAGCTACAACCGCCGCTCATCCCCGTTCGTGTCGAGCGGAGTCGAGACACCCAAGGACAGCGCTCTCCGTGTCTCGACTTCGCTCGACACGAGCGGCACCTGAAGGTTCGGGGCTAGCCCCTCACCTCACTCATAACCATCATCCGCCCCGGCATAGCTATCGTCCGCCAGATCGGTGAACCGCGTGATCTTGGAATCGAAGTAGAGCCGCACCTTGCCGGTGGCGCCGTGGCGCTGCTTGGCGACGATCAGCTCGGAATGGCCGGTGATCCGGTCCATCTTCTCGCGCCAGGCGGCATAAGCGCCCTCGTCCTCGATCTTGGGCTCCTTGCTCATCTCGTAATAGTCCTCGCGATAGAGGAACCACACCATGTCGGCGTCCTGCTCAATCGAGCCGGATTCGCGCAGGTCCGAGAGTTGCGGGCGCTTGTCCTCGCGGCTTTCCACCGCGCGGCTGAGCTGGGAGAGCGCGATCACCGGCACCATCAGCTCCTTGGCGAGCGTCTTCAAGCCACGGCTGATCTCGGAAATCTCGTTGACGCGGCTGTCGCCGGCCTTGCCCGAGCCTTGCAGCAGCTGGAGATAGTCGACCACGATCATGCCGATATTGTGCCGGCGCTTGAGGCGGCGGGCACGGGTGCGCATCGCCGCGATGGTGAGGCCAGCGGTATCGTCGATGAACAGCGGTAGATCCTGCAACTCGCGCGAGGCGCGGACGAGGTTCTGGAACTCGCTATGGTTGATCCGCCCCATGCGCAGCTTCTCGCCGCTGATGCCCGACTGCTCGGCGAGAATACGCGTCGCCAGCTGGTCGGCGGACATTTCCAGGTTGAAAATGGCAACCGGCGCGCCGATCGACTTTTCCGGCGGGATGCCATCGGCCATGTCGCGCATCCAGCGGCTGGCGGCATTATAGGCGATATTGGTCGCCAGCGAGCTTTTGCCCATGCCCGGGCGCCCGGCAACGATGATGAGGTCCGACGGGTGCAGGCCACCGGTGCGGTTGTTCAGGCCATCGAGGCCCGAGGTAATGCCCGAGACATGGCCGCCGGAATTGAGCGCCTTCTCCGCCATGCCGACCGCGAGCCGCGTCGCCTGCGCGAAGGTCTTCATGCTGCCGGTGTCACCGCCCTGCTCGGCCACCGCGTAGAGCGCCAGTTCCGCCTGCTCGATCTGCCCCTTGGGGTCGATGGCATCGGAGGTATCGAGCGCCTTGTCGACCAGCTCCCGCCCGACGCCGACCAGCTCGCGCAGCAGCGCCAGATCATAGACCTGCCGGGCAAAATCGCGCGCGCCGATCACCGCCGCGCCGCTGCCGGTGAGCTGCGCGAGATAGGCCGGGCCGCCCAGTTCCTTGAGCGCGGGATCGCTCTCCAGCAGCGGCTTCAGCGTGACCGGATTGGCGACCATGTTGCGATCGACCAGCTTGAGGATCGCCTCATAGATGCGCCCGTGCAGCGGCTCGAAGAAATGCTCGGCGCGCAGCTCCATCTGCACGTCCTCGACGATCCGGTTGTCGATCATCAACGCGCCGATCAGCGCAGCCTCCGCCTCCACATTGCGCGGCATACGGGCTTCAGAGCCGGGCACATCGGGCACCGGGGCAAGACGGATCGTGTTTTCTGACATGGGGGAGGCATTGTCCTCTCTTCCGAGGTGCGGCGCAAGAGCCGAGGAAACGCGCCCTGTGGAACCTGGGGATAACAATGGGGATGAATGTTGCGAATCGCCGCATCACTGGCCGCCGTTCGTCCTGAGTAGCCGCTGAGCCTGTCGAAGCGGCGTATCGAAGGACTGCACCCACAGTGCTTCGCTACGCGCCTGCGGCGCTACTCAGCGCCTACTTAGCACGAACGGAACCGAAGGAGAGACATGTCAAGGTTTGGGGAGCGTCCGTAAGGGGAAGAGCAGGATATGGCAGTGTTGCAGAACTCGTCGTTTCGACACATCATCTTAATGGAGATGAAAAATGCGCAATCGGTGGCTCTGGATTTCTGCTCTCGTAATTTGTGCTATTCCAGCGCTTGTGTGGACTGGCCTGCCAACGCTTATGCATGGGTATACAACCCTAATGCGTGTGGGGCTTATCATGAAGCCGATGTGAAGCGGTATGTTGCCGCGAATTCAGACATAGGGGAATCTATTTGCTCGTTCGATAGACCAAATAGTTGGACGAACAATAACCCATATAATCTGATGATTTGTGACGATAACGGCAAGCCGTCAAAGCGAGCCGAAGTATATCCAGACTGTGGCTCGAATGGCGGGGAGTTTAGCTACTGCCGCCTTCTCATTTCCGTTAAGCCGAAGCTAAACGGTGGCTGCGAAGCGAACCTGATCAACCTCTGGCTTTGCCAGTTCACCCCAACGCCTTCACCGCCTCCAGAACCTCGGCGGCATGGCCCTTCACCTTCACCTTGGGCCACACCCGCACGATCTTGCCTTCCGCATCGGCCAGGAAGGTCGCGCGCTCGATGCCCATATATTTGCGGCCATAAAGGCTCTTCTCGACCCAGGTGCCGAAGGCCTCGCACACGCTGCCATCGCCATCGGATGCCAGCGTGACGGCGAGGCTGTGCTTGTCGGCGAAGCGCTTGAGCTTGGCCGGCGCGTCCTTGGAGACCGCGATCACCGGCACGCCCAGCGCGCCGAACGCATCGATCAGCCCGGTGAAGTCGATCGCCTCGGTGGTGCAGCCGGGCGTATCGGCCTTGGGGTAGAAATAGACGACCAGCGGCTTGCCACGAAAATCCGCGACCCGGATCGGCGCCTCGTCCGCACCGGTGAGAGTGACGTCGGGCAGGGTATCGCCTTGGCTCAGCATCATGTCGTTCCTTCCGATGGCGCCGCCTGGCCGGCCAGCGCGTTCCAGCTCGTGGCGATGATCTGCCGCGCAGCATCGATTCGGGCAAGCAGCTCGCCCCAGTCGCGGGCCCCGCAGGCTCGTGCGACCAGCCAGCGGCTTTCCTCCACCGGCTCGCTCGATTGCGGCGCGACGAGGCGGGCGACGACCAGATAGCGGGTCAGCAGGTCCGCCGCCTCGCGCAGCGCGCTGTCCAGCAGCCCGGCGGCGACCAGTCTCTCCAGCGCGATGTTGAGGCTGGGCGAGAAGCCGGTGCGATGGGTGAGCTGCGTCACATGGATGAGGAATTCCAGATCGACGAGGCCGCCCGGCATCAGCTTCACGTCGAGTGGCCCGGCCGGCGGCTTGTGGGTGGCGATGTCGCGCCGCATCTTCACCGCCTGCGCGAGCAGTTGCGCGAGGTCGCGTTCAACCATCAGCGTCTGCCCGACGATCTCGTCCAGCGCGGCACGGGCGCTGGCCGATCCGAACACCGGGCGGGCACGGGTGAGCGCCAGATGCTCCCAGGTCCACGCCGCCTCCGCCTGATAGCGCGCAAAGCTCTCGAAGCTGACCGCCAGCGGCCCCTGATTGCCGGACGGGCGCAATCTTGTGTCGACCTCATAGAGCGCGCCGGCGGCGGTGGGCACGGAGAGCGCGTTGATCACTCGCTGGGACAAGCGGTTATAGTAGAGCGTCGCGCCCAAGGGCCGGCGCCCGTCCGATTCCGCGTTGAAATCGCCGCTGAACAGGAAGATCAGATCGAGGTCGGAGGCATGGGTGAGCAATCCGCCACCGAAACGCCCGAGCGCCAGGATGGCCAGCTCGCTACCCGGCACCCGGCCATGGGTCTGCTCGAACTCCGCGACGGCAGCTGCGGCGAGCACGTCCACCGCCGCTTCTGCCACCCGCGCATAGCCCCGGCCAACCTCAAGTGGATCGACCTCGCGACTGACGATCTGCACCCCCAGCGCAAAGCGCCGCTCCCCCACGACATGGCGGACATGGTCGAGCCGATGCTGGAAGTCATCGCCGGCATCATGCGTGCGCATCGTCTCGATGAGCGTCGGCACATCGGGCGGCAGATCGAGCGCGCTCTGGTCGATCAGCCCGTCGAACAGCGCCGCGCGGCGCCCCAGCGCATCGGCGAGCGTGGGCGCGTGCGAGAGGATCGTCACCAGCGTCTCGGCCAGTGCCGGGCGCGCGACCAGTAGGCGCAGCAGATTGACCGCCGTGGGCAGGCCTTCGATCACCTGATCCAGCTTGTTGAGCGCAGTCAGCGGCGCCGGCGCACGGGCGATCTGGCGCATCAGGCCGGGCAGCAACTCCTCCAGCGCCTCGCGCGCCGGGGCGCTGCGCAGCGGGCGCAGGCTGCCGTCCCGCCAGCGAGTGATGCGCGCGACGAACGGCTCGGTCTCCTCGATGCCGATGTCCTCCAGACGCTGCGCCAGTGCGCGCGGCTCATCGGGCAGGCGGTCATCGCCTTCCTCATCCTCGCCGACCAGCCCATCGAAAGTGAGGCCGGTCGCCTCGACATGCGGCCGCAATGCCGCGAGCAGCGCGGCGCCGTCGGCATAGCCGGCCAGCTGCGCGACATTCTCGAGCGCAGCCGGGCTTTCCGGGAGCATGTGCGTCTGCCGGTCATCGACCATCTGCAGGCGGTGCTCGATCGTGCGGAGCATCACATAGGCCGCATCGAGCCGCGCGCGCTCGTCAGGCTTGATCAACCCCGCCTCGCCCAGCACGCGCAGCGCCGCGCGCGTGGCCGGTGCCCGCAGCGCGGGATTGCGCCCGCCCTGAATGAGCTGGTGCGCCTGCGCGAAGAACTCCACCTCGCGGATGCCGCCGCGCCCGCGCTTCAAGTCGAAGCCGGGGCCGAAGCGCTGACCACTGGCGTAGTGCGCGCGGATACGCCGCGAAACATCGCTGATCGCCCGGATCGCACCGAAATCCAGACTGCGCCGCCAGACGAACGGCCGGATCGTGCTGAGGAATTCCTCGCCCAGCGCGATGTCGCCGGCCGCCGCGCGGGCGCGCACGAACGCCGCCTGCTCCCAACCGACCGCGGCGCTCTCATAATAGCTGATCGCCGCTTCGACCGGCAGGATGATCGGCGAAACCTCGGGCGACGGGCGCAGCCGCAGGTCGACCCGGAAGACATAGCCGTCCCCGGTCCGCTCGGTGAGCAGCGCCACCATCCGCCGCGCCAGCCGCAGCGCTGCTTCCTGCGGCTCTTCCTTACCGCGCGTCGAGATCGTTTCAGGGTCGAAGATCAGGATCGGGTCGATGTCCGAGCTGTAATTGAGCTCCCGGCTGCCATGCTTGCCCAGCGCGATCACCGCGATGCCGCGCGGCGCCTCATCCGGGTAGCGCTCGGCAAAGGCCGCGTTCAGCGCCGTTTCGATGGCTTCGTCGGCAAAGTCGGAGAGCCGCCGGGTGACGATATCCAGATCCCAGAGTCCGGCCAGATCGGCAATCGCTGCCACCAGGGCGAGCGCGCTGCGCCGCACCCGCAGACGCCGATCCACCGCCGCATCGGGCTCCAGTGCCCGCCCGGCCGCCCATGCGGCCTCCGCCTGCCCCTGAAGCAGCAGCGCGACCAGCTCGGGATAGACATCGATCTGCCGCGCCAGAAACGGCGAATGCGCCCGCGCGCGGTCAAGGGCATCGGTAATAGGGGTGGTGGCCAGGCTCTCCATTGCCGCCTCTTAGCGGCAGGAGGGTTGGGCGGGAAGAGTGGGTGGGCGTGACGCGAGCCCACCTCAAGCGTCATCGGCAAGCAAGGCCGCGAAATCCTGTCCGCCATAGAAAATACCGAGAACGGTGACGCTCACGCCGATGGCCGAATAAGCAATCGTCACCCGCCTCCGGAAAGCGATCGTGCGCAGACCAGGGCGAAGGTCGTCGCGCGGTGTCCCGCGGTGGGGGAAATCGGCGAGCTTCTCGCAATGCTCGACAATGGCTCCGACGTAGCGACTGGCGATATCGCCGGACGCTTCGCGAGCAATATAGCGGAACAAGGAGATCAGTTGCGCTTCGGCTTCCGGCGCAAAACTGACCACGCTTTGCATTCGATCAGGACGTGGCGGCGCGTTCGACGGCCAGCGCGGCCTTCACGTCCGCCGGAGACCGCGCGCGGCGCGGGTCAGCCTGCATCGCATCATAGGTCCGCGCGACGTCTTCACGCAGCCAGGCCTCCACAGCCTGCTCTCGCGCCTGAAGAGCTCGGAGCCCATCCCGGATCACTTCACTTTCGCTGGCATATTCACCCGACGCGACCCGCGCCTTGACCTGCGCCGCCATATCGATGGGCAATGTCACGCTCAGTTGCTGCGTAGATCGCATGGTAAACTCCTGCGGGGCGAACCAGTAGGATTTAATCCTATCAATTGCGCATTTCAATCCCGCGGTGAGGATCGGGAGGCCTAAACCGCCACCTCGCGCCATTCTCCCGGTAACAGTCCGTCCAGCGTCCAGTCCCCCACTTGCCAGCGCACCAGCCGCAAGGTGGGGTGGCTGACCGCTGCGGTCATCCGGCGCACCTGGCGGTTGCGGCCTTCGCTGATGGTGAGGCGCAGCCAGCAATCGGGCACGCTCTTGCGCACGCGGATCGGGGGATCGCGCTCCCAAAGGTCCGGCGGTGCGATGCGGTCGGCCTGCGCGGGGCGGGTCATGCCGTCATTGAGCATGACGCCGCGCCGCAAGCGCTCGAGCGCCGGCTCGTCCGGCTCCCCTTCCACCTGCACGAGATAAGTCTTGGGCGTCTTGTAGCGGGGATCGGAGATGCGCGCCTGCAAGCGGCCGTCATCGGTGAGCAGCAGCAGCCCCTCGCTGTCCCGGTCCAGCCGACCGGCAGGATAGACGCCCGGCACATCGATATAGGCCGAGAGCGTCGGGCGCGGCGACGGCGACGGCGAGCGCGCATCGGTGAACTGCGGCAACACACCATAGGGCTTATTGAAGAGGATGAGCCGCGCCATCGTCCGCTTAATCCTCTGGATCGAGGGTGACGCTGCCCTGACTGGCCAGCGCCGCGATCAGCGCCAGCACCGCCGCATCCGGGGTCTCCACCGGCACGTCGTCCCCAGCGCAGAGCCGCTCGGCGAAGCGCGCCGCCTCCCCCGTGCAGGCAAACGCCTCGCCGTCCACGAACAGCGTCAACGCGTCCGCCCCGTCACGGACAAACACGAAGCGGCTGGCCGGATTGCGGCGCACCGGCAAGCCGTCGTTCAGCGCCTCTTGCACATCCTCCACCAGCACCGGCGCTTCAGGCCGCCAGTCTGCCTGCGGATATTTGGGCGTGCTGCTCGCTTGCCCGAACCAGCGCGCGAATCCGGCGCGATCCGCCAGTGCCTGCGTCGCCAGATCGTGCAGCCGCGCCAGTGCCTCGGCTGTGATCTCGCCAGGATTGGTCTGTAGCGGCAGGCCGGGGTCGGCATAACGATCATCCTCGGCCAGCCCTTCTGCGACATGGGCGCTCCAGTCCTCGATCAGGTCGCGCTGGGAGGGCGCGCGAAAGCCGATGGAATAGGTCATGCAGTCCGGCCCGACCGCCACGCCATCATGGGCGATGCCCGGTGGCAGATAGAGGATGTCGCCCGGCTCCAGCACCCACTCCTGCGTGGGCACAAAGTCCGCCAGCAACCGCAGGTCGTCGTGGGGGCGCAGTGGGGTCGAGGCGTCGCACAGCCCGCCGATCTGCCAGCGCCTTTTGCCCGCGCCCTGGATGAGGAACACGTCATATTGGTCGAAATGCGGCCCGACGCCCCCGCCGTCCGTGGCATAGCTCACCATCACATCGTCCATCCGCCAATTGGGGATGAAGCGGAATGGCGCCATGAGCGCGGCCACCTCCGCGACATAATGGTCGACCGCCTGCACAAGCAGCGTCCATGGCGCATCGCCCAGCTCGCCAAAGCGCGCCTCGTGCAGCGGGCCGTGCTCGACGGCCCAGTCGGTGCCGGCCTGCGTAATGAGGCGCGATTCCACCTCCTCCTCGCAGGCCAGGCCGGCGAGATCATCGGGCTCCAGCGGATTGACCCACTCGGCCCACGGATTGCGGATGAGCAGCGGCTTGCGCTGCCAATAATCGCGCAAAAACAGGTCGATGTCGAAATCGGCGAGACGCATCGCCGCGCTCAAAACGCCTTGCTCGCATAATCGGCGCGGAAGCGGCCGGCGAACTCGGTAAGCCGCCCGGCGGCGATCGCATCCCTCAGCCCCGCCATCAGCGCCTGATAAAAATGGAGATTGTGCTGCGTCATCAGCATCGCGCCCAGCATCTCCCCGGCCTTGACCAGATGATGCAGATAGGCACGGCTGACGCTGCCGCAGACCGGGCAGGTGCAGCGCGCATCGAGCGGGGTCGGATCCTCGGCAAAGCGCGCATTGCGGATGTTGAGCGGCCCGGCCCAGGTGAAGGCCTGCCCGTTCCGCCCGGAGCGGGTCGGCAGCACGCAGTCGAACATGTCGATGCCGCGCTCCACCGCGCCGACAATATCGTCCGGCTTGCCCACGCCCATCAGATAGCGCGGCTTCTCCACGGGCAGATGGCCCACGCAATGGTCGAGGCAGGCGAACATCGCCTCCTGCCCCTCGCCCACGGCAAGGCCGCCGACGGCATAGCCATCGAAGCCGATCTCGACGAGCGCCTGCGCCGACTGCTTGCGCAGTTCCTCATCGAGCGCGCCCTGCTGGATTCCGAACAGCGCCGCCCGCGCGGCATGGTCTCCGCCCGCGTCGAAGCCCGCGCGCGAGCGCGCCGCCCAGCGCATCGAACGCTCCATGGCCTGCGCCTGCGCATCGCGGCTGGTGGTCGTGGGCACCAACTCGTCAAAGCACATCACGATGTCGCTGCCGAGCAGCCGCTGGATTTCCATCGATCGCTCGGGGCTGAGCATATGGCGCGAGCCATCGATATGGCTGGCAAAGGCGACGCCCTGCTCGGTGACCTTGGTGAGCGCAGACAGGCTCATCACCTGATAGCCGCCGCTATCGGTGAGGATCGGCCGCTCCCAGCCGGAGAGCGCATGCAGCCCGCCCAGCGCCGCCACCCGCTCCGCACCGGGTCGCAGCATCAGATGATAGGTATTGCCCAGAATGATATCCGCACCCGCCGCGCGCACTTCCGCCGGACGCATCGCCTTGACGGTCGCCGCCGTGCCGACCGGCATGAAGGCCGGCGTGCGGATCATGCCGCGCTTCATGACGATCTCGCCGGTGCGGGCCTTGCCCTGCGTGGCCTGAACGCTGAAGGCGAACCGCGCCGACTGCGGATCGGCCGGCACGCGGAAAGGCGGAGGAGTATGCGGGGCGCTGTCGCTCATGCCCGCGCCATAGCGCGCCGCGGCCGCATTGACACCCCCGCGCACGCTAGCGCCGGGCTATGGCGATGAATTGCACGCCTGCTTTAGGCGCTGAGAATCCCGCGACCGGACTGACTGGAGACGACGACAAAGCTGACGTGCCTGGAGCTTTCAAGATTACATCGAATGCTTTCGATACAAGATGACTTTTCAAAGTCCATCAGGAGCTATCGCGGTATCTAGGCTACGCGGCACTCCGATCTGTTTGTCAATCAACCGAGCGTAAATAGGTCGGTTGTCTATCGAACCTGTATTCGGTGACCTTGAATATACGGGGTATGGCATGTTCAAAGTTTCCCGTGCAGCCCAGGTTCCTCCATTTTCGCTTAACAGTAATCTGACCTTTTCCTTTCGCCAGAACCAAATCTCGCAGCCTCCCCCCGGGATACTCAATAAGAAAGTGCGTGCCCGTGGACCTTTATGAATTCTTGTCACCTTAAGAATCGCAGGAATCTGCTTGTTGTTCTTCTGGTCATAACCACTAACACGAACGATTTCGCCATCCACTATGGCGTCAGCTTGCCGCACATGCTGCTTCACTTGGTCAATGAGACGAGGAGCCTTGAAATCGTGCGATGGCAGCGAGCATGCGAAGGCTTCACTCGCTTTTAGCGCCGCAAAAACGAATATATATTTATGGACGTTTCGTAATAGCATGGCCGCAGACGATACGAGATTAAGCGCAGTTGCCAAGCCTCCGCTGAGATTTCACTTTAGCCGCCAGACCTCTTCGTCCGCTTACCACGACATTTCCGACATCCCACGATCCCAAACGGCTTGGGACAAAGTGGACCATCGTTAATTTCCGAACTGGTCCACATCACCCCTCCACCTTCCCCAAAAATTCCATCTGGTCCGCCCGCGCACCCGCGCTAAAGTCCGCGCCAGCCGAGGAGCCCACAAGGCCCCGGACCAATCGCCTGCCCCATGCTGCCCGGGGGGGGCATCATCGGGAGAGATCAGTGGCAGAGTTCGACATGATTGATGCAACGGCCTGGGCGGCCATGCTGCTCGGGGCCTTTACGCTGGCTGCCGCCATCGGCGCGCTGCGCAAGCCCGGCCTGTGGCAGACGATGGTCAAGGAGATCGAGCAGTCGCCTGCCCTGCAATTGCTCTGCGGGCTGGTGGAGCTGATCCTCGGCGCCGCGGTCTATCTCGCCAATCCATGGATTCCGGCGGATATACTCACCTGCATCATGAAGGCCATTGGCGGCATCATGATGATCGAGGCGCTGGTCGTGCTCGCCTTCTCGGACCTCTACTTCCACTTCTGGCTGCGCAATCTGGCAAACATGCAGCGCATCTGGGTGGCGCTGACGCTGGCCTGCGGGCTGGCCCTCACCGTGGCGGGACTGATGCGGCTCAACTGACCGCGCGCGGCATGCTGCGTGATGCCGGAAGGACGCAGGCTGACAGGATCGTGGACGGTGAGACGGGCGTGATCGGCGCAGCGGGAGCCTTCTGCCTCCTGCGGCGTTGCACGGATCAGCCTCTTGTCGGAGTTTCAACTTGCGCCCTTTCCCCTCCCTATCTCCTTGTCTTCTCGCCATTCTGGCCGTCGCACCCGCTTTGTCGGCACCCGCCCTCGGCCAGACCGCGACGGCGGCAAGCGAAGCCGCCGAGCAGCGCGAAGCCGCCCGCGCCCGCGCGGGGGACCGGCTGACCATCGGCCTGGGCGCCGCAGTGATCCCGGAATATGAGGGCGCCAACGGCACCAGCATCACGCCGGTGCCCGGTGCGGTCGGCAAGCTGGGCGGCCTCAACTTCCTGTATGTCGGCAATCGCGCCAGCATCGATCTGATCAACGATGGCGGCTCGCGCTGGGATTTCCAGCTCGGTCCGGTCGCCACCATCGGCCTCAACCGCACGAATGTCGACAAGATCGACGACGAGCGCATCCGCGCGCTCGGCAAGGTCGGCACCTCGGTCGAGTTGGGCGGCTATGCCGGCATTGCCCGCTGGGGCCTCATTACCAGCAACTATGACCGCCTCTCCGCGACGGTCACCGCGCGCAAGGACGTCGCGGGCGCCCATGGCGGCACGATCATCACGCCGTCGGTCAGCTACATGACACCGCTGAGCACCAAGAGCCTCGCGGTCGTGTCCTTTAGCGCCAATCATGTCGATGGCGATTATGCCGGCACTTATTTCTCGATCACCCCCGCACAGAGCGCCGCGAGCACCCTGCCCGTCTACACGGCCGGCAGCGGCTGGAAGGACTGGACGCTCGCCGCCGCCGGCAACATCGCCCTGACGGGTGATCTGTCGGGCGGCCTCTCGCTGGTCGGTGGCGTCGCCTATACCCGCCTGCTCGGCGACATCGCCGACAGCCCTGTGGTCCGCCTCGCCGGATCGCGCAACCAGTGGATGTTCGGCGCGGGACTGGCCTACACCTTCTGATCCACCGCCGCGCGGGCCTTGCTTACGGCGCCCGCGCGGCGAGTCCTCTTCGGCTGACGGCCCCATTGCACTCTCGCTCCAGAGGGCCTATCCTCCTGCCTTCCCCGGGGAGCCTGCTGACTGGCTGAGAGGGATGGGTAGCGCCATCCGACCCGTTGAACCTGAACCGGCTCGTACCGGCGGAGGGAGCGGAGCGTGGCCAGTCTTGCCACCCTCATTCCCTTAGCCACAGGCGCGCCGGCCCTTGAGAGGAGGGTGGCGGCGATGATGACGGGCAGCGTGCTCACCCTGCAACTGGCGCAGGTGCTGGGGCTTTATCTCGTTCTTATCGGCCTTGCCGGCCTCTCCGCGCCGCAACGCTGGCGGGCGCTGCTGGATGATTTCGACCGCGCGCCCGGGCTGGTGTTGCTGGCCGGCGTGGTGACCTTTGCCATCGGCGCGGCCCTCGTCCTCTCCCACAGCATTCTGACCGATCCGATCGCGACCCTGGTCACGCTGTTTGGCTGGGGTGCGCTCATCAAGGGCGCGCTGCTGATCGCCGTGCCGGGGCCAGTGCTGCGCATCGGCCGCGCGGTCTCCTCCGCGACCGCCACCCGCATCGGGGCGATCGCCGGGATCCTCCTTGGTCTCCTGCTCGGCATCGCCGGGCTCACCGGCCGTGCCGGTTTCCTCTGATTCCTCCGTTCACAGAAAGGCTCATCCCCATGGCTGACATCCCCGCAAAGGCCGAGATCGGCGTCACCACCGGACCCATTCGTGGCAGCCGCAAGATCCATGTCGGCCCGCACCGCGTGGCGATGCGCGAGATTCACCTCGAGCCCAGCTCCGGCGAGCCGCCGGTGCGCGTGTATGACACCTCCGGCCCCTATACGGACCCGGACGCGCGGATCGACATCATGGCTGGCCTCCCCGCCCTGCGCCGCGACTGGATCCTCGGGCGCGGCGATGTCGAGGCCTATGATGGCCGCGCGGTGAAGCCGGAGGACAACGGCCAGCTCGGTCCGGATCGCTCCGGCGGTGTCCGCCCCTTCCCCAATGTCGTCAAGCGCCCGCTGCGCGCCAAGGCCGGCGCCAATGTCTCCCAGATGCATTATGCCCGGCGCGGCATCATCACGCCGGAGATGGAATATGTCGCCGAGCGCGAGAATCTCGGCCGCGCCCGCCTCGCCAACTATGTCCGCGATGGCGAGAGCTTCGGCGCCAGCATCCCCGATTATGTGACGCCCGAGTTCGTGCGCGATGAAGTGGCCCGCGGCCGCGCGATCATTCCCAACAACATCAACCACCCCGAGAGCGAGCCGATGGCGATCGGCCGCAACTTCCTGGTGAAGATCAATGCGAACATCGGCAACAGCGCCGTCGCGTCCGATGTCGCCAATGAGGTCGACAAGATGGTCTGGTCGATCCGCTGGGGCGCGGACACGGTGATGGACCTCTCCACCGGCCGCAACATCCACGACACGCGCGAGTGGATCATCCGCAACTCGCCCGTCCCCATCGGCACCGTGCCCATCTATCAGGCGCTGGAGAAGGTCGGCGGCATTGCCGAGGATCTGACCTGGGAGATTTTCCGCGATACGCTCATCGAGCAGGCCGAGCAGGGCGTGGATTATTTCACCATCCATGCCGGCGTGCGCCTGGCCTATATTCCGATGACCGCCAAGCGCGTCACCGGCATCGTCTCGCGCGGCGGATCGATCATGGCGAAATGGTGCCTCGCGCACCACAAGGAGAGCTTCCTCTACGAGCATTTCGACGAGATCACAGAGATCATGAAGGCCTATGACATCGCCTACAGCCTTGGCGATGGCCTGCGCCCCGGCTCCATTGCCGATGCCAATGACGAAGCGCAGTTCTCCGAGTTGTACACGCTGGGCGAGCTGACTCACCGCGCCTGGAAGCAGGATGTGCAGGTGATGATCGAAGGGCCGGGCCATGTGCCCATGCACAAGATCAAGGAGAATATGGAAAAGCAGCTGCAGGTCTGCGGCGAGGCGCCTTTCTATACCCTCGGCCCCCTCACCACGGACATCGCGCCGGGCTATGACCACATCACCAGCGGCATCGGCGCCGCGCAGATCGGCTGGTATGGCACGGCGATGCTCTGCTACGTTACGCCCAAGGAACATCTCGGCCTGCCCGACCGCGACGATGTGAAGGTCGGCGTGGTAACCTACAAGCTCGCCGCTCACGCCGCCGATCTCGCCAAGGGTCACCCGGCCGCCAAGGTCCGCGACGATGCACTGAGCCGCGCCCGCTTCGAGTTCCGCTGGCGCGACCAGTTCAACCTCAGCCTCGATCCCGAAACCGCCGAGCAATATCACGACCAGACCCTGCCCGCAGAAGGCGCCAAGACCGCGCACTTCTGCTCCATGTGCGGCCCGAAATTCTGCTCGATGAAGATCACGCAGGAAGTGCGCGACTTCGCCGGCAAGCAGAATCAGGGGGTTGAGGGCTTCATTGCCACCGGCCCGACCGGTGCGGAGACGGCGGCGGCGAGCAAGGCCGCGGCGCTCAAGGGGATGGAAGAGATGAGCAAGGTGTTCCGCGAAACGGGGAGCGAGCTGTATATGGGGGCTGGTGGCAGGGAGCATGATTGAGGACGGCGGTAGCTGCGGAGCTTCTCTTGAAAGTCATCCAGCCACCCCCATTTACCGAGTCCGCCAGACCGAAAGGTCGCAATGGAGGGTTGGCAGAGTGGTTTAATGCGCGGGCCTGATAAGCTCGTGAAGGCTTTGTTCTTCCGCGGGTTCGAATCCCGCACCCTATTTGAGAGCCCCGTCGATCAATCGGCGGGACTCTTTTTGTGGTCTAGATCGTATCCTGGATGACTGCTCCATCCGCACAGGCCACAAGTGGTATAATATGCGCCGTCGGGAGCTATATCGATGTCATAGTGTGATCTGATATTGCGTGACTGACAACGGGGGCAGATTTGAATATCCCCGCTCAATTTTCGCATTGTGAGTTGCACTAGATGACCGATTATGGTGTCGGTCGCGTGGAGAGTGATCGAACAGGCGGTATCGTTAGCGTTACGATCATGTGTTAGCCAGTTTACTAAGTCCCATGTCTTGTCAGCGCAGGATTTTAGATAGCTTCTTAGCTCCTTATTCGATGGCCCTCGGCAAAATTCACCGACAAATATGTCCGCCCAGGCCTTAAAGTCAGCGGCTGTTGGGCGTTCGACAGCCTCTGATAACTCCATTCGCCGCTGCATAACACTCGTTAGTGAGATCAAGCACTCTCGAAGCTGCATTCCGACAGCCTGATAGTCTTCGGCCTCTACAGCTCGCTCATATCGATCGTCTGCCTGCTCCCGCCGCCGAAATACTTCATCAAAAGGATCGGGTTCTTCGCTATCAGGCCGCGACGATCGGCTCTTTAGACGCATCATCAACCCGATATGAAACGAAAGGGTATAATCCAAGCTTGGAAAATGATTCTGTGAGTAGAGATTGGTCAAATTTGTTATGACCCACCACCGCCCTACGTCAGTCGTAACGTCCCATATTTCATACTTATCACCAAGTACGTATTCCGTTTTTATTCTTTTGACATTGGCTATATTTTCGTCAGGCGCTTGGCCATTGACATAATTTATGATGTCCTGCTCTGCGTCAGGATCGCTGATCGGGCTATAACGAGATATCTCGGCCGCAGGAATCGGGTGGGTGTGCACACACGCATCTTCATCATCCGCACTGTTTGTCACATTGCCCCCCATCTGACTTGGGTAGCTCGCATCGAAAAGTAGAAGGTCGCCGCCACCTCACCGATAAACCTCCCGCCGGTGCCCCACTCGCACCACCAGAATCAGCACCCGCGCATCCTCGACCTGTGCCACCACGCGATAGTCACCGATCCGCCAGCGCCAGTAGCCCGCATGCTCGCCGGCAAGCGGCGCGCCGAGGGAGCGCGGGTCATCGAGGATGGCAATGCGCTCTTCCAGCGTGCGAATGATCCGCGCCGCCTCGCTCTTCCCCAGCTTTCTCAGTTCCTTCGCCGCCTCGGGGACGAACTCAATCGTCCAGGCCAAGCTCGGCCTTCAGCGCTGCAAGAGGGATTGCCTCTTCGGCCCGGAAATCCTTCATCCGCTCTTCCGCGAGATAAAAGTCCTCAAGATCGTCCAAATGTGCCACGATCGCCTCGCGCGCATAGAAGCTTTTGGTGCGGCCCGTCCGGGCGGCCAGCGCGTCGAGCCGCTGCTCGGTCTCGGCGTCAATTCGTAAAGCCAACATTGTGGACCTCCGTGCTATACGTGTATAGCGCAACCCTTGATTTCAATCCAGCTCAATCAGGGGAATGACCAAGTCATGACCTCCACCCCCATCGATCTCCCCATCCGCACGCGCCGGGCGGCCTTCAACCGCGCCATTGCCGATGGTGACGCCCAAGCCATCGGCCCCATTCTCGCCCGCGATTGCGTGATGGTCACTGGCACAGATAGCGCGGTCATTGCCGGGCGGACCGCTCAGCTGAGGGTGTGGCAGCGCGAGTTCGCATCGCTCGGCCGGCTCGTCTATGAGCGCATCCCCGCCGCCATCACCGTCTCGCCGGTCGAGCCGATCGCGCTGGAGCAGGGGGAATGGCGGGGTGTGGCGCGCGAGAGTGGCG
Source organism: Sphingobium sp. B8D3A (assembly GCF_025961995.1). Classification (NCBI taxonomy): domain Bacteria; kingdom Pseudomonadati; phylum Pseudomonadota; class Alphaproteobacteria; order Sphingomonadales; family Sphingobiaceae; genus Sphingobium; species Sphingobium sp. B8D3A. The sequence goes on along the minus strand of NZ_JAOQOS010000001.1, from coordinate 950,559 downwards.
CGCTGGCGGCCTCGGGCGTCTACACCGCCAAGTGGCGCGAGGTCGCCGGGCAGTGGGTGATCGAGGCGGAGATTTTCGTCACACTCGCCTGAGCCGGCATCCGCCGCCCGTGCGCCGCGCACGGCTCTGTCCTCCTCGCCTGCCATGCGCTAGGGGATGGCTCCCCTCCCCCGCAACCCATAGGAGTCGGCATGGCCGATCTGTATCTCAAGGCGCTGGAATCCGAGCGCAAGGCCCTGTGGGCGACCTGCCGCCTGAAAGGTCTGCCACGCGACACGCCCGAGCGGGAGCGGATCGCGGCGATCGATGCGGACATTGCCGCGCACAAGGCCAAGCAGGCCAGTGGGAAACAGGTTGGGGGGAAGCCAGCCGGTGCCAAGGCGCCCGCCAAATCTGCCGGCGCGAAGAAGGGCGGCGCGGGCAGCGCGCGCTAGGGCTTGCGCGCGGCGCCGGTCCGCCAGGGCCAGTCGGTCACGCCGCTCGCCCACAACGCCCACCAGATGATCACCGGTTGAAGCGCCAGCCGGGGCGCATGATACCACCAGCCCAGATGCGTGCCGCCGATGGCGATGTCACCCAGCGCATGGTGGAGGTTCGCCGGCCAGACGCACAGCGCATAGAGTGCGAGGCCGATGCCCGCGGCGCGGCGCAAGGGCGGGATCATCAGGCCGAGCGCCCCGGCAATCTCGGCGAGGCCGGTCAGCATCACCACCTGCGCGGGCCAGGGCACCCAGTCCGGCGTGATGGCGATGAAGCCGGCCGGCGTCCGCAGATGCGCCATCCCGGCGACCAGATAGGCCGCCGCCAGCACCCACCGTGCCGCGCGTCGTCGCCAGGAGGTGGGCATCGCGCGCCTGACCTTAGCTGTTCCGCATATTCTCCAGCCCCTTGACCACGCCGGTCTTCTGGCTGGGCTGGGACGCATTCTGCTTGGGCGGCTTTTCCGCCTTCGGCTTGCGGACTTCCTTGTTCGACTTTTTCTGGCCCTTGGCCATTGGCGTTCCTCTCGGGGTCACGAGCGCATCAGCCCGCAGCGCACATCCTACGCCTGTCGCCCTGCAAAAGCGCGTTTATTCGCGGATCGCCTTCCGTCGGACGATCACCCCCAGCGCACCGCCGCCATGCGCGCATCGAACGCCGCGCCCGGAACCGCTGCTGGAGCCGCCGCCGCGCGGGCATCGGCCGCCTTCCAGGCCTTTTCATGGAAGAAAAAGGCCACGGCATTCACCGCCGGCTCGATGAGCGCGATGCCGCCAGCCATCGCCAGCGATCCGGTGAGCAGATATGCCACCGTGAACCCCACGGTCAGGTGAACGGCCAGATAGGTCAGCGTCTTGGTCAGGTCACGGGGCATGCAGTCCTCAATCTCATTCCGCGCGCCGGGTACGGCAGCGGGTGGCTGATCATTTATTGAGAACCGTTCGCAAATTCCAATCGATTGATCCGCTTACAGTGATGGATCGGGCGTGCGCTCCACCCCTTTCCTCCCGAATATCACCCGCACCGTACGGCTTCCTGGGTCTGAGCAGCGGCGGTGGGCGACGTCCTAGAAGAATCGGGCTGCGGGCCATTCGCAGGCACCGCGGCGTTCCGCGGCTTTTGACCGTCCCGCGCAGAGAGCTTGCGGATGATCGCCCGCACATCGGCAGGACTGTCCCCGCTCGTCACCTCCACATAACCGATGCCCGCGCGGCGCAGGGCTTCCTTTTTCACCGCGTCGCGCGCAGCAGCCGCGCCCTGATGGTGGCCCGTGCCCTGAAATTCCACTGCGTGAAGGGGCCGGCAATCCCGGTCGACAATCAGCAGATCGACCCGCTTGGCATTGATGGCGCGGAACGCCTCATGATCCCGGCTGCCCAGAATCTCGCCCAGCGACACCTGCCCCATCGCGCGCCAGCCCGGCGCATCCTCGGCCAGCGCCCGGTCGATATGAGCGAGCAGTCGGCGCTCCGGCTTGTTGAGGAGGGCGCGGGGGAAGAAGGATGCGTTCATCACCGTGCGGAGCTGGTCGGCCGCGTCCGGTCCATCACGCAGGCCCGCCCGGGGACTATCCTGCACCCCCACGCCGGCATGATAGGCCCGCCGCGCATTGCGCTTTTCCCACCATGCGCGGCGCTTGGCACGGCTCGCTTTCTCGAGCGACCGCTCGATCACCATGCCGAACAGCGCACCGGCAAGCAGCAACATGAAGAGCAGCCACGGCTTGTCGATCAGTGCGAGAATTTCCTCTGGCATCAGCATCACCCGGCAAGTGCGGTCAGCGCAAGTCGCTCCCGACTCGACCTGTCACTAACAGCATGAAGTTAATGGGTGTTTGAACGTGGGCGACGCTCCCACCTCCGCTCGCATCGCAAAGCGCTTGCCCGCAAAGCATAGCGGGCGCAGAGGGGAGGCATGATCGACGCCGTCACCCTCAACATCGTCCGGGCGCTGCCCCTGGCGCTGCTGCTCGCCGGTTGCCAGTCGCATGGCGATGAGCCCAATGTGCCGGGGAATCGCGACGACAACCGCCCTTATTCGGAGATTGCGGCGAACGAGACCGTGCGCTTCACCGGCACTGAGCCGTTCTGGGGTGGTCAGGTCGTCGGCAAGACGCTGGTCTATGAAACGCCCGAGACGCCCAAGGGCGAGCGGGTCGCGGTGGAGCGGTTCGATGGGCGCGGCGGCCTCTCGTGGAGCGGCACGCTGAACGCGGCGCCCTTCACTATGACGCTGACGCCGGGCGATTGTTCGGACGGCATGTCCGACCGCACCTACCCGTTCGTGGCCACGCTCCAGATCGGCGATGCACTGCGCTCGGGCTGCGCCTGGTCCGATGCGCATCCCTTCAAGGCCGATGCGGCGCCCTGAGCCGGGACGCCGGCTTTATTGCTCGACCACCTCAACCTCGACCGTCTGACTGTTCATGATGACCGGGCCGAAGGAAGTCAGGAAGGCCACGTCGGCCGCATCCCGGCCGATGCCGATCTTGGCCATCTCCCCTTCCGTGGCCATGCCGGTCGCATCGACCAGATGCCAGCTGCCATCCAGGAAGACCTCGGCGACCGCGTGGAAATCCTGCGGGGTGACATTGGGCGCATAAACGCTGGCGAAGCGGGCGGGGATGCAGGAGGCGCGGGCGAGCGCGATCACCATATGCGCGAAATCGCGACACACGCCCTGCCGGCGCACGAAGGTCTGCAGCGCCGTCGTCTCCGGCGTGCTCACGCCGGGCAGATAATGGAAATGCCCGCTGACATAATCCCGGATCGCGGCGATGCGCTGTCCGCCCTGCAAGTCGCCGAACGTCTCGCCAACGAAGCTGATGAACTGGCTGCCAGGGCAATAATGGGAATCGAGCAGATACTGCACGGCCTCGCCCGGCAGCATGTGCGGCGGCAGCGCTTCCAGCCCGCTCACATCGGCCAGCAGGCGGTGGATCTCCACCGTCGCATGATAATCCGCCTTCAGCTGCCCCTGCGCGCGCATCAGCACGCGCTCGCCGATATGGTCATGCGCGGCGACACGGGCGAAATGATCGAGCACGCTCAGGTCCAGCCGGGCATCGGACACCGTCTGCTCGGGCAGATGCGCCGCTTCGATATGGAGGATGAGATCGGTCGGCTGGGGCAGCGCATAATCGATCGCGGCATGGATACGCAGTTTCATCCCCGCGCAACGTGCGGGCGGCATATTGGTGGCGGGGGGCGCTCTAAAAAAGACATCGTGCATCGCGGACAGCCTCATTTCACCCTTGTCGTCCCTCGCGCGCCTGCCTAGCGTCCGGCCGCGGGGGAGATGAATAGCAATGCCGATCAAACTGTTAGCATGGGCCGCACTGTTCTTTGCGACCATGGCACCGCCTGCGCAGGCGGCCTGGCTGGAAGCCTCCAGCGAGAATTTCGTCATCTATGCCGACCAGAAGCCGGAGGAGATCAAGCAATTCTCCGACCAGCTCGAACGCTTCCACCACGCCATGGGCTATGTGCTCTCGGTTGAGATGGAGCCGCCCAGCCCGTCCAACCGCGTGACCGTCTATGTCGTGCGCAGCGACAAGGACGTGCGCAGGCTACAGGGCGGCGACAGCAAATATACCTACGCGTTCTACGTGCCGCGCGCGGGCGACGCCTTCGCCATCGTTCCCCGGGTGAAGACCAGCAACACCACGCTCGATATGCCGATGCTCGCGCTGCTGCACGAATATGCGCATCATTATCTGATCTCGACCAGTAGCTACGGCATGCCGCTCTGGTTCTCGGAGGGCGCCGCCGAGTTCTTTGCCTCTGCCCAGTTTCGCAAGAACGGCAATGTCGGCCTAGGGATGCCAGCGCGGCACCGCGCCGGCGACCTGATCTACGGCGATGTCATCCCGGTCGCGCAAATCCTCAATTCGGGCCATTATCCGAAATCCGCCTCCCAGGGGGCGGCCTTCTACGGGCGGAGCTGGCTGCTTTATCATTACCTCACGTTCAGCAAGGAGCGTCCCGGGCAACTGGCGATCTATCTGCGCCTGCTGCGCAGTGGCAAAAGCCTTACGGAGGCGGCGACAGGCGCCTTTGGCGATCTCAATGCCCTGCAGCGGGATCTGGACAAATATCTGGGGCAGAGCCGGATGACCTATCTTGAGCTGCCTGCTGCCACGCTCAAGCCCGGCCCCGTCTCGGTCCGCACGCTGAGCGAGGGCGAAGCGGCGGCCATGCCGCTTCGGATCGAGCTCAAGAACCGCCCTTCGCCTGAGGAACTGGAGACGCTGGTGGCGGACTTGCGCGCTCTGGCGCCGCGCTATCCGAAAGATGCCGCGCTGCACGCGACGCTGGCCGAAGCCGAGCTGGAAGCGGGTCATGAGGATGCCGCCCTCGCCGCTGCCAACACCGCCCTCGCGCTCGATGACCGGCAGGTGAGCGCCTATCTGGCGAAAGGAAAGGCGCTGTTCCGCAAGGCGGAATCCGCCCCGGACGCCAGCGCGGCCTATGCCGAAGCGCGCCGCCCGTTCATCGAGCTCAACAGGTTCGAGAATAATCATCCCCTGCCCCTGCAATATTTCTACCGCAGCTTCCTCGAACAGGGCCGGCGCCCGACGGAGAATGCGGTGGCCGGGCTGGAACGCGCCGTGGTGCTGGCGCCGTTCGACCAAAATCTCCGCACGATGCTGGTGATGCAGCTGCTGCGGGACCAGCGCTATGATGACGCGCTGATCAACCTCGGCCCGCTGGCCTTCGATCCGCACGGCGGCCCCAGCGCGACGTGGGCACAGGGCCTGCGCGATCGCATCGAGGCGCATGACCGCAGTCAGCCGCTCGACGTGGACGCCTTGCTGCAGGACCTCGCAGCGGCGCAGGCCGAGGATGCCGGCGAGAACATCAGGGGAAATTGAGCCCCCTCACCGTCCCCCCGGGCCTGACCCGGGGTCCAGCTTTTCTTTCGCGCGCATCGCCAAATACATTGCGGCTTTCCGTGTTCGGACGTTTCAAGCGGCACGCCTTCTTCGCAAGAAGGCCAGCTGGACCCCGGGTCAAGCCCGGGTGACGATCGGGAAATGCGGCAGCGGCGCCGCCGCCCCCTTCATTGTTTCCCGATTCGCAGCGTCACGCCCCTCGCAAATGTAGCGTCGTATAAACGCTCATCGTAGTTAATGCCCCCATTTGGATCATTAACTAATTCTCTTAAAACTTGCCCTCAGAATTTCCTGATTATTTTGCGATAATCGAAGTTAACGAGCATCCAATCGTAGTTAATACCATTTTGTATCGAGATCTATTCCTTCACACCGGCTTCAGGACTTTTGAAGGGAACATCGCCGTGAAGAAAACGCTTATCGCTCTCGCTGCCGGTGCAGCCGCTATCGCCTCCGCAACTGCCGCGAACGCGAGCACCTTCGTCATCAACAGCCTCTCGACGCAGTATAGCAGCCCGAGCGGCGAGGTGAGCATTGGTTCGGGCTGGAGCAGCACCTCATACGACGGCTCGTTCTCGCCCCAGAATATCTCCGGCACATGGGACGGCAAGGCGGTCAACTTCCTGGCTTACTGCCTCGAAGTCACCCAGAACTCGAGCACCGGCACGTTCAATGTCGTGTCGCTGAGCAACTATCTCGGTGGCGCGCTCTACAATGATGTCGCCTCGCTGGTCAGCAACTACGCCGGTGGCGATAAGACTCAGTCCGCTGCCCTGCAACTGGCGCTCTGGGAGACTCGCTACGAAACGAGCAACTCGAAGAACCTGGGCGCCGGTTACTTCGAGCTCGAATGGGCGAGCCAAGGCGAGTCCACGCTGATCAACACCGCCAATTCCTACCTTGCCAACAAGGGCACGATTAACAGCAATCTGGATTTCTGGGTCGCGACCAACAGCAGCAAGCAGGACCTGCTGTTCTACACCGTCAAGCCCGCCGTGCCGGAGCCGGCCACCTGGGCGATGATGATCATCGGTTTCGCTGCGATCGGCCGCACGCTGCGCGCACGCCGCCCCAATATGGCGATCAGCTTCAGCTAAGCACAACCTTTACGATGTGGGAGCGGGAGCCTCGTGTCTGCGGACACGGGGCTCCTTGCTGTGCGACAGGCGCGCGCCCCGATAGGCCTTTCACCGCGTCGGCACGGGCTCATCACCGGCGTAATCGTAGAAGCCCCTGCCCGTCTTGCGCCCCAGCCAGCCGGCTTCGACATATTTGACGAGCAGCGGCGCGGGCCGGAATTTGGGATCGCCCGTCGTGTCCTGCAGCACCTTGCAGATCTCCAGACAGGTATCGAGGCCCACGAAATCGGCCAAAGTCAGTGGACCCATGGGGTGGTTGAGGCCCAGTTTGATCGCGCTATCGATGTCTCTCACGCTGGCCACGCCCTCGCCCAGCGCGAAGATTGCCTCATTGAGCATAGGCAGCAGAATGCGGTTGACGATGAACCCCGGCGCGTCGAACGCATGGACGACCTCCTTGCCCAGCGCCTGCGCATAGGCCTCCACCGCCTGCACCGTCTCCGGCGAGGTGGCGAGGCCGCGAATGACCTCCACCAGCGCCATCACCGGCACGGGATTGAAGAAATGCACGCCAATGAACCGCGCCGCGTCGGGCGCGGCCTGCGCGAGCCGCGTGATCGGAATGGACGAGGTGTTGGTCGCGAGGATCGCATCCGGCGCCAGAACCGCGCCCACCTCCGCGAAGATGGCGCGCTTGATGTCCTCCCGCTCGGTCGCGGCCTCGATCACCAGATCGCACCGGGCGACCTCATCGAGCGCCACCACGGGCGTGATCCGTGCCAGCGCCGCCTGCGCATCCGCCTGCTCCAGCTTGCCATTCTCCACGGCGCGCGCGAGTCGCTTCTCGATGCCGGCCTTGCCCTTGTCCGCACGCGCGAGATCGATATCGCGCAGCAGCACATCCATGCCGGCCTGAGCGGTTACCTGCGCTATGCCCGCACCCATCTGGCCGGCGCCGATCACAGCGATTCTGCGCATATCTGTGTCCTTTCGATCCACTTGGCCCGGCTTGGTGACCACGGGCTGTCGCAACACATGCAGCTTGGCGCTACACCATTGGCTTCAACTGCATTATGACTGGCGGAATGACAAGGATTTCACGGCTTCTGCGCGTCAGCGCCCTGGCTCTCGCGGGCCTGGCAACGGTCGCGCCCGCTGCCCCGCCGCGCGGCGAGCAGACGTCGGGGTCTGTCCTCTCGACCGCGCCCGTTGTGGCAGAACCGGTGCTGGGTCGTCTGCGTGTTTTCGACAACTGGGCCGTGGGCTGCGACAATCGCCTGTCCTGCAGTGCGGTATCGCTGAATCCGGAAGGGGTGGATACGCCCAACCGGCTGCTGGTCCTCATCCATCGCGACGGCGGCCCCGCAGGCGCCACCAGCCTGCGCGTACTGCTGGCCGACCGGCTGCGCGACCGGGTCGATTTCATGATCGATGGAACGCGCCGTGTGCGGCAGAAAGTCTATGGCGACACGATTGCGCTGGATGGCCAGACCGCGCTGGAGGTCGTGCGGTCCATGGGCTCCAGCTATGTGTTCGAGCTGCACGATCGCAACCGGACGGTCATCGGCGCCCCGTCGCTGCAAGGCGTCGCCGCGGCACTGCGCTATATGGATGAGCAGCAGGGCCGCATCGGCAGCCGTGGCGCGCTGGCCGCCATCGGTGATGGCCCGGCCGACATGGCGCGGCCGCTGCCGGCCGATCCCGTGCTGCCCAAGACGATCCCGCTCCTCGCCGAAACCGCGACGCCTGCGCTCACGCCGCAAGAGCAAGCCACCGCCCAGCGCCTGGCGCAGTGCGAGAGTGGGCTGGAGAGCAGTCGCCAGCCCGATCTCCATACGCTCGATGCGGGGCATGTCCTGCTGCTGCTGCCCTGCGATGCGGGCGCATATAATGTGAGCGCCGTCCCGCTGATCGCGAGCGGCGAGCCCGGCAACCGGACAATCGCCTTCGCCCCGTTCGATCATCTCCCCGGCTTCACCGGCGATGCCAGCGCCCCGCCGCTGATCATGAACGCCCGCTGGAATCCTTCGCGCGGTGAGCTTTCCAGCTTCGCCAAGGGACGCGGCCTTGGCGACTGCGGCACGGCGGAGACCTACCGCTGGGATGGCACCCGTTTCCGGCTGACGGAAGCCCGCTCCATGCCGGTCTGCCGGGGCGCCTGGGAATGGCCGGTGCTGTTCTCGCTGAAGGAAGAGGCGACCACGGGACGGCCGTAACCGGCCGCATACCTGCCCCTCAGCAGTAATCGTCCAGCCGCGCGTGGACCTGTTCCAGCACCTCAAGCGCAATGGCCAGCTTCTCGGGTGGAATGTCCCGCAGGATGTCCGCGCGCAGATCATTGGTAATCGCCATGATGTCCCGCGTGGCGGCCAGCCCTTTTTCGGTGATCCGGTTGTGAACCACCCGCCGGTCGACCTGGCTCTGCGCGCGTTCGATCAGGCCGTCGCGTTCCAGCGTGTTGAGCATATGGGCCATGGTCGGCCCTTCGACGCCGATCAGCTGGGCCAGTTCGCGCTGGGAAAGATCATCGCGGGCGCAGGCGAGCAGATACATTGTCTCCCACCGCGCCATGCTTTGCCCAACACTGCGGACCTTGTCATTGGCAAGCTTGCGCCAGCGCCGCGCCGCCACGACCAGCGCGCGCGTGGTCCGGAAAAAGGTGACGGTCCGCTCGTCGGGCTTGGCCCCGGCGTAGAAATTGGAGAGATGTCGCGTGGCATCCTCAATGGGAAAACCGCCAAATCGCGGAAGGCTGCGCGATGTCGCCGCGTCCTCTTCGCTGGTGGAACCCTGTGCGGACGGAGCCTTGTCGACCATCATTCTCCCTTACGTGCCGTTCCAGCAGACCTCCCGCACCTGCACCCGCTCCGTCAAGAGCGATCCGTCGGCCGGCCTGTGCGCCAAAGGGTGCCGTGCCGGACGAAACGCGCCCGGCACGGCAGGGGGATCAGAAGGACGTGCGGATGCCGGCCTTGTACATGCGCCCAACCGGGTTGAAGAGCACGTTGTTGCCGCTGCCGTTCGCACCGGGGAAGTTCGGCGGATCGACATTGAACACATTGTCCACGCCGAAATAGACGCTCAGCTTGTTATCGCCGCCGACCGGTACCTTCACCGTGCCCATCATGTCGACATAGGTGCGCGAGGGCATGGCGTTGGTGCTGGAGCTGCTGGAGGCCGTGATCACATAGCCGGGCTGCTCGGCGCCGATGAACGCCGCGTTGTAGAAGCCCTTGTTGATCCAGCGAACATGGGTGGAGAGCGAGAACAGCTCACCCAGGTCGAGGCCGACGGTTGCGTCAACCGTCCAGTCGGGAATGCCCGGAGGCGTACCGCCGCGCAGACCGGTCTGGCCGGCCCGTTCGACCGGTCCAACGGCGTCCACGGTCACCAGATCGATGACATGGCTGGCCATGACGGACAGGTTCACCGCGCTAGCCGCGCCGACCGGCTGGCGATAGTTCAGCTCCATGTCGATGCCGCGGGCGTTGAGCTGGTTCACATTCTGCACAACGTCGCGAACATTGGTGATGACGCCATTGGCCGCACCACCATCGCGCGTGACCAGCGAGCAGCTCAGCGTATCGCCCTGCGAGCAGCGCGTCACGATGTTCTGCTGGCCGAGCGTGCTGATCGCATCCTTGATCTTGATGTCATAATAATCGACCGACGCCCGGAAACGCCCGAGCATCCCACCGCTTGGCTGCAGGACGATGCCGGCGGTGAACGTGTCCGCCTTTTCCGGCCGCAGATTAGGGTTGGAGCCCAGCGTGATCGGCACGACCGTCTGCTGACCGCCACGCGCCGGATCGTTGAGAATGCCGGACGCGCTGGTGATCGGGCCGAACAGTTCCGAGACGTTGGGCGCGCGGATGTCGCGCGACTTGGTCACGCGGAAGCGGACCGCATCGACCGGCGCCCAGACGCCGCCAACCTTCCATGTGGTCACATTGACCGTGCTGCTCGGGAAGAAGTCGCTGGACCGCTTGTAGTGGGTCCGGCGGACGGCGCCGTTCAGGCTCAGTTCGCGGAAGAACGCCGTGTCGCGCAGGATCGGCACTTCGGCCTCACCATAAGCCTCAACCACCTGAATCTTGCCCGAGATGACCGATCCGTTGCCGGTGAAGAAGGCCAGCGCCTTGGAATTGGCATCGGCATCGCCGCTGACGCTGTCGCTGCGATATTCCGCGCCCACGGCGACGCCGAGCGGCCCGGCGGGCAGATCGAACAGCGAGCCGGTGACGTTGGCAGCGACGACATGCTGGGTGGTGATGTTGGTCTGGAAGGCATCGGCCGTGACATAGGCCTTGGCCGCCGCGAAGGTGGCGCCTTGGCCGGAGCCGAAGGGATTGAGGGCCACGCAGGCAGGGTCGTTATTGGTTGTGCTGGCATCGGCATTCACCCGGCACACCGGCGCACCGCCGGGCCCGGCCACCGCGTCGAGCGCCTTGAGGATGCGCGAGGTGATCGTGCCACCCGTGATGTCGCTGCGGAACTCATTGCGGCCGAACTGATAATAGATGTCCGCCGACCAGTTGGGCGAAATCTCATATTTGGCGGACGCGACGGCGCGATAGACATCGTTCTTCACGACCAGCTGGCCCGGGCCAATATCCTTGAAGCCCTTGCCCAGCGTGAAGCTGGTGAGGCCATTAGCATCCATGATGGTGCGCAGGTCCAGCGCGGGATTGCCGGAGGTCGGAATGAACGGGTTGTCGCGCTGGATGGTGATGGCCGTATTGCGATACGGCACCGCGCGGTGGCGCCCTTCGCCATGACCGTAGTTGAAGCCGAACTCCATCGTCAGGGCCGGCGTGGCTTCCCACGTGGCGAACGCCATGGCGTTATAGCGCTTGGTCGGCGAGACGATCGGGAAATCGAAATAGATGTTCTCGCCCGGCCCATCATTGGTGCCGCCAAGCTGATAGAGGTTGTTGGCCAGCGTGCCCTGCGTGGTGCGGAACGGCGTGCCGTCGGCGCGGAAGCCGATGCCGTCGATCGCGCGGAGAGCCGGGACGAGGCGGCCGGCATAAGCGGAGCTCGGCGGCGTGGTGATACCGTTATAGGGCGCCGTCCAGGGGTAGACGCCCGCCAGGATGTTGTTGGCGGGCAGGCTCGTCACGCCGGGATTGCGGCTGATGTTGATGAAGCCATTGGCGCACCAGTCGCGCGAGGGGCAGCTTTCCACACCCTCCGCCTTTTCATATTCGCCGCCCACGAGCAGATGCAGCGTCTCGCCGATCTGCCAACCGCCGGCCGCGCCGAACTGGGTGGTGAAATTGTCGCCATATTGCGAAAAGCCGACTTGGGCATTGGCCTTGTAGCCCGTGAACGCCTTGTCGATGAGCAGGTTGACGACGCCCGACACGGCGTCCGAACCATAGACGGCCGAGGCGCCGCCCGTGACGACTTCGGCACGCTGGAGCATGATCGAGGGGATCATGTTGGTATCGACCGTCGCCTGCGTGGTGGACGGCACGAAGCGCTTGCCGTCGACGAGGGTCAGCGTGCGCACCGCGCCCAGACCGCGAAGATCGAGGATGCGACCGCCGACATAGCCGCCCGCCGCGCCCAGACCGGTCGAGGCCGGTGAGTTGGTCGCGCGGAAGGCAGGCAGTTCGTTCAGCGCATCGCCGAGATTGGTGATGCCGCGTGTTTCCAGTCGCTCCGCGCCCAGAACCGCCACGGGGGTCGGCCGGTCGAAACCGGAGGCGATGCGCGATCCGGTGACCACGATGGCCTCATCGCTTGCATCTGCTCTATCGCTTTGGGGGGCGCTGTCCTGCGCGAAAGCAGGGAAAGCGAGGACGGTGGCGAGGGCCGCGAAACAGGCGTGCTGACGCAGCACGCGCGCAGGTCTCTTCATTGCAAAGTCTCCCAGACAATTATCGTTGTTAGGGAGCTATCTATTCATCAGATTCTGTTAGTTTGCAATCTACTTTGTCGGCGTCCGGGCGAAGGTCGATATGGTGTGGCGCAAATGCGGCAGGCTGTCGCGGGATGCCCCATGAGAAAGGCGGTAAACCAAGGTCCGCCGCCCTCTCACGTGCAATCCGAGCCGCGCGGCTTATTGCTTGCCGGCCACCGAATAGGTGATCGCGGCATTGCGGGTCTTCTGGAAATCGGGAACGCTCAGGCCCTTGAAGGCGGCGTAGACGTCGATATTGCCGATGCCGAGCACGGCGGCCATCTTTTCCAGCATGAAGAAGATGACGCCATAATGGATCATGCCGATCCAGTTGCGGCTACGGATCAGCTCCTTCTCTTCCTCGCTCAAATCCGCCTCGGCAAACAGCCCTTCCTGATCCTCGACAAACCGCTTGCGGAACTCCGGCTCGATCAGGCGGTGGAGGAAATGGTTGATGCGGAAGCCCTTGACCGCCCGGTCGATGGTGAAGGGATAGGTGCCCTCGATCGCCTCGACGCCCGCCAGCTCGCGGGACGCGCGGGCACGCAGTTGCTCGTCGGTTTCGGCTGGCGGCACCGGATCGCCCAGATCCTTGAACAGCATCGTCGCGATGGCCGTCATTGACGGGAGGAAGTAGCTCTGGTGCAATTTCTCGACCTGTTCGGAAAGCGCGCCGCGCATCAGCAGCCACATCACCACCTCGGCTCCTTCCCAGCCGCCGAGCTTCGCGAGATCGGTCACCGTCGCGTCGAGCAGTGATTCCGGATCATTGGTGAGCTTCTCCATGAACTCCATGTCCCAGGCGGTATTGTTGAACCCGCACCGCTCGCCATGGACCTGATGGGAAAGGCCACCGGTACCCGCAATCGCGACCTTGATGTCCTTGGGATAGCTCTGGATCGCGCGACGCAGCGAGCGGCCGAACTTCCAGAAGCGACGCGCCTTGGGGATCGGATGCTGAAGCACGCCACACTGCAGCGGCACAAGGCGGCAGGGCCAGCCATTCTCGTGAGGCAGCAGGACCGAAAGCGGCGAGAAGGCGCCATGGTCCAGCCCCATGCCCTGCCAGTAGGCCAGGTCGAACTCGTCGGCGACCATGCACTCGGCAATGTGCTTGGCGAGCGCGGGATCGCCCTTGATTGCGGGCAGGTCGCGCTTGCCGCCGCCTTCGTCCGCCGGCTCATACTCTTCGCCAATGCCCAGCGCGAAATGCGAGTAATGGGTGAAGAAGGAGGTCATGTGGTCGTTGTAGACATACAGGATCACATCGGGCTTCTCGTCCGCCAGCCATTGCTTGACCGGCTCGAATCCCTCGAAGATCGGCGCCCAGACGGGATCGGTCTGCTTGTTCGCGTCCTTGGCGAACGCGATGGTCGGGGTGTGCGAAACGGCGAAACCGCCGATGATCCTGGCCATGGGCCTCTCCTCTTGTCTCTGCGGCGCAAGCACGGACTCGTCGCCGGTGGCGCGGAGTGTAGGTTGCACCCTATTTGTACGCAACACAAACGAAGTAGCCGAAGGGCGGCATTGGCGAGCGTCCGACCTCGTTCTCTCGTCATTCCCGCGAACGCGGGAATCCAGGGGCGCATGGGCAGTTCCGCTGGCTTCTGGATTCCCGCGTTCGCGGGAATGACGAAGGGGACTGTCTAGCGCGGCCCCGCCTCATCCATCGTCATCGCCTGCGAGGGATAAGGCGCAACCAGCCGCTGCGCCTCTTTCCAGTCCGCGCGCAGCCAGCGGCCATGATCTTCAGCGTGGAGGATCACCGGCATGGTGCGCGGGTTGACCGAGGCGACCAGCCGGTTCGGCTCGCAGGTCAGCAGCGCAAAACTCGCCACCTCGCTGTCCCGCCAGATGCCCGCGAACGCGAAGATCGCCGCATCCGGCAGCGAGAAACGATGCGCGACGCGCTTGCCGGTGCGTGGATCAGGCGCCTGCGACCAGAGCTGAAAGCTGGTAACCGGCACCAGGCAGCGGAACTCCGTATGCCGCAGCGTGCCGACCCAGAACGGACTCTCGACATTGCGCACATGCGCGACCGGCGCGCCGCCCGTCAGAGCCGCGGCCGGCGGCGGCGGCACGCCCCATAGCCGCGGCACCAGCCGGCGCACGCCATCGCGCCCATGCACGATCACCGGCCCATAGCGCCCCGGCGTCATATAGCCTCCCGGCCACGGGTCCTCACCGGCATCCGCATGGAGCGCCGCGCCGATCTGCGCGGCACTGGCATCGAGGCGATAGAGGGACGTCATGGTCGCGCCCCACCCTTCCTGGCGCGGGACCGCGCGGTCAAGCTCTTGCGCGGTGCATCGTGATCGGGCGACAAAGCCGCATGACCGACCCAACAGCCCGCGCCCTCATCGACCGCCTCGCTCTCCAGCCGCATCCGGAAGGCGGATGGTATCGCGAGACCTGGCGGGCTGAGGCCATGCCCGGCGAACGCGCCGGGGCGACGGCGATCTATTTCCTGCTCGAGGCTGGTCAGCGCTCTCACTGGCACAAGGTGGATGCGAGCGAGACCTGGCTCTGGCACGCCGGCCACGCGCTCAGCCTCTCCACCGCGCCGGGCGACGAAGGCCCGGTCACAGCCCTGCGCCTCGGCGGCGATGTGCTGGCGGGCGAGATCCCGCAGCATGTCATCGCCCCGCACCACTGGCAGGCCGCCGAGGCCGACCGAGGCTGGGCACTTGTCTCCTGCATCGTCACGCCGGGTTTCGACTTTGCCGGTTTCACGCTCGCACCGCCCGGCTGGGCCCCGGGTTGCGCACCAGGCGATCCCTCCCCGGCTTGATCCAGCGCAAGGCGGCGCGGCGCCGGCCCTGACATGCAAGCCTCATGATGAGGAGCCCTGCGCCATGAGCCATGCCGAATGACCCAATCGACCACCGCCGAAGCATCCCCACCCGATCCCGCGCCGCTACCCTATGACGAGATCGGCGGCACGCCGGCCGTGCGCGCGCTGGTCGAGCGATTCTACGATCTCATGGAGCAGGACCCGCGCTTTGCCGAATTGCGCGCGATTCACGCGCCCGATCTCGCGCCGATGCGGGAATCGCTGACCGGATTCCTCACCGCCTGGCTCGGCGGCCCGCGTGACTGGTTCACGCAAAAGCCCGGCGCCTGCATCATGTCCGCGCATCGCCAGATCGGCTTTGGCGCGGTGGAGACCGAGCAATGGACGCAAGCGATGACGCAGGCGCTGATCGACACCGGCGTAAAGACAGCGCTGGCAGAGAAAATGAACGTCGCCTTCGCCCGCATGGGCCGAGCGATGCAGGGCGATTAGCGGCCGGGCAAGCGCCAGTCTAGCGACCGGGCATACTCCGCCTCAATGCGGTTTCCGTTCGCGTCCTGCGCTGCGGTGAACCGCATCTTGCTCATGATCTCGCAAGTTGCAGCGTCAAGGCTCGGGACGCCACTGCTTTGGACGATACGGCAGCCCAATACTTTGCCCTTGTTACTGATGCGAAGCGAAAACTTCGTCGTCCCTTCCAGTCCAGCCTTACGGGCGTCTGCGGGATAGTCATCATCCGTCATGAAACTTGCGCCCATCGCGGGCCGAGGAGGCTTGGCGACGACCGGATCGGCAGCTTGGGAAATGGCCGGCTGGGAGGCAGCCAAGGCCAGAGCGATCATGAGCTTCATCGTCCTCGTCCCCATGGTCTGATGAGCAGCCCTCAGTCGAGTGCCTCAATCACCGCCGCGCGCAACTCCGGCAGGCCCATGCCCTTCTCGCTCGATGTCGGGATGATCTGCGGATGGGCCGCCGGGCGCTTGCGTACTTCTGCCGCGGTTTGCTCGGTGACGACAGCGAGGTCGGTCGCCTTCACCTTGTCGGCCTTGGTCAGCACCATGCGGTAGCTCACCGCTGCTTCATCCAGCATGTCGAGCAGCGTGCGGTCAACATCCTTGAGGCCGTGGCGGGCATCGACCAGCACCAGCGCGCGCTTGAGGACGGCACGCCCGCGCAGGAAATCGTTCACGAGGAAGCGCCACTGCTTCACCACATCCTTGGGCGCCTTGGCATAGCCATAGCCGGGCATATCCACGAGACGGAAGCGCAGCGGCTCGCCCACGTCGAAGAAATTGAGCTCCTGCGTGCGCCCCGGCGTGTTGGATGTGCGCGCAAGGCCATTGCGGTTGGTCAGCGCATTGATGAGCGAGGACTTGCCGACATTGGAACGCCCGGCAAAGGCGACCTCCGGCACATCCGCTGGCGGCAGGAAGTTCAGCCCCGGCGCGGATTTGAGGAAGCTGATCGGCCCGGAAAAGATCCGGCGGGCCTCCTCGATGCGGGCGGCGGTGTCGTCGTCAATATCGCTGTGCGGGTTGTGATCCATGCCGCTCCCCTAGCGTCTTAACCTGCAAGCGTCACCTGAAAGGCGGAAAAGCTGATCGATAACTCGATCACATTGGGTCGCGCTGCGGCGCAATAACAGTGGGGAGCGGCTCGGAGCGTTCGCCTCTCCGCTTCCGGAGCCTGAAGCGACTCTGATATTCGCGTCTCTGCTTCGCCACTTCGTACAAAACGATGCCCGAACTGGTCCCCAGGTTCAGGCTTTCAATAATACCGAACATCGGAATGCTCACACACATCTCGCTCCGCTCGACAGCCAACTCACTGATTCCCAGCGTTTCACTCCCAAACCACACAGCGAGCTTGTGATGGAGCGTGTAATCGCCTTCATCGAGGAAAATCGAGGTTTTGCCCTTCACGTGCGGCGAGGTCACGATTGACTTGAAGCCGTTTGCTTCAAGATGATCAAAACATTCTGCCGTACTGTCAAAGCGCTTCACAAACGTCCATTTGACGGCAGATACCGAGGTTTTAGAGATTGCCTTATTCTCTCGGAGGTTTTGCCAGTCGTCAGGCAATGCGCGCCGAGGATCGACCACATAGACCTTCTCGACCCCCAGACCATTCGCATTTCGAATGACCGTGCCGATGTTCTTCACATCACTTGGGTTCTCGATCACCGCAATGAGGTTCTTGCAGCGAAACGATCTGATTTCATCCGCACGTTTACGGAGATTTGGCTTCGACGGGCGTTTTTCTTCCATGAACCCTCCAGCGACCAAGCTGCCCGCCACGCACAAACAAAGTTTGCCCCCGCCTCAACCCTTCGCCGGATCCGCTGCCGGCTGCCCGAGCACGGGATGCTGGCGATACAGCCACCATTGCTGCGCGATGGTGAGGATGTTGGATGTGCACCAGTAGATCAGCAGGCCGGCCGCGAACGGCGCCATGATGAACATCATCATCCAGGGCATCAGCGAGAAGATCTGTTTCTGCACATCGTCCATTGGCGCCGGGTTCAGCTTGAACTGCAGCCACATGGTGATGCCAAGGATCACCGCCAGCACGCCGATGCCGAGGAACGAGGGCGGCGTGAACGGCAGCAGGCCGAACAGGTTGAGGATGTGCGCCGGATCGGGCGCGGACAGATCCTTGATCCACAGGTAGAAAGGCTGGTGGCGCATATCCACCGTCAGCATCAGCACCTTGTAGAGCGCGAAGAAGATGGGGATCTGCAGAAAGATCGGCAGGCAGCCCGCGAGCGGATTGACCTTCTCCGTCTTGTACAGCGCCATGATCTCCTGCTGCATCTTGGGCTTGTCGTTCTTGTAGCGCTCCTGCAGCGCCTTCATCTTCGGCTGGATGGCGCGCATCGCCGCCATGCTGGCGAACTGCCGCTGGGCGACCGGGAACATCAGGCCACGCACGATGAAGGTGAGGCAGATGATCGCCACGCCGAAATTGCCGATGTGGCGGAACAGCCAGTCGAGCAGATAGAAGATCGGTTTCTCGAACCAGCGGAACCAGCCCCAGTCGATCGCGCGGTCGAACAGCGCGATGCCCTGCTGGTCCATATAGCGGTCGAGCACCGGGGTTTCCTTGGCGCCGACGAACAGCCGGCTCGTCGTGCTGAGCGAAGTGCCGGGCTGGACGACGGCGGGCGCATAGGTCAGGTCGGCCTGATAGCGGTCGCTCGCGCCCTTGCGGAACTGCGCATCGACCGGCAGCGTCTGCGCCGGGATGAGCGCGGCATGCCAATAGAGATCGGTAAAGCCCAGCCAGCCGCCGGTGGTGGAGAAGCGCTTGTCGCCATCCTTGTCCAGCTTGTCGAAGCCGATGTCATAATTGGCCGATCCGTTGAACACGCCCATCGGGCCGGTGTGGATCGTCCAGGTCGACTTGTCCTTGCTGTGGCCAGTGCGCGAGAGCAGGCCATAGTTGCGGACGGCGATGGCATTGCCGCCCGCATTCTCGACCGTCTGCGCGACGGTGAGCAGATAATCCTCGTCGATCGACAGGCGGATGAGGAAGGTCTGGCCCGCGCCGTTGCTCCAGCGCAGCGTCACCGGCGTCTGCGGGGTCAGCTTGGTGCCGTCCGCCGTCCACACCGTGTTGGCATCCGGCACGCGCACGCCTTCGCCGCTCCAGCCGAAGCTCGCGAAATAGGCGTCCGCCGTGCCGCTCGGCGCGAGCAGGCGGACCGGCGGCGATTTTTCATCCACGGTCTGGCGGTGCGTCGGCAGCACGACATCGTCGATGCGCGCGCCGCGCAGGTTGATGGAGCCGCGCAGCTTGGGCGTCTCGATAGCGACGCGCTGGCTTTCGCCCAGCACGGCCTCGATCGGGCGAATCGCCTGCGCGCCTTCGGCCAGCGGTCCGCCGCGCACATTGGGCGCTGCGCCCTTCTGCTTCGCCTGCTGCTCGGCTCGCTCGATCGGCTGGGCCGATGGCGGGAAGAAATAATTGCTGATGACCGGCCAGCCAAAGAGAATAGCAATGGTCAGCACCACGGCGAGAAGGATGTTGCGCTTGTCGTCCACGTCTCTTTGGCTTCCGTCTCTTTGTCAGCTCATGTCAGGGGATTCGGCGTCAGGGCACCGTATCATGGCCGCAGCCGCCCCATGGGTGGCAGCGCAATAGCCGCTTCAACGCCAGCCAGCCACCCCTTATCGCCCCATATTTCCGCAGGGCCTCGATGGCATATTGGGAGCAGCTCGGCGAATAGCGGCAGGAGGGCGGCAGAATCCGGCTCGGCCCGATCTGCCAGAAGCGCGCGACGAGGATGAGAAGGCGCGCGATCATGGGGCGGAGTGGTCGAGTGTGCGGCGACGCCATGGTCTTCCAGCCTCGACCATCGTGCTCCTGCGAAGGCAGGAGCCCAGGGCCAAACCGACTGCCCTTGCCGCCCTGGACTCCTGCCTTCGCAGGAGCACGGATGGTGCGGGGCCAGAGCGACAATCCCTCATCGACATCATGCGGGCGGCTCGTTGCGCGGGGCAGGGTCATTGTGCGGCGCCGGGGGCGTCACCCTCTTGCTCCCACCGGAGCCGCGACCGCCCCGACCCCGTCCGCCTTCGCGCGGCGGGGCACCCTTGCCGCTGGCGATGCGCCGCAGCGCTTTCTCAAGCTCGGCGGCCAGCGAGGCATAATCGCGCTCCACGCCGCCCTCGCGGCCGATGAGCACATGATCGGCGCCGGCTATGGCGTGCGCAGGCAGGATCTCGCGCGCAAGCGCACGAAAACGGCGCTTCATCCGATTCCGGATGACAGCGCCGCCGATTTTCTTGGTGACGGTAATGCCGAGGCGGGCCGTGGGATCACCATCGCCCCGATCGCGCACCAGCAGCACGAAGCCTGGCATCGGTGCGCGCTGGCCGCGATTGGCGGCCAGATAGTCGGCGCGGCGGGTCATGCGACCCACGACGCGCCGCAGCGCGCCGTCCGCGCCGGGCTCGATCAGGCGGTCAGCTTCTTGCGGCCGCGGGCGCGGCGCGCGTTCAGCAGCTTGCGGCCGGCTGCCGTCGCCATGCGCAGGCGGAAACCGTGGCGGCGCTTGCGAACAAGGTTGCTCGGCTGAAAGGTGCGCTTCATCGTTCATTCCTCAAAATCGAATCAGGTTCTGCAGACTCGACAAAAATGGCCGCCTCGCCCCGATCCGGGAGGAGCGGCCGTCTGTCCGAAGGCGCGCGGATAGGCAAAGCGGGCTTATTTGTCAATCAGCGGGACGGAAAAGGACGCAGCCCTGCGCTGCTCTCTTAGGCGGGCCGCGCTCCGACCTGCAAGGGAATGAATAGCCACGCGCGCCTCATTCAGAAACGGTGGAAACGAAGCGGGAACATCGCTACACCCGCCTCATGATCGCGCATTTGAAAGGCCTGCTCGTCTCCACCGGACTGGATAGTGCCGTCATCGATGTCGGTGGCGTGGGTTATCTGGTCGGCATGTCCTCGCGCAGCCTGTCCGCGCTCGGCAGCGTCGGCGGAGCCGTCACCGTGCATACCGAGATGCTGGTGGGCGAGGAGTTCATCCGGCTGGTCGGCTTCGCCAGCGAGGCGGAGCGCGACTGGTTCCGCCTGCTGACCGGTGTGCAGGGCGTGGGCGCCCGCGTGGCGCTGGCCATTCTCTCTGCGCTGGAGCCGAGCGACCTCCACCGCGCCATTGCCGCGCAGGACAAGGCGATGGTCGCCCGCGCGAACGGCGTGGGGCCCAAGCTCGCCGAACGGATCGTGCGCGAACTCAAGGACAAGGTGGGCGCCATCGCCACCGGATCCTTCGCCATCGGGCTGGATGCGAGCGGCGCGGCGATCCCGGCCGCGACGGGCGTGCAGGCCGACGCCCTCTCCGCCCTCGCCTCGCTGGGCTTCAAGCCGGGCGAAGCGAGCATCGCCGTCAGCGCCGCGCTGGACGAGCTGGGCGAAAGCGCTTCACTCGATGCTCTGGTCCGCCTCGCGCTGCGAAAGGCTGCCAAGTGAGCGCTTTCGGCGTCATTCGCTTGGCAAGTGCCGTGATTTACAATGACGCTGGCGAACTGCTCCTTGTTCGCAAAGTCGGCACGCGCGCCTTTATGCAGGCGGGAGGTAAAATTGAGGCAGATGAGGAGCCGATCAATACCGTGATACGTGAACTGCGGGAAGAGTTGGAGCTTGTCGTGGCACCAGACGCCTTGGAGTATCTGGGCCACCGTGAAGCTTTGGCAGCAAATGAACCGGGATGTCTTGTTCAGGCGGAGCTGTTTGCACTGCCGTTCTCCGGCGCGGTCGCGCCAAAAGCCGAAATCGAGGAGATCAGATGGGCCGGGCTGGACGACGCAGAAAATCTACCACTCGCCCCCCTCACGCGTGATCATGTGCTGCCGATGATGAGGGCGTGCTCGTTCCATGCCTGAGGCGCGCCCCCTCCTCACCGCCGGCCGCACGCCTGAAGATATGGATGCTGCGCTGCGCCCAAAGACGCTGGACGATTTCGTCGGCCAGAAGGGTGCCCGCGAGAATCTGCGCATCTTCATCAACGCCGCCCGCGCACGCGGCGAAGCGCTCGATCATGTGCTGTTTTTCGGCCCGCCGGGCCTGGGCAAGACGACGCTGGCGCAGATCGTCGCGCGGGAGATGGGCGTGGGGTTCCGCGCCACGTCCGGTCCGGTCATCGCCAAGGCGGGCGATCTCGCCGCGCTGCTTACCAATCTCGATGAAGGCGACGTGCTGTTCATCGACGAGATTCACCGGCTCAATCCGGCGGTGGAGGAAATCCTCTACCCGGCCATGGAGGACCGCGCGCTCGACATCATGATCGGGGAAGGCCCCTCGGCCCGCTCGGTGCGGATCGATCTGCCCTCTTTCACGCTGGTCGGCGCGACCACGCGGCAGGGCATGCTGGCGACGCCGCTGCGTGACCGGTTCGGCATCCCCGTGCGGCTCAACTTCTATACCGTCGATGAGCTGGAGCAGGTCATCACCCGCGCCGCGCGGCTGCTCGACCTGCCGATCGCCCCCGATGGCGCGAGCGAAATAGCCCGCCGAGCCCGTGGTACGCCGCGCATTGCCGGACGGCTGCTGCGGCGCGTGCGCGATTTCGCCCATGCTGCCGGGCATGATGTCGTCGATGCCGCCGCCGCCGATGCCGCGCTGACCCGGCTGGAGGTTGACCAGCTCGGCCTCGACCTGATGGATCGCCGCTACCTGCGGATGATTGCCGACATTTATAAAGGCGGCCCGGTCGGTGCCGAAACGCTGGCCGCGGGCCTCTCCGAACCGCGCGACACCATCGAGGATGTCATCGAGCCCTATCTGCTCCAACTCGGCATCATCGCGCGGACCGCCCGTGGCCGCATCCTGAATGCGCCGGGCTGGAAGCATCTCGGCCTCAATCCGCCAGAGGGCAGCCAGGACGGTTTGTTCGACTGAGGCGACAAGCGGCAAGCGATCCTGCCCGGCCCCGTGCGATAGAACGAAGATCTGCTGCGTTCTGACGCTTGAAAAGGCTTTCCGCCGCGAGTCGCGTCGGTTAGGACTGGTCGCCCATGCCTTCGCAAAGCGCCCTTCATCCCGCTTCGGGACAGTTTGAGAACGGAGAACACCGCTTCCCCGTGCGCGTCTATTTCGAGGACACGGACCTTTCCGGCGTCGTCTACCACGCCAATTATCTGCGCTATATGGAGCGCGCCCGCTCCGACATGCTGCGCCAGCTCGGTATCGATCAGCGCGCGGCGCAGGAATCCGGCGAGGGCGTGTATGCGGTGACGGACATCGCGCTGCGCTACCGCGCGCCGGCCCGTCTGGACGACGATCTCACAGTGCGCAGCCAGCTGACGCAACTCGGCGCGGCGCGCTGCGTTATAGCCCAGTCGGTCTGGCGCGAGGACACGGAACTGACCCGGGGCAGCGTCACCGTGGCCTTCCTCGACAGCACCGGTCGCCCGCGCCGCCAGCCGGCTGACTGGATCGATCGCTTCAGCCGGCTCGCGCCGCTTCCTTCCTGACCGGAGAAACACCCCCGCCCATGACTCTCACCCTCATGCTTGCTGCCACAGCGCCGGACAACGCGCTCACTTTGTCGCCGGTGGACATGTTCCTCCAGGCGGATCTCGTCGTGAAGGCGGTGATGGTCGGCCTGCTGCTGGCCAGCGTCTGGACCTGGGGCATCATCTTCAGCTTCGCCGGACGGCTCCGGCGGATGCGCAAGGGATGCGACGAGTTCGAGCGCGCCTTCTGGCAGGCCAAGGACATGGACGCCTTCGCCAAGGAGCGCGGCCGCGAAGACCTGCCGAGCGCGCAGGTGCTCAATGCCGGCATCGCCGAATGGCGCCGCTCCACCGCCCAGCGCGGCATGAATCCGGATGGCACGCGCGACCGGCTCGCCACGGCCATGGGCTCTGCTCTGGCTGGCACCATCGACAAGATTTCCGACCGGCTGAACATCCTCGCGACCGTGGGATCGGTGGCGCCGTTCGTCGGCCTGTTCGGCACGGTGTGGGGCATCATGCGCGCGTTCATCGCCATTGCCGGCGAGCAGAACACCAGCCTCGCGGTCGTGGCGCCCGGCATTGCCGAGGCTTTGTTCGCGACCGCCATCGGCCTGTTCGCGGCTATTCCGGCGGTGATCGGCTACAATCGCCTGAGCCATGGCGTGAACCGACTGGAAGCGCGGGTCCAGCGCTTCTCGGACGGACTCTACACCACCTTCAGCCGCGAGCTTGAATCCTGATGGGCATGAACCTGCCTTCCAACCGGCGGGGCGGGCGACGCGCGCCCATGGCGGACATTAACGTCACGCCGCTGGTCGACGTGATGCTGGTGCTGCTCATCATCTTCATGGTGACTGCCCCCTTGCTGGTGACCGGTGTGCCCGTGCGCCTGCCGGAGAGCCGCGCGAGCGCGCTGGATCAGGACAAGAAGCCCGCCATCGTCTCGGTCGATCCGGAGGGCGCGGTCTTCATCAATGACGATCCGGTGAGCGACGATGCGCTGCCGGACCGGCTCAATGCCTTGCGCGCCGGCCTGGGCCCGGACGAGCAGGTGTTCCTGCGCGC
Source organism: Sphingobium sp. B8D3A (assembly GCF_025961995.1). Taxonomy (NCBI): domain Bacteria; kingdom Pseudomonadati; phylum Pseudomonadota; class Alphaproteobacteria; order Sphingomonadales; family Sphingobiaceae; genus Sphingobium; species Sphingobium sp. B8D3A. Next base: position 926,376 of record NZ_JAOQOS010000001.1, on the reverse strand, counting down.
AGATGCCGCACTCGATTATGGCCGCGTCATGCGCGTGATGGGTGAGCTCAATCGCGCCGGGCTGGACCGGGTGGCGCTCGTCACCACCGGGATCGGCATGGGCGGATCGGATCCGTCCACCGTGCGTTCAGTGACGGGCGAATAAGGGCGGGGAATGGACCAGCGCGAGCGTCTAGGACTGGGAATTTCCACGGCGGGCCATGTGCTTCTGCTCGGCGCGCTGTCGCTTGGCCTGTTTCAGAAGAGCGCCGATTTAAAACCGCCGTCGACCATCGACGTGACCTTTGCGGATGCTGTCGCGCTCGAAAGCCTCACCCGCGAGCATGCGCCGGACGTGCCGCAAACCGCCACCGCGCCGGAAATCGGCGAGGTCGAGCCCGATGCTGCGCCGCCGCCGCCCGCCGCCGCGGCGCCCACGCCGCCAGCGCAGCCCGAACCGGTTGCACCGCCACCCCCGCCCCGCGCGCAGGCACCGACGCCCAAGCCGGCGCCACCCCCGCCGCCCGCGCCCAAGCCGCGCGAACAGCGGGCCAGCACGCGCGAGACGCCGGCCGCCAAGCCCGCGCCCTCCCGCCCAGGGCGTGAAGAGGCGCCGCGTCAGCGTGCGTCCCGGCTGGGCGACGATTTCCTCAAGGGCATCGACGCCGAGACGGCCTCCAGCCGCGCGACGCCCAACACCAGCGGCTCCAACGCCAAGCTCAGCCCGGTCGCGGCCCGTGCGCTCAATGCGGAGATCACCCGCCAGATCAAGCCGCACTGGCGCCCACCCTCGGGCGCCGATGCCGAAAAGCTGGTGACGCTGCTCAGTGTCCACCTGACACCGGACGGGCGCATCGATGGCCGGGTCGAGGTCGTCGGGCAGGAGGGCGTGACGGCCAGCAATCGCGCCCAGGCCGATCTCCATGCCGAGCGGGCCGTGCAGGCCGTGATGCGCGCCGCGCCGTTCAAGAACCTGCCCGCCGAATTTTATGAACAGTGGAAGTGGCTCCGGCCGCTCCGCATTTATGCGAGTCTGTGACCATGATGATGCTCAGCCTTCGACGCAAAACCCTGCGCGGTGCCAGCGCCCTGCTGGCCCTGCTCATCGCGATGCCGGCCACGGCGCAGCTCAGCGTGGACGTCACCAATCCGGTCGAGAGCGATCTGCGGATCGCCGTTCCGGCTATGCCGACCCAGCAGAATGTCGAAACGCCGGCTGGCTCCACCCAGTCCCTCGGCCAGCGCATTGCCGAGGTAATCGCCAACGATCTGCGCGGCTCGGGCCTGTTCACCCCGCTCGGCCCCAATGGCGTGCAGCCGCCCTCCATGGCGGAAGTCACCAGCCCCGTCTTCGCGCGCTGGTCCGCGATGAATGCCGAGGCGCTGGTGCAGGGCTTCGTCCGCTCGGCGGGCGGCGATTCGCAGATCACGGTGGGCTGCTATCTCTATGACGTGTCGCTCGGCACCGAGCTCGCCCGACAGGGTTATGTCGTCGCGCCCCGCGACTGGCGCCGCGCCGCCCACCGCTGCGCCGACCTTGTCTATTCGCGCCTGACCGGCGAGAGCCCGTTCTTCGACAGCCGCATTGCCTACATCGCCGAGACCGGCCCCAAGGACAATCGCGTCAAGCGCCTCGCCATCATGGACAGCGACGGCGCCAACCACCGCTTCATCACGAACGGCCAAAGCCTCGCGCTCACGCCGCGCTGGTCGCCGGATTATCGCTCCATCGCCTATGTGAGCTATGTCGGCCGCAATGTCCGCATCTACATCTATGATGTCGATCAGGGCCGCCAGCGCGTGCTGCTGGAAGGCAGCGGCGCCATCTTCGCCCCGCGCTGGTCACCGGACGGCCGCACTTTGCTCTATTCGATGGCGAGCGGCGCCAATACGGATATCTACAAGATCCCCGTCGCCGGCGGTCGCCCGACACGGCTGACCAACACGCCGGGCATCAATGTCGGCGGCTCCTTCTCGCCGGACGGGACGAAGGTCGTCTTCGAGAGCGATCGCTCGGGCGGGCAGCAGATCTATGTGATGAATGCGGATGGCTCGGGCCAGCGCCGCATCAGCTTCGGCGGTGGTCGCTACGCCACGCCGGAATGGAGCCCGCGCGGTGACCTCATCGCTTTCACCAAAATCGCCGGCAACTTCCGGGTCGGTGTGATGGATGTGAACGGCAGCAACGAGCGGCTGTTGACCAATGGCTGGCAGGATGAAGCGCCGACCTGGTCGCCCAATGGCCGTGTGCTGCAATTCTTCCGCACCGCAGCCGGTCGCTCGGGCAATTCCTCCATCTGGCAGGTCGATCTGACCGGCGTGAACGAGCGCAAGATCGTGACGCCGGTGGACGGCTCGGACCCCGCCTGGGGGCCGCTGCTTCAGTGACGGGGAACCAATAATTCATCTTTGTTTTCATATCTTCAGGTTGACTTGTCGCCAAAACGCCCCAACCATACGACGAACCGGTTTGTGTTCAGGACAGTAGGAGAAGCCCCATGCGTACCACACCCCTGTTGCTGCTGGTTTCCAGTGCCGCGCTCGCCCTTTCGGCCTGTGCCAAAAAGGCGCCGGAGACTCTTCCCCCCGCCCCGGCTGACACGGCTCCGCCCCCGGCCACCACGCCGACGCCCACGCCGAGCGGCCCGACCCCGGGCAGCCAGGCCGACTTCGTCGCCAGCGTCTCCTCGGACCGCATCTTCTTCAATACGGACGAGAGCGACATCGACGATGAAGATCGCAACGTGCTGCGCAGCCAGGCCGAATGGCTGATGCGCTACCCGCAGAAGCGCGTGACCGTCGAAGGCCATGCCGACGAACGCGGCACCCGCGAATACAACCTCGCGCTCGGTGAGCGTCGCGCCAATGCCGCCAAGAACTATCTGGCCTCGCTCGGCATCGATGCCGGTCGCATCAACACGATCAGCTACGGCAAGGAGCGCCCGGTCGCACTCGGCTCGGATGAAGCCAGCTGGGCCCAGAACCGTCGCGCAGTCACCGTTACGGTCGACTGACACGCGCCAGAACGCCAAACAGAAAGGGCAGCCTTCCAAGCGGGAGGCTGCCCTTTTCTATGATCTGCCCTTCTGGCGGGCGGGCCGTCAGCCGCGCCGCGTACCCGTCATCGCCATGGTGCCGAAAGCGCCGGCATCGATGGTGCCGCTGATCTTGCCGTCGGTCACAATCGCCTCGCAGGTGAGCGTCATCGGCATGGGCATGGTCATCTCCATGGTCCAGGTCAGCCGGTTGCCGTCCACCTTGCCGTTCTTCACATCGAGCGAGCCGAGCGGCCCTGCGTTGGTGCCGTTGAACGTGTCTCCGTCCGTCACGACGGTGAACACGCTCGCCTGATCCCCCATCGGGGTCTTGGTGGTGCAATCATAAGCGCCGTCTACTTTGGCCATTTCATCTCTCCTTCCGGAATGAACGTTCTTCAGCGTGCGGGGGCTGCGTCGGGGGTGATCTCCGTCACGGGCAACCCCAGCGGCTTGAGCTGGTCCGCAATCTGGCTCTTGTCGCCAACCACCACCCAGCTCAGCTGTGCGGGATCGATCAGCTGCTTCGCCGCCGCGTCGAGCTGGGCCGGGGTGAGCGCCTGATAGCGCGCCCGCAGCGTCTCGACATAATCGAACGGCCGGCCGAACAGCGCATCCGCCTGCATCTGCCCGAGCACCGCGCCGGTGGTCTCGAACTTGCCCGGCAAGCCGGCGATCTCGCCATTAACCACGCGCGCGAATTCCTGCGGCGTCACGCCCTTTGGCCCAAGGAAGCTGACGATCTGATCCCGCATCGCCGCGATGGCCGGACCGGTCTTGTCCGCCTGTACCGGCGCGCTGACCAGATAGGGGCTGCGCTCCAACCGCCGGCTGAGCGCACCGCGCACGCCATAGGACCAGCCCTTGGCCTCCCGAATGTCCGCGTTCAGCCGCGAGAGGAAATCATCGCCCAGCACGGTGTTCGCCATGTTGAACGCGACCAGATCATCGCGCCCCGTCGCCTTGGTGACGACCCCGCCCAGAATGACGGACTGCGGCGACTGCGGCCGGTCGATCAGGTAGATGCCCGGCTTGGGCGTCGGCACCGCCACCGAGAAATCCTTGACCGGCGAGGCCATGCGGTTCTGCGGCCAATTGCCGAAACGCGCCTCCAGCAGGGGCTTGATCTCGGCCATGGTGATGTCGCCGGCGACGAAGATCTCCGCCTTGCTGGGGACGATCCAGCCGCCATGGTAACGCACGAGGTCGTCGCGCGTGATCGCCTTCACCGTGGTCTCCTCACCCCGCGCGCTGACCACGCCATAAGGATGCTGCGGGCCATAGAGCAGCGGCGAGATTGCCCGGTTGGCAAGGCCGCTGGGCTGCGTCTTTTCCGCCGCGATGCCGGCAAGCTGGATGGTCCGCAGCCGCTCGATCTCGCTGGGGGCGAAGGCGGGGTTGCGGATCACATCCTGCAGCAGGTCGAGCGAAGGCGCCAGATTGGGCTTGAGCGCGAACAGGGAGATGGACGTGCGGTCCATGCTCTGCCCGGTCGAGATGCTGGCGCCGAGCCGCTCCTGCTCCTCGGCGATCTGGATGGTCGAGCGGCTGGTGGTGCCGGCCTCCAGCAGGTCGAGCATCAGCGTGCCCAGCCCCATCCGGTCCCGCCGGTCACTGGCAAGCCCAGCGTCGAAATTGACCGCGATGCTGACCGTCGGCACGGTCGAGCGGGTCGCGACGTGCAGCTTGATGCCATTGCCGAGCGTCGCCGTCTCCACCGTGGGGAAATCGAGGTCCGGGTTCTGCGTTACGTCCGGGATCGCCAGCGTCGGCTTGGGCGCCGCGACATCCGCCGGCGCATTCTCGCCCGGCGCTGCGACGCTCGCATCCTCATAGGCTTCCCGCTCACCGGGCTCGACCGTCAGTGCAAACACGGGGCGGGTGAGCCAGCGCTGCATCGCCGCCGTCACGGCCGTGGGCGTCGCGGCGGCGATGGCTGCCAGGTCCTTCTTATACTGGGCAGGGTCACCCGAATATAACAGTCCCTCAGCCAGGGTCGACGCCTTGCCGCTGAAGCCGCCGACCACTTCGAGCGCGGCAATCTCGCCCGCGACCTGCCGCGTGGCCACGCGGGTCACTTCATCGGCGGTCGGGCCAGTCTTGATGAAATCGCCCATGATCTCATCGAGCCGGCGGGAGACCAGCGCCGGATCGGTGCCGGGCTTCACATCGGCTGTCGCCATGAAGAAACCGAGTTGCTCGAACTGCTGCACGCCCGCCGTCACGCTCACCGCGATCTGCTCGTCACGGACGAGGATGTTGTCCAGCCGCGAGCTGGCGAGGCCGCCGAGCACCGCGCCGCCCACGGAGAGCAACGGCGCATCCTTGTCATTGCGGCCCGGCGTCACCCACATGCGATAGATGCGCGTGGTCGCCACGCGGTCCTTCATCACCTTGTCAACGCGTGCAGGCAGCGTCGGGATCGGCGCCGCAACCGGCTTGACCGCCGGCCCCGCCGCGATGCCGCCGAAATATTTCTCGACCTTCGCCTTGGCCGTGGCGGCGTCGATATCGCCGGCGAGCACCAGGATCGCGTTGTTCGGCCCGTAATGATCGCGGAACCAGCCCTTCACATCCTCCAGCGAGGCGGAGTCCAAATCCGCCATCGAGCCGATGGTCGAGTGGCCATAGGGATGGCCCTTGGGCAGCAGCGTCTCAAGCTGCACATATTCCACCAGGCCATAGGGCTGATTGTCACCCTGCCGCTTCTCGTTCTGCACCACGGCGCGCTGGGCATCGAGCTTGCCTTGCGTCACCGCGCCGAGCAGGCGGCCCATGCGATCCGCCTCCATGAACAGCGCGCGATCGAGCGTGCCCGTCGGCACGGTCTCGACATAATTGGTGCGGTCGAACCAGGTCGATCCATTGGTGGGTGTGGAACCGGCCGAAACCAAAGGCTCATCGAAATTGGGCACATTCTCCGACCCGCCGAACATCAGATGTTCGAAGAGATGCGCAAAGCCGGTCTTGCCTTCCGGCTCATGCTTGGAGCCGATACGGTAGTAGACGGTGACGCCGACGACCGGCGCCTTGCGATCGGTATGCACGATCACGCGCAGGCCATTGGGCAGCGTGAACGTCTCGTAGGGAATGTCGACTCGCTTGATGAGATCGGCGAGCGGCGCGGGCTTGACGGCTGCGCTGGCCGTCGCGGTGGCTGCTGGACGGGGGGCGGGCTGCGCTTGCGACCAGGCCGGCACGGATGCCGTAAGGGCAAGGCTGCAAACGCCCAGATACATGAGGGCAGTCGAACGACGAACAGTCAGACGCATAGAGTCTCCGACGAATATCAACAGGTCGCCACCCGTAGCAGCGACGGCCTGAACCATGGCCGGACCATAGCGGCAGGCGGCGGCCAAGCCTAGCGCCGGATCGAACCGGCCCCGGATTGAGGACCCGCCAGCGAGCTTGAGCGTTGATCATATCGAAGCTGGCATGGCATATTGGCAGCGGTCGATCATGCTGCCCGGATCGCGCCGGAGAAAAACGCACCGCCCTCTTGTGTTGCGAAATAGCAACACCATCTGTGGCGGGCGAAGGGAGATAGTATGAATCTCGAAAAGTTCACAGACCGGGCCAAAGGCTTCCTGCAGAGCGCACAGACTGTTGCGATCCGCATGAACCACCAGCGCATCAGCCCGGAGCATCTACTCAAGGCGCTGCTCGAGGATGAGCAGGGCATGGCCAGCGGCCTCATCAAGGCGGCGGGGGGCGATGCCGCGACCGCGCTGCGCGAGACCGACGCGGCGCTCGCCAAGGTGCCTGCCGTCAGCGGATCGGGCGCGCAGCAGAGCCCGGGTCTCGACAATGACGCGGTGCGCGTGCTCGATTCTGCCGAGCAGGTCGCGCAGAAAGCCGGCGACAGCTATGTCACCGTCGAGCGGCTGCTGCTCGCTCTGGTGCTGGCGACGACGACGGCCGCCGGCAAGGCGCTGGCCACTGCCGGCGTGAAGACCGAGGCGCTCAATGGGGCAATCAACAGCCTGCGCGGCGGTCGGACAGCGGACACGGCCTCTGCCGAGGACCGCTACGACGCGCTCAAGAAATTCGCCCGCGATCTCACCGAGGCCGCCCGCGACGGCAAGCTCGATCCGGTGATCGGTCGCGACGAGGAAATCCGCCGCACCATCCAGATCCTCGCCCGGCGCACCAAGAACAACCCGGTGCTGATCGGCGAACCCGGCGTCGGCAAAACCGCCATCGCCGAAGGCCTCGCGCTGCGCATCGCCAATGGCGACGTGCCCGATACGCTCAAGGACCGCACGCTGATGGCGCTCGACATGGGGTCGCTCATCGCCGGCGCGAAGTATCGCGGCGAGTTCGAGGAGCGCCTCAAGGGCGTGCTCGATGAGGTGAAGGGCGCGGACGGCCAGATCATCCTCTTCGTCGACGAGATGCACACGCTGATCGGCGCGGGCAAATCCGAAGGCGCGATGGATGCTTCCAACCTCTTGAAGCCGGCTCTGGCGCGCGGCGAGTTGCACTGCATCGGCGCGACCACGCTCGATGAGTATCGCAAATATGTCGAGAAGGACCCCGCCCTCCAGCGGCGGTTCCAGCCCGTGTTCGTGGGCGAGCCGACGGTGGAGGACACCATCTCCATCCTGCGCGGCATCAAGGACAAGTACGAGACGCACCATGGCGTGCGCATCGCGGACGGCGCCATTGTCTCCGCCGCGACGCTCTCCAACCGCTACATCACCGACCGCTTCCTGCCGGACAAGGCCATCGACCTGATGGACGAGGCCGCGAGCCGCATCCGCATGGAAGTGGAGTCCAAGCCCGAGGAGATCGAGAATCTCGACCGGCGGATCATGCAGTTGCAGATCGAGCGCGAGGCGCTGAAGAAGGAGACCGATCAGGCGAGCAAAGACCGGCTGGCGGCGCTGGAAGGCGACCTCGCCAATCTGGAACAGCAATCGGCCGAACTCACCGGCCGCTGGCAGGCCGAGAAGGACAAGATCGCAGGCGAGGCCAAGCTCAAGGAACAGCTCGATGCCGCGCGCATCCAGCTGGAGCAGGCGCAGCGCACCGGCGAATATGCCAAGGCCGGCGAGCTGCAATATGGCACCATCCCCACGTTGGAGAAGCAGCTCGAAGAGGCGCAGTCCGCCTCCAAGGGCGCGATGCTGCGTGAGGAAGTGACCAGCGAGGACATCGCCAGCGTCGTTTCGCGCTGGACCGGCATTCCCGTCGACAAGATGCTGGAAGGCGAGCGCGAGAAGCTGCTGGCCATGGAGGAGGAGCTGGGTCGCCGGGTGATCGGCCAGGCCGATGCGGTGAAGGCCGTCTCCACCGCCGTGCGCCGCTCACGCGCCGGTCTGCAGGACCCCAACCGTCCGCTCGGCAGCTTCCTGTTCCTCGGCCCAACGGGCGTCGGCAAGACGGAACTGACCAAGGCGCTCGCCGAATTCCTGTTCGACGACAGCAATGCGATGGTGCGCATCGACATGAGCGAGTTCATGGAGAAGCACAGCGTCGCGCGGCTGATCGGTGCACCGCCCGGCTATGTCGGCTATGAGGAAGGCGGCGTGCTGACCGAAGCCGTCCGCCGCCGGCCCTATCAGGTCGTGCTATTCGACGAGGTGGAGAAGGCGCATGGCGACGTGTTCAACGTGCTCCTCCAGGTGCTCGATGATGGCCGCCTGACCGATGGCCAGGGCCGCACGGTGGACTTCACCAACACGATCATCGTGCTGACCAGCAACCTCGGCAGCCAGTTCCTCACCAGCCTTGGCGACGATGAGCCGGTGGAGAAGGTCGAGGATCAGGTGATGGACGTGGTGCGTGCGCACTTCCGCCCCGAGTTCCTCAATCGGCTGGACGAGATCATCCTGTTCCACCGCCTGGGCGCGGAGCATATGGGGCCGATCGTCGACATCCAGGTCGCCCGCGTCGGCAAGCTACTCAAGGACCGCAAGGTGACACTCGACCTCACCGACGGCGCCCGCGCCTGGCTCGGCCGGGTGGGCTACGATCCGGTCTACGGCGCCCGCCCCTTGAAGCGCGCGGTGCAGAAATATCTGCAAGACCCGCTCGCCGACCTCATCCTGCGCGGTGAAGTGCCCGACGGCGCAACCGTGCGCGTCGATGAGGGCGATGGGGCGCTGGTGTTGACGGTGGGGTAAGGCAAGGCCGAACTTGAAAGGCAAAAGAAAAGGCCGCGAGGATGGCTCCTCCCGGCCTTTTTCTCTGGGTTCCGGCGTCGCTTAGAAAAGCTTCGCCTTCACACCGACATAGAACGACCGGCCAACGGCGCTGATCGGGTACGCAACACCACCATCATCCGGCTTGCGATCGCCAAGATTGTTGATGCCACCATAAATGTCGAACCGATCGTCTACATTGTAGCTGGCGTAGATGTTGTGCTCCCACTTGCGGTTGTACCAGATGTACTCGGCAGGTGCGTAATCGGGATTGGCCTGCTCTTGCTTGAGCGTCACCCGGCGCGTCTTGGACCACCACTCAAGACCATAGTTCAGCGTGAACGGGCCCTTTTGCCAGGTAAGGTCGAAGTTGGCAGTGTACTTTGGAGCAGGATATTCCCAATTATGCAGTTCGTTCTCCAGGTCCGCGCCCGCGCTGGGCACGAACTGAAGCTTGTTCAGAACATTGCCAGTAACCCGGAAGTTGAAAGTGCCAACGTCACCTTCAGGAACGAACCGATAGTCGACAACGAAGTCCAGACCGGACGTCTCATACGACGCGACGTTCTCAGGGATAACCGTGAAGGTGCTGATATAGCCTTGCCCGGCGCCGGACGCCTTGCGGGCGATGACGTCGCAATAGATGTTGTCCAGATCCGGCTGATCGTAGCACAGGTCAACTACGTCCTGAGCGGTAGCATAGTTGATCGCCTGCTTCAGACGGATGCTATACCAGTCGGCGGTGATCGTCAGGCCCGGCACGAAGGTCGGGCGGAATACCACGCCTGCAGTCCAGGTCTTTGCCGTTTCTTCTTGAAGGGTCGGATTGCCACCCTGGAAGCCCAGAATGCTGCTGTTCTGAGGAGAGGTTGCATCGTCTGCGGGATTGAACGTGGAGGGATTGACCCCTACCGCTGCAAGAGCGGTGGCGCAGTTTGCTGCGCGGTACTGGGTGCCCTCGGCGACCCGGTCGATTCCGCACGGGTCCGTGATGAACTCGTACGTACCACTTCCGCCAGCAAACAACTCGGTGATGTTAGGCGCGCGGACAGCCTGCGAGTAAGTACCACGGAAGGTGACGTCGCGAACCGGCGAATAAGAGCCGTTAACGTTCCAGGTGGTCGTGCCCCCAATGGTTGAATAATCCGAATAACGAATGGCCCCGCCGAGCGACAACTCATAGGCGCCAGGCACCCGCGATAGCAACGGAAGGTTGACCTCGCCAAACACTTCCTTGACGTCAAAGCTGCCCCGGTCGATCCGTGCAAATCCGGAATCGATCAAATAACCGTTAAGCTGATAATCGGAAGGGATGAATACGCTCGATTCCTTGCGGTACTCGGCGCCTACTGCGAACCCAACCGGGCCGCCCGGCAGCTCGAAGAAGCCCCCTGTATCGCCCGAGAGCGCTGCAGTGACTACGTGCTGACGGAGACGTGACCATGTGGAATGGTCGACAGTCACGAAGTCCAGAGCTTGCTGCGACGGCGTTCCATAGCCCAGCAGATTAATCGGAACGCACTGTCCGGGTTGGAACGTCAGCGGAACACCCGCATAAACCGTGTTATTATAGCTGTCGGACTGTATCTCGGTCTGGCCCGGCAGGTTGATACGGCAGGTGACCCCGCCGTTTCCGTCCGAGACCGCATCAAGCGCGGCGTAATAGCGATCGGAAATGCGGTCATTGCGGTTTGTCGCCGTCTGGGTCGACTGACCGAACACATAGGATATGTCATAGCGCAGGTTGGACCCGAGATCGCCACGGGCACCAATCACTGTCCGGAACAACTCTCGCTCCAGTTCGTAACGACGAATACCGAAGTCGAAATTGTCGCGGCTGATGCGGATGCTGCATTCTTCAAAACCGGGCGTTTCGTCATCATCGCAATCGCCGGCCGCATTAGCAGCTTGGATCGCGGACACCCACGCCGCTGGCAGGTACGGATTGTCTTCGTAAAGCTTTGTGTAGAAGTCGTACGACGGCTGCGAAAGCGTGTACGCCTTCGAGCGTACATATTTGCCTTCCAGATAGACCTCGAAGGCCGGGCTCACCTCAAAACGTGCCATCGCATTGGCGATGTGACGACGGTTATAAGGCGTAAAGTCGCCATAATAGCTCTCGCGCGGCGTGCTCGATCCGCCGACGGTGAAGCTGGTGCCCGGTACATAGCTACCCAGATCATACACACCGCCTTCACCCGTGAAGTCCGGAGTAAAGTCACCGTTCACGTCGACCGCACCGCCGATCGAGCTGTCCGCCCAGCGCAGATCGGTCAGCAGAATACGATCAGGCACGTTGGGATCGTCGGCGGAGGTGCCCGGTGTCCCATCGGCAGGGTTACGAACCAACGCCCAGCTCGGGCCGGTCTTACCATAGTTGAGGCGCTGGCGCTGGCTGAAGCGGTCCGTCTCGTTGAACTCGTAGGACAGCGTGATGTTGCCGCGGCTATCAGCAAAGTTCTTGCCGAATGTGGCAGCAACAAACCGGTCACCCGCATCGCCGCGCTGAGAAATACCCGACTGCGCGCGAAGCCGAAGACCGTCGAAGTCCTTCTTCATGATGAAGTTGACCACACCGGAAACGCCGTCGGCACCATAAATTGCCGAGGCGCCGCCGGTCAGCACGTCGACCGACTCAACGAGATCGGTGGGAATGGTGTTGATATCGACAGCAGCCGTGCCCGGATACCCCGCGACATGGCGGCGGCCGTCCACGAGGACCAGGGTACGATTAGGGCCAAGATTGCGCAGATCGAGGTTGTTGACGCCCACCAAGCCTGCGTTGGGCAGGTTGGAACCCGCGACGTCGATGTTCGACCGCGAACCCAGCAATGCCGGGGAGGTGACAAGAAAGTCCGTCAGATTAACGTTACCGCGCTGTTCGATTTGAGCCGCCGTTACGGCCTGCACCGGATTCGGAAACGAGAACTCAGGCCGCGCAATGCGCGAACCGGTGACGATGATGACTTCCCCGTCTTCAGCGCCGTCCGCGTTCTGCGGCTCCTGCGCATGTGCGGCGGAGCTCAGCATGGCGAGGCCGAGGACGGCAGGTGCAGCTGCCAGCTTCAGCAATGTTTGCGATGTTGTTTTCTTCACGATCCAGTCCCTTGCTCTGGAATTTGCGAACTGCGGCCGGGAATATCCGGTCGCACGAAACGCGGGGATCGTGCGTCGCCCTCTCGGTCTCCCGACGACAACACGCGTGGCCCCTGCGCTATATGGCCGTGAAACTGTGCGGATTGGTTAAAGGTGTAAAGCGCAGGTGCAGCATGAAGGGGCTATTTTCCCGTACATGTCACATTCATGCAACAAAATCGTCGGCCCCGGTGTCTCCGCGCCCTGCGGTCCGCTGTAACAATATTAGCCACGATCTACACAGCACGACACAAATCGTCCCGGACCGCAGTTTTCCTAGAAACTATTTGTTAATCTTCTCACGCCGCAGGGTCCAATGACTATGGAATTCGTGACGAAATCGGAGCGACTCACGGGGTAGCTTTCCGTAGCGTCCGATGCTCAAAGGGGGCATTTTCAGACCGCCCCACCCGACCCTTTTGCCTTCCCACATCGTGTTGCAATGCAGCAAAAGAGGCCGACTGCCGGACGCTACGTCATCCAGCCTGATTGTCGATCAGCGGGCCGCTTGGCCTTGTACCAGCGGTAACGGATCAATCCGCGCATCGTTCCACTTCATGCTCCAGTGCAGATGCGGACCGGTCACGCGGCCCGTCGCGCCGATCTCGCCGAGCGGCTGGCCCTGGCGCACCACATCGCCTTCCTTCACCAGCAGCCGATCGCTGTGCAGGAAGGCGCTGTTGAGGCCCATGCCATGATCGATGATGAGCAGCTTGCCTTCCAGCGTGAACGGCTCTTCGCTGGCGAGCACGACGACGCCGTCCGCCGGCGCGACATAGACCGTGCCCTGCCCCCCGGCGAGATCGAGCCCGCTATGATAGCTGCCCGGCGTGCCCCGATAGATGCGCTGCGAGCCGAACACGCCGGAAATGCGCGCTTTCACCGGCCAGATGAATGTCTGCCGCCAGCCATTGCTCAGCTGCGGATCACCCCGGGCGGCAACGATGCGCGCCAGTTCGCCCGCCCGCCGTTGCTGGAACTCCTCGCTGGTGGCGCTGCCGGTGATCGAGGCATTGACGTTCTGGATCTTCCAGTCGCCGCGCGCGATGGTCAGCACGCGCCGTTGCTTGCGCCCATCACGCCCAGTCGCTTCCAGCGTCATGGTCGCGGGGGCATCGCGGTCCAGCCCGATGATGAAGTTTCCCTCGGCGTCCACGGCCACCGGCACGCCATCGAGCGTAAGACCCAGCGTGCCGACGGGGACGAGACCGCGCAGCAGTGCCCCTTGCCGGGGGGTACCGCGAACCTGCAACGTGGCCGGCCCTTGCGGCAGCGCGAGATCGGGCACGTCCTCGATGGGCAGCGCGCTGGCTTCCGGCGGCGGCGGCGGGACCGTCGAGCAGCCGGCCGATGCGGCGAGCAGACCTCCCGCCAGAACAGAACGAGAGCGGAAGCGGAAACCTGTCATGCCCGCACTCATGGCCGCGCGGCTGGCGCGATGCAAGGGCGCGCCGTCAGTCGAACAGGTCGGTCTGCCGCGCTGGCGTAGCGGAAGGGGCCGCCCTGCGCGCCGGCCGGGGCGCGGACGGAGGCGGCGCGGAGGACGGGAAGGCCGGCGCCGGAGAGTCGCCACCCGCCGCATCGGGCTGCGTCATTGCGGTCACCTCATCATGCTCGAACTTGAGCGTTACCCGCCCCGCCGCGCGCGCTTCCTCGGCAGAGCGCACCAGCCGGCCTTGCGCCATCACGCGCGCAAAGCCACGCTTGAGCGGCGCATCGGGATTGAGCGACTGGGCCAGCCGCCACAGCCCATCCAGCTGCCTCCGCGCGTCGCCCAGTCGGCGCTCGAGCACCAGCGGTGAGAGCCGGACGTTGGCGAGCTTCTGCCGTTCCCGCGCGAGGTGGCTCTGCAGCAATGCGGGTCGCAATGCGCCGGATGCGTCCGCCAACTCGTGCCGCGCCCGGCTCACCCGGTGGGAAAGGCCGCGCCGCAGCCGGTCGCCAAGATCGTCCGCGCGCTGGCGAGCCTGCGCCAGCAGCACGTCCGGGCGCGGGAGCAGCCGCCGCTGTGCTTCCAATCGCTCGCGGCTGCGGTCCAAGCCGCGCGCCACGCAGCGCTGCATCCGTGCGCGTAGCTCGGCGACCTGCACGGCGAGGTCGGCGCGGACCGGCACGGCCATTTCCGCAGCAGCAGTGGGCGTCGGCGCGCGGAGATCGGCAGCGAAATCGCACAAGGTCGTATCCGTCTCATGGCCCACGGCGGAAATGACGGGAATCGGTGACTCCGCCACCGCCCGCACCACGACTTCCTCGTTGAACGACCACAAATCCTCAATCGAGCCGCCACCGCGCGCCACGATCAGCACGTCGGGGCGCGGGATCGGGCCATCGGCCGGCAACGCGCCGAAGCCGCGCACCGCCGCTGCCACCTGGGCCGCCGCGCCCTCCCCCTGCACCAGCACGGGCCAGAGCAGCACGCGGCTCGGAAAGCGATCGGCAAGCCGGTGGAGAATGTCGCGAATCACTGCGCCGGTGGGCGAGGTCACCACGCCGATCACATCGGGCAGCATCGGGATCGGCCGGCGCTTGGCGGGATCGAACAGCCCCTCGGCGGACAAGCGCGCCTTGAGCTGCTCGAAGAGCTGCATCAGTGCGCCCTCGCCGGCCAGCTCCATGCTCTCGATGACGATCTGATATTTGGAGCGCCCGGGGTAGGTCGTGACCTTGCCGGTGACGATCACATCCAGCCCATCCTCGGGCCGGAAGGCGAGACGGCCCGCCGTGCCTTTCCACATCACCCCGTCGATCACCGCCGCATCGTCCTTGAGGCAGCAATAGACATGGCCGGAGGCGGCCCGCTTGAAGCCCGAAATTTCGCCGCGCAGGCGCACGAAGCCAAAGCGATCCTCCACCGTGCGCTTGAGCTGGGCGGAGAGTTCGGAAATGCTGAGCGCGGTCAGATTGTCCCCCGCGCGCTCCTGCGCTAACAGGCGGCCGGACGCATCCTCACTGACGGAAAAATCGCTCATGAATATCCTTTTGCTCGGCGGTGGCGGGCGCGAACATGCCCTCGCCTGGAAGCTGGCGCAATCGCCGCTCTGCACCGGCCTGTTCGCCGCACCGGGCAATCCCGGCATAGCCGAGGCGGCGCGCCTGGTCGATATCGACCTTGCCGATCATGCCGCCGTGATCGATTTTTGCCGCGCTAACAGCGTCGGCCTTGTGGTCGTCGGCCCGGAAGCGCCGCTGGTGGACGGCATTGCCGACAGCCTGCGCGCCGTGGACATCCCGGTGTTCGGACCAAGCGCCGCTGCCGCCCAGCTTGAAGGGTCCAAGGGCTTCACCAAGGATCTCTGCCGCGATGCGGCCATTCCTACGGCGGGTTATGTCCGCTGCACCAGCGCCGAGATGGCGCTGGCGGCGCTGAGCGACTTCAGCCTGCCGGTGGTGGTGAAGGCCGATGGGCTCGCCGCCGGCAAGGGCGTCATCATCGCGCAAACGCGCGAAGAGGCCGAAGAGGCGATCCGCGACATGTTTGGCGGCAGCTTCGGCGCATCGGGCGCGGAAGTGGTGCTGGAAGAATTTATGGAAGGCGAGGAAGCCAGCTTCTTCGCCCTCACCGATGGCACCAACGTCGTCGCCTTCGGCTCGGCGCAGGATCACAAGCGGGCGGGTGAAGGCGACACCGGCCCCAATACCGGCGGCATGGGCGCCTATAGTCCGGCCTCGGTGCTCACGCCTGCCCTGCAGGATGCCGTGATGGATCAGATCATCCGCCCGACGGTGACGACGCTGGCCGCGCGCGGCACGCCTTATTCCGGTGTGCTATTCGCCGGGCTGATGCTCACCGCGGACGGCCCCAAGCTCATCGAATATAATTGCCGCTTTGGCGACCCTGAATGCCAGGTGCTTATGATGCGGCTGACCAGCGATCTCGTCGCGCTGCTGCTCTCCGTCGCGCAAGGGACGCTCGACGAGGCCAGCGGCCCAAGCTTTGCGCCCGACCCGGCGCTGACCGTGGTGCTGGCCGCGAAGGGCTATCCCGGCACGCCCGAGAAAGGCGCGCCCATCGCGCTTCCGATGGCGCCCGATGGTGCCAAGATCTTCCACGCCGGCACGACGCTCAAGGACGGGCAGCTCGTGGCCAGCGGCGGCCGCGTGCTGAACGTCACCGCGCGGGGGGCAACGGTCACGCAGGCGCGCGACGCCGCTTATGCGCTGGTCGATCAGGTCGATTTCCCCGGCGGCTTCTGCCGGCGCGACCTCGGCTGGCGGGAAATCGCGCGGGAGAAAGACGCGGCGGCAGGCTAGGCGCCGCCGTTCAGACGCGCGCGATCCTGTTTACGAAAAGGGTCAATACATCACGAACGCGCGCCGCCTGCTCCGGCCCACCCGGAGCGGATTGAAGAACGGCAAGGCCATGAACCAGCGCCCAGCAGGCGAGCGCAACAGCCTCGGCGTCCTCGGGCGCCAGAGCCACGACCCGATCGTACAGGACGCCGAAGGCACGCTGCCTCGCCGGACTTTCTTCACCGGCGCGTGTGCCTTCGCGGAACATCAAATCGAACAAACGTCGGTGCGTTATTGCAAATGCAAAGTAGGCCAAGCCCTGCGCAACCAGCGCAGGAGCGCCGGCCTTTGCGGCATCCGCAGCCTTGAGCTGTGCCTCAAGCATAGCAAATCCGCGCTCGGACACGGCCTCCATCAGTGCCGCCTTATTCGGGAAATGCCGATAAGGCGCCATGGCGGATACGCCAAGGCGCGCCGCGAGATCGCGCAGACTGGGTTCCGGCTCGCCTGCAACTAACGTCGCCACTGTTTCGTTGACGAGGCAATTCCTCAAGGACGCGTCTTTCAAGATTGTTTACACCGTAAGCTTGATGAAGTATGTTTACACTGTAAGCATACCTTCGCGCCTTGCAACACGATTTGCCATGGAGCCTCTCAATGATCGTCCACCATCTCAACAACTCCCGCTCGCAGCGCATCCTGTGGATGCTGGAGGAGTTGGGGGTGCCCTATGAATTGCGCCGTTATGAGCGCGATCCCGAAACGATGTTTGCGCCCGCTGCGCTCAAGGCGGTGCATCCGCTCGGCAAGTCGCCGGTGCTGGAAGACGAGGGCCGCACGCTGATCGAGAGCGGCGCGATCGTCGAATATCTGGTCGAGAAATCCGGCCAGTTCGGGCCGCCCGATGACGCTGACGGAAAGCTGCAATACCGCATGTTCCTGCATTATGCGGAAGGCTCGATGATGCCGCCGCTGCTGCTCAAGCTCGTGCTCTCCCGCATTCCGCTGGTCGGCAAGGTCGCCGTCAAGCGCATCCAGCCGATGATCGACGTCCATCTCGATTATGTCGAAGCCGAGCTGAGCCGGCGTCCGTGGTTTGCCGGCAACCAGATCAGTGGGGCCGATGTGATGATGAGCTTTCCGCTTGAGGCCGCGCGCAGCCGGGGTGGGCTGGACGAGAGCCGTCCCGCGACAATCGCCTGGCTGGACCGGGTGCAGTCACGGCCCGCCTATCAGCGCGCGCTGGAGACGGGCGGGCCTTATGCCTATGCCTGACCAAACCGGCGCAGGCGCACGGATCAATCTTCCGCGCTGACCAGCAGCTTGTCGATCTTGCGCCCGTCCATATCGACGATCTCGAACCGCCAGCCCTGCTCGCTGAAATGCTCGCCCTCTTCGGGCAGGTGGCGCAGCACGGCCAGCGCAAAGCCGGCAACGGTCGCGTAGTCGCGGTCTTCGGAGAGATCGAGGTCGATGCGCTCGGCCAGCGCGTCGATGGCCATCTGGCCGGAGACGAGCAGGCTGCCATCCTCCCGCTCCGTGACCATCGGCTGGGTGTACAGATCGCTGTCCGACGCGAACTCGCCAGCGATGGCGGACATGAGGTCTGCCGGGGTCACAATGCCTTCGAAATGGCCATATTCGTCATGCACCATCACCATGGGGGCGTCGGCCTCCCGCAGGCGGTTGAGGGCGTCCATGGCATCCACCTGATCGGGCACGATGGAAACGGGGCGCATCAGTACCCGCAGGTCCAGCGCTTCTCCCCGGAACAGCGCGGCCATCACGTCACGCGCCTGCACGACGCCGATAATGTCCTCCACGCTGCCCTGCGCCACCGGCAGGCGGGTGTGCGGGGTGGCGAGCAGCTTCTCGCGCAATTGCTCGGCGCTGGCATCGGCATCCAGCCAGTCGACATCGCGGCGCGGCGTCATCACTTCACGCACCGGCCGGTCGGCCAGCCGCACCACGCCGGAAATGATCGCGCGCTCGCTTTCCTCGATCACGCCGTGTCGGCTGGCTTCCGCCACGATGAGCTGCAGTTCCTCCGCCGTCACATGGTCCGAGCCTTCGCGCTTGAGGCGCATCAGCTTGAAGATGACCTCGCTGGACTGATCCAGCACCCAGACGATCGGCGCAGCAACCCGCGCGAGCATGATCATCAGGGGCGCGACGACGCAGGCCAGCGGCTCGGGATTGCGCAGCGCAAGCTGCTTGGGCACCAGCTCGCCGATGATCAGCGAGACATAGGTCGTCGCGACGATCGCAACGCCAAAACCGGTGTTCTGGGCCAGATTGGCGGACATGCCGAGATAGGCGAAGATCGCGCCCAGCGGGCCGCCGAGCTTATCGCCCGAATAGGCACCGGCGAGAATGCCGATGAGCGTGATGCCGATCTGGACGGTAGACAGGAAGCGACCCGGCTCAGCGCTGAGGCCCAGCGCCGCCCGTGCCCCATGCTTGCCATTGCGGGTCATGGCCTCCAGCCGTGGCCGGCGTGCCGAGACAATGGCCAGTTCCGACATGGCAAAGACGCCGTTGAGCGCAATCAGCGCGAGGACGATGGCGGCATCGAGCCAGGGAAAAGGCGGCATGGTCTCTTCTAAAGGGGGTTGTTGGCTGAAAGCTTAGCGGCTTTCGCTACGGAAAGCCACTATACAACATCGCTGGGCAACATCGCAGGCCGGCAAGAGTTCCCTCGTTCAGGAACTAATCAGGTTCCCGCGCCGTTAATGGCTGGGTTCCCGCGTAACAGCGCGGGAGGCCAGACTTGAGGAGATAATCATGAGCCTTCGCAGCCATTCCCCCCTTGCCCTTGCCGGTACCGCTTTGGCGGCGCTGGCCCTCTCCGGCTGTGTGACCGATCCCGAAACCGGCAATCGGACCATTTCGAAGGCCGCTATCGGCGGCGTCGGTGGCGCGCTCGGCGGCTATCTGCTCGGCGACATTTTGGGCGGCCGCAACGACCGCACGGAGAAGATCGTCGGCGCGGGCATTGGTGCCGTGGCCGGCGCGGGCGTCGGCGCTTATATGGACGCGCAGGAGAGGAAGCTGCGCCAGCAGACCGCCGGCACCGGCGTCGATGTCGTTCGTCAGGGCGATGAATTGCTGCTCCGCATGCCCTCCGGCATCACCTTCGCGACCGATCAGGCCACGGTGCAGCTGCAGGCGCAGTCCACGCTGGATCAGGTGGCCTCGACCCTTGCGGAATATCCCAAGACGATGATCGACGTGCTGGGTCACACCGATTCCGACGGCAGCGAGGCTTACAACCAGGCGCTGTCTGAGCGTCGCGCGCAGGCCGTTGCCAATTATCTCGGGCGTCGCGGCGTCGATCCGATCCGCATGGCGACGATGGGCTATGGCGAGACGCGCCCGGTCGCCAGTAACGAAACCGCTGACGGCAAGGCGCAGAACCGCCGCGTGGAAATCAAGATCGTGCCCGCCGTCGCGAGCTGAACTGCATGATGGGAAGGGTCGGGGAGCGTGTCTCTCCGGCCCTTCCCTCTCAAATCAGAGAATGCTCTGGCGCAATCCGTCGATCACGAACTGCACCGCAAGCGCCGCGAGAATCACACCCAG
Organism: Sphingobium sp. B8D3A; assembly: GCF_025961995.1. NCBI lineage: Bacteria > Pseudomonadati > Pseudomonadota > Alphaproteobacteria > Sphingomonadales > Sphingobiaceae > Sphingobium > Sphingobium sp. B8D3A. Next base: position 906,269 of record NZ_JAOQOS010000001.1, on the reverse strand, counting down.
CAAACGGGTAATGACCGCCTCCACCTGACCACCGAACACCCGCATGATCGGGCCGACCGCCAGGAGCGCTGCCAGCATCAGCAGCAGATTGGCCGCGAGCGCGAAGAGCACGATCGCCGTCTCCTGCGGACCCGTCGCCCGCGCCATTAAGAGCATGATCGTCGCGATCGATCCCGGCCCGGCAATCATCGGCATCGCCATCGGGAAGATGGCGACATCCTCGATTTCCGGCGTTTCCTTGATCTTCTGCGCACGGTCTTCGCGCCGCCGCGTCCGCGTCTCGAACACCATGTCCATGGCGATGAAGAACAGCATGATGCCACCCGCGATGCGGAATGCCTCCAGCGTGATGCCGAGGGTGCGCAGGAACGCCTCCCCCGCCAGCGCGAAGGCGAGCAGGATACAGGCCGCCACGATCACCGCCCGCACCGCCATGCTGCGACGCTGGGCGCCGCTCGCGCCAATGGTGAGGCTGCTGAAGATCGGCGCCGTGCCCGGCGGGTCGATGACGACGAACAGCGTGATGAACGCCGCGAGGAACAGCTCCATCATCGCGGGCCCTCCGCCACCGTCTCCCGAATGGCCCGCTCCTCACCGGCACCGCGACGCAGGAAGACCTCCAGCGTCCGCGCATCGCCGCTCACCGTCCATGTCCAGCGCAGCGACCCGTCCTCGGACTGCGCCGACCCGCTGGCCGGCGGCGGGTCCGGCAGGCGCACAATGTCGCGGTCGCGATCGCGCCGCTCCGGCCGCTCACCCCGTCGCGCGCAATCGGCAACGGAGGCCTTGATCATGCCGTCCGCCTCGCCGCTCCATGGCGTGTCGCTGGTGGCCGTCATCACCCATTTATAATCACCCTTGCGCTGCTGCCGCCAAAGGGTGACGAACCGCGCCGCTTGTCCGTTTACGCGCTCCAGCGACCCGGTCGCGGCGGCATAGCTGCCATCGCAGGCGATGAAGATCTGCTGCGGGTTCCAGCGCAGCGGCCGGGCGGGGTCCGTCTGCTGCTTAAGCCAGGCTTGGGCATTGAGCGGGCCGGGCGCGAAGATCACGGCGTCCTTGTCGGCCAGCTTGCGCAGCGCCGTCCATTGCCCCTCCTCGCGCGCCTGCCGGGCCATGCCCAGTTCGGCGGCGACGATGGCGCTGGGATTGGCCGTGCCGACGCCGACGCTTGGCGTCATCTGGCGCTGACTGTGCGCAGGACCAGCCGCCACGCCCAGAGAGAGCGTGGCGAGCAAGGCAAAGGCAGCGCTGCGGATCAAAGGCCCTTGGGTGCGGGCAGACCCGCGCGAACGTGCGCGGCGACCAGCGTGTTGCGCAACAGCACCGCGATGGTCATCGGACCGACGCCACCCGGCACGGGCGTGATCGCCGCGACGTGGTTGATCGCCTCGGCGGTGGCGACGTCACCGACGATCTTGGTCTTGCCGTCCTCATCGCCCTTCACGCGATTGATTCCCACGTCGATGACCACGGCGCCCGGCTTGATCCAGCTGCCCTTGACCATTTCCGGCCGGCCGACCGCCGCAACCACGATGTCCGCGCGGTGGACCACGCCGGCCAGATCGTGCGTGCGGCTGTGCGCCACAGTCACGGTGCAGCTTTCCGCCAGCAGCAGCTGCATCATCGGCTTGCCGACGATGTTCGAGCGGCCGATGACAACCGCTTCCTTGCCGGAAAGGTCGCCCAGCTCGTCCTTGAGCAGCATCAGGCAGCCAAGCGGCGTGCAGGGCACCAGAGCGGTGGGATCGCCCACCGCCAGCTTGCCGGCATTGACGACATGGAAGCCATCGACATCCTTGGCGGGATCGATGGTGGCGATCACCGCCTTGTCATCGAGATGGGCAGGCAGCGGCAGCTGGACGAGAATGCCATCCACGCTGTCGTCCGCATTCAGCTCTTCGACCAGCTCGATCAGCTCTTCCTGGCTGATCGTGGCGGGGCGCTTGAACTCAAGGCTGTTCATGCCGATTTCGACCGTCGCCTTGCCCTTGGAGCGGACATAGACGCTGCTCGCCGGGTCTTCACCGACCAGCACCACCGCGAGGCCCGGCTTGCGCCCGGTCTTCTCCACGAAAGCGGGGACTGCCTCAGCCATCCGCCCGCGCAGCTTCGCCGCGAATGCCTTGCCGTCGATTTCCTTGCCCAAACTCATGTCGCGCTTCGCTCCTTCTCAGCGATCTCTCTCAAAGACTGTTCCGTGTGCGGATCAGCACCCGCAATGCGCAGGCGCTTTAGCCGGTTGGTATCCCCTGTCTCCAGCAAAATCGACGATCCGGGCACGCGCAGATGTCGGGCGAGCAGCGTCAGCAGGGCGGCATTGGCCTTGCCCTTGTCCGGCGGCGCGGTGACGCTGGCCTGCAACCAGCGCTGCCCGGCGGCATCCGTGAACGTTCCGCCAAGGCGAGCACGCGCAGCCTTGGGCGTCAGGCGAATCGCCAGCAGCAGGTCTGCGCCGTCACGACGAAGCGGCACGGCGCACGTCCGCTCAGAGCAGCAGGCTTGCCAGCGCGGTCAGGCCCGGCCCCTGCAGGATGATGATGATGATGAGCACGACCATCGGCGAGAGATCGAGCGCGCCCAGGTCCGGCATGATCCGGCGGATCGGCCGATAGAGCGGCTCGGTCAGCCGGTCCAGCGCGACCCAGATGCTGCGCACGATATCATTGCTGGTGTTGATCACGTTGAACGCGATCAGCCAGCTCAAAATGGCCTGAACGATGATGATCCACCAGGCGACATTCAGCAGGATCGCCAAGGTCTGGATAAGGGCAACGGCCATGGTTCGTCCTGTGGTGGAAGGTTGAGAAGAGTCTAGCCCAGCGGGCCTAGCGGCTGCAAGTTGCTTGAGGGCGGTGATTTTCTACCGCCATAGCCCCCGCGCGCCGCGCGTTACAGATGCACCAACGTGCCGGCGCCCTGGCGGGTGAACACCTCCAGCAGCATGACATGCGGAATGCGCCCATCGAGAATGACCGCCGCTTCCACGCCGCCCTCGACAGCCTTCACGCAGGTTTCCACCTTGGGAATCATGCCGCCGGAAATCGTGCCATCCTCGACCAGACCGCCGATCTTCGCCGGGGTCAGATCGCTCAGCAGATCCTTGTCCTTGTTCAGCACGCCCGCCACGTCGGTGAGCAGGAAGAAGCGCTTGGCGCCGAGTTCAGCGGCGATTGCGCCCGCCATGGTATCGGCGTTTACATTGTAGGTGTGCCCGTCGGCGCCAATGCCAACCGGCGCGACCACGGGAATGATGCCGTCGCGCGAGAGGCTGTCGAGAATGCGCCGATCGACCTTCACGGGGTCACCGACAAAACCCAGATCGACATTGCGCTCGATGCCGCTGTTCGGGTCCGGCTCGCGCTTGCCGCCGACCTTCTCGCACAGCACCAGGCCGCCATCCTTGCCGGAAATACCGACCGCGCGGCCACCTGCCTGGGCGATCCAGCCGACGATCTCCTTGTTGATCGATCCGGCGAGGACCATCTCGGCGATCTTCGCGGTTTCCTCGTCGGTCACGCGCAGGCCGTTCACGAACTTGCTCTCGACGCCCAGCTTCTTGAGCATCGCGCCGATCTGCGGCCCGCCGCCGTGGACGACCACCACATTGATGCCGACCATCTTCATCAGCACGACATCCTCGGCGAAATCGCGCGCGGCCTCCGGGTCGCCCATGGCATGGCCGCCATATTTCACGACGAACGTCTCGCCGGCATAACGCTGCATATAGGGCAGCGCCTCGGTAAGGGTCTCGGCCTTGGCCAGCAGGGCGGGATCGGGTGCGTGATCGGTCATGCGCGGGCGCATAAGGCTTTGCGGCCCGCGCTGCAAGAAAGGAGGGGGTCTGGAATCCCTTACCTCCCCGTTCGTCCTGAGCTTGTCGAAGGGCCGTGCTACTTCTTTCCCTCCATACAGAAGAAGAGCGAGGCTTCGACAAGCTCAGCCCGAACGGATTACATCACCGGTCGAGTCTGCGCCCCAATGCCACAAACGCATAGATGACCGGCGGCACCAGCAACGCCGAGAGCAGAACCTTGGCGAGCATCTGCCCCACCAGCAGCGCCCCGATGGGAAAGACGCCGTAAAAGGCGATGGTGACGAACAGCAGCGTATCGACGATCTGCGAGAGCACGCTCGCCGTACCGGCGCGCAGCCACAGCAGCCGGCTCCCCGCCTGCCCCTTGAGCGCAGCGAAGATGGTGACGTTGAGGATCTGCGAAATACCGTAAGCGACGATGCCGCCCGCCCAGATGCGCGGCGTGCCGGACATGATCATGGCAAAGGCTGCCTGCCGCTCCGGCGCCATTTCGTGCGCGGCGGGTAGGGCCAGCACGACCACGGAGAGCAGGATCGAGACGATCAGCGGGACGAAGCCCAGCAACACCAGCCGGTTGGCAACGGCCCGGCCATGCAGTTCCGCCACTGCGCTCGAGACGACGACCAGCAGGAGGAAGGCGAAGATGCCGGCTTCCACCGCCAAGTCCCCCAAACCGAGCGCCGAGCCGATTGCGCCGAGCGGCCCGAGCGAAACCTGTTTGTTGCCGAGAACACCGGCGATGCACACCATGCCCCCATAGAAGACGGACAGGACGAACAGAGAGCGGGCGATGGGTGCCGACGAGGCCTGAGCGGGTGCGGTCATCCCCGTCGCTTAATGCCTTTGCAGCGAGGCGGGAAGAGACCCTGTGCGCGACATGCCACGCGCCGCCGTGCAACGACACCCGCCGCCGCGCAGCCGATTGCCGCGCTGCAGCGCGCCTGTATAAGCGATTCGCGCTGATGGCCCTTTGGCGGGCCATGCGAACAGGGGACAGCCGCCACTCCATGCCCATCCTCATCGGCCTCGTTGGCATCGTCGCGATTCTTGCCATCGCCGTGCTGCTCTCCGGCAACCGGCGCGCCATTCGCCTGCGCGTCGTCGCTGCCGCCTTCGCCTTGCAAGCCGGCATCGCCCTGCTGGTTCTCTACGTACCCGCCGGCAAGGCCGCGATCGCTGCCATGTCGCATGGCGTGGGCAATCTGCTCGGCTATGCGCAGGCCGGCACGAACTTCATCTTTGGGCCGCTCGCCCGGCCGGAGGTCGGCGGCACCAGCTTTGCCATCGCCGCCCTACCCGTCATCATCTTCTTCGCGAGCCTCGTCTCGATCCTCTATTATCTTGGTATCATGCAGTTCGTCATCCGCTGGGTCGGCGGCGCCATCCAGAAGGTGACGGGCATCTCTCGCGTAGAAAGCCTGTGCTGCGCCGCCAATGTGTTCGTGGGCCAGAGCGAAAGCCCGTTGGTCATCCGGCCCTATCTCGCCAGCCTGACGCCCGCCCAGCTGTTCACCGTGATGACGAGCGGCATGGCTGGCGTGGCAGGCACGATCCTCGCGGCCTATGCCTCGATGGGCATCCAGATCGACTATCTGCTCGCTGCCGCCTTCATGGCCGCGCCGGGCGGCATATTGATGGCCAAGATCATCATGCCGGACAATCCCGACGATGCCGAGATCGAGCCGGTCATCCTGCCCGATGCCACCCATGAGGAGGAGAAGCCGGCCAATCTCATCATGGCTGCCGCACAAGGCGCGCAGACCGGCGTGAAGCTGGCCGTCGCGGTCGGCGCGATGGTGCTTGCCTTCGTGGCGCTGGTCGCGCTGGCCAATGGCCTGCTCGGCGGGGTCGGCAACTGGTTCGGCTATCCCGATCTCAGCTTCCAGATGCTGATCGGCAAGCTGTTCGCGCCGGTGATGCTCCTGCTCAACATTCCGTGGAACGAGGCGCAGGTCGCGGGCGGCCTGTTCGGCACCAAGGTCGTGCTCAACGAGTTCGTCGCCTTCATCGAGCTGGGGCAGGTGCAGGCCACGCTATCGCCCGCCACGGTGGCGATCACCACCTTCGCGCTGTGCGGCTTTGCCAATTTCTCGTCCATCGCCATCCAGATGGCGGTGACCGGCAGCCTGGCGCCCAATCAGCGGCCGATGATCGCCCGGCTCGGCATCAAGGCGCTGATCGCCGGTAGCCTCGCCAATCTGATGAGCGCGGCGCTGGCCGGGCTGATGCTGAGCCTCTGACCAGCCGGGAGACGATATGATGCTGACGCTAATCATCGGCAACAAGGTCTATTCGAGCTGGTCGCTGCGGGGCTGGCTGGCGGCAAAGCAATCCGGCCTGCCCTTCGAGGAAGTGCTTGTCCCGCTGTTCGACGAGGCGTGGGAGGCCCGCAAGGCGCAGAGCGACCTCGCCGTATCCGGCGGCAAGGTGCCGACGTTGTGGGATGGCGACATCGCTGTGTGGGATAGTCTTGCCATCATCGACTATCTCGATGCGCTCTCCGGCGGCGCCCGCTTCTGGCCGCAGGACAAGGCAGCGCTGGCGCTTGCCCGCTCGATGGCAGCGGAAATGCATTCCGGTTACCAGCCGCTACGCCAGACCTGCGGCATGAACACCCGCCACATCCTCCCCCCGCGCGATCTCGGCCCCGATGTTGCCGCCAACGTCGGGCGCATCGTAAGCCTGTGGGAACAGGCCCGCTCGCGGTTCGGGGCAGAGGGCGATTATCTCTTCGGCCCCTTCGGCGCCGTGGACATCATGTTTGCGCCAGTCGTCTCGCGCTTCGTCACCTATTCCATCGCAGTGCCGCCGGCAGCGCGCGCCTATATGGACGCCATCCTCGCCCACCCTTGGATGCGCGAATGGCTGGATGATGCCGCGCGGGAAAGCTGGGTCATTCCGCGGCTGGAGCCTGCGGGCGCGGGATGATGTTTTCGGGGGAGAGCGAGCGACGATTCCGGGATCCACGCCATCCCGCCGTTAATATCCGGGCGACCCCGAAATCCGAGATGCGACCATAAATTCCCGCCCACTGCGTCTTTGTGCGTCTATTAATCGGACCGACCACGCTGATGGAATTTGTTTTCGAAGTCATTCTACAGTTCTTAGGTGAACTTTTACTTCAGGCTTTTTTTGAGCTGCTGGCAGAACTGGGACTTCGCAGCCTGGCGGATACGATGCGGCGGCCGCGAAATCCGATCTTATCCACAATTGGTTTTATGATCTGGGGCACGATAGCGGGCGGCGTAAGCCTCTTCATTCTGCCTCATTCCGTTATTGAAGACCCCTCACTCCGCACAATCAACTTGTTCATCACACCAGTCATCCTGGGGGCAATGATGGCCCTTGTGGGCCAGGTGAGGCTGAAGAAGGGGCAGGATCTTATCCGATTGGATAAGTTCAGCTATGCCTTCGTATTCGCTTTTTTCATGAGCATTGTGAGATATGTTTGGGCGGCGTGATCGCTCCAAACGTCGACTGGGAGGACCTCTTCGAGCAGTTAGTCTAGCAGGCTGGCGATCCCTGCTGTCGCTGGGATAACCATGCGTGTGTTGCACAGGCATATCGCCGGTGCACACACCACATTCACGGCAACCGCTCGGTCCCATAAGGCGTGCCATCGCGATGCTGATAGCCGCCAGCCGTGAAGATCATGTCGATATCGGAATAGCGCCCACCGGCATCGCGGTCCCCCGCGCTCAGGCAGATGAAGGTGCAATTCGTAGCGCTGCGATTGACGAGATGGTGGCCATTGGCGACGCCCGCGGCCCAGGCCACGCAATCGCCGGGGTGCAGGATGGTCTCGCCTTCGTCCTCGATCAGCACCGCCTGCCCGGATAGCATGATCAGAAACTCATCCTCGCCCAGATGCCAGTGCCGCTGTGAGGACCAGGCGCCCGGCTCCAGCACGACATGGCTGGCGCCCAGATGCGTCAGGCCGGCATGGCGCCCGAGCCGCCGGTGCCAGCGCCCGGCCACAGGCTCGTTGAACGGCGGCGGATAGCCCGTGCTGTTGCTCTGCTCCACCTGCTCGATCTCGATCTTGGGCATGTCGGCTCCTCCTATGTTGCGCCCCTCCTCGCTACCGCAGGGGGCCCATCACCGCCAGAGGGAGCGCAGGGCGCGGACCTCGCTTCCCTTGGCGCGCAAGCTTGGCTAACGCAGGCGCCATGAGCACCGCCCCGTCCCTCACCGATCCTGTCGCGCTTGCCGAAGCGCTGATTGCCTGCCCGTCCGTCACACCGGCGACCGGCGCGGTGTTCGATGCGCTGGAAGCCATGCTCACCCCGCTCGGCTTCACCGTCGAGCGCTTCATCGATGGCGAGCCGCCGCACGGGCCGGTGGAAAATCTATTGGCGGTCCGCCGCACGGGCGATGGCCCGCATGTCGCCTTTGCCGGCCATCTGGACGTCGTGCCCCCCGGCGAGGGGTGGACGAGCGACGCCTTCCGGCCCGAGCGGCGCGGCGAACTGCTCTACGGGCGCGGCGCTGTGGACATGAAGAGTTCCATCGCGGTGTTCGTCGCGGCCATCGCGCGGGCCGATGCCGAGGGCGCCCCGCTGCCCGGCACGATCAGCCTGATCATCACCGGTGATGAGGAGGGCGACGCCGTCCACGGCACCCGCGCGCTAATGCGCCATATGGCCGAGCGCGGCGTGACGCCCGATGTCTGCCTCGTGGGCGAGCCGACCTCGGTCCAGCGCCTTGGCGACATGATCAAGATCGGCCGGCGCGGCTCGGTGAACATGTGGATCAGCGTCGAGGGCATGCAGGGCCATGTCGCCTATCCGCATCTGGCGAAAAACCCGATTTCGCCGCTGGTGCGCATCTTGTCCGCCATTGAGGCGATCGAACTGGATCAGGGCACCGACTGGTTCCAGCCCAGTAATATCGAGATCACCGACCTGCATGTCGGCAATCCAGCAACCAATGTCATTCCCGCAAAGGCCACGGCCCGCATCTCGATCCGCTTCAACGATCTGCATCGCGGCGAGGATCTGGTTGCCCGAATCCGCACCTTGGTGGAGGCCGAAGGCGGCACGCTGCGCGCCATGATCAGCGGCGAGTCGTTCCTCACCCAGCCGGGTCCGTTTTCCAGCCTAATCAGCGAGGCTATCGCCGCCGAAACCGGCCTCACACCGGAACTGTCCACCAGCGGCGGCACCTCGGATGCTCGGTTCCTCTCGGCGCTTTGCCCGGTCGTGGAGTTCGGTCTGCTGAATGCGACGATGCACAAGCTGGATGAGGCGGTATCGCTGGCCGACATCGAAAGCCTCACGCGCATCTACAAGCGGATCCTGAGCGCAGCCCCAACGCTCGGTTGATGCGGCGGCGCTGTCGCGAACCGCTCAGGCAACCTTGCGCCTCACCTGCTAAACCGCCGATCCCAAAACCAAAAGAAAACGCCGCCGGTCTCCCAACCGACGGCGCTTCCCAAATCTGTCGACTGATTGAAAATCAGGCGAAGGTGACGCTCGTGGCGCCAGCGCGGCGACGCATCACGCCACCGACCAGGCCGAGGCCGGCGATCATCATCGCCCAGGTGGCGGGCTCCGGAACCGGAACGGTCGCGAGATTGTCGATCTCGAACGAGTTGCGGCTCGATTCCAGCGTCAGGCCAACGATCTTCTCGTTACCCTCAGCGAAGATCTGGAACAGGCCATTGGTGTTCGCCAGGATCTGGTTGCCGTCTGCGTCATTGGTGAAGTTGCCGCCCGGCGTGATCACGAAGCTGGAGCCACCGTCCAGCAGAACGGTCAGCGTGTTGTAGGCGTCGATCGAACCCCAGTCGAACTCCACCGCGCTGGCAGCGCCGAAGTTGATCGTCGCGGAACCGTTGGCGAGAACCGACAGATAGGAAGACGAACCGAACGTCGCATAGGCCGGCGGCGCGCCGGTCGAGTTGGACGGCGGCGTGTTGATCTGGAAGTTCGAGCCGGTGATGCCAGCCGTCGTGTCGAACTGGTTGATCACATTGTAGCCTGCCGTCGGTGCGGACGTGCCGGGGAAGTACAGGAAGGTCACGGCCTGCGCCGGGGTAACCGCGGCAAGGCCGAGGGCGATCGCAGACGCCTTGGCAAAGAGGTTCATGTTCATGTTCAACTCCCACATAAGAGAGGCAATTGTTAATCGATTCTTAACCCTCCGTCCAATGGGATTTCGCAGAAACGCGGTAAATTTCTGTCTCATTTCGGAGCGCGAATATGAACGAACGCAAATGGCGGTTTCCTGCCTGCCAGCGGGCGACATGCCAGCGCGGACATCCTCGTGCGCATGGCTATCCCGGGCCACGCGGCGCTGCCTAATTGCTGCGGCGCAAAATCACGTAGAGCGCGCCATCCCCGCCATGGCGGGGATGGGCCTGGCGAACGCTGGCGATGCGGTGGGCATGGGCGCTCCTCGCCAGCCAATCACCGATTTCCGCGCGAATCGCGCCACGTCGCCGGGTTTCGCCGGGCGCCGGGGCGGGCCGCGGCTTGCCGGTCACCACCAGCAGCACCCGCCAGCCCTGCGCGAGGGCATCGCCGATGGCCCGTTCCAGCCGGATATGCGCTGCCGCCAGATTGAGGCCGTGCAGATCGATGGCATGATCGGGAATAATCCGCCCGGAGCGAATGCGCTTCTCCCAGCTGCCGTCCAGCACGGGCACGGCGACGGGCGCCGGAGGGGATGGCGGCGGCGCCACGGGACGACTCGGTGGAATTCGGCCCTTCACCGGCTTGGGCGTATCCAGCGCCGCAGCAAAAGCCGCTGCCGAGACCGGCTCCACCGGTGGAAGCGGACGGACCCGCCGCAGGGGTGTCACCGTACGGGTCAGCTTGCCCCAGAGCGCGCGCTCATCGGGCGTGAGAACCCGCCGGGCCACGCTCAGCGGCCAGCGGTCAGGCGGGCATAGGTGCCGATCGGCAGCAGCAGCAGGGCGCTCCCACGGGCCGACATGCCGCCGGCGATGCCGCGAGCGCGCTCACCGGCACCCCAAAAGGTATCGAAGCGATTGCTGCCCTTGATGGCCCCACCGGTATCCTGTGCGATCCAGAGCCCGTTGGGCTCGACCCGGTCGAGCGACAGCAGCACCGGCGCGCCAAGCGGCACGAAGGTGGGGTCGGCCGCGACGCTCACCTCCGCCGTCACCGGCACGCCCAGCGCACCCAGCGGCCCGGGACCGGTCAGCTCTTGGAAGAAGACGTAGCTTTTATTCTCGTTCATGATCGACTGGCCCTGCGCCGGATTGGCGCGCAGCCAGCTCATGATGTCCTGCATCGAGCCGATCTGGATCAGCCCCCGGTCTCGCATCAGCCGGCCGATGCCGGTATAATCGCGCCCATTCTGCCCGGCATAGCCGATGCGCATGATCCCGCCATCAGGCAGGCGCAACCGCCCGCTGCCCTGCACCTCGAGGAAGAACAACTCGACCGGATCGACGGCATAGGCCAGTTCCAGACCACGCCCGTCCAGCACGCCTGCGGTGATGGCCGCCCGGTCATCATAGGGCACGAAGCTGGAGCCCTGCACCTTGCCTCTGATGCGCCGACCCTTGAGGCTCTCGCTGAACAGGCCGAGATCGACCTCGATCAGATCGTCCGGTTTGCGATAGATCGGCGTCTCGCAGCCCGTGGCGCGCGTGCGGCAGCCGGCGATTTCCGGCTCGTAATAGCCGGTCGCGAACGCCTTGCCGTCACCGACCTGCACGGCTTCGAAATAGCGACGGAAGAATTCGCGCGCGTTTGCCTCGCTCCAGCTTGCCGCCGCCGCGCAGGCCGTTTGCCAGTCGGCATTGCCAGTGAGGCCGCTCTGGTCGCGGCGACGCAGCAGCGAGTAGCAGGAGAGGCGGAAGGCGCGCAAGGCTTGCCCCATCCGCTCGGATGCGGTCGGCAGGACCGTGTCGATCGCTGGCCCTGGCGTCAGGCCGGCCGCCACGGCGGGCGCCAGCTCAGCCTGATCGGGCGCAGGGGTAAGCGGCGGACGCGGGGTTGCCGGTTGCGGCGGCGTGGCGGGCGAAGAAGGCCGGGAGGGGACGGGTCGCTGACCAGGCCCACCCGGCGGAATCATGCTCCCGCACGCCGCAAGCGCCAGCGCGCTTGCCAGAGCGGAAAGCTGCTTGAAACGAGTCTGAAAACGAGCCGGCATGGCGATCCGCCTGCGCGCGATCAGCCTTCGTCCGTCTCCACCAGCTCCCAATTGGGATCGCGGCTGGAGAGATTGCGGCTGAACGTCCAGGTTTCCGCCGTGGAGATGGCATCGTCCAGCGATCCGGCCACAACATTGCCGTCCCGGTCGCGCGTGACAGCGGACAGATCGGCTTCGAAGTGGATCGCGATGAAGGCGGTGCCGCTCTCGACACGCGCAGCATCAATCCGCGCGTCCTCGATGCGGACGAGCTTGTTGTCCATGGTCAGCCCATCGGCCTCGCGCTGGTCGATGGCGGCGCTGAACGCCTCATACACATCGTCCGCGCAATAGGTGCGCAGCGTCTCGCGGTCGCCCTTCCAATAGGCTTCGAGGATCATGCCATAGGCCGCCTTGGCGCCGCCCAGAAACTGCGCGACATCGAAGTTGCGGTCGGTCGCGATGATCGCGCGCAGCCCGGGCTGGGCCGGCACTGCCACTGCATTGTCGGCCGCGCGCTGCGCGGGCGTGCGATTGTCGACCTGCCCGGAGGACGGCATGGGCGCGGCCGGACGATCGTCGGCCGGCGTGGGAAGCTGCCGCTGCTCATGACCCGTGCGCTTGCCGAGCACAGAGTAAAGCCGCAACGCCAGCAGTGCGAAGATCATGGCCAGCACGACGATGACGGTCACGAGGTCAACACCCTTCCTTCAAAACATAACCCGCAAGACATAGGCACGTTCGCGCAAAACTTCAAACGGACAACGCGCCAGACCGCCGGAACGATACCGACATTCGGTAAAAAAGCCCCCAACGCAGCCGCCCGGCCTCCTCACCCCGATTTTCGTCGGCCACGCGAGCGTTCCGCGCACCCGGGAAGCGCCACCCCCATTGCCCCCGCCTTGCGTGCCTGCTAAGCGGCGCGCCCATGGACAAGGAGCGCGGTTTCGCCCGGCACGCTCGGTGTCCGACGAATTTCCAGCTTCTAGGTCGCGGCGGTCCTGCGCCGGCGGCATGGCAGCGACCATCGAGGAACAGGATTCACGCATGACCGACACGACCGACACCGTCGCCAATGGCGCCGACACCCAGCCCCAGATCGGCCTGATCGCGCAATATGTGAAGGATCTCTCGTTCGAGAACCCGAACGCGCCGGCCGTCTACCAGTGGCAGGAGCAGCCGCAGATCGACATCAACTTCAACATCAGCAACAACCAGATTGCCGATGATGTGTACGAAGTCGCGCTGAAGGTGAGCGCCAAGGCCGTGGCCGAGCAGGGCACCGCCTTCGCGGTCGAACTGGTGTTCGCCGGTCTCTTCGGCATCCGCAACGTGCCCGAGGACCAGATGCGCCCGTTTCTCTACGCCGAGGCGCCGCGCCTGCTCTTCCCCTTCGCCCGCCGCGTGCTGGCCGATGCGGTGCAGGATGGCGGTTTCCCGCCGCTCATGCTCGATCCCATCGATTTCGGCGCCCTTTACGTCCAGCAGCAGGCCCAGATCGAGGCCGCTGCGCAGGGCGAGCCCGCCGGCCACGCCTGATCATCCGCCAGTCCGGCATAGAGGAAGGGTCATGCCCATGCGCCTTGCCTTTCCTCGCCTGACTGCAACCCTTCGCCGCCCGGCCGCTCCCCAGCGCTGCCGGGCGGTGCCGGTTCTGCCGGCCCGAATATTGTCGACGTCGATACTGACGGAACAGCCATGAGCCTGCTGCGCTCCACCGGCACCATCGGCGCCCTCACCCTCGTCAGCCGCGTCCTCGGCATGGTGCGGGACATGCTGATGGCGCGCTATGTCGGCGCCGGTTTCGCGTCGGACGCGTTTCTGATCGCCTGGCGCCTGCCCAATCTGTTCCGCGCACTGTTCGCCGAGGGCGCTTTCTCCGCCGCCTTCGTGCCGATGTTCAACCGTATCATGGGCAAGGAGGGCGCCGATAATCCGGAGGCCGGACGCGCGGCGGCGATTCGCTTTGCCGGTCAGGTGCTCTCGGTCCTCTTTCCCATCCTTGTCGCGCTCACCATCGTCATGATGCTCGCCGCCGGACCGGTCGTGTGGGCGATGACCGGCGGCTTCCCGGATGGTGGTCCTGAGAAGTTCGCGCTCGCGCGCCATCTCACCATCATTACCTTCCCCTATCTCGGGCTGATCTCGCTCACCTCGCTGCTCGGCGGCATCCTCAACAGCTTCAACCGCTTCTGGGTCAACGCCGCTGCGCCCACCCTGCTCAACCTGTGCATGATCGGCGCGCTGCTGTTCTTCCGGGGCGACACGGAGATCGAGACGGCCGTCACCCAGGCGATTGCCGTCACCGTTTCCGGCGCGATGCAATTGCTCTGGCTGATCTGGTCCTGCCGCCGGATCGGCGTCGCCCTGAAGCTGTCGGCCCCGCGCCTCTCGCCACAGGTCAAGGCGATGCTGCTGCTGATCGCGCCCGCCGCCATCGGCCAGGGCGCCATCCAGATCAACCTGCTCATTTCCACCTCGCTTGCAGCGCGCTTCCTGCCGCAGGGCTCGGTGAGCTGGATCTATTATGCCGACCGGTTGAACCAGCTTCCGCTTGGCCTGATCGGCATCGGCGTCGGCACGGCGATGCTGCCGCTCATCTCCCGCCAGATCGGCGCCGGCGACACCCGCGCGGCCAATGAGACGCAGAACCGCGCGCTGGAACTGGCGCTGTTCCTCGCCTTGCCCGCCGCGATCGCCCTGTTCGTTTCGGCCGTGCCGATCATCCGCGGCGTCTTTCAGCATGGCGCCTTCACGGCGGAAGATACGCTGGGCGCAGCCGCCGTGCTCGCCGCCTTCGCACCGGGCGTGCCGGCCTATGTGCTCATCAAGGTGCTGACCCCCGGTTTCTACGCCCGCGCCGACACGAAAACGCCCGTGCGCATCGCCTTCATTGCCATGCTGGTCAATCTGGTCGGCAATCTCACGCTGATCTGGCGGTTCGGCGCCGCCGGTATTGCGGCTTCCACGGCTCTCTCGGCCTGGGTGAACGTCGCGCTGCTCTACTGGACGCTCAGCCGCAAGGAGCATCTCACGCTCGACGCGCGCTTCCGCGCCAAGGCGCTGCGCATCGTCGCAGCGGGCGCGCTGATGGGCGCCGCGCTCTGGGCGGGCAACCAGCTTCTCGACGCGCATATGGCCGCCGGCTTCTGGCGCCGCCTCATCGCGCTCGGCCTGCTCTGCGGTGGCGGCGGGCTTGTCTACGCAATCGCCGCCATCGGCTTTGGCGCCTATCACATTGCCGAACTGAAGGCGCAGTTGCGGCGCAGACCACGCTGATGGCGCCCCCTCCCGATTGTTCGCCCGGCTTGACGCCAAGCCTCACGGACGACAGAGCGGGGCTCTTCTTATAAAGCAGGACTTTCCTCATGCGCGTGCTCTCCGGCATCCAGCCGACCGGTAATCTCCATCTGGGCAATTATCTGGGCGCGATCCGCAACTGGGTGCGGATGCAGGATGAGATGGACGCGGAGTCGCACTGCTTCTTCTTTCTGGCCGACATGCACTCGATCACCGTCCACGAGACGTGCGAGCAGCGGCTGGCCAATGTGCGGGACATGGCGGCTGCGCTCGTCGCGTGCGGCATCGAACCGGATCGCTCGGTGCTGTTCAATCAGGCGCGGGTGCCGGCTCATGCCGAGCTGTGCTGGTTGCTGAACGGCACGGCGCGGATCGGCTGGCTGAACCGCATGACCCAGTTCAAGGACAAGGCGGGCAAGAATCGCGAGGGCGCCAGCGTCGGCCTGTTCGTCTACCCGGTTCTGCAGGCCGCCGACGTGCTGCTGTATCAGGCCACCCACGTGCCCGTAGGCGAGGACCAGAAGCAGCATCTGGAGCTGACCCGCGACATTGCGGTCAAGTTCAACACCGATTTCGGCGTGGAGCTGTTCACCCTGCCCGATCCGATCATTCCCAAGGAGACGGCGCGGATCATGAGCCTGCGCGATGGCACGGCGAAGATGTCCAAGTCCGACCCCAGCGACATGAGCCGGATCAACCTGACAGACGACAGCGACACCATCGTGCAGAAGGTGCGCAAGGCCAAGACGGATGCCGAGCCGCTGCCCGCCGAGGCGGCCGGTCTGGCCGGGCGGGCCGAGGCGCTCAATCTGGTCGGCATCTACGCCACCCTTTCGGGCACCACGCCCGATGCGGTGTGCGCGCAGTTCGCCGGGCAGGGCTTCGGCGCCTTCAAGCCGGCGCTGGCCGATCTTCTGGTGGCGCACCTCGCGCCGATCCGGGAGCGGTTCATTGCGTTGCAGGAAGATCATGCCGCGCTCGATGCCATATTGGAAAACGGTGCCGCAGCGGCCGCCAAGGCAGCCGAGCCCACCCTGCGCGGCGCCTATGAGGCGATGGGATTGATGCGCTGAGCCGAAGGCCGCTGCGCCGTTTCGACACACGACACACCGATTGCAGGAACCGCATTCAACACCAGTTCATTTGACCTAAGGTATCAAGCGGTACACTACGTCCTACAGGGTGTGTTCGCCCGAGAAACGGAACCGTCTTATGAACAGCAAGCGTCTCCTCGTCACTGCAGCGGCCTCGCTCCTTGCGCTTGGCCTCGCAGGCTGCGCCTCGCCCTTCAAGGCGGATGTGGCCCGCTTCCAGCAGCTTCCGCCCGCGCAGGGCCAGAGCTTCACGATCATGCCCGGCGAACAGGATCTCGCCGGCAGCCTCGAATTCCAGCACTATGCGGATCTGGTCGCCCAGCGTCTGGTCGATCAGGGCTATACCCGCGCGGCGGACCCGGCGAGCGCGCAGCTCGTCGTCGAGCTGGATTATGGCGTCGACCGCGGCACGCAGCGCGTCCGCTCGACCGGCTTTGCCCGCTCGCCCTTCTACGATCCCTTCTATTATCCCGGCTACTATCGCGGCTGGCGCGGTCGCTATGTGATGGGCTGGAACGATCCCTTCATGTGGGGACCGGGCTATACGGATATCGAGAGCTACATGGTCTACCAGAGCGATCTGCACATGCGGATCAACCGGGTCGGCGGCGAGCCGCTGTTCGAGGGCACCGCCCGCGCCCAGTCGCTCAGCAACAAGCTGACCTATCTGGTGCCGAACCTCATCGACGCGCTGTTCACGGGCTTCCCGGGGCATAATGGCGAAGAGGTCCGCGTGACCGTGGCGCCCGAACCGAAGAAGTAAGCTTTCGGCAGATTATCGAACAGGCCGGTGCCCTCCCTATAGGCGCCGGCCTTTTTCTTGGGGCTCGTCAGGCGGGCGTGTCGTCCCCGCTGGCGCCGAGCTTCTGCTTGCGGAACAGCGTGCGGTCGGCCTCGCCGAACGCGACCTTCCACATCAGCACGCAATAGACAGCCAGCGTGAGCGGCAGGCCGATCACCAGCTCGATCCATTCGAGCTGGCGGGGGAGCAGGGTGAAGCCGAAGCCGACAAGCCCGGCCACGACACCGCAGAGCACAAGGCTCGACCGCCAGATCGGCAGGCGCATCCCCAGCAGACCGCCGAGCAACCGGGATTTGGCGATGGCGCCGCAGCCAAGGGCAATCGCCAGCGCCAGCGCCGGCATCGCGGCGACATAACCATCCGCCAACTCATAACGGCGCGCCATGATGAGCAGGCCGACGGTAAGCATCGCCTGCAGACCCACGGTGGCGAGCGAGAGATAGAGGTTACGCAGGCGAGCCAGATAGACCAGCGCCGCCTCGCTCACCACCGCCGGGCTCGCGAGCACTTCCGCCGCCAGCAGGCCGCCAAGCGCGGCGGCACCGATCACGAAGGTCGGCCCGACCAGTCCCATCACCGCCTCGCCCGGCATCGCCAGCGCCACGGCGACCCCAAGCTGCGCCGCGACGATCCAGAAGCCGACCTGGCTCACCTGGCGCCCAATCGCCTCATGATTGCCGAGCGCGATGTTGCGGGTGATCACCGGGCCAAGAATCGGCTCGAAGCTGGTCTTCAGCTTCTGCGGCAGGGAGGCGACCTGCTGCGCGACATAATAGATGCCGACGATCGCCGGGGACGCGAACAGGCCCAGAATCGCGAGATCGAGACGCCGCGTACCCCATTCGATGGCGTCCGCACCGGCCAGAGGCAGATTGCGCATGGCCAGATGCCAGATCCGCCCGGGATGCGGTCGCCAGCCGCGCGGCAGGCCATAATGGCGCATCAGCGGCCAGAATGCCGCCAGCATCGCGGCCGCCATCGAGGCGACATAAGCCAGGATCAGCCCGTCGCGCGGCGAATAGAAATAGAGCGCCAGCGCCGCGATGCTGATCGTCCACGGCTCGACAATCGCGCGCGCGCGCACCGTCGCGGCGATGTTGTATTGATAGGCACAGGCTGCCAGCGCCACCTCGGTCGTCGCAATGGCGATGACGATCAGCGGCAGCAGCCGGTCCAGCCCGTTGAGGCCGCTATTGGGGAACATCGCCTCAGGAAAGACGATGAGCAGGCCCGCCGCCACAGCGCTGACGAGGATGCACAGCCACATGGCATCGGCAACGACATGGGCCTGCGGGCGGCTGTCCTTCGCCAATTGCTCTGCGAGGCCGCGCTTGAGCCCAATGGTGGCGAGTTGGGCCGCAAATTCGATGACCAGCACGGCATAAGCGAAGCGCCCGAGCGTCGCCGGGCCATAGAGCCGCCCGGCAATGAACAGGAAGGGAATGCGCGCCGCCAGCCGCAGAACGAAGCCCAGCACATTGGCCCTGCCGCCCCGCGCCAGCGCCGAGATGTCATCGCGTTCGGCCTGCTCGGCCTCCCCACGCGCTATGGTCATGCAAGGCGCTCCCCGGCGCGGGCCGTTGCGCCGCGCCAGCCAGCCATAGGCGTTGCGATCGATGTGCGCAAAGTCTCTTGGTCCCTCATTCGGCGCGTAACGGCCGAGCCAGCAGCGCGGCGATCACATCGTCAACGCGCGACGCGCCGGAAAGAAGCGCACAGACGGCTTCGGTCACGGGCATGTCGATGCCCTGTGCGCGCGCCGCTTCGTGCAGCACCGGTGCCGTCGAGGCGCCTTCCGCCACCGTATGGCGATGGGCCAGCAGCGCATCGGGGGATTGCCCCTGCCCCAGCCCATAGCCCAGCGCATAATTGCGGGACCGGGTCGAGGAACAGGTCAGCACCAGATCGCCGAGACCCGACAGGCCGGCCATCGTCTCCGGCCGCCCGCCCCGAGCCAGGCCGAAACGGGTCATTTCCGCGAAACCGCGCGCAATCAGGGCCGCACGGGCATTCTGCCCCAGTCCCGCGCCCTCGACCACGCCGCAGGCAATGGCGAGGACGTTCTTGACCGCGCCGCCAATTTCGGCGCCCACCACATCATCCGAAACATAGGGCCGGAAGGTCGGCCGCGCGATCACATCGGCCAGCAGCCGGGCCAGCGCTTCCTCTTCGGCAGCGAGCGTCACCGCCGTCGGCAGACCAGCGGCGACCTCATGCGCGAAGGTCGGGCCGGAGAGCACCGCCACCGGCGAGCCGGGCATCACCTCGCGCGCGACTTCGTGCATCAGCAGGTGCGACCCGGCCTCGATGCCTTTCGAGCAGAGGATCAGCGACTGACCCTGCGGCGCGAACTGGGACAGGACAGCGCGCATCGATTGGGACGGCGTCACCACCAGCAACGCCCCGGCGCCGGCGAGATCGCCCGGCGCCTGTGTCGCCCGAATGCGTGGCGAGAGGGGTTGGCCGGGTAGATAGGTCTCATTCTGGCGGCGCGTGTTGATCGCCTCCACCACCGCGCCATTGCGTGCCCAGAGCAGCACATCGCTGCCGCCTTCCGCCAGCACCTGCGCCAGCGCCGTGCCCCAGGCACCACCGCCGAGCACACCGATCGGCCCGGCGGCGTTCATGCCTTCACCCCCGCGCCGCGCACCGTCTCGGCGCCCGGGTCCAACGGCCAGCGCGGGCGCGCCGCCACGGCGAGATCGTCCACCAGGCCGAGCGCGAACCGCTCCGCCCCCGCCCAGCCGATCATCGCGGCATTGTCCGTGCACAGCCAGAGCGGCGGGGCGACGAATCGCAACTCGTGCTGAGCGGCTAGCCCCTCCAGTGCGCCGCGCACGCCCGTATTGGCGGCCACACCGCCAGCGACGACCAGCGCCGTCGGCCGGCCCGTCATGGCATTCAGAGCGCGCTTGGTGCGGTCGACCAGACAATCGATCACCGCCTGCTGGAAGCTCGCCGCGATGTCGGCATCCGCCCACTGCCCGCTCTCGACTGCGCGCATCACCGCGCTCTTGAGGCCGGCGAAGGAGAAATGCGGCTCGCCGCTGCCCACCAGCGGGCGCGGCAGCGGCACCGCGCGCGGATCGCCCTGCGCCGCCAGCGCCTCGACCTTCGGTCCGCCGGGAATGCCGAGGCCGAGCAGCTTGGCGGTCTTGTCGAACGCCTCGCCCGCGGCATCATCGATGGTCGTGGCAAGCCGGCGATAATCGCCCACGCCGCGCACTTCGAGCAACTGGCAATGCCCGCCCGAGACCAGCAGCAGCAGATAGGGGAATTCCAGTGACGGATCGGCTAGACGCGACGAGAGCGCGTGGCCCTCCAGATGATTGACGGCGATCAGCGGCTTGCCGGCCGCATGGGCCAGCGCCTTGCCGGTGACAAGGCCGACCATCACCCCGCCGATCAGCCCCGGCCCTGCCGTTGCGGCAATGGCATCGACATCGGCGAGGCTGAGCTTGGCATCGGCCAACGCCGCTTCCACCAGCGGGATCAGCGCCTCGACATGCGCGCGCGCCGCGATTTCCGGCACCACACCGCCATAGGGACCGTGCGCCGCTTCCTGCCCCGCGAGACGGTGGGCAAGGATTGTGCGATCGCTGGCGACCAGCGCAGCCGCCGTTTCGTCGCAGCTTGATTCCAGACCGAGGATGATGGGCATGGCACTTTCCTCTAGAGACGTGCGCGCGCAGGGTCTATCGGCATTCGCCATCATGCCCGAGCAGTTTCCCTCGCCCACCGCCCCGCTGCGCCTCGGCACACGCGGCTCCCCCCTTGCCCTGGCCCAGGCCGAAATGACGCTGGCCGCGCTTGCGCTCGCCCACGGCCTGCCCCGTGAGGCGCTGGAGATCGTCGTCGTCACCACCAGTGGTGACCGTATTCAGGATCGCGCCCTGGCCGAACTGGGCGGCAAGGCGCTGTGGACCAAGGAGCTGGATCGCGCGCTTCTGGCGGGCGAGATCGACTGCGCGGTGCATTCGATGAAGGATGTGGAAACGATCCGGCCGGAGAGCATCCACATCGCCGCGATGCTGCCGCGCGCTGCGGTGGAGGACCGGCTGATCGGCGCACCGAGCATCGAGGCCTTGCCGCAGGGCGCGCTCATCGGCACCGCCTCGCCCCGCCGCGCCGCCCAGCTCCGCGCGCTCCGGCCAGACCTGCGCACGACGCTGCTGCGCGGCAATGTTGCGCGCCGCCTCGCCAGCGTGGAGGCCGGCGAGATCGACGCGACGCTGCTCGCGGCGGCGGGCCTCAACCGGCTCGGCATGGAAGATGTCGGCGCCACCGTCCCTGCCGAGGTGATGCTGCCCGCCGTCGCGCAGGGCGCGGTCGGCATCGAATGCCGCACCGATGACGAGCGGATGCGCCGCCTGCTCGCCGCGATCAGCGATGCGCCGACGCAAACCTGTGTTCTGGCCGAACGCGCGCTGCTGCTCGCACTAGGCGGCAGTTGCCACTCGCCCATCGGCGCGCTGGCGCAGCTGGCCGGCGCCGGCGTGCATCTGCGCGGGCAGATTCTGCTGGAGGACGGCAGCGAGCAGGTCTCCGGCGAGATCATGTTGCCCACAGGCGATACAGCCGGCGCCGCCGCGCTGGCAGCGCAATTGCTCGAGGGCGCCTCCCCGGCCCTGCGGAGCCTGTTCACGCCGTGAACCGCCCCTATCTCATCCTGCGCCCACAGCCGGGCAATGATGCGTCCGCCGCCAAGGCAACCGCACTCGGCCTAGAGGTGGTGCAGTTGCCCTTCTTCGAGGTGGTACCGGTCCAGGAAGAACCGCTCCCGCGAGGCCCGTTCGACGCCCTGCTCGTCACCAGCGCCAATGGCGCACGCTACGGCGGTGACGCGCTGGCGCGCTTCCCGGACCTGCCGGTGTATGTGGTGGGCGACGCCAGCGCGGACGCCGTGCGCGAGGCTGGCCACCCCAATGTCATCATCGGCGGCGGCGATGCGGCGTCCACCGTCCCCATGATCGTCGCGGCCGGCCACCGGCGCATTCTGCATGCGTGCGGGGAAGAGACGCGCCCGTTCGACCCGCTCGACCTCAGCATCACGCGCCACATCTGCTACCGCACGGAGGCGCGGGACATGCGGCGCTACACCAAGATGCTGGTGACCATGCCCTCCTCGGTCATCGCCGTGCATTCGCCTGCCGCCGGGCGTCGCCTCAACGCGCTGATGCCGCCTGCCTGCCGCAACCATTTCCTCATCGCGATCAGCCAGGCCGCGGCTAACGCCACCGGATCGGGCTGGCGCCGGGTGAGCGTCGCGCAGGAGCCGAACGATAGCGCCTTGCTGCGCCTCGCAACCTCGCTATGTATAGGCGCCTCTTGAGGGATCGGGCAGAACAGATGGACGGCAACGCACCGGAAAACGGTGTCGGTGAGATGACGGACCGAGCGCAACCGCCGCGCCGGAGCCGATTGCGGCTGATCGTCGCCTGCTCGCTGATCGCCTTCCTGCTCGGCCTCGGTGCGATGGCCTGGATCATGACCAATTGGGATCGGCTGTCCTTCGGCCCCGGCAGCGATCCGGCGGCACTCACAGACGATATGAACGCCGCGCAGAACGGCGCCGAGAGCGGGGCGAACGGGCAGGCGCCGGACGCTGCGCGGTCGCGCGGTCTCTCCGACGTCACCGAACGCCCCGAAGATCGCGTGCTGACGCTGGAGCAGCGCCTCAACCGCATCTCGCTTGCTGCGATTGCGGCCTCTGGCCATGCCAACCGGGCCGAGGCGATGATGATCGCCTTCGCCGCCCGGCGCGCGCTCGATGCCGGCCAGCCGCTCGGCTATATCGAGGGCCAGCTCCGGCTATTGTTCGGCGATGCGCAGCCCAAGGCCGTCGCCACCATCGTCAACGCCGCGGCGCAGCCGGTAACGCTCACCACGCTGCGCCAGGGGCTGGAGCAGGTCCGCAGCACCGCGCAGCGCGGTGACCCGAATCAGAGCTGGTGGTCGGCAGCGATGCGGGAGTTGCGGGGTCTGGCCGTGATCCGCCACGTCGGCGATCCCTCCCCCGAGCTGGACGAGCGCATCACGCGCGCACGCATGTTCACCGAATCCGGACAGATGGAAGCCGCCATCGATGAAATCGCGGCGCTCCCGGCCCAGCCGGAGGCCGAGCTGTGGCTGGAGCAAGCCCGCCGCTACAAGGAAGCCCGGCGCGCGCTCGATGTCATCGAAGCCGCCGCTATTCTGGAGCCGCGCGCCGCGCCCATCGTAGCGCCCGCCCCGCTGCCCACCGAGACTGAAGCAAGTCCGCAGCCCTGACCGCGCAGTGCTTCGTTAAGCCAGAAAGATTGTCGCGAGATCGGCGGGCACCCGCGCCAGCCGGCCCGTCTCCTTGTCGATCATCGCCCAGGTCGTCCGTGCATTCACCTTGGGCGTGCCATCGGCTCCGGTGAAGGCGATCAGCCGATCGAACCGGGCGCCGCGCGGCGGCTCCTCGATCCAGGTCCGCGCGAGCACCGTCTCGCCTTCGGTCACATTGCCGCGATAATCGATCTCGTGCCGCGTCACGACCCACACATAGCGCGCCTGCGCGTCGGGCGGCGCCAGCGATTCCCAATGGGCAGTGGCAAGCTGCTCCATCCACCGCACCCAGACGGCGTTGTTCACATGGCCCATGATGTCGATATCATCCGGGCCGGCCGTGAAGGGCTGCTCGAATGCCTTACCCATGGCCACCCCCATGGCCGCCGGCGCCCTGCCCGGCTTCTTCCATGCCAAGCTGCCACAGGATGAAGGCGAATTCCTCCGCCGTTTCCCGGAGCGATTCCCAGCGACCGGACTTGCCGCCATGGCCGGCTTCCATATTGGTCTTGAGCAGCAGCACATTGTCGTCGGTCTTGAGCTCGCGCAGCTTTGCGACCCATTTCGCCGGCTCCCAATAGGTCACGCGCGGATCGTTGAGGCCGGCCGTCACCAGCATCGGCGGATAGGCCTGCGCCTTCACATTGTCGTAGGGCGAATAGCTGGCGATCAGGTCGTAGGCGGCGGCATCCTCGATGGGGTTGCCCCATTCCGGCCACTCGCCCGGCGTCAGCGGCAGCGTCTCATCGAGCATCGTGTTGAGCACATCGACGAACGGCACATGCGCGACCACGGCGCCCCACAGATCGGGATCGGAATTGACGATGGCACCCATGAGTTCGCCGCCCGCCGAGCCGCCGGACGTCGCAATCTTGCCCGCCGAGGTGTAGCCAAGGGCGATCAGCCCCTTCGCCACATCGACGAAATCGTTGAACGTGTTGGTCCGCTTCTCCAGCTTGCCGTCCTTGTACCATTGCTGGCCAAGGTCGTCGCCGCCGCGGATATGCGCGATGGCAAAGGCGAAGCCGCGGTCGACGAGGCTGAGCCGCGTGGTGCCGAAGCCCGGCTCGATGGCAATGCCATAAGCGCCATAGCCATAAAGGTAGAGCGGCCGGGAGCCATCGAGCGGATGGTCGCGCCGGTGCAGCACGGAGACGGGGATTGGCGTGCCGTCCCGTGCGGTGATCGTGAGGCGCTGCGTGGCATACAGCGCCGGATCGAAGCCCGACGGAATTTCCCGCACCTTGAGGGTTTCGCGATGTCCGTCGGCCAGCCGATAGTCGAAGATCGTCTCGGGCGTAACCATCGACTCATAGCTCAGCCGCAGCGTATCGACGTCATATTCGGGATTGTCATCCAGGCCGGCGACATAGCTTGCCTCGGGGAAATCGAGGCGCTTGGGCGTGTTGGTGGCGTAATCGCGGATCTCGACCTGATCGAGGCCATTCTCGCGTCCTTCGGTCACGTAGAAGCGCTTGAACAGGCTGAAATCGGTCAGGTAAAATGCGTCGGATGCCGGCAGCACCTCTTCCCACTGGTCCGGCGTCTCGATGCGCGCGCGGGCCAAGCGGAAATTGGGGTGGGTGTCGTTGGCGCGGATGTAGAGCCAGCCCTCATGCTCATCCACATCATATTCGCGTTCGGGCACGCGGGCGGAAACGAGGATCGGCGCGGCGGTCGGGTCGCCGGCCGGGACCAGCCGCACCTCGCTCGTCACATGATCGCCGGTCGCGATGACGATCCAGTTTTCCGCGCAGGTGAGGCCAACCGAGACGCGGAATCCCTCGTCCGCCTCGTGATAGAGCATGACATCCTGCGCCACGTCGCTGCTGAGGCGGTGCAGCATCGCGCGATCCGTGCGCCACTGGGCGTTGGCCGGGGCATAGACGAGCGCGCGATCATCGCGGGTCCAGACCAGCGCCGAGAGCACGTCCGGAATGACGTCCGGGAGCATCTCGCCGGTTTCCAGATTGCGGATGCGCACCGTGTAGCGCTCCGACCCGTTGTCATCGATCGCATAGGCCAGCAGGCGGTCATCATTGGAAATCGCGACGCTGCCGAGCCGGAAATAATCCTTCCCCTCCGCCAGCGCCGGCTCATCGACGATCAGTTCGTCCGCCGATCCGTCCTCCGCCGCGCCGACCTTACGGCGCCAGTGGCGGCGATATTGCTCGCCCGCCTCGAAGGTACTCCAATAAACATAGGCGCCATCCTTCTGCGGAACGGAGCCATCCTCCTCCTTGATGCGGCCTTTCATCTCCGCGAACAGCGCATCGACCTGGCTCTTGCGCGCCGCCATATGCGCCTGGAAGTAAGTGTTCTCGGCCGTCAGATAGTCGAGCACGTCGCGATCCGTCACCTCGGGATAACCGGGATCGCGCAGCCAGGCCCAGGGGTCGTCCAGCGTGCGATTGTGGTGGGCGGTGCGGTGGGGGCGTTGCGCCGCGCGGGGCGGCTGGAGCGTATCGGTCATCCCCGCCAGATAGGCGCTCGAAGGGCCGCGCTCAATGCCGTCAATAGAGCGCCGCCAGTGCGAGGCAGGTCGTCACCCCGACCACGACGTTCATCGGCAAGCCGATCCGCAGGAAATCGGCGAACCGATAATTGCCGGCCGCATAGACCATGGTGTTGGTCTGATAGCTGATCGGCGTCGCGAAACTCGCCGAGGCCGCGAACATCACCGCGATCAACAAAGGGCGCGGATCGGTGCCGAGGGTCGTCGCCAAGCCGATGGCAATCGGCGTCATGATCACCGCCACCGCGTTGTTGCTGACGGCTTCGGTCAGCGCGCTCGACGCAAAATAGACGATGAAGAGCAGCACCAGGGGACTGGCCCCCTCCAGCAGCGGTCGCATCGCGTTGACCAGCAGGGTAATGCTCCCCGCCTGATCGAGCGCCGTGCCGACGCACAGCATGCCGTAGATCAGCACCAGCACATCGCCATTAATCGAGCCCCAGGCTTCATCGCCATCGATGCAGCGCGCGGCGAGGACGATGCCGACGGCGATCAGCCCGGCGACCATGATCGGGACGAGACCCAAGGCGGAAAAGACGATGGTGCCCGCCAGCGCCGCGACCGCGATGGGGGCCTTGGTCGGGCGGAAAGCCACGCCTTCGGTCTCTTCCACCCCGATGAGGTTCTGGTTCTCGCGCAGCGCATTGATGGCCGCCTCTGACCCGGTGACCAGCACCGTATCGGCAGCGCGCACGCGGCTATCGGCCAGGGTCGGCCCGGCGTCATGGCGATGCCGGGTAATCCCCAGCAGCCGCACCGGCAGCACGTTGAGGAACGGGATTTCCACCATCCGGTTACCGATGCTCGGGTGACCGGGTGAAATGATCGCCTCCACCACCAGCGGCGCGTCGGCTTTGGTGTTGCCGACCGTCGCGATGCCAAGCTCGATGTCCTTGTTCGTGCGCAGAGTCATCAGATCGGCCAACTTGGCGCGCACCACGAGGCGGTCGCCCGCCATGAAGGGCTCGTCCATGGCCTCGATCAGCTGGCTCCCCCGCTGGATGCTCACCAGTCGAACCCGCTTGAGGAGACCGCTTTCGGAAAGGTTTTTGCCGATCAGGCCGCTATCCCGCACGATCCGGATCTCGCTCAGGAACACCCGGTCCGCGTCGCTGTGATAGGGCGCGCCGTCACCATCCGGGAGCAAAAAGCGCCCCAGCACCGCAAGGGCGATCGTGCCGGCGGCCGCAACGATGATGCCCACAGGCGTGATCTCGAAGACGCTGAACGGCGCGACGCCCAGATCGCGCGCGACGCCATCGACCAGAAGATTGGTCGACGTGCCCACCAGCGTCAGGGTTCCGGCCAGCATGGAGATGTAGGACAAAGGAATGAGCAGCTTCTTGGCGGAAACGTTGATCGCCGAGGCCAGCCGCAACACGATGGGGATCATGATGACCACGACCGGCGTGTTGTTCATGAACGCAGCCGCCGCCAGCAAACCAACGACCAGTTCGATCATCGCACGGATCGGATGCGCCTTGGCGCGGGCGACGATCCAGTTGCCGATCACATCCAGAATGCCGGTGCGGGTCAACGCGGCCGAGAGCACGAACATGGAGGCAATGGTGATCGGCGCGGGATTGGCAAAGGCGCGCAGCAGCGATGCGCTGTCCAGCAAGCCCGTGACGAGGAAGGCGCAGACGCCCAGCACGGCGATCACCGTCGCCGGATAGCGCTCCCGCACGAACGCCACGAAAAGTCCCACAAGGATGACGAGCCCGACAAGGGCCTGGTTGGCGTCGATGATCGCAGAGAGCCAATCAAACATCACCCTCCCCTAACGCCCCTGTCGGACCGCGTCGAGCAGCCCCGTCGGCTATGGCAATGTCAGGCTATAGAGACGAGCGGCCCGCCGCCGTCACATCTGCGTCTCATACTCCGCCGTGACATCCTGCTTGGTGCCGGTGAGCCGCACGACACGCCGTTCGCACAGCACCGGCACGGCCGTCAGCCGCATCCAGCGCAAGGCGCCATCCGGCCGGCGCAACCGCGCATCCATGGTGAAACCGCGACGATGGCGAATCGCATAGGCCCGCAGCGACTCCATCGCCGCCCGCGAGTCCGCCAGATAGATCGATGTCGCCAGTGACCGTGTCAGCTTCTCTTCCACGGGGATGCCGAACAGATCGTAGACGGCTCTGGACCATGTCAGGCTTTCGTCGGTCAGCCGGCAGCTCCACAGGCCAATGCCCTGATTGTCCAGCGCGCTCTCCTCCCGGTTCACCATGGGCATGATCGGCAGTCGCCAGCTTGCCTCGTAAACCGGCCAGCTATGCGTGAGAAAAGGCGTTTGCCCGGTGGTCATAGGGTGATCTTTGCTCTGGTCCTGATCGCATGAGCGTTCCCGGTCTTGTTTGCCAGCAGTGGCGGCAAATGCTGGCAAGCCGTCTGGAAACGCTTATGCTGTCCGGCAGAGATTAACGAGCGCCCCTTAAAAATGAACGAATGCGGGCGCGAACAGGAACGCTTGTCCATGTCTACGCATGAAGATCGCCTGCGCGCGCTGCGCGCTCAGTTGTCCCGCCAGTCGCTCGACGGATTCGTCGTGCCGCTCACCGATGAGCATCTGTCCGAATATGTCGGCGGCTATGCGCAGCGGCTCGCCTGGCTCACCGGTTTTCTGGGCTCGGCGGGCAGCGCGGTGGTCCTGCCGGAGGAAGCCGCGATCTTCACGGATGGGCGCTATACCTTGCAGGTGCGCGATCAGGTGGATGGCGCGCACTGGCAGTTCGAGAGCGTGCCGCAAACGAGCGTCGCCACCTGGCTCGGGATCCATGCCCCGGCTGGCGGACGGATTGGCTATGATCCTTGGCTTCACACCCGCCGCTGGGTCGAGGAGGCGACGCGTGCGCTTGCCAGCAAGGGCGCCACGCTCGTGCCGGTCGACCATAATCCCGTCGATGCCGTGTGGGATGATCGGCCCGATCCCAGCAAGGCCCGCCTCGTGCCGCATGAAGACCGCTATGCCGGGCAGAGCAGCGCCGCCAAGCGCGCCGATATGGCGGACTGGATGAAAGCGCAGGACGTGGACGCCACCGTCCTCACCGCGCTCGATTCGATCGCCTGGACCTTCAACATTCGCGGCGCGGACGTGACCCACACGCCGGTCGCGCTGGCTTATGCCCTGCTCCATGCGGACGGCAAGGCGCAGCTCTTCGTCGACCCCGCCAAGATCGATGCCGACGTGCGCGCACATCTTGGCAATTCGGTCGATGTTTTGGATCGCGTCGCCTTCACCGATGCGCTGGCAGGGCTTGCCGGCAAGGCCGTCGCTGTCGACCCCGACCGCGCCGTCTCCGCGATCTTCGAAGCGCTGGACAAGGCCGGCGCCCTGATCAAGCCGCTGCGCGATCCCGCTGTTCTGCCCAAGGCCGTGAAGAACCAGACCGAGATTGCCGGCCACAAGTCCGCGCAGGCGCGGGACGGCGCGGCCATGGCCAAGTTCCTCCACTGGCTGTCCATCGAAGGCCCCAAGGGCGGGCAGACCGAAATCAGCGTGTCGGACCGGTTGCAGGCGTTCCGTGAAGAAACCGGCGCACTCGTGGACCTCAGCTTCGACACGATTTCCGGCTCTGGCCCCAATGGCGCCATCGTCCATTACAAGGCGAGCGAGGCGACGAACCGGCCGGTTGAAGGGGGCACCCTACTGCTGGTCGATTCGGGCGGGCAATATCGCGACGGGACGACCGATATCACCCGCACCATGGCCATCGGCACGCCCACGCAGGAGATGCGCCACCGCTTCACACTGGTGCTCAAGGGCCATATTGCGCTCGCCTGCGCGCGCTTTCCTGCCGGCACGCGCGGTAGCCAGCTCGACGTGCTCGCCCGGCAATTCCTGTGGGCCGAAGGGCTGGATTATGCCCATGGCACCGGACACGGCGTCGGCAGCTTCCTCTCGGTGCATGAAGGGCCGCAACGCATCGCGACGTTCGGCGGCGGGGACGAACCGCTGCAACCCGGCATGATCCTCTCCAACGAGCCGGGCTATTACAAGACCGGCGAATATGGCATCCGCATCGAGAATCTGGTGCTGGTAGTGGACAGCGGCACCGGCGAAAACGACCGGCCCTTCTACGCCTTCGAGACGCTGAGCCATACGCCGATCGACCGCGCCCTCATCGCCGTCGACGCGCTGACCCCGGCCGAACGGGCCTGGGTGGACGCCTATCACGCACGCACACTCGAAATCATCGGGCCGCAGCTGGATGGCGAGGAGCTGGCATGGCTGCAGGCTGCCTGCGCGCCACTCAGTGCGGACTGACAGGGGAGTCAGGCCGCCTGCAGGCGATAGGGAATGGTCGTCGTGACCTTGAGGCCGCGCGGCAACCATTCCCGCACGAAGGTTCCGCGCAACTGGCGCTCGATGCTCAGCCGGATGAGATCGGACCCGAAGCCCTGATGATCGCCGGGCGGCGCGCTGTCGCCCTTGCTCTCCTGCCACTCCAGCCTGAGCTGTTCGGAAGATCCTGAGATCATCAGGTCCACAAACCCTTCCGGCGAGGACAGCGAACCATATTTGACGGCGTTGGTCGCCAGCTCGTGAAACACGAGGGCGATGGGGGTCATGTAGGTTTCGGCGAGCAGCACATCGTCGCCGCGAATGCGGATGCGCTCGATGCCCTCCAGATTATAGGCGGCGAACAATTCGCCCAGCAGCCCCTGCAGCGTCAGCGCCTGCGCCCCTTCGCGGGGCTGCACATAATCATAGGCCCGTCCCAGCGCCGCGATCTGGTCGCTCATTTTCGAGCTGAAGCCCTTCAGCTCCGGGACGCCCCGGCTGGAGAGGTAGAGCAGCGAGCCGATGACGGTGAAGATGTTCTTGATGCGATGGACCAGCTCGCGCGAGAGAAGCTCCTTCTGCTCGCGCATGATGCGCTGATCGTGAATATCCGTGCAGGTGCCGAACCAGCGCACGATGTTGCCGGCATCATCCCTGATCGGCAATGCGCGCCCGAGCGTCCAGCGATATTCGCCATCGAACCGGCGCAGGCGATATTCGATTTCGTAGGGATCGCCGGTGGCCAGCGAATGGCTCCACACCTCCCAAGCCTTGGCCTGATCGTCCGGATGGAACTGGCCGTTCCAGCCGGTCCCATCGGTCCGGCCGAGCTGCGCACCGGTAAATTCGTACCAACGCGCATTGTAATAATCATGATAGCCATCGGCCCGCGTGGACCAGACCATCTGGGGCATCGCGTCGGCCAGCACCCGGAAGCGCTCCTCGCTCGCCGCCAGGTCGGCTTCGGCGGCATTCTCCCACGCCCGATGCGCAAGCATGACCCGTCGGGCCTCCAGCCGCCGCATCGTGGCTTCCGCCAAGACGGTAAGGCCCTGACGTTGAATGTCGGTCAGTCCAGTGCGCGGCTCTGGTGAGATGACACAAAGCGACCCCAGCGCCTCGCCAGTCTTGGATACAAGCGGCGCCCCGGCATAAAAGCGAATATGCGGTTCGCCGGTGACGAGCGGATTATCCTGAAAACGAGCGTCCTGCGTCGCGTCGCCTACGTCCATGACATCATGGCCCAGCATCGCGTGCGCGCAGAAAGACATGCTCCTGGGCGTCTCGGTGGCGTCGATCCCGGTCTTCGCCACGAACCTCTGGCGATGCTCCTCGACCAGGCTGACCAGCGCGATGGGGCAGTCGCAAAGCTGGCCGGCAAACTCGACGATGCGGGTCAGTTCCTCGTCGCCGAACAGCCCATCGATCTCATAGGCCTCGAGCGTGATGCGCTCTTCGGGCGAAACAGCGTCGCGGTTACTCTCAGCGCTCGCCATGGGCGCTCACAATCCGGCCTCGGCAGACGTAAGGCTGCGCGCTTGAAAAGGGCCAATATGTGAGGAGCAAGATCGTCATGGGGAGACACTCATGTAGGAGCGCAAAGGCGGAAGTCCATGCGGACTTTTGCGTATCTGCGGGATTTCGTCGCAGGAAGTGTCTCTCAATCAGTCGTTTCTTGATCTCTGGCGCAGATTCATCCCAACCGGCGGTCGATCCACACCACCACGGCTCCGACAAGCATGAAGCCCAAAGCGATGAGGCCCACGGTCACGCCAACCTGCCCCCAGCCATGGCGGGAGACATCGAGGAAGGGATAGGGATAGCGCCCATCGAACTGCGCCCGCCCGATGGCATAGGCCAGATAAGCCGATGGCAGCAGCGCCCAGCGCAGCGTATCGGCATAGACCAGCCGTCCCTTGGGCACGAACACGAGCCAGTAGAGCGCCACCGCAGGCGGGGCGATGTAATGGAGCAGGAGGTTCGAGGTCTCGGCGGGGCCGCTGAGGCTTTCCGTCGCGCGCAGCAGCACTGCATAGACGATGCCGATCAACCCCATGGCCAGCATCACGCCCGCGAGCCGGCGGGGATGACTCGGTGCCTTCGCGCCCAGCGCGACGCCGAACAGCACCACGCAGCTGAGCAGATTGCCGATCACCGTGAAGAAGCGCAGCATCGTCCACGCGGCGGCCTGGGGTGAGCCCGTCGTCTCCAGAGAGACGGCAAAGCGGATCGAAAGTCCGGCAAAGGCGATGAGGCCGACAAGCAGCGCCGCGATGCGCGCGGACATGGACAGCGTCTTGGTGGGTGAGCGCATCTCTCGGCCTAGCTCTGGCAAGTGGGGCAATAAAAGGTGGAGCGGCCTGAATCGACCCGGCGCTTCACCGTGCCCCCGCAGGGGCAGGCCAGTCCTTCCCGCCCATAGACGCGCCAGTCCTTGGCGAAATAGCCGAGCTCGCCATCCGGCCGCGCATAATCGCGCAGGGTGGAGCCGCCGGCGGCAATGGCGGCCACCAGCACCGCGCGAATGGCCTCGACCAGCCGCGCGAGCCGCGCCCGCGAGATCCGCCCCGCCGCCCGCGTGGGCGATATGCGGGCGATGTTCAGCGCCTCGCACACATAGATATTGCCCAGCCCGGCGATGATCCGCTGGTCCAGCAGCATCGCCTTGATCGGTGCCGCCCGCCCCTCCAGCGCCTGCGCCAGATAGTCGGCCGTCAGCCCATCGCCCAGCGGCTCGGGGCCGAGGGCGGCGAAGGGCGGGTAGGCGCCCAGCGCATCGGTTGGTGTGAGGTGCACGAACCCGAACCGGCGCGGGTCATTGAGGGCAAGGCGGTGGGTGGCCGTCTCCAGCAGCAGATGATCGTGCTTGCCCACCTCGCTCGGGTCGATCCGCCAGCGTCCGGACATGCCGAGGTGAAAGATCATGGTGTCGCCGCGATCGGTATCGATCAGGCCATATTTGGCGCGCCGGCCCAGCCCGGTGATTCGCGCCCCGGTGAGCCGCTGGCGCAGATCGACCGGGAAGGGAAAGCGCAGGTCCGCCCGGCGCGGCTCGACCAGCGTGAGTTGCGCCCCGTCGAGCACCTGACGCAGGCCGGCAACGGTGGTTTCGACTTCAGGAAGCTCAGGCATTCCTGCAGGCATAGGCCGAGGCGCGGCCTGCGCCAACAGGCATCAGAGCCAAAGTTGCCAGGGCAGCAGCAGGGGCGCGCAGAAGAGCAGCGCCAGCGCCAGCATCAGCCGCGCCTTGCCGGGCACCGCCAGTTCATCGGGCACCAGCCCATCGGGCCGCGCCCACAGGAACGGGCAGGCGAGGAAAGCCAGCGCGCCCAGCCCCAGAGCTACCAGCCGAGCCCCCAGAAAAGCGCCGTCCAGCCACAGCCCCATCGCGCCAAAGGCAAAGCCGAGGGTCAGGACCCACATCAGCAGGCGCATGGTCGGGGCTCTTTGCTCATGCCCTCAAAAAACGGATCGAAGCGCCGTCTCTTTAGCGAGGAACGTGCGCGAAAACCGCTGGCTCTTCGGCGGCTTTCTCCGTAGCGAAATGCCATGGCTCTTCCCGATGACATCACCCTCGCCAATGCCCTTGCCGACGCAGCGGGCGCCGCGATCCGCCCGTTTTTCCGCGCGCCTTATGACATCGAAGCCAAGGCCGACGCCTCGCCGGTAACGGAAGCCGATCGCGCGGCGGAACTGGCGATGCGCGGCCTGTTGGAGACGCGGCGTCCGGCGGATGGCATCATCGGCGAGGAATTCGGCACCGTTCGCGAAGGCGCGTCACGCCAGTGGGTGCTCGACCCCATCGATGGCACGCGCAGCTTTATCGCGGGCCGCCCGATCTTCGGGACGCTGATCGCCTTGATGCAGGACGGCTGGCCGATCCTCGGCATCATCGATCAACCAATCAGTGGAGAGCGCTGGGTCGGCGCCATGGGCCAGCCGACATTGTTCAACGGCAAGCCTGCGCGCACCCGTCGATGCCGGGCTCTGGAAGGGGCGCAATTGGCGACCACAAGCCCGCATTTGTTCAGCGCGCATGATGGCGAACATTATCTCGCGCTCGCCGCAGCCGTTGCCGGCGACCGACTGGGTCAGGGCCCGATCTATGGCGGCGACTGCTATAATTACGGTCTGCTGGCGAGCGGGCATGTCGACATCGTCTGCGAAACCGGCCTCAAACTCCACGACTTCGCAGCGCTCGTCCCGGTGGTTGAGGGTGCCGGCGGGCACATGTGCGACTGGTCAGGCGAGCCGCTCCATGAAGCGAGCGCCGGCGACGTCATCGCCATGGGCGATCCCGCCCGCCTCGAAGATGTCATCGGCGCCCTGTCCCATCATCACGACTGACGGGCCAGGGCCGCGATTTTAGTCGACGACCGTCCCGACCACGGCGCCGGCCGCGCCGCCCACAGCAGCGCCCTTGCCGACGTCATTGCCGGTCACGGCAGCCGTACCGGCGCCCGCCGCCGCGCCGATGCCGGCGCCTTTGAGGGTCGAACAACCCGAGACAGCCAACGCACTGGCCGTGATGAGGCCGATCAGAACGAGTTTCATGATGCATTCCTTCCAGCAAATTCCTGCTGAACAAATGCGCAAAGCCTCCGCGTCGTTCCCGATCGCTACGGCGCCGCTGCCTAGGTCTTGAGAACCGCCTGCCACTGATCGGGCTTGAAACCGACCAACAAGGCGCTTGCTCCCGTTACCACCGGGCGCTTGATCATCGAGGGATGCTCGATCATCAACGCGATGGCCTTGGCCTCATCGATTCCGGTCCTGGCGTCATCCGGCAGTTTGCGGAACGTCGTACCGGCGCGGTTGAGCAGCACGTCCCATCCCGCCTGCTCTGACCAATCGGCCAGCTCTGCCGACGTTGGCGGCGTCTTTTTATAATCGCGGAAATCATGCGCGATGCCCTGATCATCCAGCCATTTGCGGGCCTTCTTCACCGTGTCGCAATTGGGGATGCCGTGCAGGGTCAGGGACAAAACTCTCTCCTTGGAATACAGACCAGCCGCAATCAGGCCAGCGCGCCGACTTCGGCATCGTCGAATTTGTCGGCCAGCGTCAGGCGGTCGAGGATGGCGGCGGTCTCGTCGCGGACCTTGAGCATGATGCGCCGCAGCTCGCACTCATCTTCCGGCAGGCAGTTCTTGCAGGGCTGGTGTGCATAGCGGCTGGCACAGGGCACAAGGGCCAGCGCGCCATCGGTGAGCCGGAAGATGTCGCCATAGCGGATGTCGATCGGCGGTAATGCCAGCCAATAGCCGCCTTCCCGCCCGCGCCGCGTCGCCACGAGGCCCGCACGGCTGAGTTCGGACAGGATCACGGTCAGAAATTTTGCGGGAATATTCTGCGCGACCGCAATATCGGTGAGCTGGATCGGCCCCTCACCATAATGCCGCGCGAGGTGCTGGAGAGCGCGGATGGAATATCGCGTGCGTTGCGAAAGCATACCAACCTATTTGGCAGAGAATGCTGTCCGCGCAAGGGGCAAGCCCGTGCAATCGCTCGATAGCGGTTCTTTTTCAATCTCGGGAACGGGCCGTGACGCGCGCCACGGCCCTTCCGATTGTTAAGCGGCCTGCTTGCGCCGCTCGGCCAGCTCGTCGTTGAGCATTTCGGCCAGCAGGAAAGCCAGCTCCAGGCTCTGCGCCGCGTTGAGGCGCGGGTCGCAATGCGTGTGGTAGCGATCCGCGAGGCTCTGCTCGGTGATGTCGATCGCGCCGCCGGTGCATTCGGTGACGTTCTGGCCGGTCATCTCGGCATGGATGCCGCCGCCGAAGCTGCCCTCGGCGCGGTGCACGGCGAAGAAGCCGCGCACCTCGGCGAGGATGCGCTCGAACGGGCGCGTCTTGTAGCCATTGGCCGCCTTGATGACATTGCCGTGCATCGGATCGCACGACCACACCACCGGATGCCCTTCACGCATCACCGCCCGCACGAGCGGGGGCAGCGCGCCCTCAATCTTGTCATGGCCATAGCGCGTGATGAGCGTGATCCGCCCTGCCTCCCGGCGCGGATTCAGCGCATCGAGCAGGCGCAGCAGCACATCGGGCTGCAGGCTCGGCCCGACCTTCATGCCGATGGGATTGCCGATGCCGCGCAGATACTCGACATGGGCCGAGCCCTCGAAGCGCGTCCGGTCGCCGATCCACAGCATGTGCGCGCTGGTGTCGTACCACTGGCCGGTGAGCGAATCCTGACGGGTCAGGGCCTGCTCATAAGGCAGCAGCAGCGCCTCATGGCTGGTGTAGAAGCTGGTGCCGCCAAGCTGGGGCACCGTGTCCGGTGAGAGACCGCAGGCCTTCATGAAGTCCAGCGCCTCGCCGATGCGATCGGCCATCTCGCTGAACTTCTGGGCCCAGGGGCTGCGGCCCATGAAATCCAGCATCCAGCCATGCACCTTGTCGAGGCTGGCATAGCCACCGGTCGAGAAAGCGCGCAGCAGGTTGAGCGTGGCGGCCGACTGGTTGTAGGAGCGGATCATGCGCGCCGGATCGGGCTCGCGGCCATCTGCCGTGAACGCGATGTCGTTCACATTATCCCCGCGATAGCTCGGCAACTCGACGCCATCGATCGTCTCGGTTCCCGCCGAACGCGGCTTGGCGAACTGGCCGGCCATGCGACCGACCTTCACCACCGGCAGCTTGCTGGCGAAAGTGAGCACCACCGCCATCTGCAGCAGCACGCGGAACGTGTCGCGGATGTTATTCGGGTGGAACTCAGCGAAGGATTCGGCACAGTCCCCGCCCTGCAGCAGGAACGCCTCGCCATTGGCGACCTTGGCCAGATCGGCCGTCAGGTTGCGGGCCTCGCCTGCAAAGACGAGCGGCGGAAAGGTCCCAAGCTGCGCCTCGGCTGCCGCGAGTGCCGCAGCATCGCGATAGATCGGCATTTGCAACCCTTCATGATCCCGCCAGCTTGCGGGCGACCATTTCGCCGTCATGATATTCCAGACTCCAAGCGTGTTCGCGCCACAACATGGGGTGCGGCGGACAAGGGGCAAGCCCCTACGCGTTTGACGGCTTTGAGGCAAGGCGAATGGGCACGGCGCCGCTAACGCGGCGCCGGGACGAACCGCGCGGCCAAAACCGTGAGAACCATCGCCAGCCCCGCCGCAATCCACAGCGCTGAAGAGCCAAGCCTTGCATAAGCGAAAGCCCCTGCAATCGCGCCGGTCATCAGCCCGCTCCACAGGCCGAGATCGACTCGCCAGTGGCTTGCATCCTTGCCGGTGAGGCGGTTGGCGAGCGCCTGACCCAGCCGGACAAGTGCGCCGGTCATGTAGGTGAGCCCGACCTTCACCTCGCCATTATCGGCGAGCGCGGCATTTTCGGCGCCCATGGCCATGACCATCGCGGCGAGTGCAAAAGTCGGCGAAATCGGTGCGGCGAGCGCGGCCATCAGGAGCAGCGCCGTCACCAGACCGAGCACGGCCGGACGGCGATGTGGACCCGCGCGATGGCCCACCAGCCCGCCCAGCACAACGCCCGTAACGAACCCGGCAATGAGGCCCGCGGCGGTCAGCGCGGCGCTGGAGCCCTCGCTGATCCCCACCGCCAACCGCGTCGAATTACCGCTCATGAACGAAACGAAAAAGCCGCCAGCGGTGAGAAAGCCCAGTGCGTCCACGAAACCGGCCAGCGCGGAGAGCGCGATGGCGAGGTTGAGCAGGCGGGCGTCGGACCTGAGCATCGCTCTCGCCTAATAATCCCGGTTGAGGTCGGCGACATGCTCCAAGGGCTCGCCGGCCAGATAGTGGCGGATGTTCCGCGCGAACCGCTCGGCGCCGCGCTGGAAGGCGCTGGTCTGGCTCGGCCCCGCCAGATGCATGGTGACGAGGGCATTCGGCGCGCGCCACAGCGGGTGTTCGGGCGGCAAGGGCTCGGGCGTCGCGACATCGAGGAACGCGCTGCCCAAATGCCCCGCCTCCAGTGAGGCGATGAGCGCGGGCTGATCGATCAGATCGCCGCGCGCGATGTTGATGAGGCGAGCGCCCGGCTTCATCGCGGCCAGTTCCGGGGCGCCGATCATCGCCCGTGTCTCGCTGGTGTTGGGCGCGGCAATGATGACGAAATCGAACTCCCCGAGCCGCGGACGCCAGTCATCCGGACCGATCACCGCATTGGCACTGTCTGCCGAGCGACGCACGCCGGTCACCTGAACGCCGAAGGCGCGCAGGCGGATGCCGATCTCCCGGCCGATGGCGCCATAGCCGATCACCAGCGCCCGGGCGCCCAGCAGCTCGAAATTGCCTGGCGGCCGCGTCAGCCAGTTCTGCCGGTCGTGGGCGCGCACGACCTCATCCAGCCGCTTGGCCAGCACCAGCGCGCCCATGACGGCATAATCGGCGATGACATCCGGCATCAGACCGGCACCGTTGGTGAAGATCTGGCCGCGCGTGCGCATGTCCTCGATCGGGAACGCATCGTAGCCCACGATCACCGTGTGAATCCATTTGGCGTTCACCGCCGCACGCGGCCCCTTGGCGTAGACATTGTCGGCGAACTCGTCGAACCAGCCGATCTCCGCCTCCGGCGCCAGGGCCATCGCCTCTTCGGCCGTGGAGAAGCCACGCAATATGACGCGCCCGGCGAGCTCGGCGCCCAGCATGGCTTCCAGCCTCTCCCGCTGCGCTTCCGGCAGAACGATGAGCGGTTTATGCGCCATGATCGAGCCTCCATTCCCAGCCGAGCGGATCGCCGTCCATGACCTCGACCCCGGCGGCGAGCAGTTCATCACGCAGGGCATCTGAGGCCGCAAAGTCCTTGTCGGCCCGTGCAGCCTTGCGCCGGTCCATCAGCGCCGCGATGGCGCCTTCATCGATGGCCGCGGTCTTCGGACGCAGGCGCAGCGCTTCCCGCTCCAGTGCGAACAGCCCGAGGCCGAGCACGCTCTCCATCGCCTCGACCAGCGCGCGCTTCTCCTCGACCGGCACCTTCTTCATCGCCAGCGCCTCGTCCAGCACGGTAAGTGCGACCGGCGTGTTGAGATCATCGCTGATCGCGGCATCGAAGCGCTCCAGCAAGGGCGTCAGCTTGGGATGCGCCACCGCGTCAGCCGCCGCCACATCGCGCAGGGGTGCCGCGCTCATCAGCATGCGCTTGAGCCGGGTCAGCGCCGCGCCGAGATTGTCCCAGCTGAACTCCAGCTCCGAGCGGTAATGCGCCTGCAGGCACATCATGCGGTAAGCGAGCGGATGATAGCCTCGATCGATGAGCAATTGCAGCCGCAGGAACTCGCCCGATGATTTGCTCATCTTGCCTGTGCGGTCGATCAGGAAATTATTGTGCATCCACAGCCGCGCGCCGGAATGGGCCGCGCAATCGAGATGGCCGTGATCGGCATCATAGCCCTGGATCGCCTGATTTTGGGCGATTTCATTGGGGTGATGGATCTCGCGATGATCGATGCCACCGGTGTGGATGTCGAACGGCAGCCCCAGCAGCGCGCGGCTCATCACTGAGCATTCCAGATGCCAGCCCGGCGCGCCCTTGCCCCAGGGCGAGTCCCATTCCATCTGCCGCGTCTCGCCCGGCGGCGTCCTGCGCCAGATGGCGAAATCGGCAGCGTGGCGCTTGCCCTCGACCGGATCGATGCGGCTCTCGCCCTCGTCCGTCGCGGCGCGGGCAAGGCGGCCATAATCGGCGACCGTGCTGGTATCGAAATAGAGGCCGGTCGGCAGCTCATAGCAGTGCTGGTCGGCAATGCTTTTGGCGAACTCGATCATTTGGGGGACGAAATCGGTCGCGATCGACCAGTGCGCGGGCTGGCGGATGTTCAGCGCCGCCACGTCCGCCCAATAGGCTTGCGTATAGTGCTTCGCGATGTCCCAGATCGACTGCGCCTGCTGCGCGGCCATCTTCTCCATCTTGTCCTCGCCGGCATCGCCATCGTCGGTCAGGTGGCCGACATCGGTGATGTTGATGACGTGAGTGAGCTTGTAGCCCTTAAAACTCAGCGTCCGCCCGAGCGTATCCGCGAACACATAAGCGCGCATGTTGCCGATGTGCGGATAATTATAGACCGTCGGCCCACAGCTATAGACCCGCGCCTCGCCGGAGTGAACGGGATCGAACGGCTCGAGCTGGCGCGTAAGACTGTTGAAGAGCTTGAGAGACGGGGCTTGGATCATGGCGCGCCCATGTGAGCGCAGCCAGCGCGCGGGTCAACAGGGCACGAAAGGCCGTGATGCGCTGACGGGGAAAGCCATAGCAATGGCAGAGGGCGGCGCAGGCACCGCCCCCCGACCGAAAAATTCAGCCCTTGGGCGCGAGCACCATGAGCATCTGCCGGCCTTCGAGGCGCGGATAGGATTCGACCTTGGCGATCTCGGCCGTGTTCTCGGCGACGCGCTGGAGCAGCTGCATGCCGAGCTGCTGATGCGCCATTTCACGGCCGCGGAAGCGCAGCGTGACCTTGACCTTGTCGCCCTCGCCGATGAAATCGACGACCTTTTTCATCTTCGTATCATAATCATGATCGTCGATGTTCGGACGCATCTTGATCTCCTTGATCTCCTGCGTCTTCTGGGTCTTGCGGGCGATATTCGCCTTTTTCTGGGCCTCGTACTTATACTTGCCGATGTCCAGGAACTTGCAGACCGGCGGGTCTGCATTGGGAGAGACCTCTACCAGGTCCAGACCGACGTCCGCTGCCTGCTCGATCGCCTCGCGCGTGAACATCACGCCCAGATTTTCGCCCTCTTCATCAATGACGCGCACCTTGGGCACACTGATGAATTCATTGTAGCGGGGGCCGTTCGCGGGCTGTGGCGCCATCGGGCGGCGCATCATCGGGGGACGTATAGCAGTTTCTCCTGTTGCCAATTCACATATGCGAGATGCGCACCTTACCGGTTTTCCATGAGAACGGAAAGAGGCCGTAGCGCGACACGAGGCAAACTGCGGCGCGAAGGCCACAGTTGCGTGCACCGTGCATTTAGGATCGCAAGCCGCTCACGGCAAGGGCCATCATCAGCGAGGCCGATGATGAACGAGCGCGGCCTTGCGGCATCCCTCAGCCCGGATGGCGGAAATGAATGAGCGGATAGGGCCGCCCTGCCGGATCAGTCTCCGAGCGCCCCGTGCGCGCGAACCCACGCGCTTCGTAAAACGCGATGGCCTGAGGCGCCTGCTCGCTGGCATCCACCTTTGCACCGGGCACCAGCGCGAGAGCGTGCGCGACAAGAGCGCTGCCATAGCCCTGACCATGCACGGCCGGATCGACGAAAAGCGAATCGATCTCGTCCTTCCCCATGCCGAGAAAGGCCTGGACGGTGCCGGCCGCATCCGTCGCGACCCACAGGTCGACCGAGGGAAGATGCTCGTGTTCGACTATCCGATCGATCTCAACCCGGTCCTCGGGCGTGAGAAAGCCATGCGTCGCGTCAACCGATGCCCGCCAGATCGCCAGCGCGCGCGGCAGATCGGCCGGAGTCGCCTCGCGGATGTGGATGCTCATCAGCTTCCCTTCTTCTAGCCCCTCCCCCGGAGAAGAGGGGCTGAGTTCCACTCAGGCCAAATCCGGCGGCGTGGCTTCCGCTACCAGTTGCGCGATGACTTCATCCACGCTCAGCACCTTCTGATGCTCGTCACTGCCGAGACGGCGCAGGGCAACGGTGCCCTCTTCCGCCTCGCGACGGCCGACGACCAGCAGATTGGGCACGCGCCCGAGGCTGTGCTCGCGCACCTTGTAGTTGATCTTTTCGTTGCGCAGATCGGTCTCGGCACGGATGCCGGCGGCGCGCAGCTTCTCGACCACCTCGGTCGCATAGCCGTCCGCATCCGAGACGATGGTCGCGACCACCGCCTGCACCGGCGCCAGCCACAGCGGGAACTTGCCGGCATAATGCTCGATGAGGATGCCGATGAAGCGCTCATAGCTGCCGAAGATCGCGCGGTGGAGCATCACCGGTCGGTGGCGGGCGCCATCCTCGCCGACATAGCTCGCGTCCAGCCGCTCGGGCAGCACGCGGTCGGACTGGATGGTGCCGACCTGCCAGGTGCGGCCGATGGCGTCGGTGAGGTGCCATTCCAGCTTGGGCGCATAGAAGGCGCCTTCGCCGGGCAGCTCCTCCCAGCCATACTCGTCCGTCGCAAGGCCGGCCGCGATGACAGCGTTGCGCAATTCCGTCTCGGCCAGATCCCACATCTCGTCCGAACCGAAGCGCTTTTCCGGGCGCAGCGCGAGCTTGATCGAATAGGTAAAGCCGAAGTCCTTGTAGATGCGGTCGGCCAGCGCGCAGAAGGCGCGGACTTCATCGACGATCTGGTCCTCGCGGCAGAAGATGTGCGCATCGTCCTGCGTGAACTGGCGCACGCGCATCAGGCCGTGCAGCGCGCCATGCGGCTCGTTGCGGTGGCAGCAGCCATTCTCGTAGATGCGCAACGGCAGATCGCGATAGCTCTTAATGCCCTGGCGGAAGATGAGGACATGCGCCGGGCAGTTCATCGGCTTGAGCGCCATCCACTGCGCATCATTCGACACGAGCGGGCCTTCGTCCTCGACATTCGGCACCTCGTCCGGGATGACGAACATATTCTCGCGATACTTGCCCCAGTGGCCAGACTGCTCCCACTGGCGCGCGTCCATCACCTGCGGGGTCTTCACTTCGTGGTAGCCCGCGTCATCGATGGCGCGGCGCATATAGGCCTCGAGCTGGCGCCAGATGACGAAGCCCTGCGGATGCCAGAACACGCTGCCATGCGCTTCCTGCTGGAGGTGGAACAGGTCCATCTCCTGCCCGATCTTGCGGTGATCGCGCTTGGCAGCCTCCTCCAGCCGGAGCAGATGGGCATCGAGCTGCTTCTTGTTGAGCCAGCCGGTGCCGTAGATGCGCGAGAGCATCGCGTTCTTCTGGTCGCCGCGCCAATAAGCGCCGGAGACGCGGGTGAGCTTGAACGCCTGCGGATCGACCTTGCCGGTGGAGGCGAGATGCGGCCCGCGGCACATGTCCAGCCAGTCGCTGCCGGACCAGTAGACAGTCAGATCCTCGTCGCCGGGCAGTTCCGCCGCCCATTCGGCCTTGAAGCGCTCGCCCTGCCCCGTCCAGCGCGCGATGAGCTGCTCGCGCGTCCAGACCTCGCGGCGCAGTGGCTTGTCGGCAGCGATGATCTCGCGCATCTTCGCCTCGATGGCGGGCAGGTCTTCTTCGGTGAACGGCCCGCGATCCGCCGGCGCCGCGACGTCATAATAGAAGCCATCGTCCGTGGACGGGCCGAAGGTGATCTGCGTGCCGGGGAACAAAGCCTGCACCGCCTCGGCGAGGATATGCGCGTAATCGTGGCGGACCAGCTCCAGCGCGTCCGCCTCGTCGCGGGCCGTGACGAGGGCAAGCTGCGCATCGGCCTCCAGCGGGCGGGTGATGTCGACCAGCTCGCCATCCACCCGCGCGGCCAGCGCCGCCTTGGCGAGGCCGGGGCCGATCGCGGCGGCGATCTCCGCCGGCGTGGTGCCGCGCGCAACCTCGCGCTGCGAGCCATCGGGGAGCGTGATTGTCACCTGTTGCGTCATCGGTCTGGTTCCTGCTGTGCGGCTTGCCGCTTAGGCAAGTGC
The DNA here is from genome assembly GCF_025961995.1 of Sphingobium sp. B8D3A. NCBI lineage: Bacteria > Pseudomonadati > Pseudomonadota > Alphaproteobacteria > Sphingomonadales > Sphingobiaceae > Sphingobium > Sphingobium sp. B8D3A. Next base: position 862,481 of record NZ_JAOQOS010000001.1, on the reverse strand, counting down.
GGAAGACTTGGGAAGAGGCGGAACGGGCCGGATGCGCATGACCGCCCCGATCCGCTGCTGGGATGGGGCCTTCGGTCCTGCGCGCTTCAATCGATGAGACGCGTGCCGACGACCCCGGTGCTAGTCCGGGTGGTGGGCGTAGTCGCGGCTGTGAAGCGCAGACGAGGCATGGGGCTTTCATAAGGGGAGCGCGGAGGTTTGTCACCTGCTGGCGGGCATCCCTTACAGCGTCGTCGATTCAGCGCAGCCGAGCAAGCATCGACGCCGCATATGCCGCATAAGGGCCGATCCAGCGCTCGTGGATCGCGTGGATGGGCAGTGCATCGAGGTGATTCCAGCGCTCGCGCCCACGCTTCTCGGCGATCACCAGCCCGGCGCTCTCCAGCACGCCAAGATGCTGCATGACCGTGCAGCGATCCAGCTCCGGCAGGAGCGCGCACAGCATCCCGGTGGTTTGCGGGCCGCCCTTGAGCGCATCGAGCATCCGGCGGCGGGCGCGGTGACCCAGCGCCTTGAACAGCGCGTCGGCGGCATCCTCATTGTCCGTCTCGGGCTTTGCGATTTCAGTCTGCGTTGACATGTTATGTTTTTATAACATATGAGTCGCCCTATCAAGAGTCGGTGGTGCTTCCTTTGCGAGAGGATAGAGCATGGAACTGAAGTTCACGGTCGGCGGGCGGATCGCCAAGCCGGTGCATGAGGTGTTTGAGGCCGTGGTGAACCCGGCCCACCTCTCCCAATTCTTCACCACGGGCGGGGCACAGGGGCGACTGGAACCCGGTGCAACGGTGACCTGGGACTTTCATGACTTTCCCGGCGCCTTCCCCGTCGAGGTGATCGAGGTGGAGCAGAATGCCTGCATCGTGTTGCGCTGGGCCGGCGCGGACGACGCCGTGACGCCGGACGCGAAGGGCCGCGCGCTCACCACCGTGACAATGACCTTCGCCGCGCTGGACGACGGACGAACCCATGTGCAGATCAGCGAAGAGGGCTGGCGCGACAATGCGGCGGGCCTCAAAGCGTCCTACGGCAATTGCGAAGGCTGGACCGGCATGCTCTGCGCCATGCGCATGTGGCTTGAGCATGGGGTAAATCTGCGAGACGGCTTTTATAAGTGATGGGCTGTGCCTGCCCACTGACCTGACGAGACCCCACCCGTCACCAATCCGTCATCCTCCCTTCATGTGCGTGACGCCGTTCCGTCACCTCCCTGACGCAACGCCTCCCTATCTGCCGCCCCCAGAACAAAACCTGCTTTTGGGGACTCACCACAATGAAACCGCTTTACCCGACTTTCCGGGCCGCTTTGCTGTGCTCGGCCATTCTGCTTGCCACGCCTGCCTTCGCGCAATCCGCGCCCGTGCCGGAGGCCGAGAGCGAGGCTGGTGCGGACGGCGATACGATTGTCGTCACCGGCCAGCGACGCGCGCAATATGAGGCGACGGCGGAGAAGCGCGAGGCGTTTGCGGTGATGGATGCGATCTCCGCCGACGATATCGGCAAGCTGCCGGACCATAATACTGCGGCGGCGCTGCGGCGCATTCCGGGCTTGTCCGTCCAGGAGGATCAGGGCGAGCCGCGCTTCCCGGTGCTGCGTGGCCTGCAATCCACCTACAACCGCACGACGGTGGACGGCGCGCTGGTGGCGGGCGTGGATTCGGGCGGGCGCACGGTGCCGCTGGACATCGTGCCCTCCGTGATGGCGGGGCGGATCGAGGTCATCAAGACGGTGACGCCGGAGAATGACGCCAATGCCGTCGGCGGCATCATCAACATCACCACCCGCAGCGCCTTCGATGCCGGCCGGCCGTTCTTCAACGGCATCGCCTCTTATGGCATTTATGAGCAGCATGGCGAGGTGCGCAACAGCAAGCCCTCCTACCGGCTGGCCTTTGCCGCCGGCACCACCTTCGGCGCGGACGACGAATGGGGCATCGTGATCGGCGCGAGCCAGGAGCAGCTCGATTACGACATTCCGCAGATCGAGGTCGCCAGCCCCTCCGTGCGCGAATATACCGCCGCCGGCGCCCCGGTGGACAGCGGCGCGGCGACCGGCAACGGCATCCAGGTGCCGACCCAGCACCGCCTCTTCTGGTACAACAACACCAAGCAGCGCACCGGCGGCAATGTGAAGCTGGAATGGCGCCCGTCCGACACGTTCCGCTGGGAGCTTTCCGGCGTCGTCGCCCGCACCGAGGACGATGAGGAACGCATCGAATATCGCATGGAGCCGATCGGCAACGTCGCGAACCAGACGCAGACCAGCGGCCAGTTCGCGCGCGGGCGGATCATCGTGCAGCTCAACCAGCCGATTACGCGGCGCCTCGTTGCGCTCGGCCGCACCGCCTTCGCCTGGGATGGCGGCGAGCAGTGGAAGCTGGATGGTGACGCGGTGTTCTCGCTCGGGCGGATGCGCGTGCCCAATGAGAGCATCGAGTTCCGCACCCGCGATGCCGACGCGACCCGCTATGCCTTCAGCTATGACACGTCGGACTTCTACCCCGTGTTCACGCCGACCAACGCCGCCGCCGCGGTGAACCCCGCGAACTTCTATCTCCAGCAGCAGCGCAGCAATCTGGAAAAGTCGCTGGAGAAGAGCGGCCAGTTCCGCCTGAACTTCACTTATGGCGATGACAGCATCGATGGTGGCATCAAGCTCAAGACCGGTGCCGTGCTGCGCCTCACGAGCCGCAAGAACGAAGTCGAGCGGACCGACTACAAGGCCGCCAGCGGCTTCACCTACACGCTCGACAAGGTGGTGACCGCCGGGCCGAGCGAAGCGATCCGCGACAAATTCTACATTCCGATCCGCATCGATGCGCAGGCCTTTCCGGCCTTCTATCAGGCCAATCAGAGCCGCTTCACCACCACCGTCGCCTCGAAGGCGGGCGATTATAAGGTCAACGAGGACGTCTATGCCGGCTATGTGCAGGGCAGCACCCGGATCGGCAATGTCACGCTGCTCGGCGGCCTGCGCTATGAGCGCACGGAAGTCTCCTCGGATGCCTATCGCACGCTCGGAAGCGCGCTCACCCAGATCACGACGGACGGCAGCTATGGCAACTGGCTGCCCAGCGCGCACATCCGCTGGGATGTGACCGACCGCGTCGTGGTGCGCGGCGCTTATACCAACACCATCGGCCGGCCGGATTATTCCTCCATCGCGGCGAGCGAGACGCTCAGTTTCGATGGCAGCCAGCCAACGCTGTCCCGTGGCAATCCGGGCCTCAAGCCGCGCGAGAGCCGGGGCTTCGATCTCTCCTTCGAGTTCTACCCGAAGGATGGCGTGATCTCCGCCGCTTTGTTCCACAAGAAGATCAAGAACGAGATCTTCACCCTCTCCAATGTGGAGACGATCGATGTCGGCCGGGGCCCGGAGAGCGTACTCGTCTCTGAACCGCGCAATGCCGAAACGGCGACCATCAAGGGCCTGGAGCTGAACCTTCAGCAGGCGCTGACCTTCCTGCCCGATCCGTTCGACGGGCTGGGCGTGAGCGCCAACGCGACCTTCCTCGATACGCGCTTCACCTTCCTCACCACGGCCGGTCCGCGCGTGACCGGCCTGTTCCTCCAGCCGGATACGGTGTGGAACGCCTCGGTCTATTATCAGAAGGGCAAGTTCGAGGGGCGCCTGTCTTACAACTATATCGGCGGCTTCCTGGAGACGATCAACGACACCATCCCCAATGCCGACCAATATTGGAAGAGCCGTGGCACGCTGGATGCCAATATCAGCTATCGCGTCACCTCCAATATCACGCTGTATGCCGAGGGGCAGAACCTCAACAATCAGGGCCGGCGCGAGCTGGTCGGGCCCGGGCGCACCTACCTGCAGGAATCCGCCGAATATGGCCGGACCTTCTGGTTCGGCGTGGCGGCGAATTTCTGATGGGCCTGCTTCTCGCTCTGGCGGCCAGTGCCGCCACGGCGGCGGCGGCGGGGACACCCGCTGCCGCCCCGCCGCAAGGCCAGCCGGCCGAAACGCTGCGCCGCATCCCCGCCGAGGAAGCGCGGCAGGGGGTGGCGGTCGGTCGGGATGACGTCTACGCCGTCGCCAACTGGACCATCGCGCGCTACGATCGCAAGACCGGGGAACGACGGGCGATCTGGTCCGGCGAGCCGGCGCGTTACCCGCACATCAACAGCTGCGCGCTGATCAAGGCGGAGCTGGTGTGCGCGGCCTCCAACTTCCCCGCCGTGCCGCAGGCCAGCTCGGTCGAGATCTTCGATCCCGTCACCCTCGCCCACAAGCGCACTATCTCGCTCGGTCTAGGTACGGGCTCGCTGACTTGGGTCGACTGGCGTGACGGACACTGGTGGGGGCTGTTCGCCAATTATGACGGCAAGGGCGGCGAGGCACCGCGCGACCACCGCCACACCACCCTCGTCCAGTTCGATACGGACTGGCGCCGCACGCAAAGCTGGGCGCTGCCCGCCACGATCCTCGAGCGGATCGCGCCGATGAGCATCTCTGGCGGCGGGTTCGGCCCCGACGGACGGCTGTGGCTCTCCGGCCATGACAATCCCGAGCTCTATGTCACGCAATTGCCCAAGGGTGGCGCCACGCTGGACCATATCGCCACCGTGCCCATGGAGGCGGAAGGCCAGGCGATCGATTGGGACGAGAACCGGCCGGGCATCCTGTGGGGCATCAGCCGCAAGACCCGCGCCATGCTGGAAATGCGCGTGCCGCCGCTGCAGAAATAGGACGGCGACGGCGCCCCTCTCGCAACGCCGCCCAAGAATATTCACGCCCCGGAACGATCCCCGCATCGCGTCGGTTCTCCAGACGAACCCATCTACGGAGAACGCGACATGATCCGATCCTTCCTTATCGGCCTGGTGGCCGGGCAGCGTGGCATGACGCCCTTGGCGGCAGTGGCGACGGGCACGCGCAAGGGGGATATTCCGGTGGTGCTGCCTTTGCAGGGCCTGTTGCGCAATCCGCTGATCGCGGCGGGCACGGCGTCGCTGGCGGCGGCGGAGATGGCCGGCGACAAGATGAAGAGCGCGCCCGACCGGATCGTGCCGATCGGCCTCGCCGTGCGCAGCGTGACAGCGGCCTATGCCGGCGCCGCCCTGGCGCCACGCGGCCGCCGTGGGCTGGGCGCGGCCGTCGCGGTCGGGACGGCGCTGGCCTCATCCTACATCGGCTGGCGCGTGCGCTGCGCGGCGATGCGGCGTTATGGACAGACCGCGACCGGCTTTGTCGAGGACGCGCTCGTGCTGGGCAGCGGCCTTGCGATTGCGAGCCCAAGTGTGGCCGGGGCTGAACGAGCGACCTAAGCGGCGCGGGAAAGGTCAGTTGCTGCGCTTGGTGGCCGTTGTTTGATATTTCGGCTGATCAACTGCAATTCCCGGTCAAGACCATTGCTGCTTACCACTCACCCGCTATGCTGGCACCATGAGCGAGCCAAGCCAATACTCGGGCATGACCATCAACGAGCGGCTATTTGTCTCCCGGCTTATCGATGCTTTCGATGAAGCGGCGAAATCAAAAGATCGCCGGAAGATGATCGAACTCCTTACCGACATAGCTGTCGAGGATGCCGTTGCGTCTGCGGACGCGATCTTGGGAATTCCTAACCGCTAGCGTTGTCTGCTTCCGAGCAAACTCGCCGTTCGCCGAACTGCCTCAGCACTCCAAAGCACTCATGGCTGTTATCCGACCTTTGGCTGTGAAAGCGGACGTTCCGGATACGACGACATTGCGGACGTTCCACTAATTGGCCAGAATGGCGATGTGAAACCGATCCCGCCAACGCAAGCACAACTGAGAGTGGAGTACGCGCCCATCCGAACTTGGGTCGCCCTTTCTGCTCTTGGCGTGTTTCTCACGCTAGTACGTAACTGGCTGTATAATATACCTTTCGTTCCGGTCCGTGTCGGGCTGTCACCCTTTTTCGTTTTGACAGCTCTAGGTGCATTATATGCGGGAAGCATTTTGGTGTGGCTCGCTTGTCGTAAATACTACGTCCGTTAGCCACGCCAAACTGGCCGCTCATCCACCCTTCCTCACCCCTTCAAAGCGGCTATGGCTGTGGTCCGACCGTGGTGTTGAATGCGGACTGATCAGGCGCGACGCCATTGTCGGCGCTCCCTCCGTTCGTCCTGAGTAGGTGCTGAGCTTGTCCAAGCGGCGTAGCGAAGGACCGGCTTGCGCGCTGCGATGCTTCGATACGGCTCTTCGTTACGCGCCTGCGGCGCACCTCAGACCCTACTCAGCACGAACGGGGAAAATCGGCAACGACCGCGTCTCGGCGTAGACCGAGCGATCCGTGCCGCTCCTTAGCGGACGTTCCGTCACAAATGAAAATTGTCCACACGACCGCGGGCCATTTCCTCAAAATGCCGACCGACGCGGGATGGGAAGCGCTGCCCCTCATCCCACATGGCAGGCGAGCGCAGCGACGGTCTGGCAGACGGACTTCGCGCCTATCCTTGCAACGACGGCCGCGCCCGGACGGGGGAGACGGCGCGACCGTCGGTGCTCATGGCTGCGTGCAGCTGATCTGCGCCGCAGACTGATCCGATGTGTCGCCCGTCCGCCGGGCGATGGCGGGCGCCGCGCAGATAGGGCGCTGGATGCCGTTGAGGCCGGACATCGGCCCAGCGGTTGCGCTCAACTGATCGGGCCGCTTGCCCTGCTCCACCCACGCGACGAGGGCAGCGAAGGCGTCATATTGATCCGTCGCCGGGCCACCGGCGCAATGGCCCATGCCGGGCACCGGGAAGACGCGCACAAAGTCCCGCGCGGCGCCCTTGTACCGGGCATCGACCTCGCCCCACCAGGCCAGCGTGTCGTTCACCGAGAAAACCGGGTCCGACATGCCATGCGGCACGATGAGCTTGCCGCCCCGCGCGCGAAACGCATCAAGGTCGCTGGAGCGCGCGCCGATATCCTGCCAGGCCGAGCGCATGAACGGCGGCACCACCGCCTCGACGCCGGCGCGGGCGCGATCCATGTCGAGGCGCATGGCCCAGGCCAGCAATTCGTCGGGCGTGGCGCCGGCCAGCGTCGGCGGCGTCATGAAGACGGCGGCAAGCGAAGGCAGACCCATGGCGACATTGATCGGCGGCACGCTGCCATCGGGCGTGCCCAGCATCCAGATACGCCAGCCCATGTCCGCCCAGCCGGCATCCCACGGGAAGCCGGGATAGATTTGCGCGCCCTTGCTGTCCCGCGCGCCCTCGTGAATGCGCACCAGCGCGTCGAGCTGTGGCTGGGAGAGGCAGCCCTCGGCCTTGTCGCCCTTGCACAGGCTGGCGTGCAACTGCGGCAGCACTCTGGCAGAGGTGCACTGGCCGACCGCGCCGATCAGGCCATCGGTCGTGCCGTCAAGCGCGTCGCAGGCGGTGCGCACGGCCTGCCCGACCAGCGCGAGATCGCCCATGCTGAAACTTGCGCGCAGATTGGCAAGCGTCACCGGCTTGCCGGATGCCTGCACGACGGAGGCAAAGGCCTGCGTATTCCACGCCTCGGCAATCGCAGCCTTAGGCAGCGAGAAGCCCGGCGCGGCGGCGACAATCCCGTCGAACAGATCCGGGTAGCGCTGGGCGAGCATCATGCCCTCCTGCCCTCCCTTGGAACAGCCGACGAAATAGCTCTGGCGGGGATCGCTGCCGTAGAACTGGCGGATCGCCGCCTTGGCCGCATGGGTGACGACCGGCAGCGAGGTACCGCCATAATCGGCGCGCGCCTGCGGATCGAAACCGAAGGCGCTCGCGCCGCCTCGGGCGGGATCGCTATTGGTAGCATTATCGTGCCCGCTATCCTGCGAGAGCACGGCATAGCCCTGAACCAGGGCCGGCGCTGCGGCGGTCAGCCGGCCAATAGCGTCGCCCAGCTCGCCGTTGGTGCCGCCCCCGCCCGAAAAGAAGAACCGCCCGTTCCATGCCACCGGCAGGCGCAGATGGAATCTGATCGCATAGGCCTGGCCATCGACGCCGGTATGCGCGCGCGTCGCGCCGACGATGGCGCAATGGGCCGGCAGCTCGACTGGCGGCGGTGTCATGCCGGGAGGGCCGGGCGGCACCGGCGCGGGGCCAGCAGGATTGAAGGTCGCGCTGAGCAGCCGGGTGGAGGCATCCGGCCAATGACCCACCATCCCTGCCCCGAGCGCGGCGCATCGGGCGGTGGCATCTGCGATGGTCGCGGCTGGCATTGCGGAGGTCGTGCCCGACGGCGGGGCTTCGGTCGCCCGGAGCTGATGAGGAAGAAGCGCGAGGATGGCCGCAAGCGGCGCAAACATAAGGCGGTGCATGGTCATGACGGTCTTCCGCTCCTCTCCACAAGGCGCCGTCACAGTAAACGCGTGACAGCGAATCAGCAATCGATTACAAATTTCGTGCAGAATGACTCTGTCCGGGAACTGTCGGGGTGTGGCCGCGATGATGATTCCATTGCACGCCCCTCCCCATTCTCGCTCAGCGGCAACTGTGGACCGCGCGCCACAGACAAACTATTTTCTTTTTCATATAAATGAAAGGATTCGCCGAAACAAACGAAACCTCATAGACCAATAGCACAGCACGTCGCGGTCCTCTGCCAGGCTCATGGAAGCCGCCAAAAATGAATGAAGCAGAGGCACAGTCGGCGGACTGAAAATGAAAATGAGAAGCCTCGCACGCACCTGAAGGCACAATAGCCAAAGGAGGCCGGGGAAATAGACAAGGGAGAGGGAGGTTATGAAAGCCAATCGACAGGTTTATGCCGTCCGCGCACTGCTGACGTTGCTTTCGTCAACGACATGCATCGTTGCGATGGCACCCGCACTGGCGCAGCAAAACCCGCAGCAAGGCGAGGGTCTGGAAGAGATCATCGTCACCGCGCAACGGCGCGAGGAAAATCTCCAGAAGGTCGCCGTCGCCGCTACCGCGCTCTCAGGCCAGGGCCTGGTGGAGAAGGGCGTCACCCGGGTGGACGAGTTGCAGACGGTCGTGCCCTCGCTCTCCGTTACCGACGCCGGGCTGACGCAGAACGTCAACATTCGCGGCATCGGCCTCGCCAGCGGATCGCCCGCCGTGGCAAACGGCGTGGCGACCTATGTGGACGGCATCTTCCAGCCGCCCATCGTCACCACCTCCAGCTTCTACGACATTGCCACGGTGGAAGTGCTTCGCGGGCCGCAGGGCACCTTCGTCGGCTCCAACTCGACCGGCGGCGCGATCTTCATCAACACCCGCAACCCCAATCTTGCGGGCGTGGAAGGCTCCATCGAGGGCTCGATCGGCAATTATGACGCGCGCAGCGTGGAAGCGGTGCTCAACCTGCCGCTCTCGCGCACGCTGGCCATTCGCGGCGCCGGCAAATGGCGCACGCGCGATTCCTTCTACACCGACATCGGCTCCGCCGGCAGCTCGGCCGGTCGGCTCGATGAGCTATCCGGCCGCTTCGGTGCGTTGTGGAAGCCGACCGAGAGCTTCCAGGCGCTGTTCAAGCTGGAAGCCGCGGACAAGGAAACTGGCGGCTATGCCTACCGCCCCATTACCGGCACCGCCTATGCGGCCTATCGGACCAGCGACCCGCGCCTGATCGACTATGATACGCCGACGCAGAATGACGAGAAGGCAATCCAGGCCTCACTGGAACTGCGCTACGAGCTGGGATCGGGCATCACCTTGCGCTCGCTCAGCGGCTACCAGAACAAGCGCATCTTCAACCTCTACGACAGCGATGCGACCAATGCCGCGCGCTATAGCCTGGCGGATTCGACGCGCCTCGCGGTTTCGACGCAGCAACAGTTCGTGCGCGAGCGGGTGTGGACGCAGGAGTTCAACATCATCTCGCCGACCGATCAGGATCTTTCGTGGATCGTCGGTGGCTATTATCAGCGCAACCGGATCGACGTGATCATCGAGAACCGCTCGAATGGCTTCCCGACGGACATTCTGATCGACAATGACAAGGCCACCACCGGCGTCTTCGGCCAGGTGACGTACAAGATCACGCCGCAACTCGCGCTGGACGTGGGCGCGCGCTACTCGCACTTCTCGGTGACCGGCGGCGGCAGCGTCTCGATCGGTCGGGGCATCCCCACCTTCCCGCCAAACGGCTTGCAGGTGGCGGATCTGAGCGGCGACCACAAGGACGGGCGGATGACCGGCAAGGTCTCGCTCAACTGGACGCCGGACGAGAACAACCTGTTCTATGCCTTCGTCGCGCGTGGTTACAAGCCGGGCGGTTCTAACTCGCTGGTCTCCGAGTTCGATCCGGAAACGGTGATCGATTATGAAATCGGCTGGAAAGCGACGATGCTGGGCGGTGCAGTGCGCACCCAGCTTGGCGCCTTCTATTATGACTATAATGCCTTCCAGTTCGACGCTCTCGACCCGGCGACCGGACAGACGGCGGTGACAAACCTCACCGATGCCAAGGTGAAGGGCATCGAGGCGCAGGTGCAGGCGCGGGTCTCCGGCTTCACCTTCGATGCGGGCGTGGCCTTTGTGGATTCCGAGCTGGGCGACGTGACCTTCGTGGACACGCGCGCTTACGCCCGCGCATTCCCGGGCGTAACCCCGGCCGTGCAGTGCCCAACAGGCCAGGCATCCAATCCGCCGACCTGCATCGACTATACCCCGTTTCTGCGCACCACGGGCGGCGGCTCCAATCTCTACTCACCCAAATGGACCTATAATCTGGGTGCGCGCTACGACCTGTGGGTGGGCGATGTGAAGATCACGCCAAGCGTGAGCTACGCCTATGTCGGCCCGCAATGGACATATATCGGCTACTCGCCGATCAGCGACCGGCTGCCCTCACGGGGACTGCTCGGCGCCCGGCTTGGCGTGCAGAAGGGTGATCTGCTGGTCGAAGCCTATGGCACTAACCTGACCGACGAGACCTATGTCTCCGGCCAGTTCGGCGACAATGAGTTCTACGGCGCTCCGCGCGAATATGGCGTGCGGGTCCGGTACGACTTCTGATTGAGAGATGGGGCTGGTTCACTCGCTGTGGCCGGCCCCGCTCCTCTCCTGCCAGACCCTAGCCAGCGTCTTTCATGAGCGTGCGCGCAATGTAGCCGGACATGCCCGCCGAGCCGACAACGCAGTTCCGTCCGTTTGCCTTGGCCTTGTACAGTGCGCCATCCGCCGCGCCGATGACATCCTCCACGGAGTCCTCAGCCGAAGGCTGCAACACCGCCACACCGATGCTGACCGTGACCGGCGCGACATCCTCGCAGCCAGGATGTGGAATGGCGAGATCGAGCACCGCGCGCCGGAGCGTCTCGGCAAAGGCGAGGGCCGGTTCGGGCGCAAGGCCATAAGTGATCGCGGTGAACTCTTCGCCGCCGAAGCGCGCGATATAATGTCCCTGCCGGTGAACCTCGCTCTGCAACGCCAAGGCCACCCGCTCCAGGCAGCGATCGCCGGCATCATGCCCTGCGGTATCATTAAACAGCTTGAAGCGGTCGATATCGATCATGAGGATACCGAACCAGGCGTTGTCCACGCTTGCTGCCGCCCATTTGCCGTTCAGCGTCTCCGAAAGGCTCCGCCGGTTGCGCATGCCGGTCAGCGGGTCCGTCTCGGCAAGCTCCGCCAACGCCTTGGTCAAGGCAACAAGCTGGGCGGATTTGAGTTCGTCCCTCAGTTCGATGAGAAACGCATTTCGCGAAGAGCGCTCTGCCTGACAGCGCATAACGAGCGGCAGGAACGACGCGAGGGTAATGAATCCGCAGAGGGTAAGGGATTCGATGTTCGGGCCGCGCAGTAGAAAGGCCAGACCGAACATGGAGAGGATCGACAGCGTCGTGGTCGCCAGCGCCTGCCGCACCGAGGTAGGGATTACGAGATTTTTAAAGATCAGCAGCAGAGCCGCGGCCATCAAATAGCGGTCGCTATGCGGTTGCCCCACCTGAAGCCCGAGATAGGTCACGGTCGCGACAAAGATCACCATGGGCAGGATGATGGCGGCGTTCTGCAACCGCTTCGGGCCCCGGATCACGATCACCATGGCCAGCAGATAGGCCGGAGTCGTGATGCCCAACCGCAATGCCAGCCCCAGCTGCAGCTGACCGACGATATAATCCAGAGGCAGGCACGCCAGATTGGCAATCAGCGCCCCGATGTGCCAGCTGGCAATGGTTGTGCGCCTTTTCAGGTCAGTGCGGTCGAGATAGGCGGTTTCGAGGGACGGCTCCAGAGCGATCTGGCCAACAGGCCGCAACAATGCGCGTTCGATTGCGTCGATCCGCTCACTGGAAACCTGACCTTCGTCCATTGCTGACTCACAACAGCTTCTCAGCCGCACGGGCTATGGTGCGGATGTTAAGATGCCATTAGCATTCCAGCATCGGTCGCGCGACTCATCGCAAGTCCGGGGACCTGAGCCGCGCTCAGCTCGCCCAGCTCCCGCCCAGCGCCCGGAACACGTCGATCTGCGAGCGCGCGACCTCGGCATCCTGTGCGGCGAGCGCGGCTTCTGCCTCCGCAAAGGTGCGCTCGGTGTCGAGCAGCTGGAGGGAGTCGATGGCGCCCTCGCGCTGCTGGGCACGGGTGATGCGCGCGGCGGCGCCGGCGGAATCGCGGGCGGCCTGCAGGCGTTGGCGGCGCTCCAGCGCGTGGCCGTAGGTCGAGAGCGCCGTCTCGGTTTCCTCCAGCGCGTTGAGCACCGCGCCGTCGAAGGCGGCGAGCGCGGCATCGCTGTCCGCCCGTGCGCCGGCGATGCGCGCGCGGGCGGCCTCCTGATTGGGGAAAGACCAGCTGATGAGGCCACCCAGCAGCCAGCGCAGCGGGCCACCGCCGAACATCGCGCCGATATCATTGCCGGTCGATCCACCCGAACCGCCAAGGCTGATGCGCGGATAAAGGTCCGCCGTGGCGACACCGATGCGCGCGGTATCGGCAGCGAGACGACGCTCGGCCGCGCGCACATCCGGGCGGCGGGCGAGCAAGGTAGCCCCGTCCCCGACCGGTATGGCCTGACGGATTTCCAGCCCGATGCTGCGCTGGGCGGCAATCTCCGGCAAGGCGTCCGGGGTCCGGCCGGTGAGCGTGGCGAGGCGGAAGAGCGCGGCCTGACGCTGCGCCTCGATGAGCGGAATGTCGGCGGCGCGCTGGTCGCGCAAGGCGGCGATCCGCGAGACATCGAGCGTGGTCGCGAGGCCCGCCTCGCGCCGCTTGCCGGTCAGGTCCAGCAACCGGTCGAGCAGTCCCACGATCTCGCGATTGACGGCCAGTTGCGACGCGCCAGAGGCGGCATCGGCATAAGCCCGCGTGGTATCGGCGACGACGGCGACGCGCACGGCGTCGGCATCGGCGGCGGCCGCATCGGCATCGCCGCGCGCAGCTTCGACGCCCCGGCTCACCCGCCCGAACAGATCGACCTCATAGGAGACCGACAGTCCGGCATCGAGCGCCCAATCCTCACGCGGCGCTCCCGGCGCGCGCTGGCTTGCGGGCAGGCGGCCATAATCCCCACTGGCCGAGAGATCGGTGCGCGGCAGGCGATCCGCCCGTGCACCGCGCAGTCCGGCGCGGGCCTTTTCCAGCCGGGCGAGCGCGATGCGCACATCCGTATTGGCAGCAAGCGCGTCGGTGACCAGCCCGTCCAGCACGGGGTCATTGTAGAGCCGCCACCAGTCCGGCTGGACCGGGGCCGGCGCAAAGGCCGGGGACGCGGCGGAAAGAAAGGGGCCGGAGGACGCCGAGGGGGGCGTGGGGGCGACGTAGTCCGGCCCCACCGCGCACGCTGAAAGCGCCAGCGCGGAAACAAGAGGTGCGAAGATGCGATGAGCAGTCATGATAGGGTCCTCCTCACTCACTCGGCGGGGGCCGGCACGGCATCGCCGCCGGACCGCCCGCGCAGGCGTGCGATCCGGTCGCCGAGCGCGCGGCTCACGACGTAGAAAGTGGGCGTGAAGATGAGGCCGAAGATGGTGACGCCGGCCATGCCGAAGAACACCGCTGTGCCCAGAGCCTGCCGCAGTTCCGCGCCTGCTCCGGTGGCCAGCACCAGCGGCACCGCACCCAGGATGAACGCAAAGCTGGTCATCAGGATCGGCCGCAGGCGCTGCCCGGCGGCGTGGACGGCGGCATCCAGCGTGCTCATGCCGTTCTGCTCGCCCTGGCGGGCGAACTCGACGATGAGGATCGCATTCTTGGCAGCCAGCGCCACGAGCACGATCATGCCGATCTGCGTCAGGACGTTGTTGTCCATGCCGCGCAGGTTGACTCCCACCAGAGCCGCCAGCACCGACATCGGCACGATCAGGATGATCGCGAGCGGCATGACAAGGCTCTCATATTGCGCCGCCAGCACCAGGAAGACGAGCAGCACGGCGAGGCCGAAGACGAGGCCTGCAGTATTGCCAGCCGTCTTCTGCTGATAGGCGATGCCGGTCCACTCATGGCTGAAGCCACGCGGCAGATTGGCATTGGCGAGTTGCTCCATGGCATCCAGCGCCTGGCCCGAGGATGCGCCGGGCGCGGTATCGCCATCGATGGCGACAGCGGGCGCCAGATTGTAGCGCTGCACCCGATACGGCCCGGTCGTATCCCGGAAGGTGGCGATCGAGCCGATCGGCACCATCTGGTTATAGTCCGAGCGCGTCTGCAGGCTGGCGATATCCGCCGTGGTGCGCCGGAAGGCTTCGTCCGCCTGCGCGGTCACCCGATAGGTGCGGCCAAGCAGGTTGAAGTCATTGACGAAGGCCGAGCCCAGATAGATCTGCAGCGTCTCGAACACCCGCTCGGGAGGCACGCCGAGCATCTGCGCCTTCTCGCGGTCGATATCTGCGAAGATGCGCGGCGTCGCAGTGTCGAAGAAGGTGTAGACGAACGAGAGTCCGGGCGTCTGGTTGGCCGGGCCGATGACGCTGTAGGCCGCCTGCTCGAGCGCCTTGTAGCCGGCGCCCTCGCGATCCTGCACCATCAGGCGGAAGCCGCCCGCCGAGCCGATGCCGCGGATGAGCGGTGGCTTGACGATCATCAGGCGCGCCTCGCTGATGTCGGCGGTCGCCTTGCGGGCTTCCTCCATTAGCTTGTCGATGGTCTGGCCCTTGGCGGCCCGCTCGTCGAAATCATCGAGCACCCAATACGCCGCCGACGAGCTGGCGTTGCGCGTCTCCGAGGCGCCGTCGAAGCCCGAGAGCATGACAGCGTTGGTGATGCCCGGAATGGGCAGCATTCGCTCCGCGACCTTCTTCATCGCCGCATCGGTGCGCGCGGTGGAGGAGCCGGGCGGCAGCTGGATGATCGTGAAGAAATAGCCCTGGTCCTGCGCCGGGATGAAGCCCGACGGCGTGTAAACCAGCGCAGCGACGGTCACCGCGATCAGCCCGACATAGGCCGCCATGATCTTCTTGGGCTGGCGGACCAGCCGCGCGGTCAGGGTCGCATAGCGGGCACTGAACCGGTCGAACCCGCGATTGAACGCATCGCCCGCCCGCTCGGTGAGCTGGCGCCAGCGCGGCGCGCCCTCCGGCAGGGCATGGCGGTGCCGCAGCAGCAGCGCCGCGAAGGCGGGCGACAGGGTGAGCGAGAGGACCAGCGAGATGATCGTCGCAGCCGAGATGGTGATCGCGAACTGCTGGTAGAAGGCGCCGGACATGCCGCCGATAAACAAGGTCGGCACGAACACGGCGCACAGCACCAGCACGATGGCAATCAGCGCCCCGCCCACCTCATCCATGGAGGTGCGCGCCGCCTGGAGCGGAGTCATCCCGTTCTCCAGATTGCGCTCGACATTCTCGACCACCACGATGGCGTCATCGACGACGATGCCGATGGCGAGCACGAGGCCGAACAGCGACAGGTTGTTGATCGAATAGCCCATGCCCGCGAGCACCGCGAAGGTGCCGATGAGCGAGACCGGGATCGCCAGCACCGGGATCAGCGCCGCCCGCCACTTCTGCAGGAAGACGATGATGACGAGCACGACGAGGATCACCGCCTCGACCAGCGTCTTCACGACCTCGTCGATGGACTTCTGGATGAACTCGGTGGGGTTGTAGACGATGCGATATTCGAGGCCCTGCGGGAAGTCCTTGGCCAGGACGTTCATCTCGGCCTTGATCGCCTCGGCTGCGGCCAGCGCGTTCGATCCCGGCATCTGGAAGACGGGGATGATCACGCTGTCCTTGTCGCCGAGGTAGGCCGACGTGCCGTAATCCTCGGCGCCCAGTTCGACACGGGCGACATCGGAAACGCGGACCTGCCGGCCCTGATCGTCGGTGCGGATGACGACATTGGCGAACTGCTGCGGATCGGTGAAGCGACCCTGCGTCTCGACATTGAGCTGGAAGGCCGATCCGCCCGAGGGGGGCTGGCCGAGCGTGCCGGCCGCAACCTGCACATTCTGCTGGCGCAGCGCGGAGACGATGTCGCCGGCCGTCAGACCCAGCGCCGCCGCACGGCGCGGATCGATCCACACGCGCATGGAGAGATCGCGCGAGCCGAACAGCTGCACGTCGCCCACGCCCTCGATGCGGGCCAGCCGGTCCTTGATGCGGGTCTGCGCGTAATTGGAAATATACTCGCGATTGAGCGAGCCATCAGGCGAAATGAGGTTCACCACCAGCAGGAAGTCCGGCGAGGTCTTCTTGGTAACGATGCCGAGGCGCTGCACCTCCTGCGGCAGGCGCGGCTCGGCAATGGCGACGCGGTTCTGCACCAGAACCTGCGCCTCATCGAGGTCCGTGCCCTGCTTGAACGTGACGGTAACGACCACGCGCCCGTCCCCCGTCGATTGCGACGAGAGATAGAGCATGTTCTCGACGCCGTTGATCTCCTGCTCGATCGGGCTGGCAACGGTTTCCGCCACGGTCTCGGCAGAGGCGCCGGGATACATGGCCGAGACGGTCACCGTCGGCGGCACCACCTCGGGATATTGCGAGACAGGCAGGAAGAAATAGCTGATCGCGCCGATGATCGTGATGATGACGGCGATGACCGCCGCGAAGATCGGCCGGTCGATGAAGAAACGGGACAGACGCATGAGGAGCTCTCCTCGGGGCAGCGCTCAGAGCATGTCCGGGTCAGGCGGCTTCACCTGACGGCTCGGACATGCGGAAAGCAAAAGGGACCGGATCAGGATCGGCTTCAGGCGAAGCCGATCCTGATCTAGCGCGTAAAGGTGGCCTGGCCGGACATCAGCGCGGTGGCGGCGGCAGGCGTCGCCGGCTGCGTCTCAGGCGCAATGCGGCCTTTGCGGACCTGCACCTTGCCGCCGGGCATGGCGAGCTGGGTGCCAACGATCACCACCTGATCCGCGGGATCCAGCCCGGCCCGCACGACGCGCAGGCCATCGACAACCGGCCCAAGCTCGATCGGCTTGGCGGCGACGGTGCCATCCTTGCCGACGACGAGCAGCGTCTTGCGCGCCTGATCGGTCTGCACGGCGGTGTCCGGCACCAACAGCGCGCGAGTGGCAGAGCCGGTGGAGAGCCGCATATTGCCGAACATGCCGGGCGTCAGGAACAGATCGGGATTGGGCAGCACGGCGCGGGCGCGAATGGTGCCCGAGCGCGGATCCAGGCCGTTGTCGGTGAAATCGAGCTTGCCCTTCCAGCGATAGGCATTCTCATCCTGCAGCTTGATCTCGACCGGCGTAGCGTCGGCATCGGCATCACGCTTGGTCTTGAGGAACAGCGCTTCGGACCCCTCGAAGGTGAAGTAGATCGGATCGAGCGCGTTGATGGTGGTGAGCAACGTGCCGGATGCGCCCTCTCCCGATGAGGCGAGGTTGCCGGGGTCGATCCGCCGATCCGAGATGCGGCCGCCAATGGGCGCGCGCACGGTGGTGAACTCAAGGTCCAGCGCGCGACTGCGGGCACGGGCCTGCGCACCGGCCAGCGCAGCCGATGCCGCCGAGACGCGGGCACGGAGCCGGTCGACCTCGCTCTTGGAGACCGCTTCCACCGCCACCAGTCGTTCGGCACGTTCAAGATCGCTGCGGGCCAGCGCGAGATCGCTCTGGGCCGTGGCGACACCGGCACGCGCCTCGGCCAGCGCGGCCTGGAAGGGGCGCGGATCAATGGTGAAGAGCGGCTGGCCGGCGCGGACCATCTGACCGTCCGTGAAATGCACGGCCGTGATCTGGCCGGAAATGCGCGGACGCACCTCGACCGCGCGGCTCGGCTCGAACCGGCCGACATAATCGTCCCACAGCATAATCTCGCGCGCGAGCGGCGCCGAGACGGTGACGGTGGGCGCCGCCATCGCGGCCTGCGCCGGGGGCGACGGGCGCATCAGCGCGTAACCGCCGGCAATGGCGAGCACCGGCAGCGCCACCCAGGCGGCACGGGTCAGCGAGCGCCGCCGCGTCGTGCCACCTTCGATGGGCGTGGCTTCCGCCGGGCTGAGTTTCTTGAGCATGTTCATGCGCGGTTCCTCCGCTTGATCGACAGACGCAGGGCCCCGATGTGGCGGAGCAGCGTCTCATATTGATGGGTCGTGTAGCCGGCCTCGTAAAAGCGACCGAGCTCGGACGGGGCGATGTTGTAGCCATGGTGCCAGCTCAGCACCGCGATGCGTCGCAGCGCTTCGAGGCGCGCGCTCGCCAGCGGCATGGCCCGGCGGAAGCCGAAAACGAGGCGCAGCAGGCGGCCCAGGCGGCTCTCCTCGCGCAGCGAAGACAACCCGTCTTCCCGCGCCAGGCGGACAATCGTCCACTCGACCGGAAGGAGGTGGCCATCCTGCACCTGAAGGCTTGCAGCCTCCGATGCAGTGACACCCGGGACCATCGCCCGTGCCCCGCCATCTCTCAGATCCAGATATGCCATCACCGTGTCTCCTCCTGCTTCCCCGGCAGGCACGACGGGGCAGCCCCGGACAGCCAGTGCTGCCGGGCGCGCGCATCGCGGATGCCAGGGATCGATCCGGGAAAGACGGTGCGCGACCGGCGCGTCCGTCCCGAAACCAGAACCTATGAAATTGCTGTCAAATCAAGTCGGGCAAGCAGAACGCGCCCGGCCAAGCCGCACGCACCCCCATGCCTTCTGTACTGACTGGTATATTAATCGGATGTTCAGGCGTCAACCCGGTTTTTTGTACCGACCGATATTTTATTTTGCAGCGCGCAAAATCGGTCTTGGGTCCCCAGGCGCTTCAGCGGCTAGGCCACATCCCCATAGTCGTCTCGGCAACGCGCTCCAGCTCCTCCCGTGTGGTGCCGGAGCCAGCCAAAACCGCCATGCCCTGCAAAACGGCGATGAGATATTTCGTGATCGCTTCCGCATCGGCGGGCCCGACAAACTCGCCCTCGTCGATGGCGCGCTGCATCCGGGCCACCAATGCCCGCTTCACGGTCTCGCCGCGCTTGAGCACTTCCTCACGGATCGATTGCGCTTCCGCGCCACAGGCGGTGACGCTGATCACGCTGAGGCAGCCGGTGGGCTGGCCATTGCCGGCAATCGTGGAGAGCGCGCCATCGAGCAGATGCTGCGCCACGCCGCGCGCGGTGGGCATATCCAAAGCCGGACCGATATAGGCCAGCTTCTCCCGCTCGTAGAGATCGAGCGCCTGCCGGAACAAGGCCTCCTTGTTGCCGAACGCGGCATAGAGACTCGGGCGGGTGATCCCCATCGCGTCCGTCAGCTCGCTGAGCGACGCGCCCTCATAACCCTTTGTCCAGAACACACGCAAAGCGGCCGCAAGCGCCTGCTCGCAGCAAAATTCGCGGGGCCGACCCCTGATGGCGGTCTGTTCCATATCGGACGGTATAGAATTCCTCGACGGGGTTGTCGAGTCCGGTGCGACGAAGGGAGCCAGGACGGTCCCGCTCGAGCGGCACGTTCTCCCAGGCATGATAAAAGTTAAGTTCAGACTCTTTTCCATGAACCTTTTCCAGAGCTTGACATTTCAAGCGCAGGATCACTCCGATCCCGATAATGGCAAAGCGGTGGTGACGCCGTGACGCAAAGCTTCCGGCCTTGGGTTCAAGGTAGCGGGGTTGCCGAAGGAGCCGAGGTCGGAGCTGTGTGTGCGTGTCTACGCCTCGCTCTGGCTATGATCGCTCCACACCGCTCCGCGCTACGTGGGCCTGCCATCGGATAGCTCCGTCTCCAGCCCGGCTGCAAGCCTGACAGGAGATGACGCAATGGCTCAGGTTCTTTCCACGACGACATTACGATCCAACAGAACGTCACGACTATGCCGGGCCATGCCCGCCATAGCCGCCTGCTCCGCGCTCGCCATGCTGCTGAGCGCCTGCGAGACCAGCGGTTATTCCCGCTACGCCAATGTCGGCTCGCCGGCGCCCGGGTCGGGCGGCAGCAGCGATGGCGGCAGCAACAATGGCGGCGGCGGCACTGACACGGGCGGCGGGAACACGGGCGGTGGGAACACCGGCGGCGGGAATACCGGGGGCGGCGGATCGGCCGATGGCGGCGGCAGCACCAGCGGCGGTCTGGCTGGAGGCGTCGTCACGCAGGTCTCCCCGGTTCTGGCGACGGCCGGCAACGCCGTGCTCGGCGTCGCGGACGGCCAGCAAGGCGTGACCACCCCCATCGCCGCTGCCTTGCCAGTCACGCAGCCCGTAACCGGCACGATCACGCGGGTGCTGCAGGACACCGGCACGGTGCTGGTCGATGCCGGCGAAGGCCGCACGCTGCTGCTGCAAGGCGCGCAAGGCGTGGTCGGCGATGTCGTGTCCATCGACGTTGGCGGTCGCACCGTAACCAACGGTCTTGACGGCACCGCAGGCGCGATCGGCGTCGGCGTGCTCGGCGACACCCAACCGACGGGCACGCTCGCATCCGCTGGCGTGCTGAACGCAGGCAATACCGCGCTGGCGACCGTGAACGGCATCGCCGATGTGCGCGTGACCAACATTACGGCGCCCACCGGCGGCATTTCCGACAATCTGCTGAATGTCGCGCTCGGCGGCAATCAGCTGCTGGGGAGCGGCGATCCGGCGCTGGTCAACGCCAATGTGCTGCCGAACGGCGCGTCCCTGCCCGGCGGTGGCGCGGGGGCCGTGGGTGGCGTGCTTGGCGCGGTGAGTTCGACCGTCGGGTCTGTCGGTGGCGCCGTGGGCGTGGGCGGTGACGTCTCAGGCGGCGGCGTGCTTGGCGGCGGAACGGCCACGGGCGGCGACGTAAATGGCGGCGTGCTTGGCACGGTCGGTGCCACGGTCGGCTCGGTCGGCGGTGCGCTAGGCGTTGGCGGCAGCGTCGAAGCCGGTGCAGGCGCAGGCGCCGGCACCACGACCAATGGCGGCTTGCTGGCGCCGGTAACCGGCACGCTCAACACGGTCGGCACTTCTCTGGGGCTGGGCCGCTAAACAGCCACCCCGCCTCAAGTCGCCAACCTCGGCGCAACTTCCCTGCGGTGCGCGGCGGGCGGTCTCAAGACCCGCCGCGCACCCACCGCTCCCATTCAGAAAGGTCCATATGGTCGCGCTCCTGCCTGCAGCCATTGCGTTGATCGCCATCGCCCAGCCCACGGGCAGCGGCCTGACACCGCCCCTCATCGATCAAAGCCAGCCCGGCCCCACCCCGGTGCTGCCCGCACAGGAGCGGCCGCCTGCGGATGATCCGACAGGCCGGGTGGACGTCGAGGCCCAGGCCACCGCCGCGCCGATCCGCAGCGTAACTTTTTCCGGCGTCGATGCCCCGGCGCCCGTTGCAGAGGCCGCCCGGACCTTCATCGGCCAGCCGGCCACGCGCGAGACCCTGGGCGCCCTCGCCAAGAGGATTTCCGATGCCTATGCCAAGACCGGCATCGCGCTCTACACGGTCGCCATTCCGCAGCAGGATCTGGCTGAAGGCCATGTCCGCGTGCTGCTGGCCGAAGGGTTCATCGAGGATATCGCTTATCCCAAGGGCGCCTCCCCGCTCATCCAGGCCTATGCTGCCCCGCTGGCGCGCGAGCACCCGCTCAGCCGCCGCACGCTGGAACGCAGCCTCTCGCTGATGCGCGACATTCCCGGGGCGAAGATCGACGCCAATATGTTGCGCGGCGCGCAGGCCGGCGGCGTTCGCCTCGCGATTACGCCGGAGCGGGAATATAGCGACTTCTCCTTCGGCTTCGATAACCGCACGCAAAGCGGGCTTGGCAGCGGGCAGTGGCGCGCATCGGCCAAATTCTACAGCCTGCTACGCGATGGCGACCGCAGTGACCTGACCCTGCTCGGCGCCGCCGATTTGAAGCGCTATCGCTACGCCGGGTTCAGCCACCAGACGCCGCTCGGCACGGACGGCCTCACCCTCGGCCTCTCGACCTCCTGGCTGGATACGCGGCTGCAGGCGCCCGCGATCGTCGGCGAGGCGCAGACGCTTGGGCTCAGCCTCTCCTATCCGGTCATTCGCGGATATAAACGCAACCTCACCCTCAGCGCCGGCATTGACGGGCTGAACAGCGATGCGGCCTATCTCGGATCGGTAATTTCCTCCGACCGCATCCGGGCCGTGCGCGCGGCCGCCGGCTACTCGATCGTGGCGGACAAGAGCGCCTTGAGCCTTGCCATCACCGGCAGCCGAGGCCTCGATATGCTCGGCGCGCGCGGGGTGCCGGGCTTTACCGATATCGACTTCACCAAGATTGCCGGGCGCGCCAATTATGATCGGATGATCGGCAAGCGCCTTGTTGGACGGCTGCGGCTGAGCGGCCAGTATAGCGGCGACCGGCTCGGCGGCAACGAGCGCTTCTCGGTGGGCGGGCCGGAGATTGGGCGGGCATTCGAGACGGCCCTTCTGAGCGGCGACAAGGGCATGGCCGGCCTTTTCGAACTGGCCCTGCGTCCCAAGCTGCCCACGCGCCTGCAGGGGTCGGAAGTCTACGGCTTTGTCGATGGTGCCCGCGTGCGTCTCAACGCCCGCACCGGCCTCCCGGCAGCCAGCTATTCCATGGCCTCGGCCGGCGGTGGGCTGCGCCTCAACTATACCACCCGCGCCTCGCTCTCGCTGGAAGCCGCGCGCGTCATCGAGGCGCCCTTTCCCAACGCCGGGGACGGCTGGCGCTTCAACATCGGCTGGTTCCTGAAATTGCGGCGATAAGCGAACGCGCCGCTCCCGCTTTTTTTGCCTTGGCATTCGCAGGCGGGTTCCGGCACAAGCGTGCAGACAAAATCAATCTGACGAGCGGCATGAACGCTCGCGGGGGAGGATGATGTGCACGTTCCGGCGCTCGACCTGGCTTTCCACGTTCGCCTCGATTTCGGCGAAGGGCCGCGCACGCGGTTCCAGCCGGCCTTGCAAAGCTACACGCGCGGCTTCGTCGCGCTCGCCGGCGGGGTGGTGAGCGGCCCGCGTCTTTCCGGCCATGTCGTGCCCTATTCGGGCGGGGACTGGCCCCGGCTCTGGCCCAGCGGCCTTGTCGAATTCGAGGCGCATTACATGCTGGAAGCCGATGATGGCGCCATGATCTACATCCACAATCGCGGCATCGCCTACGCCAATCCGGAGATGACGGCGCGGATCGAGGCGGGCGAACAGGTCGACCCCCAGGACAATTATTGCCGCATCACACCGCGCTTCGAGGCGCCGGACGGGTGGCACGCCTGGCTCAACCGCACTGTCTTCGTCGGCATTGCCGAACGGCGGGGCAATTCGACCTTCTTCGATTATTATGCGGTGACCTGAAGCATGACCACCCGCCTTTCCGCCGACGATCAGTTCGGCATCCGCGATGCCATCGCCCATTATGCCTGGGCACTGGATACCGGCAATGTCGAGGCTTTCGTGGGCTGCTTCACCCGCGACGGGCTGCTGATCTGGGATGCGTTCGAGACGCCGCTGCGCTGGCAGGGCGCCGACGCCATCCGCCATTTCGCGACCTTCATTCGCGATCAGCCCGCTTCGGCGGGGCGGCAGCATCACGTCACCAACATCATCGTCACGCCCTGTGAGGGCGGCGCGCGGGCGATCTCCTATGGCGCCGTGGCCCTGCGCCAGGGCGACGGCCCGCACGCCCTGCATGTGATGGGCTATTATGAGGACATCTTCCGGCAGGAGGATGGCGTGTGGCGCATGGCGCAACGCACGATCCGCGACTGGTCCGGCCCGATCCTCGCGGGCTTTGCGGGGCAGACGGGCGCGCGGGAAGGTCGGCCGCTGCCACCCCCGCTCAAGGGGCTGCTGTACGACAGACAGAATTGAAGCAATTCAGGCAGGCGGACCGAACGAGATGGATGAATTCGACTATATCGTGGTGGGCGCGGGATCGGCCGGATGCGTCGTCGCATCGCGGCTGAGCGAAGACCCCGGCACGTCGGTTCTGCTGCTGGAAGCAGGCGGCAGCGACAAGCGGCTGGACATCGCCATGCCGCTCGCCTTCCTCAAGACCATCGCGGACCCCAAATTGAGCTGGGGCGATATGGGCGAGCCAGAGCCGCATCTCAATGGCCGGCGGATCTGGATTCCGCGCGGCAAGGTGCTCGGCGGCTCCTCTTCGATCAACGGCATGTTCTACATGCGCGGCCACCCCAATGATTTCGACACTTGGGCGCAAATGGGCGCGCGCGGCTGGAGCTATGACGATGTGCTGCCCTATTTCCGGCGCATGGAAGATAGCTGGCGGGGCGAAAGCGCCTATCATGGCGTGGGCGGCCCGCTGCACGTCGCGCCGATCCAGACCGGGCATCTGCTCCACGAGCCGCTGCGGCAGGCGACGCTGGCGGCCGGCTATCCGGCGACCGACGACATCAATGGCGCGGATGCGGAAGGCCCCGCACTGGGCGAGGTCACCATCGACAAGCGCGGGCGACGGGCCAGCGCTGCGGCAGCCTATATCCGCCCTGCCCTTGGCCGCCAGAACCTGGATGTGCGGCTGAAGGCGCTCGCCCACCGCATCCTGTTCGACGGCAATCGGGCGGTCGGCATCGAATATTCGGTGGACGGCCAGACCCGCCAGGTGCGCGCGCGCCGCGAGGTCATTCTGAGCGGCGGCGTTTATAACAGCCCGCAGCTGCTTCTGCTCTCCGGCGTGGGGCCAGCCGCACAGCTTGCCGAGATGGGCATTGCGGTGAAGGCCGATGTGCCCGGCGTCGGCCGCAACATCTCCGAACATCCCTGCTGCATGATGGAATTCGCGGCGACCAGGCCGGTCACCTTCGTCAAGGAACTGCGGCTCGACCGGGCCGCGCGCCATTTTGTCCAGTGGCTGATGCTCGGCACCGGCAAGTTCGCGACGCAGCTCAACAGTTGCAACGTCATCATCCGCACTGACCCCGCGCTGGCGCAGCCGGACATTCAGCTGATGTGCAATCCGGTGACGTTCGGCGCGCGGCTGTGGATGCCGCCCTTCCGTCCCGCACCACCGCACAAGCTGGCCTGCGGCGTAGTGGTGCTCAACCAGCGCAGCCGCGGTTGGATGACGCTCCGCTCCACCGACCCGAACGACCGCCCCGCCATCACCCTCAACCTGATGGACGACCGCTGGGACATGCAGACGATGATCCGCGGCATTCGCGAGGCGCGGCGCATTTACCGCACCGCCCCGCAAGCCGCGCTTACCGGCACGGAGCTGCTGCCGGGCGAGCAGGTGCAGAGCGATGACGAGATGGAAGACTGGGTGCGCCAGGTAGTCGAGATCGGGCAGCACGCTGTCGGCTCCTGCACCATGGGCACCGGGCCGGACGCCGTGGTCGACCCCGCGCTGCGCGTGAAGGGCGTCACCGGCCTCCGCGTCATCGATGCCTCGGTCATGCCGACCGTGCCCGGCGCCAACACCAATGCGACCGTGATCATGATCGGCGAGAAAGGCGCCGATCTGGTGAAGGCGGGCTAGAGCCTGGTCCCCGTCCCCGACTTGCCTCAGCGCGCCCGCTTGGTGCGCGGCTCCTTCCACTGCACGCCGTAGAGGTCGAAGCGGCGGTCGCGCAGGTTCTGCACGGCGCCGCTCTGCCGGCTGGTCAGCAGATCGTCGAGCGAGAGGTCGGCAATGGCGATCGTCTCGGTATTGGGCGCGGTGTCGGCGGCCACGCCATCGCGCGCGAAGGGGAAGTCCGAGGGCGTGAGGATCGCGCTTTCGGCATAGTGAATGTCCATATTCTCGACGTTCGGCAGATTGCCGACAACGCCGGACGTCACGACATAGCACTGGTTCTCCACCGCCCGCGCTTGGCAGCAATAGCGCACGCGCAGATAGCCGCGCCGCTCATCGGTGCAGAAAGGCACGAACAGCAGCAGCGCGCCCTGATTGACGAGATGCCGCGCCAGCTCCGGGAATTCGGAATCATAGCAGATCATCACGCCGATCGGCCCGCAGTCGGTGGGAATGGCATCGGCGCCGAAGCCGCCCTTGATGTTCCACCAACGCCGCTCGGATGGCGTGGGGTGCAGCTTCTCCTGCGTGTACATCGCGCCATCCCGCAGGAAAACATAGCTGATGTTGCGGATATCGCCATTTTCCACCCGCGTGGGGTGGGAGCCGCCGATGATGTTGATATTGTAGCTGACCGCCAGCTTCTCCATGAACGCGCAATAGCGCTCGGTATATTCCGCGATCTTGCCGATGGCCTCGCTGGGTGCGAGCTTCGCGCGGGAGATGGAGAGCAGTTCCAGCGTGTAGAGCTCGGGAAACACCACGAAGTCGGCGCGGTAATCCGCCGCGACGTCGACGAAATACTCCACCTGCTCCTCGAACTGCTCGATCCGTGTAATGCCGCGCATCTGGAACTGCACCGTGGCAACCCGCACCGATGACGGCAGCTTGAGGGTGCCATGGTGGGCGCGCCCCGTCCCCTCCTCCGGCGCCAGCGGATTGGGCCAGAACATCAGCACCGCATTGCCGGCACTGTCCCGGTCGCCCGGCAGATAATCCGGCAGGATGCCCTTGGCCTGGAAGCCCTGCCCCAGCTGAAAGTTGATCACCGGATCGCGCAGCTTGCGCTCGATCGCGGCATCGAGATAGGCCTGCGGATCGGGATAATCCCGCCGGCGGCGCGCATAGCCCGGCAGGCGACCGCCAAAGGCGATGCCCTTCAGCTCGAAATATTGGCACAGTTCCTGCCGCTTGCGATAGAAGCGCTGGCCGATGCGCAGACGCCGGAAATCGGGATCGACGCAGACTTCCATGCCGTACAAAACGTCCCCTTCCGGGTCATGGCGCGTGCCGAAGCCATCGCCGGTGATTTCGCCCCAGCTGTGCGGGGCGAAGGCAATCTCCTGCGAGACGATGAGCGTAGCGCAGTGGCCGACGATAGTGCCCTCATAATCGGCGACGAATTGCCCTTCGGGGAAGTTATTGATCTGGCCGCGAATTTGCGCGGCGGTCATGGCCTCGGCCTTGCCATAGACCTTGGTGGAGAGCCGGGCGATCGCGCGCGCATCCTTGGCGAGCGCGGGACGGACGATGAGCTTTGCCTGTGTATGAGCCATGCAGGCGATATAGCGCGATCGCGCCCAGCGTCCATGTTCGTGCAGTCCGGCTGTCCCCACATTGTCTTGCACCCCGGCAATCGGACGACTAGCCACCCCCTGTACGCAAGGGCAGTCTGGGCGGTTTTCGGGAACCACTCGGTCCTGAAGCGTTTGTTATGCTGGCTTCAAAGTCGCGGACGGCTGGAGCGGGCAACCACAGGGAATGCGACCTTGGCGATTGAATCGGGCGATCACAACGACTTCGCGGCTGAAAACGGGGATACCGCCGCTTCGGATGACAATCAGGGCACTGAAGCAGCCGAAGGCCGGGTGACCGTGCGCGGCAAGGATCACTGGCGTGAGCGCACCATCACCGCGCCGGGCCTGAGCGAACGGGGCAACGTATTTTTCGCCGCGATCGAAATGACGCGGATGCCGATGATCCTCACCGATCCCAATCTGCCGGACAATCCCATCGTCTTTGCCAACAAGGCATTTCTGGACCTCACGCTTTACGAAGAGAGCGAAATCATCGGGCGCAACTGCCGGTTTCTGCAAGGTGCCGAGACGGACCGCGAGCGGATCGCCGAACTGCGCGATGCCGTGGCGCGGCATGAGTCCATCGCGCTCGAAATCCTCAACTACCGGCGCGACGGCACGCCGTTCTGGAATGCGGTGTTCATCGGCCCGGTCTATGACGTCTCCGGCAAGCTGCTCTACTTTTTTGCCAGCCAGCTGGACGTCACCAAGCGGCGCGAAACCGAGCAAGTGCTGCGCCAGGCGCAGAAGATGGAAGCGATCGGGCAGCTGACCGCTGGCCTTGCCCATGACTTCAACAATCTGCTGCAGGTGATCGGCGGCAGCCTTGAACTGGCCTCGAATCGCATCGAGGATGAGCGGGCCGGGCGGCATATCGAGAATGCCCAGCACGCCGCCGCGCGCGGGGCAAAGCTGACCGGCCAGTTGCTCGCTTTCGCCCGCAAGACGCGCCTCACGCCCCGATCAGTGGACGTGAGCGATTGCGTGCAGAGCTTCGTGCATGTGCTGGAGAGCGCGCTCGGCAGCGATATCGAATTGCACCTCAGCCTGCGTCGGGGCCTGCCGCGCATCCACGTCGATCCCGACCAGTTCGAGATGGCGGTGCTCAACATCGTGATGAACGCCAAGGACGCGATGCGCGGCGCCGGCGGGCTGGTGACCATCACGACCGGCAAGCTGCATCTCAACGGTGATGCCGCCGCCCGCCAGCTTCCGCCCGGCGACTATATCAGCCTTGAAGTCACCGACGAAGGGGAAGGCATGCCCGCCCATGTCGCCCAGCGCGCGACGGAGCCCTTCTTCACCACCAAACCCACCGGCCAGGGCACGGGCCTCGGCCTCGCCATGGCCAGCGGCTTCCTGCAGCAATCGCGGGGCCGGCTGGAGATTGAGAGCGAACAGGGCGTCGGCAGCACGATCCGCCTGCTCTTCCCGGTCTCCGTGCAGAATGACGAGGATGACCGCGCCGGCAACCCCGCCCCCATCACCGCGGCCGCGCCCGCCGATGGCCCCTCCGGCAAGGCCCATATTCTGGTGGTGGAAGACAGCCCTGAAGTGATGGCCCTTTCCCGCGAGATTCTCGAAAGCGCCGGCTATCGCGTCTCGACCGCCATTTCGGGCGATGAGGGTCTCAAGGCGCTGAAGACCCTGATGGAGGCCGACCCGGTCGATCTTCTCTTCACCGATCTCGTCATGCCCGGCAGCCTGAATGGCATTTTGCTGGCGGAGGAAGCCGTGAAGCTGGCGCCCGGCATCGCGATCCTCATGACCACCGGCTATAATGAGCAGCTCGTCTCCGATGGCCCGCAGACCATCTCGCAAGATGTGATCGGCAAGCCCTATCGCCCGGCCGAGTTGCTCAACAGGGTCGAGCAGGCGCTCAAGAACCGGGCCACCGCCGGCGACGCCTGCCGGCACCGCTCCGATTACGGCCACGCCGAAGCCTGATCGCGCAGGCCGGCTGACCAGGGCGCGGGCGTGAGAGATCTATTCTCACGCGCGGCCCATGAAGGCCACCGAGCATCTGGCGTTTCCTAAAAAGGTGAGATATAGGCGCGCCAGCCATCCCCGCAGCGCGCTGCATCAAGGGGTTCGCGCCGTGCGGGCGTGGTGGAATTGGTAGACGCAGCGGACTCAAAATCCGCCATCCGCAAGGATTTGTCGGTTCGAGTCCGACCGCCCGCACCAGATAGTCGGTGATTCCCTGAGATTCGTGAGCCGTGGTAGGGCCGTGGCATAACTCGCGCAGAACTGCGCCGTTTCGGCGCCGTCAATTCGGCGGTTGAGGTGTGCAGACTGAGCTCGCAGGCGGCGTCGGCCATTTATGCGATGTTATCTCAGGGGTCATTTTCCAGACCTCATGACAGGTCTGCGCTGCGCGGCGTCGAACAGAAAGCGGCCGGAGGACATCCGGCCGACGCTTTCCCTAGATGGGTGAAGGAAGTTACCTGCAGCCGAGCAAAGCCCGCTGCTCACTCCAGCTGATCGGCAGATCGATGCTGAGCAGTCCTTTGGTCGTGAGCGAAACCGGCTGGGTGCCCTCGATGCATTGCGCCACAATGTCAGGCGCAAGCGTCGCGATCCGCATCAGCTGGGCGGACCGCTTGCGGCACTTGCCCTGCGCGTCGGCAAGTGATGCCAAGCTATGCTCCGGGGCGCCGAGCAGCGCCTGATGCAGCGCTCGGGCCTCAGCGATCAGTGCGACCAGCGGCGTATTGACCGTATCGGCTGAACGGTCCTGCGCGTCGCCGATGATCATGCGGACATCCTTGCCTTGTCGGATGCGGATCGCACGGCTTGTCAGTTGCACGGGATGATCATGCGCCAGTTGATCGAGACGCAGGAGGGCCAGCAGCTTGTCACGGTCGAGAGTGATGGTTATGCCCTCATCAGCCATATCGATTCGTGAGAGAAGCATGGTCAATATGGCCGTACGCTTTGATGCTTTGTCCAGATCGGCTGCAGCCTGTGCTGCCTTGGTAAGTGCGTTGATCGCTTGGCTAGTCCCGGCAATGTCGATGATCGCCCGACGGTCCATGAGCCAGCTCTTCAGGCGCTCGATGACGATCCGTTCGATCTCCGGCGCGCTGACCCGCCATGGTTTTTCGCTGCTGCCGATGAGTGCGTTGGGATGGGTTACATAATAGCGATAGCGCTTGCCGGCCTTGGCCGTGTGGCTGGGTGACATCTTTCGGCCTTCCCCATCGTGGATCAGACCGGTGAGCAAGCTGCGCTTGGGAGAGCGCCTGGCCGAGGGGTTGTTGCGTCCCAGTTCCAGCTGCCGCTGCACAGCATCCCAAAGTGCCTCATTGATGATCGCGTCGTGCTGGCCGTCATAGACCGCGCCCTTGTGTACGACCTTGCCGCGATAGATGGCATTGCCCAGCAGATGAGAGAGCGCGCCGCGACTGAACGCGATACCACCCCGACCATGAAGCTGCTTGGTGCGATAGCCATCGCGCAACAACTCTTCGACCAGAGCCTGTAGGGAACCCAGCGCAAGGTAGCGGGTCATGATGTGCCGGACCTGTTGTGCCTCGGCCGGGTTGATGACCAGCGCCCTGTCCTTCACATCATAGCCAAGCGGGGGATTACCGCCCATCCACATGCCCTTCTTTTTCGAGGCGGCGATCTTGTCGCGGATGCGCTCACCAGTCACCTCGCGTTCGAACTGGGCAAAGGAGAGCAGCACATTGAGGGTGAGCCGCCCCATGCTGCTGGTGGTGTTGAACGCCTGCGTGACCGAGACGAAGCTGGCGCCTCGGGCATCGAGGATCTCGACGATGCGGGCAAAGTCGGAGAGCGCACGGGTCAGGCGATCGACCTTGTAGACCACGATTACGTCGATCTTTCCGGCTTCGACATCTGCCAGCAGGCGGACCAGCGCAGGACGATCCATGGACCCACCGGAGTAGCCGCCATCGTCATAAGCGGTCTTGACCAGGGTCCAGCCTTCATGGCGCTGGCTGACGATGTACGCCTCGCAGGCTTCGCGCTGGGCATCGAGGCTGTTGAATGCCTGCTCCAGCCCTTCCTCGCTGGACTTGCGGGTGTAGACGGCGCAACGCACCGCGCCGCGCGGTCCTTCCGCCACCTTGGGCCGCCTAGCCATGATCATGCAGCCCGAAGAAGCGGGGACCTGACCAGGATGTTCCGGTTACCGCGCGGGCAATAGCCGAGAGCGACCGATAGCTGCGCTCTTCCCACACATAGCCATCTTCAACCACGGTGACGCTGATGCTACGCCCGTTCCACTGCCGTACGAGATGCATCCCGCTCTTGAGCTTGACGCTCTCCTTGCCGGCAGCAAGGCGACGAAGGGCCTGGCCATGGGAGGGCGACAGCCCTCCCATGGCTTTCTCCTGCAGCGCAAAGCCGAAGAGTCGGCGCAGCAGATCGGCGCTGACGCGCGGTGGTTCTGTTCTGAGCGACGATCGCCATTGATCACGCAGCTCGCCCAGCGACAGCGCCGCCAGAGCATCAAGGCGTGCCTCCAGGCTCATGCCTCGGCGCTTTCGACCAGACGATAGCAGGCGCGCTCACCGCTCTTGTCCAGCGTGATCCCATGGCCCTTCTTGCGCAGGCCGGTGAGCGCCGCACGGGTGCTGTGCGGCAGCCAGCCGGTCATGCTGACCAGCTCATCAAGCGATGCGCCCTCCGCGCGGCGGAGCAGATCCAGCACCTGCTCTGATTTTGACCGTGTGCGGTTCGGTGGCGTGACGACGGCCGCAGTAGCAACAGTCTCAGCCAGAGCATTCTGCTCGCTGTCCAGGCCGATCGCGGCACGGCCCGCTTGCGTAATGACAAGCGCGAAGCGATCATCACCCTCTTCCCGCCAGACCTTCGGCAGGTCGGTCGTCGCCGCTTCCTCGATCAAACCCCGCTTGATCAGCGGCGGGATGACCTTGCGGATCCGGCCTGCCTGATCGGCGAGATGATTGGGCGGTGGCAGCAAGCTGCCATCATCGCGCTGGGCAGCAGCGGACAGCAGGACGAGTTGCAGATCGTTGAGCCTGGTCATGGGCGGTCTCCTCTTGCGAAGCAGCACTTCGCTGCTCCCACCACCCAGAGCCCTGTCGACCAAGCCGGCAGGGCATATCCGCAGTCCTGTCCCGCGGCTCGACCAGCACCAATGCTCGGTGTGTAGAACAAGTCCAGTCGAATGTGCGCCGTCAAGGAAGATGCGCGTAGGGTCGGCACATGATGCCGAAATGATGATGGACCACCGGGACGCGGACATCGCCCTCACTCGCCGCTTGCTAGTCTCGCGCCGTCAAGAGATAGGCACGCCATGACCCGATCTCAGTTGGCTGACCTTCTGATCGCAGACTAATCCGTGATCATGGCGGTACCCGTCAACGCTGGCGCAAACTCATCGGTCCTATCCTCATATACGATCTCAGGACCCATCCGCATTGCAACTGGATGATCGACCCGACCGGCTCAAGCTCCGACATCGCGAAGGTCGAAAGCTTGCTTGATGAACTGCGACAGAGCGACCCGTTTATCACAGCGGATCGGTGACGCGGATGCCAACGATCGAAAATCGCCGGCCGGTATTGGGGACGTTCCGGAACGGCAGGTTTCAGGGTACGAATTGAGAATAGCTGCCGTACAGTGCAGAAATGTTCAATGCAGCCATGTGATCCGATATCTCACATTGCTCCTTTGGTTGGAGATGCGCTTAGACATCGCAGGCTTGGGCTTCAAAAGCTCGCCCGTTGTATGCCTGGACGGCAGTTCCGCAATCGCAAAAGAAGGGCTCAAAGAGTCACGTAGACATGTCCGCGACTGGCTGATCGCATATCGTCAACTCAAGGCGGTGAATTAAAATGCCCTGCGGCACCATCAAGGATGGAACGGAACCATCGAGGATGTAAAACCAAGTCTCGCATAATTAGCATCAAACCACCATCGGCCGGGACCAGCCTTCTACGACGGGCGCGACGCAGATACGGCCGATTCCTTACGCGGTTTGAAGCGAGCCTTGAACTCTTCACGGGCCTTATCGATCAGAGCCTGCTGTTCGAGACGGAATATGATCAGCGCTTCCTGCTGCACCGCCACCTGTTGCGCATAGGTCAGGCCGGTGAGATCCAGCTTCTCAAGGAAATCGGCTTCCGACACATGGCCCACACCGTCAGCTTCGCAAGCCATGGCCGGCACCGCGGTGATGGAAACGAGAAGGCAAAAGGAAACAAAGGTATGCCGCATTGGATCCGCCTTCCTGTGCCGGGCGTGCACCCCGGCTGCAGCCGATAGCGTCCAAAGTGACCTTTCCCGAGGAGCAAGTCAATGGCTGGCGGCATCCGCCCGATGCCTGGTGGAAACATATAGTGCCAACGCACGAACGGCGGCTCCGGTCGAAAAACGCCTGCGCAAAGCAGGACGACAGCGGCTCAGCGCAGCCTTTGGCGTCCTCAGAATTCCGCTAGTCGACTTGCAGCAGCGCCGCTTTTCAGACTGGCCAGAACCTGATTGGCATTTGCGTTAAGCTTCGCGCGGCAGTCGCGCTCAGGGCCAAGCGTCGCAAAGTAGCTACCATGGGGCGTGCAGGCATCGGCGATTGCGTTGTCCATCCTGGTCTGGAGCTTCTGGAGGTCGCGAGCCTGGCTCAGATCAAGCCCGGCAGTCGACACCTTCACAGTCGAAGAGTCCGGTGCGGTTTCTCCGGCGAGCGCGGAGCCTGCGGACAATAAGGCGGCGGCGGCCACCAAGATAATTTTCTTCATTGTAGTTCCTCAATTCCTAAGACTCGTTCGTGCGCGATCACGCGCGCCTCTTATGGCGCCTCGTTTATGCTCTGTTGCACTAGCAGGCAAGCTGAGTTCGTTGCTGCGTCGCAGAAAACAGCCGTTTTTCGATGCTGCACCTGCGCGGTGGCGCTGACCGCGATCCGCCTTCAGGCCGGAAGCTATCGTTCTATGCGAGTCGTCTGCGCCGATCCGGCTGGACGCATTCGAGCTTGGCGCCGGCCTCTACTGGCCCTGCTCGGCATACGCTTTCACGAGTTCATACAAGAACCGACGCCCTTCCATAACGGAGCGCACGCGGATGCGTTCGTTGAGACCATGGACACCGTTGTTGTCAGGGTCCCGGAACAGTCCCGAGACACCATAAGTCGCGATCCCCGCGGCGTTGAGCGTTACCGCGTCCGATGCGCCCGGCTGGAGATGCGGGACAACTGGGACGCCCGGCCAGATGCGGGATGACACTTGCTGAGCCGGCGCGAGGAGTTTGTCCGTCACGGGAGCGGGGGGCACCGGGGTCATGCTGCGCCCAGCGGTAATGACGATTTCTGGGTCCGCGATCACGCGGGTCAGCGTGGCCAGCACCTCTTCTGCACCTGTTCCCGGCATTACACGACAATTGATGTTGGCTGTTGCGCGCTGCGGCAACGCGTTACCCGCGTGCCCGCCTGAAAGCATCGTCGCAACGCAGGTCGTGCGCAGCATCGTATGATAAGTGGGCGAGCGATTGAGGATGTCGTTGGCCGCTTGATCTTCTGGATCGGCGACAATGGCTGCCATCGCCGCGCCGACTTCACCGCCGATCAAAGGCGCCATGCGGCTGAAATAGCCCTTGTTGGCGTCGATTAAACGGACGGGGAACTCATAAGCGCTAAGGCGATTGAGTGCGCGTGCAAGGCTGTAGATCGCGTTATCTGGCCGGGGAACGGAGGAATGCCCCCCGGGATTGGTCGCCGCCAGCGTGAAACTCATGGAAATCTTCTGCGCGGCTTGAAAGGTCTGGTTGAGCCGCTTCGTCCCGGAGGCATCGAACTCGCCATAGCCCCCTTCGTTAAGCGCAAAACCGGCATCGATCAGTGCACGCTGGTTCTCGACCAGCCAGCGCGCACCGTTGAGCAGGCCCCCGCCTTCTTCGCCGCAGGTCAGCGCCATTTTGATCGTGCGTCGTGGCCGATATGCCTCTGCATGATAGCGCAGCAGGCTGTCGGCCCAGATGGCGTTCTGCGCCTTCATGTCCGCAACGCCGCGCGCATAGAAATAGCCATCTTCCTCGACGAGCTTGTAGGGATCGCGCGTCCAGTCCGCGCGGCGCGCATTGACGACATCGACGTGGCCCAGCAGCAGCACAGCGGGGAGTTTCGGCTCGCGACCGGGGTAGATGGCCACCAAGGCAGCGGCCCTGGGATCCTCCGGCGGTATGAAGACGTGGAGGTTTTCAGCCGGGTATCCAGTCTGTTTCATCCGCGCGACCAGCGCTTCGATGACCGGCGTGCAACTGCCGCTTTCCGGGCTGGAATCGATCTCGACCATTTCTTTAAAGAGCGCGCGGAAGGCGGTCTCACCCGGCTCCTGGGCCGCGGCTGGGTGAATGGGAAACGCCGCCAGCGCTGAGCCCAGCAAAAACATCCGCAAGAGTTTCATTCCCCAAATCCCATCACCAGAACCCCTGCGCTTACCAGCCGAAAGCGTAGCGTTCCCGCCGGACATCCGCCCCGCCTCGCAACGATCCTGTGGTCGGCTCGACGCCGGCTGCGACGATGCCCGTCGAGACCCCGAACGGACCCAGGACCTCAAGCTTGTGGCCGCGTGCGGCGAGGGCATCGCGCACATCCTGCGGAACGCGGTCCTCGATCTCCAGCACACCCGGCTCGTCCGCCTTGCGCTGGAAGGAGCCGTGGAAGTGATTGGAATTGATGCGCGGCGCCTCGATCGACGCCTGGAGCGGCTCGCCAAAGGCTAGAAGCCGCAGCAGCACATTGGCGATCTGCTGGTCCTGATTGTCGCCGCCGGGCGTCCCGATCGCTAGAAAGGGCTTGCCGTCCTTCAACACCATGGCCGGCGAAAGCGTAGTGCGGGGCCGCTTGCGGGGTGCCAGCACATTGGGGCTCTCCGCATCGAGATCGAACATGGTCATGCGATTGCTGAGCGGGATGCCGGTTTCCCCCGCGATGTAGGCCCCGCCCAGCAGCCAGCCGGAGCTGGGCGTGCAACTGAACAGATTGCCATCCTTGTCCACAACTTCGATGGCCGTCGTATCGGCGCTCAGCCCGCCTTTGGGCTTGAGCGTGTGCGGCATGAACTGGGGTGTCGACCGCTTGCGGCCTTCGAACTTCCAAGGATCGCCATAACGATGTTCGAGCGAGGCCTGCGGGCCGATGAGCTTCGCCCGCTCGGCAGCGTAGGCCTTTGAGAGCAGTCCCTTCGCTGGAACCGTGGCGAAGTCGGGATCGCCAAAGTACATGTTGCGATCATCGAAGGCGAGTTTAAAGGCCTCGGCGACGGTGTGCAGATAGGGATCGCTGCCCGGGACCATCTTTTCGATACCCGCAGCCTCAAGGATGTTGAGGCTCATCAGCAGGGCCGGCCCCTGGCTCCAGAAGCCGCCCTTGCACACCTCGAAGCCAAACACGCGCGCGGTGGCCGGCGGCTCGACCTTGCCCTGATAATCGGCAAGATCCTCATAGCGCATCAGACCGCCATCCTTCTCGACGGCTGCCGCGATCTGGCGCGCGATATCGCCCTTGTAAAAGATGTCCCGTCCTGCCTGGATGGCAGCCATGCGATCGCCTGAGCGCTCGAATTCCGCCTTGTCGGCCTGCGCGATCGTGCGCAGCGTCCGCGCCAGATTGGGCTGGCGAAACATCTCGCCGGTGCGCGGGACGTGCCCGCCCGGATAATAAGTCTCGTAAGCGCTGGCATAGCGCGAGGTGGCCTTCTTCTGGCTGGCGAACACCTCGGCGAGAAAATTGTACATCACGAACCCGTCGGCGAGTTCGATGGCCGGCTGCATCACCTCGTGCAGCGTCTTGGTGCCGTTGAGCCAGAGGGCATGGGCCATGGCATCGACCACCGCCGGGATGGTGCCGCCATTCGGGCCGTTGCCGGGAATGATCCCCTCGCGGGCAAAATAGGCCGGCGTTGCGAGCCGCGGCGCATAGCCTTGGCCGTTGATGACCGAAACGGCCCCCTTTTTGGCATCGAAGATGATCGTGGGCGCCTCACCGCCGAACCCGAAGTGGGAAATCTCGCAGACGGAGGCAGCGAAGACCGCAGCGACCCCGGCATCGGTGGCATTGCCACCCGCCAGCAACATCCGCACACCGGCCGCCACGCTGTAGTGTCGGCCAGCCGCGACAATCCCGAAGTTGCCGACAATTTCGGGGCGCAGGGTTTCCCCAGCGCTTTTCAAGTGTGTGGGTTCAGCTGGCATGGGCGGGCTGGCAGGGGTGGGCGGGACAGGCGTCTGCGCCACGGAGGCACCGCTGCCCAAGAGAGCGGCCGCGCCAAATCCGCCCAGCACGGTGCCAAAGCCACGTCTGCTGAGGTGCGTGTCCTGGCCCTCGCCATCGATCGTACCGCTCATGAAACGCCCCCATTTCCGCGTGTCGAAGAGGCGCAACAAGGCGACGGCAGCCGCCGCGTCACAATACGTCATTCATCTTATAGGGCTTTGACTTCTTTTCCCCATAAGTTTGAAACTTGAAATTTTTTTTCGCGGCGATCGACGGGAAAATCCGGAAATCTCTATCCCCCGATCAGCCGAAAGCGGCACCAGGTGCCGCTGTCAGGAGGGATGTCGGAACTCGAAACGGGGATCCGCACGCGCCATCGTTCACCCAGCAAGAAGGTGAAAACGCCAACTCCCCTCGGGATGGTCGCTCCCGCCAGCCAGCGGACATCGACTGCCTGATCGAAAGGGCGACCTCCGGCAGCTTGTGCCCGGAGGGTCACGAAAGCAGGGGGAAACAGCCGATGTCGACACTCAAGCACGTTACGCGAACATGGATTCACAGCAGCGTCGCCAGCCTGGCGATCGCGATGGCTTATGGCACGCCACTCATCGCCCAGACGACCGAACCGGCCCCGCCGGCGGCGGACGCGCCCGGCACGGCAGAGGGCAGCGAAATCATCGTTCTTGGTACGCAGATCCGCGGCGCCAGGGTGACCGGTGCTCTGCCTGTCAATGTTGTCGGCACCGAGCAGATTCAAGCCGTGGCAGCCGTGTCGGGCGCCGACCTGTTTCGGTCCATTCCGCAATTGGGCGGGGTCACCTTCAATGAGCAGGTTCTGAGCGGCGGCAGCGCCAATGCCGCGCGCGGCGACGTGTCGACGATCAGCCTGCGTGGCCTGGGCCAGGGCAATACCCTCATTCTCATCAACGGGCGGCGTACCGTCCTTCACCCCACCTCGCAGGCGATCACGGGCGTGGTGGACTCGGGGGTGCCGACCTTCGGCTACAATGCCAACGCCATCCCGGTCGGCGGGATCGAGCGGGTCGAAGTACTCCGTGACGGCGCCGCCGCGCTCTATGGCTCCGATGCTGTCGCAGGCGTGGTCAACAACGTGCTGCAAAATGATTTCAAGGGTTTGCGGATCGACAGCCAATATGGCTTTGCGGAAGGAACCAATCTCAAGGAATGGCAGGCCAATGCGCTGTTCGGGACGAGCTTCGGCGGTGGGCGCGGCAACATCTCTATCTTTGCGGGATACACCCAGAAAACAAAGCTGTATTTGAGCGATCAGGACTATACGGCGAACGCGGATCGCCGCTCCTACGTCGCCGGAACGTCCTTCGCCAATGTTGCGGCGTTCAATGGTACCAGCACCAGCGCGCCGTGGGGCACCTTCCGCGCTTCCGGCTCGGGTATCATCACCAGTAATGGTGTACCGCTCACCAATGCCTCCCGGCAATTCCACACCCAACCGAGTACGCAGGTCGGTTGCCGCACTGCCACCTCCACGCCGGGCGTGTGCTTCGATGACGGCGTGGGCACGACGGAAATGGCTTCGGTCGATTCCAACCTCCGCTTCAACGCGCCGCAGACATTCTCGGGCCTGACCACTCAGCCCTCGGTCAAGCGCCTCAATCTCTTCACCTTCCTCAACTATGAGCTGACCGATACGCTCAGTTTCTTCGGCGAGGCCGGCTTCTACCACGGCAAGACCAACGCGACGACGTCATCAGGCGGCAGTCTGACCAACATTCCGATTACGGTCGCGGCAAATGCCTACTGGAACCCGCTCGGTCCGGTCGGTTCGCCCAATCGCCTGCCCGGCCTCAACATCCCGACGACGGGGCTTCCCGTCACCATCAGCTCCCACAATTACGTCGATGCCGGGCCGCGCAACGTGGAGGTGATCAATTACCAGTATCGCTTCCTGGCCGGCCTGAAGGGCGAACTCGGCAGCTGGCGCTGGGAATCGGCGGCGCTTTACAGCTGGGCGACGGCACAGGACACGTCTGACGGCATATCCAGCACGCTGTTGCAGGCCGCGATTAACAAGACCACGCCCGACGCTTACAACCCGTTCAATGGCGGCGATCCGCTGAACCCTTCCATCGGCGACCTTGCCCTCAACAATCAGGCGACGATCGATAGCTTCAAGATCAAGGCGACGCGGTCCACGCGGACCTCGCTCTTTCTCGCCGATTTCAAGATCTCCAATGCCAATCTGCTCACGCTCTGGGCGGGCAACACGGTTGGTATCGCGGCGGGCATCGAATTTCGCAAGGAGACCTATAATGACGACCGGAGCAAATATCAGGGCGGCATTCTGGGCGTAGACAATACCTACACCGACGCTGTCACCGGTATTTTCTACGGATCCGATCTGGTGGGTGCGAGCCCCAGCCCGGACGTGCATGGCGAACGCAACGTGAAATCCGCCTATGCCGAGATCGGCGTCGGCCTGGTGAACCGGGACATGGGAATCCCGCTCGTCCGTGCGCTCGATCTGCAACTGGCCGGCCGCTATGAATCCTACAGTGACGTCGGCGATGTGGCGAAGCCGAAAATCGCGGGGTCATGGGAGATTCTCGAAGGCGTCAAGGCGCGCGCATCCTGGTCGCAGGGGTTCCGCGCGCCGAACCTGGAGGTCATCAACACGTCGAGCCTCGATCGTGTGAACGGCGGCATCGACTATGTGCTGTGCGAGGCCGATTTGCGCGCCGGGCGCATCAGCAACTTCTCCCAATGTGCCCGCAACATCTCGGTGCTGCGCCGCAGCGGCGGGAACAAGAACCTCAAGCCCGAGGAGTCGACGAGCTGGAGCTTCGGCGCGGTGATCGAGCCGCCCCTGCCCAGCGAATGGGGGCATGTGACGTTCACCGTGGACCGTTGGCGCATTCGTCAGGAAAATGTCGTGGGGCTGCTCGACTATCAGAACGGGCTGAACCTCGATTATCTGCTGCGCGTCGAAGGGAGCAGCAATCCCAATGTCGTGCGGGCCGCGCCGACGGCGGACGATATTGCCGCTGTTGCGGGCACGGGGCTGCAGCCGGTGGGGCAATTGCTCTATGTCGTCGCCAATTTCGAGAACCTGCTGCCCGTCACCGTGCAGGGCGTCGACTTCCAGCTGGATTACAGGCTGCGGGATACGCCGATCGGCAGCTTTTCCTTCAGCGTCAACGCCTCAAAGCTGATCAGCTATTATGTCGACGTGCCGGCCGATGTGCAGGCCGTCATCGATGCGCGCGCCGCGGGTTCGATCAATCAGGGCGTGCCGATTCAGGGAGGTGGCGACGTCGTCGGGCGCGACGGCCAGCCCCGCTGGCGCCGATCCGCCACGTTCAACTGGATGATGGGCGGCCTGACGCTTGGCGCGTTCACGCAGTTCATTGACGATGTGTATGAAAATGCCGTGCGCGATGCGGCGAACAATCCATGGGTCGTCAAGAGCCAGACGACGTGGAACTTCTACGCCAAGTACAAGTTCGACGAGACCAGCCGCTGGTTGAAGAACACCACCTTCCAGATCGGCGTGCGGAATGCCTTCGACAAGGACCCGCCGCTCGCCTCCAGCGGCTATCTTTCCAGCCTGTACCAGCCACAGGGCCGATACTGGTACACCGGCCTGTCCAAGTCGTTCTGATGATTTGACGCGATACCTAACCTTGGTAGCCCCGGCTTTTCCGGACCGGGGCTGCCCTTTTTGGGGACACCGGCCCCGTCTGCATGCGCGTCTGGCTTGCCGGGTCGCGGAATCAAGGCCGGCATGCATGGCAAGGGATGCCCAGAGATGAACAGCCGCTCACGGTCCGCCTTGTTGAACCGACGCGATCTGCTCGCGGCTGCAGCGGCAAGCGCCTCGCTCGTCGCGCTGCCGCGCAGCAGCCTCGCGCAGTCGGGAGACCGGGCGCCCGACGCGCCCCGCACGGGCGCTGCGTCCGTAGCGGCGCACCGCGTCGAGGTGCCCATGCCCCATGGCGGGATCAGTGCCGGGCATCCGCTTGCGGCGATGGCCGGCACGCGGATGCTGCTCCAGGGCGGAAGCGCAGCCGATGCCGTGATCGCCGCCATGGCGGTTCTCAACGTGGTCGAACCATGGGCATCGAGCGCAGCCGGCAATGGCTTTGCGACCTGCTTCGAGCGGAAGTCCGGCAAGGTCTCTGCCCTTGCCTTTACGGGTGGCGCTCCCGCGCTGCTCGATCCAGCCGTGGACCCCGCCGAGCTGGCCCGCGGCCCGAAGGCGGTCGCCACACCGGGCGCCTTTGGAGGCTGGATTGCTCTGGCGCGCCGCTATGGTCGTCTGCCGCTCGCAACCCTCCTGGAGCCTGCCATCGGCTATGCCCGCGACGGACACCCCCTCGACAGCAGCATCGCCGCAACGATCGCCCGCGCTCGTGCGACGCTGGCCCGCTATCCGACAAGCGCGGCGATTTTTCTTCCCGGCGGGCAACCACCGGCCCCGCGTTCGATCTTCAGAAATGTGCCGCTGGCGCGGACCTTTCAAGCGCTCGCCGACGCCGAGGCCAGGGCACTGAAGGGCGGGGCCGACCGCGACCGCGCGTTGCTGGCCGCGCATGACCATTTCTATACCGGCCCCGTGGCGCAGGCGTTCGACCGTTTCATGCGGGAAACTGGAGGCTGGCTGCGGCTGGACGATATGCGCGCGTTTGGACCGCGCTGGGCAGACCCTGTCTCGACGACCTATCGCGGGCTGGACGTTTATTGCAGTCCGCTCACGTCGCGCACCGGACTGGAGCTTTGCGAGCAGCTGAACATCGTGGAAGGCTGGACGCTGGACGGCATGGGCGGCGGCGATGCCGCCATCGCGCACCTCCTGATCGAGGCAATCAAGATCGCCAAGGCGGACGTGTATCGCTACGCCGCCGATCCCGCCTCGGCGGCTGTCCCGGTCGACCGCCTGCTCTCGAAGACATTTGCGGCCGCCCGGCGCCGGCTGATCTCTCCCGCGCGCGCGATGACCTTTCCGCAGGGCGCCGATCTGGCCGGCTGGAACGCTGAGTCTCAGACGCTGGCCTCGCGCAGTGAGCGCTCCACGCCTGGCGACACCA
The DNA here is from genome assembly GCF_025961995.1 of Sphingobium sp. B8D3A. Classification (NCBI taxonomy): domain Bacteria; kingdom Pseudomonadati; phylum Pseudomonadota; class Alphaproteobacteria; order Sphingomonadales; family Sphingobiaceae; genus Sphingobium; species Sphingobium sp. B8D3A. The sequence goes on along the minus strand of NZ_JAOQOS010000001.1, from coordinate 819,930 downwards.
CGAGCCTCACCGCCATCGACAGTGACGGCAACGCCATTTGCGTGACCACGACGATTGGCGGCGGCTTCGGCACCTTCGTGGTGATGGGAGATACTGGCCTGCTGTGCAACAACGGGCTGCGGCACGGGTCGACCTCACCCTATGCCGGCCACCCCAATCACGTGGCGCCCGGCCGCATCGCGCTGCTCGGCAATGGGCCGACCATCGTGCTCGACAAGGGGCGGCTGCACCTTGCGTTCGGATCGCCGGGAGGGGAGACCATTGGCCAGACCCAGTTTCAGTTTCTCGTCAACGTCGTGGATCGCGGCATGTCGATCCAGCAAGCCATTGAGTCCCCCCGTTTCGCGCTCGATGCAGAGCCCAATTTCTACAGACCCGGCGCCCGTATCCGCGTGCAAATGGAATCGCGGTTCGATGAGGCGACCCGGCAGGCACTTTCCGCGATGGGACATGCGGTGGAGGCTGTCGGTCCTTATGCCATTGGCAGCGTTCAGGGCGTGCTGGTCGATGCCTCGGGGGCGGTGATGGGCGGGGCAGATCCACGGCGCATGGGCTATGCCCTGGGTTATTGAAGCCCGCCCGGCCTGACTACGGCAGCCCCTCCGGCTTGACCCGGTTCGCACGAGGCGGGGGCAATCAGGCCGCGCTTCAGTCGGCTGGGGCCTTGAGCAGGTCCGCTTCATCATAGGCAACGCCGTTGATGATAACCCTGCGCACCTTGAACGTCGCGGCGATGTTCTCCCGCGGGTCGCCCTCGATAAGGACGATGTCGGCCAGCTTGCCCGGTTCCAGCGTACCGGCGTCCAGGTTCAGCGATTTCGCGGCGTTCACAGTCGCCGTCTGTAGCGCCTGGAATGGCGTGAGCCCGGCGTCGACATAGGCCGCGATCTCCGAATGAAGGTTGGTCGCAATCAGCGTATCGGTCCCCGCCGTAATCAGGGCGCCTGCGTCGAAGGCATCCTTGACCAGCTTGAGGGAGCCTCTGAGCGCCGGTCCGAGCGCGGCGGCCATCGGGTCGGTGCCGGTGACGCTCTGCTGTGCCCATTTGGGATAAAGGGCCACGCGAGGATCGCTCTGATAGTCCGGGTTTCGGGCCAGATAGGGGCCGAGCGACCCGAACAGGGTCGGCGTCAGCGTGCGGCCGCTCTTGCCGAAGAGCTTTACGACATCGTCATAGGCCCGGCCGAGCGGCGCCTGCTTGGGTGAATAGCCGCGGCGGCTCGTCGCGCCGGTGTGTTCGGTGGCATCCACCCCGGTATAGGCGGCGGGGTAAATCTCGTGGCCGGTCACCGGCACGCCCATGTCGTGCGCTGCCTCGACGATGCGGCGCTGATAGATGTCGGGCATACGGACGTAGCTTTTGAGCACGTCATATTTGAGCAGCTTCGCCCGCTCCAGCTCCCGTTCCAGATGCGCTGGCCCGGCGACCGCGACGCCCATCTTGTAGTAGACGCGCTGCCATTCCAGGAGCGGGCCATTCTCGTACATGCGCGGGCCGATCCGCACGCCGGCTTCCTGCGCCTCGCGATCCTCGACGCCGCTGTAGACCTGGTTACCCGGATCGCGCACCGTGGTGATGCCATAGGCCAGCCAGGCGCGATGGCCCGCGGCGCCAAAGTCCTTCTGCGAATGGCTGTGATGTTCGATGAGGCCCGGGATGGCGGTCAATCCCGTGCCATCGATATAGCGGGCATCGGCGTGGACTGCCGGATCGTGATCGCGGATTTCGACGATGCGGTTGCCCTCGATGACGATGTCCTTGTCCCGCTGCGTCTCGTCGCGCACCGCATCGACGAGGGCCGAGACATGGATGATCGTCCGCCCTGCCGGCTTGGCGAGCGTGTAGGTCAGATCGAGCGGAACCTCGCGGATCACGCCGGTCTCGACGTCGATGGTCTTCAGCTTGTCGGCATTTTGATAGAGGATGGTCTTCGCATCGCCCGACCAACTGGGATAATGTGAAATCTCGTCATTGTAACTGCGCGGCGGGCCGAGCGGCGTGCCGTCGGCGGCCACGGGCCAAATCTTGAGCAGGCCCTCATATATCGCCGCCATTTTCGTGCCGTCCGGTGACCAAGCGGGACCGCCGCCGCCGCGCGTGTCGATCGAGACATTCGGGTCCGGTTCCTTCCACATCGGCTGGCCAACGCCATCGGTGGGCACGATGTAGACCTGATTGGTGCCTTCACGGAAACTGCGGGACATAAGCTTTGAGAGCGTGATCGCGACATATTTCCCGTCCGCCGACCAGCTTGGCTCGCCTGGCTGAGGCAAAGATTTCTGCAGCCGGGTTAGCGCGCCGCTCTCGATGTCGATCATGGCCAGACCTGCAACGCCCCATCGCCCATCAACGTCGATGAACGCGATGCGCTTGCCATCCGGGGACCAGGCTGCACCCAGCGGTTGCGTGTCGATGTTGGTGAGCTGGCGGGCCTCGCCGGTTTTCAGGTCACGGATCCAGATCTGGCCCAGCCCGCCCGATTTGTCAGAGGTATAGGCTATCTTGCTGCCATCAGGTGACCATGATGGGTCCGTATCCATCGCATGGTCGTTGGTGAGATTCTCCGGCTTCCCGCCCGCAATGGGCGCGATATAGAGATCGCCAAGCGCGATAAAAGCGATGTTTTTGCCATCGGGCGAGAGCGTAGGCTTGAGAATGCCGACGGCACGGCGTGGCGCGGTGGAGTCCCAGTCGCGCTTGGCACGCACATAGGCTGGGCGCGTGACTTCCAACGTCGCGGTAAAGGGTATCGTCTGCTCTCGCCTGCCCGTGCGTCGCCGGATTTTCCCGTCTGAGACATAAAAGTACGCGCCTGAACCGGCCAGCCAGGAAGTCCGAAACGGGAAGACATTCTCGTCCCCTGAGACGGCCGTTCCATCAACTTCAAGCCGGCTTGCCGTCGAACTCGACGACACATAGGCGAGTTGCCCGGTCGGCGACCATGACGGGGCGGTGAATGTTCCCGGCCCCTCCTTTACCGCTCGCTCGCGCCCGTCTGTGATTGAGACGGCATAGATGCCGGTCGCGCTCCCACGCTGGCTGGAATAGGCGATCTCCTTCCCATCGGGTGACCAGCTTGGCAGCCGGTCTTCATAAGCATCCGAGGTGAGCTGACGCACGACGCCGGTCGCGACGTCCACCGACCAGATGTTGTAACCGGCTGGACCGCTCCCCGCCCGATCGGATGAGAATGCGAGTTGCTTCCCATCCGGTGACCAGGCGGGCTCTCGGTCGTCTGCCAGTCCGTTCGTGACATGCCGCATGTTGGAGCCATCCGGCTCGATCGTATAAAGATCATAATTGCCGTCACGATAGGAGAAGAAGGCCAGTGTCTTGCCATCCGGCGCCCAGACAGGTTGACGGGCATCGTTGAAGTAGTCGGTGATGCGCTTTGCCTCACCACCTTTGGCCGGAATGATCCACAGGCTACCCTGCAAATCCACCGCAAGCGATTGCCCATCCGGAGAAACAGCCACAGACATGGACGTGCCCTCATGCACGTCGACCTTCATCGGCGTCGCTGTGCCCGGCGGTGAAAGGGTGGTCTCCGCAGCCGCCGGTGCGGCCAGGATCAGGGCTGTCGCCACAGAAGAAAGACAAAGCCGAACCACAAGACTGCCCATGCGCTAACCCCCGTTTGATGGCTAACGTAAGTGGGGAGCAGGCTGAGGGGAATGCTTCAAACTACGTACGGGGAGGCTGTCCATGCCAGGGGCGGGGTTGGCCGGATTTGTGTCATGAAGGCGCGATGGTTCAAGCGTTCACGCCGGCAAGCAAGCCATGTCGTGCCGATCGGTGGAACTCCTGGTCAGGCTGAACCGAGGGTCGCTTTGAGGGCTCTCACGTCTGCGCTCGAACATCCGCTATATGGGCGAAACACGAAGCTTCACAAGCTGGCACCGTTAGCCCTGAGGGCTTCCATCACCCTGGCTTCGGCCAAGGACAGCGGATCGGTTTCCTCCATCAACGCGAAGCTGCCGCCCAGCGCGAAGCTGCAATGGCCATGAACAGTCGCGATTAGTGAGCGCGCCAAGCGGGATGCGCTGTTCTTCGCTTCGCTCGGCAGTACCGCCTCTACCTCGCGGACAATGATCGTGGTGAGCCGCGCACGCTCCGCGGCCAGCGCGTCGGGCATGTCCATGCCTTCGGGCAGGCGATGTTCATAAATGGCCGACCAAAGATTGGGATGGGCGCCCGCAAAATCGAAATACCCCTGCACCAGGCATTGGATGCGTGCAGTGCCGGATACTTGCTGCAGGCGATCCTCAAGCCATTGCGCCCACCGCGCAAAAGTTCGGCTGTTGACGGCCAGCACCAGCCCATCGACGTTGCCGAACACGTGCATGATCGTTCCGACCGAATAGCCGATCCGCTTTGCGACTTCGCGCGCGGAAAAACGGCTGTACCCAGTTTCCTCCATCAAACCCTGCGCGGCCTCGAGAATGAGGGCTTCCAGTTCTTCTCGGCCATGATCTGATCGTCTGCCCATGCGACGCCCGTAAACATTTAATTGAACGGCGTCTAATTTTATAATTGTACACTGTTCATTTTTGGGTTAGCGCTGTGTGTAGTGAAGTGGGGAAAGCGTCATGACGACGATGTTGTTCATCGCAATTCTGATCTTGGGCTCTCTGCTGCTCGATACGCGCAAGCGCCTGGATCGGCTGGAAAAAGAGGTGGGCGGGAGTATTGCCGGCTCATCGGTAGACCGCCAGCCGGAGGCGGAAGCAGGCCTCCACGCCGACTTTGATCACCCCACACCATATCGAGGCCCAGCACGCGTCGCTGCATCCGAGACGCCGCCTGCTCACATCGAACTGCAAGCCCCGCCAACCATGCGGGACATCATCGCGAGCGACCCTGCGCCGCGTGAGGTCGAGGAGAATAGTCTGCCGACACCGGCCGAACCGGATGCAGTTGGGCCGGAGCAAGACCCCCATGCCCATGAGAGCAGCGGGTTTGAAGACCTGTTCGGTCGCCGTCTCCCGATCTGGGCGGGCGGCGTCACGCTGATTGTAGCGGCTGTTCTGCTCGTCAAATATTCGATCGACGCGGGCCTGCTCTCTCCATGGGTCCGGGTTATGCTCGGACTTATCTTTGGATCAGCGCTGATCGCAGCAGCCGAACTCGCCCGAAAGATGGAGCGGTTCGTTCGGGACGATCGTGTCGCGCAATCGCTCGCGGGCGCAGGCGTCAGCAGCCTGTATGTCGCCATATTGTCAGCGAACAATCTCTATCATCTCATCTCGCCCGGCATGGCATTCGCCGGACTGACTGCCACCACCGCAGCGGCCATCGGTCTGGCGTTGCGGTTTGGCGCGCCGTGCGCTGTGCTCGCACTGCTGGGCGGCCTAGCCACACCGGCCCTGATCCAGAGTGGCGCGCCCAACATTCCCTTATTGAGCGGCTATCTCGCAATGGTCATCGGCAGCCTGACTGTGCTGTCCCGCCGCAAGCGCTGGTTCTGGCTGGGCGCAATGGCACTCGCCGGGGGGATGAGTTGGTCTGCGCTCGTGATCGTCATGGGCGAGCTCAGCCAATTCTCGGTGCTCTCGATCGGCCTTATCGTTCTACTCTTCGGCATCGCTTTGCCAGTCGTAACGGGCCGCGAGGACCGCAGCGTCGTGCTCCGCGCGGTTGCAGCCGCCGCAGCGGCCTTGCAGCTGGGCCTGCTTGTCTCGCAGGGCGGCTATGATGGATTGAGCTGGGGACTTTATGGGCTGCTGTCCCTCGCATTCTTCTGGCTAACCGAGCGCATGCCGACCTTGCGAACGATGACGGTTCTGCCGCTCGGCATCAGCTTGTTCCTGGCGTATCTTTGGCCAGCGGCACCCCTGGGCCTGTTCACTGCGGTGATGGGTGGCATCATCCTGATCTTCGGGGGTCCAGCCTTGTGGCGACTCTGGCGGCCTGGGGGAGGCATTGTTGAAGCCGGGCAAGTCGTTGGAATCGGCATCGGCGCCTATTTTGTGACGCTCCACCAGCCCTTTGACGCCAGCGAGACAGGCAACGCGCTGCTGGGCGTTGGATTCGCGGCGCTGCCCGCGCTGGGAGCTGCGCTCGGATGGCGCGCGTCCGACCGGCAGGATGACTGGCGCTTCCCCGTCCTTGCGCTCGCCTCGGGATTCATCCTGATCTGGTCAGCGACTTTTAGCGTGAGCATCTGGCTACAGCCTGTCGCGATCGCGGCGGTATCCGCTGGCCTTCTGCTGATCGCCCTTTTCTCGCAGGATCGGCGGATATCTAACGGCGCGCTCGTCTATCTCGCCGGCGCTGTGCTGCTGCTCATCGGTACTGGCTTGGCAAATGGCGAGGTGGAACGACTGACAGCGTCCGTCGACCCTCTCCACAGCGCCCAGGCACTGCTCCGTTGGGGATGTCTTGCCCTCGTCGGGGGAGCTTTCGCGTGGCACAACGCCGGCACAAGTCTGGGCCGGGCCCTGTCGGCGGCGACCGCCGTCCTCGTTTATGGCTTCCTCGCCCAGATCGTGCCGGCACCCTGGCTTGCCACTGTCGCAGCCGCGTGCATCCTGGGCCTTGCCTTGATCGCACGCCGCCATTTTCCGGGGGACCTTGCAGCGGCGATGCTGACGTTGAGCGCCATTGTCATGCTGTGGATGATCGCACCGTCGGGGGCGTGGCTGATCCGGGGAATGGGTTCGCTCGCCGGCTTCCCCGTGTTTTCGAGCGATCTGCCACCTCTCGGTCTTGTCCTTCGCGGCCTCGTCGGACCCGCATTTCTCCTCGCTTCGGCCTTCTGGATGCTGCGGGACAAGGCCGAACTCAGCCCGGCCCGTCTGCCCTGGCTGCTGTTCGGCATCCCCACACTGATCGGGGCTCACTGCCTCTACAAGCTGATCTTTGCGATAAATGATAGCCAGCACTTCATTGCCCTGGGCCTGGCGGAGCGGACGATTTGGCAGATGCTGTTGATCGGCACCGGCTTGGCCTTGTGGCGCTGGAGAAAGCAGCAGCATGTCGCCGCCACCCTTCTCATCGGCGCCGGCCTCGCGCATAATCTCGTTTATTCGATGCTCCTGCACAATCCGCTCTGGAGCGAACAGAGTGTGGGCGCCTGGCCGCTGCTGAACCTGCTACTGCCGTGCTACGCCATCGCGTTCGCAGCCCCACGAATCGTCCAATTGGTTCGGCCGGATCTGGATGGTCACATCGCACGCGCGCGTGTGCCATGGGACATGCTGGTGATCCTCATCTTTGCCTTCTCAAGTTTGCGTCGGTTCTTCACCGGCACCATTCTGGTCGGCGTGCCAATCGGACAGAGCGAGAGCATTCTCTGGTCGGTGCTGGCCATTGCCATGGCGATCGGCTGGCTCGGCTGGGGCATTCGGCAGGCGGACCGAATCTGGCGCACAGGTTCGCTTCTCCTTCTGCTCGCTGCCATCGCGAAGGTCTTCCTGATCGACGCGTCCGGGCTCGAAGGGCTGCTACGTATCCTCTCATTCCTTGCTCTGGGGTTCAGCCTGATCGGAGTTGGCTGGCTCTACAGCCGCTTCCTGCGCAGCGACTCCAATTAACGGTTCCAAAGTCAACTCGCTGCTAGGCGACAGCCTTCAAGGGAGATCTGCATGTCCGCTCCGGAATTTTCACTGCTGACAAAGCGCCGTTTCGCACCGATTTTCGTGGTGCAGTTCCTCGGCGCCTTCAACGACAATCTGCTGAAGTTCGCGCTGCTCTTCCTGGCAACATTCTCTCTCTACAAGGGTGACGCGAGCCAGGCTGGGCTGCTTTCGGTCATCGCGAGCGGCATCTTCATCGCGCCTTATTTCCTGTTCTCCGCGCTCGCCGGACAGATTGCGGACGCGCGTGACAAAGCTGCCCTGGTCAGATTCGTGAAGGCAGCCGAGATCGGCATCATGGGGATTGGCCTCGCCGGCTTCTGGTTCGAATCCGTTCCCGTGCTGCTGGTCGCGCTCTTCCTGATGGGAATGCACTCGACACTGTTCGGCCCCGTCAAATACTCGATCATTCCGCAGCACTTGCGCGAGAATGAGGTCGTGGGGGGCGTGGGCCTGATTGAAGCCGGCACCTTCCTCGCCATTCTCGGCGGCCAACTTCTGGCGCAGCAGATCCCGCCTTGGGAGGCCGGCCTGATCGCCACCGGCCTTGCAGTCGTCGGCTTCCTTGTAGCGCTGGCCGTCCCTCCAGCGCCCGCCACGGCGCCGGGACTCAAGATCGATGTGAACATCTTCGCCAGTACTTGGAACATCCTGAAGGCGGCGCGGCATGGCCGGGGGGTATGGCTGTCTATCCTCGGGATCAGTTGGTTCTTCGCCGTGGGTGCCGTGCTGCTCTCGCAGTTCGGTCCGCTCGTTTCTGGCGTTCTCATGGCCAACAAGGACGTCGCTACCCTCTTTCTGGTCGTCTTCTCGATCAGCGTCGCCATCGGGTCGTTGCTGGTCAATGCGCTGCTCAAAGGTGAGGTGTCCGCCCGCTATGTGCCGATTTCAGCATTGCTGATGTCCGCCTTCATGGTCGACCTGTGGCTTTCCTCCAGCGCCTTTCGATCGGTCGTGCCGGATGCGGGCATCCCGGCTTTCCTCGCTACGCCGGGTAGCTGGCGGATCCTGGTGGATCTTGTCGGCCTTGCCGTCGCAGGCGGCATGTTCATCGTGCCCTTGTATACGATCCTGCAAACCCATTCGCCCAGCGGCGAACGGTCGCGCACCATCGCGGCAAACAACATCGTCAACGCGGCCGTTTCCGTTCTTGTCGTGATCGTTGCCACAATCCTCTTGGCGACGGGCACCACCGTGCCGGGCGTCATCGGCGCCCTCGGCTTTGCAACGCTCTCTATTGCCCTCATCTCCTGCTGGCTGCTGCCCGAAACGCTCTTCAAGGCGATCGTCAGAACCACGTTGAAGGTCCTTTACCGTGTCGAACTGCTTGGGGCCGAGAACATGCCCCGCGCAGGCGAGCCGGCAGTGGTCGTCGTCAATCATGTCTCCTTTCTTGATGGCCTGCTGCTGGCCGCGTTCCTGCCCGGTAAGCCAACCTTTGCTGTCCACACGCGCATCGCCAGGGCGTGGTGGCTGAAGCCCTTCCTGCCACTCTTCGATGCGTTTTCGGTCGATCCCACCAATCCGCTGTCCGCCAAGGCAATGGTGAAGGCGGTGCGCGAGGGGCGCACGCTGGTCATCTTCCCGGAAGGCCGCATCACCGTCACCGGTGCACTCATGAAAGTGTTCGACGGGCCAGGCATGGTCGCCGACAAGGCAGACGCGCCGATCATCCCGGTCCGCATCGATGGTGCTCAGTTTACGCCCTTCTCGCGCCTCAGGGGCAAGGTGCGTCTGCGCCGCTTCCCCAAGATCCGCCTGACGGTCCTGCCAGCGCGTCGCTTCTCCATCGAGGGGGATCATACCGCGCGCACGCGCCGCGCCATCGCCGGCCGCCGTCTCTATGACGAGATGAGCCGGATGATCTTCGACACATCGTCGACCCGCACGACTCTGTTCGAGGCCCTGCTCGAAGCGCGCGAAATTCACGGCGGAAAGGCCGAGGTGGTCGAGGATGTGAAGCGCGAGCCGATGAGCTACGATCGGCTGGTCATCGCTTCGCTCGCGCTCGCCAAGCCCTTGAGCGAAACGACGCGCCGCGGGGAGGCTGTCGGCCTCCTGATGCCCAATGTCTCCGGCGTGGTTGCGAGCTTCTTTGCGCTGCAATCGGGCGGCCGCGTTCCTGCCATGCTCAATTATACAGCGGGCCTCGCCAATATTCGCGCGGCATGCACAGCCGCACAGGTTCGCACCGTCATCACCGCACGCGCCTTTGTGACGCAGGCGAAGCTGACGGAGCTGGTTGCCGGACTGGAAGCCGACGGGCTCTCATTCATCTGGCTGGAGGATGTCGGCGCACAAATCGGCATCAGCGCCAAGCTGCGCGCCAAGCTCGCAAGCCGGTCCGCGCTCAGCCGCCACAGACGTCTGCGTGTTTCGCCGGATGCGCCCGCCGTCATCCTCTTCACCAGCGGATCGGAAGGGGTGCCCAAGGGCGTCGTGCTCACCCATCGCAACCTGCTTTCTAACTGCCGCCAACTCGCAGCGCGCATTGATTTCAATGCGAGCGATGTGGTGCTGAATGCTCTCCCGGTGTTTCACAGCTTTGGGCTCACGGGCGGAACGCTGCTGCCGATCCTACACGGCGTGAAGACCGTGCTCTATCCCAGTCCACTGCATTACCGGATCGTGCCTGCGCTCGCCTATGATGCGAACGCCACGATCCTCTTTGGCACCGACACCTTCCTGTCCGGCTATGCGCGCATGGCGCACGGCTATGACTTCTACTCCTTGCGCTACATTTTCGCCGGCGCCGAGCGCGTGCGTGACGAGACGCGCAAGGCTTATGCCGAGAAATTTGGCCTGCGAATCCTGGAGGGCTATGGCGCGACAGAGGCCGGGCCGGTCATTGCCGTGAACACGCCGATGCACTTCCGCGCGGGTACCGTGGGGCGGCTGCTCCCGGGGATCGAGGCGCGTCTGGACGATGTACCGGGGATTGAGGAAGGCGGTCGCCTGTCCATTCGCGGGCCCAACATCATGGCCGGCTACATGAAAGCTGATGCACCGGGCGACCTGCAACCGCCGGAAGGCGGGTGGCACGATACAGGCGACATCGTGACCATCGATGACGAAGGCTTCGTTACGATACGCGGGCGCGCCAAGCGCTTCGCGAAGATTGGCGGCGAGATGATCTCTCTGCCGGCAGTCGAGGCCTATGCCGCAAAGGTCTGGCCGGAAGCCGAGCACGCGGTGGTGACCAGGCCAGACCCGAAGAAGGGCGAACAATTGGTGATGTTCACGACAGCGAAGGATGCCAGTTTCCCAGCGCTGCAAAGTTGGGGACGCGCCAATGGCGTGACCGAGCTTTCTCTCCCCCGTGATATCCGCGTGCTGGATGCCCTGCCCGTTCTGGGCACAGGCAAGCTGGATTATGTCAAGATGAGCGAGCTAGCAGCGACATAAGGTCGGGAGGAGCGGATGGACTGGTGGACATTCGCTGCCTCGCTGCCTTCACCGCTGGATAAGGTGGTATTGTCGACGCCCACCTGAATGCCACAAGCGAGTTAAACTCTGATCGGCCATCCCGGCCATCGGAGACATGCCATGGGACACTCCATGTTCCTTCTCCAGTGGCCCAATTGGCCAGATGAAGAACGCATACCCATGGAGCACGGTGAGGCTTGTACCGACCAGAGCCAGTCGTTGAGATCGGCCAACATGAACGTCTGTCCAGACAGCAGCGGTCAGTCGGTCACTTCAGCTCGTCCGGCGTGACGCGCCGACATAGCCGTCCTTCGAATGCAGGCGACGGACCTAGAACCTGCCGTTCGCTATGTGCTGTGCACATCGGAAATAGTCCATTTGCAATAACCTTGATCCTAACATCTTCGGGTACTGGCATCGACGGTTTGCGCCGCGGCTTTATGTTTGACTACAGCCCTTCGCTTGGCGCACTTGCGCTGCGGGTGCGAAGAGAGATCTCATGAGAATCGTCATCGTCGATGATAGCGGCGCGCGCGCGACGGTCCTTGAGGAAGGGCTGCATGATGCCGGCTATGACGACATCCATGTCGTCCCCCCACGCGGCGCCTTCGTCGCGCGGCTCGAGCGCATGGCGCCGGACGTGGTGCTGATGGACCTCGGCAACCCCAGCCGCGATACGCTGGAGGAGATGCTCACCGTCAGCCGCGCGCTGGCCAAGCCGATCGCGATGTTCGTCGATCAGTCGGATGACAGCATGATCGAGGCCGCCATCGATGCCGGAATTTCTGCCTATGTGGTGGACGGGCTGCGCAAGGAGCGGATCAAGCCGATCCTCGATCTGGCGATCCGTCGCTTCAATGCCTTCGCCCGCATGCAGGCCGAGTTGGACGATGCCCGCACGCAACTGGCCGACCGCAAGACGATCGACCGCGCCAAGGCCATCCTCATGGCCCAGCGCGGCCTCGGCGAGCCGGAGGCCTATGCGCTGCTCCGCTCCAGCGCGATGAACCAGGGGAAGAAGATGGTCGATATCGCCGCGGCCCTGATTACCGCGCATGATCTGCTGGGAGGCACGCCATGACGCCGATCCGCATCGCTTTTTTGGGCCTGACCGATGCCGCCGTGCTGGTCGCCGCGCGCGAAAAGGGCTTTGCGCAAGCCGAGGGCGTCGCGCTCGATCTGCTGCGCGATACCAGTTGGGCGACGCTGCGCGACCGGCTCGTCTACGGTCAGGTGCAGGCCGCGCACATGCTGGCCCCGCTCGCCGTGGCGGTGACGCTGGGCTTGAGCCAGCAGCCTTGCGCGCTTTCCGCGCCCTACAAGCTCAACGTCAATGGCAACCTCATCGTCATTGCGCCCGGCTTTTCCGCTGCGCTGGAGCCGGACACGTCCGCGCGCCTCAACGATCCGCTGGCTACCGCGCATGATTTCGCCACCGCCATCGGCCTCCATCATCGCAAGCCGATCATCGGCGTCGTCCATCGCTTTTCCAGCCATGCTCTCGTGCTGCGCTACTTCCTCGCCAGTGCCGGGATCGACCCGGACCGCGACGTGGTAATGCGCGTCCTGCCGCCTTCCCTGATGGTCGAGGCGATGCGCGCGGGCGAGATCGACGGGTTCACGGCGGGAGAGCCATGGGGCAGTGCGGCCATCGAGGCGGGGCTTGCCGAAGCCGTTGCGGCGAGCGAGCGTCTCTGGCAGCGCGGCGTCGAAAAGGTGCTCACCTTCCGCACCGACTGGATGGAAGCCAATCCGGATGCCGTCGATGCGCTGCTGCGCGCCATGGCCAAGGCAGCGCTCTGGTGCGACGATCCCGCCAATCGCGCGGAACTGGCCTTCCTGCTGGCCGGCCCGGCCTATCTCGATCAGCCGATCGCGCTGGTGGAGCGTGGGCTGGCCGGGCGCATCGTTGCGCGGCAGGGCGAGCCGCCGGTCGACCTGCCCGACTTCCTGCTCTTCGCCCGCGAAGCGACGCCCTTTCCCTGGCAGAGCCAGGCGCTGTGGATTTACTCCCAGTTCGTGCGCTGGCGCATGGTGAAGCCCGGCGAGGCGAGCCGCGCCAAGGCCGCGTCCGTCTTCCGGCCGGACATCTACCGCCGCGCGCTGGCCGACAGCGACGCGCCGATGCCCGGCGCCAGCAGCAAGGTGGAAGGCGCCCTCACCAGCCCACTCCCCATCGGCGCCCCGCGCGGCGCGATCACGCTGGGGCCGGACCGGTTCTTCGATGGTCGCAGGTTCGATCCGGATCAGATCGAGGGTTATCTCGCGGGGTTCGAGCGGGGATGAGGGGGCGGATCATCGATCCCCGCGATCCTTCGGATCGCTACCCCTCTCCCAGCTTCGACTAGGCAGCATGCTGCCAAGTCTGCGCATCCCTCGCCCTCAAGGGGAGAGGGTTTGAGCTTGGCTCATCGGGCATGAGATTGCCGCCTCCAACTCTGCCCAAAATTGTGCCTTGCAACATGAGCCGAATCGCGAGATAGTATCTCCGTTACGCGACGAGGCGTGACCGCTTGGACAGGCGCTCCATTGAGGGAGCGGGCCGCGTCCTCCCAAATTTTGCAGCAAAGCCGCTGGCCAGACATGTGCGTTTTCGCGCGCATCGTCTGCCGAGCGGCTTTTTTCGTTTCACCGCCCATCAAGGGGCTTCGTCACTAAGGGGACGTGACATGGCAACGATAATCCGTGACGTACAGGGCATGAGCGCCACACCGGCATCATCCGAGAAAAGCAATTTCTGGCGCGTGGGCCACAAGCCGACGCTGATCGCCTCGTTTCTCTATTTCGATCTCGCCTTCATGGTCTGGGTGATGCTCGGCCCACTCGCGCCGGACATCTCCGCCACGCTGGGACTGTCGGCTGCGCAGAAGGGGCTGATGGTCGCAACCCCCACGCTGATGGGCGCCATCTTGCGCGTCGTGAACGGGTTGCTGGTCGACCGGATCGGCCCCAAGCTCTCCGGCGCGATCAGCCAAGTCATCGTCATCGTCGGACTGATGACGGCGTGGATGATGGGCGTGGACAGCTTCGGCGGCACGCTGGCGCTGGGTGTGATCCTCGGCTTTGCGGGCGCCAGCTTCGCCATAGCGCTGCCGCTGGCCAGCCGCTGGTATCCGCCCGAGCATCAGGGCAAGGCGATGGGTCTTGCCGGCATGGGCAATTCCGGCACGGTCCTCGCCGCGCTGTTCGCGCCGACGCTGGCCAAGCTCTTTGGCTGGAACGCGGTGCTGGGCCTCGTCTGCATTCCGCTCGCGCTCGTCTTCGTGATCTACATGGTGATGGCCAAGGACGCGCCGAATCAGCCCGCGCCCAAGAAGGTCCTCGAATATTTCAAACCGCTCCAAACGGCGGACGCCTGGTGGCTGATGGGCTTTTATGCCGTCACGTTCGGCGGTTTCTCGGGACTGTCCGCCTCGCTCAGCATCTACTTTACCGATCAGTTTCTGCTCAGCCCGATTATGGCCGGTTATTGCACGGCGGCCTGCGTATTCGCCGGATCTTTGGTGCGGCCCATGGGCGGGGCGCTGGCGGATCGCGTCGGCGGCATCAACACGCTTATGCTGGTGTTCCTCGTCGCCGCGCTGGCCCTTGCAGGGGTGAGCATGGCGACCACGCTCCCCGCCGCTCTCGGTCTTTTCGTGCTGGCCATGCTGGCTCTGGGCACGGGCAATGGTGCGGTGTTCCAGCTCGTGCCGCAGCGCTTCCAGGCGGAAATCGGCATCATGACCGGGCTGGTCGGCATGGCTGGCGGCGTGGGCGGCTTCTACCTCGCCTCCTCGCTCGGCTTTGCCAAACAACTCACCGGCAGCTTCTCCTCGGGCTTCCTGATTTTCGCCGGCCTTGCGGTTCTGGCGCTGGCGGGGATGCTGGCGGTCAAGAGCAAGTGGCGCGCGACCTGGACGACCGGCGCGCGCATCTGATGACGTGACGATGGGGCGGGGCCGGTGGCTCCGCCCTTCTCATCAGGGGGAAAATCATGAAATTTTTGTCTATGACGGCGGCCCTGCTGGTCGCCGCCGGGCCGGCTTGCGCCCAGGATCTGACGGTCAAGCCGCTCGCCGAACTGCGCCTGCGCTATGAGAGCGTCGATCAGGACGGGCTGGCCCAGCCGCAAGCCGATGCGGCAACGGCCCGGCTCCGCGCCGGCGCGCAAGCCAGCTTTGGCCCGCTCTCCGCGCTGGCGGAAGGGCAGGGCACGCTCCGCCTCGCAGGGGATGCCTTTGACGGGTTGAACGGCGCGGCCAACCGCCCCCTCATCGCCGACCCGCAAAATGTGGCGCTGTCCCGTGCGCAGATTGCCTATCGCACGCCGTCCTTTGCGCTCACCGCCGGGCGGCAGCGCATCACGATGGATGACGAGCGCTTCGTCGGCGCGGTCGGCTTCCGGCAGAACGGCCAGAGCTTCGATGCCGTGCGCGGGGAATGGACCGGACTTCCGGGCGTTCGCGCGGATGTCGCCTTTGTCTGGCAGGTACGCACCATCTGGGGTGTGGATGGCGCCGGTGCCCGGCCGCGCAGCATCGACGGCGATAGCGTGCTGACCAACGTCTCGGCCAAAACGCCGCTCGGCACCGTTACCGGCTTTGCCTATCTGATCGATCAGGACGAGGCGGCGGTGCAGGGCTATCGGCTGTCGAGCCAGACCTATGGCGTCCGGCTCGCGGGGACGCGCAAGCTCTCAGCCTCCACGAAGCTCGGCTATGCGCTCAGCTACGCGCGGCAGAGCGATTATCGCCGCAATCCCAATGATTATGCGGCGGACTATTGGCTGGCGGACGTGACGCTGGATGTTACGGCCCTCAAGCTCAACGCCGGTTATGAAGTGCTCGGCGCGTCCGGCGGCGCCGCGTTCACCAGCTTCCAGACGCCGCTCGGCACCAATTTCAAGTTTCAGGGGTGGGCGGACAAGTTCCTCACCACCCCGCCCGATGGCCTGCGCGATCTCTACGCGGGCGCGAGCTACGGCCAGCGGGGCGTGACGGTGCAGGCCATCTATCACCGATTCGAGAGTGACCGGCTGGCGCGTCATTATGGCGACGAGATCAATCTCCTCGCCAGTGTGAAGCGTGATAAGGCCACGGTATCTGCGCGTTTTGCACGCTATGAGGCGGACAGCTTCGGGACCGACACGAGCAAGGTGTGGCTGCAACTGGATTGGGCGCTGTGACGATGACGCACCGGAATCGCTTGCGCGGTTTCGCGAATCGCGTCATGTTGCAGTGCGAAGGGCAAGGACGCCCGACGGATTTCATAGCTGAGACTGGCCCGCGGATGGGCCGTCAAGGCGCGATGTGATGGCAAAGCCGCCATCCAGGCTTCGGTTCAAACACCGGAGCCCGGATGGCGGCTTTTTTTCGTTTTGGAGCAAGGCACATGGACTTCCAGGATTATCGGGGCGGAGGGGCAGCACCGGAGGCGGGACCATCGGAAGGGGCATCGGGCGGCAGCGCCGCGCCCCGCGAACATCTGGTGGTAATCGGCAATGGCATGGCCGGTTGCCGCGCCGTCGAGGAGCTGCTGGCGCGCGATGCCGGGCGCTACCGCGTCACCATCTTCGGCGCCGAGCCGCATGTGAACTATAACCGCATCATGCTCTCCCCTGTGCTCGCCGGGGAAAAGAGCTTTGACGAGATCGTCATCAATACGGCCGACTGGTATCGGGAGAACGGCATCGATCTGATCGTGAGCGATCCGGTCATCGCTATCGATCGTGCCGCGCGCGCCGTCACCAGCCGTTCGGGCCGGATCGTCGCTTATGACCGCCTGCTCATCGCCACCGGATCGGACCCGTTCATCATCCCCGTGCCCGGGCATGACTTGCCCGGCGTCATCAGCTTCCGCGACATGAAGGATGTCGACACGATGGTCGCCGCAGCCGATGCCGGCGGCGAGGCCATCGTGATCGGTGGCGGTCTGCTCGGGCTGGAGGCCGCGCACGGGCTTTCCTTGCGCGGCATGAAGGTCACGGTGCTGCACCTGCCCGGCACGCTCATGGAGCGCCAGCTCGATGAAGCCGCGGGCTGGCTGCTCAAGACGGCGTTGGAGGCGCGCGGGCAGACCATCCTCACCGGTGCCGATACCGCTGAAGTCTTTGGGCAGGGCAAGGTCGAGGGCGTGCGCCTGAAAGATGGCCGCGAGATCCCCGCCAGCCTCGTCGTCATGGCCGTCGGCATCCGCCCTTCTGTCGCGTTGGCGCGCGAGGCGGGGCTCGAGGTCGGTCGCGGCATCAAGGTCGACGATCATATGGTCACCTCCGACCCCGCGATTCTCGCGGTCGGCGAGTGCGTCGAGCATGACGGGCAGGTCTACGGCCTCGTCGCGCCCTTGTGGGACATGTGCCGCAGCCTGGCGGACGGCCTCACCGGCAAGGTCAACCCCTATCGCGGTTCGGTCACCTCCACCAAGCTCAAGGTCTCGGGCATCGATGTGTTCTCGGCGGGCGATTTCTCCGGCGCCGGCGCGGGCTGCGAGGACATCGTGCTGCGCGATGCCAGCCGGGGCGTCTACAAGCGCCTCGTGCTGCAGGATGACCGTATCGTCGGCGCGGTGCTTTATGGCGATACGGCGGATGGCAGCTGGTATTTCGATCTTCTCAAGAAGGGGGAGAGCATCGCGGACCTGCGCGATCTGCTGATCTTCGGACAGGCCTTCGCCTCGGGGGGTGGGCAGGCGGACCCTAAGGCGGCCGTTGCGGCGCTCTCGGACGATGCCGAGATTTGCGGCTGCAACGGCGTCTCCAAGGGGCAGGTCGTCTCCTGCATCGCCAAGGGCGCGCACAGCCTGGATGCAGTGCGCGCGACCTGCAAAGCCTCGGCCAGCTGCGGCTCCTGCACGGGCCTCGTCGAGACATTGCTGGCGATCACGCTGGGCGATGATGTCCAGTCCGGCCCAAAGACGATGTGCAAATGCACCAGCTTCACCCATGACGATGTGCGCCGCGAGATCCTCGCGCAAGGCATGCGGTCGATCCCCGAGGTGATGCAGAAGCTGCACTGGACCACGCCGGATGGCTGCGCCTCCTGCCGTCCCGCGCTCAATTATTATCTGCTCTGCGCCCTGCCGGGTGACTATGTGGACGACCAGCAGAGCCGCTTCGTGAACGAACGCCTCCATGCCAACATCCAGAAGGACGGCACTTATTCGGTCGTGCCGCGCATGTGGGGCGGCCTCACCAATCCGCGCGAGCTGCGCGCCATCGCCGATGTGGTCGAGAAATATGAGGCGCCGATGGTCAAGGTCACCGGCGGCCAGCGGCTCGACATCTTCGGCATCAAGAAGGAGGATCTGCCCGCCGTCTGGGCGGATCTCAATGCCGCCGGCATGGTCTCGGGCCATGCCTATGGCAAGGCGCTGCGCACGGTGAAGACCTGCGTGGGCAGCGATTGGTGCCGCTTCGGCACGCAGGATTCCACCGGGCTTGGCGTGCGGCTGGAGAAGATGAGCTGGGGCTCGTGGATGCCCCACAAGTTCAAGATCGCTGTCTCCGGCTGCCCCCGCAATTGCGCGGAAGCGACGATCAAGGATTTCGGCGTGGTCTGCGTGGACTCGGGCTATGAGCTGCATGTGGCGGGCAATGGCGGAATCCATGTGCGCGCCACGGACCTCCTCTGCCGCGTCTCCACCGAGCAGCAGGTGCTCGATTATTGCGCGGCTTACATCCAGCTCTACCGCGAAGAAGCCCGCTATCTGGAGCGCACCGCCCCCTGGGTCGAGCGGGTCGGCATCGATTATGTGAAGCAGCGCATCGTCGAGGATGAAGTGGGGCGCGAGGCCCTGTGCGCCCGCTTCCTTTATTCGCAGAGCTTCAGTCAGGACGACCCCTGGGCGTCGCGCGCGGAAGGCGGAGAGCGCGAGCAGCACGCACATATGGCGCAGTTCAAACCCGTCAAAGCGGAGGAAATGGCATGATCGGCGATTGGCTCGACATCGGCTGGGTGAACGAGATTCCCGTGCGCGGCAGCCGCACCGTCACCGTGGATGGCGCCGGGGAGATCGCCGTGTTCCGCACCGGGGACGACAAGGTCTTTGCCCTGCGCAACCGCTGCCCGCACAAGGGCGGCCCGCTGAGCCAGGGCATCGTCCATGGCCACAGTGTCGCCTGCCCGCTGCACAACTGGAACATCGCGCTGGCGACCGGAGAGGCGCAGGGTGAGGACAAGGGCTGCACGCCGACGATTCCCGTGAAGGTCGATGGCGGTCGGGTGCTGATCTGCCGCACCGGCACGCTGCAGGCGGCGGCGTGATGGGGGCTCACAAGCAGAAGCCCTTCCTCTTCAGAGGAGGGGTTGGGGTGGTGGCGATGCTTCAGCATCGCGCGCTCAGCGCATCATCGGAACTGTCCAGCACCACCCCCTGCCCCTCCTCTGAAGAGGAGGGGAGATGACTGCAATCCGCACCACCTGCGCTTATTGCGGCGTCGGCTGCGGCATTCTCGCGATGCCCACCGGCCCGCGCAGCATGGCGATCAAGGGCGATCCCGATCACCCGGCCAATCGCGGGCGGCTGTGCTCCAAGGGCACGCATCTGGGCGAGACGGTCGGGCTGGAGGGCCGTCTGCTCCACCCGATGATCGGCGCCAAGCGGGCCGGCTGGGACAAAGCGCTCGATCTCGTGGCCCGCCGCCTCCGCGAAACGATAGCGCGCCACGGGCCGGACAGCGTCGCCTTCTACGTATCGGGCCAGTTACTGACCGAGGATTATTACGTCGCCAACAAACTGATGAAAGGGTTCATTGGCTCGGCGAACATCGACACCAATTCGCGCCTGTGCATGTCCAGCGCGGTTGCCGGCCATCAGCGCGCGTTCGGCGAGGATATCGTCCCCGCCAGCTATGACGATCTCGACGCGGCCGACCTGATCGTCCTCATCGGCTCGAACACCGCATGGTGCCACCCCATCGTCTATCAGCGGATCATGGCTGCGAGGGCCGAGCGCGGCACGAAAATCATCGTCATCGATCCGCGCCGCACCGAGACGTGTGAGGATGCCGACCTGCATCTTGCGCTCAAGCCCGGCACGGATGTGGCGCTGATGAACGGGCTGCTCGCGCACTGCCGTCGCGAAGGGCTGGTGGATGCAACGTTTCTCGCCGATCACGTCGCCGCGCCGGAGGCTTTCTGGGAAGCGCTTGAGCGCGACCATGATCTGTGGAGCATCGCGAAGACCTGCGATCTGCCCCCAGCCGATCTCCAGCGCTTCTACGATCTGTTCGCCGCGACCCCACGCACGGTCACCCTGTTCAGCCAGGGCATCAACCAGTCGATCCGCGGCACTGATCAGGTCAACGCGATCCTCAATGTCCATCTCGCCACCGGCCGCATCGGCAAGCCGGGCGCAGCGCCCTTCTCGATCACCGGTCAGCCCAATGCCATGGGCGGCCGCGAGGTCGGCGGGCTGGCGACGACGCTGGCCGCGCATCGCGGTTTTGGCGAGGAGGACGTGGCGGAGGTGGGGCGCTTCTGGGCCGCCGAGCGCATGGCGACCAAGCCGGGCCTCAAGGCAGTGGACATGTTCCGCGCCATTGCGGAAGGGCGCATCAAGGCACTGTGGGTGATGGCGACCAATCCCGCCGTCTCGCTGCCGGATGCCGCCCGCGTGCGCGAGGCGCTGGAGACTTGCCCGTTCGTCGTCGTCTCGGACGTGATGGCCGATACCGACACCGCCCGCTTTGCCCATGTCCGCCTGCCGGCCGCCGCCTGGGGCGAGAAGGATGGCACCGTCACCAACAGCGAGCGCCGCGTCAGCCGCCAGCGCGCCGTGCTGCCGCTGCCCGGCGAGGCGAAGCCGGACTGGTGGATCATCAAGGAAGTCGGCCGCCGCATGGGCTGGCGCACGGCCTTTGGCTATGCGCATCCGGCGGAAATCTGGCGCGAGCATGCCCGCTTGACCACCTATTGCAATGAGGGCGGCCGCCTGCTCGATCTGCGGGACAAGGTGGCGCTGGGCAATGCGGATTACGACGCGCTCGAGCCTTTCCAGTGGGGCGGCACGCCCTTTGCCGATGGGCGCTTCTCCACGCCGGACGGCAAGGCGCGGCTGGTGCCGGTCGTCCAGCGCGAGGCCGAGGCGCAGTTGCGCGACTGGCCGATGACGCTCAATACCGGGCGCTATAGGGACCAGTGGCACACGATGACGCGCACGGGCCTCAGCCCCAAACTCGCCCGCCATCGCGAGGAGCCGCAAGTTGAGGTGCATCCCGCCGATGCCGCGCGGTTGGGGCTAGAGGATCGCGCGCTGGCCCGCGTCATCACGCCGCAGGGAGAGAGCCTGTTCCGCGTCGCACATATGCCTGGCCAGCGCCGGGGCGAGGTGTTCACGCCGATCCACTGGACCGATTGCCAGTCCACCGGCGGGCGCACCGGCTTCCTTGCGCGTCCGCTGGTCGATCCGCACAGTGGTCAGCCCGGCTTCAAGATGACGCCCGCTCGCATCGAGCCGGTCGCGGTCGACTGGCGAGGCTTCCTCATCCTCCACGGCTCGGCACTGGGCGCCCCCAAGGCACCGGATTGCCTCTGGGCGACGCGCATCGCCGTGCCCAATGGCGCGCTCTATGAGCTGGCCGGGGAGGGCGATCCCGCCGTGCTGGATGCAGCCCTGCCGCGCGGTCAGCGCATCGAGGCGAGCGATTCCTCACGCGGCACGCGGCGCACCGCGATCCTGCAGGACGGGCGCCTCGCTGCCGTGCTGTTCGTCACCCGCGACGGCGACCTGCCGGCGCGCGACTGGCTCATCGGCCAGCTTGCCCAGCCGCAGGGGCCGCAGGTGCTCGCTGGTCGCGCACCGGGCGCGCAGGTCGATGTTGGCCCGATCATCTGCGCCTGCTTCGGCGTGGGTCTCCACGCCATCGTCGCGGCCATTCGCGCGCAGGATCGCGTCGATGTCGCCGCCATTGGCGCGGCGCTCGGCGCCGGCACCAATTGCGGCTCCTGCCGCCCCGCCATTGCGCAGCTCATCGCTGCCGAAACGAAGGAGGCCGTTCATGGCTGAAGCATTTGCACCCGGCACTATCTGGCTCGTCGGTGCCGGGCCGGGCGATCCCGATCTGCTTACCCGCAAGGCCCTGCGCCTGCTCGAACAGGCCGATGTGGTGTTCTACGATGCGCTGGCCGGGCGAGACATTCTCGATCTTGCCCCGCAGGCCGAGCATGTCAGCGTCGGCAAGCGCTCGGGCCGCCACAGCAAGGATCAGGCGACGATCGACCAGCTGATCGTCGCGGCAGCGCTGGCCGGACGGCGAGTGGTGCGCCTGAAGGGTGGCGATCCCTCGATCTTCGGCCGCTCGACCGAGGAGCTGACGGCCTGTGCCGCGCATGGCATCCCTGTCTACATCTGCCCCGGCATCACGGCGGCCAGCGCCGCGGCCGCCAGCGGCCTCGTCTCGCTTACGCTGCGCGGGGCGGCACGGCAACTCACCTTCCTCACCGCCCATGCGCGGGGAGCTGAGCCGCTCAATGTGGATTGGTCACGCCTCGCTGCCGGCGAAGCGACGCTCGCCATCTATATGGGCCGCGACGCCGCGCCGGAAATTGCCCGCAACCTGATTGCCGCCGGACTGCCCCCGGAGACACCGGTCATGGTCGCCGTCAATGTCTCCCGCCCGGATGAGCGCCTGCTGCGCGGCCGGCTCGATGCGCTGGCCTTTCTCGTGCGCACCATCGGGCGCGACGATCCCACCCTGCTGCTGATTGGCGATGCGCTGTTTTGCCCCGGGAGTGAGCGCAAGCGGGCCGGGGCGCCGGCGCAGATCGGGGAGTATGCTGCGCTGGATTGATCTATCGCTGAGATAGCCGCCCTTCACGCCGACTCGAATTTTACCGAAAGCCCACGATTAATTCACGCGCAGTGCATTCCCAGATCATTTTGGCGATCGATCGTCAACATCACCAACCAATCCGCACACCAAACGCACCATTGATGCCTTCGCCGATGTTGGTCTGGGTCCAGTATTTTTCATTGAACAGGTTGTTGACGTTGCCCAGGAACGTCACCTTGCGGCGACCGACCAGCGTCTCATACTGAAACCCAGCATTGGCCACAGTGTAAGACGGAATGACGAGACTGTTAGCGTCGTTTGTCGGAGCCTTGCCAATGTACCGCACATTGCCGTGCAAGCTGAGGCCTGGAACCCCGGGAACATCATATTGCGCGTTGCCAGTTACCTGCCATTTAGACGCGCCGCCGGGTGTATTGCCCAGCAGCGTTTCATTTCCCGCCGATACATCGCGGATGGACGGATCGAGCCGAAGAACGCCGAGACCCAGCTTAAGGTTAGGCATGAACCGATAGTTCGCGACAGCTTCAATGCCCTTGTAGAGCGTCAGGCCGTCCTGTGTCAGGCGGCGAGCACCGTCAAGGATCTGGTCGATGGTGGCAGCCCGTTCGATGCGGAAGCCTGCGAGCGACATGCTCAGACCTTCATGCTCATATTTCGCGCCGAGCTCATATTGGCGGCTGCGGGTTGGCTTCAGCACCTCGCCGGCGTTGGCGTATTCGCCGCCGACACGACTGCCCGGCTCCATCGCCTCGGCGTAGCTGCCGTAGATCGACACATAAGGTGCTGGCTTGTAGATGAGCGCGAAAGTGGGGGTCACTGCAGACGTGCGATAGGATGAATCCACTGACGGATTTCCATCCACATCAAGCAGCTTGTACCGGGTATAGCGCGCGCCGATTACAGCCTGCACCTGCTCGCCGAAATGCACAGTGTCACTGAGAAACAGACCGCGCTGACGGTCCTTCGTAGGCCAACCCTCGGTATCAAAGTACAAAGCGCGCGTTACCAGAAACGGCTGATCCTGGTAGACCGATCCGTTGAAGTCATTGCCCCAGTAATAATTTCGGTCGTTGAACCCGAACAGGCTGTCGGTCGCGAGATAGGATGCCCCAGCGACGATCTCGTGGCGGATCGATCCTGTCGTAATATCGCCCTGCGCGAGAAACTGGGCAAAGTGATTCCTGTCCAGCTCGGCGAAGTTGTAGGCGTAGCCGTTATAGTCACCGTCCGCGTTCTGCATGTACACGAACATCTTGTTCGAATGATGCCGCTTGCTCGTATATCCATAGGTCAGTCGCGCAGACCAGCCGGGAGCGAAAGACCAATCAAGACCCGTAGCCGTCGCAAGTGTCCGCGCCTTGTAGAAGCTGTTGGCGACATTCAAGTTATCATAATCGTAGGTAGGCCGGGGGAGCTTGTTCCCGACATACTCGTCCCAGTAAAACTGGAATGGCTCGTGCTCTAGATTGCTGTCTTCATAGGTGGCGCTGGCGTACCATTTGAGATCGGGGCTGAACGCATAATCGAGCGCCAGAGATGCGACAAAGCGATTGACCCCTGCCTTATTGTAGGCCGTGCCCTTTTCTCCGGCCAGATTGACGCGATAGCCAAGGCGGCCGTCTTGTGTAAGCCGCCCACCCGCATCGGCTTTTGCGTAAAAGACACTATTGGTGCGGTAGCCGACTTCCGTGGTCAGCATCGCTTCGGCCGTAGGGCGCTTGGTGCGATAGGCGATGACGCCACCTGGCGCGCCGATGCCGTACATGAAGCCGGTGAGGCCCTTGAGCGCGGAGACGCTTTCGATCGGTTCCAGCGGAAAGTCCCCGCCCCAGTAGAGCAGGAGGGGAACATCATCGATATAATAGTTACGAACGCCTAATCCTCTGATTTGCGTCCCCCACCAGTTGACCGCTCCCGATGGCGCAGAGGAATAAACCGACGGATCGTTCTGGAAGACTTGCCCGATGCTCGTGACCTGACGGCGGGCGATATCCGACTGATCGACAAGGGTTATGGAATAAGGCGTGTCGAGCAGCGTTTTCGCGCCCAAGGCGCCATTGCTGGCCGATCGAGTCTGGTCTTCGTCAGAGCGATGACCGGTAACGAATATCGTTCTTCTCGCGTCCTCCGCCGCTTCTTCATCCGGCGCCGCAGCCTCGGCGGCATGCGCGCGCGGCGCGATTACAGAAACCAGCACCAGCGACAGAGAGAAAATCGGCGCAATAAACTTTGGCATTAGAACCCCCTACAGATGCAGGCGCCGTAATATTATGTATATTGCGAGTCAATATCATTATTTCGAAGCGTGATACTGATGGTTCTCTCCTCTCCTTCGGGATTGGATGTCTGTACAACCAGGCCTGCGACCGGCCGTCTTATACGATCCCCTACTTGCTGGCAGAACATGACCGCCCTGGCGGGACAAAACCCGGTCAGTGACAACGTGCAGCGCGTGCTGCGCCCCCGCCATGGAGTATCACCTCCCATCCAGTCTCAATTCCAACGGTTCCTGCTAATTGCAAACTATTGCAACTCATTATCGATTAAGCGATAGGATGCAGGCGGGATCGCGGCTACTCCGACGGAGAGGCTCAAAACAGCAGGATTCTTAGATCGTGAGTGCTAATGTCATGGCGAGAAATGGTGGAGCAAAGGCTTCGGTCTCATGGGCCCAAGCGGTTAGAACAGCTAACCGTTTCGCAGCCGCAATCCTTGGTGGCTATCTGTTTGCTTATGGTTTCACTGCGCTGGCGACGTTCATTGGCTTTGGCCTGGGCCTCCCGTTTTCGGAGGCACAGGTGCTCGCATGGATGCTTGGAGCCTTAGTCTATCTGGGTGCGATGCTGTGGGGTTTCGTGCCGCGCACCGCAGCAACGGCCTGGGCCGTCCTTGCAGGTGGCGGTGCAGCAATGGGATCGGCCGCCTGGGCGCTTTCGCGTCTGACAGTCTGAGCGGGAAGGAACAATCGATGCGTGAGACATTCCGGCTATCGATGGCCTATCTGCACACTTGGCTCGGCCTTGTGGTTGGCTTCGTACTGATGGCCGTCTTCTTCTTTGGGTCGCTTTCCGTGTTCGACCGCGAGATCGACCGGTGGAGCGTCCCGGAGACGCGCGCACAGGCAGCGCCCTTTCCCTCGTTTGATCGGTCCGTGCTGCCCGTCATCGCATCGGTGAAGCCCGATGCCGAGAGCATCGAGCACACGGCCGCAGAGGTCATCGGCGCCTTGCCTCCGGCCGATGCGATGAAGGTCGGCGATGTCGGTGTTTATACCAATCACCGCGATCCCATTTTGCGGATGTACGTGGCCTTTGATGTGCCCAACAAGCCGCGCGACGCCAACCTGGATCATGTCCATGTGTATGGCTTTGCGGCCGTCGATCCACAGACAGGCGAACGTCTGCCTGCCGATGTTCAGGATCGGCTCAATCTTGGCACCGGCTTCTTCTTCCCCATGCATTATATGCTCCACCTTGACTGGATGGAGATCGGCTACTGGATTGTCGGTCTGGCGGGCATGGTCATGATGGCATTGCTCGTCTCCGGCGTGGTGATGCATCGCAAGATCTTTCGCGAGTTGTTCACCTTCCGCCCGGAAAAGGCGCGACTGCGCTCGATGCTCGATCTTCACAACATGACGGGCGTTCTGGCGTTGCCATTCCTCTTCGTCATCACGCTGTCGGGCCTGCTCATCTTTGCCTATATGTATCTGCCATCTCCCACGAGCCTCATGCGCCCGCTGGCGAAGGCTCAGGAACTGGTGGAAGCGTCCGGAACCGGACTGCCCGTCGACCCGTCAGGCCGGCCCGGTGAACTCGCATCCGTCGATGCGATGATGGACGCTGCAAAGGCGCGCTGGACGGCCAAGGGTGTGCCCGGCGAAGTCGGATCGGTGGTGATCGTCCATTATGGCGATGCCGATGCTTATGTCTCGATCGCGCGTGACAATGTCGATCGTGTTGCGACGAGCGAGACCCTTCACTTCAAGGGAAGCACCGGGGCGCTGCTTTACGAGGATCCGCCAGCGAGCGGCATCCGCACGACGGAAGGATTCCTCTACGGGCTGCACTTCCAGCAGTTCCGCCACTGGCCGCTGCGCTGGCTGTTATTCGCGGGCGGTCTGGCAGGCTGTGCCTGCATTGCGACCGGCTTTTTGTTCTTCGTCGAGAAGCGCAAGAAGAAGCATGCGGCCACCGGCGCTCCCGGTGCGCGCATCGCGGAGGCCTTCGCCGTCGCCAGCGTGACCGGCATGCTGATCGCGACCGGCACGATGATGGTGGCGAACCGATTGCTCCCCACAAGCCTGCCGGGGCATGGCGCCTGGCAGGAGGGCATTTTCTGGCTGACGTGGCTCGCGACGCTGGGCCATGCCGCTCTGCGGTCCCGCGCGTCGGCCCATATCGGCGTCTCGCCAGCATGGGCCGAACAATGCTGGCTGGTGGCTCTGCTGGCTGTGGGTGCAGCCATTGCCAACTGGGCGACGACCGGCGATCATCTTATCGCGACGATCGCAAATGGATATTGGCCAGTGGCGGGCGTCGACCTCGTCCTTCTCGCGACAGCAGGTGTCGCTGCCTACACGGCAGTTCGCCTGAGCGCCCGTGCTGAACGGCTTGCGCGGATGCCATCGGCGATCGGGAAGCCAGCCCATGTCTGACGCCGTTCTGCTCACTCTCGCGCTGCTCGCTGCCATCATCGGCATGGCTGGCTTTGCGGCCGCGAACGACACGCACTGGCGACAATTGTTCCGCGAACGCCCGCAGTCAGCCGGCGCGCGCGCATTTTGCCAAGCTTCTGGTACGATGCTGCTCGGCATTTCCTTTGCGTTTTGCGCAATGGCCGACCCTATCTCGATGGCGTTTCTGGTCTGGCCGATGCTGCTCGGCGTGGCCGCCGCCATCGTTGCGGCGTACCTGACGTTCAAAGGGCGCTCTCAGCGCGGATAGAAGAAGAGCGGCTTCGGGCCGGTCGCTTCCGGGCATCGGGTGACATTGGCCCGTCGTTCAACGGCGCGGCCATCACCCGTTCGGTTTGCGCCGCCCAAGGCTGTTTAGCACCGCCAGTTTGGCAGCGGTGGAAGTTGCGGAGCGTTGCATCGGGGGTGGGTCTGGAAGATCGCCGCATTCGCAAAGCCGCTCTAGGCAGCCTGCGCTCATCGCCTCGCGACTCCCTATGAGCCGCTCAGTTGCCCGACGGTCAAGGTCAGGGACGCCCCATGTTCACGTCTGGCGCGCTCCGAGCCGGACAGCACCGCCGATCAAGTCCGGGAATGGTTTGAGAGACTATTTTCCCGCCTTCAATACGGGGAACATTGCTCGTGAGCAGCGCGCTCTGACCGGCAAGTGCTTGGTAGCGAAGGCCCGCACACGCTGAGCTTTTCAGTCACATCCTGTGGCACGAGACGCTTTGCCGGCCATCGCAACGGATGAAACGACCGGGAAGGCCAGGGTCGGAGCGACGCAGCGTCGCAACAGGACCAAAGCCTTCCCGGATTTTCCAATGAGCGACGCGCCTCCGCGCCGCTCCCTCTTGTCAGAAACGCACGCCCAGAGTTGCCATGACGTTACGCGGTGCGCCGACGAAGCAGTCGCCGCGCGCCAGACAGGACGCGAAATATTTTTCGTTGAGAAGGTTGGTCGCGTTGAGGGCGATGCGCCAGTTGTTTTTGCTGATTTCCACCAGCGCATCCACGGTGGTCCGGGACGGCGTGACGATCGACCAGACCGTGCTGGTTGAAACACTCTTGCCGCTATAGACGACGCCGCCACCCAAGCGCAGTTGCGCCTCACCAGCTAGCCCGAAGGTCTTGGTGGACCACAGTGACGCGGTATGACGGGGCATATAGTCGAGGTCGGTATTGGTTTCGGACTCGAGCTTGGAATAGCCATAATTGGCCAGCAGCTCGAAATTACCGGGCAGGGTGTGGCTGGCCTCGATCTCGAACCCCTCTGTGTTGAGTTCACCCGACTGGGCCGTGCCGCCTGCTGCGAGATAGAGAACGCGGTTGCGCTCCTTGATTTTGAAGACCGTGGCCGTGACCAGCGTGCTGGGAGCCGGCTGCCACTTCACGCCGGCCTCAAATTGCGTGCCGGTCTGCGGGCGATAAGGTGCGCCAAACGTGCCGTCGCCATTGTCGATGGAGCCCGCGACAGGCAGGAAGCTTTCCGTGTAGCTGAAGAAGGGCGAGATGCCGGCGCCGATCTCGCCGATGATGCCAGCGCGGAAGGTGGTGGCCTTGTCCTCCTGACCCGCAGAGTTCGTGACGCGGTCACGGCGAGCGCCCAGCACAACCGAGACGCGATCATAAAAGCGGATCTGATCCTGGACATAGATGCCCAGCTGCTTCTGCGACTGCGCGGTGAACGGGCCGGACGGCTCGTAAGTCAGGAGCGCATCATAGTCGATGTCGTAGAGATCCACGACCTCCACACCGGCAGCATAGCGCTTGGCGACCTCGTTCCAGCTATAATCAATGCCAACGAGCAGCTTATGCTCGATATTCGCGCCTGTGTTGAAGTTGAATTGCAGGTTATTGTCGGTGGAGAAGACATTCATCCGCGCGTCGCTGGCATCGGCATAGAGTCCAATAGTCCGCCCGTCGGTGCCGTAGACCGAGAATGGATCGGTCGGATTGCTATAGCTGTCGGCGTAGTGGGTCTTATATTCAAGATTGCTATCGATATAGCGGGCCTTCAGGCTCAGCGTGATAGTGTCAGAGAAGTTGTGCGTGATGAAGCCGCCGCCTTGCAAGGAGCGTCCGGCGTAGCGGTCCCACCCGGCCTTACCGACAAATGTATATCGATCCAGCTTGCCAGAGGGATTGGCAGCATTGGGCAGAAACGTGCCGACGATCGGCAGAAACTGGGAGGTCGATCCGGTATCGTCCTCCTGATAGAGGCCTGTCAGCACGATATCCGTGTCAGGGGTAGGCTGCCAGCGGATCGAAGGCGCGAACATCACGCGATCGTCGGGAACATGATCGACATAGGTGTCGGCATCGCGGACGCGGCCCACGGCGCGGATCGCCAGATTGTCGGCCAGCGCGATGTTGACATCGCCCAGCGCCTCCTTGCGGTCGTAGCTACCATATACGAGGCTCAACTCGCCACCCGTCCGGAACTCGGGCGTCTTGGATACGAGGTTGACCAGGCCGCCGATCGATCCCTGGCCAAACAGCACCGACGCCGGGCCGCGGACGATTTCCACGCGGGAGAAGTTGTACGGGTCCGCGGTGATGCTGGCATAATAAGAAAAGATGTCGCGCATGCCGTCGCGGAACTGGAGCGCATCCAGCCCGCGCACGTTGAAGCCGTCTACGCGCGTATCGCGGCCATAAGGATTGGCAAGGACACCTGCGGCATATTTTACCGTGTCGGAGATGCTGATTGCGCCCTGCGCGAGATATTGCTCAGATGTGATGACCTTGATCGGCTGAGGCAGCTCGATGAGCGCTGTATCGGTCTTTGTACCGGTTCTAGCGGCGGTCACGATAATCGCATCGCCATTCTCGTCCGCTGGCGCGACTTCGTCGGCCCATGCCGCCTGGCTCGCGCAAAGGCCCGCCAGTCCCACCATCATAATCATCTTCGCCATTGTACGCCCCTTCACTGTCGCTGCGCTTCTTGCGTGCAAGCCCCTAGAGTTTATGCGACTGCCTATCAATAGCGTTTTTGATCCGGGAGCGAGGGGTGATGGATGGGAATATCGTCTGTTTTAACAGCAACTCGGGATGAATGCCGCTCGACACTGTACCTGCTACGGATCCCATGAGGCACACTTTGACCCTTCTTGGATCAAGAGGGTCGGCATTGAAGTCCCTCGTTTGACCACACCAGCAGGCGATGCGGGCTGCCGAAGCAGCGGATGTCGAGACGGACTGCGGCACGGCGTGAGTTCCGGCATCTCTTGATGCCGCGAGAAGTACGCAGCCAGCGAGCCTTCGCTCTTCCTTATTTCTACCGCGCGCCGGGGGCTGTTGATAGTCCGGGAGACAGGAAGAACTCGACCGGGACCACAAATTCAATAGTCTCCCTGCCTTGTGGGCTGGTGCCGGGCGGCAAGCGCTATCGCGACAATGAAGGCGTGTTCGAGGCAACAACCGATGCCGAGGGCGTGGCCACGGTGAACTGGCCGATGGCGGGCATGATCTGGCTCAATGCCTCGCTGAGCGACGACAAGCCGGCTACTCCGCGCTTCACGGCGCGGCGGATGAGCTACACCGCCACGCTGGAAGTGATGGCACCCTGAGCGTGTTCGGCGCCGTCCCGCGCATCGTCGTGCCCCCGATCCAGTCCGGCGCCCTCGCCGGGATCGACCCGGGCGCGCCGGTGCGGGAGATTGGCGGTGAAACCATGGGCACCATCTGGCGGGCGCGCTTCTGCGCCCCGCGCAACGTGGATGCCGATGCGCTCAAGCAGGATGTGCAGGCACGGCTCGATGCCATCGTGGCGGATATGAGCCATTGGGCGCCGGATTCCGCCCTCAGCCGCTTCGGCGCGGCGCCGGCTGGGCAGTGGACCACCTTGTCCGCCGATTTTGCCACCGTGATGGCGGCGGGCCTCGCTCTTGCGGAACGCACCGACGGCGCGTTCGATCCGGCCATCGGGCGATTGACGGACCTCTACGGGCTTGGTCCCAACCCCGCGCAAAGCGACCCGACGGACGAGGCGATTGCGCAGGCGCTGACGCAATCGGGCTGGCGACACCTCGCTTTCGAGGCAGGGACGCGGCGGCTGCGCCAGCCGGGCAGCCTGTGGCTGGACCTCTCCGGCATCGCCAAGGGCTATGCCGTCGATGCGGTGGCCGACCTGCTGGCCGGTCATGGCGTGGTGCATTGCCTCGTTGAAGTGGGCGGCGAACTGGTGGGTCGCGGGATGCGTCCGGATGGCGACCCGTGGTGGGTCGACCTTGAAATTCCGCCGTCCATGCGCGCCCGCCCGATCCGCATCGCCCTGCATCAACTGGCCGTGGCGACATCCGGCAATTATGTGCGCGGCGCCCACACGCTCGATCCGCGCACCGGGCGGCGGGTGGAGAACGGCGTGGCCTCGGTCAGCGTCCTCCACGCCCGTGCCATGAATGCCGACGCCTGGGCCAGCGCGCTCACCGTGCTCGGACTGCACGCTGGCGCCGCCTTGGCGATCCGCGAAGGGCTGGCCGTCCACATGCTCGCCCAGGACGGCGCGACGACCCGCGAGTGGATCAGCCCTGCGCTGGCAGAGATGCTGGGCGACTGAGCCGCCCCCCTATTTAGCGCTCACTTCCCCATCTCATTGGGATCGAACTTCAGCATCGCCGCACTTTTGAGCGCCGGGTCCGTGTCCCCAATCCACGTGGATTGGCGGCTTCTCATGAGTACGAAGCAGATTCCACTCCGCCGAACCGCAAAAACGGAAGATTAGGCGGCACGGCACGACGCAATCAGGATATGGCCGGGCGTCGTTAGATTAGGTTGGTGACATTCAAAGGAGATGTGAATGTCCCTCAATTCGCTCATCGAGTTAGATCGGGCGCACTGGATACACCCTGTCGCTCCATGGCGTGACCATGAGGAGCGCGGCGTAACGGTCCTGCGCTCTGGCAAAGGCGCCTATCTGACCGATATCGAAGGCCATGAGCTGCTCGACGGGTTCGCCGGGCTCTGGTGCGTCAATGTCGGCTATGGTCAGGAGAGCATCGTTGCCGCCGCGACCGAGCAGATGAGGCGCCTGCCCTACGCGACGGGCTATTTCCACTTTGGCAGCGAGCCTGCCATCCTGCTTGCCCAGAAGCTCGCCGAACGGGCGCCGGGCGATCTCGATCACGTCTATTTCACGCTGGGCGGTTCGGACGCGGTGGACGGGGTCATTCGCTTCATCCGCTATTATTACAATGCGACCGGCCGGCCGTCGAAGAAGCACATGATCGCGCTGGACCGCGGCTATCATGGCTCCTCAACCACCGGCTCAGGCCTGACCGGCCTGCCCTCCTTCCATCTCAACTTCGACGTGCCGGGGCCGACCCAGCATCATATCGCGCCACCCTATGCGTATCGGTCGGATGCGGCGAACGATGCCGAGTTGATCGCGCTGTGCGTGGCGGAGCTGCGGGCGAAGGTCGAGGCCCTGGGCGCGGAGAATGTCGCTGCCTTCTTTGCCGAACCGGTGATCGGTTCGGGCGGTGTCATCGTACCTCCGCGGGGCTGGCTCGCCGCCATGCAGGCGACCTGCCGCGATCTCGACATCCTGTTCATTGTCGACGAAGTGATCACCGGATTCGGCCGCACCGGCCCTCTGTTCGCCTGCGAGCATGAGGGGGTTGAGCCGGACTTCATGACAGTCGCCAAGGGCCTGACGGCCGGCTACGTGCCCATGGGGGCGCTGTTCATGTCCGATCGCATCTATCGAGCCATCGCCGACAACACGCCCTCGGACGTCCCAATCGGCCATGGCCAGACCTATTCCGGCCACCCGGTCAGCGCTGCGGTCGGCCTTGAAGTTCTGCGGCTGTACGAGGAAGGCGGCTTGCTCGCCAATGGCCAGAAGGCCGGCGCTCATTTCGGCACACGGCTTCAGGAACTGCGCGATCATCCGCTGGTGGGCGACGTGCGTTCGCTCGGCCTGCTGGCCGGCGTCGAGCTCGTCACCAACAAGGTGACAAAGGCGCGCCCCGCCAAGGAACTCGCCCTGCCCGATCGCATGGCGCGGATCGGCTATAAGAACGGGCTGATTTTCCGGGCGTTTGGCGATGGCATCATCGGGTTCGCGCCGCCAATCTGCATCACGGTTGACGAGGTCGACCTGCTGGTTGACCGCTTCCGCCAGACCCTGGACGAACTGCTTACCATCAAGGAGATCCGCGATGCGGTTGACTGATTTCAAGGCCCTTTCTTTCGATTGCTACGGGACCTTGATCGATTGGGAATCGGGCATGGTCGAGGCGCTGAGCGGCCTCGTCGCGCGCGCCGGCGTGCAGCTCTCGCGCAACGAGATCCTACAGGCCCACGCGCGCCACGAGTCCGAGCAGCAGGCCCAGACGCCGGGCAAGCTCTACCGCGATCTTCTGCCGATCGTGTACAAGCGCCTCGCCGAGCAGTGGGGCGTGCCGGTGACGGTCGAGGAGTGCGAGGAATATGGTCGGTCGGTGCGCGATTGGCCCGCTTTCGTGGATTCCCCTGGCGCGCTTCAATATCTCAAGAAATATTACAAGCTGATCATCCTCTCGAACGTGGACAATCGCACCTTCAGCTACAGCAATGCCCGGCTCGAAGTCGATTTCGACGCCATTTATACGGCCGAGGATGTCGGTGCTTACAAGCCGTCGGACGCAAACTTCGACTATATGAAGGCGCATCTGGCCGATCTGGGGCTGGAGGCCGGCGATGTGCTCCACACCGCGGAAAGCCTGTTCCACGATCACCTCCCCGCCAATCGGCATGGCCTGGCGAGCTGCTGGATCTTCCGCCGCCACGCGCAGGAAGGTTTCGGGGCGACCATGACCCCGGAAAAGGCCCCCGACATCGATTTCCGCTTCAATTCGATGGCCGACTTGGTGAAAGCTCACCAGGAAGAAATCCGCAACGGATAACACCCGCCCGAGGGAGGTCGCTCACGCCGATGATCAACGCGCCGAAGTTGGATCGTATCGACATCAACATCCTGGCCGAGCTGCAACGCAGCGGCCGGATCACGAACGCCCAGCTCGCCGACAAGGTGGGCCTGTCACCAAGCCCTTGCCTCTCGCGGGTCAAGCGGCTGGAAACGGCGGGCTACATCTCCGGCTACAGCGCGATCATCAACCTCTCGAAGGTCGGCGGCAGCCAGATCGTTTTTACCTCCGTCACGCTGGGCGATCATCGGCGCGCGGACTTCGCCAAGTTCGAGCAGAAGATCGCCCAGTTCGAGGAACTGGTCGAGTGCCACCTCGTGAGCGGTGGCTTCGACTATATGCTGAAATTCGTCGTGCGTGGCATCGCGGAATATCAGGAGATGATGGAGGAGATATTGGAGAGCAATATCGGCGTCTCCAAATATTTCTCCTACATCGTGATCAAGTCCGCTGTCGTGCGCGGCCAGCCGCCGGTCAAGCTGCACGTTCCTTCAATGCGCTGACAGAGACAGCAAAGCTTGATCGCCTCTCTTCCGAAGAGAGGGGTTTTCACGCCAACCGCTCTGCTACGGCCCTGCCGCATGTGGCGGTGTCCGCCTTCCCGCCCAGGTCGCGGGTTCGCAATTCATCCTGCGCCAGCACGTCCTCGATGGCACGCAGGACTGCGTCGGCAGCCGCCTGCTCGCCGAAATGCTCCAGCATCAGCGCGCCGCACCAGATCTGGCCGATGGGATTGGCGATCCCCTGCCCCGCAATGTCCGGCGCGGAGCCATGGACCGGCTCGAACAGCGAGGGCACCGAGCGGTCGGGATTGATGTTGCCGCATGGCGCGATGCCGATCGTGCCCGTGCAGGCTGGGCCAAGGTCCGAGAGGATATCGCCGAACAAGTTGGAGGCGACCACCACGTCAAACCGATCCGGGTTCATCACGAACTGCGCGGCCAGGATGTCGATGTGATATTTGTCCGTTCGCACCTCTGGAAAGGCCCGTGCCATCTCCTCGACGCGACCATCCCACCACGGCATGGTGATGGCGATGCCATTGGATTTAGTGGCCGAGGTCAGATGCCGCTTAGGCCGCTTGAGCGCTAGGTCGAAAGCATAGCGCAGGATGCGGTCGGTGCCGAAGCGGGTCATCACCGTCTCCTGCATCACGACTTCACGGTCCGTGCCGGGAAAGGAGATGCCGCCGATCGCGCTATATTCGCCTTCGGTATTCTCGCGCACGATCATCATGTCGATGTCGCCAGGCGCGCGACCCGCCAACGGGCAAGGCACGCCGGGCATCAGCCGCACTGGGCGCAGATTGACATATTGGTCATATTCCCGGCGGAACTGGATGAGCGAGCCCCAGAGCGAGACATGGTCGGGCACCGTGTCCGGCCAGCCGACCGCCCCGAAAAAGATCGCGTCGACATCGCCGATCTGCGCCTTCCAGTCGTCCGGCATCATCGCGCCGTGCTGGGCATAATAATCGCAACAGGCGAAATCATGCCATTGCTGCTCGATGGTGAAGCCATGGGCTTTGGCGGCGGCTTCCAGCACCCGGATGCCCTCGGGCACGACTTCCTTGCCGATTCCGTCCCCGGGAATCACCGCGATCTTGTAATGGCGCGTCATGTGCGTGCGCTGCTCCTCTCGGTCTGGTTTCAAGCCGCCGGTTTCAAGCCGGCCCAATGGAACGTCTTGATCTCGAGATATTCCTCAATGCCTTCCGCGCCGCCCTCGCGGCCGAGGCCGGATTGCTTGGTCCCGCCAAAAGGCGCCATCTCCATCGCCAGCGTGCCGGTGTTGAGGCCCACCATACCGAAATCGAGCGCCTCGCCCACGCGCCAGGCGCGGTGGAGATCATTGGTGTAGAAATAGGCCGCAAGACCGTAAGGCGTGGCGTTGGCCAAGGCGATCGCTTCCTCCTCATCCTCGAAGCGGAAGATGGGCGCGACGGGACCGAACGTCTCCTCGCTTGCGAGCAGCATCGTCTCGGTTGCACCGGTGAGAACCACCGGTTGCGTATAGCCTTCGGGAGCTTCGGCCGACGCCGCAATGCTGGCGCCGTGGGAAAGCGCGTCCGCAACGTGCGCGGCGACCTTCGCCTTGGCTGCGGCGTTGATGAGCGGGCCAATGGTGGTGCCTTCTGCCGTGCCGGAGCCGACCCGCAACGCCGCCACGGCCTGCCCGAGCCGCGCGACGAAGGCATCGTGAATGCCCGATTGCACGAGCAGGCGATTGGCGCAGACGCAGGTCTGGCCGGCATTGCGGAACTTGCTCGCCATCGCACCTTCGACGGCTAGGTCAAGATCGGCATCGTCAAACACGATGAACGGCGCATTGCCGCCCAGCTCGAGGCTCAGCTTCTTCACTGTGTCGGCGCATTGCCGCATCAGCAGCGATCCCACCCGGGTCGAACCGGTGAACGACAATTTACGCACGACCGGGCTACCGGTCAGTGCTGCGCCAATGCTCTCGGGCAGGCCGGTCACGACGTTGAGTACCCCGGCCGGCAGCCCCGCCTCCTGCGCGAGCGCCGCGATTGCCAGAGCCGTGAACGGCGTCAACTCGGAGGGCTTCACGATCATCGTGCAGCCTGCGGCCAGCGCCGGGGCGACCTTGCGGGTGATCATCGCGGCGGGGAAGTTCCACGGCGTGATCGCGGTGCAGACCCCGATCGGCTCCTTGCGCACCAGGATGCGGCGGTCGCGCGTGGGGGCTGGCACATCGTGGCCCGAAACGCGGCGGCCTTCCTCCGCGAACCATTTGATGAAGGTGGCGGCGTAGCGGATTTCTCCCGCCGCCTCGGGCAGTGGCTTGCCTTGCTCGGCGGTCATGATGCGCGCCAGATCGTCGACATTCTCCATCACCAGCGCGTGCCAGCGCTCCAGGATCGCGCATCGCTCGCCGGCCGTGCGCGCGCGCCAGTCCGGCAGCGCCGCGTCCGCCGCCTCGATGGCGCGATGCGTATCAATGTCGTCGCAAGCCGGCACCGTGCCAATGGCCACATCGTCCACGGGATCGGTCACCTTCAGCCGGCCACCGGACACCGCCTCGATCCACGCCCCGCCGATCAACGCGCGCTCGATCAACAAGTCGGTCCTGACCAGTCCCGCAATGCCCCTTCCGGCCACAACTGCATTCATCGGCACACAACTCCTGTCTGTCGGCCGATTTTAGGGAGGCAGCGCACGGTCCGGCTGTTCGATTCTCGCAGGACGCGGCAGATCGGCCCGAAAATCCTGTCTGCTTCGGAACAAGATTGCGCGGCGGATGTGACACAGGCCACAGACCGAACGAACGACACAGGAAAGGAAGATCATGTCCGAAGCGAAGGATGAAGCGACTTATGACGACTGGCAGCGGCTCGACATCCGCGTCGGGACGATCCTCGACGTGCAGCCCTTTCCTCGGGCGCGCAATCCTTCCTACAAGGTCCAGGTGGACTTCGGCGCATTCGGTACGCGCTGGTCGAGCGCGCAGATCACCAGCTATGCACCCGAAGCGCTGATCGGCACGCAGGTCTGCTGCGTGGTCAACTTCGCCCCGCGCAACATCGCCGGCTTCCAGTCCGAGATCCTGATCCTCGGCGCGCGCGACACCGATGGCAACGTTATCTTGCTGACGCCTCGCAGCGCCGTGCCGATCGGGGAAACGGTGTTTTAAAGGGGCCTTGGCGCCCCTTTTCGGTCGAGCGAAGTCGACACACGAACGGATGTTGTAAAGAGCTAAATGCACGATGATCAATTGTGCGGGGGCCCCTCCTCAAACGCAAAGGGCCCGGGAGTTGTCTCCCGGGCCCCGCATCGCTCGGGGGGGCGAACTCAGAATTTGAAGTTGAGGCGAGCGTAGTAGAAGCCGCCCTGCCAATCGACGACCGAGTCCGTCCGGTAGATCCGGCCAGCCGTAGGCTGGAGCAGATCCGGCGCGGGATAGTGATCGAGGATGTTGCGCGCGCCGACGGAGATGGTGAAGCTCTCGTCGAACGTGTAGCTCGCCTCCAGATCGATCTGGGCCTGCGTCTTGAAGGACTGGGTGGGATTGGCGACCGTCTCCGACGGCGCCGTGGCCATGGCCGTATAGGGACCGAACAGGTTGGCCCGCGCCATGAGCGAGACCGCGCCCATGCTATGGACCGCCGACAGCGTCCCGCGCCAGCGTGGCGCCGCGTTGCGGAAGTTGTAGTCCTGATAGACGGTAAACAGCGACGGGATCTTGAGGCTCTCGATCTTGTACCAGTTGGCGTTGAAGCTGGCGGCGAAGTTGGTCTTCATGCCCCCGCCCCAACGATGGTCGTAGGTCAGGATCGCGTCGAAACCGCGCGTGTCGGAATCGAAGGCGTTCTGGAAGAAGTTGACGCTGGCGATGCTATCCGCGCCGACCACGCCCGCCGCGATCATCTGCACCTTGAGCGCGTCCGTCACCGCGACATTGCGCGTGGAGTAGAAGGCGTCGCGGATCTTGATGATATAGCCGTCGAGCGAGAGGCTGAGGCCCGGCATCGGTGCCAGGGTCAGGCCCAGCGTGTAGTTGGTGGACTTCTCAGGCTCCAGTTCCTTCGCGCCCAGGAACTGGGACACGGGATTGGTGGCCGGGAAGAGGCCGGCCTGCGTAAACACGCCATTGACCGTTCGGATCGAAACCGATGTGGTATTGATGAGGCCCGGGGACGGCGCGTGGAAGCCCGTGCCGATCGAGCCGCGCATCGCGATGCCGGGCGTGAGCTCGTAGCGGAAGGCCGCCTTGCCGTTCACCGTGTTGCCGAAGTTCGAGAAATGCTCAAAGCGGCCGGCAAGGTCGACGAACAGCCCCTTGATGGGGTCGGTCGACAGTTCGAGATAGGCCGAGACGCTTTTGACACCCCAAGTACCGGCGGCCGAGGGCGGCACGCCGTTCACGCCGTTCGAACCCACCGGCAACACATTATAGGCGGGGTCAATGCCGGCAAAGCCATCGGCCGTGCCGGCCTGGTAATTGGCGCAGTTGATGCCCTTGTTGGTTGGCGCGCCGGGGTTCAATGTCCGGGTCGCCTCGTTGCAGAAATCGAACGGATCGGTCGCCGCGAACGGTCCCCCGCGATAGGAGTCGAGCTCGCCCGGCCGGATCGTATATTCCTCGTTGCGATACTCACCGCCGAAGCTGACGACGAGCGGCGTCTCGAACGCAGCGACCGGGATCGAATAAGAAAGGTCGGCGTTCAGCGCGAGCTCGCTGTCGATGTAGGTCGAGGGCTTGAAGGAGCGCGGCGAGTTCGGGCCCAGTGAGGCATTGACCGTGTCAACGATCTCATAGGCCAGCTTGTCCCAACCGTAGCGCGCGCTGATGTCATAGCTCAGCGCATCGGAGGCGGTGGTGCCCTTGATGCCGGCGACCGCACTCCAGTCCGTTACAACCCCGGAGAAGACCGGGCTGAAGCCGGCGGGGAAGATGTCTGTGAAGGAAAACACGCTGCCGTCCTGCAGTCGGACGGGCACGCCGTTCACCGGCTGATTATTCGCCGGGTAGCGATAATTGGCATAGGCCGAGCCCTTGGATCGCGAGAAGTTGCCGAAGGCATAGACCTGCGCAGTGTCACTGATGTCGATGCCCGAGTTGACGACGGCGCGGAACGCCTCGGTCTTGGGCTGGCCCCATTTCTGCAGCGGGGTGTCCAGATCGACCAGCGCGGCATAGGCCGGGTTCGCTGCCGCATAAGCGCGAGCGTCGAAGGTGGTGCTGGTATATTGGTTGGCCCGGGTGGTGTAATCGTCTCGGCTATATTGGGCCGTGACGTTGACGAAGCCGTTTTCCGTGAGCTTCATGCCGACATTGCCCGCGACCATCAGGCTGTCGCCGTCGCCCTCATAATATTGGCCGGCCTGTGCGGTCAGCGAACCGCCATGATCGTCGTCCTTCAGCATGAAGTTGATCACCCCGGCAATCGCATCCGACCCATATTGGGCGGCCGCGCCGTCGCGGAGGACCTCGACCGATTTGAGCGCCAGCGACGGGATGACAGCAGAATCGGCTCCTTGCGCGCCGGTGCCGGAAATGGCCACGCTGGCCGACTTATGGCGGCGCTTGGAGTTCATCAGCAGCAGGGTCTTGTCTTCCGGCAGGCCGCGCAGCGTGATCGGGCGGACGAAGGTGCCGGTGCTGGAGTTGGGCTGGCGCGTAACGTTGAGGGAGGGAACCAGCGTCTGCATCACCGCGACGGTGTCGGTGCTGGAGATCTTCTCGATATCCTCCTGGTTGAAGTGATCGATGGGAACAGGCGAGTCCTGAACGGTGCGCGGGGTGCCGCGCACGCCGGTCACGACGATGTCCACGTCCGCCTCTCCCGAATTGTCTGCGGGAGCCGTCTCGGTCTGCGCGATCGCTGGCATTGCGAGCGTGAGCGCTAGAAGAGACGGGGAAGCGAGACCCAAGCGTTTCGCGAAATGCTTCATGAGAACCCCTTTTTGACCGTTGCTTATCTTTGCCCCGGATCGTCTGTTGTCCGGTGGAGGATGAGGCCCCGAAAGGCCGGCCGCCATGAGGGGAATAGTAAGGTCGGGCCCATGAGCGAGTGTTGCCGTTTTTTGACGGATCGCTGGAAGAATATGCCATCGCAGCGAGCGGCAGCAGGGCGATCAATCTGAAATACGTCTTTCGTCGTATATGACCGCATGGTCGGACGATGCAGCACCACCCCGCTTCTGGAACATCCGCAAGAACCGATATTTTCTGCGGGTTTCGGTATATTGCATCCAGTCAAAAGAATCCCGCGCGCGAGGGAAGCGGGGTGACGGTGGCCCGGCTGCGAGCAGGATTGCGCGCCTGTCCCGCAGGCGGGCGGGAGACCTTTGCGCCAAAGGTCCCGCCACGAGCGATTCTGCGTGAAACGGCGAACGAAGACGTCCCTTTTCGGCATAAAATGCTTCGCCATGGCCCGCTTTCGGCAACATCGCGAAAATCGCGCTGATAGCGTTTGCTTTCCAGGCCCGGGGGGAGGATCGGGCGCTCCGCACAGGATCCAGCAAGGACCAGCGGTCAGCCTGGCGATCCTGAACAAGGGTTCGTCATGAAGGCGATGCTATCTTCCCGCTGCACGAAGGAATCATCTATGAGCGTTGGAGACAAGAATCTTGGAATGGATCGCCCGATCCAGCGGCGCGATTTCATTCAAGGCGTGGCGGTCACGGCGGGGGGCGCCATGGCGGCCGCCAGCGCCGGCCCGGCCATCGCCGCAAAAGCCCGCGCAGCCGCCTTCGCCAATGCTGACGGCTCCGCCACACCGGAGACCTACCCGCCACTGCGCACCGGCATGCGCGGCCAGCATCCCGGCGCATTCGAGGGCGCGCATGCGCTGCGCGACGGCGAGAGCTTTCCGGGCGCGGAGGATACCAAGGAAAGCTACGATCTGGTGGTGGTCGGCGGCGGCCTGAGCGGCCTTGCAGCCGCCTATTTCTTCCGCAAGCGCGCCGGCCCCAATGCGCGCATCCTAATCCTCGACAATCATGACGATTTCGGCGGCCACGCCAAGCGCAACGAGTTCCTGTACAACAGCAAGCAGCTCATCGCGAACGGCGGCTCGTCCTATATGGTGGCGCCATCCAAATGGACCTATGAATCCATCTCGCTGATCCGTGAGCTGGGCATCGAGAAGGGCACCCCCACCGACCGGGTGGACGGCCAGCTCTACCGCTCGCTCGGCATGCAGCCCGCCACCTTCTTCCGCAAGCAGGTCTATGGCGCGGACAAGCTGGTGCCCGGCGGCACACCCACCAGTCCGACCGCGCAGTGGCTGGCACAGACGCCCTTCCCCAAGCAGGTGAAGGACGATCTGCTGCGGATCACCACTGCCAGCATCGACTATATGAGTGGGCTTACCCCAGCGGAGAAGACCGCCCGGCTGCAGGCGATGAGCTATCGCGACTATCTGCTGAACGTGGCGAAGGTGCATCCCGACGTCGTGCCGCTGATGCAGGGCATGTGGTGCCTGGGTGCCGATATGGGCACGGCCTGGTTCGCCTTCTTCCGCATGCGGCCCGGCTTTCAGGGCCTCGGCCTTGAGCGGCCGGCGCTGTCGCCCGAAAGCGAGGAGCATCGGCTGGACGATTTTTCGCTGCCGGCCGGCAACAGCGACATTGCCCGCCTCATCGTGCGCGCGCTCATTCCGGATGCCCTCGCCCCGGGCGATTTCGCGGCGGTCGAAACCAAGCGGGTCAACTATGCGGCACTGGACCGCGCACAGCAACCGACACGGATCCGCCTGTCCAGCGTGGTCATCCGGGTGAAGCATGCCGCCACCGCCGGACGCCTGTTCGATCCGGACAACAGCGAATGCGAAATCACCTATATGTCCGGCGGCAAGGCGAAGCTGGTTCGCGGCGCGAATGTGGTGTTGGCCTGCATGAACAATATCGTGCCCTATCTGGTGCCGGAGCTGCCGGAGGAGCAGAAGACGGCGCTCCATGCAGCAGTCCGCGCGGTCAACCAGGAAACGAACGTGTTGTTCCGTAATTGGGAGCCCTTCGCCAAGCTCAAGACCAACGCCGTCA
Organism: Sphingobium sp. B8D3A; assembly: GCF_025961995.1. NCBI lineage: Bacteria > Pseudomonadati > Pseudomonadota > Alphaproteobacteria > Sphingomonadales > Sphingobiaceae > Sphingobium > Sphingobium sp. B8D3A. The sequence goes on along the minus strand of NZ_JAOQOS010000001.1, from coordinate 777,057 downwards.
CCTTCCCGAACAGCTTCTATGGGCGCATGAGCCTGGCCGCCCAGCGCTATTTGGGCGACCTGGTGCCTTCGCGCACGCCGTCTGAGCCCATTGTCGTGAGCTTCGGCACCGGTGCCAATTCGGGCATTTGCTCCAACAGCACCATGCTTGGCGAGCTCATGGGCGGATCGCCGCCCGAACCCGGCACACCGGCCGACGACCAGTTCCGCATGGCGCGGATGGGCCTGCTCCAGACGCCGTTCGAGCATTTCGAGCGCGCGATCCGGAGCCAGGCAGCCGCCGCGCTGAGCGGGACCGGCTTCGATCCCGCGCGGGACATCCTCGCTATCACGGTCAATCGCTGGGCGCATGGCTTCACAACCGGCCGCAATTCGCTCTTCGAGCCGGATAAGCTGGGCCAGACCTCTCCTGTCGTGACGGCGCGTGCGCCGTTCGGGCGGATCACCATCGCCAATTCGGATGCGGGTGGCGTCTCCACCGCCGGCACCGCCATTGACGAGGCGTTCCGGGCCGTGCGCGAACTCGAGCAGAACCAGATTGGCTTCTACGAACAGATTTGACGCGACGCCGGGCGATCACACATCGCCCGGCAGATAAAGGGGCAGACATGCGTAACTGGAATCGCCGCAAGCCGATGGCGCTCGACACGCTTTCATCGGCGCATCGCCTGCGCCCGACGCTGAGTTGGTGGCACCTCATCGCCTTGGGCGTTGGTGCCATCGTCGGTACAGGCATCTATACGCTGGTCGGCATCGGTGCCGGCCTCGCCGGTCCGGCAGTCATCCTGTCCTTCGCGATCGCGGGCGCGGTCTGTGCCTGCGCGGCGCTCTGCTATGCGGAAGTGGCGACGATGATCCCTGCATCGGGGTCAGCCTATACGTACAGCTATACGGTGATCGGCGAGCTTGTCGCCTGGATCGTAGGCTGGAGCCTCATCCTTGAATATTCGCTGGTTGTCAGCGCGGTCGCGGTCGGCTGGTCGGGTTATACCGCCGGTTTCCTCACCTCGCTCGGCATCCCCTTGCCCGCGGCGATCAGCGCCGGCCCTCATGCGGGCGGCCTGCTGAATGTGCCGGCGGTGCTGATCGTCTTCGCGGTGGCCGGGCTGCTCGCGCTCGGTACGCGGGAGAGCGCGGTCGTCAACGCCATCCTGGTGGTCGTGAAGATCGTGGCGCTGGTCCTGTTCATCGCCGTGGCCCTGCCCCATTATGACGCCGGCCAGTTCCACCCCTTCATGCCTTATGGCTTCGCCGCGCATGACGTGAACGGCGTGCAGCATGGCGTGATGGCGGCAGCGGCGATCATCTTCTTCGCCTTCTACGGGTTCGATGCCATCTCGACGGCTGCGGAGGAAACCAAGAACCCCGGTCGCGACCTACCGATCGGCATCGTCGGCTCCATGCTCATATGCACAGCGCTTTATGTGGGCGTCGCGGCGGTCGCGGTCGGCTCCATGCCCTACACCACCTATGCCAATAGCGCCGAGCCGCTGGCGCTTATCCTGCGTTCGCTGGGTCAGGGCAAAGTCGCGGCGATCATCGGCGCGGCCGCGATCATCGCGCTGCCGACCGTGATCCTGGCATTCCTCTTCGGGCAGAGCCGCATCTTCTTCGTCATGGCACGTGACGGGCTGCTCCCGGCGAAACTGGCCCGGGTCAATGCCCGGACCGGCACGCCGATTCGCATGACCATGGTCACCGCCCTAGTCGTGTCGGTGCTGGCCGGCCTCGTTCCGCTCGATGCGATCGCAGCGCTGGCCAATGCCGGCACGCTGGCGGCTTTCATCGCGGTGGCCGCCTGCATGCTGATCATGCGTCGCCGCGAACCCGATCGTGCGCGCATCTTCGCCACGCCGCTGCCCTGGGTGGTCGGCCCGCTCGCGATCATTGGCTGCCTCTATCTGTTCTGGAGCCTCCCCGGCACGACGAAACTCTTCTTCCTCATCTGGAACGTCGTCGGGCTGGTGATCTATCAGTGGATCGGCCGCCGCACCGACGAGGCGCCAGCCGCCTGACGGCAACGACCAAAAACCCGTGCTCCTGCCTTCGCGGGAGCACGGGTTTTTGCATTTCGCCGCCGCTCAGGCGGACCGGCCTATTTCAGCGTTTTCAGATAGGCGATGATGTCCGCGCGTTTGCCATCGTCCGGCACGCTGATGGCCATCCGCGTGCCGGGCACAAGCTTGGCCGGCGCGGTCAGGAATGTATCGAGTTCCTTGGTCGACCATGTCCTGCCCCACTTCGCGAGCGCCGGCGAGGGAGCGGTCATGCCAGGCACGACGCCGGCCTTGCGTCCGACCACGCCCGCAAGGCTCGGCGCCAGCTTCTTCTCGCCGGGTTTCGTGCCGTGGCACACGGCGCATTGAGCAAAGGCCGCCCGGCCCTTGTCCGCCGACTGGGCGAGCAAGGGCGCGGATGACAAGGTGAGAACTGCACTCAGAACAAAGGTCGCGATACGCATCTGGTCTCCACTCAACTCAACAGGTTCCAGGGACGATAGATCAGGATATTGCCATCGTAGCTATAGGTCAGCGTCTTGCCGTCCGGCGAAATCTTGTAGGTCGCCTGCAGGTCGACCTTTCCGTGACGGGTCACGGTCAGGCTCAGCGTCGCGTCGTCGACTTTCCTCAGCGAGACGACATTATAGGCCAGGCCCCCGGCGGTGCTGTGATATTCGATGCCGGGCGTGCCATCGACCTGCGCCGCCCAATGGCCGGAGGTAAGCGCGCCAGACGCTGTCAGCGTCGTGAATGATACGAGGATCTTGCCATCCTCCGTATAAGCGAAACTGCGGATTGCGGCCTGTGGCTTGGCGCCCTTGTAGGTGGAGGCAGCAAGATCGACCTTCCACAGGCCGATGATACCCGCGGGCGCCTGCTCCCGCGCATCGCGGAGCGACTGGCCGGGTTCGGCCGCGGAAACGGGCGATACGGAGAGGCTGGTTGCCATCATGGCTCCGGCGAGCAGGGTTCTGATCCAGGAATTCATACCAATCCTCCAGCTAAAGGCCGCTCAGTGGCGGCAGAATATCGGAAGGAATATTCGCAGGGGTCCGCGACATTTTCTGCCGATTGCGCAGCGATGCGCGCGCGTCTCTGCGGGGAGGAGCCCGTCAGGGAGTGGAATTGCGGGATGTTACCGCTCCGCCAGGCAGCACCTTGCGCATGGCAATGCTCGAATGAATGCGGGCGACGCCGGGCAGGCGCGAGAGGACGTTGGTATGCAAGTCCTCGTAGGCCGCAGCGCTGCCCGTCGCGACGCGAATGCTATAGTCCGCATCGCCCGTCATGAGGTAGCATTCCCGTATCTCCGGATGTCGCCGCACCGCGCTCTCGAACCGGCGGAGATATTCCTCGGTCTGTTTCTCCAGCGTGATGCGCACGATCGCCACCGTCGCCTCATCTTCTTCCGGCAGCCCCACCACGGCCACATAGCCGCGGATCACACCTGATTTCTCGAGAATCCTAACCCTGCGCAGGCAGGCGGAAGGAGACAGGCCGACCGCTTCCGCCAGGCTCTGGTTGGAGATACGGCCATCGGTACGCAGCAGCCGGATGAGATGTCTGTCGATCTTGTCCATGATCGTCGAAGCATATTGCGCACCTGCGCCACTTTTCTACTGAATTCCTGCTTGAAACGGCAACTTCTGCATCTGTTGGGCAGAACATTCGAAGCGCCTGCTGATATCCCTTGCCCCCATCAGACGCGGGGTGACCAATGGACAATTCCGACAGTATCGAAGGCGCGATTCTGACGATCGATCTGTCCGCGCTGGTCGCCAATTATGCCCGGCTGCGCAACCGGGTCGCACCCGCCGAACTGGCGGCCGTGGTGAAGGCGGACGCCTATGGCTTGGGCGCGAGCATCGTGGTGCCCGCCCTCGTCTCGGCCGGGTGCAGCCATTTCTTCGTCGCGCATCTGGCCGAGGCGCTCGCCATTCGCCCACTCGTGTCGGCAAACAGCACCATCTATGTGCTGAACGGGCTGACACCCGGCGCCGAGGCGATATGCGCCGACCATGCTATCGTGCCGGTGCTTAACAGCCTGGGCCAGGCGTGGCGCTGGCGCGATCTGGCCATCCAGCGCAAATGCCCACTATCCGCCATTCTGCAAGTCGACAGCGGCATGTCGCGCCTGGGCCTCTCCCCGGAGGAGGCCCGGCAACTCGCCGGCGACGCGCAGTTCCGCCGCTCTGTGCCGCTCCGCGCGATCATGAGCCATCTCGCCTGTGCAGACGAACCGCAAAATGCTGCGAACGATCGCCAGCGCACGCAGTTCGAGAAACTGGCCGAGCTGTTCCCCGCTGCCGCCCGATCACTCGCCAATTCCGGCGGCTGCCTGCTCGACAGCGTGTTTCATGGCGACATCGCCCGCGCCGGCATCGCGCTTTACGGGGCCGACCCTACCGATAGCGCGGAGGCGCCCTTCGCCCCCGTGGTGCGGCTCGATGCGAGAGTGATCCAGCTCCGCACTGTGCCGGACGGCGCTGGGGTCGGCTATGGGCTCGACTGGCAAGCGCGCGGGGAACGGCGCCTTGCGACGTTATCGGTAGGCTATGCCGATGGCTGGCCACGCGCCCTCTCCAATCGCGGAGCGGCATGGTCCGGCGGCGTCCGCCTGCCGATCACGGGTCGCGTGTCGATGGACAGCATGACCGTGGATGTGACGGCACTCGCGCCCGGCGCGCTGACGGAAGGCGATTTCGTCGAGCTGATCGGCCCGCACCAGCGCCTTGAACAGGTCGCGCGCGATGGCGGCACCATCGCTTATGAGATCCTGACGAACCTCGGCGCCCGCTATGCCCGACATGTCCTCCCCCTCGCCTGCCCCACCCCCATATTGGAGACAATGTCATGAAGGTGCTGATCCTCGGCAGCGGCGTGATTGGCGTCACCTCCGCTTATTATCTCGCCAAGGCCGGGCACGAGGTGCATGTCGTCGACCGGCAGCCCGGCCCGGCGCTGGAAACCAGCTTCGCCAATGCCGGTGAAATCTCGCCCGGCTACGCCTCGCCCTGGGCCGCGCCCGGCGTTCCCTTCAAAGCGCTCAAATGGATGGTCTCGAAGCATTCGCCGCTCATCCTGCGGCCCGGTCTCGATCCGGCGCGACTGCTCTGGCTGGCGCAGATGCTTCGCAACTGCACGGGCGCGCGCTATGCGATGAACAAAGCGCGCATGGTGCGGATCGCGGAATATAGCCGTGACAAGCTGATCGCCCTGCGGGCCGACACCGGCCTTGCCTATGACGAGCGCATGCAGGGCACGCTCCAGCTCTTCCGGACGCAAGCGCAGATGGACGGCATCGCCAAGGATGTCGCTGTGCTGCAGGCCGATGGCGTACCGTTCGAGGTGCTGGATCGGGAGGGCTGCATACGCGCCGAGCCCGGGCTTGCCGATGTTTGCGGAACATTCGTCGGCGGCCTGCGCCTGCCCAATGACGAGACCGGCGATTGCTTCCTGTTCACCAACGCCCTTGCGGAGCTGGCGCAGAGGCTGGGCGTGCACTTCGACTATGGCACGGCAATCGACGGGATCGAGGTTGATGCGGACAGGGTGACGGGCGTGCGCACCAGCAAGGGATTCATGCGTGCCGATGCCTATGTCGTAGCCCTCGGCAGCTATTCGCCCGCCCTGCTGCGCCCGCTCGGTATCCGCCTGCCGGTGTATCCGGTGAAAGGCTATTCGATCACGGTGCCCATCGTCGACGAGGCCCGCGCGCCTGTCTCGACGATCCTCGACGAGACCTACAAGATTGCGATCACGCGTCTGGGTTCGCGCATCCGCGTCGGCGGCATGGCGGAGATCGCCGGGTTCGATAACCGCCTGCGCCCCGCCCAGCGCGAGACGCTCCAACTCTCGGTCGGCACCCTGTTCCCCGGTGTCGCGGACATGGGCGCGGGAACTTACTGGTCGGGCTTCCGCCCGATGACGCCAGACGGCACGCCTGTGATCGGCGAGACGCGCTACGATAATCTGTTCCTCAATACCGGGCACGGCACGCTGGGCTGGACGATGGCCTGCGGCTCAGCGCAGGTCGTCGCGGACATCATCTCGGCTCGACCCACGGAAATCGAGGCCGTCGACTTGGCCATTTCGCGCTATGCGGCCTGACGCCGCAAGCGATCATTTTTATCGACGAGGAGTAAGCATGAGCATCGAACGTCTCGATCAGGGCCCACGCATGAGCCAGGCCGTCATCCATGGCGACACCATCTACCTTGCCGGCCAGGTCGGTGCGCCGGGCGAGAGTGTCACTGCGCAGACGCAGGCCGTGCTGGCGCAGATCGAGGCGCTGCTCGCCCGCGCTGGGAGCGACAAGTCGCGCATCCTGAGCGCCACCATCTGGCTCGCCGACATGGCCGACTTCGCCGAGATGAATGCCGTCTGGGATCGCTGGGTCGGCGGCAGGGACGCCCCAGCCCGCGCCACCGGCGAAGCCAGACTCGCCACGCCCGACTACAAGGTCGAGATCATTATCATCGCGGCCCGAGGCTGAAGGCGCCGCCTCGGCCATCGCTTGCGACCGGCTGACAGCCCAATTTTGCATTTGACTCGCATTAGCGAGAAAAATACAGACCCCCCTTGTGAAAACAGGGGGAAGCATGAATACGGATTGGTTGCTGTCCACGTCACTGCTCGTCGCGCTGGCTGTTCCGACGCAGGTACTCGCGCAGGACGTTGCGCCTGCCGATCAGCCGATCGAAATCATCGTCACGGGCGAAAAGGCCTCGCGCAGCTTGCAGGAAACGACGGCGTCCGTGGGCGTCGTGACCGCTGCGCGCATTGCCGCCGAGAATGTTCTCACCATTCAGGAAATCTATCAGCGTATCGCCAACGTCTCCGAGACCTATGGCGCTTCCGGCTTCTCGATCCGCGGGATCGACCAGCGCGGTGTTTCTGGTGGTGGCGATGCTGCGACCGCCACCGTATTTGTTGATAGCGCGCCCGTTCAGCAGGATATCCTCTCCAACGGCCCGACCGACATGTGGGATGTCGCGCAAGTCGAGATATTCCGAGGCCCGCAATCGACCATCCAGGGACTGAACGCGCTGGCTGGCGCCGTGCACATCCGTACCCAGGACCCCACCTTCGACTGGAGCGTGAAGGGCCGCGCGCTTGTGTCATCCTTCGACACGACCCAGTTCACCCTCGCCGGTGGTGGACCGCTGGTGCCGAACGAGTTGGCCTTTCGGATCTCTGCCGAAAAGCGCGATTCCGATGGGTATATTTATAACCCAACGCGCAACGCCCCCGAAAACCCGGTAGACTCGGTTTCGATACGTGGCAAACTGTTCTGGATGCCATCGGCCCTCCCGGGCTTTGAAGCCCGGCTCAATTACCATCATTTCGAGACGCAGGGCGGCTACCTGTTTGTCTATGTCGACCGCGCGAACGGCGACTATTTCAGCACGCGAACGAACCCGTCCGATTATCCCAACAGCAGCGACGTGGATAACGATCAGGTGACGCTGGACTTACGCTATGATCTTGGCGGCGGCCTGTCTCTCAGCGCCCTGGGAACCTGGACCGACACCGACTTTATTCGCAAATATGACGGGGATTCCTCAGCCGCCAGCATCGCCTACAGTGATATTGCGGGCGGTGCGGAAACCTTCACGCAGGAATTGCTGCTGAACTACGAGAGCGATCGACTAAGCGGCCTTGTCGGTCTGTTCTACTATAACCGCGATCAGTATCGGCAGTCACATCAGGTCACCCTGGTGCCTACCCCCGCCAGCACGATTATCAATGCGCTCACGCCCAGCCTTGGCGCCGCGACAGCGCAACAGGTTGCGGGAATCTACACCACCGCGCTGCCCAACATCCCCGTGGATTATACGTCAGATTTTCCCACGCAAGTCGAAACGATGGCTGTCTTCGCCGACGCGCGGTATCGGCTGACGGACCGGCTCTCGCTGATTGGGGGCTTCCGCTACGATCATGAGCGCAACAGAATCGGCGGGGAGGCGATCGCGACGTTCGTTGGGACGTTGCCGGACGCAATGCTCTACCCGGCGCCGCTCAGTGGCGCGATCACCGCCCTGAACGGCTTTGTGTTGGGGCTGGTCGACGATGCCAATGGCGCTGCGCCGGTCGGCACCCGCAAATTCAACGCGTTCCTGCCCAAGGGCGGGGTCGAGATGGCCTGGACAACCGACCTTTCAACGGCCTTCGTCGTGCAGCGCGGCTATCGCTCGGGCGGCAGCAGCTTCAACACAGCGCGATCCCAACTGTTCGCTTATGATCCGGAATTTACCTGGAACTATGAGCTCTCCTTGCGCTCGGCTTGGCTAGATGGGGGGCTGACGCTGAACGCCAATGCCTTCTACATCGACTGGACCGAGCAGCAGACCACCGCCAATTTCGGCAACGGAACCTATGACACCCACACGGTCAATGCCGGGAAGTCGCATATCTATGGGTTCGAGATCGAGGTGGCGCATCGCGTGTCCTGGGCCTTCGACTGGTATGCGAGCATAGGGCATACCCGCACAAAATTCGACAAGTTCGTGACCGATGTCGGCTCAATCACCGACCTTTCGGGCCTGGAGTTCCCTTATGCGCCGAAATGGACTCTCTCTGGCGGCGCGAATCTGCGCTTCGCTGGCGGCTTCAATGCCAATCTCAACGCCAGTTATCGCAGCGCGGTGATGACCGACGTATCGATCCCGCAGGCAGATGGCCGCGTGGACGCGCGCACGCTTATAAACGCGCGGTTCGGATACGAAACCGATCACTGGAGCCTGTCGCTTTTTGCGAACAATCTGCTCGACGAGAAATACGACCAGTATGTCAACGACTTCACCAATTTCGTCGTGATTGGCGCGCCACGCAGTGTCGGCGTGGTGCTGGAGGCCGGTTTTTGAGTGACGCGGGATTTCTGACGGCCATCGCGGCCATCGTCGCTGGCAGCTTTGCCGCCGCATGGTCCTTGCGCCGTGCATGGCGCCTCAAGGCAGGCAAGACGAGCTGGCGCGGCATCGGACTCGCCCTGCTTGGCGTCACCTTGCTGTGGCCGGCGTGGATCATTGGGGAAGCGCGTGGTCCGTTCGTGGCGGTGAACTTGCTGTCGGTCGTTGCGCTCGGGGTCGTTGCTTCGAGCTACACGTTTCGTCCGCACAAGGCTGGACGCGTCGCGCGGGAAGGACTCGCCCCGGAGCCTGCAGAGCGCGCGTCAAGCGCGTGGCGCACCACGCTACGCTGGTCGCTCGCTGGCCCGATCGGCATGGTCGCGGCGATGAGCCTGGGGATCAGCTATGCCGTGTGGGCCCCGGGGGAAATCCAGACGCGGCTGCTGATCGGTGGCCTGATCGTGCCGCTGGCCTGGGGCAGTGCGATGGCATGGACCCTCGCCGACAGCCGCATCCTGCGCGCTACCTTCGTGCTGGTGGGTACGGCAATTGTCGGCTTTGGCGCAGCCACGTTGAAGGGGCTGGCATGACGACGCCAAACAAGCGGACCGCCTTCTGGTCGCCCGATCTCGTGCGCGCCGTGCTCAAGGGGCATAGTGGCCTCGGCCTTGCCTTCGCGGGGCTGCTCTATCTGGTCTGTCTCACTGGGGCGATCGCCGTTTTTGCCAATGAGTTCTATCGCTGGGAAAATCCAGGCGCCGAGCACATGGAGAGCATTTCCGGCGACGCCGTTCAACGAGCCTATCGCGAAGCAATGGCGCGCACCAAGGGGGCTGTCGAGCACGTTCTCATCCTGATGCCCAGCGAAGACCGGCCATGGCCGACGCTGCGGGTCGACGCCGAAGATGGTACCCGCACAACCTGGATCGCCGACAGCGCAGGGCTCATCACCGGCGAGTTGCGCGAGAGCTGGACGCATTTCCTGACGCGCCTGCACATCAACCTGCACCTACCGCAAAGCTGGGGAATTTTCATTGTCGGGCTGAGCGGCGTGGCGCTGCTTTCCTCCCTGATCTCCGGACTGCTCGCCCATCCGCGCATCTTTCGCGACGCCTTCCATCTGCGTCTTGGCGGCTCTCGGCGGCTGCAGGAGGCCGATCTACACAACCGCATTGGCGTGTGGGCGCTGCCCTTCCACCTCACTGTCTCACTGACCGGGGCCTTGCTTGGCCTCAGCACCGTCATCATCGGCGCAATCGGTCTCGCGGTGTTTCAGGGCGACACCGCAAAGGTCTATGCAATCTTCACGCCCCCCCAACCGGCCGAAGATACCCGGCCTGCACCGCCCATCGACCTGCGCCCCCTGTTCACCAAATTGGACCAACAGGCGCCGGGCGCGCGTATCAGCTACCTAATTGTCGAGCACCCGACCGAGCAGGGCGCCGCCGCCATGTTCGAGGTGGAGAGCGGCACATCCCGCATCGCCAATGGCGATGTTTACGCATTTAATCGCGCCGGGGCGCTCTACTACGTGCAGCGGGCAGCGCAGAACAATGTGGGTCAGCAGATTCTAGGTTCTCTTGGTCCTCTGCATTTTGGCTGGTTCGGCGGCGGTATTGTCAAGATTGCCTATGCGTTGCTTGGGCTCGGCCTCACCTATCTCGCAGTCGGTGGCGTGAACATCTGGCTCGCCCGACGACGCGACAAGGGCAAACCGGCGCCTGGCTGGGAGCGTGTCTGGGCTGCAACCGTCTGGGGACAACCAATGGCGCTGATCGGCGCGGCGTCGACAGCATTGTTCACTCCTGCAGCCGCCGCCCTGCCAATCTGGACTTGGGCTGGGGTCAGCCTCGCTGCGCTTGGCGCGGCAACCACCCTCTCGCCGCCCAAGCTGTCGCGGATTGGCAAAGCAGGATCAGGCGCGTTGCTGATCTGTCTTGCAATGGGGCACTCAGTCCTGGTCGGCACCGATGACAGCATGGCGCTGATTGTCGATGCTACCCTTGGCCTGATTGGGCTGGGGTTGCTTGCGGTATCAGTCCATTGGCACAGGGGCGCCCTGGCAGTGAAGCCGCTAGCGTGACCGAGGACCATCTGGCTCAATCAGAACGACTGCACAGGATAGAACCCTACCGAGGCCGGAATATTGTGAAGAAGTTTATTACACCCTATCGGTTCTTCGTGGCGGCGCCGGTGAGGCAATGGTCGTAGCGCCATCGTGCGCCGAACTGAAAATGCACATTAACGACTGAGCCGGCTTCAAAGCTCAGCTTTGGGCTGCGGAACGTCCGTTTTGGCAGCGACGCCCCGCGATCGGTACTTCAAGCAAAAGGGTGCAGAGGCCCCCGTCACAGGTCCCGAGAATTTCCCGGCCAGAGCGCCGGAAAGCGGCCGGGATCGATCCCTCTCGCTACCAGGCCGGCCTGTAAGCGCGTCCGGGGTTCGTCCCATGGTTCGTCGGTGAGCTTGAAGGCACCCCAGTGCATGCCGATGGCGGCTCGTGCCTCAAGGTCCAGCATGATCTGGATCGCTTCCTCCGGATCGGTGTGCTGGGCAGCCATGAACCAGCGCGGATCATAGGCGCCGATTGGAATGATCGCGAGGTCCATAGGGCCGAAACGGTCGCGCATTCGCCGAAAGATGCCGCCGGTGCCATAGCCGGTATCGCCGGCGAAGTAGACGAGCCTGCCGGCCGCCTCGATCACGAAGCCCGCCCACAAGGCCATGCGCCGGTCGCGCCAGCCGCGCGACGACCAGTGGAGTGCGGGCACGATGTGGACCTTGAGGCCCGGCGCAACCTCGATGCTGTCGCCCCAATCTCCCACGCCGAAGCGGGCAGCCGAAATGTGCTTGCGGACGATATGGTCGTTGCCCAGCGGCGTGACGATCAGCGGATGGTGACGATTGTGGATCGCCTTGAGCGTCCCGATGTCGAGATGATCGTAGTGATTGTGGGAGAGCAACACAGCGTCGAGTGGTGGAAGGTCCGCCAGCGCAACGCCGGGCGCGCAGATGCGTCGAGGCCCGGCGAACGAGAGCGGGCTGGCGCGATCGGACCAAACGGGGTCTGTAACGAGATTGTAGCCACCAATCTGGATCAACAAGGTGGCATGGCCAACCATCGTCACACGTAGGCCATCAACTCTTTCGTCCGGCACGACAGGCTTCACCGCGACCGACTTGGGCCAGGGATTGTCGGGGACGTTGCGCTTCCAGCGCATGACGTCGCGCAGCGAACGGTCCGTCTCTGGTTCGTCGCGCAAATTGTGGAAGCGGAGACCGTCGAAATGATCGGTGACGGGGCCGTTATAGTAGCGGTTCTTCGGCATGTGGTTCACCGACTCCCTATCCGGCGCCACCCAAATGGCGTTCGCCTCTGGCAGATCAAGTCCGGCTTGGGCTGGCTGGCACACCGAAGGCCGTTTACTCGGAACCTCCGGAGAACGCGACGGCACGGCACCTGCCTGATGGGTGCTGTTACGCTGTCACCCTCGCGCAAGCTTGCGGGACCGGCTTGGAAAGCGTGTACGTGACGCCTACGACAGCTCATGCGCGCATTGGGCATTGCGGCGAATCCAGGATGGAATGTTAGGGGCGGACATGGTGAAGCATATTTTCTGGATCATCCTCGCGATCATCGGCGCCGTCTGTCTCGGCATCGTCGCCACGGCACGCGGCGAGGCGGTCAACGCGCTGTGGATCGTCATTGCCGCGGTCAGTATCTTCCTCGTCGCCTATCGTTATTATGCGCTCTACATCGCCCGGCACGTCATGCGGCTCGATCCTGCTCGCGCCACGCCGGCCCAGTATCGGGGCGACGGGCTGGATTATGTGCCCACCGATCGCCGCGTCCTGTTCGGCCATCATTTTGCGGCCATTGCCGGCGCCGGCCCGCTGGTTGGCCCGGTGCTCGCGGCGCAGATGGGCTATCTGCCCGGCACGCTGTGGATCATCTTCGGCGTCGTGCTGGCCGGCGCGGTCCAGGATTTCATGGTGCTGTTCATCTCGATGCGGCGCGACGGAAAATCGCTCGGTGAACTGGTCCGCATGGAGATGGGGCCGGTCGCCGGCACGATCGCGCTCGCCGGCGCCTTCCTGATCATGGTCATCATCCTCGCGGTGCTCGCGCTCATCGTCGTGCGCGCACTGGCTGAGAGCCCCTGGGGCATGTTCACCGTCGCCGCCACCATTCCCCTCGCCCTTTTGATGGGCATCTACACACGCTGGATCCGCCCGGGCCGCATTGGCGAGGTTTCGCTGCTTGGCTTCGTGGGGCTGATGCTCGCCATCATGTACGGGCAATCGGTCGCCGCTTCCCCCGTCTGGGGGCCGATCTTCACCTTCACGCCCACGCAGCTCTGCTGGATCCTCATCGGCTATGGCGCCGTCGCCTCCATCCTGCCGGTGTGGCTGCTGCTGGCGCCGCGCGATTATCTGTCGACCTTTCTCAAGATCGGCGCGATCGCGGCGCTGGCGATCGGCATCGTCGTCATGGCCCCGCCGCTGCGGATGCCGGCGCTGACCCAGTTCGTCGGCGGGGGCGGTCCGGTCTGGTCGGGTGGCCTCTTCCCCTTCCTGTTCATCACCATCGCCTGCGGCGCCGTCTCGGGCTTCCATGCGCTCATCTCCAGCGGCACGACGCCCAAGCTCATCGCGGCAGAAACCGATGCGCCTTTCATCGGCTATGGCGCGATGCTGATGGAAGCGTTCGTGGCGATCATGGCGCTGGTCGGCGCCTCGATCCTCGATCCGGGCATCTATTTCGCGATGAACAGTCCGGCCGCGATCACCGGCGGCGATCCCGTGAGCGCAGCGGCCGCGGTCACCGCCATGGGCTTCCCGGTCTCAGCCGACACATTGGCCCAGACCGCCCGCGATGTCGGTGAGCACAGCATCGTCTCGCGAACCGGTGGCGCGCCGACCCTCGCCGTCGCCATGGCCGAGATTTTCAGCCATGTCGTCGGCGGGCCAGCGATGAAGGCCTTCTGGTATCATTTCGCCATCCTGTTCGAGGCGCTGTTCATCCTGACGGCCGTCGATGCAGGAACCCGCGCCGGCCGCTTCATGCTGCAGGATCTGATCGGCCTTGCCGTCCCCTCATTCCGCGCGGGCAACGCCCTGCTGCCGGGGGTGATCGCGACCGGTCTGTGCGTGGCCAGCTGGGGCTTCTTCCTCTATCAAGGCGTCACCGATCCGCTTGGCGGCGTGAACACGCTCTGGCCGGTGTTTGGCATCTCGAACCAGATGCTCGCGGCCGTCGCACTGATGCTTTCTACCGTGGTTCTCTTCCGGATGAAGCAGCACCGGTTCGCCTGGGTGACCGTGGTGCCCACACTCTGGCTGCTGGTCTGCACGCTGAGCGCCGGCGCGCTCAAGCTCCTGTCGAGCGATCCGGCCGTCGGCTTCCTCGCACATGCCCGGCGCTTTTCGGACGCCGCCGCGCGGGGCGAAGTTCTGGCCCCGGCGAAATCCATGGCGGAGATGAACGCGATTATCTTCAATGATCGGATCGATGCCGGCCTTTGCGCGCTGTTCGTCGCTGTCGTGCTCTCGCTGCTCTTCTTTACCATCCGGACATGCCTGGCGAGCCTGCGCAATCCCGCTCCGACGGCGCATGAAGCCCCGGCCCAGATGGTCCCCGCGGAATGAGCGGCCTGTGGCACCGGCTGCGCGCCACCGCGCGCCTCATGGTCGGGCAACCGCCTTATGAGGCTTATATAGCCCATATGGCGCGTCACCATCCCCAGGCCAAACCGATGACGCGGACCGAGTTTTTCCGCAACCGTGAGCAGGCGCGTTATGGAGGCGCTGGCGGAGGCAAGTGCTGCTAGGTTATTCGGCGCCTATCTCGGAGCCAAAACCTGCATCCCGCATCTGCTTTTCGTCGCGCTCGGCCTTTCGCTGGCCATCCTCAATATAATCGCGCTCGCGGCCTTGTGGCTTATCGGTGTTCGGGACGACCGAGGGGTTGGACGGCTCGGGCCTGCCGTCCGGCATAGACCGATCCCGTTCCGGCTTTTGTCGAGGGTTGGGTTCTTCCATGTGTCTTCTCCGTTTCTGTTTTGGAAACGGAGGCCGCAGGAGCCAGTTCCGCGCACGTGTTCAACGGTGCGGCTTTCTCCATCGCTCTTGCCGTGACTGGCTGCGATCACGCCCGCCACCTTCGTCAGTCGGCTCGACAACTGTAATTTACGACTCTGTAAACCCATTTCGCCATACCAGTTCGATGGACCGCTCCCACACGCCACCTCCCGCTTTCAGCGAGGTTGACCGACTGTCTGCTCTCCACAAACTGGAGATTCTCGATACCCCGCCCGAGCGCGAATTTGACGAGATTACCCGGCTGGCTGCCGCCGCGCTGGGTGTTGCGAGCTCCGCAATCAGCCTCATCGACGAAGCGAGGCAATGGTTCAAATCGCGGCACGGTATCCCATTTTCTGAAACACCCCGGAATATCGCTTTCTGCACTCACGCCGTCGCTTCGCGCGGCCTCCTCGTGGTTCCAGATGCCACGCAGGATGATCGGTTCAGCTCTAACCCGCTCGTAACGCAGGAGAGCGGAATACGCTTTTATGCCGGCATCCCCCTGATTGTGAATTCGGGGCACTGTCTCGGCACTTTATGTGTGTTCGATCCCACCGCTCGTGATGGGCTGACCGCGCCGCAGGAAGCTGTGCTCCGGGATTTAGCCAAGCTTGCGACCGACCTGATCGAATCCCGACGCTTCCGGAACATGGGAGAGATCGCCGCGAGGGTGGTTGACGCGACTTCGGACGCGGTGCTCGCGGCCGATCGCCACGGAACGATTGTCTACTGGAATCCGGCCGCCGAACGCATGTTTGGTCATGCGCGCGACGAGGCTCTCGGCAGGAATGTCGAGATCATTATCCCGCAGCGCCTTGCAGAAGGTCATCGGGACATTTTCGCGCGGGCCGCCGCTGGCGGTGCCACCAGAATTGTCGGAACATTCGTTGAGCTCGTAGGCGGGCGGGCAGATGGCAGCGAGTTCCCGGTAGAACTGTCCTTAGCCCGTTGGGGCGCAGGACCGCCGGAGGGCGGCTTCGCGGCAATCATTCGAGACATCAGCGCGCGCAAGGTTTTGGAACGGGAGCGCGAGCAGACCCAGGCGTTTCTGGATACAGTCGTGACGAACCTGCCTGCGATGCTGTTCGTGAAGGACACGCAAACGCGCCAATATCTGATGATCAATCGCGCCGGTGAGGTTGCTATCGGTCGTCCCGCCCGCGACATCATCGGACAAACCGACAAGGATCTTTTTCCCGATTATGGGGAAGATTACGAGCGACGCGACAATGAGTCGATCGCGTCGCCTTCGGCCACGATCTTCGAAAGCGAGTTTGTCCGCGAAGATGGCGAGTCTGTCCATTTGCGGACGACCCGCACCCTGATCGACGGTCCGGACCGGCCGGGGCAATATCTCCTTGGTATATCTGAAGACGTGACCGCAACGCGACTGGCGGAGGCGGAAGTTCTCCGCCTGGCACATTATGACGCCCTCACCGGACTGCTCAATCGGGCGAGCTTCACCGACAAACTTCACCGTCTCGTCCGGGCAGGCGAGCCTTTTGCGATGCTCAGCATCGATCTTGACCGGTTCAAGGCGGTCAACGACCAGTTCGGGCACCCGGTAGGCGACGTGGTTCTCTCACAGGTCGGTGACAGGCTGCGGAGCGCTGTTCCCGCCCAAGGGTGGGTGGCGCGTATCGGCGGAGACGAATTCATCGCCGTCCTTACCGGCACGCGATTGCGCGAACGTGCCGACGACGTCGCTTCGGCTGTTCTGATGAGTATCTGCAAGCCGTTCCTGACCGATCGTGTGGTCGCACATGTCGGCGCCTCCATCGGCATTGTGCTCATGCCTGAAGATGGTCTGACAACCGAGCAGCTTCGGGAGAATGTCGATCTGGCGCTTTACCGCGCGAAGCAGATGGGAAGGGGCAAAGCCTGCTTCTTCAATGCCGAGATGGACGCCGCAGCGCAGGATCGCCGGAAGCTGGAGACCGAATTACGCGAAGCCATTGAGAAAGACAGGATCGAACTCGCCTATCAACCCGTCCTCTCCGCAAACTCCGGCCAGATCACCAGTGCCGAAGCGCTGGCACGCTGGACACATCCCGAGCGCGGGCCGATCCGCCCTGACATCTTCATATCCCTCGCGGAGGAATGTGGGTTGATCGATCGCTTGGGCGAACAACTGCTGCGCCGCGCTTGTCGTGACGCGCAAGACTGGCCCGAACATGTGCGTGTCGCCATCAACCTTTCCCCCATGCAGTTTATTTCGGGGCGGCTTGTCGAAACAGTGCGGCGCGCCATGGAAGATTCCCGCATTCGTGCCGACCGCGTCCAGCTCGAAGTCACAGAAGGCCTCGTCATCCGGGACGTTGAACGAACCTTCAAGCAGCTGGAGGAGCTGCGCGCACTCGGTATTCAAATCCTGATCGACGATTTTGGAGTGGGATACTCTTCCCTCAGCTACTTTCAGCGCTTCACATTCGACAAGGTCAAGATCGATAAATCATTCGTGGATGAGATCGCCACGTCCCGCGCGGCAAAGGCAATCGTGCAGGCGGTGGTTGGCCTTGGCCGTGCGCTGGACATGGGCATCGTGGCCGAGGGCATCGAGACTGAAGAACAAGTGCGTCTCCTGATTGAAAGCGGCTGTACGCACCTGCAGGGCTATTTATTGAGCAAGCCAGTCGGTGCGCGCACATTGCGCCAGATGCTGACGCACAGTCCCGATTTCGAGACCGAAGCTTTCAGAATGGCGTAACTTCTCTCTGCGATCGCGGTCGGCGTCGGCGCGGGCCACCTATTGTGTCGAGAGTTCTTACGCCCGGCGCTCGATCCAGCTCGGACGGGCGCTTGCCTTGTGAGATGGTTGGCGTCGGCCAAGCGAAGTGCGGCCATATCGGCGCACTGCTGGCCCAGCCGCAGTCGCAATAGGTGCTATCCGCGCAGGATCTTTTTCCATCCCCCTGCCCTTTGCGAGTTCGTCGATCAGTTTATCGAGATAGCGGATTTCGCGCATGGTGCCCTCCTCGATCGTCTCGACGCGCACTCCGCAGACAACGCCGGTGATCAGGGAACGCGCGGGGTTCATGCAAGGGGCGGTTGCAAAGAAGTCCTCGAATGAGGTGCCGGCGGCCAGCACGCTATCTAGGGACTCTTGGCTGTGCCCCGTCAGCCAGCGCAAGATCTCGTCCACCTCTTCCTTTGTGCGCCCCTTCTTGGCTGCCTTGGCCACATAAAGAGGGTAGACGCTCGCGACGCTGACTGAATAGATACGATGCCCCGCCATCGGCCGCTCCATCACATGATCGTCCTCGAAGCATGAATAGACGGCCGGCGATAAGCAAGTGCTCTGCCGGAATGATCGTTCCGCGGCAGAGAGGTGGTTGCGTCTCAACACCGTTCAAGCATCGCAAATTTTCGGTTCCTGACGTTGAGAGGCCTGCGATGTCCACACCGCGGCCACGACGGCGATCAGGCCGATGACTGCGGCGCCGGCCCCTGCCAGGGCGACAGCGCGATAGCCAAGTCCCGCGGCGATGACAGCGCCACCGATGGCGGCACCGATCGCGTTGCCGAGGTTGAAGGCGCCGATGTTGACAGCGGACGCCAGATTGGGCGCATCCGCTGCGGCAGCCATCACCCGGACCTGAAGCGGCGGAACGAGCGCGAAACTTGCAACGCCCCAAAGACAGATCAGGATCGCGGTTGGCGCAGCGAAGGGCATCAGGACCGCGAACGCAACCAGCACCAGCGCCAGCCCGGCGAGCGTCACCATCAATGTGCGATCGACCGAGCGATCCGCGAAGATGCCGCCCAGCCAGTTGCCCACCGTGAGTCCGACGCCATAGGTCACCAGCATCGCCGTCACGAAGCCGAGCGACGCATGCGTTTCTGCACGGAGGATGGGCGCGATATAGGTGAACACGGTGAACATGGCGCTCGATCCGATCACGGTCAGCGCCAAGGCGGCGAGCACCGGGCCGCGCTTCAGCACCCGCAACTCGGCAATGGCATTGCCGCCTTGGGGCGCAGGCAAAATCGGCAGGGTCAGCCGCAGCGCGGCGATGGTGGCAACGCCCAGTCCGGCGATCCCCCAGAACGACATCCGCCAACCCAGATGCTCGCCCGCCCAGGTCGCGAGCGGGACGCCGACGACATTGGCGATGGTCAGCCCCATGAACATTGCCGCGACCGCACCAGCCTTGCGCTCGGGCGGCACGAGGCTCGCGGCCACGATCGCCCCGACGCCGAAGAACGCGCCGTGGTTGAGCGAGGTGACGAGCCGCGCCGCCAGCAGCATCCCGTATCCGGTCGAGATCGCAGCCAACAGGTTGCCGAGCGTGAAGATGCCGGCCAGCGCAATGAGCAGCGTGCGGCGCGGTACCCGGCCGGTGGTCAGGGTCATCAATGGCGCGCCCAGCATCACGCCGAACGCATAGGCGCTGATGAGCAGGCCGGCGGTCGGGATCGACACGCCAAGATCGCCGGCGATGACCGGGAGCAGACCCATGGGTGCAAACTCGGTCACACCGATGCCGAACGCGCCGATCGCCAGTGCGATGATGCCGGGATTCAGTTTCAAAGGGTTCACTCCCTTCAGACCATGGGGGGATTGAGCAGGGCAAAGCCGTCCTGCTGGCGGTAGGGCGTATGCGGATAGGGCGGCATGACGGTGCTGGCCGCATCCAGCGCGGCAATCTGTTCGGGCGTCAGAGCCCAGCCGACCGCGCCCAGATTTTCACGCAACTGGGCCTCATTCCGGGCACCGATGATGACGGAGGAGACGGTCGGTCGGCCCAGCAGCCAGTTGATCGCGACCTGCGGCACGGATCTGCCGGTTTCGGCTGCAACCGCCTCCAGCGCGTCGATCACGCGATAGAGATGGTCCTCCGCAACCGGCGGCGCGAATTGCTCTGTCTCATTCAGGCGACTGCCCGGGGGGATCGGTCGGCCGCGCCCGATCTTCCCGGTCAGCCGTCCCCAGCCGAGCGGGCTCCACACCAGCGCGCCGATGCCCTGGTCGGCGGCGAGCGGCATCAGATCCCACTCATAGGCGCGCCCGATCAGCGAATAATAGACCTGATGGGCGACAAGGCGCGGCCAGCTATGGCGGTCCGCCGCGGCCTGCGCCTTCATCACCTGCCAGCCAGGATAGTTGGAGACACCGGCATAGCGCAGCTTGCCCGCCGTAATCAGCATATCGAGCGTGCCCATGACCTCTTCCGCCGGGGTGGACGCATCGAGCGCATGGAGTTGCAGGAAGTCGATATAATCCGTGTCCAGGCGCCGCAACGCATCCTCCACCGCGCGGATCAGCCTTGCCCGTGAAGCGCCCCAATCCTGCGGCCCTTCGCCCATCGGCAGGCCGGTCTTGGTGGAGATCATCACGGCATCGCGCCGCCCCTTGATTGCGGACCCCAGCACCTCTTCCGACGCGCCGTTCGAATAGACGTCGGCGGTGTCGAACAGGGTCACGCCCGCATCGAGACAGATATCGACCAGCCGCCGCGCTTCGGCAGCGTCGCTCTGTCCCCAGGCGCCGAACAACGGCCCCTTGCCGCCGAACGTCCCGGCGCCGAAGCTCAAAGCTGGCACGCGCAAACCCGAGCGCCCTAGTTGCCGATAATCCATGCTCGATCCTTCGATTGCGATTTCCAGTCATAAATGGACCGCAGCGCCCCACTGTTGTAGTGCGCATTCGAGCCAAGGATCTTTGCTATGGACGCAAAAGTTATTGAGAGTGGCGATCGCGCGCGCGCCATGGAGATATTCGTCGCGGCGATCGATCGGGGCAGTTTTTCCGCCGCCGGCCGCGCGGTGGATTTGACACCCTCGGCGGTGAGCCGCGCGGTCGACAGGATCGAAGCACGACTGGGCGTCAGGCTCCTGCTCCGCTCGACCCGGGCGCTGACCCCGACGGCGGAAGGCCTCGCCTATCTCCAGGCCGCACGGCGCATCCTTGCCGATCTCGACGATAGCGAGCAGCAGATCGCCGATCAGGGCCTGCCGCGCGGACGCCTGCGGATCAGCGCAGCGCTGTCGCACGGGCGGTTGTGCGTGGTGCCGCTGCTCGGCCGCTTCGCGCAGGCTTATCCCCATATTCTGGTCGACATCGCGCTGACCGATGCGCTGGTCGATGTCGCAGCGGGGCAGGCCGATGTCGCGATCCGTTTCGGTCCGCTTGCCGACAGCGCCCTGACCGCGCGCAGACTGGGCGAAAGCCGCCGCGTTATCATCGCCTCACCCGACTATCTTGCGCGGGCCGGGACCCCGCGCGTGCCGGAGGATCTGCATGGGCACAATTGCCTCAACTTCAACTTTCGCCGCAGTGAGCCCGTCTGGCCATTCATGCGCGACGGGGAGGCGTTCTCCCTGGCGATGAAGGGGAGCATTGAAGCGAATAATGGCGAAACGCTCGGCCAACTCGCCGCACAGGGCGTCGGCATCGCGCGGGTTGGCGCCTTCAGCGTCGCGCAGGAGATCGCCAACGGCACGCTTGTGCCGCTGCTGGAGGATTATAACCCCGGTGACGTCGAGCAGATCAATGCGGTGTTCGTCGGCGGCGCCAATCTTCCGGCCCGCGTGCGGGTCTTTGTGGACTTTCTGATCGAGCACATGCGTTAGCCGTCGTGGACGAGACGACCGCTGGGCTCGCGCTCACCGCCCGGGGAAGCTGGTCGCCGATGACGCCCATGACGCGGGACAGCGCTGCGGATCAGGTGCTCACTCCTCCCTTGCGCGGGCCGCGCCCCAAGAGATAGGCAGCGCCATGACCCAATCTCAGCTGGCCGATATTCTTATTGCACGACTGGTCCGTGACCATGGCGGCACTCGCCAACGCTGGCGCAAGGTCGTCGGTCCGATCCGGATTTACGATCTCCGGACCCATCCCCATTGCAACTGGATGGTCGATGCGACCGGTTCGACCTCCGATATCGCAAAGGTCGAGAGCCTGCTCGATGAACTGCGCCAGAACCACCCCATCATCACGGCAGACCGTTGACGCTGCGTAGGGCGCGGAGGACTTAGACGTCCGGCGCGATCAGCACCTTGCACTGCTCGCCGCGCTGTTTGAGGGCCTCGAAGACCGTGGGCGTCTCGGCGAGCGCAATGGTGCTGGTGACCATCAGCCGGGGCGCGATGGCGCCCTGTTCCAGTGCAGCAAGGGCGGCCTCATATTCCTGCACGGTGAAGAAGGCTGAGGTAACGAGGCGCACTTCCTTGCCCAGCATGGCGAAGGAGTTGAACGTGTCCGGCTTGGTGCACAGGCCCAGCAGCAAGATCGTACCGCGCGGGCGCACTTGGTCGACGGCCTGCGCGATCAGGCCGGGCACGCCGACGCATTCGAAGACGATGTCGGCCATGCCGCCCAGACCCTGCACGGCACTTTCAACGGGGTTCTGCGGGTCCACCACGAACACGTCCGCGCCCATATCGTGCGCGCGCTGCTGCTGCGCGGTGGAGATATCCTGCACGGCCACCCTGGCGGCCCCAAGCCGCTTGGCCCAGAAGGCCACCGCAAGCCCGATCGGCCCTGCGCCCAACACCAGCACTTTGTCACCAGTTTTCAGGCCCGACAGGTTCACGCCGTGCAGGGCTACGGCCAGCGGCTCGATAATGGCGCCGTCCGCCAGCGTCAGCCCCGCCGGTAAGGGCACGCACTGGTTGGGGCGGGTGACCGCATAATCGGCATAGCCGCCGCCCTGCAGACCGAATGACGCGCACCACTGCACTTCGCCCTTGCGACAATGTTCGCAGTCGCCGCAGCTTTTGAGCGGGATGACCGAGACGAGCTCGCCGACCTTGCGCCCCTGCGTGTTCCGACCCAGCGCCACCACTTCACCGGCGAACTCATGGCCCAGAACGTCGCCATGCTTGCATCCATAAGCGGCATCCTGGGTCATATGCAGATCACTGCCGCAAATCCCGCAGCGCCCGACCTGGACCACCAGTTCGCCCTCGCCCGGCGTGGGATCAGGAATGTCCTCGAACGCCAGCGGCGTGTGGAGCGCCTGAAAAATAACGGCTTTCACAAATATGCCCTTTCGTCTCTCGCCGAGGCCCGTGCCCGAGGGAGATCTCTACCTGATCCGCCTCAATGCTGACACGGCCTAACCGACTGCTCGTATCCAATTAAACGCTAAGCCCGGAACGGACAGCGCTTGATCACATTGTTCTTGAAGATCTCGGGAGGATATATGCCATGGCGAGCACGTCGCAGGGCGGGAATGATGGCTCACCGCATTGGACGACATTCCTCAAGGAGTTCGCCAAGGCGCCCCTTTCCGTGGGATCGCCCATTGCAACCTCGACGGGCACCATCGAGCGCCAGCTAGCAGGGGTCGACTGGGCCAAAACGCGCCTGTTCGTCGAATATGGCCCCGGCACAGGTGAGTTTACCCGCTATATTCTTGCGCACCTCCCACGCGACGCTCAGCTGATCGCGATCGAAAGCGAGGACGGGCTTGCCGACCATCTTCGCCAAACCGTCGAGGATCCTCGTCTGACCGTCCATACAGGATCGGCTCTCCAAGCTCGGGCCATCCTTGGGGACGACGTGGTCGCGCGGGTAGACTATATTCTCTCTGGCCTCCCCTTCTCCGCGTTGGAGAAGTCCGACAGGGCGAGGATCGTGGACGATGCCGCGCGCCTTCTCAACGATGACGGTGAGTTCCTCGCTTATCAGGTGCGTCGGACGATCGAACCCTCACTCCGCAAAGTCTTCACACGAGTGAAACGGCGCCGGCGCTGGCTCAACGTGCCGCCTTATCATCTCTATTGGTGTCGAGAGCCGAAGCGATCTCGCCCTTCGAACCGGGTGGACTGATCCGGGCGTCGCTCCCCACCACAATTGTTGGATCTCAGCGTGAGAGGCTCGGGTCTGGCTGTGCAATGGCCAAGGCCGCAGCATCTGTCTCACTGAAGTCCCCTGTCCTATCGCCCCGCAGCGGGCCATCAGATACTCCATGATCGCGCTTGCGCGGGACGCCCTATTCAGCAGCGATCGCGTCGATATCATGGGCCGGCTTTGCCGTCCTCAGTTGCATCATGTGCCGCCGGTAGGTCGCGAGCGCCTGGCCGACCACCTGATCCATATTATAATAGCGGTAGGTGGCGAGCCGTCCGACGAACAGGACATCGGGCGTGCCCAAAGCGAGCGCTTCATAGCGTTTGAACAGAGCGGCATTTTCCGGGCGCGGGATGGGGTAATAGGGGTCACCCTCCGCACTGGGATATTCGTAAGTGATGCTCGTGCGGGCCGCACTCTGGCCGGTCAGATGCTTATACTCGGTAATCCGCGTATAGGGCACCGCTTCGGACGGATAGTTGATGACGGCGACCGGCTGCAGCCATTCGGTGGCGCGGGTCTCGTGCCGAAACTCAAGCGAGCGATAGGGCAGCTTTCCGTAGCGATGGCCGAAATATTCATCGATCGGCCCGGTAAAGACGAGGCGGTCATACCGCACGCGGGCAGCAACCTCCTCGAAGGTGACGCCAAGCTCCACGTCAATCAGCGGATGGTCGAGCATGGCCGCGAACATCGCCGTATAGCCCTCGGCCGGCATCGCCTGGAAGCTGTCGGTGAAATAGCGGTCATCCGTGTTTGTCCGCGTCGGCACGCGGGCCGTCACCGATTTGTCGAGTTCGGACGGGTCCATGCCCCATTGCTTGCGGGTATAGCCTTGGAAGAAAGTCTCATAGAGATGGCGCCCCACCTTGGAGATGACCACGTCGGCCGATGTGCGGATCGTCTCGACCGGCTCCGCCTGGCTCTCAAGAAAGGCCTCCGCCTCTGCCTCGTCCGCCAATGCCAGCCCGTAGAGGCTGTTCAATGTGTCGCGGTTGATCGGCATCGGCACCTGCTGCCCATCAACGTCCGCCAGAACGCGATGCTCATAAGGGCGCCAGCGCGTGAAGCGTGAGAGATAGTCGACGATGTCCTGACTGTTCGTATGGAAAATATGGGGACCGTAGCGATGGACCAGAATGCCGGCCTCGTCATAATGGTCATAGGCATTGCCGGCGATATGGTCGCGTCGATCGATGACGAGGACGCGCTTGCCGCCGTCCGCCGCGAGGCGTTCCGCCATCACCGCGCCCGCAAAACCCGCGCCGACGACCAGATAGTCGTAATGGCGGGTGGGGCGCGGCGTCATCACCTCCTCGATGAGCGTCGACATGGCATCGACCACCTTGTCCCAGGAGAGGTCGGCGAGACACGCGTCTGCGCTCGCCCGCCACGGGGCATCGGCAGGCGCACGGGCGCGAGAGAGCGCCCGCTCGCACGCAGCCACGAATGCCTCGGGATTGCCGGCGATCTCGACCGCGTCGAGCATGCCATAATGGCGCACGACATCGATGATCGGGGTGGAGACCACCGGCAGGCCCGCTGCCAGATATTCCGGCGTCTTGGTGGGAGAAATGAACTGCGTGGACGGATTGATGGCAAAGGGCATCAACGCGACGTCCCAGCCCCGCGCATAGTGCGGGAGCTCGCCATAGGCTTTGCTTCCCAGATAGGCGATGTTGGGCCGCTGCGGCAGATCGGCGGGATCGATCTTGACGACGGGGCCAACCAGCACCAGCGACCAATCGGGATGCGCATCGGCGACGGCGGCGAGCAGGGCGAGGTCCATCCGTTCGTCAATGACGCCGTAGAAGCCGAACCGCGGCCGCGCGAGAGCGGCCTGGTCGGAAGGATCCTCCCCCGGCAGGCGCGCCGCGGCAAAATGCGCGGCGTCGACGCTGGAAGGGAAAGCATGGACCGCAGGGTGGCGCGCGCGCTTCGCCTCGTAGAGACTGTAGCCGCCAGTGAAAACCAGATCGGCTCTCTCGAACAGCTCGGCTTCAAGTTCCGCCAGCTGGGGGGGCGCAAACCGGAAATTCGCCAGCTCATCCATACAGTCATAGATCGTGCAGACCGCTTGGAGATGCCGCGAGAAGGGCAGCATCATCGGCGTATAGTACCATGTCACCAGCGGCTCGGCATGATCGCTCAGATGGGCGTCGAGCAGGTGCCGCAGGGTGACCTGGCTTTCCGCATCCGTCAGGCCTTCCGGGAGGTGCGGTGTCGCGACCGTGATGTGCGGGGCGGGCGTCCTCAGCTCCAGCCAGGCATCAGCGGTCTCGCCGCTGACGAGCGGTTCCTCCCAGAAGGTGACCGGCTGACGATATGCGAAACGCGACATAATATGTTGCGGGCGCTGGAACACGAAGTCCCAGCGCAGATGCGAGAAGCACATCAGCGTCATTATTGGTGGCTTTCGAGGCTAGAGCGGAATGAACCTGTATGGGCAACAATGCGCGCACAGCGTCCTTGCTCCCGCTTATTTACCACGATTGATCGATATCAATACGATAGTGCCAGCACGACTTTGATTGGAGGCGAACGGGGGGCCGGGTTGGTATATGCTCGGTGCACGGCCATCGCCGTATGAGGTTCCCTTGGACGCCGTACCGACCCAGCTTGCCCCTCTCGCCCTGTGGGGCGGGTGCGAATGCACGATCAATCGAGTCGGGGATGATTATCTCGATCAGTCGGCGCGGAGCGGGCACAGTGATCGACCCGAAGATCTGGATCGCTTGGCCGGACTGGGCGTGACGGCGCTGCGTTACCCTTTGCTTTGGGAGAGCTTTGCCCAAAGCGACCAGCGCGAGGCGCTTTGGGCGTGGCACGCCGACCGGCTGGGGCGCCTGCGCGCGCTTGGCATCCGCCCGATCGTCGGCCTGATCCATCATGGCAGCGGTCCCGCCCCCACCCACTTGCTGGACCCGGCATTTGCGGCGGGTCTTGCCGATCACGCGCGGGAGGCGGCCGAGCGGTTCCCCTGGGTCCAGGATTGGACGCCGGTCAACGAGCCTCTCACCACCGCGCGCTTTTCCGCCCTTTATGGTCATTGGTATCCCCATCGCCGCGACGAGACGGCTTTCTGGACCGCCCTCCTCAACCAGATTGATGCCATTCGCGGGGCGATGGACGCGATCCGCACGATCATTCCCGCGGCGCGCCTCGTTCAAACGGAGGATCTGGGGCACACGGACGCGACACCGCAGCGGGCCGCTCAGGCAGGCTTCGACAATCATCGCCGCTGGGCGACCTGGGACTTGCTGACCGGCCGCCTGATAGCGGGGCACGCGCTTTGGGATCATCTCGACGGCCTGGGGCTGTCGGATCGTCTGCGCGACATCGCCGCCGCGCCATGCCCGCCGGCCGTCATCGGCCTCAATCACTACCTCACCAGCGACCGCTTCCTCGACCACCAAATGGAGCGCCACCCCCCGGCCAGCCATGGCGCTTGTGCCATCGGGCCGGTTGCCGATGTCGAAGCGGTCAGAGCCATAGCTCACCCGCCGGGCCTTGAAGGCGCCGTTCGCGCTGCCTGGGAGCGCTATGAGGTGCCCATCGTGCTCACCGAGGTGCACAATGGCTGCACGCGCGAGGAGCAGATGCGCTGGCTCGATGAGGCCTGGACGACAGCCACGTCCCTCCGCGCGGACGGCATCTGCATCGAGGCAGTGACAGTCTGGAGCCTGTTCGGCGCGTTCGACTGGGACAGCCTGCTCACCAAAAAGGCCGGCCATTATGAGAGCGGCGTGTTCGACGTGCGGGGCCCCGAACCGCGAGAGACCGCTTTGGCGCCGATGATGCGCGCACTGGCAGGAGGCGCAAGGCCGGATCACTCTGTCCTCCATGGACAGGGATGGTGGCGTCGACCCGGACGACTCGCCGGGGCTGCGACAGAGCCACGCGCGATCGATATACCGCCGGCTCCAGAGGCGCGCCCACTCTTGATCCTCGGGGCGACCGGCACCTTGGGCCAGGCGTTTGCGGGGGCCTGTTCGCTCCGTGATATTGATCATCGGCTGGTCGGACGAGACGTCATCGACCTGCACGATGCCGCCACGATTGCCGACTCGCTGGATCGGCTGCGGCCCTGGGCCGTCATCAACTGCGCGGGCTGGGTGCGGGTCGACGAAGCCGAAGGCAGCGCCGCCGCCTGCCTTGCGACCAATTTCACAGGCTGCGTTGCCCTTGCAGCCGCCTGCGCGCAACGCGACATCCATTATAGCTGCTTCTCCAGCGACCTCGTCTTCGATGGCCATGGCCGGCGCGCTTATGTGGAGAGCGATGCGCCAGCGCCCCTCAACGTCTACGGAGAGAGCAAGGCGCGCGCTGAGGCGGGTGTTCTGGCGGCTGGCGGGCGCGCGCTGGTCATCAGGACCGCATCCTTCTTCTCACCCTATGATCCGCACAATTTCGCCATGCATCTGGTGGCGGCGCTGCGGACCGAACGCGTATTTCACGCCGTGGGGGACTGCATCACCTCGCCCACTTATGTGCCCGATCTCGTCCGCGCCACGCTCGACCTCGTGATCGACGACGAGTGCGGCATCTGGCACCTCACCAGCGACGGCGCTTTCTCCTGGGCGCAGTTTGCGCATGCCGTGGGCGAAAGGATGGAGCTGCCGACCGATCTGATCGAAACGGTCTCCATCGACGCGATGAACTGGCCGGCGCGGCGGCCCCGCCATGCGCCGATGAGCAGCGAGCGCGGCCTGATCATGCCCAGCCTGGCTTCGGCAATCGACCGCTTTGCCCTGCACCTCCGCTGAGGGCGCAGGTTCGTCGCCTCAGCCTAGGCCTTTTCGAGAACCGCCCGGATCTTGGCCGCGAGCTGCTCGACCGTGAAGGGCTTGCCGAGAAGCTCCACACCGGGATCGACAACGCCGTTGTGGACAACGGCGTTGCGCGTATAGCCGCTGGTATAGAGCACCTTCAGGTCCGGCCGGCGGCGGCACGCTTCATCGGCGAGTTTCCGTCCGTTGATGTCCGGCATGATGATGTCCGTGAACAAGAGCGTGATCTCCGGATGCTCGTCCAGCACGCGGAGCGCCGCATGTCCGCCATCCGCTTCCAGCACGCGATAGCCCAGTTCGACCAGCGCATCGACGCTGAACCGGCGGACGGCGGCCTCGTCCTCGACGACCAGAATGACCTCCTGCTCATCGCCCCTCGGCAGGTCGGCCCGCACCTGTTCGATCTCTCCGGCGGCCTCGCCATAGAATCGCGGGAGGTAGATCTTGATCGTCGTCCCTTCGCCCGGCTCGGAATAGATTTTGATATGCCCGCCCGACTGCCGGACAAATCCGTACACCTGGCTCAGCCCCAGACCGGTGCCCTTGCCCACGGCCTTGGTGGTGAAGAAGGGATCGAACGCCTTGGCGATCACGTCGTCCGGCATGCCCGTGCCGGTATCGGTCACGGCGATCATCACATATTGGCCCGCCGGAACACCGAAATTCTCCGCGGCATAGCGATCATCGGCGTGCGTGTTTTGCGTTTCAATCGTCAGGTGTCCGCCATCTGGCATGGCATCGCGGGCATTGACCGCAAGATTGACGATCGCGTTTTCAAGCTGATTGCGGTCGGCATGGGTGCGCCAGACCCCCGCCGCCAGAACCGTCTCCAGCCGGACATCGCCGCCCAGCGAATGCAGCAGAAGCTCGGACATGCCCGAGACGAGCTTGTTGGGATCGAGCACCTCGGGATTGAGCGGCTGCTGGCGCGAAAATGCCAGGAGGCGATGGGTCAGGGTCGCAGCGCGTTGCGCACCGTCGATCGCAGCATCGATATAGCGTTTCGCGCGCTCGTCATCCGGCAGGACGCGCCGGCTCAACAGGTCGAGCGAGCCGATCACCACGGCCAGCATATTGTTGAAATCATGCGCGATGCCGCCGGTCAGCTGGCCGACAGCTTCCATTTTCTGTGCCTGACGCAAGGCCGCCTGCGCTTGCTCGCGCACGGCCACCTCCTCGGTCACGCGACGCTCGAGATGCTCGTTGAGCTCCCGCAGTTCCGCCTCGGCCCGCTTGCGCGCCGTCACGTCAATCGCCGTGCCAACGACGCGCAGACACCGCCCGGCCTCGTCGAAGACGCCGCGTCCCTTGGCGGCCACCCAGCGCACCAGTCCATCTTCCTTGCCGATCGTCCGATATTCGACATCATAGATCGCGCGGACATTGGGGTCTGCGGCCGCCAGATAGGCTTCGGTGGTATGCGCGCGATCGTCGGGATGGAGGCCTTCGTAAAAATCCTGCATCGACACTTCGACATCGGGCGAGATGCCGAACACCCCTTTCACGATGGGTGGCCAGATCAGAACATCGTTGACCACGTCGACGTCCCAGAAGCCGACCTCGGCGGCATCCGTCGCCAGCCGCAGCCGCTCCTCGCTGATCGCCAGCTCGGCCCGGACGCGCATCCGTTCGGACAGATCGAGCATCGCCCCGATCATACGCAGGGCCCGCCCCTGCGCATCCCGGATGATGTGGCCGCGATCGAAGACGTGGGCGTAGCTCCCGTCGCCCCGCCTGAACCGATATTCTCCGCTCCAGCTGTCCGACGAGCCGTCGATCGCCGCGTGGATGGTCCTGTCCACCTCGTCCCGGTCGTCCGGGTGGATCTGCGCGATCCACCATGTCCCGTTATTCTCGATCTGGTCGGCCGGGTGACCATAAGCAATGGAGAGCGCGTCGTTCCAGGTCACATAGTCAGTGACGAAATCCCAATCCCAGATGGCGTCGTTCGTCGCCTTGCTCGCTAGGCGGTAGCGTTCCTCGACTGCGCGAATATCCTCAAGCCGGGTTCGCGCTTCATATTGCCGTCGGCGTGCCCGCAAGGCGGCCGTCGCGACGCTGACCAATGTGGTCGGGTGAAAGGGGCGTTCGAGAAAGGTCACGTTGCCGAGCAATTCGAGATGACGGCCGGCGGCAGGATTGCGCTCGATGCCGCCGCCGCGCTGGGTGAGCAGGACGAAGGGCAGATCGGACCATTCCTGCTGCGCGGCGATGAGCTCCACCAGCGGCCTCAGATCGGCCGCCTTGACCGCTTCATCGGTCATCATCACGAACCCAAGACCCTGTGCGAGGCGCGCGACCAGCGCATCGAGCGACGGGACAATCTCGGTTTCGATGCCGGCCTGGTTGAGGATGGCGGCGGCGATCTCTGCATCCCGACCGTGAGGGGCGAGGATGACGGCACGCTCCGAAAAAGTGCGGTTCATCAGCCGCGCTTGTCCTGGCCGAGATCCATCAGATTGCCGGCACCGACCATCGTGGGGATGCCACGCAACACACCCTGAAAATGCGTCAGCGGCTCGCCGATGGTGATGCCTTGTGCGTCGATACGATATTCGCGGATCGTATTCTCATGGGTGCCCGAGCGCTTCTTGACGATCGAGATGGCCCGCCGGACATGGCCCACCGCCTCGAAATAGCGCAGCAGCACGACCGTATCGGCCAGATAGGTGATGTCCACCGGCGCCTGCATGTCTCCCACCACGCCATGCTGCGTGACGGTGAGGAACGTGCTCGCGCCGCGCCGATTGAGATATTGCAGCAGCTCGTGAATGTGGAGGACGAGCGCGCTCTCCTCGGGCATCGCCGCGCGATATCCATTGAGGCTGTCGATCACAACGGTGCGGATGCCATGCTCCTCGACGGTCGCGCGCACCCGATGAGCAAACTCGCCGGGCGACATTTCGGCTGCATCGACCTGCTCGATGATGAGCTTGCCGTCTGAAACGAGGCGCCACACATCGATGCCAAGCCCCTTGGCCCGATCGGCCAGCAGGCCGAGTTCCTCATCGAAGACGAACATGGCCGCCGTCTCTCCGCGCGCGATGCACCCTTTCACGAGATTGAGCGCCAGGAGGGATTTGCCCGTTCCCGTCGGGCCGAGGATCAGCGTGCTGGTGCCGGAGTCAAAGCCCCCGCCGAGCAGGGCATTGAGTTCAGCGCTTTCCGTGGGCGCGGTGGCCCGCACGAAATCGGATTTGTGCTCCAGCGACACCAGTCGCGGAAAAACCCGGACACCGCCGGTATCGATCACGAAATCATGATAGCCGCCGCGATAGCGCTGGCCGCGATATTTGAGCATCCGAAGCCGGCGGCGTTCCGAACCGTAAAGCGGTGCCAGCTCCTCAAGCCGCAGCACGCCATGAGCGACGCTGTGCACCGTCTTGTCATTGGTGTCGGAGGTCAGATCGTCGAGCATCAGCACGGTTGCATTATGCTTGGCGAAATAGTGCTTCAGCGCCAGAATCTGGCGGCGGTAGCGCAGCGAACTTTGCGCGAGCAGCCGGATTTCCGAGAGACTGTCGATCACCACACGCTGCGGCTTGACCCGCTCGATTGCCTCCAGGATGCGCTTGGTGGTTTCGCCCAGTTCGAGATCGGAGGAGTAGAGCAGGCTCTGCTGCTGATTCTCGTCCAGCAGCGTCTCGGGCGGTACGAGTTCGAAAATGTGGAAATGCTCGTTCAGCGCCCAGCCGTGCGAGGCAGCGGTCTCACGCAGTTCCTCCTCGGTTTCGGACAGGGTGATATACAGCCCCCGCTCCCCCGCCTCTGCGCCGTTCATGAGAAACTGGCTTGCGATGGTCGTCTTGCCGGTACCGGGATCGCCCTCGACGAGGAACAGCCTGCCGCAGGCAAAGCCGCCCGCCGTTACATCATCAAGCCCCTCAATCCCACTCGACGCCTTCGCCGTCCGATCCATCCGCATATCTCCCTTCGCAAACGCCGGACCGTCTCCGCACGTCCACCGCTCCCGAAAAGAGCAAGCTGAAAACCCACGATAGAGGATTGCGATCCCTCCGTCTCTCAGGATTGCGCGGGCGCAACGCTTTAATTTGAAATTGCGATGTTGGCCCTGCCCGCTGGGAATGCGCGAAGAACCCGAAAGCTGGAACCCCTAGCGTCGCGCCTCGAAGACCGACGCGCGGCGGGGCGTGAGCAGCTTTACCGGCGCGCCCAGTTCTCGCTCAAGCATGGCGAGCATCCACTGGCGGTGGCGCGCGAGATAATCCGCGAAGCCGTCCGGCTTGGCCGGGTCGAATGTGGGCACCGCCCAATCGAGCGAGGGAGCCTTATAGTCAGCCTTCATCAGGCCGACCTCGTCGCGGGGCGGATCGACATGAGCGCCGAGATAGTCGTTGCCCGTGAAGCGAATGAACTGAGCCGGCGAGAAGCCGGCCGAGATCAGATAATCCGGCCCCTGGCGGCCGACCTCGCTGCCATAACGCGCCGTGCCCGCCACCGCGAAGCGATTGTTGCGGAAGCGCACGTCGCTCGCCCAGCCCTGCCACTCGGTGGCGACCACCATTTGGACGTCCTTGCCCTTGGCGACGTGGATCACATTCTTCTCGATCAAGGCGTCCGAAATCGTGCCTGACAACTGGAAGATCCGCGTCCCGTCATTCTGGCTGACATTGTGACGCACCACGGTGCCACGATTGCCGATATTGTCCTTGTCATTGGCCTTGGGCGAACAGATCAGCAGGAAGCCCCCGGCATTATCGTGACTGTAATTGTACGCGATGGTGGTCCGGCGCGAGTTGAAGTCGGAATCGAAGCCCTGACCGTCGTAGCGCGTGCGGGTGTAGGCAGCTTCATTGAGCTGGATGAGGCTGTGATCCGTGCTCCACTGCCAGATCCCGGCGCTGTATCCAGGTGCTCGACCGGCGGCATAGCGGACGATATTGTGCTCGATCAGCGCGCCGTCGGTGCCGCGCGGCACGATGCCGTCGCCGCCAATGTCCTCCAGATAATTGTCCCGGATCACGATATCATAGCTTGGATACCAGCGCGCGGCGGTGACCTGATCGCTGATCCCGGCAATGCCGGAGCGGTCGACCCGCCAGATGATGTTGCGCTCGATCGCGAGGTCATCGAAACGGGTTGGAAAGCGGGGGCCGAGCGCCTGAAAGACGATGCCGCCATTGTCCTTGCGATCATTCGTGCCGCGCACATCATGGATGTACATGTCGCTGATGCGGATGCCGCGGACGACGCCCACATTTTCGGCCGACACGAGCACGCCATAGCGCGAGCCGGCAGGCGGGCCGTCATTGGTCAGTTCAAGGCCGCTCACCGTCACATAGCTTGCGTTCAGGATCGCCACCGCATGGGGCGAGACGCCGCCCGCGTCGATGCGGGGGCGCGCGCCCGAGCCGGTTGGGCCGACCACAATGGGCGCCCCTCTGCTGCCCGATTGGGTGATGGTGAGCGGTTCTTTCCAGACCGACCCCGCCGCGAGCAGAATCCTGTCGCCCGGCTTGAGC
Organism: Sphingobium sp. B8D3A; assembly: GCF_025961995.1. Lineage (NCBI taxonomy): Bacteria > Pseudomonadati > Pseudomonadota > Alphaproteobacteria > Sphingomonadales > Sphingobiaceae > Sphingobium > Sphingobium sp. B8D3A. Next base: position 743,053 of record NZ_JAOQOS010000001.1, on the reverse strand, counting down.
TTCACGCTGCCTAGGCGGGCCAGCGAGCGAAATGGCTGCGTCGCAGCGCGCCCGTCGAAACGATCGTCTCCCGTGATCGCGTTCACATGATAGGTCTCTGCTCTGGCATGGGCAGCGGTGAGGCTGAGCGCCGCCGCGATGAGCTTGAGGCCTCTGCCCGGGCGCATGAAACGCAGGGCCCGGCCTTGCAGGCCAGCGCCGGAATTGCTGAGGTCTGGCGAAGGCCGGGGAACGTGGGCGGAGTAGAGGGTCGAAAGCAGCGTGCTGAACATAGTGCGGCAGAGGGCCTTGAAGATCGAACAGCCCTCGCTCTAGCGGCAAGGGCATGAATGTCGAATGACCCGGTGCTCTTCAGGGGACATCGCGCGCGGTTGACTGTTGCAACTGACATAAAACTGTCACAATGGGCGCGACGCGCTCTGCTGAGGGGACAAACAATCAAACAGATTGCGGCACTACCCTATCGGGCTGAAGGCGATGCGCTGGATGCACCGATCCGGATTCTGCTCATCACCTCGCGCGAGACGAAGCGCTGGGTGATTCCCAAGGGCAATGGATCGGCGGGCAAGCTCCCACACCAGGCAGCAGCTGCCGAGGCTGAGGAAGAAGCCGGCATCGTCGGGGCCGTTTGCCCGACGCCATTGGGAACCTATCGCTACCGCAAACGGCGGCGTAACGGCGCCAACTTGATGGTGGACGTCGAGGTGTTCCCGCTGGCGGTCAATCGGGAACTCACAGACTGGAAAGAGCAGCACGAGCGCGAGCGGCGGTGGTTCAGCCTCAGCGAGGCAGCCGATGCCGTCGACGAGCCGGATCTGAGCGATCTGATCCGATCCTTCGCAGCATCCGAGTTCAAGGCGGCGACACGGCGCCAATCGGTGATGGACACCGTTGCGCATACTTCAGGGATAAGCAGGATGTTTGGTTGGTTTCAGCGCCTTTTGCCCAAGCAGGGCAATTTCTTCGATCTGTTCGAAGCGCATGTCCAGACCGTGGTCGCCGGCGCCGACGCGCTGACCCGGCTGCTGCATGACGGGGACAGCCGCGATGACCATATTCGCGAGGTGATCGAGCGGGAAACCGATGCCGACGAGATCATCCGTGAGGTGCTTCACCTTGTCCGCAAGACGTTCCTCACGCCGTTCGACCGCAGCGCGATCATCAGCCTTGTGAGTTCGACCGACGATGCGATCGATGAGATGCAGTCGGCAGTGGCGGCCATCGACATCTATGACGTGCACGACTTCGATCAGGAAATGAAGGACATGGCGGCGATTATCGTCGACAGCACGCGCGTGCTGGCGGAAGCCATGCCGCTGCTGCGCAATGTCGCACAAAACGGCAAGCGCCTGCATGAACTGACCGAGCGGCTGGTGCGGATGGAAGGCCATGCCGACGCCATCCACAGCGAGGGGCTGAAGCAGGCCTATCGAAAGTTCCGGACGGCCGATCCCATGGCGTTCATCGTCCGGCGCGAGATCTACAAGCATCTGGAGCGGATCGTCGACGCGCTCGAGGATGTCGCGAATGCGATTGACGGCATCGTGATCGACCATAGCTGAGCGCACAGGGTCATGCACAACCTCGCTTTTCCGCTGCTGGTCGGCCTGATCGTCATCGCGCTCGCATTCGATTATCTCAATGGCTTGCACGATGCCGCCAACTCGATTGCGACCGTGGTGGCGACGCGCCTGCTCGGCCCGGTCGCGGCGGTGGTCTTCGCGGCCTTCTTCAATTTCGCGGCCTATTTTCTCATGCTGGCCTTCCCCAGCCTGCACAAGGTCGCCGAGACGATCGGCGCCGGCCTCGTCAGCCAGGATCTGATTACGCCGGCCGTCATCTTCGGCGCGCTGATCGGCGCCATGTTCTGGAATGTGGTGACTTGGCTCAAGGGCATTCCATCGTCCAGCAGCCATGCCCTGATCGGCGGCCTCATTGGCGCGGGAATGGCCCATGCCGGCATCTCCGGCATCCAGTGGAGCGGCCTCAACAAGACGCTGATCGCCATCGTGCTCTCGCCCACGCTGGGCATGCTGCTCTCCATGCTCATCATGCTGGCGACGAGCTGGGTGTTCCGCCGGGCCACCGCTCGTGGCGCCGAGCATGCGTTTCGATATCTGCACCTGTTGTCCTCGGCCGCCTATTCGGTCAGCCACGGCCTCAATGACGCGCAGAAGACCATGGGCATCATCACGGTGCTGCTCTATTCGACCGGCTATCTCACCGGCGAATTCGCGGTGCCGCACTGGGTCGCGATTGCCTGCTATATCGCGATTGCGCTGGGCACGCTGACGGGCGGCTGGAAGATCATCGAGACGATGGGCTCGCGGATCACCAAGCTCTCGCAGCACCAGGGGTTCAGCGCCTCGCTTGGCGGCTCAATCATGGTGTTCACGGCCTCGCTGATGGGCATTCCCGTTTCGACCACCCACACGATCACCGGCTGCGTAATCGGCGCAGGCACCGCGCGACGGGCCTCTGCGGTGCGCTGGGGCGTGGCGCAGAGCGTCATGATCGCCTGGATCATCACCATCCCGGCGTCAGCGGTCGTCGGCGCAGCCTTTTACTTTCTGGCCCGGCTGTTCTGATCTTGCGGCCCTCGTGAGGGGCTAGCCAAACACCGACACTGCGGCCGGCTTGGCGGCTGGCAGAGATGGCGCCTCTATTGCCGGTACCGGCGCGGCTTCGTCCGCCGCACGCTCCGGCGCCCCTGCGCGCCCCTCCGATGGGCGCAACAAAAATCGCTTAACATATGTAAAGACAGGGAACAGTGCGCGTTGCCGTTGGTTAATCAGGCGAAGATTTCCTTTGACCTGAGGTAGACATGAGCCAATCGAATGCCCGGCATGCGACTTCTGCGGCGCTGGCTCTTGTCCTGGCAGGCGGTCGGGGCAGTCGCCTTCATGATCTGACCAGCGCGCTCGCCAAACCTGCTCTGCCGGTTGGCGATGTGGGCAGGCTCATCGATTTCACGCTGGCGAACGTCGCCAATTCCGGCATCCCCCGCGCACTGGTGCTCACCCAATATGAGCCCGACGCGCTGCATCGCCATTTGAACCAGACATGGCAGCGCTTTGGCGGCATCGAGCTAGACGTGCTCGACGGCAATGAATGCGGCCCCTTCAACGGAACGGCGGACGCGGTCGTCAAGATCAGCGACCAGATCGACCAGGAAGCGCCGGATCATGTCGTGGTCCTCGCGGGCGATCACCTTTACCAGATGGACTACCGGCCGTTCATCGAACGCCACATGCTGAGCAACGCGAAAGTGACGGTCGGCGCGGTTCACGTCCCGCTGGCCGACGCCGACCAATTCGGCGTCATGACGGCTGGCGCGGATGGCCTGATCACCGATTTCGCGGAGAAGCCGGCCTCGCCTGCGGAAGCGCCGGACCGTCCCGGTCATGCCTTTGCATCGATGGGCATCTATGTCTTCACCTGGCAGCTGCTGCGGCAGGTGCTGGCGGAACTGGCCCCGCTCCATGAGGATCTGGATTTCGGCAAGCATGTCCTGCCCCGGCTGGTGGCCCAGCGAGGCGCCTATGTCTACGCGCTGCCCGGGCGTGGGCAGGCCGCGCCCCTGTGGCGCGATCTCGGCACGGTGGATGCCTATCATGGCATTCATGCCGATATCGCCAGCGGCCGGGTCGCGCTCGATCCCTCTTGGCCGGTTGCCGGGCGGCGCGCCATTGGCCTGCCGGTGCGGTCGGCCCCGGTTTCCGACCGTCCGGCCTGGCCGGGCCATATGATCGGCCAGGGTGCCAGCGTCGGCGAGCGAGCCCAGCTTCGCAACGTCGTGGTGATGCCCGGCGCGCGCGTCGGCTCGGATGTGCGCATCGACAATGCGATCGTCACCGGCGATGCCGTCATTCCCGACGGCTTCGATCTCTCCGAAGCGCTCAGGCAGTGCGGTGACGGCTGCCTTGTCTCGGAAGGCGGCATTCGCCTCCTGTCCGCGCAGGCGATGAGCCGGCTCGCCGGCGCGAAGCGATCCGCCAAGCCCTATCCCGCTTATACCTCGTCAGATGAGAGCGGCCGGAGAATGCTGGCGCCCGGACTTTGACCCAGGCAGACGATATCGGCCTGGAGCCAGACGCGAGGCCTCTGGCCTTCGCAAAGCCGGACAGGCTGCACCATGAACTGGGCGCCGAATATACCGGCGACGGCGTTCATTTCGCGGTCTTTTCCGACAATGCCGAGGCCATTGAACTGTCGCTGTTCTCGGACGATGGGGAAGACGAGGTTCAGCGGCTCGAACTACCCCGACGCGAAGGCTCGATCCATTCGGGCTTTCTCCCCGGCCTCAAGCCCGGTCAACTCTATGGTTATCGCGCGCATGGCCCCTATGAGCCCGAGCAGGGCCATCGCTTCAACCCCAACAAGCTGCTGCTCGACCCTTATGCGCGGGAGGTGTCCGGCACGCTCAAATGGGATGATGCGCTGTGGGGCTATGATCTCCTGAGTGGCGACGATCTGACGTTCGACACGCGGGATTCGGCTCCGTTCATGGTCAAGAGCGTGGTGCAGAACCCCGATTTCGATTGGGAAGGAGACGCGGCGCTGCGCCTCCCATGGACCGAGACGATCATCTACGAAGCGCATGTGCGCGGCCTCACCATGACGCACCCCGACGTGCCGGAGGAACTGCGCGGCACGTACGCCGGCATGGTGTGCGAGCCGATCCTCGACCATCTCCGCAAGCTCGGCGTCTCCGCCATCGAGCTGCTGCCCTGCCAATTCTTCCTCGATGATCGCAGCCTGCTGGAGCGCGGGCTTTCCAATTACTGGGGCTATCAGACGCTCGGCTATTTCGCCCCGGAAACTCGCTTCCTCCAGCAGGGCGAGGGCGTCCCCGGTGCCATTCGCCAGTTCAAAGAGATGGTGAAGCGCTTTCACCGGGTCGGCATCGAAGTGATCATGGATGTGGTCTACAACCACACCGCCGAAGGATCGGAACGCGGCCCGACGCTCTGCTTCCGCGGCCTCGACAATGCGGCTTATTATGTCCTGTCGCCGGACCATCCGCGCTACTCGTTCGACCAGACCGGCACGGGGAACACGCTCTCCGTGGCGCACCCCATGGTGCTGCGAATGGTGCTCGATTCACTGCGCTACTGGGTGCAGGTCATGCATGTCGACGGGTTCCGCTTCGATCTCGCCTCGACATTGGGACGGCAGGCGGCCGGGTTCGATCGGGAAGGGACGTTCTTCGGCGCGATCCGGCAGGACCCCATCCTTGCGGGCGTGAAGCTGATCGCCGAGCCCTGGGATGTCGGCGAGGGCGGCTATCAGGTCGGCGGCTTCCCTGCGCCGTTCCGCGAATGGAACGACAAGTTCCGCGATACCGTGCGCGGGTTCTGGCGGGGGGATGGCGGGCTGGTCGGCGATCTGGCGGGGAGCCTGCTGGGCTCACCCGAACAGTTCAACCATTCGGACCGGAGCCCCACCTCCTCGGTGAATTTCCTCGCTGCTCATGATGGCTTCACGCTGATGGACTGCGTGTCCTTCAACGACAAACATAACGAGGCCAATGGCGAGAATGGCGCGGACGGCCATGATCATAATCTGTCCGCCAATATGGGCGTCGAAGGCGCAACCGACGACGCCCATATCTGCGCGGCGCGCAGCCAGCGCCGCCGGAACATGATCGCAACGATGCTGCTCAGCCAAGGCGTGCCGATGATCCTGAGCGGGGACGAAATCGGCAACAGCCAGCAGGGCAATAACAACGTCTATTGTCAGGACAATGAGACCGCGTGGATCTCATGGCCCGAGCGGGACGATGCGTTTCTCGATTTCGTGCAGCGGATGGTCCGCTTCCGCCTCGATCATCCGGTCCTTGCGCAGGAGACATTCCTGCTCGGCGATGCGGGGGACGACGGGCGGACGGAAGTCGCCTGGTATCAGCCCGACGGGCGCGAAATGGACGAGGCGGTGTGGGCGGAAACGGAGTTGCGCGTCCTCGGTCTGTTCATCGACCATTCCGCGCGAGCGGCCTTCCTCGATGATGAGAATATCGGCGCGCTCTTCATCATCGTGAACGCAGGCGACGCGCTCGACTTCACCCTGCCCCACCCCAACGGCATCGCGCACTGGACGCGCATCCTGGATACCGCCAGCGCCGACCCCTTCAGCGAAGACCCGTGCGAAGGCGATGTCCTCGCTATCGCCGCCAACAGCGTGTGCGTCTACGCGCCGACCGCACGATGACCGGCCACCATTTCCGCAAGGGCTGGGGCGCAGAGCCCGAAGAAGACGGGCGATGGCGCTTCTCGCTCTGGTCGCCGGATCGCGAAGCAGTGTCAGTCGAGATCGACGGCGTATCGACAGCCTTGGCGCAGGGCGAAGATGGCTGGTTCTCCGGCACCGCTGCGGCTCGACCGGGCGCCTCCTACGGTTTTCGCATCGGGGACAGGCTCTATCCCGATCCGGCAGCGCGGGCACAGATGGGCGATGTTCACGGCCCCTCGCGCCTGGTCGACCCTCGCGCCTTCCAATGGTCCGCCGACTGGGCGGGTCTCCCCTGGCATCAGGCGGTCATCTATGAGCTTCATGTCGGAACGTTCACGCCCGAGGGCACATTTGCCGCCGCGCAAAAGGCATTGCCGCGCCTGAAAAGCCTTGGCGTGACGGTCGTCGAGCTGATGCCGGTCGCCCAGTTCGAGGGTGCGCGCGGCTGGGGATATGATGGTGTGCTGCTCTATGCGCCCCATCCTTGCTATGGCGGTGCGGACGGCCTCAAGCAGTTCGTGGATGCGGCGCATAAGCTCGGCATCGCGGTGGTGCTCGATGTGGTCTACAACCATTTCGGCCCCTCGGGGAATTATCTGCCCGTCTGGTGCCCGTCCTTCTTCCACGCCTCGGCCCGCACGCCCTGGGGGGACGGCATCGCCTTCGACGTGCCCGCCGTTCGCGCCTTCTTCCTCGACAATGCTATGTTCTGGCTGGAGGAATATCAACTGGACGGGCTGCGCCTGGACGCCGTTCACGCCATTGCCGACCAGACCACCGAGGACTTTCTGGCGGATCTGGGCAAGGCGGTGCGCGCGAGAGACTGGGGACGCCCGATCCACCTGGTGACCGAGGATGAGCGCAACCTCGTCGACTATCTCGAGCCGGACGCGCCCTTCAATGCCAGCTGGAACGATGACTGGCACCACGCGATCCACTGCCTGCTGACCGGGGAAGACGAGAGCTATTACGCCCCCTTCGCCGTCGATCCGCTGGCGGACATCGAGATGGCGCTGCGCGATGGATATGTCGAGCAGGGGCAGAAACGGCCCCCGCATGAGCATTTGCGCGGCGAGCCATCCGCCCTGTTGCCCCGAACGGCGTTCATCAATTTTCTGGGCAATCACGATCAGATCGGCAATCGCGCGCAGGGCGAGCGGTTGCACCATCTGGTGGCGGATCGCGCCGCGCTGCGAGTGGTGACGGCCCTGACGCTGCTGACGCCCTTCACGCCGATGCTGTTCATGGGGGATGAGTTCCTGACCGAAGCGCCGTTCCTGTTCTTCACGGATTTCACGGGCGATCTGGCTGAAGCGGTGCGCACCGGCCGGGCACGGGAGTTCGAGAAGTTCACATCCTTCGCCGGCACGGTGCCGGACCCCAATGACCCGCAGACGGCCGCCCGCTCGATGATCGGGCACGCGGGCACCGATGCGCAGCGCGAGCATGAAGCCTTTGTGCGCGATCTTCTTGCGCTGCGGGCCTTCCATATCACGCCGCTCCTCGCGCAGACGGAACGGCCCAAGGCCATCGTCCAGCGCGAGGGCACGGCGTTCGATGCGCGGTGGGAGTTTGAAACGGCGGCCCTACACGTCCGCTTGCTGCTTGGCGGCGAGGATTTTTCCACGCCCACCGACCCCTTCTTCGTGGAGGCTGCGCAAGGAAGCGGCTTCGCTTTCGCCGCCGCCGTTCGAAAGGACCAATGACCATGCGCCATCCCAGCGCCCCCGGCCTCGTCGCGACGTACAGGATCCAGCTGCGGAACGGCGTCGATCTGGAGGCGGTCCGCGCGCGCATTCCCTGGCTGCAGGCGCTGGGCATCAGCCATATCTACCTCTCGCCGCTGTTCAGCGCCGCGACGGGCTCAACCCATGGCTATGACGTGACCGATCCCAATCGGGTCGATCCGGTGCTCGGCGGTGAGGAGGCCTTTCGCGCGCTGAGCGACGCGGCGCGGGCCGCCGGGCTCGGCATCATATTGGACATCGTGCCCAACCATATGGCGTTCACGCCGGAAAATCCCTTCATCGCCGATATCATGCGGCACGGGCAGGAGAGCCGTTTTGCGCCCCTGTTCGATATCGACTGGGACCGTGGCCCGCTGCAATTCCCGGTTCTGGACGGGACGCCGGCCGATCTTCTGGACGCGGCGCAGCTGGCCTTCTCGCTCATCGGCAATGATCCGACCCTGCGCGTCTACGACAAGCATTACCCCCTGCGCGCAACACCGCTGACGGAGCGGCTGGCGGGCGGAGAAGGCTTGGACGAAGGCCTGCTGGCGCAGCTGCTCGATGAACAGCATTGGCAGATCGGCCATTGGCAGGATGATGGCGGCGACATTGTCCACCGGCGCTTCTTCAACGTCACCGATCTGATCGGGGTGCGACAGGAAGACCCCGAGGTCTTCGAGTTCACCCATCGCTGGATTGTGGAGCAGGTTCGAGCCGGGCGCGTCCAGGGCGTCCGCGTCGACCATATCGATGGGCTGGCCCGCCCGCTCAGCTACCTCCGCCGGCTACGCGAGGCGCTGGGCTTCATCCCCATCTGGGTGGAGAAGATCGTCAAGGAAGGCGAGCCGCTGGCGCCGGGCTGGCCGGTCGAGGGCATGAGCGGCTATGAGTTCATGGCGCCGGTCACCCAATTGCTGACCCCGCCGGAAGGGCTGGATGCCTTGGCAGCCGCAGCGCGCGCGCATGTGCCGACGGACTATGCCCTTGAGGTGCGCGGCGTCCGCCGGACGATGCTGTACACCGTCTTTACGCCCGAGCTCGACCGGGTGACCGATGCGGCCATCATGGCGCTGGCCGGATCGCCCGTCGCAGCGCCGGAGGTGCGCGCGGCCATCGTGCAGCTTGCGATGCACTGGCCGGTCTATCGCTCCTACGCCGCCGACGTGATGCCGCCGGGCGACCTTTGCGCGCAGGCTCTCGCCGGTGCGCGTGGCGATCCGCACCCAAGCGGTATGCTGGGGCCCGTGTTCAGTCTGCTGTCTGCCCCGGACGATCCGCTGGCGCGCGCCTTTGCAGCCCGATTCGAGCAGCTGACCGGCGCGCTCACCGCGAAGTCCGAGGAGGATACCGTCTTCTATCGGTCCATCGCCTATCTGCCATATTGCGAGGTGGGCGCCGCCCCAGACCTCCAGCCGATCGACCTTGAGCGCTTTGCCGCGCGCATGAACGACCGTGCATCCGAGACCCCCTGCGCGCTCAATGCCCTCTCTACCCATGACACCAAGCGCTCGGCTGATGCCAGGGCCGCGATCATCGCCTTGGCCGCCTTCCCGGAGCTGGGCGCGCGCCTCTACGGGGAGGCACTGGCACAGGCGCAGGATCGGGCATTGCCGCCGCGCTGGGGCATCTATGCCATCCAATGCGCGCTGATGATGCTCGATCAGCCGGATGCCGCGCAACGCATTGCGGACCACATGGCCAAGGCCATGCGCGAGGCGAAGCTTGAATCCAGCTATGAGGAGCCGGCGCTTGAGATTGAAAACGGCGTGACCGAGCTTGCGCTGTCCCTGAGAGCCTCGCTTGAGAACGGGGCGTTGTGGTCGGACGACGAGCGACAGGCGTTCCTGCAGACATGGGAAGCGCTCATGCTGGCGCAGACCGCCCTCCAGATCACCGCGCCCGGAGTGCCGGACATCTATCAGGGCACCGAAATCGTCGCGATTGCCCTGACCGACCCGGACAATCGCCGAGCCGTCAACTGGGACGCGATGGCCTCCGGCCCCGCCGGGCGCGATGCCCGCAAGCTAAAGCTGACACAGGACCTGCTCGCGCGCCGCCGGGAGGATGCGGAACTGTTCGCCATGGGCAGCTATCGACTGGAGCGAACGCCGGAAGGGCTGCGCGTCACCCGGACATGGCAAAACCGCGCGGTGACCATCGACATTCCCCTGCCCGACCGGATTGCCGGCCCCCATGCTGCGCAAGGCGAGCATGATCGACCCCACGAAACGCAAGGAACCCAATATGGACGATGACCAGTATCAGACGATCAGCAAGCGGGCCTATGAGCTGTGGGAAGCCGAAGGCCGACCCCATGGGCGTGACCGCGAGCATTGGGAGCAGGTGGAACAGGAAGTCCTGAGCCAGCAGCAACAGCAGGCTGCCTCCCCTGCCGATGATGCTGACCTATCCTTGCCGCAGGAGCAGAGCGAAACGATGGCGGCCGCCAGTTCCCCGGCTTCGACGGCGCTGCCGGCCAAAAAGGCATCGGCAGCTGGCCGCGCGAAGAAAGCCAAAACACCCTGAGGCCGGGCGCTGTGCCTGACGATGAGATTCTAGCCCTGGCGCACGCGGCAGGGCTCGCGATCCATTGGAAGGATGCCGACGGGCTCGCGCATAGCGTGTCGCAGAACACGCTTCGAGCGGTCCTGCAGGCACTGGGCTATGCCGCCGAGACGGATGCGCAGCGGGCGGAGGCTTGGGGCAAACTGACTGAAGAGGCCGCGCGGAATCCGGAATTTCTGAGTGCGGATGCCGGCCAGCCCGTCCCTCTGCCGGATCGTCTGGCGGCTGAAGCCTTTGCAGAGGTCGTCTATGAAGACGGCAGCGCAGGCCGTCTCGTTATCCACGCGGGGCAACTGCCGGCCTTCTCCGCAATCGGCTATCATCGGGTCGACATCGCAGGCCATGTCTTTACCTTGGCGGTGGCGCCGACCCGATGCTGCGAGCTGGCAGACCCAGCGATTTGGGGGCCAGCGATCCAGATACCCTCGCTGCGCAGCGATGGGATGTATGGCACCTTCGAAGATGTGCGCGTGGCGGGCCTCGGCTTTGCAAAGCAAGGTGCCGATCTGCTGGCGATCAGTCCAGTCCATGCGCTGGTGCCGGGTTCCGCTCGCCATTTCAGCCCCTATGCGCCGTCCAGCCGCACCTATCTCAACACCCTGCTGGCCAATGCGCCTGCTTCGCCGCCTGATCATGCCGATGATGATCTGATCGACTGGACCGCAGCCAGGGATGCGGCGCTTCTCAAGCAGCGCGCCGCCTTCGCGGCGCTCGACGAGGAGGCCCAGCGTGCAATCTGGAGCGACGCGCAATCCGATCCGGCCCTGATCCGCCACGCGCTATTCGACGCGCTCTCCATCGAGTTTCGCGGCCGCCCCTGGCAGCGCTGGCCGGCCGCGTTTCAAAACCCGCAAAGCCCGGCCGTCGACCATTTCGCCCGGAGCCACTGGGAGGAGGTTGCGGTTCACATTCTGGCGCAGACCCAGACCGACCGGATCCTGGGCAAAGTGCAAGCCTCGGCGCGCCAGGCGGGGATGCGCATCGGCCTGATCGCCGACCTCGCCGTGGGGGTCGATCCCGGAGGGAGCGACGTCTGGAGCGATCCGGATGGCTTTCTCCGCGGCTTGACCATCGGCGCCCCGCCCGATCCGCTCGGTCCCGACGGGCAGAATTGGGGCCTTACCACCTATTCGCCGCACGCCCTGCGCGCGCAGGGGTTCCGCCCGTGGATTCGGATGATCCGGGCGGCCCTGCGCCATGCCGGCGGCCTCCGCATCGATCATGCGTTCGGACTACGCCGCTTGTGGGTCATCCCCGACGGCGCGCCCAGCACGGAGGGCGTCTATCTCGACTATCCGTTCGCCGATCTGCTGCGAATCCTGGCCATCGAAAGTCATCGCAGTCGGGCGTTCATCATTGCCGAAGATCTTGGGACCGCGCCCGAGAGCTTCATGGAGGTCATGGCCGCGCGAGGCATATTGGGCATGAGCGTGCTGTGGTTCGAGCGGGACGCCCACGGCAAATTCGCCGCCGCCTCGGCCTATCGCCCGCACAGCGTCGCGATGACCGGCACCCACGACACGCCCACCGTCGCCGGCTGGTGGCGCGCGCGCGATCTGGAATGGCGGCAGAGCCTGCAGCCCGAGACGCCCGCAGACCATGACCGGCGCGCCGAGGAGCGCGAGCATCTGTGGAACCTGCTGGCCGGCGCGCCCGAGGCGCTTGCCAGCGTCTCGACGGACAGCGTGGTCGACGCAGCCCTCGCCCACATCGCCCAGGCGCCGACGCCGGTGAAGATCATCTCGATCGAGGATCTGCTGGGCCTGGAGGAACAGCCCAACCTTCCCGGCACGCTCGACGAGCACCCCAATTGGCGCCGCCGCCTGCCCGCCCCGATCGACGCCCTGCTCCGACGACCGGAGGTCGCGCGCCGCACGAAGATGCTGCGCGATCTTTGCGGGCGCAAGGCGGACACGTCCGTCGATGTCCCCATGGCGACCTGATGAAATTCGGGGGTAGCGACCCCATATAGGACTTATCGCAGACACAGATGCGGGAGCAGGCGAGCATGGCCAATGGCTGGGCGCCCGACGGCGCCGTTCAGGATCAAATCGACGACAGCGTGAAAGACGCTCTGGCAACCGCCCGGGCGCGGATGCCATCGGGCCCCGGCACCCTGGCGTGCGAGGAATGCGGCGAGGAAATCCCCGAGGCGCGCAGAAAGGCGCTGCCTGGCGCGCGGACCTGCGTCGCCTGCCAGTCGGCGCGCGACAGGCGCCCGTCATTTTCCGCCATCAACCGGCGCGGCAGCAAGGACAGCCAGTTGCGGTGAGGCCGCCGGCATGACGATGCTCGACCTGTTCGATACGCCCATTGTGCCCGGCCTGACCGCCCGCTCAAACATCATCGATGCCCGGGAGGAAGCCGCGCTGATCGAGCGGATCGACGCACTGGACCTGGCGCCGTTCCGGTTCCAGCAGTGGACCGGCAAGCGCCTCACCCACTCTTTTGGATGGCGCTACGATTTCGAGACCGGCAGCTTCGGGACGACCGACGCCATACCCGACTGGCTGCTCCCGCTCAGAGCCCGCGCCGCCCGCTTTGCAGGGCTCGCCGCTGACGATCTCGTTCAGTCGCTGCTGACCCGCTATGATGCGGGGGCCGGTATCGGCTGGCACAGGGATCGGCCGGTGTTCGAGCATGTCGTGGGCATTTCGCTCGGCAGCGATGCGGTGCTGCGGCTGCGCCGGCGCCATGCGGGCGGCTTCGAGCGCGCGAAGCTCGAACTGGCGCCGCGATCGGTCTACCATCTGAGCGGCGAGGTCCGGCACGACTGGGAACACAGCATCGCGCCGATGACACAGCCGCGCTGGTCGATCACCTTCCGCAGCCTATCCGACAAAGGGCGCCGAGGCTGAGCCAGCCTCCCGAAGCTAGCGCAGGTCAACGCGCATCGCTCTCCCAGCCGCCGCCCAGCACCTGATACAGGGTGATCAGGGCGTTGAGCTGATCGGCACGCAGTTGCACCAGCGCAAGGTCGGCGGAGAGCAGGGCGCGCTGTGCATCGAGTTCTTCCAGATAACTGCTGTAGCCGGCGCGATAGCGGTTGGTGGCGTGGCGCAACGCGTCGGCAATGGCGGCCCTTTGCGCCTCAGCGCTCGCGCGTTGCTGGCGGAGGCTGGCGACATTGCCCAGCGCATTCTCCACTTCGCCAAACGCCGTCAGGGCCGTCTTGCGATAGGCAAAGGCGGCCTGATCGCGGCGGGCGGCCGCCGTTTCCACGCCGGCGCGCAAGCGCCCGCCCTCGAACAAGGGCGCCAGCACGCTGCCGCCGACGGACCAGATCGTCACCGGGTTCGCCAGCGCGCTGCTGAAGATCGCGCCCGCCGCAGCAGACAGGCGAAGGCTCGGCAGGAACTGCTTGCGCGCGGCTGACAGGGTGGAATCCGATGCGGCCAGAGCGAACTCTGCCTGCGCGATGTCGGGCCGGCGGCGCAGCAGCTCGGACGGCAGCCCCTGGTCGGGCACGGGCGGCGCGACGAGGGCGTCGAGCGATCCGCCGCGCTGGATCACGCCCGGCCCATCCCCTGTCAACAGGCGCAGGGCATTCTCCTGCCGCAGGATCGCCAGATCGACCTGCGGGAGGATGATGGCTGCGGCCTGATATTCCGCCTCGGCCTGGCGCAACTCCAGCTGGGAGGTGTAGCCGGCCTCGGCGCGGGAGCGGGCGATGCGAAGGCTTTCGGCCCGTGCCGTGATCGTCCGGCGGACGACGTCGCGACGCGCATCGAGGGCCAGCAGCGTGATGTAGCCCGATGCCGTGGCCGCGCCGACCGAAAGCGCCGTCGCATCACGGGCGGCCTGACTGGCCAACCAGGCCGATCTCGCCGCCGATGTCTGATCGTCGATCCTGCCGAACAGATCGAGTTCATAAGCCACCTGCAGCGCAGGCTGGGCGCTGGTGCCCTCTGTCGCCTGGCCGAACGGGTTGAGCGATCGGCCGTGGGAGCCGGCGGCGGTCGCATCCAGCGTGGGGAAAAGCTGCGCGCGCGCCAGCCGCTCCTGCGCCCGCGCTTCGCGGACCCGCGCGGCAGCGATAGCAATGTCGACATTGTTGGCGATCGCGGTCTCAACCAGCTGCGTCAGCGCGGGATCATTGAATGCCCGCCACCAGCCGGCATCGACCTCTCCGTCCCCCACCACGGCATTTTGCCAGCCGGCAGGCGGCGCCACGGTGGCCGAGGAGGGCAGCGGCGTCGGGGGCGCCATGCAGCCGGACAGGCACGCGACGCCCAGCAAGGCGATGGCCGGCCGCATCACCTGTGCCCTGCCGTATCGACCCTGGCCTGGACGGACATGCCCGGCCTCAGCCGCGCATAGAGGGGGTCCTTGGCATCCGGCGCGATCCGCACCGTGATCCGTTGCGGCACCTTCACAAAATTGCCGGTGGCATTGTCGGATCGGATGACCTGAAACTCATTGCCGGCGGCGGGCGCCAGCCGCTCGACCCTGCCGTGGATGACAGCCCCGTCCAGTGCGTCGACCCGCAGCCGCACGGTCTGGCCCGGCGCCATATGGGCCGTCTGCGCTTCCTTGAAGTTCGCCGCCACCCAGACGAAGGGCGGCACGAGGAATGTCAGCTGCGAGCCGGCCGTGACATATTGCCCCAGCCGCACGCCCACCTCACCCAGCCGCCCATCCTGCGGGGCGCGAATGATCGTGTTGGCGAGATCGATCTCCGCGAGGCGCAGCGCCGCTTGGGCCGCATCGACATTGGCGCGCAGGCCACCGCGCCCGACCGTCACGGTGCGGACCTGCTCGCTCGCCACCTGCTGCTGCGCCTGCGCCTGCAGCACGGCCGCTTCCGCCTGCCGCAACGCCGCCAGAGTCTGGTCCCGCTCGCGCAGGGAGACCGACCCCTGGCTGACGAGATCATTCACCCGGCGCATATCGGCCTGCGCGCGCGCCAGTTGCGCCTTGGCGTTGGCCACGCTGGCGGCTTGCCCGGCAAGCTGCGCCTGGCTCGACGCTTCGCTCTGGCTGCTATTGGCGAGGTTGGCGCGCTGCGTGGCAAGTTGGGCCTGCGCCTGCGCCACTCTCTGGCGATAGATCCGGTCGTCGATCCGCGCGAGGACCTGCCCTTTGCGGACCTGCTCATAATCCTGAACCTGCACCTCCACCACATAGCCGTTCACCTGCGGCGCGATGACCGTGGTCTGGCCGCGCACATAGGCATTGTCCGTCGTCTGAACAGCCGAGGAAAAAGGCGGCAGGCCCCAAGCGTAAAGCACGATGAGAATGCCGACGACGATGAACAGCACGGCCAGCAGCGTGACCCTGCGGCCGGCTTGCGGGGGCGCCCAGCCGCGTTTCGGCGCGCTGGCCACGGGGGTGGTGTCATTGGGCACTTCCACCGGATCTTCCAGACGGTCGGTCCGGTTCGATGGGCGCGGATGTTCGGCGGAGGTGTCACTCATGATTGGGCCCTGGTCCTCATTGCCGCCAAGGCCGCAAGCTCTTCGGCCAGGGGGGTAATGCCTTTGCGACGATAATAGATCCACCGCGCGCCAAGGTACACAAAGGCGAGCGTGGCCAGCGCACCGACCAGCATGAACACGTCGTTGAACGCCAGGATATTGGCCTCCCGCGCGACCTGCTGGGAGAGGAGGATGCTGCCCTCCGCCTGACGCAAGGCCGGATCGCCCAGCGTCCGTGCATAGGCGCCGCCCAGCTGCTGGATGCGCTGCGCCACCTGCGGATCGGTGCCGACGAGCGACTGGACCAGCATTTCAGAATGGAAGCGCTCGCGAATGATCTGGAAGCTGCCCAGCAGAGCCGCCCCGCCGATGCCGCCCAATTGCTGCGAAATGCCGAACACGGCCGAAAAGCTGACGATATGGCTCGGCCCCTTGGCGAGCGCCTGCAGGATGCCGGCCATGAGCGTTGGCCCCATGAAGTAGATCGCGGCGAAGGAAATCATCGCCTGGGTCACATAAAGCTGCGCCGGGCGCGTGAGATTGCTGGACTGGGTGTCGAAGAACGCCGCGATGGCGATGAGCGCGCAGGAGATAATCACGGGTTTGAGCAGGTCCGTCGGCTTGAGCGTTTTCAGGCTGACCGCCAGCCCGAATATGGTCGCCAGAGTGACCACCGTGTAGAAACCGATCAGCTGGTCCTGCCCCATGCCGAGCACGGTCAGCAGGCCGCTGGCGCCGACATTCTGCTCGCCGAGCAACACACGCATGCTGGCGGCGATGACGGCGAACCGGATGATCGCCGCGCTGCCCATCCAACGCGTGTTGAGCAGCGGATTGGCGCGGTTGTGCTCCACGATCACCGCCGCGCCGATCAGCAGGATCGCGCCGGCCAGCGCATAGCCCAGCCACTGCGTCGACCACCAGACGATGCGCCCCTGCACGAGCACGGCGGAGAGCAGGGCTATGCCGGGGGCGAACAAGGCGAAGGTCAGGAAATCCAGCGGCTCGAAGGCGTCGATGCGCTCGCTTGGCGGCAGGCGCAGCAGCCACACCCCGGCGAGGCAGAGCAATGTGAGGCCGAACTCGAACAGGTACAGGTTCTGCACATCGCCATGGATGAGCAATGCCGGGGAGATCACCCGGGCAAGCGGAGTCGCGATCTGCGAGACGCCGACGCCCAGCACCAGCCCGCCCAGCCGCGCCTCAGCCTTCATCGATTGCATGATGTAGAACAGCGCCATCGTGGACAGGCCGCTTGCGACGATGCCGCTGCCCGCGCGCACAAAGAGTTCCAGACCATAGCTGTGCACGAAGAGTTGCAGCGTGTTGAGCACGAGAAAGCCGATCAGCACGATCCGCACAAAGCGCTGGATGCCGAATTGCTGGCGGAACTTGATGAGCAGCAGGCTCATGCAGACATTGGTCATCGTATAGGCGGCGGTCAGCCAGCCGGCCTCCACGCTGGTCAGCCCGAGCGCACCCTGGATCTGGGGCAGGTTCGCCATCAGCAGGCCATTGATAAAACCACCCGTGAGGCCGAGCAGCACGCCGATCAGCAAATATCCCAGACGGCGCCGGCCTGGGTGGTAGGGCGTCGCCGGAGACCCCGGCATCATCGGCCGCTCGTGCGGCTCGAACTGATATTCCGACTCTTCAGACCGTCTGCTCAACCACGGGCCTTTCCATGCCAGCCTCTATCCTCGGACGGATATCTGAAGACTGCAATGCAAAGTGTTCAGCGCGCGGATCGTTCCAGGGATGGGCGGTCTGTCGGCCAGTCCAGCGCGCTGCGGCCCCAGACCTGCGCGATTCATATGCAAATACTATGCGGATCGCCTTTCCTGTCTCTCGAATTCAAATGCAGCTCTGCCTTATTTGACCTGCGGCACATGATTCGGCGCCGCATCTCCTGCGGTCTCCGACGTCGTGCAGGAGAACGATCATGCAGGATATGCTCTGGTTGGGGCTCACCCTCGGCTTGCTGGCCACAACGCTCGGTTACGCAGCGCTGTGCGACAAGGCGTAGGGAGGCGGCCATGACTATCGACCATTGGCTGGCCGCTGCGACCGCGGTCGGCCTGCTCTTCTATCTGGTGGCCGTGCTCGCACGCCCCGAACGCTTCTGATCGGGGAGCGACATCATGACAGCTCAGGGATGGATCATGATCCTCGCCTTTGTCGGCATATTGCTGGCACTGGCCAAACCCGTCGGCCTGTGGCTCTTCGCGCTCTATGAAGGGCGGCGGACGCCGCTCCATGGCCTGCTCGGGCCACTGGAGCGCGGCTTCTACCGGCTGGCGGGCATCGACCCGCAGGAGGAGCAAAGCTGGCGCCGCTATGCCGTGCACATGCTCCTGTTCAACACGGCGCTACTGGTCTTCACTTATGCGATCCTGCGCTTGCAGGGCTTGCTGCCCCTCAACCCGCTGGGCCATCCGGGGGTGAGCCAGCCGCTCGCCTTCAACACGGCAATCAGCTTTGCGACCAACACCAACTGGCAAAATTACGGCGGTGAGTCGACGATGTCGCCCCTTAGCCAGATGCTCGGCCTGACGATCCACAACTTCCTGTCGGCAGCGACCGGGATCGCGCTGGCCTTTGCGCTGTTCCGCGGGTTCGCGCGGCGGGAAGCCAAGGGCATCGGCAATTTCTGGGCCGATGTGACGCGGGTGACGCTCTATCTGCTGCTGCCGCTCTGCTGCGTCATCGCGCTCTTCTATATTGCGAGCGGCGTGCCGCAGACGCTGGCGGGGTCGGTCGATGTAACGATGCTGGAAGGTGCGAGGCAGACCCTCGCGCTGGGGCCGGTCGCCTCGCAGGAAGCGATCAAGATGCTCGGCACCAATGGCGGCGGCTTTTTCAACGCCAACTCCGCGCATCCGTTCGAGAACCCGACGGCGCTCGTCAACTTCGTCCAGATGCTCTCGATCTTCGTGATCGGGGTGGGCCTCACCTACACCTTCGGCAAGGCTGTCGGGAACAGTCGCCAGGGCTGGGCGATCCTTGCCGCCATGATGCTGCTCTTCCTGGCCGGAACGACGATCACCTACTGGCAGGAGGCAACGGGCAACCCCATCCTGCACAGCCTCGGCATCGCCGGCGGCAATATGGAGGGCAAGGAAGTCCGCTTCGGCATCGCCGCCTCCGCGCTCTTTTCCGTCGTCACCACGGCGGCCTCCTGCGGCGCGGTCAATGCGATGCATGACAGCTTCACCGCGCTTGGTGGCCTGATCCCGCTCTTCAACATGCAATTGGGTGAGGTCGTTGTCGGTGGCGTCGGCGCCGGCATCTATGGCTTCCTGCTGTTCGCCATCCTCGCAGTGTTCGTCGCGGGGCTGATGGTCGGGCGAACCCCGGAATATGTCGGCAAGAAGATCGAGGCCCGCGAGGTCAAGCTCGCGGTTCTCGCCATCGCCGTGCTGCCGCTCATGATCCTGGGCTTCACGGCCATCGCTTCGGTCACCGAGGCCGGGCTGGCCGGCCCGCTCAACAAGGGACCGCACGGCTTTTCCGAGATTCTCTACGCCTTCACCAGCGCGGTGGCGAACAATGGATCGGCCTTTGCCGGCCTCTCGGCCAACACGCCTTTCTACAATGGGATTCTGGGCGTCGCCATCTGGGTCGGCCGCTTCTTCGTCATCGTGCCCATGCTGGCGATTGCCGGCGGGCTGGCGGCGAAGACCTATACGCCGGAGACGGCGGGCAGTTTTCCGACCACCGGGCCGCTCTGGACCGGCCTGCTGGTGGGAATCGTGCTGATCGTCGGCGGCCTCACCTTCCTGCCCAGCCTCGCCCTTGGTCCGATCGCCGATCATCTTGCGATGATCCGTGGCCAGCTTTTCTGATTGGAGCCCCTCCATGGCACGCCAAGCGTCCCCATCGCTCTTCACGGCCGATCTGATCGTCCCGGCGATCACGGACTCGGTCCGCAAACTGAACCCGCGCCAGCTCATCCGTAACCCGGTGATGTTCACGACCGCCATCGTGGCGGTGCTCCTGACGGTGCTGCTCATCGTCGGTCAGGATGGCCTTGCCGCCAGCTTCAAGCTCCAGCTCGTCATCTGGCTGTGGCTGACCGTCCTCTTCGGCACCTTTGCCGAAGCGCTGGCCGAAGGGCGCGGCAAGGCACAGGCGGCATCCTTGCGCGCGACCAAGGCGGACCTCACCGCCCGCCGCCTGAAGAACGGCCAGGAGCCCGAGACCGTGCCGGCCAGCGCGCTGCGGGTCGGCGACACCGTGCTGGTCGGGACCGGCGATCTCATCCCCTCGGATGGCGAGGTCGTCGCAGGCGTCGCCTCGGTCAACGAGGCCGCGATTACCGGCGAGTCCGCCCCGGTCATCCGGGAGGCGGGCGGCGACCGGTCTGCGGTGACGGCTGGCACGCGAGTCATCTCGGACGAGATCCACGTGCGCGTCACCGTCAATCCCGGCCAGGGATTTCTCGATCGCATGATCGCGCTGGTGGAAGGCGCCGAACGGCAGAAGACGCCAAACGAAATCGCGCTGACGCTGCTGCTGGTCGGCCTCACCATCATCTTCCTGATCGCGGTCGGCACCATTCCCGGTTTCGCCAGCTATGCCGGCGGCGCCATTCCGGTGTCGATGCTCGCGGCCCTTCTCATCACGCTCATTCCGACCACCATCGCCGCTTTGCTCTCGGCCATCGGCATTGCCGGCATGGATCGGCTCGTGCGCTTCAATGTGCTGGCCAAGTCCGGCCGGGCTGTTGAGGCTGCGGGCGACATCGATGTGTTGCTGCTCGACAAGACCGGCACGATCACGGTCGGTGACCGGCAGGCGACGGCATTCCGGCCGGTCGGCGGGGCGACGCCGGCCCAGTTGGCCGAAGCCGCCCTGCTGGCCAGTCTGGCCGATGAGACGCCGGAAGGCCGCTCGATCGTGGCGCTCGCGCGCGAGAAATTCGGTGAGGCGGCCCAAGCCCTGCCGGCCGATGCGCAGGTGATCCCCTTCACCGCGCAAACCCGGATTTCCGGCGTGGTCACGGGCGACACCACGGTCATCAAGGGCGCTGTCGATGCGGTCCTGAATGCCATGGCAGGCCCGGACAAAAGCCCCGCGGTGGCGGAACTGCGGCGCATCACCGACGAGATCGCCCGCGCCGGCGGCACGCCGTTGGCCGTCGCCAAGGACGGCGAGCTTCTGGGGGCAATCTTCCTCAAGGATGTGGTCAAGGCGGGCATCCGCGAGCGCTTCGGCGAACTGCGCAATATGGGCATCCGCACGGTGATGATTACCGGCGATAATCCGCTGACCGCCGCATCGATCGCCGCCGAGGCGGGGGTCGACGATTTCCTGGCTCAGGCGACACCGGAGGACAAGCTGGCGTTGATCCGCAAGGAGCAGCAAGGCGGCCGCCTCGTCGCCATGTGCGGTGACGGCACCAACGATGCGCCCGCGCTGGCGCAGGCCGATGTCGGCGTCGCCATGAACACCGGCACGCAGGCGGCGCGCGAGGCAGGCAACATGGTCGATCTCGACAGCGACCCCACCAAGCTGATCGAGATCGTCGGCCTCGGCAAGCAGTTGCTGATGACCCGGGGGGCGCTCACCACTTTCTCCGTCGCGAATGATGTCGCCAAATATTTCGCGATCATCCCGGCCATGTTCGTCGTGCTTTATCCGGGGCTGGGCGTGCTCAACGTCATGGGCCTCGCGACGCCGCAGAGCGCCATCCTGTCAGCGATCATCTTCAACGCCCTCATCATCCCGCTGCTGGTGCCCCTCGCGCTCAAGGGGGTGACCTACAAGCCGATCGGCGCCGGTCCGCTGCTGGCGCGCAATCTCGCCATCTACGGCCTGGGCGGCCTGATCGCGCCCTTCGCCGGCATCAAGCTCATCGACCTGGCCGTCAACGGCCTTGGCCTCGCCTGAGGAACAGACGCATGAACAAGGACATTCTCACCGCGCTCAGACCGGCTTTGGTCATGACAGCGCTCTTCGCCCTCCTGCTGGGGCTCGCCTATCCACTCGCGCTCACCGGCATCGGCCAGCTGATCTTTCCATCACAGGCCAATGGCAGCTTGGTCGAACAGAAGGGCAAGCCGGTCGGCTCGCGCCTGATCGGGCAGGCGTTCACGGCGGATCGCTATTTCCACCCCCGCCCCTCGGCGGCGGGCGACGGCTATGATGGCATGGCATCTTCCGGCTCCAACCTCGGCCCGACCAGCCGCGCGCTCATCGACCGTGTGCAGGCAGACATAGCCACGCTGGAACGGACCAATCCCGGCAAGCGGGTCCCGGCCGATCTGGTCACGGCATCCGGCTCAGGCCTCGATCCGCACATCACCCCGCAGGCGGCCTACTATCAGGTGGACCGGATTGCCCGTGCGCGCGGCTGGGACGCAGCCAGGGTCCGGTCCCTTGTCGACCAGAGCATCGAACAACCGCTGCTCGGTGTTCTGGGTGAGCCGCGCGTCAATGTGCTGGAAATCAATCGACGTCTGGACGGAATCGGCGCTACCACGCCGTCATGAGCGATCCAGACCGCCGCGATCCGGAAGCCTTTCTGCGTCAGGCGACGCAGGAAGGTCGCGGCCGTCTCAAGATCTTCCTGGGAGCTGCTCCGGGCGTCGGCAAAACCTACGAGATGCTGACCGACGGCATGCAGCGGCTCAGGGCTGGGATCGACGTCGTGGTCGGCATCGTCGAGACCCATGGCCGCAAGGAGACCGAGGCGCTGCTGATCGGGCATGAGGTCATCCCCCGCCGCGCCGTCGAGCATAAAGGGCACCGGCTCGGCGAGATGGACATCGACGCCATCCTCGCACGCCGCCCCCAGCTCGTGCTGGTGGATGAGCTGGCGCACAGCAATGCGCCGGGCAGCAGACACCCCAAGCGCTATCAGGATGTCGAGGAACTGCTGGACGCGGGCATCGACGTCTATTCCACGGTCAATATCCAACATGTCGAGAGCCTCAACGACGTCGTCGCCTCCTTCACCCGCATCCATGTGCGCGAGACCGTGCCCGATTCCATCCTCGAAATGGCCGAGATCGAGGTGGTCGATATCCCGCCGGACGAGCTGATCGAGCGCCTGAAAGAGGGCAAGGTCTATATTCCGCAGGAAGCAAGCCGCGCGCTCAACCATTTCTTCTCAAAGTCCAACCTCGCAGCCCTGCGCGAGATGGCACTGCGCCGCGCCGCACAGGCCGTCGATGCCCAGATGCTCGATTATGTGCGTGCCCATGCCCTGGCCGGCAGTTTCGCGGCGGGGGAACGCATTCTGGTCGCGATCAGCGAAGTCACCAGCGCGCAGGGCCTTGTGCGCGCGGCCAAGCGGCTCGCCGATGCGCTCAAGGCGCCGTGGTCCGCCGTCCATATCGAGACCCAGCGCAGCCTCTCCTTCACCCCCAAAGAGCGGGAGCAGCTGGCCGATACCATGGCGCTCGCATCCCGCCTCGGCGCCACGACTGCGACGATCCCTGCGACGTCCGTCGTCGAGGGGCTGAAAGAATATGTGGCCGACGCCCGCGCGACCCAGATCGTGATCGGCAAATCGGCGCGGCCCTGGTGGTTCGAGCTGCGCCATGGCTCCGTGGTCGACAAGCTGGTGCGCGAGATCGGCGATGTCGCGGTGCATGTCCTGCCCGGCGACGCCGTCACGCCCGGCCCGCAGGCGGTGCGCCAGCGTTTTCGCCAGGGATGGGGCAAACCGTCCCACTATCTCTGGTCGGCGGTAATGATTGCCGCGATGACAGCGCTCGGCAGGCTGCTCATCGAGGCGATCGACCTCAGCAATATCGCGCTCATGTACCTCGTGCCCGTGATGTTCGCCGCCGCCAGCTATGGCCTGCGGGCGGGGCTGGTCTCGGGCCTGCTTTCGAGCCTCGCCTACAACTTTTTCTTCCTGCCGCCGACCGGCACGCTGACGGTCAATAATCCCGAGAATGTCGTCAGCATACTGGTGCTGCTGGGTGTGGCGATCGTGACCAGCCAGTTCGCCGCGCGCGTCCGCGCCCAGGCCGACCTTGCTCAGTCCAGCGCGCGCCAGAACGCGGCTCTTGCAGGGTTTTCCCGGCAAATCACCGCCTCGGCGAGCCAGGAGGAGCTGATGCACGCCATCTGCGCGGAAGTCGGCCGCCTGCTCCAACTGCGCACCGTGCTGCTGCTGCCATCGCCGGACGGCCCGCAACTGCGCGCGGCGGTGCCACCTGAGGATCGGCTCGAACAGATCGAGAAGGCCGCCGCGCAATGGGCGATGGACAATGAGCAGCCGGCCGGGCGCGGATCGTCTACGCTTACCGCCTCGGACTGGCTGTTCCATCCGCTGCGGACCAAGCGCGGCGTGCTCGGCGTGCTGGGTCTGGCCCGGGAAGATGCCGGGCCACCGCTGCGCTCCGATCAGGTTCCGCTTCTGATGAGCCTGCTCGATCAGGCCTCCATCGCCTTCGATCGCATGGCGCTGGAGCAGGAGATGCTGGATGCGCGACAGATCAAGGAGCGCGACCGGCTGCGCGCGGCGCTGCTCTCCTCGGTCAGTCACGATTTGCGGACGCCGCTGACGACCATCCTCTCCGCGGTCCACGAGCTGAAACGCCAGCATCCCTCCGATCTGCTCGACACCGTCGATGCCGAAGCGCAAAGGCTAAACCGCTTTGTCGCCAACCTGCTGGACATGGCGCGGGTGGAGGCCGGCGCCTTGCCGCTCAAGGTCGAGCCGACCGACCTCTTTGATGCTGTCGCGGGCGCCGTGCATGATACGCGCCAGTCCCTGCAGGGCCATGCGGTCGAGGTAGAGATCGCGCCCGACATTCCGCTGGTCCGTGTAGACCCGACGCTGCTTCATCACTGTCTCATCAACCTGCTGGACAATGCCGGTCGCTATGCTCATCCCGGCACGCCCGTGATCGTGCGCGGCCAGCGCCTGCCGGATGCGATCGCCCTGTCGGTGGTCGACGAAGGGCCGGGCATTCCGGCGGGTGCAGAAGCGCGGGTATTCGATACCTTTACGCGGCTGGAAGGCTCGGACCGGGCGAAGCATGGCACCGGCCTTGGCCTTGCCATCGTGAAAGGCTTTGCCGAGGCCATGGGCCTGACGGTGTCGGCCGCGAACAATGCCGAGCCACGCGGCGCCGCCTTCACGATCACGATCCCGCAGGCGCTGATCATCTCCGACGTCCCCCACGAGGATCTGCTATGAACGTCCGTCACAAGGTGCTGATCGTCGATGACGAGCCGCATATCCGCAAGCTGATCCACACCGCGCTGGCCCGGGCCGATTACGCCATCGTCGAAGCCGAGAATGCGCGCGAAGCGATGGAGCGGCTGAAGGCGGAGCGACCTGACATCAGCCTCCTCGATCTGGGACTGCCCGACCGGGATGGCCTGGAACTGGTGCCGCTGTTCAAGCAGCAGTCGGACACGACGCTGATCATCGTCTCGGCCCGCGACGCGACGGACCAGAAGGTCGCCGCGCTCGATCTGGGTGCCGACGATTATCTGACCAAGCCGTTCGATACCGACGAGCTGCTGGCGCGCGTGCGCGTGGCGCTGCGCAATCGCATGGCCAAGGATGGCGGCGTGTCCATGGTGCGGGCGGGCGACGTGGAAATCGATCTTCTCAACAGGGTCGTGCTGAAGGCGGGGAAGGAAGTGCACCTGACGCCCAAGGAATATACCGTGCTCGCCCAGCTCGCCAAATTCCCCGGCCGCGTGATCACGCATCAGCAGATCATGGCCCATGCCTGGCCGCACGAAAAGGCGCATCATGTGGAGTATCTGCGCGTGCTCGTCCGCACGCTGCGCCAGAAGCTGGAAGCCGATCCGCAGCGGCCCCGGATCATCGGCAACGAGCTTGGCATCGGCTATCGCCTGCGCTTCAATGTCGAAGGCGAGACGGAAGAGTTCGCCGCAGAAGACACAGCGGCGACGTCCGGCGGATAAGGAGCGGGTGAACCGCTGCCGGATCAATCCAGCGCGGCTGCCTCCCCGATCTGCGCCGGCGCTGCGGCTCGTTTGCGCTCACTCCATGGGCACAGCAGTGCATCGCCAATCAGCAGCAGACGTTCGTCGGGGCGGGAGACGCTCATGGCCCGCCCCGCGCCGGTCAGGAGAGCGCGGATCAACGCCCCGTCAGCGGGCGCGCCTTGGCGTGGGAGCCAGGCCAGTCGAAGCCGTCTTGCGGCTCCGTCTTAGGCGCGACCGGCTCGAAGGACGTCGCGGCATTCACGTCGCCGCCCCGGTAACGGGTGAGCATGGGATAGGCATAAAGCGGCCGGTGGCGCACTACGCCCGTGTCGAGGCGCGCGCTGGCGACCACGGCGTCCGGCGCCTTGCCTTCTTCCACCCACAGCACCACGGCCCCGAGGAAATCCTGATCATAGGGGATATAGCCGCCCGCGCAGTGATAGCCGCCGGGCACGAGGAACATGCGGGCAAAGGCGCGGGCCGCGTCCAGCCCGCCGGCATGGTCGCGCACGGCCTGATAATAGTCGAGCATGCCATAGGCGCCGGCGGCATTGTCCGCCACGCCCTGCCACATCAGCAGCTTGCCGCCCGCATCGCGGAAGGCCGAAAGGTCCGGGTTGCCGGCATCGTAGAGTTCGCCCCCCTTGAGCAGCCGCTGCAGGCTTTCCCGGGAGAAGGTCCAGTCGCGCCAGGTGAAGTCGGCCGGGAGTTCCCCTTGCAGCAGCAGATATTGCAGGAAGGATTGTGCCGCGAACTTGCCCGTCTGTGTCGGCGCGCCGTGGCCAACCCAGCCCAGTTCGGCGCCATAAGGCGCGCCACCGGGGAAGAGGGACTGGCCATCGGCATCGGTCGGGCCGCGATAATAAGCGCGGGCCGCCACGACCTGATCGCCATTGAGGCAGTTGGCCTGCCCCCCCGCACCCGGACGGCAGGCGAGCTTTGCCGGATCGTATCGGCAGCGGCGCGGATCGTCGATCTGGCCGTCGGTGATGCCATCCAGCCCGTCGCAGGCCTTGATGACGGCGGCGTGCAGCAGTTCGACGGCCTGCGGCGTGAAAATCTCGCGCCCATCGGGGTAAAGCCCCTGCTGCGCTTCCCACAGGAAGAGCTGCATCGCCGCCGGCATGGCGACGGAGGAGCCGGCCACGACGCCATCGAAATCGTCCGGATAACGCTGGACCTCCATCAAGGCTTCCCGCCCGCCGCCCGA
This sequence comes from Sphingobium sp. B8D3A, assembly GCF_025961995.1. Classification (NCBI taxonomy): domain Bacteria; kingdom Pseudomonadati; phylum Pseudomonadota; class Alphaproteobacteria; order Sphingomonadales; family Sphingobiaceae; genus Sphingobium; species Sphingobium sp. B8D3A. Next base: position 715,973 of record NZ_JAOQOS010000001.1, on the reverse strand, counting down.
GCAGCCGACGAAATAGCTGTAAGCCGGCGGCGCACCGTAAAATTGCGCAACGATCGCCTTGGAGGCGACGGCAACGGCGTGAGCGGCCTTGTGCGCGAACTGCTCGCGCAGTTCCGGCGCGCCGACGGCCCATGTGCCATCGCCGATGCCGGCACTGTGATGGCCGCCATTGTTGAAGGCCACGGCAAAGCTACCATCGGCGATATGCGCATTGCTGCAGAGCGGCGTCACCTCGCGGCCGATCACTCCGCACATGCCCCCGCAACCCCCTTGCAGAAACCGCCCGGCATAGCCGGCCATCGGCAGTCTCAGCTCAAACTCGGTCTGCGGCGCCGTATAGGCCTTGACGAGGCAGACGCCCGGTGTCGCCGCGCTGGCGCCTTCCACCGTTGCCGAGCGCACGCGATAGACGATGTCCTCCGCTTGCTGGGAAACCGGCTTGACGAGGTCGCTGCAGGGCATTTGCGGCGCACTGGCCGGGCGAGCCGGGAGCGTGAACGGCGTGGCCTCGCTCTTCGGTGCGGCCATGGCATGTGGCGCGCCGACAAGGGCCACCAGCACGAGCAGGAGGACAGCAAGCACGGCCTGCGTGGCAGACCGAGCGGACGTTACAGCCGGGATGGGGAAGGCCTCAGGCATAGCGGGCAATCATCGCCTGCTCGGCACCGAGCGGATCGGCCGTGGCTGCGTACTCAGTGTCGAACACCATCGTCATCCGCTGGTCCTGTCCATAGGCCGGCCAGAGCGGCAGGCAATCGCCATTCGGATCGCCGGTCCGCGCGAAATTGGCCCAATAGCGGCTCATGCCGTCGGCCAGATGCTGGGCATTGGCCATGCGCTCGCCGACGCTGCCATAGCTTTCCGTCACCATATCGAACACCATCGGCACCTCGATGCCGTGCGGACTGCGCATCCGCCCGCCCTGCGCAGGGGACTGCCAGTTGACGAGATAGGCATAGGCCGGCTTCGTCGCGCCCGCCGCGCGGGTTTCCGCGACGATGCGGGCATTGCGGCCCATGCCGGCCTCCGTCGTGATGGCGAAGAAGATGTCGCTCGCCGTGGCCTTGGGGTGCAGCTTGCGGAACCCCTCGATCAAAGGCGCCGGCGATGCCACGCGGCCCTCCAGCGCCCCCGGCAGGCTCGTCCAGTCGAGATCGAATGCGCCGGGCGGCGGAAACAGCACGGTGGTCTCCGCACTGGTATGGCCGACCATCACCGGAATGTCGGGCGAGACCGCCGGAAGATCGGGCGCGAACGGTGTCCGCGCCACGACGGTGCCATCGGCGACCAGCCCCGGCCCGCGCACGGGATTGCCGCCGGTGATCTCCTGCAGGCCGGCCAGCAGGCGCTCGATGGGGATGGCGCGTAATGCCTCCACGTCCCCGGCCCGCACGCCCACGGCCTTGCACAGGGAGGCAGTGATGCGCTCCGCCTCGTCGCGCGCGACAGTGGTAGTGCCAAAGCCGCTCTGCAGGATCGCGCGATGGAACAGCCCCTTGGCCGCCGGCATAGCCATCAGCCCCGCAACCTTCAGGCCGCCGCCGGAGTGGCCGAAGATCGTCACATTCTGCGGATCGCCACCGAACGCGGCGATATTGTCGCGCACCCACTGCAGGGCGGCGACCATATCGAGCTGCCCCGGATTGGCGGCGACGCTGCGATCGCGGGTGAGATCGCCGAAATAGAGATAGCCAAACAGGTTGAGCCGGTGATTGACGGCCACGACGACGACATCCTGCCGCGCCGCCAGATTACGCCCGTCGGTAACCGGCGTCGCCCCCGAGCCGACCGCCAGGCCGCCACCGTGCAACCAAACCATCACCGGGCGCTTCTTCCCGTCGGCAAGGCCGGGGGTCCAGACATTGAGCGCGAGGCAGTCCTCGCCCGAGGCCTTGGGCTCACGCCAGGAGGAGAAGCCCGGCCCGTCCGGCCCATCGGGCAATTGCGGGCTGCGCAGGCCATAGTCGAGCGCATCGCGCACGCGGCTCCAAGCCTGGGGCGGCTGTGGGGCAGCAAAGCGATTGCGGCCCGCCGTCGAGGCGCCATAGGGAATGCCGCGGAAGACATTGACGCCATATTCGCACCGCCCACGAACCTGCCCGTGCGTGGTCGTTGCGATCGGTGCCGCTGCGGCCAGTGCGGGACGGGCAAGCAGTCCGCCCAGCCCCGCCGCACAGCTTATCGAAAAAGCCCGGCGGCTGATGCCTTTGGCCGGAAAAGCATCCTCGCGCATTGCGCCCTCTCCATAAAAAGCGAAAGCCCCGGCCGAGGTCGGGGCTTTCAGGATTTTGATCAGAAGACGACCCGTGCGCCCATGCGGTAACGACGCCCGACATTGTCGTAGTAGACGGCGTTGTTGTTGCCGTTCCAGTAGGGCGGCGGCATCACGTCGAACAGGTTGTAGACGTTGGCGAACAGCTCAACCTTCTTGCTGCCTTCGCTCATCAGATCGAACGTCACGCCGACGTTCGTGTAGAAGCGCGACGGCACGCGGTTGGTGTTGATGCTGTTGGGCAGGGTGATGCTGTAACCGGCATCTTCCGGGCCGATCAGCGTCGCATCATATTTACCGCTCGAGAGATAGCGGCCCTGCAGGTTCACACCCAGGCGACCCATATCGAGGCTCACCATGCCATCAAGGATCCAGGATGGGATACCGGACGCGCTGTTGTCCCCGGCGCGATCGATGCCCGGCAGGGCGCTGTTGGTGAAGTCGATCGTGTGGGTGGCGAGCAGCCGGAAATCGACCGAACGCTCACCGCCGAACGGCAGGTTGTACCCAGCCTCGAAGTCGACGCCGCGCAGCTGCTGACGATTGAGGTTCAGGAAGAGAACCGAAATCGTGTCCACGAAGTTGTTGGCGTCGCGCTGGACCAGCGAGCAGACATCGGCAGCACCGGTCGTGTTGCAGGTGTTGAGGATGACCTGCGCCGACAGCGTAGCAATCGCGTCGTTGATGCGGATGTTATAATAGTCCGCGGAGAAGCGCAGGCCCTGCAATGCGCCCTGCGGCTGCAGGGTAAAGCCAGCGGTGAACGTGTTGGCCGTTTCCGGACGCAGCCGGACATTGCCGCCGGTAAGCACGTTCATGAACTTCTCGGCGCCCTTGACCGTATCATAGAACACGCCGACCCCGCTGACGGGCGTCGTGAACAGCTCGGACGTGTTGGGCGCACGGAAGTCGCGCGAGTAGGTCGTCCGCAGCATCGCCCAGTTGACCGGCTTGTAGGTCGCGCCGACCTTCCACGTGGTGGCGTTGAACGTGTTGCTGCCCGCGGCGCCTTCATTCTTGTAATGAGCCTGGCGGATGGCACCGTTCAGGTCGAGCGAACCGACAGCGCTCTCGCGCAGCAGGGGCACGCCCAGCTCGACATAGCCTTCGACGACGCTGGTGTTACCGGCCGACGGCGTCTGGTTGAACACGTAGAAGCCGTTGGCGGCCGAAATCGGATCGACCCGGATGTCGAGCGTGTTGCGACGCCCTTCCACACCGACCGCGAAGGCGACCGGGCCGGCCCAGGTCTCAAACGGCGTGCCGTTGATGTTCACAGCACCAGCGAGCTGGGTGTACTTGTTGTCCTGCCAGGTGGTGCCGAAGGCGTAGTTCTTCGCGGCCTGCGAATATTGGCCCTGACCCAGGATGTTGAGCGCGACGCACGACGGATCGTTATTGTTCGGGTTGCTGTCCGCATTGATACGGCAGATCGGGCCATTGGGGCCGGCTACCGCGTCGACGGCATTGGCGTAGCGCGCGTTGATGCGATTGTTGATGGTGTTCTGCTTGTAAGCCGTCTCACCATATTGCGCGTGGGCATCCCACGACCAGCCCCCGCCCAGATCGCCCTGTGCGCCGCCGACGATGCGATAGGTGTCGCGGATCGACGTGCTGTCCATGCGGCCGAAATCGACGCCGAGCTTACCAACGCTGATCGCGGCGATGCCGTTGTTCTGCATCGTGGTGCGGATGGAGGCGGGCAGGAAGGGATTGTCGACGGCAATGTTGGACGCCGCGCGAATTTCCGGGCCCCGCGTGAAACCATCGACATGGCCGTAGCTGCCTTCGAGGAAGGCGGTGAAGGCTGGCGAGAACTCATATTCCAGATGCGCGAAGGTGTTGTAGCGCGTCACCGGGATGGAGAGGAGCGGATCGTCGAAGAAGGCGTTGAGGCCTTCGCCCGAGCCGCCCTGCTGGAAGAGACCGCTGGCGTTCTGGCCGTAGACGAACTGCGTGGGCGAGCCATTGGGGCCGAACTGAATGCCGTCCAGCACGCCGCCGCGCGCCGGCGTGGACGTGCCTGCGCCGTTGATGGTCGCGGTGATAAGGCCGCCCGGGGTCAGCGTCGCGGTGCGCATGCCGGTGATGATGTTGTGAGCGGGACGACCGCCGAGGCCCGGCACGTTGGTCAGGTCGCCGACTTCATTGCCGCAGAAATCGCGGGTGTAGCAGCCACCGGTGCCTTCGTCCTTGTTATACTCGGCGCCGAAGATGAAGCGGCCGCGATCATCGGCGAAGCGCTTGCCCGCGCCGATCTGCCAGAAATACTGGTCGCCATCGCCGCGATCGGTCACGCCGTAGCCGGCCGTCGCCTTGAGCCCATCGAGACGCGTGTCGAGACGCAGGTTGATCACGCCCGAGACAGCGTCCGAACCATAAGCAGCCGACGCGCCGCCGGTGACGATTTCCGTGCTGCGGATCAGCAGGGTCGGCATCATGTTGAGGTCGATGCTGCCGGTCGAGGTGCTGGGCGTGAAGCGCCGGCCATCGAGCAGCACCAGCGTGCGCGAGGCACCGAGACCGCGCAGATCCGAGATGCGGGCGCCGGCATTGGCCGGGAAGATGTTCTGCGTGTTCGGCGTGCTGGACGGCCGGAAGGACGGCAGCTGGGCCAGCGCCTCACCGACGGTGGGCGACGCGATCTTTGCGATCCGGTCCGCATCCATCACCGTGACCGGCGTCGGCGCGGTAAAGCCGGTGGCGCTTAGGCGCGTGCCGGTAACCACGATGCTTTCGGCCTCATCGGCCTGGGGCGCGTCCTGCGCCATCGCCGGCACGCTTGCCGCCACCGCACAGATTGCTGCCGTGATCAGCAGAGAATCGCGCAATCCGCGCGTTTTGGCTGAGACTCGCTCGTTCATAACATCCCCTCTTTCGGACAATAGCGCCCGCCTCCCTGGCGAGCATGCTCGATTCAATCGATTGCAGACCATTATCTGTCAAATGTTGTTGAGATGTCAATATATGATGTAGAAACTTCAACAAATAGCGCGTGCGTTGGCGGCAGATTTTCGTGCTTTCCGTTGAAATCACGCCCATTTTCCGAGCCGGAATTTTCGGTCATCGGCTATTATTTGTCGGCGTAATTGGAGGCGGGACGGCGTCAAGCTGTCACGATTACCGCCGAGCGGCCGGGATCGCCAATTCGCGCGTAAACAAAAGCCGACCCGGAGGCTCGCGGCCTCCGGGAGTTTAGCAAGATACCCGTGCGTAGCTTATGCCGATCTCATTCCCACTCGATCGTGCCCGGCGGCTTGCTGGTATAGTCGTACACCACCCGGTTGATACCCTGCACCTCGTTGATGATCCGCGTCGCCACGCGGCTGAGGAAGGCGGCGTCGAACGGGTAGATGTCGGCCGTCATGCCGTCGGTGGAGGTCACCGCGCGCAGGGCCAGCACATTGTCATAGGTTCGCCCGTCGCCCATCACGCCGACGCTGCGCACCGGCAGCAGCACCGCGAAGGCCTGCCAGATCGCGTCATACAGCCCGGCGTTGCGGATTTCCTCGAGGTAGATGGCGTCCGCCTTGCGCAGCACGTCGCAGCGCTCCTTGGTCACCTCGCCGGGGATGCGGATTGCGAGACCCGGGCCGGGGAAGGGATGGCGACCGACGAAGATGTCCGGCAGCCCCAGCTCGCGGCCCAGATCGCGCACCTCGTCCTTGAAGAGTTCGCGCAGCGGCTCGACCAGCTTCATGTTCATGCGCTCAGGCAGGCCGCCGACATTGTGGTGGCTCTTGATCGTCACGCTCGGCCCGCCGGTGAACGAGACGCTCTCGATCACGTCCGGGTAGAGCGTGCCCTGCGCCAGGAAATCCGCGCCGCCGATCTTGCGGGCTTCCTCCTCGAACAGGTCGATGAAGGCCTTACCGATGAACTTGCGCTTGGCCTCCGGGTCGGTGACGCCGGCGAGGCCGCCGAGGAAGGTCTCGCTCGCATCCACATGCACCAGCGGGATGTTGTAATGCCCCCGGAATAGGCTGACGACCTGCTCGGCCTCGGCGTGGCGCATCAGGCCGTGATCGACGAATACGCAGGTCAGCTGCTCGCCGATCGCCTCATGGATCAGCACCGCGGCAACCGCTGAATCCACGCCGCCGGACAGGCCGCAGATCACCCGACCCGAGCCGACCTGCTCGCGGATTTCCTTGATCTTGGTCGCGCGGAATTCCGCCATCGTCCAGTCGCCGGCACAGCCGCAGACATGGCGCACGAAATTGGCGATCAGCTTGCCGCCGTCGGGCGTATGCACCACCTCGGGGTGGAACTGGGTGCCATAATAGCGCTTCTCGTCATTGGCGATGAGCGCGAAGGGGGCGCCGTCCGATGTCGCCACGATGCGGAAGCCGGGCGCGAACTTGGTTACCTTGTCGCCATGGCTCATCCACACCTGATGGCGCTCGCCCGTCTCCCACAGCCCGTCGAACAGCACGCAGGGCTCGGTGACGGTGAGGAAGGCACGGCCGAACTCGCCACCCTCCCCCGTCTCATGGCCGGGCCGCACTTCACCGCCGAGCTGGTGGCTCATCACTTGCTGGCCATAGCAGATGCCGAGGATCGGCAGGCCGCTCTCGAACAGCTCTTGTGGCGCGCGCGGGCTGCCCTCGTCGCACACACTGGCGGGCGAACCGGAGAGAATGATGCCGCGCGGCTTCATCCGCTGGAAGGCGGCCAGCGCCTGCGTAAACGGGGCGATCTCGGAATAGACCCCGGCTTCGCGCACACGACGCGCAATGAGCTGCGTCACCTGGCTGCCGAAGTCGACGATGAGGATGGAATCGGGGTGAGCTGAGGAATGTGCTGACATGGGCAGCGGATAAGACGGGCAGGCTGGCCTGTCCAGCCTGTCCGCAAGCCTCGTCAGCCGAAGGTGACGCCGTCCACCCGGCCATCGTCCCAGATGCAGCGGAAACTGCGCAGGCGGCCTTCGCCGGCCCTGAAGTTCGACCGCATGCTCAGCGTGCCGGTCACATCCCAGCCGGAACCGAACGGCCGCGCGCCGGTGATGTCCCGCACCTCGGCATAATTGCCATCGCGCGAGGCCTGATCGCGCGCCGCGATGGCGCAGGCGTCGACCGCCGCGTCTTCATCGTCCAGCGCCTGACCCGCGGGGCGCCCATCATAGCCGTCGTCATAGCGGTCATTGCGATAGTCGCCGGCGCGATCATCATAGCGCGGGTCATAGCCGCGATCGCCCGGCCGGCGCGTGGGATAGCGGTCCGCATCGCGCTGCCTGGCAGCCGCCGTCGCGATCGCTGCGATCAGCCCGACGCCGATGATCGCGCCGATGACGGCGCCGCTATTGTCATGACCGCGATGATGGCGCGGATACCGATCCCAGCGGCCATCATAGCCGCGCGCAGAGGCGGGCGTCGCAGAGCCCATGACCATCGCCCCGGCCGCAGCGGCCAAGGCAAGTTTGGAGTGAACGTTCATCGGCGGATCGCTTCCTGGCAACACCGGCAACAGCATCGCCGGCCAGAGCGTTATCGCACCGGGCCGATGAGCGCGGGCTGAATAGCGGCCGAGCCTGCACTGGCGCCATCTGTTGGTTCGCTGGGGCGGTCAGACCGCTGCCGTAGCGTCAGGCCGGTCCAATAGGCCGCAAAGCTGTACATATCCGCATATTCGTCGACGATTTTGTCGGTCGGGCGATTGATGCCGTGGCCTGTGCCGGTATCCACGCGAATCAGCCTTGGCCTTCCGCCGAGCGGCGCCGCCTGCAGGGCTGCGGCATATTTGAAGCTGTGGCCGGGCACCACGCGGTCGTCGCTATCCGCCGTGGTCACGAGAATGGCGGGATAGTCCGCCTCACTGCGGATATTGTGATAGGGCGAATAAGCCAGCAGCGTGCGGAAATCCGCCTCCCGGTCGGGCCGGCCATAATCGTCCACCCAGAAGGCGCCGGCCGTGAACTGGTCGAACCGCAGCATGTCCATCACGCCGACACCGGGCAGAGCGGCGGCGAACAGGTCGGGCCGCTGATTCACCACGGCCCCCACCAGCAGGCCGCCATTGGAGCGTCCCTCAATGGCCAGCTGGTTGGCGCCGGTATAGCCCTGGCCTTTGAGATATTCGGCCGCCGCGATGAAATCATCGAAGGTCGTCTGCTTGTTGGCGCCCCGCCCGGCGTCGTACCAGGCCTTGCCAAACTCCCCGCCGCCCCGCACGCCGGCAATGGCGAGCACGCCGCCCTGCTCGACCCAGGCAAAGCGGGTGGGCGAGAAGCTGGGCGTCTGCGCGACGTTGAAGCCACCATAGCCATAGAGCAGGGTCGGTGCCGGCATGCCCGCGCGGGCGAGATCGCGCCGCCGCACGATGAACATCGGCACCGCTATGCCATCGCGCGCGGGGTAGAAGACCTGCTCCGTCACATAATCCGCCGGATCGAAACCGAGCGCGGAGCGCGCGAAGATGCTGGTTTCGCCTGTCTCGACATTGAAGCGGTAGATCGTCGGCGGCTGGGTGAAGCTGGAGAAGGCGTAGAAGGTCTCCGGATCGCCGGGCCGGCCGCTGAAGCCTGCGGCTGCGCCCAGCCCGGGCAGCGGCACATCGCCCTGACGCTTGCCGGCGAGATCCGTGATTTCCGCGACGATCCGCCCATCCACGATGTAGGCGAGCACGAGCCGGCCCCCGATCATCGAGCCACCGGCCAGCGTCTGCGGCCGCTCCGCGACGACCTCGACCGGGCGACGGCGCGGGTGGCTGGCGTCGATAGTCACGATCCGTCCGTTGGGCGCCTTTGCATCCGTGCGGAAATAGAGCCGATCGCCAAGCTGGCCGATCATCTGCCACGCATTGCGCAGTCCCCGCACCAGCGTCACGGGCCGGGCGTCCGGCACGGTCAGCGGAATCAGCACCAGTTCGGCGGTCTGCTCGGTGCCCATTTTCGAGCTGATCAGCAGCCAGCGACCGTCCGCCGTCACCTCGGCGCGGTGAAGCAGCCGGGGCCGATCCGGCGTGGCATAGACCAGCCGGTCCTGCGCCTGCTCTGTGCCCAACGCGTGGAACCAGACCTGCTGGTTCTCGAACGAGGGATCACGCCCGCCCTCGGTCGGCGCGGCAAAGCGCGCATAATAAAAGCCGCTGCCCTCGTGATTCCAGGCCAGCGCCGAATAGCGCACCCAGGCCACCCGGTCAGGCATCAGGGCGCCGCTCTCGACATCCAGTACCCGTACGGTCCGCCAGTCGCTGCCCCGCTCCTGAAGCGCCAGCAGCAGCGCTCGCCCGTCCCGCGAAGGCAGCCACTCGGCGAGCGCAACCGAGCCGTCGGTGGAGAGCCTGTTGGGATCGATCAGCAGACGCTCCGCCCCATTCACGCCCTCGCGCACATAGATGGGCGAGAAATTCTCGCCCTTGCTGTGCGTGTAGAAATAGCGCTCGCCGGCCTTGCGCGGGTTCCCGAAGCGCTCAAAGCCATGCAGCGTCGCCATGCGGGCACGCAACGCCTCCCGGCCCGGCAAGGATTTGAGGTAGCGGAAGGTCGTCTCATTCTCCGCCGCAATCCACGCCTGCACATCGGCATCGTGGCGCGGGTCGCCCTCCAGCCAGCGATAGGGATCGGCGACGGGCACGCCAAAATGCGTCTCGGTCAGGTCGAGGCGGCGCGCCTGCGGGTAGCTAAGCGCTGGCAGGCGGGGCGCCGGGCCGATCCGCAGCGCACCCGGCTTGGCAGCGGAATCCACGGCCCGACCCGCGGCTGCGTCCGTCGTGATGACGACGGCGGCGTCCTCGGCCGCAGCAGCGCCCGGCTGCGCCTGCACGGGCAGCGCCATGAAGGCCAGCAGCAGGGCGGCAACAGGCAGGCGAAAGGAAACGGCCAACATCCTCAATGCCCTTGGGAAAACGGCTTGCGGCGCGCGATAGCCCTGCGGCAGCCCGCGTGCAATGGCGGAGCACAGGGCGGTGAACTCTCTGGGGGCTGGGGTGTTGTGTGAGGGGGGGACGGACACGGAGCACCAGCATGACCCTGAAGGCCCTCGCCCTCAACTGCACCCTGAAAGCCGATACCAGCGAACCCTCATCGACGGACGCGATGATCGCGGTTCTGGCCGACGCCTTCGCCGAACATGATGTGACACTGAGCGAAACCGTGCGCGTCGCCGCGCTCAACATCCTGCCCGGCGTCACCTCCGATGAAGGCAAGGGCGATGACTGGCCGGCCCTGCGCGAGAAAATCCTGGCACACGACCTCCTGATCTTCGGCGGGCCAATCTGGATGGGTCAGATCTCCAGCATCGCCAAGCGCGTGCTGGAGCGGATGGACGCGTTTCTGAGCGAAACGGACGATGCGGGCCGGATGCCGAGCTATGGCAAAGTCGCCGTCGCCGCCATTGTCGGCAATGAGGATGGAGCCCATTTCTCCAGCGCGCAGCTCTTCCAGGCGATGAACGATGTCGGCTGGACGATCCCCGCCGTCGCCGCCTGCTATTGGGTGGGCGAGGCGATGGGGAGCACGGATTTCAAGGACCTCAAGTCGACACCCAAACCGGTGAGCAAGACCGCCGGCATGGTGGCATCCAATGCCGCGCACCTCGCGGGTCTCCTCAAGGACAGCCCCTACCCCGGCTGACCACGACCCCGGCTGACAGGCCGGACGCCAGCCGCCAGCCCAGCCGGCATTCCAGCCGCGAGCGGCTTGCCACGCCGCCGCTCCTGCCGCACATTCGCGCGGGACAGGGAGCGGGGGCAAGGTGGCAACATCATCGCAAGAGAGTGAACCAACCGGACAGCAGGGAGATGGCGACCCCGCCACGACCGGGCGCTCGCCTCTCAAGATCTGGGCATTGCGCGCGCTCGGCCTGGCCGGCGCAGCGCTGGTCTGGCTCGCGCTGGGCGATGCGCAGGGTCTGTCGCCGGAGGGCCGCGGGGTCGCCGCCGTCGCGACCTTGATGGCGCTCTGGTGGATCACCGAAGCCGCGCCGATCGCCGTTACCGCGCTGCTGCCGATCCTGCTCTTCCCCATGGCGAGCGACCGCAGCGTGGCGCAGGTTGCGGCGCCCTATGCCAGCCCGATCATCTTCCTGTTCCTCGGCGGCTTTCTGCTCGCCATCGCCATGCAGAAATGGCAGCTCCACCGCCGCGTCGCGTTGCTCACGCTCCGCCAGGTGGGCACCAGCCCGCGCCAGATCGTGCTGGGCCTGATGCTGACTACCGGTTTTGTCTCCATGTGGGTCTCCAACACGGCGGCGACGCTCATGATGCTGCCGATTGCCTTCTCCGTTCTCACGCTGGTCTGTGATCGCCGCGACGATACCGGCGCGCTGGCCTGCGATGGCGCATCCGCCGTGGCGCCCAGGGAGCTCGCCAATTTCGGCGCGTGCCTGATGCTCGCCATTGCCTGGTCATCCAGCATGGGCGGCGTGGGCACGCTGCTCGGCAGCCCGCCCAATGCCATCGTGGCCGGCTATATCGAGAAGGAACTGGGCCGGCAGGTCGATTTCCTGAACTGGATGCTGGTCGGCGTGCCGATTGCCTTCAGCTTCATTCTCATTGCGTGGCTGCTGATGACGCGGGTCTTCTATCGGTTCACCTTCGGCGAGGTGCCGGGCGGCCGCGCGCTCATTGACCGGGAGCTGGCCGGCCTCGGCCGGTTCAGCCGCAGCGAGCTGCTGGTGACCCTCGTCTTCTGTTGCGCGGTCTTCTTCTGGGTCGTGCCCGGCGTGGTCGGCGCCATTCTGGGCAGCAAGGCCGATCTGGGCTGGTTCGGGCGCCTCGATGACAATGCCATTGCACTTGCCGCCGGCCTGGCGCTGTTCCTGCTGCCCGGCGAGGGCCGAGGGCAGATGCTGCTCGACTGGAAGGATGCCGAAAGCGGCGTGCCCTGGGGCGTGCTGGTGCTGTTCGGCGGCGGCCTGAGCCTTGCGGGGGAGGTTGTCGCCAGCGGGCTCGATGGCTGGCTGGGTGCGCAAGTGAGCGGGCTTGGTACGCTGCCGATCCTGCTCCTCGTCATCGCCGTCGTGACCCTCATCGTCTTCCTCAGCGAAGTGACCAGCAACACGGCCACCGCCGCCACCTTCATTCCCGTGCTGGGCGCCGTCGCGCTCGGCATCGGGGCCGATCAGATGACCTTGCTCATCCCCGCAGCCTTCGCCGCCACGCTCGCCTTCATGCTGCCGGTCGGCACCCCGCCCAATGCCATCGTGTTCGGCACCGGGGCCGTCACCATGGGGCAGATGGTCCGCGGCGGGTTCATCCTGAACCTCGTCGGCATCGTGCTGATCACCTTCTTCTGCTGGCTGCTCGGCGGCGTCGCGCTCGGCCTGCGTTTCTAACCGAAGGCGAGGCTGAGCTGGGGCGTCTCGTCCGGCTCTTCACGTTCGGGATCAATGAGGTTTGAGAGCCCGAGCCCCAGCAACCGCGCGCCGACCGGCAGCGGCAGTTGCGCGCGAAGCAGGTCGGCGCCGATCGCGAACAGATCCTCGGCATCTCCCGGCGGCGCGGGCAGCGACCGGGAGCGGGTGACGATGCGAAAATCCCCCAGCTTGATCTTAAGCGTGACGGTGCGCCCCAAGGCCCGGCTCGTGGTGACCCGGCCCCACAGGCGCGCGGCGATCTTCTCCAGCTCCGCCAGCAACAGGCCTTCCGCGCCGATGTCGCTGGCGAAGGTATCTTCCACGCTGATCGACTTGCGCGACTCCCGGTCGCGCACCGGGCGCTCGTCCAGCCCGCGCGCCGCGCCGAAGTAAAAGGCCGCCGCCTTGCCGAAATGGCGCTGCAGCGCCGGCAGCGGCCACTCTTTGAGGTCCGCGCCGCTATGAATGCCCAGCGCGGCCATGCGCCGCGCCGTCACCGGGCCGACGCCATGGATGCGCGACACCGGCATCGCCGCCATGAACGCCTCGGCCTCATCGGGCCGCACGACGCACAAGCCATCGGGCTTGTTCTGGTCCGATGCGAGCTTGGCGATCAGCTTGTTACACGAAACGCCGGCCGAGGCGGTCAGCCCCGTCTCCTCGCGAATCATCCGCCGGATTTCCTGCGCGACATAAGTGGCCGAGGCAACGCCGGGCTTGTTGCGCGTCACATCAAGATAGGCCTCGTCCAGCGAGAGCGGCTGGATGATGTCGGTAAAGCGCTCGAAGATCGTACGAATTTGCTGCGAGACGGCGCGATAGGCCTCGAAGCGCGGCCGCACGAAGATGAGCTCCGGGCAGAGCCGGCGCGCCTTGCCGCCCGGCATGGCCGAGCGCACGCCGAACACGCGCGCCTCATAGCTCGCCGCTGCCACCACGCCGCGCGGCCCGCCGCCGCCGACAGCCACCGGCAAGCCGCGCAGCGCCGGATCGTCGCGCTGCTCGACCGACGCGTAAAAGGCGTCCATATCGATATGGATGATCTTGCGATCCTGCTCGGGCGTCTGCGCCATGCTCCCTGTTATGCCATGGCAACCGCGCGAACGAAAGAGGAACGAAGCATGGACCTGAATGTCACTGAGATCGATGGCGCGTGCCATTGCGGCACGGTGCGCTTTCATGTGCGCCTGAAGGACGGCCTGCGCTCGGCACGCCGCTGCACCTGCTCATATTGCCGGATGCGCGGCGCCATCGCGGTCTCCGCCCGGATCGAAGACCTGCAGGTGACGGCGGGCGAGGAGGCGCTGCGCTGCTACACCTTCAACAGCGGGACCGCGCAGCACCATTTCTGCGGAACCTGCGGCATCTACACCCATCACCGGCGCCGCTCGAACCCCCATGAATATGGCGTCAATGTCGCCTGCCTGGCGGGGATCAGCCCGTTCGATTTCGCCGAGGTGATCGTGAATGACGGGGTGACGCATCCTTCCGACACCGGCGTGTCACGGATCGCGGGTGTGTTGCGGTTTATTCCGGCGGACGGGGCCTAGCTCGGCGGCGTGGACGAACTCCAAGGTGGTAGAACGGCAGCTATCGCGCTTTTCTTTTCAAAAAGCCGCCTGTCCGGACACGACGACATTACGGACGCTAGTCGTTCCATCCGCGCAGCAGACCAACGTCATTGGGGAAAAGGCAGACGAGGGTCGTCATGGCGGCTTGACCCCGCCAATACGGAATACCAGCACCATTGTAGCCCAGTTTGCGTCCGTGATATCCGTGGCTCTTGATCCACTGTTGCCCAGCCTTACCCATTTCGAGGACACGCGGTCGAAAGAATTCTCTTAGATCTTTTTGGAATCGCCTCATCCGACTGGAAAATTGAATGGCAAGATAGCCATCAGGAATATCTGAAAATACTTCTGGGGACATTCCATTCGCTACCGCTTCAACGTAAGCGGCTTTAAAGGCAGCTAAATCATCTTGTACAATTTTGTTTTTGATGTCCCTAAGTGCACTGCAACCTTGTGTTGGGCCCGCATCACCAAAGTACGCTTCCCAATCTGCTCCCTTCAGATATTCTGAGGTAAGCATGCTACCGAACCAAGCGCGAAAGTCCGTATCCGGCAAACGCGCTACCCGTTCGGAGATCGGCGATGTCTTCTGGGAATTAGCGGACTGTGCAACACCGCACGCCAGCAATGCAGCGGGTATCCATCGCCAATAGGTTCCCATGCACTCACCCACCCTCAAGGGAGACTATTGCGCTCTTCGTATCTTGAAGCAATGGCAGCTAACCACGCCCATTTAGCCCTTGGTCGCGTATTCTAGACCGCTTAATAGCGGACAATCCTTCCGGGCGATATTCTCTGCGCGTCCTAGGCACCACCGCCGAGCTTCAAGCCCTTCAGCGCCGCGAAGGGGCCGGCGTCTTCCTCGCTCAGCACGCCCAGCGCGCGCAGCTTGGCGTCGGCATCCGGCACGCGGGGATAGGGATCGAGGTTCAGGAACAGCGTCTGCGCGACCGTTTCGCCAAGGTCGATTCGCTCGTCCTCCAGCGGGAGGATATCGCAATCCTCCTCGCGCAGTTCGATCTCTTCTGCGTCGCTCTCGCCGTTCTCGTCGAGACCGCGCACGAATCGCACGTCCATCGGCACGTCGAGCTCTGCGGGAACATCCTCGTCGGTCGCGACGCAGGCCTGCACCAGCGACGCGCGCACGCGCCCGGTCACTCGACAGCCACCGGCATCCGGCGCGACATGCGCCTGCGCCTCCAGCCGATCGAGGCTGCGCAGGCCAAAGCGACGCGCGAGCGCGGCCCGCTCGGCGGCGTCGGCCTCGACGGTGCGGTCCCGCCGCCCGTCCCCAAGCTCGTTGAGGCGCAGAATGCGGGAAAATTCCGGCGCGGCGCCTGATGTCGCTTCGCTCACGGCATCACCCCCGCAACTGGCCGGCCAGCAGCGTGTCGCGGCTGCATGCGTCGATCGTTGCCACCAGCATACGCACCTGTGCTTCGACATAGGCCAGCGCATCCGCTGCCGGCGCCTCGCCGCGATAGAGGTTGCGCATCAGCGCCTCGCTCAGCGAAGCCTCGCCCTGCAAGCTGGCGCGATAGGCGGCAAGCCGGCCACCGAGCGCGCCGACCATGCGGCCGATCTGCTTGCCCACGACCACATCGCCAAAGCCGATCTGGCGGATCTGCCCATCCATATCGTCGATGAACAGCTCGGTCAGCCGCGCCGAATCGTTGGTGGCCTCCAGCGCCTCGAGTCGCAGCAGCACCAGCGAGAGGACCAGCGCCACCATGTCGAATCGGCCATCCAGCGTGTCCGCCACCTCGCCTTCCATATACCAATGCGGCTCCCGCGCCGTCGCGACGACAGCATCGTAGAGCGGGCGCAGGTAAGCGCGATCATCCTTGCGGGAAAACAGAGTGGATAAGAGGCTCATGCTCGGTTCAGCTTTGCGGCGGCACAGGAAAGCGCGGACGGGACCGATCAACCATTGGCCCGCGCCAGCACTTGCATATTGATTGCGGCGGCTGGCAATGCAATGGGCGGGTTAGGCGATGCGACGCTTTTTTGATTGGATGTCCGGTTTTTGACCGCATGATTGGCAGGAGACGAGAATGCAGCGTGGCTTGAGGCGGCCGTTTCTGGTCGTGGGCGCAGCGGCCGTCCTTCTGCTGGCGGGCGGCTGCACGCGCATCCGTGCGCATCAGGGCTTCATGATCGACGATCTGATCGTGAGTTCGGTGCTGCCGGGCGTGGACAACAAGGCGTCCGTGGAAGGCGCGCTGGGTCGTCCGACCTTCGTCTCCCAGTTCGGCCCGGAGCGCTGGTATTATGTGGCGCGCGACACCCGCGCGCTGGCGTTCGCCTCCCCGCGTCCGACCGCGCAGACGTTGGTGACCGTGCAGTTCGATGCCAATGGCAATGTCGCGACGATCGATCGCAACGCGACGCTCGATCAGGTCGCCAATATCTCGCCGACCGGCGCCACGACGCCGACGCTCGGCCGCAAGCGCAGCCTGTTCGATGAAATCTTCGGCAATATCGGCGCGGTTGGCGCTGGCGGGGCCGGAGCGGCAGGTCCGTCTCAGTAAATCAGCGCTGCAGGCCTGCCATCAGTCGGCGCCGGTTCGCGCGCCGACGGACTGGTTTAGCTTGCATTAACCGCGCCATCGCTTCAAATCGTCCTATAGCGGGAGCGTGGTCATGCAGCATATTGGCGATCTGCAGCCGCTCGAGCGGACTTACGCGCGACGGACTGAGACAGTCGGCCATTACAAGGCCAGCCGGAGCCGCTGGCGATTCGCCATCGGGTCGCTGGAGATCGGCTTCGACCGCGCGAGCGAGCAGCTTCACGCGCGAAGCGGTGTGGATGCCCGGCCCGGCCTTGCCCAAAAGCTCCTGATCGCGGCAGGCATGGTCAGCATCTCATTGCTGGTGATCGCCCTGGCCGGCTGGCTATGGTCGGCACGCGGGCCGATCTGGGG
Organism: Sphingobium sp. B8D3A; assembly: GCF_025961995.1. Taxonomy (NCBI): domain Bacteria; kingdom Pseudomonadati; phylum Pseudomonadota; class Alphaproteobacteria; order Sphingomonadales; family Sphingobiaceae; genus Sphingobium; species Sphingobium sp. B8D3A. The sequence continues at coordinate 698,908 of NZ_JAOQOS010000001.1, read as the reverse complement.
CGGTGAGACGGTATCGGCAGCGATCATCGATCATGCGCCCCGCGCGACCGAAAGCGAAGATGCGACGCCCGCCGGCCAGCAGCCGACCCTGATCCCCGCCGACCGTCCTGCGCCGTTTCTCTCCGCCGTGATTGAAAAGCGCGCGACGGCCCCCGCTTTTGCACCGGCGAAACAGGCCACCGTGCCGATCGCGCAGGGCCAGGCGATTGCGCCCAAGTCCGATGAGGCGCCGACGCTCCCGAGCGCGACCCCGGATGAGGCGATCGTCCAGTCCGGCAACTTCCTGCTGATCCCGGCCGTCGATCGCGCTGTGGGCCTCGCGCTGAAGAGCGGCGATGCGCAGAACTGGATGGCCGGCTCCTATCACGGCATCGTGGTGGTCGGCGACGCCGTGGCCCAAGATGGCAAATCCTGCCGGGACGGCACGATCCTGCTGCGCGACGGCACCATCAAGGGCCGCACCCAGACGTTCCAGCGCTGCCTGTAAGGCCAAGGGAGCGCTGCGCGGCGGTTCAGCCGGCGGCGCTCACCCGATCCCGATCACGATCAGCGTGCGATCCCGCCAGCAGCCAGAACGGCCAGCGTCACCAGCTCCGAGGCGGTCGAGGCCATCGTCGCCACCTGCACCGGCTGGTTCAGCCCGAGCAGCACCGGCCCGATGACCGAGTCGCCGCCCAGTTCCCGCAGCAGCTTGGCCGAGAGATTGGCCGACTGCAGGCCGGGCATGATCAGCACATTGGCTGGGCCGGACAGGCGGCAGAACGGATAATTCGCCATGACGCGCCGGTTGAGCGCCACGTCGGGCGCCATCTCGCCTTCATATTCGAAGTCCACCTCCATTCCGTCGAGGATCTGGACCGCGCCGCGAATATTATCGAGCCAGTTGCCGTGCGGATTGCCGAAGGTGGAGTAGGAGAGAAAAGCCACGCGCGGCTCATGCCCCATACGCCGGGCAAGCGCGGCGGATTCGATGGCGATATGCGCCAGTTCGGCGGAATTCGGCCGCTCGTTGACAGTGGTATCCGCCATGAACACGGTGTGGCTACGCCCGACGAGGATGTGCATGCCGAACAGCGTGCGGTCCTCGGCGGGGTCGAGCACGCGGCGCAGTTCGCGCATTGTCTGCGCATAGGTGCGGGTGACGCCGGTGATCATCGCGTCCGCCTCACCCATCTGCAGCAGCAGCGCGCCGAAGATGTTGCGGTCCCGGTTGACCATGCGCTCGCAATCGCGGCGGAGATAGCCCCGGCGCTGCAGGCGCTCGTACAGCATGTCGACCATGCGCGGCACGAGCGGCGAATTGACGCTGTTGTAGAGCTCGTAACTCTCGGGATCGCGCACGCCGAGATCGCGCAGGCGATCATAGACATCCTGCCTGCCGACCAGCACCGGGGTGCCATAGCCGCCATCGCGGAACTGGATCGCGGCGCGCAGCACGACTTCCTCTTCCGCCTCGGCAAAGACCACGCGCTTGGGGCTGGCCTTGGCGCCCTCATAAGCGAGGGTGAGAACGGAGGTGGTGGGATTGAGCCGCGCCCGCAGGGACTGGCGATAGGCGTCCATATCCTCGATGGGCCGCTGGGCGACGCCCGACTCCATCGCCGCCTGCGCCACCGCTGCCGGCACCACTTCCATCAGACGCGGATCGAAGGGGGCGGGAATGATGTAATCCGCGCCGAAGCTGTGCTTGGTGCCATAAGCCAGCGCGACTTCCTCGGGCACCTGCTGACGGGCCAGTTCGGCAATGGCCTGCGCCGCCGCGATCTTCATCGCCTCGTTGATCGCCGTCGCGCGCACGTCCAGCGCGCCCCGGAAGATGAAGGGGAAGCCCAGCACATTGTTGACCTGATTGGGATAATCCGAGCGGCCCGTGGCGATGATCGCATCCGGGCGCGCGGCCTTGGCCACCGGCGGCAGGATCTCCGGATCGGGATTGGCCATGGCGAAGAGGATCGGCCGCGGCTTCATCTCGTTGATCCATTCGGGCTTCAGCGCATCCTTGGCTGAAAGACCGAGGAAGATATCGGCATCCTTCAGCGCCTCGTGCAGGGTCCGCGCCTCGGTGCGGGCGGCATGGGCGGACTTGAACTGGTCCATGCCATGGGTGCGGCCCTGATAGATCACGCCCTCGCGGTCGCACATGATCACATTGTCATGCGCCACGCCCATCGCCTTGATCAGTTCGGTGCAGGCGATGGCCGCCGCGCCGGCACCATTCACGACGACCTTGGTCTCGCGAATGTCGCGCCCGGTGAGGAAACAGGCGTTGATCAGGCCGGCGGCGCAAATGATCGCGGTGCCATGCTGGTCGTCATGCATGACCGGAATGTTCATGCGCTCCTTGAGCGCTGCCTCGATCATGAAGCACTCGGGTGCCTTGATGTCCTCAAGGTTGATGCCGCCAAAGCTGGGTTCGAGCAGCGCCACCGCATCGATGAAGGCCTGCGGGTCTTCGGTGTTCAGCTCCAGGTCGATGGCGTCGACATCGGCGAAGCGCTTGAACAGCACGGCCTTGCCTTCCATCACCGGCTTGGAGGCGAGCGCGCCGAGATTGCCCATGCCGAGAATCGCCGTGCCGTTGGAGATGACCGCGACCAGATTGCCCTTGGCGGTATAGTCATAGGCCTTGGCGGCATCATCAGCGATGGCCTGCACGGGCACGGCCACGCCGGGCGAATAAGCAAGCGCCAGATCGCGCTGCGTCGCCATCGGCTTGGAGGCGATGATCTCGATCTTGCCGGGCCGCCCGAAGGAATGGAACAGCAGCGCCTCGCGCTCGGAGAATTCGATGGCGGCTTTATCGGTCATCAGCAGGGTTCCTCGGCAATTGGGAACGCCCTAGCGACTTTCCGCCCGGCTCCACAAGAGGCGAGGTACGAACAACCCCGTGGATGAAACGCCACCGCCGGCTTTTCGAGATCGAAAGCCCCTGCTAACGCAACCGCGTGACCAGTCTGCCAGCCAAATCCTCCAAAGCCAGCGCCGCACCCGGCGGCCCCACGCCGATGATGGCGCAATATCTGGCGCTCAAGGCGGAAGCCGGGGGCGACCTGCTCTTCTACCGCATGGGCGACTTCTTCGAGCTGTTCTTCGAGGACGCCAGGACCGCGGCCGCCGTGCTCGACATCGCGCTCACTACGCGCGGCGAGCATGAGGGCGAGCCGATCCCCATGTGCGGGGTGCCGGTACACAGCGCCGAGGGCTATCTGGCGCGACTCATCAAGGCCGGGCTGCGCGTTGCCATTGCCGAGCAGACCGAGACGCCCGAGCAGGCCAAGGCACGCGGATCGAAAGCGCTGGTCGGCCGTGCCATCGTGCGCTTCGTCACCGCCGGCACGCTGACCGAGGATGCGCTGCTGGACAGCCGCCGCGCCAATCTGCTCGCGGCCGTGGGGGAAGCCGCCGGCCATTATGCCGTCGCCGCCGCCGACATCTCCACCGGCCGGCTGGACGTGGTGGCTGTGGATGCCGGCGGCATCGAGGCGGAACTCGCGCGGATCAACGCGAGCGAAGTCATTGCGCGGCCGGGTCTCACCGATCGGCTGACCGGCGCCCTCCCCTTCGAGAATCGCGGCTTCGACAGCGCCCGGGCGGAAGCGGACATCTGCCGGCATTTCGGCGTGAAGACGGTGGAAAGCTTCGGCAGCTTCTCGCGCGCGGAGCTCTCCGCGCTGGGCGGCCTGCTGGGCTATCTCGAACATGTCGGCAAGGGGCGGATGCCTTTCCTCGCCGCGCCGATACGGGCCGGCGCGCAGGATCACCTCGCCATCGACCCGGCGACGCGCGAGAGCCTGGAGATCGTCACCACCGCCAACGGTCAGCGCGCCGGCAGCCTGCTCGCCACCGTGGACCGCACCGTGACGGGCGCGGGCGCGCGCCTGCTCGCAGCGGACCTCTCAGCGCCTTTGATGGACCGCGCCACGGTGGAAGCGCGACTCGATCTGGTGCGCTGGTTCCACGATGACGGGCCGCTGCGCGAGCTGGTCCGCACCCGCCTGCGCGCCTTGCCAGACCTCAGCCGCGCGCTCGGCCGCGTCGCCATCGGCCGGGGCAGTCCGCGCGATCTGGGGCAATTGCGCGATGGCCTCGACGGCGGCCGTGCGCTGCGCGAGCGGCTGGGCGCGCTGCCCGACCGACCGCCCCTGCTCGACGATCTGCTGCCATCGCTCGATGGTCATGGCGCTCTCGTCGATCAGCTGGCCCGCGCCCTCGTGCCTGCCCCGCCGACGGAAGCGGCGCATGGCGGCTATATCGCCGATGGCTATGATGCCGCACTGGACGAGTTGCGCCGCATGGCCGGCGACGGTCGCCGCGCCATCGCCGCGCTCGAAGCGCGCTATCGCGAGCAGACCGGCATCTCCGCGCTCAAGATCCGCCACAACGGCGTGCTTGGCTATCATGTCGAGGTGCCTGCCCGTCACGCCGACCAGCTGATGGCCAATGACAGCGGCTTTACCCATCGCCAGACGCTGGCGGGAGTCGTGCGGTTCAACTCGGTGGACCTGCACGAGCAGGCCAGCCGGGTCACGCAGGCCGGCGCCCATGCGCTGGCGGCCGAAGCGGCGCATTTCGAGGAACTGGTGACGCTGGTGATGGACAGCCGCACCGCCATCGCGCGCACGGCGGATGCCCTCGCCCGCATCGACGTGGCGGCGGCTCTGGCCGAGCGCGCTGTTGAAGGCGGCTGGAGCCGGCCGGTCTTCGCCGAAGAGCCCTGCATCGCCATCGAGGGCGGACGCCATCCGGTGGTGGAAGCCGCGCTGGCGAAGGACGGCACCAGTTTCGTCGCCAATGACTGCACGCTCACGCCGGACAACCGGCTGTGGCTGGTGACCGGCCCCAATATGGGCGGTAAATCGACCTTCCTGCGGCAGAACGCGCTGATCGTCATTCTCGCGCAGGCCGGCAGCTTCGTGCCCGCCCGCGCCGCCCGGCTCGGGCTGGTCGACCGCCTGTTCAGCCGCGTCGGCGCCTCGGACAATCTGGCCCGCGGGCGCTCGACCTTCATGGTCGAGATGATCGAGACCGCCGCGATCCTTGCGCAGGCAACCGAGCGCAGCTTCGTGATCCTCGATGAAGTGGGGCGCGGCACGTCGACTTATGATGGCCTCGCCATCGCCTGGGCGGTGGTGGAAGCGATCCATGACAGCAATGCCTGCCGCTGCCTGTTCGCCACCCATTATCACGAATTGACGCGCTTGGCCGAGCGCCTCGGCGCCCTCTCGCTCCACCATGTTCGCGCGCGGGAATGGAATGGCGATCTGGTGCTGCTGCACGAGCTGTCCGAAGGCCCGGCCGACCGCAGCTACGGCATAGCGGTGGCGCGGCTTGCAGGCTTGCCCGCCGCGGTGCTGGCCCGCGCCAAGGCCGTGCTCGGCAAGCTGGAAGCCGGCAAGGCGCAGACCGGCGGCATCGCGGCGGGGCTCGATGACTTGCCCCTCTTCGCCGCAACGCTCTCCGCCGCACCGGAGGTCGCCACCGACCCGCTGCGCGACCGGCTGGACGCCATCGACGCGGACACGCTCAGTCCGCGCGAGGCGCTCGACCTTATCTACCAGCTCAAGCAGATCGCCACCGCGCCCACCGCCTGAGCCCCTCGATTTGCGCGCCATGCCGAGGTTGCACCTGCAACTGCGGCAAAGCGCGCTTATATGGCACCCATGAACAAGGTGCCCGATTCGCTGCCCGGCCGCCGTGCGATCATCGATCGCCGCCAGATTGCCGATGCGCTCACTGCCCAGCTAACCGAACTGAGCGATACCGCCGCGCGCCGGCAAGTGATCGTCGCGGCGCTGCGCGAGGCGCTTGCCAAGGGCCGGGAGGAAGTCTCCCACCGCCTCGCCCGCAACCCGACGCGCGGGCGCGACGCCGTGACGGCGCAGGCCTTCCTGATGGACCAGATCATCCGCCTGCTCTTCGATGCGACAGTGAAGCACCTCTACCCGATCAGCAACCGCACCGCGTCCGAGCGGCTGACCGTGGTTGCGGTGGGCGGCTATGGGCGCGGTGAAATGGCGCCCTATAGCGATGTCGATATCGGCTTCCTCACGCCCTACAAGCCCACCGAATGGACCGAGCAGGTCATCGAGAGCATGCTCTATGCGCTGTGGGATCTGGGCCTCAAGGTCGGGCACAGCAGCCGCTCGATCGACGAGACGGTGCGCATGGCGAAGTCGGACCTCACCATCCGCACCGCCCTGCTGGAATCGCGCTTCGTGTGGGGCGACCGGGGCATTTACGACGAATGCGTCGCTCGCTTCGACAAGGATGTGATGCAGGGCACGGCCAAGACCTTCGTCACCGAGAAGCTGGCGGAGCGGGATGCCCGGCACAAGCAGATGGGCGACAGCCGCTATGTCGTCGAACCCAATATCAAGGAGGGCAAGGGCGGCCTGCGCGATCTGCACACGCTGTTCTGGATCGGCAAATATGTGAACCGGGTGCGCACCGTCGCGGAGCTGGTGGATGTGGGCCTGCTGACCCGCGCCGAGCTGTCCCAGTTCCAGCGGGCCGAGAATTTCCTCTGGGCCGTGCGCTGCCACATGCACGAAATCTCCCGGCGCGCGGAGGACCGCCTGACCTTCGATCTGCAGATCGAAGTCGCCGAGCGCATGGGCTTCTCGCCCAAGCGCGGCCGGTCCGCCGTCGAGCGGTTCATGCACCTCTATTTTTTGATGGCGAAGACCGTCGGCGACCTGACCGGGGTGTTCCTCGCCCACCTCGATGACAAGATGGCCAGCCGCGGCCGGCGCTACATCCCGGCGATGTTCAACCGCCCGCGCAAGCTCGATGGCTTCGTGCTGGAGCGGGGCCGGATCACCATTCCCGAGGATGATTTCTTCCGCGAGCAGCCGGTGCGGATGATCGAGATCTTCTCGCTGGCGGACAAGCACGGGCTGGAGATCCACCCGGATGCAATGCGCGCGCTCAACCGCGATTCGGTGCTGATTACTCGCAAGGAGCGGGAAGACCCGCAGGCCAATGCGCTGTTCATGAACGTGCTTACCTCGCCCCGCGACCCGGAAAAGGTGCTGCGCTGGATGAACGAGGCCGGGGTGTTCGGGCGCTTCGTGCCGGACTTCGGCCGCGTGGTCGCGCAGATGCAGTTCGACATGTACCACCATTATACGGTGGATGAGCACACCATCCGCGCCATCGGCCTGCTCTCCCAGATCGAAAAGGGCGAGTTCAAGGTCGATCATCCGCTAGCGAGCGCGATCATCGAGAAGATCATCTCCCGCCGCGTGCTCTATGTCGCGGTGCTGCTGCACGATATCGCCAAGGGGCGCGGCGGCGACCACAGCATTCTGGGCGCGGAGGTGGCGACCAAGCTCTGCCCGCGCCTGGGCCTCAGCGATGCCGAGACCGAGACCGTCGCCTGGTTGGTGCGCTATCATCTGCTGATGTCCGCAACCGCGTTCAAGCGCGACCTTTCGGACTTCAAGACCATCCTCGACTTCGCCGAAGTGGTGCAGAGCCCGGAGCGGCTGCGGCTGCTGGTGATCCTGACCATCGTCGACATCCGCGCGGTCGGACCGGGCGTGTGGAACAGCTGGAAGCGCCAGCTCCTCGCCGAGCTGTACGACTCCGCCGAGGAGGTCATCCGCCCCGGCCACAAGCAGCGGGGCCGTCAGGAGCGCATCGAGGAGAAGCGCGACGCCTTGCGCGCGAGCCTGGCGCTGGACGACAAGGCCTTCGACCGGCTGGTGAAGCGTTTCCCGCAATCCTACTGGATCGCCGAATCGCAGGACATCCTGGAGCGCAACGCACAGCATCTGCTGGACGCCGGCCAGTCCGATCTCTCCATCGATGCCCGTTCCTATCCCGAGCGCGGCGCGACGCTGGTCACCGTCTACGCCTCGGATCATCCCGGGCTGTTCTACCGGATCGCCGGGGCGATTCATCTGGCCGGCGGCAACATCATCGACGCCCGCATCCACACCCTCAAGGATGGCACGGCGCTCGACAATTTCCTGGTGCAGGACCCGCTTGGCGGGCGCTTCGATGCGCCCGAGCAGTTGCAGCGGGTGAAGACCTATATCGAGGACGCGCTGCTCAACCGCCACAAGCTGATGCACAAGCTGGACGAGCGCCCGCTGGCCCGTCGGCGGGCCGAAGCCTTCCAGATCGTGCCGCAGGTGCTCATCGACAACAAGGCCTCCAACCGCTTCACCGTGGTGGAAGTCATGGCTCGCGACCGCCCTGCCCTGCTGCTCAGCCTCGCCTTTGCGCTATTCCAGTCCAAGACCATGGTCCACAGCGCGCATGTCGCCACCTTCGGCGAGCGCGCCGTCGACACCTTCTATCTGACCGATCTTCTGGGCGGAAAGCTGGAGAGCAAGACCCGCCTCGCCACACTCGAACGGCGGCTGATCGAAGCCGCCGGCAATCAGGCCGGCGAACTGATCGACACCAACAGTTTCGCCATGGCCAACTGAGGCGCGCCCCATTGCGGGGCGCGCCTCGGCTGGCGTCTCAGTGAGAAAGCAGGATCGGGATCGGCGCCTTGGCCAGCAGCGTCCGCGTCGTGCCGCCGAACAGCTGCTCGCGCAGGCGGCTGCGGCCATAGCAGCCCATCACCGCCCAGCTCGCGCCGGAGGACCGCATGGCCTCGATCAGTTGGTCGCTCACCGCGCCAGCCTTGGGCAGGCGCCGGCTGACGACCTTGCAGCCATGCCGGTCAAGATAGGCGGCCGCCTCGTCCGGGTCGCCTTCCCCTTCCCCGATCGTCACCACCTCGACCTCGCTGGCCATGCGCAGCAGCGGGATCGCCGCCCGCAGCGCGGCATCGGCCGCGCGTGATCCATCCCAGGCGACCAGCGCCTTGCCGAAGAGATCCAAGCGCTTCTGCTCCGTCGGCACCAGCAGGACCGGCGCGGAGGTCAGCGCCGCGAGACGCGAGGCCGTGTCCCCGGTCTCGTTCACCGCGCCGAAGGCCTGCTTGCCGACGACGATCATGTCGACCAGCCGGACATTGTCCGTAATGCCCTCGTCGGACTGGCTCTGCACGCGCGCCCACTCATAGCTCACGCCTTCATTGGCGAGCCGGGGTTCGAGCGCCTCGATATTCTTGTCCTCCCGGTCGCGCTCATCCATCATCAGCACGCCGGTGCCGCCGCCCGCGCCAAAGCCGTCCGCAATCATGGGAATCTGGACGACATCGAGACACAGCAGATGCCCCTCGACCGCGCGCACAATGTCGAGCGCGGTTTGCAGGCGCGCTTCCTGACTCGGGTCGTCATGGATCAGAACCATCACCGTCTTCATGGCAGCCTCCTTGTTCACCGCATCAGGATCGTGCGAAACTGGTGCCATATTAATGCGATGGGGGCGAGGAGTCGTTGACCGGAGTCAAATCAGGCCCGCACCTAAGGGGCTTGCGTCGGCGCGCGGCCGCGCTTATACGCCCGCGCTTCCATGTCCTATGGAAGACCGCAAGGACGGGCCGGCCAGTAAGGGCTGCCGTGTTCGTCCGTAATCGTCTGCGAGCATCCTCCAGGGTGCTTGCGCTAAGACAAAGGAGACGAAAATGCCCAAGCTCAAGACCAAGAGCGGTGTGAAGAAGCGCTTCAAATTCACCGCCACCGGCAAGGTCAAGCATGGTGTCGCCGGCAAGCGCCACCGCCTGATCAGCCACAACGCGAAGTATATTCGCCAGAATCGCGGTACGGAGGTTCTCTCCGACGCGGATGTCGCTCACGTGCGCCTCTGGGCGCCCTACGGCCTCAAGTAAGGAGCAGGCGACATGGCACGTGTCAAACGCGGTGTAACCACCAAGGCGAAGCACAAGAGGATTTTGGATCAGGCGAAGGGCTATTATGGCCGTCGCAAGAACACGATCCGCATCGCGCGTCAGGCTGTCGAAAAGGCTGGCCAGTACGCATATCGCGACCGCAAGGTGAAGAAGCGGAGCTTCCGCGCCCTGTGGATCCAGCGCATCAACGCAGCTGTCCGCATGGAAGGCCTGACCTATGGCCAGTTCATGCACGGCCTCAAGCTGGCGGGCGTCGAACTGGACCGCAAGGTTCTGGCCGACATCGCCATGCATGAAGGCGATGTGTTTAAGGGCATCATTGCCCAGGCGCGCGCGGCCCTGCCCGCAGCCTGAGCATCTGCACAATCATCGCGAAGAGGGCGTCGGATGCTTCCGGCGCCCTTTTTGTATCATTTTCGGGACTCTCTGGAATTTTGGTTAACACGTCGGAAACCTTTTCTGCACTGCAGCATTGCGAGTGCGTGGGACTATAAGTGGAGAACCAAATGAAGGGACTGCTATTGGGGGTCGCGGCGACGCTCGCCCTCCCGTCCGCTGCGCAGGCAGCAACGTTCATCAACGGCGATTTCGAGACCGGCAATGACCCAGGCACCTATTTCCTCCGCCTGGGCACCGAGAGCACGGCCCTGACGGGTTGGACCATCACATCCGGCAATGTGGAGCTGATCGGTGGTTATTGGCAGTCGGGCAGCGGCAGCCGCAGTATCGATCTGAACGGCAGCGCCCAGGGCGCGATCGCACAGACGTTCGATACCATTGAAGGCATGACCTACAATGTCGACTTCCTGATGGCCGGCAATCCCGAAGGCGGGCCGGCGGTCAAGACGTTGGAAGTCGCCGCGACGGGCAATGACGGCCAGCTGTTCAGCTTCGACAATACGGGCTTCTCGAAGACCAACATGGGCTGGACCAACTACACCTACACCTTCACGGCCTCGGGCAACCTCACGACGCTCAGCTTTGCGTCGATGACCGACTCGCCCTGGACCGGCCCGGCGCTGGATGGCGTGACAGTTACCGCGATGAGCGCGGTGCCGGTGCCCGAGCCGACGACCTGGGCGCTGATGCTCGGCGGTTTCGCGCTGATCGGCAGCACGCTGCGTCGTCGTCAGTCGGTCGTTCAGTTCTCCTGATCGAAACCGGGTCGCAACCATCAAAGGAAAGGGCGTCGGCATGCCGGCGCCCTTTTCGTTTGCGGTGAATTAGGCTAGCGGACGCGGCCATGACCGACGTCACATCCCTCAAGGACGGCCTCATCGCCGACATCGCCGCCGCCGACACCCTCGATGCCGTGGAAGCGCTGCGCGTCAGCGCGCTGGGCAAGAGCGGCGCCATCACCGCCCTGCTCAAGACATTAGGGCGGATGAGCCCGGAAGAGCGCCAGCAGCAAGGCCCCGCGATCCACGACCTGCGCGAAAGCGTGACGAGCGCCATCGCCGCCCGCAAGACCGCGCTTGAAACGGCAGCGCTCGATGCCCGCCTCGCCTCCGAGACGCTGGACATGACGCTGCCGGTGGACCTGCCGCCGCCGGGCAGCATTCATCCCGTCAGCCAGGTGATGGACGAGCTGGCCGAGATCTTCGCCGATCTGGGCTTCGCGGTCGCTACCGGCCCGGAGATCGAGGATGACTGGCGCAACTTCACCGCGCTCAACATCCCCGAGACGCACCCCGCGCGCGCGATGCACGACACCTTCTACTTCGGCGACAATGCCCGCGCGACCGGCGGAGACGGCAATCCGGCCGCCATGTTGCTGCGCACCCACACCTCGCCGGTGCAGATCCGCACCATGACGAGCACGCCACCGCCGATCCGCATCATCGCGCCCGGCCGCGTCTACCGCTCGGACAGCGACGCGACGCACACGCCGATGTTCCACCAGATCGAAGGTCTGGTGATCGACAAGGGTATTCACCTCGGGCACCTCAAATGGACGCTGGAGACCTTCCTCAAGGCGTTCTTCGAGCGTGAGGACATCGTCCTGCGCCTGCGCCCCAGCTACTTCCCCTTCACCGAGCCTTCGGTGGAAGTGGACGTGGGCTACACTATCGAGAAGGGCCAGCGCGTCATCGGCGGCAGCGGCGATGCGGAAAATGGCGGCTGGATGGAAGTGCTCGGCAGCGGCATGGTCCACCCCAATGTCATCCGCAATTGCGGGCTGGATCCCGCTGAGTGGCAGGGCTTTGCCTTCGGCACCGGCGTCGACCGGCTCGCCATGCTCAAATATGGCATGAACGACCTCCGCGCCTTCTTCGACGGCGATCTGCGCTGGTTGCGCCATTACGGCTTCTCCGCGCTGGATGTGCCTACGCTGAGCGGAGGAGTGGGCGCATGAGCCATTTCTTGCGAGTTCGTGTTCCTGCGGAAGCAGGAACCCAGGGCGCAGCCGCCGTCCTTCACCGCCCTGGGCTCCTGCCTTCGCAGGAGCACGGGTTTGATCTTACCGGCAATCCCGGAGCCCGCGCATGAAGTTCACCCTCTCCTGGCTCAAGGACCATCTCGACACCAGCGCCTCGCTGGAGGAAATCCTGCGCGTGCTCAACGATATCGGCCTTGAGGTCGAGGGCGTCGAAAACCCCGCCGAGAAACTCGATGGCTTCCGCGTCGCAAAGGTTCTCACGGCCGCGCCGCATCCGCAGGCCGACAAGCTGCAGGTGCTAAGCGTCGATGCCGGCGATGGTCCGCTGCAGGTCGTCTGCGGCGCCCCCAATGCCCGCGCCGGTCTGGTCGGCGTGTTCGGCCTGCCCGGCGCCACGGTGCCGGCCAATGGCATGGTGCTGCGGGTCGCGGCCATTCGTGGCGTTGAATCCAACGGCATGATGTGCTCCACCCGCGAGCTGGAGCTGGGCGAAGATCATGAGGGCATCATCGAGCTGCCTGCGGACGCGCCCATCGGCACGCGCTTTGCCGACTATGCGCAGCTTGACGATCCGGTCATCGAGGTCTCGGTCACGCCCAACCGGCAGGATTGCATGGGTGTGCGCGGCATCGCGCGCGATCTCGCTGCCAAGGGCCTCGGCACGCTGCGGCCGCTCGATGACATCATCGGACAGCTCCCGGCGATCGACGCGCAGGGCGCAGGCCCGGACGTGCGCACGGACGATGCCGATGGCTGCCCGGCCTTCTATGCCCGCGCGGTGCGCGGCGTGCGCAACGGCGCCTCGCCGGAATGGCTGCAGCGGCGCCTGAAGGCCATCGGCCAGAAGCCGATCAGCGCGCTGGTGGACATCACCAACTTCGTCATGATCGGCCTTGGCCGCCCGCTGCATGTCTATGACATGGCCCGCCTCGATGGCGGCCTCGTCGCCCGCAAGGCGAAAGCCGGCGAGCAGGTGCTGGCGCTCAACGGCAAGACCTATACGCTGGCCGAGGGCATGACGGTGATCGCGGACGCCTCCGCCGTTCACGATATCGGCGGCATCATGGGCGGCGAGCATAGCGGCGCGCAGGAGAGCACCAGCGATGTGCTGATCGAATGCGCCTATTTCACGCCCGAGAGCATCGCGCGGACGGGGCAGGCGCTCAGCCTCACCTCCGATGCCCGCCAGCGCTTCGAGCGCGGGGTGGACCCGGCGTTCCTGGATGAGGGGCTGGACATCGCGACGCGGCTGGTTCTCGCTTTGTGTGGCGGGACGCCCACCGAGGCGACGCGCGCCGGCACCCCGCCGACAGAGCCGCGCGTCATCGAGGGCTATCGGCCCGACATGGTCGATGCGCTGGCCGGCATGACGGTGAGCGCGGAGCGCCAGCAGGCGATCCTCGCGGCGCTCGGCTTCACCGTGGAGGCCGGCGCCAACTGGCGGATCACCATCCCGACATGGCGCCGCGATATCCACGGCACCGCCGATATCGTCGAGGAAGTCGTGCGGATCGAAGGGTTGGACAACGTCCCGTCCGTGCCCCTGCCCCGCACACCGGGCGTCGCCCGCCCGACCGCAACGCCGCTGCAGCTCATCGAGCGCCGCGCCCGTCGCGCGGCTGCCGCTCGCGGCCTTAACGAGGCGATCAACTGGTCCTTCATTTCTGAAAGTGAAGCCGCGCCCTTTGGTGGCGGCGACTGGACGCTAGCCAACCCGATCAGCGAAGATATGAAGGTGATGCGGCCGACGCTGCTCGCCGGATTGCTCTCCGCCGCGCGACGCAATGCCGATCGCGGGGCATCCTCGATCCGCCTGTTCGAGATCGGCCGGCGCTATTTCCGCGCCGATGATGGCAGCAGCGACGAGAAGCTGACCCTCGGCATCCTGATGGCCGGCGAGAAGAGCCCGCGCGGCTGGCAGGGCGGCAAGGCCCGCCCGTTCGATGCCTTCGACATCAAGGCGGAGGTCATTGCGCTGCTGACGGCCGCCGGTGCGCCTGCCGGACGCCTGCAGATGATGGGCGAGGCTGGCGATGCCTATCATCCCGGCCAATCCGGCACGCTGCGCCTTGGCCCCAAAAATGTGCTTGCCGCTTATGGCGTGCTGCACCCGCGCCTCGCTCGCGCCTTCGATCTCGATGGCACGGTCGTTGCGGCGGAAATCCAGCTCGATGCGATTCCCGTGCCCAAGAAGACCACATTCATGCGCACGGCCTATGCGCCGCCGGCCTTGCAGGCCGTTACCCGCGACTTCGCGTTCCTCGTGCCGGTGAATCTGGAAGCCGACGCGCTGGTGCGCGCCGTGCGGGGGGCGGACAAGAACGCCATCGTCGATGCGCGCCTGTTCGATCTCTTCGCCGGGCAGGGCGTCCCGGAAGGGCAGAAGAGCCTCGCCGTGGAAGTCACACTGCAGCCCGGCGAAAAAAGCTTCACGGACGAAGAGTTGAAGGCCATCGCTGATCGCGTGGTGGCCGCAGCCACCAAACAGGGCGCGACACTGCGCGGATAAGAACCAGAGGAGCGGCGGAAGTCCGGGCCGATCAGTCCGCTTTCCGCTTCTCCTCCTCGGCCGGAGCGGGTGCCGGCGGCACGGGTAGCTTGCAGCCTCGGCTGACCGCCAGCCCGCGCAGATAGCCCCGGCGCGCGACGCCACCGTTGATGGCGGCCTGCAGGCGACGCTCGGCCCCTGCCGCGCCGCTCACTTCGCGAACGAGACCCCGGAACGGAATGATCGAGTTGACGATCGCCGCGCCACCGGCAGCCGCGAGATTGCCGAACTTGTTCTCATTGGCCTTGCTGTTGGCGTCAAAGTCCGGGCCCAGCACCGCATTCAGCTCGGCGATCTGGTCGATCACCGCGCGGCAGCCCTTGCCGGCCGGCGCATAGGGCTGCTCGACAGCGCGGGCCAGCACCTCGGGGATTTTCGTTTTCTCGATGCCCACGTCGCGCGCGGGCTGCGTCACGATCTCGCCCGCTTTCTGCGCTGTCTTGTCCTCCTTCTCCGGTTCGTCCTGCGCAAAGGCGGGACCTGCCGCAAGGACAGCGCTGAGAAGGGCGGCGCGGATAAGCCTGTTCATGATGACCGTGTCTCCGACCGCAACAGCTGCGGTGCCTGCAGAATTGCGATCCCTGCCATCTGGTTCCCGCCGCTTTGCACGATCTCTGCCGGCGGATAGCACCAAAAAGAAGGCGGGCGCAGCCTTCGCCGCGCCCGCCCTTTTCATCTGACGGCCGGGCGTGTCACCAGGCCCGTGACCGGATCACTGATAGTTGACGCGCAGACGCACGCCGATCGTGCGCGGCGTCACCCGGATGCTGGAGGTATTGAGCGTGAGCACAGCACCATCATAATCGCCGAGATTTTCGCCGAACAGCGTTAGATCATATGCCTTGTACCGCAGACCGATATTGGCGCTGTATACGCTATAGGCCTTCACATACTCGCCGTTGGTCTGGAGGCGGTTGCCATTGTAGGTCCATGCGACGTTGAACAGGCCGTTGAGGTCACCGCCTAGCGATGTCTCATAGGTCGCATCCACGCGGGCATTTTCCTCGAGCGTGTTGACGAGCCGCGTACCGGGACGCAGGTACGGCAGGCGCGCCTGCACGGCGGGATCGACCGTGTCATACTTGCCCTGGTTGATGTTCGCGACTGCGCTCAGCGTCAGCCCGTCCAGAGGCGTCCGCCAGCGCATCTCGATATCGACGCCCTTGCTGGTGCCGTCACCGAAGTTCGAGAAGCCAGAGACGTTCGCGTCCAGCGTCGGCGTCGGCGTCAGCATGTCCTCGAGCTTGTTGATGTAGAAGTTCAACCCGACGTTGAGCGTGCGATCGGGCGAGCGCCACTTGATGCCGGCCTCATAGTTGGTCGAGCTTTCGGGACGGGTCTGGGTGCCGGCAGGGATGCCGACGTCCGCAAGCAGGTCCGCCTGGATCTGCGACTGGACGATGCCCGGACGGAAGCCGGTCGCCGCCGTGGCGAACACCGTCAGATCATCATTGGGCACATAGGAGAGATTGACGCGCCAGGTCGTCACATTCTTCTTGTTCGTGTTCGTCGTGTTGGCGTCTTCGAACGTGCGCTTGTCATGATAATAGCGCAGGCCAACCCGGGGACGCAGCTTGCCGTCGAACAGGTCGTAACCCAGTTCGCCATACACCGCCCAGTTCTTGGTGATGGTGTTGTTGTCGGCATTGGTGTCGATGCCCGCAACGGGAATGCGCAGATAGTTTTCCTGCGGGCCGCTGCCGTCCTGATAGGCGCCGCCGAGCAGCCAGTGGAATGGGCCGTCGGTCGTGGAGTTGATCCGCACTTCCTGGCTGAACATGTCCGGGAAGAACTGGCTGGAGAAGGCACCCGCCGGCGCGATCGGCACGTAAATGCCGAAATTGCCCTTGAGATAAGTGGTGGCGCTAGAGATCGAGAAGGTATCGAAGTCCAGACCGGCCGACAGGCTGTAAAGCTTGAAGTCGCCATTGCCGAAGCTCGGCTGCGCCGCCGTGTTCGCGTAATAAGGCGGCTGGGTCGAGGCGAGACCGCCCAGGAACTGCTGGCGCGGACGGAAATGCCAGTACTGCGCGCGGATATTGAGGTTGTCGACCGGACGGAACAGCGCGACCACGCGAATGTCGTCGTCGCGAACCTCGTTCACGCCCTTGCGGTCCGGCGTGCCGTCGAACGCACCGTAATATTCGTCCGCCCAACCCGGATTATAGGAGTGGCCACCGCTGACGCGGACAGCAAGCACATCCTTGATGATCGGGACGGAGACGACGCCTGCAACGCCATAGTTGAGGCCACCGGCCCCGCGCGTCTGGGAGGCCTGCGCCTCGGCAGCGAACTTGATCTCGGTAAGGTCAGGATCGCGGGTGTGGAAGATGAACACACCGCCGGCCGAACCCTGGCCATAGAGCGTGCCCTGCGGACCGCGCAGAACCTCGACGCGGTCGAGGTCGAGGAAGCGGATTGGCGGCGCAATGCCGAAGTTGGTGACAACGAACGGCACGTCGTCGACATAATAGCCGATAGCCGAGTCGCCATTGGCAGCGCCGGCGCCGGCGCCGCGGATGCTGAACGAGCGCGAGGCGACCGACTGGCGCTGGCTCTCGGAAATACCCGGAATCGCCGTGGCGAGGTCCGCGATATTGTTGATGTTGCGTTCCTTGAGGTCTTCGCCGCTGAACGCCTGGATGGCGAGCGGCACTTCCTGCAGCGCCTGTACACCGGACTTCTGAGCGGTGACGATGATTTCGTCAGGCGCGGTATCAACACTGTTTGTGGTGGTCTGCTGTGCGCGAACTGGCGCTGCACCCATGACAGCCATCAGTGCCAAAACCGCAACACCGGCGTGAAGCCGCTTCATCATCCATCTCCTGCAAAAAACAAAATCGAGCAATCGATTGCATAGAGAGATGCATGACAATGTCCAACGCACGATGCGCGCGCAGACCAGTTTATGGCGGAGTGTTACCGAAATGCTACGGTCATCGGCGACGCGTGGCGTCCCGATTTACGTTTATCAACCGGCTTACAGTACAATCGATTACCGGCAGCTCGTCAACCCCCTTGGGGCAATCGGCGCTTGAAACCCCTGCGCAGCCCCCTTGCGCCGACAGGAAGGGTGCGCCTTATCCATGCCCTCACGCCGCACCAGCCCCACCGTAAGCCGTGCCTTGCAGGATCGCCGCCCCAGCCCCTATAGCAGCGCCACATTGCTGCCGGCCCGACCACGCCCGGCGCGCTCGCTCCCTGGATTAAGACGCTTGCTATGACGATCCCTTCCCGCCGCACGTTCGCGATCATCTCCCACCCGGACGCAGGCAAGACGACCCTCACGGAAAAGCTGCTGCTCGCCGGCGGCGCCATTCACCTCGCCGGCGAAGTGAAGGCGCGCGGGGCCAATCGTCGCGCGCGCTCGGACTGGATGAAGATCGAGCAGCAGCGCGGCATCTCGGTGACCAGCTCGGTCATGACCTTCGAGCGCACCCAGCCCGATGGCAGCGTGATCACTTTTAACCTGCTCGACACGCCGGGGCACGAGGACTTCTCGGAAGACACCTACCGCACCCTGACCGCCGTCGACAGCGCCGTGATGGTGATCGACGCCGCCAAGGGCATCGAGCCGCAGACGCGCAAGCTCTTCGAGGTGTGCCGCCTGCGCAACGTGCCCATCATCACCTTCGTCAACAAGGTGGACCGCGAGGGGCGCGACAGCTTCTCGCTGCTGGATGAAGTGGCCGACGCGCTCGCGCTGGATGTCTGCCCGATGAGCTGGCCCGTCGGCATGGGCGGCGAGTTTGAGGGCATCTACGATTTTGCCACCAATCGGCTCTACCAGCCGGTCGGCCCGAGCAAGGAATTTGACGGCAGCTTTACCCAGCTCACCGGCCTGGACGATGAGAAACTCGCGACCGTGCTCTCCGCCGCAGGTCTTGCGCGCCTGCGGGAAGAGGCCGAACTGGCGCAGGCTGGTTATGCCGCGTTCGACCTGACCGCCTATCGCCATGGCGACCTGACGCCGGTCTATTTCGGCTCCGCCCTCAAGCGCTTTGGCGTTGGCGAGTTGATCGACGCGCTGGCCGCCCATGCCCCGCCGCCGCGCACCCAGCCGGCCGAGCCCGCGCCGGTCGAGCCGGAACGCGGCGACGTGACCGGCTTCATCTTCAAGGTGCAGGCCAATATGGACCCGCAGCACCGCGACCGCATTGCCTTTATGCGCCTGTGCTCGGGCAAGTTCCGCCGCGGCATGAAGCTCACGCCCTCCGGCAGCGGGAAGCCCATCGCCGTCCACTCGCCGATCCTGTTCTTCGCGCAGGACCGCGAGATTGCCGACGAGGCTTTCCCCGGCGACATCATCGGCATCCCCAATCACGGCACGCTGCGGGTGGGCGACACGCTGAGCGAAAAGGCGGATGTGCGCTTTACCGGCCTGCCCAATTTCGCGCCGGAAATCCTGCGCCGCATCGCGCTCAAGGACCCGACCAAGACCAAGCAGTTGCGCAAGGCGCTGGACGATCTCTCCGAAGAGGGCGTGATCCAGGTTTTCTATCCCGAGATCGGGAGCCAGTGGATCATCGGCGTCGTCGGCCAGCTGCAGCTCGATGTGCTGATCAGCCGGCTGGAGGCGGAGTATAAGGTCGGCGCGGTGCTGGAGCCGGCGCCGTTCGACACGGCCCGCTGGCTGACCGGGGAGGCCAAGAAGCTGGAAGACTTCGCCAGTATCAACCGGACGAGCATGGCCAAGGATCGCGACGAGAACCCCGTCTTCCTCGCCAGATCGGCATGGGATGTGGGCTATCAGGCCGAGCGCAACCCGGACATCAGCTTCAGCGCCACACGCGAGCGCTGATCGGAGGGGTTAGCCCCGGCCTCCCTGCTCACTTACCCGACATCGCTCTTGATCAGCTTGAGTTCGGTCGGCTGGCCGCTATGCGTCATGCGCCCATCGATCTGGCCGCCGGTGGCGATGGTGATGCGCTCGTAGCTCACATCACCGGTGATCCGGGCGGTCGCCTCCACCACCAGCTCCTCTGCCGTGATCGATCCCTCGATCAGGCCGCCGATCCGGGCGCTCTTGGCCTTCACATGGCCAGCGATGCGGCTTTCGGCGCCCTGCACCAGCGCCGCGCAGGCAATGTCGCCCTCGATCGTTCCATCGATATGCAGATCCACGCTGGCTTCCAGATTGCCCGTGATCCTGACATCGCTGCCGAGGATCGAGAACGGCGTGTGCTTAGCCCCGGTTGCCACTGTCGGCGACGCGCCGCTTGGCCGTTTGCTGGACTTCGAGAACATCCCTGCGTGCCTCCAGAAAGGGACGCGGATTGACGGCCGCGCCATGGACATGGACTTCGAAATGCAAATGCGTGCCGGTCGAACGGCCCGTGGATCCCATGCGCGCGATCTGGGTGCCGCGTGCCACCTTCTGGCCCGGCTTGGCATTGAAGCCGGAGAGGTGCGCATAGAGCGTCGAGAGGCCCTTGCCATGGTCGACTTCCACGACATTGCCATAGCCATGCTTGGTGCCGACGAAGGTCACCGTGCCGGGCGCGGCGGCGAGGATGGGCTGACCCATGCGTCCCCGGAAATCGATGCCGCCATGGAACGCGAGGCTGCCGTTGAAGGGGTCACGCCGATAGCCATAGGAACTGGTGGTCATCGGCGCCGCCGTCGGCTTGCCGGAGGGGATCGCCGCCAGCGCGGCTTCCATGGTGTTGAGACGGGTCAGCAGCAGCGCGATATCTCGCAGCTCCGGCTGGTCGGCGACAATCGATGCGACGGGAATGAACGGACCGCCCTGCCCCCGCTCTCGCACCGCCATGCGGGCCGGATCGAGGCCGAAACTGCGGATCGCCTTTTCGACCGCCGCGAGGCGATGTTCGACCGCGCCAGCCAGGCGCGTCTCGAGCACTTCCTGATGACGCCGTAGCGCCTCCAGCCGCGAGGCCTCCGGGGACGCCGCGCTCAGCGGCTTGCTGACCTCCGGACCGTCAGCGGGCGCACCTGCGCCGCCCTCTTCGATCCCCGTGCCGAGGCTGGAGCGCAGCAGTTCATCGAGGGCCTTCTGCCGCTGCTCGATATCCTGAGCGATATCGTTCACCGACTCTCGATAGGCCTTCACCTTGGCCTGCTGGGAGAGAACCTCGGCCCGATCCCGCGCGACATGGCCGCGCTCGAGAAGCAGGCTGGCCTGATTCCACAGGATCGCGAATGTGCCGACGGCCCAGAGCAAAGCCAGCACTGCCAGCGCGCTGGCAGCGACGATCTGGAAGCGCGTGGAGATACGGATGAAGCGCACGCGTCCTCCGGTGCGGAGAAAAATCTCCCGCTCGGGCGCGAGAGACAGCAGACGTGCGATCACACCCCCGGAATTGGTTTTGTCAGCGGACAAGGATTGCTCTGTTCTATATCGTTTGAATTGCCACGGCGGCTACCAGAGCGCCCCTCCGCAAGCGAATCGCGGCGCCAAGCCCTGCGATGAGTCGAAAAGTGGACACGACGAGTCGATGAATGACAGTGGAACGGCGGCGCGTGTTCGGCGTTGGTTCGCGTCCGATTGCCACGAGACCGCCACCGGGCACTGCGTCGAGTCGCATCATTTTGCGATCTTCGTCACGCATGCCTACCAGAGCTTGTTGGCGCGATAAATTGCAGCCTTTCGAGAAACAGGCGACACCGGGCGTTGCCATGCACGAACAGCCTGTTTATAGGCCGCTCTCAGCCGGTACGGGACGCCACTTCCCCCGGTGAGCGCGGAGACGTGGGTGAGTGGCTGAAACCAGCGGTTTGCTAAACCGTCGTAGCCTTAAGGGGCTACCGAGGGTTCGAATCCCTCCGTCTCCGCCAGATCCTGAACCTCAGCGATCACTCTCAACCTAATGCGAACCCCCAGCACTCGAGAAAACTGCGGTTTTCGTGAAATCGCGTGTCCGCGCCCGTTCGTCAGAAATCGTGTACAACCCCAGCCGATTTTATGACCGATTTTATGGCTTGATCCATTGCGGTGCCCGGCATACCGCCATGGCTTATGCACACTCGAAACAAACTAAACGTCAAGCAGGTGGAGCGACTCACGAAGCCCGGAATCTATTCCGACGGCGGCGGTTTATACTTACGCGTCCGTAACTCGGGCACTCGATCTTGGCTCTATGTGTGCTGGCTGAATGGCCGGCGTCGAGAAATGGGCCTCGGCTCGGTGCACGATGTTACCTTAGCCAAAGCGAGAGAAAAGGCTGCGGCTGCTCGATCTCTGTATCTTGAGGGCATTGATCCTGTCGCTGAGCGCAAGGCGACCAAAGTCGAGAAGACGCCGACCGTTACCTTCGGCGCGTTTGCGATGGAGCTGCTCGATTCGATTGAAGATGGCTTCAAAAACCCGAAGCATCGCCAACAGTGGCGAAGCACGCTGACGACCTATGCAGCTCCGATGTTTGAGTTGCCCATTGCGGAGGTCAAAGCAGAGCATGTGCTTGAGGTATTAAAGCCGATCTGGTTGTCGAAAGCCGAAACAGCCTCCAGGCTTCGTGGCCGCATTGAACGCATTCTCGACGCCGCGAAAGCGCAGGGTCTTCGTGAAGGAGAGAATCCGGCTCGAGGGAAGGGGCATCTCGACCTGCTACTGCCTAAGCGGAGCAAGATGGAAGTTCGGCATCACGCAGCTCTGCCGTACAATGAAGTTACGGCATTTATGGCAGAGCTCGCAAGCCGCCCTGCTGTCGCAGCGCGCGCGCTTGAATTTACAATTCTGACTGCAGCACGCTCGGGTGAAACACGCGGGATGACATGGGGCGAGGTCGATTTGGAGAAAGCACTTTGGACGGTGCCGGCGGAACGAATGAAGGCTGGCGAGACGCACCAGGTGCCGCTCAGCGCCTCAGCCTTGGCGGTACTCAGAACCGTGAAGCCTGATAACGTCGGACTTGATAAGTTGGTGTTTCCAGCGCCGCGAGGCGGAACCATGTCGGACATGTCGATGGCGCAGTTGCTGAAACGAATGGATCGAACCGATATCACGGTTCATGGCTTTCGCTCAACCTTCCGAGATTGGGCTGGCGAGGCTACCAGTTTTGCACGCGAGGACATAGAAATGTCGTTAGCTCATACGATCCAAAATGCTGTGGAGCGAGCTTATCGAAGGCAAAGGGCTTTGGAGAAGCGTCGTGTTATTATGCAGGCTTGGGCCGATCATTGTCATGGCAAGCCGGTCGGGGCGTAACGCCCCGACCGATGTTGTCATTTTCTCGCAATAATGACAGGCGTCTTGTAATTAGGGATCTTGATCTCTGTGTATAAATCCGCCCACCAGGGGAGAACCTCGTCAGCGTGCGGCGAATTCTCGGAAACTCTCGCCTTGCTAAGGCTCAAGTCTTTCATCTGCTTGAGGGCGGTCCGTCGCAAATGGGCGCCTTCTCCTTTGCCAAACATCATCTGATCCCAGGTGTGTAGCGACCTTAGTTGCAACAACCGAAGGTAGTAGAGGTGCCGATCACCCTTCGGGGAATGGTGCGTATTCCCCTTTCGACCGTTCTTGCCCGGATAAAATGATGGGCACTCATGTGGCGCCTTCATCATATAGCCAAGGACACGAGCAAGATTAGCTGCGGTCGTCTCGCATCGCTTAACTCTAATGGGATCCGCGCCGGAAAAATTGGGCTCAAACTTGGCTTGACGCTTCTCAGCTACGATGTTCCCAAGGCTGAAGGGATCTTCACCTCCCCATATGATAGCGTGGACGTGGTAACTCAACACCCGGCCTCCAGTCGGGTGCTTGTGGGAGTTATATAAGGCGAATTCGATGCAGGCTAGATAGTTAGGCGCCATCTGTCGAAGCGTAGCATCAGCCCTTCGCTTTATCTCAACGAGGTTTATCCTCGGCTGCAGGTGCGAGGTCGTAAATCGGCCATCTATCAGCGTAACCAAACAAGCGGGTCCGCCGCTTATGAATTTCACTGCATCAGTGTGGAGCCGCGCGAAACCTACCTCCAGAAGCTGACCATTGATTTGATTCGTGTCGCCGCAGAACGGAAAATCTCTCATGATTTTTTTAAGATAGCAGATTCTTTCCCGTGGGATCCCAGCGCGCCCCTTAAGTGCGCGAAAACCTTTGATGCGGAGTTTTCTATTCTGGCTCTGCAAAAGCTTAGCCACCTGACCAACATCCTTGCATTTGTAGAATCCAGTCTTCTTACGTTTTGGCTGTCGATTCTTGTTATCTGCCTCTGTAAGACGGACGGGGGTCTCTACATTTACCGGCCCATCGGTGAATGTTGATTTTTTAGAACGAGCTCCCGATTGTCTCTTTGGCTTCGAGAGCTTGGTAATAAGAGGATGATTGTGGCTGCTCCTGTTGCGAGCGATGGCCCCCTTATCGATGCGGCGTGCGTATAGTTTTTTAAAGTTTTTCATTTTCAGTTTATCCAGTGTGAATAGGCAATACCTCTCTGCGACCATAGGAATGGGCCTATGGAGTAGGATATTACCTAGGTTGTGAGTGGGCTTACTGGGCTACTGCACACTACGAATGCGTCGTGTGTGCAGTTCGCCTAATCCTGGAACAATGCGTCTAGGATCTCTTATCGGCTCAGTGCTCCGTGCTGACACAAAGCAGCGTATTTGCGCTGTCCATAGTGATGAGTGTGCGTCGGTTAACCTTGCATACCTTCAGCCGCCCATCACGAATGAGCTCATATGTGAGGGTTTTTCCGATACCGGACATTTCGCAGAACTGTGCGACGGTGATCGTCTTTTTATGAATGTGCATAACAAAAGCTCCTTTCGTCCGCAGCGGGATGCTGCGAACGAGGAGTGAGATGTCGAATTTTGAAAAATGCTGTTGAGGTAAACCGGTACAAACCTACTTAAACATCTATCGATCCAGGTTTATCCACGAATTCGTGCCAGATGTATTTTCGTACCACTGGAAGGATCGTGTACTCCGCGAGCCCGTCATTAATCTCTAATAGGATAGCATCCCGCAACTTACCCGGCGTTCTGAAATTTTCGAGATTTAGCTTACCGTCTTCGGAAAGCCGGAGAACTGTTTGCCAAAATTGATGCCATTGCTCGATTTTAGGTGGACGCCCGCCTTTTCCTTTGTGTTTAGAAACCTTCGTCAGGGGGGAGACAGCAATCTCCGTCACGTCGCCTCGACTTTCGAGCCAACCTTCGATGCTCTTTCGATTGAATATCAACCCATCAAGATACCGGCGTGTGAGATTACCAGATTTGCCTGACGCTCTCGTGGCGACTATCCGTCCTACTTCCCACTGAATGTCGACGATTTCCCAGCCCTCCCCGATGGCAAAAAAGTCATGCGGCACAATGGCGTCAAATAAAGCAAACTCTGAGTTTGCCTGATCAGCATGAGCAATAAGCTGGGTATTGCGCGCTTCATCAATGTGGAAGTTAGGGGGTGTCTCGCTGTCGGCTTCTTGAATAATGAAGCGAGCCGCTGCCTGCAGCCTGCCGTTTAAAAGTGCATCCCGTAACTGCGCTTCGGCAATTTGGGCATCGGACTGAGCTGTCGCGGTGTGGTTTGAGGCTCGAACTCTGCTGAGGGCCTCCCATGCAGAAACCCAATCGCTCACCTCTTCTGTCATCTCTAACCTTTCCCCCTCGCACTAAACTCCGAGCCAACCGCCTGTGCAGACATGAAACTACGTGGCTTGGCGATCTGCCTTTGACCGATGGCCGCTGATTGTTCCATGGCAATCTTCGCATGATTAATACGAGCCATGTTTCTGAGTGATGGTGTGAGGACTAAAAATGAGCGACGTTAAGCAGGGCGAAGGACGATCTTGGAGAGTAGTTCGAGCGGTCTTTTCATGCCCTGGTTCAGGCATCGACGACATCGTTGCGGACTTGATCCTGGATCATAACCGACACTGGGTAGAAAAGCCTTCAGCCTGTGGGTGGTGGGGCAAGGAGGCATCAGACGATGTCTGGCCGTTCATTCTCAAAAAGGGTGGGATTCTTGATTTTGGCGCCAATCCAGAATGCCCATCGTCGAGTGATGAGCGGTTTGCATCGTTTGCAATTAACGGAAAGCCTTTGCGCCTAGGCGAGAGCTATCACTTTGCCTATTGTGATATAGCGGCAAACTTTAAGCTGGTCAGCGACCTTGAGCTGGCGTCCTTCGAATTTGCAGACCCATCATAAAGCTCGGCAATTTTCTGGCGGATCATCCATCGCGCTTTACTCGCCATCACAAATGGCATGAGTAAAGCGCGATGGATCCGATGATGAGGATGCCGTCATGCCAGCTGATCTTGGTGTCAGCGTCTTCTTCCGACCTCACCGCTTGGGTGTCCATGTCGGTGATCGATATCTGACTCATCATTAGACGATCACCCTGGAGTCTCCATCGGCCGCGGGAGATCTCGCCGTCAGCCACGGCCGTTATCTCAAATGTGCCGTCCGGTTCGAACGACCAAATGTTGCCATTGCATTGAGCATTCCCGTCGGCCGTTTCACTATAATAGCGCTCGACGAGGTACTTCCTGAAATCCGGCGGCAAAGTGCCTCGCCGCGATAAATCCTGCGCCTCGGTCGCATCTGCATCCGGTGTAACGGCTGACGGCTCTACCAAGCCATTGTCGGCATCTTCTGCAATTGCGTCATTGGTCGAGTCGGCCGGGGCTGGCTGCACTGACGAGGGCGCCGTGAAACCGAGATAGATGAACCCTGCGATGAGCAATGCCATCCCTATGAAGGCAAGGCCCCAGCCGACATGAGCGTTGCTGCGCCTCATGTGTGGGGGCCGCCTTTATCTTGCGTCTGTTCGAGCGCATTCGCGATGCGGTCGATCCCTTCGGCGATCTCGCGATGACGATCGTGTAGCGAAATCAGGATCGCGATGCCGCCCAAGCTTAGCACCAGCATCATGAGCATGGCAGCAGCACCTGCAAGGGCATAGGGCGTCACCGTCTCCATTCCTGTGCCGCTATTGCCGAGCACAAGCATGAGCCCCAATGCCACAGCGACAAGTATGACGAAGCAGAATGCGAAAATGAGATACTTATAAAGCGATACGATGAATGGCATGAGCCGTGCCTCCCCCTGACGATCCGCTAGCGACCGGTTTTGCAGCGCGTGACGCCATGCTCCTCACGGCACATCGTTTCGCCTTTGCGAGGACCAAGGTTCCAAGCATCTTCGGCCGCCCGTTCTTTCGGCGTTAGCGCAGCCCGTCGTGCACGCTCGGCATCAACGATATCGCCAGCACCTTGCCTGCGCATTTCAGCTTCCAACTCATTATTGTACTGACCAAAGGTCTCGGCCAGCGCGCTGACAACATTGCGAGGGCGGGATTGTGGTTGAATGGGGGTTGGCGCAACAGGGGCGGTTCTTTCCGCTTGTCGGCCAGCTACAGCTTTGTCATCGCGCAATTTATTGAGGATGCGGGACAAAAGAATGTTCGAAAGTGTGATGCGCTCTCCCATCCACACAGCATCCGCGGCTGTATTGATCGATTGAGGGAGATTGAGAATCTCGACGTTTGGAATGCCGCCGCGTGCCGCCAGCGTCACCCTATAGACGACGCTGTTGATCCTAAATTGATCATCTAACTCAGGGTCCGTCGCGGTCGGCGTTGTGGAATATCGGAAATCCGCCTGGCAAATGGACGTTGGTTGGGCTGCTTGTGTGTAGGCCAGAGCCTTTGTGTTGAGCATTGACCAAATGGCGGGGCGACCAAGGCTACGTTCCATCCAGTTGACCAGCAACACCTGTCGGCCGGACCAGTCCCCTACTGTTTTTCGGAATACATCCATTACTTCGCGACGATCGCACATTGATGCTGGATCAAGTGGCTGTCCATGCGCTGGCGACACTGTGCCAGCCGCAACAATGCCGAGGGTCAGTCCTCGCACCAACCCTTGCCACGATCCTTTCTGAAATAGTCCCGTCATCTCGCCTCCCTGTTGAAAAGAGGCGCCGGGCAAAGCCGGGTGTTCAGAACCCTGCACGAACACAAGGCGCCGCCACCTTTAGGCGGACCTTGGACATGCGTGACGGCCACCCGGCCGAAAGCAACTTTCGACCGGCGTTCGTGCTTCGAGGTTCTGACGCCTCACCTTCGGGACTGACCGAAGGCCGCTCAACTATGCCGAATGCGGCAGCGAGATCAAGGGTGGTAGCTTCGGCGACCTAATCGATGCGCGTCGATTGCACCGCCTTTGTTTGTCCAATGCCAATTTTTAGCGCGGCACTCGCTGGCCTTCCGTCGCCTGTCCGCGTTCACATGAAAGGACTTGTTATGACCGATAATCCTCACAACCGGCGCAGCGCAAACCGGCCATTGCGCTACGCGAACGTGAAAGCGCCAAGCCATATCGAAAAGGGACGGGATGGCCGTGCTGTTGTCATTGGCCCAAATGCACATGGCGATATCGGACCCGATGGACGCGAAGTTCCCATACCAGCCGGATGGACAGGCCGTCGTGGTAAGGACGGACGACTTGTTGCTGTACCGCCAAATGCCCGCACCGCTATGGGACGTGACGGTCGGCTAGTTGTTATCCCCAAAGGACATCGCGCAGTTGAAGGTAAAGATGGGCGCATGATTGCTGTACCGACGCCATAAAGAAGGCATTCTTAAAATGCAAAAGCCGGCAACCGCAATCGTTCACAAAATAGCCGAAATGCTTTTTGTTGACATATTGGTCAAAATATCATAACAATAAGTGGCGTTCATGATTTAGTATGAAAGAAAATGGTGAGGTCTTTATTTGTTTACTTCTTGCAACAAATTTGTTTGACCGATCATCACCTCAATACTCTCCATTTCAATGGACTGCCCCCTCAAGCAATGAACGTCATTACCGCGGCTGAGCGCTACGTATTGAGGTCGGCTCGGTGACCGCAGGGGGCAAAGCCATCAGCCCCCATTCACCATCAGCACCCACACCTACCAACACCGTTCAGTTGACTGCCGCCGATCGCTTGAAGCCGCTTCGGCAAGGTGAGCTCGATTGTTTTTGCGGCATCTACGCAGCGATCAACGCCGTGCGACTGAGCGCGGCTAGCCATGGTATCGCTCTGTCGCGGCTAAACTATGGCGCGCTATTTCATGAGGCGGTGGCGTTCGTTTCCCAAAGAGATCCGGTCGAAGCACTAACTTGGGGCCTCTCATTACGTCGCCGACTGGCCGTTACGAAGCTCATCGCCCGTACTGCCAGTCTTCCAAATCACAGCTTTGCTATCGAGCGACCTGACTATCGCAAATGGTCGGGGATCGATGATGCCTTCGAATGGATCAAGGTCAGCTTGGCCAGCGGCAAGCCTGTCCTCCTCTACCTTGCTGAAGAACCCGACCATTATACGGTGGTTTCCGGGATTACGCCCACCGCGCTCCAGCTATTCGACTCTATTGGCATGAAGCTGATCAGGCGCAGAAACTGCGGCCTGGCCGACGCCCCGCGCATTCTGTGGCCGCCTGGGATGATGAGGCTCGCCATCACGCCAGCCGACTAACGCTTCAATTTCAACTCAGCAGCAAAGGAACGACGACATGGATTGTCGCGAAGGGGTGAACCGTGCTTCGAAAGTCGAGTGCATTCGCGAGCTTAATGATCGGTTACGAACCACGGGCGAGGGTGGACGTACATTACTTACGCGAGCGTTCGCCGCCCTACCAAAGGATCAAATGTTGCAGATTCTCTGCCGCATTCGTCAGTTTAATGGTTTTGGCGTGGGCAATGATCCTTGGGGCGAGCATGACTTTGGGCAGGTTGAGCATGATGGTGCGTGGTACTTCTGGAAGATCGACACCTATGACGTGCACTTGGAGTTCGGCTCGCCTGACCCTTCAGACGAGACGGTCACCTGCCGTATCCTCACGGTCATGACGGATCAGGACGTGTAAGGTCGATCATAGTCACGGTTTGGTGCTACAGAGGCAGCCGCCACCGCGGCGCTCGCTAGGGATAGCGCAAACTCATCGGGCGATCCGCATATACGATCGCGGCGCGTCGCCATTGCAACTGGATGATCGGAATCTGCCCTTCGTTCACGCGCGCTTCTGAACGTCGGCTAAGTTGGACAGTCCTGACTGTCCGCTGTTAACTGCTGATCGAAGCAAAGCGGACGTACAATCGCAACAAATGCACTGACCGCCTTCGACCAGACCCAGCCGTTTAGCTTGGCCACGGCGAACGTCTGCTCCTGATAGAAGCTGCCGCATTGACGCCTCGAAGTGGACTGACTTCCACGCGCCCCAAATGCGGCCATTCAAAGGCCCAACTTTTATGCCCGCAAGCCGCCATTCCTCAAGTCCTGGACAGGTCAGAACGGCTTGGCGTTAAGATAGCCAACTCCCAGAATGACTGCTAAATAATAATGACCGTAGGGCCTGAGGTACAAGGAAGTAGGAGTGGTCAACACGAATGCGCTAGCTCCGCTTTCGCTAACAGACTTCGAGCAGGCGATCGCCTCTAAGCCCAACACTCTTGCGGTCCACCTTGACCTGGTTGAGCGCGATATTGAAGTTGAGGGCTGTAAGGTCCGCATTCACTGCCACTGCTTGAAAGTGGACGCAAATGGACGAGTGAGCCCAGTTCGGCTCGCCGAATTTATGCGCTCAGCGGTGATCGACTATGCGATCCCGCACGAGGCGCGCCAACGCGCGAAGGAGCGAGATAATCGGGAAGGCGGTTCCGCCGCCACGATCGAACTCTACCATCGCGCGTTGGCTACGTTTACCGATCTGAAAACGTCCGGCGAAGGTGGGGAGCTGCTCCTCTACCTACTCGCCGAACGTTTCCTTAATTTGCCGCAGATTCTCTGCAAGATGTCGCTTAAGACAAGTGCGCAGGTGCACTACCACGGCTCAGATGGCGTATACGCGGACGTGGACGAAGACGGGGTGCTGAACCTTTACTGGGGGGAGTCCAAGATCCACTCCGACCCAGCCAGGGCAATTCGAGAATGCCTTAGCTCGTTGAAGCCGTTTCTCGACGAGGAGGAGGGGGAGGCGGCCAAACGCGAACGGGACCTCGTGTTGTTGAGCGAGCGGGCCGACCTCGGGAATCCGGACCTCAATGCCTCGCTGCGCCGGTTCTTCGACCAAAGCGATCCGCTCGTGAAAAGGAAGCGATATCGTGCGGTCGCGCTGGTTGGCTTTGATAGCGGAGCCTATCCGGCCGCTGGCGGAAAATGTGGCGCGAACGACGTTATCGACGCCTCAAGGGAAGCGCTCAAGAAGTGGGCTGAGAACGTAGGGAATCGACTGATCCTCGAGGAACTCACCGACTGCCAGATCGAGTTTCTCTGCCTGCCGCTTCCTGACGCCGAGGCCTTTCGCTTGGCTGTGCTCGACTCCCTGGGATTGGCGAAGTGACCGGGGATGAGCTCATTGAGTGGCTACTCGCCGAGGGTGTGGCGAGCGACCTCGCACTATTGTCTAGGATAAACGCGCTACAGGAACTTGAGAACGTCCAGCCGGTGGGAGCCGTCGCAGAGGCTCTGGGCGCCATCGACTGGAATCGACTTCTCCTCGCCGGCAGCATACTTGCGCGCTCCGAAGCTCGGCCGCCGCGTGAAGCGGCGCTCCTGATCGCGACTTCATCGATCACGTTGGCGCAACGCGGCCCGACGCGAGATGCTGCGGCGCTGCTGTTCGAGCAGCTTTCCAACAAGCTGGCGGTCGGGCTTGCGCAGAGGAGAGGTGAGGTCGGAGTGGATCTCGATGCCCGTCTGGGCGTCGGCGCTCGGCTGGAGCTGACGCGAAACCGTCTAATGAACTCGGTGGTGCTTGAGGCCGATGGCGGACTCTTGGAGGTCAACCTCTTCCAGCGGTCTTTTTGGAGAGGTTCGCAGGACGAACACGGTTGGATGTCCGCGTCGGCGCCAACCGCGTGCGGGAAGACGTATCTGGTGCAGCAATGGCTACTAGACCAAATGCGGGCGAAACGCGCCCGGATGGTCGTATACCTCGCGCCGACCCGCGCGCTCGTCAGCGAGACTGAGACGAACCTGAGGAACTTGCTAGCAAGCGCAAGCTTCGGCGCCGGTCAGATTCGAGTTAGCTCGCTCCCACTGACGGACGAATACTTGGCGATGCGAAACGGCGGACCTCCGCTGGTCGCGGTCTTCACGCAAGAGCGACTGCACCTTTTTGCCAATGCGCTATCGGATGAGATGGAGATCGACCTGCTGATCGTTGACGAGGCTCACAAGATTGGCGACACCAAGCGCGGTGTGATCCTGCAGGATGCGATCGAGCGCGTGACGCGGGCAAGTCCCAATGTTAGGGCAGTGTTCATCAGCCCGGCGACACAGAACCCCCACACACTGCTGGATGACGCGCCGGCCTCAGCGGATCGCCGAGTGGTCGATAGCGATGCGCCGACGGTTCTCCAAAACGTGCTCTTCGCGCAGCAGGTCAAGCGACAGACCACGAAGTACGATCTCGCTATCCGACGCGGCGACGAGCCTGAGAGCGTCGGAATCCTGAGCTTGACCGACCGTCCGATCGGGCTCCGAAAGAGGATAGCCTTCATCGCTGAGGCCCTGACGGGTCACCGGTCGGGCACCTTGATATACGCCAACGGTCCCGACGAGGCAGAGAAGATTGCGTTTCTGCTGAACCAGGGAACGGTTCGTGAAGCCATCGATCCAGAACTCGCGGCCCTTGCGGATCTCTCGCGGAAGGGGGTGCATCCGGGTTACCTCCTGGCGCCCCTCGTCGAGCGGGGTGTCGCGTTCCACTACGGCAATATGCCGTCGCTGTTGCGATCGGAGATCGAGCGGCTCTTCAAGTCTGGCAAGATACGCTTCCTCGTGTGCACGTCGACCCTCATCGAGGGCGTCAACCTCTCGTGTCGGATGATCGTGCTCCGCGGTCCAAGAAAGGGAAGCGGCAAGCACATGCTGGCGCACGACTTCTGGAACTTGGCCGGTCGGGCGGGTCGATGGGGTGACGAGTTCCAAGGCAAGATCATCTGTATCGACCCTCACGACGAAGAAGCGTGGCCACACGGTGTGCCCAAGCGCGCGCGTTACGAGATTAAGCGTGAAACGGACCTCGTTATGGAGAAGCCCGAGGAGCTGCTCGGCTTCCTTAATGAACGCGCGGGCATGTCGATGGACGAAGTCGGCCGCGGCTCCAAGCTCGAACAGGTCTCGTCCTATTTGATCTCGGCGTTCCTGCGCGCTGGCTCCGTTGCCGATGCCGCATTCGCGAAGCGGCACGATCCGAGCTTCGTCGCGGATTTGGACAAGGCGCTCGCCGATCTATGCAAGGCTAATCGCCTGCCTTCAACGCTGAGCGCGCGGCATCCTGGCGTGAGCGCTATCGCGATGCAGTCCCTCCTTGAGTTCTTCGAGCGGCATCCGGGCGAAGCCGAGGATCTCGTCCCGGCGGCCGCCGAGGACGACGAGGCGGTAGCTTCCATGATGTTCGT
Source organism: Sphingobium sp. B8D3A (assembly GCF_025961995.1). Lineage (NCBI taxonomy): Bacteria > Pseudomonadati > Pseudomonadota > Alphaproteobacteria > Sphingomonadales > Sphingobiaceae > Sphingobium > Sphingobium sp. B8D3A. Next base: position 665,873 of record NZ_JAOQOS010000001.1, on the reverse strand, counting down.
GATGCAGACGATCAACAACCACCTCTACCCAGCCTTTAAGCCGGATGAACTGATCTACGGTCATGCAGTAACCGTTCAGCGATGGCTCCGAGGTTGGTCACTCGCCCGTATGATTAAGATGCGAATAGAGAATCTTCGACGGAGCGGGAAGGCCGTCAACATCCCGAAGATCTGCCGGCAAACAATGGAGATGGTCGAGCAGACCGCGCGGTTCGCCGCACCAAAGTACATCGCTGCCTACGTGGACGTTCTGAGGGTGCATCTGGAGAACATCGGGCGTACCGATCTTCTTCACGACCGCTTCGACATAGGTCTGGCACTCGAGTTTGGCATCTCCACGCAGACGCTTCTCTCACTGATGGAACTGGGTCTCTCCAGGATGAGCGCCGTCGCGCTGTACGAGGTGATGGCGATGGATGACCTCGACCAAGACGCATGCCGCAATTGGATGCGTACCAACGGCGACGCGTTGGAAAGCGCGGGAATACCCATTATCATAGTGCGAGAGTTGCGCGAGAAGCTACTAGGCGAGCCACCGCCATTGCCGGCTGCGGGGGCAGACTGACCACGCGGCGCCCGTCATCGGACGCACGGCCCGGCGCCGCCTCAGTAGACACTGGGAACCAACATTTTTATCTCCCTACTAAGAGGTCAGCATGGGAAAGACACGGCGCATTACTCTCACCACGCGATCGTTTGAAAAGGCTGGGGACGCAACGGCGTTCTTCACGGCTATGCTAAATCGGTACAACATCGGTGACTGCGTCAGCGCCGAAGACGCGACCGATCTGTGCGCACTACTCAGGCGTCATGATCAGTTTGAGGAAAAGGCCGGAACCGGCATTGCGGGCTTCGAAGTAAACACGCCGCCGGAAGACGTACCACAGTTTTCGAAGAGGTGCTTCTGGGTTATCAGAAGCAATGACACGAAGATCGACTTCTCGATAGGTCATTGTCTTAAACCGAGGCCATACGACTGATCCGCCGGCAGGGACGTCGAATCCTCAACTCGCCGGCGGACGTCGAACCGAGCCGGTACAGGTCTCCGCTTCTCGGTGCCGACAGACGTCACTAGAATGACCGGGTATAGGCCTAGTAACGTCCTGGGGATTTGAGCAAGGGTCAGGTCAAAGGGGGGAGCATGATCGAGCATCTTCGGGCTGCTAAGACGGCCAATTTCCACCGGTTGAAGAAACCCCTTAGCCTTGCGGCCATCAACGGCCTTTTCACGTCGATAAGGGCGTCCCACGCGGAACCTTCGCATAATTTTTTCGCATACCGGCGCGTGGAGCAAGGTCCGGCCGTCTGGTCCGCGATCTGCTTCTCCTATGAGCAAAAACCGGCATTCCTCGCCGATCACGCCGGGGCTGACGAAAGGGTGTGGGGCTTCCTGCTCCTCGTCGAACATCGCGGCCATGCGGCGATCTTCAAGTCTCGTTTCAACCTGCCCAATGCTTTCGGGACCCGCTATCTCGGCCGGGTATCGGCCGAGCGGGTGGACGCCGCCATCGCTCGACGGGACGCGATCTTCGAGAAGGTGCGGCTTCGAAACCTTTCCGTCTCGGGTTTTGCCATGCGGACGAAAAGCTATGAGGCGAACGATCTCAAAGCGGTCGTCGGCCCATCCGGAGCGAACCGCTATGCGCCGCTCGGTTACGCGCTGCGTGCGGGCCAGGACCATTACAGGACGACCCCGAGCACGGGACGCATCGCTTTGCGCTCGGAGCGGATCGGCCATCTTGAGTTGGTCGACTATGCGGTATCCGTGATCGAGGAACTGCTCGATGCGGAACCGGCCAGGAACGATTTCATTCGTACATTCGCGCGTGCGGTGAACCTCGAGGAGGCTCTTGAGACGGCAAGGCCGGTGGCGTTTGCTGTCGATGTTGCCAGCTTGGCTGGAGCCATTCACGACGCCCGGCGGATTCGCCTCGTTCGCTTCGAGGAAGGCAACTTTCTCCAGCTTTCCAACGTCGAGATCGACGGCGTTCTCGACGAACTTGGCCAAGTGCTTGAGATTGGAGATGTCGCGGGAAAGCTATGTTCGCTGTCACGTCCGGGGGCGCCGCAAGATCCAGTCGGCGCGATCGCGCTCAACAAATCCGGTATCGGGCTGCGCAAGCTGGACCTTCCTTTAGCTTCCGACGTGTCCGTCGAGCAAACCGACTATCCGCTCGGCGCCGATCCCAACCGGCTTTCGCTGCGCCGCTATATCGACAAGGAAAATGGCTATATCATTCTCTTCAGCGACCCCGCTCTCGGCTATATAGGCGGGAACTTGTTCCGCGACGGCGCGATGGCCGAGGGTGGCGACGTGCTGCTACGTCACCTCGTCACGAACGCGGACCTCGATAATGTCACCGACGAGAAGGGGACGTTCGCGCAAGGCCACACGAGTTTCGACGAGGACTCCACATTTGGCGTCATCGTAGCCAGCGTCGCCCACGGAGACGGAATTCTCGTCTGCGACGATCTCGGCGACGAGTGGGCTGACTTCATCGGTCTCGACAATGAGGCCAGCCCGCCGCGCATCAGCTTTTACCACGGCAAGCACGGGCCCCTCTCCCTCGGTGCCAGTCCCTTTCATGTGTCCGTCAGCCAAGCCCAGAAGAATCTCGAACGCATGATGCTCCCCGCCACGGCGATGGGTGGTAAGATCAACGGTTGGGGAAACAGTTACATCAGTGGAGGCGGCGTTCACACCGCTATTCCGAGGGTCATCCGAGGCGATCAGGAGTTGCTCGCCGAGGCCTTCGAGCAGGCACGAGCGGCCCCCGACGCCATACGCCGCGCGATGATCGTTACTTCCTCGCTCAGCAAGGGCGCGGTGGAGGAAGCCCTTAGCGAGATCCGGGCTGGCGGTCGCCCTGATCCCTACTTCATTCAGCTCTATCAGCTGCTGATGAGCTTCTTCTCGGCATGCACCGAAATGAACGCGTTCGGATATGTTGTGTGCCGGCCGTGATCACGAAGAAACTCCCTGAATGAGTGCCGCCAGCGCCGAAGGGGGCAACGGCAACCGGCAACTATCTTTTTGGTGAGCTGAAGCCACCTGTCGGCAACCGGCCAGCGTCGGACATTCGAGTCCAAGCCGACAAACGTCCGCTCTCGACGCAAGCCATCGAAAGTTGGCCGTGGCTGAATCGCTCAGACCTCTTCAAATGTTCGGCCTATAGCTGGCTGGTAAGTTGGTGTGTTCTCTACAAGCGCGGCGGCGCCGTTCCAGGCTCGCTGAAGCCAAATTCAAGGCAAAGATCGTGTGCACGGCGCGCGAGCGGCTCGTCGGTCTCCCACAGGCGACGGAACGAGCGAACGCAATTGGCATGGGGAATATTGTCGCCCTCCATCCGAGTAATGATGCGCTCATCCACTTCTCGCCCGTGCCCATCCGCCCGATTGGCCAGCGCATTGCCAAGCAGGCCGATCATCTGCGACCGCTCCCGATGCAGATCGTCCCGCTTATTGAGCCCGAAAAAGTCGATGATGACCTGTCCCCGGTCGCGCAACGGACCGTTATCTGCAGCCGGAATTGCCGTAGTGACGACAAAACGGAGAAGGTTTTCGGGATCCTCGTCGCGGGAGCCCAGTGGCATGCAAAGGAACGGCTCCTCAGCTAATAATGCCTCAGGTTGCGCCGGAACAGCGCCGCGTGCGCCAGCAACTGGAAAGTAGATGTGCTTGAAGGTCGAGTTGCATACTTTGCAGGAAGCCGCGTAGTTGCCCAGATTATATGCAAGCCAGTAATAGCCTGTGGCCGAGGTGTCGCCGGTCGCAAAATCGTATTTAAGATCAGCGTGACGCGCTGCATCCGGCCATGACGCTACGGTCGATTTGGGGCGGAAATGCTCCAGATCCCATTCGATCGTTCCGTAAGTGGAATTGGCAAGCTGCTTCTCGCAATAGATGCATTTGTTGTGCTGGACTGCCATGAAGGCCGGCTTCACAAGCGACCAGATGGTCTTTGCGCCTGGGGGAAATCTCCCGGCCTTGATCAGCGCCTTGGTCTCCTTCTCGGCCTTCCCCTCCCACTTGGCGTCGAGGGCAGCAACCTGAGCGGAAATTCCCGCGGGTTCGCAATCGTAGCGGATCATGCCTTGGCAGCGCCCACGCTGTGCGCCTCGTCATCGCCAGTAAGACGGTTGAGGTATTCCAGCGCCGCCTCGGATTCGCCGCTCGCCACACGCTCGAACAGCTTCTCAGCTTCACTGTGGAAGGCGGCGGGTCGGGTGCTGACCAGGCCGAAGTAGGACGATAGGAGCAGCTGTTCAGCGCTGCGTCCATAGACGAACTCGCCGAGCTGCTTGATCGTGGCGCTGCCATCCTCCGCCGTTTCCGTCACGAACACGTTCTGGCGCCGGACGGTGCTGGCAACCAGCGGGCTGTGAGAGGTCAGGACGAATTGCAGCTTGGGGAAGACGCGCGAAAGCGTCGGTACTACTTCGCGCTGCCACGCTGGATGAAGATGCAGATCAATCTCATCGACGAGCACGATCCCGGCGATGTCTTCAAGTCGGGCAGCGCCCTTGCTGACATCCGCTAGATGACCGATGAGATCCCCGACCCAGCCGACGAAAGCCTTGTAGCCGTCAGACAACGCGGTGAATGGCGTGGGCACCCCGTCAAAGTCGAAGATGTACTGGTCGTCCTCGCGATCGAATACCCCGGAAAACCGGATTTGCGGCGGCAGCACCGCGTCGATCAGAGCAACCGCGTTGTCGAACAGGCGCTGATCCCCGCGCAGGCGTTCAAGCCAGCTCGCCAGGGGGCGCAGAGCAACATGGTCTTCAAACAAGCTGGCGATCCGCTGATACCGCCGACCGCGCGAACGCCGTGCGCTGCTGTCCGAAAACTCGCCCGTTTCCACCCGCCGCGTCGCACCGTAACCAACGACAAAGAATGCAGGCGAGAAGTCGTCCGATAGCAGTTTGTCGATCGGCGAGTTGGGGGTGCTCTCAAGCGTCAGCCGGTCCCGACTTGAGTTGTCGCGCCGTTCGATGCGGGCCAGCAGCTCGAGTGTCTTACGCTTGATAAAGGGCCGTTCCCCATCCTCCGGGCGTCCGGTGACCTTGAGGAGCGACACTTCGGGGCCTTTGTCTGCCGCCGGCCGGCGGACCAACCGATAGGGGACGAAGCCCTGTTCAAGCAGAGCCGGAGCCAATACTGCAATGGCCAGTCCGCGCAACACCGACGACTTTCCGCCGCCATTATCACCCAGGATCAGGTTGATGTTTGCAAGTTCGGAGGCGTCCTCATCGTCTCGCCCTGGGAACTGCAGATCAAGCTTGGCCGTGCCAAAGCACTTGAAGTCGTAGAGCGAAAGGGTGCGGGCGTACATGATAGAATGTTAGCAGATATGCTGTGTAAATCCACGCCGGATCGCGGATGTGACGGTCATCGGGCGGTCCTACATGGCATCGGTCACATTAGGCGGTTGATATTCCGGAAGCGCGGCTCTTCGCTCCTGAACGCTGGGGTGGATCAAAGCATCCGTAGCTATAGCGCGCGGCTCTCCCATCGGCAAATAGTATCCCAGCAAGCCCAGGCGTTTTGGCCATTCGCGCCACCTGATGTTCTTCGGAAAGAATTCGATCAGCCACCAAGCGCCTTTCAATGAACGGTGAAGCATGCCGGAGGCGTCGGGGGCAACGTATTGGCGGCGCCCGCCCGCAACCGGTGTCCCGAGGGCGAGGTGGTCAAGCATGCCATGGTCGAGCTGCAGTCCATGGGCCAGCGCCTCTTGCGCAATCCAAACGAGCGGAAACTTCGAAAGACCGCTCTCGCTCTCCGCATAACCCCCACCGACATCGGCGTGCACACCAGCAAACCACACCTGCTGGCAATCCTGGGGTTCGGTTTGCGGCGGTTTGGAAAATGGGTCGATGACAAACTGGGTGTCGCCATTCCAGTGATTGAGCCGAAACATCCGGCGACGTTCGTCAATTGCCATCGCGTGGCGGAACGCGCGTACACTGGGGTTGGTTCGTGTGAACGGCAGCGTGCCCAGACTTGGGAGATAGAACCTGTCGCGGCGGGGCACGATCATCGAAGCGACCGTATCCCAAACACCCATAAAGTGGATGGTGGCACGCGCTGACCCGGTGACGCGGGCGAAATCCCACGCGATCTCGAACCGGCCTTCTTCGCCCGCACACTTGTAAGCCGTCAAAGCATAGGGTGCTAGATTGGCCTGGTCAGGATGCAGAATCCCGATTGCGTGGATCAGCCCGGCCAGCGCCCGCACTGTGTAGGCTCCGCGGCTAAAACCAAAGAAATACAAGCGGTCACCAGCTTGGTAGTGCTCTACCAAGAACCGATAGGCATCGAGGATATTGTCGTCGAGCCCGGCACCTGTAGCGAGCCCGAACACGCCTTTCGCCCGGTTCCAGCGCTGGCGCCAGGGATTTGAATCGCCAATAGTGCCGATGCCAGGATCGTAGAAGGCGCGCTGCCCCTCATCCTTCCTAACACAGCGATGGAGCTTGAGGACGTTCGTGAGATCGCCCGAAACCTGGTTGCCGGTCCCGTCGCAGCAGATGACAATGTTCTTGCTCATGTGCCCCCCGCATCAAGCCATCAGTCTTGGCCCTCGATGAATCATTCGCGGCTTCATGCTCGCACCGCTTGACCGATCACTGTAAGGCTAGCGGTATAACCGCCGTTGCGTTCTCGTGCCCCTGACATGCTGGGCTCCATAGCGCGCTCACTGCAGTGACATGACAAGCCAATTCACCGAACGGCTGGCGTACTGCTCAGCTTACATGTTCGCCGGTTTCTTGCGATGGCAATTTCGCACCAAATGGCAGGTCGATTCGGATCTCCACACGATTGTCGTTTTCGGTGCTCACGGGCCTCACCGAAATCGCCTTTGTCTTGGCCGGGACGGTTCCGTTGACCGTCATGCGCCGCGCTGCTGCGACAACCACCAGCTGCGATGGCAAAGCGAGACCGTAGCGCCTGCCTTGAGCGCCGGCACCCCTGCCCACCTTGTCCGGATTGGCGGGGGAGGCGTGGAACTTGTTCTCGATCAGAACCTGCTTTTCGACAAGGAGGTCGAGTTCGCCGCCGGCAATCTCGGTCCCCTCATCGACCTGAAGCGTAGCTCGCAGGTGCTCGACAAGCAGCTTCTGCAGCTCGGCTTCGTTTGCCAGTTCAGACGTCGTGCGTGACCCGGCGTACCAAATGTCAACGAAGCGCCACAGCGATTCCATGGTTTTGGTGAGTGCCTCACGTCCGGCTGCCATTAGGCCGCCCTTGAGGTGGCGGTTGAGTTGGCCAGCGATCGCAGACGCGAAATCAGGGTCCTCACCAAGCCAGGCGTCGGGAACTCCGAGATCCTCCGCCCGAACCCGAAGCAGGGAATGCCGTTCGCAGGTCAGGAGCTCCGCAGTGTCTGCGTCGATCAGCTCGGCCTTGATCAGCCCCTCCAGCCAGCTTGCTTCGATGGTTTGCCCGGCCTTGATGTAAGCGTCTGCATCCTTTGCCATGACCACACCGAAATGGCGCAAGAACGCAATGCGGCTCGCGAGCGCCACCACCGGCAATACTTCCCTTGCGCAAAACACATATCCGGTCCGCTTCTGCAGATCGTACGCGTCGGCCCATTTTTGCGGGTTGAATGAAAACTCTGGGAGCTTGAGCGAACCGTCAGGATAGCGGGCGAGAATACGGATCGCCCCTGCCTTGCGCCCCGGAAGGTCGACAATGATTTGCTCGGGGCCCGTGTCCTCCAGCGCTGCCATTACCGGTGACAGCTCATCAACGTCGATCCCGGCTTTGAGCAGGACGGTGGCAATGTCGGTCGCCAATGCATGAATTTCCGCGCCAAGTTCGTAGCGGGCCTGCAGGCCGTCCAGTCGCTTGACGACCTCCTTCCACTGCGCGTCGCGGTTGGCGTCAGCGCTCTCGGCACCGAGGCCCGGCGGTGTCGCAATGAATCGCCCCCGAAAGGCGAAGGCTCGGTGGAGCAGGTTGCGGTCGAGAATTCCTCGCGCGAGTGCGGCTGCCGAAACGGACGAGATGGCTAGCTTGGGGTGCGTAACCTCCCCGGCCACAATCCGGAGGAACGTGTCGTCGCCCACGTTCAGAAAAATCTCTGAAAGGTCAAACCGCCGCTCGCGGTCCCGTTCTGCGACCAGCAGCATGCGCTGCGCCATCGCTTCGGCGGCTCGCACCTTATGGTGATGATAGAGCCGGTCGTACAGAAAGGTGCGGCCGATCAGCATCTGCTCGAACGAGCCATATCCCGAAGCCGCTATACCTACCTGGTGCACGACGTTGTTTCTGGCGGCCGCGATGCGCTGGCGCATCGCTAAATCGGCGCTTTCCAGATTGCTATCGCGGATCTGCAGGATCTCGAGCTTGGACAACAGCCGCTCGGTATCGAACCCGATCTCCAATCCCGAATGGTGTGCATCGCGTTGGAGAAAGTCGAGCCGGTCGGCATCGACCTGGCCAGAGATCACGGTCGAAAGATGCGTAACCCCCGGGCCCGCAACACCGCCGATAATGCAGGCGATGATTCGCTCCTGGACGTCAGTAGCGTCCAGATTGCCGAGCCGAAATCCGCCGGAACGTAAAAGTTCGGTCACCGCCTCCGACACCACGATCATCACCGCGATGACTTCCGAGGCAGCCGGGCGGCTGTTCAGACTGTAGCGGGCAGTGAGTAGCGAACTGGCAGAACGGAGCTCGCGGCGCCATTCGCCGCCATCCTCCGATGCAGTCGCGAGCGGTGATGTGACTTCGAGCACCGGCTCAAGCGCGTGGCTGAAGGGGCCATGGCCAAGGTCATGGAACATGGCCGCGAGGCGGAGCGTGGCGCGCTCATCCTCGTCGACGCCGGGGATCATTTCTCCGCTCTGGTCCCGCTTAAACTCGGCGTTGCGCCGGGCAACCTGCCGCTCAAGCGAATCTGCCATCCTGTCGACGGCGCCGACAACGCCGACGATATGTTCGAGGCGATCATGCGCCGCGCCGGGAAAAACCAGCTGAGCCAGGCCGAGCTGTCTCACCCCGCGCATACGCTGCAACAGTCGCGAATCCAGCAATGCGACTTCGCGGGGCTGGAGTTCGATCGTGCCCCAGATAGGATCGTTCAGCTGCTTGGGACGAAATCGTTGGGGCGCTTCATCCAAACTGGTGCGCAGATTGCCGAGCCAATCTGCGCACAGCGCATCGATCTGGCTTGCCAAAGTCGGCACCGCGTCGCGCAGTGCGCTTCGGATCGGCGTCTCCGCCAAGATCAGGCTGCAGCCAGCGACTCATCGACCGGGGTGCGCGCTCGTACCACGGCATTGCGCAAGCGTTCGCCGATGGCAGCGGCGTCCGCTGTCGAGAGACCGTAGGACAAGACCGTTTGCCGCGCCTCTTCCCGATCAAACGTAACAATCGTCGACAGATAGGTCGGGTTTGGCTCGCTGGTCAGCATCGCCTCTTGCGCCGCCAACAGAATGTCAGGCAGCTCAAGGCACCGTAGCCCGACACCTGTAACCGAGAACGTCAGGCCCTCGGTCAACGCCGCAGGCAGCTGGTCTAGTTCCTCGTTCAGCGCGCGATCAAGAATGCCATGGGAGGTCGGCATCCGCTCATTTCCGGCGCCTAATTTCCAGATAGCAGTCAGGAGTTCTGCGCGTTCATAGCGGTTGGCCATAGCTCCTCCTTCTGGCATATCTCGCAACATGGGGTTAACACCAAGTCGGAACGGGCTCAACCCCAACTCGGTTCCTTTTGCCGCATTTTGATTGTCCATGAACTTTACACACGCCCAAATTCTTGAGCTGACTGGAATGACGCAGGAACGCCTGCGCCATTGGCGGCGTGAGATTCCAGGTCTCGACGCGAGAGCTTCGCGCACTGGAATCGTAACGTTTGAAGAAGTCGCACTGCTTGCTGTCCTTAGCCGTGCTGCCGACGAGCTCGGAATTTCGTTGTCCTTGATCGCGGCAAATTATGATGATCTTCTTATCACGTTTCAGGAAAATCAGTCGATCGGCGAGGAAGGCGTCGTACTATGGCTGAGCGTAGACGCCGCCGTCGTGTCTCGGACCGAAATTCTGCCCGAATTTGAAGTTGCCGCTATGGTCAAGCTCGCACCGATTCTCAAGCGCCTCTACGACAAAGTATATCAGTCTGGAGCCAGGCAGCTGTCGCTCTCGCTAGATCTGACTGATAGAGGCGTCAAAGAGTAAGTCGGTTTGGGGGCCAGCTCGCCACTCGACGCGTACGAGCTGTCACCATTGCTGATCGAAGAGATATGCCGGGTTGCCCGCTAATCGACTTGCCGGGACGGGCAACTGACAGCCCATCTCCGGTCGCGCTTGGGCGGCCAGTCGGGGAAGCACCGGACGTCGGCTATTGGCGAGAGCTGCCGTTCGAACTACCGCTCTGGAACGGCAGGAAAGTCCCGAGGCTGTGTAAAAACGTCGGAATCTGCTATGGTTCTCTGGCGTTTCGGGAGGCTTTGGGATGGGCCGTTTCGTTCAGGGGGAAGACCGTCGGCAGGACTATCTGCTGCCAGCATCGCTCGATGATTATGTGTCGGCAGACAACCCCGTTCGGGCCGTCGACGCCTTTATCGATGCGCTGGATCTGAAGGCGCTGGAGTTCGCGGGCATGACGCCGGCTGAGACCGGTCGCCCGGCCTATCATCCAGCGACGATGCTCAAGATCTACCTTTACGGCTATCTGAACCGGGTCCAGTCGAGCCGGCGGCTCGAGCGGGAAGCGCAGCGCAACGTCGAGTTGATATGGCTGACAGGGCGATTAGCGCCCGACTTCAAAACGATCGCCAACTTCCGCCAGGCGAATGGCGCTGCGATCCAGTCTGTGTGCAGCCAGTTCATCGTTTTGTGCCGACAATTGGGGCTGTTTACGCGGGCGGTTGTCGCGATCGACGGCAGCAAGATGAAGGCGGTCAATAACCGCGACAAGAATTACACCGCCGCAAAGGTCGCCTCGCGGATGAAGCAGGTGCAGGACAATATCGATCGGTATCTCGACGCGCTTGATCGTGCCGATCGCGAGGAGAGCGACTTTGCCGAGCCGAAGGCGAAGCGATTAATGGAGAAGATCGCCCGGCTGCGTGCGCAAATGCGCGATCTCGCAGCGCGTGAAGATGAAGTTCGCAAGGCGCCGGACCAGCAAGTATCGCTGACCGATCCGGACGCCCGCGCCATGGCGAGTGCGGGGCGCGGCACGAGCATCGTCGGCTACAATCTCCAGGCAGCCGTCGATGCCGAGCATCACCTCATTGTCGCGCACGAGCTTTTGAATATTGGATATGACCGCGGGCAACTCTCCCCCATGGCGGCGAAAGCCAAGGACGCCATGGGGGTCGAGGCTTTGGATGCCATTGCCGACAAGGGCTATTTCAAGGGCGAGGACATCCGGACCTGCGAGGGAATGGGCGTTACCGCCTTTGTGCCCCGGCCGTTGACATCAGGGGCGAAGGCGCAAGGTCGCTTCGGCAAACAGGACTTCGTCTATCGGGAGCAGGAAAACGTCTATCAATGCCCCGCTGGCGAAGATCTGATCTATCGTTACACCTCGGTCGAAGCCGGCATGACGCTCCATAGCTACTGGAGTTCGAACTGCCAGACATGCGCACTTCATGACCAGTGCACGACCGGCAAGGAGCGCCGGGTTAGAAGATGGGAACATGAGGAGGTCGTCGAGGCGATGGAGCGGCGCCTTGATCGTGCGCCAGAGGCCATGCGGATTCGCCGACAGACTGTCGAGCATCCGTTCGGGACGCTGAAAGCCTGGATGGGGTCGACGCACTTTCAGATGAAAACACTCAGGCACGTGAGAACGGAGGCCAGTCTCCACATCCTGGCCTATAACTTCAAAAGGCTGGTCGCTATCCTCGGCGTCCGGTCGCTCATCGCAGCAATCCAGACCTGATCGTCAACGCTCAACCTTCAGCGCGCTGCTCCGAAACTACCGACCAGCTCCTGTGAAGCCGTTTTTACACGGCCTGTCCCACTTCCGGCAGCTCGCCACCGCGCGCTGGCTTGATGAACAAACGTAAGGCTTTAGGCACCCGCTCCAGGCGTTCGAATGTCTGCAATGCCGGCGGTAGGTGCCGACCAACTCAAGCCATCTCCATGACCGCGGGCGAACGACGGATTTTTCAGAAACCCGCCGTTCGCCATCATTTGGCTCACTTATCCAAACTTGCTCGCCAGCGCTGCCAAGCCATCTTCATAGATGCCTTTGAACAAGCTTACGACCTCGTCTTCCGTGACCCCGACCGGGTCAAACTGCCCGAACCACTCGACACGTGCGGCGCGCCCGTCTTCGATGTCCAGGACGCGCAAGGTTGCCAGATAATTCGCCTGCGGAAATGGCGCCTGCAGGATGTGATAGCTGTAGCTGCGCGCCTCCTCGTCGAAGACCATGAGGCGTTCCACGATTTCCTCGCCATCCAGATTGCGGATCCTGCGGACGCGACCGCCTTCTTCAAGCTGTGACGAAGGGATGTAGGGCAGCCAATCGGGAAGTGCGTTGAAACCACCGATGAGTTGCCAGACCTCCGCCGCGCTGCGGGCGATGTCGATGCTTGCGTATGCCTTTGCCATGATAAGTTACCTTTCAACGTTGGTTGTGGTGTGGATCGAAGGTCAAAAGACCTCGGCGGTACGGCGCTGACCCAAGAGGGTCAGACCGAATAGGATGAGGCCGGCGAAGGTCAGGCCGAAGCCCGCCCAAACTGCCGACAGGAGGCCGAAGCCGGCGCCAATGCTCAGGCCCCCGCTCCAGGCGCCCAGCGCGTTGGCAGCGTTCAGAGACGCGAGGTTCATGGCGCCTGCCAAGCTGGGAGCTTCGGGTGCAAACTGCGTCAGGCGGACCTGGATTGTCGGGATCGCCATCATCATTGCCGCGCCGACGCCAAACAGGCCCGGGAAGAGCAGGCGAGGATCGGCGCCATGGGTGGCAAGAACAGCCATCACGACCAGCGCACTGCCATAGCCCAAAACGATCCCGCGCGCTGGATAGCGGTCTGCAATTCGACCGCCGAGCAGGTTGCCGGCCGTCATGCCGACGCCAAAGACGCCGAGAGCGAGAGGAATGACGGCGGCGGGCAAGCGCGCAGCATCGGTGACGATCGGACCGATGAAGGTATAGACCGCAAATATGCTGCCGACGCCAACTGCAGCAACCAGCATCACGCCCCAGACCGCAGGCTTGCGCAGCGCCGACAGTTCCTGAACCACCGGTACCCCATCAAGGGCCGCGCTCTTGGGCACCCAGTTCCAGATCGCGGCAATTGCAAGGCCGGCGAGGAGAGCGACGGCACCATAGGTCTCGCGCCATCCCAGCGTCTGTCCCATGAACGTAGCGAGCGGTGAGCCGACAATCGTGGCGACCGTGAGGCCGGTCATGACTATGGCAAAAGCGCGGCCCGCCCGGCCCGGTCCTGTTACATGGGCGGCTACTACCGCCCCAGCTCCAAAGTAGGCGCCCTGCGGCAAGCCGCTGATGAATCTCGCCGCTATCAGGGCGCCGAGGCTATCCGCTACGGCGGAGGCCAGATTGCCGGCAAGGAACAGCACCATCAGCCACAGCAACAGCTTGCGCCGATTAAGCCGCGCCGCCGCCAGCGTGACCAGCGGCGCGCCGATCACTACGCCGAAAGCATAGGCGGTGATGGCGCTGGTGGCTTGCGGGATGCTCAGTCCAAGGTCCTTGGCAAAGAGCTGGATGATCCCCATGCTGGCGAATTCCGACGTGCCGATCACGAAACTGCCCAGCGCCAGCGCCATAAGCGTCATGGTGCCGCCGTGCTCGGCGCTTTCGTCGCGGTTTTCTTTGGATCGGACGACCGGGCGTGCGCCTGGCAGGCACAACTCTCCCGTCGCCAGCAATGCTGACGTGTTCATGATGATCTCCTGCGCGTTGAGCTGGCCTCAGACGGCCAATGGCGGGAAGTCGGTGTAACCTTCCGCTCCGCCGCCATAGTATGCAGCAAGCGGGGCTTCGATGAGCGAAGCGTTCCGGCGCAGACGTCCGACCAGATCGGGATTGCCGATGAATGCCCGGCCAAAGGAAATCATGTCCGCATGACCCGATGCGATCGCGTCAATGGCCAGTTCCCGGTCATAGCCGTTGTTGGCGATGTATGCGCCGCCAAAGGCCGCATGCAGCGCCTTGAAATCGAGCGCAGACGCGGCATTGGCTTCACGCAACTGTCCTTCCACGGCGTGCAGATAGGCAAGGCCTCACCCGCCCAGCTGCTGCGCAAAGTAGCCATAGGTCGCTTGCGGATCGCTATCGAGCGGCGTTTCGCCAATCGCGGTGGACAGCGGCGAAATGCGCACGCCCACCCGATCCGCGCCCCAGATATCGGCAACAGCCTTTACCACCTCGATGGGAAAGCGCGCACGGTTTTCGACCGAGCCGCCGTAAAAGTCGGTGCGGCGGTTCGTGCTGTCGCGCAGGAACTGATCGAGAAGGTAACCATTGGCGGCGTGGACCTCGACCCCGTCGAACCCAGCCTTCTTGGCTAGGCGGGCAGCGTTACGATAGTCTTCGACCAGCCCCGGAATTTCATCCGTCTCCAGCGCGCGCGGCATGGAGGGTACATCATCGCCAGCTAGCGTATAGACCCGGCCCCCGGCCCGAATGGCCGTTGGTGCCACCGGTGGCACCCCGTTTTCCTGAAGGCTGAAGTGTGAGACGCGGCCGACATGCCAGAGCTGGACCACGATCTTACCGCCCGCTTCGTGAACCGCGTCGGTCACCGCGCGCCATGCCTTGGCATGGGCATCGGTGTAGATACCGGGGGTGTAGGCATAGCCCCGGCCCTGCCGCGAGATATTGGTCGCTTCGGTGATGATCAAACCGGCGGACGCACGCTGACGATAATAGTCAATAGCCAGCGGGCTGTGCACACCATCCATCCCCGCGCGTGAACGGGTGAGTGGCGCCATCACAATGCGGTTGGCAACATCAATCGCGCCAATCGTCGTCGGCGTGAAGAGATCGGCAGCAAGCGTGTCAGACATGTCGCGTTCCTTTTCGTCTTGAACCCTGGTGCCGGTGAGTCCGAAGAGCCCGGCAACCCGTCGCCGATGGAAATCGCACAATGCCGCTCGCCTGATTAGACAGCGGCTTTTCACTGCATTTGATAGCCAGGTTCACAGATGAAGCGACATGAGCCGAGAAGCCCGTTAAACCGGCCGCAGTTCGAGGAAAACAGATCACAGGTGGCTCATGGATAATCGCGCAGGCGAGATGATGGTGTTCGTCCGGGTCGTCGAGGCAGGCAGTTTTTCCGAGGCGGCCCGCCTGATGCTGATGACGCCTTCTACCGTATCGAAGCTCATCGCCCGGCTGGAGGCGCGCCTCGGCGTGCGGCTGATCGAACGCTCCACGCGGCGTCTTGCGCTGACCGGGGAAGGCCAGTTCTATTATGAGCGCAGCCAGAACCTGCTGGGGCAGCTCGACGAGACCGAGCAACAGATCGCGCAAGGCGGCGCGGAAGCAGAAGGGATTGTGCGCGTCACGTCGTCCGTGACGTTCGGGACGGCAGCGCTTGAGCCGATTCTGCCGGCCTTCTTCGAGGCCTATCCAAGGGTGATCGTCGATCTTTCCCTGTCGGACGAGTTGGCCGATCTTTATATGGAGCGCACCGATATAGCGATCCGCGTCGGCAAACTCGCGGATTCCAACCTGATGGCCCGCAAGATCGGCGAGACCCGGCGCCGTATCGTCGCATCGCCGGCCTATCTTGCCCGCCACGGCACACCGCGCAGTCCCGAGGATCTGGTCCATCACAATTGCCTGGGCTTCAATTTCCGCCGGGCGATGCCGGTCTGGCCAATGCGGGAGGGCGGGCGGATTGTCGAGCGGATGCTCAGCGGTTCGCTCTTGGCCAACAATGGCGAAACGCTCCGCCGCATGGCGCTGGAGGGGGTCGGCATCATCCGCGTGGCCGACTATCACCTGCTTGACCAGATTGCGCGGGGAGAACTGGTGGAGTTGCTGGTCGACAGCGACCTGGGCGAGGCGGATGACATCCACGCCCTGTTCAAGGGATCGCAGTTTCTGCCCGCACGGGTCCGGGCCTTCCTGGACTTCACGGTGCCTCGAATGCAGGCATTCCTCGAGCAGAAATAGAACACGGCCGATCCGCCGCAATGGTGGACCGGCCTCGTCTGTTCAGGTCTGTCAGTGCCCAAGCACTTCCATGCGCATGACCTCTACGCCGCCTTGAGCGAGTTCGGGGAGTCTTGCGAACCAAGCCTGCACGTAAGGCATGGCGTTGTGCGCCTCGAAATCCTCGCGCGAGGCGAAGACTTCGTAGAAGACGAAGTGCCCCGGCTCGGCGCGATCTTCCTGCAGGAAATAGACAAGGTTCTTGGGGTCGCTGCGGACAAGAGGCACCAATGGCAGCGTAGCCTCGCGCAGTTCGGCTTCCTTGCCCGGTTTTGCGCGAACCTCGGCGACGATGGACCATGCGCCCTTGGGAATTTGGGCGTAGCGGATACCCTCCTTGGGCGCCGCGCTTTCCTGCGCGACCGCGGGGGCAGGCATGGCCGCCAACATCAGGGCTGACAGGCCGATCATCTTGAACGAAAGAGGCATGGTAGTTTCCTTTCGATGGTGATGGACGGTGTTGGGGATCACAGTCCGGCGCGCGCGCGCTGGCGTCCGGCAAGGGCGTTGGCGAAGCGCTGCTTCACCGGGCCAAGCGCTTTCACAAACTCAAGCTGCTCGCCTTCCGGGCCCTTGCAGTAGATCAGTTCCCAGCCATCGGAGGGCGCGACGGTCACCTTGTTGGTGTTTGTATTCTGCGGCGCGGCGCGGCGATCGGCTTCGCTACGCAGGCGGATGGTGCGGTTGGCGCGCACCTGCGTCATGCCGCGCCGGGCGGACTCGGCTTCGAGATCGGTGATGAACTTGTTGAAGTCGACATCGTCTCGCACGTAGAAGCAGATGTGCATCATGCGCGGGAAGGCCGGGCTCATGTTCTCCAGCGGCGGGGCAAAGCTGTTCGGGCCGCCCATCGGTTCGCTGGCGTTGCGATACTGCAGCAGTTCGATCACGACATTGTCGAACTGGATGAAGCGCACGTCCAGTCGCTGATCGCCGTCCCGCAGGTTCGGCACGCCGATCGTTGCGGGGCTGACGTGCAGGTCGTTGGCGCGGATCTCCTGATCGGCCAGCAGCGTATTCTGCACCGGATCGCCCTGAAAGTCGCCATGGCGGAACACTTCGGTGCCGCCGAGCACCTCGGTATAGAACTCGAAAGCGCGCTCCATGTTCTGGACCGTCAGCCCGAAATGCTGGACACCCTGAAGCCGGGCGCCGAGCGGCGCGGCGTTGCGAGCGGCGGGAGAAAGGGCGGCGCCCGTTGCAGCGGACGCGGACGCGGGCGTGGCCGCGCCTGCTACACCCGCCACAAGTGCGGCGCTGGTGGCGCGCAGCACGTCACGGCGGCCAAGGGTTACGGCATCGCTGGTCTTTACATCGGTCATGGTGGTTCTCCTTTCATGGGGATTTGCGCCGATCGAGCGGGCGCGGGGTGCCAGCCGGTCAAAGCGTTGCCTTGACCGGAGAGTGGGTGGGAAGGGTCGTTTCGATCAGTCGTTAACGGGGAGCGGAGCCGCCGGATTGACCAGCCCTTCGTCACGCAGCGCGCGCCAGAAGTCGGCAGGCACAACCTCCTTGAGGGCTGCGCTATCCTCTGCGATGCGGCCAGGCCGGCTGGCACCCGGGATGACGGCGGCGACAGCGGGGTTGGCGAGCGCAAACTGGAGGCCAGCGGCTTTCATGCTGATGCCGTGACGATCAGCCAGCGCCTTGATGCGAGCGACTTTGTCCAGAATCGAGGGCGTCGCAGGCGCATATTCGAAATTGGGTCCACCCACGAGCGCACCGGAGCTGTAAGGACCGCCTACGACAATCCCAAGGCCACGCTCCGCCACCTTCGGCATCACGCGCTGGAGCGCCCGGTCATGATCGAGCAGCGTGTAGCGGCCCGCAAGCAGGAAGCCGTCAGGGCGCGGACCTTCGAGATCGAGCAGCAGTTCGATCGGCTCGACCCGGTTGACGCCGAGACCCCAGCCCTTGATCACGCCTTCATCGCGCATCCGGTCGAGGGCCTTGAACGCCCCCCGACGCGCCTGCTCGAACATGGCGAGCCATTCGTCGCCATAGAAATCCTGTGCGATGTCGTGGACCCAGGCGATGTCGATGTGATCGATCTTGAGGCGCTTGAGGCTGTCCTTGATCGACCGATAGGTGGCGTCTTCCGAATAGTCGTTCACGATCTTGTTCGGGCGGCCATATTTGAACACGTCGCCCTTTTCGCCCAGATCGCGGGCACTGACATCTTCGACTTCGTCCAGTATGACCCGGCCGACCTTAGTGCTGATGACGAACGCATCGCGCGGCTTGTCGGCAAGGGCCGCGCCCATCCGGATTTCCGCGAGCCCTGCGCCGTAGAAGGGCGCGTTGTCATAATAGCGAATCCCGTCATTCCACGCCGCCTCGACGGTCGCCATCGCCTCCTCTTCGGGAATGTCGCGAAACATGTTGCCGAGCGGCGCTGCGCCGAAGCCGATCTGGCTTGGAAGAATGTCCTTGAGTGCCATTGTTGTAACCTTTCAGTTCTGTTCCGAACCCCGTGTTCGGCGTTGAAGAAAGGAATATGTTCTTGGCGCGGTGCCGAGTAGCCGGGCAGAGATCGCAGCACTTTGGAAGGGACTTCACAGATCGCCAAGGGTCAACAGGGAGGCATGGGTAAACGGGCTCGACCGGTCAGATTGAGCAGGACTTTGCCCCCCGGACTGGCGCCACGAAGTAATAGGGCGGTCTGGAGAGCACTTTTTTCGGCCCCCAACGACCAACTTAAGCAGTTCCACGCCGCGCGGGTTAATGACCGCTTCTGCCGGAACCCGCCATTATTGTCCTATTGAACTGTCCGGCGGTAAATGGAGCGAGGGCACCGTGGACCATGGGTTAGAGGGCCTGCGCGAGGCCGCCGCGGCCAGAAGTAAGGTCAGAGCCTGAAATGCGAACGGACGGGCACCGACTACAATCGCGTCATTGACATTTGTCGCAACGATTGGAACCTCGAGATCAACTGCGGCATGGTCGACAGCGGCACCGCGATTTGGCCTAAGTTCAAGTTACAGCGGAGACGGCTAGGCCGCAACAAAGAGAGCTGCGTGAACGAAATCGGCCAACTCCGGGCGCACGAGTACAGTGAAAATGCCCCTCGCTAAAAGGTCAATATGTCGCCGAGGGTAAAGCGGCGCGCAGAGATTGTTTGGGTGATAGTTACTACGGCGTTCCCGTCCTCGCTAATCG
Source organism: Sphingobium sp. B8D3A (assembly GCF_025961995.1). Classification (NCBI taxonomy): domain Bacteria; kingdom Pseudomonadati; phylum Pseudomonadota; class Alphaproteobacteria; order Sphingomonadales; family Sphingobiaceae; genus Sphingobium; species Sphingobium sp. B8D3A. Next base: position 646,556 of record NZ_JAOQOS010000001.1, on the reverse strand, counting down.
AGCCGAGGGTATACAGCGCCGGGACCGGCTCTTCGAATTTCGTTTCGATGGTCGCAAGGCCGGAGAACCCGGCAAAGGATGTCCGGTCGTCTGGCCCACCAACGAGCCTGAATCCTGTGATCTGGGATGAATACTCTTTCGAAGAGACCGAGAGTGAAAAGATGAGACTGGGTGCCTCGTTCTTAGGCTTGGTCAACTCCGCCTGTAGCACGAGCGGATAGGAAATCACCGCCGCGGCATCGGTTTCGCGAACCGCGAAAGGCGTGACGGGTGTTGGTTTCCCAAGCTTGTCGATCGTCGGCACCACATAGCCGCGCTCTGACCCGATCATCGCGCTATCCATCAAGCCATCACCATTCGTGTCGGCGAAGCAGGGACTCTCGCGGCGCTCGACGATCTTGCGGCCCATCAGGAGCGCTTCACCAAACGACGTTTTCGGATTGCCGGGATGAGTACGAAGCGGGTCGATGCTGCACCAAGCCGTGCCCTGTTTAGTGGTTACTCTGATCAGCGCCGCGTCCGGGGTAAGCAAATAGGAGCCGTACTGGACCGCCGTGCTGGTCAGGACCGCCGCCTCAGGAACCAACCTCTGCTCGAGGATCGGCGTCATCTTGTCACCCACGGTGACTTTCAGCGGTTCGGTCAGGGTAAGAGGCACAATGCGCCAGCTTCCGTTCGATGGCTTGGGAGGCTTTGCCATAACGGGCGCCGTTGTCGCGGCAGCAATCGTCAAAAGTAGCGCGGCGCCTCGCGCATACCAAAACCTTGTCATCCAGTCGTTCCCCCCAATTCAGATCGATAAATAGAGTCAAAATAGGGAAGGTCGATCCTAAAATTGCGCCGGACAGGGAACGGGCCGCTGCAGGGCACTTCGCTCATAGTCATCCGACGCACCGCGAACGTCCCTGCGCCCGATCTCCCGCCCAAAGCGGCCTGACTGCAACCGACAACCTTGCGGTCATTTTCGCAGTCCAATCCGCTCCGCGATTGGTTTGGAGCGATCTATCGTCGCGCTGACATCGCAAATGATCCATTTTGGGTCGGGCATTCTCAAATCGGCTTGACCGAAAGCAGCGCTCCCTGAAGAGAATGTGGAGGGACGATTAAAGGCTGCCGTCAACGCAAGAGATTATGACGTATCGGCAAAACAAGAAGGCAAGCGGGGGGATCATGACATTCAAGCCAAGAGCGGCGATTGCTGCCATAGTTCTGCTTGTGTCCAGTTGCGGTGGCGGCGACAGTTCGGGATCTGGGGGCACGACGCTGCCTCCGATGACCACAACGCCCACGCCCACACCCCCACCAACCCCCAGCCCGAGCTACTCGACCTACAGCGATCCGCTGAGCGATTGGAGGGCCGGCCCGCCATTTGCGTTAACCCAGGTGACTGGCATTAGCGGGACGGGCATCTACAGCAAGCTGGACGCCAGCATCCAACCGGTCATGGTCGAGGTGGCTTTTGCGGGACGGCCCAGCATCACGGCCAATTTCGCCGACTTTGCTAGAGGAAAGTTCTCGAATTTCTCCGCAGAAGATAACCTATTCCAGGGTGAGCGGGGCATCTCGCTCAATAAACGGAACCCTGATTTCAGCACGACGAGCCTGGGCGTCTGGTATCCCAAGGACGATAACTACACCTATCAGTATGTCGCGCTGCCCAACGTCAGGCATAGTTACGCGAGCGGATCAGGCGTGCCTAAAGAATATATCGAGCTAACGTATAACTTTGTGATTGGCAGCAGGACGGCAGGTTCGGACCTACCCACACCGATCGACGAAACCTTCTATTCGACTATGATGAACCTCAATAGTCTCATCAACAATGACACCATTCCGAACCAGATAACCGGCCACTTGTTCCTGAGCAAGACAGGCGCGCTTTCGGGAAAATTTCCTTTCTCAGCCAGGCTGCCGTCGGGCGAAGACCGGACCTTTCTCGCCCTGATCACGGGTAGCATGGACCAGCAGACTCATCGCATCTCTGGCGACATAACCGCCGAAAATGGAACCTATGTGGGCAAATTTGAGGGCTATCTCTACGGCCCCAAAGGCAAGGAATTGGCGTTCATCGTTTACATTAAGAACGCCGAAGGGACTATTGCGACATCCGGAACCATCATCGGGCATCAGTGACTGAAAGCAGCACCTGCGGGGAAACTCGGATCCGGCAGCTAACCACGCCATTGCGGTCATCCGCATGGCCCGAAAGCCCGCCTGAAAGCGGCCGATGGATCAGGCTGAGCCAACGTCGGCTTTTAGGGCGTGCACCAAGATCGGCGAATGACCGCTTTTCAAGCGGCTGTAAACACGGCGTGAATTTCTTCCAGCTAGGGCCTCCCGACCAGTTAAGGTTGTTCCTGAAGCGACCTTCGGATGTCGGCTCCGGACGAAAGCGGCCAGATGCCGATTCTGTACATGGTGGTCCGCCATCACACAATCCGCCTCACGCCTCCGCGCGCCTTCGCGTCCGCATGGCGATACCGCCCCGCCCGCTTAGCTGTCCCATTTCTCCATCGTCAGAATACAGTTTCTGGAAAGCAGCCGAGCACGCTATTGCTGCAAGAGTTTTGCTAAACCTTTGTCTGTTGGAAAAAGGGTGGCAAAGCGCTTGGCGACTTGTGCCACCCACCCCGATCAGTTGAAGCGCTTGGTCAGCGTCAGCCCAATCGTTCGCGGGTTCGGAGGGTTGTTGTACGGATCAAAGCCCAACACCGCATCGACAATTTGGGGTGGGTGCGCGTTGAAGATGTTGGTCAGGACGAACTGCACCTCACTATCTTTGAACACGGGCGCGGAGAACAAGCGGCTCAGGTCAAAGCCAAGAAAGGCAGTGACAGTGGTGTAGGATTTGATCCTGGTTTCTGTCCGTCCCGGACGGTTGTCCGTGAAACCGTTGACGTAATTGACGACCGTGCCCCCCGAAACACCGCCCCGTCCCCACACGAGCGTGCCGTTGAGCCGCACATCCGAGGGTTGTGCATAGCCATCGAGCCGCGATACTGCCTGACCACCCGGCGCCGAAAGGCTGAGGTCGAGAATATACTGCCCCGTGAGACGCACGGCAATGTCGCCACCCAGCAGACGGCCGCGGTAGGTCAGGTCCAGATCGATGCCATCGGTGGTTTCGACGGCGTAGTTTTGCGGCCGTATGTCAGCGATCGCCTGCACGTTGGCGAGCAGCGCGGCAGGTATCTGGCCGGGGCTGGTGTAGATCGCATCCTCCCCGCCGGTGTAAAAGGGCAAGTCGCTGGTGAAAAACTTCGCGACCGCAGGATTGTTGACGATGCTCGCGACCTCAGCCGCGGTGGGATTGCGCGTGTTGAAGGCTTGCAGGGCGGGCACGCTCACGCTGTCGTCCTGTGAAGGGGTGACGACCCTGCCGGTTATTCTGATCCGATAATAGCCGGTCTTGATCGTAAGACCGGGGATCATTGTCGGCGTCAGATCGAGCCCCGCCGTGAAGGTGTCGGCCTTCTGCGTCTTCAGATCGGGGTTGGCACCGGACCGGTACATCACGACGGCGTTACCGGCAGGCAGCAAAGGATTCTGGTTTTGGGGATCGAGGAAGGCGTAGGAATAGTTCCAGAACGACACCTGCTCCGCAATGCCGATCGTGTCACGGAAACGCGGAACCAGGAACGAGCGGGCATAGGTGCCGCGCAACGCGATCGATCGATCGACCTGCCAGCGTAGCCCGACTTTGGGGGCAAACGCATGATCGAAACCCAGGTCTTCATAGCGGGACGCTGCCGACAGCGACAGGGATCGTACCAGAGGGACGGCCTGTTCCGACCCGATCAACGGGACGTTTACCTCACCGAAGATCGACTTGGTCGTGCGTGTGCCCCCGTTTCGGTTGAAGAAAATCTTGGCGGTGGTCGTCAGTTCTTCCCGCCGGTACTGGACACCGCCCGCGACGATGACTGGTCCAGCTGGCAGGGAAAATGGCGAGGTCTGCCCGCTCAACTCGGCTGTAAGGAGCGAGTTGGTATAGTCATATCGCGTGCTCGGGGTGATGTAGGGACCCGCGCCACTGAACAGGCTGCTCGACGACTTATTACGGCCATAGTCGATATTGAGATCGACCGATGTCGTGCCATCGCCTTGCCAGTGCGCGGTGCCATTGATGGAAAAGCCCGTGGTCTTGGCCTTGTAGAGCCGATTATATCTCGGAAAATCCGGATAGTTGCGCATGGCATCGCGGTCGCGTTGAAAGCGCGACGCATCGACCGAGAAAGTGAGGTTTCCGGCTTCCTGGCGAATGCCTCCGTAGAAACCGCTGACGGTTTCATTGGGTAACTGCGTGATCTGAAGACGTGTGCCGTCGGCGACGATCGGGTCTTCGACATAGGCTTGCCGCTTCTGGTACATGGCCATGCCGTAGATGCTGCCGCTGCTCCAGCTATGTCCGGTCAGGGCGCTCGCTTCCCAGTTCTTGGCGCCTGTCTCCGTCGCGGTCGCGCCGCGCAGACGCAGTTCCAGTCCGGCCTTCGGCTTGCGCGTGATGATGTTGACGACGCCGGCGACGGCGTCCGCGCCATAGGTCGCGGAAGCGCCATCGGAGATGATGTCTATGCGCTCGATCAGCGCCGACGGCAGCACCGATACGGTGGGCGACTCTATCATGCCGACCGACGCCATGCGGCGTCCGTTGAGCAACGTCAGCGTAGCGTCAGACGCCAAGCCGCGCAGGGCAAAGCTCGCAAAACCATCATATTGATTGTAGGTCGTGCCCGATCCCAACGTCGTGCCGATGCTCGACGCCGATGATCCGAAATCGCTCAGGTCGCCGGTGAAGTTCTGGGGGATGCTCAGCATGTACTGGCTAAGGGAGGCGGCACCTGATCGTGCGATATCTGCCTTGCCATAGGTGAACACCGGGCTTGCCACATACTCCTTCGGCAAGCCTCGGATCAGCGAGCCGGTCACGACGATGTCCTTGGCCTGCTCCCGCGTGTCTTCCGTCGCCCCGCGCGGCTGCTCCGCTACAGCCGGCTGATTTACGGTAGGCGGCCCCTCCTGCGCCAGCGCTGCCGATGAAGAAACACCCACAATTCCTGCGACGATCCCTACGAATGATGCTTTCAACTTTACGCCCCATGATACGATATATCACCACGTAACGCCCGTTATGATCATATTCGCCTAAGGTCAACCGCAGCTCGCACTGTTGGCGATCTGCGGGTGGCCGTTCGCTGCACACATTTTTCACCAGGCCCGGCCGGTCGCGTGGAGTTGCTGCGACGAACAGGCGCAAAGCGCACGTATCGCGGTGACCAGTGCTAGGGCCAGCCGCCAGCATCGGATCGGAGGGAGCATCGCCATCACTCGCTGCCGTGAGCTGGAACCTGAACGAATGCCCGGTTTTAGGATTCAGAGCTGGAAAGGGAATGGCTGATCAGGGCGAGAAGCTCACAGGGGGGGGTAGCTACCGGATGTCCGCCACCCCGTTGCGCGCTTGGACCGAGACATTCCTGATCGTCCCTCATCACGGTCAGACCAGCACGCCCTTTTTTTCGCCCCGCGAATGGCGAGTTCCGGCGTAAGCTGCCGTTCCCGGGCGGGTTGGGGAACGGCAGGAATGTCCCGAGGCTGTGTAAAAACGTCGGAATCTGCTATGGTTCTCTGGCGTTTCGGGAGGCTTTGGGATGGGCCGTTTCGTTCAGGGGGAAGACCGTCGGCAGGACTATCTGCTGCCAGCATCGCTCGATGATTATGTGTCGGCAGACAACCCCGTTCGGGCCGTCGACGCCTTTATCGATGCGCTGGATCTGAAGGCGCTGGAGTTCGCGGGCATGACGCCGGCTGAGACCGGTCGCCCGGCCTATCATCCAGCGACGATGCTCAAGATCTACCTTTACGGCTATCTGAACCGGGTCCAGTCGAGCCGGCGGCTCGAGCGGGAAGCGCAGCGCAACGTCGAGTTGATATGGCTGACAGGGCGATTAGCGCCCGACTTCAAAACGATCGCCAACTTCCGCCAGGCGAATGGCGCTGCGATCCAGTCTGTGTGCAGCCAGTTCATCGTTTTGTGCCGACAATTGGGGCTGTTTACGCGGGCGGTTGTCGCGATCGACGGCAGCAAGATGAAGGCGGTCAATAACCGCGACAAGAATTACACCGCCGCAAAGGTCGCCTCGCGGATGAAGCAGGTGCAGGACAATATCGATCGGTATCTCGACGCGCTTGATCGTGCCGATCGCGAGGAGAGCGACTTTGCCGAGCCGAAGGCGAAGCGATTAATGGAGAAGATCGCCCGGCTGCGTGCGCAAATGCGCGATCTCGCAGCGCGTGAAGATGAAGTTCGCAAGGCGCCGGACCAGCAAGTATCGCTGACCGATCCGGACGCCCGCGCCATGGCGAGTGCGGGGCGCGGCACGAGCATCGTCGGCTACAATCTCCAGGCAGCCGTCGATGCCGAGCATCACCTCATTGTCGCGCACGAGCTTTTGAATATTGGATATGACCGCGGGCAACTCTCCCCCATGGCGGCGAAAGCCAAGGACGCCATGGGGGTCGAGGCTTTGGATGCCATTGCCGACAAGGGCTATTTCAAGGGCGAGGACATCCGGACCTGCGAGGGAATGGGCGTTACCGCCTTTGTGCCCCGGCCGTTGACATCAGGGGCGAAGGCGCAAGGTCGCTTCGGCAAACAGGACTTCGTCTATCGGGAGCAGGAAAACGTCTATCAATGCCCCGCTGGCGAAGATCTGATCTATCGTTACACCTCGGTCGAAGCCGGCATGACGCTCCATAGCTACTGGAGTTCGAACTGCCAGACATGCGCACTTCATGACCAGTGCACGACCGGCAAGGAGCGCCGGGTTAGAAGATGGGAACATGAGGAGGTCGTCGAGGCGATGGAGCGGCGCCTTGATCGTGCGCCAGAGGCCATGCGGATTCGCCGACAGACTGTCGAGCATCCGTTCGGGACGCTGAAAGCCTGGATGGGGTCGACGCACTTTCAGATGAAAACACTCAGGCACGTGAGAACGGAGGCCAGTCTCCACATCCTGGCCTATAACTTCAAAAGGCTGGTCGCTATCCTCGGCGTCCGGTCGCTCATCGCAGCAATCCAGACCTGATCGTCAACGCTCAACCTTCAGCGCGCTGCTCCGAAACTACCGACCAGCTCCTGTGAAGCCGTTTTTACACGGCCTGTCCCAGTTTGCGTCATCCAAACGGAGATGTACGAATGGCGGCTTTAAGGGCGCCCTGTCGGGCCCCTGAATGTCCGAGATTAGGGCGGCAGCAGTCGACCAGAGCCGGTGTTTCAGATCACCTATCGCGAACGTCTGCTACTTACACAAGCTGCCTAGCAAAGGCCCCCGCAAGCACAGATTCTATGCGCCGCCGCTCAAGGCTGGAGGCGGTGGCGCCTCCAGTGCGAGATCAAGTTGCTGTCCACGAGTGAAGCGCGCCAGGAGTTGCTTCGTCATGGCGCTGCGGAAGACCCGATAGGCAGCTTGTCCCTTGTTCTGGGCCATGAAATCATCGATCTGTGACTTCACCGCGGCGTAGTGCCTCTCCACGCCAGCGAAGTCGTAGAGATCGGTCCCCTCGCGCTCGCATGTGAGGCTGAGCAGGTAGAGGATGTGGAAGACGCCCTCGATGATCCACGATTCGTCATAGGTTTGCTTTAGACGCGAGTTGAGCGCCGTGATGGCTAGGCGGCGGTCGTCGTCGACCATCCGATAGACCTTCCACATGGCGATTATGTTTTCAGCGGAGAGAATGGTCTCGTCGAAGACCCAACCGTAATACTCACCGAATATCCTGTTGGAGGAAGTCTTCGCTCGATCTGGTTCGCGTAGGACGTAGGCTAGAATGATCTGGCCCAATTTCACGGCGTCGATGCGCGTCTCCGCAGGCTGCTCGATATGTTGGTCGTTCTTTCGCTCGTAGAAGTAGCCTTGGCCAATGAGCGCATTCTCGATGCGGATTTGAATCGAGTCATTGGAACGTATGTCGCGACTTCGGATCGGCGTCTGGCTGTTGGTGGCTTCTGCAACGCTGTTGGTAAAGGCCCGATCAGCGGTTTCGATGACACGCAGAAGCAGCTTCACATCATAGATGCGCGCTATGTCCGATCGCGCCGCTTCGAATAGTGCATGCGATGTCTGCCCCCCGTTAACGATCTGCGGGTTGACCATCCTTACCTTTGGGCTAGCTGCTCTAGGTTGGTAGTCCATTCTGTCGCAAACGATGGTGATACCATTATTCAGATACCAAAACTGACTATTTTTATCGCTGAGCGCCGTTGTCAGGATTTTCCGATTAATATCGTTTTCCTCACCCAAGTAAAGGCGGATATTGTCTTCGAACAGAGTATCGTCGACCTCTTGCGGGAAATCTTTGTCCGCTATCAATCGAACAATCTCATCCCCGCGAACTGTGCCGATCAGGCCTTTCGCAAATCCGTCCGTCCGACCGAAATACTGATCTTCGACAAGGCCGAGATGGAATTCTCTATCGACAGTCGCACCCTTTGAGAGGTGGCGCGAGAACCAGATCAGATCGTGCTGTGTGAGGACCGCATGTTGATACGGACGCAGAGCCTCTTCGAACCGGGTAGCATGGGAGGGAATTAGCGAGGTCGCATTATTACAGAGGTGAATATGGATCGAATAAACCGCTTCTTCCAACGCTACCCAAAGGTCCTGCACCTTATTCCATAATAGAGGGTTACAAGTTTTTTCGAGTGATACATCCTTTCGCAGAAAGCATTCAAGGAAGGTTTGGATCTTGTCGATCTCGTTAGACGGAAAGGAGCTTCCGACTTTGTCAAAATTTGAAACATGCTTGAATTGAAAAAGGTGGATAACCCGTCGCTCTGGACGACTGTCGACATAGACCGCGTCAATGCCACGATCATCACCGCCGTCGGTAATCGCCGTCCGAATTTCATCGTCGTCGATTTTCAGGATTTTGGATAACGCGAAATATTGGAATGCTCGGGGTTCGCCATCAAGGCCCAGCGAGCGCTGGAAGGCTTGGATGCCCGAACGAACCTGGCTCCAATCGAGCAATGTCGGGGTGGAGGGTGATGGATTAGCCATGACGCCAAGCTAACGTACGTTAACCGAATGGCAAACAGGCTATATGGCCGTGGTGGCGGTTATCCCTGAATGCAACTATTCAAAATGAAGTGATTCGGCGGCCCGTTACGCCAAAGTATGCTCCAGATGTTCTTCGATCGGAAGCCGACAGGTAGCATAGGCCGCGCTTCTGCTCTTGCGAGATGTCAGCCGCGCGCACGGTGAACGTCGGCTACCAACAAGAGCTGCCTAAACATGTCGATTAGGGAAGGCAGCTTTGTCCCAGGGCCGGTCGCCCAAGCAAGGATGAACAAACGTCAGCTATCAGGAAGCGGATCTTATCAATCGAATGACCGAGTTGTTGGCGTTAATCATCTACATCGGCTAACCAAACCGGCATGTCCCGTTTGGCGTGAAGCACGCGCCAGACATCTACATAGGTCTCGAATTCAAGATAGAAAACGATCCACGGGAATCCTTTCAGCCCTATGGTCCTCAACCCCGGTAAGTTCAGCTCATGAGACCACCTCGGGGATCCTGCCGCTGGCATTTCCCCGATGAATGTATAGGCCTGTTCAAGAGCATTAATGAAGCCGAAGACCACCTCCGCGCCAGCTTCGTGCGTGTAATGCTCGACCGCAAGGTCCACATCCTCCCGCGCTTTGGCGCGCGGTATGACAAGTTTGGCAGTCACGCCCCCGCGCGTTGCGTCACACGGTTACGAAGGCCTTGGAAATATCCGGCGTCGACTGGCGCGGTGGCTGCAGAACTGGCGCCGTCCAAAAGCATTTCGCGAAGGCGCTGAATGTCCTGATCCTTGCGGATCAACTCCCGCACATACTCGCTGCTCGTGCCGTAACCACGCACGTTTACCTGCTGGTCCACAAACGCTTTGAGCGCGTCCGGAAGCGAGATGTTCATCGTTGACATGGCCTATGATATAGCGGGTTTGGCAAAATTTGGCAAGATGTCGCGAGGCTCAAATCGCCGCACATAGTGACGTTCCGATATCTTCCGGCCGGCCAATTTTGGCCATCGGAGAACTATCAAGGGACATTCAGACCTTGATCCCGCCATACATGACCGGCGCCCTTGGAATGCAGGGCAGAATGTTGGGCCAAAGCGCCCATTGAAGCCGCGCGATCTCTGGGCCATCCGTTTCTATCTCGACGAAAATAAGCGTCTACGCGACCGGGCGCTCTTCGACCTGGCAATCGATAGCAAGCTGCGTGGCTGTGATCTGGTCAAGATCAGGATCGGCGACCTGATGAGTGCAGGATCATTTCGTGATCGCGCGACTGTCATCCAGCAAAAGACTGGTCGTCCGGTACAATTCGAGATCATGTCCGAGGCACGCAAGAGCCTGAAGGCATGGCTTGATCGGCGCGGCGGGACGATCCGCGACTTCGTATTCCCAAGCAGGATCGATTACCTCGGTCATTTGAGCACACGGCAATATGCGCGCCTCGTCGACGAATGGGTGTCAACGATTGGCCTCGACAAACGAGAGTATGGCACGCACTCGATGCGGCGGACGAAGGCGGCACTGATCTACAAAGCCACAGGCAACCTTCGGGCAGTGCAAATCCTACTCGGCCACACCAACATCGAGAATACCGTCAGATATCTCGGCGTAGATATCGATGATGCTCTGACGCTGTCCGAACGGACCGAAATCTGAAAATTCCGGCTTCCTGACCTCCTTGGGAAGCCGGTTCATTCATATGAATGACAGCAGATGTCAGCGATTGCCCGCAGCCACGCGAACGACGGCTAGTTGGCGATTTGCGACGCTTCGAGGTGGATGCCAGAAGCAACGAGCGCCATTAGCATTTATTTTACCACGTCTGCGTCCGCCCGAACTCCACGCCCGTATCTATCACGCGGGCACATTTCTGTCGCCTGCATGACGACAGATGTGGGAGACGACTGATGTTAAAAAAGGCAAGCGGGCTCGTCGCGATTGCGGCCCTGTCATGTAGCCTGCCGGCTCACGCCGCGCAGTATATGTTCAACTTCGCGACAAGCACTCCCCTGTTCGGTGGCTCGGTGAACGGCAGCGGGGTTTTCACAACGTCTGACACCCCAATGATGGTGGGTGGTCAGACCGCCTACGTCATTACCAGCATTACCGGCCAGGTGAACGGCTTCGACATCGTCGCTCCAACTGGCAGTTACGGCAATTACTTCACCACTGGCCCAAGTTTTCTTGATGGCACGGGCGTCACATTTAAGACTACGGGCAGCAGCAATCATAACACGGTTACATTCTTCAACCAGAGCAGCAACGGCATCTACCGGGTGAACACCTTCTCGCCTGGCAGCTCGTCCTTCGTGACAGCTAGTTCCAGCGCAGTGGCAGCCGTCCCTGAACCGGTCAGCTGGGCGCTGTTCATCATCGGCTTTGCCCTTGTGGGCACAGCACTACGTACGCGCCGCCCACACCTCGCGCCGCTCGCGGCCTGATTATTACTGCGGTTGGCCGGCCACTCCCTTCCTGGTGCGTCCGGCCAGCTGCGATCTGAATTCCCTATGCATTACGTGACACGTCGCTATGCTCTCGCGCTCTGGGAGAGCCGCCGAACGATATGACCGAGGCTGCCGATCGTGACCGCGAAAAGCTGGTGGCAGCACTGGCCCAGGTCGCGCGAGCCGATCCATCCGCGCTGCGGCAGGTCTATGATATGACCAGCGCGAAGCTATTCGGCGTCTGCCTGCGTATCTGTCAGGATCGGGACGTGGCGGCGGATATCGTGCAGGAAACCTTTCTCAAAATATGGCAGCGCGCCGGACGTTTCGATCCGGCCAAGGCAAGTCCGATCACATGGCTGTGCGCCATTGCGCGCAACGGAGCGATCGACTGGTGTCGTGCCAATCGTCAGACGATCATCGTCATCGATGATGCTGGCTCGATTGCCGACACGCGCGCCAGCGCCCCGCAACAGATCGAAGAGGCGCAGAGCCAGGCGCGCATCGTCCATTGCCTGGAGGAACTCGGCGGTAACCCTGCCGACGCTATCCGCGCGGCCTTCTTTGGCGGCCTCACCTATGTGCAGCTCTCTCATCGTATGAATGTCCCGCTCGGCACAATGAAGAGCTGGATCCGTCGCGGTCTCGCGCAGCTCAAGGAGTGCATCGGCGATGGCTGACGCAGCACTCAGTCGGGAAGAGCGCGACATGCTCGCAGCAGAACTGGCACTCGGCATCCTGGACGGGGCGGATCACGCCATCGCGCTTCGACTGCAAGTGTCCGATCCAGCGTTCCGGTCCGAGGTGCTCGCTTGGGAGGCCCGCTTCGAGCCGCTTCTCGATGGCTATGACGACACCGACGCGCCAAATCTCTGGCACGCGATCGAGCAGCGGCTACAGACCAGCGGCGCGCCAAGTTTGAGCCAGCCCGACGCAATCCGGCGCAAATTGGCCGCTTGGCGACTAGGCACATTGGCAATGGGCACCATTGCGGCTTGCCTCGCGCTCTTCGTGATGTTCCGTCCTGCGCCGCCACCGGCCCAGACGCCAATCCAGGTTACTCGCGCCGGCCAGCCCGCCGTCGCGCAACTGGGCACGGGGGAGGACGCGCACCAATTCGCCGTCAATTACGGCATGAGCAGCGGCGAGCTCAGCATTCGAGCGCTTAAGATGCCGTCAAGCCCGCTTTCGCCCGAACTCTGGATTATCCCGGCGGACAATGTACCACGGTCGCTCGGCCTTGTCTCAGCGACGGGTTCAAAGCGCATCATAGTCGCACCGCAGTTGCGTCCCCTGTTGAAAGACGGCGCCACACTCGCCATCACGCTCGAAAAGAGCGAGGGCGCCCCGCACAAGGCGCCAAGCTCTGCGCCTGTGGCCGCCGGCTCGATCAACATAATCTGAGCCCCACTGCATCCGTGGCCGCTACCCTCTCGTAACTGTTTCGTCTCCATCACCGGGGGCGAGAGTTTGAGAGAGGACATGTCTTCATGCCTAAATCTAGCACAGCCCTGCGGATCGCAAGCATCCTTGCCTTGACGTCGATCGGTACGCTTGCCGTCGCAGCAGCCAATCCGATGGTCGGCGGCGCAGCCATGTATCCGACCAAGACCATCGTCGAAAATGCCGTCAACTCGAAGGATCACACGACACTCGTCGCTGCCGTGAAGGCCGCAGGCCTCGTCGACACGCTTAACGGCAAAGGGCCCTTTACGGTCTTTGCGCCAACCAATTCGGCGTTCGCCATGCTGCCTGCCGGCACTGTCGACAATCTACTGAAGCCCGAGAACAAAGCCATGCTGGTCAAGGTGCTGACCTATCATGTCGTGCCCGGCAAGCATAACGCTAAGGAAATTGCTTCCATGGCGAAGATGCACGGCGGCAAAGCGATGTTCAAAACTGTCGAAGGCCAGGACATCACCCTCTCGCAGGATCCTAAGGGTGCCTGGTGGGTGACCGATACGAAAAGCGGCAAGGCCCGCATCACCATTGCAGACGTCAACCAGTCCAATGGCGTCATCCACGTCGTCGATAAGGTTCTAATGCCGTGAGGCCGCTCCGCACGGATTTGCCTTTCTTACTACGTGTCTTTCGGCCCATCACCGTGGGTGAAGAACTTCGTCAGCTGTTCCGTGATCGTGATGCGCATCTAGTATCCGAGCCGGATTTCAGGGCGCGCAAAAAGCAACTGCTGGATTGGTCAAAATGCCAACTCACACGTGCCTTACCGCGTAAAATGCGGCGCGACTGGCGCCACACCGGTTCCGAAGGCATCTAATTGGGCTAACATACCCAGGTCTCAGTGCGGGCTCGGCAAATGGACCGAGCCCGCATCGATATGGTCCAGACTCCAGCACATGAACGAATGTCGGTTTTCAGACAGAATAGAAGTCGCGCTGAATGACCGCTTTGTTGGCGGGTGCGGCCACATCCGGCCTGACCGGACATGACGACACAATGGACATTGCGACTACGAAGGCGTTTGGACATTTTAGGAGCTCAACTAAGTGAAGAGGTCTCCAATGCGCAGGTTTACGACAGCAGTCGCGCTTACTCTGGCGATTTGCACCTCACCAATTCACGCGCAGAGTCCGGAAGATCAGGTACGGAAGGCGATTGCTGGAATGATCAGCGCCGCGGAAAAGCTCGATGCAGACGATTTTATGCGCAGCTATTGGCAGTCCCCGTCTCTGGTAATTACGTTCGACGGCGAAACGATGCGGGGCTGGGACGTCATCCTCAGCGAGCAGCGCAAATGGTGGAGCGACAAGAATGCTGGCATCAAATTCAAGGAAGGCCGGCCGGCTGAGATCGTGTCTCAGGGAAATGATGTGGCTACATCAATTCAGTGGATGAACGTCACAGATGCTGGCCATAAAAAGCCGGGCAAACTTGTGATTACCTCGGTCTGGCGGAAACTCCCGGAAGGATGGCGAGTGGTGCTCGCCCACGAGACGCTCACTCCATGACGGTCTTCGCTCGTTTCTCGATGCCCGCGATCCACCCCAATTTAGCTGCTTAGGGTTGCTGCTCCGTTCCCCGAAAGCCGCTGCGCTTCTTCCTAAATGCATGGCAGCTAACAGGCATTCGCAACGACACTCGGAATGGCCGAGATTAGGCGATCAATAGCACTCATCCGTGTCAGGATGCCTCCACATGCAGCTCTTCCAGCGCCTTGCGGAGCAGCACCACGGCCTCCATCAGCACCGCCGGATTGGCAGGGCCATCATGAGAGGCCAAGCGGCTGAGCAGATGCTCCACGCGCTTGAGGGATTGGGCGATCTTGGCGCGGTCGACACATTGCCCATCCACGGTTGCGGCCTGGGCGCCGAGTGCCGAGAGGCGTTCTTCCAGCCGCATCCGCTGCGCGATCTCCCGCGTGAGCCGGTCCTTCAGTTCGCGCCGTTCCAGCGCGCCGGTGGATTGGCGCCGGTCCATTGAGGCATATTCAATGCGCACGGCCCGGGTCGCGCGGGATGCGTGCAGTTGCTTCTCGATCCGCGCCTTGAGGGCGATGAAGTCGATGGGCTTTGGCACATAATCATTAGCGCCGGCTTCCAGAACATCGACGATCGTTGTGGCTTCGGTCCGCGCCGTCAGCATGATGACCGGCAAGTCGGCATAATGGGGGTTGGACCGCAATTCGCGCAGGACAGCGAGGCCGGTCAGATCCGGCATCATATAATCCAGCAGCACGATGTCGGGCCGGGAGGCGTAGATGGCGGCCAGGCCGCTGCGGGCACTGTCCGCCGATTCCGGCATATAGCCCATGCGCGCCAGGTGGCGGCAGACGATCACGCGATTGTCCGCGACGTCGTCGATAACCAGTACGACCGGCGCCTGCCCCTGAGCCGACGCCACGTCAATCTTAGTCGAGTAGGACATGATGCATTCCATCATCAAAGGGTTGATCGGTCCGGACGCGCGCCAGAGCCTCCCGCTGGCCTTTGACCAGCTTCACGGCAGCCTTGACGAGGGCTTCCGGTGCAAAGCTTCTCGGATCGAGGAACGCATCCCCGCCGAGCCGGCGCAGAACGTCGTCTTCGGGCCGGCGCTCCCCCATCACCAGCACCGCACTGGCCCGTCGCGCGCGCGTCCCGCGATGAACATGGTCGCTGGCGATCTGGGCAAGATCGACCACGGCCAGGTCGGGCCGGTCGTCCGCCATGCAGAGAGTGAAGCCAGCCTGTTTCAAACTCCGCTCCAGCTTCGCGCTCATCGCCGCGTCGAACCCGGATACGCAGACCCGCGCCGCAAGCTGCCGCGCCTCGGCATAGAGCCCGAGCAGAGACAGCAGCCGGTCCCGCTGCAGCGGCTTGGGAAGATAGGCAGCCGCACCCAAGGCAAAGCTGGAGGCTTCCATATCGTGGACGCTGATGATGAAGCAGGGGATCGCCGCCAGCGCTTCGTCTTCGGACAGCTGACGCAGCACGGCGCGCCCATCGGTGCCCGGCATAACGAGATCGAGCAGAATGGCGCAGGGGCTGGTCTCCCGCACCATCTGCAGACCCACCTCGCCGCCGGAGGCCAGCCGCAGATCATATCCGGCCGGGGAGAGCCAGCGATCCAGAATGGCAAGGCAGGCCGGATCATCATCGATGGCGATGATATGGTCCGGCTTTTTCCCGACCGGCGTCATCTCTTCGATGGACAGGACGCCCGACTGCGCCTCTCGCTCGATCGGGATGGCGACGGTGAAGATAGTGCCCAGCCCTTTTTCGCTGGAGACGCTGATGGTGCCGCCCATCAACTCCACGAACCGCAAGGTGATGCTGAGACCAAGGCCCGTGCCGCCCGCCCGGTAGGAGGCTGTGCTGCCCTGCACGAACGGCTCGAACAGACCGTCGATCTGCTCGGCATCGATGCCGATGCCGGTATCCGCCACGCTGAGGATCAGCAGCGTGCCTGCGCCCTCCTCCTTGAGCGAGGCGCTGAGCACGATATGCCCCTCATCCGTGAATTTGCAGGCATTGCCGCCCAGATTGAGCAGACATTGGCGGATCTTGAGCGGATCGATCCGCATCGGCGTGGGCGGAACGTTGATCTGCAAGGCGACGCTGTTATTGCGGCGGGAGGCAATCGGCTCGAGTGTCGCCAGCACGTCGCGCATGATGTCGCCCAGATCGATCATCTCGAGATCGAGGGTCATCCCGCCCGCTTCGATCTTGGCGAAATCGAGCACCTCGTTGATCAGGGTGAGCAACTGAAGCGCCGACCGGTGGATGACCGTGACATCGGCAAGGTTCTCCTTGTCGTCGAGCGCGGCCAGTTCCTCTTTCACCAGTTCGGCATAGGCGATGATGGCATTGAGGGGAGTGCGCAGCTCGTGGCTCATGCTGGCGAGGAACTCGGACTTGGCGACATTGGCTGCCTGCGCCTGATCGCGCGCCGCTTGCAAATCCGTCAGCGTAGCCGCCAGCGCGCCCTCGCGGCGTTCGATTTCGGTCAGCATTCCATTGAATGCCTTCACGATGCGGCCGAGTTCATCCCCGATCGACTGCGGCATACGGGCCGAATAGTCCGCCGTCTGCCGGATGCGCTCCATGGCCTCGACCATCCGGTCCATCGGGAAGAAGAGCAGCGTGAGCATCTTGCGGGCGATGAGCCAGGCGACGAGAAACGCCAGGCAGCCAAAGGCACTCGCGATGCCCAGAGTTCGCAGCATCATTTCGGTTAGCGTCTCGGTTTCGGTGGAGAGTTTGAGCCACCCCACGGTGTCCCCGGCCACCATGATCGGCGTGACGACCTGCAGTCCCGCCTGGTCCGCTTTCGATCCGACGAGGGCCGCAGGTTTATCCTGATTGCCCGTCTGCGACGGTTGCCCACGGACGGCGATCCGGCGCTGCTGCTCGTTATAGACCTCGATAGAGCGGATCGTCTTGATGGTCGCCATGGAAGCCAGCGTTTCCTGGATCGCCTTCACGTCGTTGAAGACGAGCGGCGCTCCCAGCGTGGCAGCGACCACCTCGCCCAGCTCGCGCTGGCGCTCGGCATTGGCCGCGCTCTGGACATGATATTGCCAGGCCGCCAAACCGGCGCAGCTCAAGAGCAGGGCAACCATGCAACTGCTGAGCACCGTCGCGATCAGGCCGCGGCGGAAGCTCCAGGGGGAGAACCATGGCATGCGTCCTCAATCCCTGACGGCGCGTGCGAGGCGGAGGAGGCGTGAACTGAAGACGGCCCCGCCGCGAGCCCCGGCCTTCAGGTTCACCTCAAACCCGATCTGCCTGCCGAAATTGACGAGCGCGACGCTCCCCTGCCGATCGAGAAAGTCCGATCCTTCGCCGATGAGCAGCGGTGGCGGGGACGAGGCGACGAGCGGCGCAGTGCTCGTTCCGGGGCCGACATAGGCGATGCGGCAGTCGACGCTCCACGTCGTCCGCTTCACGATCCGCACCTCCAGCCGGCCGCCAGCGACATTGCGGCCTTCATAGACCTGCAGGGCGCCCGCGAGAGGCTCGTCACTGGAAACGCACAGGACCACACGGTCACGCGGCGGGCGCAGGTCGACGAAGCGGATGATGTTGTAGATGATCGCAGCCTTGAGCTCGCTCTGCTCGTCAGCCGCGCGCGCGGGCGCGCAGGCCGCGAAGAAGGCCAGAAGCGCGATGAAGGGGCCCGTGAGGAGATGAACGAGGCGCATCATCTCAAAAATCCACCGAGAGACGCAGGGCGACGGAGCGACCGACATAGCTGCGGGGCGCGGGATAGAGCTGCTGCGCGAACTCGACCCGCCTGTCGGCCAGCAGGTTCTGGCCGATCAGCGACAGATTGAGGCGCGGCATCAGCGCATAGTTGATGCGAAGATCGAGGTCTTGATAGGCCGGAATATCGCTCGCCGGCAAAGCGCTGACATGGCGCAGCCACGCATCGACTTCCAGATTGGGTGCCACATCGTAGCTGACCCGCATGCCGGCCTGAAACTTGGGCGAGAGGCCGGCGAGCGCATGGCTGATCGATGTCGGACTGTCTGTCTCGAAGGAGAGATGCTGCATCGAGGCATTGGCCTGCACCTTCAGATTGGGCGCGGGACTGAAGGTGATCGCGGCTTCCACGCCATAGGTCTGCCCCTTGCCGATATTGGCGCTCTGATAATCCAGCAGCAGAACAGGCGTGGGCGAGAAGACCATGGACTGGCCGCGCGCGGCGTAGCCGATGAGGTTGCGATAGCGGTTGTAATAGGCCGCGATGTCATAAGTGAAGGAACTTGAGAGGCTGCCGCGAATCCCCAGCTCAAAGGCGTCGAGATTTTCAGCGGCCAGATCGGCCTGCCCTTCGATGCGCGCCACCATGGGCATCGGGGTCGGATTCATCGGCGTTCCGGTGGGGATCCCCAGATTGACCCGGACGGCCTCCTCGAACCGTGCCGGCGTCCGCACCGCGCGGGAGGCGGCGGCCCAGATGGTCATAGAGGGCGTGGGCTTGGCGAGCAGGCGAACGCTGGGCTGAAGGGCAAAGCCGCTGATCGTGTTATATTCCGCCTTCGTTCCGACAGAGAGCCGCAGGCGATCCGGCACCAGCCAGAGATCCTGCTGCGCGAAGCCGCTCACCCAATGATGGGTTTCGCGCGGTACGGTGAAGGAGACGAAGCGGTCCGAAGAGCCCAGAGAATCGGTCGTCCGCCGAAGGTTGAGGCCAAGGACCAGTTCCTGCCGGTCGCCGCCCAGCCGCAGGCTCGCGTCAAGGTCATCCACGGTGCGGGAAATGTTGACGCCGAATTCGCGCCGCTGAACCCAATCATGGTAGGCCTGCAGATTGAACTCGCGCTGGCTATCCCAGCGATGTGACCAGCGCCCGAGCAGATTCATGCCGGAGAAGCTGCCGTCGAACGGGTACATGCCGGTCTGCTGGACCTGCGGCGGCGTTTGCAGCAGGTTCGCGACGAAGGTGCCATGCTGCACATCGCCCTGCAGGGTGATCGTGTCATTCTCGTCCGGCACCGCGTCAAGGCGGAAGCCAGCCTGCACGGCCCGCGAGCCGCTGTTCCAGCTTTCGCCATTTGCTTGCTTGAGACCGTCGATGTCGCGCGCGGTCACATAGGCGCGATAGCTGAGCTTGTCCTTGCTTCCCCCGTAGCGCACCGTGCCGTTGCGCCCGTCTGCGGAGATGAACGCATTCGCTTGCCAGCCCTGGGTCTGGATGCTGTCCTTGGTGATGATGTTGATGACGCCGTTCACGGCGTTGGACCCCCACAGGGTGGCGCCCGGTCCCCTGACCACCTCGATCCTCTCGATGTCGGACAGGGGCACGAGCTGCTGGTCCCACAGCACGCCGGAGAGGCTGGAGACATAGAGCGAGCGGCCATCGATCATCACGAGCAGATTATTGGCAAAGCGCGTGCTGAAGCCGCGCACGGAAACCGCCGTCGAGACGGTGTCGATCTGGCCCACTTCGACGCCGGGCACCAGCCGCAGCACCTCTGGAATGCTCTGCGCCCCGGAGCGCAAAATATCTTCCTGGGTCAGGATGGTGACCGCGGCGGTGCTGTCACTGAGGCGCTGCCTGCGCTTGGCGACGGAGGTGGATTCGGTGGTCAGCAGGTCTTCGAGCGAATAGTTGCTCAGATCCTGAGCATGGGCGCTCCTGACGCCGGGTAGGCAGGCGCCGACCAGCGCCGCGGCTGCCATCAGCCGCCACCGGGAGGCCTTGACGCTCATCGGTCGCTCCCGGCGACGGGCAAACCGGCCATGTGCGGACAGCGCAGCCAGGCGAGCGCGTCCGCTTCATTGAGGGGCCGCGCGATGGCATAGCCTTGCAGCGCATCGCAGCCCATCTCCTTGAGCATCTCGGCCTGGGCCGCCGTTTCCACGCCTTCTGCCACCACTTCGAAGCCGAGACCGTCCGCGAGGCTGACGAAGGTGCGCACGACCGTCTGATAGTCCTTGCGCGTGGCAAGGTCCGTCACCAGCGAACGGTCGATCTTGATGCAATCGATCGGGAGAAGCAGCATTCTGGCCCAGTTGGAATAGCCGGTGCCGAAGTCGTCGATCGCAATGCGGATGCCCAGCGAGCGAACCTCCAGCAAGCGCTCGACGAAGATGGGCGAGTCCTCCATCAACATCGATTCCGTGACCTCAAACTCCAGAAGCTCGGCGGATGCGCCGGTCTGCGCCAAAGACGCCCGCACGAAGTCCACGAAGTCCGGCTGCCGGATGTCCTGCACGGTGATGTTCAGCGAGAGCAGGCAAGGCATGTCCTGCCGCGCCCAGTCCGCAGCGACCCGCATCCCTTCCAGAAGAGTCCAGCGGCCGATCTGCACCAGAAAACCGGCCTCTTCCGCCAGCGGGAGGAAACTGCCGGGCAATAACATGCCCCGCTGCGGGTGGCGCCACCGGACCAGCGCCTCGACAGAGGGACGCACATCGGGTCTGGTGGGCAGCTTGGGCTGGAAAGCGAATTCCAGCTCGCCCCTGTCCGCCGCGAGCCGCAACTCGGCCTCCAGCCTTGCACAGTCCTGCGCCCGTTCGATGATCTGCGGATCGCATAGGCAGACCTGATTGCCGCCCCGCGCTTTCGCCTGATGCATGGCCATGCTGGCTTTCGCTATCAATCGCTCATAGATCCTGGCATCGTGCGGCATCCGCGCGGCGCCAGCGCTCGCGGTGAGCGTGGCCGGAAGCGTCCCGCCATCAAGGTCGAACGGTTCTGCCAGCAGGCGCAGGCACCGGGTCGCCAGTTCCTCCAGATCGTCCGCTGTCAGCGCACCCGAGCAGAAGATGCCGAATTCATCGCCAGCGAGGCGCGCGATGATCGGCGCGGGGCCGGTCGGTCGTAACTCCCGGCACCAGTCTGCGGCCAGTCGCAATCGCCCCGCAATCGCCTGCAGCAGCCGGTCGCTTTCCCACAAATCGAGCCGGTCGTTGATCTTTCGGAACGAGTCCAGGCCCAGATAAATGATGGCGCCGACCGGGCTGGTCGCACCGCTTTCGTGGATGGCGGCCTCGACCAGACGACGAAAGCCGACACTATTGTCCAGAGCCGTCGCTGGGTCGGTGAGCGCCGCCCGCTCACTGGCGCGCAATAATGTGGACACCCGCCTCATCAGTTTCGCGAGGGCAAGTCTGAGTTTTTCCGGCTCGGCATCAAGATCGGTCTCGGGGTTAAAGGCCCACTCCCCAAGCGCGGTCGCCTCGATCATCTCGCAGACGCGATCCAGCCACGTCTCGTCCACACGCTCCCCTGCGGCGCGAGGCGTGAAAGCCGAAGGGCTATCGCCACTATGGGAGGGGATCGGATCGTGCTTCACCAGTTGCCTGCCTGGCAGGAGGGAAGCGGCTTCAGTCGCATGGGTCCCTTGCCCCCGCGTCGCAGCGGCCGGCATGAGGTCAGATTTTGGGGGCGGGGTTTCGCAGGCACGACAAGGGATTGCGCCACACGAAAACGATTGATGAACATCCGCACGAGCCTTTCAGTCCAGCGCGGCTCAGCGAGACCGCGACCGATGGTCGGCCGTGACAAAATAGGGCAAGCCGCCGAGGAGAGAGAAGCGGTCCGGCCCTATCTGTTGCCAATCATCGAGTGCAAGCGGCTCATTCCCGCCCCCTTAAGGCAATGATTGGCACAACTATTCAAGAAATTTAAGTTTCTTCTTGTAACATATTGAAAGCATCTGCAGCCGCAAAAGTATTAATTTTCATTAACTAAGTTATTGCGGTGGACAGTTCTTCAATAAGATCATGAAGAGACTTTGACGCTCGTTTGAAACGGTCGATATCCTCCGCTTCCTGAGGATCGTGATTTGCTGTCGGCGGATGCATGAGTTCGAACGTTCCATCCATAACGCCTAATTTGTTCCGCATCTTGTGCTGCAGCTCCCGCACACGCGCGACCGACAGCGTTGTGGGTGAATCCAAATTTTTCGGCTGTTCCATCATGACACCATATAAATTTTTGCCGCAGATGATCGTCTGCTATTGATTGCACGATAGGGAAGGCATTTAAACGGGGGAAAATAAGCCCGCCGTTCGGCTGCACGCCGTTCGCATTGGATAGGGTAAAGACATGCCGCAGGTCGCAAGTGTCGGAAAGTCCACCCAAATACTCTATGCAGACGATGAGGATGATCTTCGAGTCGTTGTAACGCGTCTACTGGCCCGCGTCCCTGATTTCGAGGTGCAGGACGTGAATAGCGGCGCAGCGCTGCTTGCACGGCTCGCCGATCCGGCCTGCAAGCCCGACGTCATTTTGCTCGATGTCATGATGCCCGGCCTTGATGGCCTGGAGACAGCCCGTCGGGTGCGGCGAACAGACCAGCAGACCCCTATCATCTTCTTCACCGCCAATGCCGAACTCACCGAGCAGTGGCGCGCCAGCGACGGTCCCATCCTCGGCACGCTCAAAAAACCCTTCGATCCCGACATGCTGGCGCTGGATATTCTGCGGATGCTCGGCCACCAGCTGTCATCGGACCCCACCGCGCCATCCCCTGAATGAAAGAAGAAGGCACGGACACTGTTGCGTCCGTGCCTTCTGGCTGGATTGCCGGGTGCCCCGTCAGCGCCGGATGAAGCGCAGACTTGGCGAGATCACCCGATTGGTCGGATAGGGGAGACCACTTCCCTTCACCGTGACCCTGCAATCCTGCTGTTCGGTTCCGCTCTTGCAGACCAGTTCCTCATCGGACGAGGCCTCGACTGTGCCCTGCTCGCTGCTCTGGCCATTCCCGTTCGTCGCAGCGCCATCGGCATTGGCGACGCCGGTGCGGCCAAGTTCACCCGGGCCAGTGATGGTCTGGCCGGCATCGGCCCATCCGTCATTATAGCCGACCTGCACGTTGACGGGGATCGTACCGGGCAACTGGTTCGCACCGCCCCAGCCGAACACCGCGCCCGGATCGAACCCGGCGCCGCCCCGCACGGGTGCGGTCGAAGCCGACGTGTTGCTGGGCGGAGTGCTCTGCGAGGCCGTATCGGCCGCACCATGAGCTGCATCGATAACGGTGGAAGGCAGCGGGCTTCCGCCGTTACCCGAACCGCCATTGCCAGACCCACCATTCCCAGACCCACCATTCCCGGTTCCGCCATTACCGGACCCACCATTCCCACCGGAAGCCGATGCCAGGATCGCGAAATTGCCCGGCGTGACGCTCAGCGCATAGTTGCCGCCGGCCGACAGCGAACCCAGTCCGATGGCGTAATTGCCGACCGCTTCACCTGCGACACGCGATGCACTGCCGGTCAGGTGGTCACCCGCGACCATGCCCTCGCCGCCGAGCGTGTAGGTGAAGGCGGGATCGACCGCGCCGCGCACCTTACTCTGATTGGCGAAGACGATGCTGATCTGGCGCTGGTTGATCGTACCCACGGCGCCGGCAAGAGTAGGGCTGACCGTGTAGTTGCCGGCATCCGCACCATTCAGGGCCAGATCGGCGACCGAGACCATCTTGCCAGTGCCCGCGTTCCGGTCGGCATAACGCGCCGTGCCGTTCGCAACCACCTGGTCGCCGGTGATCAGCCCATCAAGTGCCACGTCGCTGGCCACGAAGCTGGCCAGATCGGCGCCATCATAGCCCTTGACCAGCGTGCCCACGAACCGTGCGGAGAGGGCCTTGGGCGAGATGGTGGCGACCAGCGGCGCGATGGTATCGAGCACATAGTTGCCAGCATCCGCCCCGGAGAGCCCGGCCCCCGACACCGTCACCACCTTGCCGGTTCCGGCATTGCGATCGGCAAAGGTGAAGGTGGCGCCGGTCAACGCGACATGGTCTCCCGTCACCACGTTGGTGAGCGGATCGAACCCGCCCGTGCCGGCGGTCATGCCGTCATAGACCTTGTCATTGGCATGGGCCACCGTGGCAATCAGGCGCTGGGCGATCGTGCCGGTCGCATTGGTGTCGAAACCCACGATATAGTTGGCGCCACCATTGCCATCGTCGAGAGTCCAGTTGTTGACCCGCAGCGTGCGGTTGCCGGCATTGCGGCTGTCGAACGCCTGCGTCGCCTGGGCCATGTCACCCTGCACCAGCCCCGTGATCAGCACTTGGCCGGAGGAGGCATCGGTGCCGTCATAGGTTTTGGTATCGGACACAGTGCCGAGCGTCAGGGCAGCACGAGCGATGTTCGCGATGCCAAGGGCAGAGCCATCCGCCAGCACATAATTGTCGTAGCCGTTATTGGTCAGGGCGTAACCCGAGAGAGTCACGGCCTTGCCGGTGCCAGCGTTGCGATCGACCAGCAGGCCGGTCACGCCGGAGGTATCCAGGAGCACGCCATCGGCGCTCAGCAGATCCTGGGTCACCGTGTCGCCATCGGCGAGTGTAAACCCAATGGTGCCGAGCTGGTGCGCGCCGAGCAATGTGGTGCCGTCATAGGTCTTGGTGCCCGCACCGGAGACCGTCACCGTGATGGCCCGCGGCGTGATCGTGCCGATATTGGCTGCGGCATAATCCTGCAGCAGGACATAGTTGCCGGCATCCGCGCCGTTCAGGGTCATGCCGCCCACCGTCACCATCTTGTTGGTGCCGGCATTGCGATCGTCATAATGAGCGCCAGCCGTGGTGAGCGTCAGCGCATCGCCGGCGATCACCCCATCGAGATTGATCGGCAGCACCGTGGCATTGTCAGTCCCGTCATAGACCTTGGTGACGGTCCCGGTCAGTGCGCCACTCAGCATCTTCTGCGTGATGTCGCCCGACGCTGTGACGATATTGCGGATATAGTTATTACCGTCATTGCCGTCGTTGATCGTCCAGCCGGTCACCGTCAGCGTGCGGTTGCCCGCATTCTTGCTGTCGAACGACTGCGTGGCAGTGGCGGTATCGACATCGACGAGGCCGGTGATCGTCACGGTCCCGGTGGACCCGGTGGTGCCGTCATAGACCTTGCTGTCGCCAGAGGCCGTCAGCGTCAGGTTCGCCTTGAGGATGCTGGCCGTGCCATTGGCGACATTGCTCAGCACATAGTTGGCGGCATCCGCACCGGAGAGACCGAGGCCCGAGACGATCACGCTCTTGCCGTTCCCGGCATTGCGATCGATGAAGGCCATATGGCCGTTGCTGTCATCCAGCGAGACCAGATCGTGGCCGATCACGCCGACCAGACCATCGAAGCTTCCCGCGAGCGTCGTGGTGCCGTCATAGACCTTGTCATTCACGATCGCGCCGGCGTTCAGCACCTTTTGCGTGATCGTGCCGCTGGCGGTCGAGCCGAGCGAGACGGCGTAGTTGTTACCACCATTGCCGTCATAGACCGCGTAGCCGTTCTGCACGGTGAGCGTGCGGGTGCCCGCCTGACGCTGGTCATATTCCTGCGTCGCGATGACGGTATCACCAGTGATGAGACCGACCGCCTGCACGAGGCCGTTCGACAGCGTGGTGCCGTCATAGACCTTGCTGGCGCTGGTTGCGTTGAGCACCAGGCTGGCCTTGTAGATGTCGGCCGTGCCGTTGGCGATGGAATTGAGCGTGTAGTTCGCCGCATCCGACCCTTCCAGCAGATAGCCCGTGGCGACCACGGCCTTGCCGAAGCCCGCATTGCGGTCAATGAACGTCAATCGGCCATTGGCGTCGTTGAGGTGAACCTGATCCGTGCCGATCACCCCGTCCAGATCGGCGAAGGTGCCGATTGCAGCGGTGGTGCCGTCATAGACCTTGTTGCCGACCGTCGCCGCGGCGGTGATCGTCTTGGGGGTGATGGTGCCGGCCGTGGCCGATCCGATCACGACCGCATAGTTGTGGCCGCCATTGCCGTCCTGCACGCTCCAGCCATTCTCGACCTGCAGCGCACGGACGCCCGCATTGCGGCTGTCGAACGACTGGGTCGCGGTGACGAGGTCGCCGCTGATGAGGCCGCTGGCCACAACCGTCCCACCAGAGGCGTTCGTGCCGTCATAGACCTTGCTGTCTGCGCTGGCGGTGAGCACCAGATTGGCCTTGAGGATGTCGGCGGTGCCGTCGGCCACGGGATCGAGGATGTAGTTGCTCGCATCCGCACCGGTCAGCACCGGGTTGGAGACGGTCACCGTCTTGCCGATGCCGGCGTGGCGACCGGCGAAGGCCAGGGTACCGGCTGCCTCGACATGATCGCCAGTCACCAGATTGGTGAGCGCGCTGAACGTGCCAGTGGCCGTGGTGGTGCCATCATAGACCTTGTTCTGGACGGACACCGTGGTGCTGGTCGTCCGGCGGTCGATGATGCCGTTGGCCGACGCCACGCCGACCAGATAGTTGGCGCCACCATTGCCGTCGTCGACCACATAGCCATTCTGGACCACCAGCAGGCGGTTGCCCGCATTGCGGGAGTCGAACGCTTGGGTCGCCGTGGCGCTATCCCCGGCAATCAGGCCGCTGATCTGCACCACACCATCGGAGATGGTCGTGCCGTCATAGATTTTCTGATCGGACACGGCGCTCAGCGTCAGGGCCGCGCGGGCCACGTCCGCCAGAGCATGGGTGGTGGAAGTGGAGAACACATAGTTGCCGAAGTCGTTCCCGGTGAGGGCATAGCCACCCAGGGTCACACTCTTGCCGGTGCCGGCATTGCGGTCAGCCAGCGTGCCGGTCATGCCCGAGAGATCGACCCCGATGCCATCCGCCGTCATCAGATTCTGGGTCACGCTGTCGCCATCGGCAATCAGCAAGGCAATGCTGCCGAGCTGGTTGTTGCCGAGAACATCAGTGCGATCATAGGTTTTCGAACCGAGGCCCGTCGCGGAGACGGTGATCTGGCGGGCGGAAATCGTGCCCACATAAGCGGAGGCATTGTCGCTCAGCAGATCATAGTTCGCCGCATCGGCGCCGCTCAGCTGGATGCCGGAGACGGTGACCAGCTTGCCGGTGCCGACATTCCTGTCCGCATAGTTCGCCGTGCTGGCGGTCACCGCGACGGCATCGCCCGACACGATATCGACGAGGTTGCTCGGAAGCAGGATCGCCGTCGTCGTGCCGTCATACACCTTGCTAACGGCGCCGGTGAGCGTGGCACTGATCTGCTTGCGCGAGATGGTGCCCGCAGCCGTGTTGCGCACCACAAAATAGTTGGCGCCGCCATTGCCATCATCGATGGTCAGATCGTTGACCACGAGTTGGCGACTGCCGGCATTCTTGCTGTCGAACGCCTGTGTGGCGCTCAAGCTGTCTCCGCCGATCAGACCGCTCCACTGCACCACGCCGTTCGATGTCGTCGTGCCGTCATAAATCTTGCTGTCGGACACGGCATCGAGCGTTAGGGTCGCCTTGGCGATGTCGGCCAGACCCAATGCAGATGTCGAGGTCAGGGCGTAATTGCCGAGGCCGTTGTTGATGAGCGAGAAGCCGCTCAGCGTCACCGCCTTGCCATTGCCGGCATTGCGGTCTGCGAACGCTGCCGACAGGGTCGAAGAGTCGAGCCCCAGACCGTCGGCGCTCAGCATGCCTTGCGTCGCGGTATCGCCATCGGCGAGGATCAGCGCCAGACTGCCGAACTGCGAGAGCGCGAGGTTGGCATTGCCGTCATAGGTCTTGCTGCCATGGCCGGTCACGGTCACGTTGACCTGACGCGGTGTGATCGTGCCGATGTCGGCAGAAGCTGAGGTGGCATTCAGGACATAGTTGGCGGCATCGGTGCCCGTGAGCTGCATGCCCGAGACGGTGACCGTCTTGCCGGTGCCGACATTCGCATTGGCGAAATCGGCGCTGGCAGTGTTGACGACCAGATCGTCCCCGGCGATCACGCCGGCGATGTTGACTGGCTGCAGCGTTGCGCTGGTGGTGCGGTCATAGACCTTGCTCACCGTACCGGTCAGCGAGCCGGACAGCAGCTTCTGCGCGATGCTGCCACTGGCCGCCGTGCCAAGGACGACGGCATAATTGCCACCGCCATTGCCATCTTCCACGGTCCAGTGGTCGACCTGCAGCGTGCGGTTGCCCGCATTCTTGCTGTTGAACGCCTGGGTCGCGGTCACGCTGTCGCCGGCGATCAGGCCGCTGGAGAGGACAACGCCCGTCGAGCCGGTCGTGCCGTCATAGACCCGTGAGTCCGACACCGCCGTGAGGTTGAGCGTCGCCTTGGAGATCGTCGCCGTCCCGTCGGCAATGTCGCTCAGCGTGTAGTTCGCCGCGTCCGCGCCGGAGAGCGTTGCGCCCGAGACCGTCACGGTCTTCCCGACGCCGGCATTGCGATCATAGAAGGCAAGGGTCGCGCCACTGTGATTCAGCGAGACATCGTCACCCGTGATGGTATTGCCGAGGCCACTGAAGGTGCCGGTAGCCGTCGTCGTGCCATCATAGACCTTGTTCTGGACCGTCGCGGTGGCCTGCAGGACGCGCTGGCTGATCGTGCCGTTCGCCATCGCGCCATAGTTTACGAGGTAGTTGCCGCCGCTATTGCCGTCGAACACCGTGTAGCTGTCGACCTGCAGCGTATGCGCGCCGGCCTTGAAGCCGTCGAACCGCTGCGTGGCCACAAAGCCGTCACCCGCGATCAGGCCGCTGGCCTGGACCGCGCCCGCCGAGGCGGTCGTGCCGTCATACTGGCGGGTGTCTGTCACCGCAGACAGGACCAGCTGCGCCTGGCTGATTGTCGCGCTGCTGTTGGCAATGCTGCTCAGCGTGTAGTTGTGCGCATCGGTTCCGCCCAGAGCATAACCGGTGGCGGTCACGGCCTTGTTGATGCCCGCATTGCGGTCATAGAAGGCCAGGCTGCCATTGGTCTTGTCCAGCAGCACCTGATCAGTGCCGACGATCCCGCCCAGCGAGGAGAGGTCGCCCGTGGCCGTCGTCGTGCCGTCATAGACCTTGTTGTTGACGATGGCCGTCGCGGTCAGCACCTTGCGAGCGATCGTGCCGGATGCGGCCGAGCCAAAGGTGGTGACATAGTTGTTGCCGCCATTGCCGTCGTTCACGGACCAGCCGGCCTGGACCTGCAGGGTGCGTGACCCCGCATCGCGCGTGTTGAACGCCTGGGTTGCCGTGAAGCTGTCCCCGGCTGCCAGGCCGAGCGCCTGGACCGCCGCGGAAGAGGCGACCGTGCCGTCATAGCTCTTGCTGTCGCTCACAGCGGTCAACACGAGATTGGCGCGGGTGATGTTGGCCGTGCCGTTGGCGATCGGATCGAGCACATAGTTGCCCGCATCCGCACCGGTCAGGACGGCGCCAGCCACGCTGACTGCCTTGCCGTTGGCGGCGTTCTTGTCCGCGAAGCTGAGCGTGCCGCTCGCCGCGACGATGTCGCCGGATATCACACCCGAAAGCGGGTCGAACGTACCGGTGGCGCTCGTCGTGCCGTCATACACCTTGTCATTGGCGTGGACCGTCGTGCTGACCGCACGCTTGTAGATCGTTCCGGCTGCGTCGATACGGCTGACGATATAGTTCAGACCGCCATTGCCATCGTTGACGACATAGCCATTCTGGACTTGGAGCAGGCGGCTGCCCGCATTCCTGCTGTCATACGCCTGCGTGGCCGACGCCGTGTCGCTGCCCTTCAGGCCAGAAATCGTCACCGTGCCGATCGAGCTGGTGGTCCCGGTATAGGTCTTGCTCATGCTCGACGCGGTCATGGTCAGCGCGGCGCGTGCCACATCCGCAATGCCGTTCGCCGAGGTGGAGCTGAGCACATAGTTGCCCAGCCCGTTGCTCACGAGGCTGTAACCGGAGACCGTCATCGACTTGCCGGTGCCGGCATTCTTGTCGGCCAGCATGCCGGAAATGCCGCTGCTGTCCAGGGTGACCCCGTCAGCGGTCAGGAGCGCCTGCGTTGCGCTGTCGCCCTGCGCCAGCGTGAAGCCGACGCCGGAAAGCTGCGCACCTGTGAGCCCGGTGGCGGCGTCGTAGGTCTTGCTGCCATGGCCGGTCGTGCCCACCGTGACGGCGCGCGCCGTGATGGTGCCCACATAGCCGGAGGTGCTGGTGCTGCCGAGCGTGTAGTTGGACGAGTCCGCTCCGGCCAACGCCAGACCGGTTGCGGTGACCAGCCGGTTCGTGCCGACGTTCTTGCTGTCATAGCTGGCGGACGTCGACGAGACGGTGACCGCATCGCCCGCCACCACACCATTCAGATTAGTACCTGAAATGGTTGCCGTGGCGCTGCCGTCATAAACCTTGGTGACAGGGCCGACGAGCGAGGCCGACAGGGTCTTGCGGGCAATCGCGCCGATGTTGCCGGTGACGGAGCCCGCAATCGTGTAGTTCGCCGCATCCGCGCCGGTGAGGCTGAGGCCATAGGCCGTGACCGACTTGCCGGTGCCGGCATTCTTGTCGCCATAGAGCCCGACCAGACCCGCGGCTAGTGACACGGCGTCGCCCGAGACGACGCCGGTCATGGCGACATTGGACGCCGTGATCGAAGCCAATGTGTTGCCGTCATAGACCTTGTTGGAGGCGCCGGTGAGCGAGGCCCCCAGCTGCTTGGCCGAGATCACGCCGAAGCTGGCCGTGGCTGCCGTGTTCACCGTGTAATTCGCGGCGTCGGCCCCGGTCAGCGCCAGGCCGGAGACGGTCACCGTCTTGCCGGTACCGGCGTTCTTGCTGTCATAGAGGCCGGTCGTCGGCATCACCAGCGACACCGAGTCACCGCTTACCGCATTCGCCAGCGCATAGTTGGAGGCGCTGAGCGAGGCGGTGGTCGTCCCGTCATATGCGCGGGTGATCCCGCCCGTCAGGCTGGCCGTCAGCGCACGCGGCGTGATGCTGCCCATGACGGCGGAGGCCGTGTAGTTCGCCAGACCGTAGCCGTAGATGCGGATAGCGCCATCGCGCACAACCACGGCCATCTCGTCCGCCGTCACCGTCTTGGAGGCACCGACATTCTTGTTATCGAAGCTGCCCAGCGCATAGACGCTCGCCTTGTCGTTGCCGAGCAGGCCGGTGACGAGGAAGTTGGCCTGGGTCAGCAGGGCGTCGGTTGTGCCGTCATAGACCTTGGTGACATTGTCCTTCAGCGAGATGCTGAGCAGCGGCATCTGGTTGTACATCACGCCATTGCCGGTGGTCTGCGCCGGGGCAGTGATGCCGTAGGACGCGCCATATTGGCGGAAGCTGTAGGAGAGGCCGCCGACATCGTTGGTCGGGTCCTGCAGCCAGACCAGCCAGCGGCCATTGGCGGCGGAGAGCGCGCTTGCGCCACTGTTGTTGAAGAACTTGCCGTTCGTCGCGAGTTGCAGCGAGGTGTTGGCCCCGCTTGCCGACACGCTGCTGCCCGCCGTCATGGTCAGATCGCCGACCGAGCGGATGACCGCGCTGCCGGTCGTCACGGCGCCGTTGATCTCCAGCCCGCTGCTGGTGAACAGATCCAGCTTGTTCGTGAGCGACATCGGGCCGAGCTTGCCGATGGTATTGCCGCTGTTGTTGAACGAGACGGTACCCGCGCTGCCGGTGAGCTGGCTGGCGCTGATGTCCACAGACTGTGTGAACAGGCCACTGCCGGCCAGCGCCAGGCCACCATTGGCGATCAGCGACTTGTTATCGGTATCGCCGGTGACGCTCACCGTGCCCGTGCCCGCAAGCGTCACCGGGATCGCATAGGTGTTCGCGCCGTTCTGGGTGTAGAGCGTCAGGCCCGTGCCGGTGCCCGTCGTTCCGCCGAAGACGATGCCGCTATAGGTGCCGGTCAGCACATTATTGTTGATGAAGCCGGCATAAATATCCGAGCCGAGCGTCAGATTGCCGCCGTCCTCGGGGCGCAGGGTCAGCACGCCCTTGGTCAGCAGCTTGGCGGCGACCGGGGTGGCGCCGTTCTTGGCGTTGAGGAACATGCTGTTGGCGACGAGCGTCAGATTGCCCGTATAGGCTGCGGTGCCGAGCGTCGCGGCGCCGGTGTTGCCCTGGTAGATGCCATAGCTGTTGGCGTTGCCTGCCCGGCCGGTGAGGGTCACCGGACCGGAGCCCGTGGCATTGACCACGGCGACGTTGTTCGCGCCGTCGAAGAAGATGCCGCTATGGGTAAGCGCCGCGCTGCCGGCGGCACCGCCACCGAAGCCGGTGAGGTTGATCGCGCCAGCAGCCGTGGAGCGCACGGCGGCGCCACCAGAGATGGAGATGCCGGTGCCGTTGGCGGTGGCGGCGCCGCCGCGACCGTTGATCGTCAGCGCCTTGGCGCCCGAAACGGCCACGCTGGCGTTCGTGTTCATCAGCACGCCGTAACTTGATGTGGCGGAGGAGGAGCCATTGCCGACGCCGCTGATGGTGATCGCGCCGCCCGTGCTGCTGATCGCGCCACCGTTCAGGTAAACACCCAAATCGTTGCCGACATAGCGGCTGGCGCCCATGACAATGAGGTCGCCGCTCGCGGTGCTGAGGTTGGTCGTGGCGTTGGTCTGCACCGGATAATAGTCGCTGGCCCGTCCCAGCGCATACAGCCGCAGGCTGCCTGTGCCGGTGGTAGCGAGCGTCTTGTTTATCAGATTGAGGCCCGTATTGGCGTTATTGCTGCCGAGCGCGCGCATCTCGATGTCGCCGCCGCCGGCCGTGAAGGCCGCGCTGGAAGAGCTGATGTCGATGTTCGTGCCTGTCGCCAGCATCGCCGCCGTATAGGCTGCCAGATCCACCGTCGGGTCGAGCAGCGGAGACACCGCTGCAGAGCCGCCGCGTAGCAGGATATTGCCGCCCTGCGTGGTGATGCCATTGCTGACCGTTATGGTGCCCGTCGCCGCATCGGCCGCGCGGGAGACCAGGGTCACGTCCAGCTTACCCGCGCCGCTCGCGGCGTTGATCGCGTTGGAAACGGTGACGTTGCCGTTCGACTTGGCGGTCAGGCTGGAGGCCCCCGTCGCGGCGGCGACCTTGTTCACCGTGGCGAGCGTGAGGTTGTTGACCGCCGAGAGCGTCACGGCGCTGCTGCCATTGAGCGTGATCGTGCCGGTCGAGAGCGTGCCGCCGGACGTGATGTTGGTCGCATTGGCCGTGGCCAGCCCGATCGCGCCGGTCGTCACATCGCTGGCCGCGCTGATCGCCACGGCGCCGCTGGTTCCGGTCTGGTTGATATTGCCGGTGATGACGGTGGTGGTCGCGGACGACACGGTGAGCGCACCGGAGACGGTAGTCACACCGGAAATATTGAGGTTCTTGCTGCTCTTCGCGGTCAGGGCGCCACTGCTCACCGTCAGTGCCTGCGTGGTGAGGTTGCCATCCTTCGCCTCGACCAGCAGATCGTTGGCGTCGATAGTCACGTTGCTGCCCAGCGTCACCGCGCCGCCATTGGCGACAATGCGGCTGGCTCCACCGGCCGTCTGAGAGATGGTGCCGGCAATGGTGATGCTGCCCGCGCTGGTGATGTCGATCACGCCACCAGACCTGATCTTGGAGGCGGCATTGCTGGATTGGAAGCCATTATAGCCGCTGCCCGAGCGCGGCGCCGAAATCGTCACGCCGCCCGCGCCCGCCTTCAGATCGACCGGAGCGCCGAAGTTGATGCCAACGCCGGCGCTGTCCCCGAGCAGGGTCACACTGTTTGTGCCGTCGATCGTCACGGTGCCGGCACCGGAGAAGTTGGTGCCCACATTGACGCCGGAGGTCGTCTGGCCAGTCATGACCACGTCATTGCCAACGAATATGCCGCTCGAGTTGCTGCTGCGAGAGATGCCGGCCAGGTTCTGGGCCGATCCGTTCAGAGTCAGCGTGCCGGCACCTGCGTTCATGACGGACATCACGTCGGTGCCTAACATGATACCATGGCCGGAGACCGACGTGCCCGTGAGGGTGATGCCGCCGCTGCCGGAAACCAGGCTGCTATTGCCAAAGTAGATGCCCGAGCGCTGATCCGGGGTTGATCCACCAAGCGCCCCCGAAGCGCCAGTGAGCGTGATGCCGCCCGTGCCTGCCGTGATGATGCTGGAGCTATCGCTGAGGGTAATGCCATTGCCGGTCTGACCGGGATTACTCACGTTCGCCACGCTGCCGAAGAGGCTGACATTGCCGCCTGCCGTCGTACCGCGCCGCGCGTCGATCGCGCCCGATCCCGTCACTCGCACGCCGGGACTGCCGGTGTTGCCCAATGCAAAGCCGCCCAGCGTCGACGTGCCATAGGCGATCACGTCACCGCCTTGGGTGGTGATGGCGGAGGCGATGTCGATATAGCTGGCGCTGGAGTTGCTGTCATCGAAATTGGTATTCAGCGTCACGTCCATCTTGCCTGCACCGGACGCGGCCGTGATGCCGTAATTGACGGCGACTCGTTGTCTGGTGCGCACGATCACCTTGCTGGCGCCAGTGGCGGATGACGTCTTGACGATCTTGCCAATATTGCCGCCGCCGTTCGGCGCGAGGACGTACAGGTCGCTATTGCCGCTCATGGTGGTCGAGTTGTTCGCGTCAAAATCCCAGCCCAGCGCGCCACTCAGCGTGATGGCATCGTTAGTCGCGGTGGTCAGCGCGCCGAACTTGATGACCTCATCGCTGGCGATGGATACGGTGCCGGTGGGGCCGGTCTGCTGGATAGCGAGGTTGACGGCGTCCAGATTGACGAAGAGGTTGCCATAGATATCGATGGCGCCGGCGCTCTTGATGGACGACTTTGGCGACGTCCCATCTGTCGTCCCGGTCACCAGATCGATGCTTTTGGCGCCCACCGCCGTGCCGTTGGCGCGGATCGTCAGTCCGCCCGTGCCGGCGGTCAGGTTCAGCGTGGGATAGATGCCGCTGCTTGCGTTGCCCGCTTTGATCGTCGCCCTGGTGCCGGCAGCGCCGAGTGCAGGGCTTGCGCCATTGGCGGCCGAGGTGCCGACGAACGACAAGGCGCCGGTGCCCCCGGTCGAGATCGTGATGTTACCGGCACCGAACAGGATCGCTTCCCTGGACAGCGTGCTGCTGGTGCTCGCGCCGATCATGCTGATATTGCCGCTGGTCGAGGTGATCGATCCCGAACCGGTGTCGAGGAACAGACCGCCCGCCGTGACGCTGGTGCCCTTGAACGTGATGGCGCCCGTCGTCGTCGAGATCGTTCCGCCCACGACACGGGTGCCGTAGCCAACATTGTTCGTCTGTTCAGTAATGTTGCTTGTGGTGCCGTCGAAGCTGATGCTGCCGGTGCCGGTCGTCATCGCCCGCGAATAATAGAAATCAAGGCCGTTATAGCCGGCCGACGTATTGATGTTGGTCCCCTTGATCGAAATGTCGCCGTTGACCGACGTGAAACCGACATTAGAGGAAGAGAAACCATGGCCATAGGCAGATGACGAGGTGCCAGTCAGCGTCATCGGGCCACTGCCGCCGGCGATGTCGAACGGACCGCTGCCGGTCCGATCCACCCTGATCCCGCTCCCGTTTAGGCTCGTGCCAGTCAGGGTGATCGCGCCCCCCGCCCGGATATTCATATTCGTGAGGCGAATGCCGGTGGTCACGTCGTCTGAATAGCGGGCAGCAGTGCTGCTGCCGGTCGCATTGAACGAACCGCTGCCCAGATCGATCAATCCATTATTAGCATAGCCAAGGATGTTCACGGCCGCGATGTTGTCAGTATTGCTGATCGCCGCGCCGCTGCCCACCGCGCCGCTGCCGCCCCAGATGTTGAGGTCGCCGCCATTGGTGCTGACGTTATTCAGGATCTGCACATAGCCGGTAGCGGCATCATTGGCGCGGCTGTTCAGGTTCACGGTCAGCTTGCCGACGGTCGAGCTGATCGTGCCGTTCAGGGTGATGTTGCCGTCCGCCTTCAGCGTCAGCGCGGCGTCGCCGCCTGCCGTCTTGCTGATGTTGGCGCCGTTGGCCAGCGTGATGTCGCCCGTGCCGCCCGAGACGCCCGCACCGCCGGTCGTGATCGTCACATTGGTGCCGCTGTTGAGCCGCCCGTTGAGGTTGGTGACGTTGATCGTGGAGGTGCCGGCAGTCGGCGTGTAAGTGCCGCCCGCATAGGTGGCGGAGGCATCCGCCGCCGTGGAGATGGTGACGCTGGCAGGATCGAGCAGCCATTCGCCCGCCTTGCCGCTGCCGGCCTTGGCATCGACCGTGCCGACGGCCTGAAGGACATTCTTGGACGAGGTTTCGACCCGGCCGCCATCGGTGGCGCCGCTGGCGTCGATGGTGCCGTGGAAATTGGTGAAATTATCGGACCAGAGCACGGCCTTGCCGCCCGCGCCGGCAGAACCGGTCACGTCGATCTTCGCGTCGGGTGCAACGACGACGGCCTGCGCGCGCTGAATGTCGCGGTCGAGCAGGCGGGTGTCGGCATTGTGGCCGCCCTCGCAGTCGCCGCCGACGAGCACGGTGCCGCCGGTCGTGCCGGAGGCATCGAGCTTCGCGCCCTGATCGAGCAGGATGTTCTTGCCGGTCACTTCGATGGCGCCGCCGGTGGCGTCGGCCTTCTTCGCGGTGAGCGTGCTGGCGATGGAAACCTCGCCGCCTTCACCGGCAGTGAGGAAGATGCGCCCGCCTTGTGCGGACACACCTTGGGCGTTGATCGCGCCGCTGGTGCCGGCGAGGGCATAGATGTTGCCGCTCTGCGCGCGCAGTTCGGCCTCGGCGGCCTTGAGCTGGCCCGCATTGGTGACGGACGTGCCGGTGCCGCCGACGACGACCGAGAACTTGCCGTCCCGGTCCGCCTGGTCGCGCAGCATCACCTGATAGCCGGCCAGCAGGCCCACCGAGCCGTTGGCCGCCTCGATCGCGCCCTGATTGTCCACCTTCGCCGCGACCAGCACGACATCCCCGCCCAGGCTACCGATCTTGCCGTAGTTGACAATGGAGGCTTCGCTCGCGCCCGCGAGCGTCTGATTGCCGCCAGCGAGGAAGCTCTCGTTGCTCATGTCCTGCGTGGAGCCGACGAACTTGCCGCCAACGTCGATCCGGCCTTCCTTGCCGATCACGATGCCGTTGCGGTTGATGAGATAGACCGAGCCTGTCGACTGGAGCAGGCCATCGATGCTGGAGGCCGCTGCGCCGGTCACGCGGTTCAGCGTAGCGCCGCTGCCATTGTCGATCGCGACCGTACCGCCCTTGCCGATGGAAAAGTCATTCCATTCGATGATGGCCTTGCCACTCGTCTGGCGGATGTCCGTCCGTCCCGGGCCCGCGCTGATCGTCGCAGAGCCGGTCACCACCGTCCCGCCCGATGGCAATGTCTGTGCATAGACAGGCGCCAGCGGCACGAACGCGCACAGCGACAGGCCGAACAACGGCTTGGTGAAGAGTGCGGCGCGGCGAGCCTGAGAGCGAGTGGTCATCGTATCAATCCCATCTTCTGTGAGCGCAGTGGTCCGGCCGCCGAAAGGGCGGGGAAGATCGCTCTGGTTTCGGTGCCTGCTGCGGGCCTTCCCGGGCGGGCGTTTCATGTGCGGGCCGCTCTGGGCGGCGGAAAATCCGGTGCCGCGTATCGCGGCGGAAAAGTCAGCGTGCTGCGTATCGCAGCGGAAATCTTCTGGGGCGGATGGCGGCCGGCTGGGGATTGTGCCGGCCGCCATCCTTCGGGGGATCATGGGTGGTCAGGCGGCCCTTCTCAGGCGGCTTCTGCCACCGGCTTTTCCTCGGCCTGGCGGCGCGCCGCGCGGCGGGCGATGAGATCGTCCCAGCGCTGCAGCGAGACCAGGTGCATGTCGATCATCGCGTGGCCGCCGCGCTTGACGAGGTCAGCGAGCACTGCATCGGGCAGTTCGCGGAGCGTCTCTTCCGAGACGGCATAATAGTCCGCAAGATGCTCGGGCGTTTCACCCGGGATGAACGTGTTCTTGACCTCGAACAGGCCGGCGGCCTCGATCATGTCGATGAAGGTCTGTGTGCGGCGGCGCTCGGATTCGAACTCGTCGAGGAACGCGATGGCGTTCTTGGTGAATTCGGTCGGTTCGCCGCCGGAGAACAGGGCCTCGCCCTCGTCACCCTCCGCGAAGCCGGGCGCTGCACGGTCGATGCAGACGACGAACTGGTCCTCGCCGGCACCGGCCAGCGTGAAGGGATAGCGGCGCAGATAAGCGGGCACATAGGCGCCGGCCTCGAACTGGCCGTTCGTCATGAACAGGTTCTCGCCCTCGGCCAGGCCCATCACGGCCAGCGGCGTGCGCTCGGCACCCGCGAAGATGATCGGATAGTGGCGCATCGCCTGCGGAAACTCGCCGACGAGCAGCGGCACCAGATGCAGTTCGCGCGCGTGGGGGAAGCCCGCTTCGGTGCGCTGAAAGCGCAGGGCGCCGTGAACTTCGGAGTGGAGCGCCTCGGGCTGATCGTAGAGAAGCTGCGAGCCAGAGAGTTCGATGTCGTTGTTAACCGTGGTCATGCGAGTGGTCCTTCGCTGTTAGTCGGGTTGTGATTTAGAAGCTGGCGGTGACGCGGGCCTGGAGGCGCCAGTCGCCGGAACGTGTGCTCATCCCATCCTTGAGAGCCCAGGCCGAATTGATGCCGGCGGAGAGGTGCCGGCCGAAGCGGTAGTCCGTACCCACGCCCGCCGATGCCACGGTCGTGTTGCGACGCGCGGCAAGGTCGCGCCCATGCGCGACGTCGGTGAAGAGGTAGGGAGAAAGCTGGTCATCCTTGCCGATCAGGGCGAAGGGCGGCAGGCGCAGTTCGTTGCGCAGCACGAAGCCGCGATCGTAGCTGCCGTCATCGGCTGTGTAGCCGCGGGCCAGTCCCTCGCCACCGACGCCGATCTGGGCAGGCAGCGGCAGCGGACGCCGGGTATATTGGAACGCGAACTGGCTCGTCAGCGCGAAGTTCTTCGGCAGGCGAACCGCGCCGGATACGTCCAGCGTCGCATAGGCATAGCGGTCAGACGTGACGCGGTCGTTGGTCAGTTCAGCGAGCCGCGCGCCCGAGCTGCGGGCGCTCAGCCCACCGGGGCTGACATGGAGGTTACCGCTGACCGAAAGCTGGCGTCCATTGCCCGTCCATCCCTTCGAGAGGCCGAGCAGGCCCTGCCACATATCTGCGGAGTCGGAGAGCGCGGTCAGCTGGCCGAAGAAGACGTCCCGGCGCTGGCGCTTGAACTCGACGCCGGCGAGAACATCCCCAAAGCCGGCAGGCAGCCCCAGGTTGGACAGCGCCGAGCGATAGCCGAGGGTGGCCTCGCGGGTGCGCTGGCGAACCGAGAAGTCCGCGTTGATGACCTGATTGGTGAGCGCATCGCTCAGCGTCAGTTCGATATTCTGGCGGGGGGCCGTCGGAATATAGAGGC
Source organism: Sphingobium sp. B8D3A (assembly GCF_025961995.1). Taxonomy (NCBI): domain Bacteria; kingdom Pseudomonadati; phylum Pseudomonadota; class Alphaproteobacteria; order Sphingomonadales; family Sphingobiaceae; genus Sphingobium; species Sphingobium sp. B8D3A. The sequence goes on along the minus strand of NZ_JAOQOS010000001.1, from coordinate 607,045 downwards.
GGCCACCTTGTGCGACATAGCGGGGCTGACCGCGAAGAATGCTGCCATCCTTGTACCAGAAATCCGTGCTGCCGGTGATCTGATAGGACGCATAGCCCCCCTCGATGAGCGGCAGACGGGCCATCGCACCGAGGAAGAACCGGTTAATCCCGGTGGAGTCCGAACCGCCATTGCTCCAACCGCCATAGACCCGCACAGGGCGGTCGCGACGCACGGCCAGTGTGAGGTCGGTGACGCCGTCCTGGTCCACCGCCGGCGCGAAACGCGCACCGACTTCACCCATCGGCGTGCGATTGAGCCAGTCGAGATCTTCGGCAAGTGGGGTCGCTTTCACCGGGTCGCCCGACTTCTGGCGGATGCCATCGCGCACGGCCTTGGCCGCCTTGCCGTCAGCGCCCTGCACCTTGATGTCGCCGACCCGGAACTCGGTGACGCGGATTTGCAGGACGCCAGAGGTGATTTCCTGTGCAGGCGTGGAAAGAGAAACGAACGGGCGCCCGACACTGCGCGCCTTGCGCGCGATGCCAGCCTGGATCTGGGCGATCAGCTTGCGCGAGAGCGGCTGACCGATGAACGACTGCAACGCCCTGTCGATACCGGCGCGATCGAGATTGGGGACGCGCGAGGCGTCGACCCCATCGGCAGGCACCACGTCGGAGGCGAGCGGCTCATCCGTGCCGGAGAGAAGAACGATGTGGCGCAGCGTCGCGCCAAGCGGGGTCTCGTCCTGCGATGCCGGGACGATGTTTGGCGCCGCAATGGGCGCGCCCGGCGCGACCGGAACCGGCGGGAGGCTGCGTTCAATTGCGGTCTGCGCAGTAGCCGCCGACGCACCCAGAAGGGCAAGGCTCGTCGAAAGCATTAAGATTGTGGTCTGTTTCATCATTCCAAGCCAATTACAAAGAGACATTAAGTCACGTCTGAAAGTAAATCTGCGACCTGTAATGAGTAATTCTGATTAATAATTAGTTAAATTGGCCTGTTACATAATATATGTAACCCTATGTTACATATTTCACTATGTATCATCTAAGATGTATTTGAATAATGATAACGGCTTTTGCGTATCAGGAAGGTGAAGCATGAGAGGCACGGCTTCCTGTGGCTGCGAGCAAACGGGATCTACGCGATCCACCCGCTTCCCCCGGTGGACGGTGATCCCAGTGACAATGTCGATAAGGAGAGGACTAGGGATGCAGATCCCGCCGCGCATACCTGCAAGGCCCGGAGAACCCGGCTCGCGTCACCGCCACCGACGCACTGCCGAGGCGCCCCGAGCGAGATTCAGGATTCAGGCAACGGATGCAAGAGGAGCGCGGTCATCCATCAAATGGATCATCGACCGGCGAAAAAAAGCGGCGCGTGGAAACCGACACCGCGAGAAAATCATGCTCAGTTCAATATGGCGCCTTGGGAGATATATACTCCCCGCGCGGGCCTGGCTGCGCCATTCGGGCGTGCGGTTCAAGCCCGGGGATGATCGGTAGCGGTGACGACATAGCCGGTCCCCCGCGCCGCGCGGACCGGAAATGCCATGCCGGTGAAATCCTCCACCCGTCGGCGCATCCGGGAGATCAGGACATCCAATGCGCGGTTGTCCGGGTCCACATGGGTTTTCCCAAGGTTCGCATTCAACACATCACGAGAAACCGCTTGCCCGGGCGTTTCCAGCAGCGGCGCCAATATCTGGCACTCCAGCGAGGAGAGCTTGACCGATTTGCCGTTCGGCGCGGTCAAAAGCCAGGCGCGCAGGTCGAGATGCCACGAGCCCTTTTCGCCAACAGGATCTTCCTGGCTTGTCCGGCTCTTGCTGACACGTCGCGCCAGATTTCTGATAACGCTCTCAAGCTCGCGCAGATTGACGGGCTTATGCAGATAATGGTCGACCCCCATGGACAGGCTGAGCAGCTTGTCTTCTTCCGCGGTGCGTCCGGTGAGGATGATGATCCCCACTTGCGACCATGACCGAAGCCGGGCCGCAGCCATGATGCCATTCTCGCCCGGAAGATTCACATCCAGGATCACGACATCGGGCGGATCAGCCCGCCAAACATCGTCAAGATCAGCCGTATTGGCAAAGGGAGCGACCTTCATCCCGACGCCGGACAAGAACCGGCTCAATATACTCCTCAGGTCATCATCATCTTCCACGATGCTTACTAAGACACTGTCTGGCATAATGGCTCCTATCTCTCGCCTTTCAATGACTCATGCCCTCGCTAAACCCTTATGCTTTCTCAGATATTACCAAAATTACCGTAACCCCCAAACGCCGCTTCGGTCGGGTTGGTTGCTGGCCAGCCCTAACCGGGTGTGCGCCACCCTGACGGGTGGAGGTCTCTTTGCTGATGCGTAAAAGCGCGAGGGCCGTCTCGCGAAGCACCTCAAATATTGACGACCTTGCGAATATGCTGAGCCAGCGTGATCGGGTTGAAGGGTTTCAGGATGATGTCCGCCACCCCCAGTTTGCGATAGCTCGCAAGGTCCATTTCCCGCCCCATAGCCGTGATGAAGATGAAGGGCTTGCCATGAAGCCCATAGTCATGGCGCAGCGTCCCCATCAACTCCGGACCGCTCATTTTCGGCATCATCACATCTAACATGATCACGTCCGGTCGCCAGTCACTGGCATCCAATAACGCCAGAGCCTCTGCCGCGCTCCCCGCAGCGCGCAGGTCCATCGCGCGATCGAGCGATACCGCAAGCTTCACGATATGCCGGATGTCCGCGTCGTCATCGACATACAGCAAGGCAAGGGGTGCCTGACCACTCATAACCCGAGCCTGACGTGACGTTCTGCAATCACCCGGCGAATGGTCGCCTTGAGATCGGGCATGGACGCACGAGATTTCAGGAGCACCGCATCGACCGGAGTAAGATCGTCGAACCGCAAGTCCTGCGCGGAATAGATGATAACTGGAATTGCGACACCATCTGCGGTGAATAAGTCAGGCAGTAGATCGAGCCCCGTTCCGTGCTCCAAATGATAATCAAGGATCACCAGGGCGGGTTGCCGCCTGGCAAGCAGGGTGCGGGCCTGCTCCAGCGAGCGGGCCTTGAAGATTTCGGCTTCACCAGCCAACGCCATGGCCGTCACGTCTAGCGTGTCCTGGTCGTCATCTAGATGGAGGACGGTCGGCCGCTCTCTCCTATTAAGCGGGACACTGGCGGAGACAGCAGCCTTCAACCGTAGGACATCGACGGGCTTTTCGATCCAATCGACCAAATCCAGCGAGAGACGGGTCGTTGGCGCCTCAAGATCCTGCGGTGACACCACCAAAATCGAGAGGCTGTCAGGCCCCGCCTGCTGGCGCAGATCACGCGCGATCTCAAAAGCGTTGGCATCTTCCAGTGCCATGTCCAGCAGCAGCATCGTGTAACCATGCTCGGCAATGGCGTCGCGGGCTGCCATGGCATTGGTGACGAGGTGACTGGCATAGCCCTCACTCGCGAGGTCAGATTGCAGGGAAAGCCCCACCTGCGGGTCGCTCTCGCAAATCAGGATGCTGGTCTCCAGGTCCAGATCGTCGGCGACAGTCGCCGACACCGATGCGGGGAGCGAGAAAACGAAGCGTGTGCCGGCCTTCGGCAGATCCTCAAACCAGATCTTGCCGCCATGACGGCTGACGATCTCCTGTGCGATGGCAAGTCCGAGACCGGTGCCGGCAGTCCCTTCATGCTCGATAGCGCGCTCGAAGCGGCCGAAGATTCGCGAACGGAATTCCGCTGCAATGCCCGGCCCTTCGTCATCCACCTGCACGATTGCCTCGCCATCGTGCCGCCCGTGGCGCACGGTAATCTGCACACGGCCCTGCCCCGGCGTATATTTGAGCGCATTGGAAACGAGATTGCCGATCACCTGAAGAATGCGATCGTCATCCACTTCAACGATCACCGGCGCCTCCGGCACGTGACACGTCAATGCGGCGCCTTGCGAGCGGGCAAGCCCGTCGAAATTCTCGCAAGCACGCAAAGCGATATCGCGTAGATCGACCTGGGCCATCGACATCTGGAACCGCCCGGCTTCGATCCGATCAACATCGAGCATATCGTTGATCAGCCGGATCAGGCGGCGGCCATTGTTTTCCGCAATGCCGACCAGCTCGCGCGCGCCTTCGGGCAGTTCTCCGCCCGCTTCGGCGTTCAGGAGCGACAGCGCGCCGATGATCGACGTGAGCGGCGTGCGCAATTCATGACTGACCGAGGAGATGAGGTCGTTCTTCTGCTGGTCGAGACGGCGGCGCTCGGTGATGTCGCGCAGGGACATCACGAGATGGTCTCCGTCCGGCAAGCGCATGGTGCCAAGCGCGATATCGAACGGGATCATCTTGCCGCTGCGGTCGCGCACGAGTTGCTCATGGAAAAAGCTGACCTTCAACACGCCGTCGACCAGGCCAACCCGCTCGTGAAAGCTGCCGCTTCCCGGCGCAATGTCGGTGACGACACTGATGTCGCGACGATCGAGTTCGTGCCCCTCATAGCCCAGCGTGCGCGTGACGGCAGGATTGATCATCTCGATCGTCCCGCTTGGGTTGATGATGAGGATCGGATCGGCCGTACCATTGAGGATTGCCTGATTGCGCTTGGCGGCATCGTAGCTCGCCAGCGCGATACGGTATTGCGCTTGCCGTTGCCGCCACAGCAACCAAAGCATGACGGCCAACACAATGCTTCCGATGGCAAGGATGATCCACATCGCCCGCTGAATGGTCGCGGATCGCGCCTGCACAGCCTGCACGCGCTGAGCGCCCGTGGCGATCTCACGTTGCATTAACTGGCCCGCCAGTTGTTCGAACCGGGCCATCAACCGCTGACCCTGACCATCGCTGATCCGACCAAGCGCGACGGCAGTGCCCTGCGTGTCACGCAGATGGATCACCTCTTCCATCTCGGCGAATTTCGCGTCCGCCGTCTGATCGAGGTCGGATAGCTTGGCTTGCTGGACGACGTCACCGCCATACGCGCTGTGCAGCTCGCGCAATAAACGGCGCGTTGCGCGCTCGCCCTCGACAAATCGGCCTCGGAGCGCTTCATCGCCACTGATCGCATAGCCCCGCTGGCTAGTCTCAGCCGATCGCATGATGGACAGCAAATCGCTGACCTGACTTCTGCGGGTGTTAGATGCCAAGGCTTCCACACGCAGCGTTTCCCAACGGTCATATTCACTCTGCAGCCAGGTTAGGGTCGAGGCCAGCAGCAGCGGGATCATCAGCGCAGGCACCAGAAAGAGCCATACTATAGGTCGGCGCGGTCCAACACGTTTCATCCTGCCGTTCCGTCTAGCCCAAGTTTGCCGAGCCATGATTGAATCGCCCAGACAAGCCCAAAACTGGCAAATCTGCTCAAGCTTCGTTTATTTGCGACGCGGCGCACTCAGATATGCCCGAGCAGCAAATTAACTGTAGAAGCAAAGCTCATTGGATCGAGCCGCAACGCAGCGTCCATCAAAGCTCTCCCCAAAATTGCATCTTCCAGCACTCCACCCCACCTCGCATAGGAGATAGTCAGCACTAGGCAGCTACTCACTAGGTAGGGAGCTTCAGCACAGCTTCACTCTCCAATCTTACTCAATCTGCATAATGATTGTCTAAATCAACTTTGTCTAGATTGTAGATCGCAACCAAGCTACCCGATTAACTTCTCATCGTCCCGTTAATCGCAGCGGGAGATGGCGCGGGAGCGTTGGAATAGTCGAGTATTCACTCTTCCCAGTTGCCCTGCTGATAGCGCGTTTGAGCTGGACCGGACGGGTTATGAATTTTGCGGCGGTCCGTAGGGTCAGCAAAAAATCATAGTGAAACATTTGGTGTCGAGCCAGTCGACGATCTAGCCTTAACTCCTGCAAACGCGCCAAAAAGTGTATTGATGACCATATTTATGACGAAGATCAATTTTTATTAATTTTCCATTTAAAAACAACGCTGGTTAGCGTCCTCCGTCTCCGCCAGATCCTGAACCTCAGCGATCCCCCCTCAACCCAAATGCGAACCCAAAGCCCTCGAGAAAATCGCGGTTTTCATCAAATCGCGTGTCCGCCTCAGTGCGTCGGAATCGCGAACAACGTAAACCGATTTTATAACCAACCTATCAATTGATCCCGCGAAATGGCCCTCATAACTGACAGTGGGATGCGCACTCGAAACAAACTAAACGTCGAGCAGTTCAATGGCTTTGGCGTAAGCAATCCTCGGGGCGAGCATGGCTTTGGGCGAGTCGAGCATGATGGGGCGCCACTTCTGGAATATCGGCGCCTATGAGGAGATCTTCGAGATCGGCTGAACGGCCTCTTCAGACGAGACGGTCACTTGCCGTGTCTCACTGATCAGGATGGGTAAAGCCGATCAATAATCACGGGTTAATGCTACCGAACCAGCAACCGCGGCTGGCGCTCGCCAGCGATGGCGCAAGCTCATCGGACCATCCGCGTCTACGACGGCAAGACTCATCCGCATTGCAACTGGATAATCGATACGACCGGCTCAATATCATCGCAAGAGTTAAGGTGAAACGCGTTAGAGCCAGCCGGTTATCGCGGCGAAAGGATGGCACTGGATGCCAAAGATGCAAAAACCGCTGCCCGGACTTCGAAGCAACTTCTGGGAGATACCACGCGGAAGCCGTCCTTCGTTCATCCACGCCACTGGACGTCGGCTAAGTCTGACGATCCGGAAGGTCAGCTTCTGAATGGGGAATTCGCTGAATCCGACGTTGGTTCATGACATCCGACACGGCAGCTACCAGCCCATCTCCGTCGCTTAGGTTGTAGGCTTCTTCCGCAGAGAACTGTCGATCAGCCGACAAGCTTGATGCGACGACTCGGACGTCGATGGACGGCTTCGTGATCAGATCGACAAGGCGAAGCAGTGCTGGTGCATGTGCCCGCAGCCGGTAGCGCAACAAATCTCAGGCACAGCCCCTCGCGACGAAGAGTGGAAGGACTGGCATTCATCGGGGCGCTCCCCATCTGCGTATTTTCGTTTCAGTCCGCCATAGCGCGGCCTCCGGCACTGACCTGACGAACGGCGCTTTTGTCGCGATGCCGGTGTGAGCGTCTTAATGCGCGCATGCTCTGGCACTGCCCGAGCATCTCCTATCTCCAACGTTAGGCGGCGTGGACAAATTGGCTACTGCGCCAATTTCCAGATCAGGTGGCCTATGATGAAGTAGGTTGCGATGATGCCAATGGCCGCAAGAAAGCCTGAAAAGCCGGAAACGACTGTGCTGCGGAACCATCCACGCGCCGAAGCGAGCAGGCGCCTTTGCACGATTGCGTTTGTCATGGCTGCCGAGAGCACCGCGACGATCATAACGAGGATTGTCAGCACTTCCATGTAGCCGTGCTCGCACGGAACTGGGCTTTCGACAATGATTGCCGCACGGGTTAGCGATTGACGTGGCACACTTCCCTTGATTCAAGACTGCTTTTTGGAGGCAGGCTTGAGCCGGGGCGATTTGACCGAAGCGGAGTGGCGCGTTCTGAAGGACTTGCTGCCGATCGAGCCGGAGAACCGTGGCCGAGGCAGGCCACCTGAGCAGAACCGTTCGATCAGCAACGGCATTCTCTGGCGGCTCCGGTGTGGCGCTCCGTGGCGAGACGTTCCGCCAAAATATGGTAGCTGGAACACGATCTATCGCCGGTTCCGGCGCTGGAGCGAGGCCGGGGTCTGGGAAACCGTTGCCGTGACGCTGGCCGAGATCATGGCGGATACCGGCCATTACAGCATCGATAGCACCACAGTTCGCGCCCATGTCTCGGCAGCGGGCGGAAAAGGGGGACTCATCGACGCGCTCTTGGCCGCTCGCGGGGCGGGTTCACCAGTAAGCTTCGCTGCCTGGCTGATGCCCTCGGACGACCGCTTGCCTTCATCCTGACGAGCGGTGAAGCTGCGGACTGCAAGGCTTATGATGCTCTGATCGATCTGCCCGAGCGCGCACCAGATGCGTTTCTTGCAGACAAGGGCTATGACGCCGACGCCATCCGCGCTGACCTCGTCGAAAAAACGATCAAGGCCGTCATTCCGGGCAGGTCAAACCGCCGCGTAACAATTGAGTATGACCGGGCGCTCTACCGACAGCGCAACCGCATCGAACGCATGTTCGGCTATCTCAAGATCAATCGCGCCATTGCCACCCGCTACGACCAACTGGCCAACAGCTTCCTCAGCATGGTCCATCTCGCCACCGCCAGATACTGGCTCAAATTTGTCCACGCCGCCTAGGACTACTTTGGCAGAAGTGCATTTTTGAGATTCCCATGAGTCGCTTATCGTGATTCAAGATCGTCAGCGTGTGGAGGCTGGCGATGGCGGATGCTTGGCGGGATGATCTTACGGAGTGGCTTGCGCCCTTTGTGGGGATGTTGGGCGATCGGCGCAGGGCGCGGATGTGCCCGGCCTATGTCGAGGGGTTGATCGGCCCTGGTGACCGCAAGAGCGTGCAGCCGATGGCAATGCGTTCGCCGGGGATCGGCTATGATCAACTGCACCATTTCATCGGCGGTGCCTCGTGGGACAGCGCGCCATTGGAGGAGGAACTGTGCAGACAGGCTGATGCGCTTGTAGGTGGCAGCGATGCCTGGCTAATCATCGATGACACGGCTTTGCCCAAGAAGGGGCGTGCGTCGGTGGGCGTGGCGCCGCAATATGCCTCGGTGCTGGGCAAGAACGCGAACTGCCAGACGCTTGTATCGGTGACGCTGGCATCGTGCGAAGTGCCGGTCATGATCGGGTTGCGCCTGCTCCTGCCTGAGAGCTGGACCAGCGATGCGGCGCGGATGGATCGTGCCAAGGTTCCTGCAGAGGCGCGCGCCTATCGCACCAAGCCCGAGATCGCCCTTGCCGAGATCGACCGCGTGCGCAGCGCTGGTGTGCGCTTGGGCGGCATACTGGCCGACGCTGGCTATGGCCTGTCCGGCCCGTTCCGGCAGGCACTGAGCGAGCGCGGTCTGACCTGGGCAGTGAGCATACCTTACAAGCAGAAGGTCTATCCGGCCGATGTTGCCATGATCTTCCCAGTTGCTGGCCGCGGGCGGCCACGCAAGAACCATGTGCCTGACGTTGCTTCGCGTCCTGCCCAGGAAGTGCTCGAGAGCGCGAAGTGGCAGACCGTGAGCTGGCGGCGTGGGACAAAGGGCAGGCTCTCGGCGCGCTTTGCTGCCATGCGCGTGCGGGTGGCAGACGGCCCGCCGCAGCGGATCGGCGATCTCGGACAGCAGCATCTTCCCGGCGAAGAGGTCTGGCTGGTCGGCGAGCATCGTTCCACCAGCGAGCGCAAATACTACCTCAGCAATCTGCCCGCCGACACGCCGCTCAGGAAACTGGCCGGTGCCATCAAGGCCCGCTGGGTCTGCGAACAAGCCCATCAGCAACTCAAGGAAGAGCTTGGCCTCGATCACTTTGAGGGACGATCATGGCAAGGTCTTCACCGCCATACCCTCATGAGCATGATCGCGTTCGCCTTCCTGCAAGCTCGCCGCCTCAAGGCAGCGGGTCGGAAAAAAAAGAAGCCAGAGCCCGCCGCCACAGCCGACCTTGCCGGCCATCAGGCAGGCGATCCTGATCCAGCTCAGCCAGCCTCCGCCGCCAACATGCCCCCATTGCCGTAAACGATGGCGACGTATGATCCGCAGAAATCTGCCAAAGTAGTGCTAGATCAGAGTGTCAAACATCCAGCGGACCCATCAACAAAAAGCCAACCGGCGATCTCCAGATTGGGGCGATGACCAAAGGCAAGCCGATACCGGCCAATTCCATCCAATGTCGCCCTCATCTGTCACGCCACCCGTTCGATGACCAGGCACTCGTCCCGGAACCACAGGCGCCCGTGCTTTGCCAGAACCTCCCGGGTGGCCGTAAGATAGCCAGGTCTTGTCATTTGCTCGGCCACGCGCTCGTTCTCGATCTGCGCCACATAGGTTGCGGCGATCCAGGCGGAATAAAGCGCCGACGTACCGATGAGCGTGGCATCCCGGTCGCCTTCGCTGCCCAGCACGTGCATTTCGAAGCGAATCGACGCGGCTTCATCGGAAAGCGTGTCGAAGGCATAATGGGCGGTGCCGCCGGACAAGGCTGCTTGCGTGGCCCGGATCAGGTCCTGCCGGCCGTAGGGAAAGGGCTGCTCCTCCGGCCAGACCTTGCGAATGATCTCCATGGCCGGATCGTCGCCGGCGGATTGCACCACGATCAGTCGGCCGCCGGGGCGCAAGGCCCGCGCCAACGGCGCCAGCACGCGCTCAGCCTTGAACTGCACGTCGGCCTTGAGGCGAAAGGGCTGGCTCGCCAGGACCAGATCGAAATCGGCGCGTGTCGCGGCCGGGCGAGGAATGACCCGGTCGAGGATGAACCGATAGGCTTCACGATAGAGCAACAGCACAGTCGGCGTTTCTGGCGACAATGCGCCCGTCGCGGGGTTGGCCTTCATCCGCCAATGGTCCGCGAGAAACGGCATGAGAGACTGGATCTGCTGCTCCATGTCGGCAGAGGTCTCGCCGTGCAATGCGACGTCCTTCCAGACCAGCGCCTTCTGCGCCTGCGGACGGGTCCGGCGCAGCCAGGGCGCCTCGGCATAGGAGATGTTGGTGAGTGCCACGACCGTTTCGGGATGCTCGACGAAGCGATCCGGCAGCTTGTCGAGCGCGAGGCGCAAATCCTCGAGACTAATCTCCTTGCCGACCACATAGAAGGGCAAGTGCGGGAAGCGCCGGTGCATGGCGCGCAGTAGGCGCGACATCACGGTGCCGTCGCCAACGCCGGCATCGAAGAACCTCAGTGCGGGCTGCTGCGGATCGAGATGCTCAAGCTCCTGCGCGACGCGGTCGGCGATCACCAGCTTCTCGGTACAACTGTGCACGAACATCAGGTAATTCTGGCGACTGTCGTAGAAGCGTGGCTTCGGCCCGGAGGGTTGGGGCGCTTCATCCTCCGGCACGCGGTGGGGCCGGTTTCTATTCGTCAGCTGCATATCCGCTCCCCTATCGCCTCGCGAACTTTGCCTGCCCTTCGCAGGCGTAGCGAGTTGTCCATCCACGGATGGCCGGGTAAACCACATTGCATCCCACTCGTCCGAGAAGCACGGTTTCCGGGCCTTCCCAACCTGCCTCAGGCGGAACTTCCACTTCGCCAATCCGGCATGGACGCGCGATAGTATCTGCGGCGTGCCGTTCTGCCGGACAGCGCCGGCCCGGCACGCTATAAACGCCCGACGATGACCCCGCCCCCTGACTTCCCTGCCGATGAAGGCGCCGCCGACACCCGACCGTCCCGCTCGTCCGTGCGTGCCCGGCGCAAACTCCAGCGCAGGCACGGCCTGGTCGAAGACGTGTTCCAGATCATTCGCGCAGACATCATGGCTCTGCGCATTCCGCCAGACTCGCGGATCTCGATCGACAAGCTGGCCCGCGAACTCGGCATTTCGCAAACGCCGATCCGCGAGGCCTTGAGCATGCTGGAAGCGATCGGCCTGGTCGTGCGGCGCCTCTATGCCGGATATTGGTGCGCGCCGCAGCTTTCTAGGACGCAGATCGACGATCTCTTCGCCGTCCGATTGCTGCTGGAGCCGCACGCCGCCCGACATGCCGCGCGAAACATGACCGACGCGGATATGCGCGCGTTGACACGCCATGTCGCGCTGATGGACCCGCAGACCCATGTTTTCGGCTATGATGACTACGCCGATCGCGATGCGGAATTGCACGAGATGATCGCGCGCGGCAGCGGCAATACGATCATTCAAGAGACGCTGGGACGGCTGCACGCGCACCTCCACATTTTTCGCCTGAAATCGAATACCGAGGTCGCGATCGAAGCCAGCCGCGAGCATGGGCTCATCGCGCAAGCGCTGAGCCGTCGGGACGCGGACGGGGCCGAAGCCGCCATGCGGCTACACATCGGCAACTCCTATGAACGGCTGATCGGAGAGCCGCAGCAAAGCTAGGCTTGTGGCGAACCGTCTTGCGCAGGTCCATTGACTGCCAGCGCAACTAGGATATCGTATAGGAAATACGAAAAACGGTGGAGAGGACCGTCTTTTATGCGTCGAGCGAGAGCCATTGAGCCCAGTCAGGCACCTCCCGTGGTCTGGAAAGGCGGGCGGGCGCAGGTGACGGTGCACAGCCGCATCCCAAACTCCATGCTTTTGGCCGAACAACTCGGGCCGCTGTTGCTGATCCAGATGCGGTGCGGCTCCGTGACGATTTCCCGGCCGGAAGGCGCATTGACCCCCGCCGATCGTCAATCGACCTTCATCCTCGTCCTGTCCGGCGGGGCCAGCCTGCGCCATTATGGCCGGCAGATCGAACTATATCCCGGTGACATCACCATGTACGACCACAGCGCCGAATACACCCTGCACTTCGGGCAGCCGACCCAAGTGATCATGATCCGGGTGAACTCAACCGCTATCCGGCAGATTTTTCCGGTGCCCGACAGCTTCTATGGCCAGCGCATTCCTGGCGATGTGGGGCTGACATCCACCGCGCTGGCAATGGCGAAGGATCTCTCCGCCAAGCTCGAAACAAGGCCCGGTCTCCACTTCAACGAGCGTGTGGCCACGCATTTGCTGGATGTTCTGGCCACCGCCTACGCGGAAGTCATGGACGAACCATCATCCGCGACGTCGCTGATGGAACGGCGCTTCTGGAAAGTCCGCCTTTTCATCGAGGAAAATCTGCGCGACCCGTCGCTCTCTCCCTCGCTCGTGGCGGAACGGCTTAAGCTGTCCGACCGCTACCTCCGCATGATCTTCGCGGTAAGCGACGAGTCCCCATCGGCCTATATCCTGCGGCGGCGGTTGGAGGAATGCGCGCGGCAGTTCAGCGACGAGCGCTGGCGGGGCCGATCCATTACGGAGATTGCGTTCAGCTGGGGATTCAACAGCGCCCCGCATTTCACGCGCACGTTTCGCCAGCATTTTGGCATGGCGCCCAGCCAGTATCGCCTAAAACACGCGACGGAGCGCGCAGAACCGGCCCTGTTGCAGTAAATCTTGGAAAAGCGGCACCCGGGAGGGGCGCGCATAAGCCCCACTCCGGAATGACGGATTTACGCGCTCGTTATCGCGCGCCGGCCACGGCGATATTGGCCCCGGCCACATAAGAGGCCGCGTCGGAAACCAGGAACATGACGGCGGCGGAGACTTCCTCGGGCTGACCGGCCCGGCGCATCGGCAAGGCCGAGGCGATCCGGTCCAGTTTCCCGGGGACATGAATTTCGGTGTCGATCGGGCCGGGCGACACCGCGTTGACACGAATGCCCTGCGGCGCGACTTCGCGCGCGAGGCCCAGTACGAGGCTGTCCACCCCACCCTTGGTGGCCGCGTACCAGACATGCTCGCCGGGCGCGCCATAGAGCGCGGCGCGCGACGAGATCAGCACGATCGAGCCTCCTCCCCCGCCGTTCGCGGTGGACATGCGACGCACGGCCTCGCGCGCGCACAGCAAGGCGCCGGTGAGATTGACATCCACCACCTTGGCCAGGAGGTCGTCGCTCGCGTCCACAAGTGTTGAGGATTCGCCGACAATGCCGCCATTATAGACCAGCGCCGCCAGCGGGCCGACCTGATCGACGGCCGCAAAGAGCGTGGTGATATCACCGGCAACACCAGTATCCGCCTGGACCGCCTGCGCCCTTCCGCCTTCCGCCCGAATGGCATCCACCACGGCCGCTGCCATGTCCGCTCGGCCGGCATAGGTGAGCAACACATGGTAGCCCGCCTTGGCGGCGTCTCGTGCGATGGCAGCTCCAATGCCCCGGCTTCCGCCGGTCACCAGAAATACGCTGCGATCGCCTTGATCCACCATGTTTGATCCTCTTGACTCGGCATCCATACGCAAATCAGGATTTCAGGCGTTTGCTGGCGATGCGGCAGCCTTCCGCCATGGCCGACAGCTTAGCCCAGACGATCTCCTCATGCCCCACGCGCGACCCGATGCCACAATCGGTACCGGCGTGGAGATTCTCCATGCCGACCAACTTGGCGAAGTTGACCAGCCGCTCCGCGACCAGTTCCGGATGCTCGACCAGATCGGTGTAATGCCCCACCACTCCCGGCGCGAGAATCTTGCCATCGGGCAGCTTGAGCGTCTCGAACACGCGATACTCGTGAGCATGGCGCGGATTGCTCGCCTCGAACGTGTAGGTCTGCGCGTTGATCATCAGCATCAGGTCGGCGATGTGCTCAAAGCCGATATCGTTCACATGCGGACGGTGGCCACTGCCCCAGCACATGTGGAAACGGACCTGCTCCTCGGGCAATCCTTCCAGCGCGTGATTGATGACCTCGACGCAGAAGCGCAGATAATCGCGATATTCCTCGACGCTCCAGTCGGGGTAGAACATCCACGCCGTCGCGAACTCGGGCTCGTCGATCTGAACGATCAGGCCCGCATCGGTGATCGCCTTATATTCCTCGCGCATGGTCGCCGCGACCGCCATCATATAGTCGCGCTCGTCCCGATAATGCAGGTTGCGGGTGCCGGCGCCGAGGCTGAGCGGGCCGAGCGCCGCGATGAAGCCGTCCGCGCCATCCTTGCCGACCAGCGCCTTTTTGAGCGCCGCAATATCCTTCTGGATTGCTTCCTGACCGATATAGGTGACCGGCCCATCGCAGATCGCTTCCGTCTTCGAGGGCTGGGGCACGACGCCGGGCTTGGAAAAGCCGGGACGCACCGGGCCGCCCGAGCCGGCGAACCACAGGCCGGACTCATAGAAGCCGGGGAAATCGCGGCGATCCCGCTCGGCCACAAATGCGCGTTTGGGTGCGAGGCCTTCGGGCCGTTCGCGTTGCCCAAAGCCGGTGATGCGGGCCTGAATATAGCCTACATAATGGCCCATATTGGCGGCTTTGACATATTCGCCATCGTTAACGATATCGACACCGCAGGCGATCTGCTTGTCCACCACCCACTGCACCGCCAGCGGCAGTTGCTCGTCGATCTCGGCGCGATGATCGTCGGCCTTCGCCAGCAGCACGTCCAGCTTGGCGGGCCGGGGCAAGTTGCCGCCGTGGCTGCTCAGAATGTGGTCGGTAGAACGTCTCATATCAAATCAATCTCCATGGCGGTCCTCGCCAGCGCTGCCGGCGAGGACTGCGCGTTGAATTAGAAAGTCTTGCTGACCTTGAGGTACCACTCCCGCGGCGCGGCAGGCTGGCCTTGGCTGCTGGCGAAACCGATGCTGCTGTAGATGAAGTAGTTGCGATAATAGGCCTTGTTGGTGAGGTTCGTCGCACCCAGCGAGACGGACAGGCCAAGATCGTCATTCTGGTACGTCAGGCGTCCGTTGAAGGTCGAATAGGCCTTCTGGAAATAGGCGGGATCGACCGCATCAAACGGAATGCTGCCTGTGTAGAACCAGTCCAGCCGCGGCGTGACCGAGCCTGCCAGCGACGGAACCGGGACGCGATATTCGATCCCTGCATTGGCCGTCCATTCTGGAATGCCGATGCCAACGGCGGTCAGCCGGTTGGTTATCCGCCCCGGCGCGTTGAGGTCGGGCGAGGTGAATTGCGAATAGCCCAGCGACCCATTGATCAGCAGCCCCTCGACAGGCCTCGCCTCGAGCTCCAGCTCGAAGCCTTTGGCCTTGCCCGGCAGGTTCACGAAGAACGTCCGGCCAATGCACTGCACACCCTGACCGGCTGCAGCCTCCGCAGGGGTGCGGGCGCGACAGGTGGTAATGCCATTGCCATTAGCAACATCGGGAATGACGATCTGTGTGCCCGGCAATGGGCCACCGTTGGTGCCGATCTGCGCTTCCTGCCCGCTGAGGCCGAAGATGCGCGTCTTGTAATCGGTGTAGAAGGCCACCGCGTTCAGGCGCACCCGTCGGTCGAGAAACTCGGTCTTGATGCCGAGTTCATAGGCCTGCGTGCGATCGCCGGGATATTGCTGATTCTGCGAAGGCTGCAGCGGCCGCCCATTGAAGCCAGGGGCTTGCGAGCCGGTGGCCGCCGACACATACGCGATGGTCTGGGCATTGAGTTCATAGGTCAGCCCGGCCTTCCAGTCGAAGCGGCTCTCCTCGGGTTTGACATTGAACGTCAGGTTCTGGGAGAAGTTCGGATTGCCCGGATCGCGATCGTCCAGATTGGAATAATGCACGTCCTTCGCATCCTTCGAGTAGCGGCCGCCCAACACGACGGACAGGCGCTCGAACGGACGCACAGTGACATTTGCGAACACCGCCTTGCTGGTGGGCTCGTAGGTCGTGTTCTGATATTTGAGGAAACCGTTCCACGGTGAGTAGGTGACGGCCCGATTGCGGCCATCGGCATCGAACAGGAAGACACCGGCAACCCAATCCAGCCACTGGTGGCGCCCGGAAAGCCGGGCTTCCGCACTGATATATCGGGAGGTGATCGTCGCCAGCGTGTGTTCCTGGACCAACGGCGAGCCATCGGTATCGAACGCATGCGTGTCGCTGAAATTGCGATAGCCAAGGATGCCGGTGAATTCGATATCGCTCGTCAGGTCGATGGACAGCTTGCCGGAAACGCCCCAGTTCACGACATCCACGCGCGGGCTGTAGCAGACCCCGCCATGATTGGGATTGCCGTTGTAGAAGGTGCTGCCGGCAACCACCGTACCGGCGCCAACCGGATCGCAATAGGTCGCATAAGTGGAGAAGCGGTTGCCGGTCAGAAACCTGTTATCATAGGCCACGCCCAGCAGGTTGGCCTGCCCGACCCAGGACGCGCGCGTCGCGGCGCGAGAGGCATTAGTCGCGATCAGAGTATCGGCGACATTCTCCGACTGATCCTGGATATAATCGGCGGACAAAGTGAAGCGGATGCCGTCGCTCGGCTGGAATTTCAACGCGCCTCGCACCGCGCGCACGTCTTCGCCACCCAGCGTCCCGACCTGACAATCATCGGGCCGGTTGTTGGGAGAAGAGGCCAGCGTCTGGTCGACATAGGGGATGCGCCCCGCCAGCTGCGGCGTGCCATTGGCCTCCATCTGACACCGGAAATCGAGCCGCTTCACAAATCCGTCGCGCCTCTTGGAGAGAACGGAGAGCGACATGCCGAGCTTGTCCGCCACGATCGGCAGATTGATTCCGGCGCGGAAATCGCGGCGCTTGTAAGCGCCGACTGTGACGTCCACGAAGCCGGAGGCCTCGGTGAGGCTGGGCTGCTTGCTGACGAGAACGACGCCACCGGCGAGCGCGTTGCGCCCAAACAGCGTGCCCTGCGGGCCGCGCAACACCTCGACATGCTCCAGATCGAGCAAGTCGAAATTGGCGCCGAGCAGAAGCGGATAGTAGATGTCGTCGATATAGAAAGCGACGGCGGCCTCACCAGCGAGGCTCGTATCGCGCGAACCGATGCCGCGAATATAGGTCGTTACCCCCGGGCCGAAGGCACCCTGCGCCCGCGAGAAGGTGGCGTTGGGCACGACCTGCGAAATCTCCGCTGCCGACTGGATACCGCGCGTGGCGAGCGTGTCGCCCGTGACGGCGGTGATCGCAATCGGCGTATCCTGCACATTGGTCTGCTGCCGGGTGGCGGTCACGACGATATCGGAAAGGCCATTCCCCGCCGTGCTGGCCCGATCGGTTGTGCCTTGCGTCTGCTGCGCCTGCGCCGCTGCGCCGGCGCTCACCGTCGCAAGCAACATGCCGGTCAACATCATCCCCGCCTTCTTGCTAATAGCCTTCCGCATTTCACCCTCCTGAACCCCGCTTTTCTTTGCCTCGGGACCTAAACCATATGAGGTGGGCCTGCGCGCACTTATCCGTTTCGGAAGTTTGCCTTGCGGATTGGCTGGGACAGTCGGCTCTTTATTGCCCGCGCCTCATCGGCGATGCAGACAGGCGCCCGAACTCTGGGCAGGGTGCCGGGGTCGATCGGGAGAGCGGGCATGAAGATCACCGGCGCCAAGGTGATGGGCGCGACGGTCAATTTCGAAGGCGTGATGGCGGGAACGCACATCGTGCTGCGCCTGATGACCGACCAAGGCATCGAGGGCATCGGCTCTGTCAGCCGGGTGAGCCCGCGCACGCTCAAGCCCCTCATTCTGCTGATCGAAGCGATGGTCGAGAGCCTCATAGGGCATGAGGCGGAGGTCGAACCCATTCACGACCGGCTCACACGCCCCCTCCTCGGCGCGCCGGTCAGCGGGCTGGAGTTGCGCGCCGGCAGCGCAATCGATGTCGCCCTTTGGGACATCAAGGGAAAGGCGGTCGGTCAGCCGGTCTGGAAACTGATGGGCGGGTTTCGCAACCGGTTGCCCGTGTCCGCCAATTGGGGACTGATGCCCGGGCCGCCCAAGGACGCGCTCGCCGCCCACATCGCCGACCTCCTTGGCCGGGGGTTTCGGGCGATCAAATGTCCGGTCGGCTTTGCCCCGCTGGCGACGGCAATCGAGCATGTCCACTTCGTGCGGTCATGCGCCGGGCCGGACGTGCGCATCATCGTCGATGGCAATTTTCAGTGGACAGCCAAGCAGGCGCTGCATTTCGCGCGCGAGACGGAGGCGGACGATCTCTATTGGATCGAAGACCCCGTCGCCTATCATGATTATGACGGCATGGCCTTCGTGCGGGCCAATGCGCGGCAGGCGATCTGCGCCGGCGAAGTGTTCCAGCACCCCCACGAATTTCGCGCCCTGATGGAGAAGCGCGGCAGCGATTATGTGATGATCGACCAGGACCTCGGGCTGACGGGCTTCCTCAAGGTCGCCCATATGGCGCAGGCCCACGGACTGCCCGTGGTGAACCATCTCGCGCCTGAAACGCTGAGCCATGCAATCGCCGCCGTCCCAAATGGATTGATCGTGGGTCTTGTCCCTTGGGCGCAACCGCTGTTCCGCGAGAAACTACAGATCGAGGATGGCGATCTGATCCTGTCCAATCGGCCCGGCCTCGGGCTAAGCTTGGATGAGGACGTACTGGAGCGGAACGGCCCCGGCGCCTGAAGCACCGGCTCTGCTCTAGGCGAAAGGACGCCGCCGCGCGGCCCACTCCACGCCGCGCTGGATCAACGTCTTGAACACGGGGTCCTGCCAAGGGCCGCGATGATCGGGCTGGTCGGGCCGATCCGCAAAGGGTTTGTCATAGGGGCGATTGGCGTGCCCCAGAGCCAGATACAGCAGGCCACCCTCGCCGACATGGCGCCGATACATCAACGGCCAATTCTTGGTTTCCATCATGCGCCCGCCAAAGGCCTCGCCGCCCCAGTGGCATTGCAACAGAACCTCGATATCATCGCGCACCGTCTCGACGCAGTAGAGCTCGTCGTCGATCTGGAACGGCGCAATCCCCTCGAGCAGCGGGTCTTCCGGACGAGCGGTGTCTACCCGGAACCGCTGAAAGGGCGGGTGCGTTATGAACCGCGTGCCCATGATCTGCGGCACAATCTGATTGTCCCCCACCGAATTGCTGGCATGGAGCGCGAACCAGCGTCCACCGCGCTCCAGAAAGGCCCGCATGGCGCTCGACGCCGCTTCCGAGACCGGCACTTGCGAGGTGTAGCTGACAACCATGTCGCAGCGCGCCCATGCATCCACATTCTCATAATCGATGAAGCAATCTGTGCGAATGCCGCCGGCATCATACAGCGCCTGCGCCAGGTTGATCCGGGCGTAATCAAAGTCGTGATTGCGATGGGGGCTTCCGCAAACCAGGTTTGCGAGCAGCGGCAGCGCCATCAGCGATCGACCCTGCGGAACTTCTGGATCTGGTGATCGATGCACGCCTCGCGCGCGATGCGATTGAAGCCGGAGCCAAAGGAGACCGAAACCTCGGCCACATAGAGGCTGCCTTGCGAATCGAGCGCCAGGGCGTGCGGCGCGATAAAGTTGCCCGGGGCCGAGCGGGCGTTGGAATCGGCGCCCCATCGCGCGACGATATTGCCCTGCGGCGCAAACACCGTCACGCGGCCGGGCAGATCCCTGTCCGCAAAGCCATGCGTGAAAGACCCTTGGCCGGCTTCCATCGGCCGCCAGAGTTCGGAGACGTAAATGAGCCCCTCGTCGTCCACCACGACGTCCGTCGGGCGCAGCACGTCATCCCAGATGGCGATGAACTTGCCGGAGCGATCGAAGAATTGCAGGCGATCATTCTCGCGGTCGCAGACGATCACATTTTCCTGACGATCGAGCGCGATGCCGTGGGGGAGATGAAACTCGCCCGGGCCGGTCCCCACCTCGCCCCAACTGTTGAGCAGTTCGCCTTTGGGCGAGAAATGATGGATGCGCGCATTGCCATATCCGTCCGCGACGAACATGTCCTTGTTCTGCGCGATGCACACATTGCAGCAGCAGTTGAAGCCATCCGCAGAGCGCTCCACATATTCATTATGATGGATCTGCGGCTTCCGGCCTTTGATCGAGCCATAGCCTGTATCGCTGACCTTGCGCGGTTCGCCCAGCATCCACTGGAAATTCCCCTCCAGGTCGAACACCCGCACCACGCTGTCCTGATCGTCGGTGCAGTAGACCAGGTCGTCATGGATGGTGATGCCATGGGCGCGATTGAACACGCCATCGCCCCATTTGTAGAGGAAGTTGCCGTCTGAATCATACACCATCACCCGCTCTCCCTTGCGGGTGTGGAGGAAGACCCTGTCCCGGGAATCGCAAGCGACGCCGGCTACGTCCTCATGGCTGAATTCATCACCGGCAGGACATTTTTCCCAATTGGGCACGACTTCGAATGTGATTGAGCCAGTGGACATGGTTTCTTCCTGTGTGGGCCGTCCGCACGGAACAAGGCGGCCTGAAAGGGGGAGGACAGGACCGCAACCTAGGAAGCACTCCCCGGAGCCACTTGCCCGGGCCGGAAAATGATGCTGCCCCTCGCGGTATGCGGCGGCGAGATCAGAAAAAGCGGCCGACCGTCTGGCTATGCTCCACAAAGGGCGGTTCGACGAAATAAGGGCCGGCGAGCGCCCGCCACTGGAGGAAGCCGTCGGACTCCCGGAAGCCGACCATATGGTCTTCGACGCTGTCCCATTCCACGCGCAGGCGATAACGGGCCGGGTCTTCGATCACCCGCTCAAGTGTCATGCTGTGTGAGCCCTTGGCGGCCCGCAAAATAGCCGCCGCCTGTGCCACGGCCAGCTCGAAAGCCTCCGCCTTCGCCGGATCGATGGTGAGATGTGCGATTTCGGTGATCATGATCTTCTCTGTCGACGTTGCTGCCAGCGGCCATGACTGCCCATTGCTACCGGAGCGCGCTTATCCGTCGCGGAAGTTCGCTGTGCCTTTTCTACGCCCGACGCCTGGTTTGCAGGAGGCCCACAGGCGGGGGCGCTAGACATACCGCGACGGGCATCTGCAACTTCCGGCCAGGGTAAGTGCCGCCCGGCGGGCCATGTCATCCCGATCCTGCAAAATCACCGTCAGGAACGCGCCGACCATGAGTCCCCAGCAGATAAGCATCAAACAGGTCGCGCTCCTCCATTTCGGGCCGGATGTGTCAGCGCGATTGGTCGATGATCTTCTCAAGATCGGTTCGAAGTCGGCCCTTATCGTGACGACGCCACCGGTACGCGACGCAGCGGAGCGCGTCGCCGGCCCCTTGCGGTCGCAAGGCTTGCGCACCGAAATCTGGTGCGACAGCGGCAGGGAGCCATCCGTAAGCGACTTCGAGGCCTTGCTGGCCAGGGCCCAAAGTCGGGCCGCAGATGCCGTCATCGGCATCGGCGGCGGCAGCTCGATGGATCTTGCGAAACTCGCCGCCGCCCTGATGGATGGCGGCCAGACGATCGCGCATGTTCAGCGCGACGGCCTGTCCGGCCCGCGCAGATGCTGGCTCGCGTGCATCCCGACCACCGCCGGCACCGGCAGCGAGGTTTCGCCCATTGCCATCCTGCTGGATGAGAATGACCTGCTCAAGAAGGGCGTGGTGAGCGAGCATCTGGTGCCGGATGCCGCCTATATCGACCCGATGCTCACGAAGTCGATGCCGCCCGCCGTCACCGCCGCAACCGGGCTGGACGCGCTGACTCATTGCATTGAAGCCTATGCCAACCGCTTTGCCCATCCGGTGATCGATACCTTCGCGTTGGAGGGCGTGCGGCTCGTCTTCCGCAGTTTGCTCAACGCCGTGCGCAATGGCAACGATGTACAAGCACGGACGGACATGGCGCGGGCCAGCTTCTATGGGGGCCTATGCCTTGGCCCGGTGAACACGGCCGCGGTTCATGCGCTGGCTTATCCGCTCGGCGGCGAGTTCCATGTCGCCCACGGCGTGTCGAACGCCATCCTCCTACCGCACGTCCTCGCCTTCAACCTGCCAGCAGCGGAGGCACGCTATGCCGACATCGCTATGGCGGCTGGTGCGGATGGCAACGGAACGACGGCCGAGATCGCGCGCGCAGGGCTGCGTTTGATCGAAGGATTGTGCCGCGATTGCGGCGTGCCCATGCGCCTCTCCGACCATGGCGTGCCGGTCGATGCGCTGGACCGTATGACGGATGGCGCAATGACCGTCACCCGCTTGCTGGACCGCAATGTGCGCCCTGTCGAATGGCGTGACGCGCGCCAAATCTACGGCGCTGCATTCTGAATCGACATGCGGATAGAAGATAAAAAACAACGGGTTTTGGGAGACGATTTTTGACTGTCCATCACGATGCGCATGATCCTGGCGTCTCCCAAGCAACGGCTGGTCCCACGCTTGGCGCACGCGCAGATGACACGGACATGCCGACCCGCGGGCAAGCGCATTATTCGCTCTTCGTGCTGACGGTCGTCGTCCTGTTCACGGTCGTGGACCGTCAGGTTCTCGCATTGCTGATCCTGCCCGTGCAGCGCGATTTCGGTATTTCCGATACGCAGGCGGCTCTGTTGCTGGGCGCGGCCTTTTCTCTGACATACGCCATCGCCGGCCTGCCCATCGCCCGCATCGCGGACACCCGCAATCGCCGCAACATCGTCGCCGCCTGCATCGCTTTCTGGAGCGGTGCCACGATGCTGTGCGGTCTGGCTCAAAACTACACGCATCTGTTCCTCGCGCGCATGGGTATCGGCGCCGGCGAGTCGGGCTACGGCCCGGCGACCTGGTCGATCGTGACGGACTCCTACCCACGGGAAAAGGTGGCCTTTGGAACCGGTGTGCTTTCCATCGGCGCGACGGTGGGCACGGGGCTTGCGCTCTTCATGGGCGGCGCGGTGCTCGCGATGGTCGAACACTTCCCGACGGTTAGCTTGCCCTTCGGCGGCACGATCCGCCCCTGGCAGTGGGCCTTCATCATCGTCGGCGCGCCGGGCCTCATCTGGGCGCTCGTCGTGCTGACCACCAAGGAGCCGGCGCGGCGTGGACTAAAAGGCCGTAAGCTGAAAAGCGTCCCGGTGAAGGATGTCGCCCGCTTCATGCGCGATGACTGGCGCGTCTATCTCGCTGCGATCGGCGGCCTCGCCATGAAGCTGCTGATGGTTATGGGCATCTCGCAATGGATGCCAACGCTCTACCACCGCGAATTCGGCTGGGAGCTGTCCGATGTCGGCATGATCACGGGCGGGATCGCCATGGTCCTCTCGCCCATCGCCCTGCTGCTCGGCGCGCGCGTCTCGGAACGCTGGATGAAGCAGGGGCGCTCCGACGCTAATCTGCGCATCGTCTTTTACGGCCTGTGCGTGTCCGTGCCCTGCTACATCGTCGCGCCGTTGCTGCCCAATCCCTGGATGGTGTTGACGCTTCAATCGATCGCCGTGTTCGTTTCCGCCATGGGCGCCGGCCCCGCTATCGCCGCCTTCCAGCTTGTCACGCCCAACAGCATGCGCGCGCAGGTCAGCTCGGTGAGCCAGTTCTGCACCAATGTTCTGGCCTTTGCGGTAGGCCCGCTCCTCGTCGCGATCCTGACGGACTATCTCTTCCGCGATCCGCAACTGCTCAACTACTCCATCTCGCTCAGCACTGCCCTGCTTGGCCCATTGACACTTTTGATCACCTGGCAGGGCCTCAAGCCATTCGCCCGCAGCGTCGACCGGATGGCGCTGGAGGCCGGGCAATGAGCGCGCAAGGTCAGACCCACGGAGGAGACCCCGACTGCATGGCCCCGATCGACACGCTCGAAATCATCGACGCGCAAATCCATGAGCCTTTTCCTGCAGTTCGGCTGGACGGGCCAGACATGCACCTGTTGACAAGGATGCAGATCGAACTCGCGCGCGAAGCGATGGACGCGATCGGCGTCGACCGGGCGCTCGCGGTCACCGACGACGCGTTTATCGAACTCGCCAGCACCCTCTTCCCGGGGCGTTTCCCGGGGGTCCATACCTTCTTCCCGATCGTCGACGACTTCGGCCCTGCTGTCCGCAAGGTCGCAGCCAATCCCGCCATGGTGGCAGGGCGCGCATTGGTCGGAAACTTCGCGACAGCGGAAATGCGCCCAGAGTTCGATACCGGAAAGTTCGATACCCTTTATGCGGCGGCAGAAGAGGTCGGCCTGCCCATCTTCAACTCCACCCACGGCGGATGCGCGCGCATGGCGGAGATTGCCGAACGGCATCCCACCTTGACGCTGATCATCGACCATATCGGCGTCGCGCAGCACCCCGTGTCGCCGCCCGAGACGATGTCCTGGGCGACCTTCCCCGACCTGCTCGACCTTGCTCGCTACCCCAACATTGCCGTGAAGCTCTGCGGCGCCCCGCTCCTGTCGGAAGAGTCTTACCCGTTCGAGGATCTGTGGCCGCGGCTCGACCAGTTGATTGCCGCGTTCGGCGCGGAGCGGATCATGTGGGCCAGCGATTATACGCGCTTGCGCACGGCCGATCTTCCCCGCGGTGCCCGCCCACGGCGCCGCGGACTGACCTATGCCGAGAGCCTCAACTTTCTGCTGCGGAGCGACCGGCTGAGCCTTGCGGACAAGCGCCTGATTTTCGGCGGCACTGCGACCCGCCTGCTGCGCCTGCCGCCCATCGGCACGGACTGGTCAGTGCCCGAGATGCGATGGTAGCGGCATGACCGATGCCGAGACCCTGCTGGCTCAGGTCGAAGAAGCCTGCAAGCGGCTGAAGATCGCCCAGACGACATTCGGGCGGCAGGCTGTCAACGACGGCAAGTTCGTCAGCCGCCTGCAGCAGGGCGGCCGCGTGACGCTCCAGACGGTAGAACGGGTCCACCGCTTCATCGCCGAGCAGGGCGGGCTATCGGCAGCGACGTTGCGATCGGCCATTATCGGTCGCGCCGAGATGAGCGTCGAGCACAGCTTCCGCTTCTACGACAACCGCCAGAAATATCTGATGTTCGTGAACACCTCATCGGAAAAGCAGGTGATCGCCGACCGCGCGTTGCAGCAGTTGGCCCTCGCCCAGCCCCGTCCGCCCGCGATCCGCTTGTTTGATGGGGGCGCCGGCGATGGAACCGCACTTACCCGGCTTCTGCGCGGCGCGCACCGCCGTTACGCTTGGCTACCTTTCTACATCGTCGCGAAGGAAATCAGCCTCGAAAACGTGCGACTGATGCTGGAGAAAATGCCCGACAGGTTTCAGGAGCATCCGGCGACGGTGCTGGTCGTCACCAACCTGCCCTATACCGAGGCCCCTTGGCTCAACCCGCGCAATCCGGTGGACGCCAGCCGGATGGTCTGGGAAGAAGTGCCGCTCGATGGGACCACGGCCGGCGATTTCGAGGAGGCGATCGCCGAGCTTCAGCCATTTCTGGAACGCAACTGGCGCGTGCGCCGCAGTGCCGCCACAGGGCGCCCGCTGCATGAAGTCCCCGCTGTCCTCATCCTGTACCGCCGCGACCATCGGTTCGCGCTCGACGCGGTCATTCCACGTCGGGGCCGGGCCAGTGCCGATTTCGACTTCGTACTACTGTCCCAACCCTATAGCGCGCGGGCAGAGCTATCCTTCAAGGCGGAGAAGATCGTCGCGCCGCTCGCCCGCGCGTTGCGCCTGAGCGGGCAGTTGATGGGCGTCCATTCCTTTGGTGACGATCCGGGCATGGAGTTGATTCAGACCATTTGGCCGAACGAAGCCCCCTTCGTCCACAAGCGGCAGATACTGATGGCTGCTGTCCAGGTCGAACTCGGCCGTGACGCGCGCAAATTCCAGCTTCACGATCTACCCGATGAGCGCTCGGTGTTCCGCTATGGCATCCAGACGCTGGATACCGAAATCGATCAGTCGATCGGCTCCTCCACGCTGCTCGCGGCCTGGAATGCCGCCAGCTACGTGGCGCAGATCGAAGACGACCGGCTGTCCGTGGCGATGAACAGCGATCGCTATCTCGAGGCCACCCGCCAGACGCTGCGCAAATATGGCGGGCTGTGGTTCCAGAACGAAACCTACATCATCTCCCGTCGCGCAGACCTGGGATAGCCATGGAAAGAAGACATATGAATAATCACGCGACCTGCCCATTCTGCCACGCGCGCTGGACACAGGAGATGATTGATCAGCTCGAAAGATTTTCGAGCCCCGGCGGCTGCGCCTGTTGCAGCCTGACGCCAGACCTTGTGGCCCACCAGCCATTGGAGACGCCCAAACGCGACCTGTGCTGCGCGACCTGTGGGAAGGCGATCTACCTCGCGCCAAATCTCGTCGGTACCCATATTGAAGAGATTCAGACGCAGCTCAAATCCGATGTAAATCTTTTCTATCTCTGAATATATTTCCATCACCGGAAATATAGATTCACAATTTTCGAAAGGTGGGATTTATCCCAACGACGGTGGGAACGAATGTGGTTTACCCACCGACACGGTCGTTCAAAATCAACACCATGGATCAGCCAACGCGATCATTGCCTGCCTGGACAATGACTGCACGCTTGGCGACACAAATGGAGAGTATGATGTTGGACGTTCTTTCAGATCTTGTGGCCGGAAAAGCCGGCGTTGACGATCAACCCGCACAGGGTGCCGATCTGCCTGACACCCTGCCGGTCGTGGACATCTCCAGACTGCAAGGCAGCGCGCGAGGCCGTGAGACGCTGATCGCACATCTGAGGAGCGTGCTGCACCGTTTCGGCTTCTTCTACCTTAAGGGTCATGGCGTCGACCCCGCGCTGTGCGCCGCAGCGCTCGCCGTCTCCAAGCAGTTCTTCGCATTGCCGGAGGAAGACAAGCTCGCCATTGAAATGATCAGATCGCCGCATTTCCGGGGCTATTGCCGGGCGGGCATGGAGCTAACAGGCGGTAAGCCCGACTGGCGCGAGCAGGTGGATTTCGACCGCGAGGAAGCCCCGCTGCCGACTGGCCCCGACACACCCGCCTGGCATCGCGCCATCGGGCCCAATCAGTGGCCCGATGCCCTGCCGGAGATGCGAGGCATCATTCTGGCCTATCAGGCGGAGGTGACGCGGGTCGGGATCGAAGTCCTCCGCGCGATCGCCCTGGCGCTCGGCCAGAACGAAGATGCCTTTGCGCCCATGTACAAGTCGGGCCCACGCCAGCATCTCAAGATCGTGCGCTATCCCGGTCGCGATCAAGCCACGTCGAAACAGGGCGTCGGCGCCCATAAGGATGGCGGGCTGATCACCATCTTGCTGCAAGACGTGCTGCCGGGTCTGCAGGTCCAGCTTGAGGACGGATCGTGGATCGATGCGCCGCCTGTGCCGGGCACCTTCGTCGTGAACACCGGAGAACTGCTTGAACTGGCCACCAACGGCTTCGTCCACGCGGACGTCCATTGCGCCACCTCACCAGAGCCCGGCACGGCGCGCTATTCCATTCCGTTCTTTCTCGGCGCGAGCCACGAGGGCAGCATCCCCCTAATCGACCTTCCTCCCGAACTCCGCGCAGTCGAACGCGGGGTGAGTTCAGACCCCAGCAACCCGCTTTTTCGCGATGTCGGCATGAACCACCTCAAGGCGCGCTTGAGATCCCACCCTGATGTAGCAGCACGGTTTTACGCCGATTGCGTGTAATTCTGATGAGCGGCTCATTAGAGAGAAGAGCTGGCGTCGTCAGACAGAAGGATAAGGCAAGGGGCGCGAGCAGAATGCGATCTGTCTCCCACCTCGTGCCGAAGCCGCGTCATACCGCGATTGATTCAGCCTGACTCACCCGAAGAATCCTTGCTAAACGATCTCAGATGGATCCCCTCGAAACCGCAACCGCAACCGCAACCGCAACCGACAGCGTGCGCTTCGATTTTAACCGCCGCCGATCTCAGGCTCATGGCGCAAGCCAGCTTCATGAACGAAGGCAGCTCCTCACGGACCGTTTCGCGCGGTGAAATGTCGGCTATGTTGAACTGTTAAAACTGAGGACAACCCGCGGGCGCGCTGTCCAAGGGTTGTCCTATGACCGGCCCACTGGGGGTCACATGTACCGGGGACCAGTTAAGCCGGGTAGGTCACGCAAAGAGCGACCCCACGCATTGACACTATGCGGAATGCGCATCGCATGACATCTTGATACCATCATGGCACAGAACATTTCAGTTTCGCCAATCAATGGGTCGTGGAACAGTGGCTTTGCCTTGTATCAGGCCGCGACATATGTCGGCACGCCACATCGGCCTGTCATCGTGGCCGCGACCACGAACAGTCAGAGCGAAATCCAGCTCTTTGACTGGCTGGTGCCCGAGCGCTTCGAGGTCATAAGCGGCGGCGGTTCCGACAATCGCGCTGCGAAATTCTGCTTCTACATCGCGAACCGTCCCACCTGGATCGGCCGAGGCGATGGCCAAATACAGGAAATCCCGGAACATAAACTCGTCGTCATCAATACGAACGATCCAATCAGGACGATCAGCCTTGGCGACACGCGGCATCTTACACTCGTTCTGCCTCACTGGATGGTCGCGCGCCATGTTCCAGAGCCGCTTCATCTGAGCACAGCAGCGACTGTCTTGCCCGATGCCAATGGGCTCGCAGCGCGCGACATCATGTTTGCGCTTCGATCATGCATTGGGTTGGCGCAGTTTCCTTCGATCAGCACGAAGCTGGTGGACGGCTTCCTTGATACTCTGCGTCCCGTCAAAGCCGATGACCATAGCCCTGGCTTGCACAAGCGCAGCGCCGATGTGCTGCGCGTTCGCGAGATCATCGCACGAAACTTCAGCGATCCCGATTTTTCAGCGGCGGATATTGCGCGCGCACTCGGGATATCCACGCGTTACCTGCACCTCATCTGCCAGGTTGAAGAGTCACCCGCCCGGATGATCCGGAATTTCCGGCTCCAACAAGCAGAGGCGCTCCTCAAATCGCCAGCCTGGCAGGATAGATCGATCACGGACATTGCGCTGGAGTGTGGCTTCAACAGCAGCAGTCAGTTCAGCACCAGCTTTCGGTCCTATGCCGGGGTTTCGCCACGGCAATTGCGATATGGTCGCACTGCTTAGACTCAGAATCGACCCGCACTTCCAAATTTCAAAAAATCCACTGCGGAAATCGGAAAGACGGCCTGGCTGCGGCCAATTAAGCCTGCTCGCCACAAAACAACGAAATGAAGAGGGCGAGGATATGTGGAAGGGCTCTGACAGTCTGTCGGGTTTTTGCGTGCTGGCGGCCTTGGTGGCGACGCCGGGGATGACGCAGACCGGACCCGCAAGCGAACCATCGGCAACGATCGAGGACATTGTCGTCACTGCGCGTCGGACGGCAGAGACGTTGCAGAACGCACCTGTTGCCGTCTCGGTGATCGGCGGAGGGGCCCTCGAGCGGGCCGGCATCACCGGGTTGACGGACCTGCAGAGCCGGCTGCCCGCTGTGGAATTCCAGACCGCGACGAGCACGCCGATCGTCACCGTGCGCGGTGTTGGCACGTTCAGCACGCAGGCCGGTGTCGATTCCGCCATAGCCTATACGGTCGACGGCATCTTTCTGGCCCATCCGCAGGCCTATCCCCCGGTTCTGGTCGACATCGCGCGCGTGGAGTCTCTGCGTGGACCGCAGGGCACGCTCTATGGCCGCAACTCAAATGGCGGCGCGATCAACTTCCTGACCAACGAACCGGTGCTGGGGCAAGTGCAGGCAAATATCGCGCTGACTGCGGGCAATTATGCGACATTCGGTTCCGAGGCGATGCTGAACGTGCCCGTGGGTGGAAAGGCCGCGATCCGTTTCGCGTTTGGCTCAAACAGGCGCGATGGCTTCTATCCCGATGGATACAGCAATGCCGCTGATTGGGTCGGGCGCGCGCGTCTACTGGTCCAGCCCAGCGATCAACTAAAGATCGTCCTCAGTGCCGACCGCTCCGAGCTCAGCAACGATGGCGCGGGTTGGGACTATTGCCCGTCCAACACCACCAGCGCTTTGTGCGCCGGCCGCCCTTTCCGCCCCTATACCGGGCTGAGCGGACGCAACCTCGCGGATTTCAATCATAGCGATAGCTGGTCGGTCTATAATCAGATTGATCTCACGCTCCCCTGGGCCACGCTCACCTCGCTCACCGGCTACCGCGACAACGACTTCCTCGCCCGGCAGACGCAGGTGCTGGGCACGTCGTCCTCAGGCTTTATCCAGGGTGTGCGCAGCAAATTGTTCACGCAGGAGCTGCGCCTCGCATCGCCTGCCCAGTCGCCTTTCAAATGGCTCCTCGGCGGCTTTTACGCACGCGAGACCGGGCCGGCCTCACAGACCTTCAATCAGGACGAGATCCCCTACTTCTCCAGCGATCCGCATCTGGTGACGACTTCGAAAGCGGTGTTCGGCGAAGTCACCGTGCCCCTCGCCTCCATGCTGCGGGTCATCGGCGGGCTGCGCTATACCGACGAGGAGAAGTCCGCGACGGGTGTGGTCCGCACCATCTCGCCGACCTCCACCACCGAACTGCCGATCCTGCAGAATTTCCGGACCCGCAAATGGACCTGGAAAGCCGGGGCAGAGCTCGATCTGGCCGAGACGTCGCTGGTCTACGCGACGGTCAGCACCGGCTTCAAATCAGGCGGCATCAATCAGGTTCCGCAATTGCCCGGCTTCACCGGCTCCTACCGACCGGAGACGATTACTGCCTATCAATTGGGGTCGAAGAACCGCCTGCTCGGCAACCGCCTCCAGATCAACGGCGAAGTCTTCTATTATGATTACAAGGATTTCCAGGCGCTGCAGGTGATCCGCGACGCCGCCATTCCCGGCTTCTTCATCCAGACGACCAATTCGCAGAAATCATCGATGTACGGCGGCGAGTTGGAGGCCGAGGTCGCCGTTTCCTCCGCGGGTCGCCTGTCGCTGGCGGCCACCTGGCTCCATGCCCGCTTTGATACCTATATCATTGGCGCGACCAACCTGTCGGGCAAGCAGATCCAGGCCGCGCCCGATTTCACGCTAGGTGGCGCCTACGAGCACCGGTTCGATTTCGACAGCGGCGCCCGCCTGACCTTCGGCATCGACAGCAAATATGTGACGGGCCATTTCGTGGCCAACAGCAACGCCCCCGGCTCCTATCAGGATGGCTATTTGCGCTCCAATGCGAGCTTGACCTTCGAAACCCCCAATCGCGCGTGGCAGATCTCGGCGTTCGTCAGGAACATCGAGGACAAGGCGCAGATCGCGGCCTTCCAGCCGTCCGCAAATGGCGACTTGGTGTTGCTCAATCCGCCGCGCACCTTCGGCGCGACGGTCAAATGGCGCTACTGATCGTGGCAGGCCAGCTATCATCGATGCGAGGCGCAACCGCATGACGGATCAGTCCTCCCTCCTCTTCGATCCGTTCACTTTGAAAGGGCGGCAACTCGCCAATCGCTTCGTCCTCCCCGGCATGCAACGCGGATGGAGCGTCGACGGCGCGCCGACCGATACGCTCACCGATTACTACGTGCGGCGCGTGAAGGGTGGCGCGGGCCTTATCATCACGGAGTCGGTCGCGGTCGATCACCCCAGCGCGACACGGTCGGCTGTTTTCAGCCGGTTGGACGAAGGCACGTTCGAGGCCTGGCGACAGTGCGTTGGGGCAGTGCGCGCGGCAGGCGGGCACATTCTCCTGCAACTCTGGCATGAGGGCGCCGTGCGCAAGGATGAGGATCTGGGAGACGGGGTGGTCGTCACGCCGACGCTCAGCCCATCCGGATTGATGGCGGCGGACCGACCGCGTGGTCGGGCGGCGACGCTTGAGGACCTAGAGGAAATCAAACAGGCCTTCGTTCGCTCGGCGCTTCTCGCGCAAAAGGCCGGGGCAGACGGCATAGAACTGCACGGCGCGCACGGCTATTTTCTCGATCAGTTTCTGTGGCAGCAAACCAACCGCCGCTCGGATCGCTATGGTGGCCAGTCGCTGCCCGAGCGGGCGCGCTATCCTGCCGAAATTGCGCGAAGCGTACGTGCAGCCTGCGGGGAAGATTTTATCATCTCCTTTCGCTTTTCCCAGTGGAAGGAGATCGATCTCAAGGCGCGGATCGCCGAGACGCCAGAGGAGCTGGCGTTATTCGTCTCGCTGCTGCGGGACTCAGGAGTCGATATTCTCCACGTGTCGACGCGACGTTTCTGGGAGGCTGCCTGGCCGGAGAGCGACAAGACGCTGGCCGCTTGGGTCAGGCAACTGAGCGGACTCCCGGTCATCGCCGTGGGCAGCGTCGGCCTGAGCACCGACATCATGGAAACGGCTCAGGGCCTGGAATCGCAATCCGATGCACAGGCGAGCATCACCCTTCTAGACCAGGGTCTGCAGCGGGGCGACTTCGACCTCGTCGCTGTCGGGCGCGGGCAGATCAGCGACCCCGAATGGGTCAACAAGGTGCGGGAGCAGCGTTATGGTGACATCATCGCCTTTTCCCGCAAAGCGCTCGGCAAGCTTGATGGGGAAACGGACCATATGGAGGGTGTGCCCCCAAAGGCCTGAGCGACACATCGGCATGGCGGATATCGGGATAAGGGTTGGGACGAGGCAATGAACTCTGGCAGGCCAGCCGAATCAGCGGTGGATGAGGCGGTCGATCTGAAGGGGGGGACCAGCCGCCCAGATGTCACGCGTGCCTCATGGATCGCGCTCTCCATCCTGCTGCTCGTCTATCTGCTCAACAATCTCGATCGGTTCATCCTCTCGATCCTCGCCCAGCCGATCAAGGAAGAGTTGCGCCTTGCGGACTGGCAGCTTGGCCTGCTCACCGGCTTCGCCTTCAGTCTCCTGTATGTCGTCGTCGGATTTCCGATGGCGCGCCTGTCCGACCGGGGAAACCGGACGTTGATCCTGTCCCTCTGCGTGGCCTTCTGGTCGATCATGACCGCGCTGTGCGGGCTCGCGACAAGTTTCGTGCAGCTTTGCCTGTTCAGAGCCGGTGTCGGTGTCGGTGAAGCGGCTTGCCTGCCCGCTTCACACTCGTTGATCAGTGATCTCTTTCCGCCGGAGGCGCGAACGCGCGCGATGTCGATCTTCGGGCTGGGCCTGCCGCTGGGCGGGTTTGCCGGCGTCGTGATCGGTGGCTTCGTCATGGACCATTGGGGATGGCGCAGCGCGATGCTGGTCGTGGGTCTGCCCGGCCTGCTGGTAGCCCTGCTGACCTGGATGGTTATCAAGGAGCCTGAGCGGGGCCGCTTTGAGCGGGCATCCGCGCGGACGTTGCCCAGCGCCGGGTCCCTGATCGAAGTTGCGATGACGCTATGGAAATCCCCCATTGCCCGGAATGTGATCATTGCTCTGACGGCTGCCGGACTGGTCGGCGCGCCCAATGTCACCTTCATGGGCCCCTACATGATCCGCCGGTTCGACCTGGGCTACACGGAGCTGGGCGTGATCATTGCGCTGACCTTCATGCTCGGATCGGCCATATCGACGCTGGGAGGCGGGCTCATCGTCCATTGGGCATCCCGCTTTGACGACCGCTGGATCATGTGGGTGCCCGCCATCGGCGTTGCGCTCAGCGCGCCATTATATGTCGCGGCTTATGCGCAAAACAGCTGGCAGGGCCTCGCGGCGATCCTGTTTCTCGCATCCGTCGTCAACTCGACCTATCTCGCGCCTTCCTACGCCATGCTGCACAGCACGGTCGGGCCGAACGGCCGGGCGACTGCATCGGTCATCGCGAGCTTCTGCCTCAGTCTGATCGCGATGGGTTTTGGTCCACTGCTTGCCGGCATGGGGATCGATCTGCTGGCAGCTCATCTCTTCAGCGTCCTTGAGCAAGGTGGTTTTTCGAGCGCGTGCCCCGGCGGTGCGGCCGCCGCCGGGAGCGGCCCGGAACTGGCCAGCGCATGCCGCTCCGCGACATCCCAGGCCACGCAATGGGTGATCATGGGATGCCTCGCAGCGATGGTGTGGCCCGCCTGGCATTTCTTCCTTGCGGCGCGTCACATGACCATTCGGACCACCTCAAATGCACATCATTCGCGCGTCTGACTAACCGGCTTTGACAAAAGCGGGGGACGCTTGTCCGAGGTCATCGGATGACTGCGCCGCCCGACAGCGCGTTGTCCAAAGCTGGCATAGAGTGTCGGAAGAACGAACAGCGTCAGCAGCGTTGCGGATATCAGGCCGCCGATCACCACGGTCGCCAGCGGCTTCTGGACCTCGGCTCCGGAGCCGCTGGCAAAGGCCATGGGCACAAAGCCCAGGCTTTGGACGCAGGCCCGCAACCATTTGGTTGGCGCGGGCGGCTTCGATAGCGGCTTTGGCCGCGTCGGTTGACGGTGCTGCGCCGCCCGCCGCGGCTATGGCCTTTTCAAGCGTGAGTATCGACGCCGCAGTGACAGGGATGGTGATGATGCGGCAATCCATTGTCGCCGTCCGCGGGCACCTCGTCGCCATCACCCGGTGCGTGGACCGCAAGTTCGGCGCCAAGCACGCTCCCGCCCACCGCTTCAGCAGCGTGCGCCATGCCAGCGAAGCCGGAAAGCACCAGCATCAGGCAGGCGAGCAAAGGGAGAAGCTTGCGCATCATCCGTCCCTTATCACTCCGCCGCCACGACGTAACCGGTGTTTTTGAAATGAGCTCTTCATCGTAGGATGACTTGCGTGCCGCCGAAAAGAGCGAGAGCTGCCATGATCGCGGCACCGATGAGATCGGGCGCGGCGTTTTTGCGCGAACAAATGCAGACCGAGCACATATTCGCATTTACCCTGCGGGATCGGCAAAGCATGATCGCGACCGAGATTGGAGACAAGCGCTAGGCGACGTGGCCACCTGACATGCGCTCTGTAGCAACTAGAGTCTCACGGACTTTGTGGTGAGCTATGTGCCGTCGGCGACCTGTCCGCTGCGACCAACGTCAGCTTCAGCCCCCCAATCGGTCTCCGAACGACTTCTAGGATGACGAAAACGCATGACTTGGTGCTGTCTGGTAAATCGTACTGATTTTTGGCGCGGTTCGTCAGACTTCACGACGGCTGAGTATTCGTCAATCTTTCGGCGGCAGGGGGAGTATGCCAACCTCGCTGCTATCATAGAATATCACGGCCACTGCATCTGGCAGCATCGCAAGGCCGCGGGGCCCCTTGCGCGGGAACTCAGCCACGCGGCGATCGACAAAGGCACGGTTGAAGCCGGTTTCGCCAGCGCCACGCCAGAAGATGAGCTTACCGGATTCACGCGCCGCAGCGACTAAGTCCAGCCGTCCGTCCTTGTCGATATCCGCCAGCATCACATCGCGGATTTCATCTGCTGTCGCCTCGGCATTTTTGGCGGTTTCTGGCGTGAAGGAGCCTCGATAGACAAAGCGATCCGGGCCATTGTGCAGCAGGACGACATTGTCGCTGGTGCTGCGATTTCCGACGACAATGTCCGCTCGTCCATCACCATCAACATCGCCCGTCTTGAGATGATAGGGGATACGCCCGAACGATGGGTTGCGACGCCACGGCGCGAAGCCGCCCTTGCCGTCGCCCCGCCACACTTCGATGAGATTTGTCTCGTACATAGAGAAAGCGAGGTCGAGGATGCCGTCTCCATCATAATCGGCGGCAGCGATATCGCGGGGGCCACCCAGCATCTGGTCATACGGGGGCGCCTGATGAGGATAGCGAATGGTACGGAATTTGCGCCTTCCCTCGTTCAGCAGAACATAGAATTTATTCGACTGATAGGAGACGGTCACAATATCCGGTCGTCCATCGCCATTCAAATCGGCGATCACGGCGCTGGTAAGGCCGGGCGTCGGGTAGCGGGGCTCTCCTTTCGCATCCAAGCCATATTCGTTGACCAGATCGCGATCGTCGAAAGACAGGAAGGTCGTCAGCTCGAAGAGCCTCTTCCCGTTTTTTTTGCCATAGAGGATGGCGAGGTCACGCCCGTCATTCGCCTGATAGTTTGGGACGACTACATCCGGCAAGGCATCCCCATCAAGATCCCCAATTGCGGAATGATAGGGCCCAAAGCCGACCGAGAAATCCTGCCTCTCCCATTGTCCCCCGGGCTTGCAGGGGGAGAGATAGACAGTCAGCTGGTCATTGGCCGGGCGCGCAAGCTTGGGAGACAACAATGTCCCCCGGCAAGGGATCACCAGATCCGGTTGGCCATCCCCGTTCAGATCGCCCGATGAGATCTGATAAGGGCCAGTGCAGGCCGGCAGAATTTTTGCATCCTGCGCGGCCTGCGGCACATTCCATCGCGACCATGCGTCCGCATTGCCATCCACCGGCTGCCCGGCTAGCGGCGCGGTCAGCAGGAAAAGGAGGACAACAGCGCGGAGGGCATGGCCTGCAAGGGTCATTTCAATCTCCCGTGGATCAGATCGCAATCAGAACTGGAAGCGGGCGCCAGCGCGGAAGGACCGGCCGACGACGTCATAATAGGTTTGGGAAATGCCGATCTGGGCGCTGCCGATCCCAGTTCCCGCCGACGCGTAGGGCGCTGGCGCCTTGTTTGCGACGTTATCCACTGCGACATAGAGCTTCACCCCGTCCGACAGGCGATAGCTTGCGCCAAAATCGACGTAGAACGCCCCATCGACATGGTTGTTATCGACCGTGCGGTTCGCGATGGTAGAGGTTGGGCAATTGGTGGCGCACTCGATCCACGAAGCGTTCAGCACGCCATCGCTAAAGCCTCTCCCAGTGATGGAAAGGGAGAGCGGCCCCTTGTCGAACGCGATTTCTCCAAGATAGCGCCAGGTGGGGGTACCGGTATTCACGCCAAGATCTGACGTCGTGGATGAGATGCCGTCATCCAGGCTGCTTTCCAGAT
The DNA here is from genome assembly GCF_025961995.1 of Sphingobium sp. B8D3A. NCBI lineage: Bacteria > Pseudomonadati > Pseudomonadota > Alphaproteobacteria > Sphingomonadales > Sphingobiaceae > Sphingobium > Sphingobium sp. B8D3A. Next base: position 570,096 of record NZ_JAOQOS010000001.1, on the reverse strand, counting down.
AACGCGTCGCCAGAATGCGGATGCTCAGCTTGCCCGCCCCCCAAGAGGCCGAGACAGCCTCCAGCGGGATCCGATAGCCCGCCTCAAAGTCCAGCCCGCGCACGCTCTGGCGGCTGAGATTGATCGGACGGCGGAATACTTCGGTCATAAAGCCATCCGCATCGCGCTCGATCAGGTCACAGATCACGCTGTTGCCCTGATAGCATTGATTGACGATCGTGCTGGCTGCCAGCGTCGTGATGGCGTCGTTCACGACGATATCGAAATAATCCACTGAAGCCGAGAATCCGGGGACGAAGCTGGGTTGCAAAACCACGCCCAGGTTAAGAGTATCCGCCTTTTCCGGGCTCACTGTAGGGTTGCCCACCGTGGTCTGGAAGACCGTATAGGCTTGGTCATTTTTGAATGGGTCCACCAGCGTCGTCGTGTTGGTCTGCCCGGCCTGGAACAACTCGGAAAGATTGCCTGCCCTGATGTCACGGGAGCGCGTTGCGCGAAAGCGGATGTCGTCGATCGGCGCCCAGGTGAGGCCAAGTTTCCAAGTCGTCACATAGCCCGATGTGCTGTAATCGGTCGCGCGAACCGCGGCATTGAGGTCCAGCGATTTCGCCCACACCATATCTTTGACCAATGGCGCGACGATCTCGAGGAAGGCCTCCTTGACCGTGTAGGCGCCGGAAATCGGCTTGTAATTGCCTGCCCAATAGCTGTTCACGAGCGAGAGAGGGTCGCTTTCGCCCTGTTCCGCTTCCCGGCGGTGTTCAAGGCCGAACGCCAGGGAGACCGGACCTGCCCAGGTGGCGAAGGGCTCGCCCCGGACGGTTGCAGATACGACATCCTGCGTGATCTGGGCGTTGAGATAGCTGTGGCCCATCACATAATCCAGCGCGGCCCGCGACGCGACGCCGGTCCCCAGAATATTCAAGGGCACACAGCCATTCGTGGGGTCGGTCAGCGTGGACCGGCAGACGATAGCGCCACTGCTGTTGCGCACGGCATCTCGCGCCTTGGTGTAATTGGCGGTGATCGGGATGTTTGTGCCATTATAGAATTTGCTGATGTTGCGGTTGGCCCGCACGATCCAGTTCCACTCCGTGCCGAGTCCATTGACCGTGCCTTCCGCGCCGATGGCATAACGGTAAAGGTCGTGTCGGGTTTCGGTCACGATCCCGCCGATCGCTGAGTTCCATGTGCCCACGTTCAACGTCGTGACCTTCGCAGCGTCCATTGCCTCACCCACCTCTGAGGGCAGGAATGCATTGTCGCGCTGGATGATGATTCCGCCGAAGTTGAACATCGGCGTACCCGTCGTCTTCGTCTTTGCCTCAACGAACGAAAACTCGCCAAACAGCTTAACGGCATCGGCGACATCATAGCTCAGCCGCGTGAATACGCTGCGGTGAGATAGTTCCGGATCGAGATTCTGCGGCCCATTGCCGAAATCGGTATAGCGCCAGTCACCGCCCACCATGAACGGGTTGCTGACAGTCGATCCATAATTAAGCTGGGCGGGGGTACCACCCTCGCCAAAATAGAGGCCCTGCAGAGGCCCGGTCGTCACGATGGCGCCGGGTGCCACCGTCGTGTAGCCGACATTATCCCGCACCAGATAATAGGGCTGACCGTTTGTTGCAGAGTAGCTCGGGTTCACCAGGGTCTTGCGACCGCGATACCAGTCGCGCGGCATGCCTTCGATGCCTTCACTGTACCAATTCTCGCCGCTGACGAGGACATGCCCGCGACCACCCGCAAAATCCGTGCCTGCACTCAAGGAAATCTTGTAGTTTCTGTCATCGCCATAAGTGGTCACCCCGCCCTGGACCTCGCCCCGGACGCCCGTGAACTCCTTGTCGAGCACATAATTGACCACGCCTGCCACAGCGTCTGATCCCCAGGCGGCCGATGCGCCGCCAGTCACGACGTCCACGCGTTTTACCAAGCCTCCCGGAATGGAATTGGCATCGACCAGGCCGTTGAGCGAGGCCGCCGGCAGCCGCTGGCTATCCAGCAGCACCAGGGTGCGCGTGGCGCCCAGGTTGCGAAGGTTCAAGCTGCTTATACCCATGAAGCCGCCGCTGATGTTGCTCGCCGTGTTGCGCGGATTGTTGCTGCCTGCCAGTGCTGGCAGACGGCTGATCTGCTCTGCGAGATTGACCTGCGCGGCACGTTCAATCTCCTCCCGGCCAAGAACCGTGAGGGGCGTCGGTGCTTCATATCCGTCGCGCACAATGCGTGATCCGGTGACCACCAGCGCCGCACCATCTTGCTCTTCGTCCCCGACGAGGATGGCGACCTCGCCATCGAAGGAGCGGACGGTGAGGCCTGTGCCGGCTACCAGCCTGTCCAGTGCAATGCGGGGGTCCAAGCTGTCCCTGATTGCGTTGGTCGTGCGACCTTCGGCATGGCGTCCTGCAACGATGATCTGAATGCCGGCCTGACGGGCAAATTCCTTGGCGCCGCTCGCGGCCGATTGGGCAGGCAGATCAAATTGACGGGTTTGCGTCTGGGCCTGAACCTGCGACGGCAAGATTGTCGCGACGGCGAGCGCAACAATCGACACAGAATTTCGAGAAAGAGGAAGATACATTGCCGAACCCCTGAATGTTATGAATTACAATCGGGATGACTGCTCTGAACTATATTATCCGTCACTCGAATAATATTAATTATTTGAGAATTTTTTACTTCAGTTTTATGACATTACTGCTCTTGTCATAAACCAGCTCCGCCCCAGCAACAGCAGCAGCGGCCCGGGCGAAACGATCGGGCTCGCTGGCCCGGAACAGCCCGACAATCTTGATCTCGCCTATCGCCGGATCGGTAATGATGATCTTGGTCTGGTTCACGCGATTGAACCGCTCGGCAGCAGCCGCAATGGGCGTGTTATCGAGCGAAATCTGAGCGATGACCGGCTCGGGAGCCACTGGTCTGGCAGGCGCGCGGGAGACGGCCGCTCTCGGTCCTGGATCAAGCGATAGCTTGCCGCCTTGGTGAAGCAGCACGGCTTGATCCCGCCCATCGCGCGCCCACACAAGCACGCTGCCCTCCGTCACATGAATCGCGCCGCCCGTAGCTCCGATGCGATTGACGGAATAAACCGTGCCGGTTGCCTGGGCATAAACATCGCCGGATTGCACCACGAACGGACGGGTGGCATCCTTGGCTACCTCGAACACCGCCTGCCCGCTGATCAACCTGATTTTGCGTACTTTGGCTGACATGTCGTATACGATATCGGCACCGGCGCGTAGATGGGCGACCGATCCATCCTGCAGTTTCAACACGCGAACAGCAGAAACATTAAGGTCTCTGGCGGGCGAAGCCGGTACCCTCGCGCTAAACAAGCCCGTTTGGGCAACGATCGCGATGGACGCTGCCAAAGAAACGCCGCTAATGAGCGAGCTCAGCAGCCAAGCCGTTGCCCGCCGCCCCGGCGCGCTGTGGTCTTGCGCATCGTCGTTGGACGCAGGCCGCTCAGAGCCCGGCAAGGCGGTGCCAAATGGCTCGTGCGCGGGGCCATGTGGATGTGGTGCGCCTCCTCCGAGCGCATGCATCCCAGCGCAGCAGCGAAGATATGCGCCTCTGTTCCGACGATCTGCAGCGAGCCATGCATCAAGCGTCACGCGATCCGCCGCCGATATGTCGCCGGAGGAAGTCCGCACGGCCCAACGGGCTGCCTGATCGTTTCTGCTTTCAGTAGGGCCGGGGCTTACCAATCCGTACAACCTCTCTGACTTTCTGTTCTGGGGGGGCTGCTTGCGGCCCGACGTCCATCCCGGTCGTCCTTTCCGCCGCAGCGTCCTCATCGGTCATGGTTTTGAGCATCTTTTTCAACCCACGCACCATGTGATTCTCAACAACATGCTCACTCACCCCGAGACGCTTTGCCGTCTCTTTTTGAGAGAGGCCTTCGAGCCGCCGTAACTCGATCACTTTGCGGCACGTCTCTGAAAGAGTGGACAGCAAAGCCTGTACGCGCCCCAAATCCTGGCGCGCTTGCAGCACACGATCTGCCAGGGGCCCCTCATCTACGACGTCAAACCATTCCGTTTCCGTCATGAGGATGACATTTTTTGATTTGGCCCGCCTGGCCAGATCGACCGCTGCAGCATGCGCTGTGCGATGAAAATAGGAAAGCGGCTGCTCGATATGGTCAATCGACTGGAGAGAAGACAGGCGGCAGTAGGCCTCGTGCAGCACGTCCTCCAGGTCGACCACGCCACGCCATCGCCGGGCAAGCGCCGTCCTCACCCGCCCCTCGTAAGGCAGGATTTCTCGCGCCACCCACCGGGCGATAGCATCTTGTCGCTCCACCATCGCGCCAGCCCTATGGACCGATGCCCGTGACAGATTGATGAAATTGCTGAGCGGGGCGGGGCAGCCGACTGGAAAAACCGCGGTGTGTTTCGTGGGTGCGCGAACTAAAGAAGCCCGGCAATTAGAGCGCGATATTGGGTGAGTGAGAGCTCAGGATGGCAGCCCATCCTCGCTAAAATCCTTTTCAAGATCATTAGTTTATTGGCGCCCTCCGAACCCCTTCAGCGTGACGGCTCCCCAAAACCAGAACTCCTTACAGCCTGAGCATAAGGTTTGATCGCCAGATACATGAGCGCCGCCCCGCCGGGGGCCATTACGGCGGCGAAGAACGCCATCGAGTAGCGCAGCATGCTCTCGTCCTTCAGCAGGAAATCGGTCACCAGCGCAATGAGCAGCGGCCCGAGGCCATTGCCGATGACACTGATGGTGAAGAGATACACCGCGCTAATCTGGGCGCGCATCTCGCTTGGCGTCACCATCTGGATCGCCGCATTCTGCGCAGGGGCGCTGGCGAGGCCGATGATCGACGAGATCATGCCGCAGAAGAAGGCGAGCCAGGGGCTGGGCATGAGCGAGGTGGCGATCGCGAAAGGAGCGGACAGGGCTTGCGAATAGAAGCAGACCCGCGCCATCGCATCGGGATTTCCGCGCTTGCCCATATATTCCGCGAACCAGGTGCCCAGCGTCAACGCAATCGGAGTGGAGATGAGGAGCGACAGCGCCAGCAGTGGCCCGATCTGCGCCGGTCCCCAGCCATAGGTGCGCTCATAAAAGGCCGCGCGCCACGTCATGAGGCCCGTCGTCTCGATCGCGCCGATGCCGATGCTGAGGAACAGTGGAAGGAACAATATGCGGTTTGACAGGAGATACGCCCCCACCTCGCGCAGTGGTACGCTGCCCTTGCCGCGGCGATTGCGGCGCACCGGCTCCCGCACGGTGACGAGAAAGAGCAAGGCGGTTGCCAGCCCCGGCAGGGCGCAGACGAGGAAGACGAGCTGCCACTCGCGCATCTCGCCCAGAACCGGGATATGGACCGGCCCCATTCCGGCAAAGAACGCCACCAGCAGGCCACCGGCCAACAACGCCGTGGCCTGACCGGCGCTGATGCCGAGCTGATAGACCGCGAAGGCACGCGGCAACTTTGACCGCGGCACCATGTCCGAGATCATCGACATGGACGAGGGGCCGGCGACGGACTCCGCGCCCCCGACGACGCCGCGCGCGAAAAACAGCCCGCCGAAGCTCCTGGCCATGCCACAGAGCGCAGTGGCCAGGCTCCACACCGTCAGGCCGGCCGTCAGGATCATCTTGCGGCTGCGCTGATCCGCGACGCGAGCCATCGGCAAGCCGACGACCATATAGGCCGACGAAAAGGCGAAGCCGATGATGAGGCTGATCTGGGTATCGCTCAGCGCCAGGTCGCGCTTGATCGGCTGGACCAGCAGGTTGATGATGTTCCGGTCGACATTGGAGAGCATGGTCACGAAGGCGATCAGCCAGATCGTGTACCAGGCGCGGGCCGGCGACGGCCAATCGTCGCCGGCTCCAGACGCGCCGGCCGATGCCGGCTGCGTCTCACCCTTGGCTTGCGTGCCGACCGGCTCGCTCATCGCTTGAGGCGCACCCCGACGCGGAACGCGCGTCCGACCTGATCGAACAGCACCTGATTGGTGATGCCCACCGCGCTGGGCGCAATCGGCGGATCCTTGTCGAACAGGTTACGGATCGCGATGAAATATTCGAAATCGCTACGGCCGGCCTTCACATTCCAGCCCAGCGTGAGGTCCGCATAGAAGCGGGCGGCGACGCGATTGGTGCTGATGCTGTTCGCGAGGCCGACACTGTAGCCCGCATCCTCGGGGCCGACGAACTCGACGAGGAACTTGCCCTCGGGAATGTAGCGGCCATGCGCACTCACGCTGAAAGGCCCGGCCTTGAGGGTCGCCATGCCGTCCAGCACATAGTCCGGCACGCCGGGGGTGTTGCTGGCGCGGAAGCCGGTCTGGCCGGCGCGGTCGACCGAACCGGCGCTGTCGATGATCATGAGATCGAACGTCTTGGTCGCCAGCAGCCGCAGGTCGAGCGATGCGGCGGCACCGATGCGGGTGCGATAGCTCGCCTCGATATCCAGGCCCCGGGTCTTGAAGCCATTCACATTCTGCAGACGGTCGTTGATCAGCGTCACTTCGCCTGCCCCGTTCCGCGTGATCAGTGGGCAGAACTCGGTCGCGTTGTTCACCAGACAGCGCGTCGCGATGGTCGATGAGCCGATCTGCGCGATCGCGTCGTTTACGCGGATATTGTAATAATCGATCGAGAGGTTGAAGCCGCGCAGAAACGACAGGTTGCTCAGCACCACGCCGGCCGTGAAGGTATCGGCCTTCTCCGGGCGCAGGGTGTTGTTGGAGCCCGAGACGATTTCGATCAGGCCCTGCTTGCTCGTCACCGGATCGGTGAAGGACGAGAAGCTGCGCGTGACCGAGCCGAACAGCTCGTTCACATTGGGCGCCCGGATATCGCGAGAGAGCGTGCCACGCAGGCGCAGGAAATCGACCGGCTCATAGACGCCGCCGAGCTTCCAGGTGGTGACCGCGCCGCTCGTGCTGTAGTCGGTGCGGCGCGCGGCGCCGTTCAGCTCCAGGCTTTTGCCCAGCGCACTGTCCTTAAGCAACGGCAGGACCGCCTCAACGAATGCTTCCTTGACCTCGACCTTGCCGTTGGAAGCAGCGAAGTTAGAGACGTAGAAGGCGCCGGTCGGCGAGAGCGGGTCCGTCGAGCCCTTCACCTCGTCGCGGCGATATTCCGCGCCGGCCGCGAGCGACAGCGGGCCGGCCCACAAGTCGACGAGATCGCCCTGCACGTCGAGCGCAGCAACCTGTTGGGTGATCTTCAGGTCGAGCATCGATGTGCCGGTGACATAGGCCAGCGCCTCCTGACTGAAGCGGCCGGCGCCGATCAGGTTGAGCGGCTGGCAGCCATTGGTCGGGTTGGTGAGCGTCGAGCGGCAGATTGGCGTGCCGCCGGGGCCGGTGGTGACATCGGCCGCCAGCAGCAGGCGCGAGCGGATGAGGTTGTTGGTCGCTTCCTGATGATAGGTGCTGCGGCCATATTGATAGTAGGCGTTCCACGTCCAGCTATCGGTGATGGCGCCGGAAAGGCCGCCGACGATACGGAAGGCAGTGCTCTTGGTCGCGCCGCGGGCATTGCCGAGGTCGAGCCCGGCGCGGCCCATGTTGAACTGGGTGATGCCGTTGGCATCCATGACGTCCGTGACCGACCGGGGGAGATACGGATTGTCGCGGCGGACCGGACCGATCAGCGAGCCTGTGCTGTCGCGCAGCTGTGCACTCACCGAGAAGGCGCGGACTTCGCCATAGGATGCTTCCAGCGTGGCCTTGAGCGCGTCACTGAATTCATATTCGGCATGGCCATAGGTGCTGAAGCGCTCGACCGGCACCTTGAGAAGCAGGCCGGCGAGAAAGGCGTTCTGGCCTTTCCCACTGCCGCCCTGCTGAAACAGCGAACCCGCGAGCCTGCCGACCTCGTAGGGCGCTGTCGTCCCATCCGGCAGGAACTGCAGGCCCTTGAGGGGGCCATTGCTGAGGATAAGGCCGCCCGGGGCTATGGTGGCGGTGTGGACATTGTTGAGAATGCTCAGCGCCGGGGCGCCCGCACCGGCCGCGCCAGCCGGGCGGCCGACAAGCGTCCACTCCTGCGCGCACAGCGAGCGGGCCTGATAGCAGTCCGCCAGGCCATCATTGTCTTCATACTCCCCGCCGAACACGACGTGGCCCCGGCCACCGGCGAAGGATGTGCCGCCGGCCGCCGAGAGGAAGATCGTGCGGTCGTCGCCGCGCTGCGAGATGCCCGACTGGGCCTCGGCCCGAAGGCCATCGAGCTTGTTGTTGAGGATGAAGTTCACGACGCCCGCAACCGCGTCCGAACCATAGGCCGCCGAGGCACCGCCGGTCACGACGTCAACGCGATCGATGAGGATGCCGGGGATATAATTGGTGTCGACCGTCCCGCGCGCTGTCGTCGGCACGAACCGACGGCCATTGACCAGCACCAGGGTGCGCTCGCTGCCAAGGCTGCGCAGTTCCAGCACGCGGGAGCCGACGGCATTGCCGGGCGTCGTCTGTGTGGCGGAAGGGCTGGAGGTGGCCCGAAAGCTGGGCAACTGGCTCAGCACGTCGCCAATATTCGTCGCGGCAGTCGTCTCGAGTCGGTCGCGGCCAATCGCGGTGACGGGAGTCGGCGCGGTGAAGCCGCCGCGCGTGATGCGCGAGCCGGTCACGACGATCTCCTGCGAACCGGATGCGGCCCGATCCTCGGCCTGCGGTGCTGGACCGCCCTGATCCTGCGCGTGCGCGGCAGAGGCCACGCCGATCGCAGCCATCGCCAGAATGGCCGCAGAATTTCTCAAAACCCGAACTCGTTGACGAAGCGCCAGCATTGCAATCCTCTCCCCAGTCTCTGCCCATATCGTTCGCCCGACCGCTTCCGTGTGGCACGGCGTAGAGCACGTATGGACATGAATTTACCGCCCTAATGTTTAGGGCGACTAGTAATTCATATCCTATCTTTTAAAGTGAAGGCAATGGGTGTTGAAGCATCAAGACCAACAAGGCAGGAGGGCGATGATGGGAAGGTCGAAAGACGCAAAGGATTCGCCGAAAATCGTGCCGTTTTCCGCAAAGGAGGCGAAAGAGCGGTTCGTGCCAGGACCGCCGCCGGCCCGTGGCCAGGAACCCGGTTCGGATGCTGATTTGCGGGTGCAGATGTCGTGGTGGCTGGTCGGCACCGGCCGCGCGTGGCGCAATCTGCTGGATGAACATCTGCGCTTCGCGGGCCAGACACAGCCCCGCTGGCGGGTGCTCGCCTGGGCGCGACTGCAGCCGGGGATTACCCAGACCGAACTGGCGGAACATATGTCCGTCACCAGCGCCACTTTGGTGGCCATCGTGGACGAGCTCGTCCGTCAGGGGCTGCTTGAGCGGCGCGAGAGCAGCACGGATCGCCGGGTCAAGAACCTGCACCTTACGCCAGCGGCGCATCCGATCATCGAGGCGATCTCGCAGGAGGTCAGCGACATAAGGGACGCACTGCTCAGCGACGTCTCCCGCTCTGAGCTGGAGACCTGTCTCTCCGTCCTCCAGCGGGTTAGCCAGGCGATCGAAAATTATGGGCGAGGCAAGGGATAGAGCTCAGGTTGCTCCGTGCTCAGGACCCCGCCATGATGGCGGCGAGGCCAAGCCAATTATGCATACAGACGGACGCAATCGCACAGCGTCAAGACATCGCCGATCCGTTCCTCACGCAAAAATGATGCGGGAACAACCGGACAGGCTCTACGACGATCCAAGGCTCGATGCCTATTTTGAGGAAGCGCGTGCCACCGACACCGATCTTCGCGTGGCCGAGACAAATCTGCGGTGGGCAAGTGCGGTTGTGCAGGAGGAGGAGGCGGGTAAACGGTCAGCGCTGCCGTCACAGGCCATGGCCTTGGCACGCGTTCACATGTCCAGCGGCGGCATTTCCCGGCACATTCAGCTATGCGCTCGGATTTGGCACTGCTTATTCGGCTGACCTGGCGGGCTGCGTCCGTCGCGGATTAAAGGGGGCGAGCGCTCAGGCAGAAGCGGCGGTGACCGCGCGCGATCAGGTGCGCGTCGTTGTCGCCGCCGGTGTAACGCGCAGCTAAAAGCGCACCGTGACGGCCAAAGCAACTGTCGCCGAAGAAGTCGCCGGCTCTTCAAGCAGTTTCGTAACGTGTGTGAGAGTGGTGCTCGATCATCGACGATTACCGTCGTGTGTGCCTAAAGACTTCTGCGGTCATATCCGTCAGGCCCTGTGCATTGTCGAATAACCAGGCACGTCCACCATCCCCCCGCCGGGCGGAGCCGCGCCTCGCGGACGGTAACTGCCGCAGAACAACGCGATTAGATACTGAAAGCGACGGCGCTCAATCGCTTGCGCGAAATCGGCGCCATCGTAGCCCCCCAAGCTCAGTAACGCTTGCCTCGCTTTTCGAGAATAGCCTTGGTCGTGGTGTGGGTATTGCGCGGCGTCGGCGCAGGCATCTGCTGAATGCGCCGCACGTTGAGGCCGTGGCCCATCGCGCTCGTCACCAACTCTCCGTCACGCATCACGAAGCGTCCGCGCACCAGCGTATGGATCGGGGCACCCTTGGTCTCGTAACCCTGGAAGGGCGTCGAGGAGCCCTTGGACTTGAGCAACGCGGAGTCGACCTTGACCGCCTTCTCCATGTCGACGACGACGATGTCCGCATCGGAGCCCGGCAGCAAGGCGCCTTTGCGCGGATAGAGGCCGAATGCCTTTGCTGGCGCCAGCGAGGTCATGCGGACATATTGCGTCAGCGTCATCCGACCATTGGCGATCTGGGTGAGCATCAGCGGCATCTGTGTCTGCACACCGGTAAAGCCGCAGTCGGCCCTCCAGATGTCATCATTATGCTTTTCTGCATGGCTGTGCGGCGCATGGTCGGTGGCGATCATGTCGATCGTGCCGTCCGCAACGCCCTGCCAGAGCTGCTCTTGATGGACCTTCTCGCGCACCGGCGGATTGACGCGGATGAGCGACTTCTTCTCGGTATAAGCGCGCTCGTCGAGCAGCAGATAATGGGGGCAAGTCTCGGCCGTGATGTCGACACCGCGGGCTTTCGCCTCGCGCAGCGGACGCAGTTCGTCGCCGGATGAGACGTGCAGGATGTGGATGCGCGCTCCGGTCCATTCCGCGAGAATGGCCGCTCGCGAGACCGCTTCCACCGCGACGACGGGCGGGCGGGCGTCGAGATGCGCCAGCGGGTCGCAGCAATCCTGCTCGCGCAGCTTCTTCGAGCGACGCGCCATGATCGAGGCATTCTCGGCGTGCAGCGCCACGCGATAGCCGTGCTTTGCGACGATCTCGAACCCTTCGAGGATCGCACCGCTCGGCGGGGATGGGAGGTTGCCGAAGGTGTTGCCCATGAAGCATTTGAAGCCGGCGACGCCGCCCTCGATCAGTGCCTCGAGCTGGTCGAGATTATCCTCGCCGAGCAGGCCGTAGATGCCGAAGTCGACATAGGCCTTCTTGGCCGATTCCAGCTTCATGTTGAGTGCTTCCACCGTGCCCGTCGGCGGATTGGTGTTTGGCATCTCGAACACGGTGGTGACGCCGCCCATCGCAGCGCTGGCCGTACCGGTTTCCCAGGTTTCCTTGTGCGTGTAGCCGGGATCGCGGAAATGCACATGCGCGTCGATGGCGCCGGGGAGAATGTGCTTGCCGGTCGCATCGACCACCTCGGCGGCCTCGGGCATCGCCTCCCGCGCTCCGATGGCCAGGATGAGGCCGTCCTTGATCGCGATCGAGGCGGGGAACATGGCGCTGTCGGTGACGATTGTGGCGCCGTTGATGACGATATCGGCTTTCATGGCGGGTTCCATGGTTATGAGAGGATCAGAGAGCGGCCCAGCCACCATCGACGGGCAGGTCGATGCCGGTGATCTGGCGCGAAACGTCGGAGGCGAGGAACAGGCAGGCATTGGCCACGTCCTGCGCGCTGCTGATGCGGCGCAGCGCATATTCGGCAGCGTGCTCGGCGATGATTTCCTCTTCGCTGCGCCCGGCTGCCTCGGCCATACCCGGCATCACCTTGGTGCGGAAGCGCGGACCATCAACCATGCCGGGCGCGACGATATTCACGTTGATATTGTAAGGCCCAGCCTCGATCGCCGTCGACTTGGTGATGCCGCGCAGACCCCATTTCGAGGCGGAGTAGGCCATGCGGCCGGCGCGTCCATGCATGCCGAAGGTGCCACCGACATTCACGATCTTGCCATAACGCCGCGCGATCATGCCGGGCAGGACGGCCTTCATCATCAAAAAGCAGCCGCCCATGTTGAGCTTGATGATTTCATCGAAACCTTCCGGCGTGGTCTCCCAGGCGGTGTCGCCGACCGGCCCTGTGCCGCCAGCGACGTTGACCAGCACATCGACACGGCCATGCGCCGTCTCGGCCTGGCTTACCGCGGCCTCGCAGTCGGAGGCGCTGGTGACGTCACAGCGGATGACGGTGACGGAGGCCTTCGGGCCAATCTCTTCCTTCAGGGTCTCCAGCGCGGTCATATCACGGCCAAGGATGACGATCTTGGCGCCTTCACTAGAAAAGGCCTGTGAAATTGCAGGACCCATACCTTTCCCGGCGCCTGTAATCATCACAACTTTACTATCGAGATCGAGATTCATTGCCCGCCCGTGACGTTATTGTTCGAAAATAGACCAGAATCAAAATTGATATTGACTTCTGTTATTCGATTCGACTTTAAAGAGGTGCGTTTCGACCGAAGCCGACTTCAAAGACGATATTCGATACATCGGTGCATAAGGGATGTGCCGGTGACCAAGTGGTGCTAAACCAGGGGCATGGTGTAGCCGAAAATCGAACGGAGTCGCTGATGGCGCTACGCAACCAGAGGATCTGGCAGTATATCGATGAGGTCGCGCGCGTGGGTTCGGTCCGTCAGGCGGCCGAGCGGTTGAACGTGACGCCCTCCGCCCTGCTCCGCCGCATTCAGGACGTCGAGCATGACCTGAACGCCGTTATTTTCGAGCGACACACCTCTGGCGTCCGCCTCACTGCCGCCGGCGAAGTGCTGATCAGCTGGATACGGATGCAGACCTCCGAATTGCGGCGCGTCTACTCGCAGATCGAGGAGCTGGAAGGTCTGCAGCGGGGCGAGGTGCGCATTGCCTGCAGCCAGGCAGTCGCCCGCAGTTTCGTCCTGCGTCACATCGTCAGCTTTCGCGAAAAACATCCCAATGTGAAGTTCAAGCTCTCCGTGACCGATCACAGCACGGCGGTGCGCGCATTGATCGATTATGAAATGGATATCGTGCTGATCTTCCGTCCGCTTCGCTCGTCGGAGCTTCACCCGATCATGTCGATCGGTCAGGGCTTGGTGGCCGTCATGGCGGCGGACCATCCGCTCGCCCAGCATGAGGTGCTGCGTCTGCGGCAATGCGCAGAATATGACGTCGCCATGCCGGACATGGCCTTTGGCGGGCGCGAAATCGTCGAGAACCGGCTGCTCTCAAGCTCAGCCAAGCTCAATGTAGCGGTGGAAGCCAACAGCTTCGACTTTCTGGGCGAACTGGTTGCCGGCGGCGATCTCATCACCTTTCAGATCGACATTGGGGCCGATGTCTGGCGCCATGATCCCCGGTTCGCGGTGCGCCGGATCAGCGACATCGACCGGACCTACGGGCCGCTGGTGCTGGGGCAGCTCAAGGGCCGCCCGTTGCCATTGGTCGCAGCGAAGTTCGCCGAGCAGATGGCACGCGATCTCCATGAATGCCGTTCCCTGCCGACCCTGCCGGGGGCGGCGGAATGGTCCATGGATGAGGACGATGACGATGCCGCCCACGGGTTCACGCTCGACGCCTGACCGGCATGGCCGACCAGGCCGTTACTAGAGGGCCTGGCCGTAGATCGCCTTCGCGCTCTCGCGGGAAATCATGCCTTCATCCAGGTCGGCACGGACGCTGTCCGGCCTGCGCTGGGCTGGGTCGCCCAGGCCCGCGCCGCCGGGGATCTGCAGCACCAGCCGCTCGCCGGCGGGTATCGCCTGCAGGCCCTTGGCGCGCATCATTTTGCCGCCGGAGGTCGACACCGTACCCGCCGCGCCGTCATGCCCGCCATCGCGCCCCCTGGCCGGGCGGTCGACCCGTTCGAACATCGCTAGTACTTCGAAGCCGCTGCCATCACGCATCCCGACTTCCACGGTCTGCCCCAGGCCGCCGCGCAACGCGCCGGCCCCGCCGCTATCGGTACGCAATTCCTTGCGCCAGATGACGATGGGCGCACCGCTCTCGGTCACCTCGACCGGCATAGCGCGTACACCGCTGGGGAAGGCAGTGCCAGAGAGGCCATCCTGCCCGGGTCGCGCGCCAGAGCCGCCGGAATTGAAGAAGATCGCATCAAATGGATCGCCCTGTCGGCCATTGCCTTCCGCCGGCAGCCGACCTCGCAATTGCACGGACCACAAACAGGACGAGCCCTCGGCCGGCACCCGGTCGGGGATGGCCTGCGAGAGGCAACCGAACACCACATCCGGCAGCATCTGCCCGATGACATGCCGCGCCGCGACCGGCCAGGGGCGCTGGACATTGAGGATGGAGCCTTCCGGTGCGGTGACCTCAAACGGCTCCAGCGCGCCGAAATTGTTCGGCACTTCCGGCGAGATCACGCAGCGCAGGCCGAACACGGTGTAAGCACGGCAATAATTCAGCACGACGTTGATGCCACGCGGCAGGCAGCCGTCCGTGCCCTCATAATCCATCGAGAGGGTATCACCATCGATGGTGAGCGTCCCAACGATGGTCACCGGCGCATCATAGCCATCGATCACCAGCGTGCTGGACCACTGGCCATCCGGCAGCTTGGCGATTTCCGCGCGAGTCGCCGCCAGCGAGCGCTCAATGATGTAGTCCGCGACCTGTGAAAGATCCGCCATGCCGAATTCCCCGAGCATGGCGCTCAGGCGACGGGCGGCAGCCTCGTTGCTAGTGATGTAGGAGAGCACGTCGCCCTTCACCTGCAGCGGCATCCGCACATTCTGGCAGAGAATGTCGATGAGATCCTGGTTGATACGCCCCGCGTCGGCCAGCTTCATCAACGGAATCTGCAAGCCTTCCTCGTAGATCGAGCGGCCATCCGGCCCCTGCCCAAGGCCGCCGATATCGACCTGATGGCAGCACACGCCGAACAGGCCAACGACCCGCCCCTCATGGAAAGCCGGGGAGACCACGGTGACGTCGTGGAGATGTCCCGCCGTCAGCCAGGGATCGTTGGTGATGAAATGGTCGCCCTGCTTCATCGTCGCGACCGGGAATTTGGCAAGGAAGTGCCGCACGCCTTCGGCCATGGAGTTCACATGCCCTGGTGTGCCCGTGACCGCTTCTGCCACCAG
Organism: Sphingobium sp. B8D3A; assembly: GCF_025961995.1. Classification (NCBI taxonomy): domain Bacteria; kingdom Pseudomonadati; phylum Pseudomonadota; class Alphaproteobacteria; order Sphingomonadales; family Sphingobiaceae; genus Sphingobium; species Sphingobium sp. B8D3A. The sequence goes on along the minus strand of NZ_JAOQOS010000001.1, from coordinate 554,809 downwards.
TCGTCCGTCCAGATCGAACAGCGCGGCGGAAAGATCGCCGGCATCGCGCACCGTGGTCGAGAAGGCTGTGCGCATCAGCGTCTGGGCCTGCTCTTCGACAATGGAGATCAGCCGCGTCCAGATCACCTGCATCCGCAGTTCGGTCAGCGCATCGCTCATCGGGCGTCTCCTGTTTCACGGCGGGTCAGCACCAGATAGCCGCGTTCGTCCATCTGTCCGTCGAAACGGGGCGAGACCACGGTGGTCGTCTCACGCTCGGCGACCAGCGCCGGGCCGGAGAACCGCTCGCCGGCCTGCATCGTCTCGCGGGCGTAGAGCGCGAAATCCATCGCCTGACCGGTGGTGGGATCGACCACGCGCCGGCTGCCGACCGGCGTGGCAGTGCGGGTTGCGACCGCCGTGCCGGATGCTCCCGCGCGGAAGCCGCTCGCGCTCACATTGACGCGCCAGGTCAGCATTTCGATGGGAAGGTCGAGCACCATGCCGCCATATTGCGCGCGATAAGCCTGCTCGAAGCCAGCTTGGAGGACGGCGATGTCCGCCTCGCCGAGCTGGCGGGCCTGAATCTCGAACGGGATTTCATAGCCCTGCCCCTGATAACGGGCGAAGCAGACGCGGCGTTCGCTCTGGTCCGCTCCGGTCGCGCCGGCGCTGACGAGGCCGCGCGCTTCGGCGGCCATTTCGTCCAGCAGAGCATTGAGGCGGGTCAGATCGGCCTGATCGAGCCGCATGGTGAGGCTGCGGGCAATCTCATAGGAAACCGGCGCGCGCAGGAAGCCGACCGCCGATCCGACGCCGGCGCCCGACGGGATGATCACGCGCCCGATGCCGAGCTTTTCGGCAAAGCTCACCGCATGGAGCGGCGCAGCGCCGCCGAAGGCGATCAGCGTGCGCTCGTCCAGCGTCATGCCCTGCTCGACGGCGTGGACACGCGCTGCGCTCGCCATTGTCTCATCGACAATCTCGCTGACGCCCACTGCCAGCGTCTCCGCCTTGCCATCCCACAGACCGAGCCCGGCCAGCGCGGCGTTCGATTTTTCGGGGTGCAGCGTTACCTTGCCGCCGGCAAAGCGGCTGGGGTCGATGCGGCCGAGCGTGATATCCGCGTCGGTCACGGTCGGTCGCTCGCCGCCGCGTCCATAAGCGGCCGGGCCGGGCTCCGATCCCGCGCTATGCGGCCCTACCGTCAGGCGCCCGGCGCTGTCCACCGCGGCAATCGATCCACCGCCGGCACCGATCTCGACCATTTCCACCACGGGGATGCGCAACGGCAAGCCGCTTCCCTTGCGGAAGCGGTGGGCGCGTCCGACCTCGAACACCTGCGATGTCTGCGGCGCACCATCGTTGATGAGGCAGATCTTGGCGGTCGTGCCGCCCACGTCGAGTGCCAGCACGCGGTCCTCACCGCATTCGCTGGCCACGGACGCGGCGAAGATTGCGCCGCCCGCCGGGCCGCTCTCCACCAGCCGCACGGGAAACCGCGCGGCGATATCCACGGTGGTCAGGCCGCCGGAAGACAGCATCAGGTAGAGCGGGCAGGCAAAGCCCATCTCCGTCAACCGCGTTTGCAGCCGGCGCAGATAGGCATCGACCAGCGGCTGCACATAGGCATTGGCCGTGGTGGTGGAGAAGCGCTCATATTCGCGCATCTCCGGCGAGACCTCGCTGGAGAGCGAGAGAGCCACACCCGGCATTTCCTCGCGCAGAATTTCCGCCGCGCGCAGCTCGTGCGCCGGGTTCACATAGCTGTGCAGGAACGCGACGGCGACGCTCTCCACACCCTCGGCGCGGAACTGGGTAGCGGCGGCGCGCACGGCCTCTTCATCGAGCGGCAGCAACACGTTGCCGAGCGCGTCCATCCGCTCCGCCACGCCGAGCCGCCACTTGCGCGGCACCAGCGGATCGGGCTTCTCCATGCCGATATCATATTGGTCGAAGCGGCTTTCAGTGCCCAGCGCCAGCACGTCGCGGAACCCGTCGGTGGTCAGCAGCGCAAGTTTGACACCGCGTCGTTCGATCAGGGCGTTGGTCGCCAGCGTCGTTCCGTGAACGACCAGCGAGACGTCCGCCGGCCCGATGCCGGCCTCATCCAGCAGCAGGCTCACCCCGTCGAGGAGAGCGCGCTCGGGCGCGTCATAGGTGGTCAGCAGCTTGGTCGAATGGCGACGATCGCCAACCTCCAGAACGACATCGGTGAAGGTTCCGCCGATATCGGCACCGATCTTCGCGCCGATCCCCGCAGCGGCGGGGGAGGCAGCCTCAGTTATAGACGTCATGGGGATTCTTGGAGAGCTGGCTGTAGAAACGGGCGAGATGATCAGCAACGCGCACCGGCTGGTAGCTGGGGCCGTCTGCGCCAACGAGTTCCGGCAGCGGCGCTACCGTCACATTGCGGTCGGGATTGGCGAAATAGGGCACAGAAAAGCGCTCCACATCCGTGCGGTTGCGCACACGGTGATAGTTGGAAATGAAGCGGCCGTTCGACCACCACATCATCATGTCGCCCACATTGATCGTGAACGCGCCGCGCAGGGGCGGCGCCTGAATCCACGCGCCGTCGCGCCGCTTGACCTCAAGGCCGCCGACCTCGCCCTGCGCCAGGATCGTGAACGGCCCTTCGTCGGTGTGCGAAATCATGTTTGACACGTCGCTGTCCGCCGCGTTCGGCAACACCGGATAATAGTTCATGCTCAACTGCGAGGGTGGATGCTTGAACCAGCCATCGAACCGATGCTCGTCCAGACCCAGACCGATCGCAAAGGCACGCAACAACTCGCGGCCAAGGGTCACCATGGCATCGAGATAGGCCTCACCCGCCGCCTGGAACTCCGGCATGTCAGCGGGCCAGCGATTGATTTGATCGAAGATGCGCGCATGCTCCATGTCGTCCGGATCGGCCGGCCACTCATGCTGCATCCGATATTGCTCGAACATGCGGGTGTTGCGAGAGAGCGGCTGTTGCGGGGGCATGGGAATGTAACCGCGATACCAGTCCGGTGTGGCGAATGCCTCAGCCCGCTCCGCCATGGGCTTGGCGAAGAAATCCGCAGCAGCTTTGAACACGGCGTCGATCACCGCCTGCGGGACCCCATGGCCAGTCAGATAGAAGAAGCCGATATTCTCGCAGGCAAAGGCGATTTCTTCGGCGACAGCCTTGCGAGCGGCCGGGTCGCCGGACAGGAAAGGCGCGAAATCCACGATGGGAATCTCGTCCAGCGACACGGCAGCTGCTGCTGCAATATCGTCCTCGCTTCTTTCGCTACGGCTCATATCTGAACACTCCAATGGCTGTCCGTGACTCGTTTAGGACAACGCGGATGGGGCTAGCGGTGCTTTTTAGGTACGGGCCTGTCGCCGAATGATCAACTTCCCGCGCAGCCGATTTGCGGTAGGCATGTAAAAGAAGTCCCCCTGCGGATGATGCCACGAATGACTAACATGAAGAATGCCCCCGATCTGACCGGAAAGACCGCGCTGGTGACCGGCGGCACGCGTGGCCTCGGCCTTGGCCTGGCACGGGCGCTGGGGCGGCAAGGTGCAAAGCTGGTTCTGGTCGGTCGCGATCCTGACACCGGCGCGAAGGCCGTCGCCGCGCTCGCCGCGGAAGGCATCGACGCACAGGCCGTCGCGGCAGATGTCTCCGACGGAGCCGGTTTGCGCGATGCCGTCGCACCACTCGGCGCCATCGATCTTCTGGTCTGCGTGGCCGGTGTGGGCGTGCCGCGCCGTCCCGTGTGGGAGGCGACGCCGGAAGACTATCGCGCTTGCTTCGATATCAATGTGCTGGGCGTGATGAATGCCATGGCTGCCGTGATGCCCAGCATGGTGGAACGAGGCGAGGGCCGCGTGGTCGCCATTGGCGGGACCTATGGCCATAAGGGCAACGCCGGCTTTGCCATATATTCGGCGTCCAAATGGGCCCTGCGGGGCCTCGTCAAATCCGCCGCGCTCGATGCCGCGCCTTATGGCGTGCGGGTCAACCTCATCTCTCCGGGCGGCGTGGAGGGCGAGCGCCTGTCGCGCATGTTCCGTGAATCCGCGCAGCGCAATGGCGAGCCGGAGGACGCGCCGCTCAAGCGCTTCCTCGCCACCACGGTGCTGGGCCGTCTCGTCACCGAGGAAGATGTCGCAGCGGCGCTCTTCCATCTTGTCGGGCCGGCAGGCAACATGATCACCGGGCAGGACATCGTCGTGGATGCCGGCACCGTCATCTAAAGGGGAAAGCAAGAGCATGGCCGATCTCAAGGGCTTCCATCGCGATACGCAGGCACTGCACGCCGGGCGCCATCCGGAAGCCAATTTTGGCGTCGTCAATCCGCCGGTCTACCACTGCTCGACGGTCCTGTTCGAGTCCGTGGATGCGCTGCTGGAAACGCGGCGGGACCGGGCTTCGGGCGCGTTCGAGGGCTTCACCTACGGACGCGAAGGCACCGCGACCACACGCGCCTTCGAGGATGCGATCACCCTGCTGGAAGGTGGCTATCGCGGCATCACGACGAGTTGCGGCCTCGGCGCGATCTGTGCTTCGCTCACGGCCTTCCTCTCCGCTGGAGATCATCTGCTGATCGTGGACAGCCTCTACGGCCCGGCACGCGATTTCTGCGAAAGCTTTCTGCGCAAGTTCGGGGTCGAGGTGACCTATTACCGTCCCGACGTCGGCGCCGGCATTGTCGATCTCTTCCAGCCTAACACCCGCGTCGTCTATATGGAAAGCCCCGGCTCGCTCACCTTCGAGATGACGGATGTGCCCGCCATTACCAGAGAATGCCGTGCGGGCGGCATCTGGACGATCTTCGACAACACGTGGGGATCGCCGATCAATTTCCGGCCGCTCGAACATGGCGTGGACGTGTCCATCAACGCCGCGACCAAATATATTTCCGGCCATTCCGATCTGATGCTCGGCATTGCGGTGACGACCGAAGCAGCCTTCATTCCGGTCAAGAAAACGGCTTCGGCCTCGGGCTATTGCGGCGGGCCGGACGATATCTACATGGCGATGCGCGGTCTGCGCACCCTGCCACTGCGGATGAAGCAGCATCACGCCTCCGGTCTTGCTATCGCGCAATGGCTGCAGGCTCGGCCGGAGGTTCACCGGGTGATGCATCCCGCGCTCCCGGATGATCCCGGTCATGCGATCTGGAAACGCGACTATGACGGCGCTTCGGGTCTGTTCGGCTTCGTCCTGGAAGCATGCAGCGAGGCACAGTTCGCGGCTTTCATGGATCATATGGATCTCTTCAAGCTGGGCTATTCCTGGGGCGGCTATGAGAGCCTCGTGGTGCCGACCTATCCCAACACGCTGCGCTCGGCGACCGAGTGGTCCGCGCCTGGCCCGGCCGTGCGCATCCATGTCGGGCTAGAGGCGGTCGAGGATCTCATCGCCGATCTCGAGCGCGGCTTCGCCCGGCTTCATGCCGCAGCCTGATTTTGATGGAACACCCCATGACCCTGATCGACATTACCGCCGGCCCGTTCAGCTTCGTCGCCAAGCTGGAAGAAGAACTGGCGCCCGTGACCGCCGCGCGCTTCAAGGCAATGCTGCCTTATGACGAAAAGCTTATTCACGTCCGCTGGAGCGGTGAGGGCGTATGGATTCCGCTTGGCGATGCCACATACGATCTGCCCTGGGAGAACCCGACGCGCTATCCGGCGCCGGGCCAGTTCATCTTCTACCCCGGCGGCTACAGCGAATGCGAGATCCTGCTCGCTTATGGCGGGGTGGCCTTTGCCAGCAAGCTGGGGCCGCTGGCGGGCATCCATTTCCTCACGATCATCGAAGGACTTGAGCATCTGCCCGAACTCGGCCGCACCGTCTTGTGGGAAGGCGCCCAATCCGTCAGCTTCCGGGTGAGGGGCTGATCGCATGGCGCCGCGCATCGAAAAGCTCCTGATCGACGGCCAGTGGACGGAAGCGAGCGGCGGCGAGACGTTCGAGACGATCAACCCCGCCGACGGCAGCCTGCTGGCTCATATCGCGCGCGGTACGGCGCAGGATGTCGACCGCGCTGTCGCCGCTGCGCGCGCGGCGTTCGAGCAGGGGCCATGGTCGCGCTTCTCTCCCGCCGGCCGACAGGCGTTATTGATGCGCCTCGCCGACCTGCTTGAGCGCGACGCCGAGCATTTCGCGCGGCTCGACACGCTGGAAATGGGGTCTCCCATCCGTCACACGCGCGGATCGGTAGCGATGCTCGTCGATCTGCTGCGCTATTTCGCCGGCATTGCCCGTTCGATCGAAGGGACAACCAACGCCCCCTCCGATCCCGGCTTGTTCGCCTGTACCGTCAAGGAGCCGGTCGGGGTTTGCGGCGCGATCATCCCCTGGAACGGCCCGCTCTGGGCTTCCGTGCTCAAGCTTGGTCCAGTGCTCGCGAGTGGCTGCACGCTGGTTCTCAAGCCGGCCGAAGATGCCAGCCTCGCGCCGCTGCGCCTTGCCAAGCTCGCGCTGGAAGCCGGCGTTCCGGATGGCGTGTTCAATGTGGTCACGGGCTTCGGCACGGAGGCCGGCGCCGCCCTCGCCACCCATCCGGGCGTCGACAAGATCGCCTTTACCGGCTCGGTCGAAACCGGCCAGCAGATCATTCGCGCCTCTGCCGGCAATCTCAAGCGCCTGTCGCTGGAGCTGGGGGGCAAGTCGCCCAACATCGTCTTTGCCGATGCCAATCTCGAAGCCGCAGCGCGGGCCGCAGTCGGTGCCGCCTTTGCCAATTCCGGCCAGGTGTGCAGCGCCGGCACAAGGCTGTTCGTCGAGCGCCCAGTGCATCGCGCGTTCGCCGCCGAGGTCGCGCGCATCGCGGCCGATCTCAAGATCGGCAATGGCCTCGATCCGCAGACCGATCTCGGCCCGCTCGTGTCGGCGCGGCAGCTAAGTCGGGTTTCTACGCATATGGAGGATGCGCTGGCCGAGGGCGCGCAGGCTCTGTCCGGCGGCGCGCGACTCTCCGGCGCGGATTATGATCAGGGCTTTTTCTTCCCACCCACGGTGCTGGTCGATGCGCATGACGAGATGCGCGCGGTGCGGGAGGAGATTTTCGGCCCCATCCTTGCCACGCTCCCCTTCGATAGCGAGCATGAGGTCATCGCCCGCGCCAATGCCACGCAATTCGGCCTTGGCGCGGGCGTGTGGACGAGCAGCGTCGGCCGTGCGCATCGCCTGTCGCGCGCGCTCAAGGCCGGCTCGGTGTGGGTGAACTGCTATAACCGCATTGATCCTGCCGTGCCCTCCGGGGGCGTCAAGGCGAGCGGACAGGGCCGGGAATATGGCCGCCAGCATGTCGAGGAGCATTTCCAGCTCAAGTCCGTCTGGATCGATACGGCAGTCTGACGGTGCTGCAGGCCGTCCCCTCCTACCTTCGTAGCCATGGGACGCTTTCGCTGCGCTTCGAGCAACGCGCCGGCAAGACGGTGTTGCGCCACCGGCAGGAGGGCGGCTGCCTGCGCGTGCGCGTGCCGCGCGGCCCTGCCGTCGAGGCGGTCGTCATTAACACATCCGGCGGCCTGTGCGGCGGAGACAGCATCGACCAGCGCGTGGCGTGGGCCGAGGATACCGCATCGCTGCTGACCACGCAGGCCGCCGAGAAGGTCTATGGCAGCACCGGCTCCGCCTGCACCGTTGCCACGCGCCTTCATGTCGGTCCCCGCGCCAGCGCAGAGTGGCTGCCGCAGGAAACCATCCTGTTCGATGGCGCCCGGCTGGAGCGCGACACCCAGATCGTACTGGAGGAGGATTCAGCCCTGCTCTGGTGCGAATCCGTCGTGTTCGGGCGTGTTGCGCGGGGCGAGCAGTGCTCGACGGGCCAGCTGCTCGATCGCGTTCGGGTCCGCCGCGGCGGTAAACTCCTCTATGCCGATGTGCTGGCCCTCGGCGAGGCGCCGGCTGCCCAGCTCGGTCGCCCGGCGCTGGGCGACGGCGCCCGTGCCAGCGCGGTGCTTCTGGCCATTGGCGGCGATGCGGTCACCCGCCTCGATGCGGTGCGCGCCATGCTTGAGGATCATCTCGATGTGCTGGCCGGCGCGAGCCTGTGGAACGGCATCCTTGCCGTCCGACTGCTCGCTCGGGATCCACCGGCGCTGCGTCGCTGTCTGGCGGCATCGTTCAAATTGCTGCGGGGCCGGCCCGATCTGCCCGGTCTGTGGAGGTGCTGAGATGCAATTGACACCCAGAGAGAAGGACAAGCTGCTGCTCTCCGTCGCAGCCATGGTGGCGCGACGGCGGCTGGAGCGCGGGGTGAAGCTGAATTACCCGGAGGCCATCGCCCTGATCAGCGACTTCGTGCTGGAAGGCGCGCGCGACGGGCGCAGCGTCGCCGATCTCATGGAAGCCGGCGCGCATGTGCTCACCCGCGAGCAGGTCATGCCGGGCATCGCCGAGATGATACCCGATGTGCAGATCGAGGCGACCTTTCCCGATGGCACGAAACTGGTGACAGTCCATGACCCGATCCGCTGACGCCCCAGCCCACCCCCGCGCGCCGGCCGAGATGATTCCCGGCGAACTTCTCCCCGCCGATGGCGAATTGGAGCTGAATGCCGGTCGTCCCGTGCTGCGCCTGACCGTCGCCAACACCGGCGACCGGCCGGTGCAGGTCGGCAGCCATTATCATTTTGCCGAGACCAATCCGGCGCTCGATTTCGACCGTGCTGCCGCGCGCGGGCACCGGCTGGATATTCCCTCTGGCACGGCGGTGCGCTTCGAGCCCGGGCAGAGCCGCGAGGTCGATCTGGTGCCGGTGGCCGGCGCGCGCACGGTCATCGGCTTTCGGCAGGACGTGATGGGAGCACTGGACTGATGGCATATCGCATGACCCGCGCGGCCTATGCCGACATGTATGGCCCCACCACCGGCGACCGCCTGCGCCTCGCCGATACCGATCTTGTCATCCGCATCGAACACGACCTCACCGACTATGGCGAGGAGGTAAAGTTCGGCGGCGGCAAGGTCATCCGCGATGGCATGGGCCAGAGCCAGGTCACCCGCGCTTCCGGGGCGGCCGATACCGTCATCACCAATGCCGTGGTGCTGGACTGGACCGGCATCTACAAGGCGGACATCGCGCTGCGTGATGGGCGCATCGCCGCCATAGGCAAGGCCGGCAATCCGGACATCCAGCCGGGCGTCGATATCGTCATCGGCCCTGGCACGGAGATCATTGCAGGTGAGGGCAAGATCCTCACCGCTGGCGGCGTCGATGCCCATATTCACTTCATCTGCCCGCAGCAGGTGGAGGAGGCTATCGCCAGCGGCGTCACCACCATGATCGGCGGCGGCACCGGCCCGGCGACCGGCACAAACGCCACCACCTGCACCCCCGGCCCCTGGCATATCGAGCGGATGCTGATGGCCGCCGAGGGCTTGCCGGTGAACCTCGGCTTTGCCGGCAAGGGCAATGCCAGCCAGCCCGATGGCCTCATTGAGCAGATCCGCGCCGGCGCCTGCGCACTGAAGCTGCATGAGGACTGGGGCACCACGCCTGCGGCCATCGACTGCTGCCTGAGCGTCGCCGATGCGATGGACATTCAGGTGATGATTCACACCGACACGCTTAACGAGAGCGGTTTCGTGGAGGATACGATCGCCGCCTTCGCCGGGCGCACGATCCACGCCTTCCACACCGAGGGTGCAGGCGGCGGCCACGCCCCGGACATCATCCGCCTCGCCGGGCTGGCGCATGTGATCCCGTCGTCAACGAACCCGACCATGCCCTTCACGGTCAACACCATCGACGAGCATCTCGACATGCTGATGGTGTGCCATCATCTCGATCCGTCGATCCCGGAGGACCTCGCCTTTGCCGAGAGCCGGATTCGCAAGGAGACGATTGCGGCCGAGGACATCCTGCATGATCTCGGCGCGCTTTCGATCATCTCGTCAGACAGTCAGGCAATGGGCCGCGTGGGCGAGGTCATTACCCGCACCTGGCAGACCGCGCACAAGATGAAACGCCAGCGCGGTCCGCTTACCGGCGACGATGCACAGGCGGACAACGCACGGGCGAAGCGCTATGTCGCCAAATACACCATCAACCCCGCGCTGGCGCAGGGCCTCGCGCATGAGGTCGGCTCGGTCGAGGTCGGCAAGCTGGCCGATTTGGTGCTGTGGCATCCGGCGTTCTTTGGCGCCAAGCCGGAGCTGGTGATCAAGGGCGGCATGATCGTCCATGCGATGATGGGTGATGCCAATGCGTCGATCCCGACGCCGCAGCCCGTTCATGCCCGGCCGATGTTCGGCAGCTATGGCCGCGCCATGGCGGCGAGTTGCATCACCTTCGTGAGCGCCGCCGCACTGGACACCGATCCTGCCGCACGCCTCGGTCTCTCGCGGACGCTCAGCGCGGTGCGCGCCACCCGCAGCATCGGCAAGCGCGACATGAAGCTCAACGACGCGCTGCCGCATATCGAGGTCAATCCCGAGACCTATGAGGTACGGGCGGATGGCGAATTGCTGGCCTGCGAGCCTGCGTACGAGTTGCCCCTCGCCCAACGCTACTTCCTCTATTGAAAGGGTCGGGACGCAATATGCTCCGTATCACCGCCATCCAGCCCGGCCACAGCCATGACGCCACCGACACGGTGCTGCTCGATCATGACCAGCGCCGCCGCCGCCGCATCGTCTATCGTACGCAGGCCGGCCGCGCGATCCTGCTCGATCAGCCCAATGTCGTCCATCTGCGCCATGGCGATGGGCTGCTGCTGGACGATGGCACGCTTGTCGCCGTCGAGGCGCTGCCCGAGCGACTCACCGCCATCACCGCCCCGGACCTCCCCGCGCTGGTGCGCATCGCCTGGCATCTGGGCAACCGCCATCTGCCGACCCAGCTCGATGGCGAACGGCTGCTGATCCGCGAGGATCATGTCATCGCCCATATGGTCGAGGGGCTGGGTGGCACGTGCCAGGCGGTCGAAGCCGCGTTCGATCCCGAAGGTGGCGCCTATGAGGGTGCGCCCGGCCATGCTCACGCCCACGATCACGGTCGCGATCATCACAGTCACGGGGATCACCACCACGACCATCACCATCATCACAGCCATGGATGACGGTGCGCTCTTCGATCTGCTGAGCTGGATGTCGCCCGCCTGGCCCATCGGCGCCTTTGCGCATTCGGGCGGCATCGAGTGGGCGGTTGAGGCGGGGCATGTCATCAGCCGCGACACCACCGTCGCGTGGATCGGCGACTTGCTGGAGCATGGCCCGCTGTTCAACGAGGCGGCGTTTTTCCTCCACGCCCTTCGCGCCGCGCAGGCCAGCGATGCAGCGCGGCTGACCGAGGTGGCCGAACTGGCGGTTGCCGCCCAGAGCGGCTTCGAGCGCCATCTGGAAACCACGGCGCAAGGTGCGGCCTTTCGCCGCATCGCGCTTCAGTCGACGCAGCCTTCCGCCTTTGCATCGCTGATCGCCCATGTGCCGGATGGCGCGCTCGCCTATCCGGTAGCGGCGGGCTGTTTGTTCGGCTGCCAGGGCATATCGGAGCGACATGGTCTTGTGGCCTATCTCCATGGCTGCGTCGCCAATCTCGTTTCCGCCGCCCAGCGGCTCGTGCCGCTCGGTCAGACCGATGGCCAGCAGGCCCTGCTTGCCCTGCGCGAGCCGATCCGTGCGCTGGCAGCGGAGGTGATGGCGCTGCCCGACGGCGATCCCTTCCTCGCCCTGCGCGGCTGCACGCTCGTCGCCGAGATCGGCTGCATGGCGCATGAAACCCAATATACGAGGCTGTTCAGGACATGACGACAATGGAACAGGATGGCGCCATGCAGGCGCAGACCACCGGCGCCCTGCGCGTCGGCATTGGCGGGCCGGTTGGCTCGGGCAAGACGGCGCTGATGGACGCGCTCTGCAAATCGCTGCGCGAGCGCTATCGGATCGCCGCCATCACCAACGACATCTACACGCGCGAGGATGCCGAGTTCCTCACCCGCGCCGGCTCGCTGGAGCCTGAACGCATTCTGGGCGTCGAGACCGGGGGCTGCCCGCATACCGCGATCCGCGAGGATGCTTCGATGAACCTGGCGGCGGTGGACACGCTGGAAAAGCGCTTCCCGGGCCTGCAACTGGTGCTGATCGAGAGCGGCGGTGACAATCTTGCCGCCACCTTCAGCCCCGAGCTGGCGGACCTGACGATCTACGTCATCGACGTGTCGGCGGGCGACAAGATTCCACGCAAGGGCGGGCCGGGCATCACGCGCTCGGACCTGCTCGTGATCAACAAAATCGATCTCGCGCCCCATGTCGGTGCCAGCCTTGAGGTGATGGACCGGGATGCGCGCAAGATGCGCGGACAGCGCCCGTTCGTCTTCGCCAATGTGCGGGCCGGCCAGGGCGTCGCGGAGATCGAGGCATTTATCATCGAACATGGAGGGCTGAACGGATGATCAGACATTTCAAAACGGCGCTCGTCGCCATGATCGCGCTGATGCTGCCGGCGGCGGCACAGGCACATCCCGGCCATGAGGTCGCCAGTCCGCTGGTCTCGGGCCTGCTGCATCCGCTCACCGGCGCCGATCACCTCGTCGCGATGGTCATGGTCGGACTGTGGGGCGGCATGTTGGCGGGCCGTGCGAAATGGGCCGCACCTGCCGCCTTCGTGGGCGCGATGGTGATCGGCTTTGGCTATGCGCTGCTCGGCCAACCAGCCGGCCTTGCCGAAGGCGGCATTCTGCTCTCCATCCTCCTGCTTGGTCTGGCGCTGGCCCTTCGACTGAAGGCCTCATGGGCTGTCGCGGCGGCAGTGACGGGTGCTTTCGGCTTTGTGCACGGCATGGCGCATGGTCTTGAGGCTCCGGCTGGGGACGTCGCCACGTTCGCGTTCGGCTTTATCGGGGCGACGGCCGCGCTGCACGCGCTGGGCGTGGTGATCGGAAGCCGCGTTCCCGCACAGGCCTTGCGGGCGATGGGTGCGGTGGGCGCCGGTTTCGCGGTGTTCCTGCTCGCGGCCTGATCGCGCTCAGGCGATCAGAGCCACTTCGGCACGTCGGGCTTTTCGAAGGCGATGAGGGCGTCGATCAGCGCGTCTGGATCGCCTTCGACGACGATGCCGTTGCGATGCTCAGGCGGGAGGAATTTCTGCCCGATCATCGTGTCGACAAAGGTCATGAATGGCTCGTGGAAGCCGCCGACATTGTAGAGGCCGACCGGCTTGTCGATCTCGCCAAGCTGGTTGAGCGTCCAGGCCTCCATGAACTCCTCCAGCGTCCCGATGCCGCCGGGCAGGGCGATACAGGCATCCGCGACGCTGAGCATCCGCTCCTTGCGCACCCGCATCGTCTCGACGATCTCGTGCAGCGAGAGATCGGGGTGGAGGTGCCCGCGATCGAACAGGCGCTGGTTGATCACGCCATGGACATGACCGCCGCCTGCCAGCGCGGCATCGGCCAGGATGCCCATCAGCCCCTTGTGCGTGCCGCCATAGACGATGCCGATCCCGCGCCGGGCCAGCGCCGCGCCCAGCTCGGCCGCCGCGCGTTCATAAGTGTCGCCAAGGCCCGGATTGGATCCGCAGAAGACGGCAACGGTACGGATGTCGCGCTTTGGCTGGCTCATTGATGTGCTCGCATGTTCGAATGGTCGATGCGCGAGCCTATGTTTCGAAATCCGTCACGGCAAGCGCTGATGGGTTCTGATTCCAGCAACGCAGCGGGCGCCAGTCGGCAACACGCGCGCGCGAGCGGTTGAGGCAGAACGGACGTCATCAGGGCACCAGCACCGCACAGACGACCCACGGGAAGCCAAGCATGACACCAGCACAAAATGATCTCATCACCCTGAGCGGCAAGGGTACGCCGCTCGGCGCACTCCTGCGCCGCTACTGGCAGCCCATCGCATTGCTGGAGGAGCTGGAAGGGCCGCGGCCCGCCAAGGCCGTAAAGGTGCTGGGGCAGGACATGGTGCTGTTCCGCGACGAGCAGGGCCGCCTCGGCCTGCTCGACCGGGATTGCCCGCATCGCGGCGCCGATCTCGCCTTCGGGCGGCTGGAAGATGGCGGCCTGCGCTGCCTGTTCCATGGCTGGCTGTTCGATGTCGATGGCAATTGCATCCAGACCCCCGGCGAGCCGGCCGGCTCCAGCCTGTGCAGCCGTGTGAAGCAGCGCAGCTACCCGGTGGTCGAGCGTGCCGGCATGATCTTCGGCTTTCTGGGCGAGGGCGAGGCGCCGGCCTTCCCCGGTCTCGATTGCTTCGCTGCGCCGGACAGCCATGTCTTCGCCTTCAAGGGCTATCTCGATTGCAACTGGCTGCAGGCGCTGGAAGTCGGCGTCGATCCGGCCCATGCCAGCTTCCTCCACCGCTTCTTCGAGGATGAGGAGGCGGACGCTTATGGCAAGCAGTTCCGCGGCCGCTCGGCAGACAGCGACCTCACCATGATCCAGGTGCTGCGCGAGTTCGAAAACCCGGACATCACGATCACCAAGACGGACATTGGCTTCCGTCTCACCGCCTTGCGCTCGCTGCCTGAGGGCAAGACGCATGTGCGCATCACCAACCTGTTCTTCCCGCAGGCCTTCGTCATCCCGCTTTCCGAGACGATGACGATCACGCAATGGCATGTGCCGATCGATGATGTGAGCTGCTATTGGTACGCGGCCTTCACCAGCTTTACCGATGCAGTGGACAAGGAAGAGATGCGCCGCCAGCGGCTCACGCTCTACGAGCTGCCGGACTACAAGCCGCGCCTCAATCGCCAGAATGATTATGGCTATGACGTGGTGGAGCAGCGCAGCCGCACCTATACGGGCATGGGCGAGGACATCAACGTGCACGACCAGTGGGCGGTGGAGTCCATGGGCCGCATCCAGGATCGCACCCGCGAGCATCTCGGCACCACGGACAAGGGCATCGTCGCCTATCGCACCATGCTCATCCGCGAGATCGGCAAGCTGCAGAAGGGCGAGCGCCCCCTGCTCGATCTGACAGCGGAGGAAGCGCAGCAGGTGCGTGATCCGGGCACCGTGGATGGCGTCGCGCCCGCCGGTGCGGACCTTGAGGCCTACTGGCGTGAGGTGGACCGCCGCCGCCGCGATGCCGCACCCTGGGCCTCCCAGCCGACTCCTGTTTCCGCAGAATGAGCGACTTCATCGCCACCCATGGCCTGTGGAGCAACGAAGCCCGTCGCCAGGCCGCCGATGTCCTTAAGCGCATCGAGGCTGACGGGATCAATACCGTCCGCCTCGTCTTTGCGGATATGCACGGGATCACGCGCGGCAAGACGTTGCTGGCCGACTCCCTCGCGGGCGCATTCGAGGATGGCTGCGCGATCACCTCGACGCTGCTGCTCAAGGATACATCGCACCGTACAGTGGTGCCGGTTTTCGCGGCCGGCGCCGGGATTGGCGATGCCGATCTGCAGGGCGGCGGCGATGTCATCATGGTGCCCGATCCGGCCACCTTCCGCGTTCTGCCCTGGGCACCCGGCACCGGCTGGATGCTGTGCGATCTCTATCATCATGATGGTCGCCCGGTCGTCGCCTCCACCCGCCGGCTTGCCCGCGCGGCGGTGGACCGGCTGGCGGCGCGCGGCTTTGAATATGTGAGCGGGCTCGAAGTGGAATTCTACCTCACCCGGCTGGAAGACGCGGCGCTCGCGCTGGGTGATGCCGGCCAGCCCGGCCGCCCCCCGCAGGTCTCATTGCTCCATCAGGGCTATGCGTATCTCACCGAGCAGCGTTACGATCAGGTCGAGCCAATCGTCGAGATCCTGCGCGAAAACTGCCTCGCGCTCGGCCTGCCGCTGCATTCGCTGGAAGTGGAGTTCGGCCCCAGCCAATGCGAGTTCGTCTTCAAGGCGGGCACCGGCATTGGCCCGGCGGACGACATGATTCTTTTCCGCAGCGCCGCCAAGCAGATCGCCCGGCGCCATGGCTATCATGTCAGCTTCATGTGTCGCCCCCAATTGCCCGAGGCGATGGCGAGCGGCTGGCATCTCCACCAATCCTTGCGCAATATCCGCACCGGCGAGAACGCTTTCGCGCCCTCGGACGGGTCGGATGGCCTTTCCGGCGTTGGCCAGCAATTCCTCGCCGGACTGCTCGCCGGCGCAGCGGGGGCCGCGCCCTTCTCCACGCCCACCATCAATGGCTACAAGCGCTACCGGCCCAACAGCCTCGCGCCCGACCGCGTGGCCTGGGCGGAGGACAATCGCGGCGCCATGCTGCGCGTGCTCGCCAGAGGCGCCGCCAAGCTGCGCCGTATCGAGAACCGCGTGGGCGAGCCGGCCGCCAATCCCTATCTCTACCTCGCCTCTCAAATGGTCACCGGCCTTGCCGGAATCGAGGGCGGCATGGACCTGCCCCCGCCGGTGGACTCACCCTATGCTGCGCAGGTCGAAAAACTCCCCCACACGCTCGACGCCGCGCTCGACCGGCTGGACACAGACCCCCTCCTGCGCGCCGCCTTCGGCAATGATTTCGTCGACCACTTCCTCCTCATCAAACGCGCCGAAGTCGCCCGCTACAACCAGACCGTGACGGACTGGGAACATCGCGAGTATTTCGATTTGTTTTGAGGGGAAGCGGATCACGGGACGGCATCCCTGCCGTCTATGCGTGAAACAGGTCGCCTGAAAAGCGTTCCTCGCAATGCACGTCCGGGTTTGCGAAACAAACCAAAAGGCGGAAACAGCTGAGTTCCCGCAGGAATGGTCTTTGCCGATCTTCACCGTCCGTGCCGAGTAGAGTCCGAGTATCGGCGCAGGCGCGTATCGAAGCATCGCAGAGCAGGGGCTGGTCCTTTGATACCTCGCTTCGACAGGCTCAGCCGCTACTCAGGCCCCCGGAATGCCGTCACTATGTTTGCCGTGTCCGATCAGCCCCCTTTTAAGCGTTCATGGGGGGCGGCGCCCGGCAAGTTTGAGATGGTTAAAGGACCTCACCGAACCGTCGGCTGATGCTTGATAACATGATGCAAAATGGGCAGGTAACCTTGGTCATCTAAAAGCCCGCTAGAACTGCCGATGATGGTCGGGGCGCTACATCGGGGGCATCTGGCCGTCCAACGCCTCACTCGATTCTGCTTCTCGGGAACAGTCCATTCATCAAGCCATTCACGGACTTCGCTTACATCAAATGTCGCGCAGCAGGAGAAGCAGCCAGCGTATTTGCTCGCTTCGACCTCGCGGCGGTTGCCAACGCTGTGTGCGACTGCTTCCGCCACAAGTTTTGCATCTGCGCTCTGCTTCATCGGAATACCATCGCGGAAATGACGAACGTCAGCAATGCCGTCGTTTCTGGATAGGCGGGTCTCCCGCCATACTTCTAATGAGGCGGCATCCGCCCGTCTCCTCCCATTCACCGGCCAAGCCGCAGCCCGCCAAAAAATGTGAACACCTCGGTGCAGATTGCGAACCCCGCTTGTGGGCACCGGGCGTCTCCTTATCCTGCCTCCTCATGCCGGAGCGCTCGTCCGGCCGCATGATGAGGAACTGCCGATGCTGCCGCCACGAACGCAAGGAAACTGGAGCACCATAGCGCTGGTCTATCTCATCGGCCTGATGAGCATGGCGCTGGTCGGCATTCTCTCTCCGCTGGCGCTGCGCATTACCGAGGCGATGGATGCGCCCGCTGCCGCGATTGGCCTCACCATTGCGCTCTTCTCCCTGCCCGCGACGATCGTGGCGACGGTTGGCGGCGGCATTGTCGATCGCCTTGGGCCGCGCCTGGTGCTGCTGCTAACCTCGCCGGTCTTCGTGCTGGCGGACGTGATCCTGTGGTTCGCGCAGGATATCTGGCTGTTCAACCTGGGCGTGCTGATGGCGGGCGTGGGCTATCTCGGCATCCTGAACGGCGGCGCGGCAATGCTGATGGGCTCGCTGGAGGGCGGCTCGCGCACCCGCGCACTCACCTTGTGGTCTACTTATGCGCCGACCGGCTTTTCGCTCGGCCTGCTGATGGCCGCACCCTTCACCACCAGTGACAGCTGGCGGCTCGCGATTGCCTTCCACGGCGCGATCATGCTCGGATGCGCGGCGCTGGCCTTCATCCTCCCGCATGTCGCGGCAATCCGCAAGGAAGGGCAGAATGGGCGTGAGAAGCTGGCTGCCCTGTTTGCCGGCCTGCGCCGTCCGCCGATCCTGATGCTCGGCTTTGCCATGGCGATGCCGGCGATGATCTCCTACGGCACCAGCCTTGCCGCGCCAACCTATCTGGCAAAGGTGCATGGCGTCTCGCTCGCCGCGTCTGCGAGCATCGTGGCCATTGCCAAGATCGCCGCGGTGCTGCTCGGCGGCACGATTACCGGTGCGCTGCTCTCCCGGGATTTCCCGATGCGGCGGCTGCTCGGCATCGTCGTGGTCATCGGCATCGTTGCGCAGATCGCTTTGTTCCTGCCGTCCAGCCCGATGATCATCGCCATTGCGGGATTGATGGCTTGGCTGTTTACTTATGGCGCCGCCACCGGAATCTGCATGGCGACTATGCCGGCGCTCGCGACCGGAACGGTCGGCGGCGGTACAGTGGCAGGTTCGGTCAACCAGTTCGTGTCGCTGGCCTCGTTCCTCACCCCCACCGTCTATTTCGCGCTGACGCACTGGTCAGGCTATGTCGGCGTCGCGATCGTCGGCCTGCTGGTCTGCTTCATTGCGTTGCCCCGCGTGCCGACGGCGCCCAAAGCGGCCGCGTCGGCGGCTTGATCAGACCGCCGTGTCGCCGCCGTCCACCGGCAGGATGGCCCCGGTGAGATAGCTGGCGGCGGGTGACGCGAGGAAGCAGACCAGCGCCGCAGCCTCCTGCGCTGAACCATGCCGCCGCAGCGGAATGCGCGCCTCGATCTGCGCGCGCTCATCCGCGGCATTTTCCCGCGTGGTCCAGTATGCGTCAGTCAGCGGCGTATCGAGCCAGCCTGGCAACACCGCATTCACGCGGATGCCGTCCGGCCCCAGTTCGGCAGCGAGGCTGCGCACCAGCCCCGCAACACCGGCCTTGGTTGCCTGATAGCCATGGGTGAAGGGTTGCCCGCGCAGTGTCGCAGTGGATGAGAGCAGGGTGATGCTCGCATTGGCCGATTCGCGCAGCGCCGAAAGCGCCGCCTGCACCGCGAGGAAAGGCAGGCGCAGGTTGATCGCTGCCGCCCGGTCCCACATCGCTCCGGTCCAGCGTTCGATGGGGGCACTCTCCATGGCGCTGGCGGCGATCACCAGCGCATCGAGCGTGGGGAGGTGGGTGAGCGCTTGCGCGACGGCGTAGACTGGAGCCTCAGGGTGGGCGAGGTCGATGGCGACGTAGGGATAGACACCGTCAGGCGCCGCTCCTTCATCCGCCAGCGCCACCTGATGTCCAGCCCGCGCAAATTCCCCTGCAATCGTGCCGCCCAGTCCGCGCGTGCCGCCGATGATCATCATGCCCGCCATATCTGCGCACTCCCGCAACCAAAAGGCGTAGCCAAGCACGGCCGCGCGGTGCCGCCCATGGCCGGATCGGCAACGGGGGAGGCATCAAAAAGCAACTCTCGGCAACGCCCCGCGCGCGTAAAAGAGCAAATATGACCCAAGCCCTCTCCGCAGGGGCGTCCACGCCCGCATTCGACCGCGCCGATCCGCGCGCCGTGCGGCGTGCGATCCGCGCGGGGGCATTCACCGATTTCACCAACCACGTCGCGCGCGACTTCATGCAGGGCAATCTTGTCGCCGTCCCGGCGGCCTATGCGGAGGATTTCGAGGCCTATTGCCGCGCCAACGCCCAAGCGCTGCCGATCCTCGGCCGCAGCGAGCCGGGCGTCCGTGCGCTCCCCGCGCTCGCCGACGATCTCGACATCGCCCGCGATACCGGCGGCTATATGGTGTTCCGCGATGGCGAGTTGGTCGAGACCCCGCGCGATGCCTCTGCCGTCTGGGCGGACGATCTCGTCGCCTTCGTGCTTGGCTGCTCCTTCTCCTTCGAAGCCATTCTTCAGCGCGCCGGTGTACGCCTGCGCCACCTCGATGAGGGCAATGTCTCGGCCATGTACGAGACGGATCGCGAGACGACCCCCGTCGGCCCGTTCGGTGGGAAGCTCATTGTCTCCATGCGCGCGCTCAGCCCCGCCGATGCCATCCGCGCGACGCTGCTCAGCGCCCGCTACCCGCAATGTCACGGCGCGCCGGTTTCGCTCGGCCTGCCTGGCGATCTGGGGATCGCCGATCTTTCGCACAGCTATGGCGGCCACGGCCTCACGACCCTGAACCCCGGCGAGTTGCCGGTCTTCTGGGCGTGCGGCGCGACGGGCCAGAATGCCGTGCGCAACGCCCGTCTGCCGCTCTGCATCACGCACCACAAGGCGCACATGGTCGTCACAGACCTGCCGCTCCCCAAGGACTGACCCTCATGAACATCGATCAGATCGTCTCCGATTATTACGAAAACGGCTATGTCGTCCTGCCCGGCCTGCTGGCGGGTCCGGTGCTGGACAATCTGCGCGCGCTCACCGACCGCGTCGCCGCCAAGGCGGAGACGGTGGAGGGCGATGACGCCTGGTTCGATTTCGACACGGACGTTCGGGGCAACCGCACCATCCAGCGGATCAAGAAGCCCAACCGCATCGACCCCTATTATGCCGAGCAGGCGGGCAATGCGGATATTCTGGCGGTCCTCACCCGCATCATCGGCGCGAACGTGCGCCTCTCGCACACCAAGATCAACATGAAGTCCGCCAATGGCGGCGCCGCGCTGGAGTGGCATCAGGACTGGGCCTTCGCGCCGCACACCAACATGTCCACCTGCGTCGCCTCGGTGATGCTGGATGGCGCGAACGCCTCCAACGGCGCGATGCAAGTCATCCCCGGCAGTCACAAGGGGCCGCTGCTCGATCATCATGACGAGGAAGGCTATTTCTGCGGTGCGGTCGATCCCGCTGACTTCGACATGGCGAAGGCAGTGCTGCTCGAAGGTCCGCCCGGAACCGTCAGCTTCCACCATCCGATGACGCTCCATGGCTCCAGCGTGAATCGCTCGGGCGATCCGCGCCGCATTCTCTTCTATGAATATGCCGCCAGCGATGCCTTCCCGCTCTTCTACAAGGTGGATTGGGACGAATATGAATCCCGCCTCGTCTGCGGCCCCTCGACGCGAGAAGTGCGCTTCGAGCAGAATTATGTTCGCCTGCCCTTCCCCTCGCGAGCCGGCAGCTCGATCTACAAGATTCAGGCCGGCTCGAAGCGCAAATTCTTCGCGGACGCGCAGTGATGGCGGGCAGAACCCCCATCGCTTTCGTCACCGGTGCCAGCGCGGGCACGGGGCGGGAGATCGCGCTGGCGCTGGGCGCGCAGGGCTATGATGTCGCGATGGTCGCACGGCGCACCGCCGCCATGGAGGATGTCGCCGAGCAGATCCGCGCAAATGGCCACCGAGCGCTGGTGCTGACCGCAGACGTGCGCGATGCGCCCGCGCTGGAGGCGGCGCTCGATAGCTTCCTGGGCTGGTCGCAAGGCGCAGTGGACGTCATTGTCAATGCCGCCGGCCACACTGGCCCGCTGTCACCGCCCATCGGCGAGTTTGGCATCGAAGAGTTCGACAACACCATCGCCACCAATTTGCGGGCGCCGTTCATCGTCATGAGCCGCCTGCTGCCGGTGATGCGTGCAGCGGGGCATGGGCGCATCGTCAATATCGGCGGTAATCACGGCATGCGCGGCCGGGCCGGTCGCTCGAGCTATTCCGCCTCCAAATGGGGCCTGCGTGGCCTCACGCGCAGCGCGGCGCTGGAGGCGGGACCGGACGGCGTGACCGTCAACTACGTCGCGCCCGGCCCCATCGCCGTGCCGCGCATGAAGGCCAATTGGCGCGCCATGGCCGAGTTGAAAGGCCTGTCGGAAGAGGAAGCCCTGCGAGCCTATGTGGCCGACATGGGCATCCCGCTCAATCGCCCCAGCGAGATGGCGGACATCGTCGCCATGGTGCTTTACCTTGTCGGCGACGGCGGCCGCAACGTGACAGGGCAGGAACTGGTCGTGGACGGCGGCGCGACGCTTTGAGGCTTGGACCATCCGATCAATCGATGATGCGGTGAGTCCAGTTTGTCGATCATCCCGGCAGCGCTTTTGCAAGACTGAGTTCCAAACCGGACTGGACGCCCCGCCGTTCGTCCTGAGTAGCTGCTGAGCTTGTCGAAGCGGCGTATCGAAGGACCGCTACGTGCGCTGCGATGCTTCAATACGGCTCTTCGATACGCACCTGCGGCGCTACTCAGACCCTACGGGGAAGATCGGCAAAGAGCGCTCCCAACGACTTTTAGTGATAGCGCTAGCGTTCCGCGAGACCCAATAGCGGACAACCGGTCAGGCAAGGATTTGTCCGCGTCGGGCCAACCCCGTTGCCCCGCCAGCACCTCCCCGGTGCCACAATCCCCCCGCGACACTATCCCGCAGCAGGTTAGAACGGCAGGATGCACAAGGAGTGACTCCGCCGATGATGACCCGCCCCCTTCGCCCTGCGCCCTCGCACCGATCAGATCGATTGGCTCGCCTTGCGCTGTGGTCCGTACTGCCCCTGGTAGCGCTAGCCCGGCCGGCGATGGGACAGGAGACCGCGCCCGCGCCTGAACACACGGCGCAGCACACTGCCAGCCCGGTTGATCTGGGCGACATCGATGGCGATGGCGGCGTTTCAGCTTTCTATCAATGGACCGGCGAAATCCCCGCACCTGGCCAGATGCTGCGGCAAGAGCCGTTGCCGGCGGACCGCAGGCAGCCGGAAAGCGGCCAAGCACTGCGCATCCTCTATTCCTCTACGAGCGGCGTGGGAGATCAATGGCCGATCGTCGTTTCGGGCATGCTATTCCTGCCCAAGGGAAGCGCACCGAAGGGTGGTTGGCCGCTCGTCTCGTGGGCGCATGGCACGACCGGTTTTGCCGATGTCTGCGCGCCCTCGTGGAATGGCACGTCGCTGCGCGATCAGGGCTATCTGCAGCGCTGGCTGGAGGCGGGCTTTGCCGTCGTCGCGACCGATTATGAAGGGTTGGGGACAGATGGCGTCCACCCCTATCTCATCTGGCGTTCCGAGGGGCATGCCGTGCTGGACGCCGCCCGCGCCGCCTCCGCCGCTTATCCCGCTGTGCTGTCGCGCCGTGTGGTACTCGTCGGTCAGTCCCAGGGCTCGGGCGCGGCGATTGGCTCTGCCTATCTGGCAAAGAGCTATGCGCCACAGCTAGACCTGCTCGGCACCGTCGCGACCGGCCTCGTCATGACCTTCGATACGCCGGAGGCCGCCGGGCAGGCCGCAAAGGGCGAGAAGATGACCGATCCCCGTGCGATGGACCCGGGCTTTGCCATGCTGCGCATCGCCGGCACAGATCGCGCGCTCAATCCCGATCTTGATCCGGCCGATTTCGTCACGCCCGCGGGCTATCCGCTGCTGCGCCTTTCGCGGCACGGCTGCCTGCGCGACCTGATGGCCAAGGCGGAGGAGATGGGGCTCAAGGACGGGCAGACGGTCTTCACAGCGGATCTCGCGCCGCTCGACAGCAAGATGGACGCCGCCTTCGCCTTTACCGATGGGCGCATCCCCGGCCCGCTGTTCGTTGGCACCGGACTTGCGGACGACATGGCCGGCACGCAGGGACAGTACAACGCCGTGCGCGCCATGTGCGCGGCGGGGACGCAGGTCCATTGGCACACCTATCCGGGTGAGGACCACAGCACCGCCGTCACGGTTTCGGCTGCCGACTCCATCCCCTTCGCGCAGAATCTGCTCAAGGGCCATGTGCCAGCCTCTAACTGCGCAAGCATCCAGCACCCCGGGCCAGTCCAGCAGCGCAAGGACGCTTATATCGACTGAGCGGCGGGCGACTTCATAAGCCCTTTTTCCGGCGCGCGAGCGCGCTTTTGCGCGTGATTACTGCGCGCGCAATTTGGCGTAAGCCCCACCCTTAGCCCCCTCCAGTCAGGAGACACGTTGGGTGAAGGACAGTCGCGCGCCGGAACCGCCTCGGCTATACATCCCGTCCCGCCATTTCTGCCAGGCAGGCGCCCAGCGCGCCTGCGCCGATCAAGTCGGCCCACGACTTTCGCGCATAACAAAGCAGAACGGCGGAAGCATCGCTGCTCCCGCCGTCGCGCGACCCGAAGGGCTATTTGCCCTTCGTCTCAAATCCTGTCGTCAGTAGCGATACTGGAAGGTCAGCCCCACCGTGCGCGGGCGGTAGGTCTGGTTGTAGTAGAGCGGCGAGCCTACCGAGTCGTGATTGCGTGCCAGCAGGTCGTTCGAGTTCAGCAGATTGTCGACGAAGACGGAAAGGTCCACGCCGCTGAACCGCGCGCCGGCACGGGCCGAGACGAAGTTGCGGCCGGGCAGTTCGGTCAGGCCGGCATCATAGCCATAGGTGCCGGGCACCGCGCCGCGGAAAGTGTGGCTGGCGAAGGAATATTCGCCACGCACATAGCCGTCCACACCTGCGCTGAGCTCCCGTTCGTAGCTGCCATAGACGCGGCCGGTCCAGGCCGGTCCGCCGATGTGCTGCCCGTCGGCCTTGAGCACCAGCCCATTGCCGCCGAGCACGTCGCTGTCATAGGTCAGATCGACATAGGCCACGTTGCCGCCGATGTTCAGGCCGCGGGCCGCGCGCAGATCCAGCGAGAGTTCGCCGCCCTTACCCGTGGCGTTGCCGAGATTGTAGATGAAGGAGAAGGCGCAGGTCGGCAAACGCACGGATTGCTGGATGTTCTTCCACTTCATCACATAGGCACTGGCACCGACCTGGAGCGCACCGCCGAACAGCGAGTTCTTGGTGCCTGCCTGATAGGACCAGAGGTTATCCGACTCATAGGCAGTCGGGCTCTCGGTCAGGCCGAGCGTGGCAAGATCGCCCGTGCACAGGTCGCTGACGATCTTCGCCTGAGCACCACCGGGGCGGAAACCCTTGGTCGCCGAGGCATAGATCATGTTGTTGGGCGCGAACTTGTAGGAGATGCCGAAGTTCGGCGTCCAGGCGTGTTCCTTCATGCTGGCCGTCGTGACGGTGCGCACGCCCCGTGAGGTCGGACCATCGGTGATGTTGGTGAAGTCGAAATCAACATGGCTGTAGCGGATCGCGGCGGTCAGCGTCAGCTTGTCGGTCGGCTTGAAGTCCAGGCTTGCGTAGCCGGCGATCTGTTCGTCCTTGGCATCGACCAGGTTCACATAGCTGTAGACGCCTTGATATTGCTGGAAGCCGTTCACCAGAACGCCAGGAATACGGCCAGAGCCAGTGTAGTTGGCGAATTCCTGTTTGCTCTTCGAGTAATAGACGCCGGCCGTCCAATCGAGCAGCGCGTTCTCGTAGGACTGCAGACGCGCTTCCTGAACGAAGTTCTTCTGACGCATGTTCAGGTATACGCCCATGTTGTTCAGGTCCTTGTTGGCGTAGGTGCCGAAAGGACTGCCCGAGCGCAGGACCGAGAAATAAGTCGCGTAGTTCAGCGTCTGCTTCTGCTTGCGATCGAAGTAGGACGTGTTGGTGATCAGGTCGATATTGGGCGCAACTTCCCATTCGACCTTCAGGGCCGGTAGGTAGAAGGTGTCCGTGCTCGGCTCGAGGGCGTAGACGCCGCTGTGATAATCATTTTCTGCGGCCAGGCCGTAGCCTTCCCAGAAGTCATCGCGCGAGCGGGTGTGGACGCGCTGATAATAGAAGCTCGGAGTGATGGTGAGCGTCTCGGTCGGCTTCATGCCCAAAGCAGCACGGAAGACGGCAGCGTTGCCGGAATTGATGTCCTTGGCCTTCACCACGTCGGTGCCGTGCACGACCTGATCGATGTAGCCGCCCGTGTCCTGATACCAGCCGCTGAGGCGGAAGGCGACCTTGTCGCTGATCGGCGCTCCGAAAGCGAGACCGGCTTCGTAGCTGGGCGAGCCCTCCTGCGTGAAGGAAACCTGCGCGCGGCTGTAAATTTTAAGCGAGTCATAGTTCGGTTCCGGCGTGATGAAGCGCACCGCGCCACCCTGCGCACTTGCGCCAAACAAGGTGCCCTGTGGGCCGTACAAAACCTCGACACGGTCGAGGTCGAAAATCCGGGGATAAGGGTTGCCACCATAATAGCCAACGTTGCGGATCTGGATCGGCGTTTCGTCGATGTAGATCGCGGTCGTGGCGGAGCCGACGTCCGAGGAAAGGCCGCGGATCGCGATGTTGCTGCCATTATTGGCGGTAGAACCGGCGCTCGACGTGAAGTTCAGCGCGGGGGTCAGCCGGGAGAGGTCGTCGATCGTGCGAACGCCCTGCTGGTCCATCAGGCGCTTGTCGTAGCTGGTGATCGAGAGGGGAACCTCGTTGATTGCCTGTTCGCGCCGCGTCGCGGTGACGACGATGACGCCCTGATCGTCAGCAGCCTCCGCTGCGGCAGCATCGGCGGCGTCGGCAGCATGCGCCGTGCCGATGCACGTGGCCAAGACAGCGGCTGCGCAGGATATGGAGAGCGCGCTGAATGTGCAGCGGCCGCTGCGTGTAGACCCGTTTTCGTTCTTGATGAGAGACATGACTCCGACCCCTTTTTCTCGATACTTGCGAGTAACCTCTCTTGCGCCACGCACCGTCCAGATGTCCTCGCGTGTAACCTCCCTGCTGTTGACCAGCATTTCTGGGCACCGCGTTCCCCGGCGCACACACATCAAGACAAAGTTTTGCCCGCTGCACCATTGCAAGAAGCGAACCGACCTGTTGCTAAATGTGTAAGAGGAGGGTCCGGCGTTGTTGCAAGCGGCGTCGAGCGATCTCTTTTTTGCACCGCCTGGAGCGTCCAGGCGCTTTAGAGTGATTGCAGATCAAGGCCGTTGGGTTTTGGGTGAGCACAGGCAGAATGGGAAACCCGTCATGACACTGCGGACACTGCTGGCGGGACGCGTCCTTGTGGATGCGCAAGGCACGCTGCTCGGACCAAGTCGGATCAGCATAGGCACCGAAGGACGGATCTTGACGGTCGAGCCGGTGCCCGCGGAGTCGTTAAGTCCGGAGGAGGCCGGGCGCCTGATCATGCCCGCACTGTCCAACGCGCATGATCATGGCAGAGGCCTTCGGACCCTCGCCTTTGGCGCGCCCGATCAATCTCTGGAAAGCTGGTTGCCCGACCTGCGCCGCCACCCTCGAGTCGATCCCTGGCTCAACGCCGTCGTGGCGCTCGGCAGGATTGCGTTGAGCGGTGTCGCCGCCGTCAACCATTGCCACAATACGCAGGACGGGCACGCCTTGCTCGCTGAGGCGGAGGCTGTGTCGCGGGCCGCGCGCGATGTGGGAATCCGTGTCGGGTTTGGCTGGCCGTTCTTTGACAGAAACCCCCAAGTCTACGGCGATCTGGGCCGTCTCGCCGCTTTCTATCCTGAAGAGCAGCGCGCGGGGATTCTCGCGTCCGCTGATGGAATGCGGGATTGTGCCACGAATTTCTCATGGTTCGAGCAGGCCAAGGCACTCGAGCACGACTATTTCACGCTTCAGTACCATCCGGTGGCGCCGCAATGGACAAAACCCGAGACGCTCGAGGCGATCGCGCGTGCATCAGCAGCGGACGGACGACGGGTGCACACACATATGTTGGAAACCGAGCTTCAACGGGATTGGTCGCGGGCCAACTGTCCGGGGGGGGTCGTGAGCTGGCTAGACAGCCTGGGCCTGCTCAATGAGCAGCTCACTGTCGCACATGCAATCTGGCTCGATGATCGCGACATCGCGCTACTCGCCGAACGCGGCGTCATCGTGAGCGTCAACCTTTCCTCCAATCTGCGTCTCCGGTCGGGCATGCCTCAGATCGGCCGTCTGCTCGATGCTGGCGTGCGTGTCGCGTTCGGGCTGGATGGCATGGCTCTGGACGACGACGAGGATATGCTACGGGAGCTGAGGCTGGCATGGCATGTAGGCGCTCGCGAGACGAAGTGGGGCATGGGCCGGGACCCCGGCAAAATCCTGAAAGGCGTTTTCGACTGGGGGAGGCAGTCCATCCTCGGCACTGCTGCGACGCCCGCCCATGCGGTCGCAGCGGGCCAGGATGCGGATCTTTTGATCCTTCGCTTCGGCGTTCTGGCAGCCGATTGCATCATGCCTGATCCCGATCCTGTTCGCCTTGTGCTCGGACGGGCCAGAGCCGAGCATGTCGAATGTCTGCTCATCGGCGGTCGCCCCATCGTTCAGGGAGGGCAATGCACCGGGATCGATCTGCGCGCACTAGAAGCGCGGCTCGTCGAGGAAGCGCGAGACGCCTTCGCCCGGTCACCGGCGTCTGAGCGAGACATCGCGCAGGCAAAGTCGGCCATAGGGCGCTACTACTGCTGCGAATAGATACATCGATGCTGATTCAAGCGAGCCCTGCGGCAGCTTCCGAGGCGCAACAGGACGCTCGTCAATTATAGCTCACCGTAACGGCAAAGCTGCCGGCGTAATCTCCCGAGGCGGCGCTACTCGGCACCGTGAGAGTGCCCCCTACGCCCAACGTGAGGGAGCCCGATGTATTCAGCGTCTGTGCGCCGCTGGCGGATGGCGAAAGTGTGACACTGAGCGTGCCCCCGCCGCTCCCGCTCATTGTCAGGCTGCCCGGCGTTGTGACCGTGATTGCCGTGCTTGCCTGTCCGCCAATGGAAAACTGCGCGCGACCGCTGGTGAGGCCGGGAAGCAGGACGGGGCTTCCCGTTCCGATGGACCGGGCACCATTCACGTTGCTGATCGAGACAGTGCCGCTGCCGCTCGCAGGCGGTCGGATCGCGCCGAACGCCAGATCGCTGCTCTTGGTGAGGGTCAGCGACTTCCGAATTGTCGCCATCGCGTTTCGGGAAAGCGAAGATGCGGACGGGACTGTCGGCGATTTCGCGACGCCCACGCCCCATGAGGCTGACGCGCTCGTACTGGTAGAGGCGTTATCGCCAAGAATCGGCAGGGTCATTCCAACGAGGAAGGTGCGGCTGCTCGTTGAGGAGAAGCCGGTCAGGGGAAAGGTGATCGAGCCATCGGGATTCGTGGTGACAGCGCCCACCGTTGCAGTGCCGGAAGCCACGGTGAAGTTCTTCACTTTCTGAGCCCGGCCACTGATCGTCGTCAGCGAAAAGAGGCGGACGATCGCCGTCGCGCTCGTGCACGCGCTGCCGCCCGAGCACCGGATGGTGACGGTGGCGGCCGACTTGGTGCCCGAGGCGATATTTCCCCCGCTGCCCGCCGCCGAGGAGACCGCGCCGCTCGTCGTAATGGCGAAGTCGGTGTCGCCGCTCGCCGCCGCCGCCACATTGCCGAAGTTCGGCGTGTTCGTTGTGATAGTGTTGACTGTGAAAGACTGGGCCAACGCCGACCCTTGTGGAAGCGCCACCCAGAGCATTGCCGCACAAGTCGCTGCCAGTGTGCGCAGCCGCCGCACCGGCGCCGGCTGCCTGGTGGGCCAAGCGCTGCGCGCCGCCCCAGATGCGGTCGCATGTCTCAATGCCTTGTCCCTTCGAAAATGACGGTTGCGTTCGCGTCCGGAGCCATGCCTCCCGCTTCCGGAATGATGACGGAGACCGGCGCGGCCATGGCCATGCCCAACCGCCCGGCCTGCTCGCGATCGAGTTCCAAATCATAGGTGCCCGGAGGCAGGCTCTCGAAATAAATGCTGCCGTCGAACTCGGAAACCGCCTCCTTCCGCGTGCCATCCTCACCCACAAGCGCAGCGCGCACGGACGACAGGCCCACGAGCTTGCCAGTCGGTTGCCGCAAGACGATGTGGACAAGCGCTTCCCCTACCGGCTTGAACGGATAAGCCAGCACCGCCACCTTGCCCCGGACGGGCGCAAATTCCACAATTTGGGGAGGGACGGCGACATAGGGCAAATCCACATCATCCAGCCCTATCGTGACTCGGGCGGAGGGGCCATATCCCAGGCCGGTCACCAGCGCTCGGCCGTTCGCGTCGGTGACTTCCTCCCTGGTCCCGCCTTTCAGCTTGAGCCCGGATACAGGCAATTCGCCCGGATCTCGTCGACCGTTGCCATCGGAATCGAAGAAACTTTCGAACGCCAGATTCCCACCCGATGCCGCCCCGGAGCGCCGCACAGCATAGCGCCTGCTCAATGGATTGGGTGCCAGACTGAAGCTTAGCTGGATGCCGACGCTCCAGTCCCCTCGGGGTCTGGAATAATCCGCGCTGAAGGTAAGATCGGCTATCGGCAAGCGGACACTCAATCCCGCTTCCGCCGTCGTATCCCAGGTCGTTACAAATGATTGTCCGGCCGCGAGCCGCAGGGAGGAGCCTTCTCCGACGCTTCGGTCGACAGCCAAGTTAAAGGATCGGGCCTGAAGAGAGGGCTGCACATCATAGTCAAACCCGCCGCGAACTTGCCAGTCATAGCCCGGATTGAGAGACGCCGAGACATTTCCGGTCAATCGGTTCTGAGCCCCTGGCCCGGTCACGCGGTTATAATCCCAGCTGGCAGAGACCAGCGCACGGGCAACGGGAAGCGACATGTTCAATGTCCCATACACGGCGCTCTGTCCGTCCACATAGGCGTCTTGACCGATCCGCAAGGCCACCGGAATGATCGAGCGGTTTCCGGCCTTCAAGCCAAAGTCGAAAGTTGCTTCGGTTCCAGATCGCAGAGCGCGCCCGTCACCACCATGGGGGGCGGCGTCATCGACAAAGCCATTTCGGAATTCGGCGCGTCGTATCGTCGATGCGATCCCGAACGGCTTGCCCGCGATGCCCACGGCAGCAGCATATCCGCTCAGACTGTCTCGCGCTGCATCGGCCTGAACAGCCAGGCCGAATACCGAACCTCGCACGCCGGCCGAGAGGAGGAAGCGCGCGGCATCCTGCGTGGACGAATAGCGCGCGAGACCGACCGCGCCTGTCCAGCTTTCGGAAAAGCCGTACAGCACATTCAGCGTACCGACGAGCCGCCCAGCGCCCACGGATGGCTCCTGCGAGCCTTCGAAGCCAACGAGGGTCTTGCCCTGCTCGCCAATGCCAAAGTCGATAATCAGTTCTCCGGGAGCGGCCTGTCCACTGCCGACGGAAATGACCCGGGTGGTCTCGGTCCGGCTGCCATTGGGGCCATAATCCACAATGCGGATGACATTGAGGCCACGAACCAGCGGGACATCGTCAAATTCGTAGCGTCCTTCGACCGCCGTCGACTGCGCACCGCTCAGGATGTCGTTCACATAAATCTGGACGTCATGCCCACGCGGGAGTTCGCCGCGAATATCGACACGTTCGAAGATGCTCGCCTGCTCCAAAGGCCGGGTCGAAAACGCAAAACCACGCGCGGCAACACTTCTGGGGCCCAGTGCGAGGGCCGGCAGGAATGTATCGCCCAAGGAAGCACTGGTCGCCTGCAGGGGGCCCAGCAAGCCGCCCTTCGACTCACGCCGCTCAAGAAGCAACCGCGCCAGAGCTGGCTTCCCACGATCGTCGGAGGCGAGATAACCTTGAAACCCGGCGTTCAAGAGTGCGGCCGAAGCCCGCACGTCGAACCGCCTTTGAAAGGGTTGCCCACGCGTATCGGAGCCCAAATCCATGGTTACATCGAAGGCGGGAAAAGACAGCATGCCAGCTGGCGCCGCCACCGAAAGAACCGGCTCCAGGACAGCGCCAGAATGCGCGATGCCCCCTCCCTGCGCCATCCGCTCAGCCCGCATCTGCACGGGCAGCTTTTCTCGAGCCTCGAGATTGAGCGTCAATTCCGACACATCCAATGTCATTCGAACCGGGAGCAGCCGTTCCATCAGGGAAACGGTCAGGTAGATGTCGCCGCTGTCTTGCAGCGCGTCACCCGGCTTCAGAATGATGCGCGCCGTGCCCGCCCGCGCCTCACCCAACGCAATATCAAGGAAGATGGACTGGCGAGCCTGGCCCACCTGCCCCGTCAAACTCCCATCTGCCGGTGAAACCTGAACATCCAGATCGAGAAGGCGCGTCAGCGCGCCGACGGGGATGAGAACGATATCGTCGCCCACCTGAAGTGCGGGAAGCGCATCCGATAAAGATGCCCGGTCAAGGACAACCTCAAGCAGCAAAAGTTGAGTATCGTCAGCGGCCAGTTCGCCGCTGTCCGCCCAAAGAGGAGTAGGCTGAGCAGTGGCGATCATGAGCATCAGTCCAATCCACAGGCTACGGCAAGGAGATCTGGCTCTGCGCAAGTATCTTCCCCGGAGCTGTATCTTGGTCGGTGAACACGACGCTGATTTGCTCGCCTCGCTGCGGATGAGAGCGCAGAGCGATCTTTACCTGTCGCCGCTCTATCTCAGGATAGACACCGATCCCCCGCACGACACCCAACGGCTCGTCCTCACGGCGCGCCTTCGCCTTTCGGATTTCGATATCGCCGAAAAGGGAATTCGGCCCACGCCTCACAAGGTCAAAAGTGACGACTGGCATAGGGCTGTTCAGCTCAGACCCCGGCCCAGGGCTCTCCATCGTGAACCGTGTGTTTTCGATCGCGGCCTCAACCTGAGGCGTGCCGATACGCACGATCACAGGGATGGAAATCCCAAGAACAGATGCGATGCGGAACGAAACAGCACCGGGCTCAGCATTCGCAGCCTGATCGGCGGTTAGGCCCGTGTCAGGTGGCGGCACCGCCGTCACCGTCAGATGCGTGCGATATTCGCCGGCGGGCCAGTCGCCGGTGCCACCTGCACGAAGACGGATTGTCTGCCCCATCCCCGGCTTGAGCAGCACGCGCCTGGGCGTCACCAGCATCATGGAACGCGCGGATTGAAGCTTGGCACTGAGGTCTCTCACCTCCGGCGCGCCGTCTGCTTCATCCGTCGGGCGGATCTGACCGGTGGGCAACATGACCCGGTCGACAAAGCTGATGTCATATACCCCGGCGGCAGTCCCTTGGTTGAAGAGGAATATGCTCGACGTCCGCCCCAGCCGATCAAAGGTGATCCGCTTTGGATTGATGTTGAGGCTGGCGCTCCCGCCGGCCTGCTCTGTCGTCGCAGGCTGGGCAGAAGAGGAAGTGCAAAAAGCGGATGGGAAGGCGCCAGCGACCAACGCGATAGCGATAGCGATGCTCTTGCGTTGGTTCGCAGATCGCGTGAGACGCGTCACGACGCCTGGGAGAGTCATCACCGGCGTCTCTCGCTCATTCATATTGCGCCAGGACCAGCAAAGGCCCGCCGTCGGGCCCGTAGCTGTCGCGCAGCGCTTTCAAAAGAAATGGAGGAACAGACAGAAGGCCATCGCCGCTCAGCCGGCCCATGAGGACATCCTCGAAACCCGAGGGGCCGGCTTCAAAGGACGGGAAATTATCATCGCTCAGCGTCGCCATCGGGACACTAAGCGAACCCCCTGCGCCTGGCTGGACGAATGCTTTTGAGACCAGGAGCGAAAACGTCTGGTTGCTGCCCCCGGCGATTTGAATAGGAGCGGCCATCGAAAGCCCGGTGTTTTGGTCGCTCTCGTTTGACTGCGGCCCTGGCGACAAGATCATGACCCGGAGGCTCGACTGAAGAACCAGCACCGGCTGCAGAACAATGTCCTTCGCCGATTGCGTGATCGAAGCTGGCTCCACGATCGAAACCTGGCCTTTCGCATTCGCTTCCGCCGCGTTCGCCTGTGAGGCTGCAAGCGCCGCGCAAAGGCACAGCGCTCCCAGCGCAGGAGCGGTCGCCAGCAACAGGCGCGCTCCCATCCGGATGGATGATGAGACCGTCACGAGACGCTCCTGTCACAGGTCAGTTGTAGGCGACGGTCGCCGTGAAGGTGCCCGAGTAATTGCCAGAGGCCTGCGTATTGGGCAGGGAGAAGCTACCGCCGACGCCGAAGGTCGCGGTGCCAGCTGTGCCGATGGAGCTGGACAATGTGCCTGTTGCGGCACTCGGCGTCAGGGTGACGGTGATCGTGCCGCCGGGCGTACCGGTCATGGAGAAGCTGGCGGGCACCGAGATCGAGAAAGTCTGCCCCCCTTCACCCGAGACCGTATAGGCGGCGCGCGACGTCGTGCCACCAGCGGCAACGGCGTCGCCGGAACCAGACAGGCTGCGATTGCCCGTCGAGGCATCGACAGTGACCGTGTTGGTCCCTGCTACCGAGGGTTTCACGATCGTGCCGAACGCAAGGTCGCTGGTTTTTGCGATCGAGATCGGCTGAACGATCCGGGCTGTACCCGTGGTCGACACAGATGCTGAGGACTGAGCGTAGCTTGCCGCCGGGATGGAACCCAGAAGCGCAATTGTCGCGATAGACTTCAAGTTCACGAACATGACGATGTCTTTCTCTTACTTGATATGCACATGAATTTAATCGGAAAATATTAGACTCCGCCTACCTTAGAGTCCCTCGGGCGACTGCGTTTCGCGGAGCTTTGGATTGCAAGCGCGTGCATCTGGCGAGCCAGTCGCAAGCGACTGGATCACGTGATGATCGGTACTGGTGCTTGCTGACCGTCGCCAAAGACGGGCCGTCGCCCGACGAGGGCGTAAAGGATCTGGAAGGCGCGAGGACGACAGGTCCACAATAGTTCTCCGTTTCGGTAACCCCGCTATCCCTGTGAGGGACCGGAGGCTTTGCGTCCCATCGTCGCCGATGGTTTGCCGTTTCGACCGAGAATCTCGGGCGCTATTAGGTAAATTTTGATTTAACTATTATACGCTACGCAGTCAACGCTTATGTGGTGAACGACCAGATGGAGAATTGTGCGACTACTCCCATGTTGAACCGCAGATCGAGTAGCCGGATTAGGAGCGCGTTTGTTTTCAATGAAATAAACGTGAGGTTTGCGTCATCAGAGCCTAAGCAAAACGCCAAGAACTTCGCGGACTGAAGCGAACCGACGATGCGGTTAGCTCGCGCCAAACCGAATTCCATGAGAATGTATTTCGTTGCCGTCGCTATGATCCCGACGAATTACACATCCGGGCTAAATGCCAAGGCCCCTCCCGCGAAAAACGCCGCTTGGGCTCCTCTCCCCTCGCTTCGCCTGTCAGGGCGTGGAGCGCGCGACGCTGCCAAGCGTCGGTTCTCATCTAAGCGCTTCTGCGGTGGGCCGCTGCCTCAAGATGTCGGCGCAATGCCGGAGGGCGACGAAAGGCAGGCTTGAAAAGGTCTTCGTGCTACCGGCCCACCGCTATGTCAGAGCAACCGCCTCAACCACAGAGCCCACGAAATTCCGGCTGACCTGCTGGCCAGACCGGGCCAGTCGGCGCACCTCGGGTAGCCGGGACGCTTCATATCGCGCGAGTGCGGCTTTGGGGTCGGCCTGCAGGACCGCCGGGTCGAGGCAGCGCGCGAGGGTGAGAGCATCTTGCGCGGCGGTTGCAAAGCCATTGCCTGTCATCGGCGTGCAGACATGGGCAGCGTCGCCAACCAGACACATGCGGCCGGCGACAAGGCGGTCCGGACAATATTCCACGACCGGTGTGCCGAGCACCGCTTTGCGGGCGATACATTCCAGGATCGCGTCGCGCCAGGGCGATGGCCAGTGCCGGCGCGCCAGTGCGGCCAGCTCGTCGAACAATTCATCCGGCATGTCGCTCGGGCGCAGCGAATGCCGCGCCAACGGGCCCTCGACCGCCCCTGTTCTACGCAGGATTGCGTTATGTCCGGCGTCGTACCAGCCCCAGCCGACCCGGCGGCGGCCACGCTCCGGACTGCCATCGGCGGCTGTCAGCGGAAAGCCGAGAAGCACATAGGGCTCGGACTCGAGAAACTCCAGATTGGACGGAAAGCGGACAGACAGCGCCGACTCTTCGGCAAAGCCGACCCAGGCCAGATACTCCGCGAAGACGGCATCCGGACGCTCCGGACTGACCTGCCGCCGCACAACGCTCTGATAGCCGTCCGCGCCGACCAGCACCTTGCCGTCGAACCGCCGACCATCGGCGGTCCTTGCCCAGGCCCGATCCTCCGCCTCTCCCGTCGCTTCCACACGGGCGTTCTGCAGGACGACAATGCCGGCCTCGTCCGCCGCTGCGCGCAGACCGCGATAGACCGATTGCCATGCCTGAACGCCCGTCGCGAGCGCGCCCGTAGCGTGAGGACGCCCGGTCAACTGCTCAAGCAAGCCATAGCCGACCTGCAGCGCTGCCCCGGTCCGGTCGGTATCGGTCGAGCGCTCCAGCAACGTGATCGAGAAGCCATGTCGCGACAAGGCGAGGCCGGTCATGAGGCCGGCGAGCGAACCGCCGACGATCAGAATGTCGCTCATCCGCTCCGCGCTTGCCGACATCAGCTTTTCGGCGTCACCCAGACCTCGACGGGGGCGACGAACTTGCCGGGCGCCGGTTTGCCGACCTGCACGCGATCGATCGTCACCAGCTCGCCGCTTTCCAGATTAAAGCTGGCCCAGGGCTTGGGCATGCGACCGAAGGTCATTTTCTGAACGGGCTGGCCGGTGGCCGAATTCATGATGGTTGCGATGACACTCATGGCCCAGCCGATAGCCATCACGGCGTGCTTCGGTCCAGTGATATTGATAGCCTGCCGACGCCGCGCGGGTACATCCGACGGGGTTCGTTTGAAATTTCGCTTTTCCGTGCGCTGATAGGTCCCGTATCTCGCGCCGACCCCGTCGTCCGGCTAAGCTAACGGGAAACTCGCTAGCCAATATAGTCTTGCGAGCGAAATTCGCTCGCGCCGGCGCCCGACCATCTATCCATCTCAAAATAACGAAAGATACGAAAGCATTTGACTTTCGTTAGTTAGTGCTGCGAAAGTCGCTTCATGGCTATTGAGTATGATGTTCTGGTCGTTGGGGGAGGCATAAACGGCGCTGCGATTGCGCGCGATGCGGCGGGCCGTGGCGCGCGTGTCATGCTCGTCGAGCAGGACGATCTCGCCGCGCACACCTCCTCGGCCAGCACCAAGCTCATTCATGGCGGGCTGCGCTATCTCGAGCAATATGAGTTCCGGCTGGTCGCCAAGGCCCTGGCGGAGCGGGAACGGCTGATGCGTGCGGCGCCGCACCTCATCCGCCCGCTGGAGTTCGTTTTGCCCCATGATCGCGGCATGCGCCCCATGTGGATGATGCGCATCGGCCTGTTTCTCTATGATCGGCTGGGCGGGCGCAGCAGCCTGCCCCACTCCCGGGCGATCAGGCTGGCCGGGGATGGCTATGGCAGCGCCATTCAATCTCGATTTGGCCGCGGCTATGTCTATGCCGATTGCTGGGGCGACGACAGCCGCCTCGTCGTCGCCAACGCGCAGGATGCCGCCGAGCATGGCGCGACGATCCTCACCCACACAAAATGCCTCGCCGCACAAAGGGATCAGCATGGCTGGCGCGTGTCCTTGCAGGGCACTGACGGCACGCCGTTCTCCGTGACGGCGCATGTGCTCGTCAATGCCACCGGCTCCTGGGCCGCTGATTTTCTGCCCGAGCGGGCCGGCGTTGCGGGCGCGGGCACATTGCGGCTGATCAAGGGCAGCCACATCGTCACCCGCAAGCTGTATGAGGGCGACCATGCCTATATCCTGCAGAATCCGGACAAGCGCATCGTCTTTGCCATTCCTTATGAAAACGACTTCACGCTGATCGGCACGACGGATGTGGAGTGGCAGGGCGCGCCGGACGTCGTGACGATCGACGCCGCCGAAACGGATTATCTCTGCGACTCCGTGAACCGCTGGTTCGCAACGCAGATCACGCCGCAGGATGTGATATGGAGTTTCGCTGGCGTGCGCCCGCTCTATGACGACGCGACGACCAACGCGTCGGAGATCAGTCGCGACTACGTCCTCTCGCTGGATCATGCCGGGGGCGCGGCGCCGGTGATGAGCGTTTTCGGCGGCAAGATCACCACGCACCGCGCGCTGGCCGAAGAGGTGATGGACAAGCTCGCCCGGCACCTTCCGAGCCTGCGACCGGCCTGGACAGCCACCGCTCCGCTGCCCGGCGGCGACCTGGGCGCGGGAGGGCTGGACGGCCTCATTGCCGGCCTGCGGGAAAAGGTCGGCTTTCTCGGCGAAACCACCATCCGCCGCCTGGCGGAGAGCTATGGCTCACGCATCTTCAAGCTGCTCGCAGGCGTGAAGACGGCCGACGATCTCGGGCAGCATTTCGGCGCCGGGCTCACACAAACCGAAGTGGATTATCTTCTCACGCATGAATGGGCACGCTCGGTCGACGATATTGTCTGGCGTCGATCGAAACTTGGCCTGCATATGCGCAGGGAAGAGGTGGCGGTGCTGGAAGCCTATCTCGCGGATCATGCGAGGGTGGACGTCAACGCCGTCGGATAAATGACAATCAATAAACGTGGAGGGGCCAATGTCACCGGGGAAGGCATTTACTGGAGAACTGATCTCCGAATGCATTGCAGTGTTCATCATCATCACCATCGGCTGTTCTGCCGCCGCGATGTATTTTCTCTATGATCCAAGCCCTTACAGCACAGCCTATTTCGGGGTGTGCATCACCTGGGGTCTTGCCGTCACCATCGCCATCTATGTGACCGGCGCCGTCTCCGGCACGCACGCCAACCCGGCGGTGACCCTCGCGCTCATGATCTATCGGGGCTTCCCCGGACGCAAGGTCGTGCCGTTCTGGCTGGCGCAAATCTTCGGCGCATTTCTGGGTGCCGCGGTGGTCTATATGATGTTCTCACCGGTGATCGACGCGTTCAACGCCACGCAGGGCGTGGAGCGGGCGGCCGGTGGCGGCGCCGGTGTGTTCTTCACCGCGCCGGGGGCGCACATCACGCCGATCCGGGCGTTCTTCAACGAGATCGTACTGACCGGCTTCCTGCTGCTCGGCATCTTCGCGATCACCGAGGAATATAACACGCAGGCGCCCGAGGCCAATTCGAGCGCGCTCATCATCGGCCTGCTGGTCGCCATGATCGGCGGCGGCGCGGGGTATCTGGAAGGGTGGCCGATCAACCCCGCGCGCGACCTTGGTCCCCGCATTTTCGGCTATCTGGCTGGCTGGGGCGAATCCGCTTTCCCGGGGCCAGGCAATTACTGGTGGGTGCCCATCGCCGGCCCGTTCTGCGGCGGCGTGCTGGGCGCCAGCGTCTATCATTGGCTGATCCGGCCATTCCTGCCCGCACGCCACAAGCGCGTCCTGCAGGAGACGATCCCCGCCGAGGCAGACGCGGCCAACTGACAATCGCGCCGCGCAGCCGGCGACCACAGGAGAGCAATCATGGCCCAGCCACCTTATATTCTCGCGATCGACCAGGGCACGACTTCGACGCGGTGCATCCTGTTCGATGCCGCCGCCAATCCGGTCGCCACGACGCAGCGCGAATTCAAGCAGCATTATCCCAAACTCGGCTGGGTGGAGCATGATCCGGAGGACATCTGGACCGACACCGTCGCCATGATGCGGGATGTGGTGGCCAAGGCCGGCGTCGATGTCGCGGATGTCGCCGCGATCGGCATCACCAACCAGCGGGAGACTGTTGTGGTGTGGGACCGGGCGACCGGCAAGCCCATCCACAACGCGATCGTCTGGCAGGACCGGCGGACCGCCGATGAATGCGCGCGGCTGAAGGACAGCGGCGCCGAAGAAATGGTCACCGCCAAGACCGGGCTGCTGATCGACCCCTATTTCTCGGCGACCAAGGCCGCGTGGATATTGGACAATGTCGCGGGCGCCCGCGCTGCCGCCGAGCGCGGCGAACTGGCGTTCGGTACGATCGACAGCTTCCTGCTCTGGCGGCTGACCGGCGGCACGGTCCACGCAACCGACCCCACCAATGCGGGCCGCACGTTGCTGTTCAACATCATGGACCAGGCCTGGGACGACGAGTTGCTCAGCCTCTTCCGCGTGCCCGCCGCGATGCTGCCTGAGGTTCGGGACAATAGCTGCATCTTCGGCCAGTGCGATGCCGAGATTCTCGGGAAGGCCATCCCGGTCGCGGGGATGATCGGCGATCAGCAGTCCGCGCTCTTCGGTCAGGGCTGCTTCCGCACCGGCATGGCGAAATCAACCTATGGCACAGGCTGCTTCGCGCTCATGAACATCGGCACGGAGCCCGTGCTCTCGAAGACGCGCATGCTCACCACCCCGGCCTATCGCTTGGCCGGAACGACGACCTATGCGCTGGAAGGCTCGATCTTCGTCGCCGGCGCGGCGGTCAAATGGCTGCGCGACGGGCTCAAGATCATCACCCATGCCTCGGAAACGGACGGCATGGCCACCCGCGTGCCGGACAGTCATGGCGTCTATATGGTGCCCGCCTTTGTCGGCTTGGGCGCGCCTTATTGGGATCCGCACGCGCGCGGACTGATCTGCGGCCTCACGCTCGATGCGACGGACGCGCACCTGGCCCGCGCCGCGCTGGAATCCGTCGCCTATCAGACCATGGACCTGATCGACGCCATGAAGGCCGATGTCGGCGAAGGCGAAACCGCCTTGCGCGTCGATGGCGGCATGGCGGTCAATGACTGGCTCTGTCAGTTCCTCTCCGACGTGCTGGTCGCGCCGGTCGAGCGGCCCGCCATTGTCGAGACGACGGCACTGGGCGCGGCGTTCATGGCCGGGCTGGCGACCGGCGTCTGGAGCAGTCTGGATGACCTCGACCGGATCTGGACCCGCGAGCGGCGCTTCGAGCCCAAGATGCCGGAAGCAACCCGATCGGCCGCCGTCGATGGTTGGCGCAAAGCGGTTGAACGCGCCATTTCCTAAGCCGCGCTTTCGCCCCGCTGTTCCATGCCACGAAGGGCAGGCCGCGCAGCCATCACGGCCCCCCGTGATGCCGTGCGCCGGGCTACAAGGACGCTTGCAACTCAAGGATCGAGGCGTCAGAACGCCGGCATGTCGAGCGCATCCAACACCCGCCACCGCCAGATCCTGGATCTGGCGCGCCGCAACGGCAAGGTGACGGTCGAGGATCTCGTCGGCCGCATGAATGTGACGCCCCAGACCATTCGCAAGGATCTCAACGATCTGTGCGAGCGCGGTTATCTGTCGCGGGTCCATGGCGGCGCCATTCTCGGCTCAGGCGTCGAGAATCTGGAATATGAGGCCCGCCGCCGCCTGTCCGTGGCCGAGAAAAAGGCAATCGGCAAGGAGGCTGCGGCCCGCATTCCCGATGGCGCCTCCCTGTTCATCAATATCGGCACCACGACCGAGGAAGTCGCGCGGGCGCTGGCCGGTCGCAGCAATCTGATGGTCCTCACCAACAATCTGAACGTGGTCGATATCCTTTGCCGCAATAGCGCAATCGACCTGATCGTCGTCGGCGGGCGGGTGCGTCATGCCGATCGGGCCGCGGTCGGCCCCACCGCGGTCGATTTCATCCGGAACTTCAAGGTCGATTTCGCGGTCATCGGCGCGTCCGCCATCGATGAGGATGGCTCGTTGCTGGATTTCGACCTGAACGAGGTGCAGGTCTCGCACGCCATCGTCGAAAACTCGCGCTCCGTCATCCTCGTCGCGGACAGCAGCAAGCTTACCCGCAGCGCCCCGGTCCGCATCGGCCACATCAGTGCCGTCGACATATTGGTGACCGACTATCTCGACAGCCCGGAACTCGCCGCAGTCTGCGCCGAGCATAATGTCGAGGTCGTCAACGCAATGCCCGAAAGCGCCACGACGGAGTAAGGCGCAGCGCAGGAGGTTCGTGGGGTTGGCTTCACTCCTCCGAAGGGGAGGGGCTCAAGATCCCGCCTAGCCCCTCACCGCCCGCGCGACGGCCGCTTCGACCACGGCGCGATGGGCTTCCACAACCGGTTCGAGCAGCGCGGCATCGACCTTGTCGATCGTATCGTCCTCGACATGGCACCAGCGATGGATGCCAAGGCCGGCGAAGGCATTCACATAGCCCCGGTCGATGATCGAAGACAGCTCGCCCGCGCCACCGACGACTTCGATCGGCCGCTCATAACCCGCAAGCCCGCGAAACGCCTCAGTGGTCTCTGCCATCAAGCCCGGCGAGGTCATGAGGACACGCTGCGGATCGGCGCAGGAGAGAAGCTGGTGATTGCGGCTCAGCACCTCATAGGCATCGCGGGTGGCCAGCCCGGCGCCCAGATGGGTCCAGATTTGTGTCTGGGCGGCCGGCGGCCCCTCGGAGAGAGAGTGGTGCGTGCCGGCGAAATCGAGCTCATGCCCGCCGGCGTTGATGGCGAAGAGCGAATGATCCGGGTAGCGGATCGCCGCCCAGCGGCACAGCTCGAGAAAGGCGGCAGTCCCGGGCGCCCGCTCGCCGACGCTGACGCCCCAGCCCGAGCGGGGC
Organism: Sphingobium sp. B8D3A; assembly: GCF_025961995.1. NCBI lineage: Bacteria > Pseudomonadati > Pseudomonadota > Alphaproteobacteria > Sphingomonadales > Sphingobiaceae > Sphingobium > Sphingobium sp. B8D3A. The sequence continues at coordinate 512,805 of NZ_JAOQOS010000001.1, read as the reverse complement.
GTGGAGAAAGCCAGCCACTTGGGGCCCGCCTCGCGCCGCGCGATGATATTGCTGGTGTGGCCGGTCGCGCTTTTCCCGGTGAGAATGAGGGTCAGGGGTCGGCCCGCGGCAACCGCCTCGGCGATGATCGGCAGGTCGCGCGGCGCCATCAGCGCGATGGGCACGTCCGCGATGGGCTTCAACCGGGTGTTGAGCGCCACGATGCTGCCGGTCGGCCCGGTCGTCACGATGACGATCGCGGCCGGCTTGTTCGGAATGACCCGATCCAGCATCGGCTTGACCTCGCCCGAGAAAATCGCCGCGTGGCGACCATAAGGCAGGACGACGATGGCGATCTTCCCGGCGACGCCCTGCGCCTCGAACGCATCGCGGACCAGAACGGCCGGTGCGGTAATGCCCTTCGCAGGCGTGGGGACGACGACCGGCTGCGCGGCCACCGCGACCCGCTTGTCCCCGGCGCGCAACTCCGTCACCGCCGGCTCGAATGTGGGGATCGGGAATTTAACCTCATCGACCTTGAAGCCGACCGTCGCGAGGCGCTTGCCGATCCACGCCGCGGTGGCAAGATCGCCCGCAGAGCCCGAGACCTTGCTGCCGAACGAGGCGTAGGTCTCCATGTCTTCGCGCAGCTGCTTTTGAAGCGGAGACGCGAAGGGCGCGGCGCCGGTGGGTGCCGGAGCGGATGCAGCCGAGGCCGGCGCTCCGCCAGCCCAGACGGCAACGCCCGCCAGCCCGACAGAAGCCTGAAGCATATCACGCCTGCTCTGCATCGATGTGTTCCTTCTATGGGTCGCCCGCAGGCGCTGGTTCAGTTGGCCGGGTCCGCCCGGTCCCAGGGCGCCACGGGCTGGGTGAAGGCGAGGAGATCTTCGATCAGCGCCTGCACCAGCGGCAGGCTCATTTTGACATTGGGAACCAGGGCTTTGAGCCAGAGAGATTTGACTGGAAAGTCCGGCAGCAATTGCACGAGCCGGCCAGCGCGCACGGCTTCGCGCGAGACGAACTCGCTCAGCATGACGATCCCCGCGCCCCTCAAAGCGGCATCGCGCAGGACGATGGCGGTGTTGACCGCAAAGCGCGAACTGACGTCCACCGCCAGATCGCCTGACTCGCTCTCGAAGACCCAGGTTCCCCCGACCGACTGCGAGTTGAGGCAATCATGCTCGACCAGCTCGCGCGGATGCTTGGGGTGTCCCCTTCGGGCCAGATAGGACGGCGCGGCGCAGATCACCATCGGATGCTCGCACAAAGGGACATCCATCACACCGGCATAAGAGGCGGCCATGGCGCCGATCGCCAGATCGAAGCCCTCCTCGATCGGGTTCACGGACCGATCGACCAGCATGAGATCGATGCTGACGCCGACATGGCTCTGCACGAAATCCGCGAAGAAGCGGCCGAAATAGCTGCTGGCCACCGTGGTCGGGCATTTGATCCGCAGGTGCCCGTCTAGCGCCTGGCGGGATCGGCGCGCGCCGGCGACGACGTCGTCGGTCTGGCGCACCAGCGCGCGGACGCGCGGCAATTGTCGTTCGCCAAAGGCCGTCAGCTCGGCCTTGCGCGGCGTCCTGACGAACAGCATCGCGCCCAGTTCATCCTCCAGTCGCCCGATCCGCTTGGACATGACCGACGGCGCGATATTGAGCTTGCGCGCGGCAGCAGCGAGGCTGCCGCATTCAACCACGGCCAGAAAGGCGCGCATGTTGAGCAGCGTATCCATCAGGGCGCGCTCACGAATGGCCGCCCGCGCGTCATCATTTGAAAGTCACCCGCGCCACCGCAATCCCCTTCTCGCCGGAGACGGCATAATAGAGATAGATGCGGCCATCGTCGTTGAGAACGCCGGGATCGCGCAAGGCATGCTCCGCGCCCGTCGCCATGCCCCCGCGCGAGGAGACCAAAGGCAGATTGGCGCCTTCATAGGCCTTTTCCGGGCGCATCACTTCTGTTGGCGTCGAGGCTGTCCACTCCGACCAGTCGGGCCGCAGATCGACGCTGGCATGGAGGATGCGCTCTGGCGAGTCCCCTACATTGGTGTAGAAGACATGCAGCGTGTCGCCGATGCGCGTCACGCCGGCATGACGCATCTCATCGAGAATGCGCGGGCCGGCTTCGAACGGCGGCAGGAGCGACGCGGACCGGAAGAACTGGCCACTGCGCAGCCAGACCGGATAGGCGCTCGCCTTGTCGGCCATGCCCAGGCCATAGCTGCTGCCCTTGTAGCTGAACACGCGAATATAGGGCGCCCCGAACGCGCCGGACGCAGCGGTAAAGCTCAGACCATCTGGCGACGTCGCAACAAAGCTGCGCTGGGCGTAGGGCCGGCCGCCATAGTCGCCGCCGGGCATCTCGGTGGCGCCATGATAATAGAGCACGATCCGTTTATTCTCTTCATCCACGACGGCATCGGGAGACGAGATGTGGTGCAGCGCCGAGGTCTGCTCCAGCCGCAATGTGCCATTTTTATAGACGGTCCAGGGGCCTTCAGGCCGATCGGCATAAGCCAGGCGGATGTAGCCGCCGCGGTGATGGCCGAAATACATATAATATTTGCCGAGCGGATTCTTGATCCAGCTCGGCACCCGGATCACCGACGGGCCGTTGATGTTGTTGCCCAGATCGCCTTCCAGGCCCGGCATGTCCGGATAGATGACGGGGCCTGAGCCGATGCGCTCCGCCACCACGGCCGAGACCTTGACACTCTCGGTCGAGCGCGATGTCGGCGCCTGAGCCGTCGCGGGAGAGGCGCCGGCGAGGATCGGAGAGATCAGGAGGCTGGCCAGCAACCCGGCATATGTTCGCTTCGTCCTGTTACCGCTCCACATCTCTCTGATCCTCTCCATCGTCTCTATGGGAGCCTCAGGCCTGCCGGCTGGCCGCCTGCGCTGTCTGGCTCGTCTCACCAGGCTGGTCATGCAGGAACACGCCCTGCCTGCGCAACTCTGCCTGCAGGCTGGTCACATCGAGCGCGCGGGGCTGGACGCCGGCGTTCACGCTGAGCGCGGCTGCAGCACCGGCGGCCTGGCCGGTCAGCCAGCATTGCGGGATCTCGCGCATGAAGCCATGCGAGTTGGCATCGCAGCTGATGTGCTTGCCGCCCGCCAGCAAGCCATCGAGCTTGCGCGGGACCAGCGCGCCATAGGGCACCGAGATCACCGGATATTTGAGGCTGACCGAAGGGCTGACGCCAACCTCGTCAGGCAGCGCAATGCCGTCGGCCCACTGGCTGCGCAGGATCTTGCCCATGCCGGCCAGACGCCGTGTGTGCCGCACGCCAAGCTGCGAGCCGCTCTGCAGCATATAACATTGCTCGAAGCCCGGCGCATGCTCGAGGAAGAACTCGCAATGCGTCTGCATGAAGCGGTGCGAGCGGATCTCCAGCTCGGTCTGGTCATCCACGTCCAGCGCCGAGAGGCCGGACTGGCGCGGGCCGAGGAACAGCGCGATGTCGTTGCGCCAGGAGACATAAGGCGGCTGGAAGAAGCCGAGCCGCTCGCGGCCGAGCTTGGCGAACTCGGCATATTGCTCGGGCTCATTGGCGCGGAAGGCCAGCCAGCGGTCCATGTCCACACCGCCCAGCATGAAGCCGGTGTTGGCGCTGTGGTGGACGTCGCCTTCCTCGATGTCGGTGTCGAACTCGGCCCCGGCGCGCGCGAAGATGTCGCCATCGCCAGTGGTGTCGACCACCACCTTGGCGCGCAGCGCCTGACGCCCGGCCTTGGATTCGAACACCACGCCCTCGACCTTGCCATCGGCGACCATCGGCACCGCTGCCCAGCTGTGGAACACCAGCCGCACGCCGGCTGCCAGCAGCATCTCCTGGCTGATCAGCTTCAACCGCTCGGGATCGAGCGTGGGCGACCAGCAGACCGTGCCGTGGAAGGCCGCAGTGCGCTGGCCCCAATAGCTCGCCTTCTTGGGATCGCGCGAGCCCCAGTCGGCGCGCGGTGGTCCGGCAAGGCCAGCGGCGGGCAAGCGCCCGAGCACATCATTGGCAAAGCCCTGGATGACCTGGCGACCGGTCCAGTCGGTCATCCGGTCGATCCAGATGACGAGGCCGCCGGTGGAAAGCCCGCCAAGATGATTATAGCGCTCCATCAGCACCACATCGGCCCCGGCCTGCGCCGCCGCCCAGGCCGCCGCCGTGCCCGAAGGCCCGCCGCCGACCACCAGCACGTCGCAGCTGTGATACACCGGAATCTCGCGTGCAGGCTCGACCCAGGTCCCCGTGCCATTGGCCCGCGGCAGCACCCGACCACCCGTCTCGAACACGTCAGAGGCCAGAAAACGATCCTCCGACTGGCGAACTTCCTGAACTTTAGGTCTGTCCATAATCGGCGAACCATATCCTTTCTGGGGAGGGATGGCGCTGCGGGCGCCATCCCATGAGTGTTGGTGAAGCGCGGGTGCCCTTACATCTTGAACCGCAGACCGACGCGGAATGCGCGCCCGACCTGATCGAACAAGGGCGATGCCTGGTCCGGGAAGGGCGGCGCGACATTGAAGATATTGTTCAGGCGAATGAACATCTCCCGGCTCCGATCGGCATCCCGCGAGACATCGACCGTGAACGTCGCGTTGGTGTAGAAGGTGTTCTTCGTATCGTTGAAGTTGATGCTGTTCAGCGTGCCAGTCCCGACAACGAAATCATTGTCGATCTTGCCGCCCTGCAGCCAGCGCAGGTCCAGCGTGCTCGTCAGGCGGCCCAGCTCATGCGTGACGAGGCCGGACACGCGCCAGTGCGGCGTCACATATTCGCCTGCCCGTTCTTCCGTGCTGGCGGTGGACACGGCCGTGGTGGCCAATGTGTCCAGATATGTCCCGAGCAGGCGAATGGAGAGCGACCCGGCGCCCTGACCGAAGATGTTCTCCAGCGAGGAGCGATAGGCGGCTTCGAAGTCGACGCCCTTGGTCTTCAGACGATCCAGATTCTCGAAGCGGACCGTCACACCGGTGATGTCGCCGGCCGGGGCACCGCCAGAGGTCGTGACGAGACTGCAGAAGTCGGAAATGCCGTCAACATAGCAGCGCTCAAGCACCTCGTTCGCCGAGATCGTCCCGATCACGCCCTTGATGTCGATATCGTAATAATCGACCGAGAGACGCAGGCCGTCCAGCCAGCGGGGCTGATAGACGATGCCCGCCGTGAGCGTATCGGCCTTTTCAGGATCGAGATTGGGGTTGCCCAGAGACGCGACCTCGACGGTGTAGTTGGTCGACCGGCGCGGATCGCGAATATTCTGGCGCGCAACCGTCGTCGGCGCGAACAGCTCGGCAAAATTGCCGGCCCGGATATCGCGGGACCGCGTGGCGCGAAGCCGCAGTTCGCTCGACAATTCCCACGTGCCGCCGACCTTCCAGGTCGTGACGCCGCCCGATGTGCTGTAGTCCGTGTAACGCGCGGCGAGGTTGAGATCGAACGAGCGAATGAACGGCAGATCCTTCAATAGCGGGATCGCCAGTTCGCCGAACACTTCCTTCACATTATAGCTGCCGGAGATCGGCTGGCGCGCGCCGCTTTGCCACTGGCCGGCCTGCGAAATGGCGTCCACCGTCGCATCGATCGACTCTTCGCGATACTCCGCGCCGAACGCGGCGTTGATCGGGCCGGCCCAGCCTTCAAACAGCGCGCCATTGGCGCTGAACGCCGCCACTTGCTGCTTGGTGATGAGGTCGAAACGCGACGTGCCGGTGATGTAGGCAATGGCTTCCTGCGAGGGCGATCCAAAGCCGAAGAGATTGAGCGGTGCGCACGCCGGGTCGTCATTGAGCGGATTGGCATCGGCATTCACGCGGCAAACGATGTTGCTGCCGGAGCGCACGGCGTCGATCGCCTTGCGATAATTGATCATGTTGATCTGGCCGACATACTCCTGGACGAAGTGATTGCGGCCATATTGGTAATAAGCATCGAACGACCAGTCCCCGAGCGTGCCTTCCACGCCGACGACGCCGCGATAGACCGACGGCGAGCCGACATGTCCACGCACGGCGCCCAGGCCCTGCTCGCGCAGAGAGCGACCGAAGTTGAAGCAGGTCACGCCGGCGGCAAGCGCACGCGTGCGGAAGTCATCGCTCAGATAGGGGTTGGTGATCGGCACCAGCACATTGCCGGTCTGCCCGCCGGGAATGGTGGTCGCCGAACAGGTGGGGTTGCCGGTGACGGAGCCCTGCTGACGCGGCTCGGCGAAATAACCATTGGTGATCGACCGCGCGAAGCTGCCTTCCGCAAACAGAGTGAGGTTGTCGACCACCTCATAGGAGACGCGAGCCATCGCCGAATAGCGCTCGACCGGCTGCTGGAGGTTGCCGCCGGGATTGATGATCTCGGTGTAGTTGCTCGTGCCGCCGATCATCCGGTTGCCGAAGACTTCGCCATAACCGAACTGGCCGGTCTGCTGCCCCGGCAGGAAGGTCGTGCCACGCAGCGGGCCGCTGGTGATCAGGCCACCTTCCCACAGGTCGGTGCGGCGCACGTCGTCCGCGTAGATGGTCGCAGGCAGGCCATTTTGCGCATAAGCCGAGTTGCCGGCGACGCCACGGCTCACCCAGGGACGCGGGCGATAGGGCGTCTGGCCGATGCCCTCATTCTTGGAATATTCGCCGCCGATCAGAATATGGCCGCGCCCGCCGCCAAAGCTGGTTCCGGCCGCCAGCCCGGCCAGCACGTTCTGGGCATCGCCATATTGCGAAATGCCGCTCTGAACCGTGCCCTCGACGCCTTGGAGTTTGGACTTGAGAATGAGGTTGATCACGCCGGACACGGCGTCCGATCCCCAGGATGCCGAAGCACCGCCGGTGACAACTTCCGTGCGTTCAATGAGAATGGCCGGGATGACGCCGAGGTCGACCGTGCCCTCCGGCGCAGTCGCGACATGGCGGCGGCCATCGACCAGCACCAGCGTGCGCTGCGCGCCGACATTGCGCAGATCGGCAACCACCGTCGCGGATGACAAAGCCCGTGCAACGCCGTTGCCCGTCGTCGAAAAGGCCGGGATGAGGCGGAGCGCGTCATCGACCCGCGTCGGCGCTACGGACTGAATTTGCGCGGTGCTGATGACCGAGGTCGGCGTCGGCGCCGTGAAGCCGCTCGCCTGAATGCGTGAGCCGGTGACGACGATGTCCTGATCGGCCGCTGCGCCGGCAGAAGAGGCCGCACCGGTGCCTTCCGGCTGCGCGCTCGTAATCTGGGCCGTCGCCGGCTCGGCGGCATCGTCGCTCACCTGCGCCAAGGCGCCGCTGAGGGGGCATACCATGGCCGCAATGCAAACGCCCAAATGGAACCGCGAACGGGCTGCGCTGATAGCTTTCATCTGATCCTCTCCCTGCTCAAGCTCTTATTGCGCATCGCCAGACCGAAGACCCGAACCAGCAGAGCTGGGTTCGACACGATTCCCGTTAGGGCTGAGCGCGATAGGATCTGCGGTACGCGCGAGAGGGCCAGATCAGAAGGCCATGTAGCTTTGGCGGTGCATTCTCGATTCGAGAACGCTCAAAGGCGCGTCGGCGTCCCGGCGCGGTCACCGCGAGCAAAAACATCTTCGTGAAGCGAGCGGCCCGCCGTTTCCGGCATGAAGCGCAAGGCAACCAGCCCGACCAGACAGGCCAGCATCATATAGAAGGCCGGCATCAGCTCGTTCCCGGTCAGTGTGATCAGGCCGCTGCCGATGGCCGGCGCCGTGCCACCAAAGATGGAGGTGGAGACATTATAGGCGATGGCGAAGCCCGCGAACCGCGCGGCGGTTGGGAACAGCGCCGGGAATGTCGCCGAAATCGTCGCCAGCTGGGGCACATAGAGGAGGCCGAGCAACACGAATGCAATCGTGGCGCCGAGGAAGCCCGTGCCCATGAGCAGATAAAGCGGCACAACACAGACCAGCAGGCCGATGAGCGAGAAGCGCCACATCGGTTTGCGCCCGATCCGATCCGAGAGCGACCCGGCGAAGGGCAGGAACAGCATCATGAACAGCATGCCGACAATCGGGACGATCAGCGCATGTTGCGCGGTCAGGCCGATGCGCCGCTCGAGATAGGTCGGCATGTAGCTGAGCAGCGTATAGTTGACGACATTGAGCGCGACGACCAGTCCGCCCACGACCAGCATCGGGCGCCAGTGGCTGTGCATGAGCTGGCGGAGCGATACCGACGGCCGCTCTTCGCTCTCATGAGCGCGGAAGACCGGCGTGTCCTCCATGCGCGAGCGCAGATACATGCCGACAAGCCCCATCGGCCCCGCCACGAGGAACGGAATGCGCCATCCCCATTCATACATTTGCGCCTCCCCGAGCAGCATCGAAAAGCTGAGCATGAGGATCGCGCCGAAGGAGAAGCCGGCCAGCGTGCCGAATTCGAGAAAGCTGCCGTAAAAGCCGCGCCTTTTGTCGGGCGCATATTCGGCCATGAAGGTCGCCGCGCCGCCATATTCGCCGCCGGTCGAAAAGCCCTGCACCATCCGCAGCAGGATGAGCAGCGCGGGCGCCCAGAGGCCGATGCTGGCATAGGACGGGATAAGCCCGACCGCGAGCGTGGCGCCCGACATCAGCAGAATGGTGAATGCGAGCACCGACTTGCGCCCCAGCCGGTCGCCCAGCGGTCCCCAGAACAGCCCGCCGAGCGGACGCACCAGAAAGGAGATGGCGAAGGTCGCGAGCGCGAACAGCACCGCATCATCCAGATCGCCCGGGAAGAGCGCAGCCGAGATATAGGTCACGCCATAGGCATAGATGCCGTAATCGAACCATTCGGTGGCATTGCCCAATGCCGAGGCCGCGATCGCGCGGCGCAGCGTGGCAGTCTCGACCGGCTGGTCGGGGGAGGCTGGCAGGGGGGATGCGGTCATTCGGTGTGTCCGTCGACAGTGTTGGGGTCCAGCAGCGAGGCCATGGGGGTGGTGCGCGGGACGATCTGGAAATCCTGCTGGTCGGGGGCCGGCACAGGCGGGGTCGATGCCTGCCGCCAGAGGCCGAAAGCGAGCGTCAGGCCCGCACACAGGGCGATGAAGAAGAACAGGCCGCCTGTGGGCGCCGCGCTCATCAGCAGTGCCGCACCCAGCGGACCGGCGGCAGCGCCGGCCGAGTAGAGCAGCACCAGCCGCCCGCTCGCCGCGACGCGCTCGGCGGCCAGCAACCGGTCGTTGCAGTGCGCGACGCAGAGCGGATACAGCGCGAAGCTCAGCCCACCGAACAAGGCGCCGAGGACCAGCAGGTCCAGCCCGCGCGATGCCAGAATGGCGAGCATCAGGCTGACGACCAGCGTCGCCGTGAAGCAACCGACGATGACGCGCCGCCGGTCCAGCCGGTCGGACAGGCGGCCCAACGGCCATTGCAGGGCCACGCCGCCGAGGATGACAATCATCATGAACGTGGCCGTGGCGCTAAGGTCCAGTCCCAGCCGCCTTACATGGACTGCCGCCATGCCGTAAAAGGCGCCAAGCATCAGGCCCGTCGCCACCGCACCGACCGTGCCCAGCGGCGAGGCGGCGTAGAGTCCTCGTATCGTAAAGGCCTCCGCATCCACCGGCGCCGGCGCGCTGCTGCGGGTGAGACAGAGCGGAATGATCGCCAGCGAAATGAGAATGGACGCGAGCAGAAACGGCGCGGCCGGCAGCGTGCCACTGGCACCGAGCAGCAGCTGGCCCACTGCCTGCCCGAGATAAAGCGCGACCATATAGGCGGCGAGGATGCTGCCCCGCGTCTCCATCTCCGCCCGGTCGTTGAGCCAGCTTTCGAGGCAGATGAAGACCCCGGCCACGCACAGGCCGTCGATCAGGCGCAGGCCTGCCCAGAACGGCGCGGACTGGATCAGGGCATAAGAAAGCGTGCTCGCCGAAAGCAGCGAGACGAACACCGCAAAGGCGCGGATATGCCCCACCCGGCGAACGATCTCCCCGGCCCGCAGCGCGCCGACGACCAGCCCGGCGAAATAGGCCGTGGCCACCACGCCGATCACGATCGTGCCCGCCCCGGCTCGCTCCAGCCGCAGGCTGATCAGCGTCGACAAAAAGCCACTGCCCGCCATCAGCATGAAGATGGCGAGCAGGAGGCTGCGGACGGGCTGGATCGCGGCGAGCATCAGGGGTGGAGCAGCGCGCGGATCACGCCGCGCGCCGGTCCTCCGTCATGGCCGCGTCATCTTCCACCAAGGCGCGGTGGAGAGCGCCGACGGCTGTCTCATAATCCTCGACAGCGACGATGAACTGCACGTCGACATTGCGGATCTGGTGTTGCATCGCGATGATCGGCACGCCTTCATCCGCGAGCGCGCGCAAGGCATCGGCCAGCAGCCCCGCCCGCGAGATGTCGCTGCCGATCACCGAAACGATCGCCACCGGCTGGGCGGAGATCGCCGCATCGGGGTAGCGTCGCTGCAGATCCGCGATCACGCGCTTCACCGTCGGCGCGTCCGTCGAGAGATAATGGGTGATCGTGTTGGCGTTGGAGGCCTTGCTGACGATCCACGCGCCGTGGCGGGTCAACGCCTCGAGGATCGCGGCGTCATAGCCCTTCACCCCGACCATATCCTGCTCGAAGAACTGCAGGGCCTGCGCCTGGCGCACGCCGGTCACGATTTCAACGCGCGGCGTATCGGAGACATATTTGCCGCAGATGAGCGTGCCGCCATCCTCCCGATCGAAAGTATTGCGCACGCGCAGCGGGATCTCCGTCTGACGTAAGCCCCGCCCGGCGCCGGGGTGAATGGCCTCCATGCCCAGATTGGCGAGCTGATCGGCCACGTCATAATTGGTGCGACCGATCTTGCGGGCCTTGTCCGTCCCGACGAGGCGCGGGTCGGCGCTCGAAAGGTGGAATTCCTTATGGATGACCGCTTCGCGTGCGCCGGTCAGCACCGCGATGCGCGAGAAGGTCATTTCCGAATAGCCACGGGCATAGAGCCGCACCATGCCCTCGCTGCATCCGGCATAGCCGGTCACGATCGGCAGCGTGTTGCTGAGATCGATGGACGCGAAGGCCTGCAGGATGCGCTCATCCAGTTCGCGCATGTCCTGCTGGTCCCACAAGGTGAGATCGACGAACGCGGCGTTGACGCCCCGGTCGCGCAGCAGCAGCGCCGTCGAATGCGCGCTGTGCGCCTCGCCGAGGCCAGCGAGCAGCTCGCGCACCGTCACCAGCTGCTCCTTGAGGCAGAAGCGGCCGTGACTGCGCAGCCGCGCCAGATCATCGAGGCAGGCGGCGACGGTGGCGATCCGCATCTCGACAAAGGCGTCCGCTTCGGCGAGGCTTTCTTCGCGCACGAACATCCCGGCGTTGCGCGTCTTCATCGCGTCGCGCACCGCGTCCATGGCGTGGCGCCAGCCATCGGCATCGTCATCCGCGACAAAGCGGGCATAGACCCCCGGCTCGCCGCTCTTCTTGTGCTCCAGCAGCAGGTCGGTCATGCCGGCATAGGCCGAGACGACGAAGATGCGGTTGTAGAGATCGGCACCCTTGCGGCCGGCGATCAGCACATTGTCGAACAAAGTCGTCGTGGCGGCCATGGATGTACCGCCGATCTTTTCCACACTATGGCTCATGCCAGCGCCTCCTCCATCAACGGCCCCTTCACAGGCGTGATCGCCTGCGGCTCGCCTCGCGCGGCAATGAAGGCCGGGCGCGGCGTCTCGACACCGAACGGCGCGACCAGTCGGTTGCAGACGGCATTGTAGACCAGAAAGGCATTGGCACGCGGGAAGGGCGTGATGTTGCCGTTCGATCCGTGCATGATGTTGCAGTCGAAAATCACCACGGATCCGGGCTTGCCGGTCGGCGCGACGATGCCGAACGTGTCGGCCAACTCGGCGAGATTGTCCTCGTCCGGCACGCCATATTCCTGGCGTTTGAGCGACTGGCGATAATGGTCCTGCGGCGTTTCACCGACGCAGGTGAGGAACTGGCGATGCGATCCGGGGATCAGCATCAGCGGGCCGTTATGCGGCGTGTTTTCGGCCAGCAGCACGGACATGGACAGCGCCCGCATGCGCGGCATCCCGTCCTCCACATGCCAGGTCTCGAAATCGCTATGCCAGTAGAATTCCTTGCCGCGAAAACCGGGCTTATAATTGAGCCGGGACTGGTGGATGTACACCTCGTCGCCCAGCAGGAAGCGGGCGACCTCGGCCAGGCGCGCATCGGCGGCCAGCCGCCCGAGCACCGGACTTTGCGCGTGGATGCGGAAGATAGAGCGGATCTCGCGGCTGCCCGGCTCGCTGATCACCGTTTCTTCTTCCAGCGCATCGGGATCGGCCAGCAGCTTGCCGGCATGGCGCTGGAGAAACGCGACTTCCTCGTCGGAAAACAGGTCTTCCAACACCAGATAGCCGTCGCGGTCGAAGCGCTCGGCCTGTGCGCGGCTGATGGGTGCGTCCTCGCTCCAGTCGCTGTGAACGACGGGGTCGAGGCGCGGCGAAAAGGCCGCCACGCTATCGTGGCGGGATGGGTAGAGGTCTTGCATGCTTCTCCCCCTTCTAATGGTTGAAAGGTAGTTCAGTCGGCGAGCGCGGGCTCGCGCGGAGCGCTGGTGTCGGCGGGATAGGCACCATGTTCGTCATGGACTTCCTTGCCGGTCACCGGCGGATTGAAGGTGCAGGCGCACAATATGTCCGTCTCCGGACGCACGATGTGCCGGTCATGGTCGTTGAGGGCGTACATGACGCCGGGCGAGAGCTTGTGCGTCACGCCGGTGCCCAGATCCTCGATGGTGCCGCTGCCCTTGAGGACCAGCACCGCCTCCAGATGGTTCTGGTAATGCATGTGCAGTTCCTCACCCGCGTGCATGGTGGTGACGTGGAAGGAAAAGCCCATATCGTCATCCTTGAGGAGGAGGCGTGCGCTCTCCCAGCCCTTGGACTTCACGTTGCGGTCCGTCTTGCGGATGTCCTGCAGCTTGCGAACAATCATAGTGCGTATCTCCTCTTACTCTGCGGCGACGCCATAAGGGACGCTGAGCGCGGACCCGATGCTCTCCTCGAGAATGTCGAGGCCGGCCGACAGCACGTCGTCCTCGATCACGAGAGGCGCGAGCACCTTCACGATCTCGTCATGTGCACCGCTGGTTTCGATGATGAGCCCCTGCGCAAAGCAGGCGGCGGTGATGGTTTCGGCGACCTCGCCGGATCCGACATCGATGCCGCGCATCATGCCGCGACCGCGGGTGGAGAGGCCATGTTCGGCGGCCATCGCCTCCAGCCGCCGCTCCAGCAGCGCGCCGCGACGGGCGATGTCCTGCTGGAATGTGTCGTCGCTCCAGAAATGGCGAAGCGCGGCGGTGGCGGTCACGAAGGCATGGTTGTTGCCCCGGAAGGTGCCATTATGCTCGCCCGGCGACCATTGATCGAGCGCGGGGCTGAACAAAGTGAGCGCAAAGGGCAGGCCCATGCCGGAGAGCGACTTCGCCATCGTCACGATGTCCGGCGTGAAGCCCATGCCCTCGAAGCTGAAGAAGTTGCCGGTGCGGCCGCAGCCCGCCTGAATATCGTCGATAATCAGCAGCGCGCCATGGCGCTTGGCAATCGCCGCGATCTTGCGGAGCCATTCCGCCGACGCGACATTGAGCCCGCCTTCGCCCTGCACCGTTTCCACCAGAATGGCGGCAGGCGCATCGAGACCGCTCGAGGGATCAGACAGGCGGCGTTCCAGCAGCTCGGCCGTGTCGACGTCCGGCCCATGATAGCCATCATAGGGCTCATGCGCGACATGACTCAGCGGCACGCCGGCGCCGCCGCGCTTGGCGGCATTGCCGGTGCAGGCCAGCGCGCCCAGCGTCATGCCATGGAAGCCGTTGGTGAACGCGATCACCATCTCGCGACCGGTGATCTTGCGGGCGAGCTTGATTGCGGCCTCGACGGCATTGGTGCCGGTCGGCCCGGTGAACATCGCGCGATAATCCAGCCCGCGCGGGCGCAGAATAACCTCCTCCAGCGCGGCGAGAAAATCCGCCTTCGCATCGGTGTGCAGGTCTAGGCCATGGGTAATGCCGTCGCTGGCGACATAATCGACCAGAGCGCTTTTGAGGACCGGATGGTTGTGGCCGTAGTTGAGCGTCGAGCAGCCCGACAGGAAGTCGAGATAGCGGCCACCCTGATTGTCGTGCATCCAGACGCCCTGCGCGCGGTTGAACTGACGCGGCATGGAGCGCGCATAGCTGCGCACGCCGGATTCCCGCCGCTCATAAATGGCGGTGTCGGGTTTGCGGGCCGTGGGATGGGGCAAGATGTTGGCGGTCATGCTGTCAGCGTTCCTTCTTCTGTTGCGGCTGCCAGATGAGGCAGCGGGCCGAGGCGCGCCTGCCACTCGGGGGCGTGCGCTCCGGCAAAATGTGACTCGCGCTCGAAACGCGCGGTCTTCTCGATCGGGACGTTCCACCGCCGCGCCAGTCCTTCGAACAGCGCCCAGGATGCGCGGTTGTCCTGCGTGATCGTGGTCGTGACGTGAGTCACGCCATGCTGCTGCGGGCGCGCCAGCAAGGCCTCGATCATCCGGCCTGCAAGGCCATGGCCCCGCATGGAGGCGGCGATGGCCACCTGCCAGACGAACAACGTCTCGGGCGATTGCGGCACGCGATAGCCAGACACCCAGCCCACCAGTGCGCCATCGCATTCCGCGACGGCACAGCTATCGGCGAAATCGGTGCACTGGAGCAGGTTGCAATAGGCGGAGTTCGAATCCAGCGGCGGTGATGCGGCAATCAGGGCACTGACGGCAGGCCCGTCCGTGGCGGCAGGCTTTCGAAGCGAGATAGATCGCCCCTCGCGATCTAAAAAGTGCGCAGAAGCCCTTGGCGGCTCAAGAGCCGCTGTAGCTTGTCGATCAAAGATTGTTTATCTCCCGAATTATCTTTTCTGAGACGCGACGCTGTGCAGAGCGTCGTTCGGCGCCATATATGGCACTTATCTCGCGCACTTCAACAGGAAGAGGCAAATTTTAGTTCATCTGATAAAGCATATGCCCGCCCGCTCCCGTCGTTCCGGCGAATTGGCGTGGGGCGCGCCTTGCGCTATCGACACGGCATGAGCCTCGATATTGCTTCATCCACTTTGCGCGCCTTGCGGCGGATTCTCCGCGCCACGGAGATCGGCAGCCGCCAGCTCGCCACGGCCACCGGCCTCACGCCCTCGCAACTGCTGGTGCTGCGGGAGATCGCCGCCGCCCCCTCCCCTACGCCAAGCGCGATTGCCCAATCGCTGCAGTTCAGCCAGGCCACCATCACGGCGATCGTCGACCGCCTTGTCGCCTTGGGCTTTGTTCAGCGGGAGCGCAGCGAACGCGACAAGCGGCAGTTCCATCTGCATGTTCTGGCGGCGGGAGAAACCGCCCTTTCAGAAGCGCCCGACCCCCTTCAGGCGACCTTCACCGAGCGCTTTTCAGCTCTGCCCATCTGGGAACAGGCGATGGTCCTCGCCGCAACCGAGCGTCTCGCCATGTTGATGGACGCCGAACATATCGACGCGGCCCCCTTGCTCGACAGCGGCCCGATCGACCGGGCGCAGCCGCATTCATCCTGAGCGCTGATCCCGGCGCTTACAGAGCCTCCCGGACTTCCGCCATGGCGCGGGCGATGGCCGCCTTCAGCTCACCCTGCGAGAACGGTTTGCCCAGCTTGAGGACGTTGAGGCCGCTATCCGTCGGCACCTCGCCATAGCCCGTGGCGAGGATGATCGGCAGGCGAATGTCCTCCGCCGTCAGCTGCATGGCAAGCTGCACGCCGGTCATGTTCGGCATGGCCTGATCGGTGACGAGCAGGTCGATGCCCGGATTGTCCCGCAAGATCTTGAGAGCATCGGCCGCGCAATCGGCCTCCCACACCTGATGGCCGAGATCTTCCAGAAACGCCGCCGTGTTCATCAGGATGAGCGGATCATCGTCCACGGCGAGAATTTTGAGCGGGCGAACCTTGCTGTCCGCAGACAGCGCCGGCTCCGCCTCCCGTGCCGGCCGGTTGGCGTCGTCGCTGGAGACGGGGAACCAGAGGGCCGCCGTCGTCCCGATGCCGGGCGCGCTCGTCAGGGTGAAGGTGCCCCCGAGTTGGCGCACAAGGCCGTGGATCATCGACAGGCCAAGGCCCGTCCCCTTGCCGACGCCCTTGGTGGTGAAGAATGGCTCGGTCGCCCGCGCCAGCGTCTCGGCATCCATCCCCGTGCCCTGGTCTATGACAAGAATGCGCACATAGCTGCCCGGCGCCAGTTCGGCCGATTCGCCCGGCGCAATCCGCCTGGTATCCGTCTCGATCCTGATCGCGCCGCCATCGGGTGAGGCATCGCGCGCATTCACCAGCAGGTTGAGCAGCGCCATCTCGATCTGGTTGGGATCGGCGACGATGAACGGGCCGTCCGCAACGCCATGAAATTCGAGCGGCCAGAGCGGCCCCAGCGTCCGCTGCGCCAGTTCCTTGAGCCCGTCGAGCAGCGAGGAGACGTTGACCGGTTCGGGCGAGAGGTCCTGCCGCCGCGCAAAAGCCAGCATGCGCTGGGTCAGGGCTGCGCCGCGCTCGGCGCCCTGTTGGGCATTGTCGAGGAGTCGCTTCGACATGGGGTCATCGGGGATCCGCTTGCCGAGCAGCGAGAGGCTGCTCGTGATGGCCATCAGCAGATTGTTGAAATCATGCGCGACACCGCCGGTCAGCTGGCCGATGGCTTCCATCTTCTGGCTCTGCCGCAGCGCCTCTCGCGCCGCTTCGAGTTCCGCATTGCGAGCCTTGGTTTCGCTGAGGTCACGGCCGACCGCGACGAAGTTCACGCCATCGGGCTCGGGCGCGACCGTCCACTCGATATGCTTCCATCCCCCATCGCGCGTCGCAATGCGGTTCTCGAACCGCGTCGGCTCCCCGGTTTGGGCCATGCGCTCAATGGCTTCCAGCGTGGGCGGCATGTCTTCGGGATGCATGAAGGTCGCGTAACCGCGGGTGAGCAGCTCGGCTTCGGTCCAGCCGAGCACCTGCTTCCAGGCGGGGCTCACGGCCGACATCATGCCGGTGAAATCGGCGCGGGCCAGCATGTCCTGCGACAAGGTCCACAGACGGTCCCGCTCCGAGCGCGCGCGTTCCACGGCAACCTTGACGCGTTCGCCCACCTCCTGAACGAGCGTTTCCTCCTCCGCCGTCCACACGCGCGGCGTGGCATTCTGGACCGCGAGCAGGCCCACCCACTGCTTCTCCTCGAACAGCACCACGTCCACGAAGGCGCCGACCTCGCGCGCGCC
Organism: Sphingobium sp. B8D3A; assembly: GCF_025961995.1. Lineage (NCBI taxonomy): Bacteria > Pseudomonadati > Pseudomonadota > Alphaproteobacteria > Sphingomonadales > Sphingobiaceae > Sphingobium > Sphingobium sp. B8D3A. Next base: position 495,616 of record NZ_JAOQOS010000001.1, on the reverse strand, counting down.
AAGGCCGGCCTTTGCCTCGGCGCTCAGGCGCGCGTCGGCCTGCACATCGCGCACCACCACGGGCGTGCCGACGCGATAGGCGTTCAGCAGATCCGGGCCGAAGGCTTCGAGCGAATGTTCGCCAACAATCGACCCGACACCGCGATGATGATCGCGCTCGACCGTCATTCGGCCGTTCGTGATTTCCGCGTAGAACACCCGGCTGGCCGAAAGATACGCGCCAAGGCGCTCCGCTGTCAGGGCGATGATGTCGGCGGGCGTGGTCAGAGGACGCAACGCGTCGGACAGCGACATCAGGAATGCGGTCTTGCGCTCAGCCGCGACGCGTTCGGTCGTTTCGGCGAGAATGCAGATGACGCCCGCCGGTTGGCCCTGCTCATCGAGCACCGGCGAATAATCGAGGTCCATCCATACCTGCTCGGGCCGGCCGTGGCGGTGCAGCGTCAATTCCTGATCGCGATAATGGAGCGTCTTGCCGGCCAGCCCGACCTTCATGACATTGTCGTTGAAGTCGGCGACCTCGCCCCATCCTTCCCGAACATTGGAACCCAGAAGCTCGGGGTGGCGCCCGCCCGCGAAGCCGGAATAGGCGTCGTTATACAGCATGACGCCTTCCTCGCCCCACAACATCACGATCGGCACCTGCGAGCGAAGCAGCAGCGAAACGGCGCATTTGAGGCAGGGCGCCCAGTCTTCGATCGGACCGAGTGGCGTGGCGCTCCAGTCCCTGTCCCTGATCAACGCAGCGCACTCGCCCCCGCCAGCCAGGAAGGCCAGATCGGCAGAGGCCAGATGTTGAGCGCGCGCAGGCATATTCTGGAGCATTCGTGTCGAGATCCTATCGAGGGCCGCCTGCGAGATTTTGCCATCTGCGCCGATACGCCAAGGTCTGACGGTCTATCTCACCACCTACGGTCGCGAAATGCCATTTTGTACAGAGTCTTCGGTACGGCTTTTAAAAGCTGACAGTGAACTCTCGGTCTTTCACTGACGCACTTTCCTACTTATCGACGAGTCAGAGCCAAATTTTGGGATGCTCGTTAACGCGGCGCAAAGCACGAGGCATGTGACTCAATCCTAATGCCCCACTTGCATGACCGGGTTGGTTTGCTGCTATGAAGCTCTAACCCGCAGCAGTGCGATCTGCGCACCTTCATGAGCCGGATCAATCGCCAAGACTTTATGAAACGTTGCGATCGCAAGATCAGGCTGGCGCTCACGTTCATATTGCACGCCAAGGCGGTGAAGAAACTCTGTCGATTCAGGATTAAGCAGGACAGCCCGCTCAAGGTGGGAAATCGCCTCACGCCGCCTTAAGCGCGCAGTGATCAATCCAAGTTTGTATTGTGGATCTGCCTGATCTGGAAGAAGAGCGGCCGCGCGAGCCAGATATGGCTCGGCTAAGCCCGCGTGACCAGCTTTTGCCAAGGTCGTGCCGTAGACCAAATAGAACTCCGCAGGGGCGACTTTTGCTTTTGCCGTCAAACCTGCATCATCCAGATATTTCAACAACTCAACGGCGTTGTCATAATTTCTCTTAGAGATCTCGGCTATCGCAGATTTATATAGAAGGAACGGACTGTCACGATGCTTCCAATGCGATGTGTCACCTTCCTCTAATTTATAACCCTCAACATATCGATACGCCGCCAACTCCATTATCCGACCAACCGCTTCGTCTGTAACATGAATCCTGTCGTCATTAAAAACATGATCTCGATCACTAAGAACAACCATTTCATAACTAGGGAAGTAATCCACATTGCTATGATTTTGACAGAATTCTTCGGCAGCTGCGCGAAGTACGGACTTGCTATACATATTTGCAGCAATAGCATCCTGGCCAGAATAGGTCGCTTTGAATGGTACGGGAGAAACAGATAATATCATTTTAAATTCAGGATGACCATGAGCCTTTAATATCGCATGAATTTCTTCGAGGTCTTCCAGGACGTCTTTGTATGACTGACGATGAAGAGAAAAGCGATCGGGTTTCTCGCCTAGGATTCCGCGGGGAGGAGCGCCATTGAGGTATAGACCCATTTCCGCATCAAACCACGTCTCCACCAATCCCAAAGTAAGAATGATAACTCTGCAGCTCGGCAGAACAGATCCGAGCGCATGGATCTGCGCACGCCGCGCAATGGCGCGCTCAAAGCTAACTGGCGGCAGACCAGGATGAATATGGGGATCTGAATAAAGATTGTCGCCCAGCGCGATGAGAGCATTTTCTGGAAAAGTTTCAAGCCCTAATATCCACCGCATTTCATTGACAATTGCAGCGGTGGTATACTTGTTTAGAATTTCGTTAGGATAGCTACTTATCCGCTCTTCGGGCGGGATCTCTAACTCCATAGTCGGTAAGCGGAAACCGAGCGAGCTCAGCTTGCGCTCGATGTTACGCGCGAAACAAGATCCAATTGTGAAGATAAGATCATCACGCGAAAAACTGAAACTCGCGCGGGACTCACATGTGGTGAATTTGCCCAAGCGAAGACGAGTCTTCCTCCCATCTGGCCAAATTGCGCCCTTCTTCCGTAAATTGTCTTGGGCCTGTTGGGCAGTAAATCGGTCCACTGGCATAATTTTATCCTGATTGCCTTATTATATAATATGGCGTCGCGGCTTGAAAACGTACCGCAACCTGCTCCGCCAAGTCTAGCCATTGCTGCGAAAACCTAGCACAGATAAAATTATGTGCTTCATCATTGATGCAATGACCCATCTTTGAACATATCAGTTGCATGAAGGCGTGTTAGCCCGATCCGCGATCTAACAGGATTAGGTGGCAGGGCCGGCCTGACCTAAGCTGCCGGCCTCCAAATGTTCTACACCTCGCGTCCAGCCTTTAGTCCGCGTCGATCATGAACAGCGTATTTTCCCGATATTTCGGATCCATGCGGTCGAACAGCGGGTGGACATCGAACGTGGTCTCAAGAACGTCCAGTTCGCTCAGGCCCGCCAGATTGTAGCTGCCCACCTTGGGTTCGCGCGGCTCGGCGCCGTCGCGGGTGATGGTGATGGCATCGATGAAGTAGCTGTCATTGCGCTTGTAGAGCACATGCGGCGCGAGCACGAGCGCCAGCTTGTTGTAGCGGGCGGAAAGACAGCGACGCAGCGCGATCGCTTCAAAGATGCGACTATTGTCCATGGCCGGGCCATTGGCCGGTTTGTCGCCGATTATCAAGGCCCATGGCGTGTTTTGCCCGGCGGGCGCGTTGCGCACTATGCAGCCCGCGCACCGTGCGCGCCTTCACGATGCGCAAAGGCGGCGGCGCGCATCCTCATATTCCGCGGCGAATCGCGCGATGAGTGTAGCGGCCGGCACCACATCGGTGACCGCGCCAATGCCCTGGCCTGCGCCCCAAATGTCCTTCCACGCCTTGGCGCCTGTCGCCGCAGCGAAGTCCATCGCCGATGGGTCGCTTGCGGGCAGCGCGTCCGGGTCCAGCCCCTGTGCGAGGATGGACGCGCGCAGATAATTGCCGGAGACGCCCGTGAAGTAATCCGAATAGACGATGTCCGCCGCCTGCCCGTCCACGATGCCCTGTTTGTAGGCGGCGCTGGCCCGCGCTTCCGGCGTGGCGATGAAGGCCGAGCCGATATAGGCAAAGTCCGCGCCCATCGCCTGCGCGGCAGCGATGCCGCTGCCCGTGGCGATGGCACCGGAAAGGGCGATCGGCCCGTCGAACCACGCCCGCGTCTCCGCCACCAGCGCGAAAGGCGACTGGCTGCCGGCATGGCCACCCGCGCCCGCCGCCACCAGGATCAGGCCATCCGCCCCCTTTTCGACCGCCTTGTGAGCGAAGCGCTGGTTGATGACGTCATGGAACACGAGGCCGCCCCAGGCCTTCACCGCTGCATTCACCTCCTCATTGGCGCCCAGCGACGTGATGATCAGCGGCACCTTGAAGCGAGCGCAGATCGCGAGATCCTCCATCAGGCGCGGGTTAGAGCGATGAACGATGAGATTGACGGCAAAGGGCGCGGCCGGCGCCTCGGGATGGGCAGCATCATGCGCCGCGAGTTCGGTGACGATGCGCTCCAGCCAGTCCTCGAGCCGGTCCGGCGCGCGGGCATTCAGCGAGGGCATGGCACCGATGATGCCCGCTTTGCACTGCGCGATGACCAGATCGGGATTGGAGATGATGAACAGCGGCGCGCCGATGACGGGCAGGCGCAAACCACGGCGAAGGCTCTCGGGAACGGACACCAGTTTCTCCTCTCCCGCCCGGCCTGACATGGCGGCCTGCACCCGTCAATGCCGGCGAAAATCGCATCGTTACCGTTTCATTTACCATCTGCAAGTTACCGCTACGGCAGGGCCAATCGAGGCAAAGGGGGTAAGCGGCATGGGGCAGACAAGAACGATGCGGGCAGGCCTGACATGGGCCGCGCCGGATGTAACGAGCTTGCTGGCGCGGCTGCTCGGTCGCACGAGTCGCGCGCAGGCATCGGCTCAGGGTCAGGCTGCACCCTCCGCATGGAGCCCAAGGCCGGCGCCTCGCCTTCGTAAGAACGACGACCTGCCCGCCACTCCGGATGTGGCGGAGACAGCGCCGACGCCGCGCCGCCCGGCCCTCATGCTCGTCACCGAGACCAACGCGCTGCCCGCATGGGCGTCGTTCAGCGCGGTCATGCCGGCGCCACTTAGCGAGCTGGAGGTCAGCGCGCTGGCCGCTGCGCACTGGCCCCGCGCCCGCCCGATAAGCGATGAGGCTGCCATCCCTGCTGCCAGCGATGCAACGGAGGAGGACTCTGCCGCGATGCAGGCCGCGCTGAGTGAGGCGCTCGCCCGCCTGCGCGCGCTGACCATCCAGTCCCGCCACTGACAAAGCCGCACCGCACGCCGGTCACCAGTCCTCGATCGTGAGGACGGCCAACGCCATGTCCACCCCGCCATCCTGCGCGTCCATCACGGAATCGACCGCCAGATCGACGACGATGTGATGGACGAGGGCGATCTCGGCGTCCGGCAACTCTTTGGTCAGCGCCGTCGCCTTGTCCCACGCTTCCGGACCGGGAAGGTGCAGCACGATCCGATGCTGCGCGCCGACGAACGTCGCGCTGCACCAGGGGCGCTGTCCGCCATCCTCCACAGCACAGTCCGGACCGGCCAGCGCCTGCAAGGCAGCCAGTAGACGGCCGTGACAATCGCGCCGCGTGCTGCGAGGCGGGGCGGCCTTGCGAGGCAACGAGCTGGCCATGGCAGACGAACGAGCCGGCCTGGATTTCAACAGCGCTCTCACTGCGCACCTTCTTCATAAATGTTCATGAAATGTTCTACGCGGCGCCGCGTGCGTTCGGAGGGTTCACGCCCCCGACGCAGATCATGCACGAAGCGGGGATCGCGCACGCATTCGCGACCGAAACGGGTTGCCGCCATGCCTGTACGGCGCAGGAATAACTCAATGGATCTCAGGACCGTCATCGCCAACCGAACCTCCTCACTGGACTCGACAATAGGAAGGTCCCTAGGTTCTAAAGTTATTTCCTACTTGTCTAGGAAAATTCCTATGTGTAGTGTTCCGCAATGGACAGCGTCGATGCGAGAGCCAATCTGGAGCGGCTGATTCAGGAGCGTGGGGAAAGCTATGGCAGCATTTCCCGCCTGCTCGGTCGCAATCCGGCCTATATTCAGCAGTTCGTGAAGCGCGGCTCGCCCCGCAAGCTGGACGAGGCCGATCGCCAGCTGCTCGCCCGCTTCTTCGGCGTCGAGGAGGCGCTGCTCGGCGGCTCTTCAGTACTGACGCCCAACCCGATGAGACACAGCGCGCCCCTGCCGCGCGGTCTCATCGCGGTTCCTCGCCTCGCTCTCGGCGCTTCTGCCGGTGTCGGCGCGCTGGTCGAGGATGAGGCGGCAGCTGGCGCGCTGGCCTTCGACATGCGCTGGCTCAGAGCCCTGGGCGGCCAGCCCGATCAGCTCTCCATCATCCGCGTGGATGGCGAATCGATGGCCCCCACGCTCAGCGATGGCGACGACATCATGGTCGATCGGGCCGACGGCATCGATCGGCTGCGCGACGGCGTTTATGTGTTGCGCATGGATGATGTGCTGATGGTCAAGCGCGTCGCGCTCGCGCCCCGCCGCGGGCTCTTCTCGATCCGCAGCGACAATCCGCTCTACCCCACATGGGAGGATGTCGACCCCGCCCTCGTCAATATCGTCGGTCGCGTGATCTGGGCCGGGCGCCGGGTGGGCTGATCGCCTCGCCCGCTATCCGGGGCGACCACGACGCGCAAGGCGGCACGGCCTGATTTCGCTCGGCTCGACACGGCGTACCCCGGGCTCAAAACGCGCCAGATAGCCGCCCGCCGCTGTCCGGCCTTCCATGCCGACGAAGCGGAAGCCGATCGCCTCGAACTCGCAGCGCAGCAGTGCCGGCGGCGTGCCATGATGCTCGGTCGGGCGGTCGATATCGACCACCACCACCTGCCCGCCGGGCTTGAGCGCCGGATAGAGTCGCCACAGAAAGGCGTAGGGCTCGGCAATCTCATGATACATGTGCACCATCAGCACCCGGTCGAAGCTGTGCTCCGGCAGGCGCGGATCGTCCGGCGTGCCGAGCTTGACGCTGACATTGTCCCGATTCTCGCGGGTCACGCGCTGGCCGAGCTGGTCGATCACCTCGGCGATGATGTCCTGCCCGAGCACGCGGCCCCTCGGCCCGACCCGTGTGGCAAGCCGCACGGTGTAATAGCCCTCACCCGCGCCAATGTCCGCCACGGTCATGCCGGGCGCGATGCCGGCACGGTCCATGATTTCCTCGGCCTCGTTGACCCGGTCGCGCGCCTCTTCCGTGGACCAGCGCGTCGAGATGATCGGCGCCACCGGCCGGTCGGCGCGGGGGAAGGCTTCGGCCGTGTCAGGCCGTCCACTGGACGCCGGCGCGAGCGAATCGCAGCCCGAGAGCAAGGCAGTGCCAAGCAGCAGGACCAGCGCGGCAGAGCGCCGCGCATCCCGCCCGCGCAGCATCAGTCGACATCCTCGACGTCGACCTTCTCCCCGGTCACCTTCTGGCTGAGCGCGGCCGCCATGAACGGATCGAGCGCGCCGTCCAGCACGTCATCGGGCGCGGTGGAGGTGACGCCGGTGCGCAGATCCTTCACCAGCTGATAGGGCTGCAGCACATAGGAGCGGATCTGGTGGCCCCAGCCGATCTCGGTCTTGGCCTGATAATCGGTGTTGGCTTCCGCCTCGCGCTTCTGCAGCTCCGCCTCATAGAGGCGCGCCTTGAGCATGTTCATCGCGGTGGCGCGGTTCTTGTGCTGGGAGCGGTCGTTCTGGCTCGCCACGATGATGCCGGACGGCACGTGGGTGATGCGCACCGCGGAATCGGTGGTGTTGACGTGCTGACCGCCCGCGCCGGACGCGCGATAGGTATCGATCTTGAGGTCGCTTTCCTTGATCTCGATCTCGATATTATCGTCGATCACGGGATAGACCCACACCGAGCTGAACGAGGTGTGGCGCCGGGCCGAGCTGTCATAGGGGCTGATCCGCACCAGCCGGTGCACGCCGCTCTCGGTCTTGGCATAGCCATAGGCGTTCTCGCCCTTGAGCAGCAGCGTCGCGGACTTGATGCCGGCCTGTTCGCCCGCCTGATATTCGATCATCTCGACCTTGTAGCCGCGCTTCTCGGCCCAGCGCTGATACATGCGCAGCAGCATTTCGGCCCAGTCCTGGCTCTCGGTGCCGCCAGCGCCGGCGTGGATTTCCAGATAGGTGTCGTTGCCGTCCGCCTCGCCGGAGAGCAGCGCCGTCACCTTGTCGCGGTCGGCCCGCTCAGCCAGCGCGGCGAGGCCGGCGATGCCCTCATTGGCCATCTCCTCGTCGCCCTCGGCATCCGCCATGTCGATCAGCTCGACGGTATCGTTCATCTCGGATTCGATGGCGCGGGTGGCGTTGATGGCTGCGTCGAGCCGCTGGCGCTCGCGCATGACATCCTGCGCCGCCTTGGGATCATCCCACAGCGTCGGATCCTCCACGCGCGCGTTCAGCTCATCCAGGCGGCGCAGTGCGCGATCCCAGTCGAGGAACCGGCGCAGCAAATCCAGCGCTGCCTGAATGTGGTCGACATGGGCCTGCGCTTCGGCACGCATGAGAAATCTCCGTCAAGTCCGTGGCCAGATGGTGGGCCGAATGCAGCCCGATGCGACGCCGCTTCCCCCCGGTCAAGGGGCGAGAAGGCCGGCCTTGGCACAGCGGGCGGAAAGTTGCTCTCAGATCAACGACTGATCGGGCGGATCGGATGCGGCAGAATCGCCCTGCCGCGCGCGGCTGCGCTGCCGCCAACGATGGGCCACCCATCCACGCCAGCCAAGGTGGACGAGGCAAAAGCCCAGGATCGATGCCACAATGGCAAACAGCAGAAGCCCCAGCGCGGTGGGCGCCGCAAAATCCAGCGCGCGCGCGCCGATCGAGCGAATCATCGTGTCGCCGCTTGCCGAGAGACGGTCGCCAAGCACGCCATGCCCCAGCTTGTACGCCGCGAAATAAATGGGCGGGAAGGTCAGCGGGTTGGTGACCAGCGTTGCGCACGCGGCGGTCAATATGTTGGCCCGTGCGGAAAATGCCAGCATAGCCGCAACCGGCGTCTGCCCGAAGGGAATCAGGAAGCCCGCGAACAGACCCAGCGCGACCCCGCGTGCTGTCGACCGCCGGTTGAAATGCCAGAGCAGCGGGTGCGCGATGCGGTGCGCGAACGGCTTCATCCACCGATTCGACAGCAGGCTTTCGCGGGTCGGCAGGCGGCCGATCAACCAGCGCTTCAAGACGGGTCCTCCATGACAGGCGACCTGTCTATCCCATCAAGGCTGAGCATCGCGTGAACGCGGCGCACGAGGACGGGACAAGTAACGGGCCAGACACGCGATATAGGTCGCCGGGCCCGCGGCTCAATAGATGCCGCCCTGCTCCCCGGCGAAATCACGGCTCACATCGCGGCGGGCCGCGGCCGGCTTGTCCTCGCGCGCGCGCTCTTCCAGCTCATCGCGCCGCATGGAAATACGCGGCTCGGTTTCCGGCTTGAACGCCTCCCAGATGATCGCGGTGCGCGGATCGTCCGAGGGCCAGCCGCCATAGACGCGCTTGCCGCTGCGCCGGTCGACCCGCACCATGCGGACGCCCGCCGGCGCCACGAACGGCGTCTTGGGCATATCCTTGAGGATGGGCGCCATGGCGGACTTCCAGATCGGCGCCGCCAGCGTGCCGCCCTGGGCATAGCCGCCCATGTTGCGGGGCTGGTCGAAGCCGACATAGACGCCGGCAACGATATCCGGCGATCCGCCCACGAACCACACGTTGGTCGGGCCGTTGGTGGTACCGGTCTTGCCGAACAGCGGGCGGTCCAGATCGCGCAGGCTGGTCGCGGTGCCGCGCTGGATCACGCCTTCGGTGATGTGGACCATCTGATAGGCGGTCATCGGGTTCATCGCCTGCCGCCCGCCATGGGCGAAGCGCGGCATGGCCTTGCCGTTCCAGTCATCGGCATTGCAGCCCTGGCAGGGTTTCCAGTTGCGCGGCCAGATCACCTGGCCGTTCCGGTCCTGCACATAATCCATCACCTTGGGGGTGAGTTGGCGCCCGTGATTGGCGAGCATCGCATAGGCATTGACCATCTTCTCGACCGTCGTCTCGCCGGCGCCGAGCGCGAAGGCGAGATAGGGCTGGTAATCGCCAATGCCCATCGCCTTGATGGTGCGGACGACGCGGTCCATGCCGGTCTGCGCGGCCGTGCGCACCGTCATCAGGTTGCGCGATTGCTCGATGCCCCAGCGCATCGTCTGCGCGCCACCGCCCCCGCCGGAAAAGTTGCGGAAGCACTTCTGCCCAAGGTTGGCGCCCTGCCACACGCAGAACGGCCCATCGACGATGATCGAGGCGGGCGTCATGCCATTGTCGAGCGCAGCGGCATAGACGAACGGCTTGATGGTCGAGCCGGGCTGCCGCATCGCCTGCGTCACCCGGTTGTAGGAAGACAGGCGCGCATCGAACCCGCCCTGCATGGCGAAGACGCGGCCGGTGTGGACGCCCTCGATCATGAAGCCGCCGGAAACCCCCGGAACGTTGCGCAGCGCATAGGCATTGCCCTCGGGCTTCACCGCGATGACGTCGCCGGGCTTGAGCGAATCGAAGGTCGGGCGGCCATTGCGCCGGTCCGCCAGCAAGGCCGACGCGCGCGGCAATGTGCCGGTCTGCCCACCGGGCAGGCCGAGCGAGGCGCTGCTGCCGGACTTGTCCAGCACCACCGCGACGGTCCAGTCCGCATAATCGATGCCGAGATTGGACGCGGCAAGCTCGCTTTCCCAGCGATCCAGATTGTCGATCTTCGCGATCGGCCCGGACCAGCCCTTGCCCGAATCATAGCGCAGCAGGCCCTCGCGCAGGGCCCGCGCCGCCTGCTCCTGCATGAAAGGCGAGAGCGGCGAGCGCACCCACAGGCCGCCCGCATAGACGCTGTTGGGGCCATGCTCGGCAGCTTCGCCAAACTCGGCGATCAGGCGCCGCCGGATTTCCTCGATATAATAGCCGCCCACAGCACTGTAGCCGCTGCCGCGTTGCCGCACCGCGCCGAGCGGCTGCGCACGCGCTTCCTCATATTGGCCCTGCGTGATGAAGCGGTTGCGCAGCATCTCGCCCAGCACCCAGTTCCGCCGCTCGAGTGCGCGATCCATGTGCACTTCCGGGCGATAATTCGCCGGCCCTTTGGGCAGGATCGCGAGATAGGCCGCCTCATGCAGCTTGAGATCGCCGACATCCTTGTCGAAATAGGCGCGCGCTGCGGCCTGCACGCCATAAGCGTTGCGGCCAAGGAATATCTGGTTGAGGTAAAGTTCGAGGATCTGCTGCTTGGTCAGCACGCTTTCCATGCGCCAGGCGAGGATCGCTTCCTTGAGCTTGCGCGTATAGCTCACCTCATTGCCGACCAGCAGGTTCTTGGCGACCTGCTGGGTAATGGTGGAGGTGCCGCGCGGCGTCTGCCCGCTCATCAGGCCCTGGAACGCGGCGCGGGCGAGCCCGGGATAATCGAGGCCGTGATGGCTGAAGAACGTCCGGTCTTCCGCAGCCAGATAGGCATTCACCAGCATCGGCGGGAAATCAGAATATTGCAGCTGGACGCGGCGCTCGCGGGCGAAGCTGTAGACGGGCTGGCCATCGATATCGCGCACCACCGTCGGCAGCGGCGGCTGGTAATCGAGCAGCGTGCGCGCATCGGGCAGATCGCGCGCAAACAGCAGCCAGAAGAGGAAAATCGCGCCAATGAAGGCCAGCAGCGCATAAGCCAGCCAGCGCCAGCGCCGCCGCTTCATCATGTCGCGCAGGCGCGCGCGCACGGCGTCAAGACGCCCGCCCCGCTGCAACCGGAAGCTCGTCGCTTCGTTTGTCGCTTCTTCCATGCGCGCCACCTAGACCAATTCTGCCGCGGGAGGGAACCGATTTTGCGGCAGGGTGCGCGCAAATCTGGAATTCAGCGCTGCACCGATTGCCGGGCGAAATAGACCGAGACTGCGGCAGCAACGCCCTTGGCCAGCTGCAACCGCCCATCGCGCGTCGCCATCCAGCCGGCCTCGGCATTGTTGCTGACATAGCCGGTTTCCAGCAGCACCGAGGGCGTGTCTGCCGATTTCAGCACCACCAGCGAGGCCTGGCGGTGATAGGGCGTGCGGAAGCGGAAATGCGGCAGCCCCTCGCGATGCAGAATCTCGGCAAAGCGCGCCGAGGATTCCATCGTGTCCCGCCGGGTCAGATCGATCAGAATCGAGCTGACCGCCGTGCTGGCGCCCGAGAGGTCGACGCCATTGATGATATCCGTGCGGTTCTCGCGCGCCGCCAGCCGCGCCGCCTCGCGGTCGGACGCGACGTCGGACAGGGTGTAGACAGTCGCGCCGCGCGCCTCCCCGTCTTGCGCGGCGTCCGCGTGAATCGAAATAAACAGCCCGGCGCCCAGCTTGCTCGCGATGCTGTAGCGCTCCTGCAGGATGAGGAAGCGATCGTCCGACCGGGTCAGCGCAACGCGGATGCGGCCGGTCTTGAGCAGTTCGTCCCGCACGGCCTGAGCGATGGCCAGCGTCAGATCCTTCTCGCGAATATCGAGGCTGGCATTGTAGGCGCCGGGATCGTGCCCGCCATGGCCGGCGTCGATCACCACCAGCGGACGACGCGGGTCTTTCGGCCCTTCGATGGTCGGCAGGGGCACGGCCGGCGCAGCATCCGGAATGCGCACGACAAGGCGCGGCCCCTTGGGCGGGCGGCTCATATGGTTTGTGAGGTCGCCAGCGCCGGACGCAGGGGCCGAAGCCACAGGCACCTGCCCACCGTCCGACGGCTCGGCGAGGGTCAGCACAAGAGCAGAAAATGCGGTCAACAGGGCCATGGAAGGCGACTTTTGCCGCCCATGCGCCGCCAGCGCCAGCCAAAAGTTAACCGGCCGGCAAGGCTCTTGCGTGCAGGGTGCCGCCGCGCTGGCAAGCAGTCCGACTTGGTCTGGCAGCGCGGGGCCTTCTGCTTTTCCACGTTGCTCTGCGGAGCAAGCCCTGCTAGCGCTTCGTTCTCCCGGACAACCCGCTGTGCCCGACTGGCGCGCGGTGGGGATTTTTCCGGTTAATCATCGCCTTCTGGGCGATCCGACAGGTTGATGTTGCATGGGGCATGGCTTGATGAGCTTGGAGCGCGCGAAAGCGGGCCTTCAGCCGCGAGCACTGTTCAAGCCGGTATCCGCAGGACGCGGACATGCCCAGGCGACAGACACGCAATCCTTTTTTGAAAACCGGGGTTTTCAGCGCCGCTGCCGTGTCGACACGACACGCAAGAGCGCGCCCCCCTACATGACACCGGGTCGCCATCCCCGCTTGCGGCGCATGGCGATGACCGGCTGGAGAGACTTTAATGACAATGCGTATGCTGATCGATGCGCGCCACCGGGAAGAGACCCGGGTCGCGGTCGTAACGGGGAACCGGATCGAGGAGTTTGATTTCGAGAGCGCTGAACACAAGCAGCTCAAGGGCAATATCTATCTCGCCAAGGTTACCAGAGTCGAACCCTCGCTGCAGGCGGCGTTCGTCGATTACGGTGGCAATCGCCACGGCTTCCTCGCCTTTTCGGAAATCCACCCGGATTATTACCAGATCCCCCGCGAGGACCGTGAGGCGCTGCTGGCTGAAGAAGCCGCACATGCCGCCGAAGAGGCTGCCCTGCGCGGCGATGTCGACGACGAGGATGATCATGGCGAGGACGGCGTAGAAGTCGTCGAGCGCCCGAATCTCGACGAAGACGAAGAGAGCGAAGGCGAAGCGCCGGCCCGCAAGCAGAACGGCAAGGGCAATGAGCAGGCCGCAGAAGAAGTGCGCCGCAAGCGCATGGCCCTGCGCCGTCGCTACAAGATTCAGGACGTCATCAAGCGCCGCCAGGTGCTGCTCGTCCAGATCGTGAAGGAAGAGCGCGGCAACAAGGGCGCGGCGCTGACCACCTATCTCAGCCTCGCCGGCCGCTATTGCGTGCTGATGCCCAATACCAGCCATGGCGGCGGCATCTCGCGCAAGATCAGCAATGGTGCGGATCGCAAGCGGTTGAAGTCCATCATCGCCGAGATGAAGCTGCCCAACACCATGGGCTGCATCGTGCGCACGGCGGGCCTCTCGCGCACCAAGACCGAGATCAAGCGCGACTTCGACTATCTCGCCCGCCTGTGGGACGAGATTCGCGAAAACACGCTCAGGGCCGCCGCGCCGGAGCTGATCCACAATGACAGCGACCTCATCAAGCGCGCGATCCGCGATATCTACCACCGCGATATCGAGGAAGTGATCGTCGAGGGCGATGAAGGCTATCGCCAGGCGAAGGACTTCATGAAGCTGCTGATGCCGAGCCATGCCCGGCGCGTGAAGCAATATGCCGATCCGGTCTCGCTGTTCCAGCGCTTCGGGGTCGAGGACCAGCTCGCCGCGATGTATAATCCGGTCGTGCAGCTCAAGTCCGGCGGCTATCTGGTCATCAACCCGACCGAGGCGCTGGTCTCCATCGATATCAACTCGGGCCGCTCGACGCGCGAGCACAGTATCGAGCAGACCGCCACGGCCACCAATCTGGAAGCTGCGCGCGAGATCGCCCGCCAGCTGCGCCTGCGCGACATGGCCGGCCTCGTCGTCATCGACTTCATCGACATGGAGCACAACTCCAACATCCGTAAGGTCGAGAAGGCGATGAAGGAGGCGCTCAAGGACGATCGCGCCCGCATCCAGGTCGGCCGCATCTCCGGCTTCGGCCTCATGGAAATGAGCCGCCAGCGCCTGCGCACCGGCGTGCTGGAAGCCTCGACCCGGCCCTGCCCCCATTGCGAGGGCACCGGTCTCGTCCGCACGGCATCCTCGGCGGGCCTCTCGGCCCTGCGCATGCTGGAAGAGGAAGCCGCGCGCGGTCGTGGCAGCCAGATCACCCTGCGCGCCAGCCAGGAAGCGGCCTTCTACGTGCTCAACAACAAGCGCCGCGAACTCGATGAGATCGAGAACCGCTATGGCGTGACCATCCTCATCCTGCCCGATGGCGAGATCGAGGGCGCCCGCATGTCGGTCGAGGCCAGTGGCCCGCGCCCGACCATGCAGGTCAGCTATGCCCCCGTCATCACCGAAGAGGTGGAAGACGAAGAGGACGAGATCGAGGACGTCGAGGAAGAGGAAGAGGTCACTGAAGAGCGCCAGCCTCGCGCAGACGACGAAGGTGGCGAGGGACGCAAGCGCAAGCGTCGCCGTCGCGGTCGCCGGGGCCGGCGCGACCGGGACGACCAGTCGCCGCAGGACAGCGATGGTGCGGCGTCCGACGAGGATGACGACGCGCAGGCCGATGCCGATGAGCGCGATGACGAGCAGGCCGAAGCCGGCCCGTCCGAATCGAGCGAGGCCGAAGGGTCTGACGAGGCACCGCGTCGCGGCCGCCGTGGTCGCCGTGGCGGTCGTCGCCGGCGGGGCGGACAGAGCGACGGTGCAGACAATGGTGCCGAAGCCCGCGAAGGCGAGACGGACGACGCAGAAGACGCCGCGCCGGTCGCATCGGTGGACGCTGCCGAGACAGTGCAGGAGACGGCCGAGCCCGCATCGCCCGAGCCTGCTGGGCAAGCGGAAGAAGCGCCTGCGC
Source organism: Sphingobium sp. B8D3A (assembly GCF_025961995.1). Taxonomy (NCBI): domain Bacteria; kingdom Pseudomonadati; phylum Pseudomonadota; class Alphaproteobacteria; order Sphingomonadales; family Sphingobiaceae; genus Sphingobium; species Sphingobium sp. B8D3A. The sequence goes on along the minus strand of NZ_JAOQOS010000001.1, from coordinate 480,485 downwards.
CCAAGCGCCGTCGCCGCACCCGCAAGGCTGCCGAAGCCACGGATGAAGCCGTGACGGTGGAAGTCTCGCCGGAACTGGCCGAGACCCCGACCGCCGAAGCGCCTGCTGCTGAAGCACCGACCGAGGCCGCCGAAGAGGCACCGGCTCCCAAGCGCCGCACGCGTCGCAAGACGACCAAGGCTGCGGAAACGCCCGCCGCGACCGAGGGTGAAGCCCAGCCCGAAGCTGAGGCAAGCACCGAGGCGGCAGAAGAGGCGCCCAAGGCCGCCCCCAAGCCGCGCGCGCGTCGCAAGCCCAAGACCGTCGAGGCCGCTACCGAGGCGCGTGAGACGCTGGTCGCGGATGCCGCCGACACGGCAACGGACGCTGATGCGTCGGCGCAAGCCGATGGCGACAGCGCGGAAACGCCCCGTCGCGGCTGGTGGCAGCGCACGTTCGGCGCGTGACGCACACCGCCCTGCGGTCTGAGAACCGGCATGATGGATCGCGCGATCCGTCATGCCGGGTTCAGGCTCGCCGGGCTAAGGCGCCGGTCATGGATCGGCCGCTCTCCCCTCCCCGGCAGCTTGCCGGCCAGCTCAAACCCCATCATCCCGGTGAGGCGGCTGTCGCGCCCTGGCTGATCGGCCGCCTTGTCGCCGTTCTTGCGCTGCTGAGCCTGCTCGCCGCGCAGCCCGCGCTGGCCCAGTCCGTCCTGCGCGATGCCGAAACCGAAGCGCTGATGCGCGATGCCTCCGTCCCGATCATCCGGGCCGCCGGGCTCGATGAGCGCAATGTGCAGATGCTGGTGATCAACGATCCCAGCCTCAACGCCTTCGTCGCGGGCGGGCAGATCGTCTGGTTCCACAGCGGGCTGATCGCCGAGGCCGATGATCTCAATCAGGTGCAGGGCGTGATGGCCCACGAGCTCGGCCATATCGAGGGCGGCCATATCGTGCGCTTTGCCGATGGCGCGCGGGAAGCCACCGGCATCCAGCTCGTCTCGCTGCTGCTCGGTGCGGCGGCGATGGCAGCGGGCGGGGGCGAGGCCGGCATGGGCATCATGGCGGCCGGTCAACAGGCTGCAATGGGCCGCTTCCTCACCTTCACGCGCACGCAGGAATCGAGCGCGGACGCCGCCGGCGCGCGCTATCTCAAGGCCGCCGGCATCAGCGGCAAGGGCAGCATCGCCTTCTTCCAGAAGCTGCAGAATCTGGAATATCGGCTCTACGTGCCGCAGGACACTTATGTCCGCACCCACCCGCTCTCGCGCGACCGCATCTCGGCTCTGACGGCGCTGTATGAGAATGATCCGGCCTGGAACAAGCCGACCGATCCCGCGCTGGAAGCCCGCTTCCAGCGTGTGCGCGCCAAGCTGATCGGCTTCGTCAGTGAGCCGGAAAAGACCCTCAAGCTTTATCCGCCCTCGGACCAGAGCCTGCCCGCCCATTATGCGCGGGCCTATGCCTATCATAAGAGCGCCTTCACCGAGAAAGCGCTGGCGGAAGTCGATACCCTGCTCAAGGCTGCGCCGCACGACCCCTATTTTCTGGAGCTGCAAGGGCAGGTCATGCTCGAATCCGGCAAGCCCGCCGATGCCATCCCGCCGCTGCGAGAGGCCGTGCAGCGCACCAATGGCGAGCCGCTGATCGCCGCGATGCTCGGCCATGCCCTCGTCGCGACCGAGGATGACAGCCATCTCGATGAGGCCGAGCGCGTGCTCCGCAACACGGTCGCGCGGGATCGGCAGAATCCGTTTGCCTGGTATTCGCTCGGCGTCGTCTATCAGCGCAAGGGCGACACCGCCCGCGCCGCGCTCGCCACGGCCGAGCGCTACTCGATGGAAGGGCAGGACGCTCTCGCCCTGCGCCATGCCGATGTGGCACTGGCCGGCATCCAGCCCAACTCACCCGATTATTTGCGGGCGCAGGACATTGCGATGGCCAGCCGCGCCGCCATGGAAAGGACACGAAAGAAATGACGAACAAGGCAGGCGCGGGCGCGCTGTTCCGCGCAGCCGGGGTGATCGTGTCCGCGCTGGGCACCCGCACCGGCGAGCGCAAGCGCGGGCGGATGGTGATGCCGGCTTTGGCCGTTGCGCTGCTCGCCGGCGGCGCGGCGGTGACCTATGCTGCGACCAACCAAAGTCCAACCATGCCGACGGCAGACCGCGCCGCCATCGAATCGGTGGTGCGCGACTATATCCTCGAGCATCCCGAGATCATTCCGCAGGCGATGGAACGGCTGAAAGCCAAGCAGACCGCCGGCACCGTCGATCAGAACCGGTCCGCGCTGGAAACGCCCTATCCGGGCGCATGGGAAGGCGCGGCCCAGCCCAAGGTCACCCTCGTCGCGTTCATGGACTATGCCTGCGGCTATTGCCGCGCCGCGCTGCCGCATATCGAGGAACTGGTGAAGGCCAATCCCGATCTGCGCGTCGTCTATCGCGAACTGCCGATCATTGCCGATGGCAGTGCCAATGCGGCGAAGGTCAGCCTGCTGGCCGCCAGCGAGAACAAATTCATGGCCTTCCACAAGGCGATGTACGCGGCCGGCGGCGTCTCGTCGGACGCCATCCTCAAGGCCGCGCGCACGGCCGGGCTGGATGCCAACAAGGCGAAGGCGGCCATCGCGGCGAAGGGCGGCGATGATGAGTTCATGAGCAACATCCGCCTCGCCCAGGCCCTCGGCGCCGAGGGTACGCCTTTGTTCGTGGTGGGCGATCAGGTGTTCAACGGCCTGGTCGGCACCGAGACGCTACAGGCTGCTGTGGACAAGGCGCGCACCAAAGGCTGATCGACCGGAACGGCTCAGTCGGCGCCGTTGAACATTCCCGGCCGAACATTGGAGGCCCCCTCCGCTGCCAAGAGGGGGCCTCCCTTTGCACTGGCCTCCAATGCCCGGACGGTGGGACGAGAGGCGCGCAAAGTGACGGTCAGGACTTGGTCCTGATTCCGATCAGTGCGTAGAGCGGGCAGAAGCTGACGAACGCGGTGAGCAGCGGCACCAGGCCGATCCAGCCCCACGGCGTTCGCGGGCCGACAAAGACGAGCGCGATCAGCCCGAGGCCAATCAGGATCCGGATAATCCGGTCCAGTCGTCCGATGTTCGCAGCCATGGCCACAGCCCTCTCACCATTTCATCTGATAGTGATGCTAGGCAGGTCGCAGGCGCCTGACCTTGATGAAGATCAAACAGGCGCGATCTCAGTCGTTCAGGCTCAGTCCCGCAGGCGCAGCGCGTAGATTTTGGGCCAGTTCTTGCCGGTGACGTAGAGAAGCTGCGCCTTGGCATCCCACGCGATGCCGTTCAGCACGCCCTCGCCGCTCGCGCTCATATTCTTCGCCACCAGCGGTTGCAGGTTGATCCAGTCGTCGATCTTGCCGCTGGCCGGATCGATGCGGGCAATGAGCGGCGAGAACCAGATGTTGGCGTAGAGAACGTCGCCGACCTGCTCCAGCTCGTTGAGAAAGCGCACAGGCTTGCCTTCCCATGTGACGGTGACGCGGCGCTGCTCCTTGTAGCTCTCGGGATCGAGAAAGCGCAGGTCCGGCGTGCCATCGCTCATAATCAGCGCGTGGCCATCATGAGTGAGGCCCCAGCCCTCACCGGTGTAGCGGAACGAGCCGATCGGCTTCAAATCCTTGCGGTTCCAGACGAAGCCGGTCTCGTCCTTCCAGGTGATGCTGACGATCCGGTCACCCCAGATCGTGCTGCCCTCGCCGAAGACATCGGCGCGCATGGGCCGCCGCTGTAGGATCTTGCCGTCGCTCAGCCGCATGATCCGCACATCTGACTCGCCGACTTGGCCGGTGGTTTCGTAGATCAGCTCGCCATGGATGGTGAGGCCCTGGGTGAAGGCTTTGGTATCATGCGGCAGTTCGCGCACGATCTCCCATTTGATCTCCGCCTGCGCCGGCCCCGCGCTGAAGACGAGGACGAGGAGCGTGAAAAGCACCCGCTTCATTCGGCGTCTTCCGCGAGCGCATCGGCCTGCCAGGCCGGCAGCGCGAGACCCTCAAGCGAATCGACCGGGCGATGATCCACCGCCAACCCCAGCGCGGGATAGGCAATGCGCAGCCGGGCCGGGTCGGACCGGTCAAGCGGCACCACCACGAGCCGCCGGTTCACCTTGTTGCGATAGTGCATCCGCGCGGTATTCTCCTGCCCGACATAGCAGCCCTTGCCATAATCCACGCCGTGCAGCTCTTCCGCATTGCATTCCAGCCAGAGGGTCTTGTCCTCGCCCAGCTCCGCCACGCCCTCCGGCACGCCCTGGGCCAGGCGATGCGCGCGATACATGTCCGAAGCATCCCCCTCCTCCTGCGCCGCCAGCCAGCGCCAGCCAAGCGCCGCGAGGCGGGGATCGGCGGAGGCACCCTCGACCGGATCGGCAGACCAGTGGGCCGCAAGCCCTTCCTCGATGCCGATGGTGACGGGGCGGCGCAGCCGGTAGAGCGTCAGCCTCCGAGCCAGAGCCTCGGCCCGCGATGCCTCGCAATCGATCAGCACATCCTCGCCGCCCGCCGGATCGGCCCAGAGGAGCATATCGTAGAGCGCCTTGCCCTGCGGCGTGAGCAGCCCGGCATAACGCGGCGCGCCAGGCTGCAGGCTCAGCACGTCCTGCGTGAGTAGGCCTTGCAGGAACGGTCGTGCCTCCGCCCCGCCGACACGAAGGATGGCCCGATCGCGCAGCGTGGTTGCGAGGGGCGGCGTGGCAAGGGGGGTGGTGGCGGACATGCGCTTTAGGTAGGGGGAGAGGAGCACCAAGCCAAGAGAGGTTCGCGCGATGGCCCAGACATTCGACCTGCTGCTGAAAGGCGGCACCGTCCACCTCCCGAGCGGCCCGGCACGCGTGGCCGTGGGCGTCACTGCCGGCAGGGTCGCGGCGATCGGCACCAGCCTGGGCGATGCGGGCGAAACGATCGACTGCGCCGGCCTTGATGTGCTGCCGGGCGTGATCGACAGCCAGGTCCATTTCCGCGAACCCGGGCTGGAGCATAAGGAAGATCTCGAATCGGGCAGCCGGGCCGCGGTGCTGGGCGGCGTGACCGCCGTGTTCGAGATGCCGAACACCAATCCGAACACGGACACTGCCGAGCGCGTGGCCGACAAGCTCAAGCGCGCCCATCACCGCATGTGGTGCGACCATGCCTTTTATGTCGGCGCCACCGGCGACAATGCCGAGCAGCTCGGCGAGCTGGAGCGCATTCCCGGCACGGCAGGCGTCAAGATCTTCATGGGCGCTTCCACCGGCAGCCTGCTCGTCGCCGAGGACGAGGCCCTCGCGCGGGTGCTCGCCCATGGCCGCCGCCGCGTCGCCGTGCATTGCGAGGACGAGGCGCGAATGAATGCGCGCAAAGATGAGCGGATCGAGGGCGATCCGGCCAGCCACCCGGTCTGGCGCGACGATGAAAGCGCGATGATGGCCACCCGCCGCATCGTGAAGCTGGCGCACGAGGCCGGGCGCCGCATCCACGTGCTGCACGTCACCACGCCGGCGGAACTGGAGTTTCTGAGCCAGCACAAGGATGTCGCGACCTGCGAGGTGACGCCCCAGCACCTCACGCTGGCGGGCGAGGACGCCTATCCGCGCCTCGGCACCTATGCGCAGATGAACCCGCCGATCCGCAGCGCCGCGCACCGTGACGGACTGTGGCACTGGGTCGGCCAGGGCGTGCCCGATGTGCTCGGCTCCGACCATGCGCCGCACACCAAGGAAGAAAAAGCCAAGACCTACCCGGCCAGCCCGAGCGGTATGCCCGGCGTACAGACTTTGGTGCCGCTGTTGCTCGATCATGTCGCGAACGGCCGCCTGACGCTCCAGCGCTTTATCGATCTGACCAGCGCCGGACCGCAGCGCATCTTTGGCCTGGTCGGCAAGGGCCGCATCGCGACCGGCTATGATGCCGACTTCACCGTCGTCGACCTCAAGGCGCGCTGGACGATGGAAGCGGACTGGCTCGCCTCCCGCTGCGGCTGGTCGCCGTTCGAGGGCATGAGCGTGACCGGCCGACCGATCGGCACCATCGTGCGCGGCCATCGGGTGATGTGGGACAACCAACTCGCCAATGAGGCGGTGGGCGAACCGGTGCGCTTCGAGGCGACCGAGTTCCCCGGCCACTGAGGCAAAGGCAAAAGGGGGAAGGCGGGGCGATGGCGACAACGCGGAGCACCACGAGACGCAAGGCGCCCCGGCGCAAGGGCCTGCGCTTTCCCGGCAATCCCACCAGCCTGCCGGGCAAGCTGTTCCGCTGGCTGCTGATGCTCATCCTCGCCTTCATCGGCATCTCGTTGCTGCAGGTGCTGGTCTATAAAGTCGTGCCGGTGCCGGTGACGATCACCATGCTGATGGACAAGAACGGCATCACCAAGGACTGGACGCCGCTGTCGGACATCGATCCGGACATGCCGCGTGCCGCCATTGCGGGCGAGGACGCCAAATTCTGCCAGCATCACGGCTTCGACACCGATGCCATCCGGCAGGCCATGCAACAGAACGCACGCGGCGGGCGCATTCGCGGCGGCTCCACGATCAGCCAGCAGACCGCCAAGAATGTGTTTCTCTGGCAGGGCGGCGGCTTCTTCCGCAAAGGACTGGAAGCCTGGTACACGGTGCTGATCGAGGCGATCTGGGGCAAGCGCCGGATCATGGAAGTCTATCTCAACGTCGCCGAGACGGGCATCGGCACCTACGGCGTGCAGGCCGGCGCAATCCGCTACTTCAACCATGGCGCAGACAGGATGAGCCGCACCGAGGCCGCCCGCATCGCCGCCGTCCTCCCCCTGCCCAAAAAGCGCGGCGCCATCGCCCCCACCGGCTTCACCCGCCGCCACGGCAACAACATCGCCCGCTGGATCGGCCATGTGAAAGCCGACGGACTGGATGCCTGCCTGGATCTGAACTGAGCGGGCAGACGCAGTTCCCGCACAAAGAGCAAATAAGCAGCCCAACAAAAAGGGCGGAGGCATCGCTGCCCCCGCCCTTCCGGTTTCTATTCGCGGCAGATCAGAAGCTGAAGCGCGCGCCGAGGCGGATCGCGTAAAGCGAGGAGCCGTTGGTCGTCACCAGTTCGTCCGCCAGCACCGTGTCGCTGCTCGGCTGCTCATATTTGTACTGAGCACAGCTGTTGGCGCCCACTGCCACGCAGCTCACCTTCGCAACGGTCTTGCGGAAGGGGAAGCTCGACCGAAGCTGCTGGCCCCATTTGTGGTTGAGCAGGTTCGTGAAGTTCTCGATGTCCGCAAACAGCGCGAAGCGCGTGCCCAGTGGCAGCGGCAGTTCCTGCTCCACATGAAGGTCGATGCGCGTGAACGCCTTCGAGCGGAAGGCATTGCGCGGCGCAACCTGCCCGCGATAGCCTGCCAGCCCAGAGGACTGGATGATGCTGTCGATCCGCGTCGCCGTCGCCGCGCTATCATAAATGACCTTCGGGTCGTTCACGCCGGTCGGCACGTAGAACAGATAGCGCTGTGCACTGCCGGCCGTGCCGAACACACCCGAGCGCCCCCCCGAGAGATCCTGCATCGTGTAGCTGTACCGGGCACCGGCACGGGTCGAGCCGAACAGGTCGATGCGCGTCTTGTAATCCCCGAAGAACGCGCGCTCGAACGACGCATTGTAGCGGAAGGCCCAAGTCACTTCGTCGTTCGAATGGCCAGGCCCGCTCAGATTGGCGTCATAAGCCGCGGTGTTGCCGTAGATCGAGCTTGCCTGAGAGGACGTGAGCGAGGTGTCGTCACGCACGTCCTGACGGGTATAGGCACCGCCGAGCGTCAGACCCCAGTCCCAGCTCTTCTCGGCGCGCAGGACGCCGATCCAGCCGCGACCATAATCGGTGTTGGTCAGGAGCAGGTCCTGGCCGGTATCGTTCGCGTTGCCGATCTTGCTGGTGTAGCGCTGACGGCCGTCCGGCGTGAGCGAGCCTGCAACGGGGATCGACCGCAGATCGATGACCTTCACCTGCGAACGCACTTTCGAATACAGCACATCGGCGCCGAAGCGCCAGCCGTCGCCGAGCGGACCCAGATCGGCCTCATAGTCCGCCGACAAGGTCGCGCGGAATTGGTTGGGTGCCTTGAAGTTCGGATCGATCGCATTGATCGACGTGGTCGCGTTCGGGTTCGCAGACAGACCGTTGGCTGCGGCGACCACCGCAGTGTTGGCAGCAGCGGGAATGTTGGTGAACGACGGGTTGTTGAGGATGGAGGACGCATTTGCGCTGTTGGCGCCGCTCGCGGAACCGTTAAGCTGGTAAATGCCGCCGTCCGTCTGGCGCGCCGTGATCGATGTGTTGATCACGCCGGTGTTGGAGAAGGAGTTGCCGATATAAACGTCCGGCGATCCGCCACCAAAGATGCCGCCACCACCGCGAATGGTGAGGCGCGGCGTTGCCTTGTAGGTGAAGCCAAGGCGGGGCTGCAGCAGGTCGATGCCACTGATGTTGCTGTTATTCGAGAAGCCGTAGCGCGGGTAGAAGTTGGGGTTTACCGCCGCAGTGCTCTTCATCCCGAACACATCCCAGCGCAGACCGACGCCGACCGAGAGCGTCTCATTCACGCGCCAGTCGTCCTGAAGGCCGAAGGTGTACACATTGTAGGAGAAACTGGCCGCGGCATCCGCAGGATTGAGCGAGGCCGCATTGTTGTAGCTGAAGCTCTGCGCCGTGCCCGCCTGGAAGTCTGCGATCGAGTCGAAATAATAGGTGCCCGCCGAGGGGTTGACGAACATGTTGAAGGACTTGGTGTGATTCCATTCCGCAAGAGCGCGGAGGTTGTGGTCGCCCGCCTTCAGCTTGGCGGAAACGGACCCGCCCCAGCTCTTGATGTTCAGCACATTCGACTGGCTCGGGCCGCCGGCACCCAGGACGAATTGGGGCGTCCCAGTGGGGCACACGATGCTGGCCGCGGTCGTGGTAGCGCCATTCGTCGTGCGATCCGAGGTCGGCGCCGCGCAGACAGACATCTGGGCGCTGCGGCCCATCAGCGGGAACTGACCGCTGTCATAGGTCTTGTAGAGCGCGCGGGTTTCGGTCGAGAAGCTATCCGACCAGTCGGCATTCCAGGCCAGAATACCGGCCTTCAGTTCGTTGGGCTTGCGATAGGCGTTGGATTCGAGGCCAAGATCACGGGTGCCGGTGGTCGTGCTGACGTTCAGCTCGTCCTTGGTATAGAGGCCGGTCAGCGAGACGCGCTGCGTTTCGGAGAGGTTGGCGTCCAGTTTGCCGACGATCCGGTCGTCCTTGTCGCCATCCGTACGCAGGAGGCCGCCTGCGTCGTAGTTGTAGCGGCTCTGGGCGATGCCCACGATCTGCTGCAAGGCGGCATTGGTCGCGCCGATGACCGGCGTGCCAGCATTGTCTTCCTGCGTGCCGAAGGCCACCGGACGGGCAGCACGCACGCGCTCGGCGGAGACCATGAAGAACAGCTTGTCCTTGATGATCGGACCCGAGAGGGTGGCGCCAAAGTCCTTGCTGGTGAAATCGGGCTGCGTGACGCGACCGGCGGTGTTGAGGATATAGGGCTTGGTGCGCTTCCCGGTCAGCTCGTCCGAGCTGAAGGTGAAGAAGGCCGTGCCGTGGAATTCGTTGGTGCCCGACTTGAGGATCGCGTTCGAAACGCCGCCTTGGAAGAAGCCTTCGCGGATATCATAAGGCGCAACCTTGGTTTCGAACTGCCCGATGGAATCGAGCGGAACCGGACCACGACGTGACGGCAGCGCGTCCGGGTTGAGGCCGAAGCTGTCGGTGACCGGAACGCCGTCCACGGTGAAGCGGTTGAAGCGGGGATTCTGGCCCGCGAACGAAACCTGGCGGCCCGTCGTCTGGCTGGTGTCGAGCGTCGCGAACGGGTCGCGCGCGGCAATGTCGCGGATGTCCCGATTGACCGAAGCGATCTTGCCGATCTGCTCAGCGGTCATGACCATGGCGGGACCCTGTGACACGTTGCCCGCGCCGCGGATGGCTGATGCCGTCACGACGATGGCGTCGCCCGAGGCCATCTCAATCGGCAGCGTGAAGGACTGGCCAACGACCGTGTACACGTCCGTCACGCGGACATCTTCGAAGCCGGATGCGGCGACCTCAACCGTGTAAGGTCCGCCAATACGCAGGCCGCTGGTCGAGAAGCTGCCGTCGGCGCCCGTCGTGGTGCGCGAGACGGTGCCCGAGGGGACGTGCGTCACGGTGACGGCGGCACCGGAGACCGGCGCGCCTTCCGCCGTGACCGTGCCGCGCACGGAAGAGGTGGTTTCCTGCGCATGGGCAGGGCTGAGCGCCACGCAGGTGGCGATGCTCGCGGCCGAGGCAGCGAGGAAGAAGCGGAAGTTGCGCATCGAAGATCCCCTTTAGATCATCACGAAAACTGGTCTTGAGCCGTCCTGTTCACGGCTGCCTTCACCCCTATGGGCTCGGACACATCCTCTCGCCTGGTCTGCGATCCTTATGTCAGCGCCCGTGTCTGGCGGACGTGACTCAATTATGACGATGGCGGGTTCATACGGGCGACCGCCCCATTCTCGCCATTGCGAAATAAGCGGTATGTACCCGGAATAAGGAGCAAAATTCCGCAACTCGCTCGTTATGCGGCGATAAAATCGCGCGATATCAATGGCATATTGTGCAGTGCGGCATCCATGCAACGCTCGCGCAGAATCTTGCCATAAGATGAACGGATCGGCGGGCCAATCGGTCGTCCGGGCTGCCGGCGAGGTTCAGTCTCGCGAGACGGCCTGCCATGATAGAAGCGGACGCCACCAGGGCAGGATGAAAAGCACGAGCAGCAGCCAGATCAGGCCGACCGCCCAGCCGCCCGCCACATCGCTCGGCCAATGCACGCCGAGCCACACCCGGCTGGCGCCCGTACCGAAAATCATCGCCGCGCAGATCCATGTCACCACCCGGCTCCGCGCCAGCAGCGCAATCGCGCCATAGAGCGCCATAGCGCCAGCTGCGTGCCCGCTGGGAAAGCTGGTGCCCACAGTCTCGACGAGGCTGGGGAGCATATCCGGGGAGAGCGTCATCGGGCGCGGCGCATTGAAGCCGAGCTTCACCACCCCGATGACGAGGGCAGTCCCGACGCCCGCGACCAACAGCGGGATCAGGCGTTCGGGATGCCCCAGCTTGATGAAGACCAGCCCCACCGCCAGCACGATCAGCGTGCGACCGCCGACCGCGCCCAGCCGGTCCAGCGCCACCGCGCCATGCGTCACAAGCCCCGCACCGCGCACGCCGTGCAGCTTGCCCGCCAATGCCATCAGCCGCTCATCGATGGGCACGAACAGGCCGGTGGGCTGGAGGAAGCCGATGGCCGCGACCAACAACGCCAGGCCGAGCGCAAAACTGAGCGCGACGCCCGGAGTTGGCAGTTGCCGCATCCGCCTTTGGATCAGATGTGGAGCGCCCGCCCATAAGCGGCCAGCACGCTCTCGTGCATGGATTCGCTGATGGTCGGGTGCGGGAAGACCGTCTGCATGAAGTCCTGCTCCACCAGCTCGGCCGTCTTGCCGATGGTGTAACCCTGGATCATCTCGGTCACCTCAGCGCCGACCATATGCGCGCCGAGCAGCTCACCGGTCTTAGCGTCGAACACCGTCTTCACGAAGCCTTCCGCCTCGCCGAGCGCGATCGCCTTGCCATTGCCGATGAACGGGAAGGTGCCGACCTTGACCGTGTAGCCCGCGTCCTTCGCCTTCGCCTCGGTCAGGCCCACGGAGGCGACCTGCGGCTGGCAGTAGGTGCAGCCCGGAATGTTCAGCGGGTCCATCTCATGCGGGTGGACATCCTTGTTGCCCAACGCCTGCGCAATCGCCTCGGCGGCGGTCACGCCCTCATGGCTGGCCTTGTGCGCGAGCCATGGCGGCGCGGTGACATCGCCGATGGCCCAGATGCCATCGACGCCGGTGCGGCAGAGGCCATCGGTCTTGATATGGCCGCGCTCCAGCGTGACGCCCAGCGCCTCCAGCCCGATATTCTCGGTGTTCGGGACGATGCCGATGGCGACGATGCAATGACTGAACTCGCTGGTTTCGCTCTTGCCATCCTTGCCCTTGATGGCGGCGGTGACGCCCTTGTCGCTGGCCTTGAGGCTCTCCAGCGAGGCGCCGGTGACGATCTTCATGCCGCGCTTCACCAGCTGCTTTTCGAGGAATGCCGAGACGTCCTTGTCCTCGACGGGTACGATGCGATCCATCATCTCGACCACGGTCACATCCGCGCCCATGTCGTTATAGAAGCTCGCGAACTCGATGCCGATGGCGCCCGAGCCGATGACCAGCAGCTTGCCCGGCATTTCCGGCGGGGTCATCGCGGTGCGATAGGTCCAGATACGCTTGCCGTCCGCCGGCGCGAACGGCAGGTCGCGTGCCCGCGCACCAGTCGCCACGATGATGTGCTTGGCCGCCAAGTCGGTCTTCTTGCCGTCCTTGTCCGTGACCGAGAGCTTGCCCTTGCCGGTGATCGTGCCGCTGCCCATATGCACGGCAACCTTATTCTTCTTCATCAGGTGCGTGACGCCGGCATTGAGCTGCTTGGCGACACCGCGCGAGCGCTTCACCACCGCCTCGATGTCCGCGCTGATTTTCTCGGCGGCCAGGCCATAATCCTTGGCGTGGCTCATATAATGGAAGATCTCGGCCGAGCGCAGCAGCGCCTTGGTCGGGATGCAGCCCCAGTTGAGGCAAATACCGCCGAGCAGCTCGCGCTCCACAATGGCCGTCTTGAGGCCAAGCTGGCTCGCGCGGATCGCCGCGACATAGCCGCCGGGGCCGGAACCGAGAACGATGACGTCATAGGATTCAGACACGAAATGCTCCATCCATGATGCCCTCTCCCCTTGAGGGAGAGGGGTCTAAAATGACCGATTGCGCCTTCATTGCGCGTTCGCCAAGGGCGGCACCCTGCGGGGGCGGCGCACTTCGTCGATGGCGACGAAGATGAACCGGGCCTGCGTGACCTTGTAGGTTTCCTCGCTGTGCCGCGCGCGGCGCCAGGCTTCGACCTCAATGGTCATCGACGTGCTGCCCACCTTCACGAGCGTCGCGAAGACGGAGACCTCGTCCCCCACCAGCACCGGGCGGTGGAACTGCATGCCTTCCACGGCGATGGTGACAGCCCGGCCCTTGCTGTGCCGCGAGGCGACAAGCGCCGCCGCCATATCCATCTGGCCCATCAGCCAGCCGCCGAAAATGTCCCCATAGGGATTGGCATCGGCCGGCATGGCGGTGATCCGCGTCGCGGGCGCACCTTCCGGCAGGACATCCTCGTCAGCGGCCATGGTGCGCTTACGCCACCAGACCCAGCGGCGCCTCTACCAGTTCCTTGAACACCTTCATCAGCTCCGCGCCGTCCGCACCGTCGATGGCGCGATGGTCGAAGCTGCCGGTGGCGGACATCACGGTTGCGATACCAAGCGCATCATCAACGATATAGGGCCGCTTCTCGCCGGCGCCGATCGCCATGATCATCGCCTGCGGCGGATTGATCACCGCCTCGAACTGCTTGATGCCCATCATGCCCATGTTGGAGAGGCTGGCGGTGCCGCCGGTGAACTCTTCCGGCTTGAGCTTGCCTTCCTTGGCGCGGGTGGCGAGGTCCTTCATCGCGGTCGAGATGGCAGAGACGGACTTGGCGCCGGCATCGGTGATGATCGGCGTGATCAGTCCGCCCTCGATGGACACGGCCACCGAGATGTCGGCTCGGCTGAACTTGAGCAACTGGTCGCCGGCAAACTGCACATTGCACTTGGGCACAGCCAGCAGCGCCTTGGCCAGCGCCTTGATCAGCAGATCGTTGACCGAGAGCTTCACGCCCTGCGATTCGAGCGCCTTGTTCAGCTCGCCACGCAGCTTGAGCAGCGCGTCGAGGCGCACATCCACGGTAAGGTAGATGTGCGGCACCTGCTGCTTCGATTCGGTGAGGCGGCGCGCAATGGTCTTGCGCATGTTCGAGAGCTTCTCGACCTCGTGCGGAATGCCGAAATCCTGCGCGGCCGCGGCCACCGGGGCAGGCGCGGCCGAAGCCGACGCTGTGGGCGCCGCGGCCGGGCTCGCGGCCGGCTTGGGCGCGGTGCTGCCGGGCTTCACGCCCTCCAGATCGGCCTTCACGATGCGGCCATTGGGACCAGTACCGGAAACCGCGGCCAGATCGATGCCGCTGTTCGTGGCGATGCGGCGGGCAAGCGGGCTCGCCTTGACGCGATCTCCAGAGGAGGCAGCGGCCGGCGCAGCGGTCGATTTCGCGACTTCCGGCTCCGGCTTGGGGGCGCTGGCTGCTTCCGGCTTCTTCTCCGCAGCGGCGTCGGCCTTGGGTGCGGGCTTGGCTACAGCGGGAGCATCGCCGCTCGGCACCTCCTCGCCTTCCTCGACCAGAACCGCGATGACGGTGCCGACCTTCACATTGTCGGTCCCTTCGGCGACGAGGATCTTGCCGACGACCCCTTCGTCCACGGCTTCAAATTCCATGGTGGCCTTGTCGGTCTCGATTTCGGCGAGCAGATCGCCGGACGAGACGGTGTCGCCTTCCTTCACGAGCCATTTCGAAAGCGTGCCTTCCTCCATGGTCGGCGAGAGGGCGGGCATCTGGATATTGATCGCCATGGGGGCCAGGCTTTCCTGTTTTTCGGGTTGGACAATCACCGGCCACCTTCACGCTTTGCCCGTCGGGGTCAAGGCCATCCCTTGCATCCAGACCGAATTTCCCGCACCTACCGAGCCGGTTTCTTCGGGGGAGCAGGCGATGATGCGGACTTATCTCGTCGTGGTGGACGAAAGCAGCGAGGCGGAATCGGCCCTGCTGTTCGCCGCGCGCCGCGCTGCCAAGACGGGCGGCGGCGTGCATATGCTGGCGCTCGTGCCCAAGACCGAGTTCGTCCAATGGGGCGCCGTGCAGGCGACGATGGAGGAAGAAGCGCGCGCCCGCGCCGAGGCCCTCGCGGCCAGTGCCGCCGGCACGCTGATGGCGGAAGCCGGCATCCAGCCCGCAATCACGGTCAAGGTCGGTGATCCCGTGGCATCGGTGAAAGAGATGCTGGCCTCGGGAGAAACGGTCGCCGCGCTCGTGCTGGGCGCGGCACCCAAGGGCGCGCCCGGACCACTGGTGGCGCACTTTGCCGGCAATGACGCCGGCACACTGCCCTGCCCGGTGATGATCATCCCCGGATCGCTGAGCCGCGAGGATATCGAGCGGCTGAGCTGAGGGGCTGCTGCCTCCAAGTCAAATCAAAGCCGTTCTCCTGCGAAGGCAGGAGCCTAGGGCGGCGAGGTGCGTCGGTTGAGCCCTGGGCTCCTGCCTTCGCAGGAGCACTGTTAATTTCATTACGACAACGAAAAGGGGCCGACTTTCGCCAGCCCCTCCTTCAAAATCCAACGCGGCGGGTTCAGCCCGGCTGGTTGGCCCGCTCGGCGCCATTGCCGTCCAGATTCTCCGCGACGAACGCCCAGTTGACGTGCTTCTTGAGGATCGTGTCCGCGAAGTTGGGGCGCGCGTTGCGATAATCGATGTAATAAGCATGCTCCCACACATCGAGGATGAACAGCGGCGTATCGCCATGCGCCACCGGGCAGTCGGCGTCGTGGTAGCTGGTCACTTCCAGCTTACCATCCTTAAGGATGAGGGCGGCCCAGCCGCTGGCGAAGTGGCCGACGGCTTCCGCCTTCAGCTTCTCGATCAGCGCATCGGTCGAGCCGAAGCCTTCGTTGATGAGATCGGCCAGCTTGCCGCTGGGCTCCTGCGTCTCGGGCGAGAGGCACTGCCAGAAGAAGCTGTGGTTCCAGATCTGGCCGACCTGGTTGAACAGGCCGCCCTTGGAGGACTTGATCAGCTCGACCAGCGACTTGCCCTGCAGGGCCGGATCGGCGGCGACCAGCTCATTGGCCTTCGTCACATAGGCATTGTGGTGCTTACCGTGGTGATAGTCGAAGGTTTCGGCCGACATGTCGTCGCCAAAGGCGGTCTTGGCATAGGGAAGGTCGGGCAGTGTGAATGCCATGGCGCTAATCTCCTCTTGGTGCATTAAAGTCGTTCTGCAGGCGAAACGCGCAGGCGCGCGATTCGTGTCGGTTGCCCGCAGCAGATGGCGCGTAGACCGGCAGCTTTCCAGTCATCTCTCCCGATCAGCGCCAAATATAATTTCGATATGACAGCGGCGCGACTTTGGCATAGCCTGTGCGATGGCCGATAACCGGCTTTAGGGGAGGGTGCGGTCAAAGCACCCGGCAAACGACTGGGGGAGCATCATGACGAAACTGTTCGGCAATCTGCATCTCGTCCTGCTGATCGGGGTTATTCTGACCCTGGCTGTCATTTACGGCATTGGCCCGAATGGCGAATCCGTCTCCGCCGCCTTGCGCTGGCTGCACACCTTCTTCGGCATTTTGTGGATCGGCCTGCTCTATTACTTCAACTTCGTGCAGATCCCGACCATGCCCAAGGTTCCGGCAGAGCTGAAGCCGGGCGTCTCCAAGTTCATTGCGCCCTCCGCGCTGTTCTTCTTCCGCTGGGCCGCAGCGCTGACCGTGCTGACCGGCCTGCTGGTGGCGTGGCGCACCGGCTATCTGCACGAGGCGTTCGCGTTCAAGGCGCCCTATCAATTGATTGGTCTGGGCATGTGGCTCGCCCTGATCATGGCGATCAACGTGTGGTTCGTGATCTGGCCGGCGCAGAAGAAAGCGCTGGGTCTGGTGGCCGCCGACGATGCGACCAAGGCCAGCGCCGCCACCCGCGCGATGATCTTCAGCCGCACCAACACGCTGCTGTCGATCCCGATGCTCTACTGCATGGTGAACTTCAACGGCGGCTGAGCGGCCGGCGCCCTGCGCGAGGCGGCAAGCGCCTCAAAGCAGGGCGTGTTTCTTCAGGCAGTGCCGCAACTGGTCGTAGGAGAGCCCGATCGCCTTGGCCGTTGCACGCTGGTTGAAGCGGTGGCGCTGGAGGGCATGGCGCAGGATCGCGGCCTCATGCGCGTCGACAGCGCCGCGAAAGTCGGCGACATCGTCCAGCGCGATCAGCAATCGCCCGTCCTCGACCGCGCCCTCCTCTGAAGGACCGGCAACAGGCGCCGCGGTGGCGGCAGCGGGTTTTCCCGGCATCGGCTGCGGCTTCCATGGCGAAGCAAAGGGATCGAGCTGGATCTCGTCGATCGGCCGATCCGGATCGGGCCAGCGATACACGGCGCGCTCGACCACATTGCGCAGCTCGCGCACATTGCCGGGCCAGCGATAGGCGTTGAGCGCCGTCATCATCCGCATGGAAAAGCCCGGCCATGACGACCAGCCGCATTCCGATGCCATCTTGCGCCCGAAATGCTCGACCAGAACGTCGACATCGCCCTCGCGCCCGCGCAGAGGCGGCAGGGTAATCACCTCGAAGCTCAGCCGGTCGAGCAGGTCGGCGCGGAACCGCCCGGCTTCCACGGCATCGGGCAGATGCTCGTTGGTCGCGCCAACGATCCGCACATCCACATTGAGCGGCCGCGAACTGCCGATGCGCGTCACCTCGCCATATTCCACGGCGCGCAGCAGACGCTCCTGCGCCGCCATGGAGAGCGTACCCAGTTCATCGAGGAACAATGTGCCGCCATCGGCCTCCTCGAAGCGACCGGCCCGCGCCCGTGTCGCGCCGGTGAAGGCCCCGGCCTCATGGCCGAACAGCTCGGCCTCGATCAGCGTCTCGGGCAAGGCGGCGCAGTTCATGATGATGAGCGGCCCATCCCAGCGCTGGGAGAGACGATGGATACGCTCGGCGATCAGCTCCTTGCCGGTGCCCCGCTCGCCGATGACCAGCACCGGGCGATTGAGATCGGCCGCGCGGCCGGCCTGCTCGACCGCATCCAGAAAAGCGAGGGATTCCCCGACAAAATGCGTCGTCTTTTCCATTCCCAACTTTTAGGGATATTTCCCAACTCATTGCAACAAGCAATGCTTCGCGCGCACCTCGGCCGGGAAGAGATTGGCGGAAATCCGGGCTTCTCAGAAATTGGCACGCCCCCTGCAACGCATTGGACAATCCGCCAATGAGCGGGATTTTGAAGGCCAACCAGGATCAGGAAGAGACCGCCATGTTGAACACGATCGACCGCTTCGGTGCTCAGACCGCCGCAGCATGTCTTACCCTCATTTTCAGCGCCATCATGGTGATCGGCGCTGTCGGCCCTGCTGTCACCGGCAACCCTGCCGCCATGACTGCAGCGGCTCTGGACAACACACCGGACAAGCCGTCACAATCCCTTGTGTGACGGCTTCAAGGTCGGGGCAGCACACCCCCGCTGCCCCGACCGAACCGCCTCAGTTGGAGTATGTACATGAGTATTTTCTCTCGCACCCGGGACATCATTGCCGCCAACGTGACCGATCTGCTCGATCGCGCCGAGGACCCGGCCAAGATGATCCGCATGATCATCCTCGAAATGGAGGAGACGCTGGTCGAGGTGCGTGCATCGGCAGCGCGGACCATCGCCGACCAGAAGGAGATGCGCCGCCACATCGCCAAGCTCGATGCCCTGCAGGAAAGCTGGGTCGAGAAGGCGCAACTCGCCCTCTCCAAGGATCGCGAAGACCTTGCCAAGGCCGCGCTGGTCGAGAAGCAGAAGGCCGGCGACATGGCCGAGCAGCTGCGCGGGCAGATTGCCATGCTGGATGAGGCGCTGGCCGCATCCGAAGAAGACATCGCCAAGCTGCAGGCCAAGCTGCGCGAGGCGCGCGTCCGGCAGAACAGCCTCGTCGCCCGCATGGAGAGCGCACAGACGCGCCGGCGTGCGCGCGAGATGTATAATGGCGAGCGCGTGCAGGATGCCTTCTCCCGCTTCGAACTGCTGGAGCGCCGGGTCGATCTGGCCGAAGGCGAGGCCGATGCCATGGGTCTGGGCGGTCAGCCCAAGACGCTGGAGCAGGAGATCGCCGAGCTTCAGTCCGCCGACAAGGTGGAAGCCGAACTCGCGGCGCTCAAGGCCGCGCAAGCCAGGAAGGATTGATCCATGGAGGACGTCTTTCTGCCCATCGTCATCTGCGGCATGCTGTTCATCGGCATGCCGTGGCTGATCTTCCACTATGTCACCAAGTGGAAGCAGGCGCCCAAGATCACCGATGAGGACGAACGGCTGCTCGATGAGATGCACATGCTCGCCCGTCGCCTGGAGGAGCGCCTCCAGACGGTCGAGCGGATCATCGCCGCCGACAATCCCGATTTCCGTCCAGCCCGCCCGAGCGCGAGCGACGATCCCTATTTCGACAGGAGGAACTGAGATGTCCGCCCGCCGCACCAAATTCTACCTCGACAAGAAGAATGCCAAGGCCATGGGCGTCTGCGCCGGTATTGCCGACTATATGGGCATCGACGTGCTCTGGGTCCGCATTGGCGCCGTGCTCGTTACGCTGGCTGGCGGCTTCCCCTGGACGGTGATCGCCTATTTGCTCGCCGCATGGATGGCCGAGCCCAAGCCGACCGGCCTCTATGCCGACCGGGAAGACGAGCGCTTCTGGCAGGGCGTGCGCACCAACCCCGCGCGCTCTACCCGTGATGTGCGCAGCAAGTTCCGCGACATCGACCGGCGCCTGTCCGACATCGAGACCTTCTACACCAGCCGCAACACCCGGCTTGCCGACGAGATCGACAGCCTGCGCTGACACAAGGCGCGAGGCAAATGAGAGGCGCAACAGCGCTCGATTACAGGGAAATTTGAACCATGGATCCTATCACCGCGGACGCCGTCGTCGAATCGATGCCGCTCATCGTCGGCGCCAGTTCACTGATCGGCCTGCTGGCCATCGCCGGATGGGTCTTCAACACATGGCTGCGCGTCCGGCACGGCTATCCGCTCGAGAACAGCTGGGGCAAGGCCGTCTATCCGCAGAAGAATGAGGAGCTCAGCGAGCGGATCAAGCTGCTCAGCCAGGAGAATGCGCAGCTGCGTGCCGAGCTTGGCGCGGTCAAGGATCGGCTGGCCAATGTGGAGCGCATCGTGACCGACAGCGCCCTTCATCTGACCAACGAGATCGAAAGCCTGCGCACCCCCTCCAACTGATCGCCATCCAACTGGCCGGGAGCCCCATCATGCCCGCTTCAATGCTGTTATTCTTCATGATTGTCGTCGGCATCCCGGTCATCGGGGGCATCTGGAGCAAATATATGCGGCAGAAGATGAAGCTCCGCGAACGCGAGTTGGACGTGCTCGGCACACAGACCGCAGAAAAGGCCGCACAATATGCCGCGCAGGTCGAGCGGCTGGAGCAGCGGGTGCGGGTGCTGGAGCGGATCGTGACCGATCGCGGCGCCGCTCTGGCCCATGAAATCGACCAGCTCGGCGGCGCTGAATCCGCCCCTCACGAAATCCCCACGCGGACCGACCACTAAGACATCGACAGGAGGAGATAGAGTCATGACCGATCTTGACCTCGTGAAGCACGCCATGACCATGATAGCGCTAACTTTGTCGTTTGCACTTGTCGCCCTGGCCTCGCTCAAGGGCTGGAACGGATGGCTGGCGCTCAAGCGGGCGGAGCTGGACATGGCCGCCAGCCGCGCCGCCCCGCGCGCGCCGACCCCGGACGCGCCCTTGGCCGGCGGCCTGATCGAGATGGCCGACCTCAAGGAGCGCATTCGCAAGCTGGAAGCCATCGCCGCCGGCATCGACGTCTGATCCGCAGAGTTTCACTGGCCTCCCGCGCGCCGCGACCTATATGGGCGGCATGACGACATTGCAGACCATCCAGGACGATTACGAACTGCTCGAAGGCGATGAGCGCTACCGGCTGCTGATCGACCTGGGCCGCGAACTGGAGCCGATGCCGGACGCGCTGAAGACGGACGCGACGCTCGTGCGGGGCTGCTCCGCCTCCGTCTGGGTCTACCCGACACGGCTGGACAATGGCGCGCTGCATTTCCTGGCGGACAGCAACGCCGCCATCACCAAGGGCATCATCGCCCTGGTCCTTCTCACCGTGCAGGACCGGATGCCGGCGGAGGTCGCCGCGTTCGATATCGAACAGGCGCTGGCGCCCTTCGACCTCAAGCGCCAGCTCTCGTCCAATCGCACCCAAGGGCTGCCGAACATGATCGCGCTAATCCGGGAAACGGCGACTCGCCTGCAGGCGGAGGATGCTGCCGGTTGAAAGGGGGCGGTTGACAGGCTCGCATCACAGCTTGCAGGTTGGGCGCCATGCCGGTGAGCGGTTTTCACCGCAGTGTAATTGGAATGCGGCCTCCGTCACGAACAGGGCGGGCGCCAGAAGAAACAGGTGGCGCATTGATTGATCCCAAGCATTTCCGCGACGTTCTCGGCAGTTATCCCACCGGCGTATGCGTCATCACCTCAAACAATGCGGACGGTCAGCGCTGGGGTCTGGCGGTCGGCACCTTTTCTTCCATCTCGCTGGACCCGCCGCTTGTCGGATTCCTTCCCGACAAGCGCTCGGGCAGCTGGGCCAATATCGCCACCACCGGCCGCTTCTGCGTGAATGTGCTCGGCAATGCCCAGCTGGAGACCTGCCGGCGATTCGCCTCGCGGCATGACGACAAGTTCGAGGGCATGGCCCATGGCACCAGCCCCGGCGGCCTGCCGATTCTCGATGGTGCGCTCGCATGGATCGAATGCGCGATCGAAAAGGTCGTGGAATTGGGCGACCATCTTCTCGTCGTCGGCGCGGTGCAGGCCATGGAGCGTGCGCCCGAGGGATCGCCGCTGATCTTCTATCGGGGTGGCTATCACCGGCTGGTCGATCTGGAAGAAGCCACCGCCTGACCGGCTCACGCCCGGCCGAACGGCAGGATCGCCTCCAGCTCCGGCAAAGACGGCTTGCCCGGCACCTGCCGACCGCTGCGCATCAGGAAGACATGGCGGACGATTTCCGCCTGCTGCTCGATCCCGTAGCGCGCGAACGGCTTGCCCGGCTGGAAGTCGTAATCATAGCGGCAGAACGGGTGCCGCCGCACCAATAGGTTGGTGCCGGTCTGGTGCTGCCAGACGTGCGTCATTTCGTGAATGAACAGGCCTTGGGAAGCCAGATCGCCGGCGCCGAAGCAATCGCAGTAGCTGCGCCCCTGCGGATGGAAATGAATATGCCCGCGCGGCGCCATGACGATGGCACGCGGCTGAAAGGGCCACCATTTGCGGTTGCGAATCCGCACCTCGTCCAGGGCGATCGCATCGCCGAACACCCGCTCGACCAGCGCGCGCTCCGGCTGGGACAGCGGCCGATCGACGGCGCCAATGTGCGGGGATGGGACGGCCATGCAGCCGAGATAGGCGCCCCTACCTCACCGGCAAGGCCCGCCTCTCCCGGCGCATGCCCGCCGGCCGTCACTCGCTCTTGAGATCCAGAACCGAAACCGCCGCCAGAATGACGCCAAAGACCGCAACCATGCCGATGAAGGTCAGGACCGGCCACTGCATAAGAAGGTTCATCGCGAATGCTCCTGCAAACCATGTGATGAGACCTCTTTTCACCGAACGGCACTGCCGACATTGATCGGCATCAAACCCGCGCGCCCGCCCCGTCCCGGCGGAATTTTTTACGGATAATCACAGCTGCCCTCTTCCCGTGCGCAAAAACCGACAATCTTGCCCAAGTCTGACAGGTCCATTCATCGGGCGGTCATCTGGGCTGACTTAGAAAAGCGATGTGGCGCGGGGACTGACCTCGGGATTCCCCCCTGTTGCCCGGGCTTCGCCCCGCACCACATGCGCAAAAATTCAGGCGCTTTCTTCGAGCCCCCGCTCCATGCCCCCCGGAGCGGGGGTTTTCGATGTCCGCGCGATCCGCCCGGCCTGGTGCCGCGGCGCACAGCCGCTCGAGTCAAAATAATCGCTTCGCGGCTTGGGTTCGGCGCCGAGGGCGGCTAGGGACTTTGGCCATGTCGACCAAGCAGACTCTCAAGATCGCCTCCTGGAATATCAACAGCGTCCGCGCCCGCCTCGAAATCGTCGAGCGTTTCCTCACCGAGTATCAGCCGGACGTTCTGTGCATGCAGGAGACGAAGGTCGTGGACGGCTCCTTTCCGGAGGGCCTGTTCCGCCGGCTCGGCTATAATCATCAGGTGCTGCACGGCCAGCCGATGCACCATGGCGTGGCCATCGTCAGCCGCATTCCGGTGCGTGAGGACGAGCGACTCGACTGGCAGGCCAATGGCGAGGCGCGCCACATCGGCGTGCGGCTGGAAAACGGCCTGCGTATCGAGAATGTCTACGTGCCCGCCGGCGGCGAAGAGCCGGACCGCACGATCAACCGCAAGTTCGGCCAGAAGCTCGATTTTCTGCAGCGCATGATCGACTGGTCGGGCAAGCTCGGCGGATCGACCCTGCTGCTCGGCGACTTCAACGTCGCGCCGCTGGAGTGCGATGTGTGGAGCCACAAGCAGCTCATCAACGTCGTCAGCCACACGCAGATCGAGCGCGACCTGCTCGGCCATCTCCAAAGCTCGCACAACTGGATCGACCTTGGCCGGCACTTCGTGCCCGCGCCCGAGCGGCTCTACACCTGGTGGAGCTACCGCGCGCAGGATTGGGCGAAGTCTGATCGTGGCCGCCGGCTCGATCATATGTGGCTGAGCCCCGATCTCGCGGAAACGGCGATCTCGCATCAGGTCGCCGAGGATTGCCGCAGCTGGACGCGCCCCTCGGACCATGCCCCGCTGATCACGGAATTCGCCTTCTGATGGGCGCGCGATAATGGACGGGCGCGCTGCGGCTCGCGCCATCGATGCCCTTCGGCGTGGCTGGCCCATCCGGCTGGTCGATGCAGGCGGCGCGCTGACGCTGCTGCCTGTGGAAGGCGCAACGCCGGCCAGCCTCTCCTCTTTCGACCCGGCCGCAGAGGCGCCGCTGCTGCTCTCCGCCGCGCGCGCCGTCACGCTCAAGCTCGCCAACCAGCGGGAGGCGGCAGACCCGCAGGCACCGGCGCTCATCGCTCGCGAGCGCTGGATCGATTCGCCGGCCGCCGCCATGGCCATTGCCGATCCGGTGCGCGATCTCGCGACGCCGCTCAAAGGCCCGTTCCGCGCCCTGACGGTGCCGAACCCGGCCCTGGCCGCCGCCGCCCTCACCCTTGCGCGCCTCGCCGGCATGTTGCCCGCCTTCTTCATCGGATCTGAGGACGCCGAGGCCGAGGTCCAGCTGAGCGCGGACGATATCGCCACTTATGCAGACCCGACCCGGCTCGCCATCGCCGCCCGCGCGCGGCTGCCCGTCGAAGCCAGCGTGGATGCGCAGATCGTCGCCTTCCGCTCGCCCGAAGATCCGCGTGAGCACATCGCCCTCGTCATCGGCGAGCGTGACGGCAGCGCCCCGGTCGTCCGCCTGCACAGCGAGTGCCTGACCGGCGACGTGCTTGGCTCGCTCAAATGCGATTGCGGCCCGCAATTGCACGGCGCTCTGCACGAGATCGCCCATGCGCGCTGGGGCGTGCTGCTCTACCTGCGGCAGGAGGGGCGCGGCATCGGCCTCATCAACAAGCTGCGCGCCTATCAGCTGCAGGATCAGGGCTTCGACACGGTAGACGCCAATGTCCGCCTGGGCTTCGCCATCGATGCACGCGATTTCGGCGTCGCGGCACGCATGCTCGATCTGCTCGGCATCGACGAAATCCGGCTGCTGACCAACAATCCGGAGAAGGTCGCAGGCCTGGAATCGCAGGGCATCCGCGTGGCCGAACGGCTGCCGCTGGCTTTGCCCTCCAATCCCCATAATGAGCGCTATCTCGCGACCAAGCGGGACCGCACCGGCCACCAGTTGTGAGCGAAGCGCCAGCCATTCTGGTCGATGGCAAGGCAGGGCGCCTGACCATCGGCGACTGGTCCTGCGCCTGCGTCATCGGCAAGGGCGGCCTCATCGCTGCGGCGGACAAGCGCGAAGGCGACGGCGCCTCGCCCATCGGTGATTGGCCGGTGCGCGCCGCGCTGCTCCGCCCCGGTCGCATCGATGCCGCTCAGGCGCCCGCAATCCCGTGGCGCTGGGTCCGGCCGGACGATGGCTGGAGCGACGATCCCGCCGACCCTGCCTATAACCGGCCCGTCCACCTGCCGCGCCACACCAGCCACGAGCGGCTTGCGCGCGAGGATCAGGCCTATGACGTCATCATCGTCCTTGGCCATAATGATGCGCCGCCAGCGCCCGGCATGGGCAGCGCGATCTTCTTCCACCAATGGGTAATCGGCGAGAATGGCCAGCCCCGGGCGACGGAAGGCTGTGTCGCCATCGCCCCGGAGGATATGCGCGCCGTCCTTGGGCTGCTTCGCCCCGGCATGATGCTCCGTTTGCGATAACCCCTCCTGCCGCGTTCAACGGCTCGTCGCGAAACCTCCTTATGGTAAGCAGCGCTTAACCACAGGGGCCTCACCTGCCGGGACGACCACAAGGTGATTCATGAACGCATATCTCGAAGACGGGCGGACCGACGCAGCCTGGCAAGCCATTTGCCGGTCCCAGGGCGTCATCGAATTCAGCCCCGAAGGCACCATCTTGTGGGCCAATGACGTCCTGCTCGAGACATTGGGCTACCGCCTCGATGAGGTGGTCGGCGAGCATCATCGCATCTTCTGCGCGCCATCCTTCGTGCGCTCCACTGACTATGCGGCCTTCTGGCGGACACTGACCTCCGGCGCGTTCCACGCCGGCCGCTATGAGCGGCGCTCACGCGGCGGCGCCCCCGTCTATCTTCAGGCCACCTACAATCCCGTTGTCGATTGTCAGGGCAGACCGGTGCGCATCCTCAAGATCGCATCCGACGTCACCCGGCAGGTCCAGCTCGAACAGGAAGTGCAGGCCCGCTATGAGGAAAGCCAGCGCCTGCAGGGTGAGTTGCAGCGCGGCAATGCGCGGCTCCAGTCCACCATGGCCGAACTGGCGGCCATCGTGACCACGATCGGCGCCATCGCCAACCAGACCAACCTGCTGGCGCTCAACGCGCGCATCGAAGCCGCCCGCGCCGGCGAGGCCGGTCAGGGTTTCGCGGTCGTCGCCAATGAGGTGAAGAAGCTGGCCGGGGACACCCGCCTCGCGACCTCCCGCGCGGTGGACATGATGAAGCACAGCATCGCGCCGGATATCGCCGCCTGAGCTACTCCGCCGCATCCTCCAGCGATGCGCTGGGTTCGGATGCCGCCAACCCCGCCTCCGGGTTCATCCGCTCGGCCTGCTGGCGCATCCACATCTGCGCATAATGGCCGCCGAGCGCGAGCAATTGCGCGTGCGTACCCTGCTCGACCACGCGGCCGTCATCCATCACGATGATGCTGTCGGCATGGACGATGGTCGAGAGCCGGTGCGCGACGATGATCGTCGTGCGGCGCGCGGCTACGTCATCAAGCACGGTCTGGATCGCCGCTTCCGTGCGGCTGTCGAGCGCACTGGTCGCCTCGTCGAGGACCAGGATCGGCGGATCTTTCACCAGCGTGCGCGCAATGGCAACGCGCTGCTTCTCGCCACCGGAGAGCTTGAGGCCGCGCTCGCCCACCCGCGTGTCATAGCCCTTGGGCAGCGAGTCGATGAAGCGGTCGATCGCCGCCCCGCGCGCGCCCGCCTCGATGTCCGCCTGCGTCGCGCCGTCACGGCCATAAGCGATGTTGTAGCCGATGGTATCGTTGAACAGCACCATGTCCTGCGGTACGATGCCGATGGCGGCGCGCAGCGAGGTCTGTTGCACGCGGGCGATATCCTGCCCGTCGATGAGGATGCGGCCGCCCTGAATATCGTAGAAGCGGAAGAGCAGCCGCGCGATGGTCGACTTGCCCGCGCCGGAATGCCCGACCACCGCGAGCGTCGTACCCGCCGCGACATGGAAGCTCACGCCCTTGAGGATCGTCCGGTCGGGATCATAGCCGAATACCACGTCCTCGAAGCGGATATCGCCGGCCGTCACCGTAAGCGGCGGCGCATCGGGCACGTCCTTGATCTCGGTCTCGGTATCGATCAGCCGGAACATCGCCTCCATGTCGATGAGGCCTTGGCGGATCGTGCGATACACCATGCCGAGCAGATCGAGCGGGCGGAAAAGCTGCATCAGCAGCGCATTCACCAGCACGACATCGCCCGGCGTGAACCGGCCCTGCGCCCAGCCCCACACCGTGAACGCCATCGCGCCGCCCATCATCACATTGGTGATGAGCGCCTGGCCGATGTTGAGCATCGCAAGGCTGTTGTTGCTCTTGGTCGCGGCGTTCATGTAGCTGCGCTGCGCCGCTCCGTAGCGCGCGGCCTCGCGGTCTTCCGCGGTGAAATATTTGACCGTCTCGAAGTTCAGCAGGCTGTCCACGGCATGGGCCGTCGCCCCGGTATCGAGATCGACCATCTCCCGCCGCAGCGCGTTGCGCCATTCGGTGATCTTCTGCGTGAAGGCCGTGTAGAGCGCGATCATCACCAACGTGCCCGCCACCAGCCCGAAGCCGAACTTGACCTGGAAGATGATGCACACCGCGATCAGCTCGATCGCCGTCGGGGCGATGTTGAAGAGCAGGAAGTGCAGCATCGTCTCGATGGACGTGGTGCCCCGCTCGATGACCTTGGTAACGCCGCCGGTCTTGCGGTTGAGGTGGAAGCGCAGCGAGAGATTGTGCAGGTGGCGCAGCGTCTGCTCGGCCATCAGCCGCTGGGCATTGCGCCCGACCCGCTCGAAGGCGACATTGCGCAGATTGTCAGAGACGACGCCGCCAAAGCGTGCGCCCGCATAAGCCAGCACCAGCCCCAATGCGACGGCCACCCCCGCCTGCATCCCCGGCCCCATCCGGTCGATGATGCCCTTATAGGCGAAGGGCATGACGAGGATGATCGCCTTGCCGAGCAACACCAGCACCAGCGCGACGATGATTCGCGCCTTGAGATTGGGTTCGCCCGCCGGCCAGAGATAGGGCAGGAAGCGCCGCAACGTCGCCCATGCGGGCGGCGTGGGCAGATCCTTATCCTGATTGTCCGGTGGCATGGATGCCAGTTAGGCGCGCGGCAACCGCTTGCCAAGGGTGGTGATCATCCCAATGCGCAAGAGCAACCCTGCCCGGTCACGCCCGCGCGCTGAAGACGCTCCAGCCGGTGGCTTCGGCCAGCCGTTCGAGGGCACGCGTGCCGAGGTGGGAGTTGCCGCTTTCGTTGAGGCCGGGCGACCAGACGGCGATGCTCGCCTTGCCCGGTACGACGGCGAGAATGCCACCGCCGACGCCGGATTTGCCCGGCATCCCGACCCGAAAGGCGAAGTCGCCGCTGGCGTCATAATGGCCGCAGGTCAGCATCAGTGCGTTGATACGGCGGGCGCGGCGGGGCGAGACCACGCGCCCACCCGCCGGCTGGCGTCCATCCAGCATGAGGAAGCGGCCGGCCTGCGCCAGCTGCACGCAATCCATGGCGATGGCGCATTGGTGGAAATAGCAGCCCGTCACCAGTTCGACGGGATTGTGGATGTTGCCGAAGGCCCGCATGTAATTGGCCAGCGCGATGTTCCGATAGCCGGTCTCCGCCTCGCCGCGCGCCACGCTTTCATCGATGGCGATGCTCTCGTCATCGGCCAGATAGCGCACGAAGCGCAGCAGCGCGCCGATGGATTCGCGCGGTTGATGGCCGGAGAGATTGACGTCCGCCACCACCAGCGCGCCCGCGTTGATGAACGGATTGCGCGGAATGCCCCGTTCGGCCTCGAGCTGGACGATGGAATTGAAGGCATTGCCCGAAGGCTCGCGGCCGACGCGCTTCCAGAGCTGGTCCCCCACCTTGCCGAGCGCCATGGTGAGCGCGAACACCTTGGAGATGGACTGGATCGAAAAGATCCTGCGCGCATCCCCGCCCATGGCGATGGTCCCATCCGCGCCGACAATGGCCATGCCGAACTGGTCCGGGGACACGTTGGCAAGGCCGGGGATATAGGTCGCGACGGCGCCGCGATCCCGCTCGGCCGCCATGGCCGCGACGATCTCGTCGACGATTGTCTGAAGGTCGCCAGCCATCGGAGCGATCAATGGATGACGATATCGGCAGGCTCCGGCGGCAGCTCATCGCCTGAGGTGCTGGCGATCACCTGCGCCGCGACAAGATCGCCCACCACATTCACCGTGGTGCGACACATATCGAGGAAGCGGTCCACACCCAGCACGAGCCCGATGCCCGCCGGGGGCACGCCCACGCTGGCGAGGATGAGCGCGATTACCGGCAGCGTACCGGCCGGAACGCCCGCCGTGCCGATCCCGCCCATGATGCAGATGAGCATCACGACGAGCTGCTGGCCCAGCGTCAGATCGACGCCGAAAAACTGCGCGAGGAACAGCACCGTCACGCCCTCGAACATGGCTGAGCCATTCTGATTGGCGGTAGCGCCGATGGTGAGCACGAAGCGGGAGATGGGGCGCGGAAGCTTTAGTTTCTCCTCGGCGACCCGCAACGATGTGGGCAGGGTCGCATTGGAAGAGGCCGTGGCGAAAGCCATCACGCTCGCTTCCTGGGTCTCGCGGAAGAAGGCGATGGGATTCTTGCCGGCGATGAACTTGAGGATGAGCGGAAACACGCCGAACATCTGCATACCGAGCGCCAGCAGCACGACAAAGACAAAGGCGGAAAGACGCCCGATCAGTTCCCAGCCAAACAGCGCCGCCAGATTGAACATGAAGCAGAAGATGGCGATGGGCGCGAGCTTGATGACAAGGCCGATGAGCCGCATCGAGACCTCGAAAATGCCTTCGAACCCGGCCTTGATCGTCGCGGTCTTCGCTGGATCGACCAGCAGGAAGCCGACGCCGAAGAAGAGCGCGAAGAACATCACCGCCAGAATGTCGTTCGCGCTCATCGCCGCGACGAAGTTGGTCGGCACGATCGCCAGCACCGCCTCGACGCCGGTTTTGGACTCGCCGGCCTGCGCCACGATGGAGGCCGCCCCTTCCGAGGATTGCGCGATCATGCTCCGGGCCAGCGCCGGATCGATGCCGCCGCCCGGCTGGAGCAGATTGACGAGTGCCAGAGAGATGGCGACCGAAATGCTGGAAACAACGACCGTGTAGAGCAAGGTGCGCAGGCCCACGGTCTTGAGATGCCGCGCCTCCCCCATATCCGCGACGCCCACGATCAGCGCCGAGACCAGCAGCGGAATGATGAGCATGAACAGCAGGCGCAGGAAGATCTGGCCAATGGGCTGCGTGACATAGGTGGTGACGATCGCCACCCAGGCCGCGTCCGCCGCGACGCTGTGGACGATCAGCCCCAGCACCAGCCCCGCAAGGAACCCGCCGAGCATCCAGTATTGCAGGCGCGTTTCCTTGCGGTCTTCGCCCGCGCTGGCTTCGGTCATGCTCGATCCCCTTTTGGTGTTGCGAAGCAGGCTAACAGTGCGGGGAGCGCATCGCAAATACGCAAAAAGCCACTCAGCATCCCAGAAGATGCAACGCCACCTCGCGCTGATGCGGGGCACGGCGATGCTCGACCAGATAGATGCCCTGCCAGGTGCCGAGCGCCAGCCGCCCGCCGATCAGCGGCACGCTGAGCGAAACGCCGGTCAGGACCGCCTTGAGATGCGCCGGCATATCATCCGGCCCTTCATCGTCATGGAGATAGCGCTGGTCCTCAGGCGCCATCCGCGCCAGCCAGGCGAGCAGATCTTTCTGCACCGCCGGCGCGGCATTTTCCTGAATGGTGAGCGAGGCGGAGGTGTGGCGGCAGAAGACGGTCAGCAGGCCTTCGTCCATGCCCTGCGCCAAAGCCCAATGCGAAACCTCGGGGCTGATCTCCACCATGGCCTGCCCCGGCGTCGCGATACGCAGGACCGTGCTGGCCTGCCGCAGATCAGCCATGACCGGCGGGCGCTAAGATCACGAGCAGCCCTCGACCCACTGGACCTGCTCCCACTGGCCGATGCGCCAGCTCTGCACGGTCTTGCCGTCCGTCTCCGCGATCAGCCCCGTCGGCGCATTGGTCCGATGGAACACCAGATAATGGCCGGTCGGGCCAGTATAGGGATGCGGCTGCACCTCGGCCGAACCGAGCCGCTTGATCGCCTCGGCTTCGCTCTGACCCACGCGCAGGCCAAATGGTCCCTCATGCTGCGCATCGGAGACATCGACCCGCACGACATGGTCGCCATCCAGCATCACTGCCGCATCGGGCCAGCCCTTGAAATGCGCATAGGTGCAGGTCGAGCCCGGCATGGGATCATCCCGCCCAGCGACCGCAAGCCCTTGCGCGGCCAGATCGGCGAGGTTCGCGCCGATGCGGATCGGCCCGACCTGGTCGAGCGTCTCTGCCTCCGCCGGCTCCTCAGCCGCATTCGCCGCGGCGGCGCTGTCATTGGCCGGCACAGCCATGTTGCGACCCGCCTGCGCGCCATTGTCCGGATCGGCAGGCTGGGACTGACAGGCGGCAAGGCTTGCCAGAGCGAGGATCGCGAGGGCCGCCCTCATCCGCACTGCGCCCGGTGGAGCAGCGCCTGATCGGCCAGCACCAGCGCCATCATCGCCTCGACCACAGGGACGCCGCGAATGCCAACGCAGGGATCATGGCGACCCTTGGTGCGGATGTCCGCTGCCGTCCCCTCGCGCGTCACGGTTTCCTGCGGAATGAGGATCGAGCTGGTCGGCTTGAAGGCCACCCGCACCCGGATCGGCTGACCGGTGGCGATGCCACCGGCGATGCCACCGGCATGATTGGCGAGGAACACGGGGCGACCGTCGTTGCCCGGGCGCATCGGGTCGGCATTCTCCTCGCCGCGCAGCCGCGCAGCGGCAAAGCCGTCGCCAATCTCCACGCCCTTCACTGCGTTGATGCTCATCATCGCCGCCGCCAGTTCGCTGTCCAGCTTGGCATAAAGCGGTGCGCCCCAGCCGGCGGGCACGCCCATGGCGACGCATTCGACCACGGCGCCGAGCGAGGAGCCATCCTTGCGCGCCGCATCGACAAGCGCTTCCCAGCGCGCGGCCGCAGCCGGGTCCGGGCAGAAGAAGGGATTGTTGCCGATCTCACTGGCATCGAATGCGGCAGGATCGATGGCGTCTCCGCCGATCTCGCTCACATAGCCAAGGATCTGGACCTGCGGCACGACCAGCCGGGCCACGGCGCCCGCCGCAACCCGGCTCGCCGTCTCGCGCGCCGATGAGCGGCCGCCGCCGCGATAATCGCGCAGGCCATATTTGGCATCATAGGCATAATCGGCATGGCCGGGCCGATAGGCCTGCGCGACCTCGGAATAGTCCTTGGAGCGCTGGTCAACATTCTCGATCATCAGGCTGATCGGGGTGCCGGTCGTCTTCCCCTCGAACACGCCGGAGAGGATGCGCACCTGATCCGGCTCCTGCCGCTGGGTGGTGAAGCGCGATGTGCCCGGGCGGCGCTTGTCCAGCCAGGGCTGCACATCGGCCTCGCTCAGCGTCAGTCCCGGGGGGCAGCCATCCACCACGGCGCCGATCGCCGGGCCATGGCTCTCGCCCCAGGTGGTGAAGCGGAAGACCCGCCCGAAACTATTGAAGCTCATGCCATTCTTTCCAGCTCAGCCGCCAGGGCAGCGCAGACGGCTGCGCTGCCGCTCATCCCTTGTCGAGCGCGATATCCGGCGCGTCCTCGGCCTTCATGCCAATGACGTTATAGCCTGCATCGACATGATGGATCTCGCCGGTCACGCCGGAGGCAAGATCAGACAGCAGATACAGCCCGGCCCCGCCGACATCCTCGATGGTGACGTTGCGGCGCAGCGGCGAGTTCAGCTCGTTCCACTTGAGGATATAGCGGAAGTCGCCGATGCCCGATGCCGCGAGCGTCTTGATCGGCCCGGCCGAAATCGCGTTCACGCGGATGTTCTGCGGCCCCAGGTCCATGGCGAGATATTTGACGCTGGTCTCCAGCGCGGCCTTGGCGACGCCCATCACATTATAGTGGGGGATCACCTTCTCGGCGCCGTAATAGGTCAGCGTGACGATCGACCCGCCTTCGCTCATCATCGGCACCGCGCGCTTCGTCACGGCGACGAGGCTGTAGGCCGAGACGTTCATGGTCAGCAGGAAGTTTTCGAGACTGGTGTCGACATAACCGCCGCGCAGTTCGTTCTTGTCCGAGAAGCCGATGGCGTGGACCACGAAGTCGATGGTCGGCCAGCGCGCGGCCAGTCCCTCGAAGCAGGCATCGACAGACGCCATGTCCGACACGTCGCAGGGCAACAGAAAATCGGAGCCGACTTCCGCCGCCAGCGGGCGCACGCGCCGCTCCAGCGCCTCGCCCAGATAGGAGAAGGCCATTTGTGCGCCCTGCGCGTGAAGTGCCTTGGCAATACCCCAGGCCAGCGACTTGTCGTTGGCCAACCCCATGATGAGGCCGCGTTTGCCGGCCATAAGGCCTGTCATGATGTTGGATCCTCCGTCTCTTCCGCCGGTTCTTCCCCGTCCGGGAAATCAGCCAGCGCGGCGTTGAGTTCGGCGCCAATTACCACGCCAAGCCCAATGATGAAGAAAAAAATGAGCGTGATCATCGCGCCCGCCAGACCGCCATAGGTCAGGCTGTAGCTGGTGATGTTCGAGAAGAAGAGCGGCAGCAGCAACGAGGTGACGTACCACCAGCCCGCCGTGAACGCCGCGCCGGGCCATTTCGGGAAGCGCTTGGCGCGATAACGGCTCGGGGTCAGCGCCGCGAAGATGAAGTAAAGCGCGAGATAAAGGATGATCGCCGGCACGAAGCGGGTGGCGGTCAGAATGGCGAAAGCCTGGTCGCTGCCGGGCAGCAATTGCTCGACGATCGTCTCCGCCGCCACCAGCAGAACCTGCAGGGAAAGCGCCAGCAGCGCGCCGAAGACACTGAGCACGATAATCCCCATCGCCCGCAGCCGGTAGTGCCAGAAGGGCGATGTCGAGCGCGTGCCATAGGCCCGGCGGAGAATATCGCGGATCGTCTCGATCAGGCTGCCGACGGTCCACAGGCCGATGATCGCGCCCAGCCAGAGCAAGGGGCCGGTCCGCGCCTCCAGCACATCCACGATCGCCGGCCGCAGCACCTGTGCAACGCTGGGCGGCACCGTGAGCAGAAAGCCGTTCACCGTTTCGAGACCGGCGCGGGTGCGCCCGAGGATCTGCGCGATTGCCGCAGCGAGGATGAAGAAGGGAAAAACCGCGACCAAGGTCAGATAAGCGAGATTGCCGGCATGGATGAAGCCGTCATTATAGACGCCCACCGCAACGCGCTTAACCACGGCCAGGGCGCGGCTCGCCCAGCGGCTCCGCTCGATTTCCGCGCGCAGGCGCTCGCCCCGATCGCGCAACCGGCGACGGCGCGCTTCAGGCGATTGCGGAGAGGGATTGGTCAGCACGCCCGATCTCTAGAACAAAGCGGCAGGCGAGGGAATCGCGCACATGCACCCCTCGCCCCCCGGCCATAGCGCAGGGCTCGCCCGCGCCGGGATCACACGCCCAGATGCGTCCGCAACGGCCGCGTGTCGCTCCAGCTCTCCACGAAAGCCTTGAGCGCGGCATCATGGCCCGGCACGTCGATCATCAGCGTGACGAGCTGGTCACCGCGACCACCGCTTTTGCGATGGAAACCCTTGCCCTTGAGCCGCAGCGTCTGCCCGGAATGCGCGCCCGCCGGAACAGCGAGCATCACCGGCCCATCGACCGTGGGCACCTTGACACGCGCGCCGGCAACGGCCTCGTTAAGGCTGATCGGCAGGTCCAGCCGCACATTGTCGCCATCGCGCTTGTAGAAAGCGTGATCGCCGATCTCGATGGTGACGATGGCATCGCCCGCGCCCGCCGGTCCCGGCTGGCCCTTGCCGCCCAGCTTCATCTGGGTGCCGTTCTCGACACCGGCAGGGAGCTTGAGATCGATGGTCTTGCCATCGGCGAGCGTGATGCGCTGCGGCGCCAGTGTCGCGGCATCGACGAACGGCACGGACAGGCGATAGGCCATGTTGGCGCCACGCTGCGGCGGTGGCGCGCCGCGCCCGCCAAAGCCGAAGCCGCCGCCCGATCGGCCACGGCCGCCGCTGAACAGCCCCTCGAAAATGTCCGAAAAGTCCGCGCCGCCGGCTCCGAACTCGAAGCCTTCCGGCCCGCCGCCCTGCGAGCGCCCCCCGCCCTGTCCGCCAAAGCCGAAGGGATGCGTGGGGTTGCCATCGGCATCGATCTCGCCCCGGTCGAACCGGGCGCGCTTGTCCTTGTCGGACAGCAGATCATAGGCGCGCGTCACCTCGGAGAATTTCTCCGCGGCCTTGGGATTGTCCTTGTTCCGGTCCGGATGCAGCTCCTTGGCGAGCTTGCGATAGGCGGACTTGATCGCCGCCTCGTCCGCACTGCGGGGGACGCCCAGCAGCGAATAGGGATCAGCCATGTCGTTCTACCCACCCGTTCACGAAGATATCATGCCTCATGGCATTCATCTGGCGATTGCGGCGCGGCGCCGCAAGTGGGGATGCGCGTGCGGCTAGCGCGCGGCGACGCGTGCCGGCCCGTTCGGAAAGCGCTCGAACATCGCCTCGGCGAGGCGCGTGGCGATCGCCTGGTCGCTCCAGCGCGAATCGCCCTCGCGCGTCGCAATCTCGGCCCGGCCTTCCCACAGGGGCGCGCCGGTGGCCTTATCGAGAATGCGCGCTTCCATGCGGGTCGACACCAGCGCCTTGCGCGGTTTGGAGAGATCGACCGCGAGCGCCATGCCCATCGTCGAGCCATAGGTGCCGGTTCCGACCATCATTTCGCCGCTCACCGGCTTGCGCTTGGTCTCCTCGGGCACCAGCGTCTCACGGCGGATGCGCAGTTCGGTCACCTGCCCGCTGTCGCCCTGCGACTGCGCCAGCGTATCATAGCCGGCCTTCACCAACTGATCGATCACCGCCGCTTCAAAGGGCGCGGTGCCCGGGACATCATCGACCGCGCCGGTCAGCGTCGAAACCTGGACCGGCCCGCTGCCGAGCCGCGCAGCCCCGCCCTCGGCGGTGAACTGTGCGGCATCGACCTGCCCTTCGCGCGAGTCACGGCCGCTGCTCATGAGGGGTGCACGCGGCGAATCGATGCGCGAGCCGCCCCAGCGATCCGGGCCGCGACCCCATTGGGCAACGCCCGGCGACGCGACAGCAAGCAAGGAAGTGGCGGCGATCAGCCGGACGAGGGGAGAGACGATCATCAATGTCCTCTTGCGCAGGGATTGTCCCGCGCCAGTCCACCCCACTGGCCCGGCATCGGCACGGGAACTTTATGGCACGGCGCCTTGCGCGCGCATGAATGAAAGGCGGTCGACCATCGACAGGAGAGTTTCCACGCGCGGCCGCACAGGCTAGGTGAAGCGCATGATGACACAGACCGCGACCTCATCCGAGCCGACCACGCTGACGGACGATCCCTTCGCCCTCTTCGCCCAATGGATGGCCGACGCCCGCGCCAGCGAGCCCAATGATCCCGAGGCCATGGCGCTCTCGACGGTCGATGCGCAGGGCCGCCCCTCCACCCGCATGGTCCTGCTCAAGGGCTATGGGCCGGAAGGCTTCACCTTCTACACCAATTTCGAGAGCCGTAAGGCCGGGGAACTGCTCGCCCATCCCGAGGCGGCCCTGCTGTTCCACTGGAAGTCGCTGCGGCGCCAGATCCGGATCGAGGGACCGGTCGGCCCGGTGGATGCCGCAACGGCGGACGCCTATTTCGCCTCGCGCCCACGCGTGTCGCAGATCGGCGCCTGGGCATCCGATCAGTCCCGGCCGCTGGATGCCCGCGAGACCTTCGAGGATCGCATCAGGGAGGTCGAGGCGCGCTTCGCCGGCGTGGATGTACCGCGCCCGCCGCACTGGTCGGGCTTCCGCCTCGCCCCGCGCGCAATCGAGTTCTGGCTGGACCGGGCCTTCCGCCTCCACGAGCGTCGCCGCTATGAGGCCGACAACGCGGGTCGCTGGGCCGCGCAGATGCTCTATCCATGAGGCATGGCCGGTGAGTGCGGCGACACCTCCGGCGCGCGAGGATCATCTCGCCACGACCGGCGCGATCAATCGCAAGGCCGCGCTCGCCAGCGTCGCCGTGGCGCTCATTCTCGCGGCGGCCAAGAGCTGGGCCGTGCTGCGCACCGAGTCCATCGCCATGCTGGGCTCATTGGCGGACACCGGGCTGGATCTGGTCGCCAGCCTCGTCACGCTCTTCGCCGTCCGCCTCGCCGCGCGCCCGGCGGATTACGACCACCGGTTCGGCCATGGCAAGGCGGAGGCTCTGGCCGCATTGTTTCAGGTCTCGCTGATCAGCGTTGCCGCCGTCCTCATCATCCTGCGCTCGGTCGAGCGGTTCGGCAGTGCCGGCACGCCCACGGCGATCGAATATGGCATCGGCGTCTCCATCCTCGCCATCGTGCTGACCATCCTGCTCGTCAGCTATCAGGCACGCGCGATCCGGGCGACGGGATCGGTCGCGATCAGCGCAGACAGCCTGCATTATCGCAGCGACCTGCTGCTCAACGGCTCGGTCATTCTCGCGCTGGTGCTGGAAACGGCGCTGCACCTGCGCGGCGCGGATGCGCTCTTCGGCCTCGGCATCGGCCTGTGGCTGGCGCTCAATGCGGGTCGGACGGCGATGCACGCCATTGGTGAGCTGATGGACAAGGAGTGGCCGCTGGAAAAGCGCCAGCGCTTCCTCGACATTGCCGAGCGGCACCCCGCCCTGCACGGCATCCACGATCTGCGGACCCGCAGCAGCGGATCGCACGACATCGCCCAGTTCCACATCTGGCTCGACCCGCATATGTCGCTGAAACAGGCGCATGACGTGATGGAGGACATCACCCGCGACCTGACCGCCGACTTCCCCGGCCTGGAGCTGATCATCCACCCCGACCCCGCCGACCAGCCGGAAAGCGACCTGCTCACCCAGCAGGATGCCCGCACGGTGCTCGTCAACGAAGCCGCCGCGAGCGACAAGACGCCCGCGCCGGAGGCGCCCGCCCCATGACGGCAGCGCCGATGATCCTCCCTTTCGTCCAGGTCGATGCCTTTGCGCATGCGCCGTTCACCGGCAACCCCGCTGCCGTCATGCCGCTGGATCACTGGCTGGCGGACGATGTGCTGCAGGCGATCGCGCAGGAGAATAACCTCGCGGAGACGGCCTTCACCGTGCCGCTGCCGCCCGGCGCCGGGGCGGACTATGACTTGCGCTGGTTCACGCCGACCGTGGAAGTCGCGCTGTGCGGCCATGCCACGCTGGCGAGCGGCCATGCCCTGATGGGCGCTGCGCGACAGAGCCTGCGCTTCCGCACACAGCAGGCCGGGGATCTGGTGGTCGAACGCGTGACAAGCGATGAGGGCGACGCCTACCGGCTCGATCTGCCCGGCATGACCACCGCGCCAGCCGATCTGGCAGAAATCGCCGCCCTGCTCGGTGGCCCCGCGCCGCAGGAGATGCACGCCCGCGACGGCGGCTATCGCCTGCTCGTCTATGCGGACGAAGCGCAAGTGCGCACGCTGCGCCCCGACTTCGCGGCGCTCGGCAAGCTCGGCAATCTGCTCATCATCGCCACTGCGCCGGGCATCGAGACCGATGTCGTCAGCCGCGCTTTCGTGCCGGGCGCAGGGATCGACGAAGACCCGGTGACCGGCTCGGCTCATTGCCTGCTCACGCCTTATTGGAGCGACCGGCTCGGCCGCGACCGCTTCACCGCCTATCAGGCCAGCGCGCGCGGCGGCTATGTCGACTGCGAACGCGCCGGCGACCGCGTCATCCTCACCGGTCGCTGCCGCACGGTGATCGAGGGGCAGTTTTTGCTTTCAGGGTGGTAAGCCGTCATGAGCAAGAGAGAACTGACGCAAAACGAACGTCGGCAGTTCCACTTGGGCTGCGCCGCCTTGCTCCTCATTCTGGCGTTCGGACTTGTGCGGTCAGCCGGCAGCGCAATGTGCGACACAACGACGTTTTATGAAAGTCTTTCGCCCGACGGTTGGACCGGAGCGCGCGTTCAAATGACGGACTGCGGCGCTTTGTCCGGCTTCTCCAGAGTCGTCTGGATACAGCCCCGCTGGCTTCCAACGGATCGGCTCTTCGCCTGTCGAGCCGTAGCGATCGACGGTCAACCAGCTGTTCGTCTGGAGTGGGCGCAGGCAACGCTGATCGTCGTGACCGACGCACCGCGCGCAAGCGTCATCCACGCCAACGCCTCGTGCTACGGTTGGTCCGTTAAACTGGCAGCGCCACACTCCTGACCAGTCACGAAAACCGCCGGACCAGTCGCGCCATGGCTTCGCGCAGGGCGTCCATGTCTTCCTCGCGGGTGATGCCGAGGCGGACGATGACCAGTCGCTGCTCAGGCGAAACCAGGACGAACTGGCCGCGCTCGCCCACTGCCGCCATCACGCCGGCGCTGGCCTGGCCCGGAAAGAGCGGCGAGGGGTCGCCACCCCGGTTGAGCCAGAGATGCCCGCCAAATGCGGCATGAGCCGGCGACGGCGCGGTCATGAAATCGAACCAGGGATCGGCGATGAGCTGGCGCCCCGCGACATGGCCGCGCTGGCGGATGAGTTCGCCGATTGTCGCATAGTCGCGCGCCGTCATATGCATCATCAACGCGCCCTCGAGCGTCCCGCGCGCATCGAATTCCGGCACGAAGTCCTTGAGCCCGAGCGGTTTCGCGAAGCGGGCATCGAGAAACCGCGCCATGGCGGCGCGCCGGGCGAGCGGATCATGGCTCGCGGTCAGCCGGTCCGTCATGATGCCGGTGAGGATCATGGTGCTGCCCGCGCTCGGGGCGAAGGTCGCGCCCGGGGCCTGCACCAGCGGCTTGGCTGCCGCGAATGCCGCCTGATCCATGCTGCCCTCGCCGGCGAGCATGGCGAGCGTATCGCTCGGCTCGCCCGGTTGCCAATCTTCGCGATATTGCAGGCCACTGCTCATCTGCAGCAGGTGCCGCAAGCTGATCGCGGCGCGCGGATCGCCGGTCTGTCGCCAGGCGGCCACGGGGGCCGGATCGTCCAGCGCCAGCAGCCCGTCCGAGACCATCATGCCGGCGATGAGGCCGGTGACCGTGCGGGCAACTGACCAGCTTAAAAAGCGGCTCTGCGGCGTGAACCCATCGGCATAGCGCTCGGCGACGATCTCGCCCCCGCGCATCACGATGAGTGCGCGCGTCTCGCCGACGTCCGCGCCATCGCCGGGATCGAACAGCGGGTCCACCGCCTCGCGCAGCGCCATGGCGGAGAGGCCGGGGCTGTCCTTCAGCACGGCATAGCGGCTGGCCGGCACGTCTTGCGACGCACCCGCCCCGGCGAGCATCAGGCTGACGGCGGTGACGCACAGCCAGCGGGAAAGGCTTTTGATCTTCATGGCGCGCGGCCTTATCACGCAGCGCGATGAAAGGGGATAATCAGATGTGGGGGCAGCGCGATCCTCTCAAGCGCAAGGCCATGATGAAGCGCGCGAGCGGCTGGCTCGCCCTGCTGCCGTTGGTTCTGGTCGCCTTCTGGGTCGCGGTGAGCTGGCCGGGCTGGGAGCGGGAGGCCGACCAAGCCGCCGGCCTCGCCGCGCGCTTGGGCTGCTCGTGCCGCTATGTCGAGAATCGCCCGCTCGAAAGCTGCCAGAGCGATCTGGCCGGCGTGCCCTGGATGGCGCTCGTGCGCTATGAGGATGCGCCCGAGGCCCGGCGCCTGACCGCCAAGGTTCCCATGCTGGCCACGCGATCCGCGCGGCTCAAGCGCGGCTTCGGCTGCATGCCCGAGCGCTGAGGGCAGGGTGAACCGCTATGTCTCCCTTCCTCTTCAGAGGAGGGGCTAAGATGGATCAGTGCCTGCCGCGCAGCCGCTGGATCAGGTGCACCACGGCCGCCACCACCAAGCCGACGAGGAAGCCGAACAGCGCCGCCAGCATCGCGCTGATCGTCCAGACAATCACCGGAGCGTGGCTCACCGCTTCGGCAATCGCATGTTGGCCATGAGGCAGCCCAGCCAGCGGCGTCCCTTCCAGCCCGTGCAGAATGATCCCGCCGCCGACCCACAGCATCGCCACCATGCCGATCGATTCGAGCAGGCTCAGCACCCCCGGCATCATCCGCACCAGCCCGCGACCCACCCGCTGGACCAAAGGGCCACCGGTCTTGGCCAGATGCAGACCGATATCGTCGAGCTTCACGATCAACCCGACCACACCATAGACCGCGACGGTGACCAGCAGGCCCACGACGGCGAGGACCAGCGCCTGCGTGAGCAGCGGCCGGCTTGCCACGTCCGCCAGGGCAATCGCCATGATCTCGGCCGAGAGGATGAGGTCGGTGCGGATCGCGCCAGAAACTTTCGCCTTTTCCAGCGCCTTGGCGTCGCCATCGGCGGGGAGTGCGTCCTCCTCTTGCGCATGGCCGCCCCGCAGCATCTCGATGATCTTCTCGGCCCCCTCGAAGGCGAGGAAGGTGCCGCCGATCATCAGCAGCGGCGTGATCGCTTGCGGCAGGAACGCGCTGAGCAGGAGCGCGAGCGGCAATAGGATGATGAGCTTGTTGCGAATGGACCCGAGCGCGATGCGCCAGATCATCGGCAGTTCGCGTTGCGGCGAAAAGCCGGTGACGTAGGTCGGCGTCACGGCGGCATCGTCCACCACCACGCCGGCTGTCTTCACGCTGGCCCGGCCGGCCGCGGCCGTCACATCGTCGACGGATGCCGCGGCGAGGCGAGCGATGGCGGCGACGTCGTCAAGCAGGGCGGCGAGGCCGGAGGCCATAAGAGATGCTCCTCGTCAGGATATTGCAGCCACCCTGCCTGATTTCCCGGCGGGCGGAAAGATCGGGCAGCGGGTCAGGCGGCAGGCTCGGGCGGCAACGACCAGTCGATCGCCCCCCGCCCCTGCGCGGTGAGAAACGCATTGGCCCGCGAGAAGTGCCGGCAGCCGAAAAATCCATTATGGGCCGAGAGCGGCGAGGGATGCGGCGCCTTCAGCACCAGATGCCGCCCCCCGGCGCTCACATCCTGCACGAACGCCGCTTTCTTCTGGGCGTATGCCCCCCAGAGCAGGAAGGCGACGGGCTTGTCCTGCGCGGCGACGGCAGCGATCACCGCATCCGTGAACCGCTCCCAGCCCTGATTGGCATGGGCGCCGGCCTTCCCCATCTCGACGGTGAGCACGCTGTTGAGCAGCAGCACGCCCTGCTCCGCCCAATGGACGAGGTGGCCGTGGCCGGGCGGAGTAAAGCCCACATCGGTCCGCAATTCCTTGAAGATGTTGACGAGGCTCGGCGGCGGCCGCACGCCCGGCTTCACCGAGAAGCACAGGCCATGCGCCTGCCCCGGC
Organism: Sphingobium sp. B8D3A; assembly: GCF_025961995.1. Lineage (NCBI taxonomy): Bacteria > Pseudomonadati > Pseudomonadota > Alphaproteobacteria > Sphingomonadales > Sphingobiaceae > Sphingobium > Sphingobium sp. B8D3A. The sequence goes on along the minus strand of NZ_JAOQOS010000001.1, from coordinate 438,357 downwards.
CCATGATAGGGATCCTGCCCGAGGATCACCACCCGGACATCCGGCAGGGGCGTGAGGGCGAGCGCGTTGAACCAGTCGCTGCCGCGCGGGAAGATTTGCGCCCCCGCCGCCTTGCGGGCCTGAAGGAAGGCCTTGAGCTGCGCCATGGAGGGCGCGGCGAACGCATCGGCCAGCGCCACCCGCCAGCTCTTATCGAGCGATGCGGGGATGGAGGGCGGGGTTATGGCGGTGTCGGCATCGGCAGTCATTCGCCCGGCTTAGAGCATTTGCGGCGCCGGGCAAATCGGTCCGCATAGGCGCGAACGGCGGACAGCCCCTGCCGGTTGACACGCAAGGCAATGAAACGCATGGGATTTTCATGCGGATATGCATCAGGCATTTTTCCATCCGCCATCATGCGGGGCAGCTTCTCGCGGGCATCTAGCCCCGGGACCCGGTGCCGTGCGCGCCGGGCTCGGGGCCCTTTCGCCGAACCGCCGTGCGACGTTCCAGACGCGCACGCCCCACGCCCGAAAGTCCGCATGATGCCACGCCACGCCATCCCAGTCCGCCACCCTGCCGGGGCCTGACCAGAGCACGCACACCGGCCTTCACCGCGCGCTGAGTCCTGCTCGGCCCGGCAATGTTCGGTCGCTTCGTCTCTGTCTGCCCCACGCGCGCCCTGTCGGCGCCGTCCAGCCCCAGCCATCAAAATTTACGTCCAGAGAAGAAAGACCAAACATTGCTGAGAATTGACGATAAGCTTCGCCCGGTCCTGCATGACGTCATCCGCCGCAATGGCGGCGAGCCGGAATTTCATCAGGCTGTGACCGAGGTGCTGGAAAGCCTCGGCCGCGTCGTCGCAAAGCGGCCCCATTATTTGGACAATGCCCTGATCGAGCGGCTGTGCGAGCCCGAGCGGCAGATCATCTTCCGCGTGCCGTGGGTGGACGATAATGGCCAGGTGCAGATCAACCGGGGCTTCCGCGTCCAGTTCAACTCGGCACTCGGGCCCTACAAGGGCGGCATCCGCTTCCATCCCTCGGTCAATGTCGGCATCATCAAGTTTCTCGGCTTCGAGCAGACCTTCAAGAACGCCCTCACCGGCATGCCGATCGGCGGCGGCAAGGGCGGATCGGACTTCAACCCCCGCGGGCGCTCGCAGGGCGAGATCATGCGCTTCTGCCAGTCGTTCATGACTGAGTTGTTCCGGCATCTGGGCGAATATACCGACGTGCCGGCCGGGGATATCGGCGTGGGCGGGCGCGAGGTCGGCTATATGTTCGGCCAGTATAAGCGGCTCACCAACCGCTATGAGGCTGGCGTGCTGACCGGCAAGGCGCTGTTCCATGGCGGCTCGCGCGCCCGCACGGAGGCCACCGGCTATGGCGCGACCTATTTCGTCCAGCGGATGCTGGCGACCCGCAAGCAGAGCTTCGATGGCAAGCGCGTAACCGTGTCCGGCTCGGGCAATGTCGCCATCTACACCATGGAGAAGGTCATCGAGTTCGGCGGCATCATCGCGGCCTGCTCGGACTCGAACGGCTATGTGATGGACGAGGACGGCATCGACCTCGAACTGGTCAAGGAAGTCAAGCTCGTCCGCCGCGACCGGATCAGCGACTATGTGCGCCTCAAGGGCGGCAAGAGCCATTATGTCGAGGGCGGCTCGGTTTGGGATGTGCCCTGCGACATCGCCATGCCGTCCGCCACCCAGAACGAGCTGACCGGCAATGACGCCAAGACGCTGCTCAAAAATGGCGTCATCGCGGTGGGCGAAGGCGCCAACATGCCCTCCACCCCGGATGCGGTGCGGCTGTTCCAGGAAGCCGGCATCCTCTTTGCGCCCGGCAAGGCCGCGAACGCTGGCGGCGTCGCCACCTCAGCGCTGGAGATGCAGCAAAACGCCTCCCGCGACAGCTGGTCCTTCGAGAAGACGGAAAGCCGCCTCGCCTCGATCATGCACGACATCCACGACCGCTGCGCGGAAACCGCCGAGGAATATGGCGCCCCCGCCGATTATGTGCTGGGCGCCAACATCGCCGGCTTCGTCCGCGTGGCCGAGGCGATGGACGCGCTTGGGGTAATCTGACGCGGTGACGGAGGCTGCCGGCGAGACGGTGGCCTCCGGATGCGAATCAACTGGCCGGGACGATCTGGAAAATCTCGCCGTCGAAATCGATGATGAAGACGTTTCCGAGGGAATCCTTGCCGAAGGCGACGGGCTGATCAATCGTGCCCACGTCCGGCACAAAATCGGCATTGCGGTTCTCGAAACCCGTACCGTCCAGCAACGGCCCGTTCCGCAGCCGGTCGAACGGGACCGACCAGAGATTGCCGCTGACGAAATCGGCGAACAGATAATGACCATTGAGCGCGGGAATCGACTGCCGATAGACCACGCCGCCGATCACTGACCGGCCCTGAAACAGCCCCGTCCCGTGGCCATATTGCAATTTGGGCGCGGTCAGACTGACGTTCGACGGGACCGCGCCCTTATAGGGAAGCGTGCCTTCCAGATAGGGCCAGCCGAGATTGTACGGCCCCTCTGCAATCGGCAGCACATTGATCTCCTCGCGCTGATCCTGACCGACGTCGCCGATGATGATGGTCGAATCCTCAAGAGCGCCACGGAAGGGATTGCGCAGGCCCGAGGCAAAGACGGTGGCTGGCGACCAAAACTGAACTGAGGCACCGCCATAGGGGTCCGGGCTGCGCGCCACGCGCATGATCTTCCCGAGGCTCGAAGCATTGTTCTGGGCGTTATTATTGGGATCCCCCGCTCCGCCACCATCGCCGAGGCCGACATAGAGCACGCCGGCGGGACTATCTCCGCCGGGGCCAAAATCGACCCATCCCCCATTGTGATTGCTGAAATTGGGATGGGGGGCTGAAAAGACCGCGCTTCCCGCCGAGAATGTGCCATCGGATTGAGCGGCATGGCTGGTGAGCCAAATGGTGCCGACTGAGTCCGTCCAAAGCAGGAAGAGCGCGTGCGGATCGCTCGCATTGCCGAGACCGCTCCGCCCCACCGTCATACCGATGAGGCCCCGTTCGCCATCGGTCGAGAGATTGGGAAGGGTCAACGCCAGCGTGCGCGAGCCGTTGGTGGTGTCCAGCCGGTAGACGCGTCCGCCACGCTCGGCGACGTAGATAACGGAGAAACCGTCGGGGCTGCGATACACCGCTATCGGCTGACTGAAGCCCTGCCCCACGCGGCGAACGGCAATGCCCTCCCGATCATTGGCAACCGTGATCCGGACATCCTGCTGGGCGCTCGTGCGCCCGTCACTGGCGCTGAGCGCCACCTCATAAACATTGTCACCATTGGCATCGCCCGGCGCGTCGAAGTTGGGCGGCGTGCGAAAGGCCAGATCGCCGGTGACGTTGATCGAGAACAGCGCTGCATCGGCACCGCCGGCGATGCTGATCGTGACGGGATCATTATCCGGATCGCTGGCGCGGGCGGCATAAGCAGCCGTGACGTTCTCGATGACCAAGACCGCGGCGGGCGACGTGAAAGCGGGCGCGCGATTGGATGACGGTGTGGGGGTTGGCGTGGGCGTTGGAGTGGCGGAGTCATCGCCACCGCATCCGGCCAGCGCGAGGATCATGCACGACAGGATAACCGACCGCATCACTCGCTCCCGCCTGTTCCTTCAGATGCGAGGAGATCGGCAATATGGCGCTAAGTCAAGGACAAGGCGGTGAAATGTGAGCCGGCGGGGGCGTGAAGATGCTGCGGAATGCGTGGACACAACAAAGGCCGCCGGAACACCGGCGGCCTTCGCATGCCTGATCCGATCAGCGCTGGTTCTGGCGTTGACCGCCGCCCTGCTGGTTCTGATCGTCCTGTCCGCCCTGCTGGCGACCGGACTTGTCCGTGTTGGACTGGTCCTGCTGGCCGCCCTGGCCGGGCTGGCGCTGCTGATCGTTCTGCTGGTTCTGATTTGCCATGGTCCATCCTCTCTTGTCGCCCTTGATGGGCATGGGAGAGAAACGGATAGCGGGCCGGCCAGTGCCCGGCTTTGCGACGAATGCCGCAAAAGCGGACGAGTTGAAAGGAACGTCGGACGGGCCGGCTAGGCCGTCAGCCGATCTGCTTCCAGGCCGACGCGATTTCCGCGATGAAGCCGTGGGCGCTCTCCATCAGGCTGGGATCATTGGCGACGGTCGCCTCCAGCGTCCGGCGGCGCGTCTCGCGGTAGATGGTCGCAAGGCTGATGGCGATCTCGCCGCCCTGGTCGAAATCCAGGCTCGTCTCCAGCGCGTGAAGAATGGCGAGCGCGCGCGTCTGCCGGTCCAGGCATTTGTGGCGGTCGCCAGCCTTGAGCGCCAGTGCGGCGGTATCCAGCGCGAGCAGCAGCTCATCGAACAGGATGCGCACGAGCTGGTGCGGCGTAGCGCCCTCGACGCGGCTGCCGCTATCCACCGCCGCATAATGGCGGAGCGCGGCCATCGGCCTCATCGGATGCGAACCCATGTACATACAGCGTATCCCTTATTTGGTGTGTCCAGCGCCTGCGCCCGGACTGTTAGTCGTTGTTCTGGCTCCAGATCTTGACCTGCTGCTCAAGATAGGATTGCGTCGCCTGGAACTGCAGCAGGCGCGTCTGCATCTTCGTATAGGTCGCGGTGAGCTGGGTGCTGTAGGTGCTGCGCTGATCGTCCAGCTTCTCCAGCTCCTTCTCCAGCGCGGCTTTCTGCTTCCCGTAAATGGCTGCGGAACTGGCGAGCGGACCTTCGCTGCCGTTCACATAATCCGTGATGTCCTTGAGCGCGCCGGCAATGCCCGGCTGCGTCGCGCTGGGCACGGCTGGATTGAGCATCTGGGTGACGCCTTCCGGGTCCGCCGCCAGCGCCGCTTCGAGCCGCTTGGTATCCAGCGTGAGCGTGCCGTTGCGCTCGGTGCGCACGCCCAGGTCGCTCAGCGTACGATAGGTGCCGCTGTCGGTCAGCGGCTGCGAGACGAGGCCGGCGAGACGACGCGACAGATCCCGCACGCCAAAGTCGCCCGAAAGCAGGCCGGCCGTATCGCCCTGCGCGACCGTCGCATCGTTGAGGGCGCCCTTGAGCTGATTATAGGCGGTGACGAACTCGCGAACGAGATCGCTCATGGTGCTGGTCGGCTGGTCCGTGGCGAGGGTGATCGTCTTGCCCGGCTCCGCCTTGTTGAGATCGATCTGGATATTGGGGATGGCGGTGGTGATCTTGTTCGAGCCGAACTCCATATCGACATTGTCGATGCGGATCAGCGCATTCGCGGCGACCTGGCTCTGCGTCAGCGTCCCGGCGGCGCCATCCCAGACGAAGCGCTGGAGATTGGCATCCGCATCGGCCTCGGCCGTGAGCGTGAAGGCCTTGGCGGTGCCGGTCTCACCCTTCAGAACCAGGCGCGCGCCGGATTGATCGGTGACGATCGAAGCCGTCACGCCGGCATTCGCGGCATTGATGGATGAGGCAAGGTCAGCCAGCGTGCCAGTGCCGCCGACGGTGATCATCGTCTCGGTGCTGCCCACGGTGAGCTTGAGCGTGCCGGTGCCGGCGACGGCGGCGCTGTCGGCCAGCGCGGCGGACTGGAGCACCTGCCCGGCGGCAAGCTGGCGCACCTCAAGCTGCGCCGGGAGGCCCTTGGGCACGCCGCCCGGAATGAGCGACACGGCCGCGATGGTCGGATCGTTGGAGACCGGATTGCCGCGATAGCCGGTGCCCTGCAGCAGGTCGGTCAGGGCCTTGGAGAAGGTCTCGAGCGAGCTTTTGGCGGAGGCCAGCGCCGACACGCGGGCACTGGCGGTATCCAGCCGGGACTGGACAGCGCTCTGGCGCGGCTGGAACGAGGCATTGGTGAGATCGGACACCATCTGGGTGATGTTGATCCCGGAGCCGATGCCCAGTGCGCTCGCAATATCCGTCGCCATATCCGTCGTCCTTTCAAGGCTTCAGAACGGCAGCGGAGGGCGCGGCTTTAGTGCCATGGGCAAAGAATCAGGGCAGGCGCATTCAGTCGTCGAACAGCGGCGCGCTGGGCGCCGGAACCCTCAGTGCGAGGCGGCTTCCACCATGAGCGAGGTGACCGATGCCTGCGCCGCCTGGGCCAGCCCGGCCTGTCGCGCCACCGCCTGCGCCACGTTGGCGACGAAGGTGACCATCTGCTCGTCGGTCGGCGGCATGGGGAGCATGACGACGGGGCTCGGCATCAATGCGACGATGGCCCGGTCGGCCAGTTCGACGCTCGATTCAGAATTGCGGGCCGAGGGCTGGATATGCGCCAGCACATCGGCGATCTCGGCATGGATGCGGGCATAATCGGCAGCGGCGGCGGAGCGTTCGCGATCCCGCAGCAAAGCGGCGCGGGAGGTCTCGCCCTCCGCCCCGCCATGCATGGCACGGGATTGGGAAACGGCAGGCACGGCCAGGGGGCTGCGCTCCGTTGCGCTGGTCACCGGGGTGACAGCCCCGGCGCGGGGCAAGAACTCGTTCATGACACATTGCCTTCTAATGTGTCCCCATCAACAAAAGACGGACGAGTTCGGCTAAGCTTTAATTCACGATATTGCGCCCATCGGCATCGAATCGCATCGCGTCGGGCAGATCGATGTGCGGACGGTCCATCTCGGTCGCCATGGCATGCTCGATCCGGTAGACGAAGGCGAGGATCGCGGCGACGGCCATGAACAGCCGCTCGTCCACTTCCTGCCCGGCGCGCGAGGTGAAGTAGATGGCGCGGGTGAGCTCGGGATATTGCAGCACCGGCCGGCCCTGATCGGCCGCGAGCGTGCGGATCGCCGCGGCGATTTCATCGGAACCGCGCGCCACAACGACAGGCGCCGCATCGCGCCCCGGATGATAGCGCAGCGCGACGGCGAAGTGCGTCGGGTTGGTGAGCACCACCGTGGCCTCTTCCACCGCCTTGCGCACCGAGCCGTTGAGCGTCTCATATTGCCGCCGGCGGATCGCGCCCTTGAGCTCGGGCGAGCCTTCCGTCTCCTTGTGCTCCTGTTTCACTTCCTGCTTGCTCATGTTGAGCCGCTTCATGCGCTGGAAGATCTGCGCCGGCACGTCGATGCCCGCGATGAGGAACAGGGCCGCCGCGAGCGCGAGCGTGACGACCACGAAGATGTGGCCCATCTCGCTCATCGCCGGCATCACCCCGGTCTTGGCCATGCCGTGGATCGCATCGAACTGCCGCCACAGCAGCACGCCGCCGATGCTGCCGAGCAGCACCACCTTGGCGAGCGATTTGATCAGCTCGATGATGCCCTGCATGCCGAAGATGCGCTTGAGCCCATTGATCGGGTTCATCCGCTCCGGCTTGGGCACGAGCGCGCCGGTGCGGAAGCCGAGCGAGCCAAGCACGGCAGGCGCGGCGATCGCCGCGACGACCGTCGCCAGCAGCACGCCCGCGAGCGGCAGCGCAATGATGGCGAGCAGATGATAGGCGCGCTGCTCCGGGGCGAAGCCCGCAATATCGCCCTGATCGAACCGCAGGGCCTCGGCGAGCATCAGGCGGATGGCGTCGATCAATGCCGGCCCGGCAATCGCGAGCCAGCCGACGCCGGCCATCACCACCATGGCGGTGGAGAGTTCGCGGGACTGGAGAATGTCGCCCTTGCTGGCCGCGTCCGTCAGACGCTTGGCTGTTGGCTTCTCGGTCTTTTCGCCGCCGCCGGAGGCTTCCTGCGCCATGGTTCAGCCGCCCGCCAGCAAGCGGCTCATGTCGAGCCCTTGGCGCAAGGCGTCGCTGATCGCCTCGCCCATGACCGGCGCGGCGATGGCGAGCAGCACGAGGCCGGCCAGCAGCGTCGCCGGCAAGCCGACCGCGAAGAGATTGAGCGACGGCGCAGTGCGCGCGAGCATCCCCATGACGAGCTGGACGAGAATGAGCGTGAAGGTGACCGGCAGGGCGATGATAACGCCCGAGGCGAACATGGTGCCGCCGAACTGCGCGATGCTCTCGAACGCGCTCGCCGGCATGAGATTGCCGGGGGGCAGCGCCTTGTAGCTCATCACGACATATTGGATCAGCAGCAGATGCCCATCCATGGCGAGCAGCAGGAAGGTGGCAATGATCGAGAGGAAGCGGCCGACGACCGGCGTCGGCTGGCCCGAGAGCGGATCGACCATGGAGGCAAAGCCGAGGCCCATGGCGTTGGCGATCGTCTCGCCGGCGATGAACGCCGCCGAATAGCCGATCTGCAAGGCGAAGCCGAGGCTGAGGCCGGCGATCACTTCCGCCGCGACGAGGGCGATGCCGGCGATGCTCGCCAGCCCTTGCTCGGGCAGCGCAAAGGGGGCGCTGTTGAGCGCGGCAATGCCGATCGCGAGGCTGAGGATGATGCGCAGCTGCACCGGGACGGCAGCAGCACCGAAGATCGGCGCGGCGAGCAATGCGGCGCCGGGCCGGATCATCGCCAGCATCCAGAGCCACAGCTGCGCCTCTAGGCCCGCAAATGCCGGTGCGATCATCTGAGCAGGTCCGGAATCCGCTCGAAGATCTCGCGCGTGAAATCGGCGATGAGCATCAGGATCGCCCCGCCGAACAGCGCCAGCGTCACCGCGACGATGATGAGCTTGGGCACGAAGGAGAGCGTCGCCTCGTTGATGGAGGTGGCGGCCTGAATCATGCCGATGATGACCCCCGCCAGCAGGGCCGGGATCAGGATCGGCCCGGTCGCCAGCGCGGCAACCCATAGCGCCTGCTGGGCGAGGCCGACGAAGAAATCGCCATTTTCCATGCGATGTGCTCCCTTTTCTACCCGCTCAGGTCGCGAACGAGCCGGCGAGGGAGCCCATGGTCAGCGCCCAGCCATCCACCAGCACGAACAGCAGCAGCTTGAACGGCATGGAGATGATCGTCGGCGAGAGCATCATCATACCGAGCGCCATCAGCGTGGAGGCGACGACGAGATCGATGATGAGGAAGGGCAGGAAGATCATGAAGCCGATCTGGAAGGCGGTCTTCAGCTCGCTGGTGATGAAGGCCGGCAGCATGATCGAGAAGGGAATCTCCTCGGGCGAGCGGAAGGCCGGCACGTTGGCGAGGTTTTGGAACAGCGCGAGGTCGTTCTGGCGGGTCTGCTTGGCCATGAAGCCATGCAGCACCTTGCCCGAGCGGCTCACCGCTTCCTCGATGCTGATCTGGCCCTCGCCATAAGGCGTGTAGGCACTGGCGGTGATCTGGTCGATCGCCGGGCGCATCACGAACAGCGAGAGGAACAGCGCGAGGCCGACGAGCACTTGGTTCGGCGGCGTCTGCGCAAGGCCCAGCGCCTGACGGAGCAGCGAGAGCACGATGATGATGCGCGTGAAGCTGGTCATCATCAGCACCAGCGACGGCAGCACCGTCAGCAGGCTCATCAGGACAAGGATCTGCAGCGAGATGGAGAGCGGGCGCCCATCGCCCGAAACATCGTCGAGCGCCCGGGTCAGCCCGCCCGAGGCAGCGGCGGCACCTTGCGGCAGCGCGCCGGTTGCCGGCGCCTGCACTTGCGGCGCGGGCGCTGCGACTGGCGCAGCCGGCGCGGCGGGCGCAGCTTGGGCGAAGGCGGGCTGCGTGAGGCTCAGCGTCGCCACAAGCAGCGCGCAGAACAGCGCAGCGCCGATCAGCAAGCCCGTGCTCCTGCGCAGGCAGGAGCCCAGGGCGGAGAGGAACGGCGACTGCGCCCTGGGCTCCTGCCTGCGCAGGAGCACTTGGGTGGTCGCCAGAATGGGGTCAGCCATGACGGGTTTCGCTCTCCGCGATCTTCTCGACCTTGCCGCGCGAGACGGAGAGCAGGAGGCGCTTGCCCTCGAACTCCACGACCGCGAGCTTGCCGAGCGTGCCCATGGGCAGCACATCGACCAGCTTGACCATCCGGTCGCGCTGGCCGGCGCCCAGCATGCCGGGCTGATATTTGCGCCACAGCCACAGCGCGCCATAGGCCATGCCGCCGACCAGCGGCAGCATGATGAGCAGCTTGAGGAAATACCAGGCGAGCGCGCTCATGCGCGACGCTCGAGCCCGGCGAGGCGCGCCTCGGTGGAGGCGATCTCGACGATGCGCACGCCATAGCGGCCGTTCACCGTCACCACCTCGCCCCGGGCGACCAGCGTACCGTTGACCATGATGTCCAGCAGGTCGTCGGCCTGACGATCGAGCTGCACGACGCTGCCCTCGCCCAGATTCATGATCTCGGCCAGACGCAACTGGGTGGCGCCGACCTCGACGGACATGCGGACGGGGATATCGGCCAGCAGGGCCATGTTGCGGCCCAGACCCATGTCCACCGGTGCGGCGGCCTCAGCCCGGAGTGTTTCGCTCATCTCGCTCATTATGTTGGTCCTCAGGCCAGTTTTTCGATCATGAAGGCGGCGCTGCCGTCCTGTTCGCCCACGGTGCCCTGCGCGAACACGCGGTCACCGACGAGCAGCGGCAATTGCCGCGCGATGTGGATGGGGATGACGTCGCCGGGCTTCAGCGACATCAGCTCCGCCATTTTGAGATTGGGCCGCGCCAGCACCGTGCGGACGGGGAAGCGCACATCATCCAGCCGGGTGGCCAGACGGGTCCGCCAGACCGGATCGGCCGGCCGTGCCTCGTCCCCCGCCTTGGGCGAGCCGACGATCTCCAGCCCGCCAAAGCCGGCCTTGGGATAAATGAACTCGATGATGCGCGGGCGATGATCGCCCATGTCGACCTCGAACCCCTGCACCACGATGGCCGTCTCGCCGGGCATCAGCTGGGCATGGGCCGGATTGGTCTCGCGGTTGATGAGCACTGGTTCCAGCGGGGCGATCTCGGCCCAGCATTCGACCAGCGCCGCGATGATGCCATCGGCAAGCCGGGCGCCGAGCCGCGTCTCCGTGGGCGTGAACTCGCGCTTGTCGCTGCTCGCACGGTCGCCCTTGCCGCCATAGAAGCGGTCGACCAGCAGCGAGACCAGCGGCGCGTCGATGCGAAGCACCACCGGCCCCTTGATGGGGTGCAGGCGATAGAGCGAGAGGCTGGCGAACTCCGGCGCGCTCGCATCCCACATCATGAACATGGTTTCTTCGAGCGGCAGCGCGGTGACCAGCGGACGCGCGCCGCCATAAGGCTCGATGATCGCGCGCAACCGGCGGCTCACCCGCTCGCCGAGTTTTTCCAGTCCGCTGATCGCGGCGACCGGCTCACTGGTCTGTCGCCCGAGCGCGAAAGGCTGCACGTCATTCATCGTTCATTGTCCCCGTCCGACCCCCGTCGGACACGGCGCTACTGAATAACGAAATTGGTAAAATAAACGTTATCAATGCCGCCGTAGCCCGTCTTTTCCTTCAAAACATCGTTAATAACGGTCAGAAGTTTCGCTTGGAGCTTCTCCTTGCCCTGCGGGGTGGAGAGGTCGAGCTCCTGCTCTTGCGCCATCATCATCAGGATGGCCGAGCGGATCGGCAGCTCGTGCGCCTGCACGGCCTCGATCACGCGCTGGTCGTAATAGGTCGACACGGCGATCGAGACCTGCGCGAAGGAGTCACTGTCCGCGAGGTTGGAGGTGAACGGCGCCGGGATCTGGAAATAGGTCGCCTGATAGGCCGAGGCATTGGCCGGGCGGGGCAGATCCACGCCCTTGCCCTCGCGCTCCGGCGCGTGCTGCTCGGCGGCCTTGGCAGCCCAGGTCTTGGCGACCTCCTCAGGCTTCTCGCCGGTCAGCACCAGCTGCGGGCGAAAGGCATCTTCCGCCGGCCCGCTTTCCTTGTGCATGGAGCCCGCGGCGAAGAACCCCGCCGCCGCGCCACCACCACCCAGCAGCGCCACGGCGCCAAGGATGATGATCAGCTTCTTCTTGCCGCCGCCCTTCTTCTTGGCGGCGCCGGCGTCCGGTGCGTCACTCATCGATCGATCCCCTTAAGCAAAGCGCACATGCCCGTCGGCACTGTCGCGCGCGGCGACCCTGCTCTCATCGGGCTGGCGAGATTGTTCCCCGGCGACGCGCGTGAACGATGTCCCGCGATCGCCATCCTGTCCGCGACCCTGCTGCTGCATCTGGCTCGCCAGATCGCGCTGGGCCTGGCCCTGGGCCTGATTTTGCGCCTGATTTTGGGCCTGGCTTTGCGCCTGACCCTGATCGCGCGCGGTATCCGAGGAGGCGCCGGCCTTCTCGACCGTGATCTGCCCGAGATGCAGGGTGGCAAGACGTGCATCGGCCTGCAGCGTGCCGCGCCCTTCGTTGAGGCGCCGTGCGGCCTCATCCGTTTCGGCCGTCAGGCGGATGTCCATGGCGCCGGCGCCCTGGAACACATCGACCTCAAGCCGGCCAAGATGCGGCGGATTGAGCGAGAAGCGGCTATGGCCGCCGCCTTCCGCCAGCCCGGCGATTTCCCGCGCCAGCCGATCGATCCACTGGCCCGAAACGCCCATGTCGATGACCTGCGCGCCCAGTGCCGATGCGGCCGAAGGCGCTGCCTGGCCTGCGCCGCCACTGCTGCTGACAGCGCCGCTCTCGGTCGAGATGCCAACCGGCAGGTCGATGACGAAGCGCTGGGCCGTGTCTGGAGCCGGCGCCGCGGCCTTGCCGGTCGTTGCGCCCTGCGCCGCCAGAGCATCTGCCAGGCTGGCACCCTCCGCCTTTGGAGAGTCCGCGCCATCGGCCTTGGGGGCAGCGAGCGCTGCCACGCCGGCGGCTGCCGTCGCGCCATCCTGCGATGAAGCGGCGGCACGGCCTCCCTTGGGTCCGGTCCCGGCGGCGACGTGCGCAGCCATGGCCGGCATGCCGGGCGCGAGCGGGAAGGGAATGACCTGCGCCTGCAGCGGCTGCCCGGGCGCCGCAGCGTTGGTGGCGCCCTCATCCGTTGCGGCCGCGTCACCGGCCTCGGCGTCTGCATTCGGCTCGCCTTCGGTCAACGCCAGGGCGGCATCCTGGGGCGGCTGCGCTATCGCAGCGCCCTGCTGGGCCTGCTGCGCCTGCAGCTGAGCCGCGACGGTAACAGCCTGCTGAGGCTGGCTCGCGAACCGATCGGGTGCTGTCAAAGCCAGCTTTTCACCGCCGACCAGCGCGAGGATATCGGCGCTGAAGCCTTCGTCCGGGGCGCCGGCCGGGCCGGTCGTGGCGGTCCCGTCATTGTCGACGACAAGGCTGAGGCCCGCGCTCCCGGCCGCCGGAGCGTTGCCGTTCAGCGCAGCCAGTTCGACAAGCGCAGCGAACTGCCCGCCCGTGGCGAGGCCCGGCTCCCCGGCCTTCGCATCGGCAGCCGGAGCGCGCCCCGTCATCATGCTGAAGAGCGACGTGATGTTGATCATTCTTCCAGTCCCCTGTTCTGCATCCGCCGGACGCGCGGCTGCGCGGCCAGCCGGGCTTCGCGCTGCGCTTCCCGTGCGGCCTTGGCCTTGTCCTTGAGGCGCTCGGCAATTTCGCGTTCACGATCCGCCACCACTCGTTCCGCATCGCGCGCGTCGATCCGCCGATTGGCATCGAACAGCGCGCCATCGAGCTGCCGGCCGGCGCGCTCCAGGCGGCTGGCCAGTTCGCGCCGCGCAGCGAAGAGTCCGCCGATCTGCTGCCCGCTCTGGCCGCACAGCTCTTCGCGCACCTGCGCGATGCGGCGGGCATTGCTGGCAATCTGGCTCGCCTCGTCCTGCGCAAGCGTGAGCGCGGCGACGGCCTGATTATGCTGCACGTCCCGCACCCGGACGAGGCGCTTGCGCGCGGCGACCATGCGGCTCATGCCCCGAACTCCGCGATCAACGCTGCGGCGCTGGTATCGACGTCAATCGTGGACTTGCTGCTCTGGCGCAGGAAGCCCAGCAATTGCTGCCGGCGTTCCACGGCCTCGTCGATGGTCGGATCGTTGCCGGGGCGATAGGCGCCCATCAGGATGAGGTCGCGATTTTCCTCATAGGCCGCCCACAGCCGCCGATAATTGGCGGCGGCGCGCAGATGCTCGTCATCGACGATGTCCGCCATGACGCGCGAGAGCGAGCGCCCGACGTCGATGGCCGGGAAGATGCTCTGTTCGGAGAGGTGCCGCGAGAGCACGATATGCCCGTCGACAATGGCGCGCGCGGTATCGACGATGGGGTCGTCGGTATCGTCGCCATCGGCCAGCACAGTGTAGATCGCGGTGATCGACCCGCCCGAGCGGCTGTCCACGCCCGCCCGCTCGACAAGGCGGGGAATGAGCGACAGCGCCGAGGGCGGATAGCCCTTCATCGCCGGTGGCTCGCCCAGCGACAGCCCGATCTCGCGCTGGGCATGGGCGCAGCGGGTAAGACTGTCGATGAGCAGCAGCACCTGCTTGCCCCGCGCGCGGAAATATTCGGCGATGGCGGTCGCCCGGGCAGCCGCGCGCAGGCGCAGCACCGGCGGATGATCGGCCGGAACGGCAACCACGATGCTCTTGTTCATGAGCGCGCCGCCGATCTTGGTCTCGAGGAAGTCGCTGACCTCGCGGCCGCGCTCGCCGATGAGACCGGTGACGATCACGTCCGCCTCGGCCCCGGCGATCATCTGGCCCATCAGCACCGATTTACCGACGCCCGAACCGGCCATGATGGCGATACGCTGGCCGCGCCCGGCCGTGAGCAAGGCATTCACGGCGCGGACGCCGAGATCGAAGCGTTCCAGCACCCGGCCGCGATCCAGCACATTGCCGCGCACGCCAGCCAGCGGCCACTGGCCATTGGCAAGCACCGGGCCCTTGCGATCGAGCGGCTGGCCCATCGCATCGATGACGCGGCCGATCAGCCCCTCGCCGACCTGCACCATATTGGCGGCGCTGTCCGGCTCGACGCGCGCGCCATTTTCCAGCGGCGCATCCTGATCCAGCGGCACCAGCACGGCGCGGCTGCCCCGGAAGCCAACGACCTCGGCGCGCACCGACATGCCATCGGCTGCACGAATGCGCGCGCCGGCGCCGATGGGGCGGGAGAAGCCGGTCACTTCGAGCATCCCGCCATCATGGCCAACCAGCCGGCCGACATGGCGCGGCGCCTGATTGGGCACCTGCATATGATCGAGCAAGCGCGTGGCGCGGGCGAGTTCCGCCTGGATCACAGCCGGCCGTCCATATCGTCCATCAGCGCCTTGAGGCGCGCCAGCCGCACATCCGGGCCATCCTCGATCCAGCCATCCGCCGTAGCGAGACGGACCGATCCGCGCGGCACATCGGCGCTGGCCGCTAGTGAGAAGCGCAGCGGCTCGGCCTGCAGCAGCGGCAGATCCTCGGGATTGACCTCCAGCCGGGCCTTGGCATCCTCGGTGTCGATGCAGGCGGCGACTGCCTCGCAGCGCGCACGGAGCACATCGGCGTCGATCGGCACTTCACCCACAATCTGCCCGACCAGACGGATGACCGCCTGGGAGAGCAGCGTGGCGAAGGCGCCTTCATCCACTTTTCCGAGCGCCAGAACAGCGGCAGCCAGCTCCCGCCGCGCCGCATCGTCCTGCTCGGCGGCTTCGCGTGTGATGCGCTCTCCTTCCTGAAAGCCCTGCACGAAGGCATCGCGCGCGGCTTCCTCGATGGGGTCGATCGGCGGCTGAGCGGCCAGCGTCTCATCATAGCCGCCGCCGGGCCCGCTTCCGCCGGGGAAGGTGACGTTCCAGGCCCGATGGCCCTGCTCCTCGGCATAGAGGTGGCGAAAGCCCCTGCCATCGCGCCCGACGCTGCCGAAAGCGCCCCAGCTCTCCAGCGGCGCGGCGCCACTGACGGAGTCGGCCGACCAGATCCTAGACATAGTCATCGCCCTTTCCGCCCAGCATGATCGCCCCTTCCTCGCCCATGCGGCGCGCCTCGGCGATGATCGCCTTCTGCGCTTCCATCACTTCGGCAAGGCGCATCGGGCCGCGCTCGTCCATCTCGTCCTGAATGGACTGGGCGGCGCGCTGCGACATGCAGCCCAGGATGCGCGTGCGCAGCGTGTCGCTCGCCCCCTTGAGCGCGACGACGAGAATGGCGTTGTCCACCGCCCGCATGAGCGTGCCCAAATCCTTGTCCGACAGGGCCTGCAGATTTTCGAAGACGAACATCTCATCCTCGATGAGCTGGGCGACATTGCGATCGCGCTTGTTCAGCGCCTTGATGATGCGCTGCTCATGATCCTTGCGGATGTTGTTCATGATCGCGGCGGCCTCGCTGGTGCCACCGCGCTTGGTGGTGCCGGCGGACGAGCGGCCCTGCGCCGGGCGGGAGGCGATGAGCTGCTCCAGCTCGTCCAGCGCCTCGGTGCTCACCGGGCCGAGCGTGGCGACGCGATAGACGACATCGTCCTGCACCTCGGCCGGCAGCAGCTGCAGCGTCGCGGCCGCCACGGCGGGGTCCAGATGGGCCAGCACGATGGCCATGATCTGCGGATGCTCGGGCTCGATGATCGCGGCGATCTCAGCCGGCTCCATCCATTTGAGCATCGAGAGCTTGGTCGAGCGCGTCGGCGGCGTGATGCGCGCGAGCATATTGTCCGCGCGGTCGGGACCGAGCGCCTTGTGCATGGCGCCGCGAATATGCTGGGTGGCGCCGTAGCCGATGGTGGTGCGACCGCGCGCCTTGGAGACGAACTGGTCGAGCGCGGCATTCACCTCGTCCACCTCGACATCGGCGACGTCATACATGGCGTAGCCGAGCTGGCGCACCTCGTCCGGCTCCAGCCGGGAGAGGATCTGCGCGGCCTCGTCTTCCTCGAAGAGCATCAGCAGCACGGCGGCAGCGGCGCTGCCGGTGAGCGGGCGAGCGGCTTCGACCTCAGCCATCGGCCTTCACTCCATCCTTGAGGAGATCGCGCACGACGAGCGCAGCGCGATCAGGGTCCTGCTTCACAAAGTTGCGGATCAGCGTGGCACGGTCGCTATAGTCATGCGTGGCGCTGATCATATCGAGGGTCACGGGCTGGGCGGGGTCATGCACCGCTGCCGAGGCCCGGCCGATCTCGGCCTGGATTTCCGTGCCGATCTGCTGGCCGATCTGTGCATCGAGCACCTGGCGCTCCGCCTGCGCGGCGGACCAGCGCTTGAGCAGCGGACGGCCGATGCCGACCAGCAGCAGCAGCGCGACGAGCAGGGCCGAGACGTTACGGGCGAGCATCGCCACCCAGGCTTCCTGATACCAGGGCGTCGCATCGGTCGCGGCGTCCCCGGCGGCTTCGGCGAACTTGCGCGAGGAAATCGCCACCACGTCACCGCGCGCCTGATCGAAGCCGATTGCGCCTTTGACCAGCGCCTCGAGCGCGGCAATCTCCTGCGGCGTGCGCGGCTTGCCATCGGTGCCCTGATCCAGCGCGACGGCGATGGACAGGCGCTGCACGGTGCCCACGGCGTCCCGCGTCACGGAGACTTCGCGGCCCAGCTCGAAGCTGCGGTTGAAGGTCTCGGTCGTCTTGAACGGCGGCATGCCGGGTGCGGGCGGCGTCTGCATGGCGTTGGCCTGTGCCTGCGCCTGCGTCGGCGGCGGCCCGCCCGGATCGGCGGGATTGACCGGCGGATTGGGCTGCAGCGCGCCGGGGATGCCGCCGGGTGCGGCATTCGCATTGCCCTGCGCATCCGTGTTCCAGCTGCCGGTTTCGGCGCGCAGACGGGCTTCGTCCTGCGGATAGGTTTCGCGCGTGGCCTGCCGCTCGGCGAAGTTCACCTCGGCATGCACCTCGGTCGAGAACTTGCCGGCACCGATGATCGGCGTGAGCAGCGCGGTCACAGCCTGACGGTAGCGATCTTCGATGCGGCTCTGGATCTGGATCTGCCGATCCGTCTCCGCGCCGGCCCCGGTCGCATTACTGAGCAGGCGGCCATTCTGATCGACGACCGACACCGATTCCGGCGCCATGTCGCCCACGGAGGAGGCGACGAGATGGACGATGGCCTCGACCTGCCCTTCGGACAGCGAGCGGCCATTGGCCAGTTGCAGCATCACGGATGCCGTCGGGCGGGAGCGCTCGCGCAGGAAGATGCTCGGCGCCTCGACCGCGAGGTGGACCCGCGCCTTGGTGACCGCATCGATCGCCTCGATGGTGCGGGCGAGATCCATTTCGCGCGCGCTGCGCAGCTTCTCGCCCTCGACGGCGCGGCTCGCGCCCATCGGCATGGAGTCGATCAGCGTGTCGCCGGTCGGCGCACTGCGGGGCAGGCCCTCGGCGGCGAGCTTCATCTTGGCGTTGAAATAATCGGTCTCGGCGACGGTGATCGCACCGCTCGTTTGATCGAAATTATAGGCGATGCCGCTTTTGCCCAGCGCCTCGGCCACGGCGGCCTGGTCGGCCTCGGGCAAGCCCCGGAACAGGTCGCGCTGCGGCGGTTCGCGCAGCGCCAGCCAGGCCAGCGCGGCGAGCGCGGCAACGGTGATGAGCCCGATCATCGGCAGGCTGCGCTGCACGGCGGGCTGCTGGAGCAGGCCGGTGAGGCGCAGCTTCATGCCCTGCGCGCCGGCCGCAAAGCCCGCGCCAGACCCGGAGAGGGCGGGCAAGCCGGGCTGCATCGCGACCTGGCTGCCAGTGGTGGTGGTGATGTTCGCGTCGCTCATCTCATTACACCGGCATGCTCATGATGTCCTTGTAGGCGGACAGGAGTTTGTTGCGGACCTGCAGGGTCGTCTCGAAGCCCACGGATGCCTGCTGGCGGGTCAGCATCACGGCCGCGATGTCCGTGGTTTCGCCGCGCTCATAGGCAGCGGTCGCGTCGCTCGACTGGGTCTGCAGCTTGTTCACGCCCTCGATGGCGCTGCGCATGGCGTCCGCGAAATCGGCGCCACCCGCAGGGCTGCTGGCGGGCGCGCCGCCGGTCGCGGCACCGGCGGCGCTTTTCGCGGCGTCCTGGATCGCGGAGTTACGCTGGAGAATGCTCTGGCGCAGGGCCAGCACGCTATCGACGGAAAGTCCCGACATGATGATGCCTCCTGCGCTTAGCTGGCCAGCGCGAGGTCACGCATTTCAGCGAGACGGTAGCGCAGGGTACGTTCGGAAATGCCAAGGATGCGCGCCGCGCGGGCGCGGTGCCCGCCGGTGTCACGCAGGGCGAGGCGAATGGCGTCCATCGCCGAGGCGCGGGCGACATCCTGAAGACGAGCGCGGGCCGGCAGCGGTGCGGGCTCGGCCGGAACGGGCGCGGGCATGGTGTTGCCGGCAAGGCTGAGATCGCTCACGTCGATCTGGTCGCCTTCCCGCAGCACGATGGCCCGCTGCAGGACATTGCCCAGCTCACGGGCATTGCCCGGCCAGCTGTGCGCGCCAAGATGCGCCAGCGCCGCGGGCGTCGGCCAGGCGAAGCCGGACTGGCCGCCCTGATGGCGCAGCAGAAACGAGGCGGTGATCGCCGGAATGTCACCCGGGCGGCTTGCGAGCGCGCTCAGGTGCAGCGGCATCACGTTGAGCCGCCAGTAAAGGTCCGCACGGAACCGACCGGCATCGGCTTCCGCCGAAAGATCGCGGTTGCAGGCGGCGACGACGCGCACATCGACCGGCACCGGATGCGTCGCGCCGACGGGAAGCACTTCGCCTTCCTGCAGCGCGCGCAGCAGCTTGGCCTGCAGGGCCAGCGGCAGTTCGGCGATCTCGTCGAGGAACAGCGTGCCGCCATTGGCAGCGAGGAACAGGCCGTCGGACGACGCGCCAGCACCGGTAAAGCTGCCCTTCTTGTGACCGAAGAGCATGGCTTCCATCATGGTTTCCGGCAGCGCCGCGCAATTGACGGCGATGAAGTCCTTGTCGGCGCGCGGGCTCATATCGTGAAGGAAGCGCGCAATGCCTTCCTTGCCCGTGCCGGTCTCGCCCTGAACGAGCACTGTCGCGTCGCTGGCGGCGATCCGCTGGGCGAGGCGCATCAGCATGGCACTGCTCTCATCACCCACCGCCGGCATCCGCGCGGGGCGGAGCAGCTCGGCGATCAGGGCAAAGGCCATCGCCTTGTCCTGCGCACCGAAGGCAATGCGGGCGGGGAAGCCATTGGAGGCCGGCATGAAGCGCGGCGCGCCCTCGCGCCACTCGATCAGCAGGTCGCGACAGGTTGCATCGGCAATTTCCTCGGCGAGGAGAATGCGCTGGATAGATTTACCACGCGGCGTGTCCGCGCCTACCGTTCGTACAGAAAAGCAGGCAGTATCGAGCCACGCGTCCAGATCCGGCAATAGCCGCTGTACGCGCTGACTCATGTCGACATGCAACATGCGTAAGCCCCCGTTTTGGTCCAGTCCGGGCTCTTGCGAGCCACCCCCGTCTTGCCCGTTAAAAGTGATAAAAAATGCTTAGCATTCGGTTAACGACGGCGAACCATTGCCGCAGTGCGGCAGGATTTTGCCGACCGTCTGAAGGCGCGAAAATCATGTCGCGCTTGACGTGCAGAGCCTCCGCTCTCCCTCTCGACGAACCATCCCGCCGCACTTTGTTGCAAAATATATCGTTTTATTTCATTATATTAATTGGTGATTTCGGGAAATTTGAGACGGTCACCTAAAGCTCCTGAGGCCTTATCCGTTCTGTGGTTTCGAGGCCGCCACCGCCAAAGGGCAGCGACCCTCAGTGAAGCGGGAAAGGAAACCACATGACTGTTATTGCATCCAACGTGTCCGCGATTCGGGCCCAGAATGCCTCGGCCGCTGCGAATCAGGGCCTGTCGCAGGCCATGGAGCGCCTGTCCTCCGGCAAGCGCATCAACACCGCGAAGGACGACGCCGCCGGCCTCGCCATCGCCACCAAGATGACCGCCGAAGTCCGTGGCCTCGCTGCCGCACGCCGCAACGCCAATGATGGCCTCTCGCTGGCGCAGACCGCTGAAGGCGCGCTGGGCGACATCTCCAACATGCTGGTCCGCATGAAGGAACTGGCTGTGCAGTCCGCAAACGGCACGAACGACACCGCCGCCCGCGACAATCTGCAGGCGGAAGTCTCCGCGCTGATGACGCAGATCGGCAAGGTGCAGGGCCAGGAGTTTAACGGTGTGGCGCTGTTCAGCGCGACGGCTACCTCGATCCAGGTCGGCACCGGCTCGACCGACACTGTCTCGGTTGACACCTCGGCGGTGACGACGGCTCTGACGGCGCTCGCAACCGCTGCCCCGAACATCGGCGGCGCCGGCGCGACGGTGGGTGCGGCGATGACCGCCATCGACACCGCGATCGAAGCGGTTGCTACCGGCCGTGCCAATCTGGGTGCCACGCAGAGCCGCCTCGAATCGGCTGCCAGCAACCTGACCACCACGATCACCAACCTGTCCGACGCCCGTTCGCGGATCGAAGACGCCGACTTCTCCGAGGAATCGACGGCGCTCGCCAAGAACCAGATCCTCAGCCAGGCCTCCACGGCGATGCTCGCTCAGGCGAACCAGAGCCAGCAGGGCGTGCTCAGCCTGCTCCGCTAAGGGCAGCACCTAAGATCGGACGGCGAGGGTACTGGTCCACACTCGCCGGCCCGGTTGACCCCCGGCACCATAGAGTCCCCATCGTGCCGGGGGTCAGCATCCCCAACAGGGAATATGGAAACCCTTCGCTCCCCCGGGCGGAGGGTTTCTTCTATTGTGGGGAGCGGGACGCCGGCCCCCGGCGGATGATCCAGGGGCCTGATCGAACAGCCACCTGAGTGAGCCGTCAGGCAGATGCGTATGCGGAGGTGTAAGGGGCAGGCCAAAAGGAGAGCGGCCAGCCATGATCCCTTCCATTGCACTCCCCCTCCGTTCGCTTCGAGCGAAGTCGAGAAGCGTTACGCACGACGTGTCTCGACACGAACGGAAGGTTAGGCGGCGTGGACAAAATTCCGAGCTTGGGAAAACAGTGGCGGTTCCGCTCCGATCCAGCACGTGGAGTGCCAAGGATCCACTTCCGTTCGTCCTGAGTAGCTGCTGAGCCTGTCGAAGCGGCGTATCGAAGGACCGCCCCACCCATCCGGGCAGAACCCTATTCCTCCGTGGTAATCAACACCGCTTCGCCAACCACCAGAAAGAGCAGGAACGGCGCCCACGCCGCCAGCATCGGGGGATACACGCCCAGATTGCCCATGGAGAGCGCGAAATTATCGGCCACGAAGAAGGCGAAGCCCAACGCCATGCCGATCACCGCGCGCACGAACAGCTTGCCGGAGCGTGCAATACCAAAAGCGGCGACAGAGCCCAGCAACGGCATGAGCAATGCCGACAAAGGCCCGCTGATCTTGTGCCAGAGCGACCCTTCGAGCGATGCAACCGGGCGCCCCGCCTCGCGCAAGGTATCGATCGCCTCGCTCAGGTCGGCAAAGGACATGGCGTCGGGATCGACCGAGGACAGCGTGAACTGGTCCGGCGTGACCCCCTTGCCGACAACCATCCGGTCGACATGGCGGCTGACCCCGCGCACGACATCGAACACGCGGATATCCTCAAGCAGCCAGCCATCCGGGGTAAAGCGCCCGTGCTTGGCATAGACGATCGAGATCAGGGCATTGTTATGCCGGTCATAGACGTTCACATCCTGCAGCCGCACGGCATTGCCGCGGCCGGTGATCGTCCCGGCCCGGATGAGGTCATCCTCATGCCGCACCCAGACATTGCCCTTGACCCCCGGGTCCGAAGGGATGGGGCCGAACTTGGCGGCCTCCCAGGCGGTGAGCGTCGCGGTGGCGCGCACGACCACCCGTTCGTTGAACACATAGCTGATCGCGGCGACGGCAAGACTGGCCAATATGAGCGGCGCGAGAATCTGGTGGGCCGAGAGCCCGCCGGATTTCATCGCCACCACCTCGCTATTGGCATTGAGCGTCGCCAGCGTGATCAGCGTGCCGAGCAGCACCGAGAAGGGCAGAAAGCGCGAGATGATCTGCGGCGCGCGCAGGCTGACATATTGCCACAGCTGCGCATCGCCATTGCCGGGATAGGCCAGCACCTTGCCTGCCTCGCTCAGCAGATCGAGCATCTGCAGGATCAGCACCAGCATCGCCAGCATCGCCAGGCAACGCAGCAGGAAGGTCTTGCCCAGATACAGCGCCAGCGCGCGGGAAGGGAAGAAGTTGAGCAGCATGGCCTATCCCCGATGTGCCTTGCGGTAACGCCGGTCGCCGAACCATTTGAGCAGCGACTTGAACAGGCCGAGCAGCTTGGCGAACTGACGATCCAGCGCGCCGATGGGCTGGCCGCCGGGCACATAGGCGGTCTGATAATAGAGCCAGGCGATGATCCCGGCGAAAATGAGGAACGGTCCCCACAGGCCGAGGAACGGATCGATCCGGCCCAGTGCGCCCAGCGACTGCATCGTCTGGTTGATCTTGTGATAGGTGACGATGAAGACGATCGACAGGAAGACGCCGAGCGCGGAGGTTGAGCGTTTCGGCGGGATCGCGAAGGCAATCGCCGCGAGCGGCAGCAACATCATCATCGCCACTTCCACCACGCGGAAATTGAAGTTCGACCAAGCCTGCGCCCGGCCGAGCGCCGTATCGCGGGTGAGGCCGGCGCGGAACAGCTCCGGCAGGCTCAGCTCCACATCGCCATCGCCGCGCGTACGGAACTCCTCGATCTTCGGCAGCGAGATCGGCAGATCGTGGTTGGAGAAGGAGAGGATGCGCGGCTCGGTGAAGCTGGGGGAATTATGCACCAGCACGCCATCTGTGAGGCGCATGATGATCGTATCGGGGTCGTCGGTCGCCAGGAACTGGCCGCGCGCCGCCGTGACCGCCAGCGACTGGCCGCCGTCGCTATCCATGCGCGCGAAGATGCCGCTCAGCTTCTTGCCTTCGTCCTCGCTCTCCTCGATGCGGATGGTGATGCCATCGCCCAGCTTGGTGAACTCGCCGACCTTGATGGATGCGCCCAGCGCGCCCGAGCGCAGCTCGAACCGCAGCCGCTCATAGGCATATTTGCTGTCCGGCTGGATGAAGCCGACAATGGTCAGGTTCAGGATCGCCAGCGCGATGGCGTACATATACGGCACCTTGAGCAGGCGCGTATAGGAAAGGCCGACGCCGCGCAGAATATCGAGCTCCGAGGAAAGAGCCAGCTTGCGGAAGGCGAGCAGGATGCCGAGCATGAGGCCGATGGGAATGCCAAGGCCGAGATATTCGGGCAGGAGATTGGCGAGCATCCGCCACACCACGCTCACCGGCCCGCCCTCGGTCGCGACGAAGACGAACAGCCGCTGCATCCGGTCCAGCACCAGAAGCATCGCCGCAACGATGAGGCTTGCGAAAAGCGGGACCGCGATCAGCCTCGCCATGTAGCGGTCCAGAGCGGTCAGCATGAGAGTCCGCAGGTTCCTTGAGCCGGTTCAGGTGGCCCGGCCGGAAGGTCCGGACACGGCAAGGCCGTAAGCGGGATGCGCCCGCGCCGCAACCTTAGAGTGTATGGACGCTCGCCAGATCATAGCGCCACGCGCCAGCCGGAGCCGGGAAGGCGCCCGGTCGTGCGACAAGCGGGCGGTTTGACCGGGCCGTGACAGGCCCGGCCGGTCGATCAGCCAGCGATGGCGCCCGTCATCCGGCCCGCCGTGGCGAACATCTCGAGAATCTGGCCAACCTGCTCGCTCGAATGCTCGGCACAGAGCGAGCAGCGCAGCAGGAAGGTGCCGGCCGGTGTCGCGGGCGGACGGGCCATGTTCACATAGAGACCCAGCTCCAGCAGCGCCTGCCACATCGCCACGGCCTGCGTCTGGTCCGTAAGGATCACCGCAATGATCGCCGACTGCGGCGTCTTGGTGCCGAGCGTGAAGCCGAGATCGATCAGCCCCTTGTGCAGGCGGCGGCTGTTCTCCCACAGATGCGCGCGCTTCTCGCCGGCGTGCATCAGCTTGCGGATCGAGGTCGCGGCGGTGGCGACGACGCTCGGCGGCAGCGAGGCGGTGAACACATAAGGCCGGCAAACGAGGCGCATCACATCGAACTTGGGATGATCCGAGACGCAGAAGCCGCCGACCGTGCCGACCGATTTGGAGAAGGTGCCGACGACGAAATCGATCTCCTTCTCGACGCCCTGCTCCTCATAGACGCCACGGCCATTGGGGCCGAAGAAGCCCATGCCATGCGCCTCATCGACGAGGATCATGCAATTGGGGTGCTTGCGGATCGCGGCGACCATGTCCGGCAGCGGCGCGACATCGCCGAGCATCGAATAGACGCCCTCCAGCACGACCAGCTTGAGCGCATCGGCCGGCAGGCGCCCGAGGCGCTTGTCCAGATCCTCGACGCTGTTGTGGCGGAAGCGCACGATCTCGGCATTGCCGAGCGCGCAGCCATCATAGATGCTGGCATGGCTGTCGGCATCCAGCACGATATAATCGCCCTTGCCGGCCAGCGTGGAGATCATGCCGAGATTGGCCTGATAACCAGTCGAGAACACCATGGCATGTTTGGTGCCATAGAAGTCCTTGAGCGCATCCTCGCAGGCCTTGTGGGTCTGGTAGGTCCCGTTGAGCACGCGGCTGCCAGTGGTGCCCGATCCGAACTCGTCCAGCGCCTTCTTGCCCGCCGCGACCACGTCCGGGTCGAAGGTCATGCCCATATAGTTATAGGTGCCGAGCAGGATCGTCTCCTTGCCCTTGATCACCGCAAGCGTGGGCGACTTCACTTCGTCCATCACGATGGCGAAGGGATCGCGCACACCAGTCGCCAGCAGCGCCTCGCGCTCGGCGATCAGGGGGTCGAACTTGGAGAACAGGTCCTTGTCGGCCTCCGCCACGCGCATGGTGGTTTCCGCCCCGTCGATCACGCTCGCCATGGCTTCAGCCCTCCGCCTTCAGCTTCATCACCGCATCGACGAGCTGGCCGACCGTCTCGATCTCCGCCTGCATGTTCATGGTGATGATGATCTCGAACTCGTCCTCGATGGCGGCGACGAAATCCATGACGGTGAGGCTGTCCCACTCCAGGTCGCCGGCGAAGGTGGTGCTGTCGCTCAAGGCGACGCCCTTCTTGTTGAAGGGTTCGATCTGCGCTGCGATCTGCGCGTAGACGTCCTGACGGTCCGACATGGCTGCGACTTTCTTTCCGTAATAGCCCAATAAGGCCCTGTTGCGAGCCGAATGCCCGCTTCGCCCTGCCTATGGCAAGCGAATAAGGCGGGATTCGGGCATCAGCGCGGCAGCAGGCCCTTGTCGCGATAGGCCTGCGCGGTCATGGCAAGGCCCGCCTCGGTGGCAATGGCCGGGCGCCAGAGATCGGCTGGCGGATGCAATGCTGCCTTAGACACCCAGTCGGCATGGCAGAAATAAGCGGCGCGGTCGGGCGTCAAGCGCGCGTTGTCGCCGCGCAGCAGCCGGTCGATCCGGGCGCCGAGGCGAACCAGGGCGGACGGCATGGAAATGGTCCGCACCGAGGCACGCCCCACGGCGCGGCCAATGGCCCGGGCAAAATCGCCATGGCTCCAGCCCTCGGGCGTACCATCGTCCACTTCATAGACTTTGCCCTGCGTTTCGCCGCCCTGCCGAGCGCCGAGCCGCACCAGCAGATCGGCCAGATCATCGACATGGATGGCTGAGAGGCGCCCACCGGGCGGCAGCAGCACGAAGCCGCGCGTCGCCATCTGGAACAACTCCAGCAGTTCGGCATCACCCGGACCGTAGATCGCGGGCGGGCGGATCATCGTCCAGTCGAGCCCGCTGGCCTGCACATGGCGCTCGGCCTCCGCCTTCGACCATCCGTAATCGGAGAGCCCCGGCTCGCGCGCGGCGAGGCTGGAGACATGCACGAGCCGCACCACGCCCGCACGCTGCATGGCGGCGATGACGGCAGCGGTGCCGGTGGCATTGCCCGCCTCGAACCCGGCACGGGTCGGTGCATTGACTACGCCGGCGATATGGACGACGGCATCCGCGCCGGCGACCAGCGCATCCAGCGCAGCGGCATCATCCAGCGAGCCGGCAATCCAGCTTACGCCCTCACGCGGCGGCTGCGGGCGGCGGGTCAGCGCGCGCACGGCATGGCCGGCGGCCAGCGCCGTCTCCACCGTCGCCTTGCCGACAAAGCCGGTGGCGCCGGTGAGGGCAAGCGTGCTCAGAGCAGCACCATGTAGCTACGGTGGACCATCGCGGCGCGCGGGGTGCCGCCGAGCAGGCCGGCAACCTCGGCGCTGCGCTTGCCGATGATCCGCTCGGCATCCTGGCTGTCATATTGCGCGAGGCCGCGCGCGATCACCGCGCCATCCGGCCCGACGATGTCGATCACGTCGCCGCGCGCATAAACGCCGCTCGTCCCAGTGACACCGGCCGGCAGCAGGCTGCGGCCCTTGCGCAGGGCTTCGCGCGCGCCGGCATCGACGCTGAGCTTGCCCTTGACGGTGAGGCGCCCGGCGAGCCAGCCCTTGCGCCCGCCGCGTTTGGCCGAGGCGCGGAACAATGTGCCGCGTCCGCTGCTCTGCCAATGGCCGAGCGGCGCATCGACGCGGCCGGAGATGATCGCCAGATGCGCACCCGCGCCGGTGGCGATCTGCGCGGCCTGCAGCTTGGAAATCATGCCGCCCGATCCCATGCCCGAGGCGCTGTTGCCATCGCCCATGGCCAGCACGGCGGCGTCGATCTTCTCGACCAGCGGGATCAATGTGGCATCGGGATTGCTGTGCGGGTTCGCCGTGTAGAGCCCGTCGATGTCCGAGAGCAGCACCACCGCATCCGCGCCTGCCGCCTGGCCAATGCGCGCGGCCAGCCGGTCATTATCGCCGAAACGGATTTCCTCGGTGGCGACGCTGTCATTCTCATTGACCACCGGCACCACGCCGAGGCCCGCGAGCCGGTCCAGCGTGGCGGAGGCATTGAGGTAACGGCGGCGATCCTCAAGGTCGCCCAGCGTCACCAGCATCTGCGCGGCGGGA
This sequence comes from Sphingobium sp. B8D3A, assembly GCF_025961995.1. NCBI lineage: Bacteria > Pseudomonadati > Pseudomonadota > Alphaproteobacteria > Sphingomonadales > Sphingobiaceae > Sphingobium > Sphingobium sp. B8D3A. The sequence goes on along the minus strand of NZ_JAOQOS010000001.1, from coordinate 410,692 downwards.
ATATCGTGCCCGGCAAGCAGGTCGGCCCAGACCTGGCTGAGCGCGATCTGGCCGACGGCGGCCGCAGCCTGCGCATCCTCCAGCGTCGCCCGCCCCCCCTTGGCGAGGCCCAGACGGCGCGCGCCGAGCGCAATCGCGCCGGAAGACACGACGATGATCTCCTGCCCATCCGCGCGGCGGGCGGCGATCTCGTCGACAAGGCTGGTGAGCCAGTCGCGCCGCACGGAGCCGTCCGGGGCGACGAGCAGCGCCGAGCCGACCTTGATGACAATGCGCCGAACGGCGGCGGGCGGGAAGCCGGTGAGGGCGTCAATCATAATGAGCGGCATCCCCCACGCACTCTCTTCTTATGCTCAGAACAAACGCTCCGTTCGTGTCGAGCGCAGTCGAGACACGCGAGGACAGTGCTAACCGTGTCTCGACTGCGCTCGACACGAACGGCGCGGGGGACAGGGGAAAAGCCCCTCCTCTTCAGAGGAGGGGTTGGGGTGGTGCTGGACAGGGGCGAGCAAGCACTACGCACCCGACACCGGCGCATCACCACCCCCGCCCCCTCCCCTAAAGAGGAGGGGAGCAGAATGGCACTCAAATGGGGGACCATGGCTTGTCCTCCACCTCACCTTCCTGCGCGGCCTTCTCCTCGGCCTCGGCGCGGTGAACCTCGCCCAGCATGGGCAGCACGGCATCGAGCAGCGCCTCCATGCCCTCGCCGGTCGCGCCGGAGATGATGAAGGCCTTGCCCGCGCCGGCCTTCTTCAGGTCCTTGGCGACATCTTCCATCAGCTCCTGCCCAAGCAGATCGCCCTTGTTGAGCGCGAGAAGCTGCGGCTTGTCCTCCAGCCCCTCGCCGTAATTCTCCAGTTCGGTCTGCACGATGCGCCAAGCCTCGACCGGATCGTCCCCGGTCGCGTCGATGAGGTGGATGAGCACCCGGCAGCGCTCGATATGCCCGAGGAACCGGTCGCCAATGCCAGCGCCCTCCGAGGCACCCTCGATCAGCCCCGGAATATCGGCCAGCACGAACTCGCGCCCCTTGTGCAGCACCACGCCGAGCTGCGGCTTGGTCGTCGTGAACGGATAGGCGCCGACCTTGGCCTTGGTGTTGGTCACCTGATTGATGAAGGTCGACTTGCCGGCATTGGGCAGCCCCACCAGCCCCACATCGGCCAGCAGCTTGAGGCGCAGCCACACCCAGCGCTCCTCGCCGGGCCAACCGGTGCCATGCTGACGCGGCGCGCGATTCGTGCTGGTCTTGAAGCTGGCATTGCCGCGGCCGCCATCGCCGCCGCGCAGCAGAACGATGCGCTGGCCGGGCTCGGTAAAGTCGGCCAGCACCTCGCTATAGCCTTCTTCATCCGGCTCGGAGATGACCTGCGTGCCCACCGGCACCTTGATGACGAGATCATCGCCGCCCGCACCGGTGCGGTCGCCACCCTCGCCATGGCCGCCGCGCGGCGCCTTGAAATGCTGGGTGTAGCGGAAGTCGATGAGCGTGTTGAGGCCGGGCACCGCCTCGAAGATGATGTCGCCACCCTTGCCGCCATTGCCGCCATTGGGGCCGCCATATTGAATATATTTCTCGCGCCGGAAGCTGACCGCTCCCGGCCCGCCCGCACCCGAGCGAATGAAAATCTTGGCCTGATCTAGGAAATGCATCGGCCGCCCATAAGGCCTTTGCCCGCAAAGGTGAAGCGCGGCCTCATAAGGTCCGGCCTTCCCATGCTTCCATTTCTCCGGCGAGGCGTTACCTCAGCCGGGTTCGACTGGTGAAAGGCACGCGCGTGACCGTCATAGCAGCACGGCGATATCGCAATGGCAAGGTTGTGGGGGATGTCGACATCCACTGCCCCCGCCATGACCGGCTGCCGGCGGGCGAGTTCGTCTGGATCGGCCTGCATGAGCCGGATGCCGAAGAACTGGCTCAGGTCGGCACCTGTTTCGGCCTGCACCCGCTCGCGCAGGAAGACGCGCGCAAGGGCAAACAATTGCCCAAGCTGGAGCTGTACGGAGACCAGCTCTTCCTGATCCTGCGCACGGCGCATCTGGAAGGCGATCTCATTGGCTATGGGGAGACCTCGGTCTTTCTCGGCGCGGACTTCATCGTCACCGTGCGCCACGGTTCGGCGCGGGCGCATTCGGATCTGCGCGCCCGGCTGGAGAGCGCGCCCGCCGCCTTGGCCCACGGCCCGGATTATGTGCTGCACGCGATCATGGACTTCATCGTCGACGGCTATTTCCCGGTCGTCGATGCGCTGGAGGAACAGGTGCTGGCGATGGAAGCCGCCGCCGGCGAGGCCTTCCTCGACTCAGACCAGATCCGCCAGATCTTCGCGACCCGCCGGGAGATCGTCCGCTTCCAGCGCATCCTCGGGGTGATGAGCGATGTTGCCGGGCGCATGGTCAATCATGTCCAGCCGAACATCGATGAGAACATGCTGCCCTATTTCCGCGACGTGCTGGATCATGTCCGGCGGGTCGAATATCGCGTCGCGGGGCTGCGCGACTATCTGACCTCCGTCGCGGAAACGAGCAGCCTGCTCGAACAGCGCCGGCAGGGCGACATCACGCGGATGCTGGCGGCGTGGGCCGCGATTCTGGCCGTGCCCACTGCCATTGCCGGCATCTACGGCATGAACTTCAGCAACATGCCCGAATTGCAGTGGCGCTACGGCTATTTCATCGTGCTGGGCGGCATCGCGATCATCTGCGCACTCCTATATCGGCGCTTCCGCAAGCTGGGCTGGCTGTGATCGGCCCGTGGCCGCACTCGGGATGAGCACGGTCACGGACCGCCAAACCCATCGCCGTCGCGCGACCAGCCGGCCGATCGATATTCAGAAGATGACGTGGCGGAGTCGAAGACGACCGGAGGGCAAAATGGTGGATTTCTGCGCCCCGGACGCAGCGTACTTCTAGTACGTGAGCACCGGAAGCGCGGGAAGCCGCCATTTGCAGGCCGTCAGGACTGAATGTCGATTGGCCTAGGCCGCGACGGGCTCGCGATCCGCATAAATTTCCACCGCCACGTCCTCGCGCATGTCGCCTTCGCCGCCCTCTTCGTAGAATTGGCAGAGATCGGCGCGATTGCGGCCACGGCTGTGGCGCGGCTCGGGGCGGCCCGCCGGACGGAAGCCGAGCTTGCGCAACACCCGGCCGGACGCCGGATTGTCGGTGAAATGGCTGGCGCGAATGTTGCGCACGCCCGTCGCGCGGGCGATCTGCATCACGGCCGAAGCCGCTTCGGTCGCGAAACCCAGGCCCCAGTAAGGGCGCGCGATCCAGTAGCCCAACTCCAGCGCGCCATCGTCCTGCGTATGGATGCCGCAGGAGCCGATAAGACGCGGTACTCCCTGGGTGCGCTTCATCACCAGAAACTTGGGCTGCAGCGGATCGTGATCGCCGGCGAGGAAATCGACCGCATCGTCCAGCGTATAGGGCCAGGGCGCGCGGGCAAGATTCCGCACGATCGCTTCATCCGCGATGGCGGCATAGAGCGCCTGCGCATCTTCCGGCCAGCCGGGCCGCAGCAGCAAACGGGGGGTACGTGCAAACATGGTCTTGTCTCCGGTTCCGGGGCGCTCTGCCGCAGACAGATGACGCCTGTGAGACAGCCTTGCGAACGCTGCGAGCAACCGTGCTCCTGACGCGCCGAGGTCTATCGAGGGTCCAGGGAGAACAAGAAAAAAGGGAGGAGGGGCGATCCCTTCTCCCTTGGTTTCAGATGAACCGGCATCGGCTCACCAAGGGATCGTCCCGCTGGACGATCCCTGTCATGAATCGTCCGATTATTCGGCGGCTTCCGCCATCACGTCCACGGACACAAATTTGCGACCGAGCTTGCCGTCGTGGAACACCACGCGACCTTCGGTGAGCGCAAACAGGGTGTGGTCCTTGCCGATGCCGACATTGCGGCCCGGGTAGAACTTCGTGCCGCGCTGACGGACGAGAATATTGCCGCCGAGCACGCTCTGGCCGCCGAACTTCTTCACGCCAAGGCGCTTCGATTCTGAATCGCGACCGTTGCGCGATGAACCGCCAGCTTTTTTATGTGCCATGGTCTAAACTCCTCGAAACTTTCAGAGCATTTTCAGCAAAAGTGGAAACCGGTTTTGCGTCCGAAAATGCTCAATCAACCAAATTCAGGCTCAGGCTTCGGCGGCTGCCGGAGCGGCGTCGGCCTTCTTGGCGGCCGCCTTCTTCTTCGGCGCTTCGCCGCCGATCGCTACGATCTTGAGGATCGTGTGCTGCTGGCGATGGCCGTTGCGACGACGGTAATTGTGCCGGCGACGCTTCTTGAAGACGATCACCTTCTCGCCCTTGGCCTGGGCAATGATCTCAGCCGAGACCGTGAGGCCCTTGCTGTCCTTGATTTCCGAGCCGTCACCCGCGAGCAGGACATCGTCCAGCGTGACGGTTTCGCCGGCTTCACCAGCGATCTTCTCGACGACGATCTTGTCTCCGGCGGCGACGCGATATTGCTTGCCGCCCGTACGCACGACAGCGAACATGGGCTTAACTTCCATCAATCAAATGCTTGGCGCGAACGGCATGGCACAGCCATTTGGAGCTGTCCGCGCGGGAATGTGGCCCCTTAGTGAGGGTCGCCGGACCTGTCAACGGAAAGACTCGGATTTTCGCCGCGCAACCTCACGCGCCGCGCCGTCAAACCTGCAACGGGCACCGCCTGCGCGCCATGGTTGAAGCGCTTCTCCCGCCACCCTAAATGAAAGGCATCATGCTGCGCCGACTCACCGCCTTTTTCGCCCTGATGATTCTGGGCTCCGCCGTCAACGCGCAGGCCGACCCGCGCGCCTTCCCGTCGCTCGCTAAGCGTCCGGTGGAAAGCCGCGATCGCACGGTGCCGCCGGCCCCGGCGATCAAGCCCGCCGCGACGGACCCGGCGCTCGCCACGCAGGTGGATCGCTTCACCCGCGATGCGGGCAGCGCCGACACGGCCTTTCAGAGCCTGCTCGCCGGCAGTCGCGCCAGCGTGGCAGCAGGGGCAGGCGCAGCGCCGAACAGCGAATCCTGGGTGACCGCCCAGACGGCGATCAGCGCGCTCGACAGTGCCCGTTATGAAAGCGTCGCCGCGCTCGCCGCGCTCGACACGCTGTTTGTCGAGCGGCAGGATGCCGAGGATGCCGCCCGCGTCGCCGCAGACCTTGCCGTCATCGATCCGGCCCGCCTGCGCGTGCTGGCAATGGTCGACGCGCAGAATGATGCGCTGGATGCCCTCAGGCGCCAGCTTCCGCAGCCTTGAGCGCGGCGGTGTGCACCGCCGCCTCCTCGACATAGGCCTCCACGCCGCGGCGCATCCCGTGCAGGTCGGCCTCGCCCAGATCGCGCATATATTTGGCCGGTCGCCCGCTCCACAGCTGACCTGAGGGCATGCGCTTGCCGGGCGTGAGCATCGCGCCTGCCGCGAGCATCGCATCCCCCTCGACCACGCAGCCGTCCATCACGATGGCCCCCATGCCGACGAAAGCGCGGTTCTCCAGCGTGCAGCCATGGATGATTGCCATATGCCCGATCAGCACATCGTCCCCGATGATCGCCGGATGCCCGCCATCACCGAAATCGCTCTCGACATGGACGGTGCTGCCATCCTGAATGTTCGAACGCGCGCCCACGCGAATGGCGTTGATGTCCGCCCGCAGCACGCAATTGTACCACACGCTGGCCTGCGGGCCGATCTCGACGTCGCCGATGATGACGCAGCCCGGCGCCACGAAGGCGGTCTCGTGAATCTTCGGTGTCTTGCCGTTGAAGGGAAGAATAAGAGGCCTGGTCATGACTTGTCCTCGCTCAGCGCCGTCCAGTCCGCGCGCCGCATCTCATAGATGATCGTGGGATTGTCGGCCGCCGGATAACGGCTGTCGACATAGTCCAGATCGGCACGACGCCGCATGCCGAGTTTCTCCATCAGGCCCCAGGAGGGCGGATTGCTGAGCGAGGTCTGCGCGAAAACGGCCGGCAAATCCCACGGCCCGAACGCCCGCGCCAACATCGCCCGCGCAGCCTCCTGCGCATAGCCGTTGCGCCAGCAATCGTGCCGGATGATCCAGCCGATCTCCCACTGCCCGGCCAGCTCGTCGGGTGCTTCCGGCGAATCGATGACGCCAAGCCCGCAATCGCCCAGCAGCAGCCCATCGGACTTGCGCTCGATCATCGCCAGCGAGATGCCCTTGGCTTCCCAATCGGCGGCAATCCGCGCGAAATTGTCCGCTATGGCCTCCGCCGGTCTGGGGCCGCCCAGATAGGCCCGCACTTCCGGCGTGTTCATATGGGCAAGCCAGACCGCCTGATCGCCCGGCCGCTCGGTCCGCAGGATCAGCCGCTCGGTTTCAGCGATCATTCTGGCCATGGCGTTCCCTCACTGGCCCGCTCAGCCGCCCAGCAGCCGGGCGGCATGCAGCGCATGATAGGTCAGCACGCCCGTACAGCCGGCGCGCTTGAAGCTCATCAGCGTTTCCATCACCAGCGCGTCGCGCTCGCCCGCGCCGACGGTCGCGGCAGCCTCGATCATCGCATATTCGCCGCTCACCTGATAGGCGAAGACCGGGATGTTGAAGGCATCCTTCACCCGCGCGACGATATCGAGATAGGGCAGGCCGGGCTTCACCATCACGCTGTCCGCGCCCTCGGCAATGTCCATCGCCACTTCGCGCAGCGCCTCGGCGCCATTGGCCGGGTCCATCTGGTAGCTCTTCTTGTCGCCCTTGAGCCGCCCGCCCGAGCCGACCGCATCGCGGAACGGGCCGTAGAAGGCGCTCGCATATTTGGCGGCATAGGCCATGATCTGCACATTGGCGTGACCATCGGCCTCGAGCGCTTCGCGAATCGCGCCGATGCGCCCGTCCATCATGTCGCTCGGCGCGATGATGTCCGCCCCGGCGGCGGCCTGATTGAGCGCCTGGCCGATCAGCATCTCCACCGTAGCGTCGTTCACGACATAGCCGGCTTCATCGAGCAGGCCGTCCTGGCCGTGCGCGGTATAGGGGTCGAGCGCCACGTCGGTCAGCAGGCCGATCTGCGGCACGGCATCCTTGATCGCGCGGATCGCCTCGCACATCAGATTATCCGGGTTGAGCGCCTCCGTGCCATCGTCACTGCGCAAATCATGCGGGGTATTGGGGAACAGGGCGAGGCACGGAATGCCCGCCGCTGCCGCCTCCCGCGCGCGCGCGACGGCGAGATCGACCGACCAGCGCGAGACGCCCGGCAGCGAGCCGACCGGCTCCTCGACCCCACGCCCCGCCGTGATGAACAGCGGCCAGATGAAATCGGCCGGCGTCAGGCGATGCTCGGCATGAAGGCGCCGGCTCCAAGCGGCAGCGCGGGTGCGGCGAAGGCGAAGCTCGGGATAGGCAGCGTGCGTCATGCCGGCGGGATAGGCCTCTCGCGCGCCCCGATCAATGGCTGCGGCGCCGCCCGCCCCTGAGAGACGGTGGGGCGCGCCCATCCACGTTCATTCCTTCGACAAATGATATTCAATCCGTTACGCCGTCGCAAACGGCCGATATCCGGCCAACAACATATCCGAGGGAGAGGCAGGCATGGCATCCACCGCCGCCACCACATTCAGCGCCGCGCTGGCCAGCAGGCCCGTGCGCAGGTTTCAGTGGATCACGGTCGGCATCTGCCTGCTCATCCTCGTCAGCGATGGCATCGACATGCAGCTGCTCGGCATCGTCGCGCCCCTGGTGATCGCCGATTTCGGCGTGGATCGCGGCACATTCGGCATTGCGATGAGCGCGGCGCTGATCGGCTTCGGTCTCGGCGGCTGGCTGGGCGGGATGCTGGGCGACAGGATCGGTCGGCGCTACGCCCTCGCCTTCGCCGCGATCATCTTCGGCCTCGGCACCATCGCGGCGGGCCAGGCCGGCAGTGTGACCAGCATGGCCCTGTGGCGGCTGGTGAGCGGCATCGGCTTTGGCGCGGCCTATTCCAACGCGCTGACCATGGCCAGCGAGTGGCTGCCGGACCGGCTGCGGCCGATTACGGTCAGCTCGCTCTCGGTCGGCACCCCGATTGGCGGCGCCGTGGTCGGCTGGGTCGCCCCGGCCCTGTCGGATCTTTATAGCTGGCGCTGGACCTTCATGGTCTTCGGCATCGCGACGCTTTTCCTCATCGTGCTGATTATCGCCGTGCTGCGCGACAGCCCCTCCTTCCTCATCGCGCGCGGCCGCAAGGCGGAGGCGCAGGCCGTTGCCCGCCGCGTGCTGGATGAAGACATCGACCTCATGCCGGAGCGCCATCGCGCGGATGATGGCGCCGGCGTTGCCATCGGTGTGCTCCATCGCAGCAACCTGCGGATGAACATCGGCGTCTGCACCTCCTTCACCGCCTGCGCCCTCGTCGCCTATGGCATCCTCAACTGGTCCACCACATTCCTGACCGCCGCCGGCTTCACCCTGCCCCAGGCGGGCAATGCCGTCTCGGTGGCGGGCATCACCTCCATGGTCGCGGCGATTGCCGCCGGTTTCCTCAGCCGGCGGCTGGGCACCCGCACGGTGATGAGCGGCATCAGCATCGCGCTGTTCCTCTGCATCGTCACGCTCGGCTTTTTCGTCGAGACGCTCTCCCCGGTGCCGACCGAGACCGAGCGGCTGATCGTGGTCAGCCTGATCGGCGCCTCGGCGGCGGCGTTCAGCGGCGGCATCGCGACCATGTATGTCATCATGACCCATGGCTATCCGCCCTCCTGCCGCTCGTCGGGAATCGGCTTCGGCATCTTCATGAGCCGGGTCGGCGCGGTGTCGGCCAGCGCGTTCGGCGGCGCGCTGCTGGAGCTGGGCAATGGCAGCGTCATTCCCTTCTTCGCGGTGCTGGCAGTCGGCGCCATTCTCGTCTCGGCAGCCTCCTTCATCGTCGACCAGCATATGCCGCCCGCCGGGCGCCCGGTCCCGCTGCCCGCCTGAGCGGATCAAGACCCGGGAACCTAATCTGCGCAGGTCCGCTTAAGGCGCATGCTGGCGCGCGCACCATTTGAGGATGTTCTGGAGGAGATCGCCTCGGGCGACCTCTCGTCCGGCTCCGGCACGGCTGCAGCCTGTGCGCTGGCGATGGCCATTGCCTGCCTGCGCAAGGCGATCGCGGTGAGCCTCCACCATCCCCCTGTCGACCCTGCCTTGCACGATTCGGCGGCGCGCCTTTGCGCCCTGCAGGATCGCGCGCTCGCCGCCGCCAAGGCGGACGCCGTCGGCTTTCCGCGCCTCGTCCGCGCCCGCCCGGAGGGTGAGAAAGCCCAGGCCGCGGACGATCTGGTGGCGCTGGCCGACCGCTTCACCTGGCTCTGCGCGCAACTCATGGCTGAAGCCGAGCGGCTGGCGCCACTGCTGCGCGCCAACATGGCCAATGACATCCTCGCCGCTCGCCGACTGGCCGACGCCGCCTCCGCGATCATGGAGGCCAATGGCTCGGAGAACGCAGGCGACGCAACCGAAGGCGCATAGCTCCCCTACCCAAGCGCCGCTGCGCTTGCTAATCGCGCGGCATGACAGATTTTCGCGATCCGCTGGACAGCATCAAGGACCACCCCTTCGATTCCGCACTGTCCGAGCGATATCTGGTCTATGCGCTCTCCACGATCACCGCGCGCTCGCTACCTGATCTGCGCGACGGGCTGAAGCCGGTGCATCGCCGCCTGCTGTGGGCAATGCGCCTCTTGCGGCTCGAACCGAGCGGGCCGGCGCCGGATATTCTCGTCGCCAATCCCGAGCGGAACACCACCAGCTACAAGAAATGCGCCCGCGTCGTGGGCGACGTCATCGGCAAATATCACCCGCATGGCGACGCCTCGGTCTATGATGCGATGGTCCGGCTGGCGCAGGACTTCTCCCTGCGCACCCCGTTGGTCGACGGGCAGGGCAATTTCGGCAATATCGATGGCGATAACGCCGCCGCCATGCGCTACACCGAGGCGCGGCTGACGCAGGCCGCTGCCGATCTGATGGCCGGCCTCGACCATGGCACCGTCGATTTCCGCCCAACCTATAATGGCGAGGAGGAAGAGCCCGAGGTCTTCCCCGGCCTGTTCCCCAATCTGCTCGCCAATGGCGCCAGCGGCATCGCGGTGGGCATGGCGACCAGCATTCCGCCGCACAACGTCGCCGAGGTGATCGATGCGGCCACCCTGCTGATCGACCAGCCGGAAGCCGATCACGCCCAGCTCATGCAGTATATGAGAGGGCCGGATTTCCCGACCGGCGGCGTGCTCGTCGATCCGCCCTCGGTGATCTCGGACGCTTATGCGACCGGCCGGGGCAGCATGCGCCTGCGCGCCCGCTGGCACCGCGAGGATGAAGGGCGCGGCACCTGGATCGCGGTGATCGACGAGATTCCCTATGGCGTCGCCAAGGGCAAGCTGATCGAGCAGATCGCCCAGCTCATCGCCGACAAGAAGCTGCCGATCCTCGCCGACGTGCGCGACGAGTCGGACGAGGTTCTGCGCATCGTGCTGGAGCCCCGCGCCCGCACGGTGGATCAGGACGTGCTGATGGACAGCCTGTTCCGCCTCACCGATCTGGAGAGCCGCTTCCCGCTCAACATGAACGTGCTGGATGCCAGCCACACGCCCCGCGTGATGGGCCTGCGCGATCTGCTGACCGAATGGCTCAAGCACCAGATCGAGGTGCTGGTCCGCCGCGCCCGGCACCGCATCGAGCAGATCGACAACCGGCTGGAGCTGCTCGACGGCTATATCATCGCCTATCTCAACCTCGACCGGGTGATCGAGATCATCCGTAGCGAGGATGAGCCCAAGCCGGTGATGATGGCGGAGTTCCAGCTGACCGACCGGCAGGCCGAGGCGATCCTCAACATGCGGCTGCGCTCGCTGCGCAAGCTGGAGGAAATGGAGCTGCGGCGCGAGCGCGACGACCTCGCCGCCGAACGCGAAGATCTGCACAAGCTCGTCGAATCGCCCGCCCGCCAGCGCACCCGCCTCAAGCGCGACCTTGCCGATCTGCGCAAGCGCTACACGCCGGAAAAGGGCATTGGCGCCCGGCGCACGGGGCTGGAGCAGGCCGGGCCGGCGCGCGAGATTCCGCTCGAGGCGATGATCGAGCGCGAGCCGATCACCGTCATCATGTCCCAGCGCGGGTGGATTCGCGCGATGAAGGGCCATGCCGATCTCACCGCCACCGATGCGCTCAAGTTCAAGGAAGGCGACGGCCCGGCCTATGCCTTCCACGCGCAGACCACCGACAAGCTGCTGCTCGCCGGATCGGACGGGCGCTTTTACACGCTGGGCGCGGACAAGCTGCCGGGCGGGCGCGGGTTTGGCGAGCCGGTGCGGCTGATGATCGACCTGGCCAATGAGACCGACATCGTCGCGCTGCTGCCAGCGAAAGCCGACGGCAAGCTGCTGCTCGCCGCCAGCGACGGGCGCGGCTTCATCGCCGCGATGAGCGAGATCATCGCCGAGACCCGCAAGGGCCGGCAGGTGGTGAACCTCAAGGCCGGCGCGCAGCTCAAGGTGGTGCGGCCGGTCGCGCCGGGAGCCGATTCGGTCGCTGTCATCGGCGAGAATCGCAAGCTGGTCATCTTCTCGCTCGCCGAACTGCCGGAAATGGCGCGCGGACAGGGCGTCACCCTGCAGCGCTACAAGGATGGCGGCCTCTCCGACGCGATGACGCTTACGCTTGCGCAGGGCCTCTCCTGGACGATGGGCGGGGACAGCGGCCGGACTCGCACCGAAACCGACCTGCTCTCCTGGCGCGCGGCCCGCGGCGCTGCCGGGCGAATGCCGCCCAACGGCTTCCCCCGCGACAACCGATTCGACTGACCCGTCAGCGCACAAATCCTCCTTTTCCCGTCACGGGACGAGGGGGACTGTTGCAGCATCAACAAAAATAGGGGCTTGCGCCAGACTTTCAGCCTTAATTTACCATGGGCCGTTAACCCGGCGATCCATGACGGCAAGCGCAAAACGCGAGACGGAGCATGTAGAGGCAGCGGCACGCCCGCGCCCTGCGCCCTTTGACGCCTCCATGACAGCGCCCTTGCCGGCGGTCGACGACCTGCGCGGCTATACCGCCTTCCTCAAGGCGCTGCCCTACCCGGCCGCACTGTTGACCCAATCCCCATCAGGCCTGCACGTTCTGGTCGGCAATGCGGAGTTTTTCAGCTTCGTCGAGGATCAGGCCGCCAACGAATTGCTCGACTGCGAGGACAGCCAACGCAGGCAGCGCAACTGGCGGCACCGCGCGCAGGCGATGTTCGATTCGCAGCGCCGCTCCGACCGCTTCGAGCTGGAATTTCATGACCGGCTCGGGCTGCGCGCCTACAGCTGCTCGCTGACCTGGGTGGAGGAAGACGATGCGCAGCCCGCCCGGCTGGTGCTCTTCACCGCCACGGACCGCACCAGCGAGCGCAATGCGGAAAGCACATTGCGCAAGGAGCTGATGACGGACAGCCTGACCTCGCTGCCCAACCGCATCGGCTTTGTGGAGCAGATCGAAGGCCTCGCCGAGAATGGCCGCCCGGCCGCCAGCAAGGCGACCTATGCGATCATCGGCTTCGATCTCGTGCGGTTCAGCCGCATCAATGAATCGCTGGGCGCCATGGCGGGCGACGAGCTGATCATCACCGTCGCGCGGCGCGTCAAATCCGTGCTGCGCGCGGGCGACGTGCTGGCCCGAATCGGCGGCAACGAGTTCGCCATCTTCGCCCATGTCGGCCACGGCCTCTCCGAAGTGCTGCAGATTGCCGAGCGCGTGCGCAAGGCGTTCGAGACGCCGATCCGCCTCTCCACCTATCTCATCAACGTCGAGGTCGCGCTGGGCTGCGCGCTGGCGCAGGAAGACAGCGACGATATCGAGCGGCTGCTCCGGCAGGCGCAGGCGGCGGTGAAGCGCGCCAAGAAGTCCGGCGCGCTGGAAGTCTACCGGGCCAATGTGCTCCGCGAGGCGCTCAAGCGCTTCACGCTGGAGAACCGCCTGCGCGAGGCGATCGACAATGGCGAGCTGACCATGGTGTTCCAGCCGCTCATCAACCTGCAGACCGGCGCGGTGAAGGGCTTCGAGGCGCTCACCCGCTGGGAAGATTCGGTGCTGGGGCAGGTCTCCCCCAATGAGTTCATTCCGGTCGCCGAGGAATCGGGGCTGATCGTGCCGCTGGGGCGCTGGGCAATGTGCGAGTGCGTGCAGACCCTTGCGGATTGGGACAGCCGCTTCGGCGAAACCCTGCCGATCACGATGAACGTCAACCTCTCACCGGTGCAGATGGTGCGCGACAATGTGCCCCGCGCGGTGGAAGAAGCGCTGCGCTATGCCGGCATTGCCGGCAACCGCCTGATCATCGAGCTGACCGAAAGCGCGCTCATCGCCGACCCGGACAAGACCCGGCAATTGCTGGGGGCGCTGCAGGCGATGGACGTGACGGTGGCCATGGACGATTTCGGCACCGGCTTTTCCAACCTCGCCAGCCTCCAGTCGCTCCCCATCGATGTGCTCAAGATCGACCGCAGCTTCGTGACGGACATGATCGGCGATGCCGACAAGATCGCCATCGTGCGCGCCATCGTCAGCCTTGCAGGCGCGCTCGGTATGGAAACCACGGCGGAGGGCATCGAGACCCCGGACATGGCCGATGCCCTGCGCAAGCTCGGCTGCCATTTCGGCCAGGGCTATCACTTCGCGCGCCCCCTGCCGCCGCAGGAGGCCTTCCACTACTGGCTGGAGCGCAGCGCCGCCCCGACCATCTGACGCGCCATCTCGCGCGTCTCATCCGGCGCGGGAAAGCCCCGGTCGATCCACGCTCTCTCCAGCGCCTGAAGCGTCCGCGCCACCAGCGGACCTGCCGTCAGCCCCATCGCAATCAGATCGCCTCCCGAAAGCGGCAGGCGCGGCGCCTGCCAGCCGATCAGCGCGGGCGCGCAGTCGGGCGAAAAGGCCCGGCCCAGCAGCAGCTGATCGATCGCGCTGTCCTCGCCCAGCGCATAGGCCAGTGCCTGCGGGGTGGTCGCCGAGGCCGGCGTAGCCGCCGCGCGCAAGCGCTGCCGCGCCTTGTTGGAGAGTCGCAGCCGCGCGCCGACCTGATCGGCCAGCGCGCCATCGGACGGCAGCAGCGCCGCCAGACGGCGCAAGCCGGCCGGCGCAATGCCCGTCGCCTGCTCGGCGGCGATAAGCGCGCGCAAGGCGGCCACGCCGTGGGCATCGATCTCCGGCAGCACGGACGCCAGCACCCCGTCGCCCACCATCGCCGCGATCACGTCCGCCGGGTCGGGCAGACCGAGCAGCTTGAGCATCTCGTCCGCGACGCGCTCGCGAGAGAGCGCCATGAGGCTGGTCGCGTGCGCCACGCAGGCGCGATAATCCGGCGTGTCACGATCCAGCGTGCCGAACCGGGCCGTAAAGCGGAAGTAGCGCAGGATGCGCAGATGATCCTCGGCGATTCGCTGATTGGGATCACCGATGAAGCGCACGCGGCGAGCCAGCAGATCGGCGCGCCCGTCGAAATAATCGGACAAGGCGCCACTGGCGGGATCGGCATAAAGCGCGTTCATCGTGAAGTCGCGGCGGGCCGCGTCATCTCGCCAATCCGTGCCGAAGGCGACCGTGGCCCGGCGCCCGTCGGTGGAAACATCCCGGCGCAATGTGGTGATCTCAATCGGGCGATGATCGAGAATGGCAGTGATCGTGCCATGCGCAATGCCGGTCGGCACGGCGCGCAGGCCAGCGGCCTTCACCCGGCGGACCACCTCCTCCGGCAGATGGACGGTCGCGATGTCGATATCCTTGACCGCGATGCCCAGCAGCGCGTCCCGCACCGCGCCGCCGACGAAGCGGGCTTCGCCTTGGTCTGCGCCCAGCGCCTCGCAGAGCGCCAGCAGGCCCGGCCAGGCCCGCCATTCGGCATCGGGGAGCCGCTCGGGGAGGGGCGCGCTCATGCGGCCGCCTCGATGCGCCGGGCGAGGTTGACCAGCATCGCTGCCGTCACGCCCCAGATGCGGTGCTCCTGCCACAGAAACTCGTAATAGCTGCGGGTGCCGCCTTCCCAATCCACGGTGCGCAACGCCCGGTTGGTGGGATCGAGCAGAAAATCGAGCGGCACCTCGAAGATGGCGTCAACCTCCGCCTCGGAAGGCCGCAACGCCAGATCGGGCGGGACGATGCCGACAATCGGCTCGATCTCGAACCCCGTGCCGGTGCGGAAGCGATCCGATCGGCCCATCACCTCCACCGCCTCGGGCGGCAGCGCGATTTCCTCATGCGCCTCGCGCAGCGCCGCCTCCACCGCGTCGCGATCACCCGGGTCCAGCCGGCCACCGGGAAAGGCGACCTGCCCGGCATGGGCGCGCAGCCCCGCGTGGCGCAGGGTGAAGATCATGCCCGGATCGGGACGGTCCGTGACCGCGATCAGCACCGCTGCCGGCGTGAACGGCCCCTCCGGCTCGGGCCGGTTGCGATACAGGAAGAAATCATGCGTATGCGCCGAGTCGAATTCCGGCCGCAGCGAGGCGGTCAGCCGGTCCCGCCAGCTCATGCCGTCGTCTCCAGCGCGTGAAAGATGCCGCCGCTCCACAGGCCCAGAGGATCGTGCCCCTCCGCAATGGCAAGATCGGCCAGCGCATAATAGACCGGGCGGATCAGCCGGGCCCGCAGCCCTGCCTCCAGCCCGAGCGCAGGACGCGGCCCGGCCGCATTCTCTTCCATCCCCAGCGGATGGGCGCCGTCAGCCGTGATCCACTGCCCGGTCGCCCCGATGCGGAACCGCAGCGTGCGCGCCTCCCCTTCCCCCTCGCTCGCCATTTCCACCGCGAACAAAGGCGCGTCCTCGACCTCGATGTCGAGCATCTCGACCGGCGTCACCAGCACATGCCGCCCGTCCGGCTCGCGCCGCAGCAGGCGCGCGAACAGGCTCACCAGTTCGGGGCGGCGGATCTCGCGCTCCTCATGAAACCAGCGGCCTTGCGCATCGATTCGCATCGCGCTGTGCCCGCAGCGCGTGGGCGACCAGTCCATGACCGGATAGGGCCGCGCCGGATCGGCATCCTGCGGGACGCCGGCAATCGGCAGATCGGAACCGGGATCGAGAGGCGCAACCATGCGCTGCAGATAGGCAAGGCCAGCCGGCTTGGCAAAGGGCGTCTCACACCAGTGCCACGCGGTGCTGACCGCGATCAGCGCGCTCAGACCGCCGGCGTGGCCGTCGCCCCCGCCACCAGGGCCGTGCCGCGCGGGCCGAGACTGCCGGCGGAGGGCAGCACGACGCCGGGCGCCGCGCGGGTCAGCAAGCGGTGCCGCTCGACCGGACCGGGCACGGCCCAATCCCCGGTCGCATCGGCTGAGAAGCCCCAGAAACGGCCATAATATTCGGGATCGCCAATCATCACCAGCGGATCGCCCGGATGCAGATCGACGGTTTCGATCAGCCGGTCCATCAGCGCACGGCCGGTGCCATGGCGCTGCATCGCGGGAACGACCGCCACCGGCCCGACCATGATCAGCGGTGTTTCGCGACCGTCCGGGCCGTGCAGCGCCACCGGCCAGCTTTGCAGCGTGCCGATCAATTGCCCGTCCGAATCGAAGGCGGCGAAGGAGAGATCCGTGAACCAGGCCATGCCCAGGCGGATGCGATAGGCCGTGCGGCCGTGGCGCGCCGGGCCAAATGCCGCATCGAGCAGCGCGGTGATGGCCGCGTCTCCGGTTCCTGCCAGCTCGCCGATCCGTGTCACCGCTTGCCGTCCGCCTTCCAAGCGGGCAATAGCGCCCGAGGCGGCGGCCTTTAGCGCTTCACGCCCAAATGAAAAGGGTTATTCGAGGCTATGATGGCGGGACGCGAGGCGGGAATGCCAGGAACGGGAGGGCACAGCGCCAATCCGGCAAACGGCGTGAATCCCATGGATGACATGCTGCTGCTCGAGATCGAGGATCTTGAGGTGGATGTGCTGACCGGCATCTATTCCGAAGAGACCCATCTGCCGCAGCCGCTGCGAATCAGCATTCGCGCCCTGCTCGAGCATCGCAGCCATTACGAGCCCAACACGCCGCTCAGCACGTCCAAAAACTATATGGACCTCAAGCATGCGGCGACCACGGCGATCACCCGGGGCCAGCACTTCATGCTGGTCGAGGCGGTGGCCGATCACATCATCGACACCATCTTCCTGCAGGACCGCAAGGCGCGCCATGTGACGGTGAAGATCGTCAAGCTGGCCCTCTCCGAGCGGAACGAAAAGATCGGCATCACCCTCTCCCGCTGGCGGAAATAGGGTCCGCAGACCCACATCCCTCCGCCCCCCGTTCGTGTCGAGCAAAGTCGAGACACGAGATGTGTGGGGGCGTGAAAACCTAACCCTTCTTCAGCCCAATCTCCCGCAGCCGCTCATGCAGATAGTCATGCGCGCTGATCGGCGGTTCACGCAGCGGATTTTCCGCGCTCACGCATTGCGGCAGCGCCTCGATCATCACGTCCGGCTCCAGATGCAAGAAGAAAGGCATGGAATAGCGCGGGATGTGGCGGCGCTCGGGCGGGGGATTGACGACGCGGTGGCTGGTCGAGGGCAGCACATGATTGGTCAGCCGCTGCAGCATATCGCCGACATTGATGACCAGCGCGCCAGCGGGCGGTGTGGCCGGAATCCACTCACCCTCCCGCGTCAGCAGCTGCAGCCCGCCTTCCTCGGCGCCGAGCAGCAGGGTGATGAGGTTGATGTCCTCATGCGCGCCCGCGCGAATGCCGGGCGCCTGCGCGGAGACGGGCGGATAATGCAGCAGCCGCAGGATGGAATTGCCGTCGTCGATCTTGGCGTCGAACCAGTCGGGCCCGAGGCCGAGATGGCGCGCGACGCCGGAGAGGATGCGCGCACCCACGGCATCGAACGCCGCGAACAGCGCCGTAAAAGTCTCCTCGAACCCCGCGATCTCGTCAGGCCAGATGTTGGGCGGCATATCCTCGGCGAGGGGATGACCGGCCGGCAGGGCGCGGCCGACATGCCAGAATTCCTTGAGGTCATTCTCGCTGGCACCCTTGGCGACCTCTGTCCCGAACGCCGTGTAGCCGCGCTGTCCCGCGCCGCCGGGCACCAGATAGGCGCGCTTGACCGGATCGGGCAGCGCGAAGAACGCCTTTGCCAGCGCCCAGCCCCGCGCCACGAGGTCCGGGTCCATCCCATGATCGGTGACGATGGCGAAGCCATATTCGCGGAAGCTGCTGCCGATCGCATCGGCGAAATCCTGCGGCGAGAGGCGCGCGAGCGAGAGAGTGGGGACATGCCCCAGCGGATCGGATGACGTCATGACGGTCTCACTCGAACGTGAAATGATGATGCCTGACTAGGCGTTCGCGGCGCGGCTGTCACGCCGGGCCTGGCAGGCGGAAGGCCCTTGCACGCCGCGTACCGGCATGGAATGGCGCCCGGGCAGGCTGGCAAAGGAGGATCGATCGCCCATGCGCTACTGGCTGATGAAATCGGAGCCCGATGTGTTCTCCTGGGACGATCTGGTCGAGAAGGGCCGCGCCGAGTGGGACGGGGTGCGCAACCATGCCGCCAAGCTGAACATGAAGGCCATGGAAGTGGGCGATCAGGCGCTGTTCTATCATAGCAATATCGGCGTCGAATGCGTCGGCATCATGGAGATCGTGCGCGGGGCCGAGCAGGACAGCACGGACGAAACCGGCAAGTGGTTCGCGGTGGAAGTCGCGCCAGTGCGCAAACTCGCCAAGCCGGTCACGCTCAAGCAGATCAAGGCCGATCCTGCATTTGCGAACATGGCTTTGGTGCGACAATCGCGCCTGTCCGTGTCGTCAGTGAGCGACGAGGAATTCCAGAGAATCGTTGATTTATCGGAGCAATAATCATTCCCGATTGAATGCGCAGGCCACAACGATTGCAGTTTTTGCATTCGTCGCCCGGGCTTTGCAATTGAACTTTGCTGCGTTGCAACACAAATGGCCTCCAGAGACACGGGCGCTGCGCCCGATCAATTCCGGGAGCCACGACATGACCATTCTCAAGAAGATTTTTGCTGCCTACATCTCTGCCGCTGCCATGAGCGTTCCGTTCGGCGGCCTGTAAGCAGATGAGGCACGGCGCGACCCACTGAGGTCGCTCTGCTGCAAATCAAAAAGGCGACGCTGCAAGGCGTCGCCTTTTTTGTGCGCCTTTTTGCTGGCGAATCTGCGGCCGCTTCCCTACAGCGCGGACCAATGATCGGCCCGGCGCAAATTATCCCCGGACTTATCCACACTCATCCACAGTTTTGATCGCGGTCCCCGCATTGCAGCGGCGGATAATGCTTTGCACGACTCGATTCTCGTGAGACCATCAAGCCATAGAGAGACAGAAATGTTCTGTTAAATCAGAATGTTGAGTCGATCTTACGGACCAAGACCTGCGCGCGGCAACGTGCTCAGCGCATTGGTTCGGCCCGCCGCCGACCGCAGGATCACGCTTCCCCCGGGAACAGGATCGCGAGGCAGTGGGAAGGATGCAGGCTCGGCCGTCTAGGCATGATCCCGCATCCGCAAAGGCCGGCGCGGCTTGCCCTTCGGGCGAGCCTCGCGCGGTCGATCCGAAGGCGGCCTGCCGCAGTCGGATCAGCACGTCGGACTTCCGCAAGGAACAGGACGTGAGGCGCACGATCTGACGATCGAGAGCGTCGTGCCAGACGCTGGATGTCCCGGAGACGGGCTGGAAGGCGATGGCATCGTGGGGGCCGGTAGCGATGCCGGCCCCCATTTTCATGAGTCGCGCGCGGTGAAAACTCCGCGCGCCGGCCTTGGCTCAGGCCATCAGCGCCTCGGCCTCATCCAGCGTATCCGACAGGAGCTGGACGACGGCACGATAGGGCTCCGGCCCCGCCATGTTCAGCCCCGCGCGCTTGAGAATCTCCACCGGATAATCCGAGCCGCCGGCCTTGAGCACGGCCAGATAATTGTCCCGCGCCTTCGCCCCGCCGCGCTTGATCTCCCCCGCGAAATAGACGGCGGCGGAGAAGCAGGTGGCATATTGGTAGACATAGAAGCTGTTGTAGAAGTGCGGAATATAGGCCCATTCATTGCCATAGGCCGGCTCCATGCCGACCTTCGGCCCATGGTAGCGCGCCAGCAGATCGGTGTAGAGCGTGGTGAAGGCGCCACCCGACAGACCATCGCCCGCCTCGGCCCGGTCATGCGCCACCAGTTCGAACTCGGCGAACATCGTCTGGCGGAAGAAGGTGCCGCGAATATTCTCCATCCGCTGGCCGAGATAGAAGAGCTTCTCCTCGCGCGTCTTGGCCTGCGACTCCATATAATCGAGCAGCAGCAGCTCGTTCAGCGTCGAGGCGATCTCGGCGGTGAAGATCGGATAATCCGCTTTCTCGAAAGGTTGCGCGGCATTGGCGAGCAGGCTGTGCATGGCATGGCCCCACTCATGCGCATAGGTGCTCAGGCTCTCATATTCGTCGCTCAGGTTGAGCAGCAGATAGGGATGCACATCATAGGCGCTGGACTGCATATAGGCGCCCGGCCGCTTGCCGGTCCGTGGCCACGGGTCCATCCACCGCGCGGCCGTCGCGCGTGAGAGGGAGGCGGCATAATCGCGCCCCAGCGGCTGCACCGCCGCGAGCGTCAGTCGCCGCATCTCATCGAGCGAAAAGCGGCGCCCCGTTTCCACCAGCGGCGGATAGATATCGTAATAATAAAGGTCCGGCAGCTTGAGCATCCGGCGGCGCAGCTCGAAGTAACGGTGAAGCTGGGGCAGGCCCTTGTTGGTCTCCGCCACCAACGTGCGATAGACGCCCTCCGGCACATTCGATCCGGCGAGGGCCGATGCCAGCGCGGTGGGATATTTGCGCGCCTTTGCATCGAAGATATTGCCGCGGACCTGCGCCAGATAGGTCGCACCGAAGCTGTTGCGGAACTCCCCATAGGTCTTCCAGAAGGCATCGAACACCGCCTTGCGATCCGCCCGCTCGGGTGCCGCGCGGTGGACGGTATAGCCCTGATTGTCGAGCTTCACTTTCTCGCCAGTGGACAGGGTGATGCTGGGCCAGGGGATGTCCGAGCTGCGCAACTGGTCCGAAATGTCGCCCGGCGCCGAAAGCACGGATGTTGCGCTCGCCAGCAGCCCTTCGCCTTCCGGCGAGAGGGTATGCGGCGCGCGACGCAGCATGTCGGCCAGCGCATGATCGAACCGATCGCGCAACACGGCATTCGCGGCGATGAACTGCTTGATCTTCGCCTCGCCAATGCTCAGCACTTCCGGCGCGATCCAGGCGCTGGCCTCGCTGAACGCGGTGAACAGGTCAACCGCCTGCCCCTGCTTCTCCTGGTTCGCAGAGACGCGCACATCTTCGTCGGCGCGCAGGCTGGCATAGACATAGACGCGCAGGATCTGCCGGTAGAGGTCGGACTGCATGGTGAAGGCCGCCGCGAGCGTCTCGGCACTTTCGCCAAGCCGCCCCTTATAGGCCGCCATGCCCTTGACCGCCTCGAGCGCGGAAAGGCGGGCGCTGTCCCACGCGGCATCGTCGGCATAAAGCGCGCTGAGATCCCAGGTGAGATCCCGGTTGGAGGCGGTTTGCGCGGCAAGCGACGCGGGCGCCAGCGCGAGGCCGGCAATGGCGGCGGCGGCCACGGCTTCGCGGCGGGAAAGGTCGGTCATGCGGTCATCCTGATCGGGCGCCGCGGAACAGGCAGCGCCAGGTTGCGATGCCCTACTGTGTCGGCATTGCGCGCCGATGGGAAGATGCTTGTGCGAAACGGGCGGCGCCCGCACGGCCCGCCGTTGCCCAAAGGAAAAGGCCGCCGGTTTCCCGACGGCCTTCCCTGATAGAAGAAACGGTGAACTTCTTAGAAGTCCATGCCGCCCATGCCGCCCATGCCGCCGGGCATGCCAGCCGGAGCCGAGGACTTGTCCTCGGGCAGCTCGGCAATGGTCGCCTCGGTGGTGATGAGCAGACCGGCAACCGAAGCCGCGTCCTGCAGAGCCGCGCGCACAACCTTGGTCGGGTCGATCACGCCGGCTTCCACCAGGTTCTCATAGACGTCGGTCGAAGCGTTGAAGCCCCGGGTCTCGTCATTTTCGCGCAGCAGGTTGCCAGCGACGACGGCACCGTCGAAGCCCGCATTCTGAGCGATCTGACGCAGCGGCGCTTCGATGGCCTTGCGGATGATGTCGATGCCGCGGGTCTGATCGTCATTGACGCCCTTGAGGCCGGCCAGCGCCTTGGTGGCGTACAGCAGAGCCGTACCACCGCCGGGGACAATGCCTTCTTCGACAGCCGCGCGGGTGGCGTGCAGGGCATCGTCAACGCGATCCTTGCGCTCCTTCACCTCGACCTCGGACGCACCGCCAACCTTGATGACGGCCACGCCGCCAGCCAGCTTGGCCAGACGCTCCTGCAGCTTCTCGCGGTCGTAGTCGGAGGTGGTCGTCTCGATCTGCGCGCGGATCTGCTCGGTGCGGCCCTTGATGGCATCCGCATCGCCAGCGCCATCGACGATGGTGGTGTTGTCCTTGTCGATGGTGACGCGCTTGGCGGTGCCGAGCATGCCGACCGTGACGTTCTCGAGCTTGATGCCGAGATCTTCGGAGATCACCTCGCCCTTGGTCAGGACGGCGATGTCTTCCAGCATGGCCTTGCGACGGTCACCGAAGCCCGGTGCCTTCACGGCGGCGACCTTCAGGCCACCACGCAGCTTGTTGACGACGAGCGTGGCCAGAGCCTCACCCTCGATGTCCTCGGCGATGATGAGCAGCGGACGACCCGACTGCACCACGGCCTCCAGGATGGGAAGCAGCGCCTGCAGCGAGGAGAGCTTCTTCTCGTGGATGAGGATGTAGGGGTCAGCCAGCTCGACCTGCATCTTCTCGGGGTTGGTGATGAAGTAAGGCGAGAGGTAGCCGCGGTCGAACTGCATGCCTTCCACGACGTCAAGCTCGAAATCGAGGCCCTTGGCTTCCTCGACCGTGATCACGCCTTCCTTGCCGACCTTTTCCATAGCCTCGGCGATCTTCTCGCCGACTTCGGTGTCGCCATTGGCGGAGATGATGCCGACCTGGGCGATTTCCTTGTTGCCGGAAACGGCCTTGGAGCGGGCCTTGAGGTCCTCGACCACCTTGGTCACCGCGAGGTCGATGCCGCGCTTGAGGTCCATCGGGTTCATGCCGGCCGCAACCGACTTCATGCCCTCGCGCACGATCGCCTGGGCGAGAACGGTCGCGGTGGTGGTGCCGTCACCGGCAATGTCGTTGGTCTTCGAGGCCACTTCGCGCACCATCTGGGCGCCCATGTTCTCGAACTTGTCCTTGAGCTCGATTTCCTTGGCGACCGACACACCGTCCTTGGTGATGCGGGGGGCGCCGAAGCTCTTGTCGATCACGACGTTACGGCCCTTGGGACCGAGGGTGACCTTCACTGCATCGGCGAGAATGTCCACGCCGCGCAGGATGCGCTCACGGGCATCGCGGGAAAATTTGACGTCCTTGGCTGCCATGTTGCTAGTCCTTCCTTGAATTCAACGGAGTGCGAAAATCAGGCGATGACGCCCAGAATGTCGCTTTCCTTCATGATGAGCAGGTCTTCACCGTCGACCTTGACCTCGGTGCCGGACCACTTGCCGAACAGCACGCGGTCACCGGCCTTGACGTCGAGCGGCGTCACCTTGCCGTCTTCCGCCTTGGCGCCCGTGCCCACGGAGACGATCTCGCCTTCCTGCGGCTTTTCCTTGGCGCTGTCGGGAATGATGATGCCACCGGCAGTCTTCTCATCGGCTTCGATGCGGCGAACGAGCACGCGATCGTGCAGCGGACGAAATCCCATTATCCAAGTCCTTTCCATAGCGGCGGGCGCTGTCGCTCTCCGTCGGATCGCCCGGCCGGCCCTTGCCGAAGCCTGCGCGCCCCCCGGATACCGACTCCGGCACCCCGCCTGTGAAACACTGTGTTAGCACTGTCAGTGAATGAGTGCTAACGGCCGCCATATGGGTCGGTCGAACCTCCCGTCAAGGCGCGGTGCAGCAAAAAACTATTCGTTCTTTCGCCTGCGCGGTGGACCGTTCGGCGTTCTCGGCCGTTGGACGGTATCGCGTCGAAGGCGTCGCGATCCTTGAATGAAGGTCCCTCAACGGCCCCAAGGACCGGCTGAACGCCCCTAAATGATATTGCGAACTAATCGCAAAGAAAAGCCGGAATCTGGCCCGATCGTCATTGAACGGTAAGGAAATTGGGCCTATGGGCGCCTCATCGACCACCGCGCAAAGAAGGAGACGCGCATGGCCCGGAAGAAGATCGCGCTTATTGGTGCCGGCAATATCGGCGGCACGCTTGCTCACCTCGCGGCTCTCAAAGGGCTTGGCGATATCGTCCTGTTCGACGTGGTCGAAGGGATTCCCCAGGGCAAGGCGCTCGATCTCTCGCAGTGCGGTCCGGTCGAAGGCTTCGACGCCAAGATCACCGGCTCCAACGATTATGCCGACATTGCCGGGGCCGACGTCATCATCGTCACCGCCGGCGTCGCCCGCAAGCCGGGCATGAGCCGTGACGATCTGCTCGGCATCAACCTCAAGGTCATGAAGGCCGTCGGCGAGGGCATTCGCGACAATGCGCCCGACGCGTTCGTGATCTGCATCACCAACCCGCTCGACGCGATGGTCTGGGCGCTGCGCGAATTCTCCGGCCTGCCGCACAACAAGGTCGTCGGCATGGCCGGCGTGCTCGACTCGGCCCGGTTCAGCCACTTCATCGCCGAAGAGTTCGAAGTGTCCGCCAAGGACGTCACGACCTTCGTGCTCGGCGGCCATGGCGATACCATGGTGCCGGTCGTGCAATATTCCACCGTCGCCGGCATTCCCGTGCCCGACCTCATCAAGCAGGGCCGCTCCACCAAGGAGCGTATCGATGCCATCGTGCAGCGCACCCGTTCGGGCGGCGGCGAGATCGTCGGCCTGCTCAAGACCGGCTCGGCTTATTATGCACCCGCGACCAGCGGCATCGCCATGGCGGAAGCCTATCTGGGCGACCAGAAGCGCCTGCTGCCCTGCGCCGCCTATGTCGAGGGCAAGTACGGCGTCGACGGCCTTTATGTCGGCGTGCCGGTGATCATCGGCAAGGACGGCGTCGAGCAGATCGTCGAGATCGCGCTGGATGACGAAGCCAAGGGCAATCTCCAGGTCAGCGTCGATGCAGTCAAGGAACTGCTGGTGGCCTGCAAGGGCATCGATCCGAGCCTGGCATAAGCGATGAAGCGCATCGCTTGCTCTTCCTGTTCCCCGGCGAAGGCCGGGGCCCAGCAGCGGCGGTGATGCCATGACCTGCGCCGGCTATGTCTACATCATGGCAGGTCGGCGGAACGGGACGATTTATACCGGTGTGACGAGTGATCTGGTGAGACGGGTCACTCAGCATCGGACAGGAGAGATCAAGGGCTTCACCACCAAATATGGCTGCAAGCTGCTGGTTTGGTACGAAGCCCATGACGATCTTCAGAACGCGCGGCAGCGCGAACTGCGGATCAAGGAATGGAAGCGTCAGTGGAAACTGCGCCTCATTGAAGAGATAAACCCGGACTGGAACGATCTGTTCGAGTCCATCTGTCAGAACTGGACCCCGGCCTTCGCCGGGGAACAAGGAAGCGAAGCGAGCCCATGAGCATCCTCGTCGACAAGAACACCAAGGTCATCACGCAGGGCATGACCGGCGCGACCGGCACGTTCCACACTGAACAGGCGCTCGCCTATGGCACGCAGATGGTCGGTGGCGTGACGCCGGGCAAGGGCGGCACCAGCCACATCGGCCTGCCGGTGTTCGACACGGTGGAAGAAGCCGTGGCCAAGACCGGCGCCACCGCGAGCGTCATCTACGTGCCGCCGCCATTCGCCGCGGACTCGATCCTGGAAGCGATCGATGCGGAAGTGCCGCTGATCGTCACGATCACGGAAGGCATTCCGGTGCTCGACATGGTGCGCGTGAAGCGCGCGCTCTCGGGCAGCAAGTCGCGCCTCATCGGTCCGAACTGCCCCGGCGTGCTGACGCCTGACGAGTGCAAGATCGGCATCATGCCCGGCTCCATCTTTCGCAAGGGCAGCGTCGGCGTGGTCTCGCGCTCGGGCACGCTCACCTATGAGGCGGTGTTTCAGACCTCCAATGCCGGCCTTGGCCAGACGACGGCCGTCGGCATCGGCGGCGATCCGGTCAACGGCACCAACTTCATCGACGTGCTGGAGCTGTTCCTCGCCGACGAGGCAACGCAGAGCATCATCATGATCGGCGAGATCGGCGGCGATGCCGAGGAGCAGGCCGCGCAGTTCCTGATCGACGAGGCCAAGAAGGGCCGCAAGAAGCCGATGGCCGGCTTCATCGCGGGCCGTACGGCACCTCCGGGTCGCCGCATGGGCCATGCCGGTGCGATCGTCTCCGGCGGCAAGGGCGATGCGGAAAGCAAGATCGCGGCGATGGAAGCAGCGGGCATCAAGGTTGCGGCCAGCCCTTCGGAGCTGGGCACGACGCTGCTTGAGGTGCTCAAGGCGTAGGTGGTTAACAGCCGCTTCACCCGGGACGGCTTAAAAGGCCGGTCCGGGATGGCGGCACAGGCGTCTTCCGCCCGGCGGAGAGAGGCAAGGATCGAACCGATGGGTTACGAGAATCAGGAATTCAGCGGCGCGCAAGAGGCCGAACAAGGGCCGAGCTGGGCGCGCAAGGGCTGGCCACTCGACAGCACGGACGACCTGACCGCCGCGCTCGACCCCACGCAGATGCAGGTGGCGATCAAGGCCGCCGCAGCCAAGAGCGGCGCGCCCGCCTCGCAGGCCGATGTCGCCAAGGCGGCCGCCGATTCGATCCGCGCGATGATGCTGATCCGCACCTATCGGGTGCGCGGCCATCTCGCCGCCAATCTCGATCCGCTCGGCCTGAGCCAGCGCGACCTGCCCGCCGACCTGACGCCGGAATATCATGGCTTCTCCGGCGCGGAGCAGGACCGCAAGGTCTATGTCGGCGGCGCGCTCGGCCTTGAGTGGACGACGATCCGCGAACTGGTGGACATTCTGCGCGCCAATTACTGCGGCAATGTCGGCCTCGAATATATGCACATCTCCGATGTGGAGGAGCGCCGCTTCCTGCAGGACCGCATGGAAGGCAAGGACAAGGAAATCATCTTCACGCCCGAGGGCAAGAAGGCGATCCTCGCCAAGGTCATCCAGGCCGAGCAATATGAGAAGTTCCTGGGCCGCAAATATGTCGGCACCAAGCGCTTCGGCCTCGATGGCGGCGAGTCCATGATTCCGGCGCTTGAAGCCGTCATCAAATATGGCGGCCAGCTCGGCGTGCGCGAGATCGTCTATGGCATGGCGCATCGTGGCCGCCTCAATGTGCTGGCCAATGTGATGGCCAAGGGCTTCCGCGTGATCTTCCACGAGTTCTCGGGCGGCACCGCCAATCCCGAGGATGTCGGCGGCTCTGGCGACGTGAAATACCATCTCGGTACATCGACCGACCGCGATTTCGACGGCATCAATGTCCATATGTCGCTGGTGCCCAACCCCTCACACCTGGAGACGGTCGACCCGATCGTGCTCGGCAAGGTGCGCGCGCAGCAGCTGTTCCGCGACGATATCGGCCCCGGCAAGCACAAGCAGGTGCTGCCCGTGCTCATCCATGGCGATGCGGCCTTTGCCGGTCAGGGCATCGTCTGGGAGTGCTTCGGCTTCTCCGGCGTGCGCGGCTACAATACCGGCGGCTGCATCCACTTCGTCGTCAACAACCAGATCGGCTTCACCACCAGCCCGCAATTCTCGCGCGGCTCGCCCTATCCGAGCGACGTCGCCAAGGGCGTGCAGGCGCCGATCATCCATGTGAATGGCGATGATCCCGAGGCGGTGACCTTCGCCTGCAAGCTGGCGATCGAATATCGCCAGACCTTCCATCGCGACATCGTGATCGACATGTGGTGCTACCGCCGCTTCGGCCACAATGAGGGCGACGAGCCGAGCTTCACCCAGCCGCTCATGTATGCGCGCATCAAGCAGCATCCGCCGGTGAGCGAGGTCTATGCCTCGCGTCTGCGCGAAGAGGGCGTGGTGGACGATTCGTTCCTCTCCGCGCAGGTCGAGGGCTTTGTCGATCATCTTGAGGAAGAGTTTGAATCGGCCAAGACCTATAAGGCCAATCATGCGGACTGGTTCGCCGGTCGCTGGTCAGGCCTGCACCAGCCCGCCGACATCGAAACCGCGCGCAAGAATGTCGAAACTGCGGTGTCCCCCAAGCTGTTCGAGAGCCTGGGCCGCACGCTGACGACGGTGCCCGAGGGCGTGAACGTCCACCGCACCTTGCGGCGCGTGCTCGATGCCAAGGCGGAGATGTTCAAGACCGGCGAGAATTTCGACTGGGCAACCGGCGAGGCCCTCGCCTTCGGCTCGCTACTGTCGGAAGGCTATGGCGTGCGCCTGTCCGGTCAGGACTCGGGGCGGGGCACGTTCAGCCAGCGTCACGCCGTCTGGGTCGATCAGGATAGCGAGAAGAAGTACATCCCGCTCTCCACCGTGCCGCACGGCCATTTCGAGGTCTATGACAGCCCGCTCTCCGAATATGGCGTGCTGGGCTTTGAATATGGCTATGCCATGGCGGACCCCAAGAGCCTGGTGCTGTGGGAAGCGCAGTTCGGCGATTTCGCCAATGGCGCGCAGATCATCATCGATCAGTATATCGCCTCGTCCGAATCCAAGTGGCTGCGCGCCAATGGCCTCGTGCTGCTGCTGCCGCATGGCTATGAAGGGCAAGGGCCGGAGCACAGCTCCGCACGGCTCGAGCGCTTCCTGCAGCTCTGCGCGGAAGGCAATATCCAGATTGCCAACTGCACCACGCCGGCCAACTATTTCCACATCCTGCGCCGGCAGATGCTGCGCCCGTTCCGCAAGCCGCTGATCATCTTCACGCCCAAGTCGCTGCTGCGGCACAAGCTGGCGGTGAGCAAGGCCGAGGATTTCCAGGGCGATCGCCACTTCATGCGCATCCTCTCCGACCCCACACCGGCGGCGGACGCGCAGACGCGCCGGCTGGTGCTGTGTTCCGGCAAGGTCGCCTATGACCTCATGGAAGCGCGCGATGCCGCCGGCGACAAGGACGTGCAGATCGTCCGCATCGAGCAGCTCTATCCCTTCCCGACCGAGGCGCTCGCCACGCGCCTCAAGCGCATGACCGCGCTGGAGGAAGTGGTGTGGTGTCAGGAAGAGCCCCGCAACAATGGTGCGTGGTTCTTCGTGGAGCCCTATATCGAGGAGGCGCTCGATCAGGCTGGCAAGGCGCCGATGCGCGCCCGCTACGCAGGTCGCAAGGCTTCGGCCTCGCCTGCCACCGGCCTTGCCCGCCGTCACCAGGCCGAGCAGGGTGCGCTCATCGCGGACGCGCTCGGTCACAATGTGCGCACCGAGATCAAGCGCCAGAAGAAAGCATAGTCCGCGCAGGCCGCGCCGGGCAGGAGGAAAGACATGGCCACTGAAGTGAAAGTGCCGACTCTAGGTGAATCCGTCACGGAAGCGACGGTGGGCCAGTGGCTGAAGAAGCCCGGCGACGCGGTGAAGGCCGATGAGCCGATCGCCAGCCTGGAGACCGACAAGGTTGCGGTGGAAGTCCCCGCGCCGGTTGCCGGCGTGCTGGGCGAGCTGCTGGTGAAGGAAGGCGACACCGTGAATGTCGGTGCCGTCATCGCCACCGTGCAGGAAGGCGCGGCTGCGGCCAGCAAGCCCGCACCAACCAAGGCGGAAGCCGCTGCGCCGGCCCCGGCCAAGACCGAGGCAGCGCCTGCACCGACGCCCACACCCGCGCCCGCACCCGCGCAGGCCGCGCATGAAGTCGACAGCACGCTCGGCGCCATCACCCTCTCGCCTGCCGTCCGCCGGCTGGTGCTGGAGCATGGCCTCGACCCCAGCAAGATCAAGGGCACGGGCAAAGACGGGCGCCTGACCAAGGACGACGTGATGGCTGCCATCGCCGATGGCAGCGCCGTCGCGAGCGAGTCTGCCGTGGCCGCCGCGCCGGCGCCGGCTGCCGGCAGCGCCGGCCCGTCGCGCCATCAGGAACGCGTGAAGATGACGCGCCTGCGCCAGACCGTCGCGCGGCGCCTCAAGGAAGCGCAGAACAACGCCGCGATCCTGACCACGTTCAACGATGTGGACATGAGCGCCGTCATCGCGGCGCGCGCCAAGTACAAAGATCTGTTCGAGAAGAAGCACGGCGTGCGTCTGGGCTTCATGGGCTTCTTCGTGAAGGCCGCATGCATGGCGCTCAAGGATATTCCGGGCGTCAATGCGCAGATCGAGGGCGACGAGATCGTCTACAATGATTTCTGCGACATCTCGGTCGCGGTGTCGGCGCCCAACGGCCTCGTCGTGCCGGTCATCCGCAATGCCGAGACGATGAGCATCGCCGAGATCGAGAAGACCATCGCCGATTTCGGCAAGCGCGCCAAGGAAGGCACGCTGTCGATGGCGGACATGGCCGGCGGCACCTTCACCATCTCCAACGGCGGCGTGTTCGGCTCGCTGATGTCGACGCCGATCATCAACCCGCCTCAGTCCGGCGTACTCGGCCTGCACCGCATCGAGGAGCGCGCCGTGGTGGTCGACGGCCAGATCGTCGCGCGCCCGATGATGTATCTGGCGCTCAGCTACGATCACCGCATGGTCGATGGCCGCGAGGCCGTGACCTTCCTCGTCGCCCTTAAGAACGCCATCGAGGACCCGACCCGCCTGCTCATCGATTTGTGAGGCAAGCAAACATAGCAAACTAGCCCGTGCTCCTGCGAAGGCAGGAGCCCATCGGCGGAGATGAAACGACGAAACGTGGCTTCCTATATCTGATGGCCAGCAAGCCCAATGGCACGCTGTACCTCGGAGTCACGAGCGACCTTGTCGCGCGATGCCATCAACATCGCGAGGGCCATGTCGAAGGGTTCAGCAAACGCTATGGTTGCCGGCTCCTTGTTTGGTACGCAGTATATGACGACCTGCAGGAAGCGCGGCTGCGCGAACTGCAGATGAAGAAATGGAAACGGGCCTGGAAAGTCCGCCTGATCAGGGAGAACAATCCCGAATGGCGCGATCTGTGGTCGGTGATTGCGACCTAGCCGTGGGTTCCTGCCTTCGCAGGAACACAAAGCGGTGACCGGTCAATGGAGCGAGTAATGGCAGACCAGTTCGACTATGACGTTCTCGTAATCGGCGCCGGGCCGGGCGGTTATGTGGCGGCGATCCGCGCCGCGCAGCTTGGGCTGAAGACCGCCTGCGCGGAAAGCCGGGAGACGCTGGGCGGCACCTGCCTCAATGTCGGCTGCATTCCCTCCAAGACGCTGCTGCACGCCTCGCACCTGTTCCATGAGGCCAAGGATGGCGTGCTGGCCAAGCACGGCATCAAGCTGGGCTCCGTGTCGCTCGATCTGCCGGCGATGCTGGCGGACAAGGATGCGGCCGTGAAGGGCCTCACCGGCGGCATCGAGTTCCTGTTCAAGAAGAACAAGGTTGAATGGCTCAAGGGGCTCGCCAGCTTCAAGGACGCGCACAGCGTCGAGGTTGCCGGCAAGACCGTGACTGCCAAGAACATCGTCATCGCCACCGGCTCCAGCGTGACGCCGCTGCCCGGAGTCGAGATCGACAATGACAAGGGCGTGGTGGTCGATTCCACCGGCGCGCTGGCGCTCAAGAAGGTGCCGGATCATCTGGTGGTGATCGGCGGCGGCGTCATTGGCCTCGAACTGGGGTCGGTCTGGGGTCGCCTGGGCGCCAAGGTCACCGTGATTGAATATCTCGACCAGATCCTGCCCGGCATGGATGGCGAGGTGCGCAAGGAAGCCGCCAAGCTGTTCGCCAAGCAGGGTTTCGAGATCCGCACCGGCACCAAGGTGACCGGCGTCGCCGTCAAGGGCGGCAAGGCCAGCGTGACGGTCGAGCCGGCTGCCGGTGGCACCGCCGAGACGATCGAGGCCGATACGGTGCTGGTCGCCATCGGCCGCCGCCCGAACACGCAGGGCCTCGGCCTCGACAAGATCGGGCTGGAGCTGAACCAGCGCGGCCAGATCGAGACCGGTCCCGATTTCTCCACCAAGGTCGATGGCGTGTGGGCCGTTGGCGACGTGATTCCCGGCCCCATGCTCGCGCACAAGGCCGAGGATGAAGGCATTGCGGTCGCGGAGAACATCGCCGGTATGACCGGCATCGTGAACCATGACGTCATCCCCAGCGTCGTCTATACCAGCCCGGAGATCGCCGGTGTCGGTCTGACCGAGGAAGCCGCCCGCGAGAAGGGCGAGGTCAAGGTCGGCAAGTTCCCGATGATGGCGAACAGCCGCGCCAAGGCGATCAGCGCCACCGACGGCTTCGTGAAGGTGATCGCCGATGCCGAGACCGACCGGGTGCTCGGCGTGTGGATCGTCGCCGATCCCGCCGGCACGATGATCGCCCAGGCCGCGCAGGCCATGGAGTTCGGGGCGACGTCAGAGGACATCGCCTACACCTGCCACGCCCACCCGACGCACAATGAGTCGGTGAAGGAAGCCGCGATGGCAGTGCTCGGCAAGCCCATCCACATGTGAATTGGCGTCCTGACCGGCCTGTCCGGTCAGGCGACCGCCGGGGTGTCATCCCGCCGCAGATAGGCGAACATGTGCGGCACATAGTCGGCCTTGCCGATCTCGACGCCTTCCTTTCTGAGGATGGCGTAGGCCGTCACCACGTGAAAATAGAATTGGGGCAGCGCCCAGTCGCGGGCGTAATCTTCACCGGTCATGTCGAAGGCGAGACCGCCGGGAAGGTCGAGCGCGATCGGCAGGCTGTCCCCCGCATCGAGCGCACCGCTCGGCAGCGCATCCAGCGCCGCCAGGGCCTCCGTCAGCCGGGCCCGCGCTTGCGCCAATGATCCCGGCGAGTGAACGGCAGCCTGCCCTTCCGCAGCCAGCGCCACGAGCGCCGCCGGGAGCGGTTGTCCGCGCAGCCGGAATAGCGCCTCCTGCGCCTGCAATGCCGCGAAACGGATCTGCGCTGCCAGCGGATACATGTCTGGCGCCAGTCGCGCGGCAAGCAGCGCTCGTGCCCCCGCCGGCATCTGTTGCTCTGCCTTGTCCAGCAGGCCGGACAAAGTGCGCAGCATCTGGCGATAGGTCGGGACGAGGCTTGCGGTCAAAGACATGGAGGCTCCGTAGGATCGGCCAAACCGAGCCAGACTAGCCTTGCCCCCGCCCCGTGGACAAGCCTTGCCTACTGCATCCCCGATGGCAGGATCGACGGCGATTCTCGCTGCGGCTGGGGCTGCGCGGGCGGTGCCTGACGCTGCTGCGGTGGCGGGCGCTGCTGACCCGGCTGGGCGGGTGCCGGGCGCGCCGGGCGTTCGTCGCGGCCGAGCACTTCGTCGATCCAGCGCTGGTCGATCCGGCGCGGCGCTTCGGTGCCGCTGGTGTCGGCCGGTGTCGCGCCTTCGGCACCGCTGCTCTGGCCCTCGACGGGCGGCAGGGGCAGGCCATTCTCGTCCACCATCATGCCATTGTCGGGCGAGCCATAGGCCTCTTCGTCCGGTTCGAGCTGCCATTCGGGCAGCACCACCTCGGTCTCGAAATTCTCGACCGGGCGATTGGCCACGGCGGTGCGCATAAAGGCCGCAAAGGCCCGCGCTGGCGCGCGACCGCCGGCCAAGCCACCCACTCTACGACTATCGTCGCGGCCCATCCACACGCCGGTGGTGATGCCGCTGGAGAAGCCGACGAACCAGCCATCCTTGTTGCTGGTGGTCGTGCCGGTCTTGCCTGCGACAGGCCGGCCGATCTGGGCCGCGCGGCCCGTGCCGGTGTTCACCGCCGTCTGCATCAGGTCGGTCATCCCCGCCGCGACCCAGGGCGCCACCAGCACGCGGCTGGTATCGTCCTCATGCTCATACAGGGTGGTGCCATCGGCCGTGGTCACCTTGAGGATGCCATAGGGCCGCACCGCCACGCCCTTGCGGGCAACGGAGGCAAAAGCCTGCGTCATGTCGATGAGGTGGACCTCGGACGTGCCGAGCACCATCGAGGGGTGCGTGTTGATCGTCGTGGAAATGCCGAACCGGCGCGCCATGTCGGCGACGGTCGAGAAGCCCACTTCCATGCCGAGCTTGGCGGCAATGGTATTGATCGAATAGGCAAAGGCGGTGCGCACGTCGATCTCGCCCACATTGCGGCGATTGTCGTTGCGCGGCGACCAGCCGTTGATCGTCACCGGACTGTCCACCACCCGCGTCTCGGGCGTGTAGCCGGCTTCCAGCGCCGAGAGATAGACGAACAGCTTGAAGGCCGAGCCCGGCTGCCGCTGGGCGACGGTCGCGCGGTTATAGTTGGAGCTGACATAATCCAGCCCGCCGACCAGCGCCCGCACCGCGCCATCGCGGTCGAGGCTGACCAGCGCACCCTGCGCGCCGCCCGGCACATTGCCCTTGAGCGCCGCCACGGCGGCCCGCTGCATCCGGGGATCGAGCGTGGTGTAGACGTCGAGCGGCTGCTCGCGCTCGTCGATCAGCGTATCGAGCTGCGGCAGCACCCAGTCGGTGAAGTAGCGCACGCTGTCCTGCGCCTTCTCGGGCACCAACCGCACGCTGTCGAGATCGGCGGCGGCCCGCTCGGCGCTGGTAAGGTCGCCATTGGCCGCCATCACGTCCAGCACCACGCTGGCGCGGCCTGCGGCAGCATCGGCATCGGCCGTCGGCGAATAATGCGAGGGCGCCTTCACCAGACCGGCGATGATCGCCGCTTCCTCGAGGCTGAGCGTCGTCGCCGGGTGATTGAAGAATTTGCGGCTCGCGGCATCCACGCCATAGGCGCCGCCGCCGAAATAGACCTTGTTGAGGTACAGCTCCAGAATCTGGGACTTGCTGAACTTGCGCTCCATCGCCAGCGCCAGGATCATCTCGCGCAGCTTGCGGCCGGCGGAATAGCTGTTGTTGAGGAAGATGTTGCGCGCCAGCTGCTGGGTGATGGTCGACGCGCCCTGCAGACGCCGGCCCTCGCCACGGCGGACATAGCCTACCCAGGCCGCGCGGGCGACGCCGATCGGATCGACACCGGGGTGCATGTAGAAGCGCTTGTCTTCCACCGAGACCAAAGCGCGGGTCATCACCTCGGGAATCTGCGAATGGTTGAGCCAGCGCCCATAGCTCGGCCCGAGCGAGACGAGTACCGAGCCGTCCGCGGCATGGACGCGGATCATCTGCCCATTGGGCGAGCTTTTGAGCGAGTCGAAGCTCGGCAGCGACTGCATCGCGATGACGACCGCGATCACCAGCGCGATCAGTCCGCCGATGGCGAGTGCGATGCCGACCTTGATCAGCCGGATGGTCCAGAGCCTGATCGAGCTCCCCGATTTTGCCTTGGCCATGCCTTGCCTTGTACCGCTCCGAACCGCTGCGTGCTGCAACTGTGCAGGACGCTACAAGCGTCCAGCGCCTTTACAAGCGCTGAATAGGATATCAATCGTCCTGTGCGGTGCCCTGCGGCTCGAAGTCCAGCGCGACGCTGTTCATGCAGTAGCGCAGGCCTTCCGGCCCCGGCCCATCAGGGAAGACATGGCCCAGATGCCCGTCGCAGCGCGCGCAGCGCACCTCGACCCGGCGCATGCCGTGGCTCGTGTCGGTATATTCGCTGACCGCCTCATCTTCCAGCGGAGCGGTGAAGCTCGGCCAGCCCGAGCCGCTGTCATATTTATGCCCACTGTCGAACAGCGGCAGGCCGCAACCCGCGCAATGATAGATGCCGGCATCCTTGAGCTTGTCATAGGCACCCGCAAAGGCCCGCTCGGTGCCATGTTCGCGCAGCACATGATATTGTTCGGGAGTCAGGCGCTCGCGCCACTCGGCATCGCTGAGGTTCATCTTGTCCATGCACGGAATATCGGGTGCCTGCCCGGGCGCGTCAATGGCGCCGGATGGCGGATCGTGGGGCGTAGACAAACGCGCCGAATCTACGGGAGCAGACGCCCGCTTTTCAGCCCTTCTTTTCGTCATCCCGGACTTGATCCGGGATCTCGCTGCCTTGGAAACCGCCGGTCAGAGAGACTTAGAGACCGGAAGAAGCGGGATTCCGGATCAAGTCCGGGATGACGTCGCTAATGACGAGATAGGGTCCGCCGCCATCGCCTCGGAACTGTCCACGCCCCCTGGGGCCAACCGACATTCAGATGATGACGTGACGAAATGGCGGTTTTCCGTAACCCGGAGCGCAGCGTACTTCAGGTACGTGAGCACCGGAAGCACGGAAGGCCGCCATTTGCAGGCCGTCAGGGCTGAATGTCGATTGGCCCTAGCGCCCGCGTGCACCGAGCCGTGCGACGTTGATCAACTCCTGCGCCAGCACCGTCTCGCCGATCTGGTGCGAGAGGCGGCTGGTCCGCTCGGCCTCGGCGAGGCGATGGATGGCCTTGTCGAGCGCCTCGGCACTCCAGCGGCGCGCCACCTCCTCGTCGCCGCGCCCGCCAAAGCGCGGCGCCTGTCCGCCCTGCGCCTGCGCAAAGCCGATGGCGCGTTGCAGGGTGAGGCGGGCAAGCCCCGCCAGCGAGCCGCCACTCTGGCGCAACCGGGCCATCTCATGCTCGGTGGCGCGGACATTGCCGGAGAGCACGACCATCGCCGCCTTGAAGAGCTGCTGGTCGCCCCCCTCCGCGCCCAGCGCATCCAGCGCCTCGGGCGTCGCGGCCTTGGGCTCCTCGGGCGAGGCATCCAGATACAGCGCCAGCTTCTCGATCTCGCCAGCCAGCAGCCCCCGCTCGGCACCGGTGAGCGCAACCAGCCGCCGGGCCAGATCGCCGGGCAGTTCGAGACCCAGCTCGCGCGCCATGCTGACCGCCAGCGCATCGGCATTGCGGCCCTCCGGCGCATAGCTGACGATGGCGACCACCGCCTTGTCGCCCTCGCACAGCTTGAGCAGCTTGCTTGTCTTGCGCAGATTGCCCGCGATCATCACCACCGGATTGCCGGTCGCAGGCGCCTGCAGCAGCGCTTCGACCGCGGGCACGACTTCCTCGCCCGCCCGCTGCACGCGCACCCAGCGCTTGTCCCCGAACATGGAGATGGCGGCGGCCTCATCCGGCAGGCGCGCCGGGTCACTGCGCAGCGTCGCCCCATCCAGGTCGATCCGCTCGGCGCCCGCTCCCATGGCCTTGCCGACGCGCGCCGACAGCGCTTCGCTGCCGGCTTCATCCGGTCCGTACAGCAGATAGAGGCGGATGTTCGGCGCGGGATCGTCCAGCGCCTTGAGCGCGGCCTGATTGTCCGCCCGCAGGCTCATTCGCGCGCGGCGAGCGCCACGCTGGCCAGCACGCGGTCGGCGACGATCTCGGTCAGTCGCTCCAGCGCGCTGTCCTCAGCCGCAACCGTAGCATATTCGCTGGAGGCCACGTCGATGCCGGCATCCCAACTTGAAGTTTCGTCGAGCACGGTCTTGCCGCTCTGCGTGTCAACCAGCTGGTAGCGCGCGCGCAGGGTCCGGCGTTCGCGCGTCACCGTGTCATCCGCGCGCACACCCAGACCCTCGATGCGATCATCGAGCTGCACCTTGAGCAGAAAGCGCGGGGCGGCATCGCCCATGGCGGCCAGCCGGTCGTTGAGCGCATTACGCATCAGCCAGCCGCTCTTGCCGGGGATCGGTTCCACCTGCACGCTCGCCAGCGCCTGCGCCGCAGCCCCGCTGCGCCCGCCGGCATACATGGGCTTCAATCCGCAGGCCGAGAGGCTGGCGGCAAGGGCGAGGCCCAAAACGAGGCGGCCCAGAACGAGGCGGGAGAAAGCGCTGGTCATCAGACGACCAGATTGACCAGACGATCCGGAACCACAATCACTTTCTTCGGCGCCCGGCCTTCCAGCTGCCGCGCGACATTGGGCGCGGCGAGCGCAAGGCTCTCCAGCGTGGCCTTGTCCGTGCCCTTGGCGACGGTGATCGTATCGCGCAGCTTGCCCATCACCTGAATGGCGATGGTCACTTCGTCATCGACCAGCAAGGCGGGATCGACAGACGGCCACATGGCGTCGGCGATCAGGCCCTCATGGCCCATCTCGGCCCAGGCTTCCTCGGCAATGTGCGGCGTCATCGGCGCGACGAGCAGCGCCAGCGCGCGAATCGCCTCGGCGCGGGTGGCGGACGGCGCCGCCTTCTCGATGGCATTGGCCAGCTCGTAAATCTTGGCGACGCCCTTGTTGAAGGCCAGTGCCTCGATGTCCCTGGCGACGCCATCGACCGTCTGGTGCAGCTTGCGCTTGAGCGCCTTGTCCTCGCTGCCGTCGCCGGTTTCGCCGACCTGCCCGAAGATGCGCCACAAGCGATTGACGAAGCGCCATGAGCCCTCGATGCCAGCCTCGCTCCACGGCAGGTCGCGCTCGGGCGGCGAGTCCGAGAGCATGAACCAGCGCACCGCATCCGCGCCATAGCGCTCGATGATCTCGTCCGGGTCCACGACATTCTTCTTGGA
Source organism: Sphingobium sp. B8D3A (assembly GCF_025961995.1). Taxonomy (NCBI): domain Bacteria; kingdom Pseudomonadati; phylum Pseudomonadota; class Alphaproteobacteria; order Sphingomonadales; family Sphingobiaceae; genus Sphingobium; species Sphingobium sp. B8D3A. Next base: position 372,295 of record NZ_JAOQOS010000001.1, on the reverse strand, counting down.
CTTGGACATCTTGATGACGCGGCCGATCTCGACCGGCGCGCCATCGGCCAGCAGCGTCGCGCCCTCGGCGGTGCGCGTCACTTCGCTGGGCGCATAATAGAGCGGCGGCAGGCCTTCGCCCTGCTTGCGGGCATAGGTCTCATGCGTGACCATGCCCTGCGTGAACAGGCTCTCGAACGGCTCGGCAACGCTGATCTTGCCGATATGCGCCAGCGCCCGCGTCCAGAAGCGGGCATAGAGCAGATGCAGGATCGCATGCTCGATGCCGCCGATATACTGGCCGACCGGGAGCCAGCTCTCAGCCTCGGCGCGGTCGAACGGCTGGTCATCGGGCTGGCTGGCGAAGCGGATGAAGTACCAGCTCGAATCCACGAAGGTATCGAGCGTGTCGGTCTCGCGCACGGCAGCTTTGCCGCATTTGGGGCAATCGACATGCTTCCACGTCGGGTGCCGATCGAGCGGATTGCCCGGCACGTCGAAGCTCACATCCTCGGGCAGCACCACCGGCAGCTGCGCCTTGGGCACGGGCACCACGCCGCAATCCGAGCAATGGATGAACGGGATCGGCGTGCCCCAGTAACGCTGGCGCGAGACGCCCCAGTCGCGCAGGCGCCAAACGGTCGTGCCCTTGCCCCAGCCCTCGGCCTCGGCGCGGCGGATGACTTCGGCCTTGGCCTCTTCCACGGCCATGCCGTCGAGGAAGCGCGAGTTCACGAGGCGACCGGGGCCGGTATAGGCCTCGTCATGGATCGGCGCCTGCTCCTCGCCCTGCGGCGCGACGACGCGCTCCACCGGCAGCATATATTTGCGCGCGAAGTCGAGGTCGCGCTGGTCATGCGCCGGGCAACCGAAGACGGCGCCGGTGCCATAATCCATCAGCACGAAATTGGCGACGAACAGGGGCAGCTTCCAGTCCGGATCGAGCGGATGGACAACGCTCAGGCCCGTGTCGAAGCCCTTCTTCTCCTGCGTCTCCAGGTCAGCCGCGGCGGTGCCAGACCGGCGGCATTCCTCGGCGAACGCGGCGAGATCGGCATTGTCCTGAGCCAGCGCCAGCGCAATCGGATGATCGGCGGCAATCGCCGCGAAGCTCGCGCCGAACAGCGTGTCCGGACGGGTGGAGAAGACCTCCAGCTCCTGAATTTCGCCAACCGGCGTTGCCAGCCGGAACCGGAACTGCATGCCCTGCGACTTGCCGATCCAGTTCTCCTGCATCAGCCGAACCTTCTCGGGCCACTTGTCCAGCGTGCCGAGGCCCGCGAGCAGGTCGTCTGCGAAGTCGGTGATGCGCAGGAACCATTGGTTGAGCTTGCGCTTCTCGACCAGCGCGCCCGAGCGCCAGCCGCGGCCGTCGATCACCTGCTCATTGGCGAGCACGGTCATGTCGACCGGGTCCCAGTTCACCGCGCTTTCCTTGCGGTAGACGAGGCCGGCCTCATACAGGTCGATGAACAGCGCCTGCTCCTGGCCGTAATAATCCGGCTCGCAGGTCGCCAGCTCGCGGCTCCAGTCGAGCGCGAAGCCGAGGCGCTTCAATTGCGCCTTCATCGAGGCGATGTTGTCGCGCGTCCAGCTGCCCGGATGGATCTTCTTTTCCATCGCGGCATTTTCGGCAGGCATGCCGAAGGCATCCCAGCCCATCGGGTGCAGCACGTCATGGCCCTGCATCCGGCGGAAGCGGGCCAGCACGTCACCCATGGAATAGTTGCGCACATGGCCGATGTGGATGCGCCCGGAGGGGTAGGGGAACATCTCCAGCACATAGCTTCTCGGCGCGCCCTGGCGGGTGCCGGCCTTGAAGCTCTCCCTGTCGTCCCACACGGCCTGCCAGCGGGCGTCAGCCTGCGCAGGGTTGAAGCGTCTGTCGCTCACTCTCGCCTCGTTCATCAATAGGGCCGGTCCGGCCCCGTGACGGGCGCCGAGGCCGGGCTTTGTCAGCCGCTGATCGCGCGGCGCCGCAGGTCGCGGGCACGCGTCAGGATGATTTCTTCAAGCTTCTGGGTCGTCGCCGCCTGCACCGGGGCATCGATCCACTGGCCGTTCTGCAGCATCTGGCGGCTGGCCGCCACGCGCAGGGCATCGGCGCGCAGATCCTGGTCGAGGATCGTCACCGTCAGCTTCATGCGCTCGTTCGTCGCGGCGGGATTGATGTACCAGTCGGTCAGGATCACGCCGCCGTTGGAATCTGTCTGGAGCAGGGGCATGAAGGACAGCGTCTCGAGGCTCGCGCGCCAGAGATAGCCGTTGATGCCGATGCTGGTCACGCGCGAGGCGGCCAGATCGGCCTTGGGGCGATCCTTCCCGCCGCCGCAGCCTGCCAGCAGCCCGCAGGAAAGCGCCAGCAGCAGGCCGCCCTTCAAAGTCTTGTGTCCGCTCAGAACCATGCGTTGCCTATCCCGTGATGTCCGGTGGTGACCGGGCTCCCTGTCGATCAGCCTCTATAGTGAGGCAGGGCGGCGGCACAAGTGGCGGATTGCGCGGGCTCTGCCGCTCGCGCCGCTGCCGGCATCGGCCCGGCGCAATTTCAGTTGCGGTGGGTTGATTTTTGCAACCGTGTTGAACAATGGTCGTTTCACAAAGAGATTATAAGGGGATAACCGGCTCGCCGGTGGCCACTGTGGAGAATTGGTCACGCTTTCCAGCGAATCGTCTCTGCTTCTGGTCCGCGCTATCCCCGCATGATATAAGAACACAGACCGGCCCTCAAAATGGAGTCGGCGCAGGGAGCGAACGGTGACGGTGAAGACGGGAAAGATCGCGTTGGCGGGGGCTTTGACAGCCGCCCTTTCGCTCGCCCTCACCCCGGCGCTTTCCGCTGTTCTCGGCGCAGAATCGAAGAGCCTGGATCAAAGCGGCGTGTCGCTGAAGATGCTAGGAAGCATCGGTTCGTTCACGCCGGTCACCCATGATGAGAAGCTGGCCAAGGCCTATGCCCAGGCCGCACGCGAATCGCAGAGCAAGGGCTTCCGCTTCACGCCGACCAGTGGTTCGGCGGCCGGCAATCGCTCGCTGACCATTCTCGTCCGCACGCCCAACGCCATGGCCTCCGCGCTGGATGGCCGGTCCGAGCGGGTTCTGCCCAATCTCGGCGTCGCGCCTGTCGCATACCGGCTGGGCGTGACCAAGGGTCTCGCGCGGTTCACGCCGGGCACCCGCATCGAATCCTCCAGGCTCGACCCGATCATCGAGAAGTCGATCAGCGAGCCGGTCGCCAGCTTCACGCTGCGCCCGAAGCAGGATCGCTTCTCGGCAAATGTCCAGCTTGAGCACCGCGAAGTCGCTGCCGCCTCCCCGGCGGAAGATACGCCGGCCACGCTCGGCACCGAGCCCAGCTATGCCGTCGATCTGTCGAGCAGCTACTCGCTGACCCGCAACCTGAACCTGAAGGCTGGCGTGCGCTATGCCGGGCCGAACAACCGGCTTGCGCCGACCGTCACGGATCAGGCGCAGGACAGCCAGGCCGTCTACGTCGGGACCACCTTCAAGTTCTAAGCCCGCCTGTGCGCTGACCTCTCGTTTGCGAGCGCGATGAGTCGCGCCCGCAAACGCTGCGTTCTTCCTTCTCGATGATTGACACGGCAGCGCCCCACAAGGCAGCACCGCGGTGCGGGCCGCCGGATCGCGCCGCAACGGGGAGAGGGACTATGCGCATAAATCAGATCGCCCATCATCGTCGCGATCACGCCGGGAAAAGCCGGATCGGACGCACGACGGGCATCGCCGCGATAGCGCTGGGCCTGCTTCTCTCGGCAGCCCCCGCGCGGGCGGACTGGATCACCAGCTGGTCCGCCGCGCCGGTCCGCCCCCGCACGGACCTTGGCCCGCTCATGGCGCCGAGAAGCTATAATAATCAGACGCTGATGCAGACGCTTCGCATCGCGGCCGGTGGCAAGGCACTGCGGCTGCGCCTCACCAATGCCTATGGCGAGAAGCCGCTGGAGATCGGCGGGGTGCGCATCGCCCTGCTCGATCCGCAAGGCGCCGAAGTACCGGGCTCGGCCCGGATGCTGCGCTTCGGCGGCGCGGCGACAGCCCGCATCCCGGCGCGCGCGCCATTGCTGAGCGACACGGTCGACATGCCCGTGCCGGACCTCGCCCGCCTCTCCGTGCAGATCTATGTGCCGGGCGATACCGGCCCCTGCACCTGCCATGAAAGCGGGCTGGATACACTGCGCGTCTCACCCCCCGGCAATTATCTCGGCAAGCCCTTCGAGCCCGTGCAGCAAGGTCCGCACCGCCCCTTCCTCGCCGCCGTGGAGGTCGATGCGCAGGACGGTGCCGGCACGATTGCCATGCTGGCCGATTCGATCACCGATGGCATCGGCTCCACGCCGGGCGCGAACCGGCGCTGGCCGGACTTCCTCGCCGCCCGTCTCTCCGCCGCCGCTCCCGGCAAATGGGGTATCGCCAATCAGGGCATCAGCGGCAATCGCGTGCTCAGCGATGGCTTTGGCGACAGTGCGCTGGCCCGGCTGGACCGCGACATCCTCGCCCTGCCCGGCATCCGCTATCTGATCGTGTTCGAGGGCGTGAACGATCTCGGCATCGCTTTTGGTGCCGAGCGCATGGCGCAGCAGACCGGCCGGCCCAATGTCCTTGCAGATGGCACCAAGGTGACGCTGGAGACGATGCTGGCGGGCTATCGCCAGATCGCCGAGCGCGCACGGGCGCGCGGCATCACCGCGGTCGGCGCGACGATCGCCCCCTATAAGGGCGCGACCTATTGGACGCCGGAGGCCGAGACCGTGCGGCAGGGCATCAATGCCGCCATCCGCTCCGGCACGATCTTCGATGCCTGGGTGGATTTCGACGCCGCCTTTGCGGACCCCCCCAATCCGCAACAGATGCGGCCCGGCTATCATATGGGCGACTTCCTGCACGGCACCGACGCGGGTTATGAGGCGCTGGCCGCGTCCATCGACCTCTCGCTGTTCAAATAGCGCCGCCGCGCGGGCCACGTCTGGGCGTCAACCCGTCGATGGCCGCATAACCCACAGCCCCAAGGCGCTGCACCAATGAGGCGTGGCGCGGGTGGACCCCACCAAGCGCGATCACCGGCAGGGTCGCAAGCCGCGCGAGCGCCGCAAAGCGTGCAGGGCCGAGTGGTCGCGCGCCGGGGTGCGAACGCGTGCGAAACAGCGGCGAGAGCAGCACAACGTCCGCACCGGCGCCCTGCGCGGCCAACGCTTCCCTATGGCTGTGCGCCGGCGCGCTATGCAGCCAGCGCGAGTCGCGCGGCCCCCGCGCCGGACCATGATGGCCATCTGCCCCCCAGTGCCGGGCCATGGCCGCATCGCCGGCCAGCAGAATGCGGCAATGGCGCTTGCGCGCTGCTCGCCGCACCTGATTGAACAAGGCCCGCCGTGCGATGGGGTCGAGGCGATAATGGCGCAAGATGACGGCCGACTGGCGCGGCAGACGCGCGATGGCGCGCAACAGATCGTCCGTCGCGACGCGCTCGTCACTCATCAGCCACAGCGTTGGCAGGGGGGTGCGCGATTTGCCTTGGCCTGCGTGCATCGCGCCTTTTATAGCGGCGCCGATGAATGGGCAAAATAATCAGATGAGCGCTGAGGGCACGGCCGAAAGCCGGTTGGCGCATGTGCGGGACAGCATCAGCAGGGTCGAGCGCGTCGCAAGTCGTCCTGCGGGGTCGGTGACGCTGATCGCCGTCAGCAAGACGCATCCGGCTGAGGCGGTGCGCCCGCTCATCGAGGCCGGGCAGCGCGTGTTCGGCGAAAACCGCGTGCAGGAGGCGCAGGCCAAATGGCCGGCGCTGCGCGAGGCTCATCCCGATATCCGCCTCCACCTCGTCGGCCAGCTTCAGTCCAACAAGGCGGAGGATGCGGTCGCCCTGTTCGATGCCATTCACGGCGTCGACCGCGCCTCGCTGATCGCGGCGCTGGCCAAGGCCATGGACAAGGCAGGCCGTCGGCCGGATTGCTTCCTGCAGGTCAATATCGGCGAAGAAGAGCAGAAGGGCGGCTGCGCCATCGCCGATGTGCCGACCTTGCTGGCGCAGGCGCGCGCGGCGGACCTGCCGGTCGTCGGGCTGATGTGCGTGCCCCCCGCCGAGGTGGAAGCGGCCCCCTATTTCGCCCTGCTCGACAAGCTGGCCCGCGATCATGGATTGCCGGGCCGCTCCATGGGCATGTCCGGCGATTATGAGACGGCGGTGATGCTTGGCGCCACCCATGTGCGCGTGGGCACCGCTTTGTTCGGCACCCGCGACGCCATCTGACGTCAGCCCGGCCTGCGCTGCGCCTTCACCGCGCCGGCCCACCATTCCAGCTCGTCCGCAAAGCCGGTGAAGCTGCGCACCAGCGCCGCGCCACCCGCGCCGCTCGGTTCGCAGGCCGCATCGAGACTATCCGTGATTGCGCCGACTGCCACGCTGGCGGGAATCACGGCGATCCCCAGCGTCGTCAGCGTCGGATGCCAGGCGTAGCTGGAGCGCGCGCCCGCCATCCGCCCCGCCGAATAGCTGACAATGCCGGCCGGCCGCCGCCGCCATTCCTGATAATAATGGTCGATGAGATTCTTGAGGCCCGGCTGCAGCCCGCTATTATACTCGCCGGTGACGAACACGAAGCCATCGGCCGCGCCGATCTTGTCGGCCAGCGCCGTCATCTCGGCAGGGGCAGTACCGGGCGCATAATCGGAGAGGCGCTTGTCCAGCATCGGCAGGCCGACCGCCCGCGCATCGATCAGCTCCACTTTATGGCCCCGTTCGGACAGCATGCGCACGCAATAGCCCGCAAGCCTTATGCCGGCGCGCGCCTCCCGATAGGATCCATAGAAGACGAGAAGCGAAAGGCTCATATTGTCAGGCTCCGTGGCAATGTCGGCGCGAGCCTAGCAGCCTGTCCCATCCTGCGCGACTGGCGAAACACCGTATCAGCAGAGGGGGCAGCAGAGATGGAAAGCCAGCCGATCTGCGCTAAGGAAGGCGCATGACACCGCAGGATCTGCCCGTGCCCGTCGACGCGCTGCTCTCCGCCATGGGGCTGGTGGGCATCTTCGTCTTTGCGGCCTCGGGCGCGCTGGCGGCGGCGCGCCTCGGCCAGACCCTCGTCACCTTCGCCTTCTTTGCCATCGCCACCGGCGTGGGCGGCGGCACGGTGCGCGATCTGCTGATCGGCGCGCCGGTCTTCTGGATTCACGATGTGCGCCCCGCGCTCATCTGCCTCGGTGCATCGCTCGTGGTGTGGATGACGCCCGAGCGCTGGTGGAGCGAGCGCGCGCTCGACTGGCTGGACGCCGTGGGGCTGGTCGCCTTCGCCGTGTTCGGCACCGCCAAGGCCATGAGCCTGGACATCCCGCCCTTCATCGGCGCGCTGATGGGCATCATCACGGCCTGCGTCGGCGGCATCATCCGCGATCTGCTCGCAGGCCACCCCTCCATCGTGCTGCGCCCGGAAATCTATGTGACCGCCGCCGCCCTGTCGGCAGGCCTCTATGCGCTGCTGGCCAGCATCGGCATGGCCGCCCCCTGGGCCGCCGTTCTGGCGGTGATCGCCGGCTTCATCCTGCGCGCCGTTGCCATCGTGCGCGGCCTTGCGCTCCCGCATTATCGCACCGGCAACAGCCCGGATCAGGCAGGTGGCCCCTCGGGATAATGCGGCAGATCATCGGCCGATGTGAGCCAGCTCAGCCCGCTTGACGTCCAGATATGCTCGGTCGGCGGGTAGCGCTCCGGCTTATCCAGGCTGCCAATGGCAAGGCCGATCACATTGGCCGAGGCGCGCTCCGAGAACAAGGTGGTGCCGCATGCGGTGCAGAAGCCGCGTCGCAACGCCGCCGAGCTGTGATGCCATCCCACCGGGCCTTCGATACGGACGGCATCGAGCGGCACCAGCACCCGCGCATAAAGCGGTGCGCCGGTCGCTTTCTGGCAGAGCCGGCAATGGCAGGCGCGAATGTTGATCGGCGCCGCATCGGTCGCATAGCGGCAAGCGCCGCACAGGCAGCCGCCGGTGATCGCGTCCGCCATTCTCAGAGCGGCCGCTGGGCAGCGCCAAGGAGGATGCCGAGCCAGCCTGCCTGCTCGCCCGACGTCATGACGCTGGCCGGCGTAAAGGCGCGGCATTCCAGGCAGTCCGCGCGGATCGACGGGCCTTCCACCAGCCCCTGCAGATCACGCATGATCCGCACGGCAATCTGCCGCTGCTCCCGCGCCGCATAGCTCAGCAGATCGCGCGGCGCGGTGATGGCGGGCGCTTTGGCCTCCCCGCTCAGGAACATGCCGAGAAACTGCGCGAGCGAATCCGGCTCCGGGTCGAAATAGCGCGCGCTTGCGGCGTCACCGCTCAGCTTGGCGCGCCGCGCGGCTTCCGCCACGGCCTCTTCCAGCCCGCCGAAGCGGTCGACCAGCTTGAGTTGATGCGCCATGCCGCCGGCCCACACCCGGCCCTGCGCGATCTCGTTGACGCGCTGCGGCGTCATCTTGCGGTTGCTGGCGACCAGACCGATGAACTTGCCGTAGATATCCTCCACGCTCGCCTGCGCCAGCGCGTTGAACTCCGGGCTCACCCCACCGATCACGTCCGGCTCGCCGGAGAGCGGCGTCGCTTTCACGCCATCGCTGGTGATGCCGACCTTGGCGAGCGCATCCTCGAAGCTCGGCAATATGCCGAACACGCCGATCGAGCCGGTGATCGTCGCCGGCTCGGCAAAGATCATGTCGCTGGCCGTACTGACCCAATAGCCGCCGCTGGCCGCGACATTGCCCATCGAGACCACGATCGGCAGGCCCTTGGCCCGCGCCTGCGCCAAAGCGAGGCGGATTTCCTCCGCCGCCGCCGCCGATCCGCCCGGCGAATCGACGCGCAGCACCAGTGCCTTCACCGAATCCTCGGCCACCGCATCGTTGATGAGGCTGGCGACGCTGGTTCCTCCGGCTTGGCCGGGCGCCGCGTCGCCATCCACGATTTCTCCGGCGACGGTGACGACGCCGACCTGCCCGCCGCTGCCTTCCTTGTGCTTGCGCAAATAGCCCTCGAGCGGGATCGCGGCATAATCGCCCGGGCGCGGATCGCTCGCTTCCCCGACGATTTCGGCAACATGATTGCCGAATGTCACCGGGTCGCCGAGCTTGTCGACCAGCCCCGCCGCCTGCGCCGCCTTGGCGGTATCGCCGCCATTGGCGCGCAGCAGCGCCAGCGGATCGGCCAGATAATCCCGCACCCGCGCCGCCGGGCGCGCCTTGCCGACATGCGCCAGCCAGTCGGACCAGATCGCCGTCACCAGCGCCTCATTGGCGGCGCGCGCCTCGGGCGATTGTTCGGCCTGCGTATAGGGCTCCACCGCGCTCTTGAAGCTGCCGACGCGGTAGACATGCGCCTTCACCCCCAGCCGGTCGATCAGGCCCTTGAAGTAGAGATTGCTCCCGCCCGGCCCGGTCACCCCGACCATGCCGAGCGGATCGAGCCACACCTCGCTGGCATGGGCGGCCAGCATGTAGCTGGCATCGTCATAATAAGAAGCGCGGGTGAGCACCGGCTTGCCCGCGGCGCGCACCTTGTCCAGCGCCTCGCCCACGCGCTGCATGGCGACCTGACCGCCGCCGCCAAAGCCATCCAGATCGAGCACCACGGCCTTGATCGCGCTGTCGCCAGCCGCCGCCTCGATGGCGCGCACCACATCGCGCAGGCGATATTCGCCCGACCCGCCGGTGCCCGCGACCATCGCATATTGATCGATCGGCCGCGGCTGCTCGACGATCGGCCTGTCCAGCGCAAGATAGAGCGCACCACTGGCCGGAAAGCTCTCTTCCATCCGCGCCGCCTTGAGGCCGGCATAGAGCATCGCGAAGAAGAGGATGAGGAAGAGCAGGACCAGCGCGTCCTTCACCCCCATCATGATTTTCCAGGCAGTTTTCACAAGACTCAGCACGTTGGCGGCTCCTTTGCCGCTTCGCTAGCGCATCTTCCTGCCCGATGCACGTTCCCGTCAGATGCAGAACGCCCCGGCGATTTGCGAACCGCCGGGTGTCCGTTCCTCAGCCCTTCTTCTTCCAGGTGAAGAAGGCCGACATCACATAGTTCCACACGACGCTGACCATGATTCCCGCCAGCGCGGACAAAGCCCAATAGGCCTTGTTGACGAACAGCCAGTCCGCCACGCCGATATTGGCCGCAGCACCGAAAGCACAGACGAGGTTGAAGGTGATCCAGCCGCGCAGCAATCCCCAGCCCTGCAGGCGCTGGTCGCGGTAGGTGAACATGTTGTTGAGCAGGAAGTTGCTGGTGATCGCGACGAGCGTCGCTGCGGTCTGCGCCACCGCGAAGCTCATGCCCAGCGCCACGAACAGCAGCGTCAGCACGGCAAAGTGGACGACCACGCCCGTGCCGCCGACCATGGCGAAGCTCAGGAAACGAACCGGCACGATATGGCCCACCGCCTTGTCCATGAGCAGCTGCACATACTCCCACAGCACCAGGCTATCGAGCTTGCTCTCGCCGAACTGGCGCGTGCGGAAGGTGTAGGGCACTTCCGCAACCCGCAGCGGCGTGGGTGCGCTGGCCGCGATATCCAGCAGGATCTTGAAGCCCACGGTCGAGAGATTGGGCAGCGAGCGCATGAAGGCATCCCGCCGCATCATCATGAAGCCGCTCATCGGGTCGGAAATCGGCGTCTTGGTCAGCTTAAGCGCCAGCTTGGTGGCGAACTGGCTCATCCGCTGGCGGCTCTCGCTCCAGTCGCCCATGCCGCCGCCTTCGACATAGCGGCTGCCGACGACCAGATCGACATCGTCCGCCCTGATCCGCTCGAACATGGTCTTGAGCACGCTCTCATCGTGCTGAAGATCGGCATCCATGATCGCCACATAAGGGGCGGACGTCGCAAGAATGCCCTCGACGCAGGCGCTCGACAGGCCCCGGCGCCCAAAGCGATGGAGAATGCGCACGCGCGGATCGCGCTGAGCCAGCGCCCGCACCTTGCCGGAGGTATCGTCGGGCGAATTATCGTCCACGAACACCAGCTCCCAGGCGACGCCGGGCAGCGCCTTGTCGACCAGATCGGCGAGCAGGGCCACATTCTGCGCTTCGTTGAAGGTCGGAACGACGATCGCAAGCTCGGCCGGAAGCATCTGCGCCGCGACCGGAGCGTCTGTCATGATCTGGATGGTCACTCGGAAAGGTCCTCAATGGCTGGCGCGGCGGGTTGACGGGTCGGCGCTGATGCAGGGTCGGGATGATGGTACAGCGTACCGGTGAAGGCGAAATTACCGGGACGATCGATTGTTTCCGCCGGGCGCCATCCGGCCGCCGTCAGGGCGGGGACCAAATCCCTCGCCGGCGGGGGCGTCTCACCCCGCGCCACGGCGCGCAGGTCATTGTGGCTTTTGAGTTCGACATGGCTGACCAGCAATGTCGCGCGGTCGGCCAGCGCCGTCAGCGGCTGCGGCGGCCCACCCGGATCGCCGCCGCGCGTGATCCGAATCGCGGATTGCCCGTCCGCCGTCAGCAGCCATTGCGGCAGATCGTCGCGATGGGTGCGATAGAGCGGGAAATAGGCCCATGCCCAGGCATCGCCAACATGCAGCACAGCGAGCGGCTTCTCCGCCTTGGCCACCATGGCCTCCAGCGTGCGCGAAGGCCCGTGGATGAACCAGTCGGCCCGCACCAGGAACATGACCAGCGCCGCCGCACTGCCAATGACCAGCAGGGCGGTGCCCGCGTGGCGAACCCAGTCGGCGATCCGGCCGCGCCTCGCGATGGCCCCGTCAGCGGCGAGCGCGAGGATCACCGCGAGCGGCGCCAGCATCCAGATATTATAGCGCGGCGCGAGCGCATCGAATTGCGAGACCAGCAGCGCCGCCGCGATGGTCACGATCATGCCCGCGGCCAGCGCCAGGATCAGGCCGATGACCGGATCATGCCGAATGGCTGTTCCGCGTCTCGCGGCCTGTCCGCCAAGGCCGACTGCCGCGACGAGCAGAAGGATGGCGCCCCCCGCAAAGCACAAGGCAGCCACCGGCAGATCCACCAAGGTCGCGCCACTCACCAGCATCTGCGCCAGAAAGGCCGCGATGTCGCCCAGACCGACCCCGCCGGCCGGCGCGGCGGAACCGGGTGACGGCGAACTCAGATTGGCCGCACCCAGAACGAAGGGTGCCAGTCCTGCCCACAGCAGCAACAGCAGCGCATAGGCCAGCACCACCCTCACGGCGCCGCGCACAGTCCGCGCATCGATGAAGATCGCCAGCGTATAGGCCGATGTCGCAACGATGCCGAAGAAGTGCGTGTAGCCGCTCAGCACACCGAGCAGCACGAACAGGCCCAGCCGCCGCACGCTTTGCGCCACGTCGCCGCGAATCACCATCGCCGCCTGCGCACAGCTGATCGCGAGAAGGAGGGGATAGGCGCGGATTTCGACGGCCATGGAGACCAGTCGGGGGGAAAGCACCAGCAGCAGCCCGGCAATCAGGGCCGCGCGCAACCCGTAGCGGGATGCAAGCGCGCGCATCAGGATCAGGATGCCGCCGGCCGTGATTGCAGCATGATAAAGCCGGAACGCCAGCTCATTGGCGCCCCACAGGTGCCAGCCGATCATATCGATAAAGTAACTCAGTGGCGGCATCCGGTCGTCCGGTACGCCGAACCCGGCATCATAGCCGCCGGCCAGCCAGGAGAGCAGCGCACCCGGCGCGAGGGTGACGCCGGAAAGCTGGGTCGTCTCGTCGATCCAGATATTCTGGAGGCGCGCGAAGAGGACTGCCGCGATGGCAAAAATCACGAGGACGGGCGTGGCCGCAAGCCAAAGCCGTCCTGCACCGCTGGACCCCTGCTTCATTGATTCCCCACGTCCCACAGGCCCACCGGCCCGCATATCAGATCATCATTCAGCTAGCCGCTAGCACCGGCAGCCTAATTTTACGTCAACTGGCGTGCGCGCCATGGCCGAGCGCGAGATACTCCAGCGACTGCATTTCCATCAGGCGGGAGACCGTCCGCTCGAACTCGAACTTGCCATCCCCCTGCGGATAGAGATCCTGCGGCAGGGCGTCCGCACCGGCGATCAGCTTGACCTTATGCTCGTACAGGGCGTCGATCAGCGTGACGAAACGCGCGGCCTCGTTGCGGTTTTCCGGCCCGAGCACCGGAATGCCGACGATGATGACGCTGTGGAAACGCCGCGCAATGGCGAGATAATCCGCCGCGCCCCGCGCTTCTCCGCACAGGCGCTTGAATGAAAACACCGCCACGCCCTTGAGGCTCTTGGGCACATGCAGGCTGCGCCCGCCACCGACGCTCAATTCCTCGCTCGGCACATTGGCGCTGTCTTCGGGCGGATAATCCGTCAGGCGGAAGAAGATTTCGCGCAGCTTGGCGGTGGTCTCATCGCCATTGGGCACATGCCAGATGTCCATGCCGCCCAGCCGATCCAGCCGATAATCGGTCGGCCCGTTGAGCGGCACCACGTCGAGCCGCGCCTTGAGCAGATCGATAAAGGGCAGGAACAGCTCGCGGTTGAGCCCATCCTTGTAGAGATCGTCCGGCGCGCGGTTGGAGGTGGCGACCAGCGTCACCCCGGCATCGAACAGCGCGGTGAACAGGCGGGACATGATGGCGGCATCCGCCATATTGTTGACCACCATTTCATCGAACAGCAGCACCTTGGCCTCGGCCGCGAGTTGCGCGGCGACGGGCGCAATCGGGTCGCCGCTCTCGCTCTCGCGCACCGCCCGCAGCCGCGCATGCACATCGAGCATGAACTCGTGGAAGTGGATGCGGCGCTTGGCGGGGCCATCCAGGCAATCGCGCATCAGGTCCATCAGCATGGATTTGCCGCGCCCGACGCCACCCCACAGGTACACGCCGCGGATCGGCTCGGGCGCCTTGCGAAGCATCCGCCAGAGCACGGAGCCTTTCTTCGGCGCGGCTTCCAGCTCCTGCTGCAGCCGGTCGAGCCGGATCGCGGCAGCGCGCTGATCCGGATCGGGTTTCAGCTCTCCAGCGGCGATAAGGTCGTCATAACAGGAGAGCAGGCCACTCATGCGTCGCGCGGGGAGGCCTCCGCCGGGGCGCTGTGCTGCACGCGCGGTTGCATGATCTCATATTTGGGCAGCGCCGGGTCGAAATAGTCCCAGGCCACGGCATCCTTCATGTAGATGACGCTTTGCGGCGAGACGCGGTCGGGCTCGTCGAGAGACCCGGCCTGCACCATGATGAACTCGCCCGGCAGCGTGCCGGAGGTGAAAATCCGTCCGCCGCATGTTCCGCAGAAATGCCGCGTCACATCCCCGCCGGTATCGCCATGGTTGGTATAGGTCTTGGGCGTGCCCTCGATGGCGAGCTGGCTGTTATGGATGCCGATGATCGTGGTGTGGCCGGTGCCGGTCGCCTTCTGGCAATCCTTGCAGCAGCATTGGGACACCCACAGCGTCGGCCCGGTCAGCTTGTAGCGCAGCTCTCCGCACAAGCAGCCACCATCCAGAACTTCGCCTTCCTTCACCATCGCCGATCTCCGAATTGTCGTTGTCTCGGTCGACTGTGACGTCAAATCGCGCGCTCGACCATCATCTTTCGCGTCTCGGCAATGGCCTTGGCGGGCGACAGGCCCTTGGGGCACACATTGGCGCAGTTCATGATGGTGTGGCAGCGATAGAGGCGGAAGGGATCTTCCAGATCATCGAGGCGCTCACCGGTCATCTCGTCGCGCGAGTCGGCCAGCCAGCGATAGGCCTGGAGCAGGATCGCCGGACCAAGGAAGCGATCGGAATTCCACCAGTAGCTCGGGCAGCTGGAGGAGCAGCAGGCGCACAGGATGCACTCGTAGAGCCCGTCCAGCTTCTCACGATCCTCGGGGCTCTGCAGCCGCTCCTTGCCGCTCGGCGGCGGGGTGACGGTCTGCAGCCAGGGCTTGATCGAGCTGTATTGCGCATAGAAATGCGTGAAGTCCGGCACGAGATCCTTGATCACGTCCATATGCGGCAGCGGCGTGATGCGGACCTCGCCCTTGCAGTCCTCGATCGCGGTCGTGCAGGCGAGGCCGTTCTTGCCGTTGATATTCATCGAGCAGGAGCCGCAAATGCCCTCGCGGCAGGAGCGGCGGAAGGTCAGCGACGAATCCTGCTCGCCCTTCATCTTGATGAGCGCGTCCAGCACCATCGGCCCGCATTTATCGAGATCGATCTCGAACGTGTCGTAGCGGGGGTTCTCGCCGCTATCCGGATCGTAGCGATAGACCTTGAACTTCTTGACGTTCGTGGCGCCGTCCTGCGCCTTGTGCACGGTCCCGTTCTTGCGAACGACGCTGTTTGCGGGGAGGGAGAATTCGGCCATCGTCTGTTTCCTGCCGCCTGCTGGCTGATCGGGCGCTTGATGCCGCGCCGCAATAAAAGCAATGCGGCGTCCTAGCGCGTGTGTCCGCGCGGCTCAAGCACCGAGCGGAGGCCACGCGAAATTGCTTGTCACCGCTGCCATCCTGCATCCAAACACCCCGCCAGACGTTCCCGGCGAGCATGACGGTCACAATGAGCGACTCCCTCTTCATCTATAATGAGCGCAGCGGCACATGCGATCCTGCGCTGGTGTCCGCGATCCAGGCCGCGTTCGCGCAGGCGGGCCGCCCCATCGGCACCTCCCGGCCCATCGACGACGGCCCGCTGCCAGACGCCGCGCAGGCAGTCGAGCGCGGCATTGGCCTCGTCATCATTCTCGGCGGGGATGGCTCTCTTGCCTCCACCGCGCAGGCGCTCGCCGGCTGGGATGGCACCCTGCTCGCGCTGCCCGGCGGCACGATGAACCTGCTGGCTCACCGGCTCCACGGCAATCTCGATCCGCTCGCCATCGCCAAGGCCTATCTGGCGAACAAGGGGACCGTGATGGCCGTGCCGGTGATCGAGGCAGACGAGATCACCGCCTATACCGGCATCATCGTCGGCCCCACGGCCGCATGGGGCAATGTGCGCGAGGCGCTGCGCAATCATGATCTCGCCGCGCTGGCGGAAAAGGTACCGGAGGCCATCACCGCCACCTTCGAGGCCCCGGCCGTCTCGCTCGCCGGCGATCCGCGCGATTATCCCGCGATCTTCGTCGAGCCGGCCAAGCAGGGCCTGCATGCCTATGGCGTGCTCGCCCGCAATGCCGGCGAGCTGTTCGCGCATGGCTGGGCCTGGCTCTCGGGCGATTTCCGCAATGGGCCTTCCGAATCGCTCGGCACCGCCGATCATCTGGAGATAGAGAGCGCCGGCAAGACGCTGGATCTGCTCGTCGATGGCGAGAAGGCGACCACCAAAGCGCCCTTCCACCTCCGCAGCGCGCAATCGGGCGTGCGCTTCTTCGCCGCACAGGGGGACGCAGGCTGGCGCTGAGCCGCAGCCCCGCCGCCCGCCGTACGACATTTCTCCCCCTCCAGCGCCCCGCCGGCCCCTTCCCACCAGCCCGCGGACATGCTGAAATGCAGCCATGTCCATGCTCACGCGCCTGCTCACCGCCGCTCTGGCTTTCTCCGCGACAACCGCGCTGGCCGAACCGGCCGACCCCGCCGATCCCAATCTGCCGCGCCTCAAGAAGGTGCTCGCCGCCACGCCGCTGATCGACGGGCATAATGACTGGCCCGGCGCCATCGCCGGCCATGATGGGGATGCGCGCTGGTCGGTGGACCTGACGCGGCTGAACGCGGAGGATTTCGATACCGACATCACCCGGCTGCGGCAGGGCATGGTCGGCGGGCAGTTCTGGTCCGTTTATGTCCCCGCGACGCTGTCGCCGCTGGAGCAGGTCAAGAAGACGCTGGAACAGATCGACCTCGTGAAATCCATCGTACGCCGCTACCCGGCCGAGTTCACGCTCGCGCGCACCGCCGCGCAGGTCAGGGCCGCGCACAAGGCCGGGCGCATCGCCTCGCTGATCGGCGCGGAAGGCGGCGGCCAGATCGATGAGAGCTTCTCGGTCCTGCGCGCTTATGCCGAGCTGGGCATGGGCTATCTCACCCTGACGCACAGCCGCACCATCGCCTGGGCGGACAGCGCCACCGACGACCCGGCCCATGGCGGGCTCACCCCGTTCGGCGTGGCGGTGGTGCGTGAGATGAACCGGCTGAACATGCTGGTCGATCTCAGCCATGTGAACGAGGATACGATGCTGGACGCGATCGCCGCCAGCCGCGCGCCGGTCATCTTCTCCCATTCCAGCGCACGGGCGCTGTGCGATCATCCTCGCAACGTCTCGGACAAGGTGCTCAAGGAAGTCGCGGGCACCGGCGGCATCGTCATGGTCGCCTTCGCACCCAATTATATCTCGGAGGCGCGCCGGGTGTGGGGGGTGCAGCAGGGCGCCCAGCGCGCGCTCTACAACCAGCCGCCGCTCAACGGCCTCTATATCGGCCAGCCGGACCGGGCGAAGGCCGCCATGGAGGCCTGGCTCGCCGCCAATCCCGAGCCGCGCGTGACGGTGCAGATGGTCGCCGACCACATCGATCATATCGCCAAGGTCGCCGGCTATGATCATGTCGGCCTTGGCGGCGATTATGATGGTCTGCCGGCCCTGCCGGACGGCATGACCGGCGTGGAAAGCTATCCACCGCTGCTGCTGGAGCTGATGAAACGGGGCTGGAGCGATGCCAATATCGCCAAGCTGGCCGGCGGGAACATCCTGCGCGTCATGGAACAGGCCGAGAAGGTCGCGGCCTCCCTGAAGGACGAACCGCCTGCCACCGGCACGCGCGAGGCGATGGACGCCGCGCCGAAGAGCTAAGCCATCCCCTCAATTTACTGGCGCGCGCCGCCGGTAACTCAGCGCTTCCGCGACATGCACCCGCCCCACGGTCTCCGCGCCCGCCAGATCGGCAATGGTGCGGGCGACCCGGAGCACGCGGGTATAGCCCCGGGCGCTGAGCTTCATCGCAGCGGCAGCCTGCGCCAGAAGATCGCGGCCCGGCGAATCCGGCGCGGCGTAGGCATCCAGCGCATCGCCATTCAGTTCCGCATTGGTGCGCGCGCCGCCGCTTGATGCCGCGCGCGCCGTCTGGCGGGCACGGGCCTGCGCGACGCGGGCGGCGACCTCCGCCGATCCCTCGACCGGCGGCGGCAGCAGCAGGTCCGCCGCCGAAACCGCGCCGACCTCCACATGCAGATCGATCCGGTCCAGCAGCGGCCCCGAAACCTTCGCCTGATAATCGCCCGCACAGCGTGGCGCCCGCGAGCAGGCCAAAGCGGGATCTGCGAGATGCCCGCAGCGGCAGGGGTTCATCGCGGCAATCAGCTGAACCCGCGCCGGGAAGGTCACATGCGCATTGGCGCGCGCCACGCTGACCTCGCCCGTCTCCAGCGGCTGCCGCAAACTATCCAGCACCGCGCGCTGAAATTCGGGCAGTTCGTCCAGAAACAGCACGCCCAGATGCGCGAGGCTGACTTCGCCCGGCTTCACCCGCAGCCCGCCCCCGACCAGCGCCGCCATGGAGGCACTGTGATGCGGCGCGCGATAGGGGCGGTTCTGGCTGATCCGCCCGCCCGACAGCGTGCCAGCCACGGAGGCTACCATGGAGACTTCCAGCGCTTCGGCCGGCGTGAGCGGCGGCAATATGCCGGGCAGGCAACTCGCCATCAGGGATTTGCCGGCTCCGGGCGGCCCGACCATCACCAGATTATGACCACCGGCCGCCGCGATCTCCAGCGCCCGCTTGGCGACCTCCTGGCCCTTCACTTGCCGCAGATCCGGCCCCGGCACCGGCTGTTCGACCGTCCCGGGTGCCGGGCGCGGCAGCACCGTCGCGCCCTTGAGGTGATTGATGAGGCCGAGCAGATCCGGTGCGGCCAGCACGCCTTCCGAGCCTGACCAAGCAGCCTCCGACCCCTGCGCCGCCGGGCAGATCAGCGTCTTGTCCGCCTGCGCCGCATGGAGCGCGGCCAACAGCACGCCCGGCACCGGCGCGATGCGCCCGTCCAGCCCCAGCTCACCGACGACGAGATGATCGGCCAGTTGCTCGGCATCGACGACGCCCATCGCCCCCAGCAAGGCGAGCGCAATCGGCAGATCGTAATGCGAGCCTTCCTTGGGCAGGTCCGCGGGCGAGAGATTGACCGTGATGCGCTTGGGCGGCAGCGAGAGGCCAATGGCGGCGATGGCATTGCGCACGCGCTCGCGGCTTTCCGCCACGGCCTTGTCGGCCAGCCCGACAACGATGAAGTTCGGCAAGCCGGAGACAAGCTGGCACTGCACCTCGACCGGCCGGGCCTCCAGCCCGAGAAACGCCACCGTTTCCACCGTCGCAACCAAGCTTGCCCCCTCTTTGTTCCCCTCCCTGTCCATGTCGGGTCAACGGGGCAAAGTCGAGCCGCTTTCGTTGGGCTGGTATCGGGCTGGCAAAGTGAACAGAGCCGCAAAGCGCGCCTCCAGCGCCGCATCGCCACTCACGCTAAGCTCGCCCGTCTCGGCAAGCTGGTCGACGGGCATCTTGCCGTAGAAGCGCTTGGCGAGGCCCCGCGCCGTGCCCTCATAGGCCAGGTCCGGCTCGGAAACCTCGCCGGCTTCGACATGATAAAGCCCGCGATCCAGACTGGCGCGATAGGGCGTGCCGTCAATGTGAAAGCCGACCTGCAGCACCATGTCCGCCGCCGCTGCCCGATCCAGATTGACCTTGAAAGAGAGCATCATCGCCGTGCCGTTGAGCGGCAGCATCCGGTCATGCGTCGGCGAGCGATAGGCCCATTGCGCCATCGCCAGCACCATCGGCTCGGCCTCCTTGCCCCATGGCGTCAGGCCATAAACCTGCACATTGGCGGGCGGCGGCAGGCGCAGACGCTCGACAATGTGGCGCTCCTCCAGCTCGGTCAGGCGCTGGGTGAGCACATTGGCGCTCAGCCCCGGCAAGGCCGCGCG
Organism: Sphingobium sp. B8D3A; assembly: GCF_025961995.1. Classification (NCBI taxonomy): domain Bacteria; kingdom Pseudomonadati; phylum Pseudomonadota; class Alphaproteobacteria; order Sphingomonadales; family Sphingobiaceae; genus Sphingobium; species Sphingobium sp. B8D3A. The sequence goes on along the minus strand of NZ_JAOQOS010000001.1, from coordinate 352,466 downwards.
CAGATCGGAAAAGCGGCGCGGCCCCAGCAGCAATTCGCGGACGACAAGCAACGCCCAGCGCTCCCCGACCAGATCGAGCCCGTGCGCAAGGCCGCAGGCGTCGTCAAACCGACGCTTTTGAGGGAGTTTCGCCTCGTGAGTTATTATTTCTAACTCCATAGTTGCAACATCTAATTTCTTCCGTCAGGATCGTCAAGGTCGGTGATTCGGGTGGGGCCGATACGGCGAGAGAGTTTGGGAGAGGACGGGTAGCTGCCATGGAACGGATGATTTTCGTCAATTTGCCAGTCACGGATCTGGCACGGTCGATGCGCTTCTATGAGGCGATCGGAGCAGTCAACGATCCGCAATTCACCGACGAGAGCGCCGCGATGATGCGCTTTTCCGAGACGATCTGCGTCATGCTGCTCACCCGCGAGCGCTTTGCCAGTTTCACGCCGCGAAAAATTCCCGATGCGCATGAATGTGCGCAAGTGCTGCTCGCACTCAGCGAGGAGAGCCGTGCGTCCGTGGATGCGATCACGGAGCGCGCGGCTGCTGCGGGCGGCACGCCCGATCCCAATCCGCTGCAGGACCACGGCTTCATGTATGGCCGCAGCTTCGCCGATCCCGATGGCCACATCTGGGAAACCGCGTGGATGGACATGAGCGCCGTCCCGCAACCGGCCTGATTGCTTCGGCAGGAGATGCGACCATGTCCTTCCAGGCCTATCTGGACACGATCAAGGCAAAAACCGGCCAGTCGCCGGACGACTTGCGCGCTTACGCCGCCTTTCAAGGCTTTCTCGACGACGAGAAGAAGCTGCGCCCGGAGGTGAAGGCGGCGACGCTGGTCGCCAGTCTCAAGCGCGATTTCGATCTCGGTCAGGGTCACGCGATGGCGGTCTACGCCCTGCTCAAGGGTACGCGCAAGGAAGGCGACTGAGCCCCTGCAGCATTCAGACCGCACAGAGAGGAGTGATACATGTCTCAGAGGGATAGCGCCTCCATCGAGGTGACTGCATTTTCATGGGTGCCGCCGTTCGCGCGCGGCCATGTCCGCGATCTGCGGGTGCGCTGGGCGCTGGAGGAGGCAGGCCTCGATTATCGCACCCGCCTGATCAGCGCCATCGACCGGCCGGCGGACTATTATCGCGAGCAGCCCTTCGGCCAGGTGCCGCATTATCGGGAGGGGAATGTCGCCCTGTTCGAGAGTGGCGCCATCGTCCTCCACATCGCCGAGAAGGACGAGCGGCTGATGCCGCGCGATCCCGTCGGGCGGGCGCGGGCGATCACATGGGCCGTCGCCGCACTCAACAGCATCGAGCCGGGCATCATGCATCTGGCCGATATCGACCTGTTCTGCGCCGGGCAGGAGTGGGCGAGGCTGCGCCGCCCGGATGCCGTCAAGCAGGTGGAAGGCCGCCTCGACCGGCTTGCCGCAGCGCTGGGCGACAAACCCTGGCTGGAAGAGCGCTTCACGGTCGGCGACCTTCTGATGGTCGAGGCGCTGCGCAATCTCTCGCCGGATCGCCTCGCCATACCGGACGTGCTGACCGCCTATGTCGCGCGCGGCGAGGCGCGTCCCGCATTCAAGGCCGCCATGGCGGCGCAAATGGCCGACTTCATCTCCGATGATGCGGTCCAATCAGAAGGAGTATCCGCATGACCTATATCGATGGCATTCTCGTGCCGGTGAAGCCGGGCCGCAAGGCGGACTATCTGGAGATCGCCCGCCGGGTCGATCCACTCTTCATCGAATATGGCGCGCTGCGCGTGGTGGAGGGCTGGAATGACGATGTGCAGCCCGGCAAGACCAACGATCTGCGCACCGCCGTCCTGGCGGAAGAGGGCGAGGATGTCGTCTTCTCCTGGATCGAGTGGCCGGACAAGGCGACCCGCGATTCCGGCTGGCAGAAGCTGATGGCCGACGAGCGCATGGCGCACGCCCCGGAGGACAATCCGATGGTCGGCCCGCGCATGATCTACGGTGGCTTCACCGTGATTCTGGACGAGCGGAAATAGCATTGGCGGGAGGAGGCGGCCCCATGACCAACAGGCAGGGCGAATTCATCTGGTACGAGCTGATGACCACCGATCTCGAGGCCGCCCGCGCCTTTTACGGGGCCGTGGTGGGCTGGAGCATCGCGGAGCGAAGCGACATGCCGGGCATGGACTATCGCATGATCCGCGCCGCCGATGGCGAGGTCGGGGGCATGATGGCGCTGGATGCCGAGATGATCGCCGGCGGCGGGCGCCCGATCTGGATCGGCTATATCGGCGTCGATGATGTCGATGCGACAGCGGCGGCGATCCCGGCCATGGGCGGTCGCCTCTACGTACAGCCGCAGGACATCCCCGGTGTCGGCCGCTTCGCCATGGCGGCCGACCCGCACGGCGCGCCCTTCTATGTCATGCGCGGCGGCGTCGAGGGTGGCGTCAGCGGCGCTTTCTCGCCGCAAGCGGTGGGCCATTGCGGCTGGAACGAGCTATCCTCGCCGGACCAACCGGCAGCGCTCGCCTTCTACATGGGCCTGTTCGGCTGGACCAATCCCTCCGCCATGCCGATGGGGCCGATGGGCGACTATCGTTTCCTGTCCGTCGGCGATCTGCCCATCGGTGCCACTCTGGAACAGAAAGATCAGCGGGCCGAATGGCGCTTCTACTTCCGCGTGCCGTCCATCGCGACCGCGGTGGAGGCGGTGGCGGCGTATGGCGGAACCATCACCACAGGCCCCCATGAGGTTCCCGGCGGTGACTGGGTCCTCATGGGCACCGATCCGCAGGGCGCGCGTTTTGCGCTTGTGGGCGGTCGATAAGGAAGAGCGAGCATGACCAGCGCGATCACCCCATGCATCTGGATGGACGGGACAGCCGAGGAGGCCGCGACCTTCTACGTCTCGCTCTTCCCGGATTCCCGCATCGACCGGATCGTCCGCTATGTCGATGACTCGCCCTTCCCGCCCAATTTCCCCGCCGGCACGGCCATGCTCGTGCTGTTCACGCTGAGCGGCCGTCCCTTCTCCGCATTGAACGGCGGGCCGATGTTTCCGCAGACCGAAGCCGTGTCCTTCGTCATCCCCGTGGATGATCAGGCCGAGCTGGACCGCGTCTGGACCGCCCTCACCGCGGATGGCGGCGCGGAAAGCATGTGCGGCTGGTGCAAGGATCGCTTCGGCGTCTCCTGGCAGGTCGTGCCGCGCCGGGCGCTGGAGATGCAGGCCAGCGTCGACGCAGACGCCGTCCGCCGCATGAGCAGCGCGCTGATGACCATGCACAAGATCGACATCGCCACGCTCGAAACCGCCTTTTCCGGAGACTGACCCCGTGAGTTACATCCTCTACGCCCATCCCTTCTCCAGCTACAGCTGGAAGGCGATGATCGCGCTGCACGAGAAGGAACTGCCCTACACGCTGCGCAATGTCGAAGACGAAGGCGTGATGGACGCGCTGCGCGACCAGTGGCCGCTCGGCAAGTTCCCGGTGCTGGTGGATGAGGACACACCGGTGATCGAGGCGACGACGATCATCGAATATCTCGACCTGCGCCACTATGAGCGCGCCCCGCTGATTCCCGCCACCGCCCATGATGCGCTGGACGTGCGGTTCATGGACCGCGTGTTCGACAATCATGTGATGACGCCGGTTCAGGCGGCGGTGACCGAGGCCCTGCCCCACCTCATCGGCGCGAGCGATCCGGTGCGCACCCAGCGCGCGCGAGAAGCGCTCGAGACCATTTATGGCTGGCTGGAAACGCGGCTGACCGGGCATCTCTGGGCCTCGCCGCAAGGCTTCAGCATGGCGGACTGCGCCGCCGCGCCGGCTCTGTTCTATGCCGATTGGGTCCACCCGATCGGCGAGCGCTATCCGGAAGTGCGCGCCTATCGCGGGCGGCTGAACGCACGCCCGTCGGTTGCCCGCTGCATCGAGGGCGCGAGGCCCTATCGCCATTATTTCCCGCTTGGCGCGCCGGACCGGGATTGAAATCCTCTAACCATCGGCCGGCTGCCGAGGGGTCACGCTCCCACGCTCCCCCCGGCCTGTAGCCTGTAACGATCAGCGCTGGCTCGCGATCCGGGTTTCGCCGCCCTTGCTGATCTGCACCGAGTCACCCGCGCCTTCGATCCGCGCGCCGGCATAGCTCAGTTCCTTCTCGGTCACGCAAACCCGGCGGGACATGCGCGTGCCAGTCGTCGCCTGCTGCTTGAAGCAATAGAAGGTCTGGCCGCCGCGCTTCAGCACCTTGGCCGGGATTTGATAGGTGGCTTCGGCGGCAGGCGCGGCCAGCGCCGGCTGGGCCAGCGGCAGGATGGCGATAGCGGCAGCGGCGGCGATCAGATGAAATTTGCTCGACATGTTGGTTCTCCCTACTGAATTTTTTCAGTCCCGAATGACTGACACACAAGGCATTGCACTTTGCGTGCCAAATCATAAAATCATGTCTTTTCAGCATGTTGAAAATCAGGAGGCTCAGCGCCTTCGAAAGCCCCCTCCCACAGGTTGGTTATTCGTTCAGATAGTTGGCGAAATTCACCATCGCGTGACGGTCACCAAATCGAGAGCAAGCTATTTTGTTTGCGCTTCATCCGCTTTACGCTCACCGGCGCGAACAAAATAGTGGGCGCACCCCGTGAGGAGAGCCAGATGATGAGGATGACGAAGGCGGCGTCGAACGCGCCCGCCAAGGCCCGCGAGGCACGGCGCTGAATGGTCTGGCCGCACAGCTTCACCGATCTTCGTGACGCCGCCCGCCGCCGGTTACCGCGCTTCCTGTTCGATTATGTCGATGGCGGGAGCATCGACGAGCTGGCCCTGGCGCGCAACAGCGCCGCCGTTCGCGCCGTCACGTTGCGCCAGCAGGTGCTGAACGACGTCTCGGCGTCCGATCTCTCGACCACGCTGTTCGGGCAAAAGCTCGCCATGCCGTTGATGCTCGCGCCGATCGGCATGGGCGGGTTGCTGGCACGGCGCGGCGAGGCGCAGGCCATCCGCGCCGCCCATGCCAACGGCGTGCCGATGGTCGCCTCGACCGTGACGGTCTGCTCGGCCGAGGAAATCGCCGGCACCGGCCTGCCCTTCTGGTTCCAGCTCTACATGGCGAAGGATCGCGCGTTCATCGCCGACCTGCTGGCCCGGGTGAAGGCTCTGGGCTGCAACACGCTGTTCATGACCGTCGACCTGCCCCTGCCCGGCCCGCGCTGGCGCGACCAGCGCTCGGGCCTCTCGGGGCCGCCCGGCCTGCGCGGTCAGGCCCGGCGCTGGCGTGAGATCCTCGCCCATCCCGGCTGGGCCTGGGATGTCGGGCTGCATGGCCGCCCGCATACGCTCGGCAATCTGGTGCCGATCATGAATGGCAAGGTGCGCATGGGCGATTTTCTGCGCTGGAGCGGCCAGAACTTCGATCCGTCCGTCACCTGGAAGGATCTGGCATTCATCCGCGAGCATTGGTCCGGCACGCTGGTGCTCAAGGGCATCATGGACCCGGCCGACGCAGTCCGCGCGGCGGAGATCGGTGCCGATGGCATCGTCGTCTCCAATCATGGCGGCCGCCAGCTCGATGCCACGGTCGGCACCGCGCAGGCGCTGCCGGACATCGTGGCAGCGGTGGGTGATCGCCTCACCGTGCTGATCGATGGCGGCATCCGCAACGGCCTCGATGTGCTGCGCATGCTGGCGCTGGGTGCCAAGGGCGTCATGATCGGCCGCCCCTGGGCCTTCGCCCTCGCCGCCGGGGGAGAAGCCGCCGTCTCCCGCATGCTCGCGCAATATGCGCTCGAACTGCGCTCCGGCCTCGCGCTAACCGGCTGCGCCCGCGTCGCGGACGCCGGGCCGCATTTGCTCGATCATCGGGGCGTAGGCGAACAACCTTAGCCCCTCCTGCTGAGCTTCGCTCGCCTGCGGCTCAGAGGAGGGGTTGGGGTGGTGTTACACCCGCGCAGTCATTCACCGGCTATTCGATGCTGGCGCATCGCCACCACCCCCAGCCCCTCCTCTCAACGGGATCGTTGCGAAAGGGGTGATTGGGTCTTTTTCGTAAGCGACGGCGGATCTGGGTGCGTACTAGGGCCCTGAAGAGGGCGGCGTTTCGGCATCGGGAGGCCGCCCTCTTGGCGTTCTGGTGTCTGGCTCAAGCCAGTTTAAGCGATCGCTTCATGTTGTAGGCAAGGGCGAGCAGAAAGCAGTGACTTCGGTTTGCTTTCAGGCCGTTATAGCGCACCGCCGTAAACCCCATCCATCGCTTGAGCGTGGCGAACACGCCCTCGACCTGGGCACGGATGGGGGAGATCAGGTCGTTGTGGCGGCGCTGCAAGGGTGTAAGCGGCGGGCCGCCGCCCCAAGTCTTGTGCATGATCCGCGGCTTGATCCCGGCTGCCTTGAGCCACTGTCGCCGCGCCCGCTTGGCATAGGCCTTGTCGGCATAGACCGCCTGCTCGTCGCCGCACACGAGGCGCTCTGCCATGTCGGTGTCGGCCACATTTGCTCCGGTCAGTACCAGCCGGCGGATCAGGCGGCTGTCCTGATCCGTGCCGATATGCACCTTGTAGCCATAATGCGCGCGATGCTTGCGCATGGTCAGCGTCGCATCATCGTCCACTGCCTCGCGCGTGCCGCTGCTCGAGCCGGGGCGGAAGGGCGTTGCCACCAGCGAGGCATCGATCATCGTGCCGCGCTTGAGCACGAGACCGCGCGCCTCCAACTGGCGCGAGAACGCGCCAAACAGCTTTTCACTCAGCCCGGCCTCGGCCAGGCGATTGCGGAACCGGCACAGCGTCGTGTGATCGGGCGACGACGCTTCGAGCGGCAGGCCGATGAACCGCCGGAACGACACCCGATCGTTGATCGCCTCTTCCAGATCGGCATCCGACAGCCCATAGAACTGCTGTAAAAGCAAGGCCTTGAGCATCAGTAACGGTGGAAACGGCGGCCGTCCGCCCCCTTGATCGAGCCGCACCAGCAGCTTCTCGAACCGATACCACCGCACGTCCTGCGATAGCCGATCCAGGCTCTCGTTCCGACCAAGTTTGGGCGATACCCAACCCTCCGCAAAACCGAGCTGACCTGTCATCACCTGCCTCCTCAACGCAAACCAAGTGAATCAAATGTCACACCGTTTTGCAACGATCCCCTCAACAGGAGGGGAGATTCAGCCTCCCCGTCAGGCCGCCTGTTCAAGGGCGGTCGAGCCGCTTTCCAGCAACATCGTCGCCGCCGCCGTGTTGGAAATGGGGATGTGATAGTTCCGGCTGACCTCGGCCACATCCTCGCCCAAGGCCCCGCGCGCCGCGATCCAGTTGACGATCTCGATGCCCTGGCTGCCGGCTTCCTCGACAATATCGAGCGCGCTGATTTTCGTCAGCGCATCCGGATCGGGGCCCAGATTGTCCATGCAGAACTGATCGTAGCGCTGGTTGATGAAGCCGGCGCGTTCCCCATCCAGCTGGTGGGAGAGCCCGCCGGTGCCGAACACCACGATCCGCTCATCGCCCTGCCAGCTGCGCAGCGCCTTGCCGACCGCGCGACCGAGCGCAAGGCAGCGCTTGGGGCTCGGCAGCGGATGCTGCACGGTGTTGATGGCGATCGGCACGATGCGCACCGGCCACTGGCCGCCGCCGGGCCATGACAGCTGGAACGGCACGACCAGCGCATGATCCACGAGCATCGACTGGCAGGTCGTGACGTCGAACTCGTCTTCCACAAGTCCCTCGATGATGTGCCAGGAGAGGGCGGCGTCGCCCTTGAATCCGTTCTGCACCGGCAGGCCCCAGCCTTCATCGGCATTGTGGTAGCTGTCCGCCGCGCCCACCGCGAAGGTCGGCATCTTGTCGAGGAAGAAGTTGAGGCCGTGGTCATTGTAGAAGACCACCGCAACGTCCGGTCTGGCCGTCGCAAGCCACCGATGGATCGGCTTGAACCCGTCGAAGAACGGGCTCCAATAAGGGTCCTGCTCCTGACCGCGCGCAATGGCGCCGCCGATTGCCGGCACGTGGCTGGTGAAGATACCGCCGAGAATATGCGCCATGGCTCAGGCCTCCTCTTGCTGATGGGCTGCGTCGAGCAGCATTTGACGGAAAGCCTCGACACTCATGCCGGTCTGCTGCGCCCCCACATCCTGCACATTGAGGCCGTAGATGCCGGCCAGCTTGGCGAGATAATAGATGTTGCCGCCCGCCTCGATCATCTGGAGGACGTTGCGGGCGCGGACCGCCTCGCGCTGCTCCTCGCTCAGATGGAAGCGCTCGAAATAGGCTTCCTCGTCCGCCTGATAGGCAGCGCGATTGGCGGCATCGTTGAACGAAAAGCACATGGCGTTCAGCGCGAAGCCGCGCGCCGCCGCGTCACCGTCGAAAACCGGCGTACCGGGAATGATTCGTTTGGCGGTCGTTCCCGCCTCGATCGTTTCGATCGCACCCATTGATCCATGCTCCTGCTTCAGGACTGGATCCGTCACTGCGCTCCCCGCGCCGGGCAGACATTGACCTTGATCAAGCAGGGGATGTTGAGTCGAGCAGCGGTTCGTCGTCGCAGCGGCCCTGCCGCTAGGACCGATCGACATTCAGTTGATGGCGAGTCGAAAATGGTGGTTTTTCGCGACCCTTGAAACGAGTCGCGTGCCTCGTTTCAACGCAGCGTACTTAAGGTACGTGAGCACCGGAAGCGCGAGACAACGCCATTGCAGGCCGCCAGCGCTGAATGTCGATCGGTCCTAGCGGGTCACCAGAAAGCGCGGCGATTAAGCTCATGACCGAAGGCAAGCAGGGCGACGCCGAGCAGCGTATAGGGCGTCTCGCCGGCCCAGCCATGCGGCAGGCTGAGCGCCCCGGCCATGATGCCAAGGCCGAGCGCGCCGACCGCGACCGGCAGCGCCATGCCATGCTTGAGGGCGCCGTGGCCGAGCGCCAGCGCGCCGAGCACCATGGCGATCATCAGGCCGGCCTCGTGGATGATCTCCGCCTCGAAAATGCCCGCAACCGAAGACAGCACGCCCACGGCAATGGCCGTCGTCAGGCAATGCACGGCGCACAGGCCGGACAGGCCGATGGCCAGCCGGTCGAGCTGTGGCATTGTCCACATCCGGGGTGCGGTGAGCGTTCTCATTGCAAGGGCCATACGCCCCCTCGCGGGAAGATACAACATATCCTTTGCCTCCGGGTGAGGCCTTTATGCGGGGGGCTTGCTTCCGCCGATCCCGCGGCGCATGGGGACCGGATGGCTGAACTTGCGCACTCGTCCTCGCCCGGTGCGCCCGCGGTCGGCGGGCGCCATCTTGGCCGTCCCGCCACGCTGGCACGCTGGCTGTTCGTCGTCGCGGGCCTGATTCTCTTCATGGTGGCGGTGGGTGGCATCACCCGCCTGACCGAGTCGGGCCTCTCCATCACCGAGTGGAAGCCGGTGACCGGCACCCTGCCGCCCATGAACGAGGCGCAGTGGCAGGAAGAGTTCGACCAGTATCGCACCAGCTCACAATATGCGCTGATGAACAAGGGCATGACGCTCGAAGCGTTCAAACACATCTATTTCTGGGAATATTTCCACCGGCTGGTCGGCCGCATCATCGGCCTTGCCTATGCCGTGCCGCTGGCCTGGTTCGCGCTGCGTCGCGCTATTCCGCGCGGCTTCGGTGTCCGCTTGCTGGTGCTGCTGGCGCTGGGCGGCGCCCAGGGGGCCGTCGGCTGGCTGATGGTGAAGAGCGGCCTTGTCGACCGCGTGAACGTGCAGCCGGCGATGCTCGCCGCGCATCTGGGCATGGCGCTGATCCTGCTCGGCGCGGTGGTGTGGACCGCCTGCGACTTCCTGGGGCTGGCCCGGCATGATGCCGCCAATCCCGTTAGCGCCACCACTCCCGCCAGCCTCGCGCCGCGACGGGCCGTGCCGACATGGGCGGGCGCCATCCCCGTGCTCATCCTCTTCGTCCAGTTGCTGCTCGGCGCGCTCACCGCCGGTCTGCGCGCCGGCTATGTCTCCAACACATGGCCGATGATGAACGACCGCTTCGTGCCGGACGGAATCGCATGGTGGGGGTCGCTGTGGATGACGCTGACCAGCGATCCGTTCCTCGTCCATTTCCTCCATCGCTGGTGGGCCATGGTCGCGGCGGGCGCCATGCTGTGGATGGCCGGGCGCCTTCATGCCCAGGGCGCGCTTCGCCTCTCTTATGCGCTGACCGGCGCCACGCTGGTACAGGTGATGCTCGGCATCGGCACGGTGCTGACCGGCGTGTCGCTGCACATTGCCGTGACGCATCAGGTTACCGGCGCGCTGCTTCTCGCCATCGCGGTGGCCGGCGCGCATCGACTCGGCCAGCGGGATCGCGAATCGGATCTCACGCCTGCGCGCGCATGAGCGAGATCGCTCTGGTCTACGTGCCTTATGGCGCGCGCGCGGAAGCTGAAGCGGCGGGCCGCCAGATGGTGCAAGAGCGACTGGCCGCCTGCGCCAATGTGCTGAGCGAAGGCCGCTCGATCTATCCGTGGGACGGCGTCATCGAGCAGAGCGCCGAAACGGTGGTGCTGTTCAAGACCGCGCCGGACCGCTGCGCGGCGCTCATGACCGCCATTGCGCAGGCCCATGCCTATGATCTCCCCGCGATCCTCACCTGGCCCGCGCACACCACCCCGGCCTATGCGGCCTGGGTGCACGAAAAAACACGGCCTGACGCCCGTCTGGACTGATAGGGTATCCTGATACCCGTCAGCAAGGGCGTGCTTTTTCTTGACTCTCCGCCCCCTCATCGCCATTGGGGCCGCGCGGGCGGTGCCTTTTCCGGGGCGCCGCTGTTGTTATTTTCTGGATACTCATTCCTGGAGGCAAGAGGCCATGAAGGCGCTCATGAAGACCACCAAGCCGGCAACCCCGGCCACGGTCGAGAAGAAATGGTTGCTGATCGACGCCGAGGGTCTCGTCGTCGGTCGCGTCGCGAGCATCATCGCGAACATCCTGCGCGGCAAGCACAAGCCCAGCTTCACCCCCCATGTCGACTGCGGTGACAATGTCATCGTGATCAATGCCGACAAGGTGAAATTCACCGGCAACAAGCTGACCGACAAGCGCTATTACAAGCACACCGGCTATGCCGGCGGCATCAAGGAGACCTCTCCGCAGAAGGTGCTCGAGGGTCGTTTCCCCGAGCGCGTGCTGGAGAAGGCCGTGGAGCGCATGATTCCGCGCGGCCCTCTCGGTCGTCAGCAGATGCGCAACCTGCGCGTCTTCGCGGGCAGCGAACATCCGCATGAAGCCCAGAACCCCGAAGTGCTCGATGTTGCGGCGATGAACCGCAAGAACAAGGTTGGTGCCTGATGTCCGATACCGTCAACTCGCTGTCCGATCTGCAGGACCTCACCCAGGGTAACGCCGATGCGCCCGCCGCCACCGACGCCGTGCAGGCACCGGTGAAGGTGTCGAACGCGCCGCTGCGCCAGCAGGAGCTGGACAAGCAGGGCCGCGCCTACGCCACCGGCCGTCGTAAGGATGCCGTCGCCCGCGTGTGGGTGAAGCCCGGCACCGGCAAGATCACGGTCAACGGCCGCGATCAGGAAACCTATTTCGCACGTCCCACGCTGCGTCTCGTCATCAACCAGCCCTTCACGGTCACCGACCGCACCGGCCAGTATGACGTGATCTGCACCGTGAAGGGTGGCGGTCTTTCCGGTCAGGCCGGCGCCGTGAAGCACGGCATCGCGCAGGCGCTCAGCAAGTATGAGCCCACGCTGCGCGCCGCCGTGAAGGCAGAGGGCTTCCTCACGCGCGATCCGCGCGTCGTCGAGCGCAAGAAGTACGGCCGCGCCAAGGCTCGCCGCAGCTTCCAGTTCTCGAAGCGCTAAGAACGTCGACGTCGTTTCGCGGAGCAGACCATGGTCCGGCTCCGCGGACGCGCAGAAGGTTCAGAATATCCCGTCCGGGACCGGAACAAGGGCTGCTCTTCAGGGCGGCCCTTTTCTTTTAGGCGCATTATGGGCGCAGCGCGCATAGCTTCACGCGTGAAGGCTTGACCTACGACAGGGCTCACCTACTTTGGGTCTGCGGGCCGGGCCCCTCTGGCGATCCCCTATGGATCGTGATGTCGGACCGCATCGAGTGCGCTCGGTGCCGGGTCCAGACTCATTGAACACCTGCATCAGCCACCCGATCGACAATCGTTCCATCGGAGGTTTTTCATGTCGTCAGCCCAGTCCATGCCCTGCCCGGTTTGCCACGTGCCGCTCGTGATGAGCGAGCGCCAAGGCGTCGAAATCGATTATTGCCCCCAATGCCGTGGCGTGTGGCTGGACCGGGGCGAGCTGGACAAGATTATCGAGCGCGCCAGTGCCGAATTGGCGCCTGCCGCCCCGCCGCAGACCCGCGCCGAGCCTTATCCGCCCCAACCTCAGATCCAGCAGCCGTACCGCGACGAGCGATATCGCGAGCAGGGCTATCGAGACGGCGGCTACCGCTCGCATAAAGGCTATCCCAAGCGGAAGAAGTCGTTCCTCGAAGAGCTGTTCGACTGATCGGGGGTTTAGCTCTCACAAGCCGTCCACGCCCAGCCTCAGCCGCCGCTCGATGCCGATCCGGTCCAGAAACGCGGCATCGTGGCTCACGACGAGCAAGGCGCCATCATAGTCGGCGACTGCCTGCTCGAGCAGCTCAATACTCTCAATGTCGAGATGATTGGTCGGCTCATCGAGAACTAAAAGCTGCGGCGGCACCGGCCCGCTTGTGATCACGCACAGGGCGGCGCGCAGCCGCTCGCCGCCGCTCAGCACCGCGACATCCTTCAGAGCATCGCGGTTGCGGAAGGCAAAGCGAGCTAGCGCCTCATGCGCCATGTGCAGGGTCATGCCGGGATGCACGGCCAGCATTGCCGCTTGCAGGGTCTGACCGGGCCTCAGCAGGTCGGCGTGCTGGTCGAGCAGCGCGATCCGGCCCGGCCCGCGATGGATGGTCCCCGCGCTCGGCTCGGCCAAGCCGACCGCCAGGGCGAGCAGGCTGGTCTTGCCACTGCCGTTCGGGCCCGTGATCGCGACGCGCTCCGGCCCGGCCATGGCAAAGGACAGCGGGCCGAACAGCCGGCGCCCGCCCCGTGCCAACACCACATCCTCAAACCGCAATACCGTGCGATTATGTGGGAGGCCGGCCGATGGCAGATTGATCTGCAGCGGCGTCAGAACCTCCACCTGCGCGCGGGCGGCCTCCAGCGACTGGCTGGCGGCGCCGATCTGGCGCTCGGCCTGATGACGCTCGCGCGCCCCGCTTTGCTCGGCTTGCTCCGCCCGCTTGCCGAGCAGAATGCGCGGCTGATCCCCCCGCGCCCGGGCAGTGCGCCCGGCCTTGTCCCGCCGGGCCTTGCGCTCGGCCTGAGCCTGCGCATCCCGCTGCTGCCGGGCGAGTGTGCGTTGGCTGCGATCCAGCGCGTCCTCGGCCCGTGCGCGCATCGCATCGCGACTCGCCACAAAGGCGCTCCACCCTCCGCGGACGCTGAAGGCCCCGACCGGCGAGAGCTGGACGATCCGGTCCATGCCTTCCAGCAGCGCGCGATCATGGCTGGCGACGAGTGCGCCGCCCGGCCAGCAGGCCAGCAACTCCCCCACCGCGGCCCGGCCGGCGTCGTCGAGATTGTTGGTGGGTTCATCGAGCAGCAGCAGTTCGGGCTCGGCAAGCAGCATCGCCGCCAGCCCGACGCGGGTGCGTTCCCCGCCCGACAGCGTCGCGCAATCGCGATCCAAAGCCGTGCCGGTCAACCCGACATCGGCCAGCGCTCGCTCAAGGCGCTCGGGCAGAGTCCAGTCCGCTTCTGCCGCATCCTCCGGCGATCCCTCGCCCCCGTCCAGGCGCGCGAGTCTCTCCAGCGCATCGGAAAGGCCGAGCGCTTGTGCAACGCTGCCGGCATCCGGCTGGATCTGTCGTAAGGTGCCGATGCGCCCGGTCCGGTGGATCGTCCCCGCCTGCGGCGCGCCGCCCTCGGCGATCATGGCGAGCAGGCTCGACTTGCCGGCGCCGTTGCGCCCGACAAGGCCGACCCGCTCCCGCCCGATGGCCAGAGTCAGGTCAGAGAAAAGCGCCGCCCCGTCAGGCCGGGCGAGCGTGACGTGATCGAGGGTGAGAAGAGCGGGATTTGGGCCGGGCATGGAACACCTGTGACGAAGGAACAATCGGGCGGATGTCCGGTGCCTTGTCCATGATGATGTGCTCCTGCTGGCGTTGAAGGGGCGATGTAGGCGCGATCGTGCGCGGAATCAAATCCGCCGCACCAAGCGCGCGACGAGAAGCATCGCGGCGGGAAAGCTGAGCGCCCACAAGGCGCCCACCCAGATCAGCCACGGCCAGAACATCTGCAGCGCCAGCGCCGGCATGAGGAGGCCGTTGGCGAGCAAGGCTGCATGGGCCGCGCGACCGCCACGCCCACCTGGCAGCGCGCAGGCAGCCAGCAAGGTAGCGAGACTCATCAGAGCGTAGCCCAGCAGATCCACCGCGAAGAGGAAGCTACGATAGGGCAGGAAGAGAAAAGGCTCGATGCCTGCCGTGTCGCCGCTGGCCAGTCTCGGCGCGACGAAGGTGAGCTGAACGAAATAGACGAGGCCCGTGAGCGTGGCATACATGATCGCGAAGCCAAACGCGCTTTGACTGAAGGCCCGACGCCCCGGCGGCGCGAGCCGATGCAGGGCGGCCATGAGGATCACGAAGGCTGGGCCGAGCAACAGCGATGGCGTTAGCAGCAGCGCCAGCCCGCGCGGGGCGCTGGCAGCATTCGGGCCGCCGGCAGAGCCCAGCAAGCCGAGCCATTCGAGCAGTTGCCCGCCGACATAGGCGAGGGCGAGCAATGCGCAGGCCAGTGTAGCCGCATAAGCGAGCCGTGCGGCGATCGCGCGGTCCTGCTGCTCTGAAGGATTGCCCATCGTCTGCCGCTCGTCTCCCAACATGTGCACAGGATAGGTCGGCCATCACCGCAGGGCTTTGCGCGGGATCAACCCATCCTCCATATTGCCCGCTGGCGGCGGGGGTGCTAACCGCCATCCTCATGCACACGCCGCCTGAAATCATTCACGTTCATGCTCGCCGAGTCTCCTGCGATGGCTCGGGCCACGGCATCCCCGCTGCGCTGGGGCATCCGCGCATCTTCCTGGAGATCGACGAGCATGGCTATGTCGATTGCGGCTATTGCGACAGGCGCTTCGTGCTGGCGGGTGGCCCGGCCGACACCCCGGACATTGTGAACAAGCCAGACATTTCGTCCGGCGCCAGCCTCTGAACGGCTGACGACCCACCCGGCGAAGACCGGGCCATCAACGGAGAGGATCGACCGCCCATGCCATTGCATCCCGTGCCGGTCGACGATCCCGCTGTCTGGACCAGTACCGAAATCGGTGGACGCGAGGGCTTCACCCATCGGCTTTCCCCTGCGCAACGCGACGCTATCGATCGCGGCGTGCTCCGCGTGCGCGGCCGAGTCGCGCATGACATCCGGCGCGAGGATTTCTCCTGCCCTGAAATCGACGCGCTGATGAAGGCAGCGCGCTGGCAGCTTTTCCATGGCTGCGGCGCGGTCATTCTCTCCGGGATCGATGCGGGCCGTTATGATCTGGCAGATCATGAGCGGCTCTATTGGGGGCTTGGCACCCATATCGGCACCGGCGTCGTGCAAAGCCCACGTGGCGACCATATCGCCCATGTCCAGAAGGAAGAGGGCGGGCCGCCGCGCGGCTACACGTCCGATCTGGAACTGCGCTCCCATACCGATTTTCACGAGGTGCTCTCGCTCTACGGCCTTCGTGCCTCGGCGCAGGGTGGCGAGAGTGGTGCTGTCAGCCTGCTCGCCATCCACAACATCATGGCCCGCGAGCGACCCGATCTTCTCGCCCGCCTCTACGAGGGCCATTATATCGACTGGCCCCAGCGGCCGCAGCCTCACGAGGAGGCGCTGCCTTTCTTCTGGAACTTGGGCGGCAAGACGAGCGGGTTCAACAACCGCGTGTTCTTGCGCCATGGCCGCGAGCCGGAGAAGCTGCCTGCTGCGTTCCGCGAGGCGCTTGCCCTGTTCGACGAGATCGCGCTGCGGCCCGATGTCCGCGCCGATTTCGTGCTGCAGCCCGGCGAGATGTTCTTCTGGCACAATTTCCTCGTGCTGCACTCGCGCCAGCAATTCCATGACACGCCCGATGCGCGCCGCCTGCTGCTGCGCTTGTGGCTGAACATCCCGAACGGACGGCCGATTCATCCCGCCATGCGCAGCCTGACGGCGGAGATTGATGCATATCATGGCGGGGTTGCGGTGCCGGCCTAGGAGGGACCGATCATCTTGGGAGGACGGCCCATGCCTCGTATCTTGCTCGCTCTTCTATGTTTTCTCATCGCGATGCCGGCGCAGGCCAGCACGCCCTGGTCCCGCCCGGCGGCAACCACGCTGCTCGATTATGGCCGGAAGATCGACTCGCACGGCCTCGATCCGCGCGATTATGAGCTGGACCGGCTCAGCACTGCCCTTGGCGCTGGAGACCAGCGCGGCCTGGACATCGCCGCGACGCGCAGCTTTGCCTTGATGGCCCGCGACCTCGCCAATGGCCGGGTGCCTGCCGACCAGCGCCGCCTCTCCTATTTCCGCACCCCGAATCTCAGCCCGGACGCGGTGCTCGCCCTGATCGACCGCGCGCTGAGCAGTGGCGATGTCGCCGCCGAACTGGAGCGGCTGGCCCCTGCCCATGCCGATTATCGCAGGCTTCGGGCCGCGCTGCTGAGCCTGCCGGCCGACGCCGGGGCGGACCGTGCCCGACTGCGCGCCAATCTCGAACGCTGGCGCTGGCTGCCCCGCGACATGGGGCCGCGCTATCTGATCGTGAACGTGCCGGAATATGTGGCGCAACTGGTCGATCGCGGTGCGGTGCTAGCCACCCAACGGGTGATCGTCGGCAAGCCGGGCACGCCGACTCCGCAATTCGCCACCACCGCCACGGGCGTGATCCTCAATCCGACATGGACCGTGCCGCAGTCGATCGTGCGCGAGAGCGTCGGCGCGCTGATCCGCACGCGCCCGGCCACGGCCCGCGCGCGGGGCTATAGCTGGACCCAGCAGGGCGGCAGCCTGCAGGTCGTGCAGCAACCAGGCCCCGGCAATGCACTCGGGCAGATGAAGATCGACATGCCCAATCCGCTCGCCATCTTCCTGCACGATACGCCGAGCAAGAGCCTGTTCGAGAAGGAAGAGCGCACCTTCAGCCATGGCTGTGTGCGCACGGACCAACCGTTCGACCTCGCCGTGGCGATGCTCACCGGTACGGACTGGAGTCGAGCGCGGATCGACGCTGCAGTCGCCGCAGGCACCACCGTGACGGCCAAGCTGTCCGCACCGATTCCGGTCTACATCGTCTACATGACCGCGCGCGCCGATGCGAAAGGCCGGCTCAACAGGTTCGATGATGTCTATGGGCTGGATGGCGATATTGCCGCGGCCCTCGGCGCCGGCAACCTCGCCGCGACCCGGCAACTCTCCAGCATGGGATGTCTGGCCGGCTAGGCGCCCGTAACACGCTCGTCAGTAGCGGCGCCTTACACCTTGTCGGCGTAGAGCATCCGTCCGGGGCCGAGCCAGTCGAGCAGAGGGTTGATCTGCGTTTCGCTCACGGCAAAGCAGCCCTCGCTGCGCCCCAGCTTGCCGAGGCGCTTCACCATGTCGTCATTGCTGTACCAGGCGCCGTGAATCACGATGGCGCGCGATTCGGCATTGTCGTTGCTCGTCTCCAGGCCGATCAGCCGCTGCGAGCGGCCATGCTGGCCGGTATAATGAGCGCCGGTAAGATAGGCCCCGCGCGAGCTGGCGTTGGAGCCGGGCGCATTGCTGAAGCTGTGCAGGAAACCGCTATGCGCCGGATCGGACCCGCGCCCATGCGCGACGGTCAGCACCCGGTGGAGGCCGCTCTCGCGATCGACCAGCAACATCCGCGCGGCGGCCGAGGGCAGCGAGAAGTCCACGACGACGAACCGGTCGCGCAACTTGACGCTATACTGGTCCATGGCCGCTTCCGCCTTGGCAACGAGCTTGGCCCATTGCGGCGGCGTGCGCACGGCGGCGCGCACACTGGCAGGCACCAGAGCAGCCGATGCGGCCGCTCCAGCGAGCGTAAGAAACTGACGGCGATGCACAACGGACATGACGGCTCTTTTCGATCAATCGATGATTGCAACGCGCCCCGCATCCCGTCCCCACGGAGGCTTCGATAGATCGGAAAATAGGGGAAGAGCCCTCATTTGCCAAGTCCCGTGCGGTGCATCGTGCCTTTCGATGGCCGCGCGTTGGGGAAGAAAACCCCACGACCTGACCACCCCGTGCTCCTGCGAAGGCAGGAGCCTAGGGCGCATGGGACCGCCTAAACCGCCCTGGCCTCCTGCCTGCGCAGGAGCACTGGGTGGATGGGTGGAGAGCAGGTGATCATCTCAAGCTGGCCGAGGCGGGGCATGATTATCTCGGCTGGTGGCCACGCGTGACCAGCCCAGCCGGATCCAGTCCCGAAAGGACCAAAGCCGAGCCGGATGCACACCGCACCCGACCCGCCTCGTCACCCCTTCAGCCCTCGAGTTGCTTCTGCAGCGTGCGGATATCCGCATCCATCTCGGGATTGTCGAGGCGCATCGCCTCAATGGTCTTCACGGCGTGGATCACCGTGCTGTGGTCCCGTCCACCGAACACGCGACCGATTTCCGGCAGCGAGCGCGGCGTGAGCTTCTTGGCCAGATACATCGCCACCTGACGCGGACGTGCAACCGCACGGGCGCGACGCTGTGAGCGCATTTCGGACTGGTCGATCCGGTAATGGGCCGCGCACAGCTTCTGGATCTCGTCGATGGTGATGCGCCGGTGGCTGGCTCGCAGCGATTCGGCCAGCATCGACTGCGCCAGTTCGGTGGTGATCGCCTTGTCGACGAGCTGGGCATAAGCCACCAGCTTATTAAAGGCGCCCTCCAGCTCTCGAATGCTGGTGCGGATGGCCCCGGCGAGCAGGGCGATGACGTCGTCCGGCACGGCAATGTCCGCCACCGCCTCGCGCCGCGCTTCCAGAATTTTCATGCGCAGCTCAAGGCCGGCAGGCTGGATGTCGGCGACCAGCCCGCCGGCGAGGCGGGACAGGATGCGCGGATCGACCGAGCCCAACTGCTGGGGCGGCCGATCGGCGGCGATCGCGATCCGCGCGCCGGCATCGATGAGATCGTTGAGCGTGTGGAGGAATTCCTCCTGTGTCGGCCCCTTGCCGGCGATGAACTGGATGTCGTCGATCAGCAGCATCCGTGCTTCGCGCAGCCGGGCCTTGAACGAGAAGGTGTCGTTGGCGCGAATCGCTGCCACGAACTCGTTCATGAACCGCTCGGCCGACATATAGAGGATCGCCCCCTCCCTCGGAGGCGCGCCGGTGGTGCCGCCAAGCGTCTCGCCATAGGCCTGCGCAATGGCGTGGAGCAGGTGGGTTTTGCCAAAGCCGGTCGGGCCATGGATGAACAGCGGATTGAACGCCGGACGGGTCGCCCCGGCCATGGCTTTAGCCGCCGACGCCGCCAGCACATTGCTCTCATCCGTCATGAATCCGGCGAAATCGTGACGCGGCTCGAAGCGCAGCGCAGCGCGCCGCCCCGCCGACTCCCGGTTGGTCGATGCGTCCTGCGAGGACGCGAGCGCCCGCGTCGACTGGCCCGGACGCGCCGTGCTCTCTTGCGGGCGGAAGCCGCGCGGGGTGACCAGCACCGTTTCAGGCGCCTCGCTGGCGCGAACGATGCGCAGGTCATGCACGCCGACGGGCGTCGTGCGCCAGGCCAGTGCGATCCGCGTGGCGAAATTGCTGGAGACGTAGCTCGCCGCGAATTCCGACGGCGCCTCGATATCGAGCGTGCCGGACTGAGCGCAGAAGCTGCCCAGCCGCAACGGCCGAATCCATTGATCGAACAGGCGAACCCCGACGGCCCTGCGCAGCCCCGCACGGATCTCCGTCCATGCCTGTTCCAGCGCCTCGCGCTCGGGCTGCTCGCCAATGTCGGCTGGCCCGATGCCGTCGGCAACGCTGCTGAAATGCTGCTGATTCACGTGTTGCCCCATGTCTTCCCGATCCCCGATCGTCCTACTCCTCGCAGGTGATCTGCTGTCAGACGCTGGACGCGAAAATCCCTCGCGGGAGTGCCCCTCCCACGTCCAGTGTTCAACTCAGACCGCTGTATGACGTGGCTACGATTCGAGCCCCGCCGAGGGCAAGTTGTGGCAGTGCTCGCCCCCCCGATCAAGCACGCCCTCTGTCAAAAATCTGAAATAAAATGCTTGACCACGGAATCCCGACCGGAAGGACGGTTAAACAGATAACCAACTGATATTTAACACATTTTTTCAGCCTTGAGAGGCCGGAATTTGCTGCGCCCGCTGCGAATCGTTGGGATTCCGAAGATCAGGTCACGGCGCTCCTGCGGCCCGAAAGTTTAACCGTTCGGACACCATTTGCGCTTGTCCTCTTCTTGTTCTCATACGGCGCGCTCCGTCGGGTTCCATCGAGGCCTGCGACTCGGACGACCAGCCACCGCCCAATGCCTTGTGGAGTGCAATCGCAGCCTGGACCGCCCCCGCCTGCGCGCGGTTCAGCTGCTGCATCGCGGACTGGCGCACCAGAGCGGCCCGCGCCAGGGCGAGCCGGTCGTCCTCGCCAGCGGCCTGGCGGCGGGACACCAGCGCATAGGCAGCCTCTTCCCGCGCCAGCGTCTCGCGTGCAGCGGTGAGCCCCTCCACGCTGCGGTCGAATCGATTGATCGCGTCTTCACTGTCCGCCAGCGCGCCGACCACGGCGCCATCATAGCGGGCCGCCGCTGCCTGCGCGCGCGCATCGGCCGCGCGCACCATCGCCCGGGCCCGCCCGCCGTTAAACAGCGGCCAGAACAGGCCGCCCCCGCCCTGCAGCCGGGTGCTGTCCCCGCTCACCAGATCGCCGATCGCGCGGGCCTGCTGGCCGACAGCCAGGCTGAGCGACAGGCGCGGGAACAGATCGGCCCGCGCCACGCCGATGTCGGCCGTGGCTGCCGCCAGCTCCCGCTCGGCGCCGAGAATATCCGGCCGACGCCGCAACAGCTCGGAGGGCAGGCCCGCCGCAATGGCCTGCGGCGGCGCAGGAATGGCGCCCGGCTGCTCCAGTTGCGGGACCAGCGCGGCGGGTTCCTTGCCGACCAGCCGCGCCACTTGCACGGCCGCGCTCCGCACGCCGGCCTGCGCCTGCGTCACCGAGAGCCGGGCAGTCTCGGCCTCGCCCCGCGCGCGGCTGGCATCGATGGCATTGGCTTCGCCAGCACGCTCCAGCAGCCCCGCCAGATCGGCAAGCTGCGTGCGCGCGGAAAGCATGTCCTGCGCGACCGCAAGATCCGCCTGCGCCTGCCGCAGACCGACATAGGCCCGCGCCAGTTCGGCGATCAATTGCATCCGCACCGCCTGCGCCGAAAGCGCCGCCGCCTCGCTACGTGCCTGCGCGGCCTCACTCTGGCGCGCCTGCCGGCCCCACAGATCAAGTTCCCAACTGGCGTCGAAGCCGACATCGAACAGCGGGAAGTCCCGCGCGAAGCCGGGAATCTGGCCCACCGGCATCTGGCCATTCTCGCTCAGCACCACCTGATTGCCGCTCGCACTCGTCGTCACCTGCGGCAGGCGCCCGCCGCGCACGGCATCGCGATTTGCCCGCGCCTCCGCCACCCGCGCCTGTGCCTCGCGGAGGTCCGGGTTGCCGGCCAGCATCTGCTCGACCAGTCCGTTGAGCATAGGATCGTGCAACTGCTCCCACCACCGCTCGGCCTGCACGGCGCCCGTCCCAGCCTCGCCCAGCCAGCGATCCGTCACATGGGTCTGCGGCGGCGCATAGGCGGGACCGAGCGCACAGGCGGAGAGCAGCAGTGGTGCCAGCGCAGCGCCGGCGAGCGGAGGGAGAGAGGTAACACGCATGGACTTCACTCCATTCGGGCACGGAACAGCCAGGCCGCCGCACTCAGAGAGACGAGGGCTATGACGCCAAGCGGCCAGAGCTGATGGAACACGACGGCGGCGGGCATGGCCTTCAAGAACAGGCCCTGCACGATGATGAGGAAATAGCGGACCGGATCGGCGTGCGTAATGATCTGCAACCAGTCCGGCATATTCTCGATCGGCGCGGCATAGCCGGAGAGCAGGATGAGCGGCACGGTGACGATGAACGAGCCGAGAAACGCCTGCTGCTGCGTCATCGACATAGCCGAGACGAGCAGACCCAGGCCGATGAGGGCAAGCTGGTAAAAGAGCATCGCGATGAGGAAGAGCAGGAAGGAGCCGGTGAAAGGCACCCCGAAGGCAACCTGCGCCACCACCAGAAACAACACGCCGTTGACCATGCCGACCAAGAGCGGTGGCACCATCATGCCGATGAGAATCTCATGCACCCGCATGGGCGAGACCATCAGCTGATCGAACGTCCCAAGTTCCCGCTCGCGCGCCACCGCCTGCGAGGTGATGGCGATGCCGGCGATGGAGATGATCAGCGCCACCAGCCCCGGCAGGGTGAACCACATATAGTCGAGGCTGGGATTGTACCAATGGGTCACCGCGCTGCCGCCGGCCATGCGCGCGCTGATCGGCGCCAGTTCCGCGCCATAACCCGCCGCGATCTGGTTCACATAGCCCGCAACGATCTGTGCGGCATTGGACCGGCGGCCATCCAGCACCAGGCCAAGCGTGGCGCTCTGCCCACGCGCGAGGCGCTGATCGAAATCCTCCTGGATGACGAGCGCCGCCAGCACCTTCTGCTCGTCGATCGCCTCTTCCATCGCCGCCATGGAGGGCAGCACGATGACGTCCCGAAAGCGCGGACTGCCCTCGATGCGCTGGAGCAGTTCCTGCGCATGGACGCCGCCGGAGCGATCGACGAGGCCGATGTCGACATTCTTGACGTCCAGCGTGGTGGCGAAGGTGAAGATCAGCAACTGAATCAGCGGCGGCAGCACAAGCACGATGCGCGACTTGGGATCGCGCAGCAGCGCCCAGATTTCCTTGACGATCATCGCGCGCAGGCGGGTGAAGCGGGCAGGCAACTGTAGCATCGGCATCAGTCGAGGCTCCGCCGCGTGGCGCGGAAGCAGAGGATGAAGAATAGGAAGCCAAAGCCCAGCATGATGAGGATGTTGGGCAGGATGATCGCCCAGATGTCCCCGGCCATGAACACGGTTTGCAGCGCGGGAATGAGGTAGCGCGCCGGCACGGCATAGGTCAGCGCCTGGATCGGCCAAGGCATCGATCCGATCTCGAAGATGAAGCCGGAGAGCAGGAAGGTCGGGAGGAAGGAGGCGAGCAACGCCACCTGACTGGCCACGAACTGGTTGCGCGTCGTCGCCGAGATGAACAGCCCCAGTCCCAGCGCGGGCAGCAGGAAGGCGGCGGCGATGGCGAACAGGGCGAAGATCGATCCATGGAAGGGCAGGCCGAAGGCGGTCACCGCGATCACCGTGCACAGCGCCATGGAGACCATGCCGAGCAGGAAATAGGGCAGCACCTTGGAGAGAATGAACTCAGTCATCCGCATCGGCGTAGCCAGCAGCGCCTCCATGGTGCCCCGCTCCCATTCACGCGCGACGACCAGCGCGGTGAGCAGCGTCCCGATCATCGTCATCACGATGGCGATGGCGCCGGGCACGAGGAAATAGCGGCTCTGCAGGCCCGGATTGAACCACATGCGCTGGGAGACATCGATGGGCGGCGCAGCCCTGCGCCCGAGGCGCAGACCCAGCTCGTCGGCCATCCATGTCTGCCGGACCCCCTCGGCATAACTGGCGACGAAATTCGCCTGATTGGGCTGGGTGCCATCGGTGACGATCTGGATCGGCTGCGGTGTTCCCTGGGCCATGGCCCGGCCAAAATCGGGCGGAATGACGACGAAGCCGCGAATCGCCCCCTGCTGCATCAGTGTACGGGCGGGCAGCACGGCATTGAGCGGGGTGACCTGGAAATAGGGCGAATGGGCATAGGCCTGCGCCAGCCGCGCGGCCGGCGCGCTGTCATCCTGCACGACCAAAGCGATCTTGGTGTCGCGCGGATCGAGGGAAATCGCATAGCCAAAAAGGAAGAGCAGCAGCAGCGGCATCGCAAAGGCGATGAGGAAGGTCGAAGGATCGCGCCGGATTTGGGCATATTCCTTGACGATCAGCGCCAGCAGCCGGCGGCGGGAAGAGCCTGCCATGGCGCCGGCACGCGCCTCCACCTGCGCCAGCGTCGGATCGGGATCGGTCCCACTCATGCCGCGGCCTCCGCCTCCCGGTGGGCGTCGGACGCCTCGATGAGGGCGATAAACGCGTCCTCCATCGTGGGATCATCCTTGCCGGTCAGTTCGCCGGCTTTCGCCTTGAGCGAGTCGGGCGGGCCGCTGGCGATCTGCTGCGCGCGATAGATGAGCGTCACATCGTCGCAATATTCGGCCTCGTCCATGAAATGGGTGGTGACCAGCACCGTAACGCCGCGCCGGACGAGTCCGTTGATATGCGTCCAGAACTCGCGGCGCATGACCGGATCGACACCGGATGTCGGCTCATCCAGGAACAGCACCGGCGGCTCGTGCATCACCGCGCAGGCCAGAGCGAGGCGCTGCTTGAAGCCGAGCGGCAGCGTCCCGGCATTGCGCTTGAGGTTGCCGCCCAGCTCGAAAATGTCGGTAACCCGCTCGATCGCCGCGCGCGCCTGTGCGCCAGCCAGATCATAAGCGCCAGCGAAGAAGTCGAGATTCTGGGCGACCGACAGATCGCCATAGAGCGAGAATTTCTGGGCCATATAGCCCAGCGATCCTCGGGCCTGTGCGGCGGCCCGGCGCAGATCGTGCCCGGCGACCGATCCGCTGCCCTCGCTCGGCGTGAGCAGGCCACACAGCATCTTGAACGTGGTCGATTTGCCCGCGCCATTTGGCCCCAGCAGACCGAAAATCCGGCCACGCGGAACCGTGAAGCTCACATCGCGCGCCGCCGTGAAGTCGCCAAATCTTTTGGTCAGCCCCCTGGCTTCGATGGCGGGTGCATCGCTGGCGGGAATCTCGCGATAGGCCGCCGCCAGCGCGCTGGTCCCATCCGGCCCGCCCCCCAGCCGCTCGATGAACCCGTCCTCGAAGCGCGCAGGCGCCCGAGACACCTGCGTTTCCGGCCCCATATCGAGCGCGTCGGCGTCGGGCACCGAATGGCCCTCGCCGATGAGCAGGCGGATCGCGCGGCCCTGCAAGGTGCCGTCGATCACGTCCGGCCGGTCGAGCGCGCGGGTGAGCGCTTGCCGGCGGCGCTCGGCAAAACCGGTGACCCGAATCACGCGGTCGCTGATCGCATCGGTCAGGGTGGCCGGCGGGCCCGTGAACAGCGTCCGGCCGTCGCTCAGCAGATACACCGTGTCGCACAGCTCGGCCTCATCGAGATAGGCGGTGGACCAGAGCACGCCGATGCCCTCCTTGGTCAGCTCGGCAACCATGGCCCACAGCTCGCGGCGGCTGATCGGATCGACGCCCACGCCCGGCTCGTCGAGCAACAACAATGGCGGCGTGCTCACCAGCGCGCAGGCCAAGCCCAGCTTCTGCTTCATGCCACCCGAGAGCTTGCCGGCCGGGCGCGCCTGAAAGCGGGCAAGGTCGGTGAATTCGAGGAGGCGCTTGAAGACGCTCTCCTGCGCATCGCGCGGCAGGCCCCGCATCTCGGCATAAAGGACGAGATTCTCGCGCACGGTTAGGTCTTCATAGAGGCCGAAGCGCTGCGGCATGTAGCCGATCGAATCAAGGCGATCGGCAGGCGGCGCGCCGAGAATGGAAACGGTGCCTTCATCCGCCCGCATCAACCCGGCCAGCACGCGAATCAACGTTGTCTTGCCGGCACCATCCGGCCCCACCAGCCCGGTGACCTTGCCCGGCACCACCACCAGGTCGACCCCGCCGAGCGCACGTGTGTCGCCGAACGCTTTCACGATCCCCGTGGCCGTCGCGACCGGCTGGCTATCGCCAGCGACTGGCGCGAGGTCACTCATATCGGCCTGCCGCCGTTATTCCGTCGCGATGGCGACGTCCCGCGCATGGTCAGCGCTTCGCTGTGGGGGCGGGATCGGCGATGGCAACGCTCACCGGCTGGCCCTGCCGCAGCTTGCCGTCCGGATCATCCACGACGATCCGCAAGCGATAGACCAAGTCGGTGCGCAGGTCGCTCGTCTCCACCGTCTTGGGGGTGAATTCCGCGCGCGGCGAAATATAGCCGATGATGCCGGAATAGGATTTGGGGTTGCCGTCCGCCGTGATCGTGACCGTCATGCCCGGGGCTATCCGGCTGAGCTGGTTCTCCGCCACATAGGCCCGCACGCGCACCGGGCGATCGATGGCCAGCGTGAAGACGGTTTCGCCCGGCGCCACGATCGCGCCGGGTTCGCGCGCACGGGTCACCACCACACCATCCACGCTCGCGAGCAGGCGGGCGTCATCGAGATCGGTGCCAACGCCCTTGCGGGATGCCTCTGCCGCCTGCAGCGCCGCGCGCGCCGCCTCGATATCTTCGCGCCGCGCGCCGGTGCGCACCAGGGTCAGCGCCGCCTGCGCTTCAGCGAGCTGGGCATTAGCGCGATCGCGCATGGCGACGGTCGATTCCCACACATCGCGGCTGATTGCGCCCGGGGCGACCAGCGGCTGCCGGCGTTCATAGTCGCGCTGGGCATCGCGCGCCGCCGCCTGCGCTGCCGCAAAGCGAGCCTGCGCCTGAGCGACATCTTCCGGCCGACTGCCGCGCTGGAGCTTGATCAGTTCCGCGCGAGCCTGCGCCACGCGCGCATCGGACTGGGCGACGGCGCTATCGATGGAGGCCCGGTCCAGCTCGGCCAGCAGCATGCCCTGCTTGACCCGCTGGCCTTCCTCGACCGGGATCTGCGCGATCCGTCCGCCGACCCGGAAGCCGAGATCCACTTCCCGAATGTCGACATTGCCATAGAGCGTCAGAGGCCCGTCATCCCGCCCCAGCAGCCCGAAGCCGCGCGTGCTCACGGCAGCGATCAGCATGACGGTGACGATGATGAGCACGATCAGGCGCTGGCGGGTCATGGCGTCATTCCTCGGTGAGCAGGGTTTCGGCGGACTTGAGCAGGCTGGCGACCAGCGCCTCGCCCGTAGCGGAATCGAGATCGGGCACTTGCATGGTCCGCACCACGCAGGCGCGACCGAGGCGCAAAATCAGCGCCATGCCCATGATATGGAGGATCAGCGGGCGGCGCTCCGCTTCGGCAAGCGATGGCCGCGTGACGGCGGAGAGCAGAATCGCGGTCTCCACCAGCGGCCCGATCAATCCATCGTAGAGGCGCGTGAAGGCCTCGGTCGGGTGCTGCTGCTCACGCGCCACGAACTGCGCAAAGGTCGCCGAGCGCGACGAGAGCAGGAAGCGCGCCAGCGTCTCCAGCAGCGCCAGCATCTGCGTGCGGGCCTGCGCGGGGGTCTGGGGCGGCTGCTTCTCGATGATGGCGATCAGCGGCGCGTAGATACTGGCGACGACGGAGGCGATATGGTCGGCGCAGGCGAGGTATAGCCCTTCCTTGGAGCCGAAATGATAGGTGATCGAGGACATCGCCGTCCCGCTGGCGCGAGCAATTTCGCGCGTGCTGGCCCCGTCGAAGCCGAAGCGGCCGAACTGCTCAAGAGCTGCCTCAATAATCTGCAACGGAAGATCGCTTCTTGCAGGGCTTTCCGTGTCCACGGATGCGGCCCCGATATCCGTTGCTAGCGCTTTCTTGCGCGTGCGGGTCACGGCCTCATGCATTTTCTTCGCCCGTCGTGGCGTGGCGGACGGGCTGGTGGCACGTCCCTGACCCGCTCGATCTCGACATCCTTCGTCGAGCGGCGTTCGACGATGACCAGCACAATGACGATGGAGGCCGCATGAAGGATATTTGTTCGATCGAACGAACAATGTCAAATGGTGACAGTAACCGTCAGGAAGGCTGGTTGAGCCGCTGCGACGCCCTAGCGATCCGTAGGAGCCTCCTCCTCGCGCCCCTCGACAGGTTGATCCAGCGTGGCCTTTGAATCCGGCGCATCCGTCTTGGCACGGGCCTGCCCCTTGCGGCGGCGCAGATTGGCCCGCAGCGCTTCGGCGAGCCGGCGTTGGCGGTCGGAGGGCGGGGTACTCATGCCCTTACTTTACGAATCCGGCTTTTACGCTGCAAGTCGCCTTGACAAGGCCAGACGGTAAGGCCATAGGCGCGGCCTTGCTGACGCGGGGTACCCCTGCGAACGGCAGTGCTGCCGTAGCTCAGTGGTAGAGCGCATCCTTGGTAAGGCTGAGGTCGCGAGTTCAATCCTCGCCGGCAGCACCATTTTCCCCATTTGCTGTGAAGAACGCAGAGCCAGCCCGTGAAGGGTGGTTGTGGGCCACGAGAAATCATCGACTTACGGTGCATGAGTGGCGCTGCAGACACACCTCACCCCGGTGATTAAACGTGTAATCGACGTTTATTTGCCCCCTCCCCGTCGCTCCCTACCTTTCAAGCACGGTTCAAAACATCTGAAAGGTATCCGTCATGAAGTCATCACTGCTTTACACCGCTGCGCTGCTGCTGAGCGGCGGCATTGCTGTGCCAGCCATGGCGCAGGACACCGCAGCGCCGGCCACTACACAGCCGGCTGCCCCCGCCTCGCCCGCAGCGCCAGCTTCTCCGGCCGCACCGGCCACGGCAGCTGCTCCAGCGAGCTTTACGGATGCGGAGCTGGTCGGTTTTGCCAAGGCCGCCATCCAAGCGGACAAGATCCAGAAGGACGCAACGGTCGCTGCAGACGCCAAGCAGGAGCAGATGCTCGCCGCCGTGCAGTCCAATGGCCTGACGCCGGCGCGGTACAACGAGATTGCCCAGGCGACCCGGACCAATCCGGATCTCGTGAAGAAGATCCAGGAACTGGCCTCGGCCGACATGGCGAGCCAGCAGCCGGCGACCGCAAATCCTTAAGACGCGGCGCGCACAACGCTGAAACGAATTGGGCGGCTCCCTGCGGAGCCGCCCATTTTCATGCCCGGTTGTCCTGCGCCTTCACCCGCAATCGCCACGCATGAAGCAGGGGCTCGGTATAGCCGTTTGGTTGCGCGACGCCCTCGAACACCAAGGCCCGTGCGGCTTTCAGCGCAAGGCTCTCCGGATGGCCTGCCATCGGTCGATAGAGCGGATCGCCGGCATTCTGTGCGTCGACCTTGGCCGCCATCTTCTCGAAGGCCGAATCGACCTGCGCCGGCGTACACACGCCATGAAGCAGCCAGTTGGCGATATGCTGGGAAGAAATGCGCAGCGTCGCGCGATCTTCCATCAGGCCGATGTCGTTGATGTCCGGCACCTTGGAACAGCCAACCCCCTGATCGATCCAGCGCACGACATAGCCGAGAATCCCCTGCGCATTATTCTCCAGCTCCTCGACGATCTCCTGCTCGGACCAGTTGGTGCCAGGTGAGAGCGGCACGGTGAGCAGGCCCGAAAGCGGCGCCACCAGCTCGCGCCCGCGCTCTTGCTGGCGCGCCGCCACATCGACGGTGTGATAGTGCGTCGCGTGCAGCGTCGCCGCCGTCGGTGAGGGTACCCAGGCCGTGTTCGCCCCGCTCATGGGATGCGCGATCTTCTGCTCAAGCATGTCGGCCATCCGGTCCGGCGCCGCCCACATGCCCTTGCCGATCTGCGCCCGGCCAGAGAATCCGCAGGCCAGACCGATCTGCACGTTGCGATCCTCATAGGCCTTGATCCAGGCGGCGCTCTTCATGTCGCCCTTGCGGATCATCGCCCCGGCTCGCATCGATGTGTGAATCTCATCGCCCGTCCGGTCGAGGAAGCCGGTGTTGATGAACACCACCCGATCCTTGACCGCCGCGATGCAGGCCATGAGGTTGGCAGACGTCCTCCGCTCCTCGTCCATTACGCCGACCTTGATGGTGTGCCGGTCCATGCCCAGCATATCCTCGATCGCATCGAACAGATCGTTGGTGAAGGCGCATTCCTCCGGCCCGTGCATCTTGGGCTTCACGATGTAGACGCTGCCGGCGAGACTGTTGCGCACCGGCCCGGCGCCATTGAGATCGTGCAGGCCGATCAGGCTGGTCACGATACCATCGAGAATGCCCTCGGGCGCCTCGGCGCCATCGGGCAGCACAATCGCCGGCGTGGTCATCAGATGGCCGACATTGCGGACGAGCAGGAGGCTGCGTCCCTTGAGCGACCATTCCGACCCCTCGCGATCCTTGAAAACCCGGTCCTGATTGAGCCTGCGCGTCTGCGTCTTACCGCCTTTCTCGAACGTCGCGGAGAGGTCACCCTGCATCAGCCCGAGCCAGTTGGCATAGGCCGCCACCTTGTCCTGCGCATCCACGGCCGCGACCGAATCCTCCAGATCGACAATGGTCGAGAGCGCCGATTCGATCACCACGTCAGCGATGCCCGAGGGGTCATTCTTGCCGATGGGGTGATTGCGGTCGAACACCACCTCGATATGCAGGCCATTCTTGCGGAACAGGCGGCCCTTGGGCGTCTGGCCGACATATTGGGTGCCGTCCGCGATGGCGAAGCCCTTGGCGGGATCGCCCATGTCCGCCCAGCTCCCGGACACCAGCGGCACGGCCCTGTCGAGAAAGGCCTTGGCCCAGGCGATGACCTGCGCGCCGCGCTCGGAATCGTAGCCGCCCGGCTTGGCCGTTCCCGGCAAGGCATCCGTGCCGTAGAGCGCATCGTACAGGCTACCCCAGCGCGCATTGGCCGCGTTGAGCAGGAAGCGGGCGTTGAGCACCGGCACCACCAGTTGCGGCCCGGCCAGCGTTGCGAGCTCGGCATCGACCTTTTGCGGATCGATGGTGAAGGGCGCCGGCTCTGGAACCAGATAGCCAATCTCGCGTAGGAAAGCCTCATAGGCCTGCTGATCGATCGGCTGGCCGGCCCGCGCCTCATGCCAGGCGTCGATCTGCGCCTGAAGATCGTCGCGCTTCGTCAGCAGCGCACGATTGCGCGGCGCAAAATCGGCAAAGATCGCTGCCGTCCTGGCCCAAAAGTCTTGCGCAGTCAGCCCCGTACCCGGCAGCGCGCGCTGCTCGATGAAGTCGGCCAGTTCCTGCGCCACCGAGAGCCCGGCGCGGTCCACCTTGTTCGTCATGCCTTGCATCCCCGCCGTTCAGCCCTGCGCCTTGAGGCCAGCCGCTGCCAGCCCGGCCAGCGCGGCCGCTTCGTCATTGTCCGATGTGTCGCCGGTCACCCCGACCGCGCCGATCGCCACGCCCTCATCGTCGACGATGATGACGCCACCGGCCGCCGGGATCACCGCATGCGGCGCGGAGGCCGCAAAAGCCCCGATGAACCAGGGGCGCTCCTGCGCCATATCCCCCAGCTTGCGTGACGAAACGCCCATGGCGAGCGCCCCGGCCGCCTTGCCCGTCGCCACCTGCGCGCGCGCGAAAGAAGCGCCATCGCCGCGCTGAAAGGCGATCAAATGCCCGCCAGCATCCACGACGGCGGCGCTCAGCGGCTTGAACCCTGCGGCCTGCCCTTGCGCGAAGACGCCCTCGATAACCGCATTGGCCTGTTGCAAACTGATCCGGCTCATAAATCTGTTCCTTCCGCTCACGTGCGATCATCGGGATTTGGCTGTGCGGGGACATAGCCGGCCCGTTCAGTCGAGACCAGCAAAGTCCGCGTCGAATCAGCCGCGAAGCGCAACGCCTTGCTGGCGACAGGACATCGGTCACAGCAACTGCCGAAATGCCAACGCCCCGGTCACAAAGCGGTTCAGCATCGCGCCAAAACGCATTAAGGGGCGGCCCACACTCCGCACTCGCGATGAAATACGAGGGACGTCATGACCGATACCAAGCTGATCGCCACCATCGATGCCGCGTGGGAGGACCGCGCCAATATCGGCCTGTCCACCACGGGTGACGTCCGTGCGGCGGTGGAGAAGGCGCTGGCGCTGCTGGATAGCGGCGAAGCGCGGGTGGCCGAGCCCAGCGTTAATGGCTGGCAGGTCAACCAATGGCTCAAGAAGGCCGTGCTGCTCTCCTTCCGCCTCAACGACAATGCGTTGATCGACAATGGCCCCGGCGCCGGCCACTGGTGGGACAAGGTGCCCTCCAAATTCGCAAACTGGGGTGAAGCGGAATTCCGCGCCGCCGGCTTCCGCGCTGTACCCGGTTCCATCGTTCGCGCCGGTAGCTATGTCGGCAAGAACGTCATCCTGATGCCCAGCTTCACCAATATCGGTGCGTTCGTGGGTGACGGCACGATGGTCGACACCTGGGTGACGGTCGGCAGCTGCGCGCAGATCGGCAAGAACGTCCACCTCTCTGGCGGCGTCGGCATTGGCGGCGTGCTGGAGCCGCTGCAGGCCGACCCGGTGATCATCGAGGATGATTGCTTCATCGGCGCGCGCTCGGAAGTCGTCGAGGGCGTGCGCATCGGCCAGGGCTCGGTACTGTCGATGGGCGTCTTCATTGGCCAGTCGACCAAGATCGTCGATCGCGCCACCGGCAAGGTCTATATGGGCGAGGTGCCGCCCTATTCGGTGGTTGTGCCCGGCTCGCTCCCCGGCAAGCCGCTGCCGGACGGCACGCCCGGCCCGAGCCTCTATTGCGCTGTCATCGTCAAGACCGTCGACGCACAGACCCGCTCCAAGACGGGCATCAACGACCTGCTGCGCGACTGATCGGGAAAGGGGGCGGGGCCCGACCTCGCCCCCTTTCCCATCTCAGGCGGCTTTGAGTTGGCGCAGATCCCGTCCGCTCGGCTCCTGGAACACCCGCAGATCGAAAGAGTCTAGCACGGCCAGCATATGGTCGAAGATGTCGGCCTGGATCGCCTCATAGGCCGCCCAAGCCGTGGTGGTAGTGAAGCAGTAGATTTCCAGCGGAATGCCCTGCGGCGTCGGGTCCAATTGCCGCACCAGCAGCGTCATCTCCTTCGAGATGCGCGCATTGGCCCGCAGATAGGCGGCCATATAAGCCCGGAATGTCCCGAAATTGGTGACCCGCCGGCTGTTCACCGGATCGAGGCCGTCATGGGCGATGCGGCTGTTCCATCGCTCCAGCTCCGCCTGCTTTTCCACCAAATAGTCGCCCAGCAGCGCAAAGCGGCGCAGGCTCTGCTCTTCCTGATCGGACAGAAACCGCACGCTGGTCTGGTCGATCATCAGCGAGCGCTTGATCCGCCGCCCGCCGGATTCGGACATGCCGCGCCAGTTCTTGAAGCTCTCCTCGATCAGCCGGTGAGTCGGGATGGTGGTGATCGTCTTGTCCCAGTTCTGCACCTTCACCGTGTGCAGCGCGATGTCGATCACGTCGCCATCAGCATTGAGCTGCGGCATCTCGATCCAGTCACCCACGCGCAGCATGTCGTTGGAGGTCAGCTGGACGGACGCCACCAGCGACAGGATCGTATCCTTGAACACCAGCATGACGACTGCCGCCATGGCGCCAAGGCCCGAAAGCAGCAGCAGCGGCGACTTATCCATCAGCTGGGCGATCATCAGGATCGCCGCCGCCGCGAACAGCACGATCTTGAGAACCTGGATATAGCCCTTGATCGGCCGGTTCACGGCGTGCGGCCGCCGCTGGTAGAGATCGTTGACGAAGGTCAGTGCATGGCTGAGCGCCAGCACGATGGTGAGGATCACGAACGCGCCCGCCACATTCTGCACCACCGTCACCAGCGACGGCGGCAGATGCGGCACGGCCGCGATCCCGCGTGAGACGACCATAGCCGGGACGATATTGGTCAGCCGGGCCACCGCGCGGCCAAGTGCAGGCGTATCGTGCGGCAGGACGCGCAGCGCCATGCGCAGCAGGATCGACTTGAAGATGAAGTTCGCGAGCGCCGCGACCGCGATCAGGATTGCCAGCCCGGCGAGGCTTTCAGCCCAGGCCGGCAGACCGGCGAACCACCGATCGAAAAGGGGAATGGAAAAGGAAGGGTCGGTTGCCGAGGGAATAGAATCAATCATGACAATGGGCGCGACCGCGAGGGGGCCGGCGATAAGCTCCTGTTTTATCTCAAATTGGGCGGCCAACCTGCCTGCCTTTAGGCATGAAGTCAAACCAGCGGCCGGATTGTGCGGGCCGCTGGCTACTCCAGACGATCTAGACCGGCGTTGAAATCTTCATGAGGACGAGGCCCGAAACGATCAGCGCCGCTGCGGTCAATCGCAGCACTGTAAGCGCCTCCCCAAAAAACGCGATGCCGACAGCGAATGCGCCGAGCGCGCCGATGCCCGTCCAGATCGTATAGGCCGTGCCGAGTGGCAAAATCTTCAGCGACCAGGCCAGACAGGCAAAGCTGAGCAGCATCGCCCCGATCATGACGAAGGTGGGCCATAGCCGGGTGAAGCCATCCGACTGCTTCATGGCCGTTGCCCAGACGACCTCGAACAAACCCGCGATAAAAAGCGCAATCCACGCCATGACAGCCTCCTGAAAGCGCCGGGCCGTCCCGGTCTTGACGTCAGAGGCGGGAACGTGGTCGCCGCAAGGAAAATTTAGGCGCCACACCGCGTGCGATCAAGGGCACATAGGCCCTAAGTCGATCAAGCCCTCAGCCGCCGCCGAGCAGGCGCTGGCGGAGGCGTTCCATGCCGATGGCGTCAATGGCGACTGCTCGATCGGCCGCCTTGAGCACCTCGGCCAGATAGCCAAGCGTCTGCGCCGCAAGATCGAACTGCTGCAGGGCGGTCGCCCGGCTCGTGACATCCACCGTTTCGACCAGTTGCGTGCCGAGGTCTTCGATCAGATGCCGGAGCACATCCAGTTCCTCGGCGATTCGCCGATCCAGCTCCGCAGTCGGGGCAGAGGCGCGGGGCGCCGTCCCAGCCCCAGCGGGCCGTGATGACGGCAGAGGCGCATCGACGCGGGGCAGCCCGGTCTGACTTGCGGCAGCGATCCAATTGCCCTCGCGCCAGCCGGACACCGAAATCGTGCCCTCAAAGCGCACGCCGCAGCGATTCTTGTCCACCCAAATGACCGTGGCGCCCATCTCAAGCTGCAAGCGCCGCAAGATAAGGCCAGCACCGACCGGCGGCAGCGCAGCGCCTTCCAGCAACGCGCCGTGCTCGGAGAGATTACGGATGCGCACCGGAGCGGCGATCCCCTCCGCCTCGATGGTCGCGGACAGGAGCAGGTTCGTGCGGGAAGGCCGAGCGGCCGCTGGGTTGGACTGGTCTGCCGGCATCGGCACAATCGGCTTCCTATCCAAAAAACATTCTCTAGATCCGTCGCTCGGCCCGGCGTCCGTCCGACCTCCCGGACGTCTGCGGGGCTGAGGAAATCTCCCCGCAAATAGCAGGCTCGCTTGCCGGCGCAAATCCCATCCGTCGACTCGCGCTCCTCGCCGAGTCCCGAAATGCGCCGAACGGGCCGAGTTGCAATTGATTAGCGCCGGCGCCGGCACGTGCCTATATCGACGCTATGGCACCACCCAGAAAGCCCACCCGTCCTCAGCCCGCCGGCCTGCCGACGCGCGAACAGATCCTCGATTTCATCAGCAATGCCGATCAGCCGGCAGGCAAGCGCGAGATCGCCAAGGCCTTCGGTCTGCGCGGCAACGAGAAGATCGCGCTCAAGGCCCTGCTGCGCGACATGGCCGATGAAGGCCTGCTCGAAACCGGCAAGGCGCGGGCCTTCAACCTGATGGGCGGCGTCCCCAAGGTCACCGTGCTGCGCGTGGTCGAGTCCGATGGCGGTCAGGTCATCGCCGTGCCGGAGCGCTGGGAAGCCGAGGGCCACCCTATTCCCAAGCTGCGCGTCATCGAGCGCGGCAAGCGCGGCGCGCTGGGCATTGGCGACCGGATTCTGGCGCGCACCGAGCAGGCCGGTCATGGCTGGGTCGCCCATCCCATGAAGAAGCTGGCCGGCGCGACCGAGCAGATGCTCGGCGTGGTCGCCAAGGACGAGCGCGGCAAGCTGATCCTGCGTCCCGTCGATAAACGCATCCGCTATGAGACGCCGATCAGCGACCAGGGCGATGCGCAGCCGGGCGATCTCGTGCTGGCCGAGAAGAGTGGCCGACCGCCGCGCGTCACGGCGCGGGTGACGGACGTGCTTGGCGACCCCTTCCAGCCGCGTAGCTTCAGCCTGATCGCCATTCACAAATATGGCATTCCCGACGTGTTTCCCGAGGAGGCCGAGGCCGAAGCGGCGAAGGTCCACGACCTGCCCCTCCATGCCGATGAGCGCGAAGATCTGCGCGCCCTGCCCATCGTGGCGATCGATCCGGTCGATGCCCGCGATTTCGATGATGCCGTGTGGGCCGCGCCGGACGATGATCCCGCCAATGAAGGCGGCTTCAAGGCCATCGTCGCCATTGCTGACGTCTCTTATTATGTACGGCCCGGCTCGGCACTGGATCGCTCCGCGCGCAAGCGCGGCAACAGCGTCTATTTCCCCGACCGTGTCGTGCCGATGCTGCCGCACGCGCTCTCGTCGGACATGTGCTCCCTCAAGGCAGGCGCGGATCGCGCCGTACTGGCCTGTCATCTCGTCATTGGGCCGGGCGGCGCGCTCAAATCCTGGCGCTTTACCCGCGCGATCATCCGTGTCGCCGCCAACATTCCCTATGAGATGGCACAGGGCGCGATCGACCGCGTGGAAGGCAAGCCCGAGCGGACTTTCTCCGACATCCGACTCGACACCGGCCTGATCGAGCGCCTCAAGGGCGATGGGCTGATCGACGACGCACTGGTGCCGCTCTGGGCTTGCTGGCGGGCGCTCGCCAAGGCACGCGATGCCCGTGGTCCGCTCGATCTCGACCTGCCCGAGCGCCGGGTCGTGCTCGACGAGGAAGGTCGCATCGTCAGCATCGCTATCCGCGAACGGCTGGATGCGCACCGGCTGATCGAGGATTTCATGGTCACCGCCAATGTCGCCGCCGCCAAGGCGCTGGAAGCCAAGAAGGCGCCGGTCATGTACCGCGTCCATGAGCCGCCCAGCCGGGAGAAGCTGACGACGCTTAAGGAGTATCTTGAAACCTACGGCATCAGCCTGGCGCTCGGGCAGGTGATCACCACCAAGACCTTCAACCGGCTGATCGAGCAGATTCCGGATGATGCCGCCGCGCGGCCGCAGATCATGGAGCAGATCCTGCGCAGCCAGACGCAGGCCTATTACGGCCCGCGCAATCTCGGCCATTTCGGCCTGTCGCTCGGCTCCTATGCGCACTTCACCTCACCGATCCGGCGCTATTCGGACCTTTTGGTGCATCGCTCGCTGGTCGGCGCCTATGGGCTGGAAATGCCCGCCCCGGCGGACAAGTCGCTCCCGCGCGACACGCGGCTCTCTTCGGAAGACGTGGCCGATCTCGCGCCCATCGGCGAGCGGATCAGCCAATATGAGCGTCGGGCGATGGAAGCGGAACGCGAAACAGTCGACCGTTATGTCGCGGCGTTTCTGGCGCAGCATGTCGGCGAGATCATGGCCTGCCGCATCACCGGTGTGCAGAGCTTCGGTTTCTTCGCCACCGTTGTCGAACTGGGCGGCGATGGCCTCGTCCCGGTCTCGACGCTCGGCGGGGAATATTTTCGCTATGACGAAGTGCAGCAGGCGCTGATCGGCGAGGATAGCGGCGATCGCTATGCCATGGGCGACCGCATCGACCTGCGCATCGCCGAATCCGACCCAGTAAGCGGCGCGCTGCGCTTCGAGATTCCGCACGGCGCCAGCCACATGCCCGAACGCAAGGACCGTCGCCGCCCCGGTAGCAGCGCAACCGCACGCCGCCCCGGACGTCCGCCGAACATCCGGCACACCGCGCGCCGCAAGGGGCCGGTCAAACGCCGCTGATCGCGCGGGACATTGGATAAAGGGGCGCTCTATTTAGGCGCGCCCCGTCGTTCATTCCTGCGCTGTCAGGTCAAAAGGCGTAGAACAACGAAAACAGCAGCACAGGGTAAACCTTGTACTTGTTGACCTCGTCGTCGACGTCCGCCTGTTCCTTGAGCAACTGCTCCTGGAAAGCCGCGTTGGTGGCGAGGCTGCCGGTGGCGCGCAGCGCATCCACGCGCGGCGTGCCTTGGAACATGGCGCCGGCGTCCACGCCGAACTTGATGCCGCGCGTCAGGCCACCCGCATAGCCCACGGTCAGCAGCGGGGCGAAGTCCTTAGCGCGGATCGTGCCGGAGAGCGTGCCGATCTCGCTCGGGGTATAAGTAACATCGCCGATGGTGACCGGCTCGGTCGGCGTCGCCGTAGCGCTGACCCGGTTCTTGGCGATGCGGAAACCACCGGAAAGCCGGAACCCGCCGCCGAACGGATAGACGTCCGCGACGGCGCCATAGGACTCGAGCTTCAGCTTGCCCTCATAGGTCAGGTCGTTCACGTCGATGTCATGGCTGAAATCGAAGAAGGACGCGCTGGCTCGTATGCCGAACGTCTCATTGATCCGCATCCCCATTTCCGGCCCGGCGCCGAGCGTGCCGGCGGTGACGCCGACCGAGTAGCGCGCATCTTCTGCGAAGGCGGGCGACACCGCCAGAAGCGTGGCGGTGCTCAGTGCGAGACAGGTCTTCATCTTGATAGGCATTTTGCTTTCCCCCCAAATGTCGTGAGGGCGCGCTCATGCCCGAGCCGGGTACAGGCGTCATATCCTGTCAGGGATATACGCTGCGGAAGCGATCGCTGTGTTTCGGCGGCCGATTATTCGTGCTGCCGCCCGAAGTCAGGCGCGGCGTCGTCCTGCCCTTGCTCGATGATCGAGCGGCGGATCGCCCGCGTCTTGCTGAAATGCTCGAACAGCGCATCGCCATCGCCCCAGCGAATGGCCCGTTGCAGTTGCGAGAGATCCTCCGAGAAGCGCTGAAGCATCTCCAGCACCGCGTCTTTGTTGGTGAGGAAGACATCGCGCCACATGGTGGGATCGGATGCGGCGATGCGGGTGAAGTCGCGAAAGCCGCCGGCCGAATATTTGATGACTTCGCTGCGCGTCACGCTCTCCAGATCATTGGCCGTGCCCACGATCGTATAAGCGATGAGGTGCGGCAAATGGCTGGTGACGGCCAGCACCAGATCATGATGCGCGGCATCCATGATCTCGACATTTGCGCCCAGTCGCTGCCACAGCGCCTCGACCCGCGTGACCGCAACCGGATCGGTCCCGGCCGGCGGCGTGAGGATGCACCAACGGTTGCGGAACAGCGTCGCAAAGCCTGCCTCCGGGCCGCTATTCTCCGTGCCGGCAACCGGATGTGCCGGCACCAGCGTCACATCGGGCAGGACCCGGTGGATTTCGGCGATGATGCTGGCTTGGGAGGAGGCCACCTCCGAGAGGATGACATCGGCTGCCAGATCGTCGCGGACCGCCTCGGCAACCGGCGCCATCGCGCCCGGCGGCACGCACAGCACCACCAGATCGGCATCGATGACCGCAGCGCCGGGCGTGTCCGTCACGTCATCGCATAGGTCGATCCGGCGCGCGGTGTCCCGCACTTCCGGATTGGCATCGTGCCCGACCACCCGCACGGTCGGCGCATAGGCCCGCAGGGCGCGCGCCAGCGACGATCCGATCAGGCCCAGCCCGATGATGGCAACGCGCGAAAAGGGCAGCATCAGGCGCCGACGATCCGGCGGAGTGCAGCGACGAGCCCCTTCATGTCTTCCGGCGTGCCGATGGTGATGCGCAGGGCATTGGGCAGATCCTGCCCGGGCAGCCAGCGCACGATATAGCCGGCGTCCATCAGGCCCTTATAGGCCGTCTCGGCGCTCGTCTCGCCCTCGAACAGCACAAGGCTGAAATTGGCCTTGGAGGGGACGGCGCGCAGGCCCTTGTTACCGAGAGCGCCGATCTCCGTCTCGAACCAGGCGCGCCATTCGCTGTTGTGAGCGCGGCTCTTCTCCACGAAGTCCTGCGCCTCCAGCGCCGCAACCGCCGCGCGGGACGAGGCGATCGGGAAGGAGAAGGGCTGGCGGATACGATGCATCGCGTCGATCACCTCCGCACTGGCATAGCCCCAGCCGACCCGGCCGGCAGCAAGGCCGAAGATCTTGGAGAAGGTGCGCGTGACCAGCACATTGGGTGCGGTGCGGGCCAGTTCCAGCCCGCCATCGTCATCCTCGGCGTCGAGATATTCGCTATAGGCCTGATCCAGCACCAGCAGCACATGCGGCGGCAGTCCGGCATGCAGGCGGGCGATCTCCGCGCGGGGTGTGAACGTGCCGGTCGGGTTGTTCGGATTGGCGAGGAATACCAGTCGGGTGCGGTCCGTGACATGGGCCAGGATGGCATCGACATCCGTCGCATAATCCTTGTCCGCGACCTCGACGGGCACTGCGCCGACGCGACGCGTCGCGATCGGGTATACGGAGAAGCCATAGCGCATGAAAATGATCTCGTCGCCCGCGCCTGCAAAGGTGCCGGCAGCCATGTGCAGCACTTCATCCGACCCGGTGCCGTAGATGATCCGGGCCGGATCGAGCCCATGCCGCTGCGCAATCGCCTCGCGCAGTTCCACCGCAGCGGAGTCGGGATAGCGCTCCAGGCAGTCGGCAGCGGAGCGGAATGCCGCGCGCACCGGCTCGGCCGTGCCGAAGGGATTTTCATTGGACGAAAGCTTCACGACCTCGCGGCCATCGTCCGCCTTCGACTTGCCCGGCACATAAGGCGCGATGGCCATGATCCACTCTTTGGCGACGGGTGCGGCGGGCTTTTGAAGATCGTCTGTCATGGCGTGGCGCTTTAGCCCCGCTGTGTGCAATTGGCAAAGGCCTGTGCGATTCGCCCAAACCTCCGCGAGGATGCGCGCTCCACCGCCCCGCCCGGCCGGCGATTGACAATGCCCGTTCTTCGGCTCAAGCGCTGGATCATGTCCATGGAGAGTGCCATCGCTTCCACAGACCAGCGCTTCGGCCTGCGGCGGTCCATCCGGCTGGCAGGGCCGCTCCGGCTCGATAGCGGCGCGAGCCTGACGCCCGTTGAGATCGCTTACGAAACCTATGGCACGCTGAACGCGCAGGGCAGCAATGCCGTGCTGATCTGCCATGCGCTGACCGGCGACCAGTTCGTCGCATCGGAACATCCGGTGACCGGCAAGCCCGGCTGGTGGACGCGCGCCGTGGGACCCGGCAAGCCCATTGACCCCGAGCGGCACTTCATCATCTGCGCCAATGTGTTGGGCAGTTGCCTCGGCTCTTCCGGCCCGGCCAGCATCGATCCTGCCACCGGCGCGCCTTTTGCGATGCGCTTCCCGGTCATCACCATCGCCGACATGGTCCGTGCGCAGGCGATGCTGCTCGATCATCTGGGCGTGGCCCAGCTTGCCGCTGTGGTCGGCGGCTCGATGGGCGGGATGCAGGCGCTGGCATGGCCGACCCTCTATCCGGAGCGCGTGCGCGCCGTGCTGGCGATTGCCACTACCGCCCGTCACAGCGCGCAGAACATTGCCTTTCACGAGGTCGGGCGCCAGGCGATCATGGCCGACCCGCGCTGGCGCGGCGGCGACTATTATGCGAGCGGCGAGCCCCCGGCGGCGGGCCTGGCGGTGGCGCGCATGGCCGCGCACATCACCTATCTCTCCGAAGCCGGGCTGACCGAAAAGTTCGGCCGCAAGCTGCAGGCACGGGAGGCGAAGACCTTCGGCTTCGATGCCGACTTTCAGGTCGAGAGCTATTTGCGCCACCAGGGCATCAGCTTCGTCGAGCGGTTCGACGCCAACAGCTATCTCTATATCACCCGGGCGACGGACTATTTCGATCTGGCGGAAGATCATGGCGGTAGCCTGGCGAGTGCGTTCGCGCGGACGCAGGCGCGCTTCTGCATCATCAGCTTCGATACCGACTGGCTCTACCCGACGACAGAGTCGCGCAACATCGTCCACGCGCTCCATGCCGCCGGTCGGGCCGCGACCTTCGTCGAGCTTTCGAGCCCCTTCGGGCATGACAGCTTCCTGCTGGATGCGCCGGAGATGAATCGCGTGCTCGACGGCTTCCTGAGAGGCGGCACGTGACCGGAATGCCCGCTGATATCACGTTGAGCGACGATCCGGTCCGGTTGGATCGCGCGCGCATTCACGGCTGGCTGGCCTCGAGCTATTGGTCGCCCGGCATCGCCCGCGCGCTGGTGGACCGGGCCATTGACGGATCGCACTGCCTCGGCGCCTATCGCAACGGCACCCAAGTCGGCTTCGCCCGCATGATCACCGACCATGCCACCTTTGCCTGGCTGAGCGACGTGTGGGTCGACGAGACCGCGCGCGGGGCCGGGCTGGGACGCCGCATGGTCAAGTGGTTTCTCGATCATCCTGATTTCCAGGGCATCCGGCGTATCGGGCTGACCACGCTGGATGCGCATGGCGTCTATGCGCCGCTCGGCTTCCGCAGCCCGCGAAAGCCGGATCGCTACATGGAACGGCTCGACCCCGCCTTCGACACGCTGCTGAATGGCGAAGAGACTTCGACGCATGACTGACGGCCTGCGTCCGGATCTTGCGCTGATCGCGCGCCATGTCACCACAGGCTCTCGGGTGCTGGACGTGGGCTGCGGCGATGGCGCCCTCATGGCGGCCATGCGCGACGGAGCACACGCAGACGTGCGCGGGCTGGAGATCGATCCGGCCAATGTTGCCGCGGCCGTCGGGCGCGGTCTGCCGGTCGTTCAGGGCGATGCCGACACCGACCTTGGCTATTATCCCGACAAGAGCTTCGATTTCGCGATCCTCAGTCAGACGCTCCAGACCACGCGGCGGCCAGACAAGGTGATCGAGCAACTGCTGCGCATCGGCAAACAGGCCTTTGTTTCCTTTCCCAATTTCGCGCACTGGCGCGGGCGCCTCTCGCTGATGTGGGGCGGGCGGATGCCGGTGACGCCGCTGCTACCCGAGCGCTGGTACGACACGCCCAACATCCACCACCTCACCATCGACGATTTTCGGGCGCTGGTGCGTGAGCGCGGCTGGACCATCGATGCCCAATGGTTCCTTAACCATGGCCGCACGACGGGATCAGCCAATGCCAATCTGTTCGCCGAACACGCCGTCTTCCTGCTGCATGCCTGATGGGCGCCACACCACCCTTCCGAATTATGCTGCAGTGCAACAACGGGGTGGCCAGATGGCAACAGGCGGTGCATAGGGCGTGCCACGAACAGAACAGCGAAACGACGACATGACTGCTGCGGCCAAGCCCTTTCCCATGAACGAACGTGAATTTGTCGGCCTGATGGCGTCGATCATGGCGCTCAATGCGCTCGCCATCGACGCGATGCTGCCGGCCTTCCCCGCGATTCGCGCGTCGCTGAACGTGGCCGACCCCAATTCGCTGCAATATATGATCACGGCCTATATGCTGGCCAACGCCGTCGGATCGCTGGTCGCCGGTCCGCTGGCCGACCGGTTCGGTCGCCGGCCAATGCTGCTGCTCAGCATTACCTTTTCGGCCCTAGGCGGCCTCGCGAGCGCACTGGCGCCGACCTACGAGATGCTGCTCACGATGCGCGCGGTGCACGGCTTCTTTGCCGCGGGCCTGGGCGTGCTCGCCGTGTCCGTGATCCGCGATCGCTACTCGGGCGACACCATGGCGCGGCTGATGAGCGTGATCTTCATCATCTTCATGCTGGTGCCGGTCATCGCTCCCTCCGTGGGTCAACTGGTGCTGACCGTGGCATCCTGGCGCGAGATCTTCCTCGTCCTCGCAGCTTATGCCAGCATCGTACTGGTCTGGACATGGCGCCGGCTGCCGGAGACGCTCGATGAAGATCAGCGCCAGCGCATTTCCCTGCCGGTCATCGCCCGCAACTGGGCGGCGGTCGTCAAGGATCGTCAGGGCTTGGGCTATATGCTCGGCGCGGGGATCATGATGGGCGGCATGTTCGGCTTCCTGAACAGCGCGCAGCAAATCTTCTTCGACGTGTTCGATGCCGGGGCTTTCTTCCCGCTCGCCTTCGCCTGCGTGGCGGGGTCGATGGCGGTGGCGAACTTTTCGAACAGCCGCATTGTCGAGCGCTTCGGCGCCCGTAGGGTCTCGCACCTCGCGCTCATCTTCTTCATCGTCGTCAGCGTCGCGCAGCTGCTGGCTAGCCAGATGCATC
The DNA here is from genome assembly GCF_025961995.1 of Sphingobium sp. B8D3A. Taxonomy (NCBI): domain Bacteria; kingdom Pseudomonadati; phylum Pseudomonadota; class Alphaproteobacteria; order Sphingomonadales; family Sphingobiaceae; genus Sphingobium; species Sphingobium sp. B8D3A. The sequence goes on along the minus strand of NZ_JAOQOS010000001.1, from coordinate 308,491 downwards.
CCGAGCCGCTGCTGCTGTTCATGGTGCTGATCGCGCTCAACATGGGCATGGTCGGCTTTACCGGATCGAACTTCGGCTCGATCGCCATGGAGCCCTTCGGCCACATCGCCGGATCAGCCGCCAGCTTCCAGAGCTTTGCGCGCATGGCGATTGCAACGCTGATCGGGGCGGCGACCGGACAACGGTTCGATGGCACCACCCAGCCACTGGCGGAAGGCTTCATGGCCACCGGGCTGGTCGCGCTCGTCTTCATCCTGCTGGCCGAGCGCGGACGCCTCTTCACCCGCCCGCGCCGCAACGCCATGCGGCCCCCACTGCCGCCGCGCTGAGCGGTCTCGGGCGAGCGCCGGACGAGCAACTGCGCCGTCCGTCCTTCATTTCCTGAGGCCGTCACCCTATCTGAATAGGGAAAGGCTGGCCCGTGCCCGCCTGCGGAGATCGTTCGTGCGCAAGGCAATTCTCGGCCGTTACGGCAACAATCAGGGTCACTGGGTCGGCGATGGCTTCCCGGTTCGCTCGCTCTTTTCCTATCATGATCTTGGGCAACAGATCAGCCCGTTCCTGCTGCTCGATTATGCCGGGCCGCACGCGTTCGAACCGACGCAGGCGAGGCGGGGTGTAGGACAGCATCCCCATCGTGGATTCGAGACGGTCACCATCGTGTATGATGGCGAAGTGGAGCATCGCGATTCCACGGGCAATGGCGGCATCATCGGACCCGGCGATGTGCAATGGATGACGGCTGCTGGCGGCATTCTGCACGAGGAGTTCCACTCGCCCGCCTTCGCGCGCAGCGGCGGTCCGTTCCGTATCGTGCAGCTCTGGGTGAACCTCCCCGGCAAGGACAAGATGGGGCCGGCGGGTTATCAGGCGATTTCGGCCGAAGACATCCCCACCCTCGACCTCGGTGCTGATACGGGTACCGCACGCATCATCGCGGGCGTACTTGGCGACACTCAGGGGCCGGCGCGCACCTTCACGCCAATCAACGTGTGGGATGTGCGGCTGAACGCAGGCGCGGACACGACGCTCGATCTGCCTGAGGGACACATTGCCCTGATTGTCGCGCTGAGCGGCCGCCTCACAATCAATGGCACCCAGCCGCTTGATGAGGCCGAGGTGTTGCTACTGAGCCAGGACGGCAAGGATCTTCAAATCCAGGCCGCAGGTGAGTCGAGCCTGCTCGTCCTCACCGGCGAACCGATCGACGAACCGATTGTCGGCTACGGGCCCTTCGTGATGAACAGCGAAGCGGAAATCCACGCCGCGATCGATGATTTCAACAGCGGGCGCTTTGGCGCGCCCGTGTGATCGCCGGTGTTGAGACCAGTTAAGACCGCCTCAGAAGAACCTTAGAAAACAGCCAGAGGCAGTTTTCCGATTGGCCTGTGACATCTCTTTACAGTGCCTCAAAAACCAAGCTTTTCAGATAAGAGTGCCTCAAAAGAAGTCCTTAATATTTACTGCAAAATCAGTGCCTTAACTCGGATAATCCGGGTGTGGTTTCTGCGACCTAGCCCAGCCTTCGACAGGCCCTTAAGCGAGTAAAACCCAGTCGCATGTACGAAATGTTAGAAGGGGTGCATGGGCGAAGCGCAAACATGCGTGAGTTAGTCTCCGCGAAGATCGCTCCGCGATGCCGGTCGGCGATGGACGCGACGGGTGGTACTATTTCGGCCGGATCCCCGGATTTGACGGAATGACCGCTGCCGATCTGGTCATCGCGGGACGGGAGCGCGACGTAAATGAGTATCTGGATTCAGTCGAGGCTGGAGTGTTTGCCTGACTGACAAAGGGGCATGTCCTGTCGCAGTTCCTACAGACCTAGTTGAGTTCAGGTACTCGAACATGCGAAATTATCTGGCCTGACAGAACGGGATCTACCCTATTCGCATAGTCGAGCGCCCAGTTTTCCCAGGCAACTAGCTCCTCACGATCAATGTCGGCGTTGCCCGCGACGGCGGCAGCCTTGACCCTCGCAACCAGGTTCCGAATTTCTTCGGCTTGAGTTAGGAGCTGCCCGCTCATTTTTAGGTCTGCAAGGCGTCGAGCCTCAAGCTCAGCGATTCGCTGCTGCCGACGCTCTTCCGCCCATTTCCGTTCCCGCTCCTCCTGTTCGATTGCTTCGACCAAACTCTGACGGAAGGAGGCTTCGCCCGCGACTATGATGTCGGTTGCGATCACCGCCAGTTTGGCCTCCAACTTACCGGCCTCGTCATCCTGCCAAGCTGTTTGCAACTCCGTCCGGAATTCTCTCGCGAGGGACATGCCTAGCGGCGTTGAGGCCGGCAAATCGCGCGCTGGCCGCTGATACCCTGCGATAGTCTCGGTGCGATGCTTTCCTACTGTGGTGATGGATAGACCCAGCGCCATGTGCCCAATGATGCAACGAGCCGCCAACCGGCCATTATCCTCCCGCACTTCAGCCGAATGCCCCCTGCTCGCGAGCGCAAGGAAAAGGCCATTGAGCAGCCGAAGTTGCCGCTGCCCCAGAGGATTGTCGAACCTAGGTTGGTCCCAATGCCACTGACTGCCCTGCGATTTCTGCCGTCTCGCATTCTCGCGCTTCAACAATTGGGCAAGACCTACGTGCGGCCTGTCCAGATCGCGCGGCACGGCAATGCGTCCAATGGCTTTAAGCTCCCGAGCATGCAGTTCCTCGAGCCTCTCAGGAACAGCGTCGGATACAAAGGGGCCGCGGACGGCAATGGGCGGTGTTTCTTCAATCAAGCCCCGAAAGCGATGGTCGAGACCGATCCGCCCGGTTTCACCTGGCCGCCTGGCTGGCGATCTCGGCGGAGCTGGCACCGGCTTTCCTGCTGCTACCTTGTTCCAATACCCCTGTGGAGGCGTCACGACCCCATGGCCTCGAAGGAGCTTCTTCAACCCAACGTCTGAAAGTTGGACCTTCGCCGCCAAGTCGCGCATCGGTGCCGACCACGCGAACGCAATCAGAGCGTCGCGCGATACGTAGATGTCACTTCCATAATGCCAATTCATGCTTTCCTCCTGGCGGGATAATGTTTCGGGCGGAAATCAGGGTTTTGCTGCGTCATCAAACCAACACCGGTGAGAGCTCGCACGACTGGTTCCGCTGCAACTCTCGCTCGAGGATCCTGGTGACTTGCTCGAGTGCTCCACAGCGCTTCAACTGACGGTAACGAGCATAGCTCGCCTCGGCGCAGCCATAGCGCTTCGGCAAATCTTTCCAGCAGCGACCGGTTGCTGAAATCCAGATCGCAGCGTTCGTCACCGTGCGATCACAGATGCCATGGCTGCTTCGCCGCTGACGGGGTATCCAGCCCCGAACGAGATCCCATTCACGAGCGGACAGGTCACCACGGCCGCGCTTGACCTGCTTTAGGGTCAGTCGCATCGCCGAACGACGCCACAAACCCAGGGGGATTTGCGCTCCCAAGCAGGCGCGAACCTCTTTGCGGCTCGCAAAGCCCGGAAAGACCTGTTGCAACTTCTGCTGGTGCAGCCACGTGACGGCCCTTCGCTCTTGGAAGCCAAGCCGCGCATTGATCTCGTCCAAGCTAATCAACTGCCGTGAGACCGCCTGCACGCTGGACAGCACAATACCACCCTCCTGAAGGTCGAGTGCGCTCCGGGCGATGAGCGTCTGCACTGCAGCAGCGCTACAGTTGAGTATCTCCTGAGCGGTGACGTACGACACGCACCTATCTGCCCCGTCGAACCTGCTCCTGTAGCGATCCAGATGGTGGAGGATCATTGGGCTCACGTGGAGTTGGCTGATGTCGACAGTACCATGGGTATTCATCGGCGCCCGAAGACCAGATCTCATCTGGAACACCCACGTGAAGAAGGCGGGATAAGGCTTCGGGCGGCCGCCGACGGCGGCAAACGCTTTCGAAAGTGGTATCCAATCATCGTCGTCATAGCCGAGAGGCGTGGTAACTGCCCGCACTTGCTCGATGAAAGTTTCCGCGATCGACCTCGCCAGCACTGGCCGATCATAAAGTGCGTCGATCGCCGCATTCCGCCTGTGCTGCAGATGCCCGCCTTGGATGAGTTGGTCGACGGCATGGTGAGAAAAGCCGGTCGCTTGCACAAATTCTTGTACTGGCATGCGATCCGAGAGGCTCTTTCGCGCAATGTCGACGGACGGATAAGTCAGGAGCGTGCGATGGGCGCGTCCATGGGTAACGGACTTGCTCTCGATTACGCCGGCACGACGCAAGGTGACGACGTCGATCGGCGCAAGACCGATCTGCTTGGCTGCTTCGCGAACGGTCATGCCGCCTGCTTTCCGTGCGGCGGAGGCCAGTTCTGCTTTCGTGCCGAGTTGGCGCCCGCGATCTCGCGCCAAATCGTAGATGAGAAGTGATCTGGCGGCGCGCAGCGTATTGGGCAATTGCGCATGGCGGCGCAGCCGGCTCGACAGAGAGTGGCGGCTGCCGCTATCGGCGACATCGGCATCAAGTGCTGCGATAATACCGTTCGGCCAATCCATGATCATGTTCATCGCAGAGGCAATCGCCCCGAGCTGTGAGCCCGCGGTATCGGCAATCCCAAGCACAAGTTCGAAAACCTCGCCCAAGACAAGACCGCACAGTTTCTCTGGCAAACGGCTCATGATCGCCTGTCGGCGATCTGCGAGCGGATGCACAAGATCAGCCCAACGGCCGAGAGCGTCACGGAGATCGGCGGGCACTTCCTCGGTTTCATGGTCGCGCTGATCTGCGCCGCAGCGATGGCAATGCGAGACATGCTCGAGATCCACCCATGTCAGATGCTTGCCGCAGGCAAGGCACCGATCGGTGAGCAGCGTCCAGGTTTCAGGGCAGAAAATGATAGGCTGGATCAAAGAGTGCGCCCGGACATGATTGCTTGCGCGCATCGCGGCCGGCGAAAGGCGCCGCCTGCCTGCCAGCAGATGGCTCCGCCGCAGCACCGCGCCGTGAAAATCGATGAACGGGATGTCCCTTTGGGCTGATCTTACGGTCGGATAGGTCCGTTCGGCGATCTGGACCGGATCTCGCGACAGGAGATGCGCCAAGCGGTCACTTTCGTCGCGGGAGATGAAGGCTGTCCGCTCGAGACTCAGCGGACAGCCCGCAAGTTCGAGCAGGCTGCCTGGATGTGCGAAATAAGTGGTCGCACAATCGCTGACAAAGCCGCTCAATGCCTCACCGGCATGAAGCCCGCGGAACCGCATCGGGAGCGTGCTGACCATGTCATGACCTCAGGCAGTTAACGGATTGGACTTGCAGAACCCTTGCGGGATCGCCCAGCAGTCGATGGCTGCAGCGATGTCTTCGGCCGAGATCTTGCGCGCATTCCGGCTAAGCGCGATCTGCAGAGCTTCCCGGACGATGTTGCAGGCAGTGCCAAGCGTTCCCTCGCTGGCCATACAGAGCGCAGAGGGGATTTGCCCGGCGCCGAGATTGGATCTGGCATTCATGATGCCGGTGTCGACTATGTGTTGGTCGAGGCGATCCAGGAAAACCGAGGCGTATCCGGTGTCATCTGAGTTCGCATAATCGAGAGGCGGTAACTGCAGCGGGACACGCATTCGATTGCGCAACTGGGGGTTTCTCTTGAACAGGGCATCGGCGCTCAGATCGCCGCTGAGCACGATCGGGGCGATACCGGCATTGAGCAGACGCTTGATGGCTTCTGTCACTCGCCAGGCAACACGGGCGGTCTCATGGGAGATGAGGTGTTGGATCTCGTCGAAGATGATGAGCGTGACGCCGGATTGGGCCAGCAACGCACACACTCGGGAAAAGCGCTGGGCCTCATTTCGCCCTTTTCCACCGAGCCCGTCGCCCAAGGCCACAAGCATCTGCTCCCAGAGCTGGTTCGGCGTCGTTGAGGAGGCGAGTTCGAGGTAAAAGATGGGCACAGTGCCTCGCTCGGCCTCTGCGTTTGTGCGGCTAACCATGCTCTTCAGGATGGTCGACTTGCCCGTGAAGCTCTTACACAGGAATTGAACGGCCTTTTGGGGTTGTCCGGCCGTCGCCATGCCGACAGCGCGCATCTGCTCGATGACGCGATGGACGGCATCCTCTCGCGGGTTGTCGATATGGATGAGATCGAACCGTGCGGTTCGGGCGGCGATTTCATTGCTGTTCATTATGTGTCTCCCGTCTCGGGCTCAGCGCCAATTGGCCTGGGCCTCGGTGCGCATGGTGTCGGTGACGGCGACCAGCGGCGCGGCCTCTGCATTTTTAGCGGCGTCGGTCTTGGTTCCGGCGGCGGCGGCCTTGCGCTTGGAAGCGTTGCACTTGCGTGCGGTCTTACCGCGCTGGGGTGAATGCTGGGGGCGCCCGTCATCGCCACGCTCGCCCGCCGCCACTGTTTTGGGAATCACATCATATTCGGCGCCGATATCTTCATCGACCGCGAGGTTTCCCCCCTCGAGAGTCTTGTCCATCTGGAACGTATCGTGCAGCTTTTTGCGAGCGCGCTTGGCCTTCAGACCAATTTCCGGACACGCCTCTTCGATGCTGCGAGTGAGCGCCATGCGCAGGGCACGGCGATCAGCCGGCGATCTAAAATCGTCTCCGCGCACCTTTGCGGGGCCAGAAGCCGGCCGCGCGCGTCATTGTCGGCCCACGCGGCGGCGACCTGCGCCGCTGGGCGAGGCGGCACGGCCTCTTCACCAGTATCGATTCCGAAGGCTTCGCGGCGATCTCGCGAGATCCGGCGACCGCACGCAGGGTGATCGACCTCGACCGCCGGCCGGGCCGGCACACGCTCGCGCTCGGCACAATGCTCGGCTACCCGCCCTGCTGCAGCCGCGCCGCCGCTCGCGTCGGGGACGAGGGCATAGACCGGCGGCACGCGGCCATGGCGACGCGACGGTTCCACGGCCGCTTCCGCGCAATCGACCCCAGCGGATACGCCGACGGTAGCTCACGGATCTCCCACGTCCCCTGCTCTCACAGCTGCCTGCCGTCATTGAGGTTGGCCCTGCTTTCGCAGGTATGCTGACCTATGTGGTCATGCCGTGCCTCGACGAGGCCGACCTTATCGAAGGCGCGATCGCGTCGCTGGGTTTTATTACCGGCGCTGCGCCGCCGGACGCCCACTTCATCGCGGTCGACAACGGCTCATCGGATGGCACTCTCGACATCCTCGCGCGACTCCGCGACCGTGATCCTTCGCGAATCTATCTCTTCCACGAGCGCGAACGGGGCTTCGTGCCCCCTCGCCGCCGGGGCGTGGCTGCGGCTTCCGAGCTGGCAGGCAAGGCTGGGGCAGACCCGACCGCCGTGCTCGTCCTGCAGGCTGACGCCGACACAATCTACAAGGCCGGCTACGTAGCGGCGATGCAAGCCGCGGTCGACCGCGGCGTGATGCTCGAGGGCGCGACGCGCCGGCCACCCGACTTCGAGGCCGTACATCCGAGCTACGTGGCGGCGGAGCGCCTCGTCGACAACAAGGTCGAGCCCCTTCAGGCCAAGGATGAGGACGAGGTCGTCGTCGACGACAAGGTCTGCGGCTTCCTCCTCGCGGATTATCTCCTTTGGGGCGGGCTATTCGAGGAGATCGCGCCGTCGGGCGACCGGATCCACGCCGAGACGACGCGAATGTTCATACGCGCCAAACTGCGCCATTCGGCTCGGAAGATTCGCGTCAATCCAGCCGGCGCCGCTTCGTCGCGGCGGCGTGTCGCAGAAGATCCCTGGTTGCACTACGCCACGGTGGGGTTCCCGAGGGAGGCGTCGTGGCTGCGGAGCCGCGGTCATTGGGCGCAGACGACAACCTCGGACATCGACGCCTTCGCCGAGCGCGTCCTGCGCGGGGGCGAACCCGAGGCGGTGCGTCTACGACGCGCGCATCAGCTGGCGCTTTTCAGATACCTGCCCGCGCTCGTCGACAGCCTAGGGCCGCGATCCAATGATCTGGAGCTGCTGGACGACGTTATGGCTGTGCTCGCGGCTTTGCCGCTTAGATCCGCCGATGAAGTTGCGACGAGCCCATCCCTCGCGCTGATGGACGTTCTCTCCCTGATAGACGTGCAACCGGGCCTTCTAGCTGGCGCACCCCCGACCTGAAGCCGGCCGAAAACCTCGGAGGTCCCTGCTCTTGTCTTCCGACAATCGCGCTCCGCAGGATGCCCGCCTTCTGAACAAAAGTCCTCTCATCAAGGTCGCTATCAAGAAGCGGGCAGTCCGCCTTCCACCCACCGTGCCGAACCGGTCTCCGGCAAGCTTCAGGGTTAAAGTGCGCGCGTCTTTTGCAGAGCCGAGCAATGAGCTATGTCGTTCTTTGGCAGGTCCGGAGGTTGCACACGTGGAGAAATTTGCCTTTTCGGACGAGCAGTGGCTCGACGTAAGTGAGATCGCGAGGGTCTTGCTCACTACGAGAGCAGACATAGCTAAAACCGCTGGCGTTTCGACAAGTGCGCTCCGCCGCCGAAGTGGATCTGGTGCCTCCGTCGTCAGACAAGGTTTCGCGAGCTGATCGATGTTCTGGACAAGGTAGGCCCCCGTTTTGGTTCCCTCCTGATTGCATATGCATGGATTCGCTCTGTCCCATTGCCTGGCTTCAGCGGCGCTACGGCTATGTCGCTAATTCAAGAGGGTCGTGCGGACGACGTGCTCGAATACATTGATGGCGTGGACGCCGGCGTGTTTGCGTGATCATGCCGGTAACCGCCCTGGAGTCAGGCATTTCATGGCCAGATGCTCGCCTCCAAAGCGGACGCCCCTTCAGCCAACCTCTCACATCAGTCGAACGGCGCCAGTCGCACCTCAGTCTAAAAAATCGCTTCACAGAACGTCCTGAAGCTTGTCTGCCCGCTCGTCTCGGGCGAGCGTCGGGCGACATTGTCGATGCCCTCATCCTTGGCGCGATACATGTCGACATAGCCCTGCGCGAAGGATTCGCTCGCGCCACGATCGAGGAATTGCTGCCTGAACTGGTCGAACGATATCTGCTGGTAGCGCACCGGCCGACCGATCACTTCGGAGAGGATCACCGCCTGATCATCGAACGACAGATCCTCCGGGCCGAGCACAGGTAGGTCAGACTGGCCGGTCCAGTCCCGATCGGTGAGCAGCCGAGCAGCGGCCGTCGCCATATCGCGGGTCGCGGTGAAGGGGAGCTTGCAGTCGGGCCGGATCGGCCCGAAGAACAGGCCCTTCTCGCGGATGACGGCGGCCTGACGGAGCGTATTCTCCATGAAGGAAGGTATCGCCAGGCCGCGATAGGCGGCCCCGCTCGCCATCAGCAGATCGTCCATCCGGAGCGAGGTCGTGACGAGACCGGCGCGATCCTGCCAGGGCGTGCCGCGTCCCAGCGCTGTGATCGCGACCACGCGCGGGACGGCGTGGCGGCGGATCGCCTCCGCAGCCGGTCGGGTGAAGTCGAGATAGGCCTGCTCCTGCGTTTTCGTCACGTCCGGCGGGACGAGCCAGAACAGGGCGTCTGTCCCGTCGAACGCGCGATCGACGATGGCGGGGTCACCATGCGATCCCTCGAGTAGCTCGACACGGTCGCGAACGCCCTCGGGCAGCTTGCCGGCATCACGGACAATGAGGCGGAGAGGCGCGCCAGCGTCCAGCAGCATGCCGACGAGCTTGCTACCGATCTGGCTGGTCGGTGCAGTGATGACGATCATCTTGAATCTCCATCTGTCCGAATAGGGTCCGGTCGCTCAGAGCCGGATCGACAGCTCGACGTCGTCGGTGAATGGCAGGGTGATGTAGCCATTCTCGGTCGCGCTGACATGGGCGAGATAGTCCGGGCAATAATCGGCATTGTCGGCCAAGATTACCGCGCCGGGGCGTAGCCGGCCCTCGACCAGCATTAGAATGTCGCCATAGAGCGCTTTGGCGCCGTCGAGCAGGAGCAGGTCGATGGTCTCGGGCAGGTCGCTTGCCAGCGTCTCCAGCGCATCGCCCTCGCGAACCTCGACGAGGTCGGACAGGCCGCCTGCGGCGATGTTCGCTTTGGCCGCCGCCACTTTGGATGGTTCGAACTCGCTGGTGATGAGCCGTCCGCGCCCATTGTCTCGCAGCGCCGCCGCCAGATGCAGCGTTGAGAGACCGAAGGACGTGCCGAACTCGACGATAGTCTCTGCCCGCATGGCGCGCGCCAGCATATATAGCAGTCGGCCGGCATCGCGCGACACCGGCAGCGCATAGTCCTTGAGCTCAGCATAAAAGGAGCGATAGTCCGTCTTGCTACGCATCAGCCGCTGTTGCTCATCCTTCGACATCGCAGCGAAGGCCGGGTGTGCAAGCGGTGAATGGGCGTCGGCCTCTGCGAAGAGGCGATCGAGCAGTGGCGCCACCGGGGCGCTGACGAGCGTGGTCATGATAGGTCTCCGATGATCGAGCGACTTGGATGTTGCTCGACCGGGAAAATACGAATAATTCGTCGCCTTTCCTATTCGCATTGATCGGATGCCTTGGTGCCGAGTCACGAAACTGCCAGCGTTTCCTCGAGAAAACAGCCGAAACAGGCCCGCTCGAACGACCTTGTTTCAGCGGTGCTGGATGCTGCTGTTCAGGTTTTGACGGCCGAAGGCGCGCAGCGATTCACCACGGCCCGCGTCGCCGAGCGCGCCGGTGTCAGCGTCGGGTCGCTCTACCAATATTTCCCCAACAAGGCGTCGATCCTCTTCCGCCTCCAGAGCGACGAGTGGCGCCGCACGTCCGATCTGCTACGCTGCATCCTAGCCGACAGAAACAAGCCTCCGATGGTCCGGGTGCGCACGCTCGTCCACGCCTTTCTGCGGTCCGAGTGCGAGGAGGCGCCGGTCCGCGGCGCGCTCCACGACGCGGCTCCGCTCTATCGCGACGCCCCGGAAGCGATTGAATTCCGCGCCGCCTCGGCGGACATTGTCGACGATTTCATGCGCGAAGTGCTCCCGGATGCGACCGAGGAAGGGCGCCAGCGCACCGGCGACCTCATCAAGACGACACTCAGCGGGGTAGGCAGCAGCTTTTCCTCAACGCCACGAAGCGAAGCCGAGATTATCGACTATGCGGATGCGCTCGCCGACATGTTCTGCGCTTATCTGGAGCGGCTAGCGAAGCAATAGCGGTATCGCGATGCGGGCGCTTCCGAGGCTACTACCGCCAACATAGCAGTGATCCGAGTGTCCAAATGCGAACTCCGAAAGCTGCCGGTCGGTCACGCCATCCCGCAAGCCAATCATATGCGCCGATCCAACCTAAGTGAGATATAGCTGAGGGCGTCACCCTCTGCGGATATGTCATTCAGAATGCAGCCGCTCACAGCGTAATCTGAAAGACGTTGCCGGTCGCTGGCTCTCGGTAGAAATCGACGCGAGATCCATTCCAATGATAGTCGAAATGCCGACCTTGGACAGGGTTGGCAGCGCGATCGGGGTAGAAGAGCGCAACACAGCCGCCGCCAGCCTGTCTCCGGCTCGGATAGACGAGACCATCTGAGCCGGCCGCTCGAAGCTCAGCGCCCAGCTTCTGGCTCTCACAATAATCGTCCGGATTCAGTGCATCGGTATAGAGCACCTCATCGCGCAGATCGTGCGCAATGACATCGACGTCGAGGACGATCTCGCGAAACTGGGATGTCCATCCTGGCGGCTCAGCCGTCCTGGCCATGAAGCGCTGATGGTGATGGATCGTTTCAGAGAGAGCGGTTTCGAAACTGTCGGCAACATAGAGGGCGCCGAAGTGCCCTGCCGTAAATCGGCTTGGTCGATCGAGACTGAAGTGCGTGAACGGCGCCATGAGATAGCTTGCGCCGGGACCACCGACGCGACGCTGGGGAGGGGTGAGATCGAGCACCCCGATCGTCTCCATCAATCGAGGATTGGTCTTCTGCTCCGCGGAAATCAGAAGCGGCCAGTCCGCCGGATCGGCGATGTCCTCGAACAGATCGATCGGCGGATAGGCGCTTCGAATGATGCGACGGGCGCTTGCCCATTCGACATGGGCCTGCGCGATCGCATTGCGGTCAATCACCAACTGCCGCGCTCGGCATCCAGATAACGCCGCACGCGCATCAGATCCGTCAGTTCACCGCCCATCATGATATCAAGCGCCGAGCGTCCATTGAAGGCCTCGTTGGAAGACTTGATCCAGCGATAGCCGCGAGCGGGGTCGCTAAAGATGATCCGCAGCGCCTTGTGGATCCCCACCAAGTTGGAAAGCCGGGCCTTTCCGTCGCGATCGATCCTACCCAAATCGCCGGCCTTCCAGCGCCGGTAGGTCCGGAGTGGCAGATCGACAAGGACCGAGGCTTGTTCGTCCGTCAGATCCCACAGCCCAAATAACCTCGTCACCGCACGAAACATAGCGGCGGCTTCTTCGTCGGTGACTGGCTCCGGTCGAAATGGCTGAGGCTCGGTATTGATCAGTGTCACAAGCGCCATGGTCACCTCCGATTACATAATGGCATTATATATATACTCCAATGCCAAATGGCAACATGAAAGAGGGATCAGAATGCGTTAGCTGTCGTTCCTACCTAACATTCGATACCAAACGCCGCGCTTAACCGTCGCTGCGCCTCGCGGGATCAACGATCTTGAAGAACGGCATGGTTGTAGCCGCCCTGAAGCCGGACGTTCGGGTTCACTATCGAGCTTCCTAAAAGCGGCCATTCAATCGCCGAGTTGCAAGAAGCCGAACGCCGTAGCGCTTGGGCCGATAGAGCGGTATCGTTGCCCTTATGACAGAAGTTAGGGTGACGGTCCGCGTTGCTTCGGTGGATTGCTGGAGTTGCGGTGCAGAGTTCAAGATCGTACCGTCGATTAAACTCGTGCGGGGCGACTTGAAGCTCGAGTGCTGTGTTTCCGATTTCACTGACTATCTGGATTTGATCGGCGAGATCCAGGCGAACCTTCCGGCAGATGCGGATATCGGGCAGCTTAAATCGCGTTACAGTCAGACGTGGGGGCGCTCTTATATCAGCAATGGGTGCCATCACTGCGATGCGCTTTACGGTCAGCACTACGAAATCCACGCAAGATACAGCGAAGAGGATGTCGCCTCTTTCGAGGGTGCGGCACGTGACCAATGGCAGGCAGTGGTCGAGGCGCTAGAAGCCTCTGAAGATGGGCATTTGATCTGAAGGTGGATTAGATCTGCGCGGACTTTAGACATCTGCAGGCTACCATCCACTCACAGGGATTCTCTTGAAGAAGCCAAGCGACGTGGCGTCCTAAGTTGAGTTCGGGCATAAAGCTGGGATGGCTACTGAACCTCGCTCTCCGCGATTGGCTGTCCTTATCGACGCCGACAACGCCTCTTCGAAGATCGCCCAGGGTCTTTTCGAGGAGATCGCCAAGATCGGCGAGGCGAGCGTCCGTCGCATCTACGGCGATTTCTCCGGCACCCGGCTCAAGAGCTGGGCGGAGATTCTGTCCACGCACGCTATCATGCCGCACCAGAACTTCGCCTACACTGCGGGCAAGAACGCTTCCGACATCGCGCTGGTAATTGACGCGATGGATCTCCTGCATAGCGGCAGGTTCGACGGCTTTTGCCTAGTGTCGTCAGACAGCGATTTCACGCGCTTGGCGGCGCGCATCCGCGAGCAGGGGGTGGATGTCTACGGCTTCGGCGAACAGAAGACCCCGGAGAGCTTCCGCCAAGCATGCCGCCGCTTCATCTATACCGAGAATCTCCTCTCGGGAGCGCCCGCGCCGGACGAGCCGGACAAGCCCGATGCGCACCCTTCCTCGCTGACGCGGCCTGCCGCGGAAGCGGCGCAATTGATCTGGACAGCCATGGCGCAGCTCGACGATGAAGACGGCTGGGTGGCGCTGGGCGGCGTGGGGCAACGCCTGGCCGTTCTCAACTCAGACTTCGACCCTCGCACCTACGGGTTCGCCAAGCTGGGCGATCTCGTCGAAAAGACCGGCGCGTTCGAGATCGATCGCGCGCGCGGACGCGGCGTCTATATCCGACTGAAACCTAAACGCGGTTCATCGCGAAAATAGTCGCGCTTCGCCAAAATTCAGTCATTCCGTTGACTCCACACCTCCCCAACACCGGTCGTCCGTTCAGCTGTCGAGAGGCGGCCGCTTCCGTCGATCAAGCAGGGCGACTTGATCGTTATTCCAAAGTAAGGAACGTTAGTTTCGGGCGGAGGGGCGCTTATGGACGAACAGACGTTGAATCATTTGAATAGCGATAGGCTACAGTCGAGGCAGGTCGACGAATTGATCGGTTTAGCGCGAGGTCTGATCGCGGACGGCTCGATTAATTCCGCTGAAGTGCACTTTCTTGAAAAATGGTTGGTGGCTAATCTCTCAGTCAGCCAGCAACCCCTCATTGCCACCTTGTACGATCGGGTAAGGGCGATCCTAACTGACGGTGTTGCCGACCCGGAGGAGTGCAACGACCTGTTCTCCGCGTTGAGCGCGTTTACCGCAGGCGATGCTGAACTGGGCGAAGCTTCCAAAGCAACGTCTCTTCCACTCTGTTACCCTGCGCCCAGCGTTAGCTTTGAAGGCATGACGTATTGCTTCACAGGCACATTCAATTTTGGACAAAGGAAGCATTGCGAAGAAGCGGTGATATTGAGGGGTGGGACGGGAGGGAGCCTCACGAAGGCAACCAACTATCTTGTGATCGGCGCCTATGCCACCGAGTCCTGGAAGCATTCGTCGTTTGGAAATAAGATCCTCAAAGCGGTCGATATGCGAAGTGCAGGCGTTCCCATTTCGATTATCGCTGAGGAGCATTGGTCCGCGCATCTCTAATTATTTCTATGCAAGTCTGTTTCGTTTGGTGATGGACGACTCATGAAAGCAACGCTCGCTCATCTTGGCCAAAGCTTCAGATCGTAGTAGCCCTCGCCCAAGGGGGATTCTGAAATGGCCGATATCGAAGCTACAGTTTCGATCCGTGATCGTCTGCTAAAGGAGCGCCATGCGCTGCTTGATCTGTCAACGCGCAATAGACTGCTCAACACACCGCTTCGCACACGTAACAATCGCGCGATCGAAATCGTCGATGAGAAAGCCGAAGAGGTTTTCCGACTGCTGACGTCGAACAAGGCGTTCACCTTCCTCCCCGGGATCGCGCTCTCCGATGAGGAACGGGCCCAGCTGGACCCCGAGGATGATGTCACCGGCGGAATTCCGCAGCCAGAAGGTGATGAACTGGACGACCGGGGTGTCGCCTTTCGTCACGCTGACACGAAGCTTCAAACAAGACTCACGTCCGAAGGATTGCAGAAGCGTCTCTTCGACATTTGGTACGATGCGCAGACCCTAGAGCAGGAGCAGGGAGTCAACATCCTGTATCTGGCGATCGGTCTTCTCCGCTGGTTTGACAATGAAAACTCCGACATCGCGCGTCATGCCCCCATCGTTCTCATGCCCGTGCAACTTGAACGAAGCAGTGCTGCGGATCGATTCAAGCTCAAATGGCGCGATGAACCGCCTTCGCCAAATCTGACTTTGCAGGCCAAGATGAAGGCCGAGTTTGGTCTTGTGATTGAAGACTTCGGCAATGAAGACGAGGTCGATCTAACCGGCTACTGCGCTAAAATCGCAGAAACGGTGGCAAACCAACCCCGGTGGGAGGTTCTCCCAAATGCCATGGTGCTAGGTTTCTTTTCGTTCTCCAAGTTCCTCATGTATCGCGACCTCGATCCCGACAACTGGCCGCAAGAAGCCGGCATCGACCAGAGTGAAATGATCACCTCGCTGCTGCGCGATGGTTTTCCAGAGAGCGCAGCCATCGTCGGTGACGGCGCCCATATCGATGAAGCCATTCCGCCGCACGAACTCCACCACGTCGTCGACGCTGACAGTTCGCAAACCGTGGCCATTGCCGAAGCTGCCGGCGGCCGCTCGATCGTCGTCAAGGGGCCGCCGGGTACCGGCAAATCCCAGACCATCACCAACATCATTGCCTCGGCTGTTGCGCGAGGAAAGCGCGTTCTCTTTGTTGCCGAAAAGATGGCAGCGTTGGAGGTCGTCCATCGCCGGCTGAAGAATGTTGGTCTTGGCCCCCTCACTCTAGAGCTGCATTCCAACAAGGCAAACAAACGGACACTGCTTGAAGAGCTCAAGCGCACGCGTGACGCGCAGCTTCGGCCAATGCGCAGCGACCTCACGATCGTCGAAAAGCTTGGCGAAACGCGCGAAGCGCTTAACGGCTTTGCCGTGCGTCTTCATTCGCCGCTGTCACCCAGTGGTCTTACACCCCAGGCAATTCTTGGAAGACTTGCGACCGCTCAGGAGTCGGGTGCGCCGACGGGATATACCTTGCAGAGCGCCGAGAAATGGGACCGCGAGACATACCGCAAAACCTATGTTCTGGCACAAGAGGTCGCTGAACGCGCTCAGGCGCTGGGCGATGTCGCCGGCCATATCTGGCGCGGAGCCTCTTGCGATCCATTGGACCCTGTTCAACGCGACGAGCTTTCAAAACGGGTGGACAAAACGCGCGAGCTACTCAGCTTGCTGCGGTCGCAAGCAGAAGTAGCCAGCAGGGAATTGGGTGCGCCAATACCGGAGACGATCAGCGACTTGAGCGCATCACTAGCGACGCTCGCGGTCGTGCCTGCACCCCGAAATTGTGATCTGACCACCATGGGTCATACAATGTGGGATCATGATGCAACGGCGTTGTCTGCGCTCGTTGAGGCTGGAAGGGCTCATTCAGCAGCCTGGTCGCAGGCAGAGGGCACCTTCAACGATGCGGGCCTCGCAGCAGACTACAATGCTGTTCGCACCGCTATCGTCGTGAAAGGTGGGAGTCTCTTTCGCTTTCTTGATGGAAACTATCGCGCGCAGATCGCTCTCCTAAGGTCTTATCTCAAATTGCCGCTTCCCAAGCCGCAATCCGAACGCTTGGAAACAGTCGATCAGATGATGGGCGCGCAGACCGCAAAGTCCCGGTTCGAAGCGGCCAGCAGCAAAGCAGATGCCTTTGGGACAGCCTGGAGGAGCGAAGCCTCCAACTGGGACGAGCTTGAGGCCATCGTTGACTGGCGCGTGAAGAACGCGGACGTTCCACGAGCAACATGGGAGAGACTTGCTCAGGCTGACCTGAACGCGATTGAAGTGGCCGGCCGGGTGCTTGCAGACAAGCTGCCCGAGTTTCAGTCCTTGCTGGCTGCGCTATTCGAGGATCTCAAACTGGACCTCCAACTGGCCTTCGGCCGGGATGAGCAAGCGGCTATCTCGCTCATCGAGCTTTCGGATCGTCTCGACCAGTGGCAGAAAGATGGCGAGGGATTGAGCAGCTACATCGCTTTTGCCAGCCGCGCCCGCGCGCTTGATAATACCGGGGCAAATTCGCTTGTCGACGGACTGAACCATGGAGCGCTCGATTATCGGACGCTCTGCCCCGCCTTCGAGCGGGCCTATTCCGAGATACTTCGAGCTGCGCTGTTCGATAATTGGCCTGAGCTGCGAGCATTCGATGGCGCAGCTCACAACAAGCTTGTAGATTTCTTCCGGCAGCTGGATCGCGCGCGGATCGGGCTCGCGCAAGAACAAATCGTCTCGGCCCATGCCGAAGGACGTCCAAGGGGAGCTGCCGGCATCGGCCCTTTGGGCGTGTTGAACGCAGAGATTGCGCGCAAGCGCGGCCATTTCCCTATACGACTCCTGCTCGAGAGAGCAGGGCCGGCCATTCAACAGCTTAAGCCAGTCTTCATGATGAGCCCGCTTTCGGTGGCCCAGTTCCTCAAGCCCGGCGTAATGCATTTCGATATACTGGTCATGGACGAGGCCAGCCAGATCGAGCCGGTCGACGCCCTAGGATCGATCGCGAGGGCAGACCAGATCGTCGTGGTCGGGGATGAAAAGCAGCTTCCTCCGACGGCCTTCTTCAAGAAGCTGGTAGGAGAGGAAGATGCCGAGGACGCCGACGATGGCATCACCATCCAGGCCAAAGACGCCGAGAGTGTGCTCGAGCTTTGCCTTGCCAAGGGTTTGCCGTCTCGAATGCTCAGCTGGCATTACCGGTCCAAACATCAATCGCTGATCGCCGTCTCGAACAGAGAATTCTACGAAAATCGGCTTTTCATCGTGCCTAGTCCCTACGACGCAGTGGCGGGCATGGGGCTCAAGTTTAATCTGCTCAAAGATGCCCCGTATGACAGGGGCGGCACACGCACCAATCCTAGTGAAGCGAAGATCGTCGCGCAGGCCGTCATTCGCCATGCACGCGAACATCCCGAACAATCTCTCGGCGTCGCCACATTCTCGGTCGCCCAACGGCAAGCAGTTTTGAAGGAACTCGAACTGCTCCGGCGGGCCAATCCCGACGTTGAGGAGTTCTTCGCCGGCGGCTCGACTGAGCCCTTCTTCGTCAAGAATCTGGAAAACATCCAGGGAGACGAGCGCGACATCATCTTCATTTCCGTGGGCTGCGGGAAAACTGAGCAAGGCTATCTCGCCCATAATTTCGGGCCGCTCAGCGGCGAAGGTGGCGAGCGCCGGCTCAACGTCCTGATCTCTCGGGCCAAGCTGCGCTGCGAAGTGTTCTGCAATTTCACGGGCGCCGACATCGATCTGGAACGAACCAAGAGCCGGGGCGTGGCTGCGCTGAAGTTGTTCCTGACCTTTGCGGAGACGGGCCACTTCGGTTTGGGCGAGGTGTCCGGCGAGGACTTCGATAGCGAGTTCGAAATTCAAGTCTGTGAGCGTCTCCAGGCGCTCGGCTATGATGTAAAGAGGCAGATCGGCGCTTCTGGTTTTCGGGTCGATCTGGCAATTGGCGATCCCGATAAGCCCGGCCGGTTCGTACTAGGCGTCGAATGTGACGGTGCCCAGTATCATTCGTCGCGATCGGCTAGAGATCGCGACCGGCTCCGCCAGCAAGTGCTGGAGGCCCACGGTTGGATCATTCACCGCGTTTGGAGCGCGGACTGGTATCTGCGGCCTCAGGCCGAACTCAAGAAAATCGAAGAGGCCATTGCGGCAGCACGCGCCGAATGGGCGGCTCGTGACGAAGAGGGCTTCAAAAGCCAACAGGCTGTCCCACTATCGTTCGACGCAAAGATCGTCGATGATACGGACGTCCTGACGGCCATTGTGAGCAGCGCAGCTCAAAACCCTTCGGTTTCCCTGGCTTACGTCGAGGCGAACTTTCCAGTGAACACGGCTTTCGAGCTGCACGAAGCGCCCCTCGGGCTCCTGGCTGAGTATGTTTCGAAGATCGTGGAGATTGAGGGGCCAATCCATTTCGATGAGATTGTCGCACGTCTGCGCTCACTTTGGGGGTTGGCACGAGCAGGCTCTCGGATCCGGCAGGTGATCGAAAGCGCGGTCGTCGTCGCAAAGTCGCGAGCGTCCCTTGATGGAGGACCATTCTACCTAGCGCCTGGTCAGGAGACCGTTGTTCGCGATCGGTCAATTGTGAGCTCCAACTCCCTACGGAAGCCCGAAATGCTCCCGCCAGCCGAAATCGAACTGGCGGCGATGCAGATTGTCACCGCAAATTTTGGTGCCGGCGTCGATGATCTTGTCCTGGCGATATCGCGAGCGTTCGGATTCTCTGCGACCAGTGCACAGCTGCGGGAGATCATCGTCCGACGGGTGGATGAATTGGTCGCTGTGGGACGCCTGGTACAGCAAGCGGGACTGTTGGTTATCCCTCGACCATAGGTGGTGGCTCTAAGGTCCTCTGATAGGCTGCTCAAGACTGTAGACGCCAATTTAGCAAACATTTAGCGTACAAATGCTGGAGTTCAGAAGCGGCCGTTCATTAATAACGTAAATGTCGTTTCGCCAGAATTGTAGCGTCCCCATTACCGGATGGTCGGCTATTGATGGGCATTGCCGGCATGAAATCCTCAAATTTCAGATATGTACCAAATCGGGGCAGTCTCAATCCCGCGATAGCGGAGCCAAATCAGCCCCCCACGCATTGTGGTTAACGCGCATGCCATACAATGGTGGGTTGAGGGGGAGGAATGGTCACGATATCGAAGACCGAGGTGGCCGCAGACCGCATATTTGCAGAGCCGGACGGTGGGCGCCCGATCGATCAGGACGGACAATCTGACCGGGTTGCAGATGATCTGGACTGGATACTGAGCAAGTTCGCCGGTCGCGTCTTTGCGGACGAGGCGGTTCTTTCCCTTCATCGAGACGATAACAGCCCAGAGCTGCTTGCGCGAGTGAGCCCCAACCGCGCCTTGCTCTCCGATCCGCACTTGGCGGTTGCGATCGCCTGCCAGGATACCGACGCGCTTCATTATACCGGCCAAGGTGCGCGTGTTGCTTGGCACGAACTGACGCAGGTCGAGGAAGCGAAGCGTGCGATGACCTTGGCCGTGGCACAACATGGTGGGCTGCGCCTGATCCTCACGGCGCTTTACCGTCATGCCAACATGGTCCAGCGGCTCGCCGCCGAGCAGATGGCCAAGAAGCTGCAGCCCGTGCTGGCGGGCTATTTTCGTCTCTGGCTGCATGCGCGAAGCCAGCAGCGGGCCTTGATCGCCTATAAGTCGGCGCTCGACCTGAGCGACGTGGCGATTATAATTCTTGACGGCCATGGAGCGGTGATCGGCGAGAATGCCGTCGCCACGCTGATGTTCCAGAAGCGGGATGTGGTGCACAAGTCGCGCTATTCCCTTGTTGCCGTCAATCGCGGCGAAACCACAAAGCTGCACGCAGCCATGGACCATGCGTCGCACGATGGCGAAGCGGTGCTGATCAGCCTGAGCCGGAAGAATTATCGCCGGCCTCTTATGGCCCTTTTATCGCCGACATTCACGCCCCCGGAAATTTCCGCGGATCCCTCTTTCGTTCTGTGCATTTATGATTCGGACACGGACGTGACCCTGGCGCTCCAGCGCTGTTGCGACGCCTATCGGCTCACCAAGACCGAGGGTCAGCTGGTCCAACATCTGGTTTGCGGCCTCGCGCTGAGTGATGCTGCGGCCAAGATGAAAATAG
Source organism: Sphingobium sp. B8D3A (assembly GCF_025961995.1). NCBI lineage: Bacteria > Pseudomonadati > Pseudomonadota > Alphaproteobacteria > Sphingomonadales > Sphingobiaceae > Sphingobium > Sphingobium sp. B8D3A. Next base: position 287,646 of record NZ_JAOQOS010000001.1, on the reverse strand, counting down.
CGGAAGCAACCGCCCGAAGTTATTTGAAACAAATCTTCGGAAAAACGGCCACAAACCGGCAATCTGATCTTATCAGAGTGATGTTATCGAGTATTGCCCGAACATCATTGGGTCATTTCTCGACGCTCTGATTTACATCCAGATTCCCCTATAACTATTGTTAGGCTTTCGCTCGTCTTCACAATTATCACATTCACCCCCAAATGAGGGTTACTCATACAGCGCTATGAGGGGGGAAGAGATAGTTTGGTGGGGGTGAAGGTTAATTCGCCGTTAACCTATTCAGGGTGGGTCTCCGCGGAGGCGGAGTCGATGCGTCGATCGGGGAAAGCCCCGAGGGCGGCGTGGGAACCCTGAAAGGACGACAATCGATGAAAACTCTACTGATCACGGCCTCGGCCGCCGCGCTTATCGCGGCATCGCCCGCGCTGGCGCAGGACGGCAACACCGTCAGCGATAGCGGCAACAACAGCTGGATGGCCGAATCCACCACCACCACCAGCGACAGCGGCAACAGCGCCTGGACCGCAAACACGTCCACAAATGTGGCCACCAACACTGATAACAGCGTTGCCGACAGTGGTAACGATATGTCGAACAACTCGGTCAACACCGCCGACAGCGGCAACACGATGACGTCCGACAGCGGCAATTCTGCCTGGACGGCCAACACCACCACGAACACGGACAACAGCGTGGCGGACAGCGGCAATAGCGCCACCACAACCACCACCAGCGACAGCGGCAATTCGGCTTGGACCTCCAATGCCACCACCAACACCGACAACAGCGTCGATGTGGCGGACAGCGGCAACGACATGTCGAATAACTCGGTGAACACCGCCGACAGCGGCAACACCACAACCACGACGAGCGACAGCGGCAACTCGGCCTGGACGTCCAACGCCACGACCAACACCGACAATAGCGTCGATATTGCCGACAGTGGCAATGACATGTCTGACAACAGCCTCACTGTTTCCGACAGCGGCAATGATATGTCGAACAACTCCGTGAACACCGCTGACAGCGGCAACACCAGCACGAGCGACAGCGGCAACAGCGCCTGGACGTCGAACACCACCACGAACACGTCCACGGACAATAGCGTCGCCGATAGCGGCAACGACATGTCCAATAATTCGGTGAACACGGCCGACAGCGGCAATGACTCGTCCACGCATGACATGTCGGACAACAGCTCCGCTTCGGGCGCGCAGGTTGCGGCCAACAACGGCGGCACGGCAACCGACAGCCGCGACATGTCCTCTCAGGATGACAGCTCGACCAACACCGTTGCCAGCAACAACAGCTGGGAAGACAATTCGGACAATTCCGATCACAGCTGGGCCTTCAGCGGCGGTGATACCGCAGCCGGTTCCGCCAAGTCGGATTCCGTCTTCGGTGACAGCGCCCTGGTCGCCAGCGCCAACCTCTCAAGCTATGTCACGGGCGTGAGCGTCAGCTTCGACGGTCGTGGCGGCGAGTCCCCGGTGGCCGACAACAGCATCCGCACGGGTGGCAGCGCATTCCAGAACTTTGCTGGCATGCAGGCGGTCAACCAGAACACCGGCGTTGGCGCATCGCAGAACGCGTCGGTGAGCGTGGCGGTCTCCGCGGGCGACATCACGCTTCGCTAAGCCTCTCCAACTGGCCGGCGATCTCCACCGCCGGCCAGTCTTTTTACATCATAAAGGGAGAGGATGCATGAACCGATTTCTATTCCGCCGGGCATGGCTTGTGACCTTGTCGGGCAGTTTTGCCCCGGCTGCCCTTGCGCAACCGCCATTTGAGGGCGCGGCGCCGCCCGTCGACGTCGCCACGCTCGAGCAGGTGACAGGCCGCGCGGATCTCAACCAGATCGCCCAGTCCGAGCATGTTGCCGCCGTATCGGACAGCAGCGTGAGCGGCAATTCCGTGACCGGGGCGGTGGCCATCGATGGGAACGCATTCCAGAACCTTTCCGGCCTCTCGATCATCAATGCCAATTCCGGCAACAACGTCGCGATCAATGCTTCGATGAACGTCAACATCGCCCTGCTGCCCGCACAATAATGGCGCGCATGCTCCTTGCCGCACTCATGCTGCTCTCCGGCTGCAGTGCGCAGGTGAGCGGAGGGCCGACGTTCCAGCTCGGAGCGCCGGGTCTCGGCGATGTCACGCCGCCTGTCACGTCGTTCGAGGACCGGCGTTTTTTGACGGTCGTTCGGCAGCAATTTGATTTCAGTTGCGGTTCGGCTGCGCTCGCCACGTTGCTGACTTATCATTATCGCCGGAGCAGGGCGGAAGCCGACGTGTTCAACGGCATGTGGCGCGTGGGAGACCGCGCGCAGATTACCCGGCTCGGCTTTTCCTTGCTCGACATGAAGCGCTATCTTGCCAATGCCGGCCTCAGCGCGGACGGATACAAGGTCTCGCTCGATCAGGTCGCTGCGGCAGGCGTGCCCGGCATCGCGTTGATCGAGGCGAACGGCTACCGCCATTTCGTCGTGGTCAAAGGCATCAGCGCGGAGGAGCTGCTGATCGGAGATCCGGCGCTCGGTCTGCGCACCATGTCGCGACCCGCGTTCCAGCGCGCTTGGAACGGCATTTATTTCGTGATCGGCGAGGACACTGCGGTGGGGCGCAGCGCCTTTAATGGGGATCGGCAGTGGGGGGCCTTCTCCCGCGCACCGGTCGGCGCCGCATTCGTTCAGCCGCTCAGCCAGCAAGCACTGGCTTTGACTGCGCCCTTCATGAGGGACTTCTAGCCATGAACCGCAATCTCATCTCGGCCGTTGCAGCAGTTGTCCTCTGCAACCCCGTCTTCGCGCAACCGCCGGTCGAGGGACACGAGCCGGTTCCGGAGGATGTTCTTGCCGAAAGCCGCGGCAAATTCCTCCTCCCCAACGGTGTGGAAGTCGCCATGGCCGTACAGACCGATACGAGCGTCGACGGGCAATTGCTCCTGCGCAGTGTCTTCACCGTCGATCAGGGCGCGCCGCGCCTTGCCATCTACGCGCCACAAGCCACGAGGCAGCCCGATGCGCCAGGCACCAGCGGCCCCTCGCAACACGCGGGCAACCCGGGTGATGTCTGGGTCAGTTTCGACCGCGAGAGCGGTGTCTCGCTCGTCGAGCGGAGCTATCGTCCGAGCGTCGGCGCCGTCACCGTGAGTACGGGCGAGCAGGCGGAGATCGGCCTCAGCCCCGATGGATCGACACCACTCCCGCTGGGCCCGGGCGATCGCGCGCAAACCCAGAACGGCACGGTCGGGCTCGATCGGCTAGGCAGCGGTTTCAAGGTGACCTTGTCGCAGCAGGATCTGGAGGTCACCCACGTGTTTGGGCAGGCCTTGGGCAGTGTGCTCCTCAACAGCGGTAACAACCGTGCGATCGAGACCAGCACGACGATCAACCTCGATCTGATGAACGCCACGCCCGCGACCGTCGGCTCGGCCATGCCGAGGATCGACAGCATGGCGCTTGACGCGACGCGGGATCTTATTCGTTGAAGGAAGGACACAAATGACCAGAATAGGTCGGCTCCTGGGGGGAGTGGCAATGCTTGGCGGCGTCCTGGCCGCATCACCGGCATGGGCCCAGCCAACGGGCACCGCGCTGCCACAGTCGAGCAATGCCAGCCCCGAACTGAAGCAGGCGCTCAGCCTCATCGCCCGGCAGCAACAGCAGTTGGAAGCGCAGGAGGCGCGCATTCGCGCGCTGGAGCAGCGCCTTGCCATGGATGCGCAATCAAGTGGTGCAACGGCGACGCCATCGGCAGCAAATCCGCCGCAAACTGTCCAGTCCGCCAGCAACGCTGCCCCGCCGCCGCGCGCGCCCAATGGTGCGCCCCAGACCCCGGCTGGCCCCGTGGGGGAAGCGCCACCGGATATCGATCGCCCGCCCGAGGTCGCGGTGCTGGGAGAGCAAGGCAGCGTCGTGACCCGGCGCGGTCAGCTCACCGCCGAGCTTCAGCTCGATTATGCGCGGGCCGACCGCAACCGTGCGCTTTTCCGCGGCATCGAAGTGGTGGAGTCCGTGCTCGTTGGCGTGTTCGACATCAACGAGAGCCGGCAGGACGTGCTCACGGCATCCGCCGGCCTGCGTTATGGGCTCCTCGGCAATGTCGAGATCGGCGCCCGTCTTCCGTTCGTCTATCGCAATGACAAGTCGGTGCTGGCCCCGATTCAGGGCACGACGGGCGATCCCGATGCGGCGACCATCGATAGCAGCACCAGCGGCCGGGGGATTGGCGACCTCGAGCTGTCGGCGCGCTATCAGCTGAGCTCCGCGCGCGGCGGCTGGCCATTCCTGATCGGCAATCTGCAGGTTGTGGTGCCTACCGGCACCGACCCCTTCGACATCTCCCGGGATACGCTGGGCCGCGCGACCCGTGCGGCCACGGGGTCCGGCTTTTGGGGCGTGACGCCGAGCCTGACCGCAATTCTGCCCAGTGACCCCGCCGTCCTGTTTGGCTCCATTGGCTACACCCGCAATTTCGGTCACGGGGTCGATACGGTCATCCCGCCGGTGCGTATCACCTATGTGAAGCCGGGAGACGCGATCTCCGTCAGCATGGGGATCGGCGTGTCATTGAACCAGCGCACCTCCTTCAACCTGGGTTATGCGCACAGCTGGTCCTTCGGCACGCGCACCACGCAGCGCCTGCTGATGCCCACGATGGACTGGGGCGACCCGCAGGTGCAGACAGCGCGCGATCTCCAGATCGGCCGCTTGCTGTTCGGCGTAAGCTACCGCGCGACGGACCGCACGACGCTGAACTGGTCGGTCGAGGTGGGGGCGACCGAAGACGCCACCGATCTGCGCACGGTGCTGCGCATCCCGTTCGTGTTGTCTAGGGGCAGGTGACGCCGCGGAACGTAGTTGGCGAGACGATCGCATTTTTCGGGAGCACGGCCAGGCACCGCAGCTATCCAGTGATAGATGAAGAAGGGCGGTTGCTCGGTCTGGTATCGAGATCCGACGCGCTGCGCTGGCAAGTTGAAAGCGCACCGGGAGACGTGGCTTTGTCTGATGTCGTTTCGGATGCGTCACAGCCCTTTACAACCGCGCAGGCACCGGTTGGTGTGGTGGCCGATCTCATGGTCGCGACGGGCGTCGGGCGTGTTCCGATCATCGACCCGATCACCAGCAAGGTGATCGGTATTCTATCGCGACACGATTTGTTGAAGGCGCGACGGATCGGAAATGAGGCGGAACGCACCCGTGGCCGTTAAAATGACTTAGCACTGATCGAACGTCCGCTGTCGGGATGCACAGATCCGAAGCCAAAGTCTCGAATTGGGTCGGGTCTCGCAGGGCGGGCTGAACGTCCCGAATGACTGCTATTGGCTGGAGCAGTCGTTCAAGTAGGCCGACCCCAACGACCGGCTTTGATCGACTGTCGCAGGAAGCGAACGCGGATCGTGGGACATTGCAGTCAGCAGTGGATCATCTATTTGGTGTCAAATGCATTCGATACCGCGCCTCTTAAACCTGAAGAGCGAGTATTGATTGCCTACCTTTGGGAAGTAACGAGCGCAGTAATGCTTTGCCGCCTGGAAGGCCCGTGAGCTGGGATTAGAGCAGCGCTGCTGACAGACGACACCTAATTCATCGAACCGCTGAGCCGCTTTCCACAAATTCGTGAATTACTCGCCCAGGACCGTTGAATCGTTCACGATTTGATCTACATCTACTCTGGGGAAGCACAATCGGGGGTAGAGAGCTTGAGTATCGCCGACACAGGGGGCTTGAGCATTCCAAGGTCGTGGCCGTATCAGCAGATGATGTGAAGTCGAGTTGCTAGTGGCCTCAGTCGGCGAAAGGGCTCACTCCCGCGAGATCTTCTCAACAGCAGTGTCAGACACATGGCGTCTTGCGCGTCGACGCTCCATTGTGCCTGAAACCCGGTCGCCGAGCATCCTGCAGGCCACATAGAAGATTGGCGCAAAGATGAGGCCGAGCAGGGTCAGGCCGATCATCCCGTAGAAGACGGCTGTTCCCAGCGCTTGGCGCAATTCCGCACCGGCGCCCGTCGCAAAAGCGAGGGGGACCACGCCGGCGATGAACGCGAAAGAGGTCATGAGGATCGGACGCAGGCGGATGCGCGCGGCGATGATCGCGGCTTCCCGGGAGGACAGGCCCTCATCCTCGGCCTGGCGTGCAAATTCCACGATCAGAATTGCGTTTTTCGCCGCAAGGCCAATCAGCACCACCATGCCGATCTGCGTGAGAATATTATTGTCCTCGCCTCGCAGGTTCACGCCCAGAATGGCGGAGAGCAGGCAGAGCGGTATGATCATGATGATCGCGAGCGGCAGCGTCAGGCTCTCATAAAATGCCGCCAGCGCGATGAACACGAAGATGATCGCCAGCCCGAAGGCAAGTTCACCGCTGCCGCCCGCAACACGCTGCTGATAGGCCAAGTCCGTCCACTCGAAGCCAAAGCCTGCGGGGAGGCGCTGAGCGGCGATCCGCTCCATCGCTTCCATCGCCTCGCCGGAGGAATAGCCCGGCGCTGCCTCGCCCTGAATATCGGTCGATGGATAGAGATTGTAGCGCTGAACGCGATACGGCCCGGTCGAGGGCGTGAGCTTAGCGACCGCGTCGAGCGGGACCATCGTGCCGGACGCCGAGCGCGTTTTTATCTGCCCCAGCAGGTCCGCATTCTCCCGATAGGCCGGGTCCGCTTGCGCAATCACCTGGAAGCTATGGCCAAGCAGGGTCATGTTGTTGACGTAGGAGCCCGCCATGTAGGTCTGGAGCGCGGCATAAACATCCTGGCTTTCCACACCGAGCATCTCGGCCTTATCGCGGTCCACCTCCACCGCGATGCGCGGGCTGCGCATGTTGAAATTAGTGAAGCTCTGGGAAATGGCGGGCTCTTCAGCGGCCGCCGCGGCGAGATCGCGTGTCACAGCATCGAGCGCCGCGTAGCCGTGCCCGCCACGGTCCTCCACCATGAGGCGGAAGCCGCCCGCCGTGCCAAGGCCGCGCACCGGTGGCGGCATGATGAGACGAATGTCCGCCTCGGTCATGCTCGAGAAGCGCTTGCGCAGGTCGGCGACGATGACGTCCGCGGTCAGTCCCTTGGGCAACCGCTCGCTGAACGGCTCCATGATGGCATAAAGCTGTCCGGCGCTGGACTGGACGGACATGCCCATCGCATCCACGCCCGCATAGACGGAGGCTGCCTGAACGCCCGGTGTCTCCAGCATGACATCGATGGCCTGCCGCACGACGGCATCGGTGCGTGCAAGGCTGGCGCCGGTCGGCAGATTGATCGCGACGACGGCGAGGCTCTGATCCTGCTGAGGCACGAAACCGCGCGGCGTGTCATAGAGCCGCCAACCGGTGAGCAACAGCAAGCCGATATAGAGGATGAAGACGAGGCCCATCATACGCAGCAAGCGCCGTGTGAGCCTGCCATAGCTTTGACCGAAGCGGTCAAACATCATCGTAAAGCGCTCGCCGCTCCGGTGCAGCCAACGCACGATGGCGGTGCGCGGCGGGACACTGTCATGCTGGCGCAGTAGCAGCGCGCACAGGGCGGGCGAGAGGGTAAGCGACACGATGAGCGAGATGACGGTTGCGGCGGTCACCGTCAGTGCGAACTGCTTGTAGAATTGCCCCGTGACGCCGCCCATGAAGGCGGTCGGCACGAACACGGCCACCAGCACCAGCGCGATGCCGATGAGCGCGCCCCCCACCTCATTCATAGTCCGATACGCCGCCTCGCGCGGGGAAACGCCGGCGCGAATATGGCGCTCGGCATTTTCCACCACGACGATGGCATCATCCACCACGATCCCGATGGAAAGAACCAGCCCGAACAGCGAGAGGTTGTTGAGCGAGAAGCCCGCCGCCGCCATGACAGCGAAGGTGCCGACTAGCGAGATGGGTATGGCCAACAACGGGATGATGGCGGTGCGCCAGCTTTGCAGGAACAATATGACGACGATCACAACGAGAATGACCGCCTCGACCATCGTGTCGCGCAACTTATTCACGGAATCGCTGATATATTGGCTGGGGTTGAATACGATCCGGTAGGAAACGCCGGGCGGGAAACTCTTGGCGAGTTCCTTCATCGTCTCGCGAACGGCGGTGGCCGTCTGGAGTGCATTGCCGCCCGATGCCTGCGAAACACTTAGGGGATAGGCTTCTCCCTGATCGAGATAGGCGTTGATCGAATAGGTCTGTGCGCCCAGCTCCACCCGCGCAATGTCGCCGATGCGGGTGACGCGCCCTTGCGCATCGCGTTTGACGATGATTTGCTCGAACTCTTTGGGCTGGTTGAGCTTGCTCTGAACATTCAGATTATATTGGGTAGGGCCGGGATTCTGGCTCATTTGCGCGCCGCCAACCGTTCCCGCCGCAAGCTGGATATTGTTGCCGCGCAGCGCCGCCAATATCTCTTGCACGGTCAGGTCGCGCGCGGCTGCCTTGTCCGGGTCGATCCAGATGCGCATGGCATAATCACGTGAAGCGAATGTTCCGACATCGCCCACGCCGGGCAGGCGGAGCAGCCGTTCCCGCACCTGCATGGTTGCGTAGTTGGCGAGATATTCGCGATCGATACTGGGTGAAGTCGACAGCATGTGGACGATCATCAGTGTGTCGTTCTGCGCCTTGCGCACCGTCACGCCGAGATTTTGCACTTCCTGCGGCAGCTGGGGCAGCGCGGTCTGCACGCGGTTCTGCACCTGCACCTGCGCCAAATCAGGATCGGTGCCGATCTGGAAGCTGATGTTGATCGTCACGCGGCCATCCGCAATCGCGGTCGAACTCACATACAGCGTGTTGTCCACGCCATTGATCTGTTGCTCCAGTGGGGCTGCAACGGTGTCCGCCATAACCTCGGCAGAGGCGCCGGGATAGACGGCGGTGACGCTGACCACCGGCGGCGAGATTTTTGGATATTGGTCGACCGGCAAGCGCCAATAGCTAATGATGCCGACGAGCAGAATGAACAGCGACAAGGCGCAAGCAAAGATGGGTCGCGCGATGAAGAAATGCGAGAAGCTCATCCGCGCGTTGGCGGCGCTCACTTGGTCGCTCCCGGTGCGGGCCGCTCAGGTTCGATCTTGCCTAGCTTGGCGACGACCTTCTGCCCCACTCGCGCGCGCTGCATGCCGGCGATGACGACCTGCTCGCCGGGCGCGAGGCCGCTGCGGATCACCCGCAGGCCGTCCGCTATATTGCCCAGCTCCACAATGCGCTGGGCAATCAGACCATCCTTGCCGACGACGAATACGGTCGGACGGGTCTGATCGACAATGATCGCCTTCTCTGGAACAAGCAGTGCAGGGCTAGGCGCGCCCAAAGTCCAGCGCATCCTTCCAAACATGCCGGGGGTGAGCAAGCCGGTGGGGTTCTGTACGAGCGCTTGTCCGCGGATGGTGCCGGAGCTTCGATCGAGCGCATTGTCCAGCATCTCGATCTGACCGGCCCAATTGAACTCGGTTTCATCCTCAAGGCGGATCCGCACGACAGCGCCACTCTCACGAGCCCGGCGGAATTGCAGGAAAGCACGCTCCGGCGCATCGAACACAAAGCGCATGGGGTTCTGTGTCATGATGGTGGTGAGCAAGGTCTGCTCGGCCGAGACCAGATTGCCTGCTGCAAGCCTGCGATAGGATGCCCGCCCGCTTGCTGGCGCCGTGATGCGCGTGAACGAGAGATCCAGCGATGCGGCCTGAGCGACGGCGCGGGCGTTGGCCAGCTCAGCGGCCGCCTGCTCCCAATCAGCAAGGCGGGTATCGACCAGGGACTGGCTGATGAAGCCATCGCCGATCAGGGCCGTCGCGCGCTTATAATCAGCCGAGGTTCTGGCGAGCGCCGCTTGCGCACGGGCGACGCCGGCGCGAGCTTGCGACAGTCTTGCGGCGAAGGGCCGTTGATCGAGCGTGAAGAGCAATTGTCCGCGCGTGACGGACTGCCCGTCCTTGAAGTGGACCGATTGCAGCAAGCCAGAGACTCGCGGACGCACATCGATGGCGTCCACCGCTTCAAAACGTCCTGCATAATCGACCCAATCGGCCACATTGCGGCTGAAGGGTTTTGCGATAATGACTTGCGGTGTAGGCGGCGGCGGTGGCGCTTTTTCCGAGCAGGCAGCCAAAGCGTGAAGGGCAAAAGCGATTAGAAAAGTGAGCTGGTTGCGGGGGAACTGCGAGATAGCAATCCTGCGGCCATGCCATTCCTCAGGTCGCGCTACCGCGCTGTAGCTCCCCCTCATTCGTCCATCCCTCCGCGCAGACTGCAAAAATTCTGTGTTCCAGCGCTTATATCTGCTCGTCTTAGCAGCACCTCATAGTGGACGAAAGCAACTATTGGCCTGCGAATGAGCGCCCTGCAACGTCTCGATCTGAGGGCTTTTTCTGACAGTTGTGCTGGCGAGCACATCCTCCATCAGATGTTTCACCTCACCGACGGGCACGCGCCTAGCGAAGTAACGGTGCAAGGCGCGGTTGCGCAGCGCGACGCGCTCATCCTCCAAAACGGGCACGCACCTTTCCTGCACCTACGCTATCTCCGCCAGAGGTCAGATCTCACTGTCTCCTAAGAGCGGGAAGGCGGCCAACCCCTCATGTTGAGCGTGCATCAAAAGCATCGGTCAGAACTGTGTTGGTGTCTCGGCCCAATGGTAATAAGGCGCTGGACAGGGGAACTGGCACGTCATTGACGTGATATGTTTGCGCGTCCCGCCCGTCGGAATGATGCGGCCCGAACGACTGCTATTGCTTGGAGCAGACGTCCGTTACGCCGGATCTGAACGACCAGGTTTGGTCGGTTGCCGCTAACATAGCCGTTGTTCAGCACGCTTCGCTTGAGTGTCGAAGCCGGACATTCGTTAGTGGGGAGGGCCCTAGCTGGATTTGCGAACATATCTGACGCTCATGCGAACAAATGCGTGACCTCTGCGTCAGGCATGAGAGCGCCAATCAGTAGAGAACGGTGACAACTTTCTGGGTTGCGCTCGAAACAAAGCAAGGCGGTAGGCATCTCGTTCACGAGGTCGCATAACTGCGCTCCTTGCGCGATTGCATTGGGCAGTTCCAGCTGACCGGCATAAACCTCGGCCAAGCGAGCATGATCGCCTTTTCTCGCAGCTTCGCGGCCTGCAGGGGGCGTGCCAAGAGCCTTCAAGCCGACATAGGCAATATCCGCCTCTCGTAACCCGGCCGCCAAAATATTCTTCGAAAAGCCCGGTCGGCGGGAAAGCGGGACTGCGCGAACGTCAGCGACGCATTTCACTCTGGCACGAAGCAAAGAGGATACAAACTCCGCCTGGGTCGCACCTTCATATCCGATCGAAAATATCCTCATTCCCTGTAGATAGGAAGCGCGGCGGTTATAGCTATGGTGAGACTTGGGATGGTCGCCTCCCGCCAACAAAGCGGTCATTCGACCGCCCGAAGCGGCTCGCTCGAACCTGCCGTTCGTTCATTAGGCTGTCGCGGCAGCGATCGACCCTCACTAGGGACTTTTCCGCCGTTGCCACAGACATAGCGGACGGCAGCTTTCGTCATGAGACGGCATCGACGATCCGCCCGCCCTGCATCTCCGTACGACAGATAATGAGCCGCGAGCCGGCCGACTGCTCCGCGCGGGATGCGAGGCAAAGCTGACGAGGCTCGCAACCGTTGCGGTTGCCTTGCCAGGCGATATGAGGCGAATACAGCCGGCGCCTTGCTGCCAGGCGCTTACTATCGCAAGGGGAATCAGTTTCATGCTGACCGGTGAAATCCGCAGCCAGATCAACAAACTGCGCGACGACCTGTGGGCGGGCGGGGTGTCCAATCCGCTGACCGGTGTCGAGCAGATCACCTATCTGTTGTTCGCCAAGCGTCTGGACGACATTCAGTTGCGCGAGGAAGCGAAGGCGGCGGCGCTCAAGCGCCCCTTGGCCCGCCGCATCTTCCCCGAAGGCAAGGACGGTCTCGACACCCCGCAGTTCCGCGACGGCGGCTGCCCCTATGAGCTGCTGCGCTGGTCGAAGTTCAAGAACGAAGCGCCGGAGCGGATGTATGAGATCGTCGCCGACCACCTGATGCCGTTCCTGCGTGGCCTCGGCGGCGCGGAGAGCGTGATGGCGAGCCACATGAAGGGCGCGCGCCTCGCCTTCACCCGGCCCGGCCTGCTCGACAAGCTGGTGCAGGGCCTCGACAAGATTCAGATGGACGATCGCGATACCAAGGGCGACGTTTACGAATATCTGCTCTCGATGATCTCCAGCGCGGGGGAGAATGGCCAGTTCCGCACCCCGCGCCACATCATCGACCTGATCGTCCGGCTGATGAACCCCGGCCCGGACGACACGGTGTGCGACCCAGCCTGCGGCACCGCGGGCTTCCTGATGATGGCGGCCGAGCATGTCCGGCGCGAACATCCCGGCCTGTTCTATGACGAAGCATCGCGCACGCATTTCGAAACCCGCGCCTTCACCGGATATGATTTCGACGAGACCATGCTGCGTATCGGCGCGATGAACATGATGCTGCATGGGATCGAAGAGCCGCGCATCGCCTATCGCGACAGCCTGGCCGAGGGCGGCGGCGACGATGCCGGGCAATATAGCATGATCCTGGCCAACCCGCCCTTCGCCGGCAGCCTGGACAATGAAAGCTGTTCGAAGGATCTGCTGAAGGTCGTCAGCACCAAGAAGACCGAATTGCTGTTTCTCGCGCTGTTCCTGCGCATGTTGCAGACCGGCGGGCGCGCGGCGGTGATCGTGCCGGATGGCGTGCTGTTCGGATCGTCCAAGGCGCATAAGGGGCTGCGGCAGAAGCTGGTGGACGACCACCGGCTGGAGGCGGTGATCTCGCTCCCCTCCGGCGTGTTCCGCCCCTATGCGGGCGTCTCCACCGGCATCTTGGTGTTCACCAAGACCGGGCGCGGCGGCACCGACAAGGTGTGGTATTACGACATGGCGGCCGATGGCTGGAGCCTGGACGACAAGCGCAATCCGCTGCTCGACGAAAGCCTGCTCGGCCCCGCCCCCGCGCGCGCGTTGACCGAGGAAGAGCATGCGAAGAACAACCTGCCCGACCTGCTGACCCGCTGGGCGGAGCGCGGCGGTGCCGAATGCGACAACCCGCGCACCGCGCAAAGCTTTTGCGTGTCGCGCGAGGACATCGTCGCGGCGGGCTATGACCTGTCGATCAACCGCTACAAGGAAGTGGTCCACGCCGAGGTCGAACACGCCGCCCCCGCCGACATCATCCGCGAACTGCGCGCGCTGGAGGAGGAGATCGCCAAGGGGCTGACGGCGCTTGAGGGGATGCTGGCGTGAGTGTCTGCTTAGAGTCGCTCTGTACGCTTTTGACCGATGGCACTCACTACACGCCCGCCGACGCCGGAGAGGGAGTTCCTTTCCTCACCGTCGCGGACATGCATCCTGCCGGCCTCAATTTTATCTCGTGTTCGCGTATCTCTGAACACGATTTCGCGGAGGCAGATCGCCAAAATTCTGCACCGAAGCGCGGAGACGTTTTGTTCTCTAAGGATGGCACCGTCGGTAAAGTCCATGTCGTCAAAGACGAAGAGCCTTTCGCTGTGCTCTCATCAATTGCGATTATCAGACCCGATTCACAAAGGCTGGACGCGAACTACCTTGCTCATTTTTTGAGGTCTCCAGCAGCGACCTCGGCCACCGAACGTAGCAAGACGGGTAGTGCCCTCAGGCGAATAATCTTGAAAGACATCAGGCGGCTACGCCTTGATCCTCCCCCCCTGCCGGAGCAGCGGCGGATTGCGGCGATCCTGGATCAGGCGGATGCGCTGCGCCGCCTGCGCCGCCAATCCCTCTCCCGCCTCTCCGACTTGAGAAGAGCCGCGTTCGACGCAGCCTTTAAGAATCAAGCGCGTCTCGAAACCGTGCCGCTTTCGAACGTAGTCGCACCGGGGACAATTGTAACCTACGGTATCGTCCAGGCGGGCGAGGAGTTTGCGGGGGGCGTGCCTTACATTCGGACTGGGGACATTAAGGACGGCGTGATCCGAGGCGAAGATCTGCGACATACGGACCCGACCATCGCGGAGAGGTTCCACCGATCAAAGGTGCGTGCAGGGGAAATTGTCATGAGCATCCGGGCTACGGTCGGCACGACGGCTGTTGTGCCGGATTGGCTTGACGGTGCGAACTTAACGCAAGGGACGGCTCGCATTTCACCTGGCCCGCGAACCCATAAAAGATACTTGCTCGAGTATCTTCGCTCTGAACGGGTTCAGCGATGGATTCAGCGGCAAGTGAAAGGCGCGACCTTCAGAGAAATAACGTTGTCGCGATTGCGTGAATTGCCGGTCGAGGTTCCCACGATGGAGGCGCAAGAAGAATTTGCCCTGTCGATTGAGGCTTTGGAGAATCAGGAGCAACTCTTCAACAACTCACTAATCCGCTTTGACTCGCTCTTCGCCTCCCTCCAACATCGCGCCTTTCGCGGAGAGCTATAACGCATGAACGAGGGCGAACCGGGCGGGCGCAAGACGCTGTCGATTAGGGGTGGTGGTTCGCCGCCTCCGCCGCCGTCGCAGCCCGCCGCGCAGTTCGCCTTCCTCGCCCCCTTCCCCTTCCTCGCCGATCATGTCGCCATGGCCGAGCGGCAGGCGCTGCCCGATCCGCGCGGTGCGGCGGTGCATGCGCGCCTCGCGGTCGAGGCGATGGTGCGCTGGCTTTACGACCATGATGCCGCGCTGCGGGCACCCTATGACGACCATCTCGCCGCGCTGACCGCCGAGCCCAGCTTTGTCCAGCTCGCCGGCCTGATGATCCGCACCAAGATTGATCTGGTGCGCAAGATCGGCAACCGCGCCGCGCATCCCGGCCAGTTCGCGCCTGCCCAAGCGGTGAGCGCGCTACGTGAGCTGTTCCATATCGGCCTGTGGTTCGCGACCCGCTATTCGCAGACCCCGCCGCCCGCCGACCTCAGCTTTTCCGCCGACCTGCTACCCCGCGCCGATGCGGGCGCGCAAACCAGCGTCGATCAGGCCCGGACCCTCGAAGCGGCCGCAGAAGCGGCGCGTGCGGCGCTGGAGGCCGAGCGCAAGGCGCGGATGGCCGATGCCGACAGCCGCGCGGCGCTGGAGGCCGAACTCGCCGCCGTGAGGGCGGAGATGACCGCGCTGCGCCAGGCCAATGAGGGCCGCGACGCGGGCCATGACTATGGCGAGGCGCAGACCCGGTCCGACATCATCGACGTGCTGCTGCGCGAAGCCGGATGGGCGCTGACCGATGCGCGCGACATCGAATTTCCCGTCCATGGCATGCCCAACGACCGCAGCGCGGATGGCCCAGATGGTAAAATGGGGGGCGCGGGCTTTGTCGACTATGTGCTGTGGGGCGATGACGGCAAGCCGCTGGCGGTGGTCGAGGCCAAGCGCACGCGCAAGGATGCGCGCGAGGGCAAGGAGCAGGCGCGGCTCTATGCCAATTGCCTGGAGGCACAGTTCGGCCAGCGCCCGGTGATCTTTTACACCAACGGTTACGATCACTGGATCTGGGACGACCTCCACTATCCGCCGCGCCCCGTCTCCGGCTTTCGCACCAAGGACGAACTGGCGCTGATGATTCAGCGGCGCACGACGCGCACGCCCTTCGCGCAAGTGCCGACCAACCGTGAGATCGCCGGCGCGCATGGCCGCACCTACCAGGAGCGGGCGATCCGCGCCGTGTGCCATCGGTTCGAGGATGGCGACCGTGGCGGCGAGAACCAGCGCACCGCGTTGCTGGTCATGGCCACCGGATCGGGCAAGACCCGCGTGGCGATCGCGCTTTCCGACGTGCTGATGCGCGCCAACTATGCCAAGCGCATCCTGTTCCTGGCCGATCGCGTGCCGCTGGTGAAACAGGCAACGGGCAATTTCCGCAAATATCTGCCCGACAGTTCGCCGGTGAATTTGACGATGCACCCGGGGGCGGAGGGGCGCGTCTTCCTGTCGACCTATCCCACGATGATGAACCTGATCGAACGCGGGCGACAGGACGGCAAGGGGCGGTTCGGACCCGGCTATTTCGATCTGATCATCATCGATGAGGCGCACCGGTCGGTCTATCGCAAATACAAGGCGATCTTCGACTGGTTCGATGCGCCCCTGCTCGGCCTCACCGCGACGCCGAAGGACGAGATCGACAAGAATACCTATTCGCTGTTTCAGCTGGAGGATGGCGTCCCGACCGACGCCTATGACCTGAAGCAGGCGGTGACCGACGGCTTCCTGGTGCCGCCGCGCGCGATCGACGTGCCGCTGAAATATCCGCGCGCCGGTATCCGCTATGATGACCTGTCCGAGGCGGAGAAGGAGGAGTGGGACGCGCTCGACTGGGGCGAGGACGGACCGCCGGACGAAGTGGGTGCGGCCGACGTCAACGACTGGCTGTTCAACATCAACACGATCGACCTGATGCTGAAGCAGCTGATGGAAGACGGGCTCAAGGTCGCGGGCGGCGATCGGCTGGGCAAGACGATCATCTTCGCGAAGAACCACCGCCACGCCGAGTTCATCGTCGAGCGCTTCGACGCCAATTACCCCGCGCTGAGGGGCGTGTTCTGTCGCCTGATCGATAATCAGGTGAAATACGCCCACAGCCTGATCGAAGAATTCGAGGAGCCGGAGAAGGCCCCGCATATCGCCGTGTCGGTCGACATGCTCGATACCGGCATCGACATCCCAGACGTCCTTAACCTGGTCTTCTTCAAGATCGTCCGCTCGAAGTCGAAATTCTGGCAGATGATCGGTCGCGGAACGCGGCTGCGGAAGGGGATTTTCGTCGACGCGGAGGGGCAACGCGCCGACAAGGAGTTCTTCTACGTCTTCGATTATCTCGGCAATCTCGACTATTTCAACGCCCAGATCGACGGCACCGAGGCGCGGGCCGCAGCGCCGCTGGGTGAAAGATTGTTCGCGGCGCGGGTGGAGCTGGTCGGCCTGATGCAGCCTGAGCGCAGGGCAGGCGGCGCGGTTCGCTCACCGACAACCGGGTTCCGCAGCGAAGGCGACGAGCCGGGCCTCTACGAAGGCGTGCGCAAGCAGTTGCGCGACGAGGTGGCGGGCATGCCGCTCGACAACTTCATCGTCCGGGCCAAGCGCCGCTATGTCGAGAAATTCCTTGACGCCACGGTCTGGGACCATCTGGGGGAAGAGGACCGGCACGAGCTGATCGAGCATGTGGCGGGGTTGCCGACCAGCCTGACCGACAGTGACATCGATGCGAAGCGGTTCGATCTGCTGTGCCTGCGCATTCAGCTCGCCATGCTGCGCAACGCTGCTTTCACCCCGCTGCGCCAGGCATTTATCCGGCAGGTGCATCAGCTCGAAGCCAAGGGCGCTGTGCCCGACGTGGCGCGGCAGATGGCGCTGATCCTTGAGGTGCAGACCGACGAGTGGTGGACCGATGCGACCCCGCAGATGGTCGAGATCGCGCGCCGCCGCCTCCGCGGGCTGATGAGCCTGATCGAGGCCGCGCGCCAGGTGATCGTCACGACCGACCTCGCCGATGCCATGGGCCGCAAGCGCGAAATCGAGCTGGTCGATTTGGGCGGCGCATCTTCGCTCGCGCAGTTCCGGCGCAAGGCACGCGCCTATGTCGATGCCCATGCCGATCACGTAACGCTAGCACGCCTGCGCCAGGGACGCCCCCTAACGCCGACCGATCTGGACGAGTTGCAGAAGCTGTTCATCGACGCCGGCGTAGCCGACGATGCCGATTTTCAGCGTCTTCGGCAGATGCCGGACATGCCCAGCTTTATCCGTTCGCTCGTCGGCTTGGATCGCCGCGCTGCGCAGGAGGCGTTCAATAATGCGCTGGCCGGAGCCGTGCTTTCAGCAAGGCAGATCGATTTCGTCGAGCGGATCGTCGACTATCTGACTGCCTCCGGGACCATGGATCCCGCCGCACTTTACGAACCGCCTTTCACTGACACGGCACCGAGCGGCGTAAGCGACATGTTCGAAGGCCCGCTGGTCATACGGATTGTCGAAATCCTCAACGGCTTTGAGCCGCGCTTGGAGCGGGCGAGTTAGCAAGCAGCGCAGCACCAAGATTCCGTGCGTCAGCTTTCGGTGAACTGCCCGCCGCACCGCAGCGGCACTAAATACAGCACTTTCCTAACGATCCGCTTCGGAGCGCCCGATGGTCAGCTTATGGCATGGGTGGACGGTCAAAATGTCTGCCAGCAACGACCGGCTGTGGTCGGCAGCTGCCCTCGCACTCAAGTAAACAACCGTCCGCTTTCCTTCAACCGGCGCTTAAAACGCGACGTTCCGGATCGTCCCCAGCAGCAGTCACGTGAGGCAGCGTTAGACCCGATTTGAGGCGGTTTAAACCGGTCTCAACAGCCGGACAGGATGCTGGTGGGCGATGACGGGCTCGAACCGCCGACATTCTCGGTGTAAACGAGACGCTCTACCAACTGAGCTAATCGCCCCAGCAGCATCGTGACGGTTCGCCCGTCACAGGCGCCCCTTATCGGTCGCTATGGGGGCGGGTCAAGCTGTGCTTCAACGCTGCGGCGCCAGAAGCCCGCCTCTGCGGCGCACTTTGTCGACCCATTGCAGCGCCGCGTCCGCCGTCTCGTCGGTCAGGTCGATGAATACCCGCCGCCCGTCGGTGGGGTCGGCAAGGCGGACCAGGATTTTGCGCTCGGTCAGCTGCGTGATCCAGCGCAGCGCCGTGGTCGGCGGAACCGCAGCGGCGATGCAGAGGCTCGAAACCGAAACGCGCTGGCCGGCAAGGCGGGCCGCCAGCAGGTCCAGCAGCATGTCCCAGGCGGGATCGGCGAACAGGTCCGCCGGCAGAAACTCGTCGCGGAGCCGCCGCGCCCGGATGAGGGCGCGGATCTCCGCGGCACTGGCGCGGCTTTCGATCGGCGACCGCTCCGCCATGGCCGGCTGGGCTGGGACCGCTGCGGCCTGAGGCTTTTGTGTGGAGGGCGGCGGGGAAAGCGCCTGTCCGCTTTGCGATGTCGAACCCGCTAGCGACGAGGCAGGCTTGGCGCTGCCGGACAGTCGCTCGAGCGTCTGGGCGAGCCGGCGGACTTCCTCGCTCAGTCTCTCCAGCCGAACGCCCTCCCCGTCCCCGGCGATATCGCGCATCGTCGCAGGTCCGGACGTCATTGGGCGCAGCCCGGCGGAGACGAGCATCGTGACGATGTCCGCAAGGCTGGGGTTGCACAAGACCTCGGTCTCGACGCCTTCGAGAAGCGCAAAAGCGCGCTCGAGGGAAGCCAGATCGACGAGCACACAGACGCGGCGCCCCTTCAGCATGACTTGTGGCGCCAAGGGATGCTCCAGCCAGTCGTGGGCCTCCTCACCCCTTAGATCGAGCAGCAGCAGATCGGGCACGGTCGAGACCGCCGACCAAAGAAGGGCCGTGAGGCTTGTAGACCCGATGCATTGCAGTCCCGCGCGCTCTGCAGCCCGCGCCAAAAAGTCACTTGCCGGGCGATCCCCTCCCACCAGAATCGTCGGCTGCTCCAACGCTTCGCACAGCATCTGGTCGAGCCGGGGCGCAAAGCTTGCATCATAACGCGGGTTGTCATCGAAGCCTGTTAACATTTGGAGCCTCAATTGCTTGATCTGACACCAATATGCGCCATTCGATTAACCTTTTGAACCAGTTTTGTTCCATTTTGGATGAATTGGCTGTCCCGCCACCAATCCAATCCTATCGGCACCGAGCCGGGGCGCCACGTCCGCGCTCTGATTGGCCCGGCCCGCGCTCGCGCTCCCGTTGACAGGTCGCATTGAACCGTTATGGCCCAACCGATCAAAACGCCCTGCGCTGCGACCGCACTGAACGGCTAGAACCATGCGGAGTGCCAGCCACTGATATTTTTCGAGGAGACCCGCTGATGACCGCGATCGGACAGGATACGCTTGGCACGCGCGACACACTGGATGTCGGTGGCAAGCGCTATGGCTATTACTCGCTGGCGAAGGCCGCCGCGAAGCTCGGCGATTGCTCGCGCCTTCCCTTCTCGATGAAGGTGCTGTTGGAGAACATGCTCCGCTTCGAGGATGGCGTCACTGTCACCACCAACGATGCGCAGGCGGTCATCGACTGGCTCAAGAACCCCACGGCCTCCAGCAACGAGATCCAGTATCGCCCCGCGCGCGTGCTGATGCAGGATTTCACCGGCGTGCCCTGCGTGGTCGACCTCGCCGCGATGCGCGACGCGATGAACGCGCTCGGCGCGGACGCCAGCAAGATCAACCCGCAGGTGCCTGTCCACCTCGTCATCGATCACTCGGTGATGGTCGACGAGTTCGGCACGCCCAAGGCGTTCGAGGACAATGTCGCGCTGGAATATCAGCGCAATGCCGAGCGCTACGACTTCCTGAAATGGGGCTCCAAGAGCCTCGACAACTTCAAGGTCGTCCCTCCCGGCACTGGCATCTGCCACCAGGTCAATCTGGAGCATGTCGCGCAAGCCGTATGGACCTCGGTCGACGCCAATGGCGAAACGGTCGCCTATCCCGACACCTGCGTCGGCACGGACAGCCACACGACGATGATCAATGGCCTGGGCGTGCTCGGCTGGGGCGTCGGCGGCATTGAGGCCGAAGCGGCGATGCTCGGCCAGCCGGTTTCCATGCTCATCCCTGAGGTCGTCGGCTTCAAGCTGACTGGCACGCTGGCCGAGGGCATCACCGCCACCGACCTCGTGCTCACAGTCACGCAGATGCTGCGCGCCAAGGGCGTGGTGGGCCGCTTCGTCGAGTTCTACGGTCCCGGGGTTTCGGCGCTCAGCCTCGCCGACCGTGCGACCATCGCCAACATGGCGCCAGAATATGGCGCGACCTGCGGCTTCTTCCCGATTGACGGCAAGACGCTCGATTACATGCGCCTCACCGGCCGTGACGAAGACCAGATCGCGCTGGTCGAGGCCTATGCCAAGGTGCAAGGCTTCTGGCTCGACCCCGAAGCTGCCGACCCGATCTTCACCGACACGCTGGAGCTCGACATGGGCTCGGTCGTGCCCAGCCTCGCCGGCCCCAAGCGCCCGCAGGACAAGGTGATCCTCACGCAGGTAGACGAGGTGTTCAACGCCGACCTCGCCAAGGTTTACAAGAAGGATGCCGCCGTGCGCGTGCCCGTCGAGGGCGCGGCGCATGACATTGGTGACGGCGACGTTGTGATCGCCGCGATCACCAGCTGCACCAACACCTCCAACCCGAGCGTACTCGTCGCCGCCGGTCTGGTCGCCAAGAAGGCCACCGAAAAAGGCCTCAAGCCCAAGCCATGGGTGAAGACCAGCCTCGCGCCTGGGTCGCAGGTGGTTACCGATTATCTCGAGAAGGCGGGCCTCCAGACCTATCTGGATGCCGTCGGCTTCAATCTCGTCGGCTATGGCTGCACGACCTGCATCGGCAACAGCGGCCCGCTCGCCGATCCGATCAGCAAGGCGATCAACGGCAACGACATCGTCGCCGCCTCGGTCCTCTCGGGCAACCGCAACTTCGAAGGCCGCGTGAGCCCGGATGTGCGCGCCAACTTCCTCGCCTCCCCGCCCCTCGTGGTTGCCTATGCGCTCAAGGGCACGGTCACGACCGATTTCGTCGAGACGCCGATCGGCCAGGGCAGCGATGGCACGGATGTCTATCTCAAGGACATCTGGCCGTCGAACGAGGAAGTCCGCTCGGTGATGGAAGGTGCCCTCACCCGCGACATGTTCCAGAGCCGCTATGCCGCCGTTTTCACCGGCGACGAGCGCTGGCAGGCCATCGACGTGACCGGCTCGGACACCTATGCGTGGCGCGCCGGCAGCACCTATGTCGCCAACCCGCCCTATTTCGAGGGCATGGAGATGACGCCGGCACCGGTCGCAGACATCATCGACGCCAAGCCGCTCGCCATCTTCGGCGATTCGATCACCACCGACCACATTTCCCCGGCCGGCTCGATCAAGGCGGCCAGCCCGGCTGGCCAGTGGTTGCAGGAGCGGCAGGTCGCACCCGCCGACTTCAACAGCTACGGCTCGCGTCGCGGCCATCATGAAGTGATGATGCGCGGCACCTTCGCCAACATCCGCATCAAGAACCTGATGCTGGACGGCGTGGAAGGCGGCATGACCAGCTATGCCGGCGAAACGATGCCGATCTATGACGCAGCCATGAAGCATGAGGCCGACGGCACGCCGCTCGTCGTCATCGCCGGCAAGGAATATGGCACCGGCTCCTCACGCGACTGGGCGGCCAAGGGTACGCGCCTGCTCGGCGTGCGTGCGGTCGTGGCCGAGAGCTTCGAGCGCATCCACCGCTCAAACCTCGTCGGCATGGGCGTACTGCCGCTGCAGTTCCCCGAGGGCACCAACCGCGAGACGCTGGGCCTCACGGGCGACGAGAGCTTCACCATCCGCAACGTCGCCGGCCTCAAGCCGCGCCAGACGGTGACGGTGGAAGCGCGTCGCGCAGACGGCACCAGCTTCACCTTCGAGGCGCTCTGCCGCATCGATACGGTGAACGAGCTGGATTACTTCCTCAACGGCGGCATCCTGCCCTACGTGCTGCGCAAGCTCGCGGCCTGAGGTTCAAGGGACCGGGCACGCTGACCCGATCGACATCGAGAAAGGGGCGATGGACGATGGTCTGTCGCCCCTTCTTCATGTCCGACCGGCGACTGTTGGACGGCCTTCGCCGGGGTTGTGCTCCCCCTCCCCTCCGCTACACTCGTCGCGATCAGGAGAGACCATGCACCGCGCCCTCAGAATAGACTTCGTATCCGATATCGCCTGCCCCTGGTGCGTGCTGGGCCTGCTCGGACTTGAAGAGGCGATCGGTCGCCTGGCAGGGGACGTCGATGTTGATCTGCATTTCCAACCGTTCGAGCTCAGCCCGGATATGGCGCCGGAGGGCCGCACCGTCGTCGATCATCTTGCGCAGGCTTATGGATCAACGCCCGACGAGATCCTCCAGCGCCGCGCCGTGGTGAGCGATCGCGCCGCCGCTTTGGGCTTCAAGATGAAGACCTCGCTGGAGACGCGCGTCTACAACAGCTTCAATGCCCATCGCCTGATGCATTGGGCAGGGCTGCAGGGCCGGCAGCCGGCCCTTGCGCGAGCCTTGTTCGAGGCTTATCACAGCCGCAACGAGAATATCGCGACCGCTGACGTGCTCCTCGACGCCGCCGAGCAAGCCGGGCTGGACCGGGATTCAGCAAGCGCGGTTCTCGGCTCGGACCAATATGCCAATGATGTGCGCCAAGCCGAATATCTCTGGCAGACCCGCGGCGTGACAGGCGTGCCGGCAGCGATCATCGACGGTCGCTACCTGATCTCCGGCGCGCAGCCCGCCGAGGCCTATGAGCAGGCGTTACGCCAGATCGCCGCACAGCCGCAATCGGACGGCAACCCGCCCGCCCCCGCGTAAAAGCGCGGGGCCGTGCCGCTTAGCCGGGCTTGCGGAACCGCAACGTCATGCGGTCGCTTTCGCCCACCGCCAGATATTTGTCCCGATCGACCGCGCCATTGCGCAGGGTCGGCGGCAGCGTCCAGACGCCGGTGGCCCAATCGGCCGTGTCGCGCGGATTGGCGTTCACGTCGGAACTTGCCTCCAGAACGAAGCCGGCATCTTCAGCCAACTTGCGGACCGTCGAGACTTTCAGATAACCGCTCGTCTTCTCGGCCGCGGTGTCGCGGTCTTCGGGCAGGCGATGATCGACCACGCCCAGCACGCCACCGGGCTTGAGCATCCGGAAGAACTGGCCGAAAATCTCGCCACCATTGCCGCGCATGACCATATTGTGGACATTGCGGAAGGTGAGCACAGTATCCGCCGCGCCATCCGGCACTTCGGTCAGCTCGACCAGCTTCACTCCGCCATAGAGCGCAGGATTGGAATCGATCAGCTTCTGGGTGGACTGGCGTCCCGGCCCGCTTGGCTGGACGCCATAATAAGTACCGCCGCCCTTGGCCGCCAGCGGGGCCAGTATCTCGAGATACCAGCCGCCGGAGGGGAAATATTCCACGACGGTCTGCTTACCGCTCACGCCAAAGAAGCTGAGCGTCTCCGCCGGATGACGATATTTGTCGCGCGCGACATTGCTGACTGTGCGGGTCGGCGCAGCCACGGCAGCGGCAATGGCAGCCTCTCCGCTAATTGCAACAGACTCCGAACTCGTCGCGTGAACGGCCGCAAATGGCCCTGCACCGAGCAAAAGCGCGCTGGCAAATCTGATGGAGGACTTGAGGGGCATGAGATTGCTCTCCTTCTGCGATGGGATGCTAGGGGGAAGCATGCTGTAATGCCCCTTCATGGGCAAGCCGCTGTAAATAGCAAATCCGACGACGGAATCTGGCCCTTTCCCGCTCGTTCTGCTGCCTTCCGTAATGAGCCGACCAACCTAGTAGAGATCAGCGATTCTCATTGTATCAGGAAAACGATCATACATGTGTACAGCTGGTATGATCGATTTTTCACGTTTGCGTACTATATTTTTGCCGTCAAATTCGACAAGCGTATATGCCCCTCGTGTAAGTGTAGCGACTTGATGATCCACATTCTCAACTACCGTGTATCTGACGTCAATCATGTCGTGGTAAATCAAGTAATTGAATCCGGCCTGTTCAATGCCCCTGAATGGGTATTTTTCGAAAAATCCCACTAACGTGTCCACCATCTTTCTAATTGAAGACAAGGACCCCATTATTGTTCCAATACATAGCGCCGGCTTTCCGAGAATTTTTTTCAGTTCCTGCTCGCCCCAAGCATCGCTATACCACCTCGTGTCCCAGTCATCATCGCCGTAAACGACATGCTGCTTAAACAAATTTAAGTATTCTTGTCCCGATTTTACAAAAACGTCGCTTTGAAAAACAACATCCTTAACGTCTGAAATAAAAACGTCTTGGTAATTCCGGTTCATTTCCAAATAGCTTTTATAAGCAAACCATCTTGCAAAATGCGGATGGTGCCAAGTTTCAATCATTAAAGGATATGTTTTTATAACATCTGGAATATATTTCCCGATAGATATTTTTTTGGAAATTCTTAGTGAATTCAGAACTAATCTGTTAATTATTTTACACGCTCTGTTCGTACTAGAACTATACTTGCTAGGCGTCATTACAAATTTTACGCCAATTTTTTCAAGATCCAAAAAATATTCTTCATATTTATTGGATATTATTACAACGTCACAGTTATCTCTGCCATGGCTTTGAAGAGCAGATCTGCAAAATATCTCTACAGATCTTCTTTCTTGATTTGTAGAAAATCCCATAATTAAATTTTTCATCGACTTCCCACCGCCATTTAAAAATTACATTCTTTTAACATTGAAACGACGTTTCGCAATCATGGCATTGAACACAATGCACGCATCATTGGGAATCTTCTGAAGATCCACTCAATGTCCTCGGTCGCATATAAACTGGGGTTAGGCGTTACAGGCAGGCTTCCAGCAGCGCCTGATCGAAGCCGAACCCGCGCGCCTTCTCCAGCGTATAGGGGCGCAGGCCCATCGAGCGATATTCGCCGATGATCCGCCCGTCCGCATCTTCATCCAGATACTCGAACTTGAACAGCTCCTGGGTGACAATCACGTCGCCTTCCATGCCGATCACCTCGGTGACGTTCGTGACGCGCCGCGAGCCGTCGCGCAGGCGCTTCACCTGCACGATCAGGTCCACCGAATCGGCGATCTGCTTGGAGATCGCTTCCTTGGGGATCTTGATGTCCCCCATCAATATCATGTTCTCCATGCGGCCCAGGCACTCGCGCGGGCTGTTGGAGTGGAGCGTACACATGGAGCCATCATGGCCGGTGTTCATCGCCGCGAGCAGATCGAAGCATTCCGCGCCACGAATTTCGCCCAGGATGATGCGGTCCGGCCGCATACGCAGGGCGTTCTTGACCAGGTCGCCGATAGTGATCGCCCCCTGCCCTTCCAGATTCGGTGGCCGGGTTTCCAGCGGCAGCCAATGCGGCTGCTGGAGACGCAGTTCCGCCGCGTCCTCGATGGTGATCACGCGCTCGCCCGGATCGATCATCTTGGAGAGGGCATTCAGCATCGTCGTCTTGCCCGAGCCGGTACCGCCTGAAATCACGATGTTGAACCGGCAGGCCCCGGCGATCTTGAGCGCCGTCGCCATCTTGTCGGACATCGAGTCGCCCCGCGCCATGATGTCCAGCGTGATCGGCTTGGCGGCGAACTTACGAATCGAGATCGCCGTGCCGCGCAACGAGAGCGGCGGCACGATCACGTTGACGCGGCTGCCGTCCGGCAAGCGGGCGTCAGCCAGCGGCGTGGTCTGATCGACCCGGCGGCCAACCTGGTTCACGATGCGCTGGGCGATCTGAAACAGATGCTCCTCATCGCGGAAATGAATCTGCGCGAGCTGCAGCTTGCCCTTCTTCTCGATGTAGGTCTGGGCCGGGCCGTTGACCATGATGTCGCTGATATCCGGGTCGGCCAGCAACTCCTCGAGCGGCCCGAACCCGAGCAGCTCATCAACCAGCACCTTCTCCAGTGCAAACTGCTCGCGCCGGTTGAGCGTGAGCTTAAGCTGCGCCAGCACCTCCATGATGATCGGCCGGAATTCCTCGGCCAGCTCATCCTTGGTCAGCGTCGCGGCCGCTTCCGGGTCCACCCGCTCCAACAAGCGCGGCAGCACCTGCTCCTTGATGCGATGGACGTTGGCCTCGAACCCCTGCGAGTGATCGGTCTGCGCATGCTCCGAATTCATTCGCTCATTGAGGCGCCCGAGCGCGTCGGCGTGGCGGTCGGGGGTGGGATTGGCCGGGAGGTCGGCCGGTACGGGTTCTGGCGATGGCGGGACCGATGGCGCGGGACTTGACTGCGAAGAGACGCCCGGCCCGTGCATAGGCCGCGCCAAGCCAAAGGACGATTTGCCGCCCAATCCGCTCTTTCGTCCAAATGCGTTCATCGTCGGCTGTCTTCCCGTTTGGCACCGGCCCTCAGGCCCGACCAGATGCGAGAATATCGAGTGAGCTTTTACAAATGGCTAATGTCGGATGTTTCATCTTCCGCCGCGCGGGCAGGACCTCGCGCCATCTCCACAAAGATCTTTTCTTACGAAGACATTCAGTCGTCTGGGGAAGTAGTAGAAGTCGTCGATTTCGACATAATCGCGTGCCAATGCTCGATCAACGAGCGCTTTGGTCTGCGCGTTGTAGCGAGGCACGATGGTCCGCGACGCGGTAATGATGACGCCAGGTCGGCTATGGAGAATGCGGCTAACCTCCCATGCAGGGTTCACGCCGATCGCTCCGGCCTCCATCTCGTTGCTCAGATGATCCGGGTAAATGTATCGAGTCGGTAAACAACTACCGGTGCTAGTGTAGAGAGCCGTAGGACCGTCAAATACATACAGGCAGTTGCGAGGTTCGGTGAGAAACGGTCTGGCCAAGGCTGTCACGCCAAAGAAGCCTTCCCGGCTTTTCACTGAAATTTCGCTATGCTGGAGCGGATTGTAGAAGAGCAGGCCAATCAACATGACCAGTCCCCCGAGCAGCGGCCCCGACTGACGTGCAGCGAAGCCCGGCGCAGCCAGCAAGAGCAAACCCGGCAGAACAGGTGCGAAATAGTGGATATAGATGTTGCCGACCATCAGGGCTCCGGCGAGCGAAGAAACCGTCCACAGCAGAATGACCAGATAGGCAGGCGCGAAACGGTCCTGCGACTTGGCGGCGCGATACGCGCCAGCGAGCGCCGCTATCAGCAATGGGACCAGCATGACACCAACCTGAAGCTCATAGCGTGCCTTAAGCGCGCCGGTGAGTGGGCCTCGAAAAAAGATCGACGAGAAGTTCGCAAAGAAGAACGCATCGAACTGGCCCAAGGCGAGGTATGCGACAGCCACTGAGAGTGTCGGCAAGAGACCTAGGCTTGCAAATATAAGCCCATAGCGAAAGACGGTCGAATGAGAGGCGCCCGCAACATGGCACCGCCACAAACAGAACAGGCCGAAAAACACGCACTGGGGCAGAACAGTATATTTCACCTGCAGGCATAGCCCGCCCAGCACCATGATCCACATGCTGAGGCGCGCGACGTCAGGGAGATGACTGCTGCGCAACACCCGGATTGCCAACAACAGCATCAGGAGGAGCAGCGGCGTGTAAAAGACTTCGCTCTGCCCGGCGAATACGCCAAAGGCACTCAGGTACAGAATATAGAGCAAAGCTGCGGTCGCGCCGCCGCGCTCGCCTGCGAACGGCTTCGCGATCCTGCGAATGAGAAGTGCGCTCCACAAGGCACATCCGCAGGCGAGAAACTGGTAGCCCCACACACTGCCACCCGCAACCAAGCTGGCGAATGCAAAAATCAGGAAGAGACCGAACGGCTTGCGGTCCCAAAGATCCACAAAAGGCAAATCGCCAAGAAGGAGTCGCTGGCCGATTATATGGTAAAGCTGCTCGTCATAGTCCGGCGCGAGATCGCCAAGATAAGGCCAGCGCACCAACAAGACCACGCTGGCGAGAATGACGACGATCAGATAGTCTGCGCGGAATGCCTTTTGGCACGCCAATCGCCAATCAAATGGCAGATTACGCGCTTCCACGTCATAGGTCTGGACCGGGCGCTCGAGTAACAATCGTTCCCCCCAAGGACGCAACGCCTAGCTCTGGCGCGCCGCTTCCTTGGCGAACTTTGGTATAGAAAGCGCTAATGCGGACTTGCCGCCCTCAACCAGCCTTCTCAGCCAGCACCGTCAACCCAGCCTCGCTTACCTCAGCAAAGCCGCCTTCGACCATGATCACGCGCGGCTCGGCGCCGTCGCGGTCGTAGACTTTCAGGGCGCCGTCCTTGACGGTGGACATGAAGGGCGCGTGGCCTTCCAGCACGCCGAATTCGCCCTCGGTGCCGGGCACGACGACCATGTGGACGTCCTGCGAGAGGACGAGCTTCTCAGGGGTCACGAGTTCGAAGTGCAGTGCCATGGTCTTCTCTCCCCCCTCACATCGGAGGGGTAAAGGGTGGAATGGTCGCGCCGGCTGAACATGCCCGGCGCCGACCCTGTTTCGATTGCGCCCCGCGAAAGGGCGTCGGCGCCTCCCGCCATCGGCGAAAGGCGCTTCAAGCCGTCAGATCAGGCTGCTTCCGCTGCCAGCTTCTTGCCCTTCTCGATGGCTTCGTCGATGCCGCCGACCATGTAGAAGGCAGCCTCGGGCAGATGGTCGTATTCACCATCGACGACGGCCTTGAAACTCTTCACCGTGTCTTCGATCTGGACGAACTTGCCCGGAATGCCGGTGAAAACCTCGGCGACGTGGAACGGCTGCGAGAGGAAGCGCTGGATCTTGCGCGCACGGGCGACGGTGAGCTTATCCTCTTCGGACAGCTCGTCCATGCCCAGAATCGCGATGATGTCCTGCAGCGACTTGTACTTCTGCAGCGTCTCCTGAACGCGGCGGGCCGTGTCGTAATGCTCCTGGCCCACGACGGCGGCGGTCAGCACGCGGCTGGTCGAGTCGAGAGGGTCCACGGCCGGGTAGATGCCCAGCTCCGAGATCGCGCGGTTGAGCACGGTCGTGGCGTCAAGGTGCGCGAAGCTGGTGGCCGGCGCCGGATCGGTCAAGTCGTCTGCCGGCACGTAAATGGCCTGCACCGAGGTGATCGAACCCTTGTTGGTGGAGGTGATGCGCTCCTGCAGCGCGCCCATGTCGGTCGCGAGCGTCGGCTGATAGCCCACGGCCGAAGGAATACGGCCGAGCAGAGCGGACACTTCCGAACCAGCCTGCGTGAAGCGGAAGATGTTGTCGACGAAGAAGAGCACGTCCTGCCCTTCCTGGTCGCGGAAATATTCGGCGATCGTCAGGCCCGAGAGCGCGACGCGCGCACGGGCGCCCGGGGGCTCGTTCATCTGGCCGAACACCAGCGCCACCTTGGAGCCTTCCGGCGTCGGGTTGCCGTCGGCATCCTTGGCGATAACGCCGGCATCGAGGAACTCGTGATAGAGATCGTTGCCTTCGCGCGTGCGCTCGCCAACGCCGGCGAACACCGAGGTGCCGCCATGGCCCTTGGCGATGTTGTTGATCAGCTCCTGGATGAGCACGGTCTTGCCCACGCCGGCACCGCCGAACAAGCCGATCTTGCCGCCCTTGGCATAAGGTGCGAGCAGATCGATGACCTTGATGCCCGTCGCCAGAATGCTGGTCTCGGTCGACTGGTCGACGAACTCCGGAGCCTTGGCGTGGATCGGCGCGGTGGTCGCGGCATTCACCGGGCCACGCTCGTCGATCGGCTCGCCAATCACGTTGAGAATGCGGCCGAGCGTCATCGGGCCGACCGGCACCGAGATCTGCGCGCCGGTATCCCTCACGTCCTGACCGCGGGTCAGACCGTCGGTCGCGTCCATGGCAATGGTGCGCACGGTGTTCTCGCCCAGATGCTGCGCCACTTCGAGCACCAGCCGCTGGCCGTTATTGTCCGTCTCGAGCGCCGAGAGAATCGCCGGGAGCCGATCCTCGAAGATCACGTCGACGACGGCGCCGATCACCTGGCTGATCTTGCCGACATTGTTGGTGGCTGCCATGTCTCTGCTTCCTTGCCTGCTTGTCCGTTAAAGCGCTTCTGCGCCCGAAATGATTTCCACCAGCTCGGTGGTGATCGCGGCCTGACGGCTGCGGTTGTACTCGATCGTCAGACGATTGATGAGATCGCCAGCGTTGCGCGTCGCATTGTCCATCGCGGTCATCGATGCGCCCTGCTCGCTGGCCATGTTCTCCAGCAACGCCTTGAAGATCTGGATGGTGATGTTGCGCGGAAGAAGATCCGCGAGGATCGCTTCCTCGTCCGGCTCATATTCGACGGCGGCGCCCGAAGAGGCGGGCGCATCCGCCGGCACAGCGACCGGGATGATCTGCTGCTCGGTGGGGATCTGCACCAGCGGCGAGCGGAACGCGGCATAGAAGAGGTGCGCCACGTCGAACTCGCCGGCGAAGAAGCGCTCGGAGATGTCCTGCGCGACGGCCTGCGCCTCGTCGAAACCGGGCGTGCGCACGTCCGTCGTATCGAACTGACCGGCGATGAGGCCGGGGAAGGTGCGCGCGATCACCGCGCGACCCTTGCGGCCGATGAGGTAGAACTTCACCGTCTTGCCCTGTGCGATCAGCACGCGCGCCTTGGCGACAGCCGCCTTGACGATGTTGGCGTTGAAGGCACCCGCCAAACCCTTGTCGCCATTGGCCACAACGAGCAGATGCACGTCGTCCTTGCCCGTGCCCGCAAGCAGGCGCGGTGCGCTGTCGCCGGTCACCTTGCCAGCAAGACTGGCAACGACCTTCTCGAGCCGCTGGGCATAGGGGCGCCCGGCTTCGGCCGCCGCCTGCGCCTTGCGCAGCTTGGCCGCAGCGACCATCTGCTTGGCCTTGGTGATCTTCTGGGTCGACTTGACCGAGGCGATCCGACCCTTGAGTTCCTTGAGCGAAGCCACTGGCTCAACCTACCTTTTCATCGTCGTGCCGGTCATGCCGGCATCAGGTCCCCACCGGCTAGGCCGATGGGGATGCGAACCATCTCAGGCGAACGTCTTGCCGAACGCGTCCAGCACGTCCTTGACCTTGGCCTTCACATCGTCGCCGAGGTCACGGCTGTCGCGAATCGCGGTCAGGATATCCGCATGATGCGCGCGCATATGGGCCAGCATCGCCGCCTCGTAGCGGGTGACGTCGCTGGTCGCGATGCCATCGAGATAGCCATTGGTGCCGGCGAAGATCGACACGGTCTGCTCCTCGAAAGGCAGCGGCGAGAACTGCGGCTGCTTGAGCAGCTCGGTCAGGCGCGCACCGCGATTCAGCAGCTTCTGCGTCGAGGCGTCGAGGTCCGAACCGAACTGGGCGAATGCCGCCATTTCGCGATACTGGGCCAGCTCCAGCTTGATCGAGCCGGACACCTTCTTCATCGCCTTGGTCTGCGCCGCCGAACCCACGCGGGACACCGAGAGACCCACGTTAATGGCGGGACGGATGCCCTGGTAGAACAGGTTCGTTTCGAGGAAGATCTGACCGTCGGTGATCGAGATCACGTTGGTCGGGATGTAGGCGGACACGTCGCCGGCCTGCGTCTCGATGATCGGCAGCGCGGTGAGCGAACCGGCGCCATTGGCGTCGTTCATCTTGGCGGCGCGCTCGAGCAGACGGCTGTGCAGATAGAACACGTCGCCCGGATAGGCTTCGCGGCCCGGAGGACGACGAAGCAGCAGCGACATCTGGCGATAGGCGACGGCCTGCTTGGAAAGGTCGTCGAACACGATCACGGCGTGCATGCCATTGTCGCGGAAATACTCGCCCATCGCGGCGCCGGTATAGGGCGCGAGGAACTGCAGCGGCGCCGGCTCGGAAGCAGTCGCGGCAATGACGATGGAATATTCCATTGCGCCATTCTCTTCGAGCTGACGGACGATCTGCGCAACGGTCGAGCGCTTCTGGCCGACGGCGACATAGATGCAGTAGAGCTTCTTGCTCTCGTCGGTGCCGGCGTTCGGGCCCTTCTGGTTGATGAAGGTATCGATCGCGACAGCGGTCTTGCCGGTCTGGCGGTCACCGATGATCAGCTCGCGCTGACCACGGCCGATCGGCACCAGCGCGTCAATGGCCTTGAGGCCGGTCTGCACCGGCTCATGCACCGACTTGCGGGGAATGATGCCCGGGGCCTTCACCTCGACGCGCGAACGCAGGTCCGACTGGATCGGGCCCTTGCCGTCAATGGGGTTGCCGAGGCCGTCAACCACGCGGCCGAGCAGGCCCTTGCCGACCGGAACGTCCACGATGGTGCCGGTCCGCTTGACGACGTCACCTTCCTTGATCTCGGCGTCGGAGCCGAAGATCACGACGCCGACATTGTCGGCTTCCAGGTTGAGGGCCATGCCCTGCACGCCGTTGGAGAACTCGACCATCTCACCGGCCTGAACCTTGTCGAGGCCGTGGATGCGCGCGATGCCGTCACCGACGCTGAGCACGGTGCCGACTTCGCTGACTTCCGCTTCGGCGCCGAAGTTGGCGATCTGGTCCTTGATGACCTTGGAGATTTCTGCGGCGTTGATATCCATGTTCAGCCTTTCATCGGATTCTTTGGCGCGTTAGCCGCGCATCGCCTGGGCGAGCTTGTTCAGTCGGGTACGGAGCGAGCTGTCGATCATCTGGCTGCCCATCTTGACGACGAGGCCACCCATGATTTCGGGATCGACGGTAAGATCAAGAGCCATGTCGCGGCCCGTGCGCGCCTTGAGCTGCCTGGCCAGCGCATTCTGCTGGTCCTGGGTCAGCGGGAAGGCGGAGGTCACTTCTGCACGCGTCTCGCCACGATGGGCAGAGAGCAGCGTGGAGAATGCCCGAATCACGGCAGGAATCTGCGAGAGGCGGCGATTCTGCGCCAGTACGCCCAGCGTCCGCTCCGTCAGCGAATCGAGCCCGAGGCTCTGCGCCACGGCCTTGATCGCCTTGGCAGCATTGTCGCGGCCGACCAGCGGGCTCTGCGTCAACGCCTTGAGATCGTTCGATTCGGCCAGCGCGGCCTTGAGAGTCTCAAGGCTTGCCGCCACCGAATCGAGCGCCCCCTTGTCCCGCGCCAGCTCAAAAAGCGCGAGCGCATAACGCCCCGCCAAGCTAGCCTGAATACCGCTGGAATGCTCCACGCGCGCCTTGCCTCTTGTCCGAATTGAATCGCGCCAGAAAAGGGGAGGTACGGCTGCACCCCCCTTGACACGGGGGGGCGGTTAGCAGGGGTCGCCCTGCGATGCAAGTCGGGAGGGACAGGCCGGGCACGGATGCGCCGGAAGGCGTGGCGTCAGTGCAAAATGCGGTACAAACGCGCGCCCGGCAGTTGCAGGCGATCGTCGGGGACAAGCCAGGCCGGCACCTGCCCATCCGTCAGACCGGCAGCAAGGCCGTGAGGCGCGGCCTTGAGATAATTGCGCGCCTCCGGCGCGGTCGGGCAGAGCAGCAGATATTGGGCAGGAGTCGCGAGGACGATCGCGCGCGCCTCGTCCGGCTTGGCCGTGAAGGCGCGAATGACTGTCGCCATCGCGGCGCTGTTCCGATGGTAGCCCGCTGCGACGATCGAGAGATTGGTGCGATAGAGAATCAGCGGTCCCATATCGATCGGAGCGAAGATCTGGCCCGCACCCAGAGATTTGAACATCGGGCTGGCGATGGCGGTCGGGCAGTCGCCATCCGTCCGCGCGTCGGTGCTGCCTTCATTGGGCGGGAACAGCATCTGGCCGAGCCCATAGGCCGGGAGTGCCGTCGAGAGGAGGAGGGTGCCCGCCATCGTGAGGCTCCAGCCGATTCGCGGCCGAAAACGATGGCGCTGGCCGGCGAGCAGCATAATGGCGGCGGCCATGCCGGGCAGGGCATAAAGCTCTGCCACCGCTGTGGCCCGCATCACGGCCATGCCGAGCAGCCAGGCGAAGGCGGCCGCCAACGCCAAGCCCAGCCACATCATCGCATCGGACGACCTGCGACAAGCCCAGGCTCGCCACATGGCGGCGATGACGCCGGGGAGAGCGGCCAGAATCATCAAGGTCGCGAACGCGCCGCCCTGTCGCCAAAAGGGCAGGCCCTCGCGGACGCTATAATACCAGTAATCGCGCACCAGAGGATCCAGCCCGGCAAATGGCCCGGCCAGACAGGCGGGCGCGATCAGCGCGACCGCAGCGGCGGCCCCGGCCCCACCGACAATGAGCGGGACGAGGCGCAGCGCTGGATTGGCGGGACGAAGCAGGCTGTCGACCAGGAAGAACATTGCGCCCGCAACGAACAGCGCGGCGATGTAGGGCGCGGAGATCGCATCGCAATGGCTCTTCACAATCAGGCCAGCGCCGCGCGTGCCGAGAATCAGGAACAGGCTCGCGCCGATCAGCGTCGCCATGAACAGATGGATGCGCCGGTCGCCGGTGCGCACGAACGCCAGGGCATAGAGGCCGGCGAACAGCGCCGCATAAGGCAGGCCCTCGATCGATACATGCATCCAGACCGCACAAGCAAGCGCGCATCCGACCGCAGGCCAGCGGCCGGGTCGGGTCCACGCCAGCAGGGCGCAGGCCGCCATCAGCAACTGCCAGCCATGATGATCGACCCGCATCGGCGCAAACTGCAGCCCGACCATGAGGCACGCAGGCAGCAGGGCGAGCATCAGCAATGCGACTTCCCGGCCGGCTATATCCCGGAGCAGCCGGCCCATGACGAGCATCAGCGCGAGACAGAGCATGGCAGGCACCGCCACCAAAGCGACGAGTTCCGCCATGGGCTGGCCGGCGAGGGGCCGAAGCAGCACGATCACCAAAGCGATCGGCAGGTCCACCAGCCGGGACCAGTGCAGGTCCCCACCGGTCGGTAGGTTCATGCGATATTGGGTGACGTCGCTCCACGCCTGGCCATTCAGCCAGTCGCGCACTTGGACCACGCGCATGTAATTGTCCGGATCGCCGAGCGAACCCGCCCTCGTCTCGGTCCAATTGGGAATGGCGAGAAGGGCCATGGCGAAGAGCCAGATGAGCGGCACGTACCGGTAAAAGGGCTCACCGTGCCCGAGGCGCTGGCCCGAAACATCCCCGGCAGTCATGCGAAAACGATCGCCTTGCGCAGCATATAGGTCGCTTGGAAACTGACAGCGACCGCCAGCGCTTTGGCGAGCAGGGGCATCACCCCGAGCATCGCGCCGAGCGCGACGATACCGGTCGTCAGCGCCAGACCGATCAGCGCTGACCCCACGAACAGTGCCTTCTGACGAACGCGATCCGCGCCGCTCGCAGCCACGCCTTGCGCGAAGACCAGGCGCGAGGAGATCAGCCAGTGCATGAAGATGCCCGCCATATAGCCAAAAGCCGCCGCGGCGGCGGGGGCCATGCCGAGGTGCAGGCCAGCCATAAACAGCCCCACGTCGCCAGCCAGCGCGACGAGGCTGGCAAGACCATAACGCAGATAGGTGTGGCCGAGCAGCCTGGCCAGGAACGCGCCCATCACCCGATCACGCCACCATGCGGCGCCCGGTCGGCACGGCCCGCTCGCTCTCCAGCGCCGCACGCTCTCCCGCGCTCAGGGCGCCCTCATGGCCCGCTTCATGATATTCGGCATCCTCGTTGACGCCCCAGATATCGAACACCCGCTTGCCGGCGATGATGTTGCGCACGGTCAGCATGGCCGTCATCATCGCGTGATCCTGATTGTTATAGCGATGCATCCCATTGCGCCCGATCAGGTGCAGCGTGGGATATGTGTCTTCCAGTTCGGCGCGAATAGCCGCGACATTCGCCGCATAAGCCTCGTCATAGACGGGATAGGCTTTCTCCTGACGCACCACAGCGCCGCCGACCACCTGATCCGCGCGGATGAGGCCCATCAGTACCATCTCCTCGGTCGCCAGCGCGATCAGCTCCTCATCGCTGGATGACCAGAGCCCGTCGCCTTCGAAGCAGAAATATTCGAGGCCCACGCAGGCGATATCGGGATCGGGCACCATTTCGGGTGACCAGCTGCGGAAATTCTGCACCCGACCCACCTTCACGCGCGGATCGTGAATGTAGATCCAATTGTCTGGAAACAGGTCTTCGGAGCGGATCATCAGCGCGACCGTCAGAAAATCGCGATAGTTGAGCGCCAGCGCGTGCCCGAGCGTCTTGGGCACCGGATGGATGCGGCTCGCCAGCTCCCGCATCGGCGCGGAGCTGATCACATGGTCAGCACTGATCGCGACCGTATCGCCGGCCGCCCGCGTCGCGGTAACGCGCCACCGGCCTGTCACCTGATCGCGGTGAATCTGCTTGAGGGCATGGCCCATCAGCACATGATTGCCGCCTTCGACCACGCGGTCGCGCGCCGCATCCCACATCATCCCGGGCCCGAGGCGCGGGTAGCGGAAATTCTCGAGCAGGGTTTTGGCACCCATGCCGTTGTTTGGCTTTTTGTTGAGGCCAAGGCTGCGCTTGAGGCCATCCAGCACCGCCTTGCCCAGGCTCAGGCCCTTGATGCGCTGCGCTGCCCAGTCGGCGGACATGGTATCGCACGGCATCCCCCACACCTTCTCGGTGTAGGTCTTGAAGAAGATGGAATAGAGCTTGCGACCGAACTGGTTGACCACCCAGTCCTCGAAGCTGCGCACCGGCTTGATCGGCGCGATCTTGGCCTTGGCGTAGCTCAGCATGCAAAGGGTCGAGCGAATGATGCCGAGATTGCGCAGCGCCTCGAAGGCGCGCAGCGGATAGCTGTAGAAGCGGCCCTGATAATAGATGCGGCTCATGCGGGGCCGCTCGATGAAATCATGGGGCAGGATCTCGTTCCACAGATCGACCACCTCCTGCGACTTCGAGAAGAAGCGGTGGCCGCCGATATCGAAGCGGAATCCCTCATGCTCGACCGTGCGGCTGATGCCACCGACCTGCGCGGAATCCTTCTCGATCACCGTCACGCGCAGCCCCGCCTTGGTCAGCAGATAGGCAGCGGTCAGCCCGGCTGGGCCAGCACCAATGATGGCCACATCAACGGAATGGGCGGAATTCGACATTCAGGCAGGTCCCCCGGAACCGAACAGGTCGACTCCGGGAGTGAAGGATCTTGCCTAATATTCCATTAATCCACGCCGCTCGGTACCTCAGCGCGCCGGGCGCTGCCGGTTGGCGACGAGATGATCCACCACGGCCGGGTCTGCCAGCGTGGAGGTGTCGCCAAGCTGATCCACCGCGTCCTCGGCAATCTTGCGAAGAATCCGGCGCATGATCTTGCCCGAGCGGGTCTTAGGCAGGGCAGGGGCGAACTGGATCGCATCGGGCGTGGCGATCGGGCCGATCTCGTGGCGCACCCATTGCACCAGCGCCTTGCGCAGGTCGTCATCGCCCTCAATGCCGACATTCAGCGTGACATAGGCGTAGATGCCCTGTCCCTTGATGTCATGCGGCATGCCTACCACGGCCGCCTCGGCCACCTTGGCATGCGCAACCAGTGCCGATTCGATCTCGGCCGTGCCCATGCGGTGGCCGGAGACGTTGATGACGTCATCGACCCGGCCGGTGATCCAGTAATAGCCATCCTCATCGCGCCGGCAGCCATCGCCGGTGAAATATTTGCCGGGATAGGTGCTGAAATAGGTCTGGAAGAAGCGCTCATGATCGCCCCACACGGTGCGCATCTGGCCCGGCCAGCTCTCGGCAATCACCAGATTGCCCTCGCACGGGCCTTCGAGGACCTTGCCTTCGGTATCGACGATCTGCGGCACCACGCCGAAGAACGGCTTGGTGGCACTGCCGGGCTTGAGGTCGATCGCGCCGGGAAGGGGCGTGATCATGTGGCCCCCCGTTTCGGTCTGCCACCAGGTGTCCATGATCGGGCAGCGCCCGTCGCCGACGACGCGGTGATACCAGTCCCACGCCTCGGGATTGATCGGCTCGCCGACCGAACCGAGAATGCGCAGGCTCTTGCGGCTGGTCTTCTCCACCCAGGCATCGCCCTCGCGCATCAGGGCGCGGATCGCGGTCGGCGCGGCATA
Source organism: Sphingobium sp. B8D3A (assembly GCF_025961995.1). NCBI lineage: Bacteria > Pseudomonadati > Pseudomonadota > Alphaproteobacteria > Sphingomonadales > Sphingobiaceae > Sphingobium > Sphingobium sp. B8D3A. The sequence goes on along the minus strand of NZ_JAOQOS010000001.1, from coordinate 249,219 downwards.
GAAGGTGCTGACGTTAAACTGATCGACCACCTGCCAGAAGCGGCTGAAATCGGGATAATGCGGCACGCCCTCAAACATCACCGTCGTCGCGCCGTTGGCGAGCGGGCCATAGACGATGTAGCTGTGGCCGGTGACCCAGCCGATATCGGCGGCGCACCAATAGATATCGCCGGGGCGGTAATCGAACACGTAATGATGCGTCATCGCCGCCCAGAGCAGATAACCTGCGCTGGTGTGCAGCACGCCCTTGGGCTTGCCGGTGGAGCCTGAGGTGTAGAGGATGAACAGCGGATCCTCGGCGCCGATTTCCTCGGCCGGGCAATCGTCCGAGACGCTGTCGCGCAGCACGTCATACCAATGATCGCGGCCCTCTGTCATCGCAACGGCATTGCCGGTCCGGCGCACCACAATCACCGATTCCACGCAGGTGCAGTCGTCCAGCGCTTCATCCACATTGGTCTTGAGCGGGATCGTCTTGCCCCCGCGCACGCCCTCGTCGGCCGTGATCACCACCGTGGAATCGCAATCGGTGATGCGCCCCGCCAGACTGTCGGGCGAGAAGCCGCCGAACACCACCGAGTGGATGGCGCCGATGCGGGCACAGGCGAGCATCGCCATCGCCGCTTCCGGGATCATCGGCATGTAGATGGTGACCCGGTCGCCCTTGCCGACGCCTTGCGCCTTCAGCACATTTGCAAAGCGGCAAACTTCCCCGTGCAATTCGCGATAGGTGATCGTGCGGCTCTCATCGGGATTGTCGCCAGCCCAGAGGATCGCCGGGACATCGCCACGCTCCGCCAGATGCCGGTCGAGGCAATTGGCCGCGATGTTGAGCGTGCCGTCCGCAAACCATTTGATGCCAAAATCGGCTTCATGGAAGCTGGCGTCCTTGACCTGGGTGAAGTCCTTGATCCAGTTGAGCCGCGCCGCCTCCTTGCGCCAGAAGCTGTCCAGCTCTGCAATCGATTGCGTATAAAGGCGTGAATAATCGTCACCGGTCACATAGGCGCGCTCGCGCCAATTCGCAGGCACAGGGTAAAGGGGCTGGCTCACGCACTTCTCCAAAGACTGTTATGCGCCAACCTTAGCCGATTTGCCGGCCATGCCAAGTCCATCGCGGGTGGCACGGAATGCCGGTCCAAGAAGCAGGCGCCCAGTCTCAGGCGTCGTTGCTCCACAGCAACTGGCCGTCCGGATCGGTGATCTGGGTCAGCCGGCGCGCTGCCCGCCGCGCAAGCCGCTGCACTTCGACCTTGCGCCGCGCGGGCGCCAGAGGTTCGCTGGGCGCGGGGCGGAGGATTTCGGCATCATATTGGTCGGCGACGATAAGGCCCGTGCGCCCTGGCCACAGCGCCTCGGACTCGAACAGCGTCAAATCAAAGCCGGCTGGCACGGCCCAGAAGTAGCGATCGCAATAATCGAAATAGTCCGGCCACTTGCCGTCCCCGAGCAGGTCGGCACGGCTGCATTTGATTTCCACGGCAATGATCTGGCCGCGGGCATCCACGGCCATAATGTCCAGCCGGCGACCATTGGGGAGCGGCACTTCGGAAATGCCGAAAATATCGTGGCGCGCAAAGAGACGCAGCACCCCGCGCGTGACGGCCAGCGCCGTTCCATCGGTCAATGCAGGATCGCAGGCGATCGCAGGTTCAGGCACAGGTTCAGGCGCAGGTTCAGGATGTGAGGCCATGAGGCGGGATTAGAACACAATGGGAACAACTGCAAGCCGAGCTCAAACGAGGCGGGCCGGCCCAGCGCTCTGCTGACCCGGCCCGGCTTGTGATGATTGGTTGGTTCAGCGGTAGAAGATGTGACCGCCAATGCGCGTGAGGCGATCATGCTTCCAGTTCGGCGACACGCGCGCGGAATGGAAGAACAGGGCGCCTTCGACCGGGTTGTCCCAGCTTCCATCAAGAGCGATCTGGGCGATGGCGCGCGCGGTGCGCCACTGACCGGCATGGGTCGGCGTGGGCAGCTGGCCCTGACGAACGAAACTGAACTGACCCGGCTGCGTAACGACGCCGCACAGGCTGGTGGGGAAACGCCCGGACCGCGCCCGCTCGAGCACGACATTGGCGACGGCGAGCTGGCCGGTCAGGCTCTCGCTGCGCGCTTCATAATAAATGGTGGTGGCGAGACATTTCGCATCAGCGTCGGAAATCTCTTCGACATTGGCCTGCTGGACCAATTCGGCCAGCGAATCGACAGAGTCGGCAGAAGCGGCTTCGTTCGGAGCCGTCTCGGCATCGGGTTCAACCGTTGCGGGGGTCGTCAGGCTTGCAGCGACGACGGCGGGAACCTCGAGCATGGTCGAGAAACCTTGGCGGGCTGTCCCCTCAGGAGCAGCAGCCAGAGCGATTGTGGACGAGAGAAGTCCAACGGTCGCCACGATGGCGACCACGACACGATTGGGCATTCATTCTCAGTACTGTGCGGTGGGTCGGAGATCGGAATGCAGGTCGCATCTATCGTGCGACGCTCAGCGCTCCGGTCCGCCCCCCGTCTGCGTGTTTGCGATGACCTGTCCCCATGACGGCCACACGCAACCTGCGCGAGTTGGTGGGGCCTTTGGCCGCTCAGCCGGGAACTGTCAACTCGTGCACAGTATCTCGGCGGCGAGCCGTTCCCCGTCTGCGACATCCAGTTCCACGAACCAGATATCGGGGTCCACCCGGGTTCTTCTATCTATATATTGTGATATTTCAGAGTCTTGGGTTAAATCCCGAGGCCCGCAGGGGGTGAGCGAAAGAGTCCCGTCAAGGGACGTAACACGCTCAAAAAGCCCGATTGTCCGGCCGCGATCCACCGCCTGCACGACGATGGTTCCGCTCAACGGCTCCCCTTTGTGAAGCACGGTGCCATGCCCCCCCTGCGCCTGGACACGGCGCAACAGAACCCCGATGAGGATCTGGCTCGTCAGGCGCGCGGTCACCGGTCTCCTGCTTCCGGGCGCACATAACCCGGCAGGCCGACCAGCGGAATGGTGGAGCGCATGAACGTGCCGGTACCGCGACCGACTTCCTCGCCCTCGGCATCGACAAGGCGTGCCTCGGCGACAAAAACGCGCCGCTTGCCGCTCAGCCATTTCCCTTCCGCTACGATCGGCCCAGCCTTGAGCGGGCGGGTGAACAGCAGGTTGAATGCGGTGGTGAGGAGGAAGCGATCCGTGACGAGGCTGTTGGCGGCATAAAAAGCCGCATCGTCCAGCATCTTGAAATACAGCGTGCCATGGGTGGCGCCTGCGGCATGGAAATAGTCCGGCGTCACGTCGATGACGATGCGCGCCTCGCCGGGGGCCGAGATATCCAGCCTCGAGGGGAATAATCCGTTGATGGGCGCCGAGGCATAGAGCCGTTCGAGCGCCCGGAAATGCGCGGCCTCGCCGGATGGCGGCGTCCCGTCAGGCTGCGTCACGCGACTCGCCGCCGGCGAGCAGGGCATAGAGCGCGGCGTCCGAGCCAACGCCCCGAATGCGCGCAAGATGGCGCTCGTTGCGCAGCAGGCGCGAGACGCGGGCCAGGGTCTTGAGATGCTCGGCGCCGCTATCCTGCGGGGAGAGCAGCATGAACACAACATCTACCGGCACATCATCGATCGCATCGAAGGGGATCGGCTCGGCCAGCAGGACCACCGCGCCATGGACGCTCTCAAGGCCTTCCAGCTTGGCGTGGGGAATCGCGATTCCGCCACCAAAGCCCGTCGAGCCAAGGCGTTCCCGCTCGGTGATGCGCTCGACAACCTCGGCGGCATCGAGCCCATAGGCATCGGCCGCCAACTGACCCAGCTTCAGGAAAAGCTGTTTCTTGTTAGGAAGGGCCACCGCGGACGAAACAGCGTTCGCCGCGAGCAAGTCGCTGAAATTATCCATGTTCAACCCGTGTCCTGCGGCCGACCTGGGGATTTCTGCGCCGGGGTGAAGTCCACCCATCATGGCCGCCTGGAGAAAACTTGGCCGGCTGATAGGCGCAAAGGCCATTCGGGTCAACCGGTTGCCGGGCACGGGGTCAGAGGAGGGAGGGCTGCGCATCGCGCGCAGCCCTCGATCGCATTCAGGCGCGGGGCGGCTCCACCCAGCCGATGGTCCCGTCGGTGCGACGATAGACCATGTTGAAGGTGGCCGTGCTGCTGTTGAGGAACATGAGCGCATTGGTGTTGCGCAGATCGAGCATCATCACGGCGTCCGAGACGCTGGCGCGCGGAATATCCACGCGCATCTCCGCGATCACCACCGGTGCGTCGACATCCACTTCCTCTTCCGCTTCGCTGGACTGGAAGACCACATAATTGGCATCGTCGATGCCGGGCGCATCGCGTTGGGCTTCGGCGGCGAGCGCCTGGCTGTGGCGATCCTTCAGCCGCCGCATGTAGCGGCGCAGCTGCTTTTCGATGCGTTCTGCGGCCTGATCGAAGCAGACATGGGCGTCATGGGCCTCGCCCGCGCCCTTGAGGATCAGCCCTGCCATCACATGGCAGACGATGTCGCAGCGAAAGGCGCCATGAGGCGCGTTGCTGAACGTCACGCTGGAGGAGATGGTGCGCGAGAAATACTTGTCGGCGATCGCCTGCATCCGCTCGGCAACATGCGCCTGAAGCGCCTCGCCGGTGTCGACCTGATGACCCGATACGCGGATTTCCATCTGATTTCTCCTTCTTGTTGGACCTGATGGTCTATGAACGTGGCGCGCCGCCTAGTGAGGATAATCCTCAGGCCGGGCGATCGAGCCACAAAGGGTGATCGATCTTTTCCAGAAACGCGGCATGGCGCGCCAGTTCCTGCGGGCTCGGCGAAAACAGACGGGCCGGGCGGAACGGGCGGGCAGCCGGAATGGCCATGGATTGTGTGGTCGTTACGGTGACGGTGATCTGTTCTTCCGCCATCAAGGTGAGGCCGATCTGACGCCCGCCGGTCAGCTCTATATACAGCTGCGCGAGCAATTCCGCGTCCAGCAACGCGCCATGCTTGATGCGGTGGCTGCGGTCGATCCCGTAGCGGCTGCACAGGGCATCGAGGCTGTGCTTGGCACCGGGATGAAGAGTCCGCGCAATCGTCAGGCTGTCGATCATCCGCCCCATGTCGACGGTGGGATGGCCGCACCGCTCCAGCTCGGCGTTGAGAAAGCCGAAATCGAACCGCGCATTGTGCGCGACCAGCATGGAATCGCCGAGAAACTCGAGCAACTCTGCGGCCTTGCTGCCGAACAAAGGCTTGTCGGAGAGAAAGCGCGCGGACAGCCCGTGAACCGCCTCGGCCGAGGCGGGCATATCGCGCTGGGGATTGAAATAGGCGTGGTAGGTTTCGCCGGTCGGGATGCGATTGATCAGCTCGACACAGCCGATTTCGACAAGACGGTCACCGCTGAGCGGATCGAAGCCGGTGGTTTCAGTATCGAAGACGATTTCACGCATCGTGGCATTTCACTCGTTGGGGAGGCATTATCGGACCAGCGCCGTGCGAAGGCAAGCAACGAGACGAAAAATCCGCGCTCTCATCCGCCATTTGGGCTGTGCTGTATCCAGCACCAGGTCAGCGCGGCGTCGCTTGAGGTGATCGGGAAGCTGACTGGCCTTGATGGCTTCAAACCGCTTTACCGTCATGCCGGGCCGGCGAAGCACGCGCCGCCGCTGGAGAGACGGCGCGGCGGAAACGACGACGACCATGCCCATGTGCCGCTCGCCCCGCGTTTCGAACAGCAGCGGGATATCGAGAACGACCATCGGCCGGCTGCGATGACGGCGCAGAAACGCTGCGCGTGCCCCGGCAACGGCGGGATGCACGATCCGCTCCAGGGCCCGCATTTCCTCCGGCTGACCGATCACCCGGGCACCAAGCATCCGGCGATCGACGCCAGCAGCGCTGGTCGTGCCGGGAAAGCGCGCTTCAATCGCGCCGAGCAAGGCGCCACCCGGCCCCTGCAATTGATGGACTGCGGCATCGGCATCGAACACCGGCACGCCCGCTGCGCGAAACATGGCGGCTGCGGTCGATTTGCCCATGCCGATCGATCCGGTCAGTCCGATGCGGAATGGACGATGTCTCACGCGCAGACCCGACAAGCGGCGGTCAGGCAGGCACGAGCAGGCGTTCGCGCAACTGCGCATCCAGCTCGCGCGGCGGCTGGGCATCGAAGAAGATGTCAAAGGCGAGCGCGGCCTGGCCGATCAGCATCTCCAGCCCATCGATGCACATGAGGTCGCGCTTGCGCGCCGCCGCCAGCAGCGGTGTTTCCAACGGGGCATAGACGATGTCGTAGACCATAGCCTTGTCAGGCAACGGTGACAGATCGGGCGTCCATGCCGGCTGCCCGACCATGCCGAGCGAGGTGGAATTGGCCAGCAGATCAGCTGCCGGCAGTGCCGCATCGAAGCCCTGCACCCGGCCGGCCAGACCCAGCCGGTCCATCAAAGTCTGCCCCTTGGCGGCATCACGCGCGACGATCGTCAGGTCGGTCACACCCACGGATCGCAAGGCGAACCCGATTGCCTGCGCCGCACCGCCGGTGCCGGCGAGAATCGCGCTGGTGCCGCTCCAGCCCCGTGCCAGCAGCGGTTGGAGAAAGCCGCCGGCGTCGGTGTTGGTGCCGATCAGCGGCCCGCCGGTTTCGCAGGCCACCGTGTTGATGGCGCCGATGCGATCACGCACCCCGCCGGGATCATCGACATAATCCAGAGCCGCGATCTTGTGCGGAATGGTGATATTGCAGCCCAGCCAGTCCGGATCGGCCCGGCGCCTGAGGAAATAGCCGGCCAGGTCCTCCGGCGCGACCCGGGTCTTGCGATACTCCGCGTCGATGCCCAGCTCTTCCAGCCAGAAATTGTGGATGACCGGCGACTTGCTGTGCGCGATGGGGTCGCCGATCACTTCGGCATATGGTTTTCCCTGACTCATGCCGGCAAGATAGAGCGCACGCGCAAATAGTCGAGCAAAGGAAGCAGGGGCAGGCCCTGCACGGCAAAGAGGCTGCCAGAAATGCGCGAGAAAAGCTGCGCGCCCGGCCCCTCGATCCGATAGCAGCCGACGCACCAGCGGCACTGCTCCCAGTCGAGGTCCAGATAATGGTCGATGAAAGCCGCGCTGAGCGGACGCATCTGGAGCGCGACACTCTCGATCTGGCGCCATTGCGCCTGCCCGGCCTGCGCGATCACGGCCGCGCTATGGAGCTTGTGCGCCCGGCCGCTCATCCGCGCGAGCAGATCGGCCGCGGCTTCCCGTGTCTCCACCTTGTCGATCAGGCTGCCGTCATCCAGCTCCAGCGTCTGGTCGCAGCCCAGCACGAACGCGTCCGGGTGCCGCATCGACGGGCGACGGCATTTCCATTCCGCCAGCGCGTCTGCCAGATCGCGGGCGTTCAGGCCCTCGGCGACCAGGCTGGCCTTGATCGCATCCTCGTCGACACCGGCTGGAACCGTCTCAAAGGGCACGGCAGCGTCGGCGAGCAGGCGCCGGCGGCTCTCGCTCTGCGAGGCGAGCAGCAGAGGGGGCGTGCTCATACCGGCCCAAGCCCCGGCAAGCCGCTGCTGCTTTTCAGCCGTTCCTGATACAGGTTGACGATGGCTGCGGCGGTTTCTTCGATGGAGCGGCGGGTGACATCGATCACCGGCCAGCCCTGATCGGCAAACATGCGGCGGGCGTGCGCCACCTCGCCATTCACGCGTTCGAGATCGACATAGGCGGTTTCCGGCGCTTGATTGAGCGAGAGCAGCCGATTGCGCCGCACCTGCACCAGCCGCTCGGCGCCGGCGGTCAGGCCGACGACCATCGGATGCCGCAATTTGAACAGGCTTGGCGGGGGCGGGGATTCCAACACCAGCGGGATGTTGGCCGTTTTGTAGCCGCGATTGGCGAGATAAATGCTCGTTGGCGTCTTCGACGTGCGGGACACGCCGGCAAGGACGATATCCGCCTCCTCCCAATTCTCCCAGCCCACCCCATCATCATGGGCGATGGTGAACTGAATGGCGTCGATCCGCGCGAAATAGGCTTCGTCCAGCACATGTTTGCGACCGGGACGATTGCGCATTTCTTGGCCCAGCAGATTGGACATGGCATCGGTCACCGGATCGAGCGGCGCGACATAGGGAATGCCGATGGCCCGGCAGCCATTTTCCAGTCGGCGGCGCAGGGTAGGGTTGGCCAGGGTGAACAGCACCATGCCGGGATTGCGCGCCACTTCTTCCAAGATGCGCTCGAGATGCTGCTCGGAGCGCACCATCGGCCAGAAATGGCGGATCGTCTCGACATTCTCGAACTGGGCGAGCGCCGCCTTGCCGATATGCTCGAGCGTTTCGCCGGTGGAATCCGAAAGCAGATGCAGGTTCAGGCGGTCCATATCCACCGTTCATGTGGAACATTGCGGGATAACACAAGGGACAGAACTGTGGATAACCGCCCCTCCTCATTTCATGCGCACTCACCCTGTCGGAACCCGATCATCTATCCACAGGCCCACCGGCTTGCCCACAGGCTGTGAATCATGGGGATGAGCCTGGTGACTCGTCGCACCTTCATGGATCCCTTCAGGTCAAGCTGTTGGCAAAAGGGTGATGAGCGAATAATGCCCGTTGTCCACTCCCCAACAGAATCCAACAACCTTCTCTTTTATATAAATAGGATATTGGTCTGTGCATGACTCGTCCGCGATCGATCCCGGTGTGACGGCACCGCTGCTGAGCGTCCTGCGCGGCGTTGTCCCGGCGCGTCCGCCCCTCTGGCTGATGCGTCAGGCCGGGCGATATCTGCCGGAATATCGGGCTTTGCGCGCCGAGAAGGGCGGTTTCCTCGATCTTTGCTATGATAGTGAGTCCGCGGCAGAGGTCACCTTGCAGCCCATTCGCCGCTTCGGGTTCGATGGCGCGATCCTGTTTTCCGATATTCTGGTGGTTCCCCATGCTCTCGGTCAGGATCTCTGGTTTGAGGCCGGCGAAGGACCGCGCCTCGCCCCGCCGCTGCTCCAAGGCGAGCTGGCAAGCCTCGTGCCGGCGCCGCAGCGGCTGGCGCCGGTGATCGACACGGTCCGGCGCGTGAGGGCCGCGCTGGCCCCGCAAACAACGTTTCTGGGCTTTGCCGGCAGTCCCTGGACGGTGGCGACCTATATGGTGGCCGGGCAGGGCAGCAAGGATCACGCCGCCGCCCGCCGCATGGCCTATCAGCAGCCGGCGAAATTCGGCGCGATCATCGATGCCATTATCGAAACGACGGTCGATTATCTCTCGGCCCAGATCGCGGCCGGCGTGGATGCCGTGCAGCTTTTCGATAGCTGGGCCGGTTCGCTTAGCCCGGCACAGTTCCGCCGATGGGTGATCGCGCCCAACGCGCGCATCGTCAAAGCCTTGAAGCTGCGCCACCCCGATACGCCGATCATCGGCTTTCCAAAGGGGGCAGGGGCCAAACTCGTCGACTATGCCCAGGAAACCGGCGTCGACGCGCTGGGTCTCGATGAGACGCTCGATCCGGCCTGGGCGGCGCGTGAATTGCCCGCCCATCTGCCGCTGCAAGGCAATCTCGATCCGCTGGCGCTGATCGCCGGCGGGGAGACGCTGGATCGGGCGGTGGACGCCATTCTCGAGGCTCTGTCCGGCCGGCCGCACATCTTCAACCTGGGTCATGGCATCTTGCCAGACACGCCGATTGCCCATGTCGAGCAACTGGTGGCGCGCGTTCGCGGGTGATCGGCGGCTCTTGGAAAACGCAAGCCAGCGCCTCGCACCCCGTTTCAATTCCTGGTCGGCTGGCCTAGAAGGCTTGGCGATCGCGCGCGGTTGTTGAAGCACGACGAAGAGGTTCAGTCTCCATGTCCATCCTGCCCGGCATCGGCTTTCTCGGCGCTGCTTATCCGTGGGTTCTTGCCGCACATGTGATCTTCGTCATCTTCCTGATGGCCAGCCTGTTCATGATCCCGCGCTACTTCATCTACCATCATCAGACCGAGCCCGGCTCGGCCGAGGATCAGGCGTGGATCGAACGCGAGACGCGGATGAAGCGCATCATCATGAACCCCTCGATCGTGCTGGTCTGGGTGCTGGGCCTGCTGCTGGCCTTTCAGACCGGGGCCTGGAGCGAGGGCTGGTTCCACGCCAAGCTGCTGTTGGTGATCATCCTGTCGGGCTTTCACGGCTGGATCGTCGGCTATTCCAAGAAGCTCGCTCGCGGCCTGCGCCCCTGGCCGGAAAAGCGCTTGCGTATGATCAACGAGGTGCCGGCGCTGCTCGTGACCCTGATCGTTATTCTGGTGATCGTCCGTCCGTTCTGAACGGCCCGTTGCGAGCGGTGAGAGCGCCATCGCTCTGCGCTTGACTTGGAATCGGCCAGTGCGTAATTCGGGGCGTTCCCTTTACAGGCGCTGACCTATGCGCCTGATTGCCCTCTCCAGGCATTCCGGCACAGTCATATTCCCTTTATTTTCACTCCCGCCGTCGGACCCAATCCATGCATCTTAAAGATTTGAAGCGCAAAGCCCCGGCCGAGCTGGTCGCCATGGCCGAGGAACTCGGCGTCGAGGGTGCCTCGACGCTGCGCAAGCAGGACCTTATGTTCGCCATCCTCAAGGAGCAGGCGGAAAATGGCGAGCAGATCATGGGTCTGGGCACTATCGAGGTGCTGGCCGATGGCTTCGGCTTCCTGCGCAGCCCTGAGGCGAATTATCTGGCCGGCCCGGACGACATCTATGTCTCGCCCAATCAGGTCCGCAAATTCGGCCTGCGCACCGGTGATACGGTCGAAGGCGAGATCCGCGCACCCAAGGATGGCGAGCGCTATTTCGCGCTGACCAAGCTCGTCTCGGTCAATTTCGACGATCCCGATGTGGTCCGTCACCGCGTCAATTTCGACAATCTGACGCCGCTTTATCCCGACGAGAAGCTGCGGCTCGACACGCTTGATCCTACGATCAAGGACAAGTCGGCCCGCGTCATCGACATTATTGCGCCGCAGGGCAAGGGCCAGCGCGCGCTCATTGTGGCGCCGCCGCGGACCGGCAAGACCGTACTGCTGCAGAACATCGCCAAGGCGATCACCGACAATCATCCCGAGGTCTTCCTGCTGGTGCTGCTCATCGACGAGCGGCCGGAGGAAGTCACGGACATGCAGCGCAGCGTGAAGGGCGAGGTGGTTTCCTCCACCTTCGACGAGCCCGCGACGCGCCACGTCCAGGTCGCCGAAATGGTGATCGAGAAGGCCAAGCGCCTTGTCGAGCACAAGAAGGATGTCGTCATCCTGCTCGATTCCATCACGCGCTTGGGCCGCGCCTACAACACCGTCGTTCCCAGCTCCGGCAAGGTGCTGACCGGCGGTGTCGATGCCAACGCCCTGCAACGCCCGAAGCGCTTTTTCGGCGCAGCACGGAACATCGAGGAGGGTGGCTCGTTGTCGATCATCGCCACGGCACTCATCGATACGGGTAGCCGCATGGACGAAGTGATCTTCGAGGAGTTCAAGGGCACCGGTAACTCGGAAATCGTCCTGGATCGCAAGGTCTCGGACAAGCGCATCTTCCCGGCGCTGGATGTCGGCAAATCCGGCACCCGTAAGGAAGAGCTGCTGGTCGAGAAGGACAAGCTCTCCAAGATGTGGGTGCTGCGTCGTATTCTCATGCAGATGGGTACGATCGACGCGATGGAATTCCTGCTCGACAAGATGAAGGATTCCAAGACCAACGAAGACTTCTTCGCCACGATGAACCAGTAACGCATTTCAACAGGGGTTACGCGCTGCCATGGCTGAAATCTGGTCACATATCGTCTCGGACGTCTCCACGCTGTTCTCGGGCGATATCAGCGCCTGGTCCGCGTTCGTCAAAGTTCTGTTGATCGACGTCGTCCTGGCCGGGGACAATGCCATCGTCATCGGCGCGCTCGCGGCGGGATTGCCGGCGCATCAGCGCCGGATGGTCATCTTCATCGGTATCATTGCCGCGCTGGTGCTGCGCATCGCCTTTGCGCTCGTGGTCACGCAGCTCATGCAGATCATCGGGCTGATTTTTGCCGGCGGCATCCTGCTCCTGTGGGTATCCTGGAAGATGTACCGCGAGATCGTGCAGGGGGCAGGACACAATGCCGGCTCGCCTGAGGTGGAGGGCGACGAGCATTCCGGGCTTCGTCCCGCGAAGAGCTTCATCGGCGCGGCTTGGGCTGTGGCGGTTGCAGACGTCTCCATGAGCCTCGACAATGTGCTGGCGGTGGCCGGTGCAGCCCGCGAGCACCCCGGCATTTTGATGATCGGCCTGGTCTTCGCGGTCGCTCTGATGGGCATCGCTGCGAATATCATCGCGAAATATATCGAGCGCTATCGTTGGATTGCCTGGATCGGCTTGCTGGTCATTCTCTATGTGGCCGCGACGATGATCTACACCGGCATCACAGACAAGGATATCGGGCTGCTTCAGCTCTTCGCCTGAGCGGAGAAGCAAATCGCTAAACAGGAACCGGCAGCGCTCGGCAAAGGAGCGCTGCCGGTTTCCTTGTTTCTGGCTGACCAGTGCGGGGTGATAATCGCCTGCCGAGGGCAATTTGCTAGCGATATGAGCCCCGATGCGGCATGTCATGCCCACCCTATCTCGCGCGGAGCCCTGCCATCATGAAGTTCAAGGTCGATGTTGAGTGCACCCCGGAAGAGGCACGGTCGTTTCTCGGTCTGCCTGATCTGAAGCCGATCCATGATCTTTATATTCAGGCGGTGCTCGATACGATGAGCGGCCAGACCAACCTTGAGCAGATGGAGCGGATGTTCCGCAGCATGTCGCCGCTGGGTGATGCAGGCATGAAATTGTTTTCCAGCCTCATGGATATTGGCATGGGCGCGGCGGGCGCTAGCTCTCCTGCAAAATCCAAGAATGACGGCTGATTTTTCACGTGGTTTGACGATCGATGACGGATCGGGATACGATTTTTGCGCTCTCCAGCGGGCAACTGCCCGCCGCGATTGCGATCCTCCGGGTATCTGGACCTCTCGCGCTTGAGGCTGCTCGCGTCATAACAGGTCGGGATGCCCCAGCGGCTCGGCAAGCGACGTTGCGGCGATTTTTCGATCCGGCGAATGGCGACTTGCTCGATGAAGGTTTGCTGATTTGCTTTCCCGGGCCAAATACAGAGACCGGCGAAGACATGGCCGAATTCCAATGCCATGGCTCCCATGCGGTGGTGCGGGCGTTGGAAGCCGCTCTGGTTGCCATGCCGGGCTTTCGGCGGGCCGAGGCAGGCGAGTTTACCCGGCGCGCCTTTTTGAGCGGCAAGATGGATCTCGCCGGGATCGAAGGCTTAGGCGATTTGATCGCGGCAGAGACGGCGCTGCAAGGGCGCGCTGCCATGGCGATGATGGGTGGAGTGTTCTCCCGCAAGATCGAATCCTGGACGACCGACCTTCGACTGCTCGCCGCACAGATCGAGGCTCAGCTCGATTTTTCCGATGAAGGGGACGTATCGGGCGCGGACCTCACGCGCATCACAGCAGCGATTGAGATCAGCGCAGACATGCGTAAGGAACTGCAGCGTCCCTCCGCGGACCGATTACGAGATGGTATTCGCGTCGCCATCGGCGGTCCGCCCAATGCTGGCAAGTCGTCCCTGTTCAACCAGCTGGTTGGACGCGATGCTGCGATTGTCTCTCCGCATGCGGGAACAACTCGCGATGTGATCGAGGCGTCAGTCGCCCTTAATGGCATCCCATTCGTGATATCTGACTCGGCGGGACTGCGCGAAGCCGGCGACGAGATCGAGCAGATCGGCATCGGACGCGCGGAAGCTCTTTTGGCCGAGGCTGACATCGTGCTGTGGCTAGGGCGGCCTGAAGACGCGCCCTCAGGTCAGGGGGCGTTGGTGCAGGTCGCAGCGAAAGCCGATCTTGCTCTCGCAGATCGCGAGGCGTCGAGCCTGTACGTGTCGAGTGTGACAGGTGAGGGGATTGATTCTCTCATTGAGGAACTGTGTGCGTTGGCCGGCAGCATGCTGCCGGTGCCCGGCGACTATGCGCTGTCACAGCGGCAACGAGCTGTCATAAAGCGAGCGGTTGACGCTGTGGACGCCTGCACTGGTGAGTCCGACGAAATCCTGGTTGCAGAAAATCTTCGGCAGGCGCTGGCCGCTCTGGATGAATTGACCGGACGCACCACGACTGAGCTTGTGCTGGACGAGGTGTTTCGCGGCTTCTGCATCGGCAAATAGGGGGTGTTTGTTCCACGTGGAACATCGGCCGGCCCCGCAATGCTTTGACGCTCTTTGATGTGGCCGCTAGGGGCTGGGACATGAGCAAGCATGCGCAAGCCATGTTCGATGTCATCGTTGTCGGCGGTGGCCATGCCGGCACGGAAGCTGCGGCCGCTGCCGCGCGCCGAGGCGCGCGTGTCGCTCTGGTAACGGCCGATCCGATCCGCATCGGGGAAATGTCCTGCAATCCTTCCATCGGCGGGTTGGGCAAGGGCCACCTCGTACGTGAAGTGGATGCATTGGATGGGTTGATGGCGCGCGCCGCAGACAGCGCCGCGATCCATCGCCGAATGCTCAATGCCAGCAAGGGCGCCGCTGTTCGCGGCCCGCGTGTCCAGGCCGACCGCCGGAAGTACCGCGCAGCCATTCAGAGTATGATCGCGGCGCAACCGGGCCTCTCGGTCATTGGCGGTGAAGTGGCAGCATTGGATGTCGGCCCTGCCGGGGCTGTGAGCGGGGTCGTGCTCGCGGATGGACAGAAGGTGGGCGGACAGGCCGTTGTCCTCACAACCGGAACATTTCTGGGCGGCCTGATGTTTAGGGGCGCGGAGCGAGTTGTGGGTGGGCGGATCGGTGAGCATGCCGCGAGTGCCTTGGCTCAACAATTGCGGGACCTCGACCTCCCGATGGGCCGCCTCAAGACGGGGACACCGGCCCGTCTGAATGGACGCACGATCGATTGGGCCCGGTTGGAGGAGCAGCCGTCAGATCTCAATACGTGGTCGATGTCCTATTTAGGTCTGGTTGAACGCGAACAGCTGCCGCAACTTCGCTGCGCCATCACCCGGACCAACGCCGAGACCCATCGCATCATTCGCGATAACCTCGGCCTTTCACCCTTGTTCTCGGGCGATATTGAGGGGCGGGGACCACGCTATTGTCCCTCAATCGAGGACAAGATTGTCCGCTTCGGAGACCGGGAGGGCCATCAGGTCTTCCTCGAGCCCGAGGGTCTGGATGATCATCTTGTCTATCCCAATGGCCTGAGTTCGTCCCTGCCGACGGACGTGCAGATTGCATTCCTCCGGTCCATGGAAGGGCTGGAGCAAGTCGAGGTCACCGTTCCCGGTTACGCGGTTGAGTATGACCATATCGACCCGCGCGCTCTGGATCGGACCCTTTCGCTCCGCGCCATGCCTTCGCTCTTTCTGGCCGGGCAGATCAACGGCACCACCGGCTATGAGGAAGCCGCGGCGCAGGGCCTTGTCGCTGGCGCGAACGCTGCCGCTCATGCGCTGGGTCTTGAGCCGCTGCTGCTTGACCGGGCGGAAAGCTATATTGGCGTCCTCATCGACGATCTCTGCCTGCAGGGGATTACCGAACCCTACCGAATGCTCACCGCTCGTGCCGAGTTCCGGCTGCGACTGCGGGCAGACAATGCTGCCACGCGCCTTACGCCGACGGCCGTTCGGCTTGGCTTGGCAACCGCAGCCCGAACGACTTGGTGGCACGAGCGAGAGGAAGTACGCGTGGTGCTCGCTGGCGTGTTGGAGAAGCAAGTGTCCGGCACTGATTTACGCGCGGCAGGGGCCGATGTTCGCGACGACGGTGTCCGCAGATCTCTCGCCGAGTGGGCTCGTTTCCCGGCAGTGGCGCGCGGGCATCTTGCCAAATATGCGCCGGCCCTCGAAACGGGAAACGACGGCCTTGTCGACGAGCTTTTGCAGGACGCGATCTATGCGCCTTACGTCGAAAGGCAGGACGCGGAAGTGAGGGCGCTCCGGGCCAATGATGCCATAGCGCTGCCCGCCGACCTCGATTTTTCTGCGGTCGGCGGTTTGAGCACAGAGATGGTCGAACGGTTGACCCTCGCCCGCCCTGAGACGCTCGGTGGCGCCGCCCGGATCAGGGGAATTACGCCGGCAGCTTTGGCGGCGCTCCTCGTCGCTGCGCGGACTGGTCGGGCTGCATGACAGAGGAAGAGGCGCAAGCGTGGCTCTCCGCTCAAGGCTGGTGGGATGGTCCAACCGGGGATAGGCTGCGGACTTTTGTGGACCTCGTACTGGAAGAGGCCGACCGGCAGAACCTCATTTCTGTTGGGACCAAGGCATCCATTTGGGCGCGGCATATTGTAGACTCCGCCCAGTTGCTAACTCATGCGGTATCCGCTCAAACGCCCGCCGATGGGCTGTGGCTGGACCTCGGAACCGGCGCTGGGTTTCCGGGCCTGGTTATCGGCTGCTTGCGCGAGGCGCCAATTCGTCTCGTAGAGGTCCGTCCCTTACGAGTCGCTTTCCTCAAACGCTGTGCCGAGTCTCTCGGCCTCGATCGTGTGGAAGTCTTGCAATCCAAGGTAGAATCGGCCCGAATTGACCGGCCCGCTGCCATTATCAGCGCCCGTGCTTATGCGCCTTTGGATCGACTGCTCACCACAGCGCATCATTTGGCGGACGAAAACACCATCTGGCTGCTCCCCAAGGGCCGGAGCAGCGAGAAGGAACTGGAAATTGTCCGGCCGCACTGGCAAGCTGTGTTTCACGTGGAACAAAGCGTAACGGACGCCGAAAGCGCCATCCTAACAGTCCGCCAGCTGAAAAAACGTGTCCCGGTCCGAGCGATCGATAAAAAGCCGGGCAGTTCGGGACGGAATGGCAAGAGGCGCAGGGCGATAGTGACGTCGGCGGGGCCAAAAGGACACTCATGATCAGTATTGCAATCGCGAACCAGAAAGGCGGCGTTGGAAAAACCACCACGGCGATCAATCTCGCTACTGGCTTGGCTGCCACTGGCCATCGCACCTTGCTGATCGATCTTGATCCGCAGGGGAACGCCTCCACGGGGATGGGTGTCACGACGAAGGATCGCGCGCGGTCGAGCTACGATTTGCTGATGGGGGACTGTGAGCTTGACGATGCGGTGATTCGCACGGTCGTGCCGGGCCTGGACCTCATTCCTGCCACACAGGATCTCTCTGGTGCTGAAATCGAATTGATCGATGTCGAGCAACGAACCCATCGTCTCGCCAACGCTCTGAACGATGCGGAAGCCGGGCGTTGGGAAGTCTGCCTGATTGACTGCCCGCCGTCGCTAGGGCTGTTGACCGTCAATGCCATGGTCGCGGTGCAGTCGATCCTTGTGCCCCTACAATGCGAGTTCTTTGCCCTTGAGGGCTTGTCGCAGCTGCTGCAGACCTTCGAGCGCATTCGTGCACGGTTCAATCCGGACCTCTCGATTCTCGGCGTGGCGCTGACGATGTATGATCGCCGAAATCGGCTGACCGATCAGGTCGCAGACGACGTGCGTGCCTGTCTCGGCGACCTCGTGTTCAAGACGGTCATCCCGCGCAACGTGCGCCTCTCGGAGGCCCCCAGCCACGGGCTGCCCGCCCTCATCTACGACATGCGCTGCGCCGGATCGGAAGCCTATATGGCGCTCGCGCGCGAACTGATCGAGAAGCTTCCCAAGGAGACCGTAGCGGCATGAGCGATGCAGATGTATCCGGCAAGCCGCGCCGTTTGGGGCGCGGTCTTTCTGCCTTGCTGGGCGAAGTCGAACGCGACGTATCCGTGTCGGAAGAGGGCCGGGCTGGGGCGGATAGCGGGGCGGCAAGCGATGCGGACCGGCCCAAGGCCGTCCGCTTCCTTGAAATCGTCCGCGTGTCGCCGCATCCCGATCAGCCGCGGCGACATTTCGACGAAGGTGCCCTCTCTGAACTCGCAGACAGCATCCGCGAGCGAGGAATCATCCAGCCCATCGTTGTGCGACCGCTTGGGAATGATCGCTACCAGATCGTCGCGGGTGAGCGGCGCTGGCGGGCGGCGCAGAAGGCACAGCTTCACCAAATCCCCGCGATCGTCCGCGATTTCACCGAGGCAGAAACGCTCGAGATTGCGCTGGTTGAGAACATCCAGCGGGAGGAGCTGAACCCGATTGAGGAGGCGCAAGCCTATCAGCGCCTGATCAATCAGTTTCACCACACGCAGGACGCCTTGGCCCGGATCGTCGGCAAATCCCGCAGTCATATTGCGAACCTGATCAGGTTGCTGGATCTGCCGGAGCCTGTTCAGGAGCTGGTGATGACCGGGGCCCTGTCCATGGGCCACGGGCGCGCCCTTATCGGTTCCGCCGATTGCGCGGAACTGGCAAAAGATGTCGCCTCCAAGGGCCTGTCTGTTCGCGAAACCGAGCGCTTGGTTCGATTGGCACGTGAAGGAAAATCGGCGCCGCGTGCTGAGGCACGAGCTGATTATGGACGTGATCCCGATCTGATCGCCATGGAACAGCATCTGTCGGATCTGCTCGGCCTGCGCGTCGGCATCAATCATGAGGGCGGGAAAGGCACGCTGACCCTGCAATATTCCAGCCTCGAACAGCTGGACATGATCTGCCAGAAGCTGACCGGCGGCGGCTTCTAATCGCTTCCTTCGGGCGTCAGCGCCGCTTGGCCAGCGCGTCGAAAGCCTGAAGGTCGCGCAGAAGCGCTGGCAGGTCGCGCAACGGCACCATGTTCGGGCCGTCGCTCGGCGCGCGGTCAGGGTCTTCATGCGTTTCGATGAATATGGCCGCGACGCCGATTGCAACCGCAGCGCGCGCCAGCACGGGCACGAAGCGTCGTTCGCCGCCTGAGCTTTCTCCCCGTCCGCCCGGTTGCTGGACACTGTGGGTGGCGTCGAAAACGACCGGGCAGCCCGTCTCCGCCAGAAGCGGGAGCGCCCGCATGTCGCTGACCAATGTGTTGTAGCCAAAGCTCGCGCCGCGTTCGGTCAGCATGACCTGATCGTTTCCGGCGCTGCGCAGTTTGCGGACGACATTCGCCATGTCCCAAGGGGCCAGAAACTGGCCCTTCTTGACGTTGACGACGCGGCCTGTTGCGGCAGCAGCCAGCAAGAGATCGGTCTGGCGGCAGAGGAAGGCCGGAATCTGGAGGACATCCACCACCTCAGCGACTGGCGCGCATTGCGCCGCATCATGCACATCAGTGATCACCGGGCAGCCGAACTGCGCTTTCACCTCTGCAAACACATCCAGCGCTTGGGCTAGGCCGATGCCGCGCGGCGCATCCACGGAGGTGCGGTTCGCCTTATCGAAGCTGCTCTTGTAGATGAGCGGCATTCCAAGTGCGCTGGTCATCTCGACAAGGGCCTGCGCCGTCTCCAGCGCATGCGCGCGCGATTCCATCGCGCAGGGGCCGGCAATCAGGGCAAGTGGGCGGTCGTTGGCGATGCGCAGCGGGCCGATGGTGACGCTGTGAGGGGCAATCTCTGTCATGCAACCCGCATAGCCGCCCGACGCGGTCCCGCAAAGCCCGAGCAGCGGTGCCGGCAGGCGTTGTCGGCGCCGCTCGCTTATTCTTCCGCCAGACAGGCGGCGAGGCCACTGCGATAATCTGGAAACCGGGGCTGCCATCCCAGCAGGCGTTTCGCCTTGCCATTCGCGACACGCCGGTTCTCGCTGTAGAAAGCCTGTGCGGCCGGAGACAGACCTGCGGCTTCTATGGATTGCAAGGGCGGCGCTGGTCGGTCGAGTAGGGTACAGCCGAACGCGATGACGTCATTCTGAGAACAGGGCATGTCATCGGCGAGGTTATAAATGCCGGAAGGCCCGGCCATGCCCGCCAGCACGCCTGAGACGATATCCTCCACGTGGGTTCGACTGAATATCTGGTCCGGTAGATCGATTCTGCGGGCCCGGCCTTCGCGAATCCGATCAAGGGCACTGCGCCCCGGGCCGTAAATGCCCGGCAGCCGAAACACCCGAACGCGCGCACCAAGCTTCTGCCACGCCAGATCAGCAGCGGCTCGCGCATTGCGCCGGCCTTGGCCGACGGGTGCACTTTCATCCACCCATGCGCCGTTTGTATCCCCATAAACTCCCGTCGAGGACAGATAGCCGATCCAACCGGCAGATGCTTCTTCCAGCAAGGCACCGTAGCGCTGCAGCACTGGATCGCCTTCATCCGTCGGAGGAACAGAGGACAGGATGTGGGTCGCCCGGCGCATGGCGTTCGTGACCGCCGCGTCGTCATCGAATGCGATCGTGCCGGCACGCCCGGTCGCCTCGACCGTCCAACCGCGCGATCGGAGCGCCTCGGCGAGCCGTGTGGCGGTGTAACCCAGTCCAAAGATCAGCATGTGGGGCATCAGGTCGATTTCCGCATATGGCTGCGCCTAATGGGCAGCGCCCCAGCTCGATCCGGTCCCGATTTCCACGCCAAGCGGCACGGTGAGCGTAACGAGTGGCTCTGCGGCGCTGGCCATGACAGACCGGATGATCGGCGTGGCGGCCGCCACATCGTCTTCCGGCAGTTCGAACACCAGCTCGTCATGGACCTGCAGCAGCATCTTCACCCGGTCCAGCCCGGCATCGCGAAGAGCCGGACCCATGCGCACCATCGCGCGCTTGATGATGTCCGCGCTGGTCCCCTGAATAGGGGCGTTGATCGCGGCGCGCTCCGCCCCCTGGCGGACGTGCTGCACCGGCGACTTGATCTGGTTGAACCAGGTCTTGCGGCCGAACAGCGTGGTTGTGTGCCCCGTGGAACGCACCTTCTCCAGCGTCTCGTTGATATAGGCCGAGATGCCGGGGAAGCGGTCGAAATAGCGGCTGATCATGGCCTGTGCTTCGTCTGCGTCGATCTCCAGACGGGCCGCCAGCCCCCAGCGTGAGATGCCATAGAGAATGGCGAAGTTGATCGTCTTGGCCCGCGCACGCGTCTCGCGGTTCATCTCGCCGAAGAGCTCCTGGGCAGTCGCGGCATGAATATCCTCGCCGCGCAGGAAGGCGTCCCGCAACTGTGGCACGTCGGCCATGTGCGCCGCAAGGCGAAGCTCGATCTGGCTGTAGTCCGCAGCCAGGATCACATTGCCCTGTTCGGCAATGAAGGCATCGCGAATCTGGCGACCGGTTTCGGTGCGGATCGGGATGTTCTGCAGGTTCGGGTCGGTCGAGGAGAGGCGGCCGGTCTGCGCGCCAGTCAGCGAGTAGCTGGTGTGGACGCGACCGGTATCGCGGTTGATCTGGGCCTGCAGAGCGTCGGTATACGTCGATTTGAGCTTCGAAAGCTGGCGCCAGTCCAGCACCAGGCCGGCGATCTTGACGCCATCCGCCTTCATCCGCTCGAGCACGGTCACATCCGTGGAATAAGCGCCGGACTTGCCCTTTTTGCCGCCCTTAAGACCCATTTTCTCGAATAGGATCGCACCCAGCTGTTGGGTCGATCCGATGGCAAAGGGCTGGCCGGCCTCAGCGTGAATCTCTTCTTCCAGTCGCGCCATTTCCTGCGCGAACCGGCCGGAGAGCCGGGAGAGATGATCGCGGTCCACCTTGATGCCTCTCCGCTCCATGCCGGCGACCACCGGAATGAGTGGGCGGTCGACCAGCTCATAGACCCGGGTCGCGCCTTCCTGGGCGAGGCGGGGCTTGAACCGCGTCCACAGCCGCCAGGTCACGTCCGCATCCTCGCCGCCATAGCGTGTGGCGGCATCGAGCGGCACCTGCGCAAAGCTGATCGCCTTCTTGCCGGTGCCGGTGACGTCCTTGAAGCTGATGCACGTATGCTCAAGCACCGCGTGCGCAACCTCGTCCATACCGTGTCCGGCAAGGGATTGCCCGGCATCGAGATCGAAGCTCATCACCAGCGTGTCGTCGAAGGGCGCGACGGACAGCCCATGCCGGGCGAGCACGTTGAGATCATATTTGATGTTGTGGCCGATCTTCAGCACGCTCGCGTCGGCAAACAACGGGCGAAGGCGGGCGATGGCGTCCGCGATGGGAATCTGCGGCGGCGCTTCGGCGAATATGTCGTCGCCGCTGCGGTGGCCGAGTGGGATATAGCAGGCCGTGCCGGGGGCCGTGGCGAGGCAGATGCCCACCAGATTGGCAGCCATGCTGTCGAGGGAATCCGTCTCCGTGTCGATGGCGATGATGCCGCTGGCGTAGGACTGCGCGATCCACGCATCCAGCCGCTCCAGCGTCGTCACCGTCTCGTAGCTCTCGCAGTTGATAGGGGGCAGGGGGATGAAATCCGGGGTCGTCGGGTCCAGCGCGGCGTCCACGACCGCCTCGGCGACGGGATCCGCCGTCTGCCGGCCCGGCGCATGGCTGGCCATGCGGGCCAGCAGCGCCTTGAAGCCCTGATCCTCAAGAAAGGCGCGCAGCGGCTCGGCGGGGATGCCATCCAGCTTGAGATCATCGAGCGCGTGGGGCAGCGGCACTTCGCAGTGGAGCGTCACCAGTTCGCGCGAGAGGCGGGCGAGCTCGGCATGCTCGATCAGCCGTTCCTTGAGCTTGGATGGCTTCATGTCCGGCGCTGCGGCGAGCACCGCATCCAGGTCGCCATATTCCCCGATAAGCTTCGCAGCGGTCTTCGCGCCGACGCCGGGCACGCCGGGGACATTGTCGACGCTGTCGCCCATCAGGGCCAGCACATCGCGCAGCTGCTCGGGTGCGACGCCGAACTTGTCCTGCACATAATCGGGGCCGCGCCGCTCATTCTTCATGGTGTCGAGCATGTCCACGCCCGGCTGGATGAGCTGGGCCAGATCCTTGTCGGACGAGACGATCGTCACGTCCCAGCCCTGCGCCACCGCCTGGCAGGTGTAGGTGGCGATGATATCGTCGGCCTCGAATCCCGCTTCCTCGATGCAGGGCAGCGAAAAGGCGCGGGTGGCCTCGCGGATCAGCGGAAACTGGGGGATCAGGTCTTCCGGCGGCGGCGGGCGATGGGCCTTGTACTGATCGTAAAGATCGTTGCGGAAGGTGTGCGAGCCCTTGTCGAGGATCACCGCGAGATGGGTCGGCCCCTCCTCCTTGTCCAGCGCGTCGGCGAGCTTCCAGAGCATCGCCGTATAACCATATACCGCGCCGGCGGGCGTGCCATGGCGGTTGGTGAGCGGTGGAAGCTGGTGATAGGCGCGAAAGATGTAACTCGAGCCATCGACGAGATAGAGATGATTGCGGGAAGCCATGCAAAGCGGGATAGCGCGGCCACGGGCGGGAGGCCAGCGCCGATCAGGCTCCATCCACGGCGAGGCGCCCCAGAGCCGGGTCATCGGTGAAGAAGCCATCCACCCCAAGCGACAGATAGCGCCGGATCTCTGCCACTGAGCCCGCCTCATGCCGGGCATTTTCGCCGTCAGGACCGCGCAGATCGCTCGGCAAGAAGCGGTTCTCGGGGCGGAAGGTATACAGATAGACGCGGAGACGGGCGGCATGCGCATCGGCCACAAGGCGGGTGGGCTTGGCGAGGCGGCCTTCGGCGTCCAGCGGCATGACCGACCGCGAGGAGGGGCCGATGGCGTCGGCATAGCCGGCAATGGCGGCGAGCCCGGCTGGCGAGGCCATATCGCCATAAGTTGTCTTCAGCCCGGCGAGGGCGGCGTCGGCGGGCTGGCGATCGAAGGCTTCGAACAACTGGAGCAGCTGGATGTTCGTCGGCCGACCGATTTTCTGCCGGATGGCGCGCAGATTGGTGGTTTCGAAGGACTGAATCACGATCGGGCAGCGGCGCGTATAATCGTGGCCGGCCAGCGCACTGAGCAGGACGTCTTCAGGCGGCAGGCCGATGCTGGCGAAGTATGTGGAGTGCTTGATTTCCGGAATCAGGCCGATCGTTCTGCCTTGCGCTACCCCTTGCGCCGCGATGAAGGCGATGATCTCATCCAGCGTCGGGATGGGGAACTGGCCGTCGTAGCTTTGGCTTTCCGGGCGGATGGCACCCAATCGCTCGACGGCACGCAGGGTCTTGAGTTCCGCGAGCGAAAAATCCTCGGTGAACCAGCCGGTGACCGCCTCGCCATCGATTTGCTTCGTGGTCCGGCGGTCCGCAAATTCAGCACGCGTTGCCACATCGGTGGTGCCGCCGATCTCGTTTTCATGCCGCGCAACGAGCACGCCGTCGCGGGTCATCACCAGGTCCGGCTCAATGAAATCCGCGCCGTCCGCAATGGCCCGGCCATAAGATTCCAGCGTATGCTCGGGCCGCAGGGCGCTCGCGCCGCGGTGAGCGAATACGAGAGGCTGGTTGCCGTCGAGCGTCTGAGCGCGCCCCGTCTCTCCGCCGAGAGCAGGGGTCGCCAAGGCCGCGACGCCCAGACCGATGGCATGCCTTCGGGTCAACATTCCACCTCCATCGCGAGAGTCAGGACGGGCACGAGCCTATGCGTCGTGCTGGCGCATCTTCGTGACAGGACGATGGCGCTCATTTTGCCTCCTGCCCTCGCGCCCGTTGCCTGATTGGACTTGCCGCGATAGGAGGCCCCCAAGAAAAATCCGGATCACTAATCGAAGGAGCCGGCCGTGGCAGGCCATAGCAAATTCAAGAACATCATGCACCGCAAGGGCGCACAGGACAAGAAGCGCTCGGCCATGTTCTCCAAGCTCTCGCGCGAGATCACCGTCGCGGCCAAGATGGGCGCGCCGGACCCGGACATGAATCCGCGTCTGCGGCTGGCGATCAACGCGGCCAAGGCGCAGTCCATGCCCAAGGACAACATCCAGCGCGCGATCGACAAGGCGAGCAAGGGAGACGCGGAGAATTACGAGGAAGTGCGCTATGAGGGCTACGGCCCGGGTGGCGTGGCGATCATCGTCGAGGCGCTGACCGACAACCGCAATCGCACCGCGACCAACGTCCGCACGGCCTTCTCCAAAAATGGCGGCAATCTGGGTGCGTCCGGCGCGGTGAGCCATGGGTTCGATCGCATGGGCCTGATCACCTATCCGGCCTCCGTCGGCGATCCGGACGCGATCTTCGAGGCTGCGCTGGAAGCGGGCGCGGACGATGTGTCGTCGAACGACGATGAGCACGAGATCTGGACAGCCATGGATGCCCTGCACGAGGTCGCCAAGGCGCTGGAGGACAAGCTCGGCGCCGCAGCAAGCGCCAACCTCGCGTGGAAGCCGCAGACCACCGTGGAACTGGACGAGAGCAATGCAGGTACGCTGCTCAAGCTCGTCGACGCGCTGGACGATGACGATGACGTTCAGACCGTCTGGGGCAATTACGAGGTTCCCGACGACGTGATGGAAAAGCTGGGGTGATCGCCCGCATCTTGCGGCCATGATCATTCTGGGTCTCGACCCCGGCCTTGGCACCACGGGCTGGGGCCTGATCCGTGCGCAGGGCAATCGCCTGTCTCATATTGCCAATGGCCAGATCCGCACGGCAGCGAGCGATGCCTTGCCCGCCCGGCTGGTCGCGCTCGATGCGGCGCTGGCGGCCCTCATTGCGGAATATCGGCCGGCGGAAGCGGCGGTCGAAGAGGTGTTCATCAACACCAACCCGCAATCGACCCTCAAGCTGGGGCAGGCGCGGGGCGTTATTTTGCTCGGCGCCGCGCGCACCGGCATACCGGTCGGCGAATATGCAGCCCGGCTCGTCAAAAAAGCCATTGTGGGCGTAGGCAATGCGAGCAAGGATCAGATACACGCTATGGTGATGCGGTTGCTGCCGGGAACGAGCGTGGTCGGTCCTGATGCAGCGGATGCACTTGCCGTCGCCATCACCCATGCGCATCTTCGCGCCAGTCGGCGGCTCGAACGAGGCGAGTGAGGTCAGGAAGCGGTCCCCGTGCGGGATGGCCGTCCTGCCGTTCTAGAAGGAGTTGGGCATGAAGTCGGCCCTCAGGCTTGGCGCAATGGCGATGATCGCGAGCGGCATCGGGGCTGCACCCGCAGCGGCCGAACTGCCGCCATCGGTCAAGGCCATGCTGGATGCCGCCATCGCAAGCGGGGATGCCGGGGCGCTCGCCACCGTCGCGCGCTTTGCCAAGCAGACGCATCCCGACAATGCCGCGGAGATCGACGAGAAGATTCAGGCGCACAAGGCCGCCATTGATGCCGAGCGGGAAGCCCGGCTGAGGCAGGCGAGCTTCTTTCACGCCTGGTCAGGCAGTGGCGAACTGGGTGGCTTTATCACCACCGGCAATACCGAAAGCTCCGGCATCAGCGCAGGTCTCTCGCTCGAACGGCGAGGGATAGACTGGCTGCACAAGTTCCGCGCCAATGTCGATTATCAGCGCAGCGATGGCGTCACGACGCGCAACCAATGGCTTGCCAGCTACGAGCCGAACTTCACCCTGAACGATGCGATTTACGCATATGGCCTGGCGACCTATGAGAAAGACCGGTTTCAGGGCTTTTCGGACCGCACCACGGCCTCGGGCGGCGTCGGTGTGCGGCTGGTGCGGCAGGCCGATTTCAGTCTGGACATCAAGGGCGGACCGGCTTGGCGGCACACCGTCGGGATCGACGAGCCCGATACGACTGAACTGAACACGCTGGCCGCCGCCGATCTGCGCTGGCAGATTTCGCGCGCCTTCGAGCTCAAGAACAATGCCCAGGCGGTGTGGAGCTCCGGCAATAGCAGCTATGCGAACACCACTGGCCTCACCGGCAAGCTCAACGGTTCGCTCTCCGCGCGCCTCTCTTATGCGGTGCGCCATGAGACGTCGCCGCCCGCAGGCTCGGAGATGACGGATACGATTACGCGCGCGACGCTGGTCTACGATTTCTGACGCGCGCCTCGCTGCTGCCAGCGTCAGGCCTTGCCCCAGAAGAGGAACGCCACCGCGCCGATGAGGCAGGCCAGGGCACCGAAATGGCGCCAGTGGAGCGGTTCACCCAGGAAGGTGACCATGAAGACGCCGAAAACGGTTAGCGCGATGACTTCCTGCGTGATCTTGAGCTGGCCCGCGCTCCAGCCGCTGGCATAGCCGATGCGATTGGCTGGCACCGCAAAGCAATATTCGAAAAAGGCGATGCCCCAGCTGATCAGGATGACCAGGGCGAGCGGTTTGCTCATGCCGCCCTTGAGGTGCCAGTACCAAGCCGTGGTCATCAAGATGTTGGAGGCGAGCAGCAGCGCGATCGTGGGCATGAAGCCCAAATGGCAGGTTCGCCGTGGGAAGGCGATGGGGAAAATACGCCGCTCGGGAGCGTGATTTTCCCCGGTGGTGACTATCGCGCGACCATCGTGCTCCGCGCGATCCGAACGACCAGTGGGACCATGCCCGGATAGTTGGCCCGATCATAGGTCGATCCCGCGCCGAGATGCTGAGCGATCCGGCGGTGAGCCTCGCCCAGCGCATGATAGGGCATGCTCGGCAGCAAATGGTGGAGCGCGTGATAGCGCAGGCCGACGGGGGCCCACAGCGCGGCCAGCGGGGCAGGCGGTGGGACATTGACGGAATCCAGGAACTGGCCGGTGACCGTCATCGTTTCGCCCTCATTCTCCCAGAGATGGGCGACCAGCGTACGGAGCTGATTGGCGACCATCGCCACGGAGAGAATCGCAAGATAGGTGAGCAGCGGACGCCAGCCCAGCAGCGGCACGCTGGCGATGAGCGCCATCGACCACAGGCTGGTCCCGGCTTCCTGCCAGGCCCACATCCGCGCAAAGTCACCCTCCGGCGCCCGGCGCCGATAATCTGGATTGATGGACAAGGCCGAGTAGCGCTCCACGATGAACCGGCGCAGCGGGGGAATGACGAGGCTGAGCGGTGCCAGCACGCCGAAGCGCACGATGAACGCCACCGGGGCCAGAGCAGCCACGAGGATGAACAGCGGCAGGCTCCACGGCTTCATCAGCGCAAGCGGCAGATATTCCGGGTCATCGATGGTGCCATAGCGCGTCTTGGCATGATGCTGGGTGTGCACGCCCTCATAGAGAAAGGAGGGGAACAGCAATGGAATGCCGATCAGCAGGTTCCACGTGAAACGAAAGCCCGGCAGCGCACCTGCCCGGATGTGCGTCAGTTCGTGGATGAAACTCGTCGCCCGATACAGTGCGAGAGCGGAAATCAAGCCAGCGAGGGCCACCACCCAACCTTGCGAGGCCAGCATGGCGAGCGCCATAGCCGCGTAGCCGATCAGCGCGGAGGCCAGGAAATCGGGCCAGTAGATGCCGGGCCGCGCGGTCGCCAGATCGCGCGTCAAATCCACGGCGGCGCGGAGCATCGCCATGTCATCGGGCGTGGTTGCCAGCGCAGGGCCCGCTGCGGCGGGGGCCTTGCCGGCTGGCGCGGACGGCGCTGCGTCCAGTCTCTGGTCGATTGCGGTCATGCAAAGGGGTCCTATCGGTCGAATGAGCACAGATCATGGCAGCAATGTGATTTTGTTCTGCCGCCACGGCGCGCGGCTTGACAAATCCGCCGCCAGTTCCGCAGTGCTGTGCCCTCTCAGCAGCGCCTCATCGTCGAAGCGCGGGACAGGGGTATCGCCGTGACGTCAGCCGATTTAGTGATCACTCCCGTCTCCGGCAAGGCCGACATGGCGGCGTTCATCGATTTGGCATGGACCATCTATGCCGATGATCCCCATTGGGTGCCGCCGCTGAAGAGCGAAGTGCGCGGCCTGCTGACACCGGGCAAGAACCCGTTTCACGAACATGCCGAGCATCAATATTTCCTCGCGCGGCGCGGTGGCAAGGTCGTAGGGCGCATCAGCGCGCATATCGATCATCTCGCCATTTCCATGCCCGCCGAGCAGGGCATGGGGCCGGGGACCGGCAATTTCGGCATGTTCGAAGCCATGGATGAAGCAACCGCGCACGCGCTGATCGCGACGGCGGAAGGCTGGCTGCGCGAGCGGGGGATGACCCGGGTGCTCGGCCCGATCTCGCTCTCCATCTGGGAGGAGCCAGGCCTTCTCGTGAAGGGCTTCGACCATTCGCCTACGGTGATGATGGGCCACAACCGGCCGGAATATCGCGCCTGGATCGAAGCGGCCGGCTATGCCCATGCCAAGCAGCTCGATACTTATGAGCTCGACATCACGCAGGAATTTCCGCCGCTGATCCAGCGGATCGTCCAATCCGGCGAGCGCAACGAGCGCATTCGCATTCGCCATGTCGACAAGAGCGAGTTCGACCGGGATGCGGCAATCATCCTGCACATTCTCAACGATGCCTGGGGCCGCAACTGGGGCTTTGTGCCGATCACCGACCATGAGGTCGCGCATTTCGGCAAGGCGCTCAAGCCGCTGGTGTTCGAGGATCTGATTCGCATTGCCGAACTGGATGGCGAGCCGGTGGCCTTCATGATGACGCTGCCGGACATGAACGAAGCGCTCGCCCGCCTTAACGGCACGCTCTTCCCCTTCGGCTGGGCAAAGCTGCTCTGGTGGCTGCGCAAGCCCAAGGTCCGCACCATGCGCGTGCCGCTGATGGGCGTGGTCCAGCGGCTCCAATCCTCGCGCATGGCGAGCCAGCTGGCCTTCATGATGATCGAATATATCCGCCGCGATGCCATCACCCATTATGGCGCGACGCGAGGGGAGATCGGCTGGATCCTCGATGATAATCAGGGCATGAAAGCCATTGCCGAGGCGATCGAGAGCCGCATTAACCGCAGCTATGTGATCTACCAGAAGCCGCTTTGACCGCTTCGCAAATCCGTGCCGGCAACCCCTCTCTTGCGCGCAGGGGACTGCCGGGCCTAGGGACGGGCAAGGCCCTTATCGGAGACGCGCCATGTTGCGGCAACTGACCCCATCCCTATTCGTCGCCCCGCAGATCGATGCGGATGTCGTGGCGCAGGCTGCGGCAATGGGCATCTCGCTCATCGTGAACAACCGACCCGAGGGTGAATCGGCGGACCAGACCTCCGGCGACACGATCGAGGCGGCGGCGCGGGCGGCGGGGCTCGATTATGTTGCCATTCCCGTCTCGCATAGCGGCTTTGCGCCCTGGCAGCTCGATGCGCTGGATGAGGCATTCGCGAAAAATGGCGAGGGCAAAGCGCTCTGTTATTGCCGCTCCGGCACCCGCAGCACCTTGCTTTGGGCCTTGGCGCGGGCACGTGCCGGCGACTCGCCCGACGTCCTGGCCGAGCAGGCGGCTGCGGCTGGCTATGATCTCTCGCCGATTCGCGAGATGATGCACGCACTGGCCAGCCAGAAGGGGTGACTGACCCCGCCAGCGCTCCTGTTCAGAACGCGAGGCTCAGCGCCGGCCAGAGCAACATCAGCACGCCAATCATGCTGAAGCCGAATACCATCGTCCGCACCACCGGAACCCCTGCAGCATAAAGCGGAAGATAGACGATGCGCGCGCCGAGCCAGAGCGCGGCGCCAATGGCCGTCCACCGATCGAACAGGCCGAGCTGCGCATCGATGAGGATGGCAATGGCGACGATCGGAAAGGTCTCGAAATAATTTGCCTGCGCTCGCGCCAGCCGCCCGACGAGGGGCTTGGGCTCGGGCAGCGACTGATCGCGCGCGCCGACATTCCAGGCGGTGCCATATTGCGCGGTCTTCGCCCGCACGGCAGCGAAGATGTGAACGAGGGCCAGCAGGCAGCCCCAGGCCAGAATGATCAGTTCAACCTGCATCGTTCAGTCTCCTCATCGGGCGTCTTTCGCCGGACGAGGAATAGGACGGTCAGGCGCGAAATGAAATTGCCGTGTCCGGGACTGCAAATCGTCAGCTGCGGCCGCCCAAAAAAAGGCCGGCGCTTTCACGCCGGCCCAGGGATGTTCGCAGGAGGAACAACGGACGGCGGGGACCTCTCGCCCCCGCCGAATTCGGATCAGTTGTAAGCGCGCTCGCCGTGCTCGCCGAGGTCGAGGCCTTCCTGCTCGACTTCGGTGCTCACCCGCAGGCCAGTGAGGGCCTTTGCGATGAACATGGCGATGACGGTGCCGACGGTGGCGATGACGATCGTGGCAAGCACGGCCGTGATCTGGGTGACCAGCTGGTCGCCCATCGCATAGTCGGCGCCACCAGGGCCGCCGAGCGAGGGCGAATAGACCACTGCGGTGCCGATGGCGCCGATGATGCCGCCCACGCCGTGGATGCCGAAGGCGTCGAGCGAGTCGTCATAACCCAGCGCCGGCTTCACCTTCGCGACGAAGAAGTAGCAGACGATGGAGGCAACGGCACCGAGAACGATGGCACCGAACGGACCGGAGTTGCCCGCAGCGGGTGTCACGGCGACGAGGCCGGCGATGATGCCCGAGCAGAAGCCGAGAGCCGAACCCTTGTGGCCCATCACGCGCTCGGTGAGCATCCAGAAGAGACCGGCCGAGGCGGTGGCGACGAAGGTGTTGATCATGGCGAGAGCCGCAGAGCCATTGGCCTCAAGCGCGGAACCGGCGTTGAAGCCGAACCAGCCGACCCACAGCAGGCCGGTGCCGACCATGGTCAGCGTCAGGCTGTGCGGGGGCATCGGCTCGCTGGGGAAGCCCTTGCGCTTGCCGAGGATGAGGGCGGCGACCAGTGCGGAAACGCCCGCATTGATATGCACCACCGTACCGCCGGCGAAGTCCAGAGCACCCATGGCGAAGAACACGCCGCGCGCTTCCCAGACCATGTGGGCGACCGGGAAGTAGACGATGGTCAGCCAGACGATGGCAAAGACCATGATGGCCGAGAACTTCATGCGCTCGACGATGCCGCCAAGCACGAGGGCGATGGTGATCGCGGCGAAGGTCATCTGGAAGCTGACGAACACATATTCCGAGATCACTTCAGACGTGAAGGTCGCGGCGGTCGAATCCGGCGTGATGCCAGCAAGGAAGAACTTGCCCCAGCTGATGAACTGATTGCCTTCAGGACCGAAGGCGAGGCCGTAGCCGTACATCACCCAGATGAGCATCGCGAGCGCCGCTACGGCGCCGATCTGCGTCATGGTGGCGATCATGTTCTTGGAACGCGTCAGGCCGCCGTAGAACAGGGCGAGGCCGGGCAGGATCATGAGGAGAACGAGGACGGTGGACGTCATCATCCATGCGTTGTTACCCGGATTGGGAACGGCAGGCGCGGCTTCCGCTGCGGCCTCCTGCGCCCATGCGGGCAAGGCGGCGAAGAGCGAAAGGCCCAGAGCCCCCGCCGCGCCGCAGAATGTCTTGAAAGGTGTCATGCGTTACCCCCTTTAACTTACAGCGCGGTTTCGCCGGTTTCGCCGGTGCGGATGCGGATGGCTTGTCCCACGTCGAGGACGAAGATCTTGCCATCGCCGATGGCGCCGCTGTTGGCGGCCTGCTGCACGGCTTCCACAACACGCGGCGCGAGGGCATCGTCACAGACGACCTCGACCTTGATCTTCGGGACCATGTTGGTGGAATATTCCGCACCGCGGTAGATTTCGGTCTGGCCCTTCTGGCGGCCAAAACCCTTCACTTCACTTACTGTCATGCCAGCTACGCCCAGCGCAGAGAGAGCTTCACGCACCTCGTCCAGCTTGAACGGCTTGATGATTGCCATAATGAGTTTCATCTCTTGCGCCCCCATTGGTTGCAGGGGAATGCCAAGCAAGAGCTGTGCCAAATCATAAACGAGGCGTTAAAGCGGTCGGCAGTCGGGCCTCGCTGAGGCGATTGCCTCAAATTGAGGCGGCATGTGTGAGCAGTGCTTAAAAAGTACGCACAGACCGTTCGCAGTTATCAGGTGGATAGGGCCTCGAGGCCCAGCGACGTCAGATCGAGCGAGAGCGCCCCTGCGGATAACTGCCCAGCAGACGGACCCATTTGCTGTGGAACGCCAGTTCTTCCAGCGCGCGATCGACGGCGGGGTCGCCGGGCATCCCCTCGATATCGGCGTAGAATTCCGTCGCCGAGAAGCTGGCGCCGCGCTGATAGCTCTCCAGCTTGGTCATATTGACCCCGTTGGTCGCAAAGCCGCCCATTGCCTTATAGAGCGCGGCGGGGATGTTCTTCACCTCGAAGAGGAAGCTGGTCATCACCGGCCCGTCGCGCGAGGGCATGACCGCATCGCGGCCCAGCACGACGAAGCGCGTCATGTTGTCGCTGCTGTCCTCAATCTTCTCATCATGGATCGTGAGGCCATAGAGTCGCGCGGCGAGCGAGGGCGCAATCGCCGCTGCGCCGGGCTCGCGGACCTCGGCGACCAGCGCGGCCGCGCCGGCGGTGTCGGCATAGACGATCGGGCGGATGCCACGGCTGCGCAGATATTTCCGGCACTGCCCCAGCGCCTGCACATGGCTGAGCGCGCTGACCGGCGGCGTCTCGTCCGCGCTCATCAGGCTGTGGTGGATCGGGAGGAAATATTCGTCGATGATCGACAGGCCGGATTCGGGCAGCAGAAAGTGCATGTCCGCAACCCGCCCATGCAGCGAATTCTCGATGGGAATCATCGCGCGGTCGGCACGGCCATCGCGCACGGCATCCAGCGCGTCTTCGAAGCTGAAGCAGGGCAGGGGCAGGCCGTCCGGCGCAAAATCCATCACCGCCAGATGCGAATTGGCGCCCGGCGCGCCCTGAAAGCTGATCGCACGCTCAGGCGCGCGCGCGGCGGCGTCCGTCATCTCGGCGACAAGGCGCTGCGCGGGGAGCGGGTAAGTGTCCATGATGGCCGCTGCGCTTAGGGCTTTGGGCCTTGCCGCGCAAGGCGCCGGCGCCTGTGTCGCGACACAGGCCTTCCGACAGGCTTGCACCCGCGCAATGCAGTCATTAAGGGGAGCGCCGACGGGCACCGGCAGCGCCGCGATTGAGGAGGTCGCGCGTCGGGTAGATTTCTGGAGATTGAGGGCGCATGAGCGATCGTTTCAATACCATTGCAGGCTGGGCACTGTTTGGCGGCATCATTGCGCTTGGCAGCGGCATTGTGAGCAGCAAGCTGTTTCACGCCGAGCGTCCCGAGCCCATGGGCTACGCGATCGAGGGCGTTGAGGCGGAAGGCGAGGGCGGTGCGTCCGGTCCTTCGCTGAACACGCTGCTCGCCTCGGCGGACGTGGCGGCTGGTGAGAAGGTCTTCGCCAAGTGCGTGGCCTGCCACACGGTCAATCAGGGCGGCGCCAATGGCATCGGCCCCAACCTCTGGGCCATTGTTGGCGACCCGATCGGCCATGGCCGTGGCGGCTTCGCTTTCTCGGATGCGCTCAAGAAGGTGGGCGGCAACTGGACCTTCGAGCAGCTGGATCACTGGCTGACCTCGCCGCGCTCCTTCGCCAACGGCACCAAGATGAGCTTCGCCGGTCTCAGCAAGCCTGAAGATCGCGCCAATTTGATCGCCTATCTGAACACGCAGGGCTCGAACCTGCCTCTCCCGGCCGCTGATGCACCGGCCGAGGCCGCTGCGGCAGAGGGCGGTGCCGACAATGCAGCCGCTGCAGGCAATGCGGCGGAAGCGGGCACTGAGGGCGCTGCCGCCAACGCTGCGACGCCGCACGAATAATCTCGTTAGCCAGAGCCCGGCTTGGGTTCGGCCAAATATTCAAGCAGGCGCGGGGCAACCCGCGCCGCTTTTGTTATCTGGCCCGCTGTTATCAGCGAGCGGACGGGCGATGACCTCAGCAGCCCGGCTGGCTATCCGCATAAAAGCTCTCGACCACGGCCCAGCCTTCTTCTGCCGTTTCGACCCAGCTGATCAGATCGAGATCGCGCGGGCTGATTACGCCTTCCTCGGCCAAAGCCTCGAAATTCACGACGCGCGTCCAGAAGTCCTTGCCGAACAGCAGGATGGGGATGCGCTTCATCTTGCCGGTCTGCACCAGGGTGAGCAGCTCGAAAAATTCGTCGAACGTGCCGAAACCGCCGGGAAACACTGCCAGCGCGCGGGCGCGCAGCGTGAAGTGCATCTTGCGCAGCGCGAAATAGTGGAACTGGAAGGATAGATCCGGCGTAACATAGGGGTTGGGCGCCTGCTCGTGGGGCAGCACGATGTTGAGCCCGATGGTTTGCGCGCCGACGTCCGCCGCGCCCCGATTGGCCGCTTCCATGATCGAGGGGCCGCCGCCCGAACATACGACGAAGTGATGGCAGCCAGCCTCGTTCGGCGGACATTGCGCCGCGATTCGCGCCAGCTTGCGGGCTTCCTCATAATAACGCGCCTTTTCGGCGAGACGCTCGGCGACCTTGCGGGCGCGCTCGTCGGGCGCGGCATCAATCAGCGCCTGCGCGGCCTCCGGCTCGGGAATGCGCGCCGAGCCATAGAAGACGAAGGTCGAGGCGATCTTTGCTTCATCGAGCAGCAGCTCCGGCTTCATCAATTCAAGCTGGAAGCGGACCGGCCGCAGGTCTTCCCGCAGCAGAAACTCGTTGTCCTGGAAGGCCAGCTTGTAGGATTTGCTTTCTGTCTGCGGGGTGGGGATGATCCGCTTGGCATCGACGGCTTCTTCGCGGGCACGGCGAAACTTGCTTTCGCGCACTGTAGGCTGGTCTGTCATCCAGTGGCGCTAGACGATTTCGGCGGAGAAGAAAACCGGCGGGTTCAGCGGCAAAAAGTGCCCCGCCCGCCCATGTCGAAATGGAAATGGTCGCGGTGGGCGCTGTTATAGTCCGGGCCGAGCACAGTGCGGAATCGCTTGCACGCGCTCTGGTGGAGCACCCGCAGGAACTGGGCGTGGGTGCTCTCGCCCTGCCAATCGTTCACCAGGCTGATTCGGCGCCCGTCGGCCAGCACGAAGGCGGAAATGTCCACGGCATTGGCGTGGGCATGTTCGCTGCGCTTGCCGGCGATGGTCCCGCCCGTGCCGCGGACATCGCGGCAGGCATAAGTGCCGAAGGTCTCGACGCGCACCACTTCGCTGCGCAGATAGAGCCGCGCGGCGGGGCGCACCGCATATTGCACCCAGGCCGCGAAATTGGCGGCGAGGGGGCAGGTCATCGGCCCCAGATTGGCCACCGGCGTGCCGATCTCCAGCAGGCGGATGGTGTCGATTGTCGTGCAGCCGCCGCCGCGATCCTGATTGGGCAGCGGCTCGAAGCGGACCTTGGCGGTCGAGAGGCGCGCCGCGCACAGGCGATAGCTCTCGCTGTTCGGCATTGTGCGTTGTGCGGGCGCTGCGGCGCCCGGCGCCCTTACACCCGTGCGCGGGCTGGGGCGGTCGGCGCAGGCGGCAAGACTGGTGACCAGTAGCAGGCCGACCAGCCTGCGCATTCCCGCCCTCAATCCGACCGATGACGCCCAATGGATCATGGCGCCGTTTATCACGCATCGCAGCTGAACAAAACCTAGACAGTGCAAGGGGATGCCTCGACCGCCGCGCGCGGTCTGGCGCATGTCCGCCCAAGCTCCGTTCAGCCCGGGCGAGGCACGCCGGTCCCGATCTTAGCCCGATCTTACATTGACACCCGTCTGCAAATCTCTATGGCCGCCGGCGGGCCACGCGGTCCCAACGCCGCGCGTGCTCTCTGCAAGGAGACGCATACCATGACTGACGTTACGAAGCCGGCGACCACGCCGGCCCGCCCCCATTTCTCGTCCGGCCCCTGCGCCAAGCCGCCCGGCTATGATCCGGCGAAGCTGGCCACCGAAGTGCTCGGACGCTCCCACCGCTCAAAGCTCGGCAAGGATCGCCTCGCTTATTGCATCGCCCTGATGCGCGAGCTGCTGAACCTGCCCGAGACACACCGCATCGGCATCGTGCCCGGCTCCGACACCGGCGCCTTCGAGATGGCGATGTGGACGATGCTGGGCGCTCGCCCGGTTACGACGCTCGCTTGGGAGAGCTTCGGTGAAGGTTGGGTCACCGATGCCGCCAAGCAGCTCAAGCTCGATCCGACGGTTCTGCGCGCCGACTATGGCCAGATCCCCGATCTGAATGCGGTCGACTGGTCGAACGACGTGCTTTTCACCTGGAATGGCACCACGTCGGGCGTGCGCGTTCCCAATGGCGACTGGATCGCCGACGACCGCGAGGGCCTCTCCTTCGCGGACGCGACAAGCGCCGTGTTCGCCTACGACCTGCCGTGGGACAAGATCGACGTCGCCACCTTCTCCTGGCAGAAGGTGCTGGGTGGTGAGGGCGGCCATGGCGTGCTGATCCTCGGCCCGCGCGCTGTCGAGCGGCTTGAGCAGTACACGCCGAGCTGGCCGCTGCCCAAGGTGTTCCGCCTGATGTCCAAGGGCAAGCTGGCCGAGGGCGTGTTCAAGGGCGAGACGATCAACACGCCGTCCATGCTGGCGGTCGAAGATGCGATCTTTGCGCTCGAATGGTCCAAGACCATCGGTGGCGCCAAGGCCCTCATCGCCCGCGCGCAGGCCAATGCCGATGCACTCAATGCCATTGTGGAATCGCGCGACTGGCTCGGGCATCTTGCCGCCGATCCGGCGACCCG
This sequence comes from Sphingobium sp. B8D3A, assembly GCF_025961995.1. NCBI lineage: Bacteria > Pseudomonadati > Pseudomonadota > Alphaproteobacteria > Sphingomonadales > Sphingobiaceae > Sphingobium > Sphingobium sp. B8D3A. The sequence goes on along the minus strand of NZ_JAOQOS010000001.1, from coordinate 212,068 downwards.
CTCGATCACCAGCGTATGCCTCACCGTCGAGGGCGCCGATGCCGACTTCATCAAGAAGATGGCCTCGCTGCTCGAGAAGGCGGATGCCGCCTATGACGTTGCGGGCTATCGTGACGCCCCGGCTGGCCTGCGCATCTGGTGCGGTGCCACGGTCGACACTGCGGACATCGAGGCGCTCGGCCCCTGGCTCGACTGGGCCTATGCCGAGACCAAGGCCGCGCTGAGCGCGACTGCCGCCTGACCCCCGCTTTCCGGTGCTCCTGTGAAAGCAGGAGCCCAGGGCCCAGCAGCATTGCCATTCCGCCCTGGGCCCCTGCTTTAGCAGGGGCACTGTCTCTCTTTGAAGGACAGTAAAATGACCAAACCCAAAGTTCTCATTTCCGACAAGATGGACCCGCAGGCCGCGCAGATTTTCCGCGAGCGCGGCTGCGAGGTGGACGAAATCACCGGACTGAAGCCCGACGAGCTCAAGGAAATCATCGGCAAATATGATGGTCTGGCGATCCGCTCGGCCACCAAGGTGACCAAGGAGATCATCGACGCGGCGACCAATCTCAAGGTGATTGGCCGCGCCGGTATCGGCGTCGACAATGTCGATATTCCTTATGCCTCGGCCAAGGGCATCGTGGTGATGAACACGCCCTTCGGCAACTCGATCACCACCGCCGAACACGCCATCGCCCTCATGTTCGCCCTCGCCCGCCAGCTGCCGGAGGCCGATGCCTCCACGCAGGCCGGCAAGTGGGAGAAGAACCGCTTCATGGGCGTCGAGGTCACGGGCAAGACGCTTGGCTTGATCGGTGCCGGCAACATCGGATCCATCGTCGCCAGCCGCGCGTTGGGTCTCAAGATGAAGGTCGTTGCCTTCGACCCGTTCCTGACGCCCGAGCGCGCCATCGAAATGGGTGTGGAAAAAGCAGATCTGGACACGCTGCTGGCCAAGGCGGATTTCATCACGCTGCACACGCCGCTGACCGACCAGACCCGCAACATCCTCTCGGCCGAGAATCTGGCGAAGACCAAGAAGGGCGTGCGCATCATCAACTGCGCGCGCGGCGGCCTGATCGACGAGGCGGCGCTGAAGGCCGGTCTCGACAGCGGCCACATCGGCGGCGCGGCGCTGGACGTGTTCCAGACCGAGCCGGCAACGGACAGCCCGCTGTTCGGCACGCCCAACTTTATCTCGACCCCGCACCTCGGCGCGTCCACCAGCGAAGCGCAGGTGAACGTGGCGCTGCAGGTCGCCGAGCAGCTCAGCGACTATCTGCTGAGCGGCGGTGTCACCAACGCGCTCAACATGCCGAGCCTGTCGGCTGAGGAAGCGCCCAAGCTCAAGCCCTATATGGCGCTGGCCGAGAAGCTGGGCAGCCTGGTTGGCCAGCTTTCGCGTGACGTCATCCCCCGGATCTCGATCCACAGCGAGGGTGCGGCGGCCGAACTGAACCAGAAGCCGATCGTCTCGGCCGTTCTCGCCGGCTTCCTGCGCACGCAGACGGACACGGTGAACATGGTCAACGCACCCTTCCTCGCCCGCGAGCGCGGCATCGAGGTGCGCGAGATCAAGACCGAGCGCGAGGGCGACTACAGCACCCTGATCCGCGTCTCGGTGAAGACCTCGCAGGGCGAGCGGTCGGTGGCCGGCACGCTGTTCGGCAACGGCGCGCCGCGTCTGGTCGAACTGTTCGGCATCAAGGTCGAGGCCGATCTGGATGGCACCATGCTCTACATCGCCAATGTCGATGCGCCGGGCTTCATCGGTGGCGTGGGTGGCATTCTTGGCGAGGCCAAGATCAACATCGGCACCTTCCACCTTGGCCGTCGTGAGGCCGGTGGCGAGGCGATCCTGCTGCTCTCGGTCGACGATACCGTGCCGCAGACGCTGGTCGACAAGATCTGCGCCCTGCCGAACGTGCACCGGGTCTGCCCGCTCAAGTTCTAAATTAAGGCCCGGCCCGGCGTGTCATCGCGTCGGGCCGGTCACGCTTGTAATTTATCCTCGCTTGGCGAGCGGAATCGGCTAAATGCCGCGCCATGACTGAAGCCATCGCTCCCGGATTGCTGCCCGAAGGGCTTGCCGATCGTCTGCCGCCCAAGGCGGAGGCCTCCGCCCGCCTCGTGCGCGAAGTGCTCGATACCGTCGCATCGCATGGCTATCGGCGCGTGATGCCGGCCCTGGCCGAGTTTGAGGAAACGCTGGTCGCGCGCCTGCAGTCGGCCCGCGCCGAAGATCTGCTCCGCGCCGTCGATCCGCTCTCCCAACGCAGTCTGGCGATCCGGCCGGACATGACCGCCCAGATCGGCCGCATCGCCGCCACCCGCATGGCTGCGACCCCGCGTCCGCTGCGCCTGTGCTATGGCGGACCGGTGATGAAGCTGCGGGCCGACCAGCTGCGGCCCGAGCGCGAGCGGATGCAGGTCGGCGCCGAGATCATCGGCACAGACAGCGTCGCGGCGGCAGTCGAGATCGTCAATGTCGCCATCGAAGCGCTGCAGCGCGCCGGTGTCAGCGGCATCACCATCGACTTCACCTTGCCCGATCTCGTGACGATGCTGGCCGATGGCCCGATGCCGCTCCCCCAGGGCGACGTCGAGGCGGTCCGCGACAGTCTCGACGCGAAGGACGCAGGTTCGCTGGCGGCGCTGGGCGAAGCCGCGCGGCCCTATCTGGCGCTCATCGAGGCGACCGGGCCATTCCACCCCGCCATGGACCGGCTGCAGGCCTTCAACGCGGGGCCAGCCAAAGGCAAGCTGGATAACCTCATTGCGGCGCTGCGGGCGATTGCCAAGCCGATCGGCTGGGACATCACGCTCACGCTCGATCCGACCGAGCGCCACGGTTTTGAATATCAGAGCTGGTTCGGCTTTTCTGTCTTTGCCGAGGGCTTCATCGGCGAGATCGGCCGAGGTGGCAGCTACGCGGTGGCGGGCGCTGACGGCAAGGCTGAGCCGGCCATGGGCTTCTCGCTCTACCCTGATCCGCTCATCGACGCCGGGTTCGGCACCACCGCCGCGCAGCGGGCCTTTTTGCCGATCGGCCATGATGGTGCCCGGGCTGCGGCGCTCCGGGCGGAAGGCTGGGTGACCATCGCCGCGCTGGATGAGGCCGACGACCCGCTGGCGCTGGGTTGCGAAGCGATTCTGGACGGCACCGAGCTTCGGCGGTTGTAACATCCGGGCTCGCCCGCAGGGGCAGCGGACTGGAAACGCAGCAATTTTCCCTGCTAGGGCGTCGGTGGAATGACGGACGTAGCAGAGGAGCCGATCGCTTGACCAACAAGACCTACGCGGTTTCGCGCAACCCCCTCTGGGTCAGCTGGCGGGAACGCTCGATTGCCACGGTGGATCACGATGCGATCCTGCGGCGAATCGTCGAGGAATCCGGCTGGTCGCCGCGTTATGTCTTCATGACGGTCATATCCGCCGGCATCGCCATTCTCGGGCTGCTGCTGCCGTCCAGCGCGGTCCTCATCGGCGCCATGCTGCTGTCTCCGCTGATGATGCCGATCATCGGCCTGGGCTTTGCGCTCGCGACGCTGGACTTTGCGGAAATGCGCGCATCCGGCTTCGCGCTGGCGGTCGGGGCGGTGATCGCCATTGCGTTCACCGCGCTGTTCGTCCTCGTTTCACCGGTGCAGACCGTGACGACGGAAATTGCGGCCCGCACGCGGCCCAATCTCTTCGACCTCCTCGTCGCATTCTTCTCGGCGCTCGCGGGCGGTTATGCACTTATTCGCGGGCGGGGCGAGACGGTCGTGGGCGTTGCCATCGCCATCGCCCTCATGCCGCCGCTGGCCGCCGTCGGCTTCGGCATTGCCACATGGAACTGGACCATCGCTGGCGGTGCTTTCCTGCTCTTCATGACCAACACGGTCACGATCACGCTCACGGCCGCATTCATGGCGCGGCTCTACGGCTTTGGTTCCCACCTCACCCCGGCCCATACCCGGCTGCAAAGCATCGTGATGGTGGTCTGCATGACGGCGCTCTCGGTGCCGCTGGCGCTTACCTTGCGGCACATCGCCTGGGAAACGCTGGCCGCCCGCCAGGTGCGGGACGTGATCCAGCGCCAGTTCCCCCAGACGGCACGCATCAGCGATCTGGAAACCGACTTCAACCGCCAGCCCATGCGGGTCGTCGCCACCGTGCTTACGCCCACTTATGCGAAGGATGCCGAGCGGGACACCGCGACCAGCCTGCGCGATGCGCTGCAGCGGGAGTTGGATGTCACCATCGACCAGATCCAGGTGGGGGCGGGCAATAGCGAGGCAGCTCAGGTGGCCGCTGCACAGTCCCGCGAGCGCACGCAGAGCCTTGAGCGCTTTGCGACGACGGCGGTGGACCGGCTGGCCCTCGTCGCTGGCGTGTCAAGCGATGCGGTGCTGGTGGACCGGGGCCGGCGGCAAGCCACGGTTGCAGCCCAGCCGCTGGCCGGTGCGTCGCTCGATCTGTATCGTCAGCTGGAACGGCGTGCCTCCGACGGCCTGGATGGCTGGACGCTGGTGTTGACGCCGCCGCCCGCCCCGCTGCCGGTCATCGGCTTTTCGGGCGAGGCATTGACGCAGCAAGGGGCCGCCGATCTCGATCTGGCCGTCTGGGCGGCGCGGCGAGTGCCGTTGGGCATCACCATCGCGGGGCAGGCCGCACGCGCCGAGATGGTGCGCGAGATTCTGCGTGCCCAACAAATTCCGGACCAGCGCCTGCTGATCGCGCCCAATGGCGATGCAGATGTCCGCCTGAGTTGGCGCCTGCCGGACTGACGACGATCCGCTGCGAGCGGCGGAGGGTTACCAGCCGCTGCCCTCCGCGACCGCCTCTTGCTCCTCGGGCCGGGTTTCCCGGCCAAGCGCGGCATTGCGATGCGGGAAGCGGCCGAAGCGGACGATGATCTCGCGGTGGGCCTTGGCGAATTTCAGATTGTGCTCGAAGCCCGGCTCGCTGAACAACGCCACGCACAAATCCTGATCGGCCAGATCCTCGCTGTGCATGAACGGCATGTAGAAGAAGGCGCGGGCGCCCTCCACGAATGCCTTGTCGAAGCCACGCTCCAGCGCCACGCGCGCAATCTCGCGGGCGAGCGGATCGGTTGCGAAGGCCCGGGCCTCGCCCCGGAACATGTTGCGGGGAAACTGGTCGAACAGAATGAGCGCCGCCAGCGCCGTGTCGGCATCGGCCACGAACATATCGGCAGGCTTGTCGCGCTGCGCTTCCCAAAGCGAGCGGAAGAGATGCGTCAGTCGCACATCCTCTTCCTCGCTCGAATCGAACCAGCCCTCCGGGCCGATCTCATTGAGCCAATGGTTGAGCACCGCCGGTACCCAGTCGGGATCAACATGCACCTGCACCGGCTTGCGCTCGGGAAAATGGTCCTGCACGCGCACCGGCAGGCCATCGATGCTTTGCGTCCGGGTCGAAATGCGCGCCAGCCGTTCCGGCGTTTCGTTCTGCTCATGATAACGAGAGAGCGTGTCGCGCTCCTTCTCGTGCCTCATGAAGGGCACGCCCCAGCCACAGCTTTCCTGCACGCTCTCCACCGTCATCATGAAGATCTGCCTTGTGCCGGGAAGGATCGTGAAGGGCCGGGAGGCGAAATCCCATTCATCATCCTGAGGCAGCACCGCCTTGCCGCGCCCATAGAGTCGCAGGATCAGCGGGGGCTGGTCGAACGCACAGAACATGATGGTGATGCGCCCGTCCGCTGAAAGATGGGCCTGCGTCTCGTTGCCCGATCCGCCGACATCCAGATAGCCGACCAGATTGGGGCCCAGCACGCGGAAGCTGTCCATGCCCTTGGGACTGAGGTTGATCCGCGCGCCGTCTGCCGCGGTGGCGACAAAGAAGACCGGCTGTTTCTCGATGAAGCTGCGTTGCTTGTCGGAAATGGCAGTGAAGAATTCAGACATGGGGCCTCAGGTCTTGCTGGTCGGATGCGCACATTGACGCGCATGGATCATGCGCATAGCTTGCGCATATGAAGCTTGATCCTATCGCCTCCGGCAAGCGCAAGCCAGTCAATCTCTCGCTCGATACCGGCGTGGTGGAAGCGGCGCGCGAGGCTGGGATCAATCTCTCCCAGACCTGCGAAGCCGCCCTGCGCGCGGCGGCGAAGGCAGAGCGCGAGCGGCGCTGGCAGGAGGAGAACAAGGAGTGGGTCGAAGCCCACAACGCGTGGGTTGAGAAGAACGGCCTTCCCCTTGCCCGTTACCGCATGTTTTAATGGCTCAGTATGATGTCGTTCGGCTGAGGTCGGGGCAGTATGTCGTAGACTGTCAGGCTGAGGTGCTGTCGGGCATCAACACACGGTTTGTCGTTCCGCTGGCTTATCCAAACGACGCGCCGCCGCCCCGGCCGGGCCTCAATCCCCGCTTTCGTATGCAGGGCGAAGACTGGGTGCTCGTCACCCAGTTTGCAGGTGCAGTGTCGGTGTCGGAAATCCAAGAAATCACCGGCTCCCTCGCGCAAGAAGAATACCGGATCAAGAACGCGCTCGACATGCTGCTGACCGGGGTGTGAGGGCATCGTCTAGTCGTCCCGACCGGCGCCTCAGCCGCCCGTGCCGCCGATTGTCAGCCCTTCGAGCAGCAGCGTCGGCTGGCCCACGCCCGCCGGCACGCCCTGTCCCGCCTTGCCGCACATGCCGATCCCTTCATCGAGCGCGAGGTCGTTGCCGATGCCGACGATGCGGTGCAGCGCGGCGGGGCCGTCGCCGATCAGCGTTGCGCCCTTTATGGGGTCGCCGATCCTGCCATTTTCCACCTTGTACGCCTCGGTGCAGGAGAAAACGAACTTGCCCGAGACGATGTCCACCTGACCGCCGCCAAAGCTGCGCGCGAAGATGCCGGTCTTCACGCGGCTGAGCAGCTCGGCGGGATCGTCGTTGCCCGCGCGCGCATAAGTGTTGGTCATGCGCGGCATCGGCGCATGGGCGTAGCTTTCGCGCCGGCCGTTGCCAGTCGGTGCCACGCCCATCAGCCGCGCGTTGAGCCGGTCCTGCATGTAGCCCCGCAGAATGCCGTCTTCGATCAGCACATTCTCCTGCGTGGGGGTGCCCTCATCGTCGATGCTGAGCGACCCGCGTCGCGCGTCCATCGCGCCATTGTCGACCACCGTCACGCCCGGCGCCGCCACGCGCTCGCCGATCTTGCCCGAGAAGGCACTCGTGCCCTTGCGGTTGAAATCGCCTTCCAGGCCATGACCGACCGCCTCGTGCAGCATCACGCCCGGCCAGCCGGGACCAAGCAGCACGGTCATCTCGCCTACCGGGGCGGGCACCGAGCGGAGGTTGACCTGCGCCTGCTTGAGCGCCTCGTCGATCGCGCGCTGCCAGGTCGCCTCCTCGAACAGGGAATCGTAGAGATAGCGCCCGCCAATGCCAAAATAGCCGGTTTCGCGCCGCCCATTCTCTTCCATGATGATCGAGACGTTGAGGCGGACGAGGGGACGCACGTCGGTCGCCACGAAGCCATCCGGCCGCACGATCTCAACGACCGACCAACTACCGGCCAGCACCGCAGAGACCTGCACCACGCGCGGATCGCGGGCCCGCGCTGCGGCGTCAATCTTGGCCATCAGGTCGACCTTCTGCGCGAAGGGGACGAGATCGAGCGGGTTGGCGTCGGTATAAAGATGCCGGTTGGTGCGCTGAGGCGGCGTTGTCATCGGCTCACGCGCCGGGTCGAGCAGCTGGAGCGTCTGCGCTGCCTTGCGGATCGCCCGCTCGCTGATGTCATTGGCGTGCGCGAAGCCGGTCATCTCGCCAGAGACGCCGCGCAGGCCAAATCCGGCATCGGTGGAATAATCCGCTGTCTTCAACCGCCCATCATCGAACCCGAAGCTCTCGGTCGCGACATATTGCAAGTAAAGCTCGCCATCCTCGCAGCCGGTAAGCGCCTCGGCGGTGAGCCGGCGGGCGCTATCCGGGTCGAGAGACCCATCGCGATACAGGAAGGAACGCACGTCTGTGGTCTGGGGAGCAGCATCTGTCATGGCCATGATATAGGTCCTTTGGGGCACATCGCAAAGCCGCGCTGGAACCGGGACGTGCCGGTCGCCATTTAGAGGCCATGGCCGACTTCTCCTGGATTCGCGCAGAGGCGCATGGGCTGCATGTGGTGCCGGCCAAGGCCTGGGTCGATCCGGCCGATCCGGTGGAGACGGCCCTCGTCACGCATGGCCATGCCGATCATGCCCGGGGCGGCCATGGCCGCTGCATCGCGACGCCGGAGACGCTGGCCATCATGGACTTGCGTTACGGTCCGCCCGGCGCCGCGCAACCGGTGGCCTATGGCGAGACGATCAGCCTGCCGGGGAGCGTGCAGGCCACATTCCTGCCGGCGGGGCATGTGCTCGGGTCCGCGCAGATCCTGTTTGAACATGCCGGCGAGCGGGTGATCGTTACTGGCGATTACAAGCGCCGGGCCGATCCGACATGCCCGCCCTTTGAGATTACGCCCTGCGATGTCTTCATCACCGAAGCCACGTTCGGCCTGCCGGTCTTCCGTCACCCGCCCATCGGCGAGGAGATTGGCAAGCTGCTCAAGGCCCGCGAGGCCAATCCCGAACGCTGCATCCTTGTGGGGGCCTATGCGCTGGGCAAGGCGCAGCGGGTCATCGCCGAGCTGCGCCAAGCTGGTTATGTCGAGCCGATCTATCTGCACGGCGCGCTGGAGCGGATGTGCCGGTTGTATGAAGACCTCGGCGTCGATCTCGGCGAGCTGAGATTGATCGCCGGAATGCCCAAGGGTGCGCTGGCCGGGCAGATCATCCTGTGTCCGCCCTCGGCGCTCAACGATCGCTGGAGCCGTCGCCTGCCCGATCCGGTCACGGCCATGGCAAGCGGCTGGATGCGGGTGCGGCAGCGTGCGCGGCAGCGCAATGTGGAGCTGCCCTTGGTGATCTCGGACCATGCCGACTGGGCAGAACTGACGACCACGATTGCGGAGGTGAATCCGGCGCAGACCTGGATCACCCATGGCCGGGAGGATGCGCTGCTGCGCTGGTGCGAGCTGCATCAGCGCCGTGCCCGCGCGCTCGCCCTTGTCGGCTATGAGGATGAGGACGACTGATGGAGGCCTTCGCCGCCCTGCTGGATGCGCTCGTCTACACCCGCTCGCGCAACGGCAAGCTTGCCCTTATCGCCGCCTATCTGCGCGAGACGCCCGATCCTGACCGGGGCTGGGCGCTGGCTGCGCTGACGGACGGCCTCGATTTTCCGGCGGTGAAGGCCGGCACGATCCGCGCCTTGCTGATGGACCGCGTCGATCCGGTCCTGTTCAAGCTCAGCCGGGATTTCGTCGGCGATACGGCGGAGACGGCGAGCCTGCTCTGGCCGGACAATCCCGCTGCGCTCGATCCGCCGAGCCTGAGCGAAACGGTGGCGGCGCTGTCCGCCATGACCCGCCAGTCCGTCGCCCCAGCGCTGGCGCGGCTCATGGATCGGCTAGATGTGAATGGCCGCTACGCGCTCATCAAGATGGCGACGGGTGCGATGCGCATCGGCATTTCGGCGCGGCTCGCCAAGGTCGCCTTCGCGCAGGCGTTCGATGTGCCGGTGGACGATGTCGAGGAATATTGGCACGGCCAGACGCCGCCTTATGGCGCGCTGTTCGATTGGGCCGCCAAGGGTGGTCCTCCGCCGCGCGTCGACCATATCCCCACCTTCCGTCCCTTCATGCTGGCGCATCCCCTGGAGGATGATGTCATCGCGCGCGAAACGCTCGATATGGCCGACTATGGCGCCGAGTGGAAATGGGACGGCATCCGCGTGCAGATCGTCCATGTGCCTGAGGCGGATGGCGCCGGGCCGGGCGGGGACACGCGGCTCTTCTCACGCACCGGGGACGACATCACCGGCAGCTTCCCGGATATCGCGGCGGCATTTCGCGAGCCCGGCGTGCTCGATGGCGAACTGCTGGTGCGGGGGAGCCATCAGGGCGGCGAAGAAGGCGGCGCGGCGAGCTTCAACGCCTTGCAGCAGCGGCTGGGGCGCAAGACCGTCTCAAAGGCGATGCTCACCGATTTTCCCGCCTTCGTCCGCCTCTACGACGTCTTGCTCTCCGACGGCGAGGATCACCGCGCGCTCAGTTGGGAGCAGCGCCGCGCCGTGCTGGAGGCGCTGCTCCCCCGGCTCGACCCCACCCGCTTCGACATTTCGCCGCTGATCGAGGCTGCAAGCCTTGCCGATCTTGCCGCCATTCGCGAGCGCGCCCGCGATGACGCCATCGAGGGCGTGATGCTCAAGCGGCGGGATAGCCCTTATGTCGCCGGCCGCCGCACGGGCCTGTGGTACAAGTGGAAGCGCGATCCCCTGCTCGCCGATTGCGTGCTGATGTATGCCCAGCGCGGCAGCGGCAAGCGCTCCTCCTTCTACAGCGATTTCACTTTCGGCTGCTGGGATGGCGATCCCGATGCCGGCGCGGAGCTGCTGCCTGTCGGCAAGGCCTATTTCGGCTTTACCGACGAGGAGCTGAAGTGGCTCGATTCTCACGTCCGCCGCCACACCGTCAATCGCTTCGGCCCGGTGCGCGAGACGGATAAGAGCCTGGTCTTCGAAGTCGCGTTCGATTCGATCCACGAAAGCAAGCGCCACAAATCCGGTCTCGCCATGCGCTTCCCGCGCATCAGCCGCATCCGCAATGACAAGCCCGCCCATGAGGCCGACCGGATCGAAAGCTTGCGGGCGATGATCTCCGGCTAGGGGAGTCGGGACGGCTTACTCGCCGATTTCGGCGATCAGTTTCTGCCCATCTTCCTCATCCCACTCCAGCGCACCGACGATGCGTGCGACTTCCTTGCCCGCGCCATCGTACAGAATGGTCGTCGGCAACGTGCCGGTGCCATAATGGAAGCCGAGCGCATTCTCCCGGTCCAACCAGGTCTGCAGCGTAGAGAGCTTGCGGGCCGACCAGAAGGCGGGGACGCCATCCGGCTCCATGTCCTGAGAAACGGCGATCACTTTAACGCCCTTGCCCTCCGCAGCCTTGGCGGCGCGGTCGAGGGCAGGCAATTCGGCCACGCAAGGCGCGCACCAGGTCGCCCACAGATTGACCAGCATCGGCTTGCCCCGCGCAATGGCCTTGAGCGTCGCCGGCTTGCCCTCGATGGTGGTGAAGGGCTTGTCCGGCATCGCCTCGCCCTTGTGGCTGCGGTCGATGACATGGGAGAAGGTCTTGCCCGCGCTCCCCGGTGCAGCTTCGTCCGGGCTCACTTCATCGGGGGAGAGGGCATTGCCCACCGCGGCGTCGTTGCCGGCGCCTTGCGCGTTTTGAGCGGATTGCCTATCGCAGCCGCTCGCGGCCAGTGAGAGGCCGATCAGCATAGCAAGGGCAGAAATAGAGCGCATGGCAGACTCCGCAAGCAAGGGCGCGAACAGCATGTGGGGCGGTCGCTTCGCGGCCGGGCCGGCCGCCGTCATGCGCGAGATAAATGCCTCGCTTCCGTTCGACAAGCGCTTGTGGCGGCAGGACATTGCCGGCTCCATCGCGCACGCCCGGATGCTCGGCGCGCAAGGCATCCTTGCGCAGGACGAGGCAGCGACGATCATCGGCGGGCTGGAGGCGATCCAGGCCGAGTATGAAGCCGGTGATCTGCCCGAAGATCTCGACCTTGAGGACATTCATATGGCCACCGAGGCGCGGCTGGCCGAGAAGATCGGTCCCGTCGCCGGGCGGCTGCACACGGCGCGCTCGCGCAACGATCAGGTGGCGACCGATTTCCGCCTCTTCGTGCGCGATGCCATTGATGAGGTCGATGCCAGCCTCAAGGCGCTGCAACGCGCGCTGATCGGTCGGGCGGGCGAGCATGCGCAGAGCGTCATGCCCGGGTTCACCCATTTGCAGAGCGCCCAGCCGGTGACGCTCGGCCATCACCTCATGGCCTATTATGAGATGATCGCGCGGGATCGTTCGCGCTTTGCCGATGCGCGCGCGCGGCTCAATCTCTCGCCACTCGGTGCGGCGGCGCTGGCGGGCACGGGCTTTCCGACCGATCGGCATATGACCGCGCAAGCGCTCGGCTTCGACGGGCCGACGCGCAACAGCCTCGACAGCGTTTCCGACCGGGATTTCGCGCTCGATTATCTCATGGCCGCCACCCAGTGCAGCCTGCACCTCTCGCGGCTGGCGGAAGAGTTCGTGATCTGGGCAAGCCAGCCCTTCGGCTTCATTTCGCTGCCCGATGCCTATTCCACCGGCAGCTCGATCATGCCGCAAAAGCGCAATCCCGATGCCGCCGAGCTGGTGCGCGGCCATGCCGGGCGGATCATGGGCTGCATGACGTCGCTGTGCGTCACCATGAAGGGCCTGCCGCTGGCTTATTCCAAGGACATGCAGGACGATAAGCCGCCTTTGTTCGAGGCGCATGATCTGCTCGGCCTCTCCATCACCGCGATGACCGGCATGGTGGAGACAACCACCTTCCGCACCGAACGGATGCGGGCGCTGGCCGAAAGCGGCTTCGCAACCGCAACCGACCTTGCCGACTGGCTGGTGCGGGAAGGCAATGTGCCGTTTCGCGAGGCGCATCACATCACCGGGCGTGCGGTCAAGGCCGCGGAAGAGGCGGGCGTGCAACTGGCGGCGCTGCCGATCGAGACGCTCAAGGCCATTGATGCGCGGATCGACGAGCGCGTTTTTGCGGTGCTGACGGTGGATGCCTCTGTCGCCAGCCGCAAGAGCTATGGGGGCACCGCACCCGATCAGGTGCGCGCGCGGATTGCCGAAGCGCAAGCCGCGCTGGATGGAGAGACCGGTCGATGAAGGCGATGAATCACAAGATGATCGCGCGTGCCGCTCTGGCGCTGCTCGTGGCGGCTAGTCTTTCGGGCTGCGGCTCGGTGAAGGATCTGCGCCCCAAGGAGGGCATGGGCCAAGTGCCCAAGGCCGCCGCCGCGCCCGAGCGGGAGACGCCCAAGCAGCTCATGACGCCATCCACCCAGGCAAAGCCGGACCGGCAGGCGGATCTGCTCGACCGCTCCATGGAGCGCGCGGAGGACCCGTTCGATCTGCCGCCCGGGCCGAACAACGGGCGGAGTGGCGCAAACACCACGGAATAAGCAGCGCAACATCCGTTCGTGTCGAGCCCTTCGACTGCTCGCCGGGCGGGCGCTCAGGATAAACTACAGCCTCGGGCTGAAGTCGAGACACCAAGGACGGTCCTAACGTGTCTCGACTTCGCTCGACACGAACGGGAACGTGGTGGTGGAGTTCTCGCCATCGGCGGCTTCCCCCGCTTGTGCCTCGCCTGATGCGGGCATAGGACTGGGGCATGGATATTCAGACCACCCAAGCCGCCGCCACGCCGCCTGTCATCCGCCGCGAGGATTATCGTCCGCCGCTCTGGCAGGTGCCGCAGATCGGCCTCGACTTCGATCTCGATGCCCGCGCCACCCGCGTCAAGGCCCGGCTTGAGGTCACGCGCACCGGCGACCATGCGCAGCCGCTGCGACTGGATGGCGACGGACTGACGCCGCTGCGGGTCGCTGTCGACGGCCGCGCGCTCGCCCCCTCCGACTGGCGGCTCGAGGATGGCGCGCTGCTGATCCCGCTGACCGGCGAGAGCCACGTCGTCGAGACCGAGGTGGAGATCAATCCCGCGGCCAATACGCAGTTGATGGGGCTCTACGCTTCTGGGGGCCTGCTCTGCACCCAGTGCGAGCCGGAGGGCTTCCGTCGCATCACCTTCTTCCCCGACCGGCCGGATGTGCTCTCGCGTTATGATGTGACCCTACGCGCCGACAAGGCGACCTATCCCGTGCTGCTCGCCAATGGCGATCCTGTCGAGGCGGGCGATCTGGAGGGCGGGCGGCATTGGGCGCGCTGGACCGATCCGTTCCCCAAGCCGAGCTATCTGTTCGCGCTGGTCGCGGGCAATCTCGCCTGCAATGCGGACAGCTTCACGACCATGAGCGGCCGGCCGGTGAAGCTCGGCATCTGGGTGGCGGAAAGCGATCTGCCGCGCACGGATCATGCCATGAAGGCGCTCAAGGATTCGATGGCGTGGGATGAGCGCGTCTATGGCCGCGAATATGATCTCGACGTTTTCAACATCGTGGCGGTGGCGGATTTCAACTTCGGCGCGATGGAGAACAAGGGCCTCAACATCTTCAACACGCGCTACATTCTGGCAGACCCGGAAACGGCGACCGACCCGGATTACGACGCCATCGAAGCGGTGGTGGCGCACGAATATTTCCATAACTGGTCCGGCGATCGGGTGACCTGCCGGGACTGGTTCCAGCTCTCCCTCAAGGAGGGCTTCACCGTCTATCGCGATCAGGAATTCTCTGCCGACATGGGCTCGGCAGCGGTCAAGCGGATCGAGGATGTGCGGGTACTGCGCGCGGCCCAGTTCCAGGAGGATGGCGGTCCGCTCGCCCATCCGGTGCGGCCAGAATCCTACATGGAGATCAGCAACTTCTATACGGCGACCGTTTATAACAAAGGCGCCGAACTGATCCGCATGATGGCGCGGCTGCTGGGGCCGGAGCGGTTCCGCAAGGGCTCCGATCTCTATTTTGAGCGGCATGACGGGCAGGCGGCGACCTGCGAAGATTTCGTGCGGGCGATGGAAGATGGCGGCGGGATCGATCTTGCGCAGTTCCGGCTCTGGTACAGCCAGGCCGGCACCCCGCGCGTAACGGTCGAGGCTGCGCATGATGCGACAAGCGGCACGGTGACGCTCACCTTGCGGCAGACGGTGCCGCCGACGCCGGGGCAGGGCGAGAAGCAACCCATGGCGATCCCATTCCTCTTCGCCCTGTTCGACCGCGAAACGGGCGCGCATGGGGGCGAGGAACTGGAAGTTCTGACGCAGGCGGACACGGTCATCACGCGCACCGGCTTCGCGCAGCCACCGGTGCTGTCGCTCAATCGCAGCTTCTCTGCGCCAATCGTCGTGGACGCCGAGCAGAGCGCCGAGGATCTGGCCTTTCTGGCCGCGCGCGATGACGATGCGTTCAGCCGCTATGAGGCCCTGCAGCAACTCATGATCAATGGCCTGCTCAGCCACATTGCGGGCGGACCGCTGGAGAGCGGCGTGATCATCGACTCGATCCGCCGGACGATCAGCGACGACACGCTGGACCGGGCGCTGATCGCCGAAGCGGTGAAGCTGCCAAGCGAGGCCTATCTTGGCGACCAGATGCAGGTCGTCGATCCCGACGCCATCCATGCAGCGCGCGAGGCGCTGCAGCACGAGATCGGCGCGCAACTGGAGCAGGACTGGCGCAGGCTCCATGCCGATTGCGCGCGTAACGGCTTCTCACTCTCGGCGGACGCGCGCGCGGCCCGCAAGCTGCGCGGAGTTGCCTTGAGCTATCTGGTCGCATCAGGCGCATCGGATGGCCCGGCGCTTGCCTTCGCCCAGTTCGAGCAGGCGGATAATATGACCGAGCGCCAGGCCGCGCTGGCTGTTCTCGCCAACGGCACGGCGGCAGAGCGGGACGCAGCACTGGCGGCGTTCCACGCGCGCTATGCGGGCAATGCGCTGGTCATCGACAAATGGTTCCAGACCCAGGCTTTGGCCTTCCATCCGGAGACGGTCGATAATGTCGCGGCGCTGAGCAGCCACCCCGATTTCACCTTGACCAATCCGAACCGCGCCCGCGCGCTTTACGGTGCGTTTGCCGCCAACCAATGGGCGTTCCATCGGGCGGACGGCAAGGGCTATGAGATGGTGGCAGGCGCCATCATCGCGCTCGACAAGCTCAATCCGCAGACCGCCGCGCGGCTCGTGCCGCCACTTGGTCGCTGGCGCCGGTTCGATGCGCAGCGGGGTGCCGCGATGCGTGCGGCGCTGGAGCGGATCATCGCCGAACCCGGCCTGTCGCGGGACGTGATGGAGCAGGCGACGAAGAGCCTCGCCTGAGCGGGATACGGCTGCGGCCGGACGTCAGGTCCGGCTGGAGACCCATGTCGCCACGGCATTGGCGACATCGTTGGCGGCGGCGCTGATCGCCGGGGCGACGCCATCTGCGTCGATGCGGCTCACCGGCGCGGAGGCGGTGAACCGCTGGCGCGTCACCGTCAGGCCGTCGGGCGAGAGCATGGTCGCATCGAACGTGACGACCGCTTCCCGGCGCGTCGCATCGATGCCGAATTCGACCAGATCGCCATTGAGGATGTAGCCAGTGCGGGCGAGATACTGGCCGGGGTCGAGCACGAGGATATTGCTGCGGGACCGGATCGTCTCGGACAGCAGCGACTGGAATTGCCGGGCCGGCGTATCGACCCAGATCGCATCCTTCACATAGGCAAAGCTCGTGCTGTTCTCGCGCACAGCCACGCGCGGTGTCGCGAGGGCTTTGGGCACGTTCGGCACGTCGATGAACAGGGCGGATTCACTGGCACTGGACGCCGATACCCCGGCCGGCACCGTCGCCGTGCTGGCAATGGCGAGCAGCCGGTCGGGCGGCTCGGCACCGAACTTCACGCACCCGGCCGCCGAGATCAGCAGACCCGTGATCAGGGCCGCCCGCGCTGCCTTGCGCATCGCTGCTCCGCTGGTCGCCGGGGCTGTCTGCACGTTCGCTCTGCTGTTGGTCATGGCTTGTAATCCGGCAATTTGGGCGAGCCGATCAAGGCGCCTGCACCCTGTTGTTCAACGGTATCCGTCACAGCCTGAAGCGAACGGGAGACCTGACGCAGATCGCGGACCAGCAAGCCGATTTGCGGCATGGTGTCGCGGGTAAAGGTCCGCATGCCAGGCTGTGCTTCCTTCAGCGTCGCATCCAGCGTTTCCAGCGTCGCGCCGGCATTGCGGATCGTCGTGCGCAGGTCTCGGATGAGGGGGCGACCCTCTTCGTTCACGAGCGCATTGGTGTTGTTCGCAGCCTGGGCGAGCGATTCGGCCGCCTTGGAGGCATTTTCGAGCGTCAGCTTGGCTTGTGTGATGGTATCAGCCAGTTCCGGTCCACGCGCGGCGATGTCGCCTGTCAGCTTATCGAGATTCTGCAGAATGCCGGCAATATGCTTCTGGTTGCGATCATCCAGCAGCTCGGTCAGTCGCTCGGTGAGCGTCGTCAGCCGCTCCAGCAGCATCGGGGCGCTGTTGAGCAGTTCGCCAAGCGCACCGGGTTTGGTCGGGATGACAGGCACGCCTTCCGGGCATACCGCCTGCGTATTGCGCTCCGGGCAGACAATCGGCGGAGCGCCGCGCACTGCGCCCTCAAGCTGAATTTCCGAGACGCCGGTAAAGCCCACGCCATTGATCGTCGCGGTCGTGCCTTGCAGGACAGGCGTCGTCCGGCTGACGACGATGCGCACGCGCACGAACTGGGGGTCGCGCTCCCAAAGCTCGATCGACTGGACCTGCCCCGAGGGCACGCCAGCATAAGTCACCGCCGATCCACGGGCGATGCCGCTCACCGACTGCTTGAAGAAGATGTCGTATTCCTTGCGATCGGATTCGCCGATGCGTGAGAACCAGAAGGCTGCCCCGACCGTCAAGGCCATCAGGAGCAGGACGACCGCGCCCACGAACACATTGTTGGATCGTGTTTCCATCTATTTCCTGCTTTCCCCCAACGGCTTTATGGCGCCGTGGTTCCACCCTGTCCATGTCTGCGGCCGATTGTGCATCACGCGCCTCTCATTTTGGCGCTCTGGCCATGGGCAACGCGCCCGCGCGGCCCGTTGAAATATTCCTGGATCCAGGGATGATCGAGCGCCAGCAACTCGTCGATCGTTCCGACCGCGATGACCTTCTGATCGGCGAGCACGGCAACGCGGTCGCAAATGGCGTGGAGCGTGTCGAGATCGTGCGTGATTAGGAACACGGTGAGGCCCAGCGTCTCCTGCAAGGCCCGCGTCTGCTCGTCGAACGCCGCAGCACCGATGGGGTCGAGCCCTGCAGTCGGCTCATCGAGGAATAGCAAGGCGGGATCGAGGGCCAGTGCGCGGGCGAGGCCGGCTCGCTTGCGCATCCCGCCGGAGAGCTCGGATGGGAATTTCGGCCCCGCATTATCCGGAAGGCCGGTCATCAGAATCTTGTAGGCGGCGATTTCCTCGCGCAGCTGAACCGGCAGATCGGGATAATATTCGCGCAGGGGCACCTGCACATTCTCGGAGACGGTCAGCGTGGAGAACAGCGCGCCGTTCTGGAACAGGATGCCCCAGCGCTTGCGGATCGCGAGCAATTCCGGGTCCGCAGGGTCGCGGTCCAGCATCTGCTCGCCGAACACCTCGATGGAGCCGGCATAAGGGCTTTGCAGGCCGATGATCGAGCGCATCAGCACCGACTTGCCGGTGCCTGATCCACCCACGACGCCGAGAATCTCGCCGCGCCGCACGTCGAGGTCCAGCCCGTCATGCACGGTCTGGTCGCCGAAGCGATTGACCAGTCCCCGGATGGAGATGACCGGATCGTCGCTAGCGCTCATTTCCACCCCAGCCAGGTGAAGAACACCGCGAAGATGGCATCGAGCACGATTACGATGAAGATCGCCTGCACCACAGCGGCGGTGGTGCGCAGGCCGACTTCCTCGGCATTGCCGCGCACCTGCAGGCCCTGGAAGCAGCCTGCGATCGCGATGATGAGGCCAAAGACCGGCGCCTTGATAAGGCCGATATAAAGGTCGGTCAGCGGCACGACTTCACGCAGCCGCTGGAAGAAGGTGACGGGCGGAATATCGAGCGAGACCGCGCACAGGAAGGCACCGCCGATCACCGCCATGACCGAGGCATAGAAGCCGAGCAGCGGCATCATGATGACCGCGGCCATGATGCGCGGCATCACCAGCGCTTCCATGGGCGAGACGCCGATGGTGCGCATCGCGTCCACTTCTTCATTGAGCTGCATCGTGCCGATCTGCGCGGCAAAGGCCGATCCCGAGCGGCCGGCGACCATGATGGCCGTCATCAGCACGCCCAGTTCGCGGAACGTCAGGCGCCCGACGAGATTGACGGTCAGCACCTCCATACCGAACTGCTCGAGCTGCACCGACCCTTGCTGCGCGATCACGATGCCGACGAGGAAGCTCATCAGCCCGATGATGAAGAGCGCCGAGATTCCGACGACCTCGATACGCTGGACGACGGCGATCAGACGGATGCGAGCCGGATGCCGCAGCAGCATGAACGATGTGATGACGACGGCGCCCAGAAAGCCGAGCAGGCCGATCATCGTGTTGAAGGTCATCCGGGTCGCAACACCCACTTCCTCCAGAATGCGCACGATAGGATGGGGCGGCACATTGCGCGTTTCCAGCGGTTGATCGTTGCGCGAGACGACATCGATCAGGCGCATTGCGTCGTCACTGGCGCCGGTGATTTCCGCCTGCGTGCGTTTGGCGAGGCTGTGGACGATCCACGCGCCGATTGTGTCGATCTGGGTGACCTGCGTGAGGTCGATCCGGGCGACATCGCCCTCTATCGCCTCGGTGCGATTGGGCAGATCGCCAAGCTGGGCGAGCGCAAGGCTGCCGGTGAAGGCAACCGTCCGGCCTGTTGCATCGTTGCTCTCGATGAGGTCGGCAGATTGCGTCATCTGAGCCACAGTGGGCCAGTTTGCGTTGCACGGCAAGCCGAATTGGACCATCTGGCGGGCTGCAGCCCGAGAGCACAGGGAGACATTGAGCGGTGCAGAGGATCGCGATCTACGACATGGACCGCACGATCACCGTGCGCGGCACCTATGCGGCGTTTCTCACGCACATGGCTCTCTCGCTGGCGCCGTGGCGGCTGATTTTCCTGCCTTTGGCGGGCATCGTCATGCTCGGTTACGTGTTGCGGCTGGTCGATCGTGGCCGGGCGAAGGAACTCAATCAGGCGCTGCTGATCGGGCGACGGGTCAATCGCGAGAGGATCCGCCCGGCCGTGGAGGCCTATGCCGACAAGGTGATTGCGCGCAACATCCGCGCTGGCGCGCTGGCCCAGATCGCGCAGGATCGCGCCTCCGGCTGCCGGCTGGTGATCGCTTCGGCATCCTTCCGGCTTTATGTCGAGCCGATTGCGAAGAGGCTGGGCTTTGATGATGTGATTGCTACCGATCATTTCAGCCAGGGTGTCGATTACATCCGGGCACGCATTGCAGGAGAGAACTGCTATGACGTCGCAAAGTTGCGGATGATCGAGGCGTGGATGTCCCGCGAAGGGATTGCCCGGGCCGATGCGCACGTCCGCGCCTATAGTGATCATGTCACTGATGCGCCGCTCTTGGGCTTTGCGGACGAGGGCTATGCGGCGAACCCCCATAGTGCCTTGGCGTCACTGGCGGCGGAAGAAGGCTGGCCCGTTCTGC
This sequence comes from Sphingobium sp. B8D3A, assembly GCF_025961995.1. Classification (NCBI taxonomy): domain Bacteria; kingdom Pseudomonadati; phylum Pseudomonadota; class Alphaproteobacteria; order Sphingomonadales; family Sphingobiaceae; genus Sphingobium; species Sphingobium sp. B8D3A. Next base: position 191,836 of record NZ_JAOQOS010000001.1, on the reverse strand, counting down.
ACTGGTGAAGTTGCGCGGCGCGACACAGGGCCGCGTTTAAGCCGGCAATCCGATCAACGAAATCTGCCGCCCATAGCCCGGCTCTCCGGCATGGCAGGCGCGACGGTAGGAGAAGAAGCGCGCGGGCTGGCTGTATGTATCCTCATCCAGCAAGGTGACCGTGCCGATGCCCGCCTGCGCCAGTCGCGCTCCGACATAGCCGGCGATGTCGAACTGCAGATGGCCAGGGCGGCCCTCGGCGAAAAAGCGCTCGTCATCCGGATCGCGTTCGAGGAACGGGCGCTCGAAACCGGCACTCACCTCATAGCTCGCCTTGCCGATGCATGGGCCGATGGCGCAGGCGATGGTGGCGCGTGTGGCGCCCAAGGATGTCATGGCGTCGATGGTTGCTTCCGCCACGCCGTGGAGCGCGCCTTTCCATCCCGCATGGGCCGCCCCCACGACGCCATGGGTGGGATCGGCAAAGAGGATCGGCACGCAATCGGCAGTGAGAACGCCCAGCAGCAGCCCGGGGCGGGCTGTCACCAGCGCATCGGCTTCCGGTCGGGAGTCGAGCGGAAAGGCGTTGTCCGCAATGACGACGCGGGCGGAATGGACCTGATGAAGCGTTACCAGCGTCGATTGCGGCAGCACGGCGTCACGGGCCAGATCGCGATTTGTCAGGACGGCATCGCGTTCGTCATCCGAACCCAAGCCGACATTCAGCCCGGCGTGAATGCCGGTTGAAACGCCGCCGGTGCGCCCAAGAAAGCCGTGGGGTACATCGCCCAGCGCGCCGGCGCGCAGCACTTCGATGCTCATGCGAACCCCGCCGATGCCGGCCAGTCCGGGTGACGCAGGGCGAGGGCCTTGAACAGAGTACCCATCTGATCGGGCTCAACTAACCGGTCGCGCGCGGCGCGCAGATCCTCGGCACGCGCAGGATTTGCGCGGGTAAGCGTGGCTGCGCGCGCATCGATGCCCAGCGCCGTGAGCAGGGCGCCCTGCCCGATGCATGGCTGTGGCCGCAGCCCGTGCGTCCGGCCCACGGCGGCGATCATGCCGAAGTCGACATGGGCGGTCAGGTCACGGGTGCCCGGCGCATCGAGCGGATCGGCAAAGCGGTGCTGGCTCATCGCTTGCAGCGTATCGCCCGATGCCGGTCCCTCATAGCCATAATCGATGGTCAGCAGCGCGCCGGCCTGTCGGCAGAGCCGCTGTGCGAGATCGGCGACGATGGCTTCGGCCGCAAAATTGCGCTCGACCATGGATCCCAAAGGCGCATCGCCGAGCGCAAGGGGAATGTGCTGGCCGCAATCCTCAGGATCAAGGATGAAAGCGGCGGGCTCGCGCTGCACGAAGCGTTCGCGCCAGCCCGCGCCGGTGCGCTGGAACTGGCGGATCGGCAGGGCATCGAAAAACTCGTTGGCGATGATAATGAGCGGGCGATCATCGGGCAGTGTCGCCACGCTGTCATGCCAGATTGCCCCCGGCACCGCGGCCTGCTGGCGTGCGCGCAGTGTGGGGCTGGTCTCGACGAGATGGACCGGCGGTACGAGCCTGGCTTGGCCCATCGCTCGCAGGGCGTCGGCCGCGAGTGTCCCCCGGCCCGGTCCCAGCTCGACATAGGCGAACGAAGGGCCGACGCCGGCGCGCAAGGCAAGATCGGCCATCCAAAGCCCGATCAACTCGCCGAACATCTGGCTGATCTCTGGCGCGGTGATGAAGTCGCCGCGTGTCCCCAAGGGATCGCGCCCGGCATAATAAGCGGCATTGGCTGCCGCCATGAAGTCGTGGAGCGAAAGGGTGTCGCGGCCCTGCCAGATGTCAGGCGACACTGTCCTGCCCGGCAATCGGCTCAACGCGGGTCCGACGGCCCTTCGCGGTGGCCACCAGATAGAGGCCGAGCACCAGCATCGGCAGGGTCAGCCACTGGCCCATATGCAGGCCGGTGCGTTCGGCAAATTCCATCAGCTGCGAATCCGCCTCGCGGTAGAACTCGACGAAGAAGCGGGCGGCGCCGTAGCAAAGCGCGGCAATGCCAAACAGCTTGCCGGGGTCGTAGCGGGCCTTGGTCTTCCAGAAGAAGAAGGCGAGGATCGCAAGCATCAGCGGTCCTTCCAGCAGCGCTTCATAAAGCTGGCTGGGATGGCGTGGGAGATCGCCTCCGCCGGGGAAAACGATCCCCCATGGCACGGTGGTGACCTTGCCCCACAGCTCGCCATTCACGAAATTGGCGAGCCGGCCGAAGAACAATCCGAACGGCACGACGCAGGCGATATAGTCAGCAACCCGCAGGAAGGAGAGCTTCTCGCGCCGGGCCATCCACCAGATCGCGGCGATCACGCCGATGGTGCCGCCATGCAGCGACATGCCGCCTTCCCACAGCTTGAAGATGTCGATGGGGTTCTGGAGGATCGAGGGCTGATAGAAGAGAATATAGCCGAGCCGTCCGCCCACGATGATGCCGAGCGTGGCATTGAAGATGAAATCGTCGGCATGGCGCCGTGCCATGGGCGCGCCGGGCTGGCGGAGCAGCACGGTCAGATACCAATAGCCGATCAGAATGCCGGCGAGATAGGCCAGACTATACCATTTGATCGCGAAGAAGCCGAGATCGAGGGCGACCGGATCGAGCCCGAGATTCTGGAAATAGATGGGCTGAGCAGCGGCCAGGACAGCAAGCGTCAAGTGTTTTCCCCGTCAGTTTTGCGCTGCATAGTGCAAGACGCCAGCAACACCAAGGGCGGAGAATGACAGGCCGCGCTGCAAGCCATATCCTCGGCAGGGAAAGCAGCCCTGGCGGCGAGAGCCTTCTACCGGCCCCGGGCATCGCGGATGCGGCCTGTATCCATGCCAGCGAGTTGTCGCTTGAGGTCTTCCGGCGCCGGCGCGATCAGGAAGCCGAAGCTCACATTGCCCTCGCGCGTTTCCACCACATGATGCAGGCGATGCGCCTGCACGATGCGCTTCATGTAAGGCGAGCGGGCCACGTAACGATGCTTGACCCGCTGGTGAACGATGATGTCGTGGAAGCCGAGGTAGATGGCGCCATAAGCGGCGATTCCGGCGCCGACAGCGGTCGCCCAGTTGCCCCAGCCCCATTGCACGCCGCCGAGCAGCATCAGGATCGAGGGCAGGGCGAAGATCACGAAATAGAGATCGTTGAGCTCCCAATTGCCCTTTCGCGGCCGATGGTGGCTGGCATGCAGAAACCAACCTGGGCCGTGCATCACCCAGCGGTGCATCACATAGGCAAAGCCCTCCATCAGCGCGACGGTGAGGATGAAGAGGGCGGCAAGGCTGAGGAACGACATGGCGCTCCCGCCTATAGGCGCGCAGTCACGGGCTGTGAAGCGAAAGGGCTGCCTTGTCTTGCGGGGAGCGGGCGGGTTAGCATGGCGTCATGATGACCCTCGCGTGCCTTCGCCGGCTGACGATGCCCGTCGCCTTGACCCTCCTGTCTGTAGCGGCGCTGGCCCCGGCCCACGCCCAGCGATCCGAAGCCGAGATTCAGGCGAAAATCGACGCCGAGCTGGAAGCGATCAATCGTGCCGAGGCCGCCGCGCGGGCGGCCGAAGCGGCCGCGGCCCAACGCAAGGCTGAGGAGGAGGCTGCCAAGGCGCGGGAGGTGGTCGAGACGCAGGTCTTTGAGACCGTGCCCGTCGTCCTGACGACCAGCGCCGGCGCCGTCACCCTTGCGATCGAGACAGAGCGTGCACCCGTGACTGCAGCCAATTTCCTCGCCTATGTCGATGGGAAGCGGCTCGATGGCACGTTCTTCTATCGCGCCTTCAAATGGGAGGACGGCACGCCCGGTGGATTCATCCAGGGCGGAACGCAGAACGATCCAAAGCGCATCATGAAACCCGTGCCGCATGAGCCGACCAGCAAGACCGGGCTGAGCCATATCGAAGGCGTCATTTCCATGGCGCAAGGTGCGCCGGGGACGGCGACGGGCGATTTCTTCATCATCGTCGGCGACATGCGTGGCTTCGACGCGACGCAGGATCAGCCGGGTTTTGCCGCTTTCGGCCGGGTGATCGACGGCATGGATGTCATTCGCAGCATCTGGAACGCGCCGCGCAGCGCGACGAAGGGTGAAGGCGTGATGAAGGGGCAGATGCTCGAGCCTGCCATTCGCATCCTTACGGCTCGGAGGGCCAAGGCCGACTGATCTGGTTCGAGGTCGGGTTGTAAGAGCGCGGCCGCTCCAGCGTCGCCCATAACAAAAAGGGGCCGCGACGGATGTCGCGACCCCTTTGTTCAGCCGTCTCCCCCCGGTGACGGCTGCACTTTGTTCGATCAGAACGCGGCGCCGACCGAGAACACGACCGCTGCATCGCTGCCGCGGTTCTGGCCGGGCTCGTCGGTGTCGACATAGCGCACGCCGAAGGTCAGCTGCTTCCAGCTGGCGCTCACGCCAGCCGACCAGTCGAACACTTCGCCGTCAACGCCGCCGAGGGCGCTGTCGCTCGTTGCGTAGCCGATGCTGCCGTCAACCGTGAAGGGCGTGCCAGGGATGGCAAGCGACGGAGCAGCCTTGATGTAGAAGGCGTCGTTCTTGCCGAGCGCGTCCTGCTTCCAGGCATAATTGGCGGTGACTGCCAGGCCGACCGGGCCGAGCGTGGTCTTGACCGTCACATAGGGCTCGAAGAAGTCCAGAGCCACGTCAGTGACCGTATCCTTGGGGTAGACATAATAGAGCAGGCCAGCATCGACCGTGACGCCCGGCGTAAGCTCAGTCGAGTAACCGGCGAAGAAGTCGAGCTCAGCCGTCACGTTATTGCCCGCGCCGTCCACATTGGGGAAGTCGACGTTCGAACCCCAGGTGCCGAAGTAGAAACCGCTGTCGTGCGTCACGGTGATGCCGGCCTGGATGGCAGCATTCTGCTTCGTCTGCGAGAAGCCGCGGAAGCGGTAATCGGACACAACGGTGGCGGAGCCGGAAACGGTCAGGCCGCTGTCATCGTCCTGCGCGAGGGCAGGGGTGGCAGTAGCAAAAATAGCGAGGGCCGAGAGGCCCAGAATGGACTTACGCATGGGATTCCCCTTAACGAGATAAAAATGCGATCGTCCCTGCCTGCAGCGCCGGGCGATCGCTTCATTTTGGATCCGCATTTTGCTGCGGTTGAGCGGACTTGCCGGCAAGCCGCGATCCTGATGCCTCTGTCTTGTGCGACGCACAAGACAGAAACTGCACATATGTGTTGCGAACTCATGAAGTGTTGCAGCCGCGCCACGCTGGCTATTGACCGAAACCGTAGGGGAAGCAGGCGCATCTGGAGGTTTCGCCAGACTTGTTCAGGCGCGAAGTGCCCCCATCGGCGTTCAGCCAGGGTGCAGTGCAAGCAGCGGGCGACTCAAGGAGCGGCGTGGTGCTCCATCGCAAGGTGCCAACGCTGAAGCCCCTCTTCGAGGTCCGCGATGAGATCGTCAGGCTCTTCCAGCCCGACATTGATCCGCACCAGCAAACCCTTGGCCTCCCACTGTCGCGCCGTGCGCAGGCTGGCGGGATCGACCGGCAGGGCAAGGCTCTCGAACCCGCCCCAGCTATAGCCGATACCGAACAGCGTCAGCGCGTCGATTAAAGCCGCGCGGGCCGAGTCGTCGTTGCTCGCCAGTTCGAAAGCAAACAGGCCGGCGCTCCCGGCGAAATCGCGGCGCCACGCTTCATGACCGGGGCAGGATGCCAAAGCCGGGTGCAGCACGCGCGCGACCTCTGGCCGCGCTTCCAGCCAGCGGGCCAGCGCCAGCCCGCTTTCGCCCTGATGCTTGAGGCGCACGGCCAGCGTCCGCATGCCGCGCAGCACCAGCCAGGCATCGTCCGGGCTGACGGTCTGGCCCAGCATGTGGCCGCGCTTGTGGATGGCCGGCCACAGCGCCGCATTGGCGGTGACCGACCCCATCATGACGTCACTATGGCCGCAAAGATACTTTGTGCAGGCGAGGATCGACACATCAACCCCCAGGCCGAGGGCCGGCAGCAGCAAGGGTGTCGCCCAGGTGTTGTCGATCAGCGTGATGATCCCGCGCGCCTTTGCCACTGCGACAATGGCGGGCACGTCCTGCACCTCGAAGGTCAGGCTGCCGGGGCTTTCGAGGAAGATGGCTCGGGTATGCTCGGTGCAAAGCGCAGCGATATCGGCGCCGATGAGCGGATCATAATACATCGTCCGCACGCCGAACTCGCGCAGCATTCCATCGCACATCGCGCGGGTCGGGCCATAGACGCTGTCGACCATCAGCAGTTCGTCGCCGGGCTTCAGCACCGCGAGCAAGGCGCCGGCAATGGCGGCGACGCCCGAGGGGTAGAGCATCGTGCCGGCCGCTTCCGGCTCCAACTGGGTGATGGCCTCAGCCAGCGACCAGCTCGTCGGCGCGCCACGCCGGCCATAATAGAGGCGGTGCGGATCGGCGGTCGTGGCGCTGCGCAGATGCGCCACGTCCTCATACAATATGGTGGATGCGCGCCAGACGGGTGGGTTGACGATCCCGCCGGGTTGCCCGGGCATCCCGGTCCATTCCGGGCGGCGACCGGCCTGGACCAGTCTTGTGCCCGGGCCAAGAGGTTTGCCGGTCTTTCCGTCGTCGCTGGTGCCGCTCATGCCGGGCCGACCGCCTTGGGCGTCGCGGGATCCGCGCCCCATTCGGACCAGCTCCCGTCGTAGATCCGTACATCCTCCTTGCCCAGCAGTGCTGCGCCGAACAGCAGATTGCAGGCGGTGACCCCGCTGCCGCAGCTCATGATCAGCGGCTTGTCGAGGTCGACGCCTGCATCGTCAAAGGCTTGCCGCAGCGCGTCGCCCTGCTTCCAGCGTCCCTGTTCGTCCAGCAACAGGTTCGACGGCAGATTGGCCGAACCGGGGATATGGCCTTCCGCCATGCCGGGGCGCGGCTCGGCGGCATCGCCCCGGAATCGGTCGGCGCTGCGGGCATCCACGACTTGCGCGGCGCAACTCTCCAGATTGGCGAGCACATCGGCCTTGCTGGCAATCGCGCTGTCATCACGGGCGGCGGTGAATGCACCACTGTTCGAGCCGGCTGCCTCGCCTGCTTCGGTCGGGCGGCCTTCTGCCGTCCAGCGCGCCAACCCGCCATCCAAAATAGCAACCTGAGGTGCGCCAAAGATGCGTAGCAGCCACCACGCCCGGCCCGCGCTGCTCAGCGGACTATTGTCGTAGATGACGATGCGGTCGTCCTGCCCGATGCCGAGGGCCGCCATCCGCTCGGCGAACTGGGCGTTGGTTGGCACCATCGCGGGGCGCGGATCGCTCGCGTCGTTGAGCGTCGAGAGATCGAGGAACACAGCGCCGGGAATATGCTGCGCCAGATACTCGGCCTTGGGGTCACGCGGCGTCCCCGGCAAGAAGGCCGTGGCGTCGAGGACCTTGAGGTCCGGGGCGCCGAGCGCCTTTGCGAGCCAATCGGTGGAAACCAGCATATCCATGGAGACGCATCCTTGAGGTGGGTTGGTTGGCGCAAGGGGTTCGCGCCGGCCGCGAATCATATTAAGGCGCGTGGCATGACACTCAAGCATCTCGGTCAGACAAGCGGCCTTCCGGCAAGCCCGGAGGAGGCCGTTCTCGATTATGTGCCTAATCCCCGCAAGGGCCGGCCCTATCTGGTGCGCTTCACCGCGCCGGAGTTCACATCGCTTTGTCCCGTTACCGGCCAGCCCGATTTTGCGCATCTGGTCATCGATTATGTGCCGGGCGAGACGATCGTGGAATCCAAGTCGCTCAAGCTCTTCCTCGGCAGCTTCCGCAACCATGCCGGCTTCCACGAGGATTGCACCGTCGGCATCGGTGAACGGCTGACGGCCGAAATGCAGCCGCTCTGGCTGCGCATCGGCGGCTATTGGTATCCGCGTGGTGGTATTCCCATCGATGTGTTCTGGCAGTCCGGCCCGCCACTGGAGGGCGTATGGCTCCCCGCTCAGGATGTCCCCGGCTATCGCGGCCGGGGCTAAGCGGGCGCCCGAGCGAACCGTTATTTAAGCAGTCCGCCCAACACGCCGCGCACGAGACGCCCGACCAGCCCGCCGCTGCTCTTGCGACTCGATCCACCGAGAATCGCCTTGCCGATCTCATTTGCGACCTGCCGGCCTACCGATGAAGCGGCCGAGCGCGTCGCGGACTGGATGGCGCGGTCGAGATTGCTCGGCTTGGCAGCTTCTCGCGCCTGAGCGCGGGCTTCTGCCTCGCGCTGTTTCGCTTCCAACCTGGCCTGCTGCGCGGCTGCCTTGTCCGCCTCGGCCTGTGCCTTCGCTGCGTCTGCGGCGGCAGCTGCCGCCTGCGTGCGGGCCAGCAGGATTTCCTCGGCAGACTCGCGATTGATCGCCTCGTCATATTTGCCGTCACAGGGCGAAATGGACTGGATGATCGCGCGCTCCTTGGGCTCCAGCACGCCCAGCCGCGAGCGGGGCGGCGCGATCAGCGTGCGCTGGACCATCGAGGGCGCACCATCTTCCTGCAGCAGGGAGACGAGTGCCTCGCCCACGCGCAGTTCGATGATCGCGGTTTCGACGTTCAGAGCTGGATTGGCGCGAAACGTCTCGGCAGCGGCCTTGATCGCCTTCTGCTCACGCGGAGTGAAGGCGCGCAGGGCATGTTGCACTCGGTTGCCGAGTTGCCCCGCCACATCCTCCGGCACGTCGATAGGGTTCTGCGTCACGAAATACACGCCCACGCCCTTGGAGCGGATCAGGCGCACAACCTGCTCGATCTTGTCGACCAGGGCCTTGGGGGCGTCGTCGAAAAGCAGATGCGCTTCATCGAAGAAGAAGACGAGCACGGGCTTTGCAGGGTCGCCGACCTCGGGCAGCGTTTCGAAGAGCTCGGACAGCAGCCAGAGCAGGAAAGTCGCATACAGCTTCGGGCTACGCATCAGCTTGTCGGCGGCGAGGATGTTGATGAACCCGCGCCCCTTTTCATCGGTGCGGATCAGGTCGCTGATCTCCAGCGCGGGCTCGCCGAAGAATTTGTCGCCACCCTGCGATTCGAGCTGCAAAAGCTGGCGCTGGATGGCGCCGACGCTGGCCTTGGTCACATTGCCATAGCGGCTGGTGAGCATGTCGGCATTGTCGGCGCAATAAGCCAGCATCGCCTGCAGATCGCCCAGATCGAGGAGCAGAAGCCCTTCGTCGTCCGCATAACGAAAGGCGATGGTCAGCACGCCTTCCTGCGTTTCATTCAACCCCATCAGCCGGGCGAGCAGCAACGGCCCCATTTCGGAAATGGTGGCGCGGACCGGATGGCCCTGCTCGCCATAGAGATCCCAGAAGATCGCCGGATTATCCGAGAAGGTATAATCGGTCATGCCGATTTCCTGTGCGCGGGCGATCAGCTTGTCGGCGTTCTTGGCGGTCGGCGAGCCGGCCATGGCGATGCCGGACAAGTCGCCCTTCACATCGGCAAGAAAGACCGGAACGCCCTGCGCCGAAAAGCTCTCGGCCAATCCCTGCAGCGTGACCGTCTTGCCGGTTCCAGTTGCGCCGGCAATCAGGCCGTGCCGGTTGGCGCGACGCAGGACCAGACGCTGCGGTTCGCCGTCGAGACTTTGGCCAATGAAGATGCTCGTGTCGTCGCTCATGCCCGTTCTCCAACCACAGGCCAGAGGTAGCTTGGCAAAGGGAGCAAGAAAAGCGGCACAAACAGAAAAGGGCGCGAGGTCATCGCGCCCTTTCACTCCGTCGGGATGCCCCGCGCTTACATGCCGCGCAGGCGGATCGGCACGAAGGCCGGCTGCGATCCGCGGCGGACCACCTGCAGGAGCACGGCGTTGCGGCCGGCATCCTTGGCAGCCTGCGCGGCCTTGCCCAGTTCCGCCTCGCTGGTGACCGGCTGGCCATTGGCCGTGGTAATGACGAAGCCGCGGCGCAGCCCCTTCTGTCCGGCATCGGTCGCGGGGTCGACAGCTGTCACCACCACGCCGCGCGTATCCGCCGGCACGCCAAGCTGGCGGGCGATGGCGGGCGTCAGCGACTGAACGGCGATGCCGAGCAACTGCTGCGAGGCTTCCTTGGTGGCCTGGGCATCCTGGTCCGAGAAATCGTCCTCGGCCGGCTGGCTGAAGTTGGCCAGTTCCTCTTCCGCCGGACGCTCCTCGATCGTCGCGCGAATGGTCATGCGCTTGCCATTGCGGATCAGCTCGATCGGCACGCTGGAGCCAACCGGCAGATTGGCGACGATGTAGGACAGCGTCTCGTCCGGGTTCACCTCGCGATTGTTGACCTTCACGATGACATCGCCGGCCTTGATGCCGGCCTTGTCGGCCGCGCGGCCCGGCTCGACGCCATGCACAAACTCGCCACGGTTGCGGGGCAGGCCAAGCGAATCGGCCATGTCTTCGGAAAGCTGGCCGATCTGGATGCCAAGATAGCCGCGCGTGATCGTCTGGCCCTTGCGCAGCGTCTCAATGATCGGGACAGCCTGCTCGGCCGGGATTGCGAAGCCGATGCCGATATTGCCGCCGGTGGGCGAAAGGATCTGGCTGTTGATCCCGATCACATTGCCGTTCATGTCGAACATCGGGCCGCCGCTATTGCCCTGGTTGATCGACGCGTCGGTCTGGATGAAGCGCTCGCCGCCGCCGGTGTTACGGTGGAGCGCCGAGATGATCCCGGCGGTGACCGTGCTGCCGATGCCGAAGGGATTGCCGATGGCGATCACCCAATCACCGACGCGGGCACGGGTCGAGTCGCCGAACTTCACGAAGGGCAGTGGCTTGGTGGTGGAGATCTTGAGCACGGCAAGGTCCGAGCGCGGATCGGTGCCGATCAGCTTGGCCTCATATTCCGTGCGGTCGGGGAGCGTGACGGTGATCGAGTCGACCCGTGCGCCCCGCGCACCCGGCGCGATCACATGATTGTTGGTGACCACATAACCATCTGCCGAGATGATGAAGCCCGAACCGAGCGACTGCGCCTGGCGAGTCTGGGGCTGGTCGCCCGAGCCGAACAGGGCGCCGAACGGCGTGCCTGCAAACGGGTTCTGCACCTGCACGCGCTGGCGGGTGGAAATATTCACCACGGCCGGCTGCAGGCGCTGCGCCATGTCGGCGAAGCTCATTGGCGCGCCGCGCGGCGCGGCTGCGGCCATGTTTTCGTTCTGCGCGGTCTGCGCGACGACGGTGGATGAATTGGATGTCAGGGCAATGGCGGTGCCGCCGAGGAGGAGGGCTGCGGTAATAGCATAAGCGTAGCGCACGAAGATGTTCCTCTTCTCTTCATCTTTCGCCGGGTGTTCCGGAACGGAAGGCCCGGAGCCGGGGAGTGACCCACCGGCCATGGAATCGCCCGGATGAACGGGCATTGAATGGTCAGGGCGCGACGTAAAGACGCCGCGCCCTCAATCAACTTTAGCGCCCCCGGAACTGGCGGAGATAGTCGTTGTCCGTGGACAGGACGGCGCTGGTCTCGCCCGGTGCGGTTTCGGCAAAGGTCGTCCGGTAGGACTGCATGGCGCGATAGAAATCGTAGAACTGCGCATCCTTGCCGAAGCTGGCCGCATACACCTTTGCTGCGGCGGCATCGGCATCGGCGCGGATCAGCTGGGCGCGCCGGGCGCCCTCTGCGCGGATGGTCAGCGCCTCCTGCTCGCGCGCGGTGCGCATCCGCTGGAACGCGCTCTGCAGCGGTGTACCGTCGGGCAGGTCGGCGCGCATGATCCGCACGTCGATGATCTCGGCGCCATACTGCCGCGCGACCCGGTTCAGGCTGGCGGTGATGTTGTTCATCACCTCGCTGCGTTCCGGGCTGAGCAACAGGTCGAAGCGGCGGCGGCCCAGCTCGTTACGCAGGGCCGAACCCAGGATCGGGCGCAGCGCGTCCTCAACTCGGGTCTCGCTACCGGCCGAGATGAACATGCGTCGGGGGTCGACGATGCGGTAGCGTGCAAAGGCATCGACCTGCAGACGCAGCTGATCGGTGGAGAGCACCTGCTGGCGCTCCATGGCGACCGACTGCACGCGCTTGTCGATCCACACGACCTGATCGACGAACGGCAGCCGGACCTTGAGGCCGGCACCGGTGTTCCCGAACACCTCATTGGGCTTGTAGGCATTGTAGATGCGGACCGGTTCGCCGAAGCGCAGCACGACGGCCTGCTTGGTTTCCGGGACGATCGAGAAGGTGCTGGCCAGCAGGATCAGGCCGACAGTCGCCAGAACGGCCAGCAGGATGGGGTTGCGCAAGGAGAGGTTCATTGTGCTCCTCCCTGCTGCTGGGCTTGCGGCTGTGCGGGCGTCTCCACACTCACATTCGCGCGGGGGCGAAGGGCTGGGAGCGGCAGATAGGGCGTCACACCGGGGGTTTCGACAATGGTCTTGTTCACGCCGGAGAGCACACTTTCCATGGTTTCATAATACATGCGGCGACGCGTCACGTCGGGTGCGAGGCGATACTCCTCATACACCTTGTCGAACGCGGCGGCCTCACCCTGTGAGCGGGCAGAGAGCTGCTGCGCATAGGCGCGGGCCTGATTGAGATAGGTTTCGGCAGCCTGCTGCGCCGCACTGACTTCCTTGAAGGCATCGTTCACGGCGGCTGGCGGATCGGCCTGCTTGATGGCGACGCCCTGAATGCGCACGCCCGCGCCGTAGCTGTCGAGAATCTGCTGCATCCGCTCCTGCACCTGTGCCTCGATGGCATTCCGCCCGGCGCCGAGCGCGTCGGTCAGCGAGACTGTCGCCACCACTGCGCGCATGGCGGATTCGGAAACGGCGGTGATCGTTTCCTCAGGATTGGCGATCTGGAAGAGATATTGCTGCGGGTCGCGGATATTCCAGCGGACAGAATAGCCCAGATTGATGATGTTCTGGTCCCCAGTGAGCACCAGCTTCTCTGACTCATCGCCAGCCGAGCCGAGATCGACGGTGCGGATCTCTTCGACGTCGAGGATGGTCACATTTTCGAGCGGGGCGGGCAGCGACCAGTTGATGCCGGGGCCAAGGGTGCGGCTGTAGCTGCCCAGGATGGAGACGATGCCGCGCTCTTGCGGGCCGATCCGGTGAATGCTGGTGGTGGCGATCCAAAGCACGACGATGGCGATGGCGGCATAGAACCAGATCGCGCGTCCACCCGGGCTGCGCGGCGTACCGCCGCCCTGGCCGCCGAAGCTGTCCCGCGCGCGGCGCATCAACTCATCGATTGCGCTCGGGCCGCGCGAATCCGCGCCACCTCTGTCATCGCGGGGCGGTGGGGTCCACGGGTTGCGCGGACCTTCCTTGCCTTTACCGGAAGACGGCTCCTCGCCCTGCGTGCCCCAAGGACCACCTTCGCTCATTGGCAAAGTCTGGCCGGGATTTTCCATCAATTCCTTACTCATGCCGTGGTTATAGGGACGGTCTTTGCGGAAATACAGGGCCGTGCTGCGATAATTGCCCCTTGGTGAGGGCGTATTCGGGCGCTCTTCGATTCACAAAACAGTCGGCATGTTCTAGAGCGCCCGCATGACTGACTCTCCGATCGATGATGCGTCCGCCCTTCCGCCCGCTCTGACCGCCCGGATTGAAGGCCTGGCAGCGGGCCGCGCCGGGGGACTTCGCCTGCGCGACAATGTCCTCAGCCTGGTGCTGGATGTGAGCGGACTGGACGCCGAGCAGCGCGATTCCCTCGCCGCCCAACTCGTCGCGGCGGGCACGAGCGAATTCGGTCTGGAGGATGTGCGGGTCGCGATGACGGCGGAACGCGCCGCGCGCCCCACGATCATCGCGGTGGGGTCGGGCAAGGGCGGTGTCGGCAAGTCGACGCTCTCGGTGAACCTCGCCGTCGCCCTCAAGGCGCTCGGCAAACGTGTCGGCATGGTGGATGCGGACATTTATGGCCCCTCTCTGCCCCGCCTGCTGGACAGCGAGGATGCTAAACCCAAGGCGGAAGGCAACCGCCTGTTTCCGGTCCAGAACGCCTATGGCATCCCGATGCTGTCCATGGGGCATCTGGCCAAAAAGGGGCAGGCGATTGCCTGGCGTGGTCCGATGGCCGGCAATGCACTCGGGCAATTGCTGGATGCGGACTGGCAGGGCATCGACCTTCTGGTGGTCGATTTGCCGCCGGGCACAGGCGACGTGCAGCTCACCATGATCCAGCGCTACAAGCCGGCCGGGGCGGTGATCATCTCCACGCCGCAGGATCTGGCGCTAATCGATGCAACGCGCGCGGTCAGCTTCTTCGATCAGGCGAAGGTGCCGGTCATCGGCATGGTGGAGAATATGGCAGGCTATGTCTGCCCGCATTGCGGCGAGGTATCCGATCCGTTCGGGTCCGGCGGAGCAGAAGCGAGCGCCGCGCAAATGGGTCTACCGTTCCTCGGGCGCGTGCCGCTGGATATCGCAGTCCGCACCGCATCGGATGCGGGCAAGCCGCCCGCTGCGGATGAGGGCGTGGCTGGCCAGCCGTTCCGCGCCATTGCCGAGCGGGTTGCCCGCTGGCTTGATCGAAACGGGTCGGGCGCCACGGCCGGTTGATGCAGACGCCGCGCAACAGGATGGGCAGCAGCGGCGGCGCAGAGAAGTCCGGCAAGGGACTTCCTTCATCCATCAACCGCCGAACGCTCCTGATCGGGGCTGCGGCAGGCGGCGGACTGGCCCTGGCCTGGGGGCTCTGGCCGCGCGACTACGCGCAAACCGCGGATGCAACGGAGAGCGAGACCGCGTTCGGCGCGTTCCTGAAGATCGACCGGAATGGGCAGGTCATCGTCATGGTGCCGCAAGCGGAGCTGGGGCAGGGCGTCTTCACGCTGTTCGCGCAACTCGTTGCGGATGAACTCGGCGCTGACTGGCGCACCGTCGCGGTCCAGCCCGCCCCGCCCGGACCGCTTTACGCCAATCCCACGCTCCTGCGGCAATGGTTCTCCGGGCCGGTCACCGAGCAGTTCGGGGATCTGAGCTTTCGGGCGATCGAGGAATATGCGCGTCGGTATAATCTGGTCCTGACGGGCGGGGCGACCTCGGTTGCCAATTTCCGCAACGCCTTGCGCGAGGCCGGTGCAACCGCGCGGGTGCTGCTCTGCATGGCGGCGGCGGATCGCTGGGGGGTCGGCTGGGAAAGCTGCGATATCGTCGCGGGGATTGTCAGCGATGGGACGAACAAGGCGCGGATCGGCGCGCTGGCCGAAGAGGCCGCCGCTTTCACGCCGCCCGATCCGCTGCCCTTCCGGCCAGAAGGGCGCGAGGATGCCTTGATCGGCACCGAAGCACCCAGGTTGGATGTGCCGGCGAAGATCGACGGATCGGCCAATTATGCGGCCGACATTCGGTTGCCGGACATGATCTACGCCTCGATTCGGCAGGGGCCAGTCAATGCCATCGCGCTCGAATCGATCAACGAGGCGGAGGCGCGTGCTGTGCCCGGCATGATCGACATCGTGCGGGAGATAGGCTGGGTCGCGGTGACCGGCCGCACCTGGTGGGCGGCGAATCAGGCGTTGAGCCGGCTCGATCCCGTATTCCGGCTCGATGGGCCGGAGCTGGACGATGCAGTCATCGATACCGCGCTGGAAGCCGCGTTCGAGAGCGGCCAGGGCGGGCGCTATTTCCACCGTGGCGATCTGGAGCCGGTCTTTGCCGGTGCGCAGGTCGTCAGCGCCGTCTACGATGTGGCGCCGGCGCTGCATCTGGCGCTTGAACCGCTGGCGGCAACGGCGCGCGTGCGGCCGGAGGGCGTGGAGCTGTGGATGCCGACGCAGGCCCCGACACTGGCCCGCGATGCCGTGGCCAAGGCACTGGGCGTGTCAGCCCGCGACGTGACCATTTATCCCTTGTTCGCGGGCGGCTCCTTCGGGCTCAAGATGGAGGTCGATGCTGGCGTTCAGGCGGCGCTCATCGCCCGTGCCGCCAATGCCCCGGTGCAGCTCATGTGGTCCCGTGCGGAGGATATCATCCGCGATTATCCGCGGCCGCCGGCCCGCGCGCGGATGGTTGCCAAGCTGGGGCCGACCGGTCTGATCGAGGGCTGGTCCGCGAAGGTGGCTGCGCCCGCCACGCTGGCCCAGCAGTGGCGGCGAATCGCGCATGGCCGCACGCGCGCGCAAGCGCGGGCCGACACAGCAAACAAGGCCGACGCTCTGGCCGTCTCCGGCATGGACCTGCCCTATGCGATTCCCAATTCCGCGGTGGATCATTTCCCCGCCGACCTCGCGCTGGCGACCGGTCGCTGGCGGGGCAATGCGGACAGCTATGGCTGCTTCTTTTCCGAGAGCTTCATCGACGAACTGGCGGTGGTGTCGCAGATCGAGCCGCTCTCCTTCCGGATGCAGTTGCTCGGCAACAATCCCCGTCTGGCGCAATGCCTCACCGCCGTCACCGCGCTTGGCGATTGGCAGGGCGGCGTGCCGGGCAGCGGCCAGGGCATCGCCTGCCACAGCATGGCTGGCGGCCACATCGCGGTGCTGGTGGAGGCTGGCTTGTCGCAGGGACGGGTCGCGGTGAAGAAAATCTGCGCGGTTGCCGACTGCGGGAAGCTGATCAATCCGGGGATCGCGCGTCAGCAGATCGAAGGGGGGCTAATCTTCGGCCTCGCCATGGCGCTCGGTGGCGCGCCGGCTTATGCCGGATCATTGCCAGCCGGTCTGCAGCTTGGCGATTATGCCCTGCCGCGCATGGCGGATGTGGGGGAGGTGAGCGTGGAATTCATCGACAGCAGCGCGGCCCAGTCCGGCCTTGGGGAAATCGGCGTGCCGGCGGTTGCGCCAGCGCTCGCCAGTGCGCTGGCGACGGTCACGGGGAGGCGCTACCGTCGCTTGCCGGTCATGGGAGAGGATGGATGAACGAATCGCAGATGACGGGCGACGCTATCGGCGCTCAAGGTGGCCGGGTGGCCGTGCTGGTCGTCAATCTCGGCACCCCTGATGCGCCGACGCCAGCAGCGGTGAAGCGCTATCTGCGCGAGTTTCTGTCCGATCCGCGCGTCGTCGAGATTCCGCAAGCGGTCTGGCAGCCGATCTTGCGCGGTGTCGTGCTCAATGTGCGCCCGCGCAAGTCGGCGCATGCCTATCAGCAGGTGTGGACGGACGATGGCTCTCCGCTGGCGATGCACACGCGGGATACGGCGCGGGGCCTGCGGGTCATCTGGGGGGATGCGATCACGGTCGACTGGGCGATGCGCTATGGCGCGCCATCCATTGCCGACCGGCTGACCGCGCTGAAAGAGAGCGGCCACGAGCGCATTCTGATCGCCCCGCTCTATCCCCAATATTGCGGCGCCACGACGGCGAGCGTGATGGATGCGGTCGGTCAGGCGCTGGAAGCGATGCGGTGGCAGCCCGCCATCCGCACCCTGCCGCCCTATTTCGACGATTCCGCCTATATCGAAGCATTGCGCGCCCGCACGCAAAGCCAGTTGGCGGCCCTGCCATTCGCCCCGGATCGCCTGCTGGTGAGCTTCCACGGCATGCCCAAGCGCACCCGCGAACTGGGCGATCCTTATTATGCGCAGTGCGTGGAGACGGCGCGTCTGCTCGGCGAGGCGCTCGGGCGTGAGATCATCGTCACCTTCCAGTCCCGCTTCGGCCCCGCCAAATGGCTGGAGCCGGCGACGGACACCGTGCTTGAGGGACTGCCCGGCCAGGGCGTGCGCTCAGTGGCGGTGATGACTCCGGGCTTCTCGGCGGACTGCCTGGAGACGCTCGAGGAAATCGCCCTGCGCGGCAAGGAGAGCTTCGTCGCCGCGGGTGGCGAGCATTTCGCCTTTTTGCCCTGTCTTAACGCTCAGGCGGACGCTATTGCCATGTATCGGCAGCTTCTCGGGCGAGAACTTGCCGGCTGGGTAGAGCCGTCCAGCATTTGACCGAACCCTTGATGACGCGCAGGAGAGGCATTGAATGAGCAGAGTAGCGATCGTGACCGGCGGAACCCGCGGCATCGGCGAAGCAATCAGTCTGGCACTGCGCGAGAAGGGGTTTGAGGTCGCTGCCAACTATGCGGGCAATAGCGAGCGCGCCAAGGCCTTCACGGACAAGACCGGCATTCGGTCCTACGCGTGGGACGTGGGTGATCATCAGGCCTGCCTCGATGGCTGCGCCCAAGTCGCGTCCGATCTCGGCCCGATCGACGTTGTCGTGAACAACGCCGGCATCACGCGAGACGGCGTGCTCATGAAGATGAGCTTCGAGGACTGGAACGAGGTGATGCGCATCAACCTCGGCGGCTGCTTCAACATGGCCAAGGCCACCTTCCCCGGCATGCGCGAGCGCGGCTGGGGGCGCATCGTCAACATCGGCTCGATCAACGGTCAGGCCGGCCAATATGGCCAGGTGAACTATGCCGCCGCCAAGTCGGGCATCCACGGCTTTACCAAGGCGCTGGCGCAGGAAGGCGCCAAATATGGCGTCACCGTCAACGCCATCGCGCCGGGCTATATCGATACCGACATGGTCGCCGCCGTGCCGGCCGCGGTGCTGGAGAAGATCGTGGCGCGCATTCCCGTCGGGCGTCTGGGCCATGCGGAAGAAATCGCGCGCGGCGTCGCCTTCCTGTGCAGCGAGGATGCCGGGTTCGTGACCGGATCGACCCTGTCGATCAACGGCGGCCAGCACATGTATTGAGCCGGGCGGTGGAAGAGACGCCACCGCTTTATGCCGGCCCGGTCAAGCGCAGCATGACCATTGCCGGCCACACGACCTCGATCAGCCTGGAGCCTGTCTTCTGGCGAGCGCTGGAAGACAGTGCCCGCGCGGCAGACCTGCCGCTGAGCGCGCTCGTCGCCCGCATCGATGCCGAGCGGATTCAACAGAGCGAGCCGCCCAACCTCGCCAGCGCGATCCGGTGCTGGTTGCTGGTGCGGGCAGGATAGGCGCCGGTGTTCCGGCGCCTGCCAAGCCTCAGGCGAGCAGCGTGCCGGCCAGGTCCTTGAGATCGGCCTCGGGCCGCGCGCCATAATGTGAGATGACCTCTGCAGCGGCGATGGCGCCGAGCGTAAGGCAGGTCGTCGGGTCCTGCCCACGCACATGGCCGGTCAGGAAGCCAGCGGCGAAGAGATCGCCCGCGCCGGTCGTGTCGATCACTCGCTCGACGGGCGCTGCCGCCACTTCATAGCGCGTGCCGTTCTGGATGGCGATGGCGCCCTTCTCGCTGCGGGTGACGATCAGCGTCGGCAGCTTGTCGGCAAAGCGCGCAATGGCCTTTTCGCAGTCCTGCGTTTGCGCCAGCGAGCAGATCTCGGTTTCGTTGGAGAAGAGGATGTCGATCATCCCGCCGTCGATCAGGCTGATGAAGTCCTCGCGATGGCGCTCGATGACGAAGGCGTCGGACAGCGTGAAGGCCACCTCGCGGCCGGCCTCGCGCGCGGCGGCGATGGCATCGCGCATCGCGGCGCGGGGCTGCTCCGGGTCCCACAGATAGCCTTCGAGATACAGGATGCGGGCCGAGCGGATCATGTCGAGATCGAGCGCGGCCGCGGGCAGGAACTGGGATGCGCCAAGGAAGGTGTTCATCGTCCGCTGAGCATCGGGCGTCACCATGATGAGGCAGCGCGCGGTGGGCGGACCGTCGCTCGCCACCTCGGTTTCATAGCGAATGCCCAGTGCGCGAATATCATGCGCGAAGATGCGGCCCAGCTGGTCGTCAGCGACCTGGCCGATGAAGCCGCATTTGCCGCCCAGCGCGGCCATGCCGGCTAGGGTATTGGCCGCCGACCCACCGGAAATCTCGAGGCCGCTCGCCATATCGGCATAGAGCGCCTCGGCCTGCTCGGCATCGATAAGCTGCATCCCGCCCTTGGTGAGCGCGCGGCTGGCGATGAAGGCATCGTTTTCCTGGGAAATCACATCGACAATGGCATTGCCGATGGCGACGACATCAAGAACAGCTTCGGACAAAAGGCATTCCTTCATGAAGGATGAGGCAGGGCGGGAGAAGCCCGTCCTTATCCGCCTGATCTCGCCCCGGCAAGCAGCGTGGGACAGGGCATGGGGAACGCCGGCCGCTTGACCGCCGCGCGTGCTCGGGCAAAACCTGTCCCATGGTGTTTCCCGCCTTGCTGCGCGCCCTCCCGCAAATCCTGTTGCCCGGCATTCGCGCGGTGCTCTGGCAGAGTCTCGCCATCACCGTGGCGATCTTTGCGCTTATCGGCGCGGGCGTCTGGTTTGGATTGCGCCTGCTGCTGACCCGGACCGGCTGGCTGGATGCAGACGGTTTCGCCGGCGCAGCGCTCGCCGTCGCAATCGCGCTGGTCATCGGCTGGCTGCTGTTTCGCGCCGTGGCCATCGCCATCGTCGGGCTTTACGCGGATCGCATCGTGGCGGTGGTCGAGCAGACGGACTATCCCACACGCCATGCGCAGGCGGCGGCCGTGCCTTTCGCCACCGGAATGCGGATCGCCTTGCGCTCGGTCGGCCGCGCGGTCGGCTGGAATCTGGCGGTGCTGCCGCTCTATCTGGCGCTGCTGGTCACCGGCGTTGGCGCACCGATCCTGTTCCTTGTGCTCAATGCCTATCTGCTCGGCCGCGACCTTGCCGAACTGATCAAGGGGCGGCATCCGGGCCTGACGGTGTTCACGGCTGGCCAGCGCTGGCAGCTGGGCCTCGTTTCGGCGCTTCTATTCCTGCCACCCGTCGTGAACCTGTTGGCGCCGATCTGGAGCGTGGCTATGGCCGCGCACATGTTCCACGCGCGGCGGAAGACCTGAACAGATGCTCTTGCGCTTTGGCTTTCCCCTGCTTGCCCTGCTCCTCTCCGGCTGCGGCGCGTCGCTGGTCCCGCAGACTGGCGGCCAGGCGCCCGCGGTCGGCTATGCCCCTGCTAAGCGGCCCCAGCCGGGCGGCATCGTCGGGGCGGATGCGCGGGGCCTGCAACGGCTCTTCGGGGAGCCTCGGCTGGACATTCGCGATCCTGCAGTGCGCAAGCTGCAGTTCGCCAACGGCCAGTGCGTGCTGGATGCCTATCTCTATCCCCCGGCCGCGAATCGGGAGCCCGTTGTGACGCATGTCGATGCACGCAACAGCGCGGGCGATGACATGGACGCCGCTGCCTGCGCGGGCCTGCTCCGCAGGCGCTAGGATGGCGCGCCGGGGCGCGTCGATTGACTTCCCGATCAGGCAATGACAGCTTGCAGGCATGACTGAGCATGGTGGCCAGCCTCGTTGCCCGTCGGGCAACCGATCTTATCGAGGTCAGATCCTCACGGGACGATAGCCCCGGGAGTCGGCGCAGCTCGCCCCGACTGTCGGGGTGAATTCGCGCATCTTGCCCAGCGTCCCCGATAGGTGGCGCTGGCCCTCCATCTTGAAAGATCCATCCATGACCAGCACACAGGCGGGCCGCAGGCCGGCCATCCATATGATCGACACCGAAGCCGATCGCCTGACCGAACTGGCGCTCGGCGCCGAAGACCGGTTTCCCGAGGTCAGCGCCTTGTTGCTCGACGAAGTCGGGCGCGCGACGGTGAAGACCGCCAGCCAGATCGGCCCCGATGTCGTCAGGATGCAATCCACGGTGGCGTTCATCGATGAAGAAAGCGGCGCCGAGCGGTCTGTCCAGCTCGTCTATCCCGGCGAGGCGGACATCAATGCCGGGCGCGTCTCCATCCTCACTCTGATCGGCGCGGCGCTGATCGGCCTGCGCCAGGGTCAGTCAATCAACTGGCCGGACCGCAGCGGCAAGCGGCGGCGGCTGCGCATCCAGTCTGTCAGCCACTGAGGGGCCATGGTGGCGGGCAGGGCGTCAGGCCTCAGGGTGCTGTGCTTTGCCCCGCCGCCTTCGGCGCCTGCCGCTCGCAGCGATAGACGAGGCGCTCGTTCGGGCTGGATGGCAGCCGCGCCTCGATCTCGCCCTGAATCTGCATCAGCTTGGCGAGCCGCTCTGGGTCGCTCGAGCAGCCGGACCAGCCGATCTTGTCCCGCAGCGCGCGCATCTCTGCGGCGCTCTGTGCGCTCACGAGATAGTTATCGGTGCGGTAGCGGCCGATAGCGGGGTCGAAGCGCCGCACCGAAACAGCGGCCTCGTCTGCCGGCACGAGGGCGCGGGACCAGCCGGTCGCGCCATTCTGGAACTGGGTGCGCCCGTCGAGGCACCCCTGCTGCGTCCAAGTAAAGCTCAGGTCCGCCGTTTCCGAGACGGTCACCCGGCTCAGCCCCGGTTCGAGCCGGCATAGCCAGCGACCGCTTTCGGCCGACGCCGCGCCGTCCGTCTCGTTGCCGACCGCATTGCCGGCATCCGGCAGCGGCTCGGCCGGTGCGTCGGCGCTGTCGAAACTCGGGCGCAACGCGAAGGTCAGCACTGCAGCCAGCAGCAGCACACCTGCCGCACCCCCGAACCTCCGGGCGTGGCGGATGTTGCCGCGCGACTGGCCCAGTACGGCGGCACCACCGGTCAGAGCCGCAGCGGCGAGAAGCAGCGCGGCGATGGCGATCATGTTCTCGCGCCGGGCGATGACCTGCTGCTGGGCCTGCTCGCGCGCGGCGATGGCGCGCTCGCGGTCCTTCAGGGCGGCTTCGTTCTGCCGTCGCGCCGCCTCAGCCCGAGCGCGCTCGTCGGCGGCCTGTTGGGCGGCATCGATTTCCGCCATGGATCGGCAGGTTTCGCTGGATCGGCGTACCTGAACATTGGCCTGCCGCAGAAAGCTCGCAATCTCGCGCGTCGATACCGCAAAACCATATTCAGCATCGCTGCCGTCCGAGAGCGAGCCAAAGCTGTTGATGCCGATGACGCGGCCGCAATCGTCCACTAGCGGCCCGCCACTGTTTCCCGCCGCCAGTGGGGCGGTGTGCAGCACGGTGTCGAACTGGCGGGAGGCGCGCCCTGCCGAGACATTGCCAGAGGTGCGCACGGCGCTCATGGGGCGGATGATATCCTCGATGCTCATGCCCTGCGCGCGATCGACCGAGCCGGGATAGCCAATGGCGGTCACCCGCGTGCCGTCTTCCACCGGGCCGGCCAGGAAGGTCGCGATGGGGATCGACGGCGCGTCATCAACCGCCAGCAAGGCCAGATCATTGCCCGGCGAATAGGCCAGGATGCGGCCGCCATAGCTGTTCGTGCCCTCGGAGGGGATGATGCCGATGACGATGTTGGACTCGCTGCGGGCGAGTTCGACGACATGGGCGTTGGTGAGCACGCGGCCCGGCGCGATCATGACGCCGCTGCCATGGCCCACGAAATAGGCATTCTGGCCGTCCGTTGCCACCAGCGCCACCCGCACGACGCTGCGCGAGGCGGCGGCGATGTCCTGCACATCTGCCAGCGCCGGCGTCAGGGCAAGAGGCAGCAGCAGCGCAAGGGCGAGGTGGAGGACCGCTTTGAAGGAACCGAACAGTCCGGTGCGAGGCTTGATCATGGGGAACCTTTAACGCGCCCTTCGAGCTCTCGACAGAGGTTTTCACGGTCCACGCGCTTTGAAAGCAATTTACGGGAAGCTTGCCCGCATTGCCGGTGCGACAAGGACCCGCCGCTGACCCCGCGCCTTGCGTAAGCATGACCGGCCCGCTTACATCGGATAGCCCCCGCTCGATTGCGGAAGAGACAGGAAAATTGCTATGCCCGCCATCGCGCCGGCCATTGATGAAGAGACGGCATGGGCGGCCTTCGCGGCGCGCGACCGCCGCATGGACGGGCATTTCGTCGTCGCGGTCAAGACGACCGGCATCTATTGTCGACCGAGCTGTCCTGCGCGCCGCCCCCGGCCGGAGCATGTCACGATCCTGCCCGATGGCGGCGCGGCACGAGCGGAGGGTTACCGTCCCTGCCTGCGCTGCCGCCCGGACGATGTCGCGCCGGATCGCGCTGCCGTCACGCAAGCGCTGGCGTTGCTAGAAGCTGGTGAGGTCATGCCGCCGCTGGCCGAGCTGGCACGCGCCGTCGGCTACACGCCCCACCATTTCCAGCGCCTGTTCAAGCGGGCCGTCGGAGTCTCGCCGGCGGCTTACTGGCGCGGCCTTCGGGCGGATCGGCTGACGCGCGCGCTCCACAAGGCCGAAAGGATCACAGATGCGATCTACGATGCCGGCTATGAAGCACCCAGCCGCGCTTATGCCGATGCGCGGACGCGACTTGGCATGACACCGTCCGCCTGGCGCAACGGCGGCGCGGACGTGACGATTCGCTTCACGGTCACGGCGACCTCTCTGGGCGACATGCTGGTCGCGGCGACCGCCAAGGGCCTGTGCCGGATCAGCTTCGACGAGCAGGAAAGCGACCTGCGGCGGCATTTCCCGCGCGCGACGATCGTTGCCGGGGGTGCCGATTTTGCGGCATTGGTAGCGCAGGTCGTGGCGCTGGTCGACGATCCGACACGCGCGGTCGATCTGCCGGTCGATGTCGCCGGCACAGCATTCCAGCAGGCGGTATGGGCGGCCTTGCGGGCGATCCCCATCGGTGAAACGCGCACCTACACGCAGATCGCAGCAGCGGTCGGCAAGCCGGCTGCCGTCCGCGCGGCGGGGTCGGCCTGTGGCGATAACAAGCTGGCGGTGCTCATTCCCTGCCACCGGGTTCTTCGCAGCGATGGCGGATTGGGCGGTTATGCCTATGGGACGGATCGCAAGACGGTCCTGCTGGAGAAGGAAAAACGGCTGAAGTAGGACTTTTCTGGGGGAACATGAGGATAGAGTCGGCCCCCAATAGATCAGTGACGAAAAAACAACGAAAACTCATTGCCTTACGCGCCGGCTGCCAAGTAAATTTTCCGTTCAACTTGTCGCCATTGCCTAACAACTGGCCGGATTCAGCCGGGGGACGCGAAACCAGCCGACGTGTTCAGCGGTTTTTCCCATACTATGACACGCAACCATGAAACCCCTCGTACAGCGCTGACCGCGATTGCCGCCGTCTTGGCGCTTGGCTCCACCTCGGCTCTGGCGCAGGAGGCCGGAACCGCTCCACCCGCGGTCGATCCCGCAGGGAGTGAGATCGTGATTCCGGATGCGCAGCGTGCGCCTGCGGCGGTCCCGCTCCCGACAACCGCGCCGCCGCTGACGACCGTGGCTCCGATCGTCACGCAGAGCCCGGCAGCGCCTTCATCGAGCGCCTTAACGACCGCCCCCATCGTTGCCCCGGAAGCCACAACCGCGGGTACTGCTGATACCCCTTCCCAGGCGCGTCAGGCTGCTCGGACGTCCGCGGAAACGACCTCAGCCCCTGCAGAGCGCACATCGAGTGCCCGCGCGGAATCGACGCGTCCGACTGCGGCGCGTGAACCGGCTCCGCAGTTAGCCGCCAGCGATGCTGTTGCGCCGGCTGAAGCCCAGCCCCAGGCGGTTGAGGCAGCCCCTGCGACTGCGGCGCCGATGGTCAATGAGACACCGCAACCCGCACCGCTTGAAACCACCGGTGAGGCTGCTTCCAGGGATAACACCGCGATCATCATCGGCGGCGCTGGTGCACTCGTCCTGCTTGGGGCTGGCTTCATGGCCTTCCGTCGCCGCAAAACCTATGATCGTGAGATCGAAACAGATGCGATGGAGCGGGAGGTGATCCGTGAACCCGTCGTCACGCCGAAGCAGGATACGGTCGTGAATCCAGCCTATGCACCTGCCGTAGCGGCGCGTGCCCCCGTTGATTCTTCTGCTCCGACCATGCAGCGCTCCACTGTCGTCCGCGAGGGCGATCTGGAACAACAGGTGGCGGCGGCGCCGTCGCGGGAGAACCCATTTCTTACCCGTAAGAATCGTCTGCGTCGCGCCAACTTCCTGATGCGCCATGGCGCACTGCCTGAGGCTGCGCCGGCAACGGTGGACCGCCAGACTGCGGAGGCGGCAGCGCCCGCAACCCAGCCGCAAGCCCCTGCGCGTCAGACGGTTTATAGCTTCGGCGGGACGACCGTCCGCCCGACCCAAAAGCCGCGCACGACCTGATCTCCATCGGTCGGTAGCTTCAGATGCAGCCGCTCTTCGTAACGAGGAGCGGCTGTTCATTACAGCGCCGTTCGAAATCAGACGAAGCTGTAGGGATCGATATCCACGCTCACCCGCGTCGTTGACTTCCAATCGATCTGGCTCAGCCATTTGCGGACGATGGCCTGCAGATCCACCCCGCGCCGCGCGTGGACGAGCAATCGGAACCGGTGTCGACCGCGCAGCACGGCCAGTGGCGCTTCGGCCGGACCATAAACGTCCAGACCATCCTGATGGGGCGCAATCTTCCCGATTCGCTGTGCCGTCTCCCGGGCCAGTGCTCCGTCGGTATCGCTGACGATGATTGCCGCGAAGCGCCCAAACGGCGGCGCGTTGGCGATCCGCCGGCTTTCCGTCTCCATCGCGTAGAAGCGCGCGCCATCGCCATCGAGCAAGGCCCGGATCACCGGCGCCTCCGCAGCGCGGGTCTGGATGAAGACCCGTCCAGGCTTCTCGCCACGCCCCGCGCGTCCCGAGACCTGCATGATCTGCTGATAGGTGCGCTCAGCGGCACGCAGGTCGCCGCCATCCAGCCCGAGATCGGCATCGACCACGCCGACCAGCGTGAGTTCGGGGAAGTGGTAGCCCTTGGTGACCAGTTGCGTGCCGATGATGATATCCACGGCCCCGCCCGCCACGTCCCGCACAAAGGCAGCCGCCCGAGCCGGAGACCATAAGGTGTCGGAGGTGACGATGGCGGTGCGCGCCTGCGGGAAGAGCAGCTTCACCTCGTCCGCGATACGCTCGACACCGGGGCCGCAGGCGACCAGCGCATCGCTCTCGTTGCATTCCGGGCAGGCGTCGGGCGTGGGGATGCTGTGGCCGCAATGATGGCAAGCGAGGCGCCGGGTCAGGCGATGCTCGACCATCCACGCCGTACAGTGCGGGCATTGGAAGCGATGGCCGCAATGGCGGCACAGGGTGAGCGGGGCATAGCCGCGCCGGTTGAGGAACAGCAAGGATTGCTCGCCACGCTCCAGCGTCTCCGCCATGGCCTTGACCAGCGGCGGCGCGAGCCATCGGCCCCGGTCGGGCGGGTCGCGCGTCAGGTCGAGGCCGATGATCTCCGGCAGTTCGGCGCCGCCGAACCGGCTGGGCAGGGCAATCTCTTCATAGCGCCCCAGCGCGACCTGATGGCGCGTCTCGATCGCCGGAGTCGCCGAGGCGAGGATGATCGGGCAGCTCTCGAACATGCCGCGCATCACCGCGACGTCCCGCGCATGGTAGCGCACGCCTTCTTCCTGCTTGAAGCTGGTCTCATGAGCCTCGTCCACGATGATGAGGCCGAGCTTTGGGTAAGGCAGGAACAGCGCCGAGCGGGCGCCCACCACCACCTGCGCCTCGCCGCGTGAGATCGCCCGCCAGGCGCGACGCCGGTCGGATTGCTTGAGGCCGGAATGCCAGGGCACCGGCTCACAGCCAAAGCGGGCGGTGAACCGGTCGAGAAACGGCTCGGTCAGCGCGATCTCGGGGAGCAGCACCAGCGCCTGCTTGCCCTGCCTCAGGGTCTCGGCCAGCGCCTCGAAATACACCTCCGTCTTGCCCGATCCGGTGACGCCATCGAGCAGCACGGTCTGGAAGGCATGGGCGCGAACATGGTCTGTCAGCCTGTCGGCCGCGGCCTGCTGGTCGGCGCTGAGCGTGACGGTCACGAAGTCGGGGTCAGGCTCGGGATAGGGTTGATCGGTGGAGACCTCCACGGCCTCCAGCGCGCCCTGCTTCACCAGCCCGCGAATCACCGCGTCGCTGACTTCGCCAATAGCGGCGAGTTCACGCACCAGCCCCTGACGCTCACCAATGCGTTCCAGCGCTTGCGCGCGCTGGGGCGTCAGCGGATCCGGCACGGCGCCGGTCGGACGATATTCCACCACTGTCTTCTCGCCATCCAGCGCGGACATGGAGGCGAGCGCCATGCGCAGCACGGCAGCGGGCGGGGCGAGATAATAATCCGCCGTCCACTCGATGAGGCGGCGCAGAGAGGCGGGCAAAGGCGGCGCGTCCAGCACGCCGCTAATGGGGCGCAGACGATTGTCGCCGACCGGCGCGACGTCCGGAAAGCGGTCCGCTTCCCACACCACGCCGATCATCGGGCGCGGACCCAGCGGGGCGACGACGATCTGCCCGGGCTCCACGCTCATGCCATGCGGCACCCGGTAATCGAGCGGGCCTAGCGCGGCGTTGAGCAGAATGATCCGGGCGCGGGTCATGCTCCGGCCTTAGAGACTGTCTGGCTCGGAGGAAATGGCATCGTCGGCCTCGCTTGCGCCTCCGCACGGCAGGCGGGCCTTACATCCGGGGGCGTGCGGCGCTATAGGCGGCGCCAATCTCTCCACAACCGGGAACCTCTGGCCATGAAATTCTTCGTCGATACCGCCGACACTGCCGACATTCGCGAGCTTGCCGCCACTGGCCTGCTGGACGGCGTGACGACCAATCCCAGCCTCATCCACAAATCGGGCCGCAAGTTCCTCGAAGTGGTGGAAGAAATCTGCGGGCTGGTCGATGGCCCCGTCTCAGCAGAAGTCGTGGCGCTCGATCATGAGACGATGATGAAGGAAGCCGCCGTGCTCCGGAAGATCGCCGAGAATGTCTGCATCAAGGTGCCGCTCACCATCGATGGCCTCAAGACCTGCAAGGCGCTCACGCAGGATGGCTGCCAGGTCAATGTGACCCTGTGCTTCTCGGCCAATCAGGCCCTGCTGGCCGCCAAGGCCGGCGCGACGTTCATCTCGCCCTTCGTCGGACGGCACGATGACAATGGCTTCGACGGCATGCGGCTGATCGAGGACATCCGGCTGATCTACGACAACTATGCCTTCGAGACGGAAATTCTGGCGGCTTCGCTGCGTCATCCTATCCATGTGCTCGAATGCGCGAAGATCGGCGCGGACGTGATCACGGCGCCGCCGGCGGTCATCAAGTCGCTGGTCAACCATGTGCTGACCGACAAGGGCCTCGCCGCTTTCGCTTCCGACTGGGAGAAGACGGGTCAGTCGATCCTCTAAGCGCTGCTGTGTTGCAATAAGAAGGACCGCTGTCTCCCGGGAGGCAGCGGCCCTTTTCTTTAGCTCAAAGGCTGGCGCGATCTAGCGCCCGAAACCCTTGGGCGCGGCGTCCACCACCGTCGATCCGCTCGGGCCGACCTGCTGGACTTCCAACGCGCGCTCGGCGATCCCATCTCGGCCGAAGCGAAAGGCGCCATCGATGCCAGCGAAGCCCTCGGCGTCACGAAGCCGCGCCGCCGGGAAGGCCGTGCCCGGCTTCCAGTCCTGCGCGATCCGCACGGTGAGTAGAACCGAATCATAGCCTAGCGACGCCAGGCGGTAAGGCGCCGTGCCGTAGGATGAGCGATATTTGGTGGCGAGCGTGCGATAGAGTCCATCGGATACGCTCGCATACCAGGCGCCCCGCAGCGCCGTGCTGGCGGAAAGGCCGGATTCGGTCGCCCACAGCTCGGTACCGAGAATGCGCGCCTCCTTCGCACCGGCCGTGCGCACCAGCGGCGCGGCCTGCAACGCGATGCGACCGACATCGGCGATCAGCAGCGCATCATAGCTGGAACTGGCCGACAGGCGCTGGACCGCCGACTGCACCGAATTGGCCGAGCGATCGAATGTCTCCATTGCCACGACGGTGCCGCCGGCCGCTTTCACCTCGCTGAGAAACGCCTTGCCGGCCCGCTCGCCATATACGCCGCGCGGCACGAGCGCCGCGAAATCGCTCAGGCCGCGCGCCCTCGCAAAGCGCACGACGCGGGAGACCGATTGCTCCGGGCTATAGCCGAGCAGATAGACGCCATTGCCGGCGACGCTCTCGTCATTGGAATAGCTCAGCACCGGGATGTTGGCTGCGCGGGCGATTGGCGCGACGGCCCGCACTTCGTCCGCCGTCAGCGGGCCGAGGATGAGCTTGTTGCCTTCCGCTACGGCCTTGCGCGCTGCCTCGGCCGCGTTGCGCCCGGTGTCGTAGGTGGTGACGCGCAGCCGCTCGGTCTTGGTATCCAGCAGCGCCATGGTTGTGGCATTGGCCAGCGAGCGGCCGACGCCGGCATTCGTGCCGCTCATCGGCACGAGCAGGGCGATGCGATGCCGCTCCGTATCGGTCGGCAGGCCCTGCGTCACATCCGGCTGCTGTGTCTTGGGCGGCGGGGGAGGCGGCGCGGCGGGCGGCACCACGCGGGTACAGGCCGCCAGCAGCATGGCGCCGATCAGCACAATGCCCTGCAGAATGCGACGGGGCGTCGGGGTGCCTCCAGCCGCGATGTCGAACCTCACTTGCCCCGCAAGGCTCCTCTCTGCCATGGCACACCTCATGTCCGCTTCACTTGAGCCTGGCCTATATATCGTTGCGGGACCGATCGGCAACTTGTCCGACCTGTCGCCCCGCGCTGCCGCTGTGCTGCAAGGTGCGGACGTGGTGGCCGTGGAGGACAGCCGTGTGAGCGCCAAATTGCTGCGCCATGCCGGGTCCAACCGGCCCATGATTCCCTACCATGACCACAGCGATGAACGGGTTCGCGCCCGTCTGGTCGAGCGCATGGCGAGCGAAGCCGTAGCGCTGCTGTCGGACGCCGGGACGCCGCTCATCTCCGATCCGGGATACAAGCTGGTGCGAGACGCCCGTGCGGCGGGCCGATCCGTGAATACGGTGCCTGGGCCCTGCGCGGCGATTGCGGCGATCACGCTCTCCGGCCTCCCCAGCGACCGTTTCCTGTTCATGGGCTTCCTGCCCCCAAAGACGAAGGCCCGCACTGATGCGCTGATGGAAGTGGTGGCGCTCCGTGCGACGCTGGTTTTCTACGAGAGCGGGCCGCGCTGCGCGGCATCGCTGGCGGACATGGCGGCCGTGCTCGGCGATCGTCCGGCCGCGCTGTGTCGCGAGATCAGCAAGGCCTATGAGGAAACGCTGACGGGCACGTTGAGCGAACTCTCGGCTGCGTGCGCGCAGAAGGAGCCGCGCGGCGAGATCGTGCTGGTCGTCGGTCCGCCGGGCGAGCGCGCCCCACCGAAAGCCGACGAGATCGATGCAGCGCTGCGCGAGGCGCTGGAGCGGCTGACCGTCTCGCAAGCGGCAGGCGAAGTCGCACGCGCGCTGGGCGCGGACCGCAAGGCGCTCTACGCGCGCGCCATGGAGCTCAAAGGAAAGTGAAGGGCAGCCCGCCCACGCCGGCGCGGCTCGCTGCCGAGAAGCGCGGCCGGCAGGGCGAGCGGATCGCCGGCTGGTGGCTGCGGCTCAAGGGCTGGACGATTCTGGCGCGGCGGGTGCGCACCCGCGCCGGCGAGGTCGACCTGATTGCCCGGCGCGGCAAGATCGTCGCCTTCGTCGAGGTGAAGACGCGGGCCAGCGAGGCGCTGCTCGATGAAGCGATCGATGAGCGGCGGCTGGCGCGCGTCGCGGCGGCGGCGGAAGCGGTCGCCCATAACTGGCTAGGGCCGGATGATGACATGCGCATCGACGTGATGCTGCTTGCGCCGGGTCATCGGCCACGCCATCTGGAAAATGTCTGGCACGGCGGCTAGCGCCTGCGGTCCCGGTTGCGTCGCGTGACAGCGTCTCGGTTCAGAACAAGAGCAGGGCTTGAAGCAGCCCGAACGGTGGAAGGTAAGAACGGATGTCGCTCAAGGTCGCTCTGCAGATGGACCCGATGGAGTCGCTGAACATTGCCGGCGATTCGACCTTCCACATCATGATCGCGGCTCAGGCGCGGGGGCACCGGCTCTACCATTATCGCACGGATGATCTGAGCTGGCGCGGCGGACGGCTCTATGCGCAGGCGCGCGAAGTGACGGTGCAGCGAGTCGAAGGCGATCATTATCGCTTCGGTGAGACGGCCCGACTGGACCTTGGCCGTGATATCGATGTGGTCTGGATGCGGCAGGATCCGCCGTTCGACCTCAATTATATCACCGCGACGCATCTGCTGGAGCGGATCACCGGCGAGACGCTGGTCGTCAACGATCCGGCGGCCGTGCGCAACGCGCCGGAAAAGCTGTTCGTGCTGGATTTCGCGCGCTTCATGCCGCCGACGATGATCACGCGCAGCCTTGAGGAAACGCGCGACTTCCTTGCCGAACATGGCGAGATCGTCGTGAAGCCGCTGTATGGAAACGCCGGTTCGGCGGTGTTTCGCATTGGCGCAGATGGGGCCAATCTCGCCGCTCTGGTGGAACTTTTCGGCGAGATGTGGGTCGAAAGCTTCATGGTGCAGGCTTTCCTCAAGGACGTGGCGCAGGGCGACAAGCGGATCGTGCTCGTCGATGGCGAAGTGGCCGGCGCGATCAATCGTATTCCTGGTAAGGGCGAGATCCGCTCGAACCTGGCCGCCGGCGGCACTGCCGCCAAGACCGAGCTGACGGCGGAGGAGCAGGAGATCTGCGCCGCGCTGGGGCCGGAGCTCAAGAAGCGCGGCCTGCTGTTCGTCGGCATCGACGTCATTGGCGGCAAATGGCTGACCGAAATCAACGTGACGTCACCGACCGGCATCGTTGCCATCGATGCCTTCAACGGCACGGATACCGGCGGCATGATCTGGGATGCGGTCGAGCGCCGGCTGGCGGAGCGGGCGGCCTGAGGCTGCTGCAACAACCAGATGATTGATATGTTGATGATGGGTGACGACAGATGAGCGATTGGGTCGTTCATCTGATCGATGCCGGCGGTTATTGGGGCATCGCCCTGCTGATGGTGCTGGAAAATGTGTTTCCGCCCATCCCTTCCGAGTTGATCATGGGCATTGGCGGCATTCGCGTCGGCCAGGGGAAGATGGATGTGGTGCCGTTGCTGGCGGCGGGGACCATCGGCACCACCATCGGCAATCTCTTCTGGTATTATCTGGGGCTCTGTCTCGGCTATACGCGGCTGCGGCCCTTGGTCGAGCGCTATGGCCGCTGGGCGACGTTGCGGTGGCGGGAGGTCGAGTGGCTGGAGCGGATTTTTCTGCGCCATGGCGACAAGATCGTCTTCATCTTCCGCTTCATGCCGGTGTTCCGCACGATCGTCTCGCTCCCGGCCGGGCTGTTCGCCATGCCGTTCTGGCGCTTCGTCATCTGGACGACCGGTGGCGCGCTGATCTGGAATGTCGTCTTGGTCGGGGCCGGCTATTATCTTGGCGTGCGGTTCGAGCGCATCGATGATTATCTTGGCCCGCTCACCAATATCGCGGTGGCGTTTCTGGTCGTCGGCTATCTCTGGCGGCTGTTCACTTGGAAGAGCGAGCCGCGCGACCAGCCGTAATCATGTCTTATCCTTCCGCGCGCGGGTGCGCGTTGCGATAGACATCGAGCAGATGCGCCGCATCGACCTGCGTGTAGATTTGCGTCGAGGACAGGCTGGCATGACCGAGCAGTTCCTGCAGTGAGCGCAGGTCCGCGCCGCGCCCGAGCAGATGGGTGGCGAAGCTGTGGCGCAGCGCATGCGGCGTCGTGCGATCGTGCAGGCCAAGGCGCCCGCGCGCGCCCTGCACGGCGCGGCGAATCAGCGCCGGGGAAAGGGGCCCGCCGCGCGAACCCCGGAACAGCGGCGCGTCTTTGCCCGTCGGATAGGGGCAGAGCGCGATATATTCCTCGATCGCGCTGCGGACTTGCGGCAGCAGCGGCACCACCCGCGTCTTGCCCCGCTTGCCCAGCACCCGCAGTGTTTCAGCGAGGGGCAGGGCATCGCCGGTCAGTCCCAAGGCTTCGCTGATGCGCAGGCCCGCGCCGTAGAGCAGCATCAGCACGGCCCAGTCGCGCGCCCCGATCCATCCGTCCCGCGCGGTTTCGGCAATGTCCTCGGCGAGCGCGACGGCTTCATCCGGGCTGATCGGTCGCGGCACGCCGGGCTTGACGCGCGGCCCGCGCATCACCGGAATCGTGGCGCCCTCGCCGCCCACAAACCGCAGAAAGGCGCGCAGGGCAGAGAGCTCCCGCGCCGCCGAACTGTTGCCGATGCCTTCCGCCCGGCGCGCCGCCAGAAAGGCGCGCAGATCGCTTGTCGTCAGCGTGGTGATGGCCGCCGATGTCGGCGCGCGGCCGTCCATGTCCGCCATCCAGTCGAGCAGGCGTTCGGCGGTGGAGACATAGGCGCGCACGGTGTGAAGCGAGCGGCGCCGGCCTTCGGCGAGATGCGCGCGCCAGCCTTCCAGCAGCCCTGCCCGCGTTTCGCCGGTCATGACGGCACGGTGCCGGCGAGCAGCTCCTGCCAGATGTCCAGCAGATCGACCGGATACCAGGCCTCGTCATGGGCCGCCAGTTCCTGTGGCGTCCACCAGCGGTGCGAAAGCATGACGGCCTTCTCGAGATCGGTGTGACCCGCCGTGTCGATTCGCGCCTCCGCGACGGGGACCGCGTAAAAGCGCTCCTCGGCATCGACGGGAATGCCCTCGAGCGTGACGAAGGTGACATCGCGCACCGCCACGAGCGGACCGGGTTCGAGGTCGAGCCCTGTCTCCTCGCGCAGTTCGCGCCGCGCGGCCTGCTCAAAGGTTTCGCCCCGATCGACCGCGCCGCCGGGCGTCACCCAAAAAGGCGGGCGATCATCGGGCGTGAAGCGGAAGAGCAGCAGCCGTCCTTGCGGATCGGTGACCAGCAGGCGGGCCGCCGGACGTTTCGCGCGACGGGTCACGCCCGGCTCATTCACCCGGCGCGCGGGCTCGAATGGCGAGGGCATGCACCTTCTCACGCAGCAGATCGGCGAGCGCCGCGTTGACCATGCGCTGTCGCGCAACGCGGGATTGGCCGGTGAAGGAGTCGGCGACAATCTCCACGGTGAAGTGGCTTTCGCCGCTGCCATCATCGCCCATATGACCGCGATGCTTGGCGCTGTCATTGATGACGGCGAGCTGTTGCGGGGACAGGGCATTTTCCAGCCGCTGTGCGATCTCTTGCCCGACCGGGCCTAGCGAAGCGTCAACCATGCGCCCTATATAGGCGTTTTGGTTCACGCAGCCACAGGGAAGAGACGGTCGTGTCAGGGTCGGGGTTCAATCAGGGTGCATCGCGCCGCCACACGCGCTTTCACGGCCGCGTGGAAGGCGAGGCGCGCCGCTGCTCGCACCCCGGCTGCATGGAAGCGGGCGAATTCCGTGCGCCGCCCGAGGAACGGCGCGGCGCACCCGATGGTCCGCCGCAATGGCGCTGGTTCTGCCTGGAGCACATCCGCGCGTTCAACACCGAATATAATTACTTCAAGGGCATGAGCCCGGAGGAAATCACGCAGGCGCAGCGCCCTTATGGCGGCTGGGAGCGGGAGACGCGGGCCTTTTCGTCGGCCGCAGCGAGTGGCACGCCGCCGCCACGCTGGGCCGATTTCTCCGATCCGCTCGATGCGATTGGCGCCCGCTTCAAGATGCGGGCAGCGGAAACCGCGCAACGGCAGGATGGCAAGCCGCTGTCTGGCGCGGATCGGTCTGCCCTCAAGACGCTTGGTCTTTCGACCGATGCCGACCGGCGCGCCTTGCGCACCCGCTATACCGAGTTGGTCCGCCGCTTTCACCCGGATCATAATGGCGGCGACCGCGCGCATGAGAAAGCGCTGCAAGACGTGATCGCGGCCTATTCCCATCTCCGCAAGGCGCCGGCCTTCGCCTGACGGACCTTGCCGCGCCCGGTCTGCGCTGCCATAGGCGCCGGCCCGCTTTCAGGAAGGTGATTGATATGGCGACCGGCACGCCGGCCCGCGCGATGGGCTTTGACTTCGGCACCACCAACAGCGTGGCCGCGATTGCTCAAGACGGCACATCCCATATGATGGAGTTCTCGGGCGACAAGGCGACAGGCGCCGTCTTCCGGTCCGCGCTTTGCTTCTGGGAAGAGGGCGAGAGCCGGGCGGCGCTGGCGCGCGAGGCAGGGCCATGGGCTATCGCTGAGTATCTGGAATTTCCGCAGGGTTCGCGCTTCATCCAGTCGTTCAAGTCGGTCGCCGCCAGCCCGCTGTTCGATCATGCCAGCATCTTCGACCAGCGCATGACCTTCGAGCAGTTGGGAGAGGCCTTTCTGGAGCGCATGGTCGCCCATGCCGGTGGCGCGCTGGGCTCCGGGCCGGATGAGCGGCCCGAACGGATCATCGTCGGTCGACCGGTGCGCTATGCCGGTTCGCGACCGGATGAGGGGCTGGCCCGCACGCGCTACGATGCCATGTTCCGCACCTTCGGCACCGACATCCATTATGTCTACGAACCGCTCGGCGCGGCCTTCAGCTTCGCCAGCCGCCTGTCGGAGCCGGCGACGGTTCTGGTCGCGGACTTCGGCGGCGGCACGAGCGATTTCTCCATCGTGCGGATGCGCCCGGCGGGCGACGGGCGGCGCTGCGAGCCGCTCGGCCATGCCGGCATCGGCATTGCGGGCGACCGGTTCGATTACCGCATCGTCGATCATCTCGTGCTTCCCATACTTGGCAAGGGCAGCAGCTATCGCTCCTTCGACAAGGTTCTGGAAATTCCCCGCAGCCATTTCGCGGACTTTGCCGACTGGTCCCGACTCGCCCTGATGCGCAACCGGCGGACCATGGAAGAGCTGGCGCGGCTGCAGCGCGCTGCCGTCGATCCCGCTGCCATCGGGCGGATGATCGCCATCATCGAGCGGGAGCTCGGCTATGCGCTCTACGATGCAGTCGGCCAACTCAAGCGTGCGCTGTCGAGCGAGGATGAAGCGCATTTCCGCTTCGAAAGCGATGATCTGGTGATCGATGCCGATGTGACGCGCGCCCAGTTCGAGCGCTGGATCGCGCCGGATGTCGCGCGGATCGAGGAGACGGTCGATCAGGCCTTGGCAGACGCCGCATTGAACGCCGGCGCCATCGACCGCGTGTTCCTCACAGGGGGATCGTCGCTGATCCCCGCGATTCGCGCCATATTCGAACGCCGGTTCGGTGCCGAGCGGATCGCGACCGGCGGAGAACTGACGTCCATCGCGCACGGTCTCGCGCTGATCGGGCTGGAGCACGATCCGGCGGAATGGGCGGTCTGATCCGCCTGATGGAACCCTACCTTCTATCGACAGGGCGCGCGGCA
Source organism: Sphingobium sp. B8D3A (assembly GCF_025961995.1). Classification (NCBI taxonomy): domain Bacteria; kingdom Pseudomonadati; phylum Pseudomonadota; class Alphaproteobacteria; order Sphingomonadales; family Sphingobiaceae; genus Sphingobium; species Sphingobium sp. B8D3A. Next base: position 155,047 of record NZ_JAOQOS010000001.1, on the reverse strand, counting down.
ATCGGTTAGGGGCTGTGTGACTCGCAGGAAGATGATGACTATGACCGATCTGCCCAACACCAATTCCGACATGCGCAGCGAGGTGCTGCTCGACGCGCCCGATCGTGTCGTGAGCGCGCGCGAGGTGTTCGGGGTCGATATCGACATGGAGATCCCCGCCTTTTCCGAAGCGGACGAGCGCGTGCCGGATACGGACCCCGCCTATGTGTTCGATCCGGACACGACGCTCGCGATCCTGGCCGGCTATGCCTATAATCGCCGGGTGATGGTGCAGGGCTATCACGGCACCGGCAAGTCGACTCACATCGAGCAGATCGCGGCGCGGCTCAACTGGCCCTGCATCCGCATCAACCTCGATGCGCATATCAGCCGCATCGATCTCGTCGGGCGTGACGCCATCGTCCTCAAGGACGGTCAGCAAGTCACCGAGTTCAAGGAAGGCCTGCTGCCCTGGGCCTTGCAGCGCCCTGTAGCGCTGGTGTTTGACGAATATGACGCCGGTCGGCCGGACGTGATGTTCGTCATCCAGCGCGTGCTGGAAGCGGACGGCAAGATGACCCTGCTCGACCAGAACCGGGTGATTCGTCCGAGCCCCTGGTTCCGCATGTTCGCCACCGCCAACACGGTCGGCCTGGGTGACACCACGGGCCTCTATCATGGCACCCAGCAGATCAACCAGGGCCAGATGGACCGCTGGAATCTGGTGGTGACGCTGAACTATCTGCCGGCCGAGACCGAGGCGCAGATCGTGCTCGCCAAGTCCGGCGAATATGATCATCCCGGCGGGCGCGAGGAAGTCGCGAAGATGATCCGCGTCGCGGAACTGACCCGTCAGGGCTTTATCAACGGGGATATTTCCACCGTGATGAGCCCGCGCACCGTGATCTCATGGGCGCAGAACACACTGATTTTCAAGGATGTCGGTTTCGCCTTCCGCCTGTCGTTCCTCAATAAGTGCGACGAGGCGGAGCGGGCGCTGGTGGCGGAATATTACCAGCGCGTGTTCGGCAAGGATCTGCCGGAAAGCGTCGTCGGCAAGAGCGCCTGACGCGGCAAGGCGGCCCGAGCGCGGGCCGCCTTCGCGAATGGGTGATCAGGCGATGCGCGTGCGGGTCACCCGGTAGCGCAGGGCGACGCCGGCCAGCGCGAAGCCGGCAATCATCATGGCCCAGGTCGCCGGCTCCGGAATGGCGGGCGGCGGCGCCATCATCGCGCGCATCAGCGGGCCGGCGGTCTCCGTGTGCGACGCTGCCTGCGGCTCCGCGGCCTCGTCGAAATAGCTGCCCAGCACCGAATGGGTGAACTTGTAGGGTGCGCCTTCGAACACGGTTGGCGTCGGTTCAGTCACGGTCGCCATCGGCGTGGCGGGTGCTGGACTGGTGCTCGTGAAGTAGCTGCCGAGCACGGAGTGGGTGAATTTGTAAGAGCCGCCCTCGAAAACGCCTTGCGACTCCGCATGGTGGGTCAGCCAGCTGTTGAGCTGGGCATAATTGTTGAAGTTGCGCACGCCATCGAGGCCCTTGAAGACCATCTGCTGGCTGCCGCCGCTGTTGATCGCAAAGCTGAAATCGCGCTGCGAGAAGGTGGCCTCGGTGTGCAGAATGCTGGTCAGCAGGGCGATGCGCGCATTGAGATTGACCGCCGCGCTGACGCTCTGGATCGGCAGGAGTGCGCCGCTCGTCAGCATCGCGGCAAGGCAGGCAGTCCGGATCATGGGCAATCGTCCTATCACAAAAAGCTGCGCGACCTGGCCGCTCCAGCACCGTCCCTTGGGGACGCTGATAGGCAGGCAGGCCGCGTTCGAAAATGGATTTAACCAAGAAATCCTAATAATTTGGGTGCTGTTCCACAGCGGCACAGCTGCACGCGCAAAGGTTGACGGGCTGAGATGGGCAGCTCTGCCAAAGGGCAGGAGGGTTGACAGGATCGGGGCACTGGACCAGCCCATTGTACATCATGGCTGACCGTTCCCCCCTCGACCGCTTCAAGGAAGTTCTCACCGGCGCCTCGCGCGCTGTCGCGCATGATGCCGAGGTTGAGCTCGGCTTCACGCCCGATGCACCGCACCTCGCCGGCAAGCAGATCAAGGTGCCCACGCCGACGCGCAATCTGCCGGCGGATCAGGTCGCGCTCGCGCGCGGCTTTGCAGACAGCTTCGCTCTCAAGCTTCGCCACCATGATGCGCGACTCCATTCCGCGCGGGCGCCGAGCGAGCCCGCTGCGCGCGCCGTCTATGATGCCGTCGAGATGGTCCGTTATGAGGCGCTGGGGTCCAAGAACTACGCCGGCATGCGGGCCAATCTCGCCGCCGCGCTGGACATGCGCACCCATTCCGACCCGATCACGCGCGCGCAATCGGCCGACGAAGTGCCGGTTCAGGGCGCCGTTGCCTTGCTGCTGCGCGAAAAGCTGACCGGGGAAGCGCCGCCGCCCGAATCGCTCAAGGGCATCGAATTTCTGCGCGAGTGGATCGACGAGAAGGCCGCTGACGACTTTGAAGGCCTGTCTTTGTGCCTCGACGATCAGCAGGCCTTTCAGGACAAGGTGCTCTCGATGCTCCAGCATCTCGAGCTGGTGCGCGCGGAGGTTCCCCCCGAATCGCCCGATGAGGATGACGAGGACCAGGACGAGCAATCCGAGCAGCAGGATGAGGACAAGGAAGAAGACGAGGGCGAGGAGGACGACCAGTCCCGCGCCGACACGCGCGGCGAGGATAAGGGCGAGCCGGGCGAGGAGATGTCCGAGGAGCGCGAGGAGCAGGACGGCGACTCGGACGAGGATGGCGATGGCGACGCGCAGGATGACGATGGCGCCATGCCCGTGCGCCCCAATCGCCCCTTGTCGGACCTGCCGCCGGACTTCGACTATCATGCCTATACCACGAAGTTCGATGAGGTGGTGACGGCGCTCGACCTGTGCGACGCCGATGAACTCGTGCGCCTGCGTGGTTTTCTTGACCAGCAGCTCGCCCCGTTCCAGGGGGCGGTCTCCAAGCTGGCGCACCGTCTGCAGCGGCGCCTGCAGGCCCAGCAGAACCGCAGCTGGGATTTCGACCAGGAGGAAGGCATGCTCGATGCCGCGCGGCTGGCGCGCGTTGTCGTCAATCCCGCGCACTCGCTCTCCTACAAGATGGAGCGGGACACCGATTTCCGCGATACGGTGGTGACGCTGCTGATCGACAATAGCGGCTCTATGCGGGGGCGCCCCATCGGCATAGCAGCGATCAGCGCGGATATCATGGCGCGCACGCTGGAGCGCTGCGGCGTGAAGACCGAAGTGCTCGGCTTCACCACGCGGGCGTGGAAAGGCGGGCAGAGTCGCGAACAATGGCTGGCCGCCGGGCGCCCGCCGCGGCCCGGTCGTCTCAACGATCTGCGCCACATCATCTACAAGAAGGCGGATGAGCCCTGGCGCCGTGCCAAGGCCAGCCTCGGCCTGATGATGCGCGAGGGGCTACTCAAGGAGAATATCGACGGCGAGGCGCTGCTCTGGGCGCACAACCGCCTGCTCGCCCGGTCCGAGGAGCGGCGCATCCTCATGGTGATTTCCGATGGCGCGCCGGTGGACGATTCGACGCTCTCGGTGAACAACGGAACCTATCTGGAGCGGCATTTGCGGCAAGTGATCGGCTGGATCGAAGGGCGCTCACCGGTCGAGCTGATCGCCATCGGCATCGGCCACGATGTCACCCGCTATTACAAGCGCGCCGTCACGATCATGGATGCCGAGCAACTGGGCGGTGCGATGGTGGAGCAGCTCGCGGCGTTGTTCGACAAGGATTAGCTTGGACGAGCCTTGCGTCGGCGAGCATTTCTTCGCCTGGGGAAGCTCCGATCATGACGCCGAAGCCGCCTTCACCGTTCGTGCTGAGTAGGCTCTGAGGAGCGCCGCAGGCGCATATCGAAGAGCCCTATCGAAGCATCGCAGCGCACGGGCCGGTCCTTCGATACGCTGCTTCGACAGGCTCAGCAGCTACTCAGGACGAACGGAGGGCTGCTCGAAGAGTTATCCGTGCCGACGCCAGTAATAGCGCCCGTCAGGCGGCGCTGGAGGCAGGCCGGCCCGGCATTCCCGCTCAGGCCGGCCTGTCCTTTATCACTTCAGCGCGGCGCAGGCTTCCTGGATGCGCGTGCAGGCCTTGCGCAGGATTTCTTCCGAGGTCGCGTAGCTCACGCGGAAGGCCGGAGCGAGGCCGAAGGCGCCGCCATGGACGGCTGCGACGCCCTTGCTCTCGAGGAAATAGGTGATGAGGTCCTCGTCCGTGGCAATGGTCTTGCCCTCGGGCGTGGTCTTGCCGATGCAGCCGGCGGCATCGGGATAGACGTAGAAGGCGCCTTCGGGCGTCGGGCAGTTGAGGCCCGGCGCGTCGTTCAGCATCGCCACCACCAGATCGCGCCGCTTGCGGAAGGCCTCGTTGCGCTCGATGAGGAAGCTCTGATCGCCATTCAGCGCGGCCGTCGCTGCGGCCTGGCTGATCGAGCAGGGGTTGGAGGTCGACTGCGACTGCAGCTTGGCCATCGCCTTGATGATCCACTGCGGGCCACCGGCATAGCCGATGCGCCAGCCGGTCATCGAATAGGCCTTGGAGACCCCGTTCACGGTGAGCGTGCGCTCGTAGAGATCCGGGCAGACCTGCGCGATCGTCTTGAACGGCGTCGGCGCGTACCAGACATGCTCGTACATGTCGTCGGTGAGGATCAGCACATGCGGGTGCTTGCGCAGCACCTCACCGAGCGCCATCAGTTCCTCGCCGGAATAGGCCGCGCCCGTCGGGTTGGAGGGCGAGTTGAGCAGCACCCAGCGCGTCTTGGGCGTGATCGAGGCGTCGAGCTGGGCCGGCGTGATCTTGTAGAGCTGGTCGGCACCGGCCGCGATGATCACCGGTGTGCCGCCGGCAAAGTTCACGATGTCGGGGTAGCTCACCCAATAAGGCGCGGGTATGATGACCTCGTCGCCGGCTTCCACCGTCGCGACCAGCGCATTGAACAGAGTGTGCTTGCCGCCCGAGTTCACGCTGATCTCGCTCGTCTTGTAGGAGAGCTCGTTATCGCGCTTGAACTTGGCGGCGATCGCTTCCTTCAGCTCGGCGGTGCCGTCGACATTCGTGTACTTGGTCTGCCCACCGCGGATCGCGGCGATGGCGGCATCCTTCACGAAATCTGGCGTGTCGAAGTCCGGCTCGCCGGCGGAAAGGCCGATGATGTCCTTGCCTTCCCGCTTGAGGGCAATGACCTTGTCGGTCATCGCGAGCGTGGCGCTGGGCTGAATACGGCCGAGGGCGGCGGAAGTCCGGGACATGGGAAAGCTCCTGACAGTCAGGGATGATGCGCGTGGCGCCCGGGACGCTCCCGGACGGCGCGGTGCATAGTGCGCTCAGCCTTGCGGCGCAACCAGCCTCGCAGCCATCAGCCCGCGCGCGGCATTGCCGATGAGGAAACCGTCTGCCAGATCTTCCGGCCGCAGGTCGGCCTCCTGCGCCTTGCCCTGGTCGATCAGGCTCTGGCGCAGCACGCCCGGCAGCAGGCCGCGCGCAAGGGGCGGCGTCAGCAGGGTCTCGCCCCGCTGGAGGAACAGGTTGGTGAAGCAACCCTCCGTCAGATAGCCGGCCTCGTCGGTCAGCAGCACCTCGAACGTGCCCGATTGCCGCAGGGGCACCTCATAATGGCGCCGGTCCGTGGTCTTGTGCCGCACGCGAATATCGTCTCCGCCGAGCAGACGAGGCGCGACGCTCACCGCTGCCGGTCCGTCCACCAAGGGCGGCATTTCGCGAACCTCGATGCTGAGCGTGCCGATCCGGCCGAGCAGGATGCGCACGCGCCTCGGCTCGACAAAGCCGAACGTCGCGGCCTGCAGTTCGTTGCGCAGCTCATGCCGGTCGAGAATGAAGCCAAGTTCGTGCGCGCTGCGTTCGAGTCGCCGGATGTGAAGGTCGAGAAGCGGCAGGCCGATTTCGGGATCGAAGGCCATGGTTTCGATGAGGTCGAAATGATGGGCCTTTGCGATCAAAGCACGTTCTCCCCAACGGCCAGAAACCGTCCCTTGTCGAGGCATTCCTGCCATTCTGCCTCGGGCTGGCTGTCCGCAACGACGCCGGAGCCCAGCCCCACGATGCCCGTCCGGGCGTCCTTCTCCAGCACGATGGTGCGGATGGCGACGTTGAACCGTGCGGTGCCGTCCGGCGCAATATGGCCGATGCTGCCCGTGTAGAGTCCGCGCCCGAACCGTTCGACCTCGCGGATGATCTCCATGGCGCGCAGCTTGGGCGCGCCGGTGATCGATCCGCAGGGGAAGAGGGCGCGCAGCACGTCCGCCGGCCCGAGTTGCGGTTGCAGCCGGCCCTCGACGACGGAGATCATCTGATGGACCGTGGGATAATGCTCGACATGGAAGAGAGCGGGCACCGCGACGCTACCTGGCTCCGTGACGCGCGAGATATCGTTGCGCAAAAGGTCAACGATCATCAGATTTTCGGCGCGCTGCTTGGGGTCGCTGGCGAGGTCGCGTGCGGCGGCGGCATCGCGGTCCGGATCGGCATCGCGCCGCGCAGTGCCTTTCATCGGCCGGGTCGTCACCGTGCCATCGGCCAGCGTGAAGAAACTCTCGGGTGAGAAGGAGAGGACATGCCGGCCGTCATGGCGCAGCAAGGCGCCGTGGCCGGCGGCGGCGCGGGGCCGGATGGCGCGATAGGCGGCGAGGGGATCGCCATTGATGGCGACTCGCGCAGGGAAGGTCAGGTTCGCCTGATAGATGTCGCCGGCGCGGATATAGTCCAGCACTGTCCCGATGGCGCGGCCATAGTCCGCGCGCGAGATCATCGGCTCGATCGGGCCGATCGTGACGGGCGTCTCCGGCAACAGCGCATCCACGGCATCCGCCGCGATGGGCTGGGGCGCGTCGAACAAGCCGAACCAGAGCAAGGGCCCGGCATCGCCCTCGCGCGGCACATAGCCGTTCAGCCGCGCCTCGAAGGCGTGGCCCGCCGCATAAGAGAGGTAGCCGGCGGCGTGCAGCCCGCTTTTGACCGCCGCCTCAACCCGCGCCAGCGCAGGCAGCACATCGGCCAGCCGGTCGGCGCGGATGATGTCGACCGGGTCGCGGAACAGCGTCGCGCTGCCGGATCCGTCTGCCCGCGCATCATCGAGCAGCACGAAGGGTGCGTCGGGCGACATGGGCAGGGCGGGGCGAGTCATGGCGCCCTATTGGCAGCGTGATGGCATCAAGGCCAGCGTTTCAGCACCGTCAGACTCGGTGTAGAAGCTGGACAGGCGGCAGCGTTGAGGAGGCACGTCTCATGCAGGCTTTGATACATCTGGCTTTGGCGATGGGGAGCTTCGTCGGCACGCACCTTCTCCTGTCCCATCCCCTTCGTCCGCCTCTGGTGGCGCGGCTGGCCGAGCGGGGCTTTCTTGGCCTCTATACCCTCACCGCTTTCGCCACGCTGGGCTGGACGATCCTCGCTTTCCGGGCCGCGCCCGCCGCGCCGCTGCTGTGGATCGCGCCCATCGGCCTGTGGCACCTTGGCGGGCTGGTGATGGCGCTCGCCGGCGTGATGCTGGTTGGCTCGCTCATCGGCAATCCCGCGATGGTCGACCCCACCGGGCAGATGACCGCGCCCGAGCGCGCCCGGGGTGTCTATGCCGTGACGCGCCACCCGATGATGTGGAGCTTCATTCTCTGGGCGCTGGTTCACGCCACGCTCTGGCCATCCGGACGGACGCTGATCCTCACGGGCGGCATCGCCGTGCTCGCTTGTGTGGGCGCGCTGGGGCAGGACCGGAAGAAGGCGCGGCTCCTGGGTGCGCCATGGCGCCAGTGGCAGGCGCGCACGAGCTTTGTGCCATTCGTCGCGCTCCTGTCCGGGAAGGCGGAGTGGCACGCGCTGTGGCCGGGCGTCGTTCCGGTGCTCGGCGGCGTCATCCTCTGGCTCGGTGCCACCTGGGCGCATCCCTTGCTGGGCGGACCGTTCGTGCCGCCTTGGCTGTGGATTGGATGACACAGTCTCTCCCAAAATCGACGCGCCACCCCGGTTTGGGCCGGCCGGCACCGTCAATGTCGTGGATTGTCAGCCGCTGTTCGGCGCATGGCGAATCCGTGTCATCGGCTATCGCGGGAGCGGAAGGCGTATCATGTTCGGGTTTGGCAGGATCGCAGGCGCAATAATGGCTCTGTTCGCGGCGCTGGGCCTTGCGCTGTTGCTGCGTTCCGCGCCCGAGGCGGCGCGTTGGTCGCTGATGATCTGCGTGATGGGCTTCATCGGCGCCACCATGCGTCTGCGCCGACTCGACGCCGGTTTCTGATCTGCGGCTGGGATCAGTCGCCCCGGCGCCCGATCAGTCGAACAGCGAACTGACCGAGCTTTCGTCGGCAATGCGGCGGATGGCTTCACCGAGCAGCGGCGCAATCGGCAACTGACGGATCTTGGTCGAGGCCGCGACGGAGGGCGTGGCGAGAATCGAATCGGTGATGACCAGCTCGCGCAGGGCGGAGCCTTCCACCCGCGCGACAGCGCCGCCCGAGAGCACGCCATGCGTCACATAAGCCACGACGTCGGTCGCGCCGGCATTCTTCAGCGCGGCGGCTGCGTTGCAGAGCGTGCCCGCCGAATCGACGATGTCGTCGATCAGGATGCAGAAGCGGCCCTTCACGTCACCGATGATGTTCATCACTTCCGATTCGCCAGCGCGCTCGCGGCGCTTGTCGACGATGGCGAGCGGGGCGTTGTCGAGCCGCTTGGCCAGCGCGCGAGCACGGACCACGCCGCCGACGTCCGGCGAGACGACCATCAGATTCTCATTCGGGAAACGGGCCTGAATGTCTGCGGACATCACCGGCGCGCCGAACAGATTGTCGGTCGGGATATCGAAGAAGCCCTGGATCTGCCCGGCATGGAGGTCGACCGAAAGAACGCGGTTGGCGCCGGCGGTGGTGATGAGGTTCGCCACCAGCTTGGCCGAGATCGGCGTGCGCGGGCCGGGCTTGCGGTCCTGCCGGGCGTAGCCGAAATAAGGGACTACCGCCGTGATGCGCCGCGCCGAGGCGCGCTTGAGCGCATCGATCATGATCAGCAGTTCCATGAGATTGTCGTTGGCCGGATAGCTGGTCGACTGCACAACGAACACATCCTCGCCGCGCACATTCTCGTGAATCTCGACGAAGATTTCCTCGTCCGCAAAACGCCGCACGCTCGCATCGGTGAGCGGGAGCTCCACATAATCGGCAATCGCCTGGGCGAGCGGCATGTTGCCGTTGCCAGAGATGATCTTCATGTCGGGGTCCCCATGGCTGCGGTTGTCGCGGCCCCTCTAGCGAGCAGGTGCCCCGCTGAAAAGGCGCTTGTGACGGTTCGGGGACAAGGGGTTGCGGTCAATGGTGCGGCAAGGCCGCATATCCGGCTCGGCGACGCCCTTGCTCCCGCCCCCGCCCGCCCATAAAGCGGCGCTATGACAGCCTCTCTCCGGATCGCCATGGCCCAGCTCAACCAGAGCATGGGTGATATCACGGGTAATGCAGAGGCCATGCTGGCCTGCCGGGACAAAGCACGCGAGCAGGGCACGGATCTGATCGTGTATCCCGAGTTGCAGCTCATCGGCTATCCGCCCGAGGATCTGGTGCTCAAGCCCGCGCTGGCCGCACGCGCCGAGACCGCGCTGCATCGGCTTGCCGAGGCGACGGCGGATGGCGGCCCGGCGATGCTTGTCGGCACGGTCATCGCCAACAAAGGCCTGCTGTTCAATTGCGTGGCGCTGCTCGATGGCGGCAAGGTCGTCGCGATCCGCCAGAAGCGCGAGCTGCCCAACTACGGAACCTTTGATGAGAAGCGGCTGTTCGCGCCCGGGCCGCTGCCCGACCCAGTCGAGTTTCGCGGCGTGAAGCTGGGTCTGCCGATCTGCGAGGACATCTGGTTCCCCTTCGTCACCGGGCATCTGGCGGAAAAGGGCGCGGAGCTGCTCATCTCGATCAACGGCAGCCCCTATGAGGTGGCCAAGGATGATTTCCGCGTCCGCGGCGTGTGCATGGAGCGCGTCAACGAGACAGGCTTGCCGCTCCTGTATCTCAACCGCGTCGGCGGGCAGGACGAGTTGGTATTTGACGGCGCTTCCTTCGTGCTGAATGCGGATGGCGACATCGCCCACATGCTGCCGGACTGGGAGGAAGCGCTGGTCATCACCCAGTGGGACCGGGGCGAGGATGGCCGCTGGTTCTGCAAGCCGGGCGAGGTGCACGCGCTGGATGCGCACCCGGCGGATATCTATCACGCGATGGTCGTGGGCCTGCGCGACTATGTGATTCGCAACCGCTTTCCCGGCGTGGTGCTGGGCCTTTCGGGCGGGATAGACAGCGCGCTTTCCGCAGCTGTGGCGGTGGATGCGCTGGGGGCGGATCGCGTCTGGTGCGTAATGATGCCTTCGCGTTTCACCGGCCAGGAAAGCCTGGACGATGCCGCGGAATGCGCGCGGCTGCTCGGCTGCCGGCTTGATACCATCCCGATTTCGCCCGCTGTCGGCGCGTTCGATGCCATGTTGGCAGAGGCGTTCATCGGGCGGACCGCGGACCTGACCGAGGAGAATATCCAGTCGCGCATTCGCGGCGTGACGCTGATGGCGCTCTCCAACAAGTTCGGCCACATGCTGCTCACCACCGGCAACAAGAGCGAAATGAGCGTGGGCTATGCCACCATTTATGGCGACATGGCGGGCGGCTATTCGGTGCTCAAGGATGCCTATAAGACAACCGTGTTCGATCTCTCGCGCTGGCGCAATGCGGAGAAGCCGCCGCTTGGGCTAGGGCCGGATGGGCCGGTGATGCCTGAGCGGGTCATCACCAAGCCGCCCACCGCCGAATTGCGCGAGAACCAGAAGGATTCGGACAGCCTGCCGCCTTATGAGGTGCTGGACCCCATCCTTTACGGCCTGGTCGAGCAGGAAAAGTCGGTCGATCAGCTTGCCGCCATGGGCTTCGATCGCGCGACCGTCGCCCGCATCGAGCGGCTGCTCTACGTCGCGGAGTACAAGCGCCGCCAGGCCCCGCCGGGCGTGAAACTGGGCGGCCGCAATTTCGGTCGCGACCGGCGTTATCCCATCACCAATGCTTTCCGGACCGCCTGAACCATGACCGTCATCACCCGTTTCGCGCCGTCGCCGACCGGCCATCTGCATGTCGGCAACATCCGCGCGGCGCTGCATAACTGGCTGTGGGCGCGCAAGATGGGCGGGCAGTGCCTGCTGCGCATCGATGACACCGATACCGCGCGCAGCGAGGAGCGTTTTGTCGAAGGCATCCGGGCCGATCTCGCCTGGCTCGGCCTCGATATGGACGGCGAGGTGCGCCAGTCCGCGCGGTTCGATCTCTATGAGGAGAAGTTTGCAGCGCTGCGGGCCGCCGGGCGGGTCTATCCCTGCTTCGAGTCGGCGCAGGAGCTGGACTTGCGGCGCAAGATCCTGCTCGGGCGCGGTCTGCCCCCGGTCTATGATCGCGCGGCGCTGGCGCTGAGCGCGGACGAGATTGCGGCGAAGCAGGCGGCCGGCGAGCAGCCGCACTGGCGGTTCAAGCTGGATCATGATGCGCCGATCGAATGGACCGACCTGATCCGGGGCGACCAGCACTTCGATCCTCGACTGCTCTCCGACCCGGTGATTCGCCGGGCGGACGGCAGCTGGCTCTATATGCTGCCGTCGGTGATCGACGATATCGACATGGGCGTCACCCATGTGCTGCGCGGCGAGGATCATGTCTCCAACACGGCCACGCAGTTGCAGATGTTTGCCGCCCTCGGCGCATCGCTGCCGCAGTTTGCCCATATGGCCCTGCTCACCGGCGCGGAAGGCAAGCTCTCCAAGCGTCTCGGCGCGGTTGGCGTCGGCGATCTGCGGGAAGCGGGGGTCGAGGCGATCACCATCAGCGCACTGCTCGCGCGGCTCGGCACCAGCGATCCGGTGGAGCCGGTGATCGACATGGCGCCGCTGATCGAACGCTTCGATTTCGCGCATTTCGGGCGAGCGCCCGCCCGCTTCTCGGATGAAGAGCTGTTCGGCCTCAACGCCAAGATCGTCCACATGCTGCCCTATGGGGCAGTCGCCGATCGCCTCCCGGCGCAGATCGATGCCGCCGCGTGGCCGGTCGTGCAACCCAATCTCGAGACGGTGGCGGGGGCAGCGGACTGGGTTGCGGTGCTCAGCGGCGAGATCGCGCGGCCCGATCTCGATGCCGAAGACCACGCGTTCGTCGCCCAGGCTGCCGAGGTTGCAGCGGATATCGACTTCGCCGCCGATCCCTGGCGGGCGCTGACGAGCGCGCTCAAGCAGCGCAGCGGGCGCAAGGGCAAGGCGCTGTTCCTGCCGTTGCGTCTCGCCCTGACCGGCGTGGATCACGGCCCTGACATGGCCGCGCTGCTGCCGCTGATCGGGCGGGATCGCGCGCTCGCGCGACTGCGTGCTGCCGCCAGCAGCTGAGCGATCGTCGGCGCCGCTGAGCCCACTCCCGGCCGATCCATGCGCACTCTGACGCCCGGTAAAAACCGCTTCGCCTGATCTCTATTTAGTGATAGTATAACATCACAAATAAAATCAGGAGAGGTGTCATGTCCCTTGTGTCGTCTCAATCATCCTATGCCCCCCAGAGCGGCTATGCGGCCCGGCGGTCACCGGGCGCGCTGGCAGCGGCCATTGCCTTTAATGGCGGGCTCATCGGGCTGCTGATCGCCTTGCCGGCCACCCATTATTTGAGGCCCGCACCGACCCCTCCCATTGATGTGCGGTTCGTGCCGACCGCTCCGTTGCCGCCGCCCGTCACACCGGAGCCGGACGCGAAAGTGGAGACTCAGCCGACTCGCCCGCTCGATACGCCACGCGACCCGGTGAGGGTCGATCCGCAGATCAACCTCGGCACCATGACCGATTTGACGCCGAAGCCCTACCCGCCTTTGCCGGACCCAGATGCCGGCAAGACCATCGTCACGCCGCCCGCTGCGCCAGTCATCGTGCCCGCTCAGCCCGATGCGCGATTTGCTGACCGGTTTCGCCCGCCTTATCCCCCCGCGATGCAGCGCGAAGGGCGCGAGGGCAGCGTCACGGTGCGGGTCAGCATTGACGAGCGTGGACGGGTGACCGCGGTCGAGCAGGTGCGCGCGAGCGATCCGGCCTTCTTCGAGGTAGCCCAGCGCCACGCGCTGCGGGCCTGGCGTTTCCGCCCGGCCACACGGGATGGCGTGCCGGTCGCGTCCGAGCAGGTGCTCACCTTGCGCTTCGAACTGGAGCGTTAAGCGGGGCGTCACGATGACGCGCTGCTTTTCAAGGCCATGGTGGCTCCCTATGTAGGCGCCATGGCCATTTTTCCCCGCCCGGTTTCTCCACGGAGCGCTGCGTCCGATCTGCGCGAGATGTTCGCGCCCGATCGCCCGCACCGCTGGAGCATTCTTGCGCTCTCGGTGACGCTGACTGGCGTTCTGCTGTGGGGGTTCGCGATCGACTCGCGCAAGCCGGAGCAGGAACGGCAGATCATCTACATCGAGAACTGGGAGGCCAACCGGCCGGACAGTGCGATCATCCAGCGCCAGATTGAGGATTTCGCGCGGTATCGGGTGGCGCTTGAGAGCAAGCAGGGCGAGTTTCAACGCCTCGCCGATAGTCTCGGTATCGACTGGCGCGAGGATGCCGCGCGCACCAAGCGCGAGCGCGAAGAGCTGTTCGATGCGAAGGAAAAGGAGCTGCAGCAGAAGCTCGCCGCGGCTCTGGCCAAGGAAGGCGGCGTAGCGGGCAATACCGCGACGGCAACGCCCTGACTCTTCCGGGCGACAGCGCTTGGCTGATGGCAGCCATCGCCTTGTCCCACCGTTCCCGCGGTCGCACCGCGCCCAATCCCAATGTCGGATGCACAATGCTCGATGCCGCAGGCCGCGTCGTCGGGCGAGGCTGGACGCAGCCCGGCGGCCGCCCCCATGCCGAGGCGATGGCACTGGCCATGGCCGGGGCATCGGCGCGGGGCAGCACGGCCTATGTCAGCCTGGAGCCCTGCGCGCACCAATCCGCGCGCGGCCCTTGCTGTTCGGATCTGCTGGTGGAGGCCGGCGTGCGCCGCGTCGTCGTGGCGGCAGGCGATCCCGATCCACGGACCAACGGTCGCGGTATCGCGCGCTTGCGGGACGCGGGGCTGATCGTCGATACTCTGCCAGAACTAGCGCCCGGAGCGCGCGAAGCGATGGCTGGCTTCTTCACGCGCCAGCGGGCGGGGCGACCTCACGTTACGCTCAAGCTCGCCACTTCGCTCGATGGCTGCATTGCGCTGGAAGACGGGACGAGCCAGTGGATTACCGGTCCGGCGGCGCGGGCACATACCCATCTGGAGCGGGCGCGGCACGAGCTGATCCTGGTTGGGCGCGGCACGCTCGCACAGGATCAGCCCCGGCTGGACGTGCGCCTGCCCGGGCTGGAGTCGCGTTCGCCCGTCCGGGTGCTCCTAAGTCGCAGCGGTGCGGCGCCGGATGATTGGCTTTCGATCCAGACTCCGGCTCAAATTGCGGGCCTTCCCGGCGATCATCTGATGGTCGAGGGCGGCGCTCAGACGGCTGGCGCCTTTCTTGCGGCCGATCTGGTCGATCGTCTGCTGCTGTATCGCGCGCCGATCCTCATCGGGCGCGGCAAGGCGGCGCTGGGCGACATCGGGCTCAATCGTCTGGCCGAGGCCCACGGTCGCTGGCGCCTGGTCGACGCGCGCGATTTCGCGCCAGACCGGCTGGAGGTTTACGAACGCGTGCGGCCCGCATAGAGCAGCAGGCATGTTTACCGGCATCATCACCGACATCGGCACCATCCAGAGCGCGCAGCAGCGCGGCGACCTGCGTCTGGTCATCGGCTGCCATTACGACATGGAGGGCGTGGATATCGGCGCTTCCATCGCCTGTTCCGGCGTGTGCCTCACCGTGGTGGACAAGGGCGCCGACTGGTTCGCGGTCGATCTGTCGGCCGAGACCGTCTCGCGCACCGCGCAGGGCGCCTGGGCGGAAGGGCGGTTGCTCAATTTGGAGCGCGCGCTCAAGCTCGGGGATGAGCTGGGCGGGCACATCGTCACGGGTCATGTCGATGGCATCGGCGAAGTCGCAGACATCACAGCCGAAGGTGATTCGCACCGGGTTACCGTGCGGCTTCCGGCCGATCTTGCCCCCTATGTCGCGGCCAAGGGGTCGATCACGGTCGATGGCGTATCGTTGACCGTGAATTCCGTGGAAGACGGTCCGGAGGGGTCGACCTTCGGCCTCAACATCATTCCGCACACCTGGTCGGTGACAACCTTCGGCCAGCTCGCGCCGGGCCAGCCAGTGAATCTGGAAATCGACGTGCTGGCCCGATATCTGGCGCGCATGAAGGATCATCAGGCCCGCAGCTAAGGCGCAGTTGCCGAGAAATATTGGCAATCACATTACGATGTGATATTTGCCCTTCATGAGCAGCGAATTGATCGAAAATGTTCGTAAGCTGGTGCGGGATGGCATTCTGTCCCGCTCCGGTCTCGCCCGTGCCGCCGGGCTCCACGCCAACAGCCTGCGCCGGTTGGATGAAGCCGACTGGAATCCCACCGCCGACACGCTGGGCAAGCTGGAAAGCTATCTGCTCGCCCGCGCGCACGGGACGGCCTTGGCTAGCGCCGAGGAGATCATCAACGAGGCGCGCAATGGCCGGATGTTCATTCTAGTCGACGACGAAGATCGCGAGAATGAGGGCGATCTGGTCATCCCTGCGCAGATGGCGACCCCGGATGCGATCAACTTCATGGCCACGCACGGCCGCGGCCTCATCTGTCTGGCGCTGACCCGGCAGCGCGTCGAAACGCTGGGCCTCAACCTGATGAGCGCCAGCAACGGCACCCGGCACGAGACCGCTTTCACGGTATCGATCGAGGCCCGCGAGGGCGTGACCACCGGGATCTCCGCAGCCGATCGTGCACGGACCGTCGCGGTTGCCATCGATGCCTCCAAGGGGCGCGAGTCCATCGTGACACCGGGCCATGTCTTCCCGCTGATCGCGCGCGATGGCGGTGTGCTCGTGCGCACCGGCCATACCGAGGCGGCGGTGGACGTCGCGCGGTTGGCGGGACTCAATCCCTCCGGCGTGATCTGCGAGATCATGAAGGACGACGGGACCATGGCCCGCCTCGATGATCTCATCCCCTTCGCGCAGAAGCATCGCCTCAA
The DNA here is from genome assembly GCF_025961995.1 of Sphingobium sp. B8D3A. Taxonomy (NCBI): domain Bacteria; kingdom Pseudomonadati; phylum Pseudomonadota; class Alphaproteobacteria; order Sphingomonadales; family Sphingobiaceae; genus Sphingobium; species Sphingobium sp. B8D3A. The sequence goes on along the minus strand of NZ_JAOQOS010000001.1, from coordinate 138,864 downwards.
GATCGGCACCATTCGCGATCTCATCGCCTATCGCCGCCGCAACGATCACATGCTGGAGCGGCGCGCGGAAGCGACGTTCACCAGCCGTTGGGGCGGTGAGTGGCGGGCGGTGACCTTCTTCAACCGGGCGACCGAGTCCGAGCAGGTCGCGCTCATCAAGGGCCACGTCACGCCCGAGCAGCCGACGCTTGTGCGGATGCATCAGGTGTCCGTCTTCACTGATATTTTCGGCGAAGAAGGCCCGCGCGCCAGCCTGCTCTCCCGCGCGATGGAAATGATCGCGGAGGCAGGGGCCGGCGTCATCGTCGTCATCAATCGCCCGAGCGAAGACCGGTTCAGCCGGCAGATGAAGATCCGCACCGGTGAGGCGAGCCCTGCCGGCATGGACGAGCTGCGCGATTATGGCGTCGGCGCGCAGATTCTGGCCGATCTCGGCGTGCATGACATGATCCTGCTCACCAACAGCCACCACAATCTGATCGCGCTGGATGGCTATGATCTGGCGGTTGTCGAGGAGCGGGCGATCACGGGCGTCTGACCATGATCGAACGGAGCGCTGCGGCGGTCCTAACCGGCCTCCTGCTCGCATTGTTTTCGGCGCTCGCCTCGGCGGCAGCGCATGCGCTGCTCAAATCGGGCGAGAACAAGCTGGCGGTGCTGGCCTGGATTCGCTGCGTCGAATTCGTGCTCGCCCTGCCATTCGTGCTGTGGATCGGCCTGCCACCGGCGGTGCTCTGGCCCTGGCTGCTCGCGGCCGTCGTGGTTCATGCCATCTACCAGCTCGTCCTCTCCTGGTCCTATTCGGTAAGCGATTTCAATGCGGCCTATCCTATCGCTCGCGGCTTCGTGCCGGTGTTCACCGCCTTGCTCGGCATGGCGCTGCTGGGGGACCGGCTGGACGGTTTCGTCCTGACCGGGATCGCGGTCGTGAGCGCCGGCATATTGGTGCTGGCGAGCGGCCGATCCATTTCGCCGGCCGGCTTTGCCGCCGCCGCCATCGCCGGGCTGCTGACCACCTGCTACACGCTGGTCGATGCCAAGGGCGTACGGGCGGCGCCCGATTCGCTGACCTTCATTGCCTGGTTCTTCCTGCTCGGGTCATTCCCCATGCCGGCCGCTCTGGTGGTGCGGCACGGTCGCAACGCCTTGTCCCTCATGATCCGCGACAAGGTCGCCGGGCTGCGGGCCGGAGTGATGGCCGTGGTCGCGTTTGCCCCGGCGCTGTTCGCGCTTGGTCTGGCGCCAGTCGGCGCGGTGGCGGCGGTGCGCGAATCGAGCATCGTCTTCGGGCTTGTGCTTGGCGCGTGGATGCTCAAGGAGAGGCTCGGCTGGCGCCGCCTGACGGGCGGTCTGCTGGTGATGGCAGGCACGCTCGCGGTGATTGCCAGCACGGCGTTCAGATAAGCTCACGAACATATGTCTTGAAAGGAACCGACATGGCCAAGTTTCTGATCGTCGAAGCACGCTTCTATGACCACCTCAATGATATGCTGATCGCCGGCGCGCGGGCGGTGCTGGAGGCGGCAGGTCATCTGGTCGACGTGCTCACCGTGCCCGGCGCGCTGGAGATTCCGGCTGCCGTGTCGCTGGCCGCAGAGAGCGGGCGCTATGAGGGCTTCGTCGCCATCGGCGTCGTGATCCGTGGCGAGACCTATCATTTCGAGATCGTCTCCAACGAAAGCGCGCGTGGACTGATGGCGCTCACCATGGATGGCATCCCGATCGGCAATGGCATTCTGACCGTGGAAAACGAGGCGCAGGCGCTCGAACGTGCCGATCCGGCCCGCAAGAACAAGGGTGGCGAGGCCGCCGTTGCTGCGATCCGCATGCTGGAGATCGCCGAAGAGTATCGCTGAGACGGTCATGGCGATGGCGGCAGCGATTTCCTCGCGCGTGAAAATGCCGTAGAGCAGGGGCCATGACCCTCGCGCCCCCCACCGCCGCGCCGCAGACCGCCGGTCTGCTGGCTGATGAGACCCTGGACGACCTGCGACTGCGGCTCGCGCCGTTGATCGCGGCCAATGCCGCCTTCGATGGCTGGTCCGATGCGGCGCTCGCGGTCGCAGCCGACACAGCTGGTGTGGATCGGGACGTGGCGGCGCTGGCTTTCTCCGGCGGCGCTCTGACTATGATCGATGCGTGGTTCGCCAGCGTCGATCAGGCCATGCTCGATGCCCTGCCGGCGGAGCGTCTGGCTGCGATGAAAATTCGCGAGCGGATCACGGCACTGGTCGAAGCTCGGCTTGCCGTGCTGGCGCCCAATCGCGAGGCGCTGCGCCGCGCTCAGGCCGTGCTGGCGATGCCGCTCAACCTGCCGCGCGCGACCCGGCTGGGCTGGCGCGCCGCCGATGCGATGTGGCGCGCCGCCGGGGACCGCGCGGTGGATTATAATCATTATTCCAAGCGTACCACCCTGGCGGGAGTCTATGCCGCGACCCTGCTCGTCTTCGTCAATGACGAGAGCGCGGATTATGCTGACACCCGCGCCTTTCTGGCGCGGCGGATCGAAGGAATCATGCGGTTCGAGAAAGCCAAGGGCCGGCTGACTGGGCAAACCGACCAGCATTTCAGCATGGCGCGTTTCCTGGGCCGGCTGCGCTATCGGGGGCGCTAACCGTCTGGCGTCCTGCCGATAAGCCACGGCCGCGCCAGCATCGCCTTGCTTCTATCGGGCGATATTGATAGTCGTTCGCAAAACCACCAGAGATCGATATTGCGTTGCGCCTGACCTCCCTAGAACCCAATCGCCCCGCCTATGTCGACAGTGTCGACTGGAACGCCATATCCGAGATGGACGGTCGCCGCTTGCGTGAGCTCGGCCTGCATGAGGGCGCCAGCGTCGAACTGCTCCATCGCGCCGGATTCACAGGTCGCGGGGCTCATGCCTGCCGCATCGGGCGCATGATCGTCGCCATGCGGGCGGCGCATGCCGATGCCATCCACGTCCGTACTGCGGCTGATGCGGGTGAGGCAGCGGCGTGATGGATGATCGCTTCACCATCGCGCTGGTCGGCAATCCCAATGCCGGCAAGAGCGCGCTCTTCAATGCGCTGACCGGCGCGCACCAGAAGGTCGGCAATTATCCGGGCGTCACCGTTGAGCGCAAGCTCGGCAGGCTGGTGCTGCCGGATGGGCGGACAGCCGATCTCGTCGATCTCCCCGGCACCTATAGTCTCGATGCGAAGAGCCCGGACGAGCAGGTGACCCGCAACGTCGTGTTCGGCCATCAGGAAGGCGAACGGCGGCCGGACCTCCTCGTCATCGTCGTCGATGCCGCCAATCTCGACAATCACCTGCGCTTCGCGCTGGAATTGATCGCGCTCGGCTCGCCCTGCGTTCTGGCGCTGAACATGGTCGATCTGGCGACCCGCGACGGGCTCGAACTGGATGCGACGCAGCTTGCGACCGACCTCGGCGTACCGGTCATCCCGACCGTCGCCGTGCGCCGGCGCGGGCTGGATGATCTGAAGGCGGCCATGGTGGCGGCAGTGCCGGCCCATGCTCCCGCGCCCGCCGTCCTCGCAACGCACGCAGCGCGGGATGCCGATAATCTGCGTCGCGAAGCGCGCCGAATCGCCCAGCGTGCCATCGTCGCCGAAACGCCCACCCGCCGGATCACCGCACAGATCGACCGGATCGTGCTGCATCCGCTCCTGGGTCCGCTCATCCTCCTCGCGCTGCTGTTCGTCATCTTCCAGGCCGTGTTCGCCTGGTCCGAGGCGCCGATCGCAATGATCGAGGAAGCGTTCGCCTCTCTACAGGCAGCGATGGAAGCGATCCTGCCCGAAGGTTTCGTGCGCGATCTCATCGTGCAGGGCGTCATCAACGGCGTGGGGTCAGTGGTGGTCTTCCTGCCGCAAATCCTCATTCTCTTCTTCTTCATCCTGATGCTGGAGGCGACGGGCTACATGACCCGCGCCGCCTTCCTGATGGATGGTCTGATGGCGCGGGTCGGCCTGTCCGGTCGCGCGTTCATTCCGCTGCTCTCCAGCTTCGCCTGCGCGATTCCCGGCATCATGGCGACGCGGACCATCTCGGACCCCAAGGATCGCCTCACCACCATCCTCATTGCGCCGCTGATGACCTGCTCGGCGCGCTTGCCGGTCTATACGCTGATCATCGCCGCCTTCATTCCCTCGACCACGGTCTGGGGCGGGGTCGGTCTGCAGGGTCTGGTGCTGTTCGTGCTCTATGTCTCCGGCATCATCGGCGCGGTCATCGTCGCGATGCTGCTGCGCATGGGCGTCATCAAGGGGCCCGGCGGTAGCTTCCTGATGGAGTTGCCGAAATATCAGATGCCGATGCTGCGCGACGTCATCATCGGCCTGTGGCAGCGCGCATGGATATTCCTGCGCCGCGCCGGCACGATCATCTTCGGCACCACCATTGTCCTGTGGCTACTGCTCTCCTTCCCCAAGCCGCCGGCGGGCAGTTCGGCCAGCCTGGTCGAGTATAGCGCGGCGGGGCGCATCGCGAGCGTGATCGAGCCGGTGCTGCGGCCGGTGGGGTTCAACCATGAAATCGCGCTGGCGCTGATCCCGGCCATGGCAGCCCGTGAGGTAGCCGTGTCGGCGCTCGCGACGGCCAATGCCATCGAAGCGAGCGAGGATGAGGACGAGACCGCCCGCACGCTTGGCGAACGCCTGCAGGGGCGCTGGTCGCTGCCGACGGCGCTGGCCTTCCTCGCCTGGTTCGTGTTCGCTCCGCAATGCCTGTCGACCATCGCGGTTGCCCGCCGGGAGACCAATGGCTGGCGCTGGCCGCTTTTCATGACCGCCTATCTGTTCGGGCTGGCTTGGCTGGCCGCGGGCGCGACCTATTGGACGGCCGTCGCCTTCGGCCTTTAATCGACGCAAGGCACATGCAGAGCGGTATTGCGATCTGGACGAGACGCCGTTCAGCTTTATAAGCAGCCGTTCGATTTCCTATCCTCGTCGCGTTTTTCGGAGAGCTCCATGGCAGGCAGCGTCAACAAGGTCATTCTGGTCGGCAATCTCGGTGCCGATCCTGAAGTGAAGAGCTTCAGCAATGGCGGACGCATCTGCAATCTGCGCATCGCGACGTCGGAAAACTGGACCGATCGCGCCTCCGGCGAGCGCCGTGAGCGGACCGAATGGCACAGCGTCGTGATCCGCTCGGATGGCCTGATCGGCATTGCCGAAAAATATCTGCGCAAGGGCAAGAAGGTCTATCTCGAAGGCTCGCTGCAGACCCGCAAATGGCAGGACCAGAACGGGCAGGACCGCTATTCCACCGAGATCGTGCTCTCCGGCCCCGGCGCCGTGATGACGATGCTCGACGGCGGCCAAGGCGGCGGCGGTGGCGGCGGTCAGGGCGGTGGTGGCGGCAGCCGCAACGATAGCTGGGGCGGCGGCAACGACGACTTCAGCGGTGGTCGCTCCTCGTCTGGCGGCAGCGGCGCGCGCTCGAGCAGCAGCGCGTTCGACGACGGGCTGGACGACGACGAAATTCCGTTCTGACGGTCGCCCGGCGCACAAGGCGCGCGGGTTCCTTCCAGCGATAAAGCTAGCGCCGGCAGTCTAAATGGACGCGCGGAGCGCTTCTGTGCGTGGGTCTGTCCGCGCCTGCGGCGTAAGCAGTTGGCCGCCGAAGGGGCGGCCGCGCCGCCGCCAATTATAGTGAGCATGTCCAAATCCCAGGGGCTGCGTCAGTTAAATAGAGTTTAACTATAGTCTTCAGCGCAATCGCGCAGAGCAATTGCGATGCGCGAGTAGCGAAGCCGCGATGCCATAAGACAAATCCCGCTCCTTATCTTGGCGACTGCCCGGATTATTCCGGAATCCACGAAATTTTCACACGAACGTGGGTCAGTGTGAAATTTCTATTAATCCTTCATCTTTGCAATCAGCTCTCAATAACCTTGACGGGCTCGATTAACTATGCCCATTAACAGACCGATGAGATCGCCTTGATCTCGAAAGGGCAAACCGTCGGTAACGGCGGGACGCAAAGCCTCCGGTCCTGAGCCTTCAGGATAGCGGGGTTGCCGAAAGGTCGAACATGACACCGCGTGATCTTCCGGGCTCCCCCAGGAGCCTTCGAAAGCCGCCATGCTCCGTAGCGGAGATATGCGGGTTTTCCTTCGAATATCTTGAAAAAAGGCGCGTTTTCGCGCGCCGAATGTGGGGCGCGCGATGGCGTAGCCTTGAGCCGCTGACATCGCTGCCACCGCAGAATGAGCGGGCCGGCACGGTGAGGTGGCCCTGCGGAGCCCTGCGATCACGGGCTTTGCAGCAAGAGCAAAAGGCTTGTCGGGCTTCAGCTGGGCCGGGACTTGGCCGCCAGCCTGTCACGGTTACCGGCCGCCGCGCGACAACCGCTCTCGTTAAAGATTTCAGAGCCGCCTGACGGCGCTCGCACACCGCGATGCAGGGGGGCTGCATCGTGGCGCTCAATCACTTTCCGATGGGGAACAAGGGGATCGGAATGACCATGACGACTCGTAGCTTATTGCTGGCCGCCATCGCGCTGGCGGGCACATCCGCGCATGCGCAGCAGACTGTCGATCCCGGAAGGGTCGACGAGCGTCTGCGCGGGCAGCCGGCCATGCCCTCGGTCTCGCCGGTGGAACTCCCGCAGGCGCCCACATCGGAGGCTGCGCCGGAGAGCACGGCGCCGCTCCGCCTCTCCCTCATCCGGTTCGAGGGAGCGACCGCGGTGCCGCTCGACGTTCTGAACGCTCTGGCCCAACCCTATCTCAACCGCGACATCACCTTGGCCGACCTTTTCCGGCTCGCGGAAGCGGTGACGACGGAATATCGGCGCCGGGGTTTCGTGCTGTCCCGCGCGGTGGTCGCGCCGCAGCGTATCAAAAACGGCGTTGCGACGATCAACATCGTCGAGGGCTTCATCGGTGACGTGCGCGTCGAGGGCGATCCCGGCGGCTATCGCCCGCTCCTCGAAGGCTATTTCGCGCCGGTGCGGGCCGAGCGGCCGACCTCGGGCGATGATCTCGCACGTGCGCTGCTGCTCGCGCGCGACCTCAAAGGCGCCAGCGTGCGGGCTGTGCTGACCCCGTCGAGCGACGAAGGTGCCGCTGACCTCTCTCTCCTCGTCGCGCGCCAACCGATCGAGGCCTTTGTCGCGGTGGATAATCGCGGATCGCGCTGGCTCGGGCCGGTGCAACTCTTCGGAGGGCTGGTCTTCAACGATCTCGCGCTGCTGGGCGGACGCCTCGCCCTCACCGCGGTGGCCGCGCCCGACGAAAGCGGTGAACTGGCCTTCGTGTCCGGCGCCTATGATCAGCCGCTCGGCGGTTCCGGGCTGCGGATGAGCGGCTTTGCCAGCTTTGCGCGCACCAAGCCGGGCGACGAGTTGCGAGTGCTAGCCGTGAAGGGCAAGAGCTTCAGCTGGGGCCTTGCTCTTCAATACCCCATGTTGCGCAGCCGGCAGACCAACGTTCTCGGGCGGCTCTCCTGGCAATCGCGGGAGAGCAGTTCCCGCAATCGCCTGATCGATCCGGTGTTCGATGACCGCATTCGGACCGTCACGGCCGAATTGCTGGCCAATCATGCCGACCGAATGGGCGGCCAGACGACGCTGCGCGCGTCGGTGACGCAGGGGCTCGACGTTTTCGATGCGACAAGGCTGGGTGACCCCGCGAAATCACGGGGTACCGCATCGGCGATGTTCACCCGTCTCAATGGCGAAGTGACGCGGGTGCAGCCTCTCTATCGCGGACTGCATCTTCTGCTCGGCGCCACAGGTCAGTGGTCGGCCGAAAGCCTGCTGGCCTCCGAGGAGTTCGGCTTGGGCGGCGCCCAATACGGCCGTGCCTATGATCCCTCCGAAATCACCGGGGACAAGGGCATCGCCGGCAAGGTGGAGCTTTTCTACACCATCGCCGCGCGCGGCATGGGGACGGTCGAACCCTATGTCTATTATGAAGGCGGCCGTGTCTGGCAGAACGATCTGCTGCCAGGCGAGCGCCCGCGCGCCGGATTGCGATCCTATGGCGCCGGCCTGCGGGCTGGCATTGCCGACCGTTTCAGCCTCTCGATGGAATACGCCAAGCCCGTCCGCCGCGCCGTCAGCGCAGAGGGCAACCGGGATGGCCGCATCTTCGTGTCCCTGAGCGCCGCTTACTGAGCCGGCGCGATCCTCGTCGCGCCGATCGTTCCGATTTCGTGGAGACCTGATATGAGCACGTCCACTCTCGCAGCCCAGCCCGCCCTCTCACCCCTTCGGGGCCGCCGTACCGCGCTGCTGCTCTCGGCAGCCATTCTCGCGCTGGCCAGCGCACGCCCCGCTCTCGCGCAGGACGCCAATGCCCTGCCGACCGGCGGCGTGGTGGTCGGCGGCAGCGCCACCATCGGTGCGCCCGTTTCCTCCAGCCTGGCCATCACGCAGACCAGCGACCGCGCGCTGATCGAGTGGAACAGCTTCGACATCGGCTCGAATGCGCAGGTCACCTTTTCGCAGCCGGGCGCCAGCGCCGTCGCGCTCAACCGTGTCGTTGGAGGCGATGCGCCGTCGCAGATCGCCGGGTCTCTCAATGCCAACGGCATCGTGGCGGTCATCAACAGCAATGGCGTGATGTTTGCCGGCACGGCCGACGTGAATGTCGGCGGCCTGATCGCCAGCAGCGCCAATGTGGTGGATGCCGATTTCATGAACGGCGGTCCGCTGGCCTTCACCGGCATGCAAGGCTCGACGGCTGAGATCGTGGTCAGCGCTGGCGCCAATATCAGCATTGCCGATCAGGGCCTTGCCGCGTTCTTCGCGCCGACCGTGCGCAATCAGGGCGTGATCTCGGCCCGGCTTGGCCGCGTCGTGCTCGCCTCGGGCAGCAGCGCCACACTGGATCTGGACGGCACGGGCTTTCTGGAGATCGGCCTTGGCGCAGACAATGCGCTGGTCGAGAACAGCGGCACGATTTCCGCGCGGGGCGGCCAGATCCTGCTCACGGCCCGGACAGCCGGTGCCCTGATTGATCAGGTGGTCAATAGCGGCACGCTCACGGCATCCGGCATGACCTCCGAACCCGACGGGACGGTCGTGCTGTTCGCCCAGAGTGGCGATCTTGCGATGAGCGGAACCATCGATGCCGGTGCGGACGGTCTGGTTGGTGCGAGAGCGGCCGGTGGGATCGACGTCACCTCGGCGCTGTCCGTGTCTGGCGATATGCTCGTGGAGGGCGCCCGCATCGGCGGGGCCGGGCAGATCAATGTAGGCAACGGGGCGCTGGAAATGTCCCTCAGCATCGGCGGTGCCGATGTGAGCGGCAATGGCGATGTGATCGGGGATGCGCTCGGTGTGATCGGCACCGTCGCCGGTGGCACACTGCTGAACCTGGGCGAGGGCATCTACGCCGCCGGCGCGACCGTTTCGCGTAACAACGTCACCATAAATGGAGATGGTCTCGCGACAATTTTGCTCCCGCTAACCGGCGGGCAGATCAACGGCCTGACCGTCAATGCCGATGACGTGACGATTACCGGCATGCGGTTCATCGGTACGCTGCCCGAAGGAGCGACCGCATCGGGTTTTGATTGGGGAGGCTCGGTTACGCGTGGCATCGCGCTGCTCAATGGCGCAGATAACGCAACGATCGCCGGCAACAGCATCATTGGCGTGCGCAACGGTATTCTCGTCGATGGACGCAATGTCGCCGATCTGCGGATCACCGGCAATCTGATCGACAATACAAAGAGCGGCATTTCCCTCCAATATGTCGATGGTTCCGCCCCCGGGTTCGTGATCAGCGGCAACAGCGCGGGTGCTTTCGGCAACGAGTGGGGCATGAACCTGCATCTGAACGGGGTGTGGAACGGCACCACGACCACGTCCGGAAACGGCCTGCTCGGCGCCAATATCTCTCTGGAGGAGCAGGCGCGACTGCTGGCGCTGAGCGGCGCCAATGGCGGTATGTCCGTGTTCAACCAGGCCTATACCGCCTCGAACCGAACGCATGTCACGGTCGCAACAAACGGTTCGGGAGGCGCTCAGGGATCGGCGGCGACGCCTCTGTCGTCGGTACAGGCTGGCGTGAACGCCGTCGTGTCCGGCGGCATGGTGGAGGTGCGGGACGGCACCTACGATCTTGGCAGTTCGCAACTCGTCATCCGCAAGGCGCTGACCCTGACTGGCCAGTCGGAAAGCGGCGTGATCCTCGATGGGCGCGCGGTCAGCGGCAACGGGCTCGGGACGATCTCCGTCTTTGCCGACAATGTGTCTCTGTCGAATTTCACGCTATATGGCAGCACGCTCGCCGGCGGTAATTACGGCATCAAGGTCCAGCCCAATCCGGCGGGGCATGTCAGCACGCCGGGCGGAACGAGCGAGCGGGTCCACGACTTTGCGATCAGCAATGTGACGGTGCGTGGCTCGCGGCGAGCCGAACTGGACCTCAATGGTGTGGTCGGCGCCCGCATCACCAACTTCACCGCCGATGGCCGCAGCGTCGCCGACGACGCAATTCTCACGGAAGGGGCCGGTGTGCAGATCACCGATAGTGCCAATGTGGTGCTGGAGGGCGTGCATACCTTTGGCAATGATTGGGGCGGCGTCGCGCTGTATCAGAGCAACAAGAGCAGCGGCTATAATGGGCAGACGACGAACATCACCATCGATGCTGCTCTCAACAGCTTCGAAGAACAGCTGGGTCTGTTCAGCCAGCTTGAATCGACCACGCAGCAGTTCGGCCAGCTCAACCTCACCGGCTTCGATTATGCGGTGCGCAACAGCGATCATCGCAGCGATGATCTCGACCGGCAGTTCATTTTCTATCGCACCGACCTGGCGGATGCGCTCAGTTTCGCGCGGGACGTGGGCAATGCTGCGGCCAGTTCGATCGAGGGATACGGCCCGGGCGGCCTGACCAACATCTTCACCGTGGCCGAAGGCCTGTCGATCAACACCGCGATCGGCGATGCGCGGTCCGGCGCGACGGTGAATGTCGCCGCCGGCACCTATGAAGAGACCGCGGCCGTCACCAAGGCGCTGACCCTGAGCGGCGCAGGCATGGATGAGACGATCATCACCGGCGGCATGACGATCAGCGGCAGCCCGAGCGGACTGACCCTGCGGAACTTCGCGGTGCGGGGCTCGGCCGGCTCCGCGGTGATCAGCAACAGCGGGACGATCACCGGGCTAACCCTGAGCGGCGTGCGGATCGACGGCGAGAATGTCGCTGGTCGCCACGGCTTCATTGGCGGGCAGATTGGCGGCGATATCGCGATCACCGGCTCGGAATTCCTCAATATCCGTGGCTGGGCAGCGTTCGATACGCGCAGCGGTGCGGGTGGCGCCAATGACGGCGCGCAGATTGGGAGTGTCGTGTTCAGCGGCAATCTGCTCGACCACACGGCAGGGCACATCGCCTTCCGGCAGCAGAGCGGCGACTTCGATTATCCGGATGTAACGATCGCCCAGAATATCGTGCGCAATGGCGGCGATTCGGACCTCTCGTTCGGCGCGATCTTCAAGGCGTTCCGCGCCGGAACCGTCGATTTCGTCGGCAACAGCGTCAGCGATGTCGGCGTGAGCAGTTGGACTCCCGGCGGCGAAGCCACCTACGGCGCCGTGCTGATGATGCGCGGCGTCGAGGCGCTGAACCTCACCGACAACATCTTCACCAACAACAATCAGGTTCTGGCTGTCGAGCCCGGCTTTGGCCTGCCGACGGCGACGACCATCACCGGCAACAGCTTCATCAACAATCGCTATGATTTCTACCTGCCGACCAATGTCGCCGGCGGGGGGACACTCAGCTTCGGCAGCGGCAACAATTTCGTCGCGGGTGACGCCACCGTGCAGCATATTGTGTGGCGCAGCGCGAATGATCTCGATCTGACCGGAGTCAGCTTCAACGGGGTGCTGGCGAGCGCACTGACGCTGGACCAGCTCTTCGCTGTCGAAGATCGGATTACCCATGGCGTCGACGTGGCCGGCGCGGGTCTCGCCCATGTGGTGGCCGGCCAGCTCTTCGTCACCACGGTATCCGGCCCGGATGCTGTGCGGCGCGCCCTGGCGCTGGGCCAAGATGGCAACAGGCTGAACCTGTCGGCGGGCACCCATAGTCTCACCGACACGCTGTTTATCACAAAGGATATCGACGTGGTTGGCCAAGGCTCCGGGCTGACCGTGATCGATGCCAGCGGGCACGGCCATTACGGCATAAGGGTGAATGCCGACGATGTCGCCTTGAGCGGCTTTGCGTTGCTCGGCTCGCAAGCGAACACCAGCTCTACCTATGGCATCAAGGTTGAAAAGCGCGGCGATGCCGACTCCCGCAACACTGGCTTTGCTATTACTGATGTGGCGATCAGCGGATCGCACAAAACCGGTCTCGATCTGAACGCCGTCGTCGGCGCGACCATCGATGGGGTTTCGGTCAGCGGCGTCGTGGCCGGCAACGGCATTTCGATCACCGACAGCGCCAATGTCGTTGTGCGCAACAGCCAGACGGCCGGCAATGCCTGGGGTGGGCTGGCGCTCTATCAGGCCAACAACATCGACGGTGGTGGCAGCACCCAGCAACTCACCAATATCACGATCGAGGCGAGCAACAGCTTCGGTGAATCGAACGGCCTCTACCTGCAGAATTCTTCCACGATGACGGCGCCCGGTGCGATCAATATCCTGGGCTATGACTATATCGTCCGGAATGCGGAGCACCGGCAGGACGGCGCGCAGTTCACCTTCTTCCAGAAGAGCCGGCAGGACGCCTTCGACTATGCCGTCAACCTTGCAGCGGCGAACGCGAGCCTTGTTCAGGGCTGGTCTGGCACGGCGAGCAGCGGCACCTATTATGTCGGCGAGGGGCAGCTCGATGGCGGGGGGACGGCGATGCTCTCGCTCCAGTCGGCGCTCGACGGCTCCAGCATGGGTGATGCGATCTTCGTCGGTGCCGGCCGCTATAGCGAAGCGGCCAGCCTGTCCGGCTTGCGCGCGCTCATCTTCGAGGGCGCGACTTTGGACGGGATGACACTTGGCGGCGGCGCGGCTGGCAGCAGTGTCAGGGGCTCGGTGACGGTGGGACAGGGCGGCTTCACCGCCGCCGGTCTCCTCACCCTCTCCGGGGATATGGTGATTGGAGCGCCGGCGGGCACGATCAGCCTTGCCTCGGTCGACGGAAACCATGGGCTGAGCCTGAGCGGCAACACTGCCGCCATCGGAAGCGCGGCAATCGGTCGTCTGGACGCCACGGGCACGATGCTCTCGGCCTCCAACATCGCAACGACCGCCACCCAGACCTACACCGGCGCGACCATCCTCTCCGGCACGTTCAGCACAGGCGGAGGCGCCTTCCGCGTGGATGGCGCGACCATGCTCGGTGGCGCAACCACGCTGGTGACGAACGGTGGGGCTGTCCGTCTGGGTGTCGTCAGCGGACCCCAGACGCTGGCCGTGGACGCCGGGCAAGGCGCGATCGAGCTGGGGTCGGTGAACGTCGGCAGCATAACGGCGACCGGGCGTCAGATCATGACCGCGGGCACTGTCACGACGGGAGCGCAGAGCTACACCGGCGCGACGACGCTGGCCGGCACGTACAGCGCAACCAGCTTCTCCGTGAACGGCGCCACGACGCTGGCCGGCGCCACCACGGTCGATGCGCTGGCGGTGGCTAGTTTCCTCGGCATCAACGGGGGTGCAGGCGGTGGCCAGACGTTCACGCTCAATGCGAGCACGGTCGCTCTGGGCAATATCGGCCAGATCACCCGGCTCGGCGCAACGCGTGTAATCGGCAATCAGGTCGTGCTGAACGGCAGCAGCTACACGGCGAGCGGGCTGACGTTCAGCGGAACGGCGACCGGATCAGCGCTGCGCCTGACACAGGCGCTCACCCAATTCGATGCGCGTCCCGGCGGGTCGATCGCGATCAGCCCCAATCTGATCGGTACCGCCAATGCCGCGCAAAGCGTGGCGTTCCTCACCGGCACCGGTCTTGCGGGTGCCACCGGGGATGGTGACGTCAGCCTCGGCAATCTGGGCAGCGAAAGCGTGCGGCTGGGCAGCCTGTCCGTCACGGGCGGGAACTTCTCCGCCGCAACCGTCAAGCTGGCGGGCGACTTCACCTCGCAACTGAGTGGCAACCAGCTGTTCAGCGCGAACACGCTGGATACGCTCGGCAATGTGAGCGCTTCGGTAACTGGCAGCGAGAGCGGCCCCATCGTGGCGGGTGGCTCCGTGGCGGTGAGCGCGGGCGGTTCGGGCACGGGCTCGATCATAGCGGGTGGCCCGGTGCAGCTTGCATACACCAGCAATGTCTCGCGCGATGTCAGTTCGCAAAGCAGCGTCTCGCTCACCTCGAGCGGCAGCGTGGGTGGCTCCATCCAGGCCGCCGGGCCGGTGGCGCTGAGCGCGACGGGGCCGGTCAGCTCGTCCGTCACCTCCGGGGGCTCGGCGTCCATCGCCTCGCAGTCGGGCATATCGAGCACGGTCAATGCCGGCGGGGGCGTGAGCGTCTTGGCGGGGTCCGGCAATGTGAGCGGATCGATCAAGGCGACCGGCCCGGTCACCGTGCTGGCCAGTGCCGGATCGATCAGTTCGCAGATCGTCACGGCGGGCAGCGCGTCGGTCACCTCGGGCACGGGCAGCATTTCCAGCGCGATCAACGCCGGTGGCGCCGTGTCGGTGGCGGCACCGGGCGCGGTGACCAGCACCATCAGCTCGGGCGGCACGATCTCGCTTCAGTCGAACACGCCGCTCAACGTGCAGGTCAACGGCGGCGCGCTCGTCGTCGATGCGCCCGGCGGCACCATCGAGGGTGTGTTCAAGGAGATCAGCAGCAATGGCGACGGGTCGTTCGTGGTCAACGATCAGCCCGTAGTGGCTGGCGGCAAGATCAACCCGAACCAGATCATCACGGACACGTTCATCACGCCCGTCGGTGGCCAGGTGACCAGCACCGGCGAGATCATCCTGCCCGTCAATCTCACGCTGGGCGTAATCGCGCCCACCAGCGCTTTGGCTGGGCCAGCGCGGCCTCCGATCGTCGTCAACACGGTCCAGAGGCTGGGCGAGCTGCTGCGGCAGGGCTACAGGGCGATCATCATCCAGATCGACGAGGGCCAGCAGGAGGTGGAGTGGGAGCTGGAACTAGCCAGCGCGCGCTAAGGATCAGCCTCGCCCCCGCTCGCCTAGATTTCCGCGATCTGCGCGCAAATCCGGTCAAGTGAGGCGGCTTCCCGCTCGACTTCCCGCAGGCCGATTTCCAGCGGGCAGTTCTTGATATCCCGGCAGTTCAGGATCTTGCCGGATGCGCCCTGTGCGCCGTCGATGATCAGCTGGCGGAACTGCGCGGTGCGCTGGAGGCTGCCATCGATGGTGGCGATCACCGCCAGCGCATCCTGATCGTGCCGGTCGCGCATGGCGACCAGCGCGCGCAGTTCGGCGAGCAGCTTTTGCAGCGTGGGGCGGGTTCGTCCGCCGACGGAGCGCACATCGCCGAACGACTCGCGCATGGTCGAAACCTTGTCGGCGGTCGTCCGCTCAAGCTGGCCCCAGGCGAGAATCAGGCGGCCGACCGCCTGCAACAGCGCAGCATCGCCATCGGCAGGCGCAGTCGCAGGTCGTGCGCCGGGGAAAAGATCGGGCTGGTCTTCATTAAGCGGTTCGCCGGTCGGCGTGGGAGAACCGACCGGCGTTCCTTGCTCGACACCGGCATTGTTACCGGGCGAAGCAGAAGTTCGGTGGGAATCGGACACGTTGCTCATCCGTCAGGCAACAGCGCGCATCGGCATGATGGTGGGATCATCACAGCAGACACAATGGCATCTCGCCCCAAAACCAGCGAACCGACTCTTCGTCCCACTCTCTTTGCGGAGTGTTAAGTGTACTATATGACTGATAGCGGCCGATAGTGCATCCGAAAATTGCGTTGAACCAAGGCGAACGCCAAAAAAATGCAACATTGCGTGCAGGGGTCGGCGCTCAGAAATCAACGGCGATGCCCTTGCGCTCCCAATCGCCGAAGCGCGTCGGGTCCAGTCCTTCGTCAGAAGGGCGCGGCTGCGCCCGGGCTTCCTCCGGCTGGGGCACCGGCGGGCTTTTCGAAAGGTAGCTCGGCGGCTTGAGATGATCGGGGCGTTTTCCCACGCTTTAATGCTCCGTTTTCGTGCCGTGGCACGCGGTCCATGACCTGATGATGCCATAAGCGGCATTTCCCGGCCACGTATCGACTTTAGCTGTTATAGGGCCAAGCCATGTCCCGCCCAACCGCCAAATCGCAGCACGTCCCTCAAAATGCCCAACCTGCCGGTCTCCCTGCCCGGCGAGCGGCGCTCAGCCTGCTCGATGCCGTGATCCGGCGGGGGCAGCCGCTCGAACAGGCGCTGGGGGCCGCGGCCCGCAACATCAGCCATCCGCCAGACCGCGCCTTGGCGCATGGCATCGCGGCCGGGGTGCTGCGTTACATGACGGAACTGGATGCGCTGATCGACAGCGCAACCGCCCGTCCGCTGCCCGTGGACGCGAAGGCGCGCCTGGTGCTGCGGCTGGCGCTGGCGCAGGCGCTCATCCTCGAAACACCCCCTCATGCCGTGATTGCGACGTCCCTGCCGCTGGTCGATGGCGGGCCGCGCAAGCTCGTTCATGGCGTTCTGGGCACCTTGTTCCGGCGCCAGCTGGCCCTCCCCGAGGCGCCTCGCCTGCCGGACGAAGTTGAGGCGCGCTGGGGCGAGGCGTGGGGCGAAGAGGTCGTCGCCGCGGCGCGGCAGCTCATCGCGCACCGCCCCCCGCTCGATCTCACATTGCGCGATGCCGGAACGACTGACGAATGGACGGAGCGGCTTGGCGGCGTGTCACTCATGCCCGGCCACGTCCGTCTGGCTGCGGAGAGCGAGGTGACAGCCCTGCCCGGCTATGCCGAGGGGCAGTGGTGGGTGCAGGACCTCGCCGCCTCGCTGCCGGCCCGGTTGCTCGGGGCGGGGGAAGGCCGTTCCGTGCTCGATCTGTGCGCGGCGCCAGGCGGCAAGACCATGCAGCTTGCGGCTGCGGGCTGGCGCGTCACCGCCGTCGACCAGTCCCAGCGCCGGCTGGAGCGGATGCAGGCCAATCTCGCGCGTACCGGGCTCGAGGCAGCTGTGCTGCGCGCCGACCTCACCAACTGGGCGCCGGACGCGCCGGTGGACGCGATCCTGCTCGATGCGCCCTGTAGCGCGACCGGCATTTTCCGGCGCCATCCGGATGTGCTGCACCGCGTCGGCCCGCGACAAGTTGCCGAGATGGCCGAAATCCAGGCGGCACTCGTCGCGCGTGTGTGCGGCTGGCTGAAGCCGGGCGGGGTGCTTGTCTACGCCACCTGTTCGCTGGAGCCCGAGGAAGGCGAGGCGCAGATGGACACCCTGCGCGCGAACCATCCCGAGATGCTGCCACGGCCGATCGACACGGCCTTGCTGCCCGAGGGGCTCGTGGCAGAAGGGCATGTGCTGCGCCTTCTCCCCGGCGCGTTGATGCCGGCGGGCGGGCTGGATGGATTCTTCATCGCCAGCCTGTCCCGCTCTGACTCGCTTTAGGGCGCGCGGGCCCCAATCCATCCACAACTTTCGGCCTGTGGCAGTTGCACTGTCCGAATCGCAGGGTTAAGCGAAATTCATGATGCCATCCGTGCGTATTTCCCCGTCGATCCTCTCCGCTGACTTCGCACGCCTGGGCGAGGAGGTCCGCGCCGTTGACGAGGCGGGTGCCGACTGGATCCATGTCGACGTGATGGACGGGCATTTCGTGCCCAACATCACCATCGGCCCGATGGTCGTGAAGGCGCTGCGGCCGCACACTCAAAAGCCGCTTGACGTGCATCTGATGATCTCGCCGGTGGACAGCTTCCTCGATGCCTTCGCCGAGGCCGGCGCGGATATCCTGACCGTGCATCCCGAGGCCGGGCCGCACATTCACCGCACGGTTCAGCGGATCAAGGCGCTGGGCAAGAAGGCGGGCGTTTCGCTCAATCCCGGCACGCCGGCCAAGATGCTGGACTATCTGCTCGAGGATCTCGATCTGGTCCTCATCATGAGCGTGAACCCCGGCTTTGGCGGCCAGAGCTTCATCGACAGCCAGCTTCGCAAGATTGAGGCTGTGCGCAAGGCCATCGACAAGACCGGCAAGGACATCGCGCTGGAAGTCGACGGCGGCGTGGATGCCGTTACCGCGCCGCGCGTCATTGCGGCGGGGGCCGATGTGCTGGTGGCGGGCACCGCGACCTTCCGGGGCGGACCAGCATCCTATGCCGACAACATCCGGATGCTGAGGGGCGGATGAGCGCCCGGCCGCTCCCCACGCCTACGCCGCCCCCGGAACCGCCGGTGGAAGACGGTATTGAGCGGGGCAAGCGGCTGATTCGCGTCTCGGATGATCGCGGTGTGTCGCTGACCGAGCGACTCGCCAATCATTTCTATCGCCTGAGCTGGGCGACGCCATTCCACAATATGCGGCTCAAGGGCAAATATCCGCTCAAGCTGCTCGCCGTGCCGGATGACGGCATTCCGGGCGACGCGCGGGCGGGCAAGGCGCTGCGGGCGGGCTATTTCCTGTTTCGCGGCCTCAAGCAGCCCGTGGCCACGCTGGACTGGCGCCGCATCGAGCAGCCGGCGGAGTTCGTGGATTATCTCCACAGCTTCCGCTGGATGCGCGATCTGGCGGCCGCCACCACGCGGGACAATGCGGTGCCCGTCGCCGAGGCGCAGATGCGGGCCTGGCTGACCGCCCATGCCGAAAAGCCGACGGACCCTGCCTGGCGTGCCGATAATGCCGGCTGGCGCATCCTGTATTGGACGGCCTATTCGCCGCTGATCCTCTCCAGCAACGATCTCGTCTACCGCAGCCTGGTGCTCAACAGCATCGCGCGCACGGCGCGTCATCTCGATCGCGGTGCCGACAAGGCGCCGCTGGGCCTGCCGCGCGTGATCGCCTGGACCGGCATCGTTGCGGCTGGCCTGTTGCTGCCCGGTGGCGATCCGCGAAGGATATTTGGCGAGGCCGGGCTGCGGCGGGCGCTGGAGACGGGCTTTTCGAGCGATGGCGGCATCATTTCCCGCTCGCCGCTGGAGCAGGTCGAGGCGATCACGCTGCTGGCGATGCTGCGCGCCGTCTACGACGTGCGCCGTGCCGACCTGCCGGCCTGGCTGGCTGAAACGATGGAGCGCATCGTCGCGGCCTTGCTCGGCATATTGCATGGCGATGGCGCGCCCGGAAGCTGGCAAGGCGGGGCGCCGCTCGATCCCGCACGAATCACCGCTATCGTCGCGGCCTCCGGCATCCGCGCCCGGCCGCTGCGGCAGGCACGCGACTGGGGCTATCAGCGGCTGAGCGGCGGCACGACTGTCGTTCAGGTCGATGCGGCCCCGCCGCCGGTGGCCCGGCTGGCCTCCAATGGCTGCGCCTCGACCACGGCGCTGGAAGTCTCGGATGGGCCGGTGCGGCTCATCGTCAATTGCGGCGGCGCGGCATTGGCGGGCGCGTCTCTCCCGGCTGATCTGACCCAGGGTCTGCGCACAACGGCGGCGCATTCCACGCTGGTGCTGGACGATACCAATTCCACCGCGATTCTTCCCGATGGCGCGCTCGGTAAGGGCGTGAGCGAAGTGGAGCTGGATCGGCAGGAGCATGAGCAGGGCAGCCGGCTCGAGATTGCGCATGATGGCTATGCGCGGCGCCTTGGCCATTTGCATCGGCGCACGCTGGTTCTCACGCATGAAGGGCGGGAGCTGCGCGGCGAGGACGTGCTGCTGCCCGGCAGCCGCCGCCGCAAGCCGGTCAGCTGCCCGCTCGCCATCCGCTTCCATCTCGGCCCGGATATCGAGCCGACGTTGACCGCCGATCGGCAGGGCGCCCTCTTGCGCTTGCCGAGCGGTGCCTTGTGGCAGTTCCGGGTCGGCGCCGGGGAACTCGCAGTGGAAGAAAGCCTCTGGGTGGACGGCGAAGGCAGGCCCCACCCCACGCAGCAACTCGTGGTGAGCGCCACCACGGGGCCGGGCGGAACAAGCATCGGCTGGCTGCTCAAGAAATCGGGATAAGGACAAGACAGATGCAGGATGTGACGATCCGGCGGGCACTCCTTTCGGTGTCCGACAAGACCGGGCTATTTGAGCTGGGCGCCGCGCTGGCGCGCCATGGCGTGGAACTGGTTTCCACCGGCGGCACGGCCAAGGCGCTGCGCGAGGCGGGGCTTGAGGTGCAGGATATTTCGGACCTCACCGGTTTTCCCGAGATGATGGACGGGCGCGTCAAGACGCTGCACCCCAAGGTCCATGGCGGCCTGCTCGCGGTGCGCGACAATGCCGAGCATGTCGCAGCTATGGAGGCGCATGAGATCGGCGCGATCGATCTCGTCGTGGTCAACCTCTATCCCTTCGCTGCCACCGTCGCCAAGGGTGCGGACCGTGACGAGGTGATCGAGAATATCGATATCGGTGGTCCCTCGATGGTCCGCTCGGCGGCCAAGAACCACGCCAGCGTGACGATCCTCACCGATCCGGCCGATTATGCGCGTCTGATGGACGAGATGGACGAGAAGGGCGGCGCGACCAGCTATGATTTCCGGCGCCTCTGCGCGGCCAAGGCCTATGCCGCGACGGCGGAATATGACGCCATGATTGCAAGCTGGTTCGCCACGGTGGATCAGGGCGAGCCGTTCGCGCCGCGCATGGCGGTGCCGCTGCGGCTCGGCCAGTCGCTGCGTTATGGCGAGAACCCGCACCAGCAGGCCGCGCTCTATCTCCCGGCCTTCGCGCCCGAAGGCAGCCTTGCCGATCACCGGCAGGTGCAGGGCAAGGAACTGAGCTACAATAATCTGGCCGATGCCGATGCGGCGATGGAACTGGTCAGCGAGTTCCGCGACGGGCCGCCGACTGTAGTCATTATCAAGCACGCCAATCCCTGCGGCGTCGCCACCGGCGAGACGCTGATCGACGCCTATCGCGCCGCCTTCCAGTGCGACACCGTGTCGGCCTTTGGCGGCATCATTGCAGTCAACCGGTCGCTCGACGGGCCGACGGCAGAAGCGATTACCGAGATCTTCACCGAAGTCGTCTGCGCGCCGGATGCGGATGATGCGGCGCGCGCCGTGTTCGCGAAGAAGAAGAATTTGCGCCTCATCCTCACCGGCCCGCTGCCCGATCCGGCGCGCGCGGGCATGACGATGAAGTCCATCGCCGGCGGCATGTTGGTGCAGACGCGTGACAATGGCCGCATCAGCCGCGATGACCTCAAGGTGGTGACCAAGCGGGCGCCGACCGATCAGGAACTGACCGATTGCCTGTTCGCCTGGACCGTCGCCAAGCATGTCCGCTCCAATGCCATCGTCTATGCCAAGGATGGTGTGACCGCGGGCATTGGTGCCGGGCAGATGAACCGGCGCGATTCCTCCCGCATCGCGGCCATCCGCGCGCGCGAGGCGGCCGAGGCTGCGGGCTGGAGCGAGCCGCGCACCGTCGGTAGCGCCGTAGCGTCCGATGCCTTCTTCCCCTTCCCCGACGGCCTGCTCGCAGCGGCCGAGGCTGGCGCACGCGCGGTGATCCAGCCGGGCGGGTCGCTGGGCGACGACGCGGTGATCGCGGCGGCGGATGAGGCCGGGCTGGCGATGGTCTTCACCGGGATGCGTCACTTCCGCCACTAAGCTGTGCCGGCAGACGTAGGCATGCAGCCGGAGCGCGCCTCGGTCCGCCCGGTTCTGCGCGCCGGCGGGTTGATGCCGGGCGCCGCGATGTGACATGGTGCGGCTTCGCCCGCCCTGCCACTGCCCGGATCGATGCTCTTGTTTCTTCAGCCTGTCCCCGTCCTGCGCCTCAACCTCATCTTCCTCGCTCTCTTCTCCCTGCTGCTGGTCGCGCTGCCCGGCCCGGCACTTGCGCAAAGCGCGACCAAACCGACGCCGGGCTTCGTGCGTGTGCGATTGGAGACGGACATGGGCAACATCGTGCTCGCTTTGAACGCCCGGCGCGCGCCCAAGACAGTCGCCAATTTCATGATCTATGTGGATGATGGCCGGCTGGACGGGACGAGCTTCTACCGCGCCTTCCGCCGCAAGAACGATCCCAAGTCGGGCTTCGTCCAGGGCGGCATCGATACCGAGGTGCGGCGGGTCTACTTCCCCACCGTAGAGCTGGAGCCGACCGACCAGACTGGCCTCAAACATCTGGATGGCACCATTTCCATGGCGCGTCACAAGGAGCCCAATTCGGGCACCGGCAACTTCTCCATTCAGGTCGGCGCCAATCCCACGCTCGATGCAAGACCGGGCTATGCGGGCTATGCCGCCTTCGGTCAGGTGGTCGCGGGCATGGATGTGGTCAAGCGCATCATGGCGCGCGACACCTGCTGCGGGCGCGGCGTGATGTTCGGCCAGATGATCAAGGACCGCGTCACGATCAAGCGTGCCGTGCGACTCGATGGCACGCCCAAGCCGAGCGGCGTGGTGAAGCCCTGGCTGGTGAGCCCGCGCGGCGCGGTTCGCTAGCGGCTGAGCAGCGTCCGGGCCTGTCCGGTCAATTCCGCGACCATGGCGGCAGAAGGCGCGGCGGCCTGCCGGGCGCGGCCGATGAAGTCCGTGAACTTCTCCACCGCAACCTTGTTCTCCGCGAGCCAGCGATCGAGATGCTCCTCGCTCGTCTTCGCGCCGGCGCGGGCCAGGAAGCCGAGCCGCATCTGCTGCAATTCCCGCGCGCTGCCGGCGACCAGCAAGCGCTCCCACGGGTCGCTCGGCGTCATCTGGGCGGCGAGGGCCTGGAGCCAGTCGATGCCGAGCAGGCTGCCCAGCCGCGTGAAGGCGGCGGCAACGCTCAGCGCGTCCTGCGGCCCATTCTGCGCGAGCAGGGCAAGGCCGATGGCGCCATCCATCTTCACCAGCATCACGGTCCGTTCGGCCAGCGCATCCGGCACGCCAAGGCTGGTGAGCATGGCTCTCATGGCTTCGGCGGCCTTGAGCGGCTCGGGCTGCAGCAGGCTGTCGACCTTGGTCTTGAGCGTGTCGATGGCGCCATCGAGCATCGCCATCGCTTTGTGCGGCGCGATGCCGGTCGGCAAGGAGCGGTGCGCATCGCCGATATGGCCTGCCATCGCATTGGCGACGCTGCGGTAGAGGGCGAGCCGCGCCTGTTCGGAGAGGTCGGCACTGTCGATATCGTCCCAGAGCTGCCGCACGCCGAACAGGCGCTCGGCGATCACGAAGGCATGGGCAATTTCATCGAGCGAGCAACTGGCTTCCTCGGTGAGGGCAAAGGGCAGGATCACGCCGAGGCGATTGACGATGCGGTTGGCGATCTTGGTGGCAATGATCTCGTCGCGCAGCTGGTGGGCGGCAATCGCTTCCCCCTCGCGCTGCTGCATCAGGGGCGGGAAGGCACCGATCAGGTCGCTTTCCAGCGCAGGATCGCGGGCAAGGTCGCTCTTCTCGATGGCGTCCTGCAGCGTCAGCTTCGCGGTCGAGAACAGCACGGCCAGCTCCGGCCTTGTCAGCCCCAACCCTTCGCTGGCGCGGCGCATCAGTTCCTCATCCGGGGCAAGACCCTCCACCTTGCGGTCGAGATGCCCGCCATCCTCCAGCGTGTGGATCAGGTGGACATAGGAGGCGAGGTCCGCGCTCCCGCCCTGCTCCGCGATGGAGAGGCCGAGCGCCTGCAGGCGATTGTCTTCCAGAACGATGGCGGCGACCTCATCGGTCATGGCCCGCAGCAGATCGTTGCGCGCCTCCTGCGCAAGCCGCCCTTCGGCGACCTCCTTGTTGAGCGCGATCTTGATGTTCACTTCATTATCGGAGCAATCGACGCCCGCGCTATTGTCGATGAAGTCGGTGTTGATCCGCCCGCCCTTGAGCGCATAGGCGATGCGCCCGGCCTGGGTGACGCCCAGATTGGCGCCCTCACCGATTACCTTGGCGCGCACGTCCTCGCCATCCACGCGCAGACGGTCGTTTGCGGTGTCGCCGACCTCGGCGTTGTTCTGGTTGGCGGCCTTTATGTAGGTGCCGATGCCGCCGAACCAGAGCAGATCGGTCTCCGCGCGCAGCAGCGCCGAAATCAGCGCCGCCGGCTCCATGGCCGTCTGGTCGGTGCCGACCAGCGCCTGCATCTGCGGGCTGAGCGCGATGCTCTTTTCGCTGCGGGCGAACACGCCGCCGCCTTCGCTGATGAGGCTTTCCTTGTAATCCGCCCAGCTTGAGCGCGGCAGCTTGAACAGGCGCTGGCGCTCCTTCCAACTGGCGGATGCATCGGGGTCGGGATCGATGAAGATATGGCGGTGGTCGAACGCCGCGACCAGGCGGATGCTCTTGCTGAGCAGCATGCCGTTGCCGAACACGTCGCCGGACATGTCGCCCACGCCGATCACCCGCACCGGGTTCTTCTGCACGTCGACGCCCATTTCCGCGAAATGGCGCTGGACGCTGATCCACGCTCCGCGCGCGGTGATGCCCATCGCCTTGTGGTCATAGCCGTTGGAGCCGCCGCTGGCGAACGCATCGCCCAGCCAGAAATCATGATCGATGGCGATGGCATTGGCGACGTCCGAGAAACTCGCCGTGCCCTTGTCGGCCGCCACCACGAAATAGGGGTCGGCGCCGTCGCGGATGACCATGCCCTTTGGGTGCACGGTCTTGCCCTTGACGATATTGTCAGTGACGGAGAGCAGCGCCCGAATAAACACGCGATAGCTCTCGGTGCCTTCGGCCAGCCACGCATCGCGGTCGCTTGCCGGGTTGGGCAGCATCTTGGGGTAGAAGCCGCCCTTGGCGCCGGTCGGCACGATGACCGCATTCTTGACCCGCTGGGCTTTCATCAGCCCCAGGATTTCGGTGCGGAAGTCGTCGCGCCGGTCGGACCAGCGCAGCCCGCCGCGGGCGATGCGCCCGGTGCGCAGGTGGATGCCTTCGACGCGCGGCGAATAGACCCAGATCTCGCGCCAAGGCAGCGGCTTGGGCAAGCCGGGCACCAGCGCGCTGTCCAGCTTGAAAGCCAGCGCTTCCTGCGCGGCCGGGGTGAACGCGTTGGTGCGCAGCGTGGCGTTGACCACCGCGCGGTAGAGCCGCAGGATGCGGTCTTCATCGAGGCCTTTGACGCCTTCGAGTGCGGTATCAATGGCCGCGTTGATCGTCGCGGCGTCTTCAGCATCCTTGCCGCGCGCAGGATCGTGCAGCGCGAAGAACAGGTCCACGATCTGGCGGGCGATATGCGCCTCGCGCCGCAGCGTTTCGACGACAGTCAAGAGGCCGTAGGCAAGGCCGGTCTGGCGCAGATAGCGGAAGATGGCGCGCATGAAGACGGTGTCGCGCGGCCCCAGCTGCGCCGTGACGATGAGTTCGGCAAAGCGATCATTCTCCGCCCGGCCCTCCAGCACGGCATCCAGCGCCTCGCTGACAATTGCCGCGCGGTCGAGCACCTCGGCCGCCGGGCCGCCATCCTGCCGCTCCAGGGTGAAGCGCTGGATATGGCCGAGCGACCCCTCCGTCCCCGCGCTGGTGCTCCGTTCCTCCAGCACCCTGAAGCCGAAATTCTCGAACGCCGGCACGGCTTCGGATAGCACGAGCGGTTCGAGCGAATAGATCTTCACCCGCAGCTGGTGGTCGCCATCCTGCGGGATGCGGTAGAAGCGCACGCTGCGATCATCCGGGCCGGTGAGTTGGTGCAGCGCCAGCACGTCCCGGGCGGCTTCGTCCGGCCCGGCGCTTTCCCGGTAGGACATCGGGAAGGTCGGCGCATAACGCTGGGCGAGCACGGCGGCGCGTGAGCTTTCGCCAAGCTCGATCAGGCCCTGTTCCACGGCGGGGGTCCAGCCGCGCAGCAGTTGCGCGATCTGCAGGTCCAGCGCCTCGGCATCGGGCACCTGTCCTTCATCACGCAGGTCGAAGGTGAAGCGCACCAGCGCCAGACCGCTCTCTTCCAGCGCGATGGACCAGCCGAGCAGGCTGGCGTGCGCCGCCGAGGCGATCAGCGCGGAGATGCCTTCGCGGCGGCTGGTCGAGAGGTCGTCGCGCATCATCCAGACGAAGGCGAAGAGGTGCCGGCCCAGCACATCGCTCACCAGCTCCAGCTTGGGGCGGGGCCGGTCGGCCAGCGACATGGCGGTGAGCGTGATGCGGTCCCGGTCCTGCGCGCTGAACGCCAGCATCAGGTCGTGCGGCAGGGCGGTGAGGGCGTGCACCAGCGATTTGCCGGCATGACCGGAGGGATTGTAGCCGAACCGCGCCATCAATCCCGAAAGCGTATCGCGCAGGATGGGCACATCCTCCGGCGCGGTGGCGAGCGCCGCGCTCGTCCACAGGCCGGCATGGATGGAAATGGCGGTGATCCTGCCCTCTTCCCGCACCGGCACGAGGAACAGGTCGATCAGCACATGCCGATGGACCTTGGCCATCATGTTGGATTTGAGGATCAGCGGCCCGGCATGGCCGGCCTCGAACCACGCCAGAGCGGCGGCGGCGGACTGGTCTGAAAGCACCGGGTTCTCGGCCGCCCGGCAAATGCCCTTGCGGCGTCCCGGTTGGCCGTCCGGCACCCAAAGCGTGTGCCCCAATTGGGTGAGATTGGCCTTGAGCAACCAGCGCAGAAAGTCGCCGCCTTCGCCCGCGCCCAGACGATTGGCATCGGCAGTCAGCGCATCGATCATCGCCCGCCAGTCGCTCACTGCGGCGCGCACATGGCACAGGGTTTCCTCCAGCGCCCGACAAAGCTCCCGCCGACCGCGCGCGTCTATGCGGTCGGTCTCGATATAAATCAGCGATTCGCGGCCGGCCCCGTCCTCATCGCCAATGGCCAGCAAAGCGCCGTCCTCGTTACGCCGCACCGGGAGAATCGGGTGGGCGAGCACGTGGATCACCAGATCGGCCTGGCTCAGACAATTGCCGATGCTGTCGACAAGAAAGGGCATGTCGGCGTTGATGATGGCGATGCGCTGCCGCCGGCTCGCGGCGCCGGCACTGCGCTCATCGGTCAGGCTGTCGATGAGGATGGCGCTCTCGCCATCCCTGCGCATTGCGGCGGCTTCCAGCACGAAGCGCGCCGCCTCGTCCCATTGGTCCGGTTGGGGCGATTGCTGCTCGCTTTCGAGCACGCCCTTGGCCAGTGCCTCCGCGATGGCTGCCGTCAGCGCGTCGTCGCGATTGGTCTTGATGGTCATGGACATCCTCTTCCACTTGTGCCGGCCCTTGTCTGCCTAACGCACATCTGTGGAAGCAGTGTCGGGCCTGTGTGGTTAAACCCCGCCGGCAGGGTCCGCAACCGGACCATTGCACGGCCTGCTTATGCTCCGCGCCGGCTTAGGACGCCGGAAGTGCCTTGGCGGCTTTCGTCAGAACCCGTTCGGCAAGCTGGTCGGCGCCGTCGAGCGCTGCGACCATCGCAAGCGAGCCATCGGCCTCTCGCCGCATGATCACCACGGCCAGCCCTTCGCCGTCCACGACCAGTTGATCGGCGGGGAGGGCGGGGGCCTGCTTCAGCACCCTGCGGGAGCGCGCGATGGCCTTGTGCGGCTGTTTGGGAGCTTCGTTGCGGCGCGCCGCGCGGACCTGCGCCACCACGCCCTTGAGGCCGCCCACCGTGGCATGAAGATGCGCGATCAGGGCGCCCGGCTGCATCCGCGCGTCGAGCGCGAACTGGATGGCGCAGACGAACTCGGCCAGGCGCGTCTTGTCATAATGCGTGCCGAAGACCAGCTTCACCAGCGCCGTCAGCGGGCTGCGGGGCTGCACGGCTATGCCGGAGTCGGCGAGCAGCGCGGCATAATCCTCCGGCCGGGCGGCGGCGACCTGCGCCAGCGCATGCGCGAGCCCGACCGCGCGGTAGAGCGCGTGGCGTGTCCGCCCCTCTTGGGCATGGGCGGCCATGGCGGCATCGCGCGCCAGGGCCAGCATGTCGGCCAGCGCCGTATCCTGGTCCGGCAGGGTGATCGTCTCGCTGGTCAGGTCCAGCGCATCGTCGGTCGGCACGTCTTCGGCGAAATCGGTCACGGACGCAGCCGCGATCGTCTGCGCGGAGGGGCCATCGGCCCAGATGGCGGTGGCGTCGGTCGTCCTCACACGCACCGGCGCGGCGGCCTCGGCCTGCGCGATGATGCTTTCGGTCAGCGCGTCCGTCGCGACCTCCTTCCAGTTGATCACGCCATAGACGAAGTCGATCGCGTCATCGCGGGTCGAGAAGGGCATCATGATGCCGCGATACATGACCTCGACGCCACGCTGGTTGGTGAACTCCGCCTCGAACCCGATCGGTGCGGCGTTGGCCACGATCTGCAGATAATGGTCGGTCAGGCGGGAGAGCAATGTGCGCGCCGGAACCTGGCTGGCCCGGCGCACGGAGGTGTCGATATCGCACTGCGCGGCCAGAGCAGGACCGATGAAGGCAATGGTCGGATCCTCGACGCCCGCCGTGAAGTCCAGCAGCACGCTGTGCGAGCCGAAATCCTGCAGTTCCTCGGGATTGAGATCCTCGATGCTCGGCAGCGACCGGTCGCGCAGCAGCGAAGACCAGTAATTATAGGCGCGGATGTGCATGCGCCGCTCGTCGAAGCGGACGAGCGGAGGGGCATCCATGGCTTCGTCCAGCGTGGTGACCGCGTCGGCCTGGCTGTGATGTACGTCCATTCGAGGATTCGCCTGTGGTCGCGTGCAACGGGCGAACCCTGCGCCATGAAGGGTAAAGGCCCGGTAAAGGCACCAAATATCGCCGCCGGCCCGCGCGATACCACAGGCGAAAACGCGATCGGCGCTTGCCATGCCCGGCACACGCTGATAAGCGCCCCGCCTGCATGATCGTGTGCCGCACTGGACACGCATCATGATGATCGCCGGTTTGCCGGCGAGCCGGAGCCGCTTTAGCTCAGCCGGTAGAGCATCGCATTCGTAATGCGAGGGTCAGGTGTTCGAGTCACCTAAGCGGCACCATTTTTGAACCGGCAGGAAAGCCGGATTGAGACAAGCCACATACATAATTAGCTAGGAACAGTTCTCTGTGGCTTTACCGCCGGGAGCCGTCGTGGTGCCGCGTGGTTCTCGAAGACCGGGGTAGAAACCGACCCGCTCCGGCTTGACTTGTTGGAAAATGTTCCCGAAATGTTCTCACCTCATGATGGAGGTGCGGCGAATGATCGAGTTATCAGAGGACGAATGGCGTCGGGCCTTTTCGGCGTGGTTGCGCACCGGCAAAGTGGCTTCGGTGCCAAAAAACGATGCGATAGAGTGCAAGTTCAATCCTTGGCATGATCCGGAAGATGGCCGGTTCACTTTTGCCGGATCCGGAAATTATCATGGCAGAGGCCGGCCTGGGCCAGCGTCTCGTACGCCAGGAAACGTAAGTCGCGGCAATCTCCGTATCGCGCGGACACCGACACCAGAGACGTCATCTGCCAAGCAACCACAGGGTTTCGACAAAAGGCCGAACGGGGGCACCGGAAGCGCGGCGCAGCCGAGGCCTGCTGGTTCGCCGCGCGAGCAGCCAAATCCCGCCGCCGAGTTTGTCGGCGGTGTCGGTGAAGGTCTTTACGGCGTGGCGAAAGAGACGGTCGTGGGGGTGCGCTCGGTCTTGACGACAAATCCGGTTACGACGGTTCGAAATGCCGGTCGCGGGATCGCCACCATGATCGATACGGCGATAGCAGCGGAGGATACGCCTGCTCATACTCAAATATCGCGCGCCGCCGATGCCGTCGCGAATGCTTCGGCGCGAGATATCGGCCGAGCAGCCGGATCGGCCGTTGGCAATGCCGCATTGGCAGTCGCGCCCAGCGCGGTGGTGGGCAAGGTTGCGGCGTTACGCCGTCTGCGCGGAACCGTACCTCGCCCACCTCATGAGCCGCCGCAGATCGGCTGGGTTAAGGAAAACCTCGGTCCCGAAACACGGGCGAAGCGCTATAATGATGCCGCGACGGGCGCTCGCCCCGGTCAGGCGCCCACGTTGATGCGGACGATGCCGGATGGCTCAAGACGGCCGGTCAAGTTCGATGGCGTGCAGGGGGAATATGTGATCGACAGGAAATTCAAGGTCGTAGATGCCCCGCACGCCCGCGCTCAGCTATTGCGCCAATCAGAGGCTTTAGCGCATAATCGCTCCATCGGAACTTGGGAGGTTCCAAATGAAGCTCAGCGTATTGCTGCGCTTAAGCTGTTTAAAAAAATGAAGATAACCAACATCAAGGTAAGGGTGGTCAAGCCATGATTGTTGAACAGATCGCCAGGATTGTCGCAGATTTTTTTCTGTTCTTGAACATGACTGACGAGGAATTGCTAGATCTTGATGTGTCTGTCCTCATGATGGAGGATATGGCAGCGAGGCTTCAAGATTTGGACAAAGCTTTTCTTCGAGAGCTGGTCGATGCATTTCCTGTGATCGCCTCAGAATATAGCGGCGAGGCCCACAAATTGGTGCTCGACATACCCTATAGCTTCTATCTTGAGGAAACGCTTGCCGCCGGCGATCCGGTGAGGCTAGCCGAACTGGAAGCGCTCCGCGACGCGAGGGATTGAACGTCCGATTTTAGGGCGGGTTGTCTCACGGACCTTTCGAAGCCGCCCTATGACGCGCGATCAATAGAAACTTCTTGGTGATTTGAGTGCCCACCTTTTTCGTCTGTGGCACCATTTTTTCCTTAACGGCGGGTCTTGTGCGGTCGTCCCGGTCTGGCGGCTGCTTCGACTGCCTTGCCTTTTGAGCGCTTGCCCTCCCCGAAGCGGTACGCCGCTCCCAACCCGCTTGCTAAGCGCCTGTCCGGCTGGCAGGTTCGGCGGCACTCTATTCGACTGGGTGTTGGGGAAACGCGACGGACATGAGCCTGCATCAATCGCCTGCGCGCTATTCGCTTGCCGCGATTATTCTGCACTGGTTGCTTGCCGCTTTGCTGCTCTTTCAGGTGTCGCTGGGATGGCGCCTGGAGGATCTGGCCGGCCTGCCGCAGTTCGCGGCCTATCAGCTTCACAAGACGATCGGCATCAGCATCCTGCTGCTCAGCGTGGCGCGCCTGGTGATCCGACTGCTGGTGCCCCGGCCCCGTCCGCTTAACACGAGCCTGCTGCTCGCCGCCCTCGCCGGCGGTGTCCATGCCCTGTTCTATGTGGTGATGATCCTCGGACCGCTCACGGGCTGGATCATCGTCTCGACCTCGGCGATCAAGGTGCCGACATTGCTGTTCGGCGTCATTCCATGGCCGCATCTGCCTGTGAGCGCTGCCCTGCACGATCCGGCGGAAGCCGTGCACAGCCTGCTTGGCTGGCTCCTGGCCGGGCTGGTGATCCTGCATGTCGCGGGAGCACTGCGGCACCACTTTTTGCGCAAGGATATTCTTGGCCGCATGGTGCCTAGCGCCTTGGGCAGACGAGGCGCGCTCAATATGGTGGCGGGTCTCGCGATCGCGGGCGCGCTAACGGCCTTTGCACTGGCCTGGGTGCTGCCGTTCGGCGGCAAGGCCCCGGCGCAAGCGGATGCCGGTCTTGCGGGCTCAAACGTGGCGGTCGCGGATAATGCGGGCGACCCTGCTGTCAACGCCAGCAACGCAGCCGAAGACGCGGTGGCGGTCAATCAGGCTGCGGCGCCGGCGGACGAGCCAGCCAAGGACGAGGCGCAGAAGGCCGTTGCCTGGACGGTGCAGCGCGGCGGCACGCTCAATTTCCGCACGGCCTATTCCGGCTCCGACATCGAAGGCGGCTTTTCGCGCTGGGATGCCGACATAGTCTTCAGCCCGGATGATCTGCCCGGCTCGCGCATCGCGGTGACGGTCGATCTGGCGTCGGTCGACAGTGCCGACAGCCAGCGCGACGACATGCTGCGCGGTGACGAGTTCTTCGGCGTGGCGGCGCATCCGCGCGCGACGTTCCGGGCATCGCGCATCACGCATCGCGATGGCAATCGCTACCGCGCAGCGGGCACGCTTTCGCTCAACGGGCAGCAAAAGCCAGTGACGCTCGATTTCACGCTGGATATCGACGGAATGGTTGCGCGGGCGCGCGGCTCCACCCGGATCGACCGCACCGCCTTCGGCGTCGGGACGGGCGAGTGGTCCGACACCAGCACGATTCCGGATGCCGTAACGATCAGCTTCAATTTTCAGGCAAAGCGGGCGGAGTAAGCGGGAACAGGGCGCGCTCGGGTCGCGCCTGACCCTTATTTCTTCTTTCCGAAGTCTACCGTCACCACGTTGGAGCCGTCTTCGGCCTGTGCGACCGGCGTATCGTTCTCCGCCATCTCCATGGTTTCGACGGCTTCGCCGCTCTCCATCACCTGGAACTCCAGCGAGAAGTTGACGGCCGGGTCCACGAAGAAGCGCAGCGCCGCGAACGGGATCACCAGATGCGCCGGCACCTGATTGAAGGTGAGGCCGACCTCGAAGCTGGTATCGGTAACCTTGAGATCCCAGAATTTATGCTGCAGCACGATGGTCATCTCGTCCGGGAAGCGCTCGGCTAGCCAGGTGGGAATACTCACCCCTGGCGCCTGCGTCTTGAACGTGATGTAGAAATGATGATTGCCTGGCAGGACGCCCGTCAGCGCAATATCCTGCAAAACGCGCCCGGGAATCGCACGCAGCGCCTCCTGCACGATTTCGTCATAGGGAATCAGGCTGTCTGCTGGCTCTTCCGTCATGGCCACAGTCCTAGCGCGGGGGGCTCGCCGGTCAAGCACAGAGCGTTACAGCCGTTAACGGTCGAGAAGCGCATTGCATGGTCCGCCGCGCGCGTTATAGGCCGCAGCCATG
The DNA here is from genome assembly GCF_025961995.1 of Sphingobium sp. B8D3A. Taxonomy (NCBI): domain Bacteria; kingdom Pseudomonadati; phylum Pseudomonadota; class Alphaproteobacteria; order Sphingomonadales; family Sphingobiaceae; genus Sphingobium; species Sphingobium sp. B8D3A. Next base: position 106,233 of record NZ_JAOQOS010000001.1, on the reverse strand, counting down.
CGTAGCGCGGAGATCAGGCGGAAAACCGGCGAGACCGATATCGAGGTGAGCGTCAATCTCGATGGGTCCGGCACTTATTCCATTTCGACCGGCATCGGGTTTCTCGACCATATGCTGGAGCAGCTCTCGCGCCATTCGCTGATCGATCTGAGCGTGAAGGCGGTCGGCGATCTGCATATCGACCAGCACCACACCACCGAGGATACCGGCATCGCGATCGGTGAGGCGATCGCCAAGGCGCTCGGCGACAAGCGCGGGATCGCCCGTTATGGCGAGGCGCACGCGCCGATGGACGAGACGCTGACCCGCGTCGCGCTCGACATTTCCGGTCGTCCCTGGCTGGTCTGGAAGGTGGAGATCCCCATGCACCGGCTGGGTGAGTGGGATACCGAGCTGATCGAGCACTGGTTCCAGAGCTTCGCGCAGTCGGCGGGGATCACCCTGCATGTCGAGAACCTTTATGGCAGCAACAATCACCACATTGTGGAGAGTTGCTTCAAGGCGCTCGCTCGCGCACTGCGGCAGGCGGTGGAGATCGATCCGCGCAAGAGCGATGCGATCCCCTCCACCAAGGGCACGCTGGGCGGCTGACAGTCCATGACCATCGCGCTCATCGATTATGGCGCGGGGAACCTCCACTCCGTGCACAATGCGCTCCGGGCCGCCGGGGCGCATGGCGTCGTCATCACCGCCGATGCCGAGGTGGTGCGCCGGGCCGACCGAATCGTGCTGCCGGGTGTCGGCGCTTTCCGGGCCTGCATCGAGCCGCTGCGCGCGCTGCCGGGCATGATCGAGGCGATGCACGAGGCGGTGTTCGAGGTCGGGCGACCGTTCCTCGGCATTTGCGTGGGTATGCAGTTGCTGGCCGATGCCGGCGAGGAGTTTGGGCGGCATGAGGGGCTGGGCTGGATTCCGGGCACGGTGCGGCGCATCGAGCGGGACGATCCCGCGATCAAGATCCCGCATATGGGCTGGAACGATGTTGTCGGCGCGCGCGCCCATCCGCTGGTGGAGCCGGGTGAGGCCTATTTTCTGCACAGCTATCATTTCGAGGCGGCGGAGGCGGCGCATGTCGTCGCGACCACCGACCATGGCGGACCGCTGGTGGCGGCGGTCGGCAAGGACAATATTTTGGGCGTCCAGTTCCATCCGGAAAAGAGCCAGGCCTATGGCCTCGCGACCCTCGCCCGTTTTCTGGAGTGGGCGCCATGAGTGAAATTCCGCCGTTCATCGTTTTTCCCGCCATTGATCTCAAGGGCGGGCAGGTCGTTCGCCTGGCCGAGGGCGATATGGACCGGGCGACCGTCTATGGTGACGATCCCGCCGCGCAGGCCTTGATCTGGGCCGAGCAGGGCTCGGATTTCCTGCATGTGGTGGATCTGGACGGCAGCTTTGCCGGCCATGCCGTCAATGGCGCAGCGATTGCGTCCATCGTTCAGGCCTTCCCCGGCCATGTCCAGCTTGGCGGCGGCATTCGCGATCCGCAGGCGGTGCAGGGCTGGTTCGCGCTCGGCGTGTCGCGCGTCGTCATCGGCACGGCGGCGCTCAAGAATCCGCAGTTCGTCAAGGATATGGCGGCGGACTATCCCGGCGGCATCGTCGTTGCGGTGGACGCGCGCGATGGCATGATCGCGACCGATGGCTGGGCCGAGAAGTCTGACATGCCGGTGGTCGATCTGGCCCGCCGCTTCGAGGACGCGGGCGTCGCCTCGCTGCTGTTCACGGATGTGGGCCGCGACGGCCTGCTCAAGGGCGTGAACATCGATGCGACGGTCGAGCTGGCGCGGGCCGTGGACATTCCCGTGATCGCCAGTGGCGGCGTGGCGGATATCTCGGACATTCGGGTGCTCAGCCTCCATGCTGGCGATGGCATCGAGGGCGTGGTGACCGGCCGGGCGCTTTACGATGGTCGGTTGGACCTGCGGGCCGCGATTGCTGTGGCGAATGCCGCGTGAATGTCACGCAGCTACCTCCCGTTCGTGTCGAGCGAAGTCGAGACACGCGAGGACAGTGGTGGCCGTGTCTCGACTTCGCTCGACACGAACGGATGTGAGGATTTAGTCCAGTGACCGTCCGCACCCGCATCATTCCCTGTCTCGATGTCGCCAATGGCCGCGTGGTCAAGGGCGTGAACTTCGTCGACCTGCGCGATGCCGGCGATCCGGTCGAGCAGGCCAAGGTCTATGATGCGGCCGGGGCGGATGAACTGTGCTTCCTCGACATCACCGCCAGCCATGAGGATCGCGGCACGCTGCTCGATATCGTCGCGCGCACAGCGGAAGTCTGCTTCATGCCGCTCACCGTCGGCGGTGGCGTGCGCAGCGCGGAGGATGCACGCGCGCTCCTGCTTGCCGGCGCGGACAAGGTCGCCGTGAACAGCGCCGCCGTGTCGCGTCCCGAGGTGGTGAGCGAGATTGCAGATCGGTTCGGCAGCCAGTGCATCGTGGCCTCCGTCGATGCCCGGCGGGTCGGTGAGGGCCGCTGGGAAATCTTCACCCATGGCGGCCGTCGCGCCACCGGCATCGACGCGCTTGCTCACGCGGCGCGGCTTGCGGAGCTTGGCGCGGGCGAATTGCTCGTCACCTCCATGGATGGCGATGGCACGAAGCAGGGCTATGACCTTGCGCTGACCCGCGCCATTGCCGATGCGGTCACCGTGCCGGTCATCGCCAGCGGTGGCGTCGGCACGCTCGATCATCTGGTCGAGGGCGTGACGCAGGGCCATGCCAGCGCGGTGCTCGCGGCCTCCATCTTCCATTTCGGCCAGTACAGCGTGCGTGAGGCGCGGGCAGCATTGGCCGCTGCGGGCATTCCCGTCCGTCACCCCTGAGCGCGGCGTCAGCCGGAAAAGCCATTGACGCCCGGCGGCGCAGCGGCAAGGACAAGCGCCATGGACAGCCTCTTCCGCCTCGAACAGACCATCCTCGCCCGGCGCGAGGCCGATCCCGACAGCTCCTATGTTGCCCGCCTGCGCGCCAAGGGGCTGGGCAAGATGACGCAGAAATTCGGCGAGGAAGCCGTCGAGACGGTGATTGCCGCGCTGAGTGAGGACAAGGCGGCCCTGACCGGCGAAGCGGCCGACCTCTTGTTCCACCTGCTCGTCCTGCTCGCCGAGCGCGGCGTTACCCTTGCCGATGTCTGCGCCGAGCTGGACCGGCGCGAGGGCGTTTCTGGGCTGGACGAAAAGGCATCGCGCACAAAGGAGTGAGCCATGGCGATCGACCCGACCCTTCCCTATGACGAGAGCAATATCTTCGCGAAGATCCTGCGCGGCGAGATTCCTTGCAACAAGGTGTTCGAGGACGATCATGTCCTCGCCTTTCACGACATCGCCCCGCAGGCGCCGACGCACATTCTCGTGATTCCCAAGGGCGCCTATGTGAGCTGGGACGATTTCTCGGCCCGCGCGAGCGAGGGCGAGATCGCGGCATTCGTGCGCGCGGTCGGCGTGATTGCCCGCGAGGCGGGGCTGGTGGAGCCGGGCTATCGCCTGCTCGCCAATGTCGGCGCGCATGGCGGGCAGGAAGTGCCGCATCTGCACGTTCATCTGTTCGGCGGACGCGCGCTGGGGCCGATGCTGGCGCGCTGAGCGCGGTTTGCCTGCCCGCGACGCCTTGCCCTGTCGCAAGCCCCTTGCGCGTCGCCGATAAGCCTATAGGCTTGGCGGTCAGTTCAGGGGGAGCGGCTGCGGCCGCGCTGTATAGAGAGACGCGCATGATCTTTGGCCGCATCAAGCCACTCGACGCCATTCTCGCCACTGCCGAAAAGAAATCACTGCACCGATCGCTCGGGGCCTTCCAGCTGACCATGCTGGGTGTGGGCGCCGTGATCGGCACCGGCATTTTCGTGCTGACGGCGGAAGCGGCGCAGAAGGCGGGGCCGGGCATGATGCTCTCCTTCGTCATCGCCGGCTTCGTCTGCGCCGTGGCGGCGCTCTGTTATTCGGAAATGGCCTCGATGGTCCCGGTTTCGGGATCGGCCTATACCTATAGCTATGCGGTGATGGGCGAGCTGATCGCCTGGATGGTCGGTTGGGCCTTGATCCTCGAATATGCCGTGGCGGCGGGGGCCGTCTCGGTCGGCTGGTCCGGCTATGTCGTCGGCCTGCTCGAGCATGCGCTGGGCATCGACATTCCCAACATGCTGGTGCGCGGGCCGTTCGATGGCGGTCTGGTCAATTTGCCTGCCATGGGCATCGCCCTGCTGGTCACATGGCTGCTCGTCATCGGCACGCGTGAGAGCGCGATGGTCAATGCCGTGCTCGTGGTGATCAAGGTCGCGGCGCTCACTCTGTTCATCGTGCTGGCGCTGCCAGTGATGAACATGGAGCAGTTCTCGCCTTTTGCACCCTTGGGTTTCGGCGGCATAGGCGCGGCGGCGGCGTCGATCTTCTTTGCCTATGTGGGCTTCGATGCGGTCTCCACCGCGGCGGAGGAAACCAAGAATCCCCAGCGCAACATGCCGATCGGCCTCATTGGCTCGCTCACCATCTGCACGATTTTCTACCTGTTGGTTGCTGCCGGGGTTGTCGGCACGGTGGGCTCGCAGCCTTTGATGGGCCCGGCCGGGGAAGCGCTGGCGCCGGGCAGCAAGGCGCTGGCCGATCAGTGCGCGGCCATCGGCGATCAGGCAGTGGTCTGCTCGAAAGAAGCGTTGGCCTGGACGATGCGGGAGATCGGCTGGCCGCAGATCGGCAACCTCATCGGTTTGGCTGCTGGTCTTGCCCTGCCGTCGGTCATCCTCATGATGATGTTCGGCCAGACGCGCATCTTCTTCGTCATGAGCCGGGACGGGCTGCTGCCGGCGGTGTTCTCCAAGGTCCACCCCAAGTTCCACACGCCGCATGTCATCACGATCATCACCGGCGTTTTCGTGGCCCTGTTCGCGGCCTTCTTCCCGGTCGGCATTCTCGCCGACATTTCCAATTCCGGCACGCTGTTTGCCTTTGCCGCCGTCTCCATCGCCGTGCTCGTGCTGAGGCGGACGGACCCGACGCGCAAGCGGCCGTTCCGTACACCGGCCATCGCCATCACCGCGCCGGTCGCGATCCTCGGCTGCATCTACCTCTTCTTCAAACTCGGTATCGAGACGAAGCTGATGTTCGTGGCCTGGGCTGTAGTCGGTCTCGTCGTCTATTTCGCCTATAGCCGCTCGCGCAGCCATGTCGGGCGCGGCACCGTCGAAGTGCCTGAGGCCGATCCCGACGCGCCGCCGCAGCCCGTGCCGCCCATCGACTGACGGCACCGGTCAGCCGGGCCGCATCGATCATCTCAGGATTTGTTGCGCAGCCCCAGATCGTGCGCGAGAACATCCAGATTGGCGCCGGGGTGGATGATCAGCCATCGGTCCGGCTTGCTGGTGTCGACCACGGTCACCGCGCGCTTGGGGCAGATGTCGAGGCAGCCGACCTCGAGAATGCCGGCACCGGCCTTGCGACCCTTGCCGAGCTGCAGATGCTTGCGCAGAGCCTTGCCAAGGGTCTTGTTCCCCTCCGGCCCGAAACCGCCACCCTTGATCTTCTTTTCGCATTTGCGACAGACCAGCACCGCGTTGGACCAGCGACTGCGGACCTGACGGGCGCTCATGGCGCGGGCTTCCAGCTCTTGCGCTCCTCGGCCACGCGCAGCACGTCATAGGCGGCCTGGATGGCCTGAAAGCGCGTGGCGGCGTCGGCATCGCCGGGGCGCACATCCGGGTGGCATTCCTTGGCAAGTGCGCGCCAGCTCCGCTTCACCGCCTCGAAATCGGCATCGCTCTCCAGCCCCAGCACATCGAGCGCGCGCATCTCGTCGCGCGAGCGAGTGCCATCGCCGGGGCCGGCCCATTGATTGTGAGCGCTGGTCCGATAGCCGGAGGCATCGCGCTGCTCATTGTGCATGCGCTCGTGGCGCTCTTCCTCGTCCAGCCCCGCGAAATAATCCCAGCCCTTGTTATATTCAGCGGCATGAGCCTGGCAGAAATACCAGCGGTCCGGGCTGTTGGGGGATTTGGGCGCGGGGCAGTTGCCGGGCTGGTCGCAGCCATGCCGGTCGCACAGCCGAACGGCCTGCGCTTCCCGCGCGGAGCCATAGCTGCGCCAGCGGGGAAAGCCCCAGTCATTGTTCCGTCCGCTTCTGGCCATCCGATCTCACTTAGTGCGGGTTCGTGGTGAAATCCACCGTAGCGCGGTGAAAATGCGGGCATTGCGACGGCGGCGCCATTGCCCTGCAGGCGATCAGCAAAATGCCAGGCGGTCTGTAAGCCGGGTTCTGTCCACCGCCGCCGTATCCCGTAAAGGGACGCGCATGCGGATGGGCGACCATTCCTCTAGGGCCATGCTCTCGCAGGGCCTCAAGCAACCAACCCGGGCGATCTCGGCCGAAACAAGCCTAGCAGGCCTGAAGACCTGCGCGCCGCCCCTATTCGGTCTTGCTCCCGGTGGGGTTTACCGTGCCGTCCGCCGTTGCCGGGGACGCGGTGCGCTCTTACCGCACCCTTTCACTGTTCACGCGGCCGAAGCCCAAGCCCGAAGGCGAACGTGACCTGCTCTCTGTTGCACTGTCCCTAACTCCCGCAAGGAGAGCCGCCGGACGTTATCCGGCACCGTTGTTTCGTGGAGCCCGGACTTTCCTCGCCGGACGCAAGCGCCCGCCGCGGCCGCCCGACCGCCTGGCGAACGGGGCTATAGGCGCAGGCGGGCGGAGAGTCACGGGCGGTGTCACGCAGATGGTGCAAGATAGTAACTAGCTCCCCCGAAAGACGACTTGCAAAAGTCAACTTCGCGTTGTTATCTTCCACCAGGTCGCTGCAAAGCGAATGGGGGGATTGCTTGAGACTATTCACTATGTGGCTCGCCTTTGCGGCGGGTCTTTCCGCATCCATTTGTAGCGCGGGCTTTGCGCAGGAGCGTTCGGCCGTGAAGCAGGGCTTCTCGCTGCCGCCAAACAGTCAGAAGAAAATCCTGCTGTTTCGTCCGGCGGTCCGCGTGGGCGCGCAGTCCACTGGCGGGATGTTCGAGCCCAATGCCGAATGGACCGAGAAGGCCAAGGCAAATATCGAGGCGGCGCTGACGCAGTATCAGAGCAGGCTGGGCAATCAGGTCGTCGTGGCGCCCGAAGCCTATGGCGAACAGGACCAGAATCTGCAGGAGTATATGTCCCTGTTCTCGGCCGTTTCGCAGGCGGTGATCGAGTATCAGTTCTTCGTCGGCAACCGGCTGCCGACCAAGAAGCGGGACAATAAAGAGCAAGTCTTCGAATGGTCCCTTGGCGACGGGGTTGCGCGCCTGCCCGGTGCGCAGGATGCCGACTACGGTCTCTTCATTTACAATCGCGATGCTTACGGCTCGACCGGGCGCAAGGTGCTGCAGATCATGGCCTTGATGGGCGGCGTCTCGGTTACGTCCGGCGAGCATATGGGGTTCGCTGGGCTTGTCGATCTCAAGACCGGCGATCTGCTCTGGCTGAACGCGGACGGCCAGATGGGCGGCGATGTGCGTGAGCCGGATGGCTCGGAAAAGCGCGTCGCCCAGCTGTTGGAGGATTTCCCGGGCAGCAGCATCGGCAAGGCTGCGAAGTAATGCGGCGCCTCGCCTGCACCGTCGCGGCGACGCTGGCGGGACTGCTTGCAGCTGGCGCGCACGCCGTGCCGCCGCTTCCGCCGCCTTATGCGGGTGCCTACCAGCCGCAGGGTGTCGATGAAATCGGCATGTGGCGGGAAATGGACGAAGAGGAACGCGTGCTGGCGACATCGCCGCTCGTGATCCGCGACGAGGCCCTGACCGGCTACATCACCAGAGTTTTGTGCAGCACGGTTGGCGAAGACCGGTGCAAGGCCACGCGGATTTATGTGATCCGCGAGCCGAGCTTCAACGCCAGCATGGCCCCGAACGGCACGATGCGCGTCTACAGCGGGTTGCTGCTGCGGATGCGCAACGAAGCGGAACTGGCGGCGATACTCGGCCACGAGTTCGGCCATTTCGAGAGCCGGCATTCGCTGCAGCAATTTCGCTCGCAGCGGTCCGGCACCGACCTGCTCGCGTGGACCGCCGTGCTCGCGAGCATGGCCGCACCTTACGGGGGCATGCAGACCTATCGCGACATGCAGTTGCAGGTCTACGGCACCTTGTACCGGTTCGGACGAGATCAGGAGCGGGAGGCAGACCTGCTCGGACTCGCCTATCTTAACCGCAGTGACTACCGCCCGCAGGCTGCAGCCCAGGTGTGGGAAAACCTGATGGGCGAGATGACCGCCTCCGCCAGCGCGAAGGGGCTCAGCAAGCCCAATTTCAAGAAAATCGCCTTCACGGCCTCGCATCCGCCGGAGGGAGAGCGCGCATCCTATCTGGCCGAGCTGGCAGCACCAGAGGGCGCCGGGCGAGACGATGGGGTGGCGCGATATCGGGCCGCACTGGCGACCTGGACGCCCCGGTTTCTCGAGGACCAGATCAAGCTGAACGATTTCGGCGGCAGCGATTACCTGATCCAGGCGCTGGCGCAGGACGGTTGGACCGCGCAACTCTGGTTCTCCAGAGGGGAGCTGTATCGCAGCCGCGGGCACCCGCGCGATCTGATCCAGGCGGCCGACTTTTACGCAAACGCCATCAAGGCCGACCTGGATTTCGCCGAGGCCTACCGAGGGCTGGGCTTGTCCAAGCTGAAGACAGGCGCGCGCGCCGAGGCGTGGGAGGGGCTGCGCAGCTACCTGCGGTTGAAGCCTGATGCGTCCGACGCAACCATGATTAAAATGATGCTTCCGAAAGAAACGACCGACCAATGAAACGCACGCTTTTCAAGCTTCCGCTCGCTGGCGCCGCAGCGCTCGCGCTGATGACAGCCACGCCGGCTCTGGCGCACAAGCTGCGCCCCAGCGGGGTCGCTGCGCAAGTAGCCACCTCCTCGTTGACGGTGACGCCCTCCCGCGACTGGAATCAACTCGGCCGGCGGCCGGGCCAGTTTGCGGAAAGCTGGACGGTGGACGGCGCCCAGCTGAACGACGTCACCTTCTACACCGCCGTGCCTGCGGGCCAGCCCCTGATCAAGGAGCGCAGCAAGAAGCGGGAGCCTCTGCCCAAGTTCACCAGCGAAACGCTGCTGATCGAGATTCCCGAGCTGCTGGAAAGGACGTACCGGACTGCGAAAGATCTCGCCGCCTTTGAACTCATCTCAACGGAGCCCTCGGCATTCGTCGGAGCGGAGGGTGTGCGCTTCCGGTACGCGTTCACCGACAAGGACGGGCTGACGCGACAGGGGGAAGCGCGGGCGGCGATCATCGCCGGTAAGCTGTACATGATGACCTATGATGCTCCGCGGCTGAACTATTTCAGCCGGAACGCGCCGGATTTCGAGGCTCTGGTGGCGAGCGCTCGCCTCAACTGACCTTATTGCAGTGGCCAGGTCCAGATGATGAGCGGGGTACCGATGAGCACCACCAGTAGCGAAAGGGGCGCGCCTAGGCGGGCGTAGTCGCTGAAGCGGTAGCCGCCGGGGCCAAGGACCAGCGTGTTGCACTGATGGCCGATGGGCGTGAGGAAATCGCAGCCCGCGCCCACGGCGGTGGCGATGAGGAAGGCTTCCGGCCGGTAGCCGAGGTCGTGCGCGAAGACGCCGGCGATGGGGGCCATCACCAGCACCGTCGCGGCATTGTTGAGGAACGGCGTCACGGCCATGGCCGCGACCAGAATGAGCGCGACGGCGCCCCAGGGGGGCAGGGCGGCGGCGACATGAGCGAGATTGGTGGCGATGACATCAGACGCGCCGGTGCTCCGGATGCTGTCGCTGACCGGGATGAGCGCGGCGAGCATGATGAGGATGGGCCACTCGACCGCATCATAGGCTTCCCGCACCGGCAGCGCGCCGCTGATGACGGTGAGCGCGGCGGCGGCGAAGAAGGCGATGGCCACCGGCACATAACCGCTCGCCGTGGCCGTCATGGCGACGGCGAGGATCAGCAGCGGCAGCCAGCCGCGATGTGACTTGCCCAGCTTGACGCCCCGCTCCGCCAGCGGCAGCGCGCCGAGATCGCGCAGCCGCGCCGGCAGCAGGCCGAGGGGCCCCTGCAGCACGATGACATCGCCCGCGCGCAGATTGATCTCGCCCAGCTTGCGCCCGAGCATCTGCCCAGCGCGCGAGACGGCGATGAGATTGACGCCATAACGCTGCTGGAGGAGCAGCCGCTCCGCGCTCTGCCCGACGAGCGAGGATTCGGCCGTGACGACCGCCTCGGCGACGCCGATCTCGTCCCCCTCGCTGCCTTCGGGGAGATCGCGCGTCTCCCCGTCCAGCTCCAGCGCGTCGCGGGCGATGACCCGCTCCAGCGCATCCGGCTCGCCGTAGAGAATCAGCACGTCGCCTTCCTGCAACCGCGCATTGCCCTGCGTCGAGAGCGGACGTCGGCCGCGCAGGCGGCTGGTGATCTGCACCTCATGATCGTGGCGCTTGAGGAAGGCGGCGATGGTCTCGCCGTCCGGCGGCGTGTCCTCGCGCACCATCGCTTCGGTGACATAGCCGGAGATGTCCATGGCATCGCCCATGGTTGCGGCGCCGCGCCGATCGCGCGGGAGCAGCCGGTAGCCGAAGCGCAGAAACAGCAGGCCGACGATGAACAGGCCGAAGCCGGTCGGGAAATAATCGAACATGCCGAAGGGCTCGCCAGTCATCTCCGTGCGCACGCGGCTGACAATGATGTTCGGCGAGGTGCCGACCAGCGTCATCAGCCCGCCGAGCAGCGAGGCGAAGGCCATGGGCATGAGGAAGACCGACGGGCTGGCGTTGTTGCGCTTGGCCATCTGGAAGGCGGCGGGCATCAGCATGGCAAGCGCGCCGACATTCTTGACCAGCGCCGAGGCCGTGCCGACCGTGGCGGTAAGCAGCAGCAGTTGCGAGCGGACGTGGCGCACGCGGCCCGCGACAAATTTGAGGCCCACCTCGATCGCGCCGGAGCGCTGCACGGCGGCCGAAAGCACCAGCGCCGAGCCGACGATGATGACGATATCGTCCGAGAAGCCGGAGAAGGCGTCGGCCGGATCGACAATGCCGATCAGGACCGCGAAGAGCAGAACGATGACGGCCGTGACGTCATAGCGAAAGCGCCCCCAGAGGAAGAGCACCATCATGCCGGCAAGCGTGGCGATAGATAGCCACTGCGGCCCGGTCATCGCGTTCTCCCCCCAAGCCCGTCGCGGCGCTGCGCGACCACCCTCGCTGTCATCATCCCCGCCAAACGCCCGAAATGGATTTCAGGGTGCGGGCGTTGAAAATATTCCGGTCCGTCTTGTCCGATCGCGCTCAGTCGTCGCCGCGGGGCCTGGGCAGCAGCAGCGCGAGCAGGATGGCGCGGCATTCGCCGTCGATGACGCCGTCGATCAATTCCGGCCGGAAACGGCGCTGGAAAGCCGTCACGGCGGCTTCCGGTTCGGCAATATCATAGCCGAAGCGCTCGAGCGCGAGCATGAAGGCGCCGTCGCTCCAGAGTGGGTCCATGAGATTGCGGGTCGGGCGCGGCAGGGCGAGGCGCAGCCGGGAGAGCTTGCTCCAGGGGAACAACTCGCCGGGGTCCTGCTTGCGTGCGGGCGCCACATCGCTGTGGCCGACGACATTGCCGCGCGTGATGCGGTGGCGCTGCATGATGTCGTGGACGAGCGGGATCAGCGCATCGATCTGCGCCTGCGGGAAGGGCCGATAGCCCCATTCATGGCCAGGATTGACGATCTCGATGCCGATGCTCGCGGAATTGACGTCGGTGATGCCGCGCCACCAGGCTCGTCCGGCGTGCCAGGCGCGCTTGGTCTCGTCGACCATGCGGACCACCTTGCCCTCCTCCGTGACGACATAATGGGCGGAGACCTTGCTATCCGGATTGGCCATCCAGTTGATCGCGCTCTGGGCGTCCGGCATCCCCGTATAGTGCAGGACGAGGATGGAAACCGGGAGCGTTCGGTCGTCAAAATTGGGTGACGGCGTCTCGATCATGCAGAACTGGGCCACTTCCTTGCGCATGCCGGCATGTTGCCGGGCGGTGCGGTCAGCCCTGTCCTAGCTCAATGGCGGGTGCGGAGGAAGCGCCGCCTGCAGGCAGAGCCAGGCGCAGTCTTTCGGGCCGAGCCTCACGGGCCTGATACAGGCAGCTGAGGCCACGGCAGGCCGAGAAGCCGGACTCGGCACAGGCCATTTCGCCGGCCCCAAGGGCGAGATAGCCGCCGGGCCGAACCCGACTCGACAGCGTTTTCCACGCCCGGCGCTGCCTCTCTTCGGAAAAGTAAAAGAGCACGTTGCGGCACAGGATGAGATCAAATGGGCCCGCGCCATGAGCGGGGTCAAGGAGATTGTCCTGCTGGAACACGATCATCTGCTGAAGCTCGCCGGCAATCTGCCATTCGTTATCGACAGGATGGAACCAGCGCAGCAATTCGCTGATCGGCAGGCCGCGCTGCATGTCCATCTGCGAAAAGCGACCGCGCTTTGCCTTGGCGATCGCGAGGGCCGATACGTCCGTGGCGTGGATGCTGACCGTGCAATCGGCCAGCGCGGCCGAGCGGTGGACGATCATGGCCAGCGAATAGGCTTCCTGCCCGGTCGAGCACCCGCCGCACCAGATGCGCAGTCGCCGATCGGCGCGCGTCCGGGCGAGTGCGGGCAGGACGCTGTTTTCGATCGCGTGAAAGACACTGACGTCCCGGAAGAACGAGCTTTCGTGATTGAGCAGGGCGTCAATCACTTCGGCCTGCAGGGGGCCGTGAGGCGCCCGTTCGATCGCGTTCACGAGCTCGTCCAGCGTACGCAGCCCGTGTGCGCGGAGCAGCGGTCGCAGCGACGTTTCGATACGCCATCGCCGTGCTTCCGAGAGCGTCTGCCCGGTCTCCCGGTGGAGCAATTCGGCGAGGCGACAGGCGGCGTTGGAAACTGGCTGCATGGTCATGCGCCTGCCTGCCATTGCTGCAGGATCAGGTCGGCGATCTGAGCGGGGGGCAGAATGGCGCTGGCGAGACCTCCCTTCACGACCGACCCGGGCATGCCCCATACCGCGCTCGACTGGTGGTCCTGCGCGATCACCCAGCCGTCCGCGCCGACGATGGCTTGCGCGCCGGCCAGTCCGTCGCGCCCCATGCCGGAGAGGATGACGCCGCAGGCGCCGCGTCCATAATGGCGCGCCAGGGCGGTAAACATGGGGTCAACCGCCGGGAAGCTCTCATGCAGGCAGCGCTGGGTGCTCAATCGCACCAGTATTTGCCCGCGCGCTCCTTTGCCGAGCGAAAGATGGGCAGCGCCGGGTGCCAGATGGATGGTACCCGGCTGCACTGGCATGGCCTGTTCCGCCAGAACCACGGGCAGATGTGTGGCGCGGCGGAGCTGTACTGCCAGCAGCGGCTGGAAGCTGGCAGGCAGATGCTGGGTAATGAAGATGGGAAAGGCCGGGTTGTCCTCAAGGCCCTTGATGACGGAGAGAATCGCGCTGATCCCGCCGGTCGATCCGCCGATGGCCACGGCGCGCACGAGCGTGCCTGGTGGCCGCAGGCGTGCGCTCGCCTCATCGAATCGTTCCGGCGTGCGGCTTCGTTCTGCCGCCGGCGCCAGATGGGCCAGGCGATCGAGCAGATGCTCCACGAATTGCGGGCTGAAATGGCCGGCGCTGGGCTTGGCGACGACATCACCGGCACCCAAAGCCAACGCCTGCAAGGCGACCTCGCTGCCCTCGCTGCATGAACCGCTGAGCAGCACCACCTGCCGGCGCTGATCGGAGCCAAGCAGATGAGGAAGCACCTGCAAGCCGTCCAGCTCGGGCATGTCGATATCGAGCAGCACCAGGTCCACCGACCTTCTGGCCACGAAAGTCAGAGCCTGCTTTCCGCTGGCGACCGTGCCAACGACGCGGAAGCGCGGATCTTCGCCGAGCACCCGGCCCAGCACGCGGCGGACGACCAGCGAATCATCGACGATCAGCACATCGATGCGCGAACCATCGGTTCCGGAGCTGGCATCGGACAGGAGGGCAGCGCACGCCATTCCCGGCGCTCCCGAGCTCTTAGAGAACCCCGACGATCTGGAGCTTGCTCTCCAGCGTGTCGCGATCGAAGGGCTTCATGACATATTCGTCGGCACCGGCATCGACGGCGGCGCGGATATGGTCCACGCCATTCTCGGTGGTGCAGAAGATCACCTTGGGCGGCTGGGCGAAATTGCGGCGGGAGAGTTCCTTGAGGAACTCCAGGCCGCTCATCACCGGCATGTTCCAGTCGAGCAGCACCACGTCCGGCACCTGCCCTTCGCACATGTCGAGCGCTTCACGTCCGTCCTGCGCTTCGTGAACGTCGAGATCGAGGGATTCCAGAATGTGGCGTGCCACCTTTCGGATCACCTTGGAGTCATCGACAATGAGGCAGTTCGGCATGAGTCGCGACCCCTGATACTTGCTTGGCTACGTAACCTACGGGCAGAGCGTGTCATTTTGGTAAATTCGTTAAATATCTCAGGCAGCCAGCGCGCCAGACGGGGCGTTGGTGAAATCGGCGAGCGTGAGCAGAAGATGGCTGCGGCCATCATAATCGACGAGGCCGGAAACGAACGGTCGCCACGCAGGATCGACGCGGCCACGCAACGGCTGAACGCCGCCCTGCGCCTGGCAGATATCGGTCACGGCATCGATGAGGAAACCATAGCTGTGCCCGGCAATGTCTGCGACGATCGCCAGCGGTGCGGTCTGTGCATCCGCCGCCGTGCCAAAGATGCGCGATTGCAGATCGATCACGGTGAGCACCCGGCTGCGCAGCGCCGCCAGCCCGCGCACATGCACAGGCGCCAATGGCACGGGTACGATGTCCCCCAGCCGCACCACGGCTTCGATGGCACAGGCACGCACGGTAATCGGGGCGCCCGCGATGGACGCGAACAGGAACAGCGAGTCGGTCATGCGGCCTTCCGTGCGAAGCTGGAGATCGCCGCCATCAGCCCGGCGCGGTCATAGCGGTAGATGGAGGGCGGCGCGTCGGGGTCGGCGGGCAGTTGCGGCTGTTCCCGCAGGGCAAGCACCGGAACGCCCATGGGCGCTGGGGCGTGGCCGCTGCCACATAGTACGACATCGGGCGGCGCGTCGCCTGCGGCGCCCAGAACGACGTCATAGCCGGCCTGAACGAGCAGCGGCGCCAAGATGTTGCGCATCCACGGGTCCTCGACATCGGCGATCATGCAGCGCACGGCCTGCGCGGCGGCGTCAGAGGCCGGGCGGGCCGCGACCTCCTCGAACAGCGTGAACGGATCGACCAGTTCCAGTTGCTGCTCGCCAACCAGCACCAGGCCGGCGATCCGTCCCCGGCCGATCGGCACGTCCAGCCGGGCGGGGATTTCGAGGATGTCCAGCACCTCTTCGATGAGGAAGATGAGCAGATCGCGCCCATCATGCAGGCGCATGGCCTTGAGCACACCGGTCTCATCCGGGCGGACGTTGAGCGCCGGCAGCAGGCGCTCCTCGATTCGCGCGAATGCGCGCCCCTCCGAGCGGCCGATCTGCGCACAGTCCAGTTCCTCGACGCGCTCGACGATGGGCAGCGGCATCAGCCGTTCCACGCCATCCCGGTCGCGATAGAAGAGCACCTGCAAGGTATCGATGGCCTCGGTCGGTTCCTGGTTGTGATGATCCCGGCGCGCCTTGTCGGCATCGACCACGGGCAATTGCGCGATCTGGAACAGCCCGGTAGCGTCGAGCAGCAACATTGGCTGGCCGTTGTCGGGGAGCGTCATGCCCGCAAATGCCCCGGCGGATGCGATCACCGGTGAGGCCGGGCGAATGACCAGTTCCTCATTGCTGTCGACGGTTTCGACACCCAGCACATAATTTTGGCCGGCCGAGGAGCGAATGACCATCAAGGTCCGCGGCCCGTTCGCTTCTGCCTGACGGGCAAGGCCCAGCACGTCCTCAAGCGCCACAACCGGATGACGCTCGCCGCGAATGGTCGCGATGCGTCCGCCGGCGACCTCCTCGACCGAGACCATGGCGCTGTTTTCGTGAATGAGTTCCACGACATTGCCACGCGGCATGGCGAAGGTCTGGCCGCCGCACCGCACGATCAGGCCGGGAATGATGGTCAGTGTCAGCGGTACGCGCATGGTGATCACGGTGCCGTCGCCGGGCGCGGTCGTGATGTCGATCACGCCGCCGATCTGCTCGATATTGGCCCGCACGACATCCATGCCGACTCCACGCCCGGAGATGGAGGTCACCTCCCGCGCCGTGCTGAGGCCGGGCAGGAAGATCAGGTTCAGCTTTTCGGCGTCGCTCATCCCGGCCGCCTCGGCAGCGGTGACAAGCCCGGCCGCGACCGCCCGATCGACCAGGGCCGCCCGGTCCATGCCGCGCCCGTCGTCGGCCACCTCGATGACGATTTGGTTGCCCGATTGACGGGCGACGATGTTCAGGCGCCCGACGTCCGGCTTGCGGGCGGCGATGCGATCTGCCGGCAGCTCAAGGCCGTGATCGAGCGCATTGCGGACGATGTGGGTGAGCGGGTCGGCGACCATCTCGATCATTTCGCGGTCCATCTCGACATCGCCGCCGTCGAGAGTCACGGTGACCTTCTTGCCCAGCTCGCGGCTGAGGTCGCGCACCATGCGCGGGATGGCCGCATACAGGCGGTCGACCCGCTGCATGCGCGTCTTGCTGATCATGTCGCGCAGGTCCGCGACATTGGTCGACATCCGCTCGAAGCTGCTCTCCACATCCGGCGCGACGCCATGGTCGCGCATCCGGCGCGCCAGATCGTTGCGGGCGAGCACCATGTCGGAGATGCCGTTCATCAGCTGATCGATGAGCGCCAGCGGTAGTCGAATCGTGCGCGGCGCTTTGTCCCGCGGTGGGGCGGTCGGTCGCTCCGGGCTGGGCGTTGGGGGAGCGGGTGCTTCTACTGAGTCGGCGCGCGGTGCGGGCGGTTCGCGGGGCGGGGCCGGCATCGCTGCGGCAGGCGCGATCCGGTGAAAGAGCTCAAAGCCGCCAGACCGGAGTGACAGGGCATCCAGCAGCCCGTCATCATCGGCTTCATCCGGGACGGGCTCGCCGCCCAGACCCCGCGCCAGCGCGCCGATTCGGTCCATAACCGCCAGCACGGCCGTGACGGTGGCGGGATCGGCCAGCCGTTCGCCGCGCCTGATCGCTGCCAGCACGTCCTCGGCGCCATGCGCCAGCCGCTCGAAACGGGGGAGGTTCAGGAAGCCGCAGCTTCCCTTGACGGTGTGAAAAAACCGGAAAAACGCGTCGAGGCGAGACTTGTCGGTCGGGTCCGCTTCCCACGCGACGACTTCGCCGGAGAGGACCTCCAGCGTTTCAAGAGTTTCCGCAATGAACTCCCCGATGATCTCGTCCATGCCGCCGCCTGTGGTTAACGCGGCGACACCTTTGGGGCCAAGTCGTGAAAGCCCGGTTAAGACCTGCCGGCCGGGCTCTCACACCGGTGGGATCAGGTCGGCAGGCGCGCGCCGAACAGCAGGTGGGGCTCGTCGGCGCCGGAGATCATCAGTTCGCCGCCGGCTTCGGTCGCCACCGTGCGGATCATCACCGCCGCGGCCGTGCGGGTGGTCAGATCGCCATGCCCTTCCAGCCCGGCGCGTATGGCTGGGTCGAAGGTGATGCGCGTGCCTTCGCCGCGTACGGCGATCTCGGTCGATCCGCCCTGCTGCTCTGCGCCGATGGCGATCACGCCGCCGCGCGGCAGGGCTTCGCCGGTCAACAGCACCAGATTGAGCAGCAGCTTGGCGGCCGGCTTGGAGAGGCTGTCTCCGGCGATCATCCAGTCGAGCGAGATCTTGCCGCCGGGCGGAAACATGCCTTCCACGGCAGAACGGATCTCATGCACGGGAATGGCCTCGCCATATCCGCCCCCGGCTCCGAAGGCCAAGCGGAAGAATTTGAGCTTGCCCGCCGTCGTCCGGGCGCTGTCCGCCAGCAGCGTGAGGCATTGCTCGCGCATCCGCGGGTCGGTCTCATCGGCAAGCAGCTCGATGCCGTTGTTCAGCGCGCCGACAGGGCTGAGCAGATCATGGCACAGGCGAGAGCAGAGCAGGCTGGCGAAATCGATGGAGTCGGACGCGGTGGATTTGACCAAGACGGGGATATCCTCTCTTCAGGCGATGGCCGTGCCCTCATGGCGCTGCGGGCGCGCGGGTGCAAGCCGCCCATGCGGCGAACCGACCAGTTCGACGGGATCGAAAACGCCATGGATGCGGCCTGACGCAACAACTTGCCAGGCCAGAAGGTCGCCGCGCGCGTCGACGAGCAGCCAGATCTCGCCCGCCGCCCCCGCCATGGCCGCATCGATCGCCGAGGGGACGGCCTCGCCATGGGGATGCGAATGATAATGGCCGACAATGGCCGGCCCGCCCTGGCGCGCCTCGCGATGCGCCGCGATGAGCACGGCCGGATCGACCTCGAAGCGGTGCTCGGGCTGCTCCGCCACATTGGCGGCGGCGCGAAGTTCGGCGATGGCGATGTCGGTCGTCCCGCCGTCCGCGCCAGCCAGGCGTTGGCCCAGCAGCAGGCCGCAGCATTCCCGCGAGGCGGCGGCCTTCGCCTGCGCGCGGATCGCATCGCGCAGCGGTCTTGATATGTGCACGGCCATCCCCAGATATTAGGCCGTGGAAACGGGGGTTACCAGCATTACGGCGCTGATCACGCAGGCCGAGCACGGCATGAGACTGGACCGCGCGCTTGCGAGCGTGCTGCCAGCCCTGTCGCGCGAGCGCGTGAAGGCGTTGATCCTGGCAGGGCAGGTGACCGGGCCGGACGGGCGCCCGGCGGCTGATCCGGCCTATAAGGTGAAGGCCGACATGGCCTTTGCCGTGGAGATCCCGGAGGCGACGCCCGCCGAGGCGCAGCCGCAGGCGATCGATCTGGTGATCGCTCATGAGGATGCACATCTGATCGTGGTGGACAAGCCGGCGGGCATGGTCGTGCATCCCGCCGCCGGCAACCCGGATGGCACGCTGGTCAATGCCTTGCTCCACCATTGCGCCGGGCAGCTTTCCGGCATTGGCGGGGTCGCGCGACCCGGCATCGTCCACCGCATCGACAAGGATACTTCGGGGCTCCTGGTCGTCGCCAAGACCGATCAGGCGCATGAGGGACTGGCCCGCCAGTTCAAGGATCACAGCATCGACCGGCGCTATCTCGCCATCGTGCAGGGGCGGCCTGCGCCGCCTTCGGGCAAAGTCGATCAGTGGATCGGCCGCTCGGACGGGGATCGCAAGAAGATGGCGGTGCAGCGCGAAGGGCGCGGCAAGCACGCCATCACCCATTATCGCACGCTCGAGCGACTGGACCGGGCGGCGCTGATCGAATGCCGGCTGGAGACGGGGCGGACCCATCAGGTGCGCGTGCACATGGCCCATCTCGGCCACCCGCTGCTGGGCGATCCTGTCTATGCCCGCGGCGGCATCCACAAGGCGCTGCTCGCCGAACTTGGCTTTCATCGTCAGGCGCTTCATGCGGCCCGGCTGGGCTTCATCCACCCGGTCACAAGCCAGCCTCTCAGCTTTGAAAGCCCGATTACGGATGACATGCAGCAACTGTTCAGCCATCTTTGCGTATAAGGATGAGCGCGATGCCCCTTCTTGTTTGCGCGCTCCAGAAGGATGAAGTTTCGTGAGTAACGGCAGTAATCTCCCTGCAACGATCCCTGCGCTTGGCGGCGATGCGAGCCTGAACCGCTATCTGTCGGAGATTCGCAAGTTCCCGCTCCTCAAGCCCGAGGAGGAGTATATGCTCGCCAAGCGCTATCAGGAGCATGGCGATCCGGAAGCGGCGGCGCGGCTGGTGACGAGCCATCTGCGACTCGTGGCGAAGATCGCCATGGGCTATCGCGGCTATGGTCTGCCCGTCTCCGAGCTGATCTCAGAGGGCAATATCGGCCTGATGCAGGGCGTGAAGAAATTCGAGCCGGACCGGGGCTTCCGCCTCGCCACCTATGCGATGTGGTGGATTCGCGCGTCGATCCAGGAATTCATCCTGCGCTCGTGGAGCCTCGTGAAGATCGGCACCACGGCCGCGCAGAAGAAGCTGTTCTTCAACCTGCGGCGCATGAAGAACCAGATCGAAGCCTTCGAGGATGGCGATCTGCGCCCCGAGGATGTGACCAAGATCGCGACCGATCTCGGCGTCTCGGAAGATGACGTCATTTCCATGAACCGCCGCATGGCCATGGGCGGCGACACATCCCTCAACGTCTCGATGAACGATGACGGCGAAGGGCAGTGGCAGGACTGGCTGGCGGACGAAGGGCCGTTGCAGGACGAGCGGATTGCCGACGCGCAGGAAAGCGACGTGCGGCACGACATGCTGCTCGATGCGATGGATGACCTCAATGACCGCGAACGGCATATCCTGCAGGAGCGGCGCCTCGCGGAGGAGCCCAAGACGCTCGAGGAGCTGAGCCAGGTCTATGGCGTCAGCCGCGAGCGCGTGCGCCAGATCGAAGTTCGTGCGTTCGAGAAACTGCAGCGCGCCATGTTGCGGATCGCCGGTGAAAAGCGCCTGATGACGGTGGCTGGCTGACGAGGCTGCGGATTGCGCTCGTCGCCTAGGCGAGGGGGCAGTCGTAACGGATAGGGGACGCGATGCAGCGCAAGCGTGCCTCTGGCTCGTGGATGGGATTGGCAGGCCTCAGCACGGGGGCGCGAATCTGGCGTGTTCTGGCGATCCTGTTCGTCTTGTTCGTCCTGCCTGTACTCATTGGTGCGGTGCTGTTCACCAGCGGGGCGCCCCTTGCCGACGCCCGCGCCACGCCAACCCCTCTGCAGGTCGGTGCCGGTCGGGCCGCGATCGAGCAGTTGCAGGCCAGCAGGCAACGGCCGGGCGGTGTCAGCATGCTCACGCTCGCGCCCACCCATCTCGATGGCTTGAGTGCGCTCGCAACTCATGGCTTCCGCCCTGACCGGCTCAACCTCTACCTCCACGATGAGCGGCTTCATGTCGCCGCGAGCCATGCCCTGCCGCTCGGGCGCTGGCTGAATGTCGGTCTAGTCGTAAGCGGCCCGAGTAACGGATTTCCCGAAGTAGAGGCGCGCATCGGCGCGGTCTCGTTGCCGGCATATCCGACTCGGCTGCTGCTGGAGGGGTTGCGTCAGCTGCTGCGTCTGCGCGGCGCCGTGATCCCGCCGCTCGACACGGTCGTGCAGCGCTTCTCCATCCGCAATGGCGCGGTGATGGCGGCGGTGCAGTTGCCGCCCAAGACCGGCCTGCTCGATCAGTTTACCGGCGGTGACGAGATCGACGGCGCGCAGGTGCTCGATCGCTATTGCGCGCTGGTGGGGCTGCAAGCGCGCGATCCGCAGAGCGACTTCGCCATACAGGTCCGCCGCGCTTTCCCCCCGGGCCAAGCCGCGACGGCGGAAACGAATCGGGCGGGCTTTGTCGCGCTTGCGATGCTGGTGGTCGATCCGCGCGCCGGGCAACTGGCCGGGCTGGAGCTGAGCGCCACGCGCCGCTGTCCGCCCCCCGCGACAGCAATCACGCTCCATGGCCGGGACGACCTCCCCAAGCATTGGGCGCTGTCCGCCGCGCTGGCTGCGCAGACCGGTGTGCAGTTCTCATCCGCGATGGGCGAATGGAAGGAACTGGCGGACAGCCTGTCTGCCGCGTCGGCGTTCCAGACCGGCACCGCCTCGGGCTTCTCCTTCGTCGATCTGGCGGCGGACCGCTCCGGCTTCCAGATCGCGCAGGCCGCTGGCGATCCGCACCGGTCGCAGGACGTGGCGCAACGCCTGGCGGCCGTGACGCAGGAACGCCTGCTGCCGCCTGCCCTGCTTCAGAACGACGAAGGGCTGCGCGATGCCGCCTTCGCCGCGCGCTACGGCAGTGTCGAAGACCCGCGCTACGCAAGGCTCGTTGCCGAGATCGACCGGACACTGGTGCGGGATGGATTGCTGGCACAACCTGACTGAGCAAGCCCCGGCGCGGCCTCGCAGCGAACGCCCATTTGCCTGTTGCGCAAAAGCGGCTAGGGCGTGCACCATGCTCAATACAGTTCTCGTGATGATCGGCGGCGCCATCGGCGCGGCCCTGCGCTACCAGTTGGGACGCGCGAGCCTGCGCATCATGGGGCCGGGCTATCCCTGGGGCACGCTCGCCGCCAATGTGCTGGGCGGGCTGGCCATGGGCCTCGTCGCCGGCTGGCTGGCCGCGCGCTACCAGGGCCAGCAGGGCGAGCAACTCCGGCTGCTCGTGGCAGTCGGCCTGCTCGGCGGATTCACGACCTTCTCCGCCTTCAGCCTGGAGACGATGCTGATGATCGAGCGCGGCGAAGCGCTGAATGCGCTCGGTTATGTGCTGCTCTCCGTCGCCGCCTCCATCGGCGCGCTTGCGCTGGGCCTCACCCTCATGCGGAGTGCCACGGCATGAGCAAGACCGATCTCGCTGGCGTGCGCCAGTTCACCGTGCGTGCCGAGGATGACGGCATCCGCCTCGACCGCTGGTTCAAGCGCCACATGCCGGAAGCCAGCTTCGCCATTGTCTCACGCTGGGCGCGGACCGGGCAATTGCGCGTCGATGGGGCCCGCGCGACGCCGGGCGACCGCATTGCCGAGGGGCAGACCTTGCGCGTGCCCCCGCTCGATGTCGCTGCGGCAAAGGAAGCGGGCAAGGCACCACGCCCGCGCCCCATCCTGACCGAGGATCAGATCAACTTTGCCGAGGGTCTGGTCATTCATCGCGACGCGCAGGCCATCGTCATCAACAAACCGCCGGGCCTTGCCACGCAGGGCGGCACCAAGACGTACGAGCATGTCGATGGACTGCTCGATGCTTTGATGTTCGAGCGCGACGACCGGCCGCGCCTCGTCCACCGGCTGGACAAGGACACCAGCGGTGCGCTGCTGCTCGCCCGCACCTCGCGCAGCGCCGCACATTTCGCCAAGAGCTTCTCCTCCCGCACAGCGCGCAAGGTCTATTGGGCTATCGTGATGGGCGTGCCCTCCGTCTCGGACGGCTTCATCGATCTGCCACTGGCCAAGCAGCCGGGCACCGGCGGCGAGAAGATGCATGTCGATGAGAAGGACGGCCTGCCCGCCCGCACGCGTTACCGGGTCATCGAGCGCGCCGGCAACCGCGCCGCCTGGGTGGAGCTGCAGCCGCACACCGGCCGCACCCATCAGTTGCGGGTCCATATGGCCGAAATCGGCCACCCGATCGTGGGCGACGGCAAATATGGCGGCAAGGAGGCGTTCCTCAGCGGATCGATCAGCCGCAAGATGCACCTGCACGCCCGGCGCATTCGCATCGATCATCCCGATGGTTCCCCGCTCGATGTGAAGGCCGAGCCGCCCTTCCATTTCGCCGAAACGCTGGCGAGCCTGGGCTTCGACGTGAATGAGGGCGATCTCCCGCTCGAGATCGACATCCAGCCGACCGCCTCCGACCGTAAGGCCGCCGACAAGCGTGCGTCGACCGCGCACGCCAAGGACATGCGCAAGGCCCGCCGTGGCGAACGCCGCTCCCGCAGCGCGCCGGACAAGCCCGAGCGCTTCAAGGGGCCGCCAAAGCCACGCGGCAAGGGGGGCAAATCGGCGGGGCCGGCCGCGCGCCCGGGTGCCAAGCGGCCCACCGGCGGCGCACGGCCGCGCAAGCCGGAGCGGGATTAGGGAATCAACAGAGCATGGGCGTGGCAGTAAAGGCCAAAGCCGCCCTCTTGCGATCGCGCCTGGCCGCCTTCGTCCGGAAGATGAAGGGTGCCGCTCCAGAAGGCGACCCCGACACAGGCCTGCTGGCGCGCGCTCAGGAGAAAATGTCAGCTCGAGACGCAGTAGCGCTGATCACGGCGGCAGGGCGGGCCAATTGCAAAGTGCTGGGGGTTGATGGGTTTCAGATTGTCCCTGAAGGCCATCTCGCCTCGCTAGACCTCATCCTCGATCTCTCGACCAGACCGATGACGCGTGCAGCGGCGGCGGAGACGGCTATCGCGTTCATAACCGCCCGTTCTACCAGTGATATGCTGTTCGAAGTTGTGATCGAACGCGTTGACGTGGCCAGACTCGCGAGAGATGCGCAAGCGGGCTCGACGCCGGGGCGCTAGGCGGGGCGGGATTAGGGGGCGTCCTCCTCCCCTCCTCTTTAGAGGAGGGGTCGGGGGTGGTGGCGATGCGCAGCATCGCGTGCGCTGTCCGTATCGCCGATGTTGCTGCACCACCCCATCCCCTCCTCTGAAGAGGAGGGGCTTGCGTTGCCTTATGCACGCCGGGCGACACCCGCTGGATTCTGCACTGCGACATCGCCCTCCGCAACACCCACGCCCATCACCCCGCTTGATTTCGCAGGCGCACAATGACAAGGGCCTCTGCGATTGGAAAGGTGCAGGCCTTCCATTATATTCTTCATTCGACCGATCGAAAGGTCCGCCATGCGCACTCGCCTTTATCCGCTCAGCGAGCTGGAAGATATTCCCGGCACGACCGTGTTCAATGCCCGCCGCTCGCGTGAGGCCTATCACCTGCACAAATTCTGCATGTCGTTGATGGATGCAGGCAATCGCGCCGAGTTCAAGGACCATGAGCGCGCCTATCTCGACAAGTTCAAGATGAGTGAGGAGCAGAAGCGCGCCGTGCAGGATCGCGATTTCAGCAAGCTCATCGATCTGGGCGGCAACATCTACTTCCTCGTCAAGCTTTCCAATACCGATGGCTGGAGCACGCAGCGTGCCGTGAGCTCGATGACCAACATGACGCCCGACGAATATGCCGCGATGATGCGGTCCGGCGGTCGCTCGCCGACTGGCCAGCGCTCCAAGCGGGAGGGCAACTGACATGGCGCGGATCACCGCCGGCATTGCCACCAGCCACGTTCCCGCCATCGGCGCGGCCTTCGACACCGGGCGCTCGACGGACGATTACTGGAAGCCGATCTTCGATGGCTATGAGTGGGTGAAGACCTTCGAGCAGGAGGAAAAGCCTGACGTGGTCATCCTGTGCTACAACGATCATGCGTCTGCTATGATGCTGGACGTGGTGCCGACTTTCGCGCTCGGCATGGCCGAGGAATTCGAGCCGGCCGACGAAGGCTGGGGCAAGCGCGAGGTTCCGGTTGTCGAGGGACATATCGAGCTGGCCGCGCACATGGCCGAACAACTCGTCATCGACGAGTTCGACATGACCCTGATGAACAATATGGATGTCGACCATGGCTGCACGGTTCCGCTCAGCCTGATGTTCGGCAAGGTCGACAAATGGCCGTGCAAGGTCATTCCGCTCGCGGTGAACGTGACGCAGTTCCCCACGCCCTCGGGCGCGCGCTGCTGGGCGCTGGGCGAGGCGATCCGCTATGCGGTGGAGACCTATCCCGAAGATCTCAACGTGCAGATCTGGGGCACTGGCGGCATGAGCCATCAGTTGCAGGGGCCGCGCGCCGGGCTGATCAATCCCGAGTTCGACAATGCCTTTCTGGACAAGCTCGTCGGCGAGACCGATGAGCTGCGTGCCATCACGCGGCTGGAATATCTGCGCGAGGCGGGCACTGAGGGCATTGAGCTCATCATGTGGCTCATCATGCGCGCCGCGCTCGGCACCGAGGTGGAGGCGTTGCATCGTTTCTATCATGTTCCGGCCTCCAACACCGCCGTCGGCCACATCGTGCTGCGGCCCAAGGAGATCGCGGAAGCGCCTGCGAAGGCGCGCGCCTGAGCGGCTTTGCCTTCTTCACAGCATCCATGAAAGCCCGGCCTTTGCGCCGGGCTTTTTCATTTGTCGGCCCATCGCGTCAGTCTATCACATAAAGCTTCCTATATATAAAGAATCCTTTATATGAGGATTCGTGCGGCGTGTGTTGCGCCGGTTGGAGCTGGAGACTGCCATGACGTCCAAACCCCCTTTCCGCGCCGACCATGTCGGCAGCTTCCTGCGCCCGCAGGCGCTTATCGAGGCCCGACACGATCATGCCGCCGGCAAGATCGACGCTGCCGCTCTGCGCGCGATCGAGGACAAGGCCATTGCCGATGTCGTGGCGTTCCAGGAGAGCGTCGGCGTCAAGGCGGTGACGGACGGCGAGTTCCGCCGCAAATTCTTCCACACCGACTTCCTGCTGCAGCTCGACGGCATCGAGGAGCACGGCGGCATGGAAGTGCAGTTCCAGAATGCGATCGGCAAGGACGTGCATTTCGCGCCGCCCAAAATGGTGGTGACCGGCAAGATCGCCCACGCCAAGCCGATCCAGCGCGCGGATTATGAATATCTCGCCAGCGTGGTGAGCGAGACGCCCAAGGTGACCATTCCCTCGCCGACCATGCTGCATTTCCGCGCCGGGCGCGAAGGCATCAGCGAGGCGGTCTATCCCGACATGGCCGATTTCTTCGCGGACGTGGCCTCGGCCTATCAGGAGGAAGTCGCCGATCTCGCCGAGGCCGGCTGCCGCTATCTGCAGCTCGACGATACCAATCTCGCCTATCTGTGCGATGACAAGCAGCGCGAAAATGCCCGCAAGCGCGGCCTCGATCCCGATGATCTGCCGCGCCATTATGCCAAGATGATCAACGATGCGCTGGCCACCGCGCCGGATGACATGTTCACGGCGATGCACCTGTGCCGGGGCAACTTCCGCTCCAGCTGGGCCGCCGAGGGTGGCTATGAGCCGGTCGCCGAGATCATGTTCAACGAGGTCGATATCGACTCCTTCCTCCTTGAATATGACGATGCGCGGTCGGGCGACTTCGCGCCGCTGCGCTTCCTGCCCAAGGGCAAGATCGTCGTGCTCGGCCTGATCACCACCAAGCTAGGTGAATTGGAGACCAAGGACGAGGTGAAGCGCCGGATCGACGACGCGACGAAATATGCCTCGCTCGACCAGCTTGCCCTGTCGCCGCAATGCGGCTTCGCCTCGACCGTCCACGGCAATGACATCGCCTTCGACCAGCAGAAGGCGAAGATGGAGCTGGTCGCCGAGGTTGCCCAGGAGGTCTGGGGCTGACGAGGACCAGGCCCACCCTCCCGCCGCGTGCGGGAGGGTGGGCGCTCCTAAAGCGCCCGATCTGGCGGCAGCACCGCCGGGCCGGGTTCGCGCAGATGCGGGTCCGGGTTCATGTGCAGGCGCGGTCCTTCGTCATCCCAGATGAAGCGCAGGTTGCGCACGCGGATCAGATAGCTGAGGCCAATCGCTGCGGAGAGAAAGCCGGCCGCGCCGCCCACGCCCATCGCAGCCCGCGCGCCATAGGTGTCGGCGACCCAGCCGATCAGCGGCGCACCGAGCGGCAGGCCGCCCAATGTGATCGCGACATAGATGGCCATCACCCGCCCGCGCATCGCCCGGTCCGTCGCCAACTGGACGAAGCCGTTGGATGAGGTGAGCGAAGTCTGTGCTGCCAGCCCCACGCCGATCAGCACCAGTCCAAACAGGATATAGCTCGGCGAGAGCGCGGCGGCAGTCATGAAGCAGCCGAACAGGAAGGTGCCAATGACCGCGTGATGCATCCGGGGCCGGTCGCGCCGGGCTGTGAGCAAGGCGCCGGTGACCGAGCCGATCGCCATGATGGAGGTCAGCAGGCCATATTCGCTGGCGCCCTGCTGATAGACGGTCGCCGCCATCACGCTGATAAAAATGCCGAAGTTCATGCCCAGCGTGCCGAAGAAGAACAGCATCAGGAACACGGTGCGAATGTCCGGTCGCCCGGCCACATAGCGAAAGCCGTCGAGCAGCCGGCTCACCCCGCGCGGCTGCGCCGCCGCATGGGCATGCCGTGTCACCCGCACGTTGAGCAGGCCGGTGGTGACGATCAGGTAGGACAGGCCATTGATCACGAACACCCAGCCCGTGCCGACCAGCGCGATGCACAGGCCCGCCAGTGCCGGGCCGATCATGCGGGCGGTCTGGAAGGCCGTGCTGTTCATGGCCACCGCGTTGCCGATGATCTCGTCCCCCACCAGGTCGGAGACGAAGCTGTGCCGCGCGGGCGCCTCGAATGCCATGCAGCAACCGAGCGCAAAGCCGAAGATGTAGACGTGCCAGAGCTCCGCCAGCCCGGAAATGATCAGGGCGCCAAGGCTGAGCGCCAACAGGGTCTGGAAGCACTGGATCGTGATGAGCAGCTTGCGCCTGTCGACATGATCCGCGACCGATCCGGTCACCGCCACAAGCAGCACTTGCGGCAGGAACTGCAGCGCGGTGAGAATGCCGACCGCGCCGGCGCTATGATCGGTCAGTTCGGTCAGCACCAACCATGTCTGGGCCGTGCCCTGCATCCAGGTGCCGATGTTGGAAAAGAGATTGGTGCTGACCCACAGCCGGAAGTTGCGGTTGGAGAGGGAGCGAAACATGCCATTGCCGCCTGACCTCATGCCGCCTCCTCTATCCTGTTCCGGCACAACGCCCGACGCGGCGTCTGGTCGCATGTCCATGCGGGTGAGCGACGCTGCTTGCCCGCGCAGTGGCCGGCCAAATGGCGCTAGTCCCCTTGTGCGGTCCGGGTCAACCGCACAACCGCCTTTATGGCGCCTGCCGGCCCTTGAACCCCTGCGCGACGACGAACCACTCCACCGACCCTTTGCGGCTGGATGGCGGCTTGGCGTGCTTGACGGTGCGAAAGGCCGCCTTGAGCTGGCGCAGCAGGCCATCATCCGTTCCGCCGGCAAAGACCTTCGCAACGAAGGCGCCGCCGGGCCGCAGGGTCTGCATCGCGAAATCGGCAGCCGCTTCGACCAGGCCCATGGTGCGCAGATGGTCCGTCTGCTGGTGGCCGACCGTATTGGCTGCCATGTCCGACAGGACCAGATCCGGCGCGGCGCCCAGTTCCGCGATTAACTGGTCGGGGGCTTCGTCTGCCATGAAGTCCATCTGGAGCAGGGTCACATCGGGCAGCGGCTCGATGGGCAGAAGGTCGATGCCCACGACCTTCGCTTTGGGCAGCGCCTTCCGTACCACCTGCGTCCAGCCGCCCGGCGCTGCGCCCAGATCGACGACATGACGGACATCCTTGAGCAGGCAGAACTTCTCGTCCAGCTCCAGCAGCTTGTAGGCGGCGCGGCTGCGATAGCCCTCCGCCTTGGCCCGCTTCACATAGGGGTCGTTCAGCTGGCGTTGCAGCCAGCGCGTCGATTGGGCCGTGCGCCCGCGTGCCGTGCGCACGCGCGTGCCGACAGATTTGTCACCTCTGGCCATTATCCCAGGTCCCGGCTTGAGGCGCTGTCCGTCAGCGCACGGAGAATCCCTTCGCGAATTCCGCGATCGGCGACGCCCAGCCGGTCTGCCGGCCAGATGTCGAGAATGCTTTCCAAGATGGCGCAGCCCGCCACCACCAGATCGGCGCGCTCGTCGCCGATGCAAGGCTGGGCGATGCGCTCCGCTATGCTCATGGTGGAGAGGCGGCCGGCGATTTCCCGCATGGCATCGGCCGGCACGGTCAGCCCGTCGATCGCCTTGCGATCATAGCGCGGCAGGCCCAGATGGACGCTGGCGAGCGTGGTGACAGTGCCGGACGTGCCGAGCAGGCGCACCGGCCCGGTCTTGGGCAGTCGCTCGGCAAAGGCGGCAAAAGCTTCGCGCATCCGCCGGAGCATTTCGGCATAGGCCGCAGCGCGCTCGCTGGCGGTGTCGCCATGGCCCGCCACGGCTTCCGCCAGCGACACGACGCCGTGCGGCGCGCTGTGCCAGTCGACGATGCGCAACTGGTCGCCATCGCCATCGAGCAGCACCAGCTCGGTCGAGCCCCCGCCGATGTCGAAGATGAGCGCCGGGCCTTCGCCGCGCTCCAGCAGCGCCTTGCAGCCGAGGACCGCAAGCCGCGCCTCCTCGCGGGGGGAGATGATGTCGAGCATGATCCCGGTTTCGCGCTGCACCCGGTCGACAAAGGCGCGCCCGTTCTCTGCCTGCCGGCAGGCTTCGGTCGCGACAGAGCGCGCCAGGACCACGCGGCGGCGGCGCAGCTTCTCGGCGCAGACGGAGAGGGCGGACAGGGTGCGCTCGATCGCGGCGTCAGACAAGCGCCCGGTGGCGGAAAGGCCTTCGCCAAGGCGAACGATGCGGGAAAAGGCGTCGACGATCACGAAGCGGTCGCCATCCGGCCGCGCAATGAGCAGGCGGCAATTGTTGGTGCCGAGGTCGAGCGCAGCCAGATTGCCGCGCGGCAGCGGACGATTGAAGGATCGCGCCTTCTGTTTCGCGCCCCCGGCAGACACCAGTGTGCCGGGCTCCTGCCCCATGCGCGGCGCGGGCGTCGCCTTATGCGCCATGACTTCTTGACCTTCTCTTCCGGCGGGACTTCCGCCGGGACTTGCCACCACGCTAGACGTGCGTGGCGGGCGACGCAAGGTGGCTGCCATGCTCCGAACGATGAGGGTGGAAAATCGCCTTGACCGCAGGCAGTCCGCGCCCTATCTGCGCCCGCTCTTGCCCCGTCGTCTAAAGGTAAGACTACGGACTCTGACTCCGTCAATCGAGGTTCGAATCCTCGCGGGGCATCCAGCTTTTCAGATCATCGCGACCGCGTCCGCCCCTTTCGGGGTGGCGCGGCCGGTCGCCGGTTTCGCGGCCGGATCAGCGCGGGCCGCGGGTTCCGCGCGGGTCGCGCCAGCGGAAGGCCGAATCGGCAATGGGCGCGCCATATTTCAGGTTGCTCAGGCGGATGTTGGTGCGGTTGCCCTGCGCATCCAGCGCTACCCAACCATAGAGCGAGAGCCCGCCCGGCACGCCTGCCTTGCGCGTGAAGATGAGCGTGATCACCCCATATTCGGGATGCTGGGGATCGCGCACCTCCACCGAGACGACGCGCGGATCGCCCGTGTCGACGATCTTGCCATAGCGGGTGATATCGCGCTTGGGGTCGAGCAACGCGCCGAGCGGTGAATTGCGGATCGGCCAGCGCTGCACCTGCGCAACCTGATAGTCGATCATGTAGAGCGAGCTGCCGTCGGCAACGATGAGCAGATCGCCGGCGCCATAATCGAACCGGATCTTGCCCGGCTGCTTCCAGAGCAGCTTACCATTCTGCACCTGCCCGTTGCGGTCGGTCTGGGTGAAGTCGCCACTCAATGTGGTGATGCCGCGAACCGCCGTGCTGACGCTCGCCAGATCGCTCGACCGCGCGGCCTGCGCAGCAACCGGGCTCGCCGGCACCAAGGCCGGTGCCGCGAGCGCGCTGAGCATCAAAGAGAGGGTGGCGGAACGCCGGGTGAGTTTGGGAAGTCTGATCATCGCGCCCGGATAGGTCCCTGCCGTTGAATATCCACTGAATGCCGCGCGCCGTAGCGCGTTCCCGCGCCCGGGGGCGGGGCAACGGGCCGCTCTTACTTGGGATTGCCCATTTCGTCGCGCAGCACTTCCCGGCGGCCTACATGGTTGGGCGCGCCGACCATGCCTTCATTTTCCATCCGCTCGATGAGGCGCGCCGCGCTGTTATAGCCGATGCGCATCTGGCGCTGGAGCCAGCTGGTCGAGGCCTTCTGGTTCTCGAACACGAGCTGGCAGGCCTTGCGGAACAGCTTGGCATCGGCGCTGTCATCGCCGAGATCGACGCCATCGAGCGCGAAGCTGCCATCCTCGGGCTCCTCGGTGACCGCGGAAATGTAATCTGGCTGGCCCTTGGAGCGCCAATGGTCGGCGACGCCGCGCACCTCGTCATCGCTCACGAACGGCCCGTGGACGCGCATCAGGCCCTTGCCGCTCGCCATGTAGAGCATGTCGCCCTTCCCCAGCAGCTGCTCGGCGCCCTGCTCGCCCAGGATGGTGCGGCTGTCGATCTTCGAGGTGACGAAGAAGCTGATGCGGGTCGGCAGGTTCGCCTTGATGACGCCCGTGATGACGTCGACCGAGGGGCGCTGCGTGGCGAGGATGAGGTGGATGCCGGCCGCGCGCGCCTTCTGCGCGAGGCGCTGGATCAGGAATTCGACTTCCTTGCCGGCCGTCATCATCAGGTCGGCCAGCTCGTCGACCACCACCACGATCTGCGGCAGCGGCTGATAATCCAGCTCCTCCTCCTCGTAGATCGGCTGGCGGGTCTGCTCGTCGAAGCCGATCTGCACGCGGCGCCCCAGCGACTTGCCCTTGGCACGGGCGCCGCGGACCTTCTCATTATAGCCCGCCAGGTTGCGCACGCCGATGGAGGCCATCATGCGATAGCGATCCTCCATCTGCTCGACTGCCCATTTAAGCGCGCGGATGGCTTTGGCCGGCTCGGTGACGACCGGGGAGAGCAGATGCGGGATGTTGTCGTAGATGCTCAGTTCCAGCATCTTCGGGTCGATCATGATCAGGCGCAGATCGTCCGGTGTCATCCGGTAGAGCAGCGAGAGCAGCATGGTGTTGAGGCCGACCGACTTGCCCGAGCCGGTCGTACCCGCGACGAGCAGATGCGGCATGCCGGCGAGATCGGCAATGACCGGCTCACCGAAAATGTTCTTGCCGAGGATGATGGGCAGGCCGCCCTTCTGTTCGGCGAATTGCTGGCTGGTGATGAGCTGGTGCAGCACCACGGATTCGCGGTCCGCATTGGGCAGCTCGATGCCGATCACCGTCCGCCCCGGAATGGTGGCGACGCGCGCCGAGAGCGCGGACATGTTGCGGGCGATGTCGTCGGCGAGCTGGATGACGCGGCTGGCCTTGATGCCGGGGGCAGGCTCCAGCTCGTACATGGTGACGACGGGGCCGGGGCGCACCTCGGTGATCGCGCCCTTGACGTGGAAGTCATCGAGCACGCTTTCCAGCAGTCGCGCATTGCGCTCCAAGCCCGGCCGGTCGATCTTGCTGACTGCGCTGGCCGGCGCGGGTGACAGCAGATCGGGAGATGGCAGCGCGCCATTGCCGAACAGGTCTTCCTGTCCCGAAACCGGGCCGAACGCCTTGGGAATGGCGGCGCTGCTCGGCGACTGGATGGTGATCGGCTGGCGGGGTGTGGTGTCCACCGGGCGCCGTGGTTCCGCCTCGCGCTCGGGATGCGGGTCGCGTTCGGGCTCGGCGACATCCAGGCTGCGAGCTTTCGCCGTCCGCAAGGAGCCAAGGCTGGAGAGCAGCGGCAGGGCGGGGCGGGCGAGATGCCAAAGCGGCTTTTCGAGCGCGAGGCTGCGGACCCACAGCCATAGGCCGGACGCAATGAACGCCGCCAGCAGGAGCCATTGCAGAATGAGGTCGGCGGTTTCGCCAAGGCGCGCCGTCAGGGCCGTGAGGCCGTGGGCGAACAGGAAGCCGATGACGCCGCCCCACCGGGCCGGCAGCCCGACCAGCGGTTCGGGCTGGGCAATCCACAGGCCCGTGCCGATGAGCAGCAGGCCACCGAGGCATTTAGCGATCTGCCCCTGCCAGCCGCTCATGTCCGCATCGGCCCACAGGCGCCGCGCGAAGACGAGGATGAAGGGCAGCAGCAGCAAGGCGGGCAGGCCGGCAAAGGTGAAGAGAATGTCTGCCGCCCAGGCACCGGCGGCGCCCATCAGGTTGCGCGTCTCCGGCCCGGCGGCGGTGTTCAGCGCCTGGTCGCTCACCTTGTAGCTGAGCAGGGCCAGCAGCAGAAACAGCGCCAGCGCGTACAGCCCGACCGAGCCAGCAAAGGTGCCGATGCGGATCAGGCTCCGGCGCAGCATCGCCTGCCATTCGGGGGTCCGATTCATCGGTGCCCGACTTGCCATTGCCACTCACTCCTTCGTCCGGCGCGGCGGGGTCACGCACGCGCCGTGCCCGAAATGTTCCGCGCGGCGACAATCCTCTTTCACGGACTCGGCGTCAAGAGTCCCCGGTTTTTCGGCATGCTGGGCGCGCTACGGCCGACGCCGGGACTGCCAGCCTCACCGGCGAGGCGTTTCCCCGGTGCGAACGGCGTTCCCGATTTCCAGCGTGTCGATCCGCAGCCGGCTGATACGCGCCTGTCCGATGCGCAGTCGCCCGATGGCGAGCGCGCCGATGGCAATTGCGCCCATGGCGAGGGCACCCAATGCGAAGGCGCCGACCGCAACTGCGCCGGTCGCGGAGGCCCCCGTCGCCCTCGCACCGGTCGCCACCGCCCCCGTGGCGCTGGCGCCCGTGACGCGTAAGGCAGCCTGCGTCTGCGGCGCGCGCAGATCACGGCTCGGCGCGGAGGGGGCCATGTCGGGCCGGTCGGTCATTCGGCCGCCACGGCGCTGGCATTGCCAGCATCGCTCATTTCGGCCTCAAGCTTGGCCGCTTCGATCTCGGCCGCCTTGGCTTCTACCAGCGCGACGATGTGGTCGATCATCTGGGCATCGTTGATGTGGTGATCGGTCACGCCGGAGAGGTAGACCATATGCTTGCCATTGCCGCCGCCGGTGAGGCCGATGTCGGTCTCCCGCGCTTCGCCTGGGCCATTGACCACGCAGCCCAGCACGGAGAGCGAGATTGGCGTGTTGATGTGCTGCAGGCGGCTTTCCAGCGCCTCGACCGTACGGATCACATCGAAGCCTTGCCTTGCGCAGCTCGGGCAGGAGACGACGCGGACACCGCGCGTGCGGATGCCGAGCGACTTGAGGATCTCGTAGCCGACACGCACTTCCTCTTCCGGCTCGGCCGAGAGCGAGACGCGGATCGTGTCGCCGATGCCCGCCCAGAGCAGGTTGCCGATGCCGATGGCGCTCTTCACCGTGCCGCCGATAAGCCCGCCGGCTTCGGTGATGCCAAGGTGCAGCGGGCAGTCCACCGCGTCGGCAAGCTGCATATAGGCCGCGACGGCCAGGAACACGTCGCTGGCCTTCACCGCGACTTTATAGTCATGAAAGTCCTGGTCCTGCAGCAGCTTGATATGGTCGAGCGCGCTCTCCACCAGCGCCTCGGGGCAGGGCTCGCCATATTTTTCCAGGAGGTCCTTTTCGAGGCTGCCGGCATTCACGCCGATGCGGATGGCACAGCCATTGGCCTTGGCGGCATCCACCACTTCCTTCACGCGCGCGGCGGAGCCGATATTGCCGGGATTGATGCGCAGGCAGGCCGCGCCCGCATCGGCGGCTTCCAGCGCGCGCTTATAGTGGAAATGAATGTCCGCGATGATCGGCACCTTGGCAGCGCGGACGATCTGCTTCATCGCCGCCGTGCTCTCCACGTCCGGGCAGGAAACTCGGATGAGGTCGACACCGGCTTCCTCGCAGCGGCGGATCTGGTCGATCGTTGCCTTCGCGTCGGAGGTGGGGGTGTTGGTCATGGTCTGCACGGTCACGGGCGCGCCGCCGCCGACCGGCACGTTGCCGACCATGATCTGGCGGCACTCGCGCCGCGCAATGTCGCGCCACGGGCGCAGGCCGGGATTATGCTCTGACATGATTGTCCTTGGAGAGGGGGCGTGTCCGGGGGTCGGTCATCATCCCGGCGCTTATAGCCCC
Source organism: Sphingobium sp. B8D3A (assembly GCF_025961995.1). NCBI lineage: Bacteria > Pseudomonadati > Pseudomonadota > Alphaproteobacteria > Sphingomonadales > Sphingobiaceae > Sphingobium > Sphingobium sp. B8D3A. The sequence goes on along the minus strand of NZ_JAOQOS010000001.1, from coordinate 70,996 downwards.
GCTCTAGGGCAGAGGCGAGGGGGGATTGTGCGGATCAACCCGCCGCGGGGGGCACGGGTCGCACCCGTCGCAAGTCGCCATCATGGCGCGCGCGGTAAATCGTCCCGACAAGAGACAGATGCGCCGAGCCGTTGGCACAGGCAGGAACCCGCGAACGCGCGGGACGTTTTCATCGCCGGAAGGATCGTGACATGGCGCATTCACCTGTGCAGGCTTTGAGCTCTGCCGTTCGTCACCCGGGCATTCACGTCAAATCATTCGATGGCACGGCCATTGGCGCGCGTTACGAGCCTGGCAAGCTCAATCACTGTCCCGATTGCGCCAGCACCCAATGGTATGTCGGACGCGTCAGTGCCCAATGCGCCGTCTGCGAAACGGCGCTGCCGCTCGCACAGGCCTGCTACGTGACCAGCCCCCCGGTGTTTGTGACCCGCTTCGCCAAGCGAGCCAACAAAGCCTAGGCTTAGCCGCCAAAGGGTGCCTCGGGCAGACCCGGCACATCGACGGGAAAGCTGAAAATCGCGCCGGCATGCGGCTCGCGTGCCAACGCCTCCTCGTGCAGCCCGGCCCGCGCCGTGGTGACATAAGCGGTGCGCAGATCCTCACCCCCGAATGCGATCATGGTCGGTCGGCTGACCGGCAGCGTCACCGTCTGGAGCAACTCGCCTTCGGGCGAGAGCCTCACAACCCGGCCACCCTCGAACAGGGCGCTCCAGTAACAACCCTCCGCATCGAACGATCCGCCATCGGGGCGCCCGGTGCCGTGCTCGAACTGGTGAAGGATGCGGCGGTTGGAGAGCGTGCCGCTCGCCGGATCGGCATCATAGGCGCGCAGGGCGTGGCTGGGGGTGTCCGCGTGGCAGAAGGTCGTCCCCGACGCATTGAAGGCAGCAGCGTTGCAGGTGAGCATGCCGCCTTCGATCAGGTCGATCGCCCCATCCGTGCCGACGCGATAGAGCGCGGCATCATGCGCGCTCTTGGCCATGTTGACGCTGCCCACCCAGAACCGCCCGGCCGAATCCGTCCGCCCATCATTGAAGCGCAGGTCCGGCTTGTCCGAGAGAATCTGATCGCCAAAGGGCTGCGGCTCGGAGCCCCAGTCGGCCAGAATGGCGAGGCCGTCTTTCATCGCCAGCAGCAAGCCACCGGCCGCGCGGAAGGCGAAGCAGCCGACCGGCTGGGCGAAGGGGCGCATCTCGTCCGCGCCCGTTTCTGGGTCGAAGCGGTGCAGTTCATTGCGCAGGATATCCACCCAATAAAGCCGGTGCTCGGCGGCGTGCCAGCGCGGCCCTTCGCCAAGTGCGGCGCGGGCATCGAGCGCGACCGATAGGGCGGGCGAGGCTGCGGGGGCGGAGGGATGTGACGTCATGAACGATCTCCTGAGCCGGGATTCCCGGCGCTGACGGCGGAAAGGCCTATCAATCCTCGGCCGGGACGAGCCAGACGGTCAGCCCCGGCATTTCGGGCGGAGCTTCTTCCGCGCTGAGCGGCAGGCGTTCCGCGTCGGCGCGGGCGCGGGCGAGAATGGCGGGCGGGGTGTCGGGGGCGAACAGGATGCGGTCTGCCTGGCCGAGCGTGCGGGCTTCCCGAACCGTCAGGTCATCCGGGTCGTCCGAGCGCAAGGCGATGACATGCACGGCGCGAGAGGCCGGCGCGATGCGCGCTTCCAGCCACGGGTCTACCGCAGGCGTGCCGAAGGGGTCGAGCATGCCGCCCGGCGCCAGCGCCTCGCCAAGCGCGCGGCGGCGGTCGCGGGCATCGGGCCAGGCCTCCCGCATTGCGGCCTTGGCGGCATTGAGCGCGCTGGCGAGGGCGCCAAGCCGTGCCGGGAGGATCGTCTCCAGCCGCTGGCGCAAGGCTGCGGCCAGCCCCGAGGAGGCGCCGCCCGTGGAAACGGCGACCAGCACCGGATCGCGGTCCACAATGGCGGGGGTCGTGAAATCGCACAAGGCTGGCCGGTCGACGACATTGACCAGCAGTCCGCGCGCCTTGAGCCGCTCTGCGGCGGCTTGAGCGGCCGTTTCATCCTCCAGCGCCACGAAGGCGATGCGGGCAGTGGCATTCTCGTCCGCAACCGGCACGCCGCCGGCGCGCTCGATCAGCCGGCGCTTGGCGTCGGCGGCCTCGCCGGTGCCGAGCAGGATGACCGGCTGGCCCGACAGGGTGACGAAGAGCGGAAGGCTGTGCATGGCGCACTCCTAGCCGGTCCTGGCCCGTCCGTCTGCCCCTTGCGGCCGATGCTCAGTCCTTGAGGAAATCCGGCAGGCGCTCGGCGGCGATGATCGCCTCGGGCATGATGCGGTCGGCAACGACGGCGAACTGGTCGCCATCCACCATCACTTCGGGCACCAGCGCGCGCGAATTGTAGGTGCTCGCCATCGTTGCGCCATAGGCACCGGCGGTGCGGAAGATGCCGAGATCGCCGGTCTTCACCACGTCGATATCGCGGGCCATGGCGAAGGTGTCGCCGCTCTCGCAGACCGGGCCAGCGATGTTGGCCACGATCCGCTCGCCGGTCGGCGCGACAGCCTCGAAATCGTGAAAGGCATCGTACATGGCGGGCCGGGCGAGGTCGTTCATGGCCGCATCAACGATCACATAGGGGCGGATGACGCCGGGCTTCACCCAGATGACGCGGGTGAGCAGCACGCCGGCATTGCCGACGATCACGCGGCCCGGCTCGAAATAGAGCGTGACGTCCCAGCCCTTGGTCGCCCGCTCCACCATTGCGCCATAATCGGCCGGCGTCGGCGGCACCTTCGTGCGTTCATAGGGCACGCCGAGTCCACCACCCAGATCGATGCGGTCGATGGTGTGGCCGGCCGCGCGGAGTTCGCCCATCAGCGCGCCGATCTTGCCATAGGCGGCTTCGAGCGGGGCGAGGTCGAACAACTGGCTGCCGATATGCGTGGCGATGCCGCGCAGATTGAGGCCGGGCAGGGCGCAGAGCCGCTGGAAGATGCCGCCCGCCTGGTCGATGGGAACGCCGAACTTGTTCTCCTTCATGCCGGTGGAGATCTTGGCGTGCGTGCCGGCATCGACGTCCGGGTTGACGCGCAGCACGGCATCGGCGGTCTTGCCCATCGCGGCGGCGATCTCGGCGAGGACGGCGCCCTCCTCCTCCAGCTCGATGTTGAACTGGCCGATCCCGGCTTCCAGCGCCGCGCTCAGTTCAGCGCGAGTCTTGCCAACGCCGGAGAAGACGATGTCCTTGGCCGGCATGCCTGCCGCCAGCGCGCGCTGCATCTCGCCGCCCGAGACGATATCCGCGCCATAGCCCTCGCGCGCCAGCACGCGCAGCACGGAGAGATTGGGGTTGGCCTTGATGGCAAAGGCGATGTGCTTGCGCGGCAGGCCGGCCAGCGCCTCGCGGAACACGCGGGCATGGCGCTCCAGCGTGGCGCGCGAATAGATGTAGACCGGTGTCCCGACGGCCTCGGCAATCGCCGCCATCGGCACGTCCTCGGCGTGCAGCACGCCATCCTTGTAAGCGAAATGATCCATGATCTGCGCCCCTAGAGGCTGGTGCGGCGGATGGAAACCGGCTTTTGCGTCTGGCGGGAGGGGTTATTGCCCCTTCGGTCATGGCCATGTTCATTGCACATGCAGCCAAGGGCAGGCATTGTTCCGGCTCTGGGGGCAGGAGAGTCTTGCCATGCTGATCCGTCAATCTGCCGACCTGACCGAAAACGACGTCACCGATGAAGCGCTGTATCTGCGCCGGCGCGAGTTCATTGCCGGTGTGGCCGGCATCGGCGCCGCCGGACTGATCGCGCCGGCGGCGATGGCGGCGGATGCGCCGGCGACAGTCAAATTCTCATCCAACAAGATGAAGATCGACGAGACGCCGACGCCCTTTGCGGACGTCTCGACCTACAATAATTTCTACGAGTTCGGCACTGACAAGAGCGACCCGGCGGCCAATGCCGGCAGCCTGCGAATCGCGCCCTGGACCGTCGCCGTGGATGGCCTGTGCCAGAAGCCGCGTAAGTTCGATATTTCAGACATCGTGCGCCGCTTTCCGTTGGAAGAACGCATCTACCGGATGCGCTGCGTCGAGGCCTGGTCGATGGTCATTCCATGGATCGGCTTTCCTCTCTCCGCGCTGCTGCGCGAAGTGGAGCCACTCGGCAGCGCTAAATATGTGGCTTTCCAGACCCTCAACGATCCCAAGCAGATGCCCGGCCAGCGCCGGAACGTGATCGAATGGCCCTATCGCGAAGGCTTGCGGCTGGATGAGGCGATGAATCCCCTCACGTTGCTTTCGGTGGGCCTCTATGGCCGCCTGCTCCCCCGCCAGAACGGCGCGCCCATTCGCCTGGTCGTGCCGTGGAAATATGGCTTCAAGGGCATCAAGTCGATCGTGCGGATCACGCTAACCGACCGCCAGCCGCGCACCAGCTGGCAGATGCTCGCGCCCGACGAATATGGCTTTTACGGCAATGTGAACCCGGATGTGGATCATCCTCGCTGGTCGCAGGCGCGTGAGCGGCGCATCGGCGAGCTGCTGCGCCGCAAGACGCTGCCGTTCAATGGCTATGGCGATCAGGTTGCGAGTCTCTATCGCGGCATGAACCCCAAGAAGCTTTACTGACGGCATGACCAGGAAGACGCGCGATCGCCTGATCTCTGCGCTGGTCTGGCTGCTGTGCGTGGCGCCCCTGCTGCTGTTCGTCTGGCAGGGCCTGACCGGTGGACTCACGGCCAATCCCATCGAATATGTGTTGCGTGAGCTGGGCCTGTGGGGCCTGCGCTTCCTGTGCATCACGCTGGCGATCAGTCCACTGGCCAAGCTGCTCAAAATGCCGGCGCTGTTGCGCTATCGCCGCCGCATTGGCCTGTGGGCCTTTGCCTATGTGGCGCTGCATCTGATCATGTATGTGGCCGTGGACCAGCAGTTCGGCTGGTCGTTCATCGTCGCGGATATCGTCAAGCGGCCCTACATCACCATCGGCATGGCAGCCTTCGTGCTGCTGGTCCCGCTGGCGATCACCTCCGCCAATCGCATCCGGCGCAAGATGCGCGTGCGCGCATGGCGGCGCTTGCACCAGCTTGTCTACCTCATCGCGATCATGGGCGTCGTGCACTATTTCCTGCTGGTGAAGGCCGATACACGCTCGCCGCTGATCTACGGGGGGATCGTGGCGGCGCTGCTCGGCTGGCGAGCGGTCATGCGGCTGCGCGCAGGGCGTGCGCGGCCGGCTTCCGCCGCATCCCAGCTGGACCAGCCTGCCCCGAGTCTTTAGCGTCAGGCCCGTCACGAGGGGGGTGGGCGCGACATGCCGTTTCGGTTCAGATCGTCCGATACATCCGTGGAGGAGGGTTTCCGCCGGATCGCCTGCGAGCGGCTGGATGAGGCGCTCGCTCTCCTTCGCGGCGCTGAGGAGCCGCCCGCGCGAATCGTTCATCAGCTGCGGCGGACCTGCAAGGCGATGCGCGGCCTGCTGCGGCTCGTCCGCCCCGCCTTTCCAGCCTATCAAGCCGAAAATGCCGCCTTCCGGGATATCGCAGCAATGCTTTCCGGCGCGCGGGACAGCGCGGTGCTGATCGAGACGCTGGATAGCCTGATCGATGCGGACGAGGCGCGCCAGGACTGGGCGATGCTGCGGTCACATTGGGCAGCGCCGGGGCATGGTGCTGCCGGGGCTATGGCCGAGCAGATCGAGTCATGTCGGGCGCCGTTGCTCGCCGCCCGCGTCCGCGCGCCGACATGGGCGCTCACCGCGCGGGGCGAGGACGCGATCTTGCCGGGCTTGCGCAAGACGTATCGGCAGGCCCGGCAAGCGATGCGCGCGCTCGAGGCCGTCAGCGGAACGCCCGCTGCTGCGCAAGCCAGTCATGCATGGCGCAAGCACGTCAAATATCACGGCCAGCATATCCGCCTTCTGAGCCGGTTGAACCCGGACCTCGCGAAGCGGCGCCTCGCCAGGACCGATCGTCTCGGCGACCTACTGGGCGACCGGCACGATCTCGACATGCTGATCGCGCGCCTGCGTCAGGATGGTGGATTGCTGTCCGACCCCGCTGCGGCGGCGCACCTCGCTGCTCTGGCGCACAAACGCGCCGAGGCTCTTGCCCGCAAGGCGACCCGGCTGGGCGAGGCGTTGTTCGCGGAGAAACCCTCAGACTTTGCCGCGCACTGGGCGATCCCGCCGCACCGGCGCTGAACCGCTCAGCTGTCGCCGCGGATGTCCGAGAGCTTGCGCTCCCATGCCAGCGCGTGATCGACAATGGTGTTGAGATCCGCATAAGCGGGTTGCCAGGGCAGGGTGGCCTTGATGCGGCTGTTGTCGGAGATGAGCGCCGGCGGATCGCCAGCGCGCCGGCCTTCGATGCGGCGCTCCACCTTGCGGTTCGTCACCCGGTCCACCGCGTCGAGTACGTCCAGCACCGAGAAGCCACGGCCATAGCCGCAGTTCATCGTCAGATTGCGCTCCGGCTCGGCCATGAGCGCTTCCAGCGCCAGCACATGTGCGGCAGCCAGATCGCTCACATGGATGTAATCGCGCACACCGGTGCCATCCGGCGTGTCGAAATCCGTGCCGAAGACCGCGACGCTCTCGCGCTTGCCCAGTGCCGCTTCCACCGCGACCTTGATGAGGTGGGTCGCACCCGCCGTCGACTGGCCGGACCGCCCCTGCGGGTCCGCGCCGGCGACGTTGAAATAGCGCAGCGCGCAGAAATTGAGCGGATGGGCCGCGGCGACGTCCGCCAGCATGATCTCGGTCATCAGCTTAGACATGCCGTAAGGGTTGATCGGCTGCTTGGGGCTGTCTTCGGGCACCGGGCTTTCCTTGGGAATACCATAGGTAGCGGCGGTGGAGGAAAAGATGAAGTGCGGCACGCCGGCCTGAACAGCCGCCTCGATGAGGGCGCGGCTGTTGGCGGTGTTGTTGCGATAATATTTGAGCGGATTCTCGACGGATTCAGGGACGATGATGGAGCCTGCGAAGTGCATGATGCCCTTGACGTCATGCTGCCGCAGCACGCCTTCCATGAACGCGGCGTCGCCGATATCGCCTTCCACGAACGCGGCTTTCTCATGCACGGCCCAGCGGAAGCCGGTGGTGAGATTATCGACCACGACGACCGGCCATCCCCCATCAACCAGCGCCAGCACGGCGTGGCTGCCGATATAGCCGGCGCCGCCGGTGACGAGGATGGTGGGCTTGTCGGTCATCGGATTGTCCTTGCTGCGTGGGGCCGCCTTGCCACGAGCGTGTTGAGCTTGGAAGTGCCCTTTGCCGCTCTACACGAACTGCGCGACAACCGGCAGGACGATCATCAACGCCAAGACGATCAGCAGTGCCCGCAGCCAGTGAGGGCGGGCGCGATTCATGACCGCCCCGACCGCTCGCTCAGCGCCGCGACAGCCTTGCGGACATCCTGAGAGCGCCCGCGCGGCAGGATGACGATCTCGTCGCCCGATGCGATGACGATCAGGTCCTCCGCCCCGACGACGGTCACGGCCGGGCCATCGCTGCGGATCAGGCAGCCCCTGGCATCAATGGCATAGGCAGCGCCTTGCAGGGCATTGTCCGCCTCATCCTTGTCGGCGAGGTCGTAGAGCGCATCCCAACTCCCCACGTCGGACCAGCCCATGCTGACCGGGACGCAGGCGACCTTGTCCGCCCGTTCCATCACCGCATAATCGATCGAGTCGGACGGGCATTGCGCGAAGGCTGAGGCATCCGGCAGAATCGCGGCACCTTGGCGGGTGGCTGCCGCCATCGCCGCGCGCGCAGCGGCCAACATCGCGGGCTGGTGCGTCGCGAGTGCGGCAAGAAAGTCGCGTGCGCCAAACAGGAAGATGCCGGCGTTCCAAACATGCCCGCCCCGTGCGAGCATCTGTGCGGCGCGGGTTGCGTCAGGTTTTTCGACAAAGCGGCTGACGGTGTTGACGCCCGCAGCCAGTTCGTCCCCGAGCGCGATATAGCCAAAACCAGTTTCCGGTGCGGTCGGCTCGATACCGAAGGTCACGAGCCAGCCATCGGCGACCAGCGGCCGGGCGCGCTCGATGGCGGCATGGAAAGCCGGGACGTCAGCGATCACATGATCGCTCGGCATCACCAGCATGGCGCTGTCGCTCTCTTCCAAGGCAAGCGCGGCGAGCGCGATGGCAGGCGCCGTGTTGCGGGCGCTCGGTTCGAGAATCAGCGTCGGCTCGGGCCCCGCCTGTTTGCGGATGAGCTCGGCATGGGCCGCGTTCGCAACGACAATCGGCGGCGCGCTGCGCACCAGGCCGGCAATCCGACCAAGCGTCAGCTCGAACATGGTTTCCGGCGCAGTGAGGGCAATGAACTGCTTGGGGCGCTCGTTGCGACTGACCGGCCAGAGCCGCGTGCCCGATCCTCCCGAGAGGATGACCGGCGTGATGATCTGGGCGGGCAGTGTCGGTCTCCTGATAGCCGGTTCCACGATGGCGACTGTTGTCCTAGTGGCGCACGGGCCACGCGGCCGCAAGGCGAGCCGCGATGAAATGCCCGTTTAAAGCAACGCCTTCTTGATGGAGCAGGCCGCCGGGCCAAGAATGACGACGAACAGCGTCGGCAGGATGAACAGGATCAGCGGGATGGTCATGATCGCCGGCAGGCGCGCCGCTTTTTCCTCGGCGCGCATCATGCGCTCATGGCGGAATTCGGCGGAGAGGATGCGCAGCGCAGAGGCCAGCGGCGTGCCGTATTTCTCGGTCTGGATCATCGTGGTGACGACACCCTTGAGCGCCTCGACATCCACCCGCTCGGCCAGATTTTCGAAGGCCATGCGCCGCTCGGTGAGGAAGGACAGCTCGATGGAGGTGAGCTGAAATTCCTCGCCCAGTTCGGGATAGGCCGAGCCCAGTTCGCGGGCGACGCGCGCGAAGGCGGCATCCACGGTCAGGCCGGCCTCGGCGCAGATCACCAGCAGATCGAGCGCATCGGGAATACCCTTGCGGATCGCATCGGAGCGCTTGGTGACCTTGTTGCCAACATAGAGGTCCGGCGCCTTGTAGCTGAGCAGCAGGGCCCCGGCGAAGGCGCCGAACTTCTTGAGCGGTCCCCAGTGGGGCCAGAGGTCAAAGCCGTAAATCAGCAGAGCGGCCGAGCCGCCCACGGCGATTGGCAGCACCAGCCGCGCGAAAATCACCGCGATGGCATATTCTTTGGAGCGGATGCCGGCCTGGGCGAGCTTCTTCTGCGCATCCCTCACCTGATCGTCCTGCAGCACCTTGAGCGAGGACAGGAAGCGCTGCATCCAGTCGGTCGTGTCGCTCTGGTGGACGATCTTGGTCCGCCGCTTGGACGGGGCAACGATGATGCCGGCCTTGAGCTGCTCGCGGCGATCGTTCAGCGCCCGCAGACGCCGGCCCATCGGATTGCGCACCGTCGTGGCGGCGTAGAGCGCGACCAGCACGGCGAAGGTCGCCATGGCGGCAAGCAAGGTGCCGAGATCGGCTGCGGTGAGGCCAAAGAGCGTGGCGCCGGTGGATTGCATGATCGCGCGCTCCCCTCAGATCTCGAAGCTGATCATCTTGGCCATGATGAACACACCGATGCTCATCCACATCATCGCGCCGATGGCGATGACCTGCATCAGGCTGAGGCCGAACACGCCATTGGGATCGCCGATGAAAAAGGCCGACATATATTTGAAGTTGATCCAGCTGATCAGCCCGAAGACGATGAAGGGCAGAGCGCCGATGATGTAGGCCGATGCCTTGGACTCGGACGACATGGCGCGAATCTTCAGCTTCATCTGCGCGCGCTGGCGCAGAACGTTGCTGAGGTTGGCGAGCGTTTCGGCCAGATTGCCGCCCGTCTCGCGCTGGATGTTGATGGTGATGCAGAAGAACTTGAATTCCGCCGTGCCGAGCCGGGCAGCGGTTTCCTGCAGCGCCTGGTCCATCGACTGGCCAATCTTGATCCGCTCGGTGATGAGCTTGAATTCCTCACCCACCGGCCCGGGGATTTCCTGGCTGACAACCATCATCGTCTCGCCCACCGGCAAGCCGGAACGCAGGCCGCGCACGAGCAGGTCGAGCGCGTCAGGAAAATTGGTGGTGAATTTGTTGACCCGGCGGGCAATCAGCCGACCGACGACGAAATGCGGGACCCCGAAGCCGATCGCGGTCGCGACGAGCACCGACAGAAGAAACGAATAATCGCGCAGCACCATGATGGCGAGCACGGCAATCGCCAGCGCGACGGACGTCGTGACATATTGGCTGAGCGTCCATTTCTTGCCCGTCATGCGCAGCCGAGTGGCGAGCAATTCCGGGTTCGGGATCAGCGATGTGAACAGATGCCCCTGATCGAGCCCCCGGGCGGCAATCGCCTTGCGCATCCGCGCTTCGATCTGGTTGCTCTCGCTGCTCGCATGGCGCCCACGAATGGCGGCGATCCGGCGGCTCCCGACACGGTCGGCGGACGGCCCGGAGAGGGCCATGACCAGCAAGGCGATCGCCATCGCCGCGAGCAGGATCAGCAGGAGAAGCTGGCTATTCATCAGGGTCTCATCCAGTTACGTCTTGCTCGCAGGCGCTGGCATCGCGTCAGTCGTTGCCCGGGACAGAATCGGCATCCATCTTCTTTTTCGCCTTGCCCGGAATCTTCACCTCCAGCAGCCGGCCGATCAGCGATCCGCCGCTCTTGCCTTTGGCACCCGTCTCGGCGAGGTCGGCCGAGTTCAGTCGGTTGCTCAGATCGAGCAAGGCCTGGCCCAGCTTGCTGGAGCGGCCGCTTTCCGCTGCCGTCTTGCCCAGCTTGGCCGCCTGGGCGGTGACCTTGGCGTCATAGGGCAGCACCACGTCGATGGCCCGCTCGATGCTCTGCTCGAAGTCCTTGCGGGTGATCTCCGCCACGCCGACCTGCACCTTGTTTGCGGCCACGATTACCTGCGATTGCGGGGCGTTCGTCTTGAGCCAGGAGAGGATGCGGATGGTATCGCGCGCCGCCGCGAGCGTGAAGTCGGTGACCAGCACGATGGCGCTGGATTCATGGATCAAATGCGGGTGCTGGACCAACATGCCACGCGGCATATCCACGAACGTCCATTCGAAAGCAGACCGCAGCTCTTCCTCCAGCTGGAAGTAAGCCGATCCGTCCGTCAGCAATGGCTGGCTGATCGGCGCTTCGGCCGAGAGCACGGCCAGCGTTTCGCTGGCGCGGACCATGGCGCGCTCGATGAAGAGCCCGTCGATGCGGCTGGGATTTTCCACCGCATCAGTGAGGCCGCGCCCCGGTTCGAGATCGAGCGCGAGGGCGCCGGTGCCGAAATGCACGTCGAGATCGAGCAGGGCCGTCGAGCGCTTGCCGCGCGCGCTGGTGAGATAAGCGAGTGACGTGGCGACAGTGGAGGCGCCGACGCCCCCGCGCGCGCCAACGACAGACACCATCATGTGCGCCCGCTCACTCGCCACCTCTGCCTTGGGCGTCAGGAAGACCGCCTGAGCGCCGGTGAGAATATCGCGCATGGTGTCGACGGCGAGCGGCTTGAGCAGATAATCCTGCAGGCCGCTGGCGACGAGATCGCGGTACAGGCGCACGTCGTTCACCTGCCCCGAGGCAATCACCACCGTGCCCGGCTCGCAGACCTCCGCCAGACTGTTGATGTCGGTGAGCGGGTCGGCCGATTCGGAGAGGTCGACAAAGAGGATGTTGGGGCTTGCGGACATCGAGAGCGACTGCACAGCGTTGCGCAGCCCGCCCTTGTAGAGCTTCTCGGTGGGCCAGCCCATCTCCTGCACCGCCGTCCGCAGAACCTCGAGGCTATGATCGTCGCAGACATAGGCGTGAAACGCATCGCGGCCATGCGGTCCGCCGGCTTTCCAGGGTGCGTTCATCTCACTTGCCTCCCACCGACATGCCCTGCAGGCCGCCGGCGCCCGTCGGGGCCGTCTCCTGATAGGTCTTGATGGCTTTGCTGTTCACGACATTGGTGACGTCCAGGCCGCCCTCGCGCCCTTCCACCAGGTCGCGCGGATCGGCGACCATGGCTGCGAGGTTGGTGGCCATGGCACACCCATAATTGTCGCTCAGGCCGCCACTCAAATTGGCTTCCGCCTTGTCCCGCCATGTCGGGCAGCCCGGCACGCTGGCGACCGAGCGGCTGACCACGACGCGCAGGCCGCCGATGGGCGGTGCGCCTGCCGTCAGTGGCGCCTCGCCATCCACGAGCAGACCGTAGCGCCCCACGACCTGCGTCACGCCATCGCGCAGCGCCAGAGAACCGCTGGTATCGCCGGCGAGCGTCACATGGTCGCCATAGCCAAGGCCAAGGGCCTTGAACCAGACGGTCAACCGGCGCTCGTCCATGCGGCTGAGCGTGCCTGCGCCGTCCGGGTTCAAGTCGAAGACGAAATCGGTGCGCTCGACGACCGGTTGATGCACTGGCTCGACCCCGCGATTGACCTCGCGAGAGCGGGCATCGGCGGACTGGCCGATGAGGGCCAGCGCCAGCAGGGTTGTGGTGCCGGCTGTGCGGAAGAAGCTTGTCTTGATCATCTCTCGTCCTTCCACCTCAGAAGCTGAAGCCGGGTGCGGCATTGCCCGAGTGCGCGGCGACGCTGCCCTGCTCTACGGTCTTAGCAGGCAGGGCTTGTGGCGTAGGCCGGGCGTCGCCGGATCTGCCGTCCTGGATCTGCCCGCCCAGAATGCGTTGCGCGTCATCGGCATTGCGATAGCCGTCGGTCGGCAGCGCGATCTGGCGCGCGTCGACCGGGCGCACGAGATAGGGCGTGACGATGATCACCAGCTCGGTTTCCTGACGCCGATAGCTCTGCGACTTGAACAGATTGCCGAGGATGGGGATGTCGCCCAGGAACGGCGTCTTCTCGATCGTGTTGCCGCTCGCCGTAGAGAGCAGGCCGCCGATCATGAAACTCTGGCCCGAGCCGAGTTCCACGGTCGTCTCCGCGCGGCGGGTCTGTATGCCGGGAATGTCGAACCCGCTCACACGCACCGCCGAACTGCTGTCGAGCTGCGAGACCTCGGGCCGCACGCGCATCGAGATGCGGCCATTGGCGAGCACCGTGGGAGTGAACGCCAGACTGACGCCATATTGCTTATATTCGACGCTGACCTGCTGCTGGGTTGCGATGGGGATCGGCACCTCGCCGCCCGCGAGGAAACTCGCGGTCTCGCCGGAGAGCGCCGTCAGGTTCGGATTGGCCAGCGTGACCGCAAGGCCCTGATTTTCGGCCAGATCGAGCGTGCCGAGCACATCGAGGCCCAGCAGATTGCCGGAGAAGGCCATGGACGTGCCGTTCTCGATGACGTTGAACTGGCCCGTCGCCAGCGATCCGGGATTGCCGCGACCGATGCCGAACAGGAAGCCACCCGTCGTGTCCTGCGTGATGAGGTTGAAGCCCAGCGATTTCGTGAAGTTTTTGTTCACTTCCGCGATGCGCACCTGCAGGTTGACCTGCAGCGGCGTCGCGGTGCGCAGCCGGCTGACGACATTGGTGTCGGCGCCCGAAAATGCCTGAACGAGCCGCTGGACCTCGGCAGCGTCTTCCGGTGCGGCGACGGTGCCGGTGAGCAGCACCATGCCGTTCATGGTGTTCACCTGCACATCCGATTCAGGCATGGCGAGGCGGAGCATCTGGTCGATGCTGGTGATGTTGTTCCCCACCCGCACGGCATTGGCGTAGAGCATCTTGCCGTCGCGCGCGGTGATGAACACGTTGGTTTCGCCCGATGCCTTTGCGATCAGATAGACCTGCCGCTGCGAGCGGACATGCACATCGACCACATTGGGGTTGGCGATCACCACGTCAGTGAGATTGGCCGGCAGGTTGATCACCCGGCTCTCGCCAACGGCCAGCAGCAGCGTGCCGTCCGTCTTGGGCGCCATGGTCGCCTGGGCATGAAGGGCCGGCGCAACGGTAGCGCTGACGGTCAGGGCAAGCGCGGTGGCAAGAACGCCGGTCGCGGTGCGCGCCATACGGAGCCTGGACGGGCTGCTCATCTCACTTGCTCCCCAGCTCGACATTGGTGACCGCCGTCCCCCGCGCCACGCGCACCATCGGACCATTGCCGGACGGCGCGCCCGAGGGGTCGATGGGTTTGGCGGGGACGGTGCTGCGCTGGTAGCGCGAAACGTCGGCACCGGTAGAATAGGTGGAGCGGCCATCGACCGGCCGCGCGGCGGTGATCAGCGTGTTGCCGCCATTCTCGGCATCCACCGCATCGATGTCGCCGGAGGCCAGCGCGGCTTCCAGCTCCTGCGTGTTGTCGGCCAGCGAGCGCAGGGCCAGCGACAGAGCGCCAACGGTCTGCGCGACGCTGATCTTTTCGGCCATGCGCGGCGTGACTTCCATGGTCACGTTGGAGAACGTCCGCACCACCGGATTGCCCGATTCATCGAGGGCGTTGGTGCGCTGATCGGTCGCCAGCACGCGCAGGTTACGCAGGATGGTCTCTGAGACCTTGAGGGGCGGGCCGTCGCCGCCGCCGGGCACGCTCTGCGTGAGCACCAGGTCGACGCGGTCACCGGGGAAAACAAAACCGGCAACGCTGCTCTGCACGGAGACAGGCACTGTCACGGCGCGCATGCCGGGGCTGAGGGCTGCGGCGAGGAAGCCGCGGTCGCCCGGCTTGATCAGCGATCCCTGCGTGACCGGCTGGCCTGCCGCGATGGCGGTGCGCACGACCGCGCCGACCATCTGGGCCTCGTCGGCTTTCCCCTGAATATAATAGGCGTCCTCGACCAGTTCCTTCGGCCAAGGCTGGAAGCGATAGGCATCCGGCCCGACGATCGTCCCGACCGGCAGCGGCTTGGTGGCCACCAGCACATGCGGCATCTGCGCGGTATCCGGCATGGCCGATGCCGTTGCCTGTGGCGATCCCCCGCCGCTGGTGAACATGGATCGGGCGAGAAACGCCGCCGCCACCGCTATGATCAACGCGCCAGCAAGCAGCGCGATCTTCTTCGGTTCCATTTCGAAACTCGCCTCCAGTCGGCGGAGCCACCCCCGGCCCCAATTCGCGTGATCATTAAGTCAAATGGTTAAGATAGCGTTCGCCGAGAACCCAAAGGCCCGCGAGCGCGATGGCGACGCCATAGGGGATCTCCGGCTGGCCGATTCGGCGCGTCGTCCGGTGGTGGACGACGGTCACGATGGTGACCAGGCCGCCGATCAGCGCCATGACGATGATGAGGGTCGACATTGCCGCCAGCGGAAGCCACAAGGCCAGCGCGCCAAGCATCTTGACGTCGCCCCCGCCCATCATGCCGAGCGCGAACAAGCCCGTGAACAGCAGGAAAACTGCGGCGGCAAGGCCGATTTGCAGCAGAACGTCAGGATAGAAGGACAGGCCATTGGCCCACCACCAGCAGGGCGCGAGCAGCGCGATGGCCAGATTGAGTCGGTTGGATATGATTCGGCTGCGCAGGTCCGTCGTCGCTCCCCATATGAGGAGCAAAGCCAGCATGGCGCTGAGCGCTGTCGATATCCAGACACCCGACATGATGGGGCACGACTAGAGTGTACGCCTTACCAAAGCGTAACCACTATCTCCCGTGCATTCCCTGGCTTTGCCGCGCTGCCACCGATTCGGAGCGGTGCCGATGACCTCGGTCGATATCTTGATCGTCGGCGGCGGGATCGCCGGGTTCAGTCTGGCCGCTGGCATTGCCGGCAACGCTCGGGTCATGCTCATCGAGCAGGAAGATCAGCCCGGCTATCACGCGTCCGGGCGGTCGGTGGCGTTCTGGGAAGAAACCTATGGCGGCCCCGGCGTGCAGCCGTTGACCAGTGCGAGCGGGCCGATGCTGGCGCGGCCGGAGCCGTCATTTTCCGAGCATGGCTTTCTCTCGCCGCGCGGCGCCATCCATCTCGGCCGCCATGATCAGCAGGTGCTGGCTGACCGCTTGATCGCCGATTTCGCGAGCAGCGACGTCCAGTTCACGCGACTCGGGCGGGAGGCGCTTGCCGAGGCTGTGCCGGGCATCCGGGACGAATGGACGATCGGTGTCGCGGCCCCCTCCTGTGCGGACATCGATACCGGAGGCCTGCTCGCTGCCTATCGGCGGGCCGCACGACGCGGCGGCGTGGTAGAGCGGTTGACGAATCGGCTGCTGTCCGCGCGCCGCGAGGGCGCTGGCTGGGCTGTGGAGACCAGCGACGGGCCGCTGTCGTGCGGCGTCATCGTCGATGCAGCCGGGGCCTGGGCCGATGATGTCGCCCGGCGTTGCGGCGTCGCGCCGCTGGGCATCACGCCCCTGCGCCGGACGGTCGTGCAACTGCGCTGCCCAACGGCGCCTGCGCATGTCCCGCTGGTCATCGCGCTCGATGGAAGCTTTTACTTCAAGTCGGAAGGTCAGGGGCGCTTGTGGGTGACCCCGCATGACGAAACGCCGGACGATGCACGCGACGTGGTGCCGGAAGAACTGGATGTCGCGCGCGCGGTCGACCGGTTCATGCAGGTCACCGACTGGCCGGTCGCGGCCGTGGAGCATAAATGGGCAGGACTCCGCAGCTTCGCGCCCGACCGGCTGCCCGTCTATGGCTATGATGCGGATGCGCCCGGCTTTTTCTGGTTCGCGGGGCAGGGCGGTTTCGGCATGCAGACGGCGCCGGCCGCAGCACAGATCGGCGCGGCCACGTTGCTCGGCGAGGCGCTGCCGACGGCGGTCCGGCACATCGATGCATCCATCTACGCGCCAGACCGGTTCAGGTCGTCCCGCTGAAGCCGGATCTTATGGGCTCGGCTTCAGCCTGGGGGTTTATTTCAGCGTCTGGAGATAGGCGATGACGTCGGCGCGCTTGGCATCGTCGGCAATGCCCGCGAACGCCATCTTCGTGCCCGGCATCGCCTTCATCGGCGAGCGCAGATAGGTGTTCAGCGCAGATGCCGACCAGGTAATGCCGCTGCCCTTGACGGCCGGCGAGTAATTGAACCCGGCCAGCGTGCCGGCCTTGCGACCGACCACGCCGTGGAGCGACGGGCCAAGACCATTTTTGTCAGGCTCGACAGAGTGGCACACGCGGCATTGTGCGAACAGCTTGGCGCCATTGGCGGCGTCGCCCCCCGGCGCGGCGGCAGGGGCACTGGCGGGCGCAGATGTTGCGACCTTCGCGGGGGCCGGAGTGGCCGCTGCGGTTTCCTTGGGTGCTGCGGTTTCGGCGGCAGGCTTTGCGGCTGCAGCCTCTGTCGCCTGGGCAACCGGCGCGGGTGTGGCCGCCGCCTGATTGCTGGCTTCATTCATGACAGGGTTTTCCGCCGCGTTCACGGCGTTTTCCTGCATATTGTCAGCTTCGGAAACATTGTTCTGGGCCGGTTCGGCACTGCCGCCACAGGCCGAAAGAACGGCGAGGCAAGGGAGGATCAGGGCAGCATGAGCGCGAGTCGACAGCGCGCGAAGGGTGGACATTGCAGCAACTCCCAACAATCTTTTCTGTCGTCCTCTCCAACCCTCGCGGGCTTGTGCCCAAGCATCTGGCGTGGCGGACGGGCAGCGTCAACACTCAATTGTGCATTGCGATACGCCGGCCGGCTGGGCGGCAATCCGGCCGGGCGTCAGCTCTCGGGTTGACAGGGGGCAAATGATCGGGCCTTTGGAACGACTTGCAATCAGGCGCGCCGGCCACGTGGGGGTTACTATTGGCTGAGAATTCTGAGGAACCGGCAGCCATCGTCCTGCCGACGATCACGGGCGGGAGCCGGCTGGATCGCGAATATGGGTTCACCTATCGCATGATCCTCGTCGCGCGCCGCTATCGCGCGATGCTGGACGAGCGCCTGCGTCCGCTGGGCTATGGTTCGGCCCGCATGGAAGCGCTCTCGACGATCGCCCGGTCGCCGGAACCGAGTGCTCAGATTGCCATCGCCAAGCGGATCGGCATTGAAGGGCCGACCCTGACGCGGATGCTCGATACACTGGAAGCCGATGGGCTGGTGGTGCGGTTGCAGGACCCCAGCGACCGGCGCACCAAGCTGATCCAGCTCACGCCGGCGGGGCAGGAAGCGCTGGATGAAATCATGGCGGTTGCCCACGCCTTCCGTGCGTCCGTACTGGAAGGGCTGAGCGACAAGGAGATCGATCAGGTCAATGTCGTCACCGACAAGCTTATGAGATTGCTGTACGAATCTCCAATGGGCTGATTGCCTTTCGGGGCCGCTGCATCAGGCGCTGGACTTGGCCTGCCGCGCTAGATAGTTGCATTGCGAACGATCTAGGGAGAGCGATCCGCATGGCAACGGGCACGAACGAGCAGGCAGCGCACGGCGCGCCGCGCATTGTGCATCTCGACAAGATAACGATGGGCGGGTTCGAGATTCCCCGACCCGATATCGCGCATGAGTGGATCGAGCATGATTTCACCGAGCCGCAGGATGTGGCTGCCCGCCTCGCCGGCGCGCAGGTGGCGATCATCAACAAGGTGCGGCTGGACGCTGCCATGCTTGCCGCGCTGCCGGACCTCAAGCTCATTGCCGTGACGGCGACCGGGACGGACGTGGTCGACAGCGTCGCGGCCAAGGCCCGGGGCATCGAAGTGCGCAATGTGGTGGGTTACGCCGGCACATCAGTCGCCGAGCATGTGATGATGCTGATTCTCGCGCTCGCTCGCGGGCTGGTGCCGTTCCGCAATTCGGTTGTCGATGGCCAATGGGAGAACGGCCAGGCCTTTTGCGTCTTCGCTGCACCCGTGCGGGATCTTGCCGGGCAGCGGCTCGGCCTGTTCGGCAGCGGCGCGATTGCGCAGGCCGTCGCCAGCCGCGCGCAGGCGATGGGCATGGATGTTGTGTTCGCCGGGCGCCAGGGGCAGCCGGCCGGTGAGGGACGTATGGCCTTCGAAGAGGTGCTGGCGACCAGCGACATCATCAGCCTGCATTGCCCGCTGACGGACGACACGCGGCACATGCTCAACGCGCAGACGCTGGCCGGCATGAAGGCCGGTGCCGTCATCATCAACACCGCGCGCGGCGCCCTGATCGATCTCGATGCGCTGGAGGACGCGCTGGCGTCAGGCCATATCGGCGGCGCTGGAATCGATGTGGCGCCGGTCGAGCCGCCGCCACCGGGCAGCCCCATTCTGCGCCTTGCTCAACGCGACAATGTGATCGTCACGCCGCACTCGGCGTGGCTGAGCGCACAGGCGGTGACGGAAGTGGCGCGGCGCACCGGCGAGAATGTCGCAACCTTCCTGGCGGCGCGCTAAATGGCCATGAACCGGCGCGCTCTGCTGGAGGAGGCCTTTGCCGTCGCTGTCGCAGCGTGCAAGCGGCCTGAGACGTTCATTGCGGCCCTGCCGCCCCGGCCCAAAGGGCGCGTGCTCGTCATCGCCGCAGGCAAGGGCGCCGTGCCGATGGCGCAGGCAGTGGAGCAGCACTGGCCGGATGCCACCGGCCTCGCCGTGACCCGCACTGGCTATGGCGGCCCGCTCACCCGCATCGAGCTGGTTGAAGCCAGCCATCCCGTGCCGGATGCTGCAGGTCTTGCGGCGGCGGAGCGCTGTCTCGCCCTGGCTGAAAGCGCGGGGGAAGGCGATCTGCTGCTGGTGCTCCTTTCGGGTGGGGCCTCGGCCCTGCTCGCAGCGCCATCCCCGGCGCTCGATCTCGCGGCCAAGCAGGCCGTAACCCGCGCGCTGGTGCGCTCCGGCGCGTCTATCGGCGAGATCAACATGGTGCGGCGCCACCTGTCGCGCATCAAGGGCGGGCGTCTCGCGGCAGCTGCCTGGCCGGCGCAGGTCGTCACCCTTGCCGTTTCGGATGTGGTCGGCGATGTGCCGCAGGACATCGGCTCCGGCCCGACCGTGGGCGATGAAAGCACGGTAGCACAGGCGCAAGCGGTGCTGGCGCGCTATGGCATTGCCGATCCGGGTGGCTGGAGCGAATCGATCAAACCGGATGATCCCCGCCTGGCGCAAAGCCGGTTTGACGTGGTCGTCCGCCCTGATGACGCGCTGGATGCCGCCGCCGCATTTTTGCAGGCGCAGGGTTATGAACCGGTCGTTCTCGATCGGGAGGCCCATGGCGATGCGCGCGAAGTCGCGCGCCGTCATGCCCGGGCCGCGATCCTGGCGCACAATCGCGCCCAACGCTGCGCGCTGCTCTCGGGCGGCGAATTGACGGTGACGGTCACCGGCCATGGGGTCGGTGGCCCCAATCAGGAATATGCGCTGGAGCTGGCCGGGCAGATCGCCGACCATCCCGGCGTCGCCGCGCTGGCCGCCGATACGGACGGGGTGGACGGCAACCGGGATGTCGCGGGCGCCTATGTCGATGGGGAGACCGGCTTTGCGCTAGACGAGGCGGGCATCGACGTTGAGGCGGTGCAGGCCGCCAACGATGCCGGGGGCGCTCTCGGTCAGGTGGGCGCGCTGTTCACGCCCGGGCCAACGCTCACCAACGTCAACGACTTGCGGATCATCTTGGTCGATCCTTGACGGCTCGGCATCGCAAGCATTGAATTTGCAAATCATTTGAATCGGAATTAATAGAAGCTGCACAAACATGTGAGACGGGAGAGGTGCTATGGACGTCAGGAGGCTGCATCCGATTTTTGGCGCCGAATTGTCCGGCCCCGACCTGTCGCAAGTCCCAGACCAAGCGCTGATCGATCTCGTCGAACGCCTGATGGACGAGCATGTCGTGCTGTGCATCCGGGGCCAGGGGCATATCGCGGATGAGGAGCATCTGCGCTTTGCCCGTGCCTTCGGCCCGCTCGAACTGCCCGGCATGTATCGCGCGGATGAGCCGCGCAGGATGGCTTATGGCCTCTACGATGCCTCCAATCTCGACGTGAACGGCGAGATCGTGGACCGCGAATCGCTGCGGGCCAAATTTGCCAAGGGCAATGAGATTTTCCACGCGGACAGCAGCTTCAACGACATGCCGAGCAAATGGTCGATGCTGCGCGGTGTGATCGTCCCCCCGGAGCGCGGCGACACCGAGTTCGTAGATCTGCGCCATGTCTATGATGAACTTCCGCAGGCGATGAAGGATCGCATCGAGCCTCTCGTCGCCGAGCACAGCTTTGCGGCCAGCCGCATCAAGGGCGGCGCCAGCCCCGAAGAAGCGGCCCGAATCCGCGAGATCATGCCGGGCGCGATGCAGCCTATGGTGCGAATCAGTCCCTCGGGTCGCAAGAGCCTGTTCGTGGGCAGCCATGCGTTCCGCGTCGAGGGGCTGAGCGACGCCGAGGGCACGGCCCTGATCGACGAATTGATCGCCTTTGCCAGTCAGGAGAAGTTTATCTACGCGCACAAATGGCGCCAGGGCGACCTGCTGATCTGGGACAATCGCTATGCGCTGCACCGCGGGACTGCGTTCGATTATGTGCGTTACAAGCGCGATTTGCGCCGCGCCAACGTCAATGAATATGGCGAGGAGCGCAGCGCGATCACCGCGCCGTTACGCGCCATTTCCAATTGAGGAGCGCCAGCCGGGTTGAACCGAAGGGCAAAGGCGACGGAAATGCTTGCATTGCTCCATGAAAAGCTGCAAGATAGTTAGGTAGCTAATTACATTGCTGAGGACCGAAGGCTGTCGGCACAAAGCCGTCCTCGTTTCATTCGGTCTTCAGGCGAGAGGAGCAGGCCCATGGATTATCCGCTGATCAGTTGTGACGATCACCTCGATCTCAATCAACTTCCCACCGATCTCTGGACGAGCCGGCTGCCCGACCATCTGAAGGATCGCGGCCCCAAGGTCGATATGGTCGATGGCCGCGCCACCTGGATGAGCGACGGCAAGAGCCTAGGCGGCTGGTCCGGTGCGCCGAGCACGATGACCGGTCCCAAGCCGATCTTCACTGCCCTGGATCGCGGTGGCATTGTCGATCAGACCGAGCGCCGCCCTGCGGTCGCCGAACTGCGACTGGCCGACATGGATCGGGATGGCGTGTACGCGCATGTCATCTTCGGCCCGGTCACCTCGCTCGATTTCGACGACAAGGAACTGCGCGACGCCTGCTACGGCGCCTATAATGAGTGGCTCAAGGAATTCTGCGCTGCTGCGCCGGACCGGCTGATCGGCGTGCCGATGCTGCCGCCCGAGCCGGAGGCGGCCGTCGCGATGCTGCAGAAGATCGTCGATCTGGGCGGTTTCAAGCAGGCCAATCTGCAGATCGCCATGGCCCAGCCGCGCCTTGAGGACGAGCGCTGGGAGCCGCTTTGGAAAATGCTGGAGGAGAATAACATCATTCTCTCCTTCCACGTGACCGTGTTCCCGAGCGTCAGCCGCGCGTTCGACAAGTATAAGGGCAGCCCGGGCGCCACCTTCCTGCATGTGAAGATGTTCATCGAGCAGTTTATGGACCCGTTTGTGGACCTGTTTGCCTGGGGCATTCTCGAGCGGCACCCCGGCCTCAAGATCGTCATCGCAGAGAGCGGCATCGGCTGGCTGCCCTGGGTGATCGAGGAACTGGATTATCGCCACTGGCGCCTGTGGGAAGCCGAAGAATTCTGGAACGCGCGCGGTGGCATCCCGCACAAGATGAAGCCGTCCGAGCTGTTCAAGCGGCAGGTTTATGGCACGTTCCAGCAGAGCCCGACGGCGATCGCGCTGCACAAGTTCTACGGAGAGGACAAGCTGCTGTGGGCGACGGACTATCCGCACCCGGACAGCATCTGGCCCAACAGCCGCAAGGTGCTGGCCGAGTTCACCGAGGGTGCCGATCCGGCGCTGGTGCGCAAGATTGCCTATGAGAATGCTGCCAAGCTCTATGGGCTGGACATTCCTGCCCGCGTGGACGCAATTGCCGCTGAGTAAGGCGCGCACTTCGCTGTGAGATAGGAAAAGGGAGGGCGCGCGCTCTCCCTTTTTTCATGGCCACCCGCGGCTGCGCTAGCTCTGCCGCGGCACCACGCGCGCGATGAACCGCGCAACCTCGCGCTCGATTTCCCTGTTCTCCGGTACCTCGCCCCAGCCGAACCCGGCGTGCGGCATCGCTTCCCACACGTGCAATTCGGCATCGACGCCCGCCTCTCGCAACTTGCGGTGGAAGAGCACGGAATTGGACAGGAAGAGATCGCGCGTTCCAGTCTGCACCAGTGTCGGCGGAAAGCCCCTGGTGAAATCGCCGAAGAGCGGGGAAAGATAGGCCTGCGTGAGGTCATGGCCGTTGGCGTAGAGCGCGTTGCACTCCGGCAGCCCGCGCTTGAGCACCACATCCAGCTCTTCATTGGTGAGGAAGCTGTCGCCCGATTCGGTCAGATCGACTTCCGGCGTCAGCAGCACGAGACCGGCGGGGAGCGGCAGGCCCTGATCGCGAATCATCAGCGTCACAGCCGCGGCGAGATTGCCGCCGGCGGAACTGCCGCCAATCACGATGCGGCGCGGATCGGTCCCGGCCAGCAACGCCCGATATACCGCAAGGCAATCCTCCGGCGCAGCCGGGTAAGGGTGGTCGGGCGGCATACGATAATCCACCGAGACGACCCGGCAGCCCAGCGCCGCTGCCTGCCGGGCACCGGTCGCCTTGGCGAATGCGCCACCGCCGAAAACAAACGCGCCGCCATGAATGAAGACATAGACCGGACCATCATCAGCTGTTCCGGCGTGCGGCACGCAGTTATGGCAGGTCACGCCGGCGATCTGCACGGTGTCGATGGTCACCGGTAGCGCGGCGAGCATGGCCTGCGCCATCGGCTCCCACATGGCGTTGCTGGCCGCCAGCCGTTCCCGCCAGCCTGCCAGATCGGTTGCGCTCGGCCAGTCCGTCGCCGGCGTGGCGGCGCCCTCGATCAGCGCTTGCCGGGCTTGCGGGCTGATCGTCCGGGGTGGCGGGATGTCCCGCGCCGGGAGTTTCACGCTGGTCTGGCCGTGCTCTTCATCCGCCATATTTCTCTCCCGCAGCGACGCCGCCATCCGGTTCAGACAGTGACGACGATCTTCCCGATTTGCTGGTTCGATTCCAGATAGCGATTGGCTTCCACGATCTCGCTGAACGGGAAGGTGCGCGCGATCACCGGTTTGAGCTTGCCCAGCTTCAATCCCAGCAGGATGTGCTCCTGCGCGCGCTTGTACCGCTCGGGGTGGTTCCAGATCTCCGAGGCGACCCAGCCGCGCATTGACAGGCCTTTGAAGGCCATGTTCCAGTGCGGATAGGGGGTCGGCTGTTCGGACAGGCCGCCATAGATGAACAGGATGCCGCGCTCGGCCATCGCGCTGGTGAGCGTCTGCACATACGGCCCCTGCACCGGGTCGAACACAAGCCGCGCACCCTTGCCGTCGGTAATCTGCATCACGGCCTCAACCAGATCCGTCTCCCCGGTCGCGATGACATGGGCGGCCCCGTGCGCCTTGAGCGCCTCGGCCTTGTCGCTGGTGCGCGTGGCCGCAATCGAGACGGCGCCGGCCCAGTTGGCGAGCTGGATCGCGGCGAGACCGACGCTGCTGGAGGCTGCGGGGATGATCACATAATCGCCGATGCCGGCCTTGCCGACCTCGATGATCGCATAGGCTGTCATATACTGCATCCACACTGCTGCAGCCTGCGCGGCGCTGAGCCCGGGTGGTGCGTGCAGCAAGCAGCGGGCCGGCACGATTGCCTGCTCGGCCCAGACGCCATATTGGCCGAGCGGATACATGGGCAGGGCACAGACCCGATCACCGACGGCGAAGCCGGACACTCCATCGCCCAGATCTTCTATGACGCCGCAGGCCTCATAGCCGATCAGCGTCGGCAATGTCGGCTTGGTGGGATAGCGCCCTGCCCGAAACATCGCTTCGGAGCGGTTGAGACCAATGGCTTCAACCCTGATTCGCACCTCACCAGGGCCGGGCGCGCCGACCGCGATCTCATCGAAACGGAGCACGTCAGGCGGCCCCAGTTCATGTACGCGGACGACCTTTGCCATCTGTTCTCTCCTGTTGCGGTCAGATCCGCCGTCTCAAAGCGGTTCGTCGAGCGGCTGCTGCTCGTCGTAGATCGGATTGTACATGAGCGTTCCGAACTGGGCGACGAGATTGGCGCGGGCCTCGTTCGGCGCTTCCACCGGAATGGCACGGACCAGCGCCTTGCTGCGTGCTTCGATCCCGCGCTGGAACTCCGGGTGGGTCATGATGAACAGGTCGCGGCGGCGAATGCCGCGCAGCACGCGCTCACCCACTTCCTCGCTGGACATGAAGAGGCTTGGGTCGAACCCGGGTGCCGGCCGCGCATCCTTCTTGGCGCCGACGGCCTCGGGGGCCGGGGGCGGCGCATCGTTGCGCAGATGCTCGGGGCGGGTGGCGTTGGTCGTGCTGCCGAGCTGGGTCTGCACCGGGCCGGGGAAGAAGACCGAGGCGCCAAGCGCGGTGCCGCGCAGATCGGTGGCGAGGCTTTCGAACATGCCGGCCACGCAGAACTTGGCGGCGCAATAGAGCCCGGCATTGCCCACGGCAGAAAAGCCGCCGGTCGAGGATGTGACGACGATCTGCCCTTCCTCGCCATGCTTGAGCATCCGCGGCAGCATGGTGACGAGCCCGTTGACGACGCCGCCCACATTGACAGACATGTTGAAGTCCCAGTCCTTGTAGGTCGCCGTCAGCATCGAGCCGGTCACGCCCACCCCGGCATTGAGCGCCAGCACATGAATATTGCCGAACTGCGCCTCGGCTTCATCGGCGGCGCGTGCCCAGCCGTCGCGGTCTGCGACATCCAGCTTGATAGCGTGAACGGCCAGATTGGTCTTGGCAAAGCCTTCCATCGCCTGATCGAGCGCGTCCTGGCGGATGTCGGCGATGATGACCCGCATCCCCGCTTCACCGAAAGCCTTTGCCATGCCCCAGCCCATGCCGCTCGCGCCGCCGGTGATGAAGGCCGTCTTGCCGCTCACGTTCAACATCAGATCACCTCTCCTCAATCCGCCTGCTCATGCGGGATGGCACGGCCCTATCGAGATCAGAATGACTAAGTCCACAAAAAAGCGGCGGCGCGTGCTTCGCGTGGCTGCGGCGAGCAACGGGCGGATGTGCAATAAGCCGGCGGTAGGCGCGGGGCCGATCCTGCTCGCAGCAAGCCGGCGGTTTGTTGATTAGGTCTTTCCGCCGGATGCCGCGCGCGATCAGCGCACGCGGTTCACGCGCACAGCTGCCTGCCGCCCGACTTGCATCAGATAGCTGCCGAGCGCGCCCTTGCGGATGGTGACCGGGTCCTGGGGGGCGGGCGGCTGGAAGGCGGTCATCCGCTCGGTCATCCGCCAGACCGCGCCATCCCCAAGCGTGACCTGCCACAGCCCCGGCCCGATCTCGCGCACGCTTGCCACGGTAGCGCTCGTTTCCTTGTCCTCCTGCGATGCGCGCGGCTGGCGCGTGGCGCGCTCCACCTGCTCGGCGCCGAAGCCGCTCGTTGCGGCCGGAGCGGGCGGGGCAGCCGGTGCGGGCGTAGGTGTGCGGCTCGCATTGCCTGTGCCGGCCGCGCCCGGCACAGGCGCGGGCGCAGAGGTGCCGCCTTGCGGCTGATTATACTGCGCCACCGAATCGTAGCAGGCGAGGCGGGCTTCCGTGGACCCAATTCTCGCGCAGGTCGCCAACTGGTCGTTCAGGCTGCCCTGCGCTTGGGCCACGCCGCTCAGTCCGGCTGCGACGATGATGAAGGCGCTGACTGCCGCCACGGATTTGCTGATCACCGGTCCTCTCGCTCCCACATATCTTGTCTTCTCGTGACGCGGTCGTTCGCGTGGCGAAAATCTTACTACGCCATCTATTGCGGGTCTAACGATTTTAAGGGATGGCTCGGGGATTACTATTATGTCTGATTATTTTGCATAAACATTGACCGCTGCCCGAAAATGCGATGAATCTGGCCGAATCACGCGAAAGGTGGGTCTTTGGGGATCGGTCATCATGAATAAGGGGCGCGCGGCGCTCGGTTCGGTCCGGGCGCGCATCAGCAGGGCTTCGATTATCAGCGCCGGGCTGGCCCTGTTGGGCCGGTCGGGCCTGGACGGCTGCACCCTGCAGGCCGTCGCTGCCGACCTTGAGGCCGATCCGGCCGAGATCGAAGAGCATTTCGCGAGCGACGATCAACTTCTGACGGCGCTGGCGCAGGACATGGTGCGTGCTGCCGAGGGCGGCGCGGCAGGCCCGGGCTGGCGCGGTCGCCTTGCCTTGCGCGCGCAGACCAGCCGGGTCGCTATGCTCTCCAGTCGCGATGGCGCCAGGCTGTTCGCGCATGTCGCCTCGCGCTTTCCTCTCGCGGTGGGGACGCCGGACGCGGTCGCACCCTTGTGCGAGGTCGGCCTCGCACTCGATGAAGCCCGCGTGATTGCGCAGGCGCTCGAGCATTTCGTGATCGGGTGGACGCTGGTCGAGCAGGCCCGCGCGGAGCCCTCCGGAACTGACAGTTCCTTCGATCGCCAGCTGGATGTCCTGCTCGACGGCATCGACGTCGACGCCCCGTCGCCGGCGCCCGGGCCGCGGGATGAGCGTCAGGCCCGTTTCCAGTCCAAGCTCTGGGTCTTTCTGCGCAATGCCCGCGAGAGCGCGAATATCTCCTTCGCCCGCACGGCGCATATCAACGAGCTGGACCGGCGGATCCTGCTGCTCCTTCATGTCCAGGGCGGCATGACCCTCGCGCAGATTTCCCTGGCCTGCGGTGTCGACAAGGCGCAGATCAGCCGTGCGATCAAGCGCATGGGCGAGGTCGCCCTGCTGCTGCGCAGCGGCATCCGCAGCCCCATCCGGCTTAGCCCGAGCGGCAAGCAGCTGGCGGATCGGCTGCAGCGCCATGCCGAGCTGCGCAACCGGGAGCTGACCTTCGGCATCAGCGATGAGGAACTTCAGACGCTCTCCGGAGTGCTGGACATGCTGCTGACCCGCGCCATCGCCCTGTTCGAGCAGGAGCGAAAGCAGGCGGCAAGCAATCAGCGGCCCGAAACCGTGGCATTTCAGGATCTTGTCGATGAGGGCCTGCCGGACGAAAACGGTGTGGCGGCGGACCGCTCACGCGTATTGCCGCCCTTCGTCACCCTGTGCTCCTACATGCTGCGCGGCGGTGCCCTTGCCCATAAGCGCCAGACCAGCCTTTCGAATTTCGAGACCTGGGTCATGGCGGAAATCTGCCGCAATCCCCCGATCAGCTGGCCTCAGCTGGTGCTGGCATTGGCGCGCGACCAGAGCCAGGCGGGCCGCACGGTCAATCATCTCATCGAGATCGGCCTGATCGAGCGCACCGGGCGCCCGGGGCGCCGACACGGGTTCTTCGGTCCGACCGAGAAGGGACGCGCAGTGAGCCAGATCATCGAGGAGACAGCGGTTCGGCGCAGCGAGTTCCTGTTTCAGGGCATCCCTGCCGACCAGCTCGACAGCTTCATGACAACATTCGATGCGCTGACGCACAATGCCGAAGTCCAGCTCGATCGGGAGCGGGCGATCCAGGAAATGGATCGGGATTGAAGGCCTCCGCCCGGCCTGAAATCGTTCAGGCCTAGTCGGGCAGCGGAATGAACTCGCGCTCGCCGGGCACGGTGTCGAATCGGCCCTGCCGCCAGTCGTCCTTGGCCTGTTCGATGCGATCGCGGGAGCTGGAAACGAAGTTCCAGTAGATGTGCCGTGGCCCATCCAATGGCTCGCCGCCGACCAGCATGATGCGGGTCGGGCCATTCGCGCGCAGAACGATCTCGCTATCCGGCTTGAAGATCACCAGTTCGCCGGCGTTGAAACCGCCGCTCTGGCCTTCCACGGCCAGCCCGCCCGAGATGACATAGACTGCGCGTTCGATATGGTCGGTGCCCAGCCGGTAGCGCGCGCCGTCCTGGAGCGTGACGTCGGCGTACAGCATGTCCGAGAAGGCCTGCACCGGCGAGGTCAGCCCGTCGCTGCTCCCCGCGACGACGCGGATGCGCACGCCCTCCGCCTCCGTCTCAGGAATCGTATCGGCGGCGTGATGGAAGAAGGCCGGATCGACCTCTTCCTTCGCCTGCGGCAGCGCGACCCAGGTCTGGAGGCCGAACAAAGGCCCGCCCGCCGCGCGGGTATCATCGGCGCTGCGCTCGGAATGGACGATGCCGCGGCCCGCCGTCATCCAGTTGACGGCGCCGGGGCGGATCGGCTGGACCTTGCCCAGCGAATCGCGGTGGAGGATCTCGCCCTCCAGCACATAGGTTACCGTGGCGAGGCCGATGTGCGGATGGGGGCGGACGTCCAGGCCCTCGCCGGCCGAGAAGGTCGTCGGGCCGAACTGGTCGAAGAACACGAAGGGGCCGACCATCCGGCGATGGGCCGATGGCAGTGCGCGCCGGACCTGAAAGCCATCGCCCAGATCGCGCACGGGCGGCAGGATGATCATGTCGACACTGTCGATGCCGGTCGGGCGCAAGGTCATCGGGTCTGTTCCTTCAGATAGACTGGTTCATATCCTTATGCAGAATGACCCGCTCCGTTGCCAGCCGTTTGCCGGCCCGTCCAGGCCAACCCGCTTAGGCCAGGCGGGTCATCCAGCCATGCTGATCCGGCTTCTGGCCGAGCTGCACGCCGACCAGCGCCTCGCGCAGCGCGCGGGCCACCTCGCCGCCATCGCCATTGCCGATGATGAAATCGCCCTGGGTCGAGCGCACCTCGCCGATGGGCGTGATGACGGCAGCGGTTCCGCAGGCAAACGCTTCCTTCAGCTTGCCGCTCTTGGCATCGGTCATCCACTGCTCGAAACTGTAGGGCTCTTCCTTCACCGTGTAGCCGGCATCCTCGGCGACGAGCCGCAACGAATCGCGGGTGACGCCGGGCAGGATCGAGCCGTTGAGCGGCGGGGTGATGATCGTGCCGTCATTGAACACGAACATGATGTTCATGCCGCCCAGTTCCTCGATCCATTTGCGCTCGACCGCGTCGAGGAACAGCACCTGGTCGCAGCCATGCTCGATGCCGACGGATTGCGGCTGCAGGCTCGCCGCATAATTGCCGCCGCACTTGGCAGCACCGGTGCCCCCGGGGACCGCGCGGACATAATCATGGCTGACCCACAGCGTCACGGCCGACTTGCCGCTCTTGAAATAGCCGCCGACCGGGGACGCGATCACGCAATAGACATATTCGCGCGCCGGGCGGACGCCGAGGAAGGCCTCGCTGGCGAACATGAAGGGGCGCAGGTACAGGCTGCCCTTGTCGGCATCCGGCACCCAGTCGATGTCCGCCGCGACCAGCTTGCGGATGCTCTCGACGAACAGATCCTCCGGCAGATGCGGCATGGCGAGGCGCGTGGCGCTCTGGTTGAAACGGGCGGCGTTGGCCTCCGGGCGGAAGCTCGCGACAGACCCGTCCGGCAGGCGATAGGCCTTGAGCCCCTCGAAAATCTCCTGCGCATAATGGAGCACGGCGGCTGCCGGATCGAGCGGGATGGGCTGGCGCGGACCCAGTACGGCATCGTGCCAACCCTGTCCCTCGGTATAGCGGATCGTCACCATATGATCGGTGAAGAGCGTGCCGAAACCGAGCGTGGCAATGGCGGCAACCCTGTCCTCGGGCGAGGTGGGGGAGGCGAGCGGCTGGGTCGTGAAGTCCAACATGCGAAATCTGTCCATTGAAGCTGGATGGGTTCAGGTGGCGCAGGCGGTATCAGGATAAACGCAGGCTGTCATGCCCCCGCGCGTCCGCTGGCGGCATCGGTTGCCGCGCCGTTGCAGGTGCGCCGCGCTCAGCCCAGCCAGAACAGGGCAGCGCCCGCCAGCGAGGCGAGCAGGGACGCAAAGAGCGGGGCGCATGCGACGATGCCATTGCGTCCCCCGGCCAGCATGAGCGCCATCACGCCTTTGACGGCGGTATTGGCGAAGACCGGGGCGGCGAGGATGAAGCCCGCCGTGGCGTTGTCGAGCGTTTGTGCGGGCAGGCCGGCAAGGGTGAGCACCGCCGCGTCCACATCCATGAAGCCGGTGAGGCCTATGACGACGGCGATGCCTTCGTCGCCCCAGACATCCAGCGCCCATCGCGCCACCAGCGAGAAGACGGCAACGAAGCCCGCCAGCATCAGCGCCGGGCCAAAATCAAAGGGATTGCCGAGCTTCACCGGTGCCCCATCCGGCGAATCGTCGCGGCGCCAGGCGATCAGGGCCATGATCGCCGAGACGACCAGCGCCGGCGCCAGCACCAGCGTGAGCGTGGGCAGGGCGCGGGGCACGAGGATGGCAGTCAACACCTGCACGCGCACGAACATGACGATGGTGGCGATGGCGATGCCGGCGGTCAGCACGCCGCGTAATTCCGGCTCGGTGCTCAGGCGGCGGGCGTACCAGGCCGTCACCGCCGTGGACGAGACGATGGAGCCGGTCAGTGCCATCATCAATACGCCCCGGCTGCTGCCGAACCGGCGCGCGACGACATAGCCGGCGAAGGAGAGACCGGCGACCAGCACCACCACCATCCAGATCTGGCGGGGATTCCAGGCATTATAGGGACCATAAGTGGCATCGGGCAGCAGCGGCAGGACGACGAGCGCGACCAGCGCGAAGCGGGCGACACCCTCGATCTCGGCTTCCGTCAGCCCGCGCAGCAGGGCGTGCATCGAGTGACGGGCGCTCAGCAGCACGAATGCCGCACCCGCCGCCGCCAGAGCGATGGCGGGTGAGAGCGCCAGCGCTGTATAGCCAATGGCGAAGGTCAGGAGCGCCGCGACAATCGTGGTGGCGGAAAGCTGGTCGTCGCGAATCGCCTGACCGAAACCAATGAGCAGCGCGCCGACCACGCCAAGCGCCATGATCGCGACGATCATCTCCGGCAGGAGCGCAGACAGGCCCCCGGCAAAGCCAATCAGGCCGAAGGTGCGGAACCCCGCCACCCGTTGCCCGGCCTGCTTGTCGCGCTGAGTCCAGCCTCGTTCGAGGCCGATCAGAAGGCCGGCGGCGAGAGCAGCGAGAAGCCCGAGCAGCGATGGAGACAGAGCGAGGCTCATGGTCAGAGCGTCAGCAGGCGGATGTCCGGCCCAGCCGCCGCGAGAAAGGCAATGGGGCCAGTGATCTCGATACGGGAATCGAGGCCGTCCGCCGCCATGCCCGCCATGGCGAGGCCGCTCTGGCAGAGGCTGATCGCCACGCCTTCATCCAGCGCATCGTCCAGCAATTGCGCGAGCGTCGGCTCCCCGGCTGCAGCCCAGGCGGCGTCCTGCGGGGCGCCGATCGGGGTGCGCAACAGGGCAGCCGCCTCGCCTTGCAGGAAGATGCGGGCCGCACTTCCCAGAGCGACCTCTGCCCGCGCGAGCGACAGGGCCGCGCGCAATCGGGAAGGATCGGCGCTGACCACGACGAGAGCGAGAGGCGGCCGCGCGCTCATCCGCAGGCCAGCGCGGCCTTGCAGGCCGGGTCCGGCGGAATGGCCATGGTCCGCAGACGACGGGCGAGCAGATCGAAGACAATGAGCTTGCCGGTCGTCGCTTCACCGAAGGGCACGAGGGCGCGGATGGCCTCCAGCGCTGCCATCGATCCGATGATGCCGGTCAGCGCCCCAACAATGCCTTCCTCGGCGCAGGTGCGGGCGGGGTCGGTGCGGGTGTCGCCGACCAGGCAACGATAGCAGGGCTGGCCGTCCTCCCATCCCCGCCAGACACCGATCTGCCCCTCGAACTGGCCGACAGCGGCGCTCACCAGCGGAATGCGCAGCCGGGTCGCGGCGTCCGAGACGGCGAGGCGCGTTTCGAAATTGTCGCAGCCATCCAGGATGATGTCGGCATCGCGCAGCAGCGTCGCGGCATTGTCGGCATCCAGCGCGGTGTTGATCGGAATGGCATGACAATCCGGGTTGAGCTGGCGCACTGCATCCCGCGCGGCTTCCGCCTTCGGACGACCGATGTCGTCGCTGGCGAACAGGATTTGCCGCTGCAGGTTGGAGAGGCTCACCGTATCATGATCGATGATCCGCAGGGTGCCGATGCCGGCCGCAGCCAGATAGGCGATGGCCGGGCACCCGATGCCCCCCGCGCCGATGATCGCAACATGCGCGCCGGCCAGCCTTGCCTGCCCTGCGCCGCCGATCTCGCGCAGCACGATGTGGCGGGCATATCGCTCAAGCTGATCGTCGGTGAAGTCCATCAGTGCGGCTGTGCGTCAGACCGTGCGGACGCCGGTGGAGCCGAAACCGCCCGCACCGCGCGCCGTATCATCGAGCGTCGCGACCTCGACCATGCGCGCGATCTGCACCGGCGCCACGATCAACTGGGCGATCCTGTCGCCGCGCTTGATCTCGAAATCATCCTCGCCAAGGTTGACCAGGATCACCTTTAATTCGCCGCGATAATCGCTGTCGATCGTGCCGGGGGTGTTGGGCAGCGTGATGCCATGCTTGAGCGCCAGCCCCGACCGGGGGCGCACCTGCACCTCGAACCCCTCGGGAATGGCAAGCGCGAGACCTGTGGCCACCGCATGGCGGGCCATGCTCGGCAGCGTTACATCCTCGGCGGAGACCACGTCCATGCCGGCTGCGCCGGCGGTGGCATAGCTGGGCAATGGCAGGTCTTCGCCATGGGGCAGGCGCTTCACCGCAATGTCAACGAGCGGCCAGTTCATCGGAAATCCTTTCAATCAGCCGCGTGGCGACAAGGGCTTTGGGCATGTCCGGCCAGTCTTCGACGCCCTGCGCCGTGACCAGATGGACGCTGTTGCGCGATCCGCCCATGACATCGCCGGACACGTCATTGGCGACGATCCAGTCCGCTCCCTTGCGCTGGCGCTTGGCGATGGCGTGGTCGACGACGGTTTCCGTTTCGGCCGCGAAGCCGACGAGCAGGGCGGGGCGCTGGGCGTGGCGCGCCAGTGACGCGAGGATATCCGGATTCTCGGCCAGCGCGAGCGGGGCAGGCGCGCCCGAGCCATCCTTCTTGATCTTCTGGCCGGCCTCGTCGGCGGCGCGCCAATCGGCCACTGCTGCGACCAATATGGCAGTATCGGCTGGCAAGGCTCCCTCCACGGCGGCCTGCATCTCCCGCGCGGTCTGCACGTCCACCCGGGTGACGGCACGCGGCGTGGGCAGGCTGACCGGCCCGGCGACGAGCGTGACGCGCGCACCGGCTTGCGCTGCGGCGGCGGCAATCGCAAAGCCCTGCTGCCCGGACGACCGGTTGGCGATGTAGCGCACGGGGTCGATCGGTTCGTGTGTCGGCCCGGCGGTCACCAGCACATGGCGGCCAAGCAGATTGGCGTGGCTGAGATCGGGCGCATGGATCGTTCTGCTGGTGTCGGTCAGCAGCGCGGCCGGTGACGGCGCCTCTGCCAGCAGCCGCTCGATTTGCTGCACGATGGCGGCCGGGTCGGGCAGGCGGCCCTTGCCCCACTCGTTGCAGGCCATGGCACCGACGTCAGGCTCCATCACATGGATGCCATCGGCCCGCAGCGTGTCGAGGTTCCGCTGGGTGGCCTTGTGGTGCCACATCCGCACATTCATTGCGGGTACGGCGAGCACCGGCTTGTCGGTGGCGAGCAGCACGGTCGTGGCAAGATCGTCGGCGATGCCCGATGCCATCTTGGCAAGGATGTTGGCGGTCGCCGGTGCGACGACGATCAGGTCGGCCTCGCGGCTGAGCTGGATATGGCCGATCTCGCGCTCCTCCTTGAGGTCGAACATGTCACCATAGACATGATCCTCGGTGAGCACGCCGAAGGAGAGCGGCGTCACGAATTTGGTGGCGGCGTCGGTCAGCACGGCGCGCACGGCGAGGCCCTTGCCCTTGAGCAGGCGCACCAGTTCCAGCGCCTTGTAGGCGGCGATCCCGCCGGAGACGATGAGGAGGATCCGCTGGGTCATGATGGTTCCATAGCGGCTGGGCGCCGGTCCGGCTAGCGGCTCGGCAGGGGCGAGACGTCAGGCAAGGAGCGCCATGGCACCCGCGCCGGCTGCTGCCGCCAGAATCGCCACGCCCGCATATCGCCAGAACCAGCCGACCTTCACCTGCACCAGCTTCACCGCCGGCAGGGGCGGCGGGGGCGGGGCGCCACCCGGCTCGGGATAGGCTTCCTCCAGTCGCCGGATGAGGCCGGGCAGGCGGCGGATCGTGTCCATCGTCTCGTGGATCGAATCGGCGATCTTGGCTTCGGGGCCGAGTTCGTCGCGCAGCCAACTCTTCACATAGGGGCCGGAGACGTCCCACATGTTGATCGTCGGATCGAGCATGGTCGCCACGCCCTCGACCATCACCATCGTCTTTTGCAGCAGCAGCAGATGGGGCTGCGTCTGCATGTCGAAATCGCGGGTGATGGCGAACAGGCCGTCCAGCATCTGGCCGACAGACAACTCGCTGACCGGCTTGCCGCGCATCGGTTCGCCGACGGCACGCAGGGCGGTGGCGAACTCGGCGACATTGTGGTGGGCCGGCACATATTGCGCTTCGAAATGGATTTCCGCCACGCGGCGATAGTTGCCGGTGATGAGGCCATAGAGGATCTCGGCCAGCCACAGCCTCGCGCGCCGGTCGATCCGCCCCATGATGCCGAAGTCGATGGCGACGATGGTGCCATCGGCCTGCACGAACAGATTGCCCTGGTGCATGTCGGCATGGAAGAATCCGTCGGCGATGGCCTGGCGCAGGAAGGTGTTGACCAGTCGCGCGGCGAGATCGCTCAGATCGTGCCCGGCTGCGACCAGCGCCGCTCGGTCGCTGATCTTGATGCCGTCGATCCATTCGAGGGTCATCACCCGGCCGTTGGTGCGATCCCAGTCGATTTGCGGGATGCGATAGCGCGGCACGGCGGACATGGCCTCGGCCAGTTCGGAGGCAGAGGCTGCCTCGCGCCGCAGATCCAGCTCGCGCGCTGTCCAGCGCTTGAGATTGGCGACGACCAGACGCGGTCGGAGGCGCGAGGCCTCGCCGCCCAGTTGCTCCAGATGCGCCGCTGCCCATTCATAAGTGTCGATGTCGCGGTTGAATCGCTCGCGAATGCCCGGGCGCAGCACCTTGATGGCGACCGCGCGGCCGTCCGTCGTCACGGCACGATGCACCTGCGCGATGGACGCCGCGCCCACGGCGTGCTCATCGACGCTGGCGTAGATCGAGTCGAGCGGTCGCCCGAAGCTGGCTTCGATCTCGGCGCGAATCGCGGAGAAGGGCATGGGCGGGAGCGCGTCCTGCAGCGACAGCAGATCGCGGGCAGCATCCTCACCGACCAGATCGGGGCGCGTCGCCAGCGACTGGCCGAGCTTGATCGCAGCCGGGCCAATGGCTTGAAACGCCTCCGCATAGCGCGGCTCCTTGGGCACGCGCGCGCCGAGCCGTGCCAGCCGTGCGAGGCGGCGGACCGGCGCGGGCGTATTGCCATCCCGCTCGATACCGCGCAGCGCGCCATGCCGGGCGAGGGTCCGCCCCCATGAGAGCAGGCGCCAGAGATGGGTGATGTGGGCTGTCATGACCTTATCGCCTTGCGAAACGCACCATGGCGCTGCTGCGCTCGCGAATCATATCTTCCATCCAGAATGAATGGCGACGAGGCCGCCCATGATCGGCTCGGCCTTCGCTTGCACGAAGCCCGCCTCTTCGATCATGCCCTTGAACTTGGGCATGTCCGGGAAGCGGCGGATCGACTCGATGAGATAGCGATAGCTCTCCGCATCCCCTGCGATCATCTTTCCCAGCTTGGGCACCAGCTTGTGCGAATAGGCGTCATACACATCGCCGAAACCGGGCCAGGTGGTGCTGGAAAATTCCAGGCAGAAGAAGCGGCCGCCATATTTGAGCACGCGATGCGCCTCGCGCAGCGCCGCCGGGATATCGGTCACATTACGGATGCCGAACGCGATGGTGTAGGCATCGAAGCTGCGATCCCCGAAGACCAGCTGCTCGGCATTTTGCGGCTGCCAGACCAGGCCCTCGATGCCGCGCTTCTGCGCCCGCGTCATGCCCACGGCGAGCATATCCTCGTTGATGTCGCTCACCGTCACACGCGCGCCATGCTTGGCCATGCGGAAGGCGATGTCGCCGGTGCCGCCGGCCATGTCGAGAATCGCCTCGTCCTTGCGCGGCTTCACGCGGCGGACGAACTGGTCCTTCCACAGCCGATGCATACCGCCGGACATCGCATCGTTCATGATGTCGTAGTTGCGGGCGACATTGGAGAAGACGTCGCCGACCAGCTTCGTCTTTTCCTCGGGGGCTACCTCACGATAGCCAAAGGACACTGTCTCGCTCATGGGGCCGGGCTCTAGCCGACTCTGCCGGTCGCGCAAAGGGCGAACCATGCCGGAGCGGCCGATGCCGCGCGGGATGGGCCGCCGTCAGCTCATGCCGGGTCGGCGAGCGCGACCGGCGCGCCGAGATGGGCCAGGAAATCCGGCTTGCCGATCGCGATCCCACGTGCCCGCAGCAGCGCATAGGCCATGGTCGCATGGAACAGGAAATTGGGCAGCATGAAGCCGGTGACATAATCCCGCCCGTGGAACCGGTATCCCTGACCGTTCGGGAAGCGCAGCACGATCTCGCGGTCCTCGCTGCCGTCCAGTTGTGCGGGCGTGACGCTCTGGACGAAGGCGATGGTCTTTGCGCACCGCTCCTGCAGGGCATCGAGGCTCGCCTCGGTATCCGGCATGGCCGGCGGCTCAATGCCGGCGAGGCGGGCGATGCCGTTCTTGGCGCTGTCCGACGCCATCTGATATTGCGCCGTGAGCGGGCGCATGTCCTCGATCAGCCGGGCGGCCAGCAGATCGGCCTCGGCAGCCCGCACATCCGGGCGCGCGAGCCACCTCTCCATGTTGGTCAAGCTGTTGACGAGGAGGGGAACGGTGATCGCGTGCATGGTCAGGGTCATCAGCTCTCGCCTTTGCTGCCAGGGTATTGGGCCGGGGTGATTGGGCCGGGTGATTGGGATGTGCGCGCGCAGGCCGAAAGAGGCAAGGCGGCATTTCAAAACGCCTCGCCGCCACGCGTGCCCCTTGGGGTGAGCCGTGCTTGACCGGTTGCCGGCCTCTCTGTATAGGCCCGCCTGCCTCGCGGCCCGCAACCTGTGCTTTCACTAGGATTCGGTCGCTCGTCCGCTGGGTCATACAGAGCTTGAACATTGCCTATGCTCTTGCGGGGCCAGGGGGTCTTTACCGACCGCCGGGTCTCTTGTCGTTTGGAGGTCAGCCCCGGCTGGCCATCGGCCGACCCAGGACATGCAGATGGCAGAGTAACTGAAAAAAGGTGAAGGGCTTCATGCCAACGATCAACCAGCTGGTCCGCAAGGGCCGCGAGCCGCAGAAGGCCAAGAGCAAGGTCCCTGCGATGGAGCAGAACCCGCAGAAGCGCGGCGTCTGCACCCGTGTCTACACCGTGACCCCGAAGAAGCCGAACTCGGCTCTCCGCAAGGTCTGCAAGGTGCGCCTCACCAACAGCCGTGAGGTCATCAGCTACATCCCGGGCGAAGGCCACAACCTCCAGGAACACAGCGTCGTGCTGATCCGTGGCGGCCGTGTGCGCGACCTTCCCGGTGTGCGCTATCACGTTCTTCGCGGCGTTCTGGATACCCAGGGCGTCAAGGACCGCAAGCAGAGCCGTTCCAAGTACGGCGCGAAGCGTCCGAAGTAAGCAGGGGAGAACAGAGATATGTCACGTCGTCGTCGCCCCGAAAAGCGCGTCATCCTGCCCGATCCCCAGTATGGCGATCAGGTTCTGTCCAAGTTCATGAACAGCGTCATGTATGACGGCAAGAAGGCCGTCGCTGAGCAGATTGTTTATGGCGCACTGGCCACCGTTGAAACCCGCGCCAAGAAGGATCCGATCTCGGTCTTTCATGACGCCCTCAACAATGTGAAGCCGGGCATCGAGGTCCGCAGCCGCCGCGTTGGTGGTGCGACCTATCAGGTGCCGGTGGAAGTCCGTCCCGAGCGCGCCCAGGCGCTGGCCATTCGCTGGCTCATCAATGCGGCGCGCAGCCGCAGCGAGACCACGATGGCGGCCCGCCTCTCCGGCGAGCTTCTGGACGCCGCGAACAACCGTGGCAATGCTGTGAAGAAGCGTGAAGACACGCACCGGATGGCCGAAGCCAACCGCGCCTTCTCGCATTACCGCTGGTAAGCACTATATTGGAAGCCGGGGCAGTCACGGGACTGTCCCGGCTTCCTGCACCACCGTTCGCTCGGGCCTGTCGAAGGGCTGTTCTTCCGTGAGGGGAGAAACGGGTCCCCGCCGAGCCAACCCGAACGGAGAGGAACCTTTCAGACCGCAGCCCCGCCGCACGCGGGCAATGGAGTAAAGATCATGGCCCGCAGCCACCCGCTCGAGCGTTACCGCAATTTCGGCATTATGGCGCACATCGACGCCGGCAAGACGACGACGACCGAGCGCATCCTCTATTACACCGGCAAGTCCTACAAGATCGGCGAAGTGCACGACGGCGCCGCCACGATGGACTGGATGGAGCAGGAGCAGGAGCGCGGCATCACGATCACGTCGGCTGCGACGACCTGCCTGTGGAAGGCCGATGAGGGCAAGGGCCCCGAGCATCGCCTGAACATCATCGACACCCCCGGCCACGTGGACTTCACCATTGAGGTGGAGCGCTCGCTGCGCGTGCTCGACGGCGCGGTTGCCGCGTTCGACGGCGTCGCCGGCGTGGAGCCGCAGTCGGAGACGGTGTGGCGTCAGGCCGACAAGTACGGCGTGCCCCGGATGTGCTTCATCAACAAGCTCGACCGCACGGGTGCCAATTTCTATTATTGCGTGCAGACGATCATCGATCGCCTGGGCGCGACCCCGGCCGTCCTGTATCTGCCCATCGGTGCGGAATCGGACTTCAAGGGTCTCGTCGACCTCGTGAACAACCGCGCGATCATCTGGAAGGATGAGAATCTGGGTGCCGAATTCTTCTATGAAGAAATTCCGGCCGACCTCGCCGACAAGGCTGCCGAATATCGCGAGAAGCTGGTTGAGCTGGCCGTCGAGCAGGACGATGCCGCGATGGAAGCCTATCTCGAGGGTAACGAGCCCGACGTCGCGACGCTCAAGAAGCTGATCCGCAAGGGCACGCTGAACCAGAGCTTCGTGCCGGTGCTGTGCGGCTCGGCCTTCAAGAACAAGGGCGTGCAGGCGCTGCTGGACGCGGTCGTCGACTATCTGCCCAGCCCGCTGGACATCGAGGACGTGCAGGGCATCAACCCCGACACGGAAGAGCCGGACAGCCGCGCCACCAGCGACGAGGCGCCGTTCTCGGGTCTCGCGTTCAAGATCATGAACGATCCGTTCGTCGGCTCGCTCACCTTCCTGCGCGTCTATTCCGGCACGCTGAGCAAGGGCACCTATCTGAACTCCGTGAAGGACAAGAAGGAAAAGATCGGCCGTATGCTCCTGATGCATGCGAACAGCCGTGAGGACATCGATACGGCTTATGCCGGCGATATCGTCGCGCTGGCCGGCATGAAGGAAACGACGACCGGTGACACGCTGTGCGCCGAGCGTCAGCCAATCATCCTGGAACGCATGGAATTCCCCGAGCCGGTCATCGAGCTGTCCGTGGAACCCAAGACCAAGGCCGACCAGGAAAAGATGGGCGTCGCGCTCAACCGCCTGGCCGCCGAGGATCCGTCCTTCCGCGTTTCGACCGATCACGAATCGGGCCAGACCATCATCAAGGGCATGGGCGAGCTTCACCTCGAAATCCTCGTCGACCGCATGAAGCGCGAGTTCAAGGTCGAGGCGAACGTCGGTGCGCCGCAGGTGGCCTATCGCGAGTATCTCAAGAAGGCCGTCGACGTCGACTACACCCACAAGAAGCAGTCGGGCGGCACCGGCCAGTTCGGCCGCATCAAGGTGAAGGTCACGCCGGGCGAGCGCGGTGCGGGCATCATCTTCAAGGACGAGATCAAGGGCGGCAATATTCCCAAGGAATATATCCCGGCGATCGAGAAGGGTATGCGCGAGACGGCGGCCACGGGTTCGCTCATCGGCTTCCCGATCATCGACTTCGAGATCAACCTGTATGACGGCGCCTATCACGACGTCGACTCGTCGGCGCTGGCATTCGAAATCACCGGTCGCGGTGCGATGCGTGAAGTCGCGCAGAAGGCCGGCATCACGCTGCTCGAGCCGGTGATGAAGGTCGAGGTGGTGACGCCTGAGGAATATCTGGGTGACGTCATCGGCGACATGAACTCGCGTCGTGGCCAGATCCAGGGCACCGACAGCCGCGGTAATGCGCAGGTTGTCGAGGCGATGGTCCCGCTGGCCAACATGTTCGGCTATGTGAACTCGCTCCGCTCGTTCACCCAGGGCCGCGCAAACTACTCCATGCAGTTCTCGCACTATGACGAGGTGCCGCAGAACGTCGCGGACGAGGTGAAGGCGAAGCTGGCCTAAGCCGGCACTTTCATCTGGATTTATGTAAATTTGCTGTTATGGGGGCGCCTTCGCGAGGCTTCCCCGAGCGGTTGAACCCAAGCTATTGAGCGAAAAGAGGTAGGAAATGGCTAAGGCTAAATTCGAGCGGAACAAGCCGCACTGCAATATCGGCACCATCGGTCACGTCGACCATGGTAAGACCACGCTGACCGCCGCCATCACCAAGGTGCTGGCCGAAACCGGTGGCGCCACGTTCACGGACTATGCCAACATCGACAAGGCTCCCGAGGAGCGCGAGCGCGGCATCACGATCTCGACCGCACACGTCGAGTATGAGACTGGCGCCCGTCACTATGCGCACGTCGACTGCCCGGGCCACGCTGACTATGTGAAGAACATGATCACCGGTGCCGCCCAGATGGACGGCGCGATCCTCGTGGTGAACGCTGCTGACGGCCCGATGCCGCAGACCCGCGAGCACATCCTGCTCGCCCGTCAGGTCGGCGTGCCGGCGCTCGTCGTGTACATGAACAAGGTCGACCAGGTCGACGACGAGGAGCTCCTCGAGCTCGTCGAGCTGGAAGTGCGCGAGCTGCTCTCCAGCTACGACTTCCCGGGCGACGACATCCCCATCGTCAAGGGTTCGGCTCTGGCCGCTCTCGAAGGCCGTGACGACGCGATCGGCAAGGATTCGATCAAGGCGCTCATGGATGCCGTCGACGCCTACATCCCGCAGCCGGCCCGTCCGGTTGACCGTCCGTTCCTGATGCCGATCGAAGACGTGTTCTCGATCTCGGGTCGCGGCACCGTGGTGACCGGCCGCGTCGAGACCGGCGTTGTGAAGGTTGGCGAGGAAGTCGAGATCATCGGCCTCAAGCCCACCAAGAAGACGACCGTCACCGGCGTGGAAATGTTCCGCAAGCTGCTCGACCAGGGTGAAGCCGGCGACAACATCGGCGCGCTGATCCGTGGCGTTGGTCGTGAAGAAGTCGAGCGTGGTCAGGTTCTGGCCAAGCCGGGTTCGGTCACGCCGCACACCGAGTTCGAAGCCGAGGTGTACGTGCTGTCGAAGGACGAAGGTGGCCGTCACACGCCGTTCTTCGCCAACTATCGTCCGCAGTTCTACTTCCGCACGACGGACGTG
Organism: Sphingobium sp. B8D3A; assembly: GCF_025961995.1. Lineage (NCBI taxonomy): Bacteria > Pseudomonadati > Pseudomonadota > Alphaproteobacteria > Sphingomonadales > Sphingobiaceae > Sphingobium > Sphingobium sp. B8D3A. The sequence goes on along the minus strand of NZ_JAOQOS010000001.1, from coordinate 28,725 downwards.
ACCGGCGAAGTCGTCCTCCCCGAGGGCACCGAGATGGTCATGCCTGGCGACAACGTGAAGCTGGCCGTCAAGCTCATCGCGCCGATCGCGATGGACCCGGGTCTCCGCTTCGCTATTCGCGAAGGTGGCCGCACGGTCGGTTCTGGGGTTGTCGCGACGATCTCGAAGTAATATAGGCAGCGAGCCGCTCGGATCAGGTGATTCGAGCGGCCTGCTTTTTTCGCCGCTTCGCGCGGGCTCGTGAGTGCCAGAACGGCACCGGGGCCATCAGGGTGAAGCGGTTTTGTTTTGGCTCTTTCACATCGGTTAGTGGACATGGAAACGCAGAATATCCGTATTCGTCTCAAGGCATTCGATCATCGCGTGCTGGATCAGGCGACCGGCGACATCGCCGATACCGCTCGTCGTACGGGTGCTCTCATTCGCGGTCCCATTCCGCTGCCGACCCGGATCGAGAAGTTCACGGTCAACCGTGGGCCGCACATCGATAAGAAGAGCCGTGAACAGTTCGAGGTCCGCACCTACAAGCGCATGCTTGATATCGTGCAGCCGACCCCGCAGACCGTCGACGCGCTGATGAAGCTCGATCTGGCTGCCGGCGTGAACGTCGAGATCAAACTGGCCTGATGGCCGTAGCGGGGCGGCCTCCGGGTCGCCTTGCAGGACATTTGGATACCGCCGGCTTCGGCCGGGCAGCGTCCTCCGTCGTTTCCTCCTCGCTTGTCGAGGGTCCGGAAGCATCCAGCCCGGACGGGGGAACGCATCGCAAAATCGGGTTGGCTGCCTGGATCTTAGGGTCCTGGCGGTTTTTTCGTTGGATAAGCCCCCGCATCATGCAGGGGCCTCTATTGGAGGATTGGATCATGCGTACCGGCGTGATCGCGAAGAAAGTGGGTATGACCCGCCTGTTCCAGGATGATGGCCGCCATGTGCCCGTCACCGTTCTGGCGCTCGAAGGCAACCAGGTCATTGCCCGTCGCGAAATGGATAAGGACGGCTATGTAGCCGTGCAGCTGGGTGCCGGCGTTGCGAAGGCGAAGAATGTCGCCAAGCCGCAGCGCGAGCACTTCGCCAAGGCTCAGGTGGAACCCAAGGCGCAGGTCGTCGAGTTCCGCGTGGCCGAAGACGCCCTGCTCGATGTCGGCGCGGAAATCGCTGCCGATCACTTCATCGCTGGTCAGCTCGTCGACGTGACGGGCCAGACGCAGGGCAAGGGCTTTGCCGGCGCCATGAAGCGCTGGGGCTTCGGCGGTATGCGCGCCACGCACGGCGTGTCGATCAGCCACCGTGCCCATGGTTCGACGGGTAACCGTCAGGATCCGGGCCGCGTGTTCAAGAACAAGAAGATGGCCGGCCACATGGGCGACCGTCAGCGCACCCAGCAGAACCTTGAGATCGTCCGCACGGACGTGGAGCGCGGCCTGCTGTTCGTGAAGGGCAGCGTGCCCGGCTCGAAGGGTGCCTGGCTTCTCGTCAAGGACGCCGTAAAGGTCGATCGTCCGGCTGATGTGCCGTACCCGGCCAGCATCAAGTCGGCTGCGAACAATAACGCCGAGGCTCCGGCCGATACGCCTGCGCAGGACGTCGCGGCGCCCGAGGCCACTGAAGGCCAGGAGGGCTAAGTCATGAAGATCAAGGTTCTCACTCTGGACGGCGGCAAGGCCTCCGGCGATGTCGAGCTGAATGACGATGTGTTCGGCCTCGAGCCGCGCGCGGACATTCTGCACCGTGTCGTCACCTGGCAGCTTGAAAAGCGCCGTGCCCCGGCATCGGCGACGCGCGAGCGCTCTGACGTTGCCCGCACGGGCAAGAAGTTCGGTCGCCAGAAGGGCGGCGGTACGGCTCGTCACGGCGATCGCCGCGCCCCGATCTTCATCGGTGGTGGTAAGGCGCACGGTCAGCGCGCCCGTACCTTCGGGCACTCGCTCAACAAGAAGGTGCGTGCACTGGGCCTGAAGATGGCGCTTTCGGCCAAGGCCAAGGGCGGCTCGCTCACGGTTCTGGACAATCTGGACGTCAAGGACGGCAAGACCAAGGAACTGGCGGGTCAGCTCGCCAAGCTCAACCTCGGCAAGGTGCTGTTCATCGACGGCGAGGCGACCAACCTCTCCTTCGCCAAGGCCTCGTCCAATCTCGTCGGTGTCAATGTGCTCCCCGCCATCGGTGCCAATGTCTACGATATCCTGCGTGCGGACAGCCTGGTGCTGACCCGTGCCGCGGTCGAGCAGCTGGAGGCGCGCTTCAATGGCTAAGAAGCAGGCAGCAGCGGTGGCCACGCGTCATTACGACGTGATTGTCGCCCCGCACATCACCGAAAAGGCGACGCTGGTCTCCGAGCACAACGCGGTTGTGTTCAAGGTCGCGCGTGACGCTTCGAAGCCCGAGATCAAGGCCGCTGTCGAGGCGCTGTTCAATGTCAGCGTCAAGTCGGTCAACACGATCGTCCAGAAGGGCAAGACCAAGCGCTGGAAGGGCAAGCCCTACACGCGCTCGGACGTGAAGAAGGCTGTCGTGACCCTGGCCGAAGGCCAGTCAATCGACATCACCACGGGCATTTGAGGGCGGACTGAACAATGGCACTCAAGCATTATAACCCGACGAGCCCGGCCCAGCGCGGCCTGATCCTCGTCGACCGGTCCGGCCTCCACAAGGGCAAGCCCGTCAAGGCGCTGACCGAAGGCAAGCGCAAGACCGGTGGCCGCAACAACAAGGGCCATGTGACCTCGCGCGGTATCGCCGGCGGTCACAAGCAGCGCTATCGCATCATCGACTTCAAGCGTCGCAAGTGGGACGTCGAAGGCACGGTGGAGCGTCTGGAATATGACCCGAACCGCACGGCGTTCATTGCGCTGGTCAGCTATGCCGACGGCGAGCAGGCCTACATCATCGCCCCGCAGCGTCTGGCTGTCGGCGACAAGGTGATCGCAGGCAAGAAGACCGACGTGAAGCCGGGCAACGCGATGGAACTGGGTCAGATGCCGGTCGGCACGATCATCCACAACATCGAGATGAAGCCGGGCAAGGGCGCTCAGATCGCACGCAGCGCGGGCACCTATGCCCAGCTCGTCGGTCGCGATCGCGGCATGGTCATCGTCCGTCTCGGCTCGGGTGAGCAGCGCTACATCCGCTCGGACTGCATGGCGACCATCGGTGCGGTGTCGAACCCCGACAACCAGAACCAGAACCTCGCCAAGGCCGGCCGCAGCCGCTGGCTCGGCCGTCGCCCGCTCACCCGCGGCGTCGCCAAGAACCCGGTCGACCACCCGCACGGCGGTGGTGAAGGCCGGACCTCGGGCGGCCGTCATCCGGTTACCCCGTGGGGCAAGCCGACCAAGGGTGCTCGTACCCGTCACAACAAGTCGACCGACAAGATGATCATCCGGTCGCGTCACGCCAAGAAGAAGAGGTAAGCGATGGCTCGCTCCGTCTGGAAGGGTCCCTTCGTGGACCTGCATCTGCTCAAGAAGGCAGAAACCGCGCAGGAGAACAACGGCCGTGGCGGTCCGATCAAGACCTGGTCGCGCCGCTCCACCATCCTGCCGCAGTTCGTTGGCCTGACGTTCAACGTCTACAATGGTCGCAAGCACGTTCCCGTTTCGGTGAACGAAGACATGGTCGGTCACAAGCTGGGTGAATTCGCGCCGACGCGCTACTTCCCCGGCCACGCCGCTGACAAGAAGGGCAAGCGCTGATGGGCAAGGCAAAAGCTCCCCGCCGCGTCTCGGACAATGAGGCGCTGGCCGTCGGCACGCAGATCCGCGGTTCGGCCCAGAAGCTGAACCTGGTCGCCGCGCTCATCCGTGGCCGCAAGGTCGAGGACGCGATGAACGTGCTCGCCTTCTCCAAGCGCGCGATGGCGGTCGATGTTCGCAAGGTGCTCGCCAGCGCGGTCGCCAATGCGGAGAACAACCACAATCTCGACGTCGACGCGCTCGTCGTCGCCGAGGCGAGTGTCGGCAAGTCGTTCACCATGAAGCGCTTCCATGCGCGTGGTCGCGGCAAGTCCACCCGCATCCTGAAGCCCTTCAGCCGCGTGCGCATCGTCGTGCGTGAAGCTGCGGAAGAGGAGGCCTGATCCATGGGTCACAAGAGCAATCCCATCGGTCTGCGCCTGCAGATCAACCGCACCTGGGACAGCCGCTGGTTCGCGGAAGGTCAGGACTATGGTCGCCTGCTGCTTGAGGATCTCAAGATCCGCAAGTATGTCATGAAGACGCTGCCCCAGGCCGCGATCTCCAAGGTGGTCATCGAGCGTCCGGCCAAGCTGTGCCGCGTGTCGATCTATGCAGCCCGTCCCGGTGTCATCATCGGCAAGAAGGGCGCGGACATCGAGAAGCTGCGCAAGAAGCTGAGCGCGATGACGTCCAGCGACGTGAGCCTGAACATCGTCGAGATCCGCAAGCCGGAAATCGACTCCAAGCTCGTCGCCCAGGGCGTTGCCGATCAGCTCGAGCGTCGCATCGCTTTCCGTCGCGCCATGAAGCGCGCCGTGCAGAGCGCGCTGCGTCTCGGCGCCGAGGGCATCAAGATCACCTGCGGCGGCCGTCTGGGCGGCGCGGAGATCGCCCGTGTCGAGTGGTATCGCGAAGGTCGCGTTCCGCTGCACACGCTGCGTGCGAACGTCGATTATGCAGAAGCCGAGGCCCACACGGCCTATGGCGTTTGCGGCATCAAGGTCTGGATCTTCAAGGGCGAGATCCTCGGCCACGATCCGATGGCGACCGACCGTCTCATGCTGGAGGCTCAGACCTCCGGTGTGCGTCCGGCTCGCTGAGAATTGAGAGCAAGGTAAAGCATCATGCTACAGCCGAAGAAAACCAAGTTCCGCAAGACCTTCAAGGGTCGCATCAAGGGCGATGCCAAGGGTGGAACGGACCTCAATTTCGGATCCTACGGCCTCAAGGCTCTGGAACCGGAGCGGGTCACTGCGCGCCAGATCGAAGCGGCTCGCCGCGCGATCACGCGTCACATCCGTCGTCAGGGCCGTCTCTGGATTCGCGTCTTCCCGGACGTGCCGGTGTCCAAGAAGCCTGCCGAAGTCCGTCAGGGTAAGGGCAAGGGTTCGATCGAATATTGGGCGGCGCGCGTAAAGCCCGGCCGCATCCTGTTCGAGCTGGACGGCGTGCCCGGTCCGCTGGCTGCGGAAGCATTCAGCCGCGCAGCGATGAAGCTGCCGATCAAGACGAAGGTGGTGGCGCGTCTCGGCGACACCTCGCATCTGGGAGCATGATGGTCATGACCAAGATTTCTGACCTCAAGGCGAAGAGCGACGATCAGCTTTCGACCGATCTGGGCGAGCTGAAGCGCGAGCAGTTCAACCTGCGCTTTCAGGCTGCGACCAACCAGCTTGAGAAGCCGAGCCGCGTGCGCGAAGTGCGTCGTGACATCGCGCGGATCAAAACCCTCCAGGCCGAGCGTTCGCGCTCGTCCGCGAAGTAAGAAGGAAACAGGCCCATGCCCAAGCGCGTGCTGACGGGAACGGTGGTTTCCGACAAGGGTGACAAGACGGTCGTCGTCAAGGTGGAGCGCAAGGTGAAGCACCCGCTCTACGGCAAGATCATCCGTCGCTCGAAGAAGTATCACGCCCACGATGATGCCAACGAGTATCACGAGGGTGAGACTGTCCGTATCGAGGAGACGGCGCCGATCTCGAAGCTGAAGACCTGGAAGGTCATCGCGCGGGTCGACACCCACAAGTCTCCCGAGCAGGTCGCTGCAGACGCAGCAGCCTGAGCAGGTCTCAAGGATTTAACGGAACCACCGGGCCAGACACAGGCTGTGTCCCGGCAGGCCAATTGAGAAGGAACCGGATCGATGATCCAGATGCAATCCAATCTTGATGTCGCTGACAACAGCGGCGCCAAGCGCGTCCAGTGCATCAAGGTGCTCGGCGGCTCGAAGCGTCGTTTTGCCAGCGTTGGCGACATCATCGTCGTCTCCGTGAAGGACGCCGCCCCCCGTGGCCGCGTGAAGAAGGGTGACGTTCACCGCGCTGTGATCGTGCGCACCGCCAAGGACGTTCGTCGTCCCGACGGCAGCGTCATTCGCTTCGACGGCAATGCGGCCGTGCTGGTCAACAAGAATGCGGAGCCGATTGGCACGCGTATCTTTGGCCCCGTGGTCCGCGAGCTGCGCGCAAAGAACTTCATGAAGATCATTTCGCTTGCTCCCGAGGTGCTGTGATGAGCGCTGCACGTATCAAGAAGGGTGACACGGTCGTCGTGCTCGCCGGCAAGGACAAGGGCCGCACCGGTTCCGTCCTCCAGGTGATGCCCAAGGATGACAAGGTGCTGGTCGACGGCATCAACGTTCACGCCCGCCACCGCAAGCCCGACCAGGCAAATCCGCAGGGCGGCATCGATCGCAAGCCGGCGCCGCTGCACATTTCCAATGTTGCACTGGCTGTCGACGGCAAGGCCACGCGCGTCCGCTTCGAGGACCGTGACGGCAAGAAGGTCCGCGTCGCGGTCAAGACCGGGGAGGTCATCTGATGGCTGACAAGTACATCCCGCGCTCGCGCAAGCTGTATGACGAGACCATCGTCAAGGCGCTGAGCGAGAAGTTCGGTTACAAGAACCACATGGAAATCCCCCGGATCGAGAAGATCACGCTCAACATGGGCGTGGGCGAGGCGACCCAGGACAAGAAGAAGGTCACCCAGGCCGCCGAGGAAATGGAACTGATTGCCGGCCAGAAGCCGGTCATCACCAAGGCGAAGAAGTCGATCGCGCAGTTCAAGCTGCGTGAAGGCATGCCCATCGGTGCGAAGGTGACCCTGCGTCGCGAGCGCATGTACGAGTTTCTCGATCGTCTGGTGACGATCGCGATGCCCCGCATCCGCGACTTCCGTGGTCTCAACCCGAAGAGCTTCGACGGCCGTGGCAACTATGCCTTCGGCATCAAGGAGCAGATCATCTTCCCCGAGATCAGCTATGACCGCGTCGACAAGGTGCGTGGCATGGACATCATCGTGACCACCACGGCCCGCACGGACGAAGAAGCGCGCGAACTGCTGCGTCTTTTCGGTTTCCCGTTCCCCGCCGAGGCGGAAAAAGAGGCTGCGTGAGCGTGGCCGGATCCAATTTCTAAGGAAGAGAGCTTAAGTCCATGGCGAAACTGAGTTCGATCAACAAGAACGAACGGCGCAAGAAGCTGGTGAAGAAGTACGCCGGCAAATATGCCCGTCTCAAGGCAGTGGCGAATGACACGTCGCTTGATGACAGCGAGCGTCTGATCGCACGTCTCAAGCTGGCCGAGATCCCCCGCAACGGCAACCCGACCCGGGTGCGCAACCGTTGCGAGCTGACCGGTCGTCCCCGCGCTTACTATCGCAAGTTCCGGCTTTGCCGTGTTCAGCTGCGCGATCTGGCCAACAAGGGCCTGATCCCCGGCGTCACCAAGTCGAGCTGGTAAGGATTAAGAGATGGCACTGACCGATCCCCTGGGTGACCTGCTCACCCGCATCCGCAACGGCCAGCGGGCACGCAAGGACAGCGTGGTTTCGCCCGCGTCCAAGCTGCGTGCACGTGTGCTCGACGTGCTTCAGCGCGAGGGTTACATCCGCGGCTATTCCGAAGAGCAGGTGGCTGGCCATGATGGCCTGCGCATCGAGCTGAAATATTTTGAAGGCGAGCCGGCGATCAAGCACGTCGCGCGCGTTTCCAAGCCTGGCCGTCGCGTCTATTCGGGCTCCAAGGAGCTTCCGGTGGTGCGCAACGGCCTCGGTATCACCATCGTCTCGACGCCCCGTGGCGTGCTCTCGGATGCCGAAGCGCGCGCACAGAATGTCGGCGGCGAAGTGCTGGCGGAGGTGTTCTGATGAGCCGCATCGGCAAAAAGCCGGTCACGATCCCCAGCGGGGTGACGGCCACCATCGCGAACGGTCAGCTTTCCGTGAAGGGCCCCAAGGGCACGCTGGCGCTCCAGATGCGCGACGAGATCAGCTATGAGCTGGAAGACGGTGCGATTTCGATCAAGCCGGCCAACGCGACCAAGGCGGCTCGGGCATTCTGGGGCATGCAGCGCACGCTGGTGCAGAACCTCGTCACGGGCGTGACCGAGGGTTACACCAAGGTGCTCGAGATCACCGGCGTCGGCTATCGTGCCACGGCCCAGGGCAAGAACCTGAAGCTGCAGCTCGGCTACAGCCATGATGTCGATTTCCCGGTTCCGGCCGGCATCGAGATCAAGACCCCCGATAACACCACGGTGGAAATCAGCGGGATCGACAAGCAGCAGGTCGGCCAGGTCGCGGCGGAAATCCGTCGCTGGCGCAAGCCGGAGCCCTATAAGGGCAAGGGTATCAAGTATCGCGGCGAGTTTATCTTCCGCAAAGAAGGCAAGAAGAAGTAAGCCATGGCGAAACTCTCTCTCTTCGATCGTCGCGCCCGGCGCGTGCGTACCGCGATCAAGGCGCGGGCGGGTGGCAAGCCCCGTCTGTCCGTGCACCGTTCCGGCCGGCATATCTATGCGCAGGTCATCGACGACACGCAGGGCAAGACCCTGGCCGCAGCGTCGACCCTGGACAAGGATGTGCGCGGCAAGACCGGCGCCACCTCATCGGCTGCAGCCGATGTCGGCAAGCGCGTGGCCGAGGCTGCTGCCAAGGCCGGCGTTACCAAGGTCGTGTTCGATCGTGGTGGCTTCCTCTTTCATGGTCGCGTGAAAGCGCTGGCCGATGCCGCTCGTGAAGGCGGACTGGAGTTCTGATGATGGCAGACGAAAACACCACCGGTGAGGGCAATCAGCCCGAGGCTGTTCTCGCGCCCGAGACCACGCCGCAGGACGTGACGGGTGTGGCCGCCGAGCCGCAGCAGCAACAGCGCCGTGGCCGTGGCGGCCGCAGCGGTGGCGATCGTGATCGTGGCGGCCGTGGCCGTCGTGACGACCGTCGCGGTCGTGGCGGTGAGGACGACAATGGCGAGGAATTCGTCGAGAAGCTCGTCCATATCAACCGCGTCTCGAAGACCGTGAAGGGCGGCAAGCGCTTCGGCTTCGCGGCGCTCGTGGTCGTCGGTGACGGCAAGGGCCGTGCGGGCTTCGGCCATGGCAAGGCTCGTGAGGTTCCCGAGGCGATCAGCAAGGCGACCGCCGCTGCCAAGAAGGCAATGGTTCGCGTTCCGCTCAAGGAAGGCCGCACGCTGCACCATGATGGTCGCGGGCACTTCGGCGCCGGCAAGGTGACCGTTCGTACCGCGCCGGCAGGCACCGGCATCATCGCCGGCGGTCCGATGCGCGCCGTGTTCGAGAGCCTTGGCGTGGCCGACGTGGTGACCAAGTCGGTCGGCACGTCGAACCCGTACAACATGATCCGGGCGACGTTCGCGGCTCTCACCGAGCAGACCAGCCCCAAGTCGGTCGCTCAGCGTCGCGGCAAGAAGGTCGCTGACCTGCTTCGTCGCGGTGGCGCCTCTGCCGAGGTCGCTGCGGCTGACGCCGAAGCGATTGCGGAGTAACTGACATGGCGAAGATCAAGCTGAAGCAGATCGGTTCCCCGATCCGCCGTCCGGCCTCTCAGGAGAAGATCCTGATCGGCCTCGGCCTGGGCAAGATGAACCGTGTCGTCGAGCTCGAGGACACGCCGGAAGTGCGCGGCGCGATCCGCAAGCTGCCGCACATGGTGCAGATCGTCGAAGGCTGAAGCCTTTTACGACCGACATTGAAAACGGAGCGCGTAGCCTTGAGGGTTACGCGCTCCGTTTTCGTTTGTAGGTAATGCCGAACGCGTACTCGGGAAGGCGGCTCAATGGCCGCGCGGGACGGCCGGGCGGGATGATGTTGCCGGAAGAGCTAGAGCGGATGCAGGTGCACGTGCTTTGACATGCTGGGCCGGCGCGCTGCGGGGCGCGGGCGCCTTGGTCCGGATGCCCAGGGCCAGCGGGCCGACGACGGGCGTCTTGAGCAGAATGAGATGCAGTGCGACAGGGCCGAGCAGCCCCGCGAGAATGCCGACCGGCAGGTGAATCGCGAGCGCGTCGATACCGACTGTGTGGAGTGCCATCCGCGCACCGGCGGTCGCGAACACATGATAGAGGTAGATGGTAAAACTGAACTGCCCAACCTTGCGCGCATAGGGGTGGTGGGGCCAGCGGAGCAGAATGAGCAGGCTGACTGACATGCCCAGTAGTAGCGACGAGGCAATGCTCGTGTTCGGAGAGACGCCGAGCATCAGATAATCATAGAAGGCGCCACTGAAGGCGAGCAATGCAGCCACGGCGGCCAGCGGGACGATCAGCCGCCCATGCTGCGCGATCCATGCCCAGCTTCGATAGACGCACATGCCGAAGATGAAGAAGGGCGCCAACAGGATCGCTTGCGGCAGTGCGAAAAGCGTCGGGATGGGCGGGGGCCATAAGGCAAGTAGCAAGGCGCCGGCGAACATTGGCCACTGCCCGCGATGATCGAGCGCGATGTCGATCAAGCCGATGACGATGAACAGCGCGAGAATTGCCTGCAGGAACCAGAAGTGCGCATAGGGGAAGATGGCCAGCCCCCACAGGGCTGCGGGGGGGATGCCGAACCGCGAGCCTTGCATGTAGGCGACCGTTCCAAACAGGACGGCGGCGATCAGGCCAGGGAGCGCGATGCGCCGCGCCTTGCCGCGCAGAAAGTCGCGCATATGGCCTCGGGTGGGCGGACGCAGGCAGTAGATGAAGCCGGCGACAAAGGCGAAGGCCGGCATCCGGAAGCTGGCGCCCAGATCGACGATGAACCGCGCGGGGTGCCCGTCCTCGATTCGCAGCCCGCTGTCGGTCTGCCCCACGACATGAAAGCCGACGAGCAAAACGGTCGCGATAATGCGCAACTCGTCAATGGAGCCGGGCGCGCTCGGGCGCGACTGATCACCAACGTTAACCATGTAAAGCCCTAAAGCGAATGACTTTCCGAGCCTTCGCACTTGCAAAATTTGTGAATGCCGGGGTGCCGCTTAACCATGAGGCTTGTCACGCCGATAGCGCCGAGCCGTGTGCAGGACGCGAAGGACGGAGATCGGCCGAGACAGATTCTATGGGGTGACAAAGCAAAGTGCGGCGGCTATGGGCCGCACTTTCCACCAGCGCGACAACAGCGAAAGCGAGTGCACTTATGAAGCTGAATGAACTCAAGGATAATGCCGGTTCCCGCAAGGGCCGGATGCGCGTCGGCCGTGGTATCGGCTCGGGCAAGGGCAAGACTGCCGGTCGCGGCCAGAAGGGTGCCAAGGCACGTTCGGGCGTCGCCATTAACGGTTTCGAGGGCGGCCAGATGCCGCTCCACATGCGTCTGCCGAAGCGCGGCTTCAACAACATCTTCCGCAAGGACTATGCGGTCGTGAACCTCGGCATGGTCCAGAAGGCGATCGACGCCGGCAAGCTTGATGCGGCCGCGACCATCGACCAGGCGGCGCTGCGGGCGGCCGGCATTTCGCGCGGCGGCAAGCATGGCGTGCGTCTGCTCGCCAAGGGCGAGCTGACCACCAAGGCGAACTTCGCGGTGGCCGGCGCCTCCAGCGCTGCCATCGAGGCGGTCGAGAAGGCTGGCGGCAAGGTCGAGATTCTCGCCAAGGCTGCACCGGCCGAGGCCGCATAATCTCCTTGATCGGGAGACAGGCCTGACTGTGAGCTTGCATAGCCGACCCCTCCCGCCGATATGGGCGGGTGGGGTCGCTTGCATATGCCTTCATATGGTCAGGCACCGCTATTCGACAGGCGCCGGTCAGACGTCTAAGGGATAAGGCTGTTCGTCCCCAAATCCTGGGCGAGCATCATTTTTCGGGATTGCAAGCGATCATGGCATCACGCGCCGACCAAATGGCAGCCAATCTGAGCCTCGCTAACTTCGGCCAGGCTACAGAGCTCAAGAAGCGGATCTGGTTCACGGTGGGCGCGCTCATCGTCTTCCGCTTTTTCTCGTTCGTCCCGCTCCCCGGTGTCGATCCGACCGTGCTGGCCCAGCTCTATCAACAGACGCAGGGCGGCATTCTCGACATCTTCAATACCTTCTCCGGCGGCAGCCTGCAGCGCATGAGCCTCATCGCGCTCGGCATCATGCCCTATATTACTGCCTCCATCGTCGTGCAGCTCGGCTCGTCGCTCTCGCCCAAGCTGGCCGCGATCAAGAAGGAAGGCGAAGCCGGGCGCAAGAAGCTCAATCAGTATACCCGCTATGGCACGGTCGGCCTCACGGCGATCCAGGGCTATTTCATTGCCGTCGGGCTTGAGGCCTATGGCGCGCAATCCGGGCTGCAGGCCGTGGTCGATCCCGGCATGTTGTTCCGCATCAGCGCGGTCATCTCGCTGATCGGCGGCACGATGTTCCTGCTGTGGCTGGGTGAGCAGATCACCAGCCGCGGCATCGGCAACGGCATCTCGCTGATCATCATGGCCGGCATCGTCGCACAGTTGCCGGTGACGCTCACCAACCTCTTCGAATCGGGCCGTACCGGCTCGATCTCGGGTCTGGTCATCCTTGGCATCATCATCGTCGGCCTCGGCCTCATCGCGGGCATCTGCTTCGTCGAGCGTGCCCAGCGCCGCGTGCTGATCCAGTATCCCAAGCGCCAGACCAAGCAGGGCGTGATGCAGGCGGACCGCAGCCACCTGCCGCTGAAGATCAACACCGCCGGTGTGATCCCGCCGATCTTCGCCTCGTCGCTGCTGCTGCTGCCGCTCACCATCACGCAGTTCTCCGGTGCGGGTGCCAATGCATCGACCGGCGCGTGGGGCGACTTCGTGCTGTCGATCAACCAGTATCTGTCGCACGGCACGCCGCTCTACATGGCGCTCTACGGCGCAGGCATCATCTTCTTCTGCTTCTTCTACACCGCGGTGGTCTTCAACCCGGAAGAGACTGCGGAGAATCTCAAGCGCAACGGCGGTTTCATTCCGGGCATCCGTCCCGGCAAGAACACCGAGAACTATCTCGATTACGTGCTGACGCGGATCACGGTGATCGGTGCCATCTATCTGGCCCTGGTCTGCCTGATCCCCGAGTTCGCCATCGCCCGTGCCGGGATTCCGTTCTATCTCGGTGGCACGAGCCTGCTCATTGTCGTCAACGTGACCGTGGATACCGTCACGCAGATCCAGAGCCATCTCATCGCCCACCAGTATCGCGACCTCATCAAGAAGGCGCGTCTGAAGGGCCGGATGCGCTGAGCCGGCCGGGGTAACCCGGCCGCAGGCTTATCCTTCTTGTGAATTTTGGGGGAGTGACATGAACATCATCCTGCTGGGACCGCCCGGCGCCGGCAAGGGCACTCAGGCGCAGCGTCTGGTCGCTGCGCGTGGCATGGTTCAGCTCTCGACCGGCGACATGCTGCGGGCGGCGGTGAAGGCCGGCACCCCGGTAGGTCTCAAAGCGAAGGCGGTGATGGATGCCGGCGAGCTCGTCTCGGACGAGATCGTCTCGGGCATCATCGGCGAAGCGCTGGACCAACTCGCACCGGATGTCGGCGTGATCTTCGATGGCTATCCGCGCACGGCGGCGCAGGCTGAGAGCCTGGACGTACTGCTGGGCGCGCGCAACCGTCAACTCGATCATGTCATTGAACTGGCGGTCGACGAGGATGCACTGGTCGACCGGATCACCGGCCGCTTCACTTGCGCAAGCTGCGGTGAAGGCTATCATGATCGGTATAAGACACCAAAGGTCGAGGGCGTTTGCGATCGGTGCGGGAGCACCGAGTTCAAGCGGCGGCCCGATGACAATGAGGAAACGGTGCGCACCCGCATGGCCGAGTATCGCGCGAAAACGGCGCCGATCCTCCCAATTTATGAGGAACGCAACATCGTCAGCCGGGTTGATGGCATGGCGGATATCGATGAGGTGTCGAACGCGATTGTGACCATTCTCGATCGCTGATCCTCCCCTCGTTCGCGAACGAGGCTGGTGCGCTGGGCGCAAATAGGACGGAGCGATAATGGTGATGGGGATCGAAGCGCGGGCGATAAGCCTTCTGGATGACGGAAGGCGCCGCTACGATCCGGTCAAGCCTGTCATCCGGTCCCATCTCGCGCGCCGCTTCCCTCGCCAGGCCCAGACGCGGATTCTGTTCATCTATGCCGATGACCAGATCGCCTGGCCGCAAATCTACCCTTTCTATCATGACGCGGATCGCTTTGACCGACAGGGCTATGCGTTCCGCGCCGTGCCCTATCCGGCGGAAAATGCGGAGCATCTGATCAAGGACGCGTCCGCCATCCTGATCCAATCCTTTTATGTGTTGCCGGATGGCGAGCTTGAGCGCGTATTGGAGCGGGTCAGGTCCGCCAATCCGCACGCGCCCATCACCTATCTCGACTGGTTCGCGCCGACCGATGTCCGCTTTGCCGACCGGGTCGCGGATTATGTCGATCTCTATGCCAAGAAATCGCTGATGCTGGACCGCGATCATTATCGTGTCCCCCAAGCGGCGCATACCAATCTCGCGGCTTATTACAGCGACAAGGCCGGGCTGATTGTGGACGAGCCAAACTGGCGCTGTCGACCGGACATCGTCGATCGCCTCGTGCTGGCGCCGGCTTTTGCGACCGCGCCGGTGCTGCTCAAGGCGTTCGAACAGCGTCAGGCGATCCCCAGCGGTCCCCGCCCCATCGACGTTCATGCGCGCTTCGCGCTTGCACCTGCGCAGTTACACGCCGAGGGGCGGGTCGACGCGGGTGAGCGCACCCATTGGTATGTGATCATGCGCCGCGAGGCCGAGCAGGCCGTGCGAGCCCTCGCTGCGCGCCATCAGGTGGCGTGGCAGGGCCGGGTCGATCGGGCTGCGTTCATGAGCGAGATGGACCAGTCGCAGCTGTGCTTCAGCCCGTTCGGTTTTGGCGAGATCTGCTGGCGCGATCTGGAGGCGGTGCTGACCGGCGCCGTGCTGGTGAAGCCCGACATGAGTCATCTGGAAACCTTCTGCGACATCTACCGGGCCGGGGAAACCTATGTACCGGTGCGGTGGGATCTGTCGGATCTGGAGGATGTCGTCGCGGACTTGCTCAAGCGGCCCGACGAATGCCGGGCCATTGCCGAGCGCGCCTTCGCGGCGATCAAGAGCCATCTTAATGGCCCCAAGCTCGAAATGCTGCTGCAGCGATTGACGGCAGGGACCGCCTCGGCCGGCTAAGCCTTCATCTTATTGCTCGGATAGTCCGGGCTGGGGCTTTTTGAACCGTCCTAGCTTGCGCAGGACGCCGTTGAAGATGACGATCAGATCGGTTTCCGGTCCTGCAGGCCGTCCGCGCAGGATCCACACGCCCAGATGGCAGGCGATATAAGCCACCCCGCCGACCGCAATCGTCGCCAGCAAACCGAACACGCTGTGCGCGACATGGGCGGGCAGGGCCATCTTGAAGGCGATCACTCCCGCGCACATGCCGCCCACGGCGACAAAGGTGCGCGCGCAGCCGAGAAACTGGCGGCGGATGCTGACATGCACGATCTGCTTGGCGAGCAGCATGTTGAGCAGGACAGAGGCAAGGGTGGACAGCACGCGCGCGCCGAGCAGCCCCGTTATGCCGAACAGCAGAAGCCCGGTGATGATAAGCGGCACGCGGAATGCAAAGGTCATGAGATCGCGCACGAACAGCGCGCGGGTCGCGCCCATGGCCATCGCAAGCGGCGCGGTGGCGGTGACCAGATTCTCGAATGCGAAGGTAAAGGCCAGCACCTGCATGATTGGGATAATCTCGATCCATTTCGGGCCGAGCAACACATGAACGAACATGTCGGCAACCAGGCCGAAGCCGGCGCCAGCCGGCACGCAGACGGCGAAAATGACGGTCAGCGTGCGCTGATAGGCCGCGGCGAGCCTGGCGGGATCGTGCCGTACCGCGGTGAGGCCGGGAAACAGCAGTCGGATGAGCGGCGTTGAGAGTTCGCGCGTGGGCATCCGCGCCTTCTCATCGGCGTAGCTATAGAAGCCCACCTCGCGCTGCCCCAGAACACCGCCCAGCACAAGACTGTCTATGCGCGCGTTGACGGTCGTCAGCACGGAACTGAAGGTCATCCAGATCGAGAAGGACCAGATCTCGCGCACCTTCGAGAGCCTGAGGCGCGGCAGATAGGGCGCGTAAAGATGCGTGATGACTACACTCAGCAACTGCATCAGCACGAGCGGCGCCACGATCGCCCAATAGCTTCGATAGAGATAGGCAATCACAACCGAGGCGAGCATCGTCGCTACGCGTGTCACGACGCCAGCGATCGCGTCCGGCGCAAAAGAGAGCTGCTTCTGGATCATCGGCCAGCGGGCGCTGTAGAAACCGCCGATAAATGCCTGGACTGCAAGCAGGAGCATGATCGGCGCGAGGCGGCTGTCCTCATACAGGGCCGCCACCGGCCAGGCCGCCCCGGCCAGCAGCAGCGTCAGCATCATCGCGCGGATGAAGCCCAGCGTGAACGCGCTGTGGAAGTGATCGTCCTCGATATCGTTGATCTGGATGAGCGCCTCGGACAGCGGCATGGAGGTCAAGGCCGTGACCACCGCGCTGACCCCCAGTGCAATGGCGACCAGGCCGAAGTCTTCCGGCATCAGCAGGCGCGCCAGCACGATCGACGAGGCGAAGGAGACTAAGTTGATGATGACCTGTGCCGTCATCACCCACCCCGCCCCCTTCACGAGTCGCGTGGTCACCGAGGATGTGGGAGCGCTTTGGGGCATGAAAAGGGGCTCTGATTCGGAAACGGGCGAAAGGGGCGGGGGGGGGGGCTGGAAGGCTCATAAGAACCCGGCAGGGGTTTTGATACTGTTAAAGAGGCGGTCCGTTCCGGCCTGCCGTTGACAGGGTACGAGCGTTGCAGTAACGACCGCCGTTCCCAATGCGACAAGGTCAACGGCAGCGCGAGCGAGCGCTCGCCGTGCTTTGCGCGTCCGGGTTCAACGCTACGAGATAGGATGCCCGCCAGAGCATCCTGTGGAGCAGGAGGATATATGGCACGTATTGCGGGGGTCAACATCCCGACCAACAAGCGCGTGATCATCGCGCTGACCTACATCCATGGCATCGGTCCGCGGACCGCCGTGGGCATCGCCGACAAGCTCGGCATCGATCACAGCCGCCGGGTTCAGGACCTGACCGACGCGGAAGTGCTGCAGATCCGTGAAACGATTGACGCCGACCTGACGGTCGAGGGCGATCTGCGTCGCGAAACCGCGATGAACATCAAGCGCCTGATGGATCTGGCCTGCTATCGCGGCCTGCGTCATCGCAAGGGCCTGCCGGTCCGTGGCCAGCGCACGCACACCAATGCGCGCACCCGCAAGGGCAAGGCCAAGCCGATCGCCGGCAAGAAGAAGTAACGCAAGGCCGGATGGCGCGATGCTGGCATGGCTGCGGCCATGCCATCGCGAGCCGCCCGGCGCCGGAGCGATCCGGCTTCTTCTGTTCCGCCGGGCGCATGTGCTGAAAGATCGCATCCGCACCCGCCAGAACAGTCCGGACCAGACGTCCCCCGCCGTAGCAGGCCCGCCCCAATGGAGGCGCGCCAGACCCGGCAAGGCCCGCAAGGGCAGGGGCGTGCAGGGGCACGGCGAGACCACCGGACCATCCGGTTCCTCGCTCTCCGCCCCGGCAGCGTGCTAGCGCTCAGGTCCTGGTCCCGCATGGGATCGCCTCTTCCCACGGGTCTGCCGATCATTCGGCACCCGAAGCGGGATGGGTGATCGACATGGGGGGCCGGCAAAGGGACAATGCTCCCGGCGCGGACAGGCATGGCAGGGTGTGTGCGACGCAGGAATTGCGAAACAGGCGCAGGCACCGGTTCAACCAGTTTCGAGTAGGAAAGTTAGTCAGATGGCACGGGAACCCCAGCGGCTTCGCAGGCGCGAGCGCAAGAATATCTCGGCAGGCGTCGCGCATGTGAACGCCAGCTTCAACAATACCATGATCACCATCACAGATGCGCAGGGCAATGCGATCAGCTGGTCCAGCGCCGGCATGATGGGCTTCAAGGGCAGCCGCAAGTCGACGCCTTATGCCGCACAGGTCTGCGCCGAAGACGCCGGCCGCAAGGCTGCCGAGCATGGCGTGCGTACCCTCGAGGTGGAAGTCAAAGGCCCCGGTTCGGGCCGCGAATCGGCTCTGCGCGCGCTGCAGGCCGTCGGTTTTACCATCACGTCCATCCGTGACGTCACGCCGATCCCGCACAATGGCGTGCGGCCGAGCAAGCGCCGCCGCGTCTGATTCGGCCCGACGAGCAGGGCGGGGGTTTCTTTGCGGAAACCCCATCCCTGCCCGACCATTCCTTCTAAGGCCGGGGCCGGATCGCAGCTGCACTCCACCGTCCTCCGCCCAACTCCCAGGGGAAATACATGACTGTCAACATCCGGAACTGGCAGGAATTGAAGAAGCCCAATGGCCTCGAGATCAAGGCCGGGGGCGACCCGAAACGCCGCGCGACCTTCGTCGCCGAGCCGCTTGAGCGCGGCTTTGGCCTGACGCTGGGCAACGCGCTTCGCCGCGTGTTGCTCTCCTCGTTACAGGGCGCCGCCGTCACCGCGATAAAGATCGAGAACGTGCTTCACGAATTCTCGAGCCTCGCCGGTGTGCGCGAAGACGTGACCGACATCGTGCTCAACGTGAAGCAGATCGCGCTCAAGATGGAGGGTGAAGGCCCCCGCCGTCTTCAGCTCAGCGCTACCGGCCCGACGACCGTCACCGCCGGTGACATCGTGGTGACCGGCGACATGGCGGTGATGAACAGCGATCTGGTGATCTGCCATCTGGACGAAGGTGCCAGCTTCAACATGGAGCTGACCGTCGACACCGGAAAGGGCTATGTGCCTGCCGTGAACAACCGCCCGGCCGATGCGCCGATCGGCCTCATCCCGGTGGATGCGCTCTACTCGCCCGTGCGCCAGGTGGCGTACAAGGTCGAGAACGCCCGTATCGGCCAGGAGCTGGACTATGACCGGCTCAACCTGACGGTCGAGACGGACGGCACCGTCAGCCCCGAGGATGCCGTGGCCTATGCCGCGCGCATCCTGCAGGATCAGCTGCAGCTCTTCGTTCACTTCGAGGATGCGCTGCCGACCGCCGGCCCGAGCACGGGTGCAGGCGCCGGTGCCGCCGCCGACGAAGGCGAGGGCGACGCCAACCAGATCAACCGCTATCTGCTCAAGAAGGTGGACGAGCTGGAGCTCAGCGTGCGCAGCGCCAACTGTCTCAAGAACGATAACATCATCTACATCGGCGACCTCGTCCAGAAGACCGAGGCCGAGATGCTCCGCACGCCGAACTTCGGCCGCAAGAGCCTCAACGAGATCAAGGAAGTGCTCTCCAGCATGGGCCTGCGCCTCGGGATGGATATCCCGGGCTGGCCGCCGGAGAACATCGAAGAGATCGCCAAGAAGCTGGAGCAGGAATTGCTGGGCTAAAAGCATCGGGTCAAAGTGTACCTTTGACCCGGTTCAGCTTGGATGATGAGAAAAGCCCCTGCCGCAAGGTGGGGGCTTTTTCTATTTGGGGCATTCAGCAGATGATCGTGCTGCTGCGACCTTCTGAGCCAAGGTTCATGTAAGTCGCGTAGGGCCAAGCAGATCTGGTCAACGCGATCATTTGTTAATCAGTTCCACTTATTGCTCCAACCTTAACTAGTCCTCGCAGGGCTTCCATTGCGCGTGAGGGCGGGGGCAACTTATGGACAAACAGTTTCTGATCTTAACAGGCCTGTTGGCTTCAGGCGCGTTCGGAGGAACAATGCTGGCGACGGCACCCGGTCAGCTTGCCGACGCACCTCGGGCGGTCATGCCCCCAACTGCCAAGCGATCCCATGAAACTCAGAGCTTTTCTGTCTATTACCGGCGCTGCGACGATGCGGGGGCCGCGGGGGCCGCGCCAATCCGCAGAGGGCAGCCGGGGTATCGCCCGGAGTTGGATCGGGACGGTGACGGAGTGGCATGCGAGCCTTATCACGGACGTTGATCCTCTCGCGCGCCGTAATGAGCCGGAACGCCCACACCAGGACGGTCAAACCTTCGGCTCTCCACGCCTTCGTCCACGCTTTCCCTTGACTCTTCCCCCCCAACCCGCTTTAGGGCGGCGCTTCAAGTCCTTCTTGCAGGAGGCCGGGTTTTGGCGGTGCCCGTTATGCATCGCCTGGTACGGGGTGCCTTGCACGGCCCCATAACGAACGAAGGACTGGACTCATGCGTCACAGATATGGCGGCCGCAAGCTGCAGCGTACTTCCGCTCACCGCACAGCGATGTTCCGCAACATGGCGGCCGCGCTCATCAAGCACGAGCAGATCAAGACCACGCTGCCCAAGGCCAAGGAACTGCGCCCCTATGTCGAGAAGCTGATCACGCTCGCGAAGCGCGGTGGCCTCTCCAACCGTCGTCTGGCGCATGCCCGCCTGCTCGACGACACGCAGCTCACCAAGCTGTTCGACGTGCTGGCCGAGCGCTACAAGGATCGCGCCGGCGGCTATACCCGCATCATTAAGGCGGACATCCGCGCGTCGGACGCCGTGCAGATGGCGATCATCGAGCTGGTCGACCGCGACGAGAGCGCCAAGGGCCAGGACAGCGGCCCGGTGCAGACCGCCGATGAGGACGAGCTGGAAGCCGCCTGAGGCCTCCACAGCCCGGCCTGACCGGACAAAGTATTTAAAAGGCCCCGCTGGCACGGCCGGCGGGGCTTTTTGCTGTCTGCTGGCATGGAGCCGGGGTGACGGCGAGCCCTGTGATGCCCTGATCGCGCGGGGCCCAGCCCCGCCCCATGGCGAGGCGTCTCCGCCATGTCCCTATCTGTCAGAGGCTTTTGCGCTGTCGGCTTCCGCCATGGCCGAGCGCCGCGCTCATGCCGCGCGCGGCCTTGATCACGGCCGCGCTGAGGCTGGGCTGCATCTCGGCATCGTAACGCACGGCGGGAATGGCGACGCCAAGGCTGCCGAAGATCTGGCCGCGCGCATTGAATACCGGCGCCGCCGTGCCATTGGTGCCAAGCGCGCTGGGGCTGGTCGCCACGAAGCAGCCCTGCTTGCGCACGCGCTCATTCTCGGTCTGCAGCAGCTCGTAGGTCATTGGCGGCGTGCCCGCCTCCAGCGGTGGCCCCTGCCGTTCGATAGCGATGCGCACATCGGCCTCGTCCAGCCAGGGCAGCATGGCGCGGCCGAGCGCGCCCCAGACGAGCGCGCGGGTCTTGTAGGTCTCCACGACATATTGGAGCGGGTGGAGTGCGTTGATCGTCTCGATGATCGAGCAGCTATGCTCGTTCGGCAAATAGAGCGCGAAGGCACAGGTCTCCTGAAACGCATCCGACAGGTCGGCGAGGAACGGCCTTGCGATGGCGCCATAATCGAATTGCGCGGCGACCATGGAGGAGAGGCGCACCAGCTCGCGGCCGACGCGATAGCTGCCATGGCTCGACTTCTCGACGAAGTTCATCGCGCCCAGCGATTGCAGCAGGCGATAGGCGGTGCTGGTCGGGATACCGACATCTTCGGCGAGATCGCGCGGGGTGAACTCGCCATGTTCGGCGACCGACTTGAGCGCCCGCAGCGCGCGCTCGATCGCGCCGGTCATTTCGGGAGCTTCACTGGCCTTTGCCATCACCACGCATCCTTCTCGCCGCGCCGGCCACTTCCCGCCCGCTCCGCGCAGCCCAGCTTCGCAGGCTCTTAGGGAGTGGGCGGTAAATTCGCAATCACCGGACCCCGGTCGCGCGCAATGCCAATTTGCGGCGCGGCCTTAAGGGAAGTTCTTGCGTTGGACCGTCCAGCGCGGATCGGTGCAGAGCGTGCAATCCGCGCCGACGAACCAGCGGGCGGCTTGCGGGTCGCCCTTGAGCTGCCAATCCAGCCAGGCCAGCGCCACGGTGCCGTAAGCCCCGCCATTTTTGAGCAGGAAGGTGCCGGAATGGGCGACATCCTTGCGCACCGCGAGCATCGCCGGGATGCCGTTGATGCGCGAGAAGTCGTCCGTGCCGTTGGGCAGGGCGCTATCCTTCTCGCCATGAATATAGGCAATGGTGCCGTGGATCGTCTCGAGCGATTTCTTGGTGATCTCGGGCGCGCCGGGCAGGCCGCCGGTGCCGATGTTCCACACACCGCCATTGAGCATCAGCGTGGTCGTGACGCGCGGATCGGTGGAGGACATCGCCAGCGCCTGCAGCGTGCCGCAGCTATGGCCGGAAACGCCGATCTTGCTGGTATCGAGCCGGCCCTTGAGCGGGCTGCCCTCCTTGCTGTTCTGCGCCACTGCCCAGTCGATTGCGGCTTTCATCTCGTGCGGCAGCGTGCCGGTGGGGCCATCGAGCGGCGGCGGCGTTGCCGGCATGCCGAATTCGCGCGGCCAGCGCCCGAAATTATTCTCCTCGCCCTTGGGACCGATCTTGCCCAGCGCCACGACGAGATAGCCATGCGCGGCAATGTGGTCGAGCATGTAGCGATAGGCGTTGCCCTTGTCCGCGCAGCCGCCATTCGCCCAGATGAAGATGGGGAGCTTCTTGTCCCCAAGCGCGGCCAGATTGGCCGGCTGATAGACGGTGTGATGATCGAGGCCGTCGATCTCATCGGTCATCGTCACCCGATAGGGGCCGGCTCCGCCGCTGGTGGAGGTGGTCGCGGGCGCCGCCGTGGCCAGCGCCGCACCGAGCGCGAGGGATATCAGGGCTTTGCTGCTGTTCAACATTGCTGCCTCTCCGGCTTCATCGGGGGATTTGAGAAATGGCCGAGGCGGCGGCGGGATGATGGCCATCCCGCCGCCGCCTGCCGGTGCATTAGAAGGTGCGCTTGAGCGACAGCGACCACTCGCGCGGCATGCCGGGGTTGGCCGCCACGGTGCCCGAGTTGTTGTTGGGGCCGATGCCGGTCCAGTACAGCTTGTTGGTGATGTTGGTCACCTGCAGGGCAAGCTGCCAGTCATCATCCGCCGAGTTCCAGGCGATGCGGCCGTTGAGCAGACCGTAGGACGGCAGATAGGACAGCACGTTGTTCTGCACCGTCAGGGTCTGCTGCCGCGAACGCCAGCTCCAGTCGAGGCGCGGCGTGATCGAACCGGTGGAACCGAGATCGAACTTATATTGCGCGCCGACGCTGATCTGCCGCTTGGGCGCATAGGGCAGCGTCATGCCGTACCGCAGGCCGGCGCCCAGACCGCCCGACGGTGCCGTGCAGGTCGTCGGCGTGAGGGCCGGCGAGCAGCCCGACAGCTGATCGTACTTGAAGTCCAACAGCGCCGCCGATGCATCGATGAGCAGATTGTCGACCGGCTCGAGCGACAGTTCGGCTTCCAGACCCTTGAGCGTGGCCTTGCCTGCATTGACGAAATAGGAGCAGGTCAGGTCGTTGGGCGAAATCGGGCAGCCGGCATTCGGGGCGGTCGTCACGCGGGAGAAGACACTCGCGATGAAGTCCGAATATTTGTTGACGAATGCCGAGACGTTCAGCTGCGCGCGCCGATCGAAGAACCGCGACTTGAAGCCGATTTCATACGCCTTGAGGTTCTCGGGGTCGAACGGAACCGCCTGCGCCGGTGTATAAGGACGGGGATTGATGCCGCCACCCTTGAAGCCGGTGGCGACGCTTGCGTAGGTCATGATGTCCGGCGTCCACTGATATTGCAGCACAGCGCGCCAATCGACATTGTTGCCCTTGTAATCGCCCTCAGCGCCATTCAGTCCGCAGAACGCAACGTGGACGACGCCATAGTTCACGCCATTGACCGTGCAGGGGAAATAAGGCGCCGGGTTACCGGCCTGCACGCCGGGACGACCGCCCCGGAAGAAGCGGAACGTCTTTTCTTCCTCGGAATAACGGATGCCGCCATTCAGCTCGAGCTTGTCGGTGATCCGCCAGGAGGCATTGGCAAAGGCCGCCCAGTTGGTGGCGGGGATTTCGTCATATTCGGTGAAGATCAACAGACCCTGGTTGATGGTGCCGCGATAGGTGCCGAAGCGGTTGATGTAGAAGCCGCCCACGACCAGATCGACCTTGTTGTCGAACAGGCTGGAGGCAAGGCGCAATTCCTGGCTGAACTGCCAGTTGGTCGCTTCATAATCGATCAGCGCGTTGCTGAGCGGTGTGGCATCGAAATCCTGCACCCAGTTGGCCGTGAAGCTGCGATAGGCGGTGATCGAGGTCAGCTTGAGATTGTCAGAGAAGCTGTAATCGATGTTGCCGCTGACGCCCCAGCCATTCACGCGACTCTGCGACTTGAAGCAATAGGGCGCGGAGCCATCCACGGGCTGCGCATCGCAGTAGGTGGAGTAATTGACATAGGGGCTCTTGGTGAAGCTGTCCCCCGCCACACCCCAGGGCGAATAGGGTACGAACGGCGAGGTGCCGGTCGTGGGATTCCACAGGTTGAGGCCGTTTGTGGGGGCCGTGGAATACATGGGATAGTTGCGGCTGAGGTTCAGCCCCGTCGTGCCCGGCGTGTAGCTGGTCGCGTTGGCCGTGCCGACGAAGATCAGCGTCTGCGGTGCGGCCTCCGAATCGTCGCGGGTAATGTCGCCACTGATGTTGATTTCCAGATCTTCGGTCGGCACCCAGCGCAGGGAGCCGCGCGCCGCGACATAAGATTTCCCGCCTTCGGTGCCGAGCTGGCAATCGCGCCCGTCGGTCTGGGAGGGAATGTTGTAGACCGCGTCCAGTTGCGGATGGGTACATGCGAAGTCATAGACCTTCACATAACCGTCCTGATTGCGCGACACGCCCGAGATGCGGGCGAACAGACGATCCGGCACGATGGTGAAGTTGGCGGCAGCGCGTACATCCACGCGATTGAGGCTGCCGACAGTCGCTTCCACGAAGCCGCCGTCATTGCCATCCGGCTTCTTGGTGTAGAGCTTGATGGCGCCACCGATGGAGTTCATGCCCGCCAGTGTGCCCTGCGGCCCGCGCAGCACTTCGACCCGCTCCAGATCGAGCAGATCGAGCACCGATCCGGTGAGGGTCGAATAATAGACGTCGTTCACATACACGCCCACGCCCGGCTCGAAGGCGAGGCTGAAGTCGGCCTGGCCGATGCCGCGAATATGGGCCTGCAATGACGGGCCCTGCGGATTGCTCTCGCGCAGGTTCACGTTCGGCGCTTTGGTGGCGATCTCGGTGATGCTGGTCTGGCCGCGTGCCTCAAGCTGCTGCGCGCTCAGCGCGGTGATGGCGATCGGCGTCGACTGCACGTTCTGCGAGCGGAACTGGGCGGTGACGATGATGTCTTCCGTCTTGCCGCCCTCTTGCGGGGCCGCATCCGTCTGTGCGGCGGCCGCGGTGGCGAACAGGCTGGCGGGCACGCACAATGCGGCGGCCAGGGTGATGCGTGATATGCCACCGAGGCGGACATGGCCACGCGCGCGTCCTTTCAGAAACTCGGAAATCATTGGCTCTCTCCCTCAACTCGAATTTTGAAAAAATCGGCTGTCTGGACTCAGAATTTTGTCATTTTACGTCGTCTGAAACTGGCCTGGCCCGGTCGCTGCGGTCTGGCTTCGTGCTTGTGTTTGCGCGATTGCGTGAACCGGATCGGGCCTTGCTCCCCCTTCTTCCCCTCCTTCTTCAGTGTCTGGCGCGCACCCTGCGGTAGAGTCGCTCAGGCGACGAGCCATAGGGTGTCGCGAGTGTCGTTACGTGCCTCCCCGCGCATGGCTGTCGCAGCGCAGATCGGCGGCTGGACCGGTCTGGGCGCCCTTGGAGTGTGATGCTTGTCCGGGCCATGCGCAGAGCGGGCGGACCGTCGTCACGGTCCCGTCCGCGTCCGCATGCCGGGCGAGGATCGCGCCGGGCGCGGTGCCCTGCTCCACCCATGCCACCAGCGCCGCGAGCAGATCGCTCTCGGGCTTGCCGGTCGCGCTGCGGTCTTCTGATCCGCCGAAGCGGTCGGTGCCGGCCCCGCCCCGGCAGTGCTGCATGCCCGGGACCATGTAGAGCCGGGCGAAGGCGTCGCGGTCCTGCTCTGCCTCTGCGCCCATGCGCGCGAAGAGATCGAGTGTGGAGAGTGGCTGCACGGATGCATCGGCCCAGCCATGATAGAGGATCAGCTTGCCCCCGCGCGCCGCGAAGGTCCGCATGTCGGCGCTGCGGGCATCCATGGTTGCAAAGCTTTTGCGGGCGGCCGCGAGATCGGCGGCGAGATCGAAGCTTGCCGGGTCCCAGCCGGCGTCGCCCCGGCCTGCACTGTGACGCGCATTGCCGAACATCTGGACAGGCAGCGGTGGCAGGCCGCCGGGGCGGGCCGTGACGCCGGGCAGCAGACCGAAATCATGGGTCTTGCCGGTGCTGTCGGTGAGCGGGGCGACGATGGTCGCGATGGTTTTGACCGTGGCGGGCGCAAGGCAGTCTTTAGATTGGCCCGGCTTGCAGGCGAGCTCCTCGACGCGGAAAGCGCAGCTGCGCGGATCGTCGATGATGCCATCGGCCGCGCCGTCATTCGCATCGCAGCGCGCAATGGCGCGCCGCGAGACCAGATCCCAGTCCGCCGCGCTGATCGCGACGCCGTCGTTCTGCGTCTGGGCCAGATGCACATGCAGCAGCCGGGCGGCGAGCAGGGGCACGTCCAGACCCGGCGCGCCGATGAGCGCGCCATCATAATCGCCGGGGTAGAGCTGTAGCTCGCGCAGGCCCTGCCGTCCCCCGCCGGAGCAACCGAGAAAATAGGCGTGCGCGGCCGGCGCGCCGTAAAAGCCATCGATGATCGCCTTGGAGACCTGCGTCAGCCGGTGATAGGCGAGATGAGCGTATGTTTCCGACTTGCGGGCATCGTCGATCCAGCGCTCGCCCTGGCGGTGCCCGGTATCGCTGGAGGCAGCGGCAAAGCCCTGCTCCACGCCGCGCGCCATGTCGGCATAGTTATAATAGCCCGCCTCGCCGCCGACGCCGGTGCCGAGGAAGCGCCGATTCCAGTCGCGGGGAAGCCAGAGTTCGAAGCCGATATCGCCATCGATCCTGCCGGCCAATCGGCAGAAGTCGGCACGCACTGCTTCGCCTTTCGGCGATGTCGGCGAGGTGGGGCTCTGCCAGTGCGGCGCGGGGGCCACCGTTTCGAGTGAGGTGAGCGTCACGTCGGCGGGCAGGAGGGCGCGGGCCGCTGCGCAGCGATCGGCAAAGGCCGGCGTCTCATGGGCGGCGAGCGCAGCAGAGGCGCCGCCGAGCAGGCCCGCCAAAGCGAGGGTCTTGAAAGCTGTGAGGGATCGCCGCGCGATCACAGCACCGCCCAGTAGGAGAACACCGCGCGGTCGGCGCGGCGATCGATCTTGCCGACGAACATCGTGCGGCAGAGCCAGTCATGCGGGCCTTCCGGTGCATCGAACACCGGGCTGGCGCCGGCATAATAGTCCGCCGGGTCGACGGCCTCGTAATTCTGGAGCCGGGCCAGCACATCCTTGTTACCGTGCCGCACGCCGCGGTTCTGGAGCTCGATGATCGTGCCGTCATCCGCCTGGATCAGATAGCGCGCCTCGAACTTGACGGTGTGGTCGGTGCGGATGGTCGGCCAGTCACCGCCGCTGTGCGGGACAACGATGCCATTGAGGCGCGGGCCGCGCACGATGCCGCTTTCCACGCCGACGAAGCCGCGCTCAGCGCCCCAGAAGGTGGGGCCGTAGCGATAGCGCTTGGTCAGCTCGATCTCGATCTCGAAGGCGAAATCGAGGGCGGGCGCCTGGCGCTCGGGCGTTAGCGCTCTACTCATCAACCGATCCCCTCATCAGCGAATCCAAGGCCCGGGCGGGCGCGGCTCGCGTTCGCCAAGCTGCTCGGAGCCGAAGCGCGCCATGTAGCTGCGCTGCGCGGCCAGCGGATCGGATTCGAGCCGAACGGTCTTGCCGAAGCGCATCGTGGCCCGCAGCGAGGTTTCGTAGGGCAGCCACACCGGCATGTGCGGATTGTCCGGCCGGCCGGTCCGGGCGAAGGACGTCCATGCGCCGGACATGGCGGCGCGCAGGGCGTCGGCTTCGGGCGTCACCGTGCCGACGCCGGAATGTGCCTCGATATTGCCGAAGGTGAAGGCCAGCTCAATGCCATGGGGCGACACCCCGTGCAGACTGCCAATGTCAGTCGGCCAGTCGACCAGGTAGAGATAGGCCGGCGCCCGTCCCAGCGCGGCTTTGCTCTCGGCCTGGACCGTCGCATCGAGCAGATAGGATCGGTCGGTGGTCAGCCGTGCGAACAGCCGGGTGTTGCTATGATCGGGGAACATGCCGCGCCAGGTCTCGATGGCCTTGGGCGCCTCGCCGGGCGGGAAGAACCGCAGCGATTCCTCCAGCACTCGCGCATCGCTCATCGTGTCGTAGGCGGGCACATGGCCGAGGAAGATCGTCGTTTCCTCGATCGTGGTGCCGAGCATCATCGGCACGTCAGCGCTGAGCAGCGGCGCGTGCGGCAGGAACGGGTGCTGGACCACGCTCAACCCATCCACGAAGGGACGGAACTGGCCGGTCTCGTTGCGCACCTCGATGCCGGTGGCGGTGAGCGTGCGGGTCGGCACGTCCGCCAGCCGGCGGAGCCCGCCTTTGCGGATGCCGAGCTTGTGTAGGAGGCGGTCGGCGCGGTCGAGCGAGACCTCGCGCGAGTCGAGCCGGATGCCGGGGCCGCTCTGCGAGATGGCGCGGTGGAACAGGCCCGAAGCCGCCGGCATCGTCATCATCGCATTGATTTTGCGGCCGCCGCCGGAATGGCCGAAGATCATCACCCGGCCGGGATCGCCGCCGAACTGGCCGATATTCTCGCGCACCCAGGCGAGGGCCAGCGCAATGTCGAGTGCGCCGGCATTGCCGGAGAGCGCATAACGCTCATCGCCCGCTTCCGAGAGATTGAGA